>OZ243914.1:0-2133027 GCA_965213715.1 Nitrospirales bacterium
TGGCGTGACGACTCAAACGCTTGCGGGCACCCGTGACGGCAGCGAGTTCAGTGCCTTGGATCGAATGATCCCGCAGGCAGAGCAATACAAAGGCAAACCCGGAGGACCACCGGAACAGTTGTCCATGCACGATTTTCTGTCCGTTGCCGGTCGGCTGAACCGGTGATGACGTTTGTGTCACGATGTTGGGTCGCCATCGCGACCTGGGTCCTGCTCATCCTTCTCTTCGCCTGCCTGTACATCGCATCAGTGGCTTCCCCCTACCGGACCACGTTTTTCTCGGGGTGGCTCCTCTTTGGTTTTCTCCTCGTCCTGATGATGTACAATCTTCGCAACCGGCTCCCCTTTTTCGCGTTGCAAGCGTCCATTGACTGGTTTCAGCTTCATGTGTCTGCCGGTCTGCTGACCCTTGTGCTTTTTGTTCTGCATATTGGATTGCGTGTTCCCAATGGTCTTTTGGAAGTGACGCTGACGCTCTTGTATGGGGCATGTGCCGTCAGTGGGATTGTTGGGCTCATCCTGTTGCACGTGCTGTCCAGGCGACTTGCGATGGGTGGAGAGGCCGTGAGCTTTGAACGAATTCCCATCATGCGAGAGCGTCTTCGCGAGAAAATTGAAGACATCATTGAGCGGACTGTTTCAGAGGACCATTCGACCGTTTTCGCAGATTTCCATGAGCGGCAACTGGCGTCTTTTCTCGATGGACCACGGAACTATTGGGGTCATCTCTTCAGTGCCACCCGTTCCGGTCATGCGCTGTTCGCCGGCCTTGAGATTTTGGATCACGGCTTAGGGGAGACAGAACGGGAAAGAGCAGAAGAGTTACGGGTCCTGATCCGTGCCAAGGATGCCCTTGATTATCAGCACACACTCCAGGGGACGCTCAAGTACTGGTTGTTTATCCACGTCCCCGTGGCCTATAGCCTCCTGATTCTCTCGTTCGTTCACGCGATCGTGATATCGGTTTATACAACGGAATAGCCTATGCGCTTGCAGGACGATGAATTCCGTGCGGGGCAAGTTACCCGGCCCGCCAGGAATTGGGTATGTGGACGGACGACGGAAGAGCCGGCCTGTTCGAACGGACCCGACGAGAAGGGACGCTGCAGGGTCACGATGGAATGCGTCCCGGTGCGGGAAGGAGGACGGTGGCATTGTTCTCGAATCCCGGGCGGACCGTGCGAGGACGGTCCTTTACCGGACGGAACCTGTTGCCGGTCTGTTCCCGCGTGCCGGCCGATTCTCAGTCTTCTGGCCGTGCGACGCAGGATCACGTTTTGGCTGTCCATGATCATGGTTGGTCTCTCGCTGCTCTTTCTCTCCGGTCCAAAAGGATCGGCCTTCTTTTCTCCCGGAGAACTGACGTTCGGACATGGAGCCTCAGACGGAGCCTGTGAGGACTGTCATGCTGCTCCGCATGGAAGCCTTGTGGACCTGGTCTTTGCGCTGAGTGCCCCGGGAACAGGGCAAGAGAACAGCAAGTTGTGTCTGACGTGTCATCATCTCGGAGACCATGCGTTGGAGGCTCACGGTCGTTCCCCCAAGGAATTGTCTGCCGTCACGGAACGTTTACGCCGGACTTCTCAGTCCACTGACGTGCCGTTGTTTCGAGTTCTTTCGTCCTGGATGCCGGGGGGCCTGGAAGCAGGAGAAGAGCCATTGACTTGTGCCACGTGTCACAAGGAGCATCGAGGGAAAGAGTTCGATCTGGTCGCGATGGACGTGCAACAGTGCCAAACCTGTCATGCGAGGGCATTCTCGGATTTGGCCAATGGGCACCCGCCGTTTTCGGACTACCCGTACAAGCGGCGTACACGGATAGCGTTTGATCACACTTCCCATATCGGGAAACATTTTCTTGGCGAATTCAAGAACGATGCTCCGATAACGTGTACGGCTTGCCATCGGCCTGATGACGACGGTCAAACCATGCGAACGGGCACCTTTGAGACGGCCTGTGCAAACTGTCACGCAGGGCAGATCGTTGGCATCGGCCGCTCGGGTGCAAAAGGGCTTGCGTTTCTGCGGTTACCGGGATTGGACCTGGAGACGCTGCAAGAGCGTGGCGTCTCCGTTGGTGAGTGGCCGGCCGATGCCAACGTCGAAGACGGGCTCACGCCTTTTATCGAGTTGCTGCTGGGAACAGATCCTGTCTTGGCCGAAGATCTGGCTCTCCTGTCCGGGTTTGACGATTTCACGGATCTGTCTGATGCCACGGATGAAGAAATCGCAGCCGTCGGCAGGGTCGTCTGGGCCGTGAAGAAACTGGTTTACAACTTGCTTGTGAAAGGGCAACAGGAGATTGTGAATCGGCTTCAGGCAACTACGGATCTCGATGCCCGGAAATTTGCGGACTTGGTTGGTCAACTGCCGGTTGCGGTCATTCATGCTGCACAGCAACAATGGTTCCCCCATTTAGCGATGGAGTTGTCCGGTTCAGAAGCCGGAGAGACGGTGGTACGGCTTGAAGATCATGAAGGTGACCAGGAGACCCGAATAGACCGGGAACGCGAAAAGAAGATGGTCAGCGGAGGCTGGTATCGTCAGGATTTGGATTTTGCCTTACTCTATCGTCCATCCGGACATGCCGATCCGTTCATCAGTGCATGGTTGGATCTCACCGCTCGATTAACGGAAACAAAACATGGGCGTTCAGCCGGGGCCATTTTCACAACCTTGGCCAATCCCAAAGCTCCCGGGCGGTGCATGAAATGTCACAGTGTCGATGCACAAGCCGGTCAACGGAAACGGATTCATTGGTTTGCAGCGCGTCCGGTTTCCCATGAACGGAAGGTGACACGCTTTACCCATGATGTCCATTTCAGTTTGCTGGAGGATAAAGGCTGTCTCACCTGTCATACGCTTAACCCTGAAGCCGAGGTCATGGAATCGTTCAAGGATGCCGATCCCTTGACGTTTACGAGCAATTTCCGAGCCATGCAGAAAACCGTTTGTGCGACGTGCCATACGTCGGAACGGGCGGAAGACACATGTCTCACGTGTCACAACTACCACCTGGGAACGGTGTCGCCGGTCCTCTCAAAAGCCCCTCTGACGGTATCATCTCCGTAATCAACGAAAAAGAAGGGATCTCCTTGCTGTCATCCCCGGTCATGTAAACGGGACCCTCGATTGGAACTATCGGGGATGGATCCAGAATGGTTGTTTGGGTCGTTGTCGCCGTGCCATCCCCCAATCAAGGCGAGGGCAGGCTCATGGCACTGCTTCTCCTTGATAGCCTTTTCAGGACGTGTCAACGAATGAGTCAATACATACAGGGATGACACGAATTTCAGGAACCGGTATGATCGTACTATAAGGCTCTCAGGGACGATCTATCCGTTCAGAGGAGACCATCGCGATGCCGCTTGACCCATCCGTGAAAAAGCCCAAACGCCGCGAACTCATGATGGCCAGTGTGCCCCCGGTCCAGGACCCGGTGTGTGGAATGATGGTGGATCCACTGTCCGCCGCGGGTACGTGCGACCACGCAGGAACGACGTATTATTTTTGCCATCCCCGGTGCGAGGAACGGTTTCGGGGTGATCCTGACGGATATTTGAGCGGCAAGTACACGCAGGCCATGGAGGACGCGCCGGCCTCGCCGGGGACCGACTATATCTGCCCGATGTGTCCCGACGTGGTGTCGGAGACACCCGCAGCCTGCCCGTCCTGTGGCATGGCGCTTGAGCCGCGGACGGTGACGGTGGACGACGAAGCCAATCCCGAACTGGTGGACATGACCCGCCGGTTTTGGATTGGACTGGTTCTGGCGTTGCCCGTGCTGGTGCTGGCCATGGCCCACGTGATTCCCGGCCAGCCCTTGCAAGACGTTCTTGCTCCCCGATGGTCCAATTGGTTGCAGTTCGTCCTGGCCACGCCCGTGGTGGGTTGGGTAGGCTGGCCGTTCTTTCAGCGTGGGTGGGCTTCTATCGTCAATCGCCGTCTGAACATGTTTACCCTTATTGCCATGGGCACCGGAGCGGCCTATCTCTCGAGCGCCGCGGCAACGATTGTGCCCGGCCTGTTCCCGGAAGCCTTCCGTACCCCGGCCGGTGACGTTCCCGTGTACTTCGAAGCCGCAGCGGTCATCATCGTCCTGGTGGCCTTGGGCCAGGTTTTGGAACTTCGGGCACGGCGTCGCACCACGGGGGCGCTCAAAGCTCTTCTCGGGCTGGTGCCCAAGACTGCCAGGGTCGTGTGGAACGACAACCGGGAAGAGGAGATTCCGTTGGACCAAGTCTATGCCGGCCATCGTCTCCGCGTTCGTCCCGGAGAAAAGATCGCCGTGGATGGGGAGGTTCTCGAAGGCTCGACCTCGGTGGATGAATCCATGGTCACGGGCGAATCTATTCCGGTTGAAAAACGGCCGGGGGATTGGGTGATCGGGGGTACGATGAATGGAACCGGCACCGTGCTGATGGAAGCCAAACGCGTGGGGCGGGAAACCATGCTGGCGCAGATCGTCAACTTGGTGAGCGAGGCGCAACGCAGTCATGCACCCATCCAGCGGGTGGCCGACGTGGTGGCCGGGTATTTTGTGCCGGTCGTGGTGTTGGGGGCGGCCGTGACGTTTGGCGTGTGGGCGAGTATCGGGCCGGAGCCTCGCCTGGCGTATGCCTTGGTCAACGCCGTGGCCGTGCTGATTATCGCCTGTCCCTGTGCCCTCGGGTTGGCCACGCCCATGTCGATCATGGTCGGCATGGGACGAGGTGCGACCGCGGGCATACTCATCAAGAATGCCGAAGCCCTTGAACAATTGGAAAACGTGAACGTGTTGGTGGTGGACAAGACGGGTACGTTGACCGAGGGGAAACCCATGTTGCAGTTAATCGTTCCCACCCCGGGATGGAGTGAGGGAACCCTGCTCCAATTGGCGGCCAGCGTCGAGCGAGTCAGCGAACACCCTTTGGCGGCAGCCATTGTGGCAGGGGCGCGGGAACGAGGGCTTTCCCTCGGGGAAGTGAGAGAATTTCGTTCGCAGACGGGGCAGGGGGTGGAAGGCAACGTAGACGGCAAAATCGTGGCGTTGGGGAATCGATTGTTTCTGGAGCGGGACATGGGTGTGCCGTCAAAAGCATTGCTCGAACTCAACCGGCAAGGCGAGGCTTTGCGTGAAGAAGGGCAAACCGTGGTATTGGTGGCGGTCGACGGGCATCCGGCCGGTTTCATCGGCGTTGCCGATCCCATCAAGGCCACCACGGTTGAAGCGGTGGATGCCCTGAAACGTGAAGGACTCACAATCGTCATGGCCACGGGCGATCATCACCAGACTGCCGAAGCCGTGGGGCGGCAGCTCGGGTTGCAACACGTTCAGGCCGAGATCCTTCCCGAACACAAACAGCAGGTGGTCAAGCAATGGCAAAAGCAGGCACACGTCGTGGCCATGGCCGGAGACGGCATCAACGATGCCCCGGCTCTTGCTGAAGCCGACGTGGGTATTGCCATGGGAACGGGTACCGACGTGGCCATGGAAAGCGCGGATATGACGCTGGTGAAAGGCGACCTGCGAGGCGTGGCTCGTGCCCGGATCTTAAGCAAAGCCATGATGAAAAATATCCGGCAAAACCTGTTCTTCGCATTTGTATATAATTTGCTGGGGGTGCCTATTGCCGCGGGTGTCCTCTATCCATTCTTTGGGCTTCTCCTGAGCCCCATCGTCGCCAGCGTCGCCATGACGTTCAGCTCGGTGTCGGTCATCGCCAATGCGTTACGGCTCAGACAGTTGAGGTTGTAACGATTCCCTTGGATTCATTCCCGTCATGAGCGTGCATGCTTGATCGGATAGGCCACGGGTACCAGGCTTTTCTGCTCCGGTTGGTGGATGCCTGCCGGCGGGCGGCTGTGTGGGTCGTGATCGGGGTCCTTGCTGCCACGGGCCTATCCGCCGTGTATACCGCGAAAAACTTGAAACTTGATACGGATCCCGTCCATTTATTGGATCCGAACCTGCCCTTCAGGCAGTTGCAACGGGACTTTTACGCCGCGTTTCCGCAACTCGACGATCTGATCCTGATCGTTGTGGACCAGGGTTCCGCGGAGCACAGGCGCGATGCGGTTCATGAATTGGCCGGGCTTCTGGAACAACACCCTTCGTTGTTCGAATCAGTCTATCAACCTCAACAGGACGAGTTTTTCGACAAGTATGGTCTGCTGTATTTCGACGTGGAGGAACTCTGGCGATTGGATGAACGTCTTGCTGAATGGTCTCCGTTCCTGGGGACGCTCGTGCGGGACCCCAGCCTGCGCGGGTTCTTGTCCATCCTCACCCTGGCCTTGGAAGAGGACCCCACGCCCGAGCAGCAGAAGGTTCTTGCCAACGCCTTTGCCCTGTTGAGCGAGACGATTGAGGCCCAACGGCTCGGGAAGCCTTCAACCTCGTCCTGGAAACAGGCCATGCTCGAAGACGTGACGGGCAAAAGCGATCCGTCGCGCGGGTTTTTGCTGGCCAAGTCGCGGTTGGACTATTCAAGCCTGGAGGCAGCCGAGGGCCCGCTGAACTTCCTGCACCGGCACAGGACTGCGCTTGAGCAACGGTTCGGCGTGCGTATCCGGCTGACGGGTCCCATCCCGATCGAAGCAGAAGAGCGGGAAACCGTTGCCCTCGGCGCGAGCTTGGCTGCCGGGGTGTCGTTGGGCCTGGTGGCGTTTGTGTTGATTGCCGGGTTTCGCTCCCTGCGGCTCGTTGGCGGGATGCTGAGTACACTGGTGGTGGGCTTATTGTGGACGGCCTTCTTTGTGGTGACAGCCGTCGGTTCGCTGAACTTTATCACTGCGTCCGTGCCGGTATTGTTCATCGGGCTCGGCGTGGATTTCGGGATCCAGTTCGGGCTCCGGTATCGTGAAGAATTTGCTCGCGACGGCGATCATGAGACGGCTTTACGGCGTGCGGTCACCGGGGTCGGTGGACCCTTGACGCTCGCGGCGGTTGCCGCGGCTCTGAGTTTTTTCTCCTTCCTTCCCACGTCGTATCGAGGGTTTGCGGAAATGGGGCTCATTGCCGGGGTCGGCATGTGTATCGCTCTCTTTGCCAACCTCACGTTTTTCCCGGCATTCCTGACCGTGTTTCCGCTTGCCCGAAACAGCATGACGAGTTCCGCGAACATGACGGAAAACCGGTCCCGCAACCAGTCGATCGCGGGTTCGATTATCCGATACCGGCGGGTGATTCTCGGAGTTCTGGTTCCCGTGGTGGTGGTTGCCGGTGTGGCAGTGCCACGGGTGCAATTCGACTTCAATGCCCTGCACCTTCGGGATCCGTCGACTGAAAGCGTTTCCACCTTTCAGGAATTACTGGCGGACCCGGATACCTCTCCCTACGTCATCCAGGTGTTGGCCGACAGTTTGCCCGATGCCGAGGCACTGGCGGAGAATCTCCGGTCGGTGCCGCAAGTCGATCGCGTCCTGACGCTTTCAAGTTTCGTTCCCGGCGACCAGGAAGAAAAGTTGGCCATTATCGACGAGATGGCGTTAGTGTTGGACCCCGTCCTCATCCCGCAGGCAGCTATCGAACCACCCGGAGAGCAGGAAGAAGTGCAGGCCATGAAAGAATTCCGCGCCGCACTCGGCGTACATGAATCCCGACACCTGCAGGGCGATCTCGCCAAAAATCTCAAAGCCCTCAAACAGGCAATCGATGACCTGTTCCACGACTCCGGTGGGTCCACCCTGTTCGTGTCTGACCTTCGCGCGCGGCTGGTGGGAGACTTTCCACAGTGGCTTGAACGGTTACGAGGATTACTGGCCACGGACAAGATGACGCTGGAGACGTTGCCCGAAAGTTTGACGAATCACTATTCTGCTCAAGACGGCCGGGTCCGGGTCGAGATCTTCCCTGCTGAAAACGTCGAAGAAAACCAGGCGTTACGCCGGTTCGTGTCGAGCGTGCAACAAACAGCCCCTGGCGCGATCGGTTCGCCCGTGAGCATTCTGGAGGCAGGACAGACGATCATCGACGCCTGCAGGCAAGCGACCGTGTTGGCAATCGTGGTGTCCGCCCTGTTGCTGCTCGCAGTGCTTCGACGTCCGGGTGAAACCCTCTTCGTTCTCCTGCCCCTGGTCCTGACCCTCCTGTTGACGGTCGCCGTGTCTTTCGCGGTGGGTATTCCCCTGAATCTGGCAAACGTGATCGCCTTACCTCTGGTGCTCGGGTTGGGAATTGCCTTCGGCATCTACTTGATCCTGCGGAGACGGGAAGCCGGTTCACGGTCCATTGACGCGGTGCTGCGAAGCAGCACGTCTCAGGCCGTGCTCTTCAGTGCCTTGACCACGATGGCTTCTTTCGGGGTACTCGGGTTTTCGCATCATCCGGGCATGGCCAGTTTGGGTCTCTTGCTGCTGGTGGTGTTGAGCCTGGCCATGCTCTGCGCGTTGGTGATCCTCCCGGCGCTCCTGGCCGAATGGGAGCAGTGGGGGACGGGGCCCCACCGCTAACGGTTGTTGCTCTTATTCCCGGATCGATGGTCCGGTCGGCGGTTCTGTACGAAAGCGTGGGGCGAGCAGGTATCGGTAGAGCTTGAGGGCAAGTCGCTCTTCGTGTTCGTCCAGCCAGTGCCGGGCGGCCGGCGTCAGTATCATCGTCCGGCAGGATTCGTCTGCAATCACCGAATGTGTCTCCTCGTCCACGGAGCCGGCCGGCCAGATCGCATCGCCGGGACCGCACTGATAGAGACGCGTGCCCGCGGGGTCATAGACGGAAGCCCGGCCAGAAAGCAACAGTTGCAGCCCTTCGTTTGGCGCATCCGGTCCCGCGAGGGCTTCATCGGCGGAGTACTCGCGAGGATTCAGCCAGCCTTGCAGTTCCTCGAGCAGGTCCTCGAAATGAATTTGCCGCTCCAGGTAGCGTTCGAGGTCATCGGCGGTATGCTCCAGC
Organism: Nitrospirales bacterium; assembly: GCA_965213715.1. Lineage (GTDB taxonomy): Bacteria > Nitrospirota > Nitrospiria > Nitrospirales > UBA8639 > Bin75. Next base: position 8,873 of record OZ243914.1, read on the forward strand.
AAGGCGGCGCGTCGTTCTTCTGCCTTGTTCACGTCCGACTTCCATGCCGCGATGATGATCTCCTCACAGCGTTCGAGGGCACGGTCCTGGTTCGGTTCTATCTCCAATCCGGCGAAGACGGCCGGCGGAAGGGTGCGCTGCAACCCGGTGTGCATCTGCTCCGACAATGCGCTCAGCACGACTTGCACCCCGGCTGCGTTCGCCGTCTGTAGAAATCTTCCCAGGACGTTCACGGCCGAGAAGTCGAAGCCGGATACGCCGGCGAAGTCCAGCATCAGACAAGCGGGACGTGAAGCGCCGCTCATGGATTGCCTGAGAGACTCGACCAGCGGGCAGACGCTGCCGAAGAAAATATATCCGTGCAGCCGGTAGACGAGCACCCGTTCGCCTTCTTCCAGCAGGATGGCTCGCTCGGGTATGGAACGGGTCTTGTTGCTCCGGCGCTCGCGTACCGTGAACCGGGATTCGATTGGATCCACTCGGCTGAGGCGCACGGCAAAGAACACAAGCGTGGCCAACATCCCCGTTCCTATCCCCTCGAACAGCCCGAAGGTCATGATAACGACGAAGATCAGCACAATGAGGCCGTACTCCAACCAGGGAAGCTGCGTGCGGCTTCTCGCCAGCCCTTTGTCTACCATGCCGAGACCGGTAAAGAATAGAATGCCTCCTACGAGCGGTATCGGGACCAGTTCCAGCATGGCGTCGCCCAGGAACAATGCTCCTGCGATGACGAGAGCGGCGACGACGCCGGTCAGGCGGGTGGTGGCTCCGAACAGTTTGCTGCGTAGCGAGGCGGGCACGATCATGCTCGCTGGCGTGCCGCCGCCCAGCCCCGCAACCACGCTCGCAAATCCCGTTGCCCTGAACTCCCGGTCCCAGTCCAATTCCTGCTTTGCGGCCATTTCGAGGCCAGCGAAATTCATGCTTGCAATGATGAGTGAGACCAGGATCAGCGTCAGCATGCTGGGGATCTGTGTGGCCATCACGGTCCAATCCACGTGCGCCAGGTCGGCTGGTCCCAAGGATGGCCAAAGACTTCCGTCCGCCGTGCTTGTGAACAGCAGGCCCGCCGCTTTCGCCGCGTCATCGGAGATATCGAGGGCCGCGAGCACGAGATGGTACGCGCCAATGGCAAGCACCATGCTTATCGGCAGGATCAGCGCATTGCCCCAGCGTTTCATGGCGAGATAGAGGGTGATTCCATACAACGCGCCCGGGCCCCAACTCCACAGCACGGAGGGCTCCAAAAGCGCGGGAATTGTCCGCCAATCCGGATCGGCGCCCATCAGGGACATGGCCGCCAGACATACGATTCCCCCGATGCCGGCCACGAAGCCGCCGGCTACCGGATAGGGAATGAAGCGCACCAGGTTGGCCAGCCGAAACCATCCGATCATGAGACAGCCCATGCCGCCGGCGGTCGCGCTGAGCACGAACGCGCCCACCGTGGTGACGAACAATACGTCGCCTTCGGCGTCCATCGTGGACCCGATGATCGCCATCACGATGACCAGTGCGGGGGACAACCCTGAAATCGCCCCGCGATAACCGCCCACGAGGGCGATGATCAGACAGGAGGCGAAGTTCCCGAACAGTACCAGACCGACGCCCTGGGAAGAATAGGGAGCCAGCGGTCCGGAGAATATGAAGGTCCCGAAGGCGACCTGGGCAACGAGCAGACTCAGACCCGATGTGAAGCCGGCAGCCAGCGCCGGAACAGCTTTTTGGGAGAGGATGTCCGCGCGAAGTTCGGACGCAAGGTTCTGGAGCCGATTGCCGCTGTCTTGCGAATCCCTCATTGAAGATCGTCAACAGGATCGTCAAGCAGGAAGTTTTCGTCAACGGGAGGATTGCCGTCGTGGATCAGGAATCTGCGATGGTGCCGGTATGCTTCCCGTGTAAAGAGGTATGGTTCGACCGCCGTGCTGTCCCGAAGCGTGACGGCCTCGTCCAGTCCGGCCCGATAGTCGAGAAAGCCCAGGAGAGCGACGGGTATCACGTATGGATTGGGCACATAGAACAGGATATTGGTGACGGCACTGACGCCGACATTCGGAAGATCTCTCACGGTGCTGGGGCCGATGAACGGCAGAACCAGATAGATGCTCTCGTCCATACCCCACACGCCCAGGGTTTGTCCGAAATCTTCATCGTGGGCTTCGAGCCCCAGTGGCGTGGCCATGTCCCAAATTCCCAGAAATCCGAACGTCGAGTTCACGAGAAACCGGCCCGAGTCCTCGAGTCCCTGGGCTCCCTTTCCCTGGAGAAAGTCATTCAGGATGACGTTGGGGTACACCACGTTATTGAAGAAATTGGAGACGCTGTTCCTGACGGGTTGTGGAGTATAAGCGATGTAGGCATCGGTCGCGGGTTTTGCGATGGTGCGGTCGACGACGTCATTGACCCGGTCAATCCGTCGATTGACGGATTCGAATGGATCTTGATTCGACCCCTCAGGACCGGCGGGCTGCGTTGTGGCGCACCCCGTCAGCACAGTGAATACCAGCCAGCCGGCTGCCACGTTCAGTATGGCGGCATTCGCGTGCGTCTTGCTGGTGGCCTTCGTCATACTTCCCATCGAGCCGCCGGAGATTCGGGACGCTTAGAGTCCATTTGCGTTCTTGTCGATTTGGGAGTTCAGGCGTTCGATGAGGTTCGCAAACCCGTCTTTTCGCAGAATGCCCCCGTATTCGGCGCGTTTTAAGGCCAGGTCGCTGACGCCGTTGACGCTGACACCGATGATTTTCCATTGGTCGTGAATCTGGTGCAAGATGTAGTTGAACGCGATTTTCTCGCCGTCGGATTTCACAAAGTGGCTGGTGACCAGTTTGCGATTGCCTCTTTTCAAGGACGTTTCTGAAAGAATGGTAAATTGTTCTTTTCCATAATCCTTGAACCGCCTCGCGTACGTGGAAATGCTCAGGTGCCTGAACGTCTCGACAAAAGTGGATTGCTGGTTCGCATCGAGTCCTTTCCAATGTCTTCCGATGACCAGCCGAGCGATCGTGTCGAGGTCATGTGTGTTGTCAACGGCAAGAGCGATGCGTTGATAGCGGCCCGTGTAGCCGAGATCGTGTCCTTTTTTCATAATGGTCATGATCGATTCCTGAAGTTCGGTGACGACGTGGGTTGCCTCGCCGGCGAATGCGTTGACGCCGTATCCCCATATGATGAGGCATACCACGACACCGATAAGGGGCTTTCTTGAGAGATCAATCATGGAGCATCTTTGGGGTGCCGGTTGAACAGTTTTCGGTCAGATCGATGCCGAACGAAGAAGTACCAGATTGCGTTTTGTCCCGGCAAGCGAAAGAATACGGACTCGCACGTGAACACAAACGGGGCTGTTTGGGTTACGAGGTTTCGGGGGTGATGCGGAACCGGATTTCGTCCGAATGCGTGTAGGCCGATAGTTCACTGCCGACGTATAACCCGCACCGGTGGAGTCCGGGTGTCCATCCTGATTCAGGCTGGGTGATAATGAAGTATCCGGTCTGGTCGCCCATGTTCATGATGACCTGGTCCCGGGCCAACGGTATCTGGTTCGCGTTCGGTTTTGGCGTCTCGAGAAAACATTCCACGCTGAGCGGCATTTCGTCATAGGAGGCGGTCACGAGTCCGAACATCAGATAAATTTCTTCTTGGGTATTCGGAAACGTGTCGTGCGGTTCGATCGGGATAAACTCATGGGTGCCGGTGGGGCGGTCGTCACGCATGACGCGGTTGGCCGGAATGACGTAGCGAAACATGCTGAAATCGGAATCTCGTCCCATCAGGGATGCCCTCGTATAGATCTGTTGCGCGGGATTCAGCTGTTCCGTCGCTATTTTCTGATACAGTTCTTCTTCGGTTATCGGGGCCGGGGCGTTGGGATCGACAGGGGGAAGCAACGGATTGTGTTTCGGGATCTCCTCCGCGGGAATGTGTGCCTTGACCCGTTTGAGCCACAGGGCGATCGTTTCCGTGTTCAGCACTCTGAGGTCGGCCTTGGGCGGGACCTCCTTAGTCTGTTCATCGAATTCCAGGGCGGCGTCATACAGGATTTCAAAATAGGCAAGGGCTTGTGTCCATTTTTCCATCTTCATCAGGCAGCGGCCGATCCGGAAAAACGCGTCTGCGTAGACTTCGTCGGATGGGTTCATCCCGGACATGCTTTCAAAGGTTTGAATCGCTTCATCGCACCGCCCCAGAGCCAATAAGGTCATCCCGAGTTCATGCGTCGCGGCATAATCGTCGGGTTTGAGAGCCAGGAGCTTGCGATAGATTGGCTCGACTTCCGCATAGCGACCCGCGTCGAAGAGCCTCCATGCGTCCGCGCGAATGGCGGACCATGCTTTGCGCTCTGATGCGGTCCCGCCGGGACTCATGATCGGCTCGAAGCGTCGGCCCCGCTCTTTGGTCGCCCCATAGATCACCTCCCTCAGGCTGTGGGCGGCGGCTTCTTCGGGAGATCCGGGCTCCACGATTCGGAGGACGCGTTCGACTTCGTCCCGTGCTCCGCGGCCATCCAGGACGTCCAGCTTGGCCCGGGCCAGTGCCAATCGCCACCCCACCATGTCAGGGATCATGGCCACGGCTTTTTCATACCACTCCAGGGATTCCTCCAGGCGATCGACTTTTCGGAGTTCCTGCGCCAGCCTGAGTACGACAATAGGATTGTTCGCATCCAGTTGCGCGATTTGTTGAAATTCGGCTATGGCCTGATCCTGTTGCCCCGCCCGGAGCAACACGCTCCATTTGGCCCAGCGGACGTCCAAAGATTCAGGATGTTTGTCGAGTATCACGTCATAGGTTTCAACGGCTTCCTGGTGGCGACGGGATGCCGTGGCGAGAATATCGCCACGCAATTTTTGTAATTTGACGGCGTTCGGATGCCTGTCAAGCCCGTGCCCCAGAATGTGCAACGCTTGGCTGGGGTTGCCGTTCAGCCATTCGGTTTCCGCACGTTCGGCGATCTCTTCGACTCGTGCCTCTCCTGCGAACACCTGTGTTGTTGTGGCGCAGAGCAGGACGACGCAAAGAATGACTGCGGGTGAGTCTCCCAGCCGCTTGGCCCATTTTTTGACGGCATGTGTACTCATGAAGGAAAAAATGGAGTGAAGAACTTTGCACGAATCATCTTGATTTACTGTACCATAGGGTGAAGAAAAGATGAAAGAACGCGGCTTTTTGAGAGGACAGATCCCGATGGGCAGATGCTTGCCGACCTCAATGTATACGCGATTGCCATGAAGCGGATCCTGTGGGCTGCCATCATGCTCTTTCTGTGGTTGCCGGGCGGTTCATCTGCCTCGACCGGTCGGGCTGTGGAGGAGCCTGAGCCGGACTCCCGTGTGACGTTGTCCATGGAGGTATGGCTGAAGAAACCCGAGAAGCGGGTTTACGAAATTCACGTCCACCTGACTAACGCCAACACCGAACCCGTCACCGTCAATCTCCGCGATTTGCCCTGGCTTCCCCCGAATGATGCCGGGTGGCTTTCAGCGTTTCGTATGGATGTTGAACAAACTCCTCTTCATCAAGATTCTTTCCCGGGGCAGTTTGGGTCGCAGGGCATCCGCCTGGTTCCAGGCGAATCGGTTCAGGGCAAGTTGGTCCTGAACCAGCGGATGCCGACGTTATTGGAAGACGTCAGGTTGTTCGGAGTCCGGCTTGAATGGGAGTGCGTCCATCCTTCTTGGCAATTCGTGTGCCCGGGCGATGCTGCTCGTCCCATCGTTATCCCGCAAGATGATTCTGGCGAGCCGGACGTGTACGCCATCGATGAACCGGCTTGCAGGCGATTGGAAGATGCGATTGGGCTTATCGATATTCCCCAAGGGCATGAAGTGCTGTTCCTCCGCACTATTGAGTCCGTGATGAACGACCGAGCACAGGTCCAAGCCCTGCTTTATCGGGTGGATGAGTACGTCCGGCAATGCCAACCGACGTGGACGAACAGTTGGGCTGTCGATTTTTTTGCGGAAGAGCGGCTCGCGGGCTTTCTCAGGGATCACGAGGGCAGGAGATATTTTGAGAAGGGACTCTGGCAACAGGCCAATATCGGACAGTACTCCAGTCAGATCAGGACGTTATATCGCTTTCCATGGAGCCGGAAAAAAGCCGATACCCTGTATCTGTCGGTCTACCGTGACCCGGCAGGAAGTCGATGAGACGGCATGAATGGCCCCTTGCTTCAGGCGTTCGGCGATCACACGGCGATGGTTTCGATTCTGGCGATTTCCTCCTGGCTGAGTTCCACGCGGTCGATGCCCAGGTTATCCTTCATCCGTTGCGTGTTGGTCGTGCCGGTTATGGGGAGCATGCCCACTTGCTGGGCAAACCGGAAGATGACTTGGGCCGGTCCCGTGTCGCACCGTTTTGCAATGGTGTCGATCTCCGGGTTCTGAACAACGCCGCGATTCGCAGTGAGCAACGAAAACCCCTGGTACACGATGTTATGGTCCCGGCAAAGTTCCCTGACGGCCTGGTCCCACCCTAATGCCGCGTAGCAACGGTTCTGGACGACCATGGGTTTGACGTTGGCCAGTTCGCATAGCAATTGCAGTTGAAGGGCTTGGACGTTGCTGATTCCGATCATTTTGACTCGTCCTGATTGATAAAGGTTTTCGAGTGCCGCCCAGACGTCCCAATCTTCTTTTTCGAGTTCCCAGCGGCCGTAGGGTCCGTGCAGGATATAAGAATCGATGAAGTCCGTATGCAAGTGTTCGAGGGACTTTTCAAACGATTGCGCCACCTGTTCGCCTACGGGAGCCATGGGGTCATAGGGCGTTCGGTGGTCCTGCCCGGAAACGGGCGTAAATTTGGTCTGCACGAACAGTTGATCCCTCGAGATCCCCTCCTTCGCCAGGGACAGTAAGGCTTCTCCGACCTGAGCTTCGTGATAATGGATAAGCTGGTTCGCGGTATCAATGGCTCGAAAGCCGGCATGGACGGCCGCTTGCACGTACCGGTCCGTGTCCTCCTTCTTCCACGCCGTGCCGTATATGAAGTTGGGAATGGGAACGCCGTTGTGTGCCGTCACGGTTTGCATGGTGTGCTCCTGTAGGACGCTAGAAGTGTCCGGCCTGAACCAGATCGTCAAGACCGTTGATGTCCAGCCAGTGTCCGACCGTGTAGAGTACGCGTATTGGAACGCCGCGCGTGAGTAATTCCTGAAACAATTGCGACATGCCGGCTTTTGCGTTGGCGGGATCGGCGAGCATGTCCGCGAGAATGTCGCGCAACTGCACGGCTGCGTTGGCCGACACCTTCAAAAATCCCATCCAGACGCCGTGGATGGATTCTTGCGGCACGTCCCGCCCCAATTGTTTGAGGTAGATCGTCGCATTGAACGCTTTGCGTGAATTCGGCATTGTACATTCCGCGAACCCGCCGAGCCGGGTGTAGGACGTTTTGCCTTCCCAGACGCTGTCCACGGCAATCACCCAATCCTCGGGTTCCTGGAAAAGGATCTGGGGAATATGCTTGTTGAAGAGAACGTCTCCATACGAAATGACGGTGTCCTGAAAATCTCCATTCTTCGATTGCAACGCCTTGAACAGGGAGACCAGTTCTCCGGTTTCGGCAAAATTGTCGTTGTCCACGTAGGTCAGGTTGGGCAGCGACACGGCCTCCTTTTTATAGCCGCGGACCACGGTAATGTTCTTGATGCCGATTGTCTTGTAGGCTTCGACGATGTGTGACAGGATCGGCAGGCCTTGAATCGGCACCATGGTCTTGGGCCGGTCCTGCGTCAATTCTCCGAGTTCGTTCCCTCGGGACGCAGCTAGGACGATTCCGGCCAAGCTGGTCCCGTTGTGCGGCAAATAGCGTTTCTCGGCCTCCTGGAGTTCGGCGGCGTCCTGAAGCCGGAAGATTTCGGCGACCGGCGCAATTTTATCTTCGATCGAGAACAGGTTCTCGTTTTCCTTCAGGGTGCGTGCGGTTTTCTGCATGATGGTGACGGCCGCGCGAAGGAGGTGATTGGCCCAAATCACCAGGGAAAAGCCGTGCTGCCGGAACACGTCCGTGAGCGTGGCGTAATACTTGGTCGGCACGATTGCCACCGGACAACGATCGCCCCATTCCTGCTTGAAGGCCAGGATTTCGTCCGGGACCGACAGGGCGCTATGAATGAGAATGCCGTCGGCACCCGCCCGGTGGTAGGCCTCGGCTCGTTTCAAGGCTTCGGAGAGACCCCAGCCGCAAATAAACGCTTCAACCCTGGCAATCAGGCAGAAATCCTCATCGGTCTGGGCATCCTTGCCTGCCTTGATTTTTCCGCAGAATTCGTCGACGTCGGCCATGGGCTGGGTTTCGCCCTTCAAAAAACTGTTGGTCTTGGGGAACAGCTTGTCTTCGATGCAGACGGCCGCGACCCGGCGTTGTTCCAGCTTCCGGATCAGGCGCTGCATGTTGTTGAAATTCCCGTAGCCGGTGTCGCCGTCGAGCAGGATGGGGACCTGCGTGGCATCGGACATGAATTCCAGGTGGTCGAGGATTTGCGTCCAACTTGCTTCGTTGTTGTCCCTGACGCCGAATTGGGCGGAGAGGGTGAGCCCGCTGGCCCAAATCCCTTTGAATCCGGCTTCTTCCACGATCTTGGCGCTCAGGCCATTGTGCGCCTCACAGAGAAATTCCAATTGATCGGATTGCAGGAGCGCCTTGAATTGCCGAGTTCTGGAGGGCGTTGACGGTTTGTTCATCACGCTTCAACGGTGTGGTCAAAACATCTTCCGGTCTCTTCACAACCCGCTCTCCCCGAAAGGAGAGCGTCTGCTTATGATCCCTCTCCCCTGGAGGGAGAGGGCAGGGTGAAGGGGATAATTCAGCAGAATAACAAAATTGAATGGATTTTGCTAAGAGGCGTGGCTTGCCGGCGGTCAATTCATGTTCGGGTCGACGGGCATGTCGGCGTAGAAGGCCATGTCTGTACCCAGGGACCGGAGAATATTGCCCCACAAGCTATTGTGGTCTTGGCCAAACATCGTGGTGGAGTCGGCCGGTACCGTGAGCCACGACCCGGTTCGCATTTCGTTTTCCAGTTGGCCTGGCGCCCAGCCTGAATATCCCATGAAGGCGCGAAAATTTCCCAGAGATGAGGGGTTCTGTAGCAGATCTTCCAGGGCTTTCATGTCGCCGCCCATGTAGACGCCGTTGAAGACGTGGTGGGAATCTTCCGGCCCTTCAGGCATCCGGTAGAGGAGCAGGAGGTTGTTGCGTTGGACCGGTCCCCCGGAAAAGACCCGATGATGTTGGCCTTCCAGGATGGGAACTTGCGGGAGCACTTCGGTGATGTTGATCTCCGTCGGCCGATTAACGACGACCCCGAGCGCTCCTTCAGGGCCGTGTTTGCACAACAGGATAACGGTCTGCCGGAAATTCGGATCGCGGAGGCCGGGGCTTGCCACGAGGAAAATGCCTTTGTCAAGCGGGATATCCATATCAGGTTCGATAGTCCTTGAATTCCGCGTCGGCGTCAGGTAGCTTGAAAAACGCCCGCATTTGTTTTTTGAGCGTGGCCCGGCCGTTTTCGTCACCGAGGTTCAGGTGATATTCATTGATGACCATGGTTTTCACCCCGCCGGCTTTGTTCCATTCGTTCCAACAGTTCAGGCAGACGTTGTTCTTGATTTCTTCTTCGAGTTTTCCCATGAACAGGGGCTCGGTGATTTTTTCCGCGGGTTGTTCGCATTTGAGGCATTGAATCTCCGGCATGAACGTTCCTCCTTATCTGGCTATCCTCTGGACATCCTGGGGCATGTGCGCTGACCGCGCATTTATCTTAGCATGCCGAATAAAAGCCTGAAAAGGAAAAGCCGGTTGATTGACGTGACTTGGTGATCATGCTAGAAAACGGGAATCTATCGTATAGTCGCCCGGATGGCGGAACTGGCAGACGCGCCAGACTCAAAATCTGGTTCTCGCAAGAGAGTCCGAGTTCGACCCTCGGTCCGGGCACCATTTTCGATGTCTGGGAGCCTTGAGGGAAACGTGCCAAGTCTTGTATAGAGCGGCGGAAGAGAACATTCATCACACGGAGGGCTTTCCGGTCTCAACCCTGAGGCTCGTTGCCTTTGTCGCCATACAAGATTTCAAGGAGAAACCCCTTGACACTGTTTGAGCAGATCACTATAGTTATGGGGCTTTAGGGCTGAACAAAACAAGTCACGAGGAAGGACAGATAATTTCAGGTATCATTCCTTATTATCAGTGTTCGATTATTAACTTACACTTCCTAAGGAGGAGCCACATGCGGAAGTTAAGGTATTTTGGAGCAGCAATCATTCTTGTAGGCTCAGTCAGCGTGGCCGTGGCGCAAGAGCGTGCGCCTCAACACTCCGGCTTCGGCACGGGGGTTGGAGAATCTCAAGGGTCAGGGACACGTGCCCGTGTATTCGACCAAGATGACATGGAACGCTATCTTTCCGCCCCGGAGACGATTCAAGGTGAAGTGGTGGCCATTGATTATGCCGCGGGCAAACTGTACCTCGACATGGGCGGAAGTTCCCATGACGAACGGCAGACCCTTCGTGGTGGTCTGAATTTGAAGGAATTGTGGTTTGATGCCGAGACCAACATGGAGAACCTCAAGGCCGTGAACAAAGGGGATTATGTTGCCGTTTCCGCCAAGGACGAAACCACTGCATCGCAGAAGTTCAGTACGGGTCGGAAAATGGTTCGTGCCGTGTACGTGCTTGAAGGATCCCAGGTGCTTGGTGGCGCAGATAATCCCAACTTCGGTGGTGGATTAGGCCAACGGCCGGACCCGACCAATTACCGTGGCATTGTGACCCCGACAGCCGGCTACACCGGTGTTCCTGAAGGCGGTCTGCAAGAGGGTGCAGTGCAGGGTGGAATTACCTCCAGCCTGGGCGTCGTCACGGGTGCCGCCCCTTGCTGGCAATGCGCTCCCCAGCCGGATACGGTGAACAAGAGAGTCGACAAAACGATTGCCACCGATTATGGTGACAAGCGGGATAACTTCAACAAAGGGACAGTGCAATAAGAGACTGTTCCCAGCGGGAAAAGTTACAACACAAAGAGAGCGTGTCGGCGTGAGTGCCGGCACGCTCTCTTTGTTTCTGCCATGAGTCTTGCAATCGCCAACATCCGTTCATTGCATTAATCCTATGAAAGAAGCCATAGACGATGAGTCAGGAAGTTAATCCCCATGCAGTATTGGACCTCCGTGGTGTCATCTGTCCCTACAATTTTGTCAAAACCAAATTACGGCTGGAGACCATGCAGCCCGGGCAGGTATTGGAAGTTTTTCTGGATGACGGTGAACCCATCAGAAATGTCCCGCAGAGCGTTGAAAATGAAGGTCACAATATCCTTCGGCGTGAGCTCGTCGGTTCCTATCATCGTGTCTTCATTCAGAAGGCCGATGATTGAATCCTGGTTGTAGGTCCTGTCTGCTGCGTTTTACCCGCTTCTCTTTTCCCTGGATGACCAGTGTCATTTCTCCTTTGAGTACGCGGGATGAATTTGAGAGAAGGATTTCCCGGGCATTGCCACGAATGATTTCTTCATGGGTTTTTGTGAGTTCACGGCTGATGGCGATCCGACGATCGCCAAAGATTTCCTGAATGCCCAGAAGCGTAGTCTTTATCCGGTGAGGGGTTTCAAAGAGGATAATGGTCCTGGTTTCCTCACGAAGACTTTCCAGTAGGCGGGTCCGGGCCAATGATTTCTTGGGAAGGAATCCGATAAACGTAAACGCATCGGTTGGTAATCCTGAAACGGAGAGGGCAGTGACTACCGAAGAGGGACCAGGAATCGGGACGATGGGCACATGAATGGCAATGGCACGAGTTACCAGAAAGTAGCCTGGATCAGAGATCAAAGGAGTTCCGGCATCAGAAACGAGGGCGATGGACTTCTCGTCCTTTAAAAGTTCAAGGAGAACAGGAGTTTTTTCTTCTTTATTGAAATCATGATAACTCGTTAGGCGGGTATGGATCTGGTAATGGCGACAGAGTTTTTGGGTATGACGAGTGTCTTCAGCCGCAATGACCGATACTTCCTGTAAAATGCGGTGGGCCCGGAAGGTGAGATCTTCCAAGTTTCCGATTGGTGTACTGACGAGATACAGCTTTCCCGGCATGGATGGGCCTCTGACTGGTTTGTGTTTGCCTACGGGCAATCATTGTAAACCGTTCCCTCGCACGTTGACAAAATAGCGGAGGTAGCCAACTCCTCAGGGGCAATGATGACATGCCCAATGAACAATGTCGGATAACAAGTTTCTGTACGTGTTGTGAGTAAGGGAGGAAGCAGGTGATGTTGAAAGGTCGTGTCGCGGTTGTCACAGGGGGCGGGTCGGGAATCGGCAGGGGAATCACTCTGGGGTTAGCGGAGAAAGGTGTTCGCGTGGCCGTGTGCGGGAGGCGTGCGGAATTGCTTGAGCAGACGGTTGAGCAGGTCGTGAAGTTAGGAGGAAGGGCAATGAGCATGCCTGCCGACGTGACCGATCGTAGCGAGGTGGAGCGATTTGTTGCATCCGTGGTCAATGAATGGGGACAGATTGATATGTTGATCAACAACGCCGGTGTCTCAGGCAGAACTCCCATAGATGATCCTGATGATACGCGTTGGTTGAATATTCTCGATGTGAATTTGACGGGTTCTTATCTCTGTTCAAAAGTCGTGTTGCCGCATATGAAGGAGCCGGGTCGTATTGTGAACATGTCTTCGGTTCTCGGCCGGTTCGGTGTCCCGGGTTACGCGGCGTATTGCACGGCCAAACACGGCATCATCGGGTTTACCAAGGCCTTGGCGCTCGAAGTGGCCGGGCGCGGCATTACGGTGAATGCCATCTGTCCGACCTGGGTCGATACCGCCATGGCTCGTCAGGGTATCGAGGAAACCGCAGCGATCCTGGGGATGTCAGCAGAGGAATTCCGAACTCAAGCCGTGGCAGCGGTCCCCATCAAAAGGATGGCGGAGGTTGGAGAGATCGTCGCGCTGACGATGTATCTTTGCCAGGCGGAGGCAGCCTCGATAACGGGACAGGTCATCAACGTGTGCGGCGGTGCCACGGCAGGGTCTGGCGGCTGACTCTCTTTTTTGGCGCATCAGTTCATTGCACGCTGCTATCCTGCATTCCGCCTTTCCTTTGTTGCTATCTGAAAACAGCCTATCTATACTTCCAAGCTAGGTGTATTGCACTATTTGCTGGTGATACCGATGACCGTTGCCTTTTTGCAACTGACGTTGGGGCTGTATTTTATCGGGATCTTGTTGTCCCTGATTTATTTGCTCCGGCGAGCTGACGTGCTTGCCCGGGTGTCCCTTGCCGCGACATGTATCGGATTTGCCATCCATACCGTGGTCCTGGCCGTGCAAGTGTTTTCCGGAGAAGTCGGCGTCACGTTCCACAAAGCCCTCTCGTTTTTTTCGTGGTCCCTGATCCTTGTTTTTTTGCTGGTGGTCATTCTCCAGCGGCTTTACGTCCTGGGAGCCTTCATGCTACCCATTGCCTTTCTTTCGCTGGTCTCGACGGCCGTCCTGCCTACGGAAGCCCCGGTCCTTCAACCCATGTTGCAAGCCGTATGGGTCCACGTCACCCTCAGCATGTTGGGATCCGTCGGGTTTGCCGTGGCCTTTGTGGCAGGGGTCATGTATCTGATGCAGGAGCGGCTGCTGAAATCCAAACAATTCAACGTTCTGTTTTTTAAGTTGCCGCCACTGGATTTCCTGGACACGTTGAACCAGCGTTCGATGTTGTTGGGGTTTCCTTTTCTCACCCTGGGTATTCTGACGGGGGCCATTTCTGCCCAGCTCACCCTGGGGTCTTACGTGAGTTGGAATCCCGAACAGCTTTGGGCACTGGTGACGTGGGCGTTTTATTTCGTAGTCCTGATGGGCCGGGTGACCGTGGGTTGGCGGGCAAAGAAGGCGGCCTATCTGACGATCGTGGGATTTGCCGGCGTGCTGTTGACGTTTCTCGGGGTCGTGCTGAAAGGAAACGGGATTCCCGTAAGCTGATGAATATCATCCTTGTTGGACTGAGTCATAAAACCGCCCCCGTCGAACTTCGGGAACTGCTCGCGGTTCCCGACAGCCGAATAGGCGAAGCCCTCAACCGTCTCATGGATCATGAAGGTATTCGAGAGGGGATGTTGTTACAGACCTGCAATCGCGTGGAAGTATATGCAGTTGCCGATCACGTGGAACAGGGATTTTCCGCGATCCAGGAATTTTTCGTGGATACGCATCTGTCGGTGTCCGCGGAACAATTAATACCTCGCCTGTATTGTCACGCGGAAGATCGCGCCATTACGCACCTGTTTCGCGTGGCGTCGAGTCTCGATTCCCTCGTCGTGGGAGAACCGCAAATCTTGCGTCAAGTGAAGGATGCTTTCCAGGAGGCGTTAACCCACAATGCGACCGGGGTCATCCTGAACAAGCTAATCAAAAAGGCGATTTCCGTGGCCAAGCGCGTTCGTACGGAAACACGGATCGCGGAAAACGCCGTATCGGTGAGCTATGCCGCAGTCGAATTGGCCAAGAAAGTCTTCAGTAACCTGCCGGCCCGGACGGTTATGCTGGTCGGGGCCGGAGAAATGGCCAAATTGGCAGCACGGCATTTGGTGAATCATGGGGTTCGGGAGGTGTTGCTCACCACGCGTGACCCGGTCAGAGCGGCGGATATGGCTGCCAGGTTCAACGGCGTGGCCATTCCCTTTGAAGATTTTCGTGCGAACATGCACCGGGCCGATATTGTACTGTGTTCCACTGGGGCGTCCCATTACTTGATCGGTCCCGATGACGTGGAACGGGCGGTTCACGCACGCTGGAATCAGCCGATTTTCTTGATCGACGTCTCGGTTCCACGCAATATTGATCCCGACGTGCGTCAGGTTGATAATGCGTTTCTGTTCGATATCGACGATCTTGAATCGCATATCGAACAGAACCGTGAAGAGCGCCGGCTGGAAGCCACCCGTGCCGAATCCATCGTCAAAGACGAAGTTGACGTGATCCTGAAATGGCTTCAGTCCCTCAAGGCGACTCCCACGATTATTGCCTTGCGCAAACGGGCGGACGCCCTGAAGCAGGCGGAGTTGCAGAAAGCCCTTAGCCGGCTCGGGACGTTGACCCCGGAGCAGCGGGAGGCCGTGGAAGGGCTTGCCTCGGGGATCGTCAATAAACTGCTGCACGGCCCATTGGTGGCCTTGAAATCCGCGGCCCAATCATCCAACGGGTTTGTCTATATCGAAGCGGCGAGGTTGTTTTATGATTTGGGCCAGAGTCTTCCTGGGCCTCAATCCGTGAACGTTGAGGCTGTCCGGGATGAGGCAGACGTGACGACGGTTCCTCCCGCGTCAAAAGAGGAGCCGGAACAGGACAGGATTTCTCGGCGGGCTTCGGGTTTGTAGGGTCGAGATATGCCCAGGCTGATGAAGGAATCAGAGTGAGCCTTACGCATGGACGGCGGGCGTCTCTCGTCATTGGCACACGCGGCAGCCAATTGGCCCTCTGGCAGGCAGAGTGGGTTCAGGCTCGACTCCAGGAAATCGCTCCATCCGTGTCGGTCCGGCTTGAACGGATTCGAACGAGCGGCGATAAAATTCTGGACGTGCCGTTAGCCAAAATCGGCGGGAAAGGGTTATTTGTCAAGGAAATCGAGGAGGCGTTATCCAGGGGAGACATTGATCTCGCGGTTCATAGCATGAAGGACGTGCCTTCGGTGTTGCCGGAAGGCTTGGCCATCGTGTGTATTCCGGTGCGGGAAGATGCCCGGGATGCTTTCCTGACCAGGGACCATGTGGCGTTCCAGGATCTTCCGGCTGGGGTGAAGGTAGGGACCAGTAGCCTGCGACGGCAAGCCCAGTTGTTGGCTCACCGGCCGGACCTGAATATTGCCATGCTTCGAGGCAACGTGAATACCCGGCTGCGAAAGCTTCAGGACGGCGAGTTCGACGCGATCGTTCTGGCTGCGGCGGGTCTCACACGGTTGGGTTGGGCCCGGCATGTGACGGAATATCTCTCTCCGGCCTTGAGCCTTCCGGCCGTTGGGCAAGGCGCCTTGGGCATCGAATCGCGTGCGGATGACACGTTTGTTCGAGAGTTGCTCGACCCCATCAATGATCACCGGACGTCTCTTGCGGTTTCGGCTGAACGAGCCTTCCTGGAACGCTTGGAGGGGGGGTGCCAGGTACCGATTGCAGGCCATGCCGTTATCGAGGACCAGACGGTGCAATTCGAGGGGCTTGTCGCACGCGTCGATGGCACGCAGGTCATTCGAGATCGGATCGAAGGTCCGGTGGAACAGGCGGCCCCGCTCGGTACGGCCTTGGCCGATCGGATCCTGGAGGCGGGAGGAAAGCATATTTTAGATCAAATCTATGGGCGCGTGTAACCTGGACCGGTGGAGGATGGTGTTTCCAAGAGGATCGGGTCTTGTTCTCGTCACGGCGCGTCCTGATCCAAGGAGCATGACATGGTTCCGGTGAAATCTTTCATGGTCCCCGCTGAAAAACTCATTGCCGTGGACCGTTATATGAGTGTCCGGCGGGCGGCGAAATTGATGCGGGATAATCATATTGGCAGTGTGTTCGTCACCTGGGAGATGGCCATCATTGGGATTTTAACCGAGACGGACATTGCCAGGCGGTTGGTGGGGATGGGCTTGGATGCGGACCAAACGTCCGTCGGACACATCATGACGGTGCCCGTTATAAAAATTGATGAGAACAAGACGATTCGTGACGCCAATGCCATGATGGCCCAGGAAGGTATCCGGCACTTGGGCGTTACGCGGGACGGAATCCTTGTCGGAATGATCTCCGTGAGAGACCTGGTCACGTTCGTGTCGAATCTTCCTAAAAGATGGATCATGGGTTCGGGAGGAAGACATATTTTAGAGCAAATCTATGGACATTCGTAAATGGTGGAGTCTCGACCGCTGGGAAAAATTTATCTGGTAGGGGCGGGTCCGGGAGATCCCGGTCTCCTGACGCTTCGCGGCAAAGCCTGTCTTCAGGAGGCTGACGTGGTGCTCTATGACCGCCTTGCCAATCCTGTGTTGTTGGATTACGTCCCGGCAAGGGCTGAACGGATTGACGTGGGACGGCGCGGGTGCGGGACCTATCGGCCTCAAGACGAAATCAACCGGTTGATGCTGGAGAAGGTTCGTGAAGGGAAGTGCGTGGTCCGTCTGAAGGGCGGAGACCCTTTTGTGTTCGGACGGGGCGGGGAAGAAGCCGAGTGGATCGTGGAACACCGGATTCCTTTTGAAGTGGTGCCTGGTGTGACTTCTGCGGTCGCGGTGCCGGCGTATGCGGGCATTCCCGTCACGCATCGCACCCTGGCCTCGACCGTGGCCTTTATCACGGGCCATGAAGATCCGGACAAGGACGAGACCGTATTGGAGTGGCCGCGTTTCGCTGCCGCAGATGGGACTCTGGTGTTTTTGATGGGTGTTAAAAATTTACCCACGATCGTGTCGCGGTTGATTGGGGAAGGGAAAGCCGTGGATACTCCCGTGGCGTTGGTCCGGTGGGGGACTTATACCAAGCAACAGACGGTGGTCGGAACGTTACGGGACATTGTGGATCGTGCGAAAGCGGCTGATATTCGCCCTCCTACGGTCGTGGTGGTGGGGGAAGTCGTCCGGTTGCGGGAGCAACTCAATTGGTTTGAGACCCAACCGTTATTCGGGAAGCGCGTGCTGGTCACGCGTGCCAGAGACCAGGCGCCGGAACTGTCGAGCCTTATCCGGGCTCGCGGCGGCGAACCGATTGAATGCCCGACCATCGCCATCGGTCCTCCGGACGATTGGGCGGAAGTCGATGAAGCCATCGAGCAACTGGCCACCTATCAATGGCTTGTGTTGACCAGCGTCAATGGGGTAAAGGCATTTATGCAACGCCTGTGGTACCATGGGCGCGACGCACGGGCGTTGGCAGGGTTGCAGGTCTGTTGTATCGGCCCCCGAACGGCCGAGGAGGTGAAACGGTTCGGCATTGAGGCTGATCTGGTGCCGGACACGTTCCAGGCCGAAGGGGTGATCGAAGGGCTGAAGCGGGCCGGCATGTCCGGCCAGCGGGTGTTGCTTGCCAGGGCCGCACAAGCCCGTGAGATTCTGCCGGAGGAATTGGCGCGATCGGGGGCGGTTGTGCAAGTGGTGAAGGTCTATAAGACCGTGGTGCCGGCGATTGAACGGGATCGCGTTCAGCAACTTTTTCGTGACCATATGATCGACGTGGTCACGTTTGCCAGTTCGTCTACCGTTCGAAACTTTTTCCAACTTTTTGACGAAGCCAGTGACTTGAAACAACGTTTAAATGGGACGATTATTGCGAGCATCGGGCCGATTACCGCCAAAACCATTCGGGAAATGGGGTTGGACGTTCACGTGATGGCTTCGCAGAACACGATTCCGGCGTTGGTTCAGTCGCTGGTCGACTATGTCCGACACGAGGTCACTTCTTAACGGCGCATGAATTCTCGACAACCCCTGACTGCCTGACGGATGGGGCATTTTGTTTAATGAGGCGTGACAATCCAAGGAGAATTTTATGGTTCCAGTGAAATCGTTTATGGTCCCCGCTGAAAAATTTATTACCGTTGATCGTGACACCAGTGTCCGGAAAGCGGCGGAAATGATGAAGGATAGCGGTATCGGCAGTGTGTTCGTCAGCCGGGACAAGCAGATCATCGGGATTCTAACCGATACGGATCTCGTCCGGCGGTTGGTGGCGGCGGGATTGGATTCGGAACGGACGACCGTCGAACAAATTATGTCGGCACCAGTGTTGAAAATTGATGAGAACAAGACGTTATTGGATGCCAATGACCTGATGGCCAAGGAACACGTCCGGCATTTGGGCGTCTCGAAGGGTGGGGAACTTGTTGGGATGATCTCCGTGCGGGACCTGGTGGTGTTTCTGACGAATCTTCCCAGGAAATAACGGTGGCGTTGTGGATGCCGGTGCTGGGCTTGCCCGGTGAGTGGCACATTCAAGGATCGCTCTTCAAAACGGCTTTTGGATAAATCATGGGATTTCCTCGTCAACGAATGCGGCGCTTGCGTGAATCCGGGCCTCTTCGCCGGATGGTGCGCGAAACCGTGCTGTCGCCGAGCAACCTGATTTATCCCCTGTTCGTCAGGGAAGGAACGGATCAACAGGAACCCATCCAGTCGATGCCGGGTCAATTCCGGTGGTCGATTGATCGCTTGATCAAGGAGGCCAACGACGCGCACCTGCTGGGCATTCCGGCGGTTATGCTCTTCGGGATCCCCGATCACAAGGATGAACGCGGATCTTCCGGTTATGATCCGGACGGGATCGTGCAACGGGCCGTCCGCGCGCTCAAGGATCATGTGCCGGGTCTTTTTGTGGTGACCGACGTCTGTATCGACGAATATACGTCCCATGGCCATTGCGGCATCGTGAAAGACGGGCGCATCTTGAATGATGAAACCCTCGACTGTTTGCGTCTGATGGCAAAAACCCATGCCGAGGCCGGGGCTGACATGGTGGCGCCGTCCGACATGATGGACGGGCGGGTTGCGGCGGTCCGCGACGAATTGGACCGGGCAGGATTCACGCACCTTCCCATCATGTCCTATGCCGCCAAGTATGCGTCCTGCCTGTATGCCCCGTTCAGGGAAGCGGCTTCTTCCAGCCCCGCATTCGGTGACCGGTGTTCGTATCAAATGGATCCCGCCAATGCGCGTGAAGCCGTCCGTGAAGTGCTGGCCGACGTGGAAGAGGGAGCGGACGTGGTGATGGTCAAACCGGCGCTGGCGTACCTGGATATTATTTTGCGGACGCGGGCCGAGGTGAACGTACCCGTGGCGGCGTTCCAAGTCAGCGGCGAATACAGCATGATCAAGGCTGCATCCCAACACGGGTGGCTGGATGAATCCAAAGCGACGATGGAATCGTTGCTGTCCATCAAACGTGCCGGTGCCGATCTCATCCTGACGTATTTTGCCAAGGATGCCGTTCAGTTATTGAATGCCGCTATCCCATGAAGGTTTCGCACGGGCTTCCAGCCCTTCCTTTGCCGTCCAATCCGGTTCTGACCATAGGGAATTTTGACGGGCAGCACGTCGGACATCGAGAATTGCTGACCGCCGTCGTTCAATGTGCTCGTGAACAACAGGGTACGCCGATGGTGTTGACCTTTGATCCCCATCCGGTGTTGGTGTTAAGTCCCGGAACCACCTTTCAATTCTTGACGTCCTCTTCGGAAAAGTTGGCTTGGTTCGAGGCGCAGGGCGTCGAGCATCTCGTGGTGTTGCCTTTCACCAAAGCGTTTGCCGCTTTGAGCCCGCGGGAGTTTGTGTGGTCGATCCTCAAGGATGGACTGGGTGTCAAAGATCTGTTTGTGGGGGAGCATTTTGTGTTTGGCAAAGACCGGGCGGGCAACACGGATACCCTGCGGGAGTTGGCCGGGCAAGCCGGGTTCCGGGTTCATCTCCTCAAACCCGTGAGTTCCCGGGAAGCGGTCGTGAGTTCGACCCGTATTCGCCAGTTTGTCCGGGCAGGGAAAATGGAACAAGCGATGCAATATTTGGGACGTCCGTATTCCCTGAAAGGCACGGTGATTGAAGGCGAACGTCGCGGGCAAGCGTTGGGCTATCGCACGGCTAATCTTCGGCCGGACAAAGACCGTGTTCTTCCTCCCGATGGAGTCTATGCCACAAAGATGGTGTGGCAGGATGCGGTCTTTCCCGCGGTGAGTTATATCGGGACACGTCCCACGTTCGGAGAAGGCGAACGATTACTGGAAGTCCATGTTCTGGATGGCGCTTGTGAATTGTATGGACAAACCATTGAAGTGCAATTCTTACAATACATTCGAGGCGATGAACGGTTTGACGATTCCGGGGAGCTTGCCGAACGAATCGCTCAGGACGTTCGGCAGACTCGACGCGTGTTTGCCGCATAAATCGAGCCGGACGGCAATCTCCATCGGTCGCGATGATGCGCGCTCTGACAGCTTTTGAACACAACCTCTTGAAACACGCCGGGCAACTCGGCCTCTTGACTCCCGGAGACCGGGTCGTGGTTGCCGTGTCCGGTGGGGCGGATTCCGTTGCGCTCTTACAGATGCTGGTTGCCTGGCGGGATCATTTGGATCTGACGTTGGCCGTCGCTCACGTTGATCACGGGTTGCGGGGAGAGGAGTCCTTGGAGGATGCGGTGTTTGTCGAGCAACTCACCGGGCAGTTGGGCCTTCCTTTTTTCTTGAAACGGCTTCACCTGAAATCATGTCTCCGGAAACGAAAAGGGGAATCGCTCCAGGCCGTTGCACGGGAGAAGAGATACACTCAGTTGCAGGCCGTCACCCGGGAATGGGGCGGCACCAAAGTCGCGACCGGGCATACTCAGGACGACCAGGCCGAAACCGTGTTGCTGTCTATGCTTCGCGGGGCCGGGCTTGCCGGGCTATCGGGCATGCCGTCTCAACGGGAACCATGCGTCATCCGGCCGCTCTTGACGGTGAGCCGATCTGCAATCTTGTCGTACCTTGATGAGAAACGCTGTGTGTTTCGTGTCGATTCGACTAATGACAACCC
The DNA here is from genome assembly GCA_965213715.1 of Nitrospirales bacterium. Classification (GTDB taxonomy): domain Bacteria; phylum Nitrospirota; class Nitrospiria; order Nitrospirales; family UBA8639; genus Bin75. Next base: position 30,402 of record OZ243914.1, read on the forward strand.
GAAATATACCAGGAACCGCCTTCGCCGCGAATTGATTCCCCTGCTGAAAACGTTCAATCCCAACGTGGTCGGTGTCCTGTCCCGGCAGGCTGTGATCCTGCGAGAGGAACATCGGTATCTGGATGAGGCGGCGAAGGCCGCGCTGGAATCGGTGGCGGTCAGTCGTGCGAAGGATCGCGTCGTATGGAGCCGTTCGCGTCTTTTGACTTTCCCCGTCTCCATTCAACGAAGAATGGTCCTTTTACTGGTGGGAACTTTGTGCCCCAAGCCAGGTCCGCTTGGGTTCGAGAACGTGGAGACGCTGTTGCAGCACGTCGTTCATGGAACATCAGGTTCATCCTGTTGTTTTGCCGGTTTGGAGGCCGTCAGGGAATATGACCGGGTGACGTTCGTGACAGCAGGCCGGAACAGTCGCCTGCAACGGGGATGGTCCTGTGTCTGGCCTTTCCCGGGGTCGATCCTTTGGCCGGTCACGGGTCAGACGATTGAAGGAACAATCACGGCGACGAAGATGATGCCGTCACGGCGGGATGATTCCGTGGCCTACTTGGACGCGGGTCGATTCAGTCACGAGTTGGTTGTTCGATCCTGGAAGCCCGGAGACTACTTTTTCCCTTATGGAATGGGAGGACGACGAAAGAAGCTTCAGGATTTTTTCTCTGATGTCAAAATTCATCAAGCCGAGCGAAGTACCGTGCCTCTCGTGGTGGCGCCTGAAGGTATCCTGTGGGTCGGGGGGTATCGTTCCGATCATCGGTTTCGAGTGACCGGGGAGACCAGGCACGTTGCCGTTGTCCGGATTCGTACAGCCGGAAGAAAAGCTTGAGACATCCCGGGGTTGCGATGGTAACGCCCCATCCAGTGAGGGCTTACGTAAAGGGCGGTTGGTTGCAGATGCTCGGTCCTCATGGTAGTATTTCTGATACTTTCGAAACGGTTCGGTTTGCCTTGGAGCCTTGGGAGAGAAGGAACGCATTTTTATGAATTCTCGTGTGAAGAATTTGCTGTTTTGGGTGGTGGTTGGGCTGTTCATGATCCTGTTGTTCAACCTGTTCACCGTGCCGTCCCAGCCCCCAGAGGAAGAAGTCATCTTCAGTGACTTCATGGCTCACCTCGAGCGTGGAGAGATTTCCAAGGTCACCATGAAGGACAGTCATATCAGTGCGATTCTAAAGGATGGTAACCGGATTCGGACCTATACCGTCGAATATCCGGACCTGGTCAAAGCCCTCAGAGAGCAGTCGGTGCAGATTGAAGCCAAGCCGCCCGATGAAAGTCCTTGGTATATCACGTTTCTCGTAACTTGGGGGCCGTTTATTCTGTTCCTGGGCTTGTGGTTTTTCCTGATGCGGCAAATGCAGATCGGCGGCAATCGAGCCCTCTCGTTTGGGAAGAGTCGAGCCCGTCTCCTGACCGAAGAAAAGAAAAAGGTGACCTTTGCCGACGTGGCTGGCGTGGAAGAGGCAAAGGAGGAAGTCGTTGAAATCATTGAATTTTTGAAAGATCCGCAAAAATTTCAGAAACTCGGTGGGCGAATCCCCAAGGGGGTACTGATCGTCGGTCCTCCGGGAACGGGAAAAACTCTGTTGGCCAAAGCCATTGCTGGAGAAGCGGGTGTCCCGTTTTTCAGTATCAGCGGGTCCGATTTTGTGGAAATGTTCGTGGGAGTGGGTGCGTCTCGCGTGCGCGATCTGTTTGAACAGGGGAAAAAGCATGCGCCCTGTATCATTTTCATCGACGAAATCGATGCCGTCGGCCGGTTGCGCGGCGCGGGCCTGGGTGGCGGTCATGATGAGCGGGAACAGACCTTGAACCAGTTACTCGTGGAGATGGATGGGTTCGATACGACCGAAGGCGTCATTCTTGTTGCCGCGACGAACCGTCCCGACGTCCTTGATCCGGCCTTGTTGCGGCCAGGCCGTTTCGATCGACAGGTGGTGGTTAATCGTCCCGACGTGCGGGGGCGCGTGGAAATTCTCAAGGTCCACACGAAGAAGGTACCCGTGGCGTCAGACGTAAACCTTGAGCAAATTGCCAGAGGAACACCCGGTTTTTCAGGGGCCGATTTAGAAAACCTCGTCAATGAGGCGGCACTCTGGGCTGCGCGACTGGACAAGAAGTTGGTGGAACTCATCGATTTTGAAAATGCCAAAGATAAAGTCATGATGGGGGCCGAGCGCAAGAGTCTGGTCCTGAGCGAAGACGAAAAGCGTACCACGGCGTACCATGAGGCGGGGCATGCTCTCATGGCCAAGTTGTTGCCGGGCACCGACCCGGTCCACAAGGTGACGATCATTCCCAGGGGGCGTGCGATGGGCATGACCATGCAGCTTCCTATCGATGACCGGCACAGCTATTCCGAGGATTTCTTGTATAACACCCTGTCAATTTTACTGGGTGGTCGCGTGGCCGAAGAACTGATTTTAAAAAACGTCACCACCGGTGCCGGGAATGATATTGAACGAGCCACCGAACTTGCCAGGAAAATGGTGTGTGAATGGGGCATGAGCGACAAATTGGGGCCGTTGACGTTCGGCAAAAAAGAGGAAGAGATTTTCCTGGGGCGGGAGATTACTGCCCGTCGGGACTTCAGTGATCAAGTGGCCTTGGAAATCGATTATGAAGTCAAACGTTTGATCGTGGAAGCCTACGAGCGGACGAAGCGCATGCTTACGGAACATATTCATACCCTACGGGCTTTGGCTGAGGCCCTGTTGGAAAAAGAAGTTTTGGATTCCTTGGAGATCGATCAAATCATCAATCGGGGAACCATCGTTCGAGAGCCGGCGCAAGTGTGACGGCATTGCGTGTTGTGCGCCCCATCCCTGCCTTCTTTGGACGTCTTCTTCATCGGTCGTCGATTCGTAGGCGTTGCCACCTTTCATCGTGAATGATCCTGTCCCGGTGCTGACTGGGCCCTCTCTCGAATTGGGGCTCTCCATGGATGAAACACATTCCGCGTACCTGCAAGCCTGCCACGTCAGGATTCCCTGCTCCCGTCGCGTCCTGGTGATGGGCATACTGAACGTGACCCCTGATTCCTTTTCCGACGGCGGGCATTTTCTCGATCCTCAACGCGCGCTGGCGCACGTTGAACGCATGGTGAGTGAAGGGGCCGATCTGGTTGACGTCGGTGCCGAATCGACGCGCCCCGGTTCACAGGCGATTGACGAACAGGAAGAACTTCGTCGATTGAAGCCGGTGCTCGACGTGATTGGAAAACGCGCGACGGTTCCCTTGTCGATCGATACTCGAAAAGCCGGAGTTGCCGAACGGGCTCTCGATTGGGGTGCCGTGCTCATCAACGACATCAGCGCGTTGGAGCATGACCCCCGAATGGGTGACGTGATTGCACGAACCAAGGCCGGGTTGGTGCTGATGCATATGCGAGGCACGCCACAGACGATGCAGCAGTATTGTCGCTATGCCAACGTGGTGGAAGAGGTGCGGGAGTATTTGAGGCGTCGCTTGACCCATGCCGAGCGCATCGGCATCGCTCGCGAGCACGTGTTGATCGATCCGGGGATTGGGTTTGCAAAAAACGAACACCAGAATCTATCGTTACTGAAGGGACTCGGCGCATTGCAGCAGTTGGGTCGTCCCGTTCTGATCGGCGTGTCGAATAAATCCTTTATCGGGACGGTTACCGGTCAACCCATTGCTCAACGCATCATGGGAACTGCCGCAGCCGTGGCGGCCGCAGTTTGGGGTGGAGCCAGGATCGTTCGCGTGCATGACGTCGGGTCGATCCGGGAAGTGGTGCGAATGTCGGAAGCGATTGCGGGGGCTTGAAAGGAGACATGGTGTCAGGAGGTCACGTGCGGAAATTATTCGGAACCGACGGAGTGCGGGGCGTGGCCAACCTGGAACCGATGAACAGTGAGACGGTGCTGAAGTTGGGCAGGGCCGTGGCCTACGTGTTCAAGGGGCGGGCAGGGCACCATCAAATCGTGATTGGCAAAGACACCCGGCTGTCCGGCTACATGCTGGAATCGGCACTGGTTTCGGGCATTTGTTCCATGGGGGTTGACGTCTTGCTGGTCGGGCCGATGCCTTCGCCGGGCGTGGCGTTTTTGACGCGCAGTCTCAGAGCCGATGCAGGAGTGATGATTTCCGCCTCTCACAATCCCTACCAGGATAACGGGATCAAGTTTTTTTCACACGATGGCTTCAAGCTTCCCGATGAACTGGAATCGCGCATTGAAGAATTGATTTTGACGAATGAGATCGAACATCTTCGTCCCACGGCCGGTGAAATTGGTAAAGCGTTTCGTATTGCTGATGCCGAAGGACGCTATATCGAATTCGTGAAACGATCTTTGCCGCGCGAAATGGATTATCAGGGGATGAAGGTGGTCATCGACTGTGCCCATGGCGCCGCGTATTCGGTCTTTCCCAAGGTCGTACGGGAATTGGGTGCCGACGTGTTCGTCATCGGAGATGAGCCTGACGGGACAAACATCAATGCGGGGTATGGGGCCCTCTGCCCGGAGCGACTGCAGGAAGCCGTTCGTGCGCGTCGAGGCGACGTGGGGATTGCCTTGGACGGCGACGCGGACCGGGCCGTGTTTGTGAACGAAGAGGGTGATGTGGTGCATGGAGATCAGGCCTTGGCCTCATTTGCATTGGATTTGCATCGACGCGGCAGGCTCAATCGCGATACCGTCGTTGGAACGGTCATGACGAATTTCGGGCTTGAATTGGCCATGCAAAAGAACGGAATCAATCTGATCCGGACCCCCGTTGGCGACCGGTCCATCCTGGAACGCATGTTGGCCGAAGGCTATAACCTGGGGGGGGAACAATCGGGACACGTCATTTTTCTCGACTATAATACGACCGGAGACGGTCTGATTTCCGGCCTGCAAATGCTCAAGCTGGTCAAGCGGTCTGGTTCTCCCGTCTCGGAATTGACTCAGTGCATCGAGACCGTTCCACAAGTGTTGTTGGGCGTGAAGGTGAACCGGAAACCCGACCTCGGCTCTCTTCCCGAGTTGCGCGAAGCGATTCGATCCGGTGAAGAACGGTTGAATGGGACAGGACGGATTCTGGTCCGGTATTCCGGAACCGAGCCGTTGGTCCGGGTCATGGTTGAGGGCCGCGATGATTCGCAGATCAAAGCCGTTGCGGATGACTTGGCCGGCGTGGTCAAGGCCGTAATCGGATAATGCACAGGGCCCGCGCGTCAAAGAACCTCGTTGCCGCCGGCCTGCTCGGGCGTGAGGGGCGGGAGCAGGTTATTTGTTATTGACTGATAGATCTTTAATTGTGTAACTAATCAAAAGGCGTTCTCCTATGACCCTATAAAGACGACGACGATTTCCAATAACAACTCATCCTGCTCCTCGGTATTCCTTTCCGGCATTATTGCCTTCCTCGTGGGACTCGTTCTCGGGTCTTATCTTTTGTTTCTTCCGCTTACTGTCGTGATCCTGCTGGTCTTCGTCGCCGGAACATTGTCCTGGTGTGAGAAGACGGCGTATTTCTCCAAGAGACAGGGGCTCATCCTGTATGCATGTGTGCTGGTCGGCTTGGGGTATTGGTTGCTGGACGCGAGAACAGATCACGGTATTGATCTGCCGGTTCAGACCGGCCGGCACGAGGTGACGCTTTCTGGCGTCGTGACGGCACCGGTCGAGCATGGTCCAGGCCGAATGACAATGATCGTAGCCGTGGAATCCATGGAACAGGGTACGACGAGACGCGAGGTTCGTGGAAATCTGCGTTTGACTTGGCGTCCATGCGAGTCCGGTAGCGAGTGTGGACCGGATACGGACGTATTTCGGGGAGACAGGATTACCGTACGTGCTCGAATGCGTCGACCCTTCGGCACGCGTAATCCCGGCGGATTTGATTATGGCGCCTACCTCAGGGACCACGGGATCCACGCGGTCGCGACCGTCAGAGGGCCTCAGAGAATACAGGTTGAACCTCCTGATATCTTCGACTTTAGTGAATGGATATGGTCGCAGATTGATCGTGGGAGGAATCAGGTTCGCCAGGCTGCCATTTCAACGCTCAGGCAACCAGCCCGCGGCTTATTCCTGGGCATGATCGTTGGAGAGCAGAACGATATTCCCTCTGACGTGCGTGACGATTTCATGACGACGGGGACGGTCCACATCATTTCCATATCAGGTTCGCATTTGGGATTGCTGGCTTTTGTCTCGTTCCTGGGCGTGCGAGGGGTCACTCGTCGCATGCCGGCCCGGTGGCTGGAAAGACTCTCGTGTACCCTGACTCCCAAGCAACTTGCCGTGTTGGTCACCGTCCCCATGGTCCTGTTTTATACGTTACTGTCCGGCGCCCATGTCGCGACCGTTCGATCGCTGCTGATGATCCTGTTGTATCTCTTTTCGGTGTGGATTGGTTATGAGCGACAGATTCTCATGGCATTGGGCATCGCCGCGTTGTGTACGGTATTGGCCGGTCCCAGGGCGTTGTACGCTCTGTCTTTTCAGCTTTCGTACGTGTCTGTCCTGGCTATTGCCCTGGTCTTTCAATGGAGTGCAAGCGACAACGAGGACGAGATCCCGCAAGCCTTTACGGACAAAGTGAAGCATTGGGGAAAGCAGTATGCGTTGATGACCCTTGCCGCCACCGTGGGGACCGTGCCGCTCGTGGCGTACTATTTCAATCAAGTGGCGTGGTTGGGACTCTTTGCCAATGCGGTTGTCGTACCTTTCGTCGGCATGCTGGCCGTGCCATTGGGACTCGGTGCGTCGCTGATCGTCTTGCTCGGTGGGCTGGAGCACGTGCCCTTTGGCGGGGTTCATCAGGAAATCATGGACGGCCTGACAGCCGTTGTCAGCATGCTGGCCCTGATTCCCGGCGCCGAATGGCACGTGGCATCGCCGTCGATCCTGTCCATGGCAGGGTTCTATTTGTGTTTCATGATGGCGTTGCTCAGCCGGAAAAGGACGGTCCAGGTCGTGAGCGTGAGTGTGCTGATCCTCTGCTTGTTGTGGTGGGTGTGGTCGCCGCGACACGTATTTGAGGACGATACGTTGCGCGTGACGTTTCTGGACGTAGGGCAAGGCGACGCGACGGTGATTGAGCTTCCCGGCGGCGACACGATTCTGGTTGACGGCGGGGTTGCCTATGAACGGTGGGATATCGGTCGAATGGTGGTGGGACCGTATTTGTGGGATCGAGGCATCAGGCGGTTGACTCACGTGATTGCCACTCATCCGCAATTGGATCACGTGGGCGGGCTGGCCTGGATCATCGACAACTTCGAGGTCGATCATTATTGGAGTAACGGGATTCGGCGAGCGAAACCCTTTTATCAACGGCTCCGAAGTGCGATTGCGAGGCAGGGACTCGTTGAACGTATTGCCTTGGAAGGAGAAGCGTTGGTGCAGGAAGGGCCCTGTCGATTCATATCACTGAACCCGCCGTCGGCGGAACATGACGCCACGTTGAACGGCTTCCGGGGATCGGAATTGAACAATCTCTCCGTGGTGCTGAGCTTGACTTGCGGGAAGCATTCCATTTTGCTGACGGCTGATGCGGAAATTGAAGCCTTGGACAGATTGACCGACCATCCGTTGGTGGAGTCGGCGACCTTGGTCAAAGTTCCGCATCATGGAGCCAAGAGTTCACTGAATCGACACTGGATTCAACAACTGAACGCGGAGACCGCGGTGGTGTCCGCGGGCCAGGGAAATCGTTACGGGCATCCCGCCGAGGACGTTTTGCAGGCGTACGAGCGCATGACCGTGTACCGCACGGATTTCCACGGTGCGATCGTGTTTTCCGCAAAGCCGGATGCCGAAGCATTTCGGGTCCGGCGCACAACGGACCGTCACCCCGTTCCTCTCGGCTTGAACACCTATTCACTTGGTCGTGAATGGGAAAATTTGTCCCGTTTTTGGGAGGTCTGGGTGCGAAACGTGTAATGGTTCGTAGACGTGACGAAACGGCTTGGCCGACGTTATTGAACTTGCATGCTCTCGAAGACGGGTTGGGGTTTGGGCAGGGGTTCCCATCCGAGGATCGTCAGAGAATCCTCGACGTAATTCGTGGTGCGGATGCCGTTCAGGACGCAGGTGACGCCGGGTGTGCTGGTCAAACACCACAACGCCTTTCGTGATAATGGTTCTCCGTGTTTTTCTTGCGGAAGAAATTGGTCGATCGTTGAAGTGACGGATTGCAGGTGTTGTTCACTCTTCTTTGCTGCTTCCTGCCGTATGATTTTGAGTAAGAGCAACAGTTTGGAGACATACCGGGTTTGCCAATTTTGCCATTCTGTCGCGTTCGCCTGGTTCATGTGCTTGGTGCTAACCTGGAGGGCCTGATTGATGTGTGGGGCAATCATCTGTGACTCGATCTGATCCCAATGCTCCAGGTTGTGAATTTGGGGCCGGAGACGATCGAGTTCATCAGCCAAGGAAAAGAAGTCCTTGGGTTCCAGTCCTTTCCCTGAATAAGGGATCAGGGGGGCAAAGTCTTTACGAAACGTTTCTTCCAACGCCAGGACGGTCTGGTGTTGTGTCTCAAAGGGCGTTTCCACCGGCTCATATCGCGGAGCGGCCAGTCGTATCATTCCCCGTTGGCCGGCGGGTATGGCATTGAGCGGCCTGTTGACGAACACGGCAACGCGATGTTCTTGGGCAAACTCCAGCACGGTGTGTTCCTGTCCGGTATTGGGTACGAGCAAGGCTCCCGACTCGAAGAGGTTCATGGGCAATTGAAGCACGTGAAAACCATGGCGGGATTTGCCGGTCTGTTGCGCCGCCCGTTGGGCGGCTTCGAGCATGCGGGACAGCGAGGTTGCTTCCGGATTCTCCGGTTGGGCCGTACTCGTGTTGGAGGAGACGCCATAGTAGTGGATGCGGCCTAAGTCGATCTGTTCCTCAAAATAGACAAATGCCTGCTCGATTCGCCGGTAAAATTCGATCCGTAGTGTATCCAAGCTGGAGGCGTCAATGGTCAGCTTTCGTTGTTTCGCGTCGGAGAGGAAATATTCCGGGTTGTGCAGGAGGCAGACGTCCAGCGTGGCGAGTCCGAGGCGGTCGAGAGAGCCCGTGAGTTGATCATCGAGAAATTCCGGGTGGAGGCAATGCCAGATGTCTTCCCCGTATTTGACCATATCGGGATAGGCCTGCCCGGCCTCTTCTCTGGATTTGGCGTATTGCAGATTTTTCCCTTGCACGTAGCCGATCTTTGAAACCACAATCACGTTCTCGCGAGAGATTTCTTTTTGGGAAATCAACTCCTGAAGCACGCTTCCCACCAGGCGTTCGCTGTCGCCATCCGCATAGTTCGTGGAGGTATCGATCAGGTTGCAGCCTTCCCGAATGGCTTTCATCAATGCGGTCCGGTGGTCGTCGTGATCGATGCCCGTTCTATAGCCGCCGAACCCGATCCGGGAGTTGGTCAGACCTGTGTCACCCAGGGTCGTATAGCCGTGGGCCGTGGGACCTGGCACCCGCGCCAGGCTTCCTGACACGTAGGCGGCAGTGCCTTGAACGGTGGCCGTCCCCGGTATGCCTTGAGCGGCCAGCATGCGTGACGGTGAATCCTTGCCGGGCATACCGGTTAAGGCCTGCGCCACGTCGTTTGGATTGGTGATGGGCGCCTGACAAGCATAGTTTCGACACGCGTATAAGGCCGCTTGTCCCTCAACGAGGGCCTTGCCTGTTAGAAGTGGATGCTGCTGCGTCTCGAGCGCATCGGGGGGGGCGTGGGCGATGATGCGATGGGGAATGAAGTGACGGGCGACTGCATCGAGCAACCGGTTGTGCCTTTCGTCGCTTGGCGACCCGATGAATGCCAATTCCAGCGGGCCGTTCAACAGGAACTCCGCGGCCATGATGGTCTTGGGAAACCCCCTGGGTATACGACTGATTTGTTGGCCGTAAGCCCGAACGGCATGCGTGGCGGCGTTCCGAAAATCTTCACGATCCTCGTGGAACGAGAGCCGCGCCAAAGCCATGGCCGCTACGGCGTTGCCGCTTGGGGTGGCGCCGTCCGGTCCTTCACGTCCTCGCAGGATGAGGACTTCGTGGTCATTGGCCGTGGTAAAGAATCCACCGTGCTGCGTATCCGGAAAATCGCGGAGCAGCCGTTCGCCCAATCGGACGGCTTCTCCAAGGTATCGCGGTTCGCCGCCGGCTTCGTACACGTCGATAAGCGCTTCCACGAGATAGGCGTAGTCCTCCAGGTACGCGTTGAGGTGGGCTTTCTTGGCACGATAGGTACGGTACAGGCCTCCATCGGGACGGGAGAGCGTATTGAGTAGAAAATCGGCGGCCCGACACGCGGCTTCCAGATAGGGGGCATGTCTCAAGACCCGTCCCGCTTCGGCCAGGGCACTGATCATCATGCCGTTCCAGGCCGTGATGATTTTATCGTCCAATCCCGGGGGCACGCGTTTCAGGCGCGCCTGATAGACAAGCGGTTTGACCCGGTCGATTGTCTCTCGAAGCTCTTCCGGGGAACAGGAAAGTTTCTCCGCCACGTGTTCGAGAGGGTGGGGGGTATTGGGAATACTGTGGTGCTCCCAATTGCCGTCGGAGGTAATGTCGTAATACGCGCAGAAGCGAACCGCGTCTTGCTCCGATGGAACGATGTCCCGGATTTGCCCGGGGTCCCACACGAAGAACTTTCCCTCGACGCCCTCCGAGTCTGCGTCCGTGGCGGAATAAAAGCCCCCTTCGGGTGAGGTCATTTCCCGCAGGATGTAATCAAGAATTTCGCAGGTGACGCGCTTGTAATCGAGGTTGCCGGTCACCTGAAACGCTTCGAGATACGTCTTCGCGAGCAAGGCATTGTCGTAGAGCATTTTTTCAAAGTGGGGAACCAGCCAGCGTTCATCAGTGGAATAGCGGGTAAACCCTCCACCGATATGGTCGTACATGCCGCCGCCGGCCATGCCATCGAGGGTTTTACAAACCATATGCAGGACGTGGTCCGTCCTGGACTGTTGATATCGCCGGAGGAGAAATGCCAGCCCGGTGGCCGGCGGAAATTTGGGGGCTTGGCCGAACCCGCCATAGATCGGGTCGAAATCTGCTGAAAATTGCTCGACCGCGGAGTCAAGCTCCTGTTGCCCGACTGTTGTGGGGGCGGGGACGCGCATGGCTGTTTGCAACCGTTCGGTGAAACGCATGGCGCTGTCGGCAATGGCGGGGCGGTCGTGTTCCCAGCCTTCGGCAATTTTTTTGAGAACCGTGCCGAAGCCGGGCCTGCCCCATTTGTCGGTCGGTGGGAAATAGGTTCCGGCGAAAATCGGCTGTTGATCCGGTGTCAGAAACACCGTCATGGGCCAGCCGCCGTTTCCCTGATTCATGGCGATAGTCGCCTGCATGTAGATTTCATCGAGATCCGGGCGTTCTTCCCGGTCAACTTTGACGCAGACGTAGTAGAGATTCATCAGCGAAGCGATCTCGTCGTTCTCGAACGACTCCCGTTCCATCACGTGGCACCAATGACACGCGGAATACCCGATCGACAGGAGCAGAGGTTTATCCTGTTCCTTGGCCAGCCGGAGGGCTTCCGGGCCCCAGGGGTACCAATCCACCGGGTTGTAGGCATGTTGCAGGAGGTAAGGGCTGGTTTCGTGAATGAGGCGGTTCGGGGAACGGGTTGGGTGCGAATCAGCCATGGTCCGGACAGTAGCACCGGGCGAAAAAACGGGTCAACTTGCGTCTCTTGATCCTCGTTCTTAATACCCGTTTCGCGGATGCCTGCAAGACGTTGAGAATCCGAATCGGCGAATTTGAGAAAGAGAATCGTTAATAGGTATAGATACCTAGTATTTTGTATTGACATCTGCAAAGGAGGCGGGGTATCTTGAGAGCAGGATGATGATTCAAGTTCCGGGATGTTCTTGATTCAGAGGGTTTACAAATATAGACAGCCGGTGCCGAGGAAAGGAGCCAGCGATGAAAGCCAAACAAGGAGTCGTCGATCTTCTCAACAAAGTATTGACCGAAGAATTGACGGTCATCAACCAGTATTTCCTGCATGCCAAAATGTGCAAGAACTGGGGGTATGACCGATTGCATCATCACGTATTGGATCGAAGCTACGGGGAAATGAAAGATGCGAAAGAGGTGATCGATCGCATTCTGTATCTGGAAGGTCTTCCCAATATGCAACGGCTGGGAACCGTGAAAATCGGGGAAACCGTGCCGGAACAATTGAAAGCCGATTTGGACAAGGAAAAGTCCATGGTCAAAATGCTCACCGATGGCATCCAGCATTGTACGAAGGTCGGTGATTTTGCGACGCGCCACATGCTCGAAGACATGGTCAAGGATGAAGAAGAGCACATTGACTGGATCGAGACGCAGTTGGAAACCATCAAGCAAGTCGGGCTGCAAAATTACCTGAGCGAACAAATCCAGGAAGAAGGCAGTTAAACGGTTACTCGTTTCGTTATGGCATTGACCTCTTCAAGCATGTTGGCCCTGGGAACGGCCATTCCCGATTTTCAATTGCCTGACGTCGTGTCGGGTGACATGATCCGTCCCGGCCAATTTGCCGCACAACACGGTTTGCTGGTGATGTTCATTTGCCGACATTGTCCCTACGTGATCCACGTGCAGCAGGAATTGGGCCGGCTTGGACGGGATTATGCAGGGCAATCGCTTGGTGTGATCGCGATCAGCAGTAATGACGTGGACAACTATCCGGATGACCATCCGGAGCGTTTGCGAGCCATGGCCCGGGAACTCGAATTCACGTTTCCGTACTGTTACGATGAAACTCAGGCCGTGGCCAAGGTCTTTACGGCAGCCTGTACCCCGGACTTCTTTTTGTTCGACAAGGCGCGGAAGTTGGTCTACCGTGGTCAGTTGGATGACAGCCGTCCGGGGAATGGTAAGCCGGTCACGGGGAAAGATTTGCGTGCGGCGATCGAGGCCGTCCTGGCGGATCAAGCCGTCAGCCGGGATCAACGTCCCAGTGCCGGGTGCAACATCAAATGGAAGCCGTCATGAGTGCTGCCTTGTAGGGCACAACGATCGTTGTGCCCTACAAGGCAGCGCCCGCGTTTGCCCTGCGAAGAGATTCCTACCGCCTCCAGGCAAAGAGCTTCTCGAGGAATCGTTTCTTACTCTCGGTGAAGGTGGTTTTTCTCCAGGCATTGGCCACTTTTTTGATGACTTCGGCCTGCGTGGGGTAAGGGTGGATCGTGCCCGTGATCGTGCCCAAGCCGAGCCCCCCTTTCATGGCCAACGTGAATTCGCTGATCAGGTCGCCGGCATGCGCCGCGACGATCGTCGCGCCCACGATGACGTCGGTGCCTTTCTTGACGTGCACGCGAGCAAAGCCCTGATCCTCCCCGTCCAGAACCGCCCGGTCGACTTCATCGAGTTTGAATGTGAACGTATCCACCTCGACACCCTTGTTTTTGGCTTCGGCCTCGTACAGCCCGACATGTGCAATCTCCGGGGCCGTGTAGGTCGCCCAAGGGATAATGAGCGAATCCGTCTTGGCGTATCCCAATCCAAGAGGATGGGGGAACAGAGCATTTTGAATGACGATTTGGGCCATGGCGTCCGCGGCGTGAGTGAACTTGAACGGAAAGCACACGTCCCCGGCCGCATAGACGTTGGGATTGGTCGTTTGTAACCGGCTGTTGACCTTCACGCCGGTGCTGGTATCATACTCGACTCCGGCCGTTTCGAGTCCGAGGTCCTCCACGTTAGGGGCGCGTCCCACGCCGACGAGGATCTCATCGACTGCAAGTTCATGCCGTTCGCCACGGCTGTTGTAATGCAGGACTTTCTCCTGTCCGCGCAATTCGACGGACGTGATCTGCGAATCAAAGCGAAATACGACACCGTCTGCCGTCATTTGCGTTTGGACGATTTCCGCTGCGTCCGCATCCTCGCGGGGAAGTATGTGCCCGGTCTGTTCGAACAGGGAGACGCGGCTGCCGAATCGAGCAAACGCTTGGGCCATCTCACAGCCGATCGGGCCGGCGCCGATCACGGCTAAGCGCGGGGGGAGTTGGGTCAAGGAGAAAACGGTTTCGTTCGTCAGGTAGCCGGCCGCTTCCAGTCCGTGAATGGGCGGGGCTGCCGCGCGTGCACCGGTACAGACCGCGGCTTTTGCAAATTCGAGTGTGGTGCCGTCCACGTCGATGGTATGCGTTCCGGTGAACCGGCCCGCGCCCATGAACACGTCAACTCCCAGGTTGGTAAAGCGATGTGCCGAATCCACCCGGCTGAGACGTGCGCGCAGTTTCCGCATTCTCGCCATGGCGGTTTCGAAATCGGTTTTGACTCCATCCGGAACCGTCACGCCGAATTCCGCCGACTGTTTGACCGCATTCCACGCACGGGACGCGCGAATGAGACTTTTCGATGGCACGCATCCGACGTTCAGGCAATCCCCACCCATCAAATGACGTTCGATCAGGGCTGCCTTCGCGCCAAGCCCGGCAGCTACCACCGCGGTGACCAATCCGGCGGTGCCGGCTCCGATGACGACGATATTGTATCGACCGTTGGGCGTGGGGTTCGTCCATGATGGAGGATGGACGTTGTGAATGAGTTGCTGGTTGAATTCGTCCATCGGAGCCATGGTCATGAATTCAACTGGATGATCGTCGGTCGGCATGAGATGGTCCTTCCTTACGGTGTGGGTATTCTGGATTCTCTCCTATCCGTGAGCCGTAGGCGGATTGAAACCCGGGTCTCAATCAAGAGGGTTTCTTTTTCACAAATTGTCGATGCAGAATGGGAACGAGCGCCAGTACACCCAGGAACGTAAACGCCAACAACACGGGCCGTGACGCGATTTCCGCCAATGAGCTGATGGATCCGAGTTGTTTCCCTGCAAACGCATAGACAAAACTGCCTGGAATAATGCCGATAGAGGTTCCGATGACGTAGGTGCCGAGTGGGATTCGAGTCAGGCCGGACACGAGATTGACGAGAAAGAAGGGAAAGGCCGGGATCAGCCGCAACGTTAAGAGGTAACTGAAGGCGTTTTGAGCGAATCCAGCCTGAATCGGTTCAATGCGCTTGCCGAATTTCTGTTCGACCCAATCACGCAAGACGTATCGCGCAGCCAGGAAGGCCAGGGTGGCGCCCATGGTGGCTCCGATGTTGACGAAGATCGTTCCGAGGATGCTTCCGAACAAAAAACCGCCGGCCAGGGTCATAATGGCCCCGCCGGGTAACGAAAATGCAGTTTGGAGGATGTACACGGCCACGTAAAGGACGACCGCGCTGGTAAAGTTCGCGTTGGTAAATTCCAATAAATGGTCCCGGTTGGCTTTCAGGGCTTCGAGCGAAACGTAGTGGCCCAAGTCGAAATAGAAGAAGGCTCCGATTCCCAGTCCCAGAATTCCGAGAATAACGAGTTTTCCAAGCGATCGTGGCGAGGATGCGGCAGGATCAGTCATGATGGGCTCCATGCATATCTGTATCCATTTCTCGTGTCTTAACCGAGGGGCCGTGAGTCGATCATGCCGGCCAGTTCCTCTGCAGGATAGGTGATGATCTCGGCGAGAGTCGGGTGATAGTGGGGCATCCTGGTAAGGTCGTGAACCGTACCCTGATAATACATGACGGCAATCAGTTCATGAATCAGTTCTGCGGCTTCCGGTCCGACAATATGCGCTCCCAAAATTTTGCCGTTTTCCGGTGAAGCCAGTAATTTGACGTGACCGTGGGTCTCCCCCAACGTTATTGATTTCCCATGGTCGTTAAACGGATACGAGGCCGCGCGATAGGGGATTTGCCTGCTTCGGCATTCTTTTTCACTTAACCCGACGCTGGCGATTTGAGGGTCGGTAAAGACGACTTGGGTGTTGAGTCCGTCGTCATATCGACGAAGTGACTTCTGGAAATGAACGGCGTTCCACCCTGCGATTTGTCCCTGTTGGATCGCAATATGGACGATTTCCTGGAGTCCGTTGACGTCCCCCACGGCGTAGATGTGGGGTTGGTTGGTCCGCATCGTGTCGTCCACTGAAATTTTGCCTTGGCGGATCTCGAGTTGTGCCGTCTCCACGTTCAAATTCTCGATATTAGGTTGTCGTCCCAAGGCCTGGAGGATCACCTCTGCGGTAACGGTTTTCTCCATCCCCTCGTGTGTCAGGTGTGCCGCTTTACGCGTGCCGTTACGAGTAAATTCATGCAGCCGGGTGTTGGTCAATACCGTCATGCCTTCTTCCCGGAACCGTGCTTCCACCGGACGAGCCAGGTCTTCATCTCCTTGGGACATGACATGAGCGCTGCGCTGGATCAGCGTCACGCGGGTGCCGATACGCTGGAAGAATTGAGCCAACTCCAGGGCCACGGGGCCGCCGCCAAGGACGATCATGGATCGGGGAACGTCGCGCAGTTCCAAGGCCTCATCGCTGGTGAGGTAGCCGACGTCTTCGAGTCCGGCTATCGGGACACGGGAGACCACGGACCCTGTGGAGATAATGAACGCCTTGGCCGTCAGCTTGTGGGAACCGGCCTGGACTTCGTGGGGAGAGAGGAACGCGGCGCGTTCCTCGTATAAGGTAAACCGGGAATCTTTCAGCGCGCGAATGCGGTCTTCGGCAAACTCTTCGATGAGGCGAGCCTTGCGACCGATGATGGAGGAAAGTTCTGCTTTTGCGGCAACCGGCTTGAGCCCGAATTCTTCGGCACGGTGCATCAGCGACATGACGTCCGAGGATCGCAGGATCGTCTTGGTCGGCATGCATCCGCGTAAAATGCAGAGTCCTCCCAACGGACCATGGTCGATAATACCCACGTCCGCACCTTCATCGCGTGCCGTGCGCGCCGCGGCATACCCTGCGGAACCTCCTCCGATGATGATGACGTCATGTGTCATGGCGTGATGCGTCAGGAACAACAATCGTGGTTCGGGAGCATGGGCATGGTAGCCCAAGCGTCTTCCGTGTACAATGCCCTATTCAGAAATTGGTTGATGATTCATGACGTCGATCGTAAACGGCCGTACCTGCCGGTACGTGGACTTGGTTGGTCTGTGGTGCGCATTGGGGTATGTTGCTCTCGCCGTTCTGGCGCGACGGGCCGGCGAACCCGACCTGCAGACGTTCTTCCTCCTCGTTGCATGGACCAGTCTGCCGGTCTTCAGCCTCTACCTGTACTGCCGCCGGCGTGATCAGTCTTTCCCCCTCGGCCGGTTGATCTTCTGGGCGGTGGCGTTCAGGATCTGTGGACTGGCAGGTGGGCCGTTTTTCGAGGACGATTTCTATCGTTATCTATGGGACGGCTACCGTTTTGCAACGACCGGCACACCGTATGGCGTCTCCCCGGAAGCGTTTTTTGCCGACCCCGGCGTTCCGGGAGTGTTACACCGCGTTCTGGACGGCATCAACTATCCCGAACTGCCCACCATCTACGCTCCGGTCACTCAGGTTGTTTTCCTGCTTGGCTACTGGTTGAAACCGGGAAGCATCACAGCCTTGCAATCGCTCCTTATCGTCATCGATCTGGCGACGATTGTGTTGCTGTTACGCTTGGCCCCGGCCAGAAACGTCATGCTCTACGCGTGGTGTCCGCTGGTCGTCAAGGAAATCGCCTTTACGGCGCATCCGGACGGTATCGGTGTCTGTCTGCTGTTGGCTGCAATCGTGCTGTCTCAAAATCATCGCTGGCGGAGTACGGCCATCTGCCTGGGTCTGGCTGTGGGGGCCAAGATCTTCGCGTTGGTCCTCGTCCCGTTCGTGCTGGTTGGCGCGGGTTTGGGGCACTGGGCTCTGTTCGGTATCATGTTGGCGGTGTTGTACGTGCCGTTTGTCCTGCAAGGCGGGACGGACATGGAGGCGTTGCTGGTTTTTGCCCGGGAATGGGAATTCAATTCGGCTGCCTTCGGGCTTCTCACCACCGCCTTGCAACCGTTCCACGCCAAGCTTGTTCTAGGCTTGTTGTGTGCCGCCTTCTGGGGATATTGCTATGTCCGCTATTCTCGGAGCGGTGCTCGAGAGGTTCCTAGAGGTGACTGGCTCTATGGCGCGTTGCTTGCGGCCTCGCCGGTCATCAATCCGTGGTACCTGCTTTGGTTGTTGCCGTTTGCCGCGATGACACCGAGTCTCTCCGCGTGGACGGCCTCGGTCGTGGCCTTCCTCGGCTACGTGACGGGGCTCAACTTGATTGACGGTGAATGGCAACCATACCAGCAGCCGGGATGGGTTCGGCCCGTTGAGTATGGTTTGATCCTGCTGGCGCTGGCCTTCGATCTGTTCCGGCGGCGGCAGCAACAGGGCAAATAATGAAGAGCGTGACTGGGTGCGATGTATAAAAGTTTGAGCGTCGGAGCGGTGATTCCGGCATGCAATGAAGAAGACAACGTCAGCGCCGTTGTTGCCGCGTTGCTGGCTCTTCGCACTGGTGCCGAACGTCGCGTCATCGATGACGTCGTGGTATGCGACAATGGATCGACGGACGACACGGCGGCGCGCGCCCAAGCGGCGGGCGCGCGCGTGGTCGTTGAGGAAAGGCGCGGATACGGCATGGCGTGTTTAACGGCCCTCGCTGCTCTCGAACCGGTGGACGTTGTTTTGTTTGTCGATGGCGACCAGTCATTCGACGTTCTCCAGGCACTTGATCTGCTGGAGACCATTGCGGACGGTGCAGATTTGGCCATCGGCTCCCGTGCGTTGGGACGGATGGAGCCGGGCGCCCTGTCCATTCCGCAAATCTCGGGCAATCGCGTGGCGAGCCTGCTGATCCGTCTGCTGTGGGGGCAGGTCGTCACCGATCTGGGGCCCTTCCGGGCCATTCGCACGGATGCGCTGAAACGGCTCGACATGCGCGATACCGCTTATGGCTGGACGGTGGAAATGCAGGTCAAGGCGATCCAATGGAACATGCGAGTCGTCGAGACGCCGGTCAATTCTCTGAGGCGGCGTTTCGGCACGTCGAAGGTCGGGGGAACCCTGAGGGGCGTCGTCGGCGCGAGCATCGGCATTCTCGGGATGATCGTCCGGTTGCGATGCCGGTGCGCAGATTTCGGTCAACCATCTTACAACAAGGAGGAAGAACGGCCATGAAGCGAGTCCGGATTACTGCTGAATGCGTGAGCAACTGTCTGCGAATTGCCGTCATCCTGCTCGTGGCAATGCTGCTTGCCGTTGCCGCACATGCCCAGTCCGCGAAGCTGATTCCGGAGTGGGACGCGAGTGACGAGAACAACCCCGCGCACGTCGATCATCATGCCTGGCAGGAAATTCTGAACGACTATTTGCGTGAGCACGACTCGGGTGTGAATCGCTTCGACTACGCGGCGCTCAAGGCGAATGCGGGCGGCACTGCCAAGTTGGATTCGTACCTGAGGTTTTTACAGTCGTTTGACCCGAGGGCCTATTCTCAAGCGGAACAGAAAGCCTACTGGATCAATTTCTACAACGCCCTGACCGTGCAGGTCGTGACGGAGGCGTATCCCGTGGATTCCATCAAGGACATCAGCAAGAGCCTGCTTGGCCGGTTGGGAGTCTTCGACGGGCCTTGGGACGACGTACATGCCAACGTCGCCGGCCGGGATCTGACGCTCAACAACATCGAACACGGTATCCTGCGTCCCATCTGGAAGGACAACCGAATCCACTATGCAGTCAACTGTGCCAGTTACGGGTGTCCGAACCTGTCCGCAACGGCCTTCACCGCGGAGAATACCGAGGAACTCCTGGATGCCGGTGCCCGTGCCTATGTGAATCATCCGCGCGCGGTCGATTTCGTTGATGACGATTTTCTCGTCATCTCAAGCATCTATACGTGGTATGCGGCGGATTTCGGAGGCACTGAGAAATCGGCGATCAAACACCTTGTCAAATACGCCGACAAGGCGCTTGCGACGCGCCTGGGGAAATTTTCCGGGTCAGTGGACTACGAGTACGACTGGAGTTTGAACCGGCCCTGAGGCGCGTCACGCGCACGTGGGGAATCACGAGGTGGTGTCGAACTGGTAGCTCATCGTCACACTGAACACTTTGGACTTTGACGTATTGCGGCCGTCGATGACTTCCCCATATGACAGGCCCAGGTTCATTGTGTCCGACACGTTGAGGGTCATTGTCCCGCTGAGGAACTGGATGTCTTCTTCCAGCATGGGAAAAACTCGTCCGCCAGGAGTGAATGGCGGAACGCCAATTTGAAGACCGGACTGGGCGTCAACGATTTTGTAGTTAATACTCAAGCCGATGTTGTCCACCAGCACGCCGCCCGACAGGTTCACGAAGAGGTCCGCCGGAACGTCTCCTTCGCGGTCGCGGTATCCGACTTCGCCTGATACGGCGAACCGGTCCATGAAATATTTGCCGGCCAGGGCCGACACTTCGATGCCGCTTGCTCCGTCCCCAATGGAATTGATGTAGCCGGGCGTGTAGGACCCGGCGATGATCGCCCCGCCGCGCAGGGAGATGCTCGGCAAGGATGGATTCACCAGTTCATCCACGATACGCCACGTGACGCCGATATTGGAGTCCGTCACGCCAGAATATTTATCCCGTCCGCCTGTCGGCCCGGCAGATGCGTAGCTCCTGGCGGCGCCCACGCGGAAATCTATGGCGATTGCATCCGAAAAGCCGTACATGCCGTTCAGCCATACGGTGTGCTGACCCAGATTCGGGCCTTTGCCGTCGGGTACAGCATTTTGAGGGGGAGTTCCTCTCAAATTATCTTGGACGTAGAATTGGTTGGCGTTCTGGGACACGTAGGAAAGGTTGACGAATCCGGCGCCTGGCGCGGGAAGCCAGGGCGAGACGCCGTCGGCAAATGCGGGTGATCCGACGGCCGTCATGATCGTCACCACGAGGGCTATCCATCTTGTTCTGTGCATGGCAACGTTCCTCCATCTCTAGACGTACATGATGAAACCAACATGGCTAAAATTTGAATCGCCGTTTCAGATAATAATGCACAAGTTCCTGTTCATCCGGTTTCCCCTCGCACCCGGTGGCACGGTTGCCCGGACAGAGTACAGCGATGGTTTCATCATCCGATGTGCCCGGTTTGCTTGCTGCGTCACGGGCTTCGAGACTGTTTGTCAGGCTCATGGCACGTTCCTTGGTCAGGTCGCCGGCCTTCAGTGGACAGGATGGGCACACGAGCTTCTGAAACGTGAGGGCTTTGCCCATGGCGTAGGCGCTTCTGGCATTGATGCCTTGGCCGGACGAAAAGGAGCCGGAGGCATATATCGATGCCTGCCAGAGGCCGCCGGCGATGATCAGCAACGTGAGAAATCCAATCGTTCGTTTCATCTGGTGACTTCTCCTATGAGGGTAAACGATCATCCTGAGACGACGGAATGTTCACATAAAGACAACATTATAATTTATTGGGATTGATAGTTCCATGTTTCAGTTGAAATTTATTGAGGCAAATTCCAGCCTGTCATTGCGTTGCCATCCATACGTACCTGGTGAGACAATTCAGTGCAACGCAGGAAAAGCCGAAAAAGAAATATTGGAGGAAACCCTATGCACCATGGAATCAGCACGATCGTCCTGGGATGCTTTTTGATGGTGGCAGGGTGTGTCACGCCGTCGGGACCGCTTGCCGTCCTGCCGGTGACAAGCCCATCTGCGGCTCAGCAGAATCTTGAAGGGATTCAACAGTATCATTCAGGCAATTGGCAAGCGGCGAAAAGTCGTTTCGAATCGGCGATTCAAGCCAACCCCGAATTACCGGAAGCCCATTTCAACCTGGCTTTGACGCTTCATGAATTGGGTGATCATCGCGAGGCCGCAATCCATTTCAACCGAGCCGGCGAACTGGCTCCGGCGAATAAGGAAATCATAGGATCTTCCATCTATCGCAATCATCTCGGTCTGTCCTCGACTTTGGAGAAACACCTGAGCGGCGGGTACCGGTATTGAGAGACATTTCGTCCCGGTGCTTTTCCGCTGCGGCTTGAACATGAAACGCCAATCCGTCAAATCCTATGTTCTCGTGGGTGTTCAATTCTTCTGTATGGGGGCGATCCTGGTGTCCGGCCCATGGGTTGCCGGAAATGGATGGCTCTTGATGTTGCAACTGTCGGGAATCCTATTGGCCGTGTGGGCGATCTTCACCATGAGGATCACAAAGGTCAATGTGTTTCCCGAGGTCAGGACCGGGAGCAGGCTGGTCACCAATGGTCCGTATCGATGGGTCCGGCATCCCATGTACACGGCGGGGCTGATGACCTTCCTGGCCTTGGTGTGCGAATCCTTTTCATACTGGCGCGGGTTCTGGTGGTTAGCCTTATGCGCGGACCTGGCGGTCAAACTTTCCTATGAAGAGAGGTTTTTAGCTGAAGTCTTTGACGACTATGACGCCTACCGGTTACGGACGTGGCGCCTCGTTCCCTGGATGTTCTGAACGTCTTGTTTCCGTTGTGATGGCGATGGGTACGCAGGGAACGCCTTACTCATCCCCAAGCATATGAACGAATAACCCGTCACGCAACTTGGGCTCAAACCACGTGCTCTTGGGCGGCATGATGGTGTTGGCATCGGCAACCGCCATGAGTTCATCGACGGTCGTGGGGTATAACCAGAACGCCACGGCCCATTCTCCGGCATCCACCTTTGCGGCCAAGGTTTTCGGTGGGTGGATCCCGCCGATAAAATCGATCCTCGGATCGGAGCGTTGATCCGTAATGCCCAGTAACGGGGTCAACACACGATCAGTCAACACGGACACGGCCAAGGCGTTCACCGGATTTTCTTCCATCCACGTCCGTTGCTCCGGCGTCAATTTGGGAATCGCTCGATGCCAGCGGCCTTCCAGGTACATGTCAAATCCGGCCTTCAGCGCCTGTCCGGGTTGCGTGGTGGGTTGCACGTCATAGTTCACGGCCACTGCGTCGAGAAATTGTTGCGGCATATGCCCGTTTAGATCGCGCACAACGCGGTTATAGGGCAAAATCTGCAATTCGTCGTGCGGAAAAATGACGCTTAAAAATCCTTCTTCGTGAGACTGCGAGGGTAGTCCGGAATGGCCGGCCTGGGCCGCTCGTACCCGGCTGGCTGCGGCCGAACGATGGTGTCCGTCGGCAATATACAGAGCGTCAACGTTCTTGAAATTTTCGATCATTGTTTCAATGGCAGTGTCATCATGCAGGCTCCAAACTGTATGCTCCACACCATCGTCCGCGGTGAACCGGCAGTCCGGCTCCGTGGCCGTGACGTCCGCAAGCCAATTGCCGAATTGATTCGAGCGCCGGAAAAACAGGAGAACGGGCCCGGATTGCGAGCCGTGCGTTTCGATCACCTGCACGCGGTCTTTTTCCTTAACCGGCCTGGTGAGTTCATGTTTCTTAATGAATCCACGGTCGTATTCGTCGATCGAGGCCAGCGCAACGAGCCCCGTTTGTTCGTGCGTCCCCCAACGTTGACGATAGACTCCGAACATGGGGTGGGGTTCCCGGGTCAGGATATTGTCATCAAGGAATTTCTGCAGGTTGGCGGCACCTCGTTCGTAGACTTCCATTGAATAGGGATCCACGCCGTCAGCCAGTTCCAATTCGGCTCGCCCGACCCGGAGAAAACAATAAGGATGACCGGCTGCCACGTCGCGTGCCTTGTCCAGGGAAACGACGTCATAGGGAGGAGCCGCGACTTGGGCGGCGTGTTCTGGCTTGGGCCTGACAGCCCGAAAAGGCATGATGATTGCCACGTGTTCTCCTTTCTGCGTTGATGCGAAAATACTATGTCAGAACTCTCTCCCCGCCGTGGGAGGTGGCAAGGTGAGGGGGAAATTCAGCCTGGGTTAGGCTAGCATAGCATAACGTAGCAAGGCATAGCAGGTGATAGCATTAAGTAGCATTACATAGCAAGGCATAGCAATGGAATAGCAAGAGCATAGCATGACATAGCAAAAACATAGCAATGGCATAGCAAGACAAGCCAATCTGCGACGTTATTTCACGAAATTTAAATCAACCGAGAGAGTCCCATGGGGAGTGACGGTCACGCGTTGTTCTTTCATGCCGAGAACCGGATGCCATGCCACCAGATTATAGTCGCCGGGCGGGATTCGGTCGATATGGAAGCTCCCTGATTCATCCGAAATCGCGTAATAGGGATTCTTGACCCTATACAACCAATTTTCCATAAAGTCGTGACGATCACAAGTCAACACCACGGCAGAGACGTGACGCAGCTTTTTCGCGGGAAAGATTTTGTCCGTTTGCCCCTGGACGCGAAGACTCTGGGTGTGCAGGGTTCTCATGATGTTGGATTGACGGCCCTTTAACGAATACGTATGCAGTGTATGTTTGATGGGGTCACGATTGACGAATCGGACGGTCTCATCAGCCCGAATCACTCCGGTGAACGGCCCGAAGCTGCACGTTTCGAGTCGAACGCCCAGGTTCAATTCGTTCCCTCCGGCATAATGAAACGCCCCGCGACCCCGGTCGGTGGCCGTATCGTGATGGGAAGCAAACGGTTTGCCTTTTTCTACGCCTTCCAGGGCGATGACCATGCCTTTCACTCTGCCGTCGAGTACTTCGAGTTTGGTCAACACGCGCTCAGATCCGCATACCTCAGGCCCGTTCCTGACGTCAAAACGTCTCGGGGCATGGGGGAGGGTGCCCGTGAAAGACACCTTCCCCGTGATGGTCGCCCCGTTTTTGATCTCAATCACGTCGTAGGCAAATCCCACGCCCGCGAATCCCGACAACACAACAAAAGAAAGCCAACTCATTGTACAGATGCCGCGCCACATGAGGGGTCTCCTTTGCAAAGATATTTCAGCCATCTTTTTTCTTCAGCCAACGGCTTGAATCAATAGACTGCCTGCCAACCGAACGTCATGGTCGAATCGGTTTCGAGTTGTCCGTCCAGGTACTGGTAGATCGGAAAGCCGCCTTCCACGGCCAGCCGGTTTTCCAGACCCATGAAGTCCGGGAACAGGACGTTGATGCCGAACAGGAGATCCAGGCGTTGCCCGCCCAAGAGGGCAGGGAACGCCGTTTGCACGATCCTCATTTGATTCATCGGGTGATTCGTTCGAATGTTCGGATCTCTTCCATCGTAGGGCTCCCAGTGATTCCAACTCAGCCGGACCGACCCGCTCAACGTATTGGGGATGACTTCGTAGGAACCGTAGGTATTGACCGTATAGGCGTCACCTTTGGAAAAATCATTGGAATTCCTGCCTGCCCGCAGGGTGCCGATGGCCTGGATACCCCAGGAGGCGTCCCCCATTTCTCCTCCGTAGGTGATCCCGGGATAAAAATCGAAGGTGCCCGAACCAAGATGCATGGGATAAGGTAGCCTGCTGTTCGGTCCCAGTGGCGTCCGGTCC
The DNA here is from genome assembly GCA_965213715.1 of Nitrospirales bacterium. GTDB lineage: Bacteria > Nitrospirota > Nitrospiria > Nitrospirales > UBA8639 > Bin75. The sequence continues at coordinate 55,622 of OZ243914.1, forward strand.
GTGGGTTCAATATCTCCCGTCGGTACACTCATCGACAGGTTGACGTGGAATCGATGGGCTCCGATACTTGGAGCTTCGACTGCCCAGAGACGCCAGAGCGACCCGAATCGGATATCTCCGAACCCTTCGGACCGGGTCGTAAATTTCCCTCCCATACGTGTCACATGATTCATGCTGTTGTTCAGGTACGGGACCATGAGCGTCAGGGTTACAGTGTCGTTCACTCCATACATGAACCCGAACATGTGCATCCACATGCGCATGGATTCCGGCGCTACCAGATATCCGCCTGGAACGGGTTGCCCCGGCATGGTCACTTCAGGAGTGGTCAGCCCGTTGGTGCCGTAACGGTTTCCCTCCATGAACATGTGCATCAAACGATAGGAGAACATGACTTCTCCTGCTTCATGCGTGTGATCTCCCATCATCCCGATCGGAGCATGGGCATTCGGTTTGTCGGTCGTGTAAAAATTGCCCGTGGTCAGCGTTTCTCCTTTTTTTGCCAATCCCTCGGCCAAGGATTCCTCGACCCCATCAAGCAACCCATCCAATATGGCTGAGTGAACCTCATGAGTCCCGGTCCACATCAGGCTGCACACAAACAACAAAACGACGATCCCCGGTTTTCCCGGGTTCCATATTCCGTTCATTCGCCAACCTCTTCTCGCAAAAGATGAATCGTACCGAATATGTCAATTCTTCGGGTCGAGTCATACAGTCCTCCGTTTGGAAAAAGTAGCAAACAGCATTTCCCGCAAGGGGACACCCCTCGACGGAAAAAGTGCCGTCACTTGAAAAAGGGAAGACCTGAGAGTTAGAGGCGGGGAGGTCCGCGAGAGAAGTGAGGCGTGGGAACGGTCAGGGTGACCGGATGAACAATGGAAACTTCTATGGCATGTGCAATGGTCAGCGGAGCATCGAAAACGGGTTCGGCCACGCTGACCACTTGGCCCGCCGCGCACATCAGGGAGCAAAGAATCGTCGAATGGGTGGCTGTAGTATGGTGAACGTGGTGAAGAGAATGAGCAGCAGCATGGCTGGAAACCACGCCGCTCATGACCAGGAAACAGGCCAAGATCCCGAGAACGAGTGCTGTGCGGGATAAACGCATCATGATATCAGTGGCCTTGAATTCAGCATGATGGAACGGGAGGTGAGAGGGGGAGAAGGCTCAAGCTCCTCCCCTGTTCTCACGCATGGTGTCTGTTAGCGATCGTGTCGTCCGCCTCGACCACCGCCGAACCCACCGCGTCCGCCGCCGCCGCCACCACCACCGGTCCTTGCTTCTTGAGGCCGGGCCTGGTTCACGGTCAACGTACGGCCATCCAATTGAGTGCCGTTCAACGCTGTAATGGCTGCCTTGCCTTCTTCTTCCGAGGGCATTTCAACAAAACCAAACCCCCGGGACCGGCCGGTGTATTTATCGGTAATGATTTTTGCCGAATCCACGTTGCCATGTTGGACAAACAGATCGGTCAACTCCGTTTCGGTCGTCGGATATGGCAATCCGCCGACATAAATTTTAAACGGCATAAAACAACTCCTTTGAAAGTATTGGGGATTTACACTCGAAAACAGGAAAGGAGGGCCGAAGCACGACTGGGGAAATGCGGCTTGGGTCAGCTTTCGATCAGATTTCCGATTGCAACCTCGATTAATAAATGGTCACCTTGTTAAACGAAACGCCAACACAGGCCACCGTCTTTAGAAAAACACGTTAGCACATTTTTTTCAAGAAGACAACAACACCACGGACGAGGTCACAGGATCGATCCTGTGCATGCAAGAGCCTACGTGTTTGCCGGTTTGTCAGGTTGAACCAGTGGACGTTGCGCGTCGAGGTCGTTGTAAAAGTCGCGGCCTTCGTGGTTGATGACGATAAAGGCCGGGAAATTTTCGACTTCGATTTTCCACACCGCTTCCATGCCAAGCTCTTCAAATTCCAGGACTTCAACTTTTTTGATGCTGTGTTCGGCCAGTCGTGCGGCGGGTCCACCGATGGATCCCAGATAGAATCCTCCATACTTCCTGCAGGCTTCGCGCACCTGCCGGGAACGGTTACCTTTGGCCAGCATGACCATGCTGCCCCCGACGGACTGAAATTGATCGACGTAGGAGTCCATGCGTCCGGCGGTGGTGGGGCCAAAAGACCCCGAGGCATAGCCTTCGGGTTTTTTGGCGGGACCGGCGTAATAGACAACGTGATTCTTGAAGTACTCGGGGAGGCCTTTGCCGGCATCCAGTTGTTCTTTCAGCTTGGCGTGAGCAATGTCTCGCGCCACGACGATAGGTCCGGTCAGCGATAACCGAGTGGCCACCGGATGTTGGCGCAATTCCGAGAGGATGGCCGGCATCGGCCGGTTCAGGTCGACCCTGACGACTTGTTCGTGCAGGTCTTGTTCACTGACGTCCGGAAGGTATTGCACGGGATTCGTTTCGAGCTGTTCGAGGAAGATCCCCTCTTTGGTAATTTTGCCGAGAATTTGCCGGTCGGCCGAGCAGGAGACTCCCAGGCCAACGGGGCAGGACGCGCCATGCCGGGGAAGGCGAATGACTCGTACGTCATGTGCGAAATACTTGCCGCCGAATTGGGCGCCGATCCCGGTTTCGACAGAGAGTTTCAATATTTCCTGTTCAAAGTCGAGGTCACGAAACGCCCGACCCAAATCGTTTCCGGAAGTCGGGAGATCATCGAGGTAGTGGCAACTCGCGAGCTTGACGGTTTTCAGGGTGAATTCCGCGGACAAGCCTCCGATAACCAGGGCCAGGTGGTAGGGCGGGCAGGCCGAGGTGCCGAGCGTGCGGATTTTCTCCGCGACGAACGAACGCAAGGATTTCGGATTCAGCAGGGCCTTGGTTTCCTGGTATAAAAAGGTTTTGTTCGCCGACCCGCCGCCTTTGGCGATAAACAGGAAACGGTATTCGGCTCCCGGTTCGGCATAAAGCTCGATCTGAGCGGGAAGATTCGTGCCGGTATTTTTTTCGGTGTACATATCCAGGGGCGCCATCTGGGAGTAGCGCAGATGGCGTTGCGCATAGGCTTCATAAATGCCGCGTGAGAGCGCTTCGGCATCATGCCCCGTGGTGAACACCTGCTGGCCCTTGTATCCGACTGCGATCGCCGTGCCGGTATCCTGGCATCCCGGCAGCACCCGTCCGGCGGCAATATTGGCATTCTTCAACAGTTCCAACGCCACGAAGCGATCGTTCTCCGAGGCTTCCGGGTCGTTGAGAATGTCGCGCAATTGTTTGAGGTGGCTCGCTCGCAAGAGATGCGCCACGTCATCCATGGCCTCACGCGCCAAGAGGGTGAGTGCTTCAGGCTGAACGGTGAGGATTTCCTGTCCTTCGAACCTGGTCGTGGCGACGTGGTCAGACGTTACCTTGCGATACGTCGTCGTATCCATTCCGTGTTCGAAGATTGTTTGATAGTGAAAGTCCATAGGCGACCGTTCCTGTTTGAGGCAGGTGCACGCGAATCCACGGCGTGACGTTGAAAGCCGGAGGAGGATGGTCCTCGAACGTCTGTTATCCTACTGGCGGGGCCCAGTCTTCATCGCGGCGTTCCTTTTGCGCTTCATAGTAGGCTTTCTCGTCCTCATCCAATTTATTCGCCGCTTGGACGTCCAGGATCTCTTGCGGCGACAGGTATTTGAGCGTCATCCCGGTCAGGATTTTTTGCTGAATGGTGCCCTTGATCTGAATGTCGATAACGGCGTGGGCGCCGATCTGTTGAGCCCGTTCCAATAATTCGGCATGAAGCACGTCCCAGTTCACCGATGAGGTGTCGGGTGCCTGCTCCACTTCCAATTCTCCCAATTCCTTGTAGGGAATGACGGGTAACTCATCAAGCACTTCGATTTTTTGATTGGAAGGTCCGTGTTCGCCGGGTTCCATGATCGTTGCCGGTTCGAATTTGGCATCGTTTGATTGAGGTGAGCGCGCGGCATCGACGTCAAAGGCTTTGAGCCGTGCCGCGGCCACGGCCGCTTCGTTGGGGTTGCTGCTCGCAGCCATGCGTTTGAGTTTTTCGGCTCGTTCGAGTGCTTCCTTGAGGCTCATTTTCGCACCCGGTTTTCGTAGCTCGTTGATTGGCATCGGCAAAATTCCGTAACAAACGTTTCCTGTCGCAGAGCTGAATTTCTACCTACCGGCAAAACCCATTGTCAACCGGGACGCGTCGAGAAGAACGAATCCGTTGCATTTAAGGATGATCAATGCTGAGTGCAAGGGCATAGACCCCAAACTGGGCGACCCAATGACCGTATGCCTTGTAATTGTCGCGCCAATATTCCGGATGGTTCACGTGCGTGACAAAGTGCCGGATGTATTGGTCGCGATAGATGGGATTTCTTGTGTGCTGAAAAAGCTCCCATAACGCCCAGCATCGACTGAAATTGAGTCCGGCTGAATGCGGGAAAGCCGGACGGCGGACGGGTTCCAACTCCAAGTCTTCTGCCAGGTACGCGCTCAACCAGGTGTTCGATTCGTTGTGAGGCAGGATGGCGAGAACGGTACGTGTTCGTTGCAACGCAGCAGGGAAGAATTCATCAGTCAGGTGGTCGCAGGAAGGGGGAAGAGCCTGGTCGAGGGGCAGTAATCGCTCCCGTGTAAACGTCATGATCGCGTCAATCAATGCCGGTTCTTGGTTCCATTGGGCCCACTCCCATAGATTCAACACGGCCCAAGAGACGTTGCCGTAGGCGCGGTTTCGGGCATAGGTGACGATGTCGTCGCCGGATAGGGAAAAGATCCATTGTGCAAGCCGCTGTGCCAGTTCGCCGGCGATCGGTTGCAAGTCGTCTTTCTGAAAAAAGCGTTGGCGATCTTGTGCAAGTTTCAGGAACCACGCGTATCCATAGGGAAGTTCCTCGTTCAATCCACCATTCCGAATACAGACCAGTTCCTGCTCCAGTTTTTCGGGGATGAGTAAAGATTCCGCCAGGTCACTCCACCGTGACTCTCCGGTTAATCGGGATACGGTGAATAAGGCATAGTGTCCATGGACACAGGAATGCCAGTCGAGACAACCACAAAATGCGGGATGGGTTGTATCTCGGCGCGTGATGCCGTCGGCAATGGGCACGGCCAGGGCGGACAGGTAGTCGAGTCGTACGGCACGGAATGATTCCCAGGAGACGGGTGACGGGTCTTCGTGGCCGGACGTCATCTTACGTGGGAGGCAGCAGAGGGCCGGCCCAAAGGCCTTTCACGCGTTGAACGTCCACGAGATTATTCGGGGGGCCCAAATCAGCCATGAGTTTGGTGTCGATACGGCCGTGGTCCACAAGGAGGAGTTGAGGGTCGGCGACGCCTTGCGGTTTGAACCAATACCACCCCGGACAGTCAGGAATCCTGTCGCTCCAGTTGGGGATCATATGACGAAGTTCCTTCTCCAGCCTGGTCCGGACCTGATCAGGATCATGGCTGCCCAAGACGGCTTTCAGCGAATCGTACAGGGCTTCGGCGTGGATGTGTATGGACATATGCTGGCCTCCAAGGTTCTTCCTTATGCCATTCCCGTCACGATGAGTAAAGTAGAAAAGCAGGCGGTCACAAGTAGAAATTTGGAGTATACTATACAAACAACACATGCAAGCCTGATGGATAAGGGAAGCCGCTCGGATCAATGGCAATAACAGCCGCGAGGAGTCAATCACGATGAAGAATACACTTTCTTGGAAAATCATGGCGCTTATCATCGGATGGGTGCTGGCCGGTAGCTGTCCGGCTTGGGCGGATTTCGGTCTGGGTGAAAACGCCTATCTCGACCAGGATTACGAAACCGCGATGCGGGAGTGGGCTCCGCTGGCTTCCCGGGGAAATGCCGAGGCCCAAAACATGGTGGGATACATGTATCGATGGGGACAGGGCGTTGCGCAGGATTTCGAGCAGGCCCGCTATTGGTATCGTCTGGCGGCTGACCAAGGCCATGCGAGCGCGCAAAATAACCTGGGGTTACTCTACCGTTATGGCCTGGGAGTTCCTCAAGATTACGCCGAGGCCTTTCGGTGGTTCTTGCGGGCGGCGGAGCAGGGCAACGCGGCGGGGCAGAATCACGTTGGCCTGATGTTCTACAAGGGTGAGGGGGTCAAACAGGATTATATCCAGGCGTATCAATGGGCCGTCCTAGCGGCGGAACAGGGAATGGACCCGGCGGTCCAGGCCGTTGCCATGCTGGAAGAGGAAATGACGCCCGCACAAATTGAAAAAGCCGAAGCCTTGGCCAGGCAATGGAAACCGAAGGGTCCGGAGACGGTCCTATAGCAGGGAGAACCCTGCCCATTCAAGCGGGCAGTACGCTGACGCATCTCTTAGTACCCTTCACGCTTGACGAAGGAGTTGGTGAGTCCGATCCGTTCTCTGTCACAGGATTGTGCGAGCAGACGATGATGCGAAGCCGAATCCGTCACGGCCGTACCGTGAAGTTGGTGACACAGTTGAATGGTATAGGCCAATGCCGCGCTCGTTTTGACTAATGCCCAACCATACTCGAATCCTGGGTCGTGTTGGTGAGGACGAGACCGGCGACTCAGGGTTTTGACCAACTCAACCGAAAAAGGGGTTGTTGGCCAGTCAGGAGTTCTGAACCCGGATAACAAGGAAATTTCTACGGAGTCGCCGTTCCCTCGTTTGCGAATTTCCGACTCATCAAACAACGTCCGCTGAAAATGATAGTCATCCGACAAGGCGTCATGAAAAATGGAGCGCCATGCCGGATCGGCTAAATCCCGGTCAACTGCCGCAATGATATCAGGATGTAAGGTGCCACTGACGTTGTGACCTTGGATGATTCGTCCCGCATCCAGTAATTCAGGATAGTAGTCGCCCATCCGGTCGGGAAAAGCCGTCGTTCCCATGAATGGTGTCAGTTGCAGGGCCATAAAATCGCGAAAATGGACAACGTCATATTCTGCTAAGAGACGCTTCAAGGTGCGCGCATGGCAGAGGTGAACGGGATAAAACAAGGCTTTCATAGAAATCCGTCTTACACGTTGAACTTGAAGTGACAGACGTCGCCGTCTTTGACCACGTATTCCTTGCCTTCTAACCGGATGAGGCCTTTCTCTCGCAACGCTTGCTCTGACCGGTAGCGATCCAAGTCCGCAAAGCCGTACACGTCGGCCTTGATAAATCCCTTTTCAAAATCCGAGTGGATCACGCCGGCGGCTTGAGGGGCTTTGGCTCCCACGGGGATCGTCCACGCCCGGACTTCCTTGGGGCCTCCGGTAAAATACGAGCAGAGCCCCAGCGTTGTGTACGCAGCCACGATGACCCGTTCCAAGCCATTGTGTGTCATGCCCAGGTCAGCCATGAACAGGGTGCGATCCTGGTCTGACAGCTCGGCCAATTCGCTTTCCAATTTGCCGGAGAGTACGACCGATTCCGCGTCAAGTTTTTGGATACAGGCTTGAAACGCCTCCACCACGGCCGGGTCCGTGTGCTCGTCGGTATTCCCGACGTACAGGACGGGTTTTGCGGTCAGCAGGAAGAACGGTTTGAGACTCTCGGGGGCAAGGTCGAGTGTCCGTGCAGGTTTGCCTTCTTCGAGTCCATTCTTCAGGATATTGAGTAATTCCAGGGTGTCTTTCGATGCCGTATCTCCGGTTCTGGCCTTGCCCGAGATTTTGTCGAATTGTTTCGTGACGCTTTCGAGATCCGCCAACATCAATTCGGTTTCGATGACGTCGATGTCCCGCTGTGGGTCAATGTCGCCCAATGGGTGTTCGACGTTGTCATTCTGAAAGAGACGGACCATGTGCAGGATCGCGTCGACTTCCCGAATGTGGGCCAGGAATGTGTTGCCGAGCCCTTCGCCTTTGGCAGCACCTTTGTTCAGGCCGGCGATGTCGACGAAACGGCAGAAGGCGGGAGTCGTCTTTTGCGGTTTGAACAGTTCCGTCAGGCGGTCCAGCCGGGAGTCGGGAACGGGGACGACGCCGAGGTTCGCTTCGATGGTGGTAAACGGAAAGTTCGACGCGGCCGCGTCTCCTGACGTCAGCGCGTTGAAGATCGTCGATTTACCGACGTTGGGAAGTCCGACAATGCCGATTTCCATGGGACGTGCATCCTAGCAAACTGGTTCCGGCCACGGCTAGGGGCATAATGACCTCATGAAAGAGGGAAAAATTGGTTTCCGGCCACGGCTTTCATTGATAGTTGACGACGTGCTTTCGCTTTATAATCAAATGGTTGCGTTCAACAGGGAGAACGGTGGCTGCTAACGGAACCATGGGAAAACTATTTCCTTGGGTCCGAGGCCTTGATTTGCCGTTAAAACTGGTTATGGATGGAGCTATAGGTAAAACACATGCGCAATTCGTTGCGGAACGATCGACGAAAGACTGTGCTTGGATACGTCGGAGCAGTCAAGACCAAGGGAGGATATCAGATGAAATGTCCACGATGTGGTGGGCTTATGGTCAGAGATCATTTTTATGATCCTGACGGCCCGTTTCTTCGTATCGAGACTTTACGGTGTTTGAATTGCGGAGAAACAGTCTATCCGAAAATGGCAAAACAATCTGCCGGACTGGGCTCCAGGAAGCCTGCTTCACAAGCTGCATAATCGTCCGGGGAATCAATCATGTTAAACTCGTAGAGAAGGAGAAGGTACGGAGTTTGGTTTGACGGTTCCGTGAAGAGCCGTCTGTCTTGTTCTCTTAGTCCGCAACTTTGCTTGGAGACACCCTGAAATTCGAGCCATTCCTCCTTGATTTGTGTTAGAGTTCCGATATTCCGGTTTATACGGGTCGAAAGGAGGGGTTCCTCATGGGCGCAGAAATGCAGGTCTTCGGCACCCTCGCTCTGTTGTTGATCGCCAGCGTGTTTCTGACGGCGTTTTTGTACTTGATCCCCATTCCCTTGTGGATTGCGGCTTGGGCCTCGAATGCGTACGTGGGGCTCCTGACCCTGGTCGGCATGCGACTTCGCCGGGTGCCGCCCGGCACCGTGGTCACGGCGCGGATCAGCGCGGTCAAGGCCGGCCTGGAAATTCCCACCAATGATCTTGAAGCCCACTTCCTTGCCGGCGGCGATGTGGTGAAAGTGGTGAATGCCATGATCTCCGCGGACAAGGCGAACATCCCCATGCCTTTCAAGCGCGCAGCGGCTATCGATCTGGCCGGTCGGGACGTATTGGAAGCCGTGCAAATGTCTGTATTGCCGAAGGTGATCGAAACCCCGAGGATTACCGCGGTGGCGAAAGACGGCATTCAACTGATTGCCGTATCCCGCGTGACGGTACGAGCGAATATCGACCGGCTTGTCGGCGGGGCGGGGGAGGAGACGGTTATTGCTCGGGTGGGTGAAGGTATGGTGAGCACCATCGGTTCGTCGGCTAGGCACAAGGACGTGTTGGAAAATCCCGATGAAATCTCGAAACATATTCTCCAAAAGGGGCTGGATGCCGGGACCGCGTTTGAAATTCTCTCCATCGACATCGCGGACGTGGACGTGGGTGAAAATATCGGGGCGAAGTTGCAGATCGACCAGGCTGATGCCGATAAGCAGATTGCGCAGGCCAAGGCCGAAGAACGGCGGGCCATGGCGGTAGCCTTGGAACAGGAAATGCGGGCCCGGGTGATTGAGGCCGAAGCCGAAGTGCCACGCGCCATGGCCGAGGCGTTTCGGAAGGGCAATATCGGACTCATGGATTATTATCGAATGAAGAACGTGCAGGCCGATACCGCCATGCGAGAGGCCATCGGACGCGACGAAGAGAGCCCTGAATCCAAGCCGTGACGTGAGGCAATGGGATGACCGTCGAGGCCTTTGTCTTTCTTGGAATCGTGCTGTTTGTCTGGTTCATTGCTTCCGCCGGGAGTTGGTTGCGGGAGCAGCTCGAACGCTATACGCGGTACCAGGAAGAATCGAGCGTCCAGGAAACGTCTCGCTCTTCACCGGTTTTTGAAAGCGTCCAGCCCAAAGAGGCGACGGCTGAATTGCCGGATTCTGTCCCGGTCCGCGCCATGGTCCGGGAGACCCAGAACTGTCCCACCCGGTTACGGTATCGGAGTCGAACAGCCGCACGTCGGGGAATCATCCTGATGACGGTGTTCGGGGCTTGCAAAGCGCTCGAGGTCCGGGATGAATTCTGACGAACGGACGTTCGCCGCTTCGGAATCTCGTGGACAAGCGTCTAGGTTTCGACCTGAACGGGGATGACCTTGACGCGGACTCTGGCTAACCCCTTTCTGTGGAACCCCAGTCTTTTGGCCGCTCCGTAACTCAAGTCGATGATGCGCTTTCCGGAATCCGGATTATTGACACTCGGGAACGGCCCACGATCATTGACCCGAACGATAATCGATCGACCGTTTCCCAGGTTCGTCACTTCGACGTTGATCGGTAACGGCAGGTATTTATGCGCGGCGGTCAAGCCCATGGGATTGAATGCTTCGCCGTTCGCGGTCATGTGTCCTCCTTGTTGCCGGCGGGTTTCTTCTCCATACCATGACGCGATTCCCGTTTCTTCATAGCGTTGCGCCTGGCTGACGTTCATGGGCACGTAGCGTCTGCCTTTCACGACGTATGGGGCCCATTTGACCCGGCCTTGTCGAATGGCTTCCTTAACCGGCAACCCGTCGATCGTTTCGATCCCATCATGAGTCAGGGGCCAGTCAAATGGAGCCCGTACGACCTCGAACGTAAATTTGCCGATTTGGTAGGTGACTTTGGCGGTTCCGGTTGTTAGGGTATAGACCCCTTTAACCAGTTTGTACGTCCCTTTAATGGTGCCGGCCACAATGTCATAGGTCGTTTTCACGACCATACAGCCGGGGAGAAGCATGGTGACGACGAGCAGAATGCTCAGGGAGATCAGTCGCGTCTGCGATGGAATCAATCCGTTGATTTTGGGCATGGCGGTAGGCTTGTTCGGAGATTAGGGTAAATCAATTACGTGACTGTACGGTAACTGTCAGTTTGACGGTATCTCCTTAACCACAACCTGTCGACGTTCAGTACCGAAGAGACGATCCACGATCTACAAGATGTAGAATATTCGCTATTGTACACTTTTGGGTAGCACTTTCAACCCATCCACGTGGTTTCACCTGTAAACACGCGTCACGTGGTATAGGAAGCGTTGATTCGCACGTATTCGTAGGTCAGGTCTGTCGTCCAGAGTCTGGCGTAACCCGGATGGTTCCCCAATGAGAGCGTCATGACGTATTGTTTTTTTCGCATGATTCGTTGGGCTTGGTTGTCGGCCCGGTCTCCGACTGGTTGACCGTTGTGCACCACCCGGGTCTTGTCGAACGTCAAGCCGATCTTGGCAGGATTGAACTTCACGCCGGCCCGGCCCGCGGCCGCCACGATTCGCCCCCAGTTCGGGTCTTCGCCGAACACGGCGGTTTTCACCAACGGCGACGTCGCAATGGTTTGCGCAATCTTCTTCGCTTCGCGATTGCTTCGCGTGCCCCGCACGATGATCTCGACCACTTTGGTACATCCCTCTCCATCCCGGCAAATTTGAAGCGCAAGCGACAGGCAGGCTTCGTGCAACAAGGCGGAGAACGTGATCCATTGGGGCGTACCCGTCTGAATGGTCGAATTCCCGGCGCGTCCGTTGGCAAGACACAACACCGTGTCATTCGTGCTGGTGTCTCCATCGACCGAGATGCAATTGAAGGTTTCGTTGACGGCTCGCGTCAACGCAGCTTGCAGTGCCCGAGGCGTAATTGCCGCATCGGTGGTGAGATAGGCCAACATGGTGGCCATATCGGGATGAATCATGCCGGAGCCTTTGGCCATCCCGCCGATCGTCACGAGTTGTCCTCCTACCTCGGCCTGCACGGCAACCTCTTTCGGTCTGGTGTCCGTCGTCATGATAGCATGTGCCGCCGGCTTATGACCGGACCGGCTCAGGAGCCGGATGAGGGGCGGGACGGCTTCACGGATGGCGGGCATCGGTAGAGGGCGGCCGATGACTCCCGTTGACCCCACAAACACCGAACCGACGGGAAGACGTAAGGCCGCAGACACGAGCCGGCGCATTTCCATGGCGTCCGACGTCCCTTGTGAGCCGGTGAACGCATTGGCATTGCCGCTGTTGACGATAATGGCCTGTCCGGTGTGTTTTTTGAGTTGCCGGCGACATAAAAGAACGGGAGGTGCCACAATCCGGTTTTGTGTCAACACGCCTGCCATAATCCCGGGATGGACGGACGTTAACAGGGCGAGGTCCAGCAGGGGGGACGGTTTAATGCCGGCGTGAATGCCGGCGGCCAGAAAGCCGGCCGGGGCGGTAACGCCGCCTTTGATCTTGTGTGCGTTCACGGGGAATACACGTAGAGGATGAGAAACATGGGGGGTGCCGCGCCTACGGAAAAATGCCCGGTACCGTCAATGCCGTCTCTTCCGGAAATCCCATCATCAGGTTCATGGACTGGATGGCTTGTCCGGCCGCACCTTTAACCAGGTTGTCCAGGGTTGACACGGTGATGACGTAGTTTGTGCGTTCATCCACAAACGCGCCGATATCACAAAAATTCGATCCTCGAACGTAGATGGGACTGACGGCCGTCGAGGCTTCCCGGATTCTGACAAAACGTTCGTTCGCATAAAAATTCTTGTACAGCATCGTGGCGGCATCGTTCGTGAGCGGGGTCCGGAGTTTGGCATAGGCTGTACTCAGGAGGCCTCGATTCATCGGGACCAGATGAGGCGTAAAGAGAACGCGTGCGCCTCTCCCTCTCCCTTTTCCTTTTGAACTGTCCATGAGCCTGTTCAATTCCTGTTCGATTTCAGGCGTGTGGCGGTGCCGGGCGATATTATAGGCCGTCAGGGAGTCATGCGCTTCCGGAAAATGATAGGCTGGACCCGGGCTTCGTCCCGCCCCTGAAATACCGGACTTGGCATCGACGACAATGGTGCCTGTTTGAATCATCCGGTGGGCCAGTAACGGCGCCAACTGCAAGATGGCCGCCGTCGGATAGCAACCCGGTGCGGCAACCAGTCGCGCGCGCCGGATCCGCGTTCGATGCAGTTCCGGAAGCCCGTACACTGCCTTTTTGAGCAACGTGGGTGACGTATGCGGGGTACCGTACCATTGTTCATAGGTGTTGGTCTCTGTGAGCCGAAAGTCGGCACTCAAGTCGATCACAAGGGTTTTAGCCCGGACGCAGGCTGCCACCGGCTCCATGGCTTTCGTGTGCGGCAGGCATGAAAACACCACGTCGACTTTTTTCAGGATGGGTTCAACGTCCAGTGGCGCAAAGCGAAACTCATGGAACGTTTCGAGGTGCGGGAATAGGGAAGTCACCGGCAGGCCGACGGATTTATCCGCAGTCACGTGGGTGACTGTAACGTACGGGTGACCGTCCAAGAGGCGGAGGAGTTCCCCGCCCGTATATCCACTGGCTCCCAGTACCGCTACTTTTGATCGAGTGAGACGCATGCTTGAGTCATCCAGACGAAAAAAGGGAAGGCTTTGAAGCCTTCCCTTTTTTCGTTACCATCCTGGAATGTTTGCCTGGTTAACGCTTGGAATATTGGAATCGGCTTCGAGCGCCTTTTTGCCCGTATTTTTTCCTTTCTTTCACCCTGGGGTCGCGCGTCAACAAGCCTTCTTTCTTGAGCGTGGCACGAAAATCCGGGTTTGCTTTCACCAAGGCTTTGGCTATGGCATGGCGAAGGGCTCCCGCCTGCCCGGCGCCGCCTCCGCCGCAGACCGACGCTTTGATACGAAATTGTCCACGGGTGCTTGTCAGCTCAAGCGGCGTTTCGACCTGAATGCGATGTGCCAGCAGGGTGAAATAGTGGTCGAGCGTTCGGCCGTTAACTGTAATGTCCGGAGGGCCGGGTTCGATCCAGGCTCGGGCGATCGCATATTTACGTTTTCCCGTGGCATAGTGTCGTTGACTGATCATCGGTAAGGGCCTTTCCTCTAACGTTTAGCAAGTGGTTATGACCAAGGCTCCGGACGTTGCGCGACGTGCGGGTGTTCCGTCCCGACGTAGACGCGTAATTTTTTGGCCATTTTCTTCCCCAGTGGGCTATGCGGAAGCATCCCTCGAACGGCTTTGGACACGATTTCCGTGGGGGCCTTTTTCAAGAGTTGCTCGGCGGTGATGGATTTGATCCCGCCGGGATATCCGGTGTGGTGATAATACGTTTTATCCTTCAATTTTTTCCCGGTCAGCCGAATCGCTTCGGCGTTGATCACGATCACATGATCGCCCGTATCGACGTTGGGCGTGAACGTCGGTTTATGCTTGCCCCGGAGCAGCGTGGCGACTTGAGTCGCTAAGCGGCCAAGCGGGATGCCCTTGGCGTCCAGAATATACCATTTTCTGTCGATCTCGTGGGGTTTGGCTTGAAAGCTGCGCATCAGTGATTCTCCAGTTATGTTTCGGATGCTTGCGATTCTTTATGGTCGAGTTTGGCCAGCCATGCATCCAAGTTGTCACCGGCTCTTCTCTTGAGAACGTCCTGTGTCACGTAAATCGGACACTTGGTCCTCAGGGCTAAGGCGATCGCATCGCTCGGCCGGGAATCCACCGTTCGTTCGAGTCCATTCAAAGACACGTGCACCGTGGCGTAGTACGTGTTGTTTTGGACGTCCGTCACCACGACCTGAGAGATTTTTATACCCAAGTGAGTTGAGAGACTCGAAATCAAATCGTGACTCATCGGCCTGGGTGGAACCACGTCTTCCAAGGCCAGGCGAATGGACGCGCCTTCGGCCGTACCTACCCAAATAGGAAGCACGTCAGCGTTGTTTTCGTCGCGGAGAATGACGATCTGGGTATCCGTATTGGGATCAACCAGCACTCCGTGAACTTTTAACGGGACGAGGTCCGTATTGTGTTCCACACTCATGACTATCGTGAACAACGGGTTCGATTTAACGAGAGGCCGTCAAGCATTACGTCTCGGATTTGCCGAAATCCTCAGGTTTTAAATTTTCGAGCCATCGCTCCAATTCCTCGGAATTCTGTTTTTGCAGGACTTCCTCCTTGGTAAAAATTGGGGCTTCGGCGCGTAGCGCCAAGGCTATGGCGTCACTGGGCCTTGAATCAATCGAATATTCCGAATCGCCGTACCAGAGATGAATCTTGGCATAGTATGTATTATCTTTTAAGTCAGTAACCACGGCGCTCAAGATTTTGGCGTCCACGTTGTCCAGAATCGACTTCATCAAATCGTGCGTCATGGGACGTGGCGGGGCGACGTTCTCCAAAGCAAAGCTGATGGCGCTCGCTTCGGATTTCCCGACCCAAATCGGAAGTATATCGGAGCTTTCCTCGTCCTTAAGGATGACGATATAGGCGTTGTTATAGGGATCAAACAACAGCCCCCGCACGTTCATTTGCGTAATCATATCTGCTATCGCCTGATTGTCGTAATAATACAACACAAAGAGAGCAAACGTATCATTCAGTCCTTTCTCATGTCAATCGCAATGCTGCGAGGCTTCTTACGCCCTTCCATTTTAGCGCCCACCACCCTCTAGCATTTTAGTAATGGCACTGTAATTGTATTTAATATATTAAATGGTATAGATATTGAAAAATTTATGACTATATGATATAAAAACAAGTCAAAAAATAAGTCAAAAATAGCGTCAAGCGTCACGAAAAATATTATCGCAAGGCGTCCCCCTCATGGAGCCCTTCAATGTGTTTCCCGATGATGTTCCTGCCGAGGAGCGGTTTGCGTCGATACGATGGTCCAATGAGAAACGACGTTCGTATTTTCTCCAGCACGTATTGTCTCTAGGCTGCACCTTCGTGTGCCGTATCGCTGCAAAAACGGCGGGAAACCTTCTCCGTGAAAACCAGCACGGTAATGCCTCTCAGCAAGCCCGGGTATTGGGTTTGGGCATATGTTTTCCAAAAACCTCGCTGGGAAGGGATCGCTGAGGCATTTGCGTGGGGCATTTTTGTTTACTTGGACCAACCACGTAACGTGTTTCTCTGAGAGGGTTGCCAAGGCTTCCTTCCTTCCTTCCTTCCTTCCTTCCTTCCTTCCTTCCGGAGCGTTCCGTCATGGTTGTGTTTGAACCCATCAGCAAGGGGACGTGGGTCTGCCGGGAGATGCCGTTGCGAGGCTTGGGAGGCCAAGATCGTATGTCATGCTGCCGGGTGCTCTATGTCTCATGAGTGGTTTAGGCTCTCCGGTTTATGGCGGCGGATATGGTTTCGTTGTCGCCCTGTTTCGGACCTTGTCCGAATCATCGTGCTCCTCCTTGCCGCGCCGACTTTCCTTCTTCCGTCACTAGGTGCGGCTCAGACGGAAAACGTTCCGACGGGGAAAAACGTTGTCTTCAGCTACGACGTCTATGAAATGTATGAGCGTGAGAATGCACAAGATCGCGTTCATACCATCAAGATCAAGGGAGGCCCCGACGCAATAGGCCGAGTGTCTTGGAAGCTCGTGGCTGTTGATGCTCAACGGGGGACTGATTATGAACCGGTGACCAAGGAAGGAATCATCCAAACAGGCCGTTCAACGGAACATGAAATCGAGATTAGGATCATCGATGACGATCTGGTGGAACCCGTCGAGGCATTTAAAATTGTTCTCTCCAATCCAACCGGCAGCGTCACGTTTCCTGACGGTGATACGGAGTTGGAAGCCTCTGTGGACATCATAGACAACGATGATTTTTCGATTACCGTGGACCCTGTCACCGTGACCGAAGGTGACTCCGCACAATTTCATCTGAAGCTGGGACGGGCGCGTAGGGCGACTGATACGGCCACACCTTTTGTTGTGGTGTCCACTGGTCGCTACGAACAGGACGATATTGCCCAGGCAGAGCCCGATGACGACTACTCGACAATAAAACAATCGCCAGATGCGCCAAATTTTGGATATGTCAGTTGGGGTGTGAATGAACAGACCAAAACCGTGACCGTGTCGACGACACAGGACGAAATCGACGAACCGAGTGAAGCCTTTACGTTGTTGCTCGCCAGACCGAATAAGGTGGATCTGTCGGATTTTGTTATTCCCACCGCCACCATTCTCGACAATGACCCCGCCTCGGTCATCTCTGTATCCTCGCCGCGGGTCCAGGAAGGCAATGTCGGCCATACGGCAATGCCGTTCAGTCTGACGCTCGACCGCCCCAGTGCCTATACGGTGACCCTGAACTACATTGTCAGCAATGCGAGCACGGCGAAATGGGGTGAGGACTTCAAGCCATTCGCGAAGGGTGTTCTTACCTTTTTACCCAATGAGACGAAAAAAACCCTCAATGTTGAGGTCGCGGGTGACACCCGTAGCGAGTCGAACGAGACAGTCGTCCTGCATTTGAGTAAGGCGGGCAATGCGACGTTCGCCGGCAGCGTCGCGACGCTCGACGTGACCGGAACCATTGTGGATGATGATGAATCCCCCGTCGCAGTGCTGGCTCTTACGGGCCCTCCCCACAACGTGGAGGAGGGTGGAACGGCTGTCTTTCGTGCGGAGTTGGACAGGGCCTTGACGGAGGACGTGTCGTTTGAGTGGAGGACTGTCAATGGCGATGCCAGAAGCGACCGAAGAGATTTTACTCGTATTTTTTTGACGGAGGCCGTGATTCCCGCCGGCGACACCGGTGTTGACCTGAAAGTCGAGACGATCCGTGATGAAGAGGCTGGTGAACCGAAGGAATACTTTATGGTATTGCTTCGTCTCCCCAGGTCGAGCGGCGTGGTGTTGAAGGGCAGCCAGACCAACCAAATTCGGGTGAGAGGTTACATACTCGATGAGCCGGCCGTGTCGGTTCATGATGCGCAGATTGTGACCGAGGGCCGTACTGCGTTGTTTCCCGTGACGTTGAGTTCTGTCCTGGCTACTGATGTCACGGTGCATTGGAAAACCATGGATGGTCGTGCCCAGGCTGGTCTCGACTACACGGCCGTGCCGGATGGGCAGGTGACCATCGCTGCCGGCGATCAAAATGCGACGATTCGTGTCAAGACGATACAGGACACAATCGATGAGGACCACCAGGAATTTTCGGTCACGCTGACACAGGTGGACGGGGCGGCGATACTCAACGTGGATACCGCCACGGGCGTCATCCGTGACGACGATGCCCGGCCACGGATGACCATCGACGATGCGAGTATCACGGAGGGCGGGACTGCGCGCTTTCGGGTGAAGTTGTCGACGGCTTCCGAGCGGCCGGTGTCCGTGCGCTGGCAGACGGCTGACGACACGGCCAGCGCACAGAACAAGGACTACGTCGCTGCCAGTCTTCAGACCGTGACCATACCAGCCGGCGACTTGCACGCTGACATCGAGGTTGTGACCCTCGACGACAAGGTTTCTGAAGGCAACGAGCGCTTCAAGGTGCTGCTCTCCCACGCGCCTGACGGCATGCTCAAGGACGATGAGGCGTTCGGCACGATCATCGACAACGAGCCGTTGCTGGTGTCTGTCTCACCGGCTCGACTTCAAGGTGCGACCGTTTCCCTGCCGAATGGTCAGATACTCGAGCCGCCGCTCAACGGTTCGACCACATTGCTGTTCGATATCCGTCTGACGTATGCCGTGAACGTCCCGGTTGCCGTCGACGTTCAGGTACTCAATGGCGACGAAAACGGCAACTGGCCGGCGACACGAGATAGAGCCGGCCGGTTGCCCCGTGGGGATTACCGTGTTGCCCCGGTTGAACCCGGTCAGGTCCAGTTCATGCCAGGAGAGACGTCAAAAACGTTTACCATCACCGTGCTTGGCGACGCGCTGGTTGAAGGTTATGAAATCTTCCGCGTGGCACTTGACACCCCTTCCGGCGCGTCGATTGATCCTGGTCGTCGCGTTTCGACCGTCACGATCAAGGATGATAGCGGTATGCACTTTTTCGTGCCTGCTGGTCAACCGCATGTTGTCCGGGAAGGAGGAAAGATCCGCGTCACGCTGGAGCGCAAACCGCGTGACATCTCCGAACTGGTAAAGCAGTTTTCTTCGAGGAGGGTGGAGGCCACGTATCGCGTCTGTTTGTATGGCGGGATTGTCGACTCTTCTTTCGACCCAAAAGCTGTGCCCGGCCGGGCAGTCGTTTCAGGCAATATTCTCCCGTCGGACGACGTGTTGTTGGATGACGTGTTCTTGTCGAGTGCCGGTCGGGGGACGGAAGGCAACCACTGCCTTATACGCAGTGACGCCGGCTCTGCGAGTGTCGTATGGGGCCGCTTCCCGGTCGATACTTGGCAGCAGACCTTCGAGATACAGACCATTCAGGATACCCGCGTCGAGGGTGACGAAACGGTCACACTCCTTTTTGGAAACCGCGGCAATCGTGACGTGCTCGCACCGCAATCCGCCTTCGTGCGTCATGAGATCACGATCCTCGACGACGACGCGCACCTCGTCCGGGTGGAGAATGCGTCGGCGTCCGAGGGCAGCCCGGTAGAGTTCAAGATCTACGTCGATCCTCCTCTCGCCACTGGTGAGACGGGAACCGTGAACTACACGACTGCCGATGGTACGGCGCAGGCCGGCGTGGATTACACCGCCCAATCCCTCCGGCAAATCACTCTGAATGCCCCGGCGCAGACTGGCGCACCCGCGGCGACGATCAGCATACCAACCGTCGAGGACGAGTTGTCCGAAGTCACGGAGACGTTCACTGTGACCTTGAGTAATCCTGCCGTTGGTTTCAGTTTAGGCGATGCTGAGCACCGTACGGCCACCGCCACGATCCTCGACAACGACCATTTACTGGTGTCTTTCGAGAACACGGTGGTGGCTGAGGGAAAAGACGCGGTGGTCACGGCACGGTTGTCTCAAGCTGTCGAAGAGGACGTCATCGTCACCTGGAAGACGGTTGCGGACGGTGCAGAGTCACCTGCGGACTTTGACGCGGTAAGCAGTCAACAGCTCACGATCAGTGCCGGCACACGGGCCGCTTCCGTGACGGTTGCCACGAAGAAGGATAACAAGGACGAATTCGACGAAGACTTCAAGGTCGTTGCCACGGCTGTCAGTCCGCTGTACGTCCACGTCGGAGCAGCGGCCGTGGTGACCATCCGCGACCGCGATTCCGCCACTCTGAATTTCGGTGGCTATGCCGACGCCACGACCGAAGAGAACAAGCCTTGGCAATCCGCGACTCCGACCCTGACGGGCATGCCGTTCAACCATGTGACTTGGACGTTGGAAGGTGACGATGCGGCGGAATTCAAGATCAACGCCGACACCGGCAGACTAAGGTTGCCTGCACAGAATTACGAGAAACAGAGGGACAAGGACAAGGATAACGTGTACGAGGTAATTGTGCGCGCCACAGACGAAGATGGGACCAGTGCGACTTCATCCCTGACCGTAAGGGTGACGAACGTGGTCACGCATGTCCTGATCGACTCTGATCTTAAAGTAGAAGGTGAAGATTTTCGGTTTAACGTGATGCGTGAGAGCAACACGGACGTCAATGTTCCGATAACGTTCAAGTGGCGTACGCAGCAGGACACGGATGGCGAAAACCCGGCTGATGAAACTGACTATACGCCAGTGACGAAATGGAAGACGGTTGATATGGGTAAGAATTCGACCATCACTCTTTCGGTCAGTACCACCGACGACGCTGTCGCCGAGCCGAGTGAGACGATGCAGGTGGAACTCAGCGACCTCAGTGACGGCAAGACGGATGACGTTCTCTTCTTCGATGATGACGGCCAAGAGAGCAATGTCGCCATCGGTGTGATCTTGGATAATGACCAACGCGGTATCAATGTGACGCCGTTGACGCTGACGTTGGGTGAAGCGGACGATCCGTCGACCCAGGAGGTCATCGAGAATCAGAAGACGTACGAGGTGGTACTGACGAGCCAACCGACGGGTACTGGGACCGTGATCGTTAACGTGGCCAGCAGTGACAGCACCGTCGCCACGGTGGACAAGTCACGCCTGACGTTTGACGCGGACAACTGGGAGACGGCGCAGATGGTAACCGTGACCGCCCAAAACGACGCCCTCGACAATACCGGCAACGAGCGTGCCACCAGTATCACCCACACGGTCAGCGCCGCCGACACGGACTACGCAGACGAGACCGCGGCGCCGGTCGCCGTCACGGTCAATGACGACGACGAGGCGCCCATGGCGCTCATCGTCACGGTAGATACCGATACCAATACCGGCGGTGACCAGAACGCAATCAGCGAAGGCGCTGACAAACCCACGGTGCGGGTTACCGCGACTCTTGACGGCACCACCCGCTTTGCCACCGACAAAACCATCACCATCACCGTAGGCGACGCCGAGAAGGACACTGCCACCGAGGGAACCGGTGGCGACTATGCCACGGTGGCGGACTTCGATCTCACCCTGCCTGCCGGCGCGGCCAGCGTCCATAAGGACTTGACGCTCACCCTGACTGACGACAGCGTGGACGAACCGGATGAGACCATCAGCGTCGCCGGTGAGCTCTCCGGAGTGACGGCAACAGGCACGGTGATCACCATTCAAGATAACGACCTCACGCCCACTGCCACGCTGGTTTTGACTCCGGCATCGATACACGAGAGCGGAGACGACACGTCCAGTACGGTAACGGCAACCATGGACGGGACATCCAGCGAAGCCGTGACGCTTACGGTCTCCGCCACGCCGGTCACTCCCGCGGTCGCGGGCGACCTGACCCTCAGCGACACCACCACGCTGACGATCCCGGCCCTTTCGCAAACCAGCACCGGGGTCGTCACCATTACCGCCGTCGATAACGACGTGGATACGGCGGACAAGACCGTCACCGTTGCCGCCACCGTCACCGGCGGCAACAAGCTGGTGCAGGCACCGGGAAACCAGACCCTGACGATCAAGGACGACGACACCCGCGGCATTACCGTGACGAAGACGACGCTGACGCTGGATGAGGCAGACAACGCGGCAACCACGGAAGCGAACGAACATGAGGATACCTATACCGTGGTGCTCGATAGTGAACTCTCGGGCGGGACGGTGACAATTGGGGTTGCCAGTGGCGATACGAAGATCGCGACGGTCGCTCCGGTGAGTCTCACGTTTGACGCCTCCGACTGGGATGTGCCGCAAACGGTGACCGTGACCGCCGTGGCCGACGTAGTCGATAATCCGATGGACCGGCGCACGGTCACGGTGACCCATACCGTGACCGCCACGGGGACGGATTACGACGGTGCCACCGCAGAGAGTGTGACGGTCACGGTCAACGACGACGATGGCGAGCCGACGCTGTCCATCAACAATCCGTCCGTGACCGAGATGGACAGCGGCGCTACGGCGACGCTCACCTTCACCGTGCGGCTGGCCCCGACAAGCGGCAACACGGTGACCGTGACTTACGCGGACGCGGGTACCGGCACCGCAACATCAGTCACGGACTACACGGCTCTGGCCGGCGGGACATTGACCTTCGATCCCGGAGATACGAGCAAAACCATGGCGATCACCGTGACCGGCGATGACATCGATGAACCCGACGAGACGGTGGTGGTGCGGCTGTCCTCGCCTGTCAATGCCACGTTGACGGGCGGTGAGACCACGCTGGACGGCACGGGAACCATCGAGGATAACGATCCTACGCCCACAGTTTCCGTTGCCGACGCCACGGCTGTGCCCGAAGGCGACATGGCGTCCCCTGATCCCCCCAACAACATGACCTTCACCGTAACACTCTCAGCCGCCAGCGGCCAGGCCGTGACAGTGCCCTACACCCTGGGTGGCACGGCCACGGCCAGCACGGATTATACCGCGCCCAACCCGCGCTCCGTAACGATTGCTGCAGGGCAGACACAGGCAGATGTCACAATCCCCGTAACCGGCGATGAGGTGGACGAGGCAAACGAAACGATAATGGTAACGCTGGGCACGCCGACAAATGCCACGGTCTCGACTGCCGAAGGCGCGGGTGTCGCCACCGGGACGATCACGGATGATGATACCCGCGGCATCAGTGTGACGCCCACCGAATTGACTGTGGCTGAGGCGGATAACCCGAGCACCTTAGCTACCAGGGAGGATCAGGCCACCTACAAGGTGGTGCTCACAAGTCAGCCAACCGGCGCAGTAACGGTCAACCTGAAAAGCGGCGATGAGTCCGTGGCCAGGATAGATACAGCGGGTTTGGTTTTTAACACCACCAACTGGAATATGGAGCGCACGGTGACCGTCACCGCCCAGCCTGATGCCATCGACAATACGGGCAACATGCGCGAGGTGGACATCTCACACACGGTGAGCGCCGCGGGGACGGATTACACCGGCGAGACCGCAGAGAGCGTGGCCGTCACGATAACCGATGATGACGACGCCCCCACCGGCATCACGCTCACGGCGAGTCCTGACTCGGTAACGGAGAATGGCGGCGCCAAGACCATCACCGTCATCGCTGCCGTGAACGGCACCACCCGCTATGCCGAGGCCAGGACCGTGATGGTGAGTGTCGGCGGTGGGACCGCCATCTCGGGCACGGACTACGCAGCCGTGGATAGTTTCGACATGACCATAGGCACGGGTGAGAACGACGCAACCAAAACCTTTACCCTGACTCCAACAAATGACGTGCTCGATGAGCCAATCGAGATCATCAACGTCACGGGAACCTTGTCCGGCATCACGATAACCGGTGATGAAATTACCCTCACGGACGATGATGATCCTCCGAGTTTCTCCATTACGGGGGATGCAGTTGTCGAGGGCGGGAAAATTCCCTTCACTGTAACCCGGAGCGGCGCCGTGGACAACGTGGTGTCGGTCAAGATCGCGACCACGGCGGATTCGGGTGAGGACGTCAGCCCGGCTGATGCAAACGATTACACCGCCATTGCCCCAGCACAGACGGTGAACTTTGGCAAGGGGGTCACCAGCCAGACGGTGGAGGTGCAGACCACGCAGGACGACCTGTTCGAGCCGGACGAGACGTTCCGGGCGACCTTGAGCGCCCCGGTGCTGGCCGATGGGGACCCGGGCACCGGGGTGAGCATTGCGGCGGGCAAGGGCACGGCCACAGGGACGATCAAGAACGACGACACCGAGCCGTCGTTTGCCGTGGCGGACGCGAGCGCGTCGGAGGGCGACGACATCACCTTTACGGTGACCCGTTCCGGGGCCATGGACAATGCGGTGTCGGTGAAATGGAACACCAAGGTAGCGACCGGGGCGAACGCTGCGTCGGCCACCGACTACACCCCGGTGCCGACGGCGACGACGCTGACCTTCGCCAAGGGTGTCAGCAGCCAGACATTCACAGTTGCCACCACGGAGGACGTACTGGACGAGGAGAATGAGACCTTCCTGGTGGAGTTAACCGGGGCGGTAGGCGGGAAGATTACCACCGCCCAAGCCACCGGCACGATTAATGACGATGACGCGGCACCCAGCGGCATCACGCTGTCGGTGTCGCCGGACATGGTGAATGAGGACGCCGGGGCCACGGTCGTCACGGTGACGGCCACGGTGAACGGCGACACGCGTTACGTGGACGCCAAGACCGTGACGGTGAGCGTAGCGGACAACACCGCCGCCTCCCCGGCGGACTATGCGGCGGTGAGCAACTTCACCATCACCATTGCCGCGGGTGCCGCCAGCCAGGCAGGCAGTTTCACTGTGACGCCGGTGGACGACGACCTGGACGAGGTCAACGAGACGATGGACGTGACGGGTGCCACCACCGATGGGCTGACGGTGACCAAGGCCACCCTCACCCTCACCGACACCGATGACCCGGTGAGCTTCTCGATCGCCGATGCAGAGGCCACCGAGGGCGGCAAGTTGACCTTCACCGTGACCCGCGCCGGGGCCAAGAATAATGTGGCGACAGTGCAGGTGGTCACAGCCACGGACAGCGGTGCCGGGGCCGATTCGGCTGATGCGGCCGATTACACGGCATTGGCTGCGCAGAGGTTGAGCTTTGCCAAGGGGGTCACCAGCAAAACGGTGGAGGTCCAGACGACGCAAGATGACCTATTCGAGCCGGATGAGACGTTCCTGGCGATCTTGAGCGCCCCGGCGTTGGTCGACGGGGACCCGGGCACCTGGGTGAGCATTGCCGCGGGCAAGGGCACGGCCACGGGGACGATCAAAAACGACGACACCGAGCCCTCGTTTGCCGTGAAGGACGCCAGTGCGGCGGAAGGCGACGCCATTACCTTCACGGTGACCCGTTCCGGGGCCATGGACAACGCGGTGTCAGTGAAATGGAACACCAAGGCAGCGACAGGGGCGAATGCCGCCTCAGCCACCGACTACACCCCGGTGCCGACGGCGACGACGCTGACCTTCGCCAAGGGTGTCAGCAGCCAGACATTCACAGTTGCCACCACGGAGGACGTACTGGACGAGGAGAATGAGACCTTCCTGGTGGAACTGACCGGAGCGGTGGGCGGCACGATTACCACGACCGAGGCCACCGGCACGATCACTGATGACGACGACGCCCCCACCGGCATCACATTGAGCGTGGACACCAACGGCGCAGAGGACGGCACACCAAGCACGGTGGCGGAGGATGCCGGGGCCACGGTCGTCACCGTGACGGCTACGGTGAACGGCCCCACGCGCTACGTAGACGCCAAGACCGTGGCAGTGAGCGTGGCCGACGGCACTGCCGCCTCCCCGGCGGACTATGCGGCGGTGAGCAACTTCAACATCACCATTGCCGCGGGCGCTGCCAGCCAGACCGGCAGTTTCACCGTGACACCGGTGGACGACGACCTGGACGAGGTCGACGAGACGATGGATGTCACCGGCACGCTGACGGATGTCACGATCACCGGCGCGACCGTGACCCTCACCGACAACGATGACCCGGTGAGTTTCTCGATTGCCAATGCGGAGGCCGACGAGGGCGGCAAGGTGATCTTCACGGTGAGCCGCGCCGGGGCCGAAGACAACGTGGCATCGGTGAAGGTAGCCACGGCTACCGACAGCGGCGAGGACGTCAATGCCGCTGATGCGGACGACTACACCGCCATTGCCACGGCGCAGACGCTGAACTTTGCCAAGGGCGTCACCAGCCAGACAGTGGAGGTGCAGACCACAGATGATGACCTGTTTGAGCCGGACGAAACGTTCAAGGCGGTCTTGAGTGCCCCGGCGCTGGCGGAGAACGATCCGGGCACCGGAGTGAGCATTGAGACGGGCAAGGGCACGGCCACAGGGACGATCACGAACGACGACACCGAACCCTCATTCGCCGTGGCGGACGCCAAGGCCGACGAGGGCGACGCCATCACCTTCACGGTGACCCGTTCCGGGGCCATGGACAACGCGGTGTCGGTGAAGTGGAACACCAAGGCGGACTCCAGCGACGGGGCGAACGCGGCGTCAGCCACCGACTACACTCCGGTAACGACGGCGATAACGCTAACCTTCGCTAAAGACGTCGGCAGCCAGACCTTCACGGTCGCCACCACGGAGGACATGCTGCACGAGGGCAACGAGACCTTCCTGGTGGAGCTGACCAGCCCTGAAGGCGGCACGATTACCACGGCCGAGGCCACCGGCACGATCACTGATGACGACGCGGTGCCTACCACCCTCATGCTCGCCGTCGATGCCGACCACAACACCGAGAACGTCCAGACCTCGCTCGCCGAGGACGGCGGGGCGAAGACCGTCAAGGTCACCGCCACGCTCGGCGGCTCGACCCAGTTCGATGTGGCCACGACCCTCACGCTGATCGTCGGTGACGACACCGACAGCGCCACCGAAGGCACCGACTACACCGACGTCGCCGACGTCACCCTCACCATCCCCGCTGGCGACCAGGCTGTGGAGCACACCTTCACGCTGACGCCCACCGACGACGCCTTCCACGAGACCAGCGAGACTATCTCCTTCGACGCCATCCTCGCCAGTGTCACCGTCACCGGCACCCAGATCACGCTGACCAGCGAGGACGTGGCCCCGGCCCTCACGCTCACCGTCGATGCCGACAAGGACACCGATAACGTCCAGACCTCCCTCGCCGAGGACGGCGGCGTCAAGACTGTGCGCGTCACCGCCACGCTCGACGGCACCACCCGCCTCGAAGACGCCGCGGACCTCACCCTGGTCGTCGGCAAGGACGGCGACAGCGCCGTCGAAGGCACCGACTACACGGACGTTGCCGACCAGACCATCACCATTCGCGCCGGAGTCGCCAGTGTTATACACGACTTCACGCTCACGCCCACCAACGACGACCTGCACGAGGGCAGTGAGACGATCAGCTTGGACGGGACGCTGACCGGCATCACCGTTGCCGGGACATCCCTGACGATCACGGACGACGAGGTCAAGCCCACGGTGACGCTGGTGTTGACGCCCACCGCCATCGACGAGAGCGGGGATGACAACGCCAGCACCGTGACGGCGACGCTGTCGGGCAAATCGAGCGTGGCGGTGACCCTGGCGGTGGCTGCTGCCGCGGGCGCCGACACGGTAGCGGGCGACTTCACCCTCAGCGGCACGACCCTGACCATCGCGGCTGGCGCCACCGAGAGCACCGGCGCGGTGACGATTACGGCGGTGGACAACGATGTGGACGCGGCCAACAAGAGTGTCACCGTTTCGGCGACCGCAACCGGCGGCAACGGCGTCGCCAACCCGGCCGACGCGACGCTGACGATCACCGACGACGACACGCGAGGGATCAGCGTCTCGCCGGTGACGCTGACCCTCGCGGAGGTCGACAATCCGTCAACCCAGAACACCTCCGAGCACCAGAAGACCTACAGCGTCGAACTCGACAGCCAGCCCACCGGCACGGTGACGGTCAACCTTGCGAGCGGCGACACCACCATCGCCACGCTGAGTGACAACAGTCTCGAATTCACAGCGTCCGACTGGGACGCGCAGACCGTCACGGTCACCGCCGTCGCCGACGCCATCGACAACGCGGGCGATGCCCGCACCGTGCGCATCACGCATACGGTGAGCGCCACGGGCACCGATTACGAGGACGAAACCGCCGCGCCGATGGACGTGACAGTCACCGACGACGACGGCGAGCCGACGCTGAGCATCGACGCACCGAGCGTCGCCGAGGGCAACAACGGCACGGCGACGATGACCTTCAAGGTCACGCTGACCCCGGCGAGCGGCAAGCCGGTGAGCGTCGCCTACGCCGATGCGACCACCGGCACGGCGACCTCGGCGACGGACTATGCGGCGATCACCGGCGGGATGCTCAACTTCACCGCCGGCGACACCGAGAAGACGGTGGATGTCACGGTGAACGGCGACACCACGGACGAGCCCAACGAAACCGTCGTCCTGCGCCTGTCCTCGCCAAGCAACGCGAGGCTCACCGGCGGCGCGCAGACCCTCGACGGCACGGGCACGATCACCGACGATGACGGCACGCCGGTGGTCACGCTCAAGCTGTCGTCGGCATCCATCACCGAGGATGGGGGCTCCAGCACGGTGACCGCTTCCCTGAGCGGTGCATCGCACCAGGCGGTCACCCTGACCGTCGCCGCCGTAGCGGTGTCCCCCGCCGCGATCGGCGACTACACGCTCAGCGCCAACAAGACCCTGACCATCGCGGCCGGCGCTACCGAGAGCACGGGCGCCGTCACCGTCACGGCGACGGACAACGATGTGGACGCGGATGACAAGTCCGTCACGGTGTCGGCCACGGCGAGCGGCGGCGGGGTGGCCGACCCGTCCGCCGTGACGCTGACGATCACCGACGACGACACGAGGGGCATCAGCGTCTCGCCGGTGACGCTGACTCTCGCCGAGGTTGACGATGCGTCAACGCCAAGCGCCACCGAGCACCAGAAGACCTACAGCATCGAGCTCGACAGCGAGCCCACCGGCACGGTGACGGTCAACCTTTCGAGCGGCGACACCAAGATCGCCACGCTCAGCGACATTAGTCTCGAGTTCACGACATCCAACTGGGATGCGCAGACCGTCACGGTCACCGCGGTGGCCGACGACGTTGACAACACGGGTGACGCCCGCACGGTGCGAATCACGCACACGGTCAGCGCCACGGGCACGGACTACGAAGACGAAACCGCCGCGGCCGTCGACGTGACGGTCACCGACGATGACGACGCACCGGACGGCATCACCCTGTCGGTGGACACCGATAAGGTTGCCGAAGATGCGGGTGAGACCAGCATCACCGTCACGGCGACGGTCGGTGGCGGCACCCGCTACGCCGCAGACACAACGGTGGAGGTGACTGTCGGCGAACCGACCGACAGCGCGGTGTCCGGCACCGACTACACGCGGGTCTCCACCTTCGACCTCGTCATCCCTGTGGGCCAGGCAAGCGTCTCCAGGGCCTTCGACCTGACGCCCACCGACGACGCCCTTGATGAGGCCGACGAGACCATCAGCGTAACCGGCGAGTCCGGAAGCCTGACCATCACCGGAACGAGCATCACCCTGACCGACGACGACGTGCCCGAACTCAGCATCACTGCCGGGTCGGCGGTCACCGAGGGCACGGCGGCGGGCTTCACGGTCAACGCCGACATCGCCCCCGTCGCCGACCTGACGGTGAATCTCAATGTGGCTACCACCGATAGCTTCGCCGCGAGCGGCACGACGGGCAGCAAGACCCTCACCTTCCGCGCCGGGCGGACGAGCGAAACGTACACGGTCAGCACCCAGGCCGACACCACCGACGAGCCCGACGGTTCGGTGACCGTGACCGTGAAGGGCGGCACGGACTACACGGTGGCGGCGAGCGCCGACTCGGCGAGCGTAGACGTGAATGACGACGACGCGACCACGGTGCTGTTGGCGCGTGCCGGTTCCGGCGGTATCGCCGAGAACGGCGGCACGGAGGACGTGACCATCACGCTGGGCCGGGCGTTGGTGGCGGGCGAGAGCGTAACTGTGCCGTTGGCCGTCACCGGCGCGACGGAAACGACGCACTATACCCTCGTGCTCAAGGGCACCGGCGGTACCGGCGTCTCGCTCGATACGACCGATCCGCACAGCGCCCAGGACCCGGCGGTGAAGATCGAGGGCGCGAATGCGCAGACGGCGACGCTTACCCTCACCGCGGTCGCGAACACAGATAACGCCAGCCGCACCGTGGCCATCGCCTACGGGACGAGCGCTCGTGCCCCGTCATCAAGCGGCCTGTCTGGCGGCATCAGCACGACCGGAACCGCTTCGGTGCCGATCCTCGATGACGACGCCATGGTCAGCGTCGCCGCCGCGAGTGCCGCCGAGGGCAGTGCAGTGGTGTTCACGGTGACGCTGCCGGAGGTGGCCCCGAGCGGCGGCGTGACGGTCGGCTACTCGACTTCTGATGGCCGGGGCAACGAGAGCGACGCCGACCATCAGGTCGCAACCAGCGCGGATTACACGGCAGCCGCGGAGAACGCCACGCTCACCATTGCCCAGGGCCAGCGCAGCAGCACCATTAGCATCCCAACCACCCAGGACACCACCTACGAGGGCGACCACTACTTTACGCTGACCCTCGACAGCACCGACACCTTCAACCTCAGCAACACGGCGGGCAAAGCTACCGGCACCATCACCGACGCCGCCGACCGCCCGAGCTTCGCCTTCTCCACCGCCTCCACGGACGCCGACGAGGACGATGGCACCCTGATGCTCACCGTCGAGAAGACGGGCACGACCCTCGTGGCCGCCACGGTCAGCTACGCGACAACCAATGGCACGGCGATAGGCGGCAGCGACTTTACGGCCATCACCAGCACGGACCTCGACTTTGCCGCCGGTGCCGCCAGCAAGCAGATCACCGTCAGCCTGACCGACGACAGCGCCGACGAGCCCGCCGAAGCCTTCACCGTGGACCTCACCGCCAGCGCCCATGCGCAACTTGGCGGCACATCGAGCCATACGATCAACATCACTGACAACGATGCGACCACGGTGAAGCTCGAAGCCCCGTCCACCGCCATTGACGAGGATGCGGGTATGAAGACCATCACCGTCACACTCGGCCGCGCGCTCACCGGCGACGAGACCCTCGACGTGCCACTGACCTTCTCCGGCACGGCCACTTTCGGCGCGGACTACACGCTCGCCGCGCCCATGACGACGCCCACCGGTGTTACCTACTCGAACTTGGCGAGCACCGATCTTACGGCCAATCCGCCGACCATCGCCTTCTCCGGTGTGAGTGGCGCCGCGAGCAGCGCGACGGTCATTCTTACCGCCACATCCGACATCACCGACGAGGGCGCGACGGAGTCCGTGACGGTGGGTCTTGGCACGCTGAACGCCAGTTCGGGAGAAAACCTCGACGGTGGCGCCTCCGGTTCCGGCATCGCGACCTTCAACATCACCGACGACGACGGCACGCCGACGGTGACGCTCGAGCTGTCGTCGGCATCCATCACCGAGAACGGGGGCTCCAGCACGGTGACCGCAACCCTGAGCGGCGCTTCGAGCCAGGTGGTCACCCTGACCGTTGCCGCCGCGGCCGTCTCTCCGGCGATAGCGGGCGACTTCGCGCTCAGCGAGAACACGACCCTGACTATCGCCGCCGGCGCTACCGAGAGCACGGGCGCGGTCACCCTCACGGCGGTGGACAACGAGGTGGACGCGGCCAACAAGACCGTCACCGTCTCGGCCACGGCGAGCGGCGGCGGGGTGGCCGACCCGTCCGCTGTGACGCTGACCATCACCGACGACGACACCCGGGGCATCAGCGTCTCACCGGTGACGCTGACCCTCGCGGAGGTCGACAATGCGTCAACCCAGAGCACCTCCGAGCACCAAGAGACCTACAGCATCGAGCTCGACAGCGAGCCCACCGGCACCGTGACGGTCAACCTTGCGAGCGGCGACACCACCATCGCCACGCTGAGCGACAACAGCCTCGAATTCACAGCGTCCGACTGGGACGCGCAGACCGTCACGGTCACCGCCGTCGCCGACGAAATCGACAACACGGGCGACGAGCGCACCGTGCGCATCACCCATACGGTCAGCGCCGCCGGCACCGACTACAAGGACGAAACCGCTGCGCCGGTGGACGTGACGGTCACCGACGACGACGGCGAGCCGACGCTGAGCATCGACGCGCCAAGCGTCGCCGAGGGCGACAGCAGCACCGTGACGATGACCTTCAAGGTGACCCTGACCCCGGCGAGCGGCAAGCCGGTGAGCGTGGCCTACGCCGATGCAACCACCGGCACGGCGACCTCGGCGACGGACTACGCGGCGATTACCTCGGGCACCCTCAACTTCGCCGCCGGCCAAACCGAGAAGACGGTGGATGTCACGGTCAACGGCGACACCACCGACGAGCCCAACGAGACCGTTGTCCTGCGGCTGTCCTCGCCAAGCAACGCGAGGCTCACCGGCGGCGCGCAGACCCTCGACGGCACCGGCACGATCACGGACGATGACGGCACGCCGTCCGTGACGCTCAAGCTGACGCCGACCACCATCGACGAGTCCGGCGACGACAATGCGACCACGGTGACGGCTTCCTTGAGCGGCGCATCAAGCGAGGCCGTCACGCTGACCGTCGCCGCGGCAGCGGTGTCCCCCGCCGCCACCGGCGACTTCGCGCTCAGCGGCACGACCCTCACCATCGCGGCCGGCGCGACGACCAGCACCGGCGCGGTGACGATTACGGCGGTGGACAACGATGTCGATGCGGCCGACAAGTCCGTCACCGTCTCGGCCACGGCGAGCGGCGGCAACGGCGTCGCCAACCCGGCCGACGCGACGCTGACGATCACCGACGACGACACGCGGGGCATCAGCGTTTCGCCGGTGACGCTGACCCTCGCGGAGGTCGACAATCCGTCAACCCAGAACACCTCCGAGCACCAAGAGACCTACAGCATCGAGCTCGACAGCGAGCCCACCGGCACCGTGACGGTCAACCTTGCGAGCGGCGACACCACCATCGCCACGCTGAGCGACAACAGCCTCGAATTCACAGCGTCCGACTGGGACGCGCAGACCGTCACGGTCACCGCTGTTGCCGACACGATCGACAACGCGGGCGACGAGCGCACCGTGCGCATCACCCATACGGTCAGCGCCGCCAGCACGGACTACAAGGACGAAACCGCCGCGGCCGTCGACGTGACGGTCACCGACGACGACGGCGAGCCGACGCTGAGCATCGACGCGCCGAGCGTCGCCGAGGGCAACAACGGCACGGCGACGATGACCTTCAAGGTGACCCTGACCCCGGCGAGCGGCAAGCCGGTGAGCGTCGCTTATGCGGATGCAACCACCGGCACGGCGACCTCGGCGACGGACTACGCGGCGATTACCTCGGGCACCCTCAACTTCGCCGCCGGCCAAACCGAGAAGACGGTGGATGTCACGGTCAACGGCGACACCACCGACGAGCCCAACGAGACCGTTGTCCTGCGGCTGTCCTCGCCAAGCAACGCAGCGCTGAGCGGCGGCAATACCACCCTCGACGGCACCGGCACGATCACGGACGACGACGCGACCCCGACCGCGACTCTCGTGCTGACGCCCGCGACGATCGACGAATCCGGCGACGATAATGCGACCACGGTGACGGCTTCCTTGAGCGGCGCATCAAGCGAGGCCGTCACCCTGATGGTCGCCGCCGCGGCCGTCTCTCCGGCGGTAACGGGCGACTTCGCGCTCAGCGCCAACAAGACCCTGACCATCGCCGCCGGTAGCAAGGCCAGCACGGGCGCCGTCACGATCACCGCCGTGGACAACAGCGTCGATGCGCCGAACAAGACCGTCACCGTTTCGGCCACCGCGAGCGGCGGCGGGGTGGCCGACCCGGATGACGCGACGCTCACGATTACCGACGACGACGCGGCGCCGACCGGCATCACGCTTGCCGTTGACAAATCGACGATCGCCGAGAACGCCGCCGAGGCGACCGTCACGGTGACGGCCAGCGTCACTGGCGGCAGCACCTACTCGGCGAGCAAGGACCTGACCATCACGGTCGGCGCGGAGACGAGCACGGCGGTGTCGGACGAGGACTACACGGCGGTCGAGAACTTCACCCTGACCCTGCCCGCCGGCGCGTCAAGCGCGAAAGACACCTTCGACCTCGAACCCCTCGACGACGACGTGGACGAGGACACGGAGACGATCACCGTCACCGGCACGGACCCGGGCGGCGTCACCGTGGCGGGCGCGAGCATCGACCTCACCGACGACGACACGCGGGGCGTGACGGTGGCCGGCGGCTCCTTGACCATGGACGAGGTGGACAACACGGGGACTTCGGGCACCCGCGAGGACCAGGACAGCTACACGGTGGTGCTCGACAGCGAACCGACGGACGATGTGAGAATCGACAGCATCTCGCCGGCCATGGTGACGCTGAGCCCGACAAGCCTCACCTTCACCCCGTCGAACTGGAACCAGGCGCAGACCGTCACCGCCACGGCGGTGAACGACACCATCGACAACACCGGGAATGCGCGCACCGGCAGCATCGCCCACGCGGTGGTGGCGGGCTCTTCAGACTACACCGGCGTCGCGGCGGCGAGCGTCGCGGTGACCGTGAACGACGACGACGGCACGCCGACGGTGACGCTCGAGCTGTCGTCCGCATCGGTCACCGAGAACGGGGGCTCCAGTACGGTGACCGCTTCCCTGAGCGGCGCATCGAGCCAGGCGGTCACGCTGACCGTCGCCGCGGCAGCGGTGTCCCCCGCCGCCACCGGCGACTTCGCGCTCAGCGGCACGACCCTCACCATCGCGGCCGGCGCGACGACCAGCACCGGCGCGGTGACGATTACGGCGGTGGACAACGATGTCGATGCGGCCGACAAGTCCGTCACCGTCTCGGCCACGGCGAGCGGCGGCAACGGCGTCGCCAACCCGGCCGACGCGACGCTGACGATCACCGACGACGACACGCGGGGCATCAGCGTTTCGCCGGTGACGCTGACCCTCGCGGAGGTCGACAATCCGTCAACCCAGAACACCTCCGAGCACCAAGAGACCTACAGCATCGAGCTCGACAGCGAGCCCACCGGCACCGTGACGGTCAACCTTGCGAGCGGCGACACCACCATCGCCACGCTGAGCGACAACAGCCTCGAATTCACAGCGTCCGACTGGGACGCGCAGACCGTCACGGTCACCGCTGTTGCCGACACGATCGACAACGCGGGCGACGAGCGCACCGTGCGCATCACCCATACGGTCAGCGCCGCCAGCACGGACTACAAGGACGAAACCGCCGCGGCCGTCGACGTGACGGTCACCGACGACGACGGCGAGCCGACGCTGAGCATCGACGCGCCGAGCGTCGCCGAGGGCAACAACGGCACGGCGACGATGACCTTCAAGGTGACCCTGACCCCGGCGAGCGGCAAGCCGGTGAGCGTCGCTTATGCGGATGCAACCACCGGCACGGCGACCTCGGCGACGGACTACGCGGCGATTACCTCGGGCACCCTCAACTTCGCCGCCGGCCAAACCGAGAAGACGGTGGATGTCACGGTCAACGGCGACACCACCGACGAGCCCAACGAGACCGTTGTCCTGCGGCTGTCCTCGCCAAGCAACGCAGCGCTGAGCGGCGGCAATACGCAGACCCTCGACGGCACCGGCACGATCACCGACGACGACGATGCGCCGACCGTGTCAGTAGCCGACGCCACGGCGGTGAACGAAGGCGACGACGCGGACACCACCGCGGACATGAGCTTCACGGTGACCCTGTCCGAGGCCAGTGCCCTGGCCGTCACCGTGCCCTACACGCTGACCGGCACGGCGACCGGCGGCAGCGACTACGAGACGCCATCGTCCACGAGCCTGTCGATCCCCGCGGGCGACACCAGCGGCACGATTGTCATCAAGGTCAAGGGCGACACACTCGATGAGCCCAACGAGACGATCATCGTCACCCTGGGCGCACCGACCAACGCGACGGTCTCCACCGCCGAGGGCGCGGGCACGGGCACCGGCACGATCACCGACGACGACGGCACGCCGACGGTGACGCTCGAGCTGTCGTCGGCATCGATCACCGAGAACGGGGGCTCCAGCACGGTGACCGCTTCCCTGAACGGCGCATCGCACCAGGCGGTCACCCTGACCGTCGCCGCGGCAGCGGTGTCCCCCGCCGCCACCGGCGACTACACGCTCAGCGCCAACACGACCCTGACCATCGCCGCCGGCGCTACCGAGAGCACGGGCGCGGTCACCCTCACGGCGGTGGACAACGAGGTGGACGCGGCCAACAAGACCGTCACCGTCTCGGCCACGGCGAGCGGCGGCGGGGTGGCCGACCCGTCCGCTGTGACGCTGACGATCACCGACGACGACACGCGGGGCATCAGCGTCTCGCCGGTGACGCTGACCCTCGCGGAGGTCGACAATCCGTCAACCCAGAGCACCTCCGAGCACCAAGAGACCTACAGCGTCGAACTCGACAGCGAGCCCACCGGCACGGTGACGGTCAACCTTGCGAGCGGCGACACCACCATCGCCACGCTGAGCGACAACAGCCTCGAATTCACAGCGTCCGACTGGGACGCGCAGACCGTCACGGTCACGGCCGTCGCCGACGCGATCGACAACACGGGCGACGAGCGCACCGTGCGCATCACGCATACGGTGAGCGCCATGGGCACGGACTACGAAGACGAAACCGCCGCGGCCGTCGACGTGACGGTCACCGACGACGACGGCGAACCGACGCTCAGCATCGACGCGCCGAGCGTCACCGAGGGCGACAGCAGCACCGCGACGATGACCTTCAAGGTCACGCTGACCCCGGCGAGTGGCAAGCCGGTGAGCGTGGCCTACGCCGATGCGACTACCGGCACGGCGACCTCGGCGACGGACTACGCGGCGATTACCTCGGGCACGCTCAACTTCACTGCTGGCCAAACCGAGAAGACGGTGGATGTCACCGTGAACGGCGACACCGTTGACGAGCCCAACGAGACCGTTGTCCTGCGCCTGTCCTCGCCAAGCAACGCGGCGCTCTCCGGCGGCGCCCAGACCCTCGACGGCACCGGCACGATCACCGACGATGACGGCACGCCGTGGTGACGCTCAAGCTGTCGTCGGCATCCATCACCGAGAACGGGGGCTCCAGCACGGTGACCGCTTCCCTGAGCGGCGCATCGCACCAGGCGGTCACCCTGACCGTCGCCGCGGCAGCGGTGTCCCCCGCCGCCACCGGCGACTACACGCTCAGCGCCAACACGACCCTGACCATCGCCGCCGGCGCTACCGAGAGCACGGGCGCGGTCACCCTCACGGCGGTGGACAACGAGGTGGACGCGGCCAACAAGACCGTCACCGTCTCGGCCACGGCGAGCGGCGGCGGGGTGGCCGACCCGTCCGCCGTGACGCTGACGATCACCGACGACGACACGCGGGGCATCAGCGTTTCGCCGGTGACGCTGACCCTCGCGGAGGTCGACAATCCGTCAACCCAGAGCACCTCCGAGCACCAGAAGATCTACAGCGTCGAACTCGACAGCGAGCCCACCGGCACGGTGACGGTCAACCTTGCGAGCGGCGACACCACCATCGCCACGCTGAGCGACAACAGCCTCGAATTCACAGCGTCCGACTGGGACGCGCAGACCGTCACGGTCACGGCCGTCGCCGACGCGATCGACAACACGGGCGACGAGCGCACCGTGCGCATCACGCATACGGTGAGCGCCATGGGCACGGACTACGAAGACGAAACCGCCGCGGCCGTCGACGTGACGGTCACCGACGACGACGGCGAGCCGACGCTGAGCATCGACGCGCCGAGCGTCGCCGAGGGCAACAACGGCACGGCGACGATGACCTTCAAGGTGACCCTGACCCCGGCGAGTGGCAAGCCGGTGAGCGTGGCTTATGCGGATGCGACCACCGGCACGGCGACCTCGGCCACGGACTACGCGGCGATCACCGGCGGGACGCTCAACTTCGCCGCCGGCGACACCGAGAAGACGGTGACAGTGACCGTCAACGGCGACACTACGGACGAGCCCAACGAAACCGTCATCCTGCGTCTGTCCTCGCCAAGCAACGCAGCGCTCTCCGGCGGCGCGCAGACCCTCGACGGCACCGGCACGATCACCGACGATGACGGCACGCCGTCCGTGACGCTCAAGCTGACGCCGACCACCATCGACGAGTCCGGCGACGACAATGCGACCACGGTGACGGCTTCCTTGAGCGGCACATCGAGCCAGGCCGTCACGCTGACCGTCGCCGCCGCGGCCGTCTCTCCGGCGGTAGCGGGCGACTACACCCTCAGCGGCACGAACCTCACCATCGCGGCCGGCGCGACGACCAGCACCGGCGCGGTGACGATTACGGCGGTGGACAACGATGTGGACGCGGCCAACAAGACCGTCACCGTTTCGGCCACGGCGAGCGGCGGCGGCGTGGCCGACCCGTCCGCCGTGACGCTGACCATCACGGACGACGACACGCGGGGCGTGACGGTGGCCGGCGGCTCCTTGACCATGGACGAGGCGGACAACACGGGGACTGCGGGCACCCGCGAGGACCAGGACAGCTACACGGTGGTGCTCGACAGCGAACCGACGGACGATGTGCGCATCGACAGCACCGCGCCGGCCATGGTGACGCTGAGCCCGACAAGCCTCACCTTCACCCCGTCGAACTGGAACCAGGCGCAGACCGTCACCGCCACGGCGGTGAACGACAGCATCGACAACGCCGGGAATGCGCGCGCCGGCAGCATCACCCACGCAACGTGGCGGGCTCTTCGGACTACACCGGCGTCGCGGCGGCGAGCGTCGCGGTCACGTGACCGACGACGACGGCACGCCGACGCTGAGTATCGACTCGCCAAGCGTCGCCGAGGGCGACAGCGGCACCGCGACGATGACCTTCAAGGTGACCCTGACCCCGGCGAGCGGCAATCCGGTGAGCGTCGCTTATGCCGATGCGACTACCGGCACGGCGACCTCGGCGACGGACTACGCGGCGATTACCTCCGGCACCCTCAACTTCGCCGCCGGCGACACCGAGAAGACGGTGGATGTCACGGTCAACGGCGACACGGCGGATGAGCCCAATGAGACGGTGGTCCTGCGCCTGTCCTCGCCGAGCAACGCGGTGCTCTCCGGCGGCGCCCAGACTCTCGACGGCACGGGCACGATCACGGACGACGACGACACGCCGACCGTGTCGGTAGCCGACGCCGCGGCGGTGAATGAAGGCGACGACCCCAACACCACGGTGGACATGAGCTTCACGGTGACCCTGTCCGCCGCGAGCACCAACGCCGTCACCGTGCCTTACACCCTGACCGGCACCGCCACCGGCGGCAGCGACTACGAGACGCCATCTTC
Source organism: Nitrospirales bacterium (assembly GCA_965213715.1). Classification (GTDB taxonomy): domain Bacteria; phylum Nitrospirota; class Nitrospiria; order Nitrospirales; family UBA8639; genus Bin75. Next base: position 94,783 of record OZ243914.1, read on the forward strand.
GACGAGCCTGTCCATCGCGGCGGGCGACACCAGCGGCACGATCGTCATCAAGGTCAAGGGCGACGCCCTCGACGAGCCCAACGAGACGATCATCGTCACCCTTGGCACGCCGACCAACGCGACGGTCTCGACCACGGCAGGCGCGGGCACGGGCACCGGCACGATCACCGACGATGACGATACGGCGACGGTGACGCTGGTGCTGACGCCAGCCACGATCAACGAGAGCGGGGATGGTAATGCGAGCACGGTGACGGCGACGCTGTCGGGCCCGAGTCGAGTGCGGCGGTGACGGTGGAAGTCTCGGTGCCGAACGATGCTCCGGTGACGGTGAGCAGCAACACGACCCTGACGATTGCGGCGGGGGCGACGACGAGCACCGGCACGGTGACGCTGACGGCGGTGGACAATAACGCGGATGCGGCGAATGCGACGGTGGTGGTGTCGGGGACGGCCACGGGCGGTGGGGGTGCCGTGGCGGATCCGGCAGACGTGACCCTGACGATTACCGATGATGATGCGGCCCCGGAGGTGACGCTGGTGTTGACGCCCACCAGGATCAACGAGAGTGGGGATGGTAACGCGAGCACGGTGACGGCGAGGCTGTCGGGCGCGGCGAGTGCGGCGGTGACGGTGGAAGTGTCGGTGCCGAACAATGCCCCGGTCACGGTAAGCAGCAACACGACCCTGACGATTGCGGCGGGGGAGACGGACAGCACAGGCACGGTGACCATTACGGCGGTGGACAATGCCGTGGACGGGCCGGACGCGACGGTGGTGGTGTCGGGGACAGCCACGGCCACGGAGGGTGACGTGGCGAACCCGGCGGACGTCACGCTGACGATTACCGACGACGAGGCCACGCCGAGCCGGGCAAACCTGAGCGTGACTCCGGCGAGTGTAGGCGAGGCAGACGGCGCCACCATCATCACCGTGACGGCGACAGTCGACGGGGCCGCGCGCACCGCCAGCACGGTGCTGACGCTCTCGGTGACGCCGGGGACCGCGCAGGCAGCAGATTTCGAGCCGGTCGAGGATTTCCCGCTGACCATTGCGGCGGCGGCGACGACGGGGACCGCCACCTTCACGCTGACGCCGGTGGACGACACCCTCGATGAGCCGGACGAAACCCTCCAGGTGACGGGGACCTCCGGCCCGTTGAGTCTCACCCCGGCCACGGTGGTGCTCGAAGACAACGATGACCGCTCGATCATGGCCATTACCGGGGGCACGGCCGAGGAAGGCACGGCCGTGGTCTTTACCGTGACGCGCACCGGGGGGACCGAGAATGCGGCCACGGTCCAGTGGGCGACGGAGGCCGATACCGCCGGCACCTTCCCGGCCACCACAGCCGACTACACCCCGGTGTCCAGTTCCCGGGCCCTGGACTTTGCCCCGGGAGAAACCCGGAAACGGGTCGCCGTCTCGACGACCGACGATGCGTTGGATGAATTCGATGAGACGTTTGTGGTGCGGCTGAGCGGGGGGAGTGGATCGGTGGTGATCGCCGCGGACGGGGCCGCCGCCACGGGCACCATTCTGGATAACGATGCCCCGCCGGAACTGCTGATTGGCGATGTTACGGTTGAGGAAGGGGCGGTGGCGAGTTTCCCGGTGACCCTCTCGGCGGTGTCCGGGAAGCCCATTCGGGTGACGTGGCGGACGGTGGAGGGGACGGCGACCGAAGAGCAGGACTATACCGGGCAGTATGGGCAGTTCACCATTCCGGCCGGGGAGCGCACCGTTGCCCTCGTCGTACCGACCATTGACGACCGCGCGGTAGAGGACCCGGAAGAAACCTATACCCTCCGGCTGTTTGAACCGGAAGCGGTCACCTTCGGAGCCGTGCCCCGTCGCGAGGCCTCCGTCCAGAGCCGCCTCCTCTCCGGCGCAGGCTCGGTCCAACTGACGGCCCTGGGCACGATTCTGGACGATGACCGGGCCAGGCTCAGAGCGCAGTTCAAGCAGGTGAACGAGGCGGTGCTGCCGTGGGTGGGCTCCGCCTTACTGCGGCGGCACCTGGACCGGATCACCGGCTGTCTCCAAGAAACCGGCACCGCCGGTCCGGACGTGGGGGGCATGGTGGAGCGCGCCGTCCGGTACGCCGAAACGCAACAGACTGCGCAACAGACCGGGGGGCGTCAGCCCTCTCTGTGGGAAACCTTGGGCGACACCCGGCTGGCAGGGAGCCTGGGCCCTGCCGACCCGGACAGCACCCAGCGGCCGGTGACCCTGTGTGCCGGGACCCATTGGCGGCGCTTGACCAACGACGGGCCGGTGAGTTGGGAGGGGGCGTTGCTGGGGGCCAATCTCAACGGCCACGTGCAACTCGGCGAGTCTTGGCGCGTGGGGCTGGACGTGGCGCATGATCAAGGGCGGCTGGACTGGCAACTGCCCAGCGTTGGCGAAGCCGGGGAGTGGGCGCTGACCCTGACGGGCGTGCGGCCGTATGTGGCCTGGCAGACGCCCTCCGGGGTCCAGGCCTGGGGGTTGGTGGGCTATAGTGGCGGGACGCTGGAAGTCACGGCCTCGGATGGGGTGCAGGCCGATGGGATTCGGCAACAGACGCCGGTGACGCACCGGCATGCCGCAGTGGGCGGGGCGGTGCCGCTGATGACGGTGCTGGGCGGCGGGTTCCGGCTGCGGGGCGATGCCTGGCTGGGCACCATGGAAGTGGAAGACAATGGCGACCTGCTGGTGGGCCTGACCGCGCAGAACCTCGGGGTGCGGGGGCTGGTGGATGGCACCTGGGAGTATGCCCTGGGAGCGAGTCAACGGCTCACGCCGGCGGTCCGGCTGGGGGTGCAATATGACGACGGCGCGGGCGGCACCGGGGTGGAAGTGGGGACGGACGTGGGCTGGGAAGACCTGGTGTGGGGCTTGCAGGGGCGCGTGGCGGCGCGGACGCTGCTGGTGGACGGCGTGGTCCGGGAATGGGGCCTGGGCGGGCAGATGCGCTTGGTGGCCCCGGACGGGCTGGGACCGTTGTTGAACCTGAGCACGGCACGGGGGAACCTGACGGACGGCCGGGCTCAATGGTGGGAGCAAGGGCTGGAGGGGACCCCGCTGGGGCCGGCGACGCAGGGGCTGGGCGTAGACCTGGAAGCGGGCTGGGGCTTGCGGGTGCCGGAGATGGCGGGGATCCTGATGCCGTATGTTGGTGTGGGGTTGGTAGGGGAGACGTCGCGTACCTTACGGCTGGGCGGGCGGCTGACCGTGGCGTCGGGACTGGCGGTGGCCGTGGAAGCCCTTCGCCGGGATCGCGTGGGATCGCCCCCTGATCAAGGGCTGTTCTTGCAACTCCGCCGGGCCTGGTAGGTTCCTGCCTGGTACCGGTAATGAGAGAGGCTTACCCGACTGGGAGATCATAGACGGAAAGCAACCTTCGGATGTTGGGAATGACGTCAGCCGGCGGGAGTTGCTGGACTTCTCCGGTGTTGCGTTGCTTGAGTTCAACCACGCCTTGCTTTAAGCCCCGGTCACCGATGGTGACATGAAATGGTGCCCCAATCAGGTCAGCGTCGTTGAATTTCACGCCGGCCCGTTCATCGCGGTCGTCCCATAAGACTTCCACGCCGGCCTCGAGACATGCATCATACAGCATGCCGGCTGTTTGGACGACCTGCTCCGAGGCCGTCACCGGTAATAAATGAACGTGGAATGGCGCAATGGGCACGGGCCATCTCATGCCTTTGTCGTCATGGTTCTGTTCGATGGCTGCGGCCGCGGTCCTGCTGACGCCGATGCCGTAACATCCCATGATCGCCAGTGTTTCCTGCCCATCCGCATCCAGAAACGTCGCATTCATTGCTTGACTGTACTTGGTCCCCAATAGGAAGACATGGCCGACTTCGATGCCTTTGGCCTCCTGCAGCCGGTTATCGCTTCGAGGGGACCTGTCCCCGGCTCGGGCTTGGCGCAGATCGAGGAATACGTCGACTGCAAAATCCCGACCCCAGTTTGCATTGATCAGGTGGGTATCGTTTTTGTTTCCGCCGACGATGAAATTCCGCATGGCTTTGACCGCGTGGTCTGCGATGATCCGGATGTTCTTGAGCCCGGCCGGTCCGGCGAAGCCAACCGGTGCGGACGATATGGCGCTCACGGTCTCCGCACTTGCCAGTGTGACTTCCGTCGTTCCCAGGAAACGGTTGATTTTGATTTCATTCGCCTCGTGGTCGCCGCGAATCAGGATCGCAATGACGTCGCCGGCCGATGTCTGGTAGAGCAGGGTTTTGACGAGACGATCCGGTGAAACCTTCAAAAAGGTGCAGACTTCCTCGACGGTTTTGGTCCCCGGGGTCTGCACGGCTTCGAGAGCGAGCGGCGCGGCATCGTCTTCTTCAACCGGAGGCGGCGTTTCCGCCAACTCGACATTGGCGGCATAGGCTCCTGCTTCGTCATACACAATCGTTTCTTCTCCGGTATCGGCCAGAACCATGAATTCATGCGACATGTTGCCGCCGATCAGTCCGGTGTCCGCTTCAACCGCACGGAATTTGAGACCGCAGCGCGTAAAGATCCGTTCGTAGGCGTCGTACATTTTTTGATAGCTGAGGCGCGCACTGGCTTCATCGGCATCGAAACTATAGGCGTCTTTCATGATGAATTCGCGCCCGCGCATCAAGCCAAAACGGGGACGGATTTCATCGCGGAACTTGGTTTGGATTTGGTAGCAGTTCATCGGGAGTTGCCGATAGGAACGGATCTCGCGCCGGAAGAGGTCCGTGATGACTTCCTCATGCGTGGGCCCGAAGCAAAAATCGCGGTTGTGCCGGTCTTGGCATCGAAGCAATTCTTTGCCGTAAAAATCCCATCGTCCGGTTTCCTGCCACAGTTCCGCCGGAGAAAGGATCGGCATCAACAACTCCTGCGCTCCGGCGCGATTCATTTCCTGGCGAATGATAGATTCGATTTTTTTAAGAACGCGCAGGCCCAACGGAAGATAGGTGTAGATTCCGGCCGCGACCTTTCGGATCATACCGGCGCGTAACATGAGCCGGTGACTGACGACTTCAGCCTCGCCAGGGGTTTGCCGGAGGGTCGGAATAAACAGTTGGCTTGTTCGCATAACAGAGGGTTCCTTATGGCCTACTCATTCGTTGACAGTTTGGCTCTCATCGACGGGGTTGCGATGAGAACAAGCGCCGGGACTATTGCAGCAAGCGTTGGATGTCGTTGAAGAACGCGAAAATCATGATCCCGAAAAGTAGCACGATTCCCACTTGTTGAGTGAATTCACGCTGCCACTCGGCCAGTGGACGTCCCAGGATCGCTTCACAGGCGAAGAAAAACAGATGACCGCCGTCCAAAACGGGAATCGGCAACAAATTCAGAATGCCCAGGTTAATGCTCAGGATGGCCACGAAGAACATGACGTCGGAGAGGCCTCGCTCGGCTGCCGTGCCTGAGGCGCTGGCAATCATGATGGGCCCTCCGATGTTCTTCGAGGAGATTTCTCCGGTCAGCATTTTGTAAATACCGACGACCGTCAGTTCCGACCATCCCCATGTGGCTTTCACGCCCTGGAACACGGCCGTGAGCGGTGAAGACGCACGGATCACCGACCGCCCCGATCCCATAATGCCGATTTTTCCGATCGTCGTCGATATGCCCTGATCTTTAACCTCATGCGGTTCGGGGGTGATCGTTAACGTGAGTACTGTGCCTTCACGTTCCACCTGCATGCTGAGAGAGTCATTGGGATGAGCCTTGATGATGCGGGTCATTTGTGACCAGGTCTGAATCACCTCTCCTTGAATCTCGATGATGCGGTCCCCTTCCTTGAGCCCGGCTTGGGCGGCCGGCATATCCGGCATGACGGCTGTTACGACAGGAGCCGCCTCTTCGATGCCGATGACGTACAGGGGATGCTCGACGTTCTCCGGGTCGTAGAGTTCGGGTGCGACAAGGAACGTTTTCAGGGTATCGCCCCGGCGAACTTCGACGGCGAGCGAACGTCCGCCACTTTCGGCTACCACGGCATAGATTTCGTTTTTCGTGGTGATATCGCGTTCGTCGATTCTCGTGATCCGGTCCCCGGCCTTGAGCCCGGCTTGGCCGGCCGGCGAGTCCGGCCTGACGGCGTCGATTGTGGGTGAGAGTTCGGCAAACGTCGGGATGGGCAGGGGAGCACCCACGGCCAGCCAAGCTGAAAAAATCAGGTAACTCAGGAAAAAATTGAACCCTGGACCGGCCGCCACGATGAGGGTCCGTTTCCATAACGGTTTGTGGGAAAAGGAGAGTTCCCGCTCATCCGGCGGCACGGGCTCACCAGTCTCTTCCCCGAACATCTTGACGTATCCGCCGAGGGGAATGGCCGAAATGAGATATTCCGTGTCTCCGATTTGACGACTCAGGAGTTTGGGTCCGAAGCCCAGGGAAAATTTCAAGACTTTGACCCCGGCCCAACGCGCCACGATAAAGTGTCCGAACTCGTGAAAGGTCACGAGGACACCCAACACCACCAAAAACCACCAGATCTTTTGAACGATCACGTAGATGATATCGGGAGACATCAGTTCACTTGTACCCAGTGGATTTTAACGTCAGGATCCGGTGCGGATAAACTCTGAGGCCTTGTCCCTGGCCCAACGGTCTGCCTCCAAGGCATCCTCCAAGGACGTGAGCGGTTGCACGTGGGCACATTGTACGGTCCGGTCGATGACGTTCGCAATGTGTCCGAAGGGGAGTCTGTGATGCAGAAACGCCTCGACGGCGACCTCGTTCGCAGCATTGAGAATTGCCGGACAGGTTCCACCATGGGCGAGTGCCTCATAGGCCAACCGCAGACAGGGAAACCGGACCGGATCAGGTTGATAAAACGTCAATTTGCCGTATTTCCATAAATCCAGCACGGGTGGATCCAAGGGGACGCGTCGAGGGTAATCCATGGCGTAACTGATCGGGGTTCGCATATCGGGTAAGCCCAATTGCGCGATCACCGACCCATCGCGATATTCTACCAGAGAATGGATGATACTTTCCCTGTGCACCACCACGTCCAGTTGAGCGGGAGGACAATCAAACAGCCACCGGGCTTCGATGACTTCCAGCCCTTTATTCATCAGAGTTGCCGAATCCACGGTGATCTTCGCGCCCATGTCCCAATTCGGATGTTTGAGCGCCTGTTCCGGCGTGACGGTCTCCATGTATTCTTTGGTGCAGTCCCAAAACGGGCCACCGGAAGCCGTCAGGATAATGCGACGAACGTCTTCTCGTCGATGGCCGGCGAGCGATTGAAAGATCGCACTGTGTTCACTGTCCACTGGGAACACGGGGACGCCTTGGCGGTGCGCCTCGGCTTGCATCAGTTGTCCGGCCATGACCATGGGTTCCTTATTGGCCAGGGCCACCCGGCGGCCCGCTTGGATCGCGGCCATGGTCGGGACCAGGCCGGCTCCGCCCACGATGGCCGAGATCACCAGGTCACTCTCTGGAAGGGCTGCCACTTCCGTGACGCCGCCGGGTCCGTCGAGGACTTGGATTGCCGGATCGTTCAGGCGGGTACGAAGTCGCTGGGCTGCGGCAGGGTCGGCCAATGCTACGTATTTCGGACGAAACGAACGGACCTGTTTTTCCAGTTTTTCATCACTATGCCGGGCTGCGAGCCCCAAAATCGAAAATTGATCGGGAAATCTTGCGACGATGTCGAGGGTGCTGTCGCCGATCGAGCCTGTTGAGCCGAGGAGAACGATCTGTTTCATGGTCCGCTTGTCGTTGAGAAGAACCTAATGCACGAACTCCATATAATAATAGAAAACCGGCGCGTTGAGAAGCAGGCTGTCAACGCGGTCCAACATGCCTCCGTGCCCGGGAATCAAGGCCCCGGAATCCTTGACTCCGGCCTGTCGTTTAAGGGCCGATTCGGAAAGATCTCCCAGCAGACCCAGTATGGTGAACAGTATCCCCAGGATCAGGCAGTCGATCGGCGTGACAACAGGGAGAAACATGAGATGGCCGATCCAGGCGATGACCGGAGCCACGACCATGCCTCCGAGAAACCCTTCGACGGTCTTATTCGGGCTGAGCCGTGGAGCCAGAGGCCGCGCCCCCCAAGTTTTGCCGACATAGTACGCGGCTGCATCGCTGGCCCACGTCACCAGCAGCACGAACAACACCAGCAGGCCTCCGTCCTGTTGATTTCTCAGCAAGAGAAAATGTCCGAGGGTATACCCGATATACAAGATACCGAATAGAAGAATGAACATGGAGAGATGTCGGTTCCCCGGAGGGGCGAAGCCAACCTGGTAGCAGAGGAGACCCAGGAGGGTGATCGCCAGGACCAGAGAAAAATCAATCACCGCCGGCCACTGCATGGCGATCAGGAGCAGTCCCGTGCCCGTAAATCCAATGAGCGCATGCGAAGGCAGGTCGTTCTTCTCAATGAAGAGCACCAGGAATTCCCATTGGGCAAGCAGGACGGCGGCCATGACGAGCATGAAAAAGGCCGTCGGCGGAAGGTACCTGGTGAGCACGTACAAAAGCGGGAGCAACACCAGAGCGGAATAGACGCGCTTAGGGTCAAGTCTCAACGTGGACGAACGGGCTGTCAGGGGATCCGGGTGCGGGCTCTTGGAGACGGGCTCACTCACATGATTCGTGCTCATAGCCGGTTTTGAGGAGAGACGGCATGTGGGAGGCGACCGAAACGACGATCCCGTTTCTGGTAATCGAGCAACGCCAACAACACGTCGCGTCGCCGGAAATCCGGCCACAGGGTTTTGGTGAAATAGAGTTCCGTGTACGCGATTTGCCAGAGCAGGAAATTACTGATTCTCGCTTCCCCGCTCGTGCGGATCAGGAGGTCCGGATCCGGAAGACCGGCCGTGGATAGGTACTGCTCGAATTGGGTTTCATGAACGCATCCCGCCGGGACTTTTCCGCATTGCACGTCTTCAATCAGGCGATTCGTGGCGTCGATAATTTCGGAGCGTCCGCCGTAACTCAGCGCGACGGCCACGGTGTGGTCGGTGTAATGCTCGGTCTCCTGAGCGACGGCATGCACCAGGTCTTGCGTGGAATCCGGAAGCTCGTTCAGTAAGCCAATGGGGAAAAACCGGGTTTTTCTTTCCTGGAACGTCTGTCGTTCCTGATGCAGAAATTCTTCGAGCAGCGTCATGAGTAAGTCAATCTCGGCTTGGGGGCGATTCCAGTTCTCTTGAGAGAACGCGTATACCGTGACGATGGGAATCCCCAGCAGGTAAAAGGCATTGAGGACGTTTCGGACGGCAGCCAACCCTTCCCGGTGTCCGGCAATGCGGGGCAGGCCACGCTGTGAAGCCCAGCGACCGTTCCCATCCATGATCACGGCCACGTGACGGGGCAACGCTTCCTGGTCGAGTTGGGGAAAGAGATCATCCTCCGTGAGTTCCGCGAAGGAATGTGGCGAATGGAGAGGCATCGGCATTGGTGTCAGAGTTGACCGCGAGATGAGGGATTGCACTCGAAAAACAGCCTCAAAACAGTCTAAGCGTGACGCTCGGCCTTGTCAAACGTTGCTCTCTTGCGCAAATTTTGATGGTCGTGATAAGTGTAGGGGCTATGTCTGAACAGGGTGTGCCCTTCGAACATTTTGCCTTGGAGGAACGTGAGGTCGAGCAGGCCTTGGCACGCGTGAACGTCCGTGCCGTGGATTACGCGGACATTTACGTTGAATCGACGATCTCCGAATCCGTGTCCATGGAGGAGGGTATCGTGAAGCGGGCCGTCAAAAGCATTGCTCAGGGTGCCGGAGTCCGGGCCACTGCCGGGGAAAAGACCGGGTTTGCCTATTCCGATGAATTGTCGCTGCGGGACTTGGAGATTGCCGCGGATACTGCCCGGTACATCGCCGATTCGCCGCAAGGCGACGTCACGGTCCCCGTCACGCATCGGCCGGCCGGGACGCACAATCTCTATCCGCTTGAACAGCCCCTGACCGACGTTGCCACGCAGGAGCGCGTGGACTTGCTCAACCTGATCGATCAGGAAGCGCGTCGCTATGACTCCCGGATCACAAAGGTGATGGCGTCCATCAATACCAATCATAAGGTGATGCTGGTGGCGACGACCGAAGGCTTGCGCGCCGGCGACGTGCAGCCGTTATCCCGGCTTCAGGTGACGTGTATTGCCGAAGAAGGGACCAATCGACAGGTCGGTACTTTCGGTGGCGGCGGCCGCGTGGCCTTTTCCTTTTACCATGAACAGGATCGAGCGCGGGCGTATGCACGGGAAGCCGCCAGGCAGGCTATCCTGAACCTCGAGGCCGTGGAGGCTCCTGCAGGCATTTTGCCCGTGGTCCTGGGGGGCGGCTGGCCCGGAATTCTCTTGCATGAGGCCGTTGGGCACGGCTTGGAGGCGGATTTCAATCGCAAGAAGACGTCGGCGTTCAGCAATTTGATCGGCCAGCGCGTCGCGTCCGACGTGTGCACGATCGTGGACGACGGCACGTTGCCCTCAAGGCGGGGATCGCTCAATATCGACGATGAAGGCACGCCCACGACCAGGACCGTCCTGATCGAAAACGGAATCCTGTGCGGATACATCACGGACCGTCTGAACGCCAAGCTCATGGGCATTCCGCTTACCGGCAACGGCCGGCGTGAGGATTTTCGCAGCATCGTGTTGCCCCGGATGACCAATACCTTCATGTTGGCCGGTACGTCTGAACCCGAGGATATTCTGCGCTCAGTCAAGAAAGGCCTGTATGCCGTCTCGTTCGGCGGCGGGCAGGTGGATATCACGAACGGCAAGTTTGTGTTTTCGGCGAGTGAAGCCTATTTGATCGAGGATGGCAAAGTCACAAAGCCGGTCAAAGGGGCGACCCTGATCGGGAGCGGGCCCGACGTACTCAAGCAGGTATCCATGGTCGGCCATGATTTGCAGTTGGATTCGGGTATCGGGACCTGCGGAAAAGAGGGCCAATCCGTGCCGGTTGGCGTTGGGTTGCCGACGATTCGAGTAGATGAACTGACGGTGGGAGGAACATCCGCCTAGCGTAGACAGAGCACTCCCTCTGCCCCGATTCCCAATATCTATCATCATGCATGAATCCCCGGAAGTCCTGAAGACGCTTGCCGCCGAGTTGATCGACCGGGTCAAGGCCCACGGTGCGACGGAAGCCGACGTCATGGTCGCGGAAGGAGATTCCGTATCGGTTCAGGTCCGGTTGGCGGCCGTGGACCGGTTGAGCAAGGCGCGGGAGAAGAGTCTGGGTATTCGAGTGTTTTTCGGGAAACGTTCCGCCAGTGCGTCCACCTCGGATTTTTCCGAAGCGTCGCTCAAGCAGTTGGTGGCCGATACCTGCGCTCTCGCAAAGGCCGTGGCCGAGGATGACACGTCGGGATTGCCGGAACAGGCTGCGATGGCGACCGACGTGCCTGACCTGGATCTGTATGATCCCACCGCCATGCCCGTGGAAGAGGCCATTGACGTGGCGCAACGAGCCGAACGGGCGGCCTTGGACGTCGATCCCCGTGTGACCAATTCGGAGGGGGCGGAATGTGATTCGGCCTATGGCGCGGTGGTGCTGGCGAACACACACGGGTTTCTGGGATACCACCGGAGTTCCCGGTTTTCTTTGTCCGTGGCACCCGTGGCCGAAGGCCTTGAAGACCAAGGTATGCAGCGGGACTATTGGTATACGGTTTCGCGGAAACGGCATGAATTGGAGGATCCGGAGTCAATCGGACGGATTGCGGCGGAGCGGACGCTCCGGCGCTTGGGGGCTCGAAAGGTCGGGACCCAACGGGTTCCCGTGATTTTCGATCCGGAAATGGCGTGCAGTCTGTTGGGGCACCTCGCGAGTGCGGTCTCCGGGTATTCCCTGTATAAAGGCGCTTCGTTTTTGTTGGGGCAGTTGGAAAAGCCCATTGCCCAGCAACACGTGAACGTCGAAGATAACGGTTGCCTGCCCGGCAAGCTCGGGTCGCGCCCGTTTGACGGGGAAGGGCTGCCCACCCGCAAGACGATGATCCTCGACCGGGGCGTGCTCTCCAGCTATCTGTTGGATACGTATTCCGGACGTAAGTTGGGCATGGCGTCCACCGGCAACGCGTCCAGAAGTATTGGCGACAATCCGGCCGTGTCTCCGACGAATTTGTTTTTCCATCCCGGTGACAAGTCGCCGGACGAGATCATTCAATCCGTCACCCAAGGGTTGTACGTCACCGAATTGATCGGGTTCGGTGTGAACATGGTCACCGGGGACTATTCTCGCGGGGCCTCCGGTTTTTGGATTGAAAACGGCGAACTGGCCTATCCGGTGGAAGAAGTGACGATCGCCGGCAATTTGAAACAGATGTTTCAGGATATCGAGTCGATCGGGAAAGATTTGGTCTTTCGAGGGAAACTGGCGAGTCCCACCATCCGTATCCGCGAGATGATGGTGGGCGGGCATTGAATGCAAGAGTAAGCCGAAGGAGTCGGTATGCCACTTGACGTTGAAGATGGAGCAAGAGCCCTGCAGTTGGTCACCTCACGTTACGACCAGCGGGAATGGCGGAAAAAAATCGAGAAAATCCTGAGCCTGCCGCCCAGTGGGTTTGAAGATACCGCGCAACGGAATATCTTTGTGTATTTCAAACATCAACTCCAAGCGTATAAATCCCGGCGTGCTGATCCACCATCCTGGATCGTCGGCGGGTACGCGACCAAGGAAGTGGTCGATCGCGCCCGGCATCGTCCCACGGACATCAAGCCTGACATGACCGAAGCCGACGTGTCGTTCTTGGGAGTCGATCCTGGTGCGGACGTCGATGACGTGTGGTGGGAAGAGATGCTGGTGAAGTGGTTCGAAACGCCGGAAGAAGAATTCGACGTATCCGGCGAAGAATCCGGGGAACCCGAAGCAGAGGGTCAGGATCAAACCCAGGGTTCGGACAGCCCGGAGAATGTGAACATGTAAAAGAAAAACCCCTCGATTCCCGATCAAGTCGTGGATGACAAGTAATGTAAATTCTGCATCAAAATGATGCAAAAGTGTACCTAAAAGTAATCTAAATGAAGCATAATCGAATCAAAAATTCATAATTTTGCATCATGCTTGGTGGACGAACCATAACCCGCTAGTTCAAACCGGCCGAAATCCTCAAAACAGATCCATTTGCTCGGGTTTGTCATTGACCTGAGCCGCAGGCTCCCGTGGCGGAGCCGCCATCTCATCCAAGAGCCGTTTCAATTTTTGAAAGTCTTCCTGAAGCTGAGGCCGGAGACGGTCGTTGTGGAGTGCCGCGGCGGGGTGGAACAGCGGAAACAATCGAAATTCCGCCAATTCAAACGGTTGCCCGTGGACCTTGGTGATCCCGACTTTTCTTCCCAGCAGCGTTTGGGTGGCGAAGTTGCCCATGGAACAGACCAGGTATGGTTTGATCAATTGGATTTGTTGGAACAGGAAGGGCTTGCACGTCTCGATTTCATCGGGTTCGGGGTTGCGGTTTTGAGGAGGGCGGCACTTGATGACGTTGGCAATGTAAATCTGGGACCGGGAAAGTCCAACCGATTCCAGTAATTCCGTTAGCAGTTTTCCCGCCGCGCCCACAAACGGGACTCCCTGTTTATCTTCGTGGAATCCAGGGGCTTCCCCTACGAACATGATCGAAGCTTCGGGATTCCCGCTCCCGAAGACGACTTGGGTCCGTCCGGAAGCCAGACGACATTCCTGGCAGTTACGCAGGGATTCACAGAGGTCAGTGAGTGACATCAGGGGCACATCATAGAAAGCGGGTTTGGGGTTGTCAATTTGTCGGTGACGCGACCGGTACAGACTCTCCGGCGACCAGTCTTGTGTCACGTACGATGGGAGACACGGTTTTGGAACGACCGGCGCGCCCACGCGGTCAGGGCCAGAGTTGCACGACGAAACGGCGGCACACGAATGCGGGAAGAAAACACGGCAAACTGCGTGCTTTCTATACGGGTCAGGAGATTGAAATAAATGTCTCGCATGATTTCCGCGACAAGCAACGACTGCCGGTCGGTCGATGAAAGGGTGTCATACACGGTTTGGGCTTTTCGATAGTAATCGTGAGCCCGGGCGGCTTGGCATTCCATGAGCCGGATGAATTCGGGTGAAACCGTTTTGCTCAACAGTTGTTCCTCGGAACAGCCGAATGTGGCCAGATCTTCCAACGGCACGTAGATCCGGTCGCGTTCGGCATCGGCCCCCACGTCACGAATGATGTTGGTCAATTGAAACGCCACGCCCAAGTTGACGGCATAGTCTTGCGCACGGGGGGCCACGGTCCCGAACACTTTCAAGCAGATCAGTCCCACGATCGAGGCCACGCGATAGCAATACGGATAGAGATCGTCAAAGGTGGCGTACCGTCTGATCGTCAGATCCATTTCCATGCCGGCAATCAGTTCCTGAAAATAGTCACGGGGGATGCCCAGCCTGCGGGCGTGATCCGCAAGACTGATCGTGACCGGATATTGCGGGACGCCTTGATACGCCGCTTCGATTTCCCGGCGCCACTGCGCGAGCAGGTCGCGTGGGTCCACTCCGTGAGGGGGGTGATCGACGGCCGCATCCAACTCGTGACACAGCGTGTACACGGTATACATGGCTTCCCGGCGCGGACGGGGTAAGAAGAGAAAAGAATAGTAAAAGTTACTCCCGCTATCTTTTGCTTGTAACGTGCAATAGGAATGGGCTTCCGAGATGGTGGGCATCTGTGTGGAGGCAACTTACGGCAGAGATTGAAGGTGCGTGCCCTTAATCCATCCCGAGTCTTCGGAAGGTGTTTGGACGAAGTAGACCCATCGTTTTTTGATGAGATTTCCGTCGAGCACCGTCAGGGTGTCGCCGGTTTTCACGAGAGGTCCCACTTGTTCTCCTTCGGCCGCATTGCGTAACCGAAAGCGAGCCTGATGCCCTTCCCGTAACGTGACGGTGACCTGTTGTCCTTCGTGAAAAGCCGGAACGGGAGGGATCTCCGGGACCGGCGGCTGGACTTTCGGTTCGGGTTGGGGAACGGGATCTTCGGTGAGCGAATCGAGTGTGCCGCGTACCGTGGCGACCATTTGCATGACGGCAGACCGTAATTCCGGTTCCGTCATCACGTACCAGGCTCCCACGGCCAGCAAGATGATCAGGATGAACTTCACCCACCGACGAGGACGTTTCTGTTGAGGATCGTCAAACTCGTCAAAGTCGTCGTCGAAATCGAGGTCATGGTCGATGGCCACAATACCCATTTTCTTACCACTCACCTTGAGGCATGTCAAACTGCACCAAATCCGTGAGGGCGTGGCGCGCTGCATGGAGAACTCTTAGAGAAGGTCCGTGGCTTCTGCCTTTGGCGAAAATGGCTTGCATATCGGATTTTCCGTATGCAGAATGCACCCTGTAACCGGCAACAGACAAAAGACAAAAGACGGCGCATCCAGTTGATGTCAGCCTCACTTTCGAGTTGAAGTGAGATCACATGGATTTTGAATTTCGCACATGTCCAGTTGGTATCGCCCGGACCCCCTAACCCGAGACTTGATTCACCTGATCAATGCCCGCCGGCACGATCACGGTGATTCCGAACTCGCCATCGAAGTCCTACAGGCGTTGCTCGAACAGGATCGCGAGCATGACGTGCTCACTGTCCTGGCGGCGTTGGATGAAGAAATGGCCGAATGGCTGTTTGACCTGTTGGCGGAGGCTGCATGTTCGGTGTTGCTCGAGAGCGATCATGACGACGACCCGGCCTATGCCATTTTGGGCGCAATCGAGTTGCCCCTGCAGGCGAACCTGGTTGCGCCTCTCGGTTTGAAAATTCGTCCGGAGAAAACCGCGGAACTGCTTCGGGAGTGTTTGCACGTTTCCCCGGGAACCGTCGTGACGGTCGAACCGCGATTGCTGACCGATACGACGCTTGATTTCTTGACCCTTCAACAACTTCACGAACATTTGTCCTGTATGGCCGGTTCCCAGCGCCGGCAACCTATTACCGCTCGTCTGCATCAGCCCGTCGAGTCCACGGCCTTTTTGCTGTTTGAATTGATCGGGGCAAGAGATTCGTCCCTCCCGGAAAGTATCCCCGACAAAGAACGGGAAACTTTGCTTCAAGGTCTCATGGCGCAATGCCCTGAAATTGCCCTGGCGCCGAATATGTTGGAAGTCCCGGTCTATGCCGCGTACGGCATGTTCGACGCGCAGAACGCGGTGAGACTCCATCGACTGGCCGATGAAACGGCGGCGGTCTGGCATGACCTCGATCCTCCGGTCAGGAGCCGGACTATCGTCCATTTACACACGCAATGCGGGAACGGGGTCTACATGCCCGTCTGGACGGACCTGTTCGATCCCCATCTGCCGGAAGATCACGGCCCAATCTGGACCTCGCCGGACGTCTGGGTCTTTACCGCGGACCTGCCGATCGAATGGCCGGGTGAGATGCTGACGAACCGGTTGTTGGCCGAAGGGTGTACCCGTTTCGAAAACCACATCGTCGAAGCCCCGGAAAATTAGCGGGCCGGTAGATGGGGTGGTTGGCGTCGCGCACGCCACCCGACAATCCGCAGACTATCCCGGTCTATGTTTGTGAGGAAGCTGGTTTGAATGTGCCGGCGGCTTGACGCAAGGGGTCCAGTAGCGTGGCTGGGACTTTCAGGTTTCCCTTGCCTCGCCCCACGTGGATGGTGGGGTTTGCTGCGCCGTGGAAATCGCTGCCGCCGGTTATCAGCAGGTCCAATCGTTTTGCCAACTCAAGATACCGGGACGTTTGTTTCCGGTTATGGGTGCTGTAGAACACTTCCAGGCCCAACAGCCCGGCTTCCTTTAAGGATGCACACAAGTGGAACAGGGGCTCTCCTTGACACCGGGTCCACGTTGGGTGTGCCAGAACCGGAACTCCGCCCGCATTGCGAATCCAGGTGATGACCTCCCGTGTGTCGGCCAGCATCCGCGGCACATAGGCCGAGGCTCCCTCTTTCAAGTATCGATCGAAGGCTTCCCGGGTATCCTGAACGTATCCCTTGTCAATCAACGCCTGTGCAATGTGCGGGCGACCGATGGAGCCGGAGCCGGCCCTGGTTCTGATGTCATCCTCGGACAGTTCAAGGCCTACGGCGTTCAGCCGTTCGATGGTCTGGGGAATTCTGGCGTTTCGGGAAAGACGCTGTTGAGCCAAATGGTCCCGGAAGGTCGAATCCTGCCAGTCGAAGAAATAGCCAAGGACGTGGAGTTCTTGTCCGTCCAGGCGGGAACTCAATTCGACGCCGGGAATAATTTCGATGCCCAACGGCGCGGCGGCATTCAGGGCATGGGGAATGCCGTCCACGATGTCGTGATCCGTGATGGCCATGGCCGTGATGCCTGCTTGATGAGCCAGGCCTACGACCTCCGCGGGCATGAGGCTGCCGTCGGAGTAGCGGGTGTGCAGGTGAAGATCGATTCGTGCCATCGACGGGCGATTACTTTCGTGCAGCCGGTGGGGTCCCGGTCAAGGTTTTTTCGCCACGAGCCGTGCGGTGATGGCCGGTTCGGGGTGAAGCGGGGAAGGGGAGGGGCCTTCCTCATAATGCAGTATTCGCAGTGGATGCGTTAAGTGCAGCAGTTCGTTCTGCTCCAGACAGAATTCTTTCCTTCGGGGATGCTGGTACCGTACGTGGTTGTCGATCAGAAACGTTTCATAAATCAGGACGCCGCCGGGCTTGAGGGCTTGCAGGAGAGAGGGAAAGAGCGGCCGGAAGAGATAGAAGAACACCACAATCCCGTTGTATTCCTCATGACCCAGTGAAGGGGATGCCTCCGGGTCTTTTTCCAGGTCCGTGTTCCACGTCGAGAGATTGGGAAGGCGGTGCTCGCTCGCCTTGCGCGTCAGGGTGGCTAATGCCTCCTCGTTTCGATCGAGACCGGTCACTTCATACCCTTGAGAAGCCAGATGCAAGGCGTGGCGGCCTTCTCCGGCGGCCACGTCCAAGACTTTGCCTTGGGGGATCATGTGGGCGACGGCGCGCAGAAACGGCGAAGGTTGAAAAGGGGGAACGGAATTGATTGCACGTGTGCGAGGGTACGTCAGACGGACGCCGACCGACCCTGACACGTCCGGGAGCGGCGGCGCGGCTTTTCTCAGCCAGATGGTCAGTTGTTGAATGGGAAATTCCAGCAGGAGCGTTTGGGCGATTTGATCCGTCAATCGTTCGATCAGTGCGTTTTCATGAGTGGTTCCGACGTCAATCACCCGTTGCACGACTCGGGCGTAATCCACGGTTTTGGTGAGGCTGTCGGAATGAATGGCGTCTTCGACTGAACAGGTGAGTTCGAGGTCCGTCAATAGCGGCTGCGGGTATTGCCGTTCGTCCGGCGTGACCCCGCACCGTGCCTGAAATCGGATCCCTTCAATGATGATGGTTTCGGACACCAAGGCATTGTCGAGGAGGCGAAAATATGTGTCAAGCCCGGTTGGTTTGCCCGGCTTCGGCCAAGCGTGAGCAAGCCCAACGGCTTGACCCGCTTTTCGGAGGGCTCCTATAATAGGGCCGAACGCTTAAAGGGAGGAAGGTTGCGCCCGATGGCTGATTTTACGCATTTTAATGAATCCGGTCGTGCGAGGATGGTTGATGTGTCGGCCAAGGGTTCGACCGAACGTATCGCGGTGGCACAAGGCCGGGTCTTGATGCTTCCGGAAACCCTACGCCGTATTCGGGAAGGGAAAATCGCTAAGGGCGACGTCCTGGCCGTGGCGCAGGTGGCCGGAGTCATGGGCGCCAAACGGACGCCGGATCTGGTCCCTATGTGTCATCCCTTAATGCTGGCGAGCGTGAACATCGACTTCCGGGAGCATGCGACGCCCGATGAGAGGGGGCAATGTTCCTTGACCATCGAGGCTGCGGTCAAGACCAACGGCCAGACCGGGGTTGAAATGGAAGCCATGACGGCGGTCACGGTGGCGGCGTTGACGATCTACGACATGTGTAAAGCCGTGGATAAAGGCATGAGTTTCGGAGACGTGTGTCTGGTCTCGAAATCCGGCGGCAAGTCCGGGACCTATCAACGAGCCGGCGTCGAGGCCTTGGCCCCTGCCCACGGGGCATCGTCATGATTGTCACGGTGAAATTGTTCGGCATGTTGAAAACGCAGCTTGACAACGAATCCGAACTGAAGGTGCCATTGGATCAGGGCTGCCGGGTGGATGATCTGATCGCAGCCATCCAGTCGATGAATGCCGACGTTGGCGACTTATTACTGAAAAGAAAAATTCTCGTGTCGGTGAACCATGAGGTGGCTCACGGGGAAACCGAACTGACCGGCACTGATGAAATCGCGTTGCTTCCGCCGTTTTCCGGCGGATCATGTACCCCAGGGGAGATGTTTGCCGATGTCTACCGTTGATCCTGAAGCTTCGTTGGTCCGGGTCCAACGGGAGGACTTTTCGATTGACGAGGAAATCAACCGGGTCCGGAACCGTTCCACGCGCATTGGTGGCATTGCGACCTTTCTTGGCACCGCGCGTGATCGATCGAATGACCGGGACGTCAGCCGGATTACGTTTGAATACTATGAAGGGATGGCCCAGAAGAAACTCCGGGAAATCCGAGAGCGGGCGTTGCAGGATTTTGACGTCATTGAAGTACTGATTTTGCACCGGTACGGCGAGATCGACATCGGTGAAAACATTGTCCTGATTGTGGTGGGCGCCATGCATCGGGCTGATGCGTTCAAGGCGTGCCGATGGTGTATCGATGAACTGAAGCAGATCACGCCGATCTGGAAATGTGAACAGACGCCGGATGGAGAACTATGGGTCGAGCAACATCCATGAACGTTGCGCAGACGGGTACTGATCTGTTCGACACGTTCGGTCGCCCCCTGCGGAGTCTGCGCGTGTCCGTGACGGACCGGTGCAACCTGCGGTGTCGCTATTGCATGCCGGAGGACGAGTATGCATGGCTTCCCCGCGAAACCCTCCTGAGCTTCGAAGAAATCAATCGGTTGGTGGAGATCTTCACCGAATTCGGCGTGGATAAAGTTCGGTTGACGGGCGGGGAACCTTTGCTTCGTCGTGACCTGCCTGCCCTGATCCGCCTGTTGAAGCGACAGGCCGCCATCCAGGACATTGCCCTGACGACTAATGGCATTTTGTTGGATGAGCAAGCCGAATCCCTTCGCGACGCCGGTTTGGATCGCATCACGGTCAGCCTGGACACCCTCAACCCCGACAAGTTCAGGAACCTGACCAAACGGGATACGTTTGACCGGGTCTTACAGGGCATTGCGCACGTCAAGACGGCCGGATTGACCGGACTCAAAATCGACACGGTTGCGATCAAAGGATTCAACGACGACGAACTCGTCGAGTTGATCGAATATGGAAAACGCGTCGACGGGGAGGTGCGATTCATCGAGTACATGGACGTCGGTGGAGCGAATGATTGGGGCCTGGAAAAAGTCGTTTCTCAGGAGGAGATTCTGCAAACGTTCCGGCAGGCTTATGGCTCGGTTGAGCCCATTCGGGAAAACAGTTCGGCTCCGGCCCGGCGCTATCGATTGCCGGATGGTACGACGTTCGGGATTATTCCTTCCACGACCATGCCGTTTTGTGCGACCTGCGACCGGAGTCGGTTGACCGCGGACGGCATGTGGTATCTGTGTCTCTATGCCAGGCACGGGTTGGATTTGCGGGAACCGCTCCGCATGAACGATGATGCGACCCTGCGAGACTCCATCCGGTCGGGATGGCAGCACAGGGTCGATCGCGGTGCCGAAGATCGCAAAGCGCTGGAGTCTTCGAGCGGGCGAGGCCAGTTTATTCAGATTGACGAATTGCGTCAGGATCCACATTTGGAAATGCACGCGCGCGGCGGCTGATTGTTCCCGCCGTTGTTGGTTCTCGCATCCCTGATTACAAACGGGGACAGGCGTCGAGGACAAGCCTGGGAAAAGGTCTCGATGGGTTTGTTTAAGAGGGGCTCGTCGGAACAACAGGAAAAGGGCAAGCTGAACATCGTCGAAGGCATGTGGATGAAATGTGCCTTTTGCCGTGCCATCGTCTATCGAAAAGAAGTCGATCAGAACTTCAAACTCTGTCCCAAGTGCGGATACCACTTTCCCCTGTCGGTCCCCGAACGGATTGACGTCTTGTTCGATCCCGGCAGTTTTCAGGAGTGGGACGCCGACTTGTCTCCCGGCGACCCTCTGGCGTTTGCCGATACGCGACCTTATCTCGAACGAATCGAGATCTCTCAGAAGAAAACCGGCAGACGTGATGCCATCGTCACGGGAGAAGGCAAGCTTCAAGCCTGTCCGGTCATCGTGGGGATCTTTGATTTTGGATTCATGGGCGGCAGCATGGGGTCCGTGGTGGGAGAAAAGATCTGTCGTGCGGTCGACCGGGCTATCGAGGGAAACACGCCATTCTTACTCGTGACCACGTCGGGCGGAGCGAGAATGCAGGAGGGGATCCTCTCTCTCATGCAGATGGCCAGGACGTCGGCAGCTATGGCGCGGCTTCATGATGCCGGTGTGCCGTTCATTTCGCTCCTGACGGATCCGACGTTCGGGGGAGTCACTGCGAGCGTGGCCATGTTGGGTGACGTCATTCTGGCTGAACCGAAAGCCCTGATCGGGTTTGCGGGGCCACGCGTTATCGAACAAACCATCAAACAGCGGCTGCCGGACGGGTTTCAGCGCGCGGAATTTTTGCTCGAACATGGTATGATCGATGCGATTGTGAGCCGGCCCCGTCTTCAGCAGACGCTTCACGTCGTTTTTCGGCATTTGGGTGCCGTCGCCTGACGAGGATGTTGCTCGGTCCCGGTCTCTGTCGCGAGGCAGGCTAGTCTTGAAAGGCGTTGATGAAGCCTTCCTACGAAGCCACACGAGAACGTCTCTACGAGTTGCAACAATTCGGCATCCACTTGGGACTCGACACGATTTCCTCGTTGTTGTCGGAACTCGGAAACCCCCAAGAGCGTATTCCGGTTCTGCACGTTGCCGGAACCAACGGGAAAGGATCCGTGGCGGTCATCACGGCGTCGATCCTGCAGGCGGCCGGCATTCGCGTTGGGTTGTATACGTCTCCGCATCTTCTTGATTTTCCCGAACGAATCCAGGTTCAAGGACTTTGCATTCCCGAAGATCGAGTCGCCGGCCTGTTCAACACCATACAAGCCTTGCCGTCTTTCACCGTGCCGCCTACCTTTTTTGAGGTGGCCACCTCCATGGCTTTTCAGTATTTTGCTGAAGAACGCGTAGAAATCGCCGTATTGGAAGTCGGGCTGGGCGGGAGATTCGACGCAACGAACGTCTGCAGGCCGATCGGAACCATCATTACCAACATTTCATTTGATCATGAAAAGCACCTGGGCTCGTCCCTGGACGCGATTGCCTTTGAGAAAGCGGGAATTGTCAAACGGAACGTTCCGTTAGTCGTCGGGCCGGTCAATCCATCGGTCGCCGGCGTCCTGGAGGAGCAGGCGCGACAGAAGCAGGCACGGACGTTCAGATTCGGTGGCGAGTTTCGGTGTATTTCCCGGTCGTCCGGTGCCTTTGATTTCATCGGGATGCATCGCACGTACGTGAATCTTCACTGTGCGCTGGCCGGCGAGCATCAAACGGTGAACGCAGCCTGTGCCGTCGCTCTCCTCGAAGCCTGCGTGATGCCCCGGATCCTGATTCCCGAACGGGCCATCAGGCAAGGTCTGGAGCAGGTTGCCTGGCCGGGCCGGCTCGAACGGCTTCGGCGTCATCCTGAAATCCTCTGTGATGGAGCCCATAACCCGGCTGCGGCGGACTGTCTCAAAATCCATTTGCAGGCGCGTCTTTCCGAAGGACAAGAGCGTCGTCTCATCCTGATGGTCGGGATGATGCAGGACAAGAATCTTTCCGTATTTTTGAAGGCGTTGGCCCCGCTGGCCGACGTGGTGATTCTGACGCGGATCAATTCTTCCAGGGCAGCCTCCGTGCGTGCCCTGAAAGAGGCCCTGCCGGTCATTGATCATCCGGCATACGAATGTGAGTCGCCGGAAGCGGCCTTTGACCTGGCCACGGGGCTGGCGGGTGAACACGATCTGATCTGTGTGACGGGCTCCTTGTTCCTTATCGGGCACGTGAAAAGCCTCATGACGGGAAGGACGTATGAACCTGTCCTGGGATAGTCGAACCCACGCGCGTCATGTGCGGCGAGTCGTCGCGATCGGTGTTCTGTGTGCCGGTCAGATTGCGTTCATGATGGTGAGTTGGGTTCATGCGTTGCCCATGTTTCCCGTGTCCGAACCCTTGGAAACGGAACGCCCGTCCTCTCCTCCCGTCACGCCGGATGGACCGGATGCGGTTTCCGCTCTTCGCATCACGGCTGAGCGAACCGAATTCGATCAAGTCACGGAGGAATTCAAAGCCGTTGGCTCGGTGGTCGTGACTCAGGGGGACGTGCGGTTGACTGCCGACCGGGCCGCGCTTCACAAGCTCTCCGGACGGTTGACGGCCACGGGTCACGTGCATCTCAGGGATCAAGAGCATGACGTGTGGGCAGAGGAGTTGACTATCAACGTGAATACGGAATCCGTTCTTGTGGTCAACGGAAAGATTTTCTTGAAAGAGACGGGGACGTGGCTCCGGGGCCGTCTGCTCCAACGATTTTCCGAAACCCACTATCGCGTCAAGGACGGGACGTTTACGAATTGCGAAGCGGATGACGGGCAAATCCCTGATTGGAGTTTTTCGTTTCAGGACGTGGACGTGGAACAGGGAGACAGTGTGTTTGCCAAGAATACATGGTTGAACATTCGCAACCAGCCGATTCTCCCGGTCCCCGTGCTGCGCTATCCGATGCCGAACGCCAGGAAAACCGGGTTCCTGGTTCCGACGATCGGATTCGACAACGTGTTGGGCGTTCAATATCAACAGGGGTTTTATTGGGCGCTTTCTCCCAGCCAGGACCTGACCATCGCCCCGCAAATCCTGACCAAACGGGGTCAGGGAGGGGACGTGAGGTATCGTTACGTCCTGAATCGCCGATCGAGAGGGCAATGGCTGATCAATGCGTTTAATGATACCAGTGCGAACCAGTCCCGTGCACAAGTGACGGGGGCGCACGTTCACCGCGCGCAGGACGACCTGCTGATTCAAGCCAAGATCAACTATGCCACGGACCGGAGGCTCTTGCGGGACCTGAGTGCTTCCGGGATTTCCCGGGCGTTGCCCAGCCAGGAATCCGTGTTGCACGTCATGCGCCGTTTGCCGGGAGGCGCGGCGTATCTCAGGGCCCAATATCTGCAACCGCTGGATGTCGGGGGCCGGAATACGTTTCAACGGTTGCCGGAAATCGGGCACCGTTTCGGGCACCGTTTCCCCCTGGGCGCGAAAACGGTGGGTCTCGACGTCGGACTGGATTCGACGTTTGTCCACTTCGCCCGTGAGCAAGGGAGCAACGTGAGTCGTTTCGACGTCATGCCGTCCTTGGCTCTTCACGGGTTGCACTTGGGACATGTCATCGGTCTTCGCCCGCAATTCAAAATCAGGGAAGTGCTCTATTCTCGTGGCCAGACTCAAGCCGACGCCCGTGACCGCGGGACGTTCTGGTTAGGCGTGGATGCGTTCTCGAACGTCTCTCGCGGTTTTCAGGTTGGGACCGGGCACCGGCTGCGTCACACGATTGAGCCGCACGTGTTCTATGAATACGTGCCGGCGACGAGGCAGTCGGACCTTTTACAGATTGACGCGACCGATAACCTTCTGAGGAAACACCTGATGACGTATTCCTTGAGAACCAGGTTGCAGGATGAGCGGAGCGGAAAGCGGTCAACCACGTTGATGGACGTGATGATCGCCCAAAGTTACCACCTCGGTTCCGTGCCCGGTTCAACACAAAAGTTTTCGGACGTGTGGGGGAGGGCGACGTTTGAATTCCCGGCAACGCCATTGCCGGATCTTCTTGACCGTTTCAGCCTGAGTCTTGATACGTTTTATAATCCGGAGAACCGGGAATTATCGCAATTCAATTCAGACGTCATGGTGCAAGCTCACCAACGGGCCTACATGCAATTAGGCTATCGCTATGCACGATCAGGTTTGCTTCCCCGCCGTGGAGACGTCTGGAATCCGGTGTCCTTTAATGAATCCTTGGCTGCCCAATCGGAAATCAGCTTTTTCACCGCGGGTGGCGCCGCCCGTCTGCCATGGGGATGGACAGTGGGGACCAAGGCCTATCATGATTTTGTGACGGGCCGGACCCCCGAATGGGACGTCTTGGCCTTCTATCAAAACTCCTGCAAATGCTGGTCGCTTGGGCTGTATTATATTCATTTATCGGAAGGCAACGGTCTTCCCGAACGCAATCAATTCAATTTTTTCATCACGTTGCGCGGCCTGGGGGCCACCACCGGATTGGGCACTCAAATCTTCAAGCGTATTCTAGGACCGCTGTTTCAGGATGAGCGAGACCTGCCGTGGTCCTGATCGACCTGCTCTTCTTCCGTCTTCATCGTTTCTGAAGGACTTGCTCGGTGGCCATGGCTAAGGCGGCATCGGCCTGATGATCTTCGGCAAAGATTCGAAGTTGGACAATCTGTGACGGTAAAAATTCAAGAAACTCTTGAAGTTTTTCCTTTTCAACGGACTCGGTGGCGGGATCATAGAGATAAAATTGAAATTGGCCCATATTCAATACGTTGAGAGGCCGGGTGTCCTTGCTGGCGATGTCCACTCGAAATGTCAGCCTTCGCAGTTGTCGAGGTAATTGTTGACGAATACGGGATTCCAGCTTCTCCGGTGTCGCCGCCGGTCCTCGCGGGCGGCAGTCTTGCGTTGTCAGCACCCTGCTGTATGCCGTTTTCCACTTGATTTGTCGTCCCAACACGCGGGCCCATTCTTCTCCGATCCGTCGTCTTTTTCGATTCGTTGACGATTCCCAGGTGCGGACCGTTTCCAGCAACGACCAATCTGTGAGTCGAAGATATTGGTGCATGTGTTGCAGGGGATTGTAAGGGAAAATACATTCCATCGTTTCGTGGAAAATCTCCAGGAGATGGAGATCGATGGCGCGTGAGGTGCGGTGATAATAGACGTTGGCATAAAGATAGAGCCTGGCGTTGAGGAACATCTGGAGGGCGGGCAGTCCGTTCTTGTGAATGGTCAACCCCTTTGACGTGATCAGGGTGTAATGGATCAACCGGGGAATATCCACGGGGCCGATCGCGACCCCACACATGTAGGAGTCGCGCAGGACGTAATCGAAGTTATCCGCCGTGAACAGTCCTCCGATTAACGGTCGAAGGAGTTGCAGCCACCGGGGATAACGTCGACTCTGCTTGTCAGGCTCTTTGAGGATCAGAAACGCCACGTACTCGGGGTCGAGTGTTTCATGGTCTGCCAATGTTCCAGAAGGACTCCGGCGGACTTGCTTGATTTGTGGGCCGACTTCCTGACGAATAATGGCCTGACTGACGTGTTCGTGGGACAACCCGTATCGGTGAAGAAAATGGTGATCGAAAAAATGACAAAACGGACCGTGTCCGACGTCGTGCAGGAGGGCGGTGATCCTGAGCAACGCTTCGACGTAGGGGAGGGAGGGAACATCACGAACCGTTTGGGCCAGGCTGGGGTACACGTGCTTGGCATATTGTCCGGCCAGATGCATGGCGCCCAGTGAATGTTGAAACCGGCTGTGTTCCGCTGCCGGATAGACCCATCGTGCGCTTTGCAGTTGATAGATGTACCGAAGGCGTTGGAGCCAGGGAGAATCAATCAGGTCTTTTTCGGTGATTTCGTTTGAGCTCGGTGAGGATTGGGGAACGGTAAATTGAATGTAATGGTGAATCGGGTCGGCGATAAGAGAAACGTCGTGAGGAATCGATTCGGTCATTGGGTTTCACGTCGGGGGTGGTGAAAGACGCTTCCGCAAATCTTACCGTAGTGTGAGAGAAGGAACAACCAACGCCGCATTTCCTGATCGTCGGTGCCGGATCTTCATTGACGGGGACGTGCGTTGCGATTTTTCATACAAAGGGTCGCTTGCGGTACCGGATGATCACGAACAATCCCAAAGGATAGGCCAGGAGGGCGCCCAGTATGCTCAGGGTCAAAGCCCCAAGGGTAAACGGGAGAATGAAGGGCTGCACCGTTTTGTAAAGTGTGGTGATGGACAGGTGACTCCAGGACACGTCCGGAATATCCTGGATGCCCAACAGAAAAAATCCCGTCCACATCGTGGCCCCTAAAATCGGAACGACCGTCCAGGGATTATTGATGAGTGAGCCGACCATGACAGCGGGAAAATTCAGTCGAAGAGCCCAGGCCAGGAACACCGCACTCGCGGTATGCAGCCCATAGGTCGGGGTGAACGCAATGAAGACTCCCAGGGCAAAAGCAACGGCCGTGCGTTGAGGCGTTTCTCCGAGATGGAGTGCTTCGCGTATTTTCGTGCGAAGATAGTTGGGCGTGACCACGATGCGGGAAGCGGCAGGTCTTATCGACTGTTAAAGTGACGAAAACTTTCGTTTGAAAGTTTGTGTTTCCGGCCTGAGGGCAGCACAAGTTGTCGCCCGAAGGTCTTCGGTTTGATTTCACCAATGCAGGTTATGGGCACCTGTGTGTGTTCGGAGACGCGTAAGATGTTCCGATGATGTTTGGCAGGGGCGGTAAAAAGGAGTTCATAATCTTCCCCCCCCTGGAGCGCGATCTCTATGGGCTCTCTCTTGTCTCGCCGGGCAAAGGCGCGCAGTTGGGAAGAAAGTGGAATGGCGGTTGCGTGGATCTCGGCACCCACCCGGCTTTCTTCGCACACGTGTCCTACGTCTGAAGAGAGTCCGTCGGAAAGATCAATCACGGCGTGCGCGAGCTTTCGGTTCACCAGGCGTTGTCCGACGTGGACCCGTGGGGCCGGTCGCAGGTGACGCCGGACGAGAAACGTTTCAACCGCCGACGGGTGGAATCGTCGACGGTTTGCCGAGTGGGTTTGCAAAATGCGGAGGCCGGCGTTGGAATCACCGAGCGTTCCGGTCACGTAAATATGGTCCCCGATTTCAGCCGTGTGTCTGGTCAGTGCTCGATTGACGCCTACCGATCCCATGATGGTTAGGCTGAGAAAGATCTGCGACGGAGAGGAGGAGGTGTCCCCGCCGATCAATTCGACGTTGAAGGGGTGACAGGCCGCTTGGATTCCTCGATAGAGTTCACGGACGTGTTGAGGTGGAACCCGGACGGGAAGGGCCATCGAGACGAGCAGGTACAACGGGGTGCCCCCCATGGCCGCGATGTCACTGAGGTTGGCCACCCCCGCGCGCCAGCCGAGGTCCTTCGGGGTCTGATAGCTCAAGTCGAAATGGATGTCTTCAATCAAGACGTCGGTGCTGATCAGAAGCTGTTGGCCCGGCGGTACTTTCAGGATGGCGGCGTCGTCGCCAATGCCGGTGATAATCGAGGGAGAGGACGTGGGCCACTGGCGTTGCAATTGTCGGATGAGCCCGAATTCTCCGATGGTCTTCAGGGAATCACGCGTGGATGAGCGGTTCACCGCCTGGCCTTTTTTACAGGCAGGGCCGCCACCCGTTGTTTTCGGTTTGACGCTGCCGTTTTGGCGCGGGCGGGCGGCTTGAGTTTGTGACGTACCGGGTGGAGAAGCGCTGCCGCGAAGACCTGGTCCACCCGTTCCGCAAAGATGATCTTGATACCTTTCAATAAATGTTTGGGAAGTTCTTCCAAATCTTTCTCGTTTCGTTTGGGCAGAATAATGCGAGGGATCGAAACCCGCTTCGCCGCCAGGATTTTCTCTTTCAATCCGCCGATGGGCAGAATGCGTCCGCGGAGGGTGATTTCTCCCGTCATGGCGACATCGTGCCGGACGGGGATATTCGCCAGATTCGACGCGAGAGCCGTCGCCATGGTAATTCCGGCTGAAGGTCCATCCTTGGGGATGGCGCCGGCTGGCACGTGAATATGAATGTCGGTTGTCGAGAACGTTTCGTCCTTGATGCCCAGCGTGCCGGCTTGTGCCCGGACAAAGCTGAGCGCGGCTTGGGCGGATTCCTTCATGACGTCGCCGAGATGACCCGTTAAGGTCAAGTTGCCTTTGCCCTGCATGCCCGTGGCTTCGATGTGCAGCGTTTCCCCCCCTGTTTCCGTCCAGGCCAATCCGATGGCCAACCCGACTTGGTCTTTTTCCTTTTCGGTTTCCGGCAGGTATTTGGGAATACCGATGTAGGTGCGGAGAGAACGCGGTGTGATGGAATGGAGTTTCGGTTTGCCTTCGGCAACGCGCCGGGCCACTTTCCTCATGGCGTTGGCGAGTTCCCGTTCGAGGTTGCGGACGCCGGCTTCTCGCGTATAGTGAGTCACGATTCTTTGAACAGCAAGATCGGTGATGCGAAAATGTTTCTCCGAAATACCGTGTTCTTCCAGTTGCCGCGGGATGAGATAGCGCCGGGCAATCCCCAGTTTTTCTTCTTCGGTATATCCGGGGATTCCAATAATTTCCATCCGGTCCCGGAGAGCCGAAAGAATCGGGTCCATGAGATTGGCCGTCGTGATGAACATCACGTTGCTGAGGTCGAAGGGGACGCCCAAATAATGGTCCGTGAACGCGTGGTTTTGCTCGGGGTCCAACACTTCCAGCAGTGCGGCTGAAGGGTCGCCGCGAAAATCCATGCCGACTTTGTCGACTTCATCCAGCATGAACACGGGATTATTGGTTGCCGCCTGCTTGATCCCTTGCATGATCCGTCCGGGCAAGGCCCCGACGTACGTGCGGCGATGTCCACGGATTTCGGCTTCGTCACGTACCCCACCCAGGCTCATGCGCACGAATTCCCGGCCTAGGGCCCGGGCAATGGATTTCCCCAACGACGTTTTTCCGACACCGGGTGGGCCAGCAAAACACAGAATCGGACCTTTGAGTTTTTCCTTGAGCTTGCGGACGGCCAAATATTCCAGGATGCGTTCCTTGACCTTTTCCAAGTCATAGTGGTCTTCGTTGAGCACTTTCTTGGCGACGTCAATGTCCAGATTGTCCGTGGAGGCGTGGCTCCACGGAATTTCCACCATCCATTCCATGTAGGTACGCACGGTCGCCGCCTCGGCGGTGTCGGGGTGCATCTTTTCGAGACGTTTTAACTGTTTTTCCGCTTCCTTCAGCACCTTGTCCGGCATGCGGCATTCTTCAATGCGTTTTCGAAATTCCGCCACTTCTTCGGCCCGGTCATCCAGTTCCCCAAGTTCTTTCTGAATGGCTTTCAACTGCTCACGAAGAAAGTATTCCCGTTGTGTTTTATCGATCTCGCCTTTGGCGTCGGCTTGGATTTTCTGCTGCATCGACAAAACGTCAATCTCTTTCGAGAGGATCTCCGTCACGCGTTTTAGCCGGGTCACCGGATCGTCGGTTTCCAAAATTTCCTGGGTCACCTCCACTTTTAAGCCAAGGTTCGATACGATGAGGTCGGCCAGCCGGCCGGGTTCATCCATGTTTTCGATGACCATCATGACGTCCGGCATGAGCACTTTCCCCAGACTGGCGATCCGGTCCACCCCTTCTTTTGCCGTTCGAATGACAGCTTCGGTTTCGAGGGATGCGGCCGGTTCGTGAGAAGCCGGGAAGGGCTGAATGCGAACGGAGTAAAACGGCTCGGATTGGAGATAGTCGATGATCTTTGCCTTGGTCAGGCCTTGGACCAGAATTTTGATCCGCTCATCAGGGAGTTTCAGCATGCGCATAATCATGCCGACCGTACCGGTTTCGAAAATGTCCGTCGGCGAGGGTGTTTCCGTGTCATGGGCTTTTTGGGTCGCTAGAAGGACCATTCGATTGCCGGCAAGGGCCGTTTCTATCGCTTTGATCGACATTTCCCGTCCGACAAACAAGGGTAGCACCATGTATGGAAAGACCACGATGTCCCTCACGGGGATCAACGGGAGATCGTTGGGAATATCAACGTTTGGAGGAGCCTGATGCAGTTCTTCAGTCATTGGTCGTGGCCAGAAGTTTCGAGTCGGCAACCGTTCCGTGTCACACAATGCCAAACAAATTTTTGGGGTGGCACCACCGAGGGCAGGAATTGTCCGTCATTCACCCATACGGATTGCAGCTTTCAGCCGTCGAGTTTGTTCTCAACGGATCATTCAATAGTAGGTAAACCAAAAAATGAATGTCAAGGAAAGAAGCGCCATCCAAACCTTCCAAACTTTACAAGCCATACAGGTCAATCTATAATGACGCACCTTTTCATCGTATCCTTTCAGGTCTGAATATCTGAATCCGGTCTCCTGAAAATCACGGGAATGTCTCTCGCTCTTGAGTGCCGGTCCTCACTTGTGATGGTATTGCGCCTGTTCCATAAGACAATGGGACGTTTTTGTCCGGAACCCCAGATGATGGCAATCAGTTCACAAAAGCCGAGTTCGACGATTCCCAACCCCGGAATCCCTGTGAGAGCCATAACCGGTGGCGTGCTGAGGATTCTTCTCGTGTCCGGATGCCTATTCATGAATATGTCTTCACCGGCGTTGGGGCAGGCGCAGGACGTGAGCGTGGAAAGCATTGCCATTGCGGGCAATCAGCGAATCGAGTCGGATGCGATTCTTGGGAACGTGACCCTCAAAACGGGAGATTCGCTTTCACCTCAGGTGACACGGCAGCAGATTCAACGCATTTACGATATGGGCTTCTTCGACGACGTGCAAGTGCAGACGGAAACGACGGCGAACGGTGTTGCGGTCACTTTCGTGGTGCAAGAAAAACCCTTTGTGACGGCCATTGTCTTTGATGGGAATGACGCGTTGTCGGACGATAAGTTGCAAGAAGTCATCACGCTGAAGAATCAAGTATTTCTCGATCAACAAGCGGCCAAAGCGAGTGCGGAGAAGATTAGGGCGGAATATGAAAAAAGCGGGTATCACAAGGCCAAAGTCATTTTGATCATTCAGGAATTCCAGGAGAGTCGCAATCGAGTGACCTTTTTCATCCAGGAAGGAACGCGAGCCAAGATCGATACGATTCATTTCGTTGGCATGACCGTGTTCGACAAGAAAGATTTGTTAAGTGTGATGGCCAATCAGGAATGGACCACGTTCCTCTCTCTCATCACGGACGCGGGGATCTTACACCAGGAAGAACTCTCAAGCGATATTGAACGGATCAAGGAATATTATTCGAATAGAGGATATCTTGACGTCCAAGTCGGGACGCCTGCCATCGAACTGGTTGATGATAAAGAATCCGTGAACCTGACCTTTCAAATCAGTGAAGGTCAACCCTATACGGTTCAAACGGTTCGCTATGAAGGGAATACGGTTTTTGAAGACGAAGCCCTTGCGCGATATTCATTTATTCGTCCCGATGATGTGTTTCAACGTACGACGGTCCGTGAAGAAATTACTCGCGTCACGGACATGTATGGCGCAGAAGGGTATGCATTTGCCGAAGTCACGCCCAATCTTTCTCCTAACCCTGATACGCTGACGACGGACGTGACCTTTACGATCAAGGAAGGGTCGCTGATTCGGGTCAGGGAGATTCACATTACGGGGAATGATAAGACGCGCGACAACGTCATTCGCCGGGAACTGCGGGTGGATGAACAGGAAGTCCTGGATTCCGCGGCCATCAGGCGCAGTTTTCAACGACTCAATAATCTGAATTTCTTCGAAACCGTCGAACTGGTTCCCGAACACGTGGAGGAAGATAAGGTCGACGTGCAAGTGCGAGTCAAAGAGAAGCCCACGGGGCAATTCAGTATCGGCGGCGGGTTCAGTACTCTCGATCAATTTACGGCCATTGCCAATATCACGGAAGGGAACTTGTTCGGTTTGGGGTATTTGGTCCGCGTTCGCGGACAAGTCGGTGTTCGTCGAACGATTGGTGTCCTGACGTTCAGGAATCCGGCGTTGTTTGACGGCCCCACTTCCTTCCAAGCAGATGGGTTCAGCACGCAAACGAATTTCTTGACGTACCAGGAAGAGAGAAAGGGCGGAACAGTCCAATGGGGCAGGGCCTTTTCCGAATATATCACGGGAAGTTTTACCCTCGTCGGCGAGCAAATCAGAATTACAAACGCGGCCAGTGATGCAACGTCGTTCATCCGGAACCAACTTGGCGATCAATCCACGACGGGGTTCCGTTCGAGTATTTTTCGTGATACCCGTGACTTTTTCCAGGATCCACGTACCGGATCGAGGACGGGGCTGCGCCTGGGGTTCGGAACCGAGGCGCTGGGAGGAACCAATAATTTCTATCGATTCGCGCTTGATGGGTTGAAATACATCCCGTTACCCGTGTGGGATCTCAGGATGGCATTCCGTGGGCGGTTCGGTATGGCGGAAGGGTATTCGGGAGACTCCGTACCCCTGACGGAACTCTTTTTTGTCGGCGGCATCAATACGATGCGCGGGTTTCAATTTGGACGAGCCGGTCCCGTGACCGATTCCGGAACGTTGGCAGGCGGGAATAAACAGTTGATTGTGAATACCGAGTTGATTTTTCCCGTTCTTCCTACGGCAAAATTGAATGGAGTGCTCTTTTTCGATTACGGGAGGGGTTTTGCCGAAGAAGAAAATTTGGATTTCGATTTGCGAAAAGCAGCGGGAGTCGAGGTGCGCTGGATTTCACCATTCGGGCCTTTACGTGCGGCATGGGGCCTCAAATTGGATCGCACGGCTCAAGAACAATCCAGCGTCTTTGAGTTTTCCGTCGGGAACGTTTTCTAGAGTGCAAAACATACGCCACATGAGCGGTTCGCATTGGTTGTCATGCCCGGGAATCGTGCTTTGGCCGGGCTTGACCATTCTGTTGTCGGTGGTCACCGGTTGTGCAACGCCTGCTTCTGGGCCTGCTGGAATTTCCGTCACGGAGCAGCCGGCGGGTTCCGGTGTCGTCATCGGTGTTGTGGATACGCAATGGTTATTGAAAGAGTCGAAACTCGGCCGCCAGGTCAATGATGCGCTCAACCAGTTTATGAAGGACCGGCAGGCGTTGCTTGAACTGGAACAGCAGGAACTACGGAATCTGGAAAATGAGTTGTTGCGTCAAGGCAGCGTCCTCAGTCCTTCGGCCAAACAACAAAAGGAAGAGCAATTGCGCCAGCGTATGTTGGACTACCAGCAAAAAGCCGGTAATATGTCACGGGAGTTTCAGGCCAAGCAGGCCGATTTGCTGGATGAATTTCGCGAACAGGTCGACATCGTTGTCAAACAAATTGCTCAAGAACGAGGGTTGAGACTCGTCGTCGAAAAAGGAAAGAATACGTCAACGCGGTACTATGAAAAGAGTATGGACTTTTCATCCACCGTGCTGGAAATTTTGGACCAGACCCCGTTACGCTGAGGAACAGGGTCGCGCGCATCACACCGGTGACGCCGGACGACGGCCTTTCCGGTCTGAAGGTACGTGGGAACCATGAGCGATCAGATCACCGAACCGGACATCGTGATGGATGCCATTGAAATACAGGCCATCCTTCCGCATCGTTACCCGTTTTTGCTCGTGGACCGAGTTGTCGAGTTTGACGCCGGACGACGGGCAGTCGGATTGAAAAACGTCACAGTCAATGACCCGTACTTCCAAGGCCATTTCCCTGGGCGTCCCGTCTTCCCCGGCGTGTTAATCGTCGAAGCGCTTGCCCAATTGGGCGGAGTGTTGGCCATTCGGTCGTCGTCCGTTGAGGGATCCCCGGTTGTGTACCTGACGGGAATCGATAAGGCCAAGTTTCGCAAACCGGTCATTCCCGGCGATCAGATACGGTTGGAAGTCGAAGTGATGAAACGCCGGCCGCCGTTCTGGAAGATGCAAGGAAAGGCCTTTGTCGGAAATGATCTGGTGTGCGAGGCTGAATCAACGGCGATGCTGCAATCGGAACAGGCCGACTCCACGGGGGCGGAAACGGGATCTCCAAACCTTAAGGGTCATGATGTCGAGTAGGTCCATTCATCCCACGGCTATCGTGCATCCGAAATCCGAACTCGATGAGGATGTGATCGTGGGCCCTTTTTGTGTGATCGGCGAGCACGTGAAAATCGGTCGCGGGACCGAACTGTGCTCACATGTAAGCCTGGAAGGCCATACGGATATCGGACAACGCTGTAAAATCTTTCCCTACGTTTCAATCGGGGCTCCCCCCCAGCATCTCCAGTATCATGATGAGCCGACGCGCGTGAGTATCGGCGATGAAAATATTTTGCGGGAGTACGTGACGGTGAACCGCGGCACGGCGTTCGGTGGCGGCGTCACGACGATCGGCCGCCATAATTTTTTGATGGCCTACGTGCACGTGGCGCATGATTGCCACATCGGCGACGACGTCGTCATGGCTAATGCTGCGACGCTTGCCGGACATGTTTCCGTCGGGAATCATGCCGTGATTGGCGGATTGGTGGGCGTGCATCAATACGTACGGATCGGTGACTACGCCATGATCGGTGGATGTTCCGCAGTCGCAAGGGACGTGCCTCCATTCATGCGCGCAGTCGGTAACCGGGCCGATCTCTATGGGATTAACGCCATTGGGCTTCGCCGGGGAGGGTTTTCCGCTCAGCGTATTCGCGTGTTGAAACAAGCCTACAGCCTGCTGTTTCGAAAAAACCAGCGCATGGCCGATAGTATCAAACTGGCCCGCCATCAATTTGATGATAGTCCGGACGTCCTGATCCTGCTGACGTTTTTGGAAACCTCGACTCGCGGGATGTGTCGTTCCGCGCGAAAAGGTCAAAGCGATCAGGAAGAATTTTAGGTGACCCGCACGCGGTGACTCAAGATTTGTCGTCGTCAGCTTTGCCGCTTCCGCCCACTGGAGCCTGGATAGGCCTTATTGCAGGCAACGGTCGCTTTCCTATCATCTTTGCCGAAAACGCCAGAAAACTTGGATTTCGCGTGTCGGCTGTGGCTCATCGCGGTGAAACCTCCCCTGAGTTGGAGCAGGTGGTCGACCGGATGCATTGGGTTCGCATTGGTCAATTCGGGAAAGTCATTCAGGCCCTCAAATGTGACGGTGTCGAGCAGGCCGTGATGCTGGGGGGGATAAAAAAAACGCATCTCTTTTCCGGCGTGCGTCCGGATTTTCGGGCGATGGCGTTTTTTGCCAAATTGAAATCATGGAAGGATGATCAGATTCTCAGGGCTATTGCCGCTGATCTGGAAGAAGAAGGGATTACGATTCGAGAGTCCACGTTCGGGCTTTCGAATCTCATGGTCCCAGAAGGCACGTTGACCCGGCGTGAGGCGTCCAGAAAGCAACGGGAGGACGTATCCTACGGATGGCGTGTTGCGAAAAACGTCGGCCGTATGGACATTGGCCAATGCGTGGTGGTCAAAGATCGCGTGATCGTTGCGGTTGAAGCGGTTGAAGGTACGGATGAAACCATCCGGCGCGGTGCCCGGTTGGCTCGGAGTGGGGCCGTTGTCGTCAAGTGTTGTAAGCCCCAGCAGGATTTACGGTTTGACTTGCCCGCGGTCGGTCCTCGAACCATTGACGCGATGGATGAAGCCAAGGCTTCGGTGTTGGCCTTGGAGGCCGACAAGACGATTATGCTTGATCGAGAAGAGATGTTGGCGAAAGCTCATCAAGCCGGCATTGTCATCATTGGGATCCAGGACAATCAGGGAGCAGACTGTTGCGTGACGGTCTAACCAACGTCGGTGTCAT
Source organism: Nitrospirales bacterium (assembly GCA_965213715.1). GTDB lineage: Bacteria > Nitrospirota > Nitrospiria > Nitrospirales > UBA8639 > Bin75. The sequence continues at coordinate 131,317 of OZ243914.1, forward strand.
CGGTGTGGGGCATCTTGGGCAACATCATGCTCGTATTTATTCGGAATTGCCCCAGACCCGGTTGGTGGGCGTGGTTGATATTGACCAGCCCCGGCGGACTGAAATCGGCACCCGTTTGGGGGTGGCTCATTTCGGGGACCGGCGAAGCTTGTTGGACCAGGTCGACGCGGTGAGCGTTGCCGTGCCGACGTTGCAGCACCGGGAGGTCGTGCAGGATTGTCTCGATGCAGGCGTGCACGTATTGGTTGAAAAACCCCTGGCTGTCACGCCGGAGGAAGGCCGGCAGATGATCGACCGTGCGCAGCAGAAAGGGTTGGTGTTCCACGTAGGGCACGTTGAGCGTTTCAATCCCGTCAGGGATCTGGTTCAAGACCTTCTCTCCCGTCCCAGGTTTATCGAATGTCACCGGCTTGCTCCTTTTCAACCGCGGGGCACGGACGTCGACGTGGTGCTGGATCTGATGATTCATGACGTTGACCTGATTTTGTCTTTTGGCCTGGGATTGGTCAAGAACGTGGAGGCCGTGGGCCAGGAGGTTCTTTCGTCGCAAATTGATTTTGCGCATGCCCGGGTCGAATTTGACAAGGGATGCGTCGTGAATTTGACTGCCAGCCGCGTCTCGACCGGCCGCTTGCGAAAAATGCGTCTTTTTCAGGAGCACCTCTATCTGTCCGTTGACTTTCTTTCCCGCCGGGGCATCGTGTATCGACAAGTCCCGAACGACGAATCGTCCGTTCAGGAAGAAGCCATCCGGGCAGGAGATGAAGAGCCGCTTAAACGTGAATTACAAGCTTTTGCCCAAGCCATCCGGACCGGTGCTCCCGGCGGCGTCTCCGGCGAAGAGGGTTTAGCCGCTTTGGAACTCGTCCATGCGATCAAACAGTCCATCCGTGGAAAAGTGTATCCGCTGACCGGGCTTTCAACGGTCGCACCGTAGAGGACGCGTGTGGCTGATCTGTCGATCATGATCGTCACCGGTGAGGCGTCAGGCGATCTCCACGGTGCCAATTTGGCGAAAGCCCTAAAAGAACTTCAGCCTGGGGTCAGACTCGTAGGGGTAGGCGGGCAACACATGCAGGCCGCAGGGGTGGAACTGGTGCAAGGCTTACACCGTCTGGATGTCGTCGGGGTACCGGGACCGCTCATGCTCTGGAAGGGATTCGCCAACCTGTCGACCCTGAAGCGGTTTTTTAAACGGGAATCTCTGGACGGCGTGGTCTTTGTGGATAATCCGTCCATGAACCTCCGGTTGGCAAGGGTCGCGGCCAAGTTCGGCCATCGCGTCATCTATTATATCGCCCCGCAGATTTGGGCCTGGGGCCGGCACCGGATCAATCTGATCAAACGCGTGGTACGCCGGATGATCGTGATTTTGCCTTTTGAGGAATCGATCTACCGTGATGCCAATGTGCCGTGCAGTTTCGTTGGACATCCCTTACTCGATGACGTGGCGCAACGCCATGATGCGGCCGGGTTGCGCGAGCAATTGGGTCTTCCGGTTCGAGGCTTGATTCTCGGGGTGCTCCCCGGCAGCCGCCATTCCGAAATCCAGTCACTCCTGCCGACCATGCTGGAGGCGGCCGGACGAATCAGGGAATCGTTTCCCGACCTTCATTGCGTCATCGGACGGGCCCCCACGGTAGAAGAAAAATGGGTGAACGACGTGATTGCTCGAAAGACGCTTCCCGTGACCGTAGTGGCGAATCAGCCGGCCGAGGTCATGGCAGCCGCGGATTTGCTTTTGGTGGCGTCGGGAACGGCCACCTTGCAAGCCGCCCTCGTCGGTACGCCCATGATCCTGGCGTATCGCGTGTCTTGGCTGACCTACCTTCTTGCCAAAATGGTCATCACGGTCGAACACGTGGGTTTGGTCAACTTGGTCGCCGGGAGTGGCATTGTTCCGGAATTATTGCAGTCGGAAATGACGGCGGAACGGCTGAGCGCAGAGGCGCTTCGTCTTCTGAAGGATCAAACCCGGTACGATCAAATGCGGGAGACCTTGGGCGGCATTCGCGCCAAGCTTGGTTCGCCCGGAGCTTCCCTGAGAGCGGCCGAGGTCGTGTTGAGCGAGTGTCAGGCATGACCGTGTCTCTCAGGATTTTGTCCTACCTGCATGAATACCGGTTCCGGTTGATCGTGGCGTGTTTGTGCGCGGCGGGCGTGGCGGGGATGTCCGGATTGTATGCCTGGTTGGTGCAACCAGTCCTTGACGAAATTTTTATTGCCAAGGATCAATTGCTGTTAGCGGTTCTGCCTCTGGTCATTCTCGGCGCGGCCACGTTGAAGGGACTCTTCGCATATGGCCAAGCCTATCTCATGAGTTACGTGGGCAATCGCGTGGTGGCGGAAGTCCGGCAGCAACTGTTCGGCCACTTTCTTCGCATGTCGTTGCCGTTTCATCGGAAACATTCCAGCGGGCGATTGGTTGCACGGGTCCTCAACGACGTCAATGAAATGGCCAACGCCATTCCCAACGTCATTAGAGATCTGATTCAACAGGGGCTGACCATTCTTGTATTGACCGGCGTGGCGTTCTATCAGAATTGGAAGTTGGCCACGGCGTTGCTTGTGGTGATGCCGGTTTCAACCTATGCCATCGTGAAAATCGGCAAGCGGTTGCGAAAGTTGGCTGCCAGAGGCCAGGAGTCGATGGGAGATATGGCCTCGTCGTTGAAAGAAGCCTTTGCCGGGATTCAAATCGTCAAAGCGTACGGGGGCGAACAGGCTGAACAACAACGGTTTGCCAAGGGAAATACCGCGTATTTGCGAGCAATCATGAAATCGGCGCAACTGGCTGCGCTGATGTCGCCCTTGTTGGAGATGATCGGGATCGGCGGCATTGCCTTTATCGTATGGTACGGCGGGTTTTCAGTGATAGAGGGGCAAATGAAACCCGGCGAGTTTTTTTCCTTTTTAGCAGCGATGTTCATGGCATATGCCCCGTTAAAAAAACTGGCCAGCGCCAATATGTTCATTCAACGGGCGATGGCAGCGGCGAGCCGGGTTTTTGAAATGCTGGATATGGAACACGAATTTGTTCGTGACGGCGGGCGTGCGACCTTGCCGGCCATCTCGCGTTCCCTGGAGTTTCAAAACGTGAGCTTTCATTATGAAGGGAATGATGCTCCGGCAATCGAACACGTTGACCTGACCGTCGAATTCGGTGAAGTGATTGCGTTGGTCGGAAAAAGTGGGAGCGGCAAATCCACCCTCATGAGTTTGGTCCCGAGGTTTTATGATCCCTCCGGAGGCCGTATTTTGATCGACGGCCTGGATCTCAAAGAGGTGGCGCTGACGTCCCTGCGGGCGCAGATTGCCATCGTTTCCCAAGAAACGGTCTTGTTTGATGAATCGGTCCGGGCTAACATTGCCTATGGACGGCCTGATGCGTCGGAGGAAGAAATTATCCAGGCAGCCCGAGCGGGATACGCGTGGGAAATTATTGAAGAGTTACCCAACGGGTTGGATACGCTGATAGGAGAAAACGGCGTCACCCTGTCTGGCGGACAGAGGCAGCGGTTGGCCATTGCCCGAGCAATATTGAGGAATCCTCCGCTGCTGATTCTCGATGAAGCCACCTCTGCATTGGATACCGAGTCCGAACGACAAGTCCAGGCTGCTTTGGCCGAATTGATGAAAAACCGCACGACGCTGGTCATTGCCCACCGCCTTTCGACCGTCCAGCATGCAGACCGTATTATCGTTCTGGACGAAGGGCGTATTGTGGAAGAAGGTCTCCATCATGAGTTACTTCGTCGAAACGGGATATACGCGCGACTGTACCAGACCCAATTCCACGACGTTCCTGCAATGCACACGGTGCGGTAGCCAATGAAAGACCGGCAGCTTAGAGGATGAACCGGCTGAAATTACACATCCTGTCGTTTCTCGGTGCGGCCACGATTCGGCTTCTCGGTAAGTCGATGTCCTTGAAGTCGCATGGATTCGAACCGGTCGACCGAATATACCGGGAAGGACGCAATATCATCCTGGCGTTCTGGCACGGGCAACAATTGATGATCCCGTTAGGCTACCGTGGCCCTCACCCCGAGATTCTGATCAGCCAGCACCGTGATGGCGAACTGATCTATCGAATCATCAAACGATTCGGATACGGAGCCGTCCGCGGGTCGGCCACGAGGGGAGGATACAAGGCCTTGCGGCAACTGATTCGCCTGGGCCAGGCGGGTGCTGATCTCGTCATGACGCCAGATGGCCCCAAGGGGCCCAGACATCGCATTCAACCGGGGGTCGTCGCGCTCGCCAAATTCACGGGCCTGCCTATCGTTCCCTTGGCGTTTGCGTGCTCAAAAAAAAGAGTTTTTTCCAGTTGGGACCGGTTCATGGTCCCGTATCCGTTTTCCAGCGGGATCTATCTTTGGGGCAACCCGATCTGGGTTGAACGTGATGCTGCTGCCGAGGACTTGAACCGGATACAGGGAGAGTTGGAAACGACCCTCTGCTCCTTGTCATCCAAAGCGGAAGCGATGTGTGATGATTCGAGAGAAAAGCCAGCCGTTGCTCCGACCGATGCCGGACGAGACGATTCCTGATGCCTCCCGTTGAAAACGGGAAAACCGGCATTTCCTTTTCATCCGGGTTCGTTCGAGATGTGGTACGGTCTCTATAATGTGATCCTCATCCTCGCGTTTCCGGTTATTCTTTGCGCGTTGCTGCTCAAGAAACGGTGTCGTTCCGGCTTGTTGCAACGGATAGGTTGGATTGTGCCGCGAGGGTGGGACTCTCGGCAGAACGTGCTCTGGATTCATGCGGTATCCTTGGGCGAAGTTTCCGCCATCGTGCCGTTCGTGACGACGCTTCATCATCAATACCCCGCAGTCAAGATCATCGTATCGACCGTCACCGAAACCGGGCGGGAAGCCGTGCGGCAACGCTTGCCCAGTATCGCCACGCATTGTTTTCTGCCGTTGGATTACCCCTGGATCGTTAACCGGTTCATTGCTTCCCTGAACCCGATCGGGTTTTTAGTCGTCGAAACCGAACTTTGGCCGAACCTGTTGCGTTCGCTCTCTCGCCGGGGCATTCCTTCCGTTATCATTAACGGACGATTGTCATCCCGGTCCTTTTCGCGCTACCAATGGATCAGGCCGTTCATGCGGCAGATTCTTTCGACCGTCGCGTTGGGACTTCTGCAGTCCGGCAGGGATGAACGCCGGTTCGTCGAGTTAGGGGCTTTGCCTGACCGGATGCATCGTACAGGGAACATGAAATTCGACCTGACGATGAAAGGAGGGCCCACTTCTCAGCCATCGATCCAACGTTCGGCCTTTAGGCTGTCGGAAGACGAACGGCTGCTCGTCGCAGGCAGTACCCATCCCACCGAAGAAGAGATCCTTTTGAAAAGTTACCGCGAGTTGATTCGTTCATGCTCCAACGTCGTTCTCCTTTTGGCCCCAAGACATATCGAGCGATGCGACGTGCTGGTTCAGACAATCGAGGATTTCGGGTTTCCCGCAGTGAGACGCAGTCGCTTGCTTGGAGGGGTTGCTCAGGAAGCCGTGGGACCGCGGGTCATCCTTCTTGATACCCGGGGAGAATTGGCTCAAGTGTACGGGCTGGCGTTCATGGCATTTGTGGGAGGGACTCTGGTTCCCGTAGGAGGGCACAATCTCCTGGAGCCGCCGGTTTGGGGAAAGCCCGTGTGTTTCGGACCATATACCGATCACTGTCATGAAATTGCGGACTTATTGATCGAATCCGGCGGTGGCATTCGAGTCCGCAATGGCCGGGAATTGACCGAAACGTTCGTCAAAGGGATGCAAAATCAGGCTTGGGTGTCTCAAATAGGACTGAGCGTGCGAAAAGTCATCGATGACAATCAAGGCGTGGTCGAAAGAAATTTGGCTATGGTCGCAGAAGTCATCGATTTCCACGAGTCACGTTCTTCCAGTCCTTGAAGGCTGCCGGCCTGATGACCCCAAGAGGGGCTCGCGGAGTTGGAGTGATCGTGAACCCATGATGAGCGGATGGATGACGATACTGACCGGTCCGTATCGGTTCGCAACGTGTATGCGGACGCGGCTGTATGAACAAGGATGGTTGACGCAACGGCGGTTGCCGTGTCCGGTGGTGAGTGTCGGGAACCTCACGGTCGGCGGAACGGGCAAGACGCCCATGACCATGTGGGTAGCGGAAAAACTGTTGGCGCAAGGGAAAAAGCCGGGCATTCTCAGCCGGGGATACCGTCGAAAGAGCCTGCGGGAATTTTTGCTGGTCTCCGATGGAACGTCGATCCTTGCAGGGCCTCGGGAGGCGGGTGATGAACCGTATCTGATGGCGACACGATGTCCGGGTGTCGTCGTGGCCGTTGGCGCTGATCGATATGAACTAGGTCGTTGGGTTTTGAACCAAATCCCCATTGACTGTTTCATTCTGGATGACGGGTTCCAACATTTGGGCCTCGACCGTGACGTGAACCTGCTGTTGATAGACAGTTCCGACCCTGCCGGAATACAGGCGCTGCTTCCCGTGGGAAGACTTCGTGAACCGCTTGGCGAAGCCAGAAGGGCGTCGGACATTGTGCTGACCCGGGTTGAAGATGAATCCATGATTCCCGACGTATTGGATCCGGTCCAGGCGGCTCTGGGTTCCTCGATTGATCCCATCACCACGAGATTCGCACCCAAAACATTGATGGGTGCATCGGAATCAATGCCGCTTTCCGAGGTTCGCGGGAAACGGGTGCTCCTCTTCAGCGGTATCGGGAATCCCGAACAGTTCCGCCGGATGGTGACGGCATTCGGCGTGCAGGTGGTGGATGAACTTGTCTTCAGGGATCATGAAGCGTACGGCCCTTCCAGGGTTGCGGAGATTTATCGACGCGTCGAGCGGAGCCGTCCGGACGTAGTGCTCACGACGGAAAAGGATTTGATAAAGGTTCAATCGAATTGGTCGGTTCCGGTTCCTCTGCTTGCCGTGTGTCTCGAGTTGGAGTTTTTGGACGGCGAGAGTCGATTGGAACGTGTGTTGGCGGCTTTATAAGCAAGGGGGAGCCGGCTTGTTGTCGGTTTTACGGAAAAGGGGAGAGCGGAGCATAGGTCATGGGATAGGCGAGCAACTCCTCGAGCCAAGCGGTCATCGCGGGCATGGGCAGAGGCATCATGTTCAACCGGACTTCGAGTTGATAGTGATGGTCCATCCCCATGATTCCGACAATGACGGCGGCATTCGGGTGATCGGGAAGAATCGCTTGTGTTTGAAATTCGGAAACGGTGGTGTACAGCCGGCCGCCCTTTCCCACAATGTCCAACAGAGCCGGAAGGTCCGTCAGGCAGGCATGCGCGGAGCAGCGATAGACGGTTCGTACGCCGGGCTCGATGGTTTTGAATTCATTCAGGGTTTCCCGGGAAAAGCCGGTCAAATAGATTCGAACGGTTGCCGACGGCAGTCGATGCGTCGAAGCCAATCCGCTGGACGGTACGAGAAAGGCGAATGGGTCCGAGGAATTGAATTCGAATTGGCACGGTCCGAACGCATCAGGCCAGGAACAAAAAAACGGAACGTCTTCGTGGGTGTTGCGAAGCGTGACCCGGTCCTTTTGAATCGACACGTCTATCGGTAAATCAAGCAGGTCAATGGCTTCGCGGAATGCCGTTTGCCGCTCATCCAGCCAGACCGGCCGTTGGTGGGGGGCATAGGATTCACCTTGGGCAATAATCGTTTCGGTATGGAACCGGACCCTGATGAATGAGTGCGTATGGCGGAATCCCACCCAGAACATGGCAAGGGGCTGAAGGGTGGCCAAATGGCCTGAAAGGTGCCACGGGTGGCTGATGGAGCAATAGGCGCTGACAGATTGGTGGCGTTGGAAAATCGAATGGTAGCGGCCGGCCAGAAGAAAAAAATCGTCTTTCCAGTCATCGAGTACATGAACCATGGTCACGTCTTCCAGAGGCCATTGCTCGAGTTGTTGGATGGCGTCCGGCGATGGAACCGGCCACTCCTCGATGTAACAGATCCCTTCTTTATCAGGATCAACGGGACGCAATTCTCTGGTGTGCAGACGGTCGAGCAGGTCGAGGACCTGGGGGAAACTCAATGATTGACGAGATTCCCAGCGCTGCTCACGCATGCCGGCGTTCCTGCAGAAACTGAAGAAGCTGCGTGAACCTTGGGTAGCCTGGCATGCTTGTGTGGAGAGAAAAAAAGAAAGGCGGAAGAGATTCTGTCAATGGCGGAGAGGGCGGGATTTGAACCCGCGGTAGGGGGTTAGCCTACGACGGTTTAGCAAACCGTTGCCTTCGGCCGCTCGGCCACCTCTCCGACATCACGTTTTCCTGATGTATGACTTTAAGTTTTCCGCATTCAGTCTGTCATCGACAATGTGTACTCTAGGCGAAATCTTCGAAGAAGTCTACCGTTAACCGTTCCGCGGGTTGGGTGACCGTTGTGTCGCCGGGCAGCCTCTGTTCTTATGCATGACCCGAGAACGAATCACTGCCTTCGTTTTCAGGTACGGATGGTGCATTGGTTCCCAGTTGCGCCGCGAGCAACTGCAGTTTTTTTACCTGTGGATGATCAGGCGGGAGGGGATTCCCATATTCGTCTGTGAGTAATTCCTCCATGTCTTTAAGCATGGCCTCCAATTCGGGCAGGGCGACTTTCGGCAACTTTTTTTTGCTCATGGAACTGGTCCTCCGATAGGCATGGCAGGCAAATCATGGTGGCGATAGCCACGCGTTGCTGTGACGAACCTTATGATTGTTTGTCTTTCTCGAGAATGCCGTTAATCACGTTGCGGAGATTGTCGATATCCAGATTCGAGACGCGCAGGTTCCCGTCCAGAACGACAGTGGGGGTATGCTTGACCTGAACCCGTAGACCCCAGGCGATGCCTTGTTCCAAGGCCTTGTACGGCTCACCACTGGCCAGTCCATCCTCGAAGGCTTTGGCGTCGAGTCCGACTTCACGAAGCAGCAATGAGCGGAGGCCCCGGTCCAACACGTGAACCTGCTCTTTATGGATCGTACGGAAGAGGACCGACTTCATTTTGGAACCTTTCCCCATGGCCCTGGCTTGCTCATACATTTCAAACGCCGTGGGCAGTTTCCCGCGAATGACGGGAAATCCGATCAACCGGACTTCCAGGCGTTCGCCGAATTCTTTTGTCAATTTGGAAGTGACGACCTTTTCGAACAGATGGCAATGAGGGCAATAAAAATCCGCAAATTCCAGGAGAAGGACTTTCCCCGGTGTATGAAGAGAAGGTTCACCCTTTATGACCTCGTACTCCCCCGGCAAGCGGTCCGCAGCCTGGACGACCACGACTGACAGATAGAGGAACACGACCCCGAACAACAGAATGGTTCTTCTTTGTTGCATAAGGTTCATTGATCGCTCCTTGGCTGGATGCAAAAACCTGTGCCGCAATGACCACGGTATCATGAGTGACCGCGATGGAGCAAAATCCATGAATTTTCGATTCAGCCTGTCCCTGACGTGCTTGGGAACGTCACGTGCCTTTGATAGAATAGTCGAGTTGACGATGTTACGACGGATGCGTGTTGAGGCAAGGGAGGTTCAGGAATGATGAAAGTCATCAATCTGGCTGATTTTCAAGGCTTTTCCAGTGAAAAAATGAAAAAACAGAACGTGTTTGAAACGCCGCGATTTTTTTGCGACGTCTACTGTTTTGAACCGGATCAAGTGCAGAAAGGGCACGTTCATGCCAACGAAGACAAAATCTACATGGTGCTGGAGGGGCAGGGCACCTTTCGCGTCGGCAACGAAGAACAAGTCCTGGGACCGGGGCAGGGGACATTAGCCCCCGCGGGTGAAGAACACGCCGTCACCAATCATTCCGGCGGCAGATTGCGTGTGCTCGTCTTCATGGCCCCGAATCCTTCGTAGCCATTATTGGCCCAGCAGTGTCTCAGGAGTGGGGATCTGACCCAGTATCAGGGAGCGGGCCTGATAAATGCCGGGCAAGCCGGCTCCCGTGGCGTAGACCAGGCCTTTCTCACGTATTCCCAATACCAAGCGTCCGCGGGGCCGGCCTTTTTGGTCGATCCCTGCGATTTCAATAATGGGTGACGTCAGCCCGTATTGATCCGGCTTATCGTTGGTTTCACTGACGGGCAGTTCCGCCGGAAGATCCACGACGCGGCTGACGAACAACGTGACTTGTTGTTGGTCGATCGACTCCGTTTCCTTTCCTTCGAGATACCATTTCTCGTGCTGTTGAATCAGAGTGTATTGCGAGTCATTGGTCGTGACGGTCAACAGCGCGACGTCTCTCATTTCCATGCCGAATAAACGTTTGTCCTGCAAGTGAAACGTTTCCCGCGGCAGATCCTGGAGTACATGGGCCGGTATCCGATAGATGGGATCGTTCGAGGTCGTGACGGCGTACGCTTCTTCACCGGGAACGACCGGTTTGAAGAAGGTCACGTGATGGCCACGTTGTTTGGTATGAACGGTCGCCGTCAGGGACGGGGTTTCGAGTTTCGTGAGGAGTGCGTCTTTCTCGGCTTGTGAATCGATAAAGCCCGTTGCCGTCAGGTCTTCGAGTGTCATCAAGAGAATGCCGACCGTGGTTTTATCGGCAGGGGCGTTCATCGGAGACGTGAAATTCCACTCGGGAACCGGGCCATGGAATCCGGCTCCACGCTGGAGTGTGATGGTTTGCCCGGTTGTTTGCAGTTGAATGCGTTCAGCACGTGTCCTGTCGAAGAAGAGGATGTCTTTCAGACGAAAGGTGTCCAGGGTTTTTGCCCGAAAATCCCCGACCATGAGCGTGGTCAGCAGAATGTTCTGATCCGATTCCCGTTGCGCATAGAGGGTGGAGGATAAGGGCCCCGGATTCCCCAAGGCTAATGATTCGGTGTATTCCGGCGTGGTCAGGTCGATGGTGACGTAGGGAGATTGCAATCCGTATTCTTCGGCGGTCGCGACTTGCTCTTGCCCATTTTTTTGAATGATGCGGGAGATTTTGCCGATTTCCAGGGCACGCAGCACGCTTTCAATTGCACGCGCATCACCTCGGGCGTTCACGGGTTCGACAATTCGCCAACGGTTGCGCTCGTCACGCTTCATCAGGATCCGTTCGGTGCGCGTGGTATACGCCAGATGCGTCACGTCGCGGTAGTCGAAAGGCAGGAGCCGCTGTGCCTCGGTTTCCTGGAGCACGTCCTGTTTCATGGTAGGAACTTCGATCGTATAGACGTAGCCTCCCAACACCACAAAGATGATCGCCAGAAGGAGCGTGGTTCGGAACGGTGTCATGGGAATGATCAGAGGCGGCTGCGTCGTCGCCACACCGTCAGGCCTGACAAGAGTATCAGGAACGGCACCGAAAAGACCTGTATGGCGAACAGCATATGCTCCTGTGTGGGATTCGGAATAAACGGCGGGAAGGCGGATTCTTTGGGGCTGACCGAAATCAGCGTATCTTCATGGGCCAGCCACGCAATGGCGTTGGACAGGAAATCGGTGTTTCCTGGAAATTGCAAATAGGTGTTGCTGGCAAAAGCTGAATTGCCGATGATGACCATTGCGGGAGTCGGCTCCGAGCCGGTGCGTTTCCGGCTCAATGCGCCGGCGAGTGCAAACGGACCTTTCTCATCGGAACCTTCGTCAAATTCCGGAGTGGTTTCCACAAAATTCGTTTCGGCCCAACTCTCTTCCGACGATTGCAAAAGAGACGTGAACTCCAGGGTGGTATCCGGCGGTTGTTCAAACGAAACCGGTTGCAGGACGGGGAGCAGGATCGGAGAGGTAAAGCCCTTGGTAATATGATGGTTGGTGAATCGACGGACGAGTAAAGCCGTCGGACTGCCTTGGGCCACGCGGTCTTCAGGATCGACAACGATCCCCGGTCCGAGCGTCAATCCCCATTGTGACATCCATTCTTCGAGACCATTCGTCACCTGCGGGTCAAGGAGGAGCAGAATCCGTCCGCCCTTGGCCGTAAAATTTGCTACGTGCGTCAATTCTTCCGGTTCAATGGACTCACGAGGACCGGGAATAATGAGGACCGCCGTCTCGTCGAGCAACGCCGGGTCTTTCCGGATTGAGCCGCGGGCGACCCGGTAGCCTTGTGCTTCGAGGTTTTGCTTGGCCAATGACAGCCCGCCACGTTCCTGGCTCGTGATCTGGCGCTCGCCGTGTCCTTCCAAAAAAACGAGGCGCTTGGCGTCCGCGGTCGTCACCCGGATCAAGGCGCTTGTCAGGTTCGATTCGCTGGGTTTGGGGACGTGGACGGTTTGTTCCCCACTTTCAAAGACGGCCGTGTCGATTTTGGAAATCTCATATTTGCGAGCCAAGCCCGGTTCTTTCTCAGGATCGACGTAGGTGACGGACATTCGCGGGCTTGAATAGGCGTAGCCTTCCAGCAGGTCGCGATATTTCCGAAATCCCGGACTTCGTTCATGAGCAAACACCAGCACCCGGACGTCTTGTCCGAGTTGCCCAAGTACTTGTAGGGTTTGTGGGGCCAATGAGAAGTTCTGGGTTTCGGACAGGTCCCACCGGCCGCCGTGTCGGACCACCAAAAAGTTGATGATGGTCAGGATGCCGGCCATGAGCAGGATGGCCAGAATGCCGTTGAAGCCGAGTCGCGTCGATCGTGAGCCGGAAAAGGTTTTGAGTCGTGTCCAGTTCCCGGCAAAGTAGATCACGAGACACACTAATGCGATCCCTTCCAACAAGAAGGCCGTGCTTTGGGGCAGGAGCAGTCCGCCGATTCCCGCGCCGACTCCCAGAATGCCGAGGATGGGTAAAAGGTGTTTTATGACCATCGGTGTGAATCGACGACGCGATGCGCCATGAATAACATCAGCACGATGCCGGACAGGTAGTACACGATGTCTTTCGCTTCCAGCAGGCCGCGAACGAGCCGGTCATAATGTTCGCTGAACGATAAGTAGGACAGGATCGTTCCGATTGTCGTGTCGCCCAATAATGAACCCAGCTCACCGAGTAGCCAGATCAGCAGGATCATCCCAAAACTCAAAAACGCCGCAACCACCTGATTCTCGGTCGTGGTGGAGGCCAGAAGGCCGCAGGCCAGGAACAAGCCGCCCTGGAATGCCAGTGCCACGTAACCGGTCAGAATAGGGTGCCAATGAAAACTGGTATACAAGGACAGGATGACGGGAGTCAGGCTCGTCAGGGAGAGCAATCCCAAATAGATGACCAACACGCTCATGTATTTGGCCGAAATCAGTTCATGGACCCCGATAGGCGAAGTCAGCAGGAGTTCAAATGTGTGCAACTTCCGTTCTTCCGCGAACAGCCGCATCGTCAGAATCGGGAGGAGAAACATGAGGACAAAATCCAAACTATAAAATAGTGAACGGAACACCAACTCATTCAAGTTCAGTTGGGCGTAGGTGTTTTGGACCTGCAAAAATCGAACGGCTTGTTGCCCGGCGTTCACCGTCATCAGATGAGCGATCAAACCGGAAATGAAAAGAAAAACCGCCCCGATGACGTAGAAAATGGGTGAGACGAAAAAGCAGCGCAATTCTTTTGCGAAGATGGTTTGGAACGGCGTCATGCAGGTGGTTGCTCACTTGAATCAGGATGTTCGGATTCACCTGGCCCGGCGTCTTCTTCCTGGTGCGTGAGTTGGAGAAAGACTTCTTCCAGGGAAAGGGAGAGGGGTTTGAGCTCGAGGAGTCCGTACCCCTGGCTGACCACAAATTGAGAGAGTTTTTCGCGGAGGTCCTGCCCCAGTTCACAATCAATGGTACAGGTATTGGGGGTGGCAGTCGGCAGGACGTTGAGGATGCCGGGAAGCCTCTCCAGACGTTCCAGCCAATCGGGTTGGGGCTGTTTGACCGTGAGACTCATCTTCTCGGATTGGCGCAACCGGCTGGAAAGTTGATCGGGAGCATCTTCCGCCACAATGCGTCCTTTGTGAATAATCACGACGCGATCGCAGGTGGCCATGGCCTCGGGGAGAATATGCGTGCTCAGAATGACGGTATGTGATCCGGCAAGACTCTTGATCAGTTCACGTATTTCAATGATTTGTTTGGGATCGAGCCCGACGGTGGGCTCGTCCAGAATCAGCACGGGAGGATCGTGGATGAGAGCCTGTGCCAGACCGACCCGCTGGCGGTATCCTTTTGACAGATGACCGATGACGCGAGTATGCACGTGGTTCAGTCCTACTTGGTCGATCACGTGAGACTTCCGTGAAGCCAAGTGTCGTGGCGTTAATCGCTTTAATCGGCCCACGAACGTCAAATATTCGTCAACGGTGAGTTCCGGGTAGAGAGGTGGCATTTCGGGCAAGTAGCCGAGGTGTCGTTTGACGTCCATCGGTTGGTCCAGACAATCAAACCCTGCAATCGTGGCCGAGCCTTCACTTGGCGGCATAAAACAGGTTAAAATGCGCATCGTGGTGGTTTTCCCGGCTCCGTTGGGACCCAGAAAAGCCAAAATCTCGCCCTTCTTGACGTGAAACGTGACATCGTCAAGGGCCGTGTAGTGTCCATAGTGTTTTGAAACGTGTTGGACGGCAATCATGAAGCCACAGAAGGGGAAAATCAGGTACTTCCCAGAATGTAAGTCAGCCTAGTCGAGTCTTGGGATACCAAGTACGGCAGGGTTGAAAAGCATACTGGGAGGACAGATCTTCGTCAAGATAACTGCTGAACTTAGGAAAATTGAGTAATAATACCAGATTTTTTGTTGACAAGTCTGCCGGATTATTTTTTAATGAGTAGGTTTTCCATTCTTGAGATAGAACATTCTCTTCTTCCAGTTGTTACCTATCCCTGTTTCAGTAAGTGCAGAGACATGAAAAACCGACAATTTCGGGAGGCTCTAAAATTTGTGCCGATAAGAGAAGTATGATGAAAGGAGATTTCAATATGGGAACGGTCAAGGGTTGGGTTGCCTTGGTTATCGGCGTGAGTCTTTTGGTGACGTTGTCGGCATGTGAAGGATCCAGACATGCCGAAATCATGAGCACCGAAGATTTACGTGCCAAAGCTGAAGTCCCCCCGGCCCCTGAACCGAAACCGGCGCCTCCGGCCCCTGAACCGAAACCGGCACCTCCGGCCCCTGAGCCGAAACCGGCGCCTCCGGCCCCTGAACCGAAACCGGCGCCTCCGGTCCCTGAGCCGAAACCGGCGCCTCCGGTCCCTGAGCCGAAACCGGCGCCTCCGGTCCCTGAGCCGAAACCGGCGCCTCCGGTCCCTGAGCCGAAACCGGCACCTCCGGCCCCTGAACCGAAACCGGCACCTCCGGCTCCTGAGCCGAAACCGGCGCCTCCGGCCCCTGAACCGAAACCGGCACCTCCGGCCCCTGAACCGAAACCGGCACCTCCGGCCCCTGAACCGAAACCGGCACCTCCGGCCCCTGAGCCGAAACCGGCGCCTCCGGCCCCTGAGCCGAAACCGGCGCCCCCGGCCCCTGAGCCGAAACCGGCATCTGAGCCCGAGATCGCCAAACTGGAGCCTTCCGATTTTATTCCGGAAGAGCCAGCGCCTGAGCCTGAGCCAGCGCCGGACCGGGCAGTCGCTTCAGGGTTGGCAGATGTCTTTTTTGATCTTGATGAATATGCGATTCGTTCGGATGCCGTACCTGTGCTGGAGAAAGATGCCGAACTCCTCAAGAGTACGTATAAAGACTCCGATGTCCTCATCGAAGGCCATTGCGATGAACGCGGGACGGTGGACTACAACTTGGAATTAGGGAAACGGCGTGCCCAAGCTGTCAAGGATTATTTGGTGGATCTGGGAATCGCAGAATCCAGAATTCACATTGTCAGCTATGGGAAAGAAAGGCCGTTTTGCAAGGAATCCGAACCGAGTTGCTGGAGGCAAAATCGCCGCGGGCATTTTGTGCGACAGTAGTATATTTCAAACAGTTGGCCCTGTTTCTTTTCATTCTTCCAGCGTTGAAATGTCTCCGGGGTCCTGCCCGAGTTCCTTGGCTTTCAAGACGCGACGCATGATTTTGCCAGACCGGGTCTTGGGAAGCGAGGTGACCACTTCTATTTCTCGAGGAACGGCAATTTTCCCCAATTCAGTTTTGACGTGGGATTTGAGCGTTGAGTGTAGTTCCGCGTTTTCGCTCTGCCCCTGTTTCAGGATGACAAAGGCTTTGATCATCTCCCCTGCGGTTTTATGCGGTTTGCCGATGACCGCTGCTTCCACGACCGCGTCGTGACTGACCAGCGCGCTTTCTACTTCAGCAGTCCCGATACGATTGCCTGCGACTTTGACCACGTCATCGGCTCGCCCCATAAACCAGAAATAGCCGTCTTGATCTTTATGGCACACGTCGCCTGCGGTGTAACAACCCGGAATGTTGTTCCAGTAGCCCAAGTACCGGTCAGGGTCCTTGTGGATGGTCCGCATCATGGAAGGCCACGGTTTTTTTATAACGGCAAATCCTCCACCGGTTCCGATACTCTTGCCGCTCTTATCCACAACGTCTGCCTCGATTCCCAAGAAGGGGCGAGTGGCTGATCCCGGTTTCAAGGGGACACAGGGGAGGGGGGTCACCAGAATCGCTCCGGTTTCCGTTTGCCACCAAGTATCCATAATCGGTTTGTCTCCGCCGGTTACGCGGTGAAACCATTCCCAGGCTTCGGGGTTGATGGGTTCGCCGACCGACCCCAGGATGCGCAGGGTCGAGAGATCATATTTCCCAGGCCAGTCTTCACCGTATTTCATGAGGAGGCGGATGGCCGTTGGGGTGGTATAGAAAATCGACACCCCGTGTTTTTCGATGAGATCCCACCATCGGCCAGGGTTGGGGTAGTCGGGTTTGCCTTCAGCCGTAAGGATGGTTGCGCCATTGAGAAGTGGGCCGTACACGATGTAACTATGACCCGTGACCCAGCCCGGGTCGGCCACGCAAAAATACACGTCTTCGTCTTTCAGGTCGAACACGTATTTCGCGGTAATATACGTTCCCACCATGTATCCGCCGTGGACGTGGACCACGCCTTTGGGTTTGCCCGTGGTGCCCGAAGTGTACAGAAAATAGAGCGGAGTTTCGGCGTCAAGCTCTTCGGCTTGACAGGTCGTTGATTGTCCGTCCAGCCACTGCTCCCAATCGAGTTCTTTGCCGGCGTCCAGGTCGATGCCGGGTTGTTCCCGTCTGACCACAATCGTTTTTTCCACGGTCGGGCAGTTGGCAATTGCGTCATCCACCACCGTTTTGAGCGGCACGTGTTTGCCGCGATCATATCCATAGTCCGCGGTGATCACGAGCCGGGCTTCCGCATCATTGATGCGGGATTCCAGCGCGGGTGCGCTGAAGCCCGAATAGACCACGGAATGAATCAGGCCGAGGCGCGCACAGGCCAGCATGGCCACGATTTGTTCAGGAATTTTCGGAAGATAAATTGTGACGCGATCACCGGTATTCATCCCGAGGGTTTTGAGGGCATTGGCGCAGCGGTTGACCTGGCGGTACAACTCGGCATAGGTGAAGATCCGTTCTTCGTTGTGCTCGCCCACCCAGATGACCGCGACCTTGTTCCGTCGCCACGAATTCACGTGACGATCCAAACAGTTATAAGAAATATTGCAGCGACCTCCCAAAAACCATTTTGCCCAAGGATAATTCCACTCCAGGACCGTGTTCCACGGAGTAAACCATTCCAGATCCTTGGCCACACCGTCCCAAAATTTTTCAGGATCGGCGATGGACTCCTTATACGCGGCTTCATAGTCTTTGATATGAGCCTGCTCAAGAGTTTTTTGCGTCGGGTGATAGACGGTCGACGTTTTCAGTAATGTTTCAATTTGTTCTGCCATGGATGATCCTCATAACGGGTCAATCGTGGAAGAAAAGAGAGCCCCTTGCTGATGATGCGTGCATTATGCGCAGGTCCCAATGCCGGTGCAAGATTTCTTCTTCAGGGACGTTCCGGCGGTTGGTGTTCGGACAAGAGCAGGTCCAAGACGGTCTTGACCGGATTAAACGTTTCGCGTGGCATCTCGACAAATACGGAATGCCATTTGGCCATCCCTCCGTTCCACAAGCCAGGCAACTCCAGAGCCTTCAACTCCCGGCCTTTGTGGGATTTTTGAGCAATGAACCCCGCATCGGGATCGACGAACCGGTCAAGGCTAAACGGCTTGCCTTGATAGTCCCGAACGCCGCACACCATATCCACTGGGTTAAAGTGGGTTGACGATGCGAAGACCTTCTGTTGGGTTGGAGAATCCGGATCGACTTGGGAGGCTTCCACGATCTGCAATGAGGTGGTCCCGTCCTCCTGTTCGACCCAGAATGGTCCGCCACCTTGGTGGTTGGCGTTTGGGACCATGCCGCAGACCCGGATGGGCCGGTTCAGCCATGCGACCAGCCACTGTGATTGTTCTGAGACGGTACGCGCGTTCCACCGATTCGGTATGGGAAGTGCCAGCGACTGGTTGGCCCATTCGGTTATCCGTTCGAGGAGCGCCGGTGACGCCGCGCCGGATTTGAGTTGCGTTAAGAATGAAAACAACGTGTCTTGCAACTCGACGAGGACTCCTCCAAGTATTCTTTTATAGTGCGAGCCTGCTTCTTTTAGATGATCGGGCACGACGTTGTCGATGTTTTTGATGAACACCACGTCACCGTGAAGTTCGTGAAGATTCGAGAGTAAGGCACCGTGTCCTGCCGGTCGAAACAGGAGGTTGTCGTCGGAATCGCGGAAGAGGCCGTTGTTCAGGGTCACGGCCACGGTATCCGTCGAGGGTTTTTGAGCGGAGCAGCCGACGATCCACGAGACGTGATTCAGGCCGAGTCCGTGACGGGCTTTCTCGATATGCTGTTGGATGGCAAGTTGATGGTCCGGCGAAACCGTGAAATGGACGCGGGCCCGGCCTCCGTCGTCTTGAGCGTAATCCGCGGCTTCTACCAAATGTTCTTCGATCGGGGTTCTGGTTGTGTCGGTATACCGGTGAAATGCCATTAAGCCTTTTGGCAGCTTGGCATAGTTCAGTGAGTCCAGAAGGGCATCGATAACAGGAGGATAATTGTTCCTGGCAAGGAGTCGGTCGAGTTGCTGTCCTTGACACGACAGCCTGTTCTTCAGGTCATGATAAAAGGCGAATTTCGGAAGATTGGAAAAAAAGTGGTTCACTTGCTCCGTGGCCGCCGGAGCGTTGGATGTTCTCTGGAGACGAGCGGTCTCCAGGAATTTGAACATGCGCGTGCCGACGCCGGACGCGGGCACAAACTTCATGATGCGACCCGCGGTTCTCGCCCGTTCAAAATTTTGTATCACGGCGGGCGTATCCAATGAACGGAGCAAGTTGATCCCGTCGCCTGGATGACATGGCCGTTTGAGTCTTGCAAAGGGAATTCCGCGTTGAAACGTTGCAAGCTGGTTTTTGAGCATTTGGACGGAAATGCCGCGTTCCTTGAGATGCCGGCGGTCCCGTGACGTCAGGCTTGTTTCGATTTCGACTTGCAATGACATATGAATGGGAGTCTCGTTAACCGTGTCGGTCGTCCCCCTTCATGCATCTTGTTCAAGGAAGAGGATTGCGTATCGTCAGGCTAGTCTTGGGCTCCGCCCTGCAAATATCCGAGCCCGATCTTAATGGCGCGGCGCGTGATTTCGCACCAACGGTTGGGTGGATATTCTTCCAGGATTTTTACGATTTTAGGATCCTGGACGTCCAGTTCAGTGACCTTGAGTATTCCATCTTCAATTTTGACTTCTGCCACGGGTTCTCCTCCTTTTTCCGGATAATCGCTGTCGGATTTTGTTATTGTCGAATAACGCTCTGCCGTTCCGGCCTGTAACTAGCCGGGTAGCTCAACTTTTGCTAGAATGCGCTAGTTTTTGCCGGCGTTGCAAGCAAGCCTCTGTCTTCCCTATTTCCTGCTAACCCTCCATCGTGCTCATTGTGAGGATATCATGGAACGGTTGAATGCGTTCATCAATGAAATCAATGCGTTTGCATGGGGTCCGCCCATGCTTGGCATGCTGGGTGTCACGGGTGTGTTGTTGACCCTTGGCTTGGTTTTCATGCCGTGGCGAAAAGTGGGGTACGGCTTCAAGCTGCTGTTTGAGAAGACCGATCCCGGCGACAAGGGGGAAGTCAAACCGTTCAATGCACTCATGACGGCGTTATCCGCCACCGTCGGGACGGGGAACATTGCCGGTGTTGCCACCGCGATCGCCCTCGGCGGGCCAGGTGCCATTTTCTATATGTGGCTCATCGCGTTATTCGGTATGGCCACCAAGTACGCCGAAGCCGTGTGTGCCGTGACGTATCGCGAAGTCGATAAGGCGGGCAAATACGTGGGTGGTCCGATGTACTACCTGCGGAACGGTGTGGGTGCGTTTGCCCCCGAATTGGGCAAATGGTTGGGGCTGGTTTTTGCGGCGTTCGGGGCCGTGGCCGCATTCGGCATCGGCAACGCGGTGCAGGTGAATTCAATGGCGGTTGCCCTGGGAGAAAGCTTCAGCGTGCCCAAGTTCGTGACGGGCATACTCGTGGCCGCGCTGGTGGGGTTCGTCATCATCGGTGGCATCAGGAGAATCGCCGACGTGGCAGGGACACTGGTGCCGGCCATGATTGTACTCTACATCGGGTCCGCCTTGCTGGTTATCCTCATCAATATCACTGAAGTGCCTCAGGCCCTTGCCTTGATTTTCAAACATGCCTTTACTCCCGCGGCGGCGACGGGCGGTTTTGCCGGGGCGGCCGTCGCCGCCGCCGTCCGGTTCGGGGTGTCTCGCGGAGTGTTTTCCAATGAATCCGGCTTGGGGTCCGCCGCTATCGCTCATGCGGCGGCCAAGACGAACAACCCCGTGCGCCAGGGCATTATCGCCATGCTGGGCACCTTTATCGACACCATCATTGTCTGCACCATGACCTCGCTGGTGATTCTGACTTCCGGCGCCTGGACCGTCACGGGTGAAGACGGAGCGGGCCTGACCGGTGCGGCGCTCACGTCCACGGCTTTTCACGCGTCCATTGCCGGTGGGCAATACATCGTGACCATTGCGCTGACCGTCTTTGCGTTCACCACGATTCTCGGCTGGTCTTATTACGGCGAGCGATGCTGGCAATACCTGTTCAGTGAAAACAGCCTGATTGTCTACCGTGTTTTGTGGGTGGTTGCGGCACTGGGTTTTGCCAACGTGAAGGTGGCGTTCGTCTGGAATTTGTCGGACACCCTCAACGGCTTGATGGCTGTGCCCAATCTGGTGGGCTTGTTGTTGCTGGCACCGATGGTCTTCAAGGTGACGCGGGACTATTTTGACGTACGGAAGCCGTCCGCCTGATTCCCCGGGACCATCAAGAGACGACGAGTGAGGCCTGCTTCACGGGTCGAACGAGATTTTGGCGGTCAGGAAGAACGTGCGTCCCCTGGCGGACTCCTGCGTGAGGTCGACTTCCTGTTGGGTCGCCGTGGACGGACCCTGATTGCCGACATTCAGAATCCCGCCGGTAAGGTCCATACTTTTCACGCCCAACGCATGACGCCATTGGATCGTGACATTGTGCCCCATCCACGCCTTGTAGCGGCCGGTCTCAAGTACGTTGGAATAACCTGAAACCGCCATGACGCTCCAGTTCGCGGTGACGTTGCCTCGGTTTGCGCGAAGCAACGCATGGACGCGATTGCGCGGGTAGTCTCCCGGCTGGACCTCCCCGGCCACTCGAAATTCATCTTCGGTGATGTGTGACCAGTAGGCGGAAAACCCCACGTCCACCCAATCGGTTTTCCAGTCCATTGTGCCTTGAACGTTGAATCCGGCCACGTCGCTTTCCCCGCTGTTGACCAACGGGCTTTCGATCAGGTCAATGAAATCTCCATCGCGTGTCACGGTTACGCCTGAGGGTAACCGGCCCTCTGCTTCCAGGTCGATGATGGATTGCGCAGACAACCTGGCCGGCATGTCGGACAGTGCAATCTTGAACCAGTCTGCGCTCAAGGAGATCGGCCCCAGGCTCATCACGGCCCCGAGGCTGAAGCTTTCGGCATCATCCGGCTTCAGGTTCGGATTCCCACCGAACGTGCGTTCCACTTCGTATCTGGGGCAATCTTGCAGGTTGCCGGTGAACGTTTTTTTGTCACAAATGTACGGGTAGGTGCTTGCGTGTCGTTGGTGCAGGGCATTCAGACCGGGTGCCCTGGACGCCCGATTCCAGGACCCACGGAGTGCAAGGGCCTTGTGCACCCGGTACCTGCTCGTGATCTGATGGGAAAAGGCCGTGCCGACGTCGTCGTGTTCATCGAGCCGCCCCGCAAGGACAAGATCCCAATCGTTGCGCACGGGAAGGGCCACTTCCGTGAACGCGGACCATCGCCGGCGTTCACCCGAGAACGAGTTGCCTGACGAGCCGAGTACGTCCGAGGCTTCGTAGGATCTGTTCTCGACGTCCCGGTAATCGTAGGTGTTCCTCCGTTCCTCGTGGGCGAATGCCGCACCCACGGCCCATTTCGCGTCGCCCCCATCGAGTGCGAACGCCGGACCGTCAAATACGATACGGGCTGTCTTGTGATCCGTGACTCGTTCGCGGGTCTGCGTGAGTCCCGTATTGCGGATGGCTGCCAGGTGGGCCGGGTCCGTCGAGAACGGATTTTCGATATCATAGTTCCCTGCTTCGATAGCTTGCTGGGCGAGAGTCTCGCTCACGAACGTATTGCCGATTACCAGGGTATCGTGACGATAGTACCTGACGTAAGTGTTATAGTTGATTCTGTCGATAAACCGGCCACGGAACCCCAGCGTGACGTCGTATTCATCGGTGTCCGTCTGCCAATCGCGGTTTCCATGGCCGGCGAATCGATGGGCCAAGAGGACCTTGTCCGGGAGGGTGCCAATTTCCGGATCCTGCCGCAATTTCTGTTTGAGTGTCTCCGAGGGAGTAAAGGAGAAGGTGCCGACCGGTGGAGCATAGCGTTCTGCCGTGCCGTCCCAGGCAGCTCTGAAGTCGAGGTACATGTCCACGTTCTGAACAAGCGGGTGATCGAAATTAAAAAACAGGGTTTCCCGCTCATGATGAGCATTCGGTTCCAGGTGCCATGCGACGTCAGCATAGGCAAATCCGCAGCCTGTACCGGAGGAAGCCCCTGGTGGTTGGGTCAGGACACCGGTGTATGCGCTGCCTTCGCATTTGCCCAGGGAACGTCCAACTGTTTTGCCGTCGGTATTGAGCAAGAGCGTATTGCCGCCTACCGAAACGTTCGCTGTCTCCGCGAATGGGCCTCCCGGAGTCCATGAGGCGCGGCTGTAGTCACGGTCCTTGTCGCGGATTTTCTCTCTCCGGAACAGGTCGGCCCCGATCGTCAGGTGACCACGTCCGAGTGCGCTTCCCCACAAGACGCTGCCTTGACCGAACGCCCCGCCGGCTTCGGTCGTCCAGGCAGGGCTTGCCTGGACCTGGAGGCCTTCAAGATCGCGTTTGAGCACGATGTTGATCGCGCCGCCGATAGCATGTCCGCCACGCAAGGCTGCGGCGCTGTCGCCAAGGATTTCGATGCGCTCGACACCCGAGATCGGCAGCGTGTCAAGGTCAAAGGTCGAATCGGACACGCGACGGCCGTTGATGAGTACGGCGACGCGGTCGCTTCCTGCCACGAACGGCCGGAAACTGCCGAAGTTGTTGAAGTATCCTCGTCCATATCCCGAATTCAGCAGGTCATAGACGTTTCTCATGCCGGACAGTTCAATATCCTCACGATCAATGACGGTGAGGGGACGCACCGCTTCCGCCGAAGCGGTGGGGATCTGTCCGGCCACGGATGGGATCCAATCATCCGCCTTGACTTGCGGAGGGACCGTCGTGGTTGTCGCAACCACCATCGCGATGACAATCAAGTTTGTCAGCGTGGCGTAGCGAGTGGAGGTTGGCGACAGGCGACTCTGCGGCGGTTTTTTCATTGATCATCCCTCTATTGTTTTATGGAGAAAGCCAAGTGTGCCAATGAGAAAAATTTGTGGTTTTTCAGCAATCCCATTCCCGTTGCAAGTCTTGCACCGTTTCCAGCCATTCCGTGGTTTGCCGGTGAAGGGGTTCATTCAAAACCTGTTCTTCTTCAGGAGTGGAGTTGCGCTGCAGTGCCCGGGCGGCATGGTGCTTGCCCTGTGTGAGTAACGAACAGATTCCCGACGAGACCGGGGTTTGCTCTCCGCTTTGTTGAAACAGGGCGATGGCCCGGTAGACCTGTTCCTGGGTTCGAAACAGGTCGACCATGAGCCGGTAGGGCCGTGGCCCGGATTTCGGGTGGTTGCCGAGTTGAGACGCCAGTAAGGCGGCCTGGCCAATACTGATAGCCGCGCCTTGAGGATCACCCTGAGCCATGGATGCTTCTGCTTGCGTTTGCAACTGCGAGAGCGTTCTCTCGGCATCGGTGGCTTGGGCTATACCGGAGGAAGGAGCCGAAACAAGAAACGCGACTAACGGAATCCCGAACGTCATCTTGAGTGAAGCGAAGGGGTGGCTCTTGGGAGTCTTCGGTTGTCGAAACGACGAAATGCTTGCCTTTGTTGTACTCAAGATCGACACCCCTGGCTTGGACCGGTCACCGTGGAGCGGTCCATCGTGAATGGACAACCACTGGGCTACATGATTTGATAGTCGAGGTCCACCATTTTGGTGGCGACGTTGGCGGCTTCCCGAAGTTTTTTCATTGCCTCCGACGTGTCCCGGATGAGCCAGATCTTGATGTTGAGCTGTTCAATCGGTTCGATGGATTTATCGTTTCGGAGTTTGGCTATCCCCCAGACGACTTCGGTGAGCACCGGAAAATCGATGTCCGAGGATTCGTCCATGTCTTCCAAATTCTTGTTGAGATAATCAAGCAACGGTGGAGTGATGTCGGGGTCCCCGGTGTGAGCGCCGACCAAGCCCAATCCTTTGGCTGCGGCAGCTTGAATCTTCGAATTGTGTGTCGTGACAAAGATATCCGTGAGGATGGGCGTTGCCGACTTGCCGAGTCCGGCCAGGGCGATAATCGCTTCTTCGGCATACTCGGCGTTTTCGTCTCTCGCCAATTTCACCAAATGGGGAAAGGCCTGTTTGGATTGAATACGCGACAAGGTCGCCAGAATCCGAAGCCTCCGGGGTTTGTCCGTGTCCGGGGCTTCCAGCAGTTGCGCCAAACGATCGGTATGTCCCCATTCCGTGGCGATCATGACCGGAAAATCGAACTCTTGCAGCTTCAGGTTCAATTGTTCCAAGGCATATTGTCCAGAGCTTTTGGCTTTGGCCTTTTGTGCCGCAGCATAGACGTCCGCAAAATCAGTCCGGGTTTCCTTATACCAACCCAAGTCCTGACCTTCGAGGCGATAATTGAAGAGACAGGCCGGTCCCTTCCACAGGCGGGCGGGGGCGTCGTCTAATTCCGCGTCTCCACCGGAGCGCGTGGTGCCCGTCCATCGTTTTCGTTCTTCGCACTTGAGCCGAAACTCCACGTCATGGGGCTCTTTCCGGTCGGTGACAACTTGGTATCCAATCGCTTCCAACCGCGTTTTGGCCGTGGTCAGCAGATTGGCCGGCGGTACTCGTCCGTTCTCCGTCAGCGCAAGGACATTGAGGTATATCGTGTTAACCTTGGCTAATTGGGTCCTTTGTTCGTTTGTGATGTGGCTTCGGCGTGCCATGCTTTCGGTCGTGACCGCCAAAAGTAGTAAACAGGCGAGTATTCCTGAAACGTATCTCATGATGAATCCTCCTGACAGGGATCAGGGTGAACCTGGGAAACCGGCAACTGGAATGTGAATAGTACCGAATAATGGGTGTGCATGGAAAGAGGGGATATTCCTGTCGTAAGACATCTCATGGCCGGGCTTGACGGCTGCATGCCCGGCACATGATGCGAATGGTTGTTGCGATGCGTGCTTCCGGGACTTGGGGGGTTAACTGACGTGTCCGTCCAGGTCGAGCTGCTTATACGTCCAATTCGCCGCCTCTCGGAGATTGGCCATTTCTTGCGAGTTATCTCTGATTAGCCACACTTTCTGGTTCAGTTCATCCATGGGTTCGATGGAATGCTCGTCTCGCAGTTTGCCGAGACTCCAGACAACTTCGGTTAAAACGGGGAAATTAATGTCGTCAGAGGAATCGAAGTGCTTTAAGGCGGCTTTCAGGTATTCAAGCAAGGGGGGGATTGCCGTGGGGTTCCCGCTGCTTCCAGCCACGTTACCCAAGGCCTTGGCGGCTGCAGCTTGGATCTCGGGCTGTGTTGACGATTGAAAGAGGTCGGTCAGAAACGGGATGGAATCTTCTCCCACGCCGGTGAGTGCCTCCACGGCTTCTTGGGCCAGATCTTTATCCCGCATCAGTTTGGTTAAATGCGGGAGTGCCGCGTCGGCTTCGATTTCGCTCAGCGCGGACAGGATAAACAGTTTGCGGATTTTTGGCGTGTCCGGAGCCTCGATCAGTTGTATGAGCCGGTCGGGCTGCCCCCATTCAGCCGCCAGCAGCACTGGAAAATCATATTGATTGAGACGTTCGGCCAATTTGGTCAGAGCATAGTTTCCCGGGTCTTTTGCGCCGGCCTCTTTGGCGGCCTCCATGGCATCCTGGAAGGAAGTCCGGACTTCCTTATACCATCCAAGGTTCTTCCCATCGACCAGATAGGTCAATAAACACGCCGGCCCTTTCCAGAGCCGTGCCGGCGCATCAAGCAGTTCGGCATCGCCTCCTTCTGCTGTGGTGCCGGTCCACGTTTTCCGCTCTTCACACTTCACCTTGAATTCAACGTCGTGGGCTTGTTTGCGGTCGGTGGTGACGGAAAATCCGATTTCCGTGAGACGCTGCAAGGTGAGAGCCTGTAGTGGTTCGGAGTTGGTTCGCCCTTTTTCCGTGAGCGCAAGTGCGTTCACGAATATGGTCTGAGCCTTCTGGAGTTGCTGCTTTTGTTCAGGAGTGAAGTGAGTTCGGCGAGCAGAACTTTGAGGGAGAAAAATGAGCGAAACGCTGAAGATCGCACAGAGTATAAAAACCACCGGCCGATTTTTCAAAAGAAGCCTCCTTGTGCATGGGTTGGCATGCCATGAGGGTGGCTACTCAATCGTGCTTTTTACTATACTCCCGCCTTGTAAAAAAGCAAGATGTCTTTCAGAATCGGGCAGTTGCGGTTGATAAGTTGAAGGGGTGTGCAATCCACGATATACTTACCGGCATTATGTTGAAGAAAAAGCAAATAGCCGTCATTGGGGCAGGAAACATGGCGGAAGCCCTTGTCTCCGGTTTGTTGAAAAAAGGCATTGTGAATCCTGGTCAGATTTGCGCCACGGACGTGGATGCCCAAAGGTTAACGTATTTCCACAAGACTTTTAGGGTCAGAGTATCACGCGATAACCAAGAGACTGCCGAGTCCAGTGAAATCATCCTATTAGCAGTAAAACCTCAGGTTATGAATAAAGTTTTGGATGGATTGGAACTATCTCGACGTTCCGGTCAACTCATTATTACCGTGGCGGCGGGAGTTTCTATTGCGACCATTATTGCCGGGTTGCATTCTCGGGCTCGTGTGGTTCGAGCCATGCCCAATACGCCGTCTCTTGTCCTGGAAGGTGCGACGGCTCTCGCAGGTGGGCCCGGGGTGACAACGGACCAAATGAAGGTGGCCCGGGCGGTGTTCGAGGCCATGGGACAAGTGGTGGTGGTTGATGAGCCGCTCCTGGATGCGGTGACTGGTCTGAGCGGAGGCGGACCGGCGTACGTGTATCTGTTTATCGAGGCCTTGGCCGATGGCGGTGTAAAAATGGGATTGTCCCGTGCGCATGCCCAACTTCTGGCGGCGCAAACGGTGTTGGGTGCGGCCAAAATGGTTATCGAAACGAAGGCCCATCCTGGGGTGTTGAAAGACCAAGTGGCTTCCCCCGGCGGGACGACAATTGCCGGCTTGCACCGGCTCGAAAAAGGACGACTGCGAGGAACGGTGGCCAGCGCCGTTGAAGCGGCAACCCTTCGTTGTCAGGAATTACGACAACAGGCTATGGTTTCCAGGGAATCCTCCGTTCCATCTCAGCAAGCAAAGCGGAAGATCACGTGAAATCGTCGTCAAAGGACAAGGTGGAGAATCGCCTTGGAATTGGACAGTTCAAGCGGGCGCGAAGCGAAGAAAGGAGTCCATTGTGCAGTATTGGGTTAAAGTGGTGTTTACCGATAACCAAGAACTCATGGTCAGTGATGCTCTTCGTCATACGATCAGCGATGATATGGAAATCCTGGAAATTGATACTCCCAAGGAAGTTATCATCATTCCCCTCAAGCAATTGAAGTATTTTTCGTGTGATGCGGCGGTTTTCAGTAATAAAAAATAGTGGGTCCGGAGCGGTGCTCGATGTGTTTTCGCGGTGTTTGACATGAAAGACCGCGTCGTACGGATAGTGTAGGGGACAGGAATGGAAAGGCGAGTCACATCCCATACCGAGGAAGAGGAAATGAATCAGCGCCGGCACTTGCTGGAGCTGGCTCGGAAAGGGGACCAACAGGCCGTCAATCAACTCATGGAGTTGTATCAGGTTCGGGTCTATAGCGGTGACAGTCTCAAATCCCTGAAGATTCGCAAATCACTACCGGTTCTGAGCCCTCCCAAGCCAAAGGAAACGCCCTCTTCTTCCAAGACAAAGCCTGCCAAGAGACAGAACACTGCGGCAAAACAATCAAAAGCCGCACCGAAAGCGACACGGCCGGCAGCCTCGAAAGCAACGCCCAAGTCTGCATCGCCCAAGCCGAAAACAACAGTGACTTCCAAAAAACAGGTCAAGTCCCTTAAGCCTGTTCGAAAAGCAAAGCCATCCGTTAAGGCTCAATCTACCCCCAAAAAGGTTTCTCGCAAGGCTTCTTCCAAAGATGTGAAGAAAAAGAGTGTAGGGCAAAAGCGGAGTGCGAGCGCATCCACTTCCCGGCCGCGGGCACAACCTCGTCCTTCACCGAAATCGAAGGCAAAAGCCCAAACCAAAGGGAAGCCCAAGGCGACGAACAAGGCAAAATCCGCGCCGGGTTCAAGAGCAAAGCGATCTCGTTGACCGGTTGATTTTGGCAACTGCCGAAAAAAGCACGTTTCAGCTTTTCACGCTGGGGAAACGGCACAGGGACCGTCTGGGCGGAAAAAAATCAACGCGACCGGATGTTGCCTAGCGAACGGAGACTCGCAACCCGCCGGCTGCAAGTTTATGGGCGATCGTTTCAGCCGTCTTTTGAGTGCCCTGATAGACTTGGGCGTTTCCGTGATGGTCGATGCGCCAAGCCAACTCAAAGGCTTTGGACGAGGTCATGCCGGGAATGTGCCGGCAAAACAAGTCGATGACTTGTTGATACGTGTGACAATCGCAATTGTACACGATCACTTCGGCTTCAAAGTCACGGCCGGTCCCCTGGTCGGTTTCCTGTTCCGTGACTTCCGTCACTTCTGCGGTGGGAAGATTACTCATACGGCCTGTCAGTAACGCCGTATTGTACCCATGAGCCGTCTATCACACAATACAGGACGTGACCCGGACGTTGCGTCACGCTTGCATAGTGGAAAAGGGAGGGGGCTTGAGTAGAACCCTATTAGTGACGGGGGCGGCGGGATTTATCGGTAGCCACACCGTCCAGACGTTGGTCGCTCGAGGCGACCGGGTTGTGGGTTTGGATAACCTGAACGATTATTATGACCCGGACAGGAAACGTGCCAATTTGGAGGAAGTCCGCCAAGCCTTGAGTCAAGGTGGGTCAGGAGAAGCCGTCACGTTCATCCATGGAGACATTCGAAACCGGCAGACCGTGGAAGAACTCTTTTCGTCCCATGAATTTGATGGAATTGTTCACTTGGCGGCGATGGCCGGGGTTCGAGCTTCGATTGAGAATCCCCATCTCTACTACGACGTGAATATCAATGGGACGCTGAATCTGCTGGATGCCGCCGTTGGAAGGCTTGGGCGTCGAGGCCGGCGTGATGCGTTACCCGCTTTTGTGTTTGCTTCGACTTCGTCCGTGTATGGCAATACGGAAGCGATCCCTTTTCACGAAAGCGATCGATGCGACCGCCCCCTGGCTCCTTATGCCGCCAGCAAGAAAGCCGGAGAATTGTTGGGCCATTCGTATCATCACGTGTATGGGTTACCGTTTACGGCTCTCAGGTTTTTCACGGTGTACGGTCCCAGGGGACGACCGGATATGATGACGTACAAGGTACTGGACAGTATCTTCTCTGGGCGTGACGTGCCGCTTTATCATTCGGGAAACATGTACCGTGATTGGACGTTTGTGAGCGATATCGTCCATGGCGTGGTCAGTGCCGTCGACCGGCCGTTCGAGTACGAGATTTTGAATCTCGGACGAGGAGAGCCCGTTGCATTGGCTGAATTTGTTCGAGTGATTGAAGAATGCGTTGGACAAAAGGCCAACGTCGTGTCCACTCCCATGCCGAAGACCGACATCGTTTCCACCTGCGCCGATATTTCCAGAGCGCGAGAGCGATTGGGCTATGCTCCGCAAGTCTCGGTGCGCGAAGGCATCAGCTTGTTTTGGGCGTGGTATCAGAAGAATGTGTTAGGCCGGTGAAGAACTCACCTGCGTGAATTCTTGCCACTCCGGTAGCGTGATGATAGAGTGAATTTCCCGTGCTGGAGTGGTGAAACAGGCAGACACCCGGGACTTAAAATCCCGTGCTTCGCAAGAAGCGTGCCGGTTCAAGTCCGGCCTCCAGCACCATTCTCCCGGTTTTACGTAGTCTCATTCCCAATATACGAGTGCTCAGAATCCTCAAGGCCGCAAGAGACTTCCGTCAATAGACCGAAGCCCAGGAAGGGTATCTCGGACGGGTGATGAATCGGCTTGAAGAAGGCGCATTGCCGAAGCAAACGACCAAGACCGTACTCAAGACGCTCGAAAAAGAACTCAAAGCAGGGATGCCGAACCCGCTCAAGATACTCGCAGTCCTGCAAACCAACGTCCCCGAGGAATTTCTGGAAAGTCACATCGCGGAAAGCGCCGCACACACCGCCGGTCCGCGGGCCGGCGGCACGCTGGCGTTTCTGCAAGAATAAGGGTAGTAACGCTTAAGTAAGGGGAGAAATAAGGGTATTGTCTGCGCACGAATTTGGACCAAGGGAAGTGCTGGCCGTCAAATTAAACGTATGAATCCCTAATCTTGTGTGTCTAGCATTGTATATAAGTCCCAGAAACTGTCATGAAGAAGAACTCTAAAATCGAGTTTGAAGAAAGCTCGGGAAATGTCTTGGCCGATCTGGGTCTGGACTATTCCGAAGAATTACTCACTCATGCCCAGCTGGGGCATTCGGTCAGGATGATCCTGGAAAAGCGCAACTTGAAACAGCGTGATATTGGAAAACTGCTTGGGATCAAACAGCCGGAAGTATCCAACCTAATGAATGGACGGTACATCCTGTTTTCCCAGGAGCGGCTGTTTGGCTTTCTTAATAAGCTGGATCAAAAAGTCACGGTGAAAGTAAGTCCACGCCGCCGCTGGAGTCAGCCAAAAATGTGACATGCAGGAAAAGGCGGGCGGGACAGTCCGGTGGAAGACGCCCCAGCCTTGCAGGACGTTGACGGAGGTTGATGATGAACGACCCTCACGTGGTAGCTCTGCGTTACCGAATTGATCACGGCAATACAATTGACTACAGCGAGGCGAAGCCTCTTGCCCATGAGGAGTCGGGATTCCGTCTGAGAGTTGAAGATCGGAAGGTGAAGTTTGAACTCAAGGAAGACTTCGCCAAAGACTTCGCCACCGAGGAACAAGCGAGGGAAGCCCTCGCGAAATACATTCGTGCGTGGGAGTTCGACGCGACGCTGAAATACGGGAACTCCGATTCGTTCAGATTGGTATTCGAGAAAGCGGAAATTATTGATCGAAATCCGACACCGGGCGAAGTCAGGATAAGCGGAAAGGGCGAAGCTCAATTTGCAATGGCATCACCGGTCATACTAACCACTGTGGTTCACGAGTACCCGTCGCCGCCGTCAGGCATAGCGCTCAATCCAGATGCTGAGACCATGCATCAGCGATATCTGGGTTATCGTGGCGGGCACGAATTGCTCCCAAGCGTCGCGTACTTCTGTCTGTCTATGTTGGAAGACCCACCAGTACAGCAGAGTTCAGAACGGAGAAAAACTAGTTCCAAGCGCAAGGACGCTGCCGAAAAGTTCGGGATCGACAAATCGGTGCTGGACAAAGTCGGACACCTTTCGACTTTGAGGGGAGGAGGGGAGGCGAGAAAGTGGGGAGGTACGGCTCAACCGTTGACTCCGAAGGAATGCCATTTTCTGGAGCGGGCGTTGAAGGCGATAATCCGCCGGGTTGCAGAGCGGGCACACGCGCCGGACGGCGATCTTCCGAAGATTTCGTGGTCGGATTTACCGTCACTCGACTGCTCTGATCGAATTTTTCAGTGACCCCTGATGAGTTACGCATGCAAAACGTTTGCCGATTTCGATTTGCGTGTCCTGATCGGATGAACCTTGACCTCAACTCGATGATTGAGGGTTGCCAGGATTTTTATCATTCGGTCCATGGAAAAGCCCTTGAGGTCGGCATTTCTGATGCGGGTAATGTCTGCCGGATCAATTCCTGTGATAGAGGCGGCCTTTCGTTTTGAAAGGTTTCGCTCGTTGAGAATTCCGATGATTTCCGCTGCCAGTGTCGCGCGGGCGTTTTCCAGTTCAGGATTAGGAAGGCCGGCGTCCCGGAAGGGATTATCACTGCCGCGTACGACTTCGAGTTGTTCTTTTTTCATCGTATATTTTCCTTTAGCCATTTTATCCTGTTCTTAATCACGTCGATCTCTTGTTTGGGTGTTGAAACACCCTTCTTGGCCTTTTTCTGAAAGGTATGAACAACCCATAAGTCGGTGCCTATCTGCACGGCATAGACGACGCGGTAAGTACTGCTGCTATGCCGTAACACGATTTCATAGACTCCGGACCCTAGGCCTGTCATGGGTTTGGCAATATCGGCTTTTTGTCCTTCGGCCGCTATTTTCAGGGCGCGGATCGTTTTTTGGCGGGCCTCAAGAGGAAATTTCGTAAAATCCTTTTGAGCCGCCTTGACCCATGAAATCATTCGCATTCGCACATGGTGGTATATTTACCACTGCCTGTCAAGGTGTGTCAATCGGATCAGCAAAACGTAATCCGACACCGTTGGGCGGGCAGAACGGTTATTTCGTTCCGACAACCATGGATTCGGGGCCGGCCAGGTGTTCGACGCGCGTTTCACGGAACCCGGCTTCTTTCATCCATCCGCAACAATCTGCGCCTGTATAGTCGAATCCGCCCGGAAGTTCGATGAGCATATTGAGGCTCATCAGCAAGCCAAAGGCATTCTTGCGACGTTCGTCGTCAATGATCCCTTCGAAGACGAGCAGGGTTCCACCGTCGGGCAGGGCGCGATAGGCTTTTTGGATGAGCGTCTTCTTTTGCTCTAAATCCCAGTCGTGGAGGATGTGCCCCATGGAGAGCACGTCAGCGGAAGGCAGGTCATCGGTAAAGAAGTCGCCGGGGATAAATTTGAACCGGTCGCTCAATCCGAATGAAGCAACGTATTCTTCAAAGATGGGGCCGGTGACGGGAAGGTCGAATCCTCCGCCGGTGATATGTGAATGTGCTTTGCCGACTTCGACGACCAGGCCGCCTTGAGCCGAACCGATGTCGATCAAGGTTCGATAGTCCTTCCATGGAAATTTTTGCGCAATCGCTTTGCTGGAGCCCATGCTGATGCCGGTCATGGCTTGCATGAAGCTCGCCAGCTTGGCCGGGTCGCGATAAAGGATTTCAAAAAAGTTCCCACCGTTTTTGGCTTCGTTTTGGGGGCGTCCGGTTTCAAGCCCTCAGTGAGATTGCCCCAAAATCCATACACCCGGTCGTTCACCATCGCCAGAAATCCGCCGATATAGGATGGCTTGGCTTTATCGAGGTACAGGTCCGTTTCCGGGGTGTTGGAATAGAGCCCGTCCTGCCGGTCCAGCATGTCCAGGGCGACCAACGCATCGAAAAAATCCAGGGCGCTCCGTTTGTGGAGCCCCAAGCGCGTTCGCAAGGTTTCGGCATCCATCGGCCCTGTTGCTAAAATCGTAAAGACCTCGAGTTCGACGGCGCTTAATAATGTCTTGGACCCCCAAAATGCCATGCCCAAGCGCATGATTTTCTCAGGCGTGTGATTCATGTGTGTGCCTCCGACTGGATTGTGATTGTGAGCAGTTGAGGAGCATTCAATGCTGCAACAATGGGACGTTCTATCGCGAATGCGTTGCAATGATCAAGAATCGGGTCGATACGGATGGATGCCGAGGAAGGAATGCGGTCGCTGTTGAGTGCCGGATGAGTCGGCGTTACACTTCCGGGTAAGGCTCGGGCCAATGACGACAGTCACTGATTTCAAGAAGATCCTTGGGCGGGTGCCGGTTGCAAACTTGGGCATCTACGTGCACGTCCCTTTTTGCCGGGTGCGTTGCCGGTTTTGTGCGTTTTATATGGAGAGTCTCAGGGAAGACCGCGTTCAAGCGTTCATGGACGGATTGGGGCATGAATTCCGTCTGTATGCGCGTACCCTGGGACTCCACAAGGTGCCGGTTCACACGATTTATTTTGGAGGAGGAACCCCGACGGCTCTGGCTTCAGGGCAACTGGCTCATATCCTGGATGACATCCGGTGCTGGTTTACGGTGGAAGACGACGCAGAGGTCTCCATAGAAGTGCATCCGGGAACAGTCTCGCCCGACAGTCTTCGAACCCTCCGGCAATCCGGATTTACACGGCTGAGCGTGGGGACGCAATCATTTGATCAGAACGAACTCCGGGGCCTGGGAGGACGAGCGTTTGGAGCCGAAGTGCGGCAAGTTGTTTCTTGGGCTCAATCCGCAGGATTTACGAATATTTCGCTTGATTTGATGTATGGATTTCCCGGGCAGTCGATGGAATCATGGCAACGGACTCTGGGCGAAGCCCTTGCTCTCTCACCCACGCATCTCTCCTGTTATGCCTACACGTTGGAAGAAGGATCGCCCTTTCATCGGGAAGTGATGCAGGGAAAGGGGTCAGCGCCGGACCAGGAATTTCAGTTGGTTTTGGAGGATGAAGCCGTCAATCGTTTGGTGGCCGCAGGATTTGAGCGGTACGAGATTTCCAATTATTGCCGTGCCGGCTATGAATGCCGTCATAATATGCGGTATTGGCACGTCCTGCCGTATCTCGGGCTTGGTCCCAGTGCGCAGTCATCCCTTGGCCCTGTCCGATTTGGAAACGTGGCAGACTTGGAAGCCTATGCCGGTTTCTTGAAGCGGGGAACATTGCCGTTAGATGAGGTCAGGCGTTTGTCGCCCGACCAGGTGGACCGTGAACGCATTGTCTGGAGATTGCGGACGTTATCCGGAGTGCCGGTCGGGATGAAAGCGACGGAGCAGAGAGCAGCCTTGCTTCAAACGATTCGTCAGTTGGGAGAGCAAGGGCTATTGCAAATGGAAAAGCAGGGACGAGTGCGATTGACTGATTTGGGTATGCGTTTTGCCGATACCGTGTGTGCGGCTTTGCTGTGAACAGGGAATGAGATAACAGGCAGGCCGCATGTACGTGGCGCAATCCTGCATTTCAAGCGCATTGCCTAAAAATTGGGCAATGTGCTCTTTGGTTCATGGTTTGCGATTGGATGGGAATTAGTAACAGGGTAATCCACATGAAATTAAGAAAATTTGTGGACAGAATTAATGGGTTTTTAACAATGCCGTTACATTCAATAAACTTATGTATTAGTTTAAATAAATGAGAAATAGACTTATTTGGAGAGGTGATTAGTCTTGTATATTATAAAAACCATTGTAGGCAGGGCAGATCAGAGTCCACGCCGTTTCAATGACAGTATTGAAGCGCCCATCGAGATTTTGAGAATGTTATCCACAGCAATGACGAGGCATTTGGTGTCTGGCTGGCTCAAAGGTGATATGGTTTCACAGGTTCCATAGCAATTTGAATCCCCACAAGATCAGAGCAAACGTTCCAATGGCGATGCCAAATGTCCCTATCAGCAGTCCTATGACGAACAGCCAGTCTCCGGGAGTCGCACGGGTTATTTGTTGACTGGTATAACGCCGTAACAATTGTGCATTTTTCAGGTTGCTCCGAAACCAAATTGAAAACACGTCGCCGAATCCCGGGATGGTGCCGATCAAGGTGTTGATCCCCAGGTTGAACGCCATGCGGACGATCACGATTTTTGGTACTTCGAGTTTGACGGCGAGGAAGAGAATCGTCGTTCCGATTAAATTGGCAATCCAATCGCCCAGACCCGGTATCAGGCCCAACAGGGCATCGAATCCGACCCGGATCGAAGTGCCGGGAATTTGCACGACTGAATCGAGAAGGCGAGCCAGAGAGTCGGCGGCAGTACGCAGGGCTTCTTGTTGCCGTTCCTGCTCGTCGTCGAGAATGGGTTCCGGGCGGTGTCGAGAAGACTCAGGCTCGTCGGTCATGGAATCTCAAGAACGGGTCATGAGTTGAAAGAATGGTTTTAACCATGCAGGCTTTTTGTCAAAACCCGAGGAAGCCGTTCCGGCTTGAACTGGATCACGCGCGCCATCTTTGAAAAACGATCATCCATGACACATCCTCGCGATTTCTCTCGTCTTTCCAAGTCCAGGTTTCTCTCCGGACTACAATGTCATAAACGGTTGTATTTGGAGATACATCATCCCGGGTTGGCCACTGAGATTGACGACCGGCGTCAAATGATGCTGGAGATGGGGAAAGAAATCAATGACATTGCGCACCGGTATTTCCCCGGAGGTGCGTTGGTGGCCGAGGGCCATCGTCAATCAACTGCCGCCCTGGAAAAAACGGAGGCCCTCATGGCCGATCCGGCCATCCCCGTCATTTTTGAGGGCGCGTTTCAATTTGAAGGGACCTTGGTTCGGGTGGACGTGCTCGAACGGGTCGGTGATAGCTGGAGGGTGATTGAAGTGAAAGCGGCTTCACGCGTGAAATCCGTGCACCTCGATGATTTGGCGGTGCAAACCCACGTGCTTCGGGGAAACGGCCTCAAGCTGAGCGGCATTGCCTTGATGCACGTGAATCGACACTATCCCTATCCCGGCGGGGACGTGGACCTGCAACAATTGTTCGTGGTCGAAGATCTCACGGAAGCCATTCAGGAAAAATTGCCTGATATTCCTCCGCGACTCGATGAGATGCGAGCAATGCTCGCTCAAAGCCGCGTTCCCGCTGTCGAGCCGGACCACCATTGTCACTCTCCTTATGAATGCCCGTTCTGGTCGCATTGTACTGCGGCCAAACCCGCGCGATGGATCTACCATCTGCCCGGCCGGAAAGATCTTGTGCGTCGGTTACGCCAACAAGGCATCGAGACGATCGACGAGATCCCTGCCCAGGTTTCTCTGCCTCATTTGCAGCAACGCGTGTGGGAGAACGTGGAATGGATGTCGCCGAAGCTGGCGGGGAAACTTCAATCGATCCGGTACCCGGTCCATCATTTGGATTTCGAGACGGTGATGCCCGCGGTTCCCCTGTACGCACGTACCCATCCCTATCAGCCCATACCGATTCAATGGTCGAACCATACGGAAGCGGAAGACGGTACGTTGCGGCATACCGCCTATCTGTCAACGGAACAGAAGGATCCGCGTGAAGGTATTGCCGTGAGCCTGCTGGAATCGGTCGGGGACGAAGGCAGTATCTGCGTCTACTCCGAATATGAACATTACATCGTGAAGGCGTTGGCCATAGCCGTGCCACACCTCCGGGAAGACCTGCTTCGAGTGGGGGAGCGCCTCTGGGATCTCCTGGAAGTGCTGCAAACTTGTTATTATCACCCGGACTTTCAAGGGTCGTTTTCCATCAAGTCCGTGCTGCCGGCTCTCGTCCCGTCCCTGGATTATGGAGATTTGGAAATCAAGGACGGCGCAACCGCATCGGCCATGTACCATCGAATGATGTTTGTTGTGACCGATTGGGTCGAGCGTCAACGCCTGGAGTCGGCACTCCTTGCCTATTGCGCACGGGATACGTTGGGCATGGTGGAACTTCGCCGGGTTCTGTCACAAAAAGTGCAAGCGGCCGCCGCATCCTAGGCGGTCGACTTGAATCAAGGAACAACGGGTATTGCGAAACGTGGCAACCGTCCGTGAAACCCGGACTATCGACATTTCGTTGACCGGCCGGCTACACCTTGTTAGAATTCCTTTTCTGTCAATCGCTTGAGTGCGCCAGGGGGATTGAGTTTTGGTATGGTCGTCCCTTCCTCCCTTTCCTCAAACATGCTTCCCTCCTTACACAGTAAGGGTACTCATTGATGATGCGAATCTTAGTGTTGCATGGGCCCAATCTGAATATGCTTGGGGTACGAGAGCAGGAGATCTACGGGGATCAGACCCTTCAAGCCATCAACGATCGACTTGTGGAATTGGCGAAAGCCGAAGGGGTGACCCTTGAGGCAAGGCATTCGAATGGCGAAGGAGAATTGGTCTCGTGGATTCAGGAAGCCCGAGGCCAATTCGACGCGATCGTGATCAATCCTGCGGCCTATACGCATACCAGTGTGGCCCTTCGGGATGCCATATTGAGTGTCACCGTCCCGACGGTTGAGGTGCATTTGTCGAACATTCACCAACGCGAGGAATTTCGCCAACGTTCGTATCTGGCTGGAGTGGTCATCGGCCAGATCAGCGGCTTTGGGGCGTTCAGTTATGAACTTGGGGTCCGGGCGGTTATTGACCACGTGAGAAGGGCCCGAGGGTAGCCGGGGTAAGGGGAAGCAGAAGAGAGTCGCCGGATTATCGGATGAGAGAAAGGATACGGGAATCGTGATTTCAACCGCAGAGTTTCGAAATGGTGCCCGGATGGAGTTGGAGGGCACACCCTACTATATCGTGGAATTTCAACACGTCAAGCCGGGCAAGGGCGGAGCGTTTGTCCGGACCAAGTTGAAGAATTTGAAAACCGGTCAGGTATTGGAAAAGACGTTTCGGTCCGGTGAAAAATTTGACGAACCGGATTTGGAGGAATGCGAGATGCAGTTCCTCTATGCTGTCGGTGGGTCCTATGCGTTTATGGATACCTCCTCCTATGAGCAGTTCACCTATGAAAAAGGGCAACTTGGCGACGATACCGATTTGCTCAAAGAAAACACGATGGTGGAAATGTTGCTCTACGAAGGCAGTCCCATCTCCATGCTGTTGCCGATGTTTATGGAGTTGAAGGTCGTGGAAACCGACCCGGGGGTACGAGGCGATACCGCTTCGGGGGGCACGAAACCCGCAGTGGTTGAAACCGGAGCGACCATCAAAGTTCCGTTATATCTGGAAAACGGTGAAACGATTAAAGTCGATACCCGGACCAGGGAATACGTCGAACGGGTCCGGCCGTAACGCATGAACAGCGAAGAACGAAAAGTCATCCAGGATCTGGTTGAAATTCTCAACGAGCAGCATTTGAACGAGATCGAGGTTCAACGCGGGGAGGTGCGTATCCGGATTCGGCGTGAATCCAGTACGGCGGCGATTGGACAGGCGTCCTTTTCCACGGAATCCGGTCAAGCTCCCCAACCGGCCACAGACCTTGAGGGCAAGCATGCATCCCGTTTATTGACCGTGACCTCGCCTGTTGTCGGGACGTTCTACCGGTCACCGTCGCCGGACGTCGAGTCTTACGTGGAAGAAGGAGACCTGGTGAGCAGGGGACAAGTTCTTTGCATCGTCGAAGCCATGAAACTGATGAATGAAATCGAATCCGAAGGCGACGGGCGAGTCGTCAGGATCCTGGTTGAGAATGCGGTGGGCGTGGAATATGGACAACCCTTGTTTGTCATCGAACCTCTTCCGTAAATCCCGTTGCCGCACGAGGACATTCCGTGTTTAAAAAAATTCTGATTGCGAATCGCGGAGAGATCGCTCTGCGTATTGTCCGTGCCTGCCGGGAACTGGGCATCAAAACGGTTGCCGTGTTCTCCGAAGTCGACGCGCAGGCGCTGTTTGTACGTCAAGCGGACGAGAGCGTGTGCATTGGGCCTGGCGACAGTGCGTTGAGCTACCTGAATATTCCCAACGTGTTGAGTGCGGCGGAAATGACCGGTGCCGATGCCATCCA
Source organism: Nitrospirales bacterium (assembly GCA_965213715.1). Taxonomy (GTDB): domain Bacteria; phylum Nitrospirota; class Nitrospiria; order Nitrospirales; family UBA8639; genus Bin75. The sequence goes on from OZ243914.1 coordinate 171,318, forward strand.
TCCCGGATACGGGTTCCTGGCGGAGAATGCGCATTTTGCCGAGATCTGCGAATCGGTCGGCATCACGTTCATCGGTCCGACCTCCGAGCACATCGCTTTGCTGGGAGACAAGGCCAAGGCTCGAGAAACCATGCTCCGGCACGGGATTCCCGTCATGCCGGGCAGCGACGGTGAACTGCAAAACCTTGATCATGCCGTCCGGGTCGCGAGCGAGATCGGATACCCCGTGATGGTCAAGGCTTCTGCCGGAGGAGGAGGGCGGGGCCTGCGGGTCGTCAGTCGTGAAGCCGAGCTGGGCAAGGCCATTTTATCGGCCCAAGTGGAAGCGAGAACGGGATTTGCTCACGACGGCGTCTATCTTGAAAAGTTTTTTCCCGAACCCAGGCACGTCGAAATTCAGGTATTGGCCGACGAACACGGGCACGCGGTTCATTTGGGAGAGCGAGACTGTTCGATCCAGCGCCGCTACCAGAAATTGGTAGAGGAATCCCCGTCTCCCGTCGTGGATGACTCATTGAGAAAGGAGATGGGGAAGGTCGCCCTTCAGGTGGTCAAAGCCGTGAATTATCGAAACGCGGGTACCGTGGAGTTTTTGCTTGATCAAAATCAAAAATTTTATGTGATGGAAGTCAATACCCGGATCCAAGTTGAACATCCGGTTACGGAAATGGTGACGGGCATTGATCTGATCAAGGAACAAATTCGCGTGGCCTCGGGGAGTCCGTTAGGATTTCGACAGAAAGACGTCCAGTTGCGGGGACACAGTATCGAATGCCGGATCAATGCGGAATGTCCGGAAACCTTCGTCCCGAGTCCCGGGGTCGTCTCGCGTTTTCAAGTGCCCGGGGGGGCGGGGATTCGCGTGGATACGGCCTTGGAAGCGACGAGTCCGGTTCATCCTCACTACGATTCCCTGATCGCCAAATTGATTGCGCACGGCCAGGATCGTGCTGATGCGCTGGCTCGGGCGCAACGTGCGCTCGACGAGTTTACCGTGGAAGGGATCAAGACGACGATCCCCTTGCAGCGGCTTATCCTGCGTGATCCCGACTTTCAAAAAGGCGGCGTTTCCACCAATTTTCTCGATCGGTTGTTAGCCGGCCGTATGCTGTAGTCTTTCTGCCCGTGTCGAAGTCTTCCCTTTCCGGCGTCTACCTTCTGTTGGATGAACAATGGGCTCCCCGTCATAATTTGTCGGCCGTCATGGAGCTGGCAGCCGGATGCGGTATCCGGTTGTTTCAATATCGGAATAAGACAGGATCCCCGCGGGACGTCTTTGCCAAGGCTCAAGCATTACGGAACGTGGCCGTTGGCTTGAACGTCCTGTTCATCGTGAATGACCGGTGCGACGTCGCCTTGGCGGTAGAGGCGGACGGCGTGCACTTGGGCCAGGATGATCTCCCCCTGGAGTTGGCGAGAAATATCATGGGACGCCACAAGATCATCGGGATCTCGACCCATCGGCCCGAGGACGTGACCCAAGCGACCCGGGGAGGCGCGGACTACGTCGGATACGGCCCTCTGTTTCCCACAACGACCAAGGAGACTCACGAGGTACCCGTGGGACTTGCCGGATTACGGGACATTCGTCCCCTGACCTCGTTGCCGGTGTTTGCGATCGGAGGGGTGACCCTGGATTCCGTTGAGGACGTTGTCGCATCCGGAGCGAATGGCGTGGCCGTCGCTTCCGCCGCGTTCGATGCCCCGTCTCTTGAGCAGGCCATGCGCGACTTTGTCAGTTACTTTCCTGCACCATCCTCGCCACTTCACGAATAGTTGAATGGTTTGCAAGCGTTCTGAGGCCGCCTTCCCACTGTGAATCCATGTGAGGTTGAAAGGGGAGAGGGCCCAGGACCGGTGCGTCGCTGAGTTCACGGATCAGGTTGACAGTGGAGGCCTGCTGTTCTTCCGGCGTGGGGTCCATGTGATTGAGCAGAATCCCGAAAACCGGAATGCCCGCTTCCCGGAGTCCCCTGAGAGTTAAACGCGTATGGTTGACCGAACCCAAACGGGTTCGACCGACGATCAGACATGGAAAGCCGAGAAGCTTGATTAGATCGCAGACGTCATGTGTTTCAGTCAAGGGCACGAGAATGCCTCCGGCACCTTCCACGAGCACGTAATCGTGCTGAACGGCAAAGGTTCGGCAAGCATTGAGAATCGCGTCAACGTCGATGCGTTGTTGCGCGTTCCGCGCGGCTTCGAGTGGAGCCACCGGCTGGGGAAGCCTATAGACGCTCCCCACGTCCACGTTCTTGCAGGACGCAAAGACAGTCCTGAGCCGGTGGACGTCCGAATTCGTCTTGTCCGGAGCGGAGCCCGTCTCAACGGGCTTCACGACTCCAACCTTGGCCCCGGTTTGTTGCAGTGCCAGCCCCAAGGCAGCAGTCACCACGGTTTTCCCCACGTTCGTATCCGTTCCGGTAATGAAGAGTCCGGGGTGTCGAAGTTGGTTGGACATGCATCTACCGGATACGGTTGTCCAGATTGTACACCTGACCCGAGATGTCCCGGGACGTGGTCAAGCGATAGATCAAACCGGCAACTTCATCGAGTGAGGGCGTGCGTCCCAAAACGTGGGCGTGGAGTTGGTCCGGGTCGGGAAACGCGTCTCCGGCGAGAGGCGAGCGATGCCAACCTGGAAAGACCGCATTGACGCGGACGTTGGCCTTGCCGAGTTCCTTCGCTGCCGATTTGACCAATCCCAAGGCCCCGGCTTTACACGCGGCATAAGCCGCTTGGCCCGTCTCACCCATGGTACTGCTCAGGGAATTCACGACAGTCACGGCCCCCCCGTGTTGTTCGGAAAACAACGGAAGTCCTTGTTGCAGACAAAGAAACAGGCCCGTGAGGTTGACGTCCAGCATGCGCTCCCATTCGGCTGGCGTGATGCGGACGGTGAGGCGGTTGGTGGTTGTGCCCGTCGCCCATACCATTGCGTCGAGTTTGGGCCAGACCGTGTGAACCTGGTTGAAGAGTGCGTGGATTTGACGTTTGTCACTCACGTCCGCTTGAAACGAGCGGCTCTTTTGACCAGGGTGTTCGATTTTGCGAACAAGCGCATCGGCTGAGTCGTGCCGGGCATGATAATGGACGCCGACGGTCCATCCCTTCTGCGCGAATTGAAGACACACCGCCGAACCGATGACTCCGGAGCCTCCGAGGACGAGCACGGCAGGAGGGTCCGCGGAGCCCGGCTCGCGGTGCCGAATCGCGTGTGTGGATACCGAGGCCATATTGCAATGATTATCCCGAACGAAAGCAGGCAAGGCAAACCTCGGCACAAGGATTGCCGGCCCCTCTGTCTTGCCGTGTTGAGGGGGCTATGGTACGTTGGCGCAGGGGACGGCCCCTGTGCCGTCTCTCGTGTCAAAACCGGAAAACAGGAGAACGTGTGGTCAGATCCGCCGTATTGAGAACCGTACTGGTTGCCGGTCTGCTTGCGGGCTGGTGCAGTCCTGGGTTTGGGCAGGTTACGCCTATCGTGATTCAGGATGCGGGCGTCTATTTTCCCGATCAAAGGGGAAACGAATGGAAATACCAAGGACGTATCGCCGAAGGCGTCGTGAACCAGATCGAAGATAAAACGTTCGTGAACGTTTCGACGGTCACGGGAACAGAAAAAAAGGACGGCGTCGTGGTCACGGTGTTTCACGATACCAATCCCGGCGGCCAAGGGCCCACCGACAGTTATTATCTGCGAGATGCCGCAGGCATTCGGTACTATGGATCCAAACCGGGGACAATCCTGGAACAGCAGTTGATTCCCTATCAAATCGTGCGGTTTCCTCTCGAAATGCCAACCTCCTTTCATCAATTGGACCGGAAAAACCTCAATTTGGGTTTGGACCTCGATCGTGACGGACAGGCGGAGACCGTGGACATCCAGGCTACGGTGAGCCTCGCGGGGCAGGAAGCCGTGACCGTGCCGGTCGGGACGTATGAAAAGGCGATTCGCATGGAAGCGCACATGAATCTGTTGGTGCATTTGTCCGGAGACGGCACGAGCATTACTGGATTCGACACGATGACGCTGTGGTTGGTGAAAGGCGTGGGGTTGGTGAAATACGTTGAGCGTCAGATGGTGCCGATGGTTGGAGCAGGCAAGGACCGGCTGATTGAAATTACCGAAGAACTGGAAGAAGCCGACTTACAGGGTGGGGCCGTCCGGCTCAGCCGGCGCAAACCCGCGACGTATGGTGTGCTCGCACGTCAGCCGTTGAACCATGAATTGTTCGAGGTACCCATCCCCTCCGGCCTTGACGCCTACCCCTGATAAGCGGTGCCCGCCAAAGGGTTGCCGTCCAACCAACGAACCGGTAATGGGGCGGTTGATATAAAAGTTTCCCACGTCAAACGCTTCACGAGCCCGCTGAATATTCGAAGGACTGCGGGAGTAGATCCCGCCGGTCAACGCAAACTCGGATTGCATGGCGACGCGCAGGGCTTCAGACAACGTGGTGCAACGGAACACGGCGACGACGGGACCGAAAATTTCTTCACGCGCCAGTCGATGATGCGATTGAATGCCGGTCACGATGACCGGCCCCTGAAACCAGCCCTCGCCGGACATCTTTCGGTCCAGCAGGACCGTCCCTTCCTGTCCGGCGATCTCGACGTATGCCCGGACTTTTTGGAGGGCGCGCTCGTCGATCATCGGTCCCATGTGATGGGCCGGGTTTTCCGGCGGACCGGCGTGCAGGCTTTGCGCAGCCTGCATCAACCGTTCGACAAACTCGTCATACACCGGTTCGAGTACGATGGCACGGGAACAGGCCGAACATTTTTGTCCCTGGTACCCGGTGAAAGACGACAGGACTCCGCTCACGGCTTCATCCAGATCCGCGGTTTCATCCACGATGATGGCGTTTTTTCCGCCCATTTCCGCAATGGCGCGTTTCACGTGCGATTGGCCGGGCGACACCTGTGCGGCTTGCCGGATAATCTCAAGCCCGGCTTCTTTGGAGCCCGTGAACGCAATCACGTCGACCAGGGGGTCGGCGACGAGCGCTTTCCCGATTTCAGGGCCGCCCGGGAGAAAGTGGAGGACGCCGTCGGGGAGCCCGGCTTCCTTGTAGAGAGCAGCCAAATGGTACCCCATCATCGGCGAACGTTCCGAAGGCTTGAACAGAACGGTGTTGCCCGTCACCAACGCGGCCGAAACCATTCCCGTGGGAATGGCCAATGAAAAATTCCACGGGGAGATGACCACCGCCACCCCGCGCGGCAGCCATTCGAGGTGATTCAATTCGCCCGGTTCGTGCCCGAGGAGTTGCGGGCGTCCCAGACGTTGCATCCGGCGGGCGTAGAATTCGAGAAAGTCAATGGCCTCGGCCACGCCGGCATCCGCTTCTCTCCACGGCTTTCCCGTTTCAAAAATTTCCCACGCGGCCAACTCGAACCGGCGTTGCCTCATGAGTTCCGCCACTCCACGGAGATATCCGGCGCGCGTACTGGCCGGCGTGGTACGCCAGGATGCACAGGCTTCATGTGCGGCCTGAATCACCGGTTCCAATTCAGCGGGGGAATAACACGGCATGCGGGCGATGACCTCAGCCGGCCGGCTGGGATTGGTCGAAACCAATTCGTTTTTCAATGGTCCGACAGTCGAAGGGACCGTGAAGGCAGGTGCCTGCCCGAGTTGTCGTTTCACGTTTGCAATGGCTTGCGTCATGGCAAGACGCGAGGCCTCACGTGAAAAGTCCGTGTGCGGTTCATTGCGAAAACGCGGGCTGACGTCCCGGTGGGAGAGAACGTCTTTCCGGGTAACCGTTGTCTCCGGTGGGGCAAGCAACACCTCCAAGGGCGTTTCCTGTTTCCGCTGTTGAGAGAGAAAGGATTCGTTGGAGGTGTTCTCCAACAACCGTCGCACGAGATAGGCCATGCCCGGCAGAAGTTCTCCGACCGGCGTATACACTCTGACGCGGCGCCCGTAGTCTACAATGGCACGTTGCAAGGAGTCAGCCATGCCAAACAGCGATTGGTATTCGCAGGTCTCCGGGGACAGGTCTTGAGATTGGGCCGTGGCGTCGGCATGAGCCAGGCTTCGTAAATTATGAGTGCCGAAGGCCGGACGGAGCAGCGACGGGCAGGCCAGCACCGTTTTGCTGAGATATTCAAAGTTGGCATCAGTCTCGGCTTTCCGGCTCAACACGGGGACGGGCCAACCGCGTTGCGTGTTTTGAATGGTTTCCGCGTCCCAGTACGCGCCCTTGACCAACCGGATGCTGATGGGTGCGCCGCGTTGCCGGACCCAATCCACAAGGCGGTCCAGGGTGCGGTCGGCATCCCGAAGATAGGCTTGGAGGGCAATGCCCGCCCACGGGTAATTCCGGTACGCGGGTTCGGAAAACATCCGCATGAAAATCTCATAAGTCAGATCCTTGAGCTCATAGTGTTCCATGTCGAAGGTCAAGGATGCCGGCAGTTGCAGCGCCACGTTCAGAATAGGCCGGAGCCGTTCGGCCACACCCGTAAAACTGCCGTCGGGATCAGCCGGATCCAACTGGGAATACAGCGCGGAAATTTTCACCGACAGGTTGACGCGCGGAATCAACCCGAGGTGATCCCGTTCGAGTAACGGGCGGCCCGGCCAACCTTGAGCCTGCGCATGATATTCGCGCAGGGCGTCCACGCAGCGGTCCCGGTACGCGTCGGCTTCTGTTTCGCTGACGGTCGTTTCACCCAATAGATCAACGGACGCCCCGCGTCCGGATTGCCACAGGTGTTTCAGGACAGGCAGCGCGCTGCGTATGGAGTCTCCGGCGATGAACGTATAGGCCATGCGCGTGAATTGCCGGCGCAACACAAGGGCTCCGATATGGGCGCTGATCCGGGTGGCGGGAAGTTTCTGCAGAGACCACTTGAGCGATTGGGGCAGAATGGGCGTGTGACTGAAGTATTCGGCAAGGAGCCGGGTACATTGTTCGTCAGTTTTGAGAGTGGGGAGCACGTCCACAAAGCGGAAGAGTTGGATTTTGAAATCCTCATCCCGCATGCCCCAATCCATGAGCAGGTCATTCCACCAGCGTTGACTCAGGATTGCCGGGGTGCCGGTCTTGCAACGCTCGGCCAACGTGCGGCCGATATGCCGAATGGAGGATTCGAGGAACTCTTCCGCGTGCATGGCAGCCTCCTCCCTTCATTGTACTCCTTCCCCTTGCTTTTTTGTGCAGCCCGGCTTAGCGTAGCGTCATCCGACAATGAGGCTACAGCACGGAATTCAATTGTGGCGAATCACAGTCAATTCATAGTCGAGCTTGAACAAGAAAAAGATGGCCGCTGGATAGGAGGAGTTCCGGCTCTTCCAGGTGTGCTGGCTTATGGCGCCACTCGTTCCGAGGCCCAAGCTGCCGTCCAAGCATTAGCCCTTCGGGTCTTGGCCGACAGGCTGGAGCATGGAGAAACTCTGCCTGACACGCTACTCAACGTATCATTCCACGCGGCATGAGCCGCTGGCCTTCCACTCCAGCTTCTCGTGTTCTCTCTGCATTGCGTCGCATTGGTTGGTCGATTAAAAGAACGACCGGTTCTCACAGGGTCTTACAACGGCAGGGATGGGCAGACGTGGTCTTTGCTTTCCACGATAGAGTTGAAATCGGCCCCAAGATGCTTGCCCGCTTAGCGAAAGCAACCGGGCTGAAGCCGGAAGATCTTTAGTTTAGCAAACCGTAACCCGACAATTTAACTGGCACCCTCTCCCCGCGAGAGAGGGTTGGGAGTGGGGTGAAGGGAAAGTTGCCGTAGTTGAAATAGGGACAGGCTCGCGTACCTGTTCGTGGAGAAACGTGGTTCAGGCGTGTTCGTTGTCTTTTTGTTCTTGTCTGTCATTCTTGCGCACGCGAGAATCCAGGTTTGTTTTTTTTCACAGAAAGAAAAAGCAAAGACCACGGATTCTCGATTAAGAATGTCGAGAATGACAGATAAAGATAAAAGCAAAAACCCTGGATCCCCGATCGGGGTCGGGGATGACAGAGGGGGAAGGTCGGGGAAGGTCGGGGGTGACGGAAGGGGAAGGTCGGGGATTGTAGAGGGAGGGGATATCAGTTCTCGATTTCCTGGCAGGGTTTGATCCGGCGGGCGGTGATGTTGCCGTTGGGGCCCAGGTTGTTCACGAAGGTGCCTGAGAGGAGTTGGTCTTTTTCGCCAAACAGCAGGCTTTCTTCCTGTACGATTCCTCTCGGGAGTTCCCACCTGATGTACACGGTGTCTCCCCGGACCCGGACCGCGGCCGGCCGGGGGGTCATCCGGTGGTATTGTGAGGGGGGAGGGTAGATCATGACCGTTTTATGGTCGCCGTGGTTCTGATGATTATGAATGAGCCATTGCCACGTCCCGCATAGCCGTCGTAGCCCTTGTTCGTTTTTTCGATCGTTGCTCCACGTTTGCATTGCCTGCCATGTCGTCCATGCCTGTTGTTCATTCTTGATTTGCCATTGCAGGAGACCGGCCTTGACGTGTGCCGTGGCTATCGGCAGAAAAGATTGCCGGAGAAAGAGATTGATGGACGGAGCCGGGTCGCGCTCAAGTGACTTCTCGTCCCGGCCACCCTGCGCAGGCAGGCGGTCCCAGGAGTCCCGCAGCCGTTTCTGCACGCCTGTGACGCCTTCGGTTTGTGCCAGCGTTAACCAGCTATCAGGGGTGCCGGTCCAGTTGGGATATTGTGCATGGAGGAATTGCGTGAAGACGGCGTGGGAGGAAGAGAGTGCGTGCGTGGGTGGTGCTGGAGGCTGTAATTGGGTAATAGCCTTGACCAGGGCCAAAAGACCGGGAAGATCCTGTTGGGTTTGCTTGAGCCACTCGATCTGTCGTTGTTGTTGCTCGAGAATGGTTTGAGTCAGGGCTGTTTTTCCCTGAGTCAGGGACGCCAGGAGGTCATGTGTGAGATGCCAGGTTGCGAGGTGTGTCACAAAGGCTGACAGGTGTTGGCTCAATTCCTTCGGGAGGGGTGGGGGAGTCCGTCCGCGTTGCGGCAGTCCTCCGGATAATTCGAGGGAAGGACCGAACGTGTCCAGGAAAAACGCCGTGGCGTCTTTATCGGAAGCCACGACTCGAGGATCGTTGTTTTGCAACACATCTGCAAAACCGGCTGCCGAAAGAGCGTGCGGCCATGCCAGAAAAATCAGGATAAGAAATGCGTGACCCATCGCGTTGCGACCTACGCTCGGCCGGTTGGCCTCCCCCACGCGAGGAACGTTCGGAATGCTCTTGGGGATGCACACGCGTTCAGGTGCGCCGCGACTTCGATTGAGCCGCCGGCATGCGTTAAACGGGCAATTGTTTTTTGAGAAAAGCGATGGTGTCGTCCCAGGCTTGCTTGGCCGAGGATTCATTGTAGCGTTCAGGTTGCACTGGATCGCAAAATCCAATGCCCGTGCCGGGATAGTGGCGTATTTCTACGGTCTTTCCCGCTTCCTGTACGATTTTCGTGATTTGTGCGAGTTCTTCGGGCGTCGCGGCATTGTCCGTTTCAGCCGCATGGTAGAGGAGCGGGCAATGCACGTTCTTGAGTGAATCCAGCGGGTCGGGAAGTTTGCCATAAAAGGAGACGGCCGTGCGCAGCCGTTTTCGCTTGAGGGCAAAGAGCAGGGCCAGGGTGCCGCCCAAGCCTAACCCGATCGCGGCATGCGCGTTCCGTACCGTAAATTCCAGGTTCGGGTCTTCGGAGAGATTCGCATTCAAGAATTCGCATGAGGCATTAATGTCCTGCAAGGCCATTGTGAGGTCGATTCTTTCCGCAAGCGCCTCGGCCACCTCGGCGTTGGCCGTGACCATACCCCCTTGCCGGCCGTAGACATTCGGAAGCATGACCACGTATCCCTCGCAGGCCAGGCGCATGGCCAGATCTTTCGCGTCCGGTGTCAATCCCCATTTGTCATGGAGCAGGATGACGCAAGGGAATTTTCCTTTTTCCTGGGGCCAAAATTGAAAACCTTGAACCTGGTGTTCTTTGGGGATTCTGGTGGCGGCATAGGGATCGACCATCTGGTCTTTATGCGTATCGAAAATGCCTTTGCTGGAAAAGCGGACGGATCGATACCCGATTTGCTGTGTCGTATAGGGTGTGGCGTGTTCGGACATGATACGTGGTTTTGCCGGGTTCTGCTGTCATCCTCTACCTCCCCTCACCGTGCAAAGGAAGGGTGAGGGAGGCCAAGCGGGGTGGAAACTGCTCCGACTATATCCACCGGATCGACGTGCTGTCAACGCAACCGGGAACTGTCGCGGGCTAGGAAGCGTGAAAAGACAGTTCGGCGAGTTCGGCGGTTTCGATTCCCGCGCGGACCATGTCCCGGACCGGGAGCGCGGCTTCGGCTTGTTGAATGGCGTCGGGCCGGCAGCGCGTATTCGGATGAGGCGGGACGAACAACGTACAGCAATCCTGGTCCGGTTCGATAGAGGTTTCAAAGGTTCCGATTTGCTCAGCTTCATTCGTGATTTCTATTTTATCCATTCCGATGAGCGGACGAAGAATGGGCAGGTGTGCGACTTGGCTCACGGTTTGAAGGTTTTCCGCCGTTTGGGAAGCGACTTGTCCCAGACTGTCACCGGTGACCAAGCCCCAACAGCGTTCTTTTTCGGCCAGTTGCTCTGCAATTCTCATCATCATCCGCCGGTACAGGACCACGCGAATCGGAGCGGGAGAGCCGAGTACGATTTGTCGTTGAATGTCTCCGAACGGAACGAGATATAAGCGGGCTGCCAATTGATAGCGTGTGAGCAGGGAGACGAGGTCGCGGACTTTTTCTTCGGAGGTTCGTGAGAGATAGGGCCGGCCGTGGAAATGCACGAAGACGACCTTACAGCCCCGTTTCATCATCCGGTAGGCGGCGACCGGCGAGTCGATGCCGCCCGAGATGAGGCACAGCACGTTGCGACTGATGCCGGTGGGGAGCCCTCCAGGCCCCGGGTATTTGACGAGCGAAAAATACGCGGTGTGATCGACGATTTCCACGACCACGTTGACGTCTGCCCCGTTCAGGCGTACGCGCTTTCCGGTCGCGGCGCACAGGTGGGCGCCTATTTCCCGGTTCAGTTCAACGGAGGTCTTGACAAACCGTTTGTCTGCGCGCTTGGTCGTGACGCGAAAGGTTTCATGCGTTATTGATCGAAGAGCGGTTTCAATCGCTGTGCAGAGCGGCGTAATATCCGGCGTTTGGTAGTCAATCGGCAGGGAATGGGCCAGCGAATAATTTGCCACCCCGAACGTATGGCGGATGCGATCCCGGACGTCCGGCCATGAAGATTCGTTCGTGAACGTGATCCGGATACGGCCGGAGAGCGATTTGATTTCGGTGACGGTCGTTTTTTTGAGCGAATGGCCAAGGTGCTGAATCAATCGTTGTTCAAAAAATCCCCGGTTGCGGCCCTTGAGCGCCAATTCGTGATAGTGGACCAGGGCATAGGGCATTACCCTTCAGCCTCCAGAAACCGTTCGGCGTCCATTGCGGCCATGCAGCCGGTCCCCGCGGCCGTGATTGCCTGACGGTAGTGAGGGTCTTGCACGTCGCCGGCAGCGAACACTCCGGGTACGTTGGTTGCCGTCCCCTGTGACGTTTGAATGTACCCGTTGGCATCCGTATCGATTTGTCCCCTGAACAGTTGGGTGTTCGGCGTATGCCCGATGGCCACGAATACGCCTTTGCAATCCAGCGTCGCCGTCTCGTTGGTGGCCGTATCCCGAAGGCGCAGTCCGGCAACCACGTCGTCACCCAGGATTTCCTCTACCACCGTATTCCAGCGGAACGAGATTTTGTCATTGTTCAGGGCCTTGTCCTGCATGATCTTGGATGCGCGAAGTGTGTCTCGACGATGCACGATGGTCACGTGGGAGGCGAATTTCGTCAAAAACGTGGCTTCTTCCATCGCGCTGTCGCCGCCCCCGATGACGACAATAGGTTGCCCCCGGAAGAAAAAGCCGTCACAGGTCGCACAGGTTGAGACCCCGTGGCCGAGCAGCCGGCTTTCTGAATCCAGGCCCAGGAGGTTGGCCGACGCGCCGGTGGAGAGAATCAGCGACCGGGCATGGACCGTTTCTTCGTCGTTGATCGTCACGGGAAACGGCCTGCGGCCCAGGTCGACCTTGGTGACGTCGGCTGTCTGAAACGCCGTGCCGAAGCGTTCCGCTTGGGCCCGCATGTCCTGAATCAGTTGCGGTCCCATAATGCCCTGGGGAAACCCGGGAAAATTTTCGACGTCAGTCGTTAACGTGAGTTGCCCGCCGGCTTGCGAGCCTTCGATCATGAGTGGTGCAAGATTGGCCCGAGCCGTGTAAATGGCGGCTGTGAGTCCGGCAGGACCCGATCCGATAATGACAATGTTGTGCATGCTGTTCGATCCTTCGTGCGAAATGAGAACATGGTCAGGCGTGAGCGGCTTGCCTGGTCGCTACGGCATTGCCGCTTCTTGAAGAAACTCCCGATAGAGTTGCCGTACCGTTGGCCGGAGCCGGGCAACCGGCAATGTGCCGTCCAGGATATAATCCGCGAAACGACGTTTGGTCCGCAAGGGCCATTGTCCTCGAATGCGGGCCAATGCCTCTTTTTTGGTGAGATGGTCCCGCCGCCGGGCGCGCTGAATTTGTATGGGCTGGTTGGCGGTGACCACGATGATCCGGTCCATTCGTTCCTGTGCCTGCGCTTCGAGCAAGAGCGCCGCATCGTAAATGATCACGGCATTGGGATGTTGCCTGGCAATGACGTTGGTTTGCCGGACCTGTTCGCGGGCCACGCGAGGATGCACGATGCGATTCAGGACCGACAGTTTGCGATGATCCTGAAAGACCAGTTCGGCCAAGCCTCCACGGTCCAAGGTGCGGTCGGCTTGCAGAACGCGCCTCCCAAACGTGTTAACGATTTCTTTCCAGGCGATTCTGCCCGGTGCCACGACGGTCCGGGCCAACTGGTCGGCTTGAATGACGAATGCCCCGCATTCCTGAAACAGGTTTGCTATCGTGGTTTTTCCGGAAGCGAGTCCTCCTGTCAGACCTACCAATATCATCGGATCTCCTAGTATAGAAAATTTTTTCAATCTCCGAAAGCCGTCTGCCGGGTGAGCCCTTCAGCTTGACCAGGAAACGGTGCTTCCTGTATGTCCCCTAGGCATCCAGTCAAGCGTTCGTTGCCGGCCATGGAACGAGCGGAACGTGGGCAATCAAGCGCAGGGTCACATGCCGGGATTTGGCAGACAATCGATTCTTTCCGTTGGGGCGTTCCTTGTTGTATTCGGCGCGAACGTCCTGCTTGCTCAAGAGCCGGGTGGGGCCGGTGATGGAACGCCCGGCACGGGATCAACCTGGAACGTGGCCCTGGACGGGTCCGGACACTTCACGTCTATTCAAGAGGCCATCGATCAAGCGCACGATGGGGATACCGTCTTCATCAGGGCCGGGCACTATGCCGAGGACGTCACGGTTCACAGCAAAGAAGGGCTGAAGGTCATTGGCGAAGGTCCGGAAAAAGTTTTTCTCGCGGGGCTGAAACGGGTTGGCACGCTGCATATTGGAAAATGGCCTTATGGGGCCACAAACGTGGAAATTCGCGGATTGACCGTTCAACAACACGGTGGGTTGGGCGTCGGCATTTTCAATGGTTCAGGCGTGACCCTCAAGAATCTCAAGGTCAATGGTTTCGTCTTCGGCCAACAGGTTCAAAACGTACACATTCAGGATTGTGTGATAGGCGGCAGTGAAACCACGGGCCTTGCGTTTGCGGATTCCCAGGCCACGCTGATCGACAACCTGATTCACGATAACGACCATGGTGTGTCGGTCGGGGGAACGTCGATCGTGCATTTGGAACGGAACGTCATTACGCGAAGCTTGTTTGAAGCCGTTCTTGTGGCCGATCAAGGTCACGCCACGCTGGTTCAGAATACCCTTGTCGGAAATCAGGGCGGGGTCAAGTTTCAGGATGAGGCAAGGGGCCGGGTGGCGGGTAATATTATCGACGAAGCCCAAGTGGCCGTTGCGTGGTCGGCGAAGAACACGGTGGTCGTGACGCATAACGGATTCTACCAGGTTCAAGTGAAGTACCAGGTCGATGGTCAACCCGCGCCTGCCGAGTCCCAGGCCTTTTCGGACGTATCCGTTGCCCCCAGGTTTGTCGCGCCTGACCGTGGGGATTATCGGTTGCAGGCCGACTCCCCCTTGCTGGACGTTGGCGGGTTTCCTTTTCTCGGTGCCTTTGGTCCCGTGTCCGAGTAGCCTTTTCTTATTCCCCGCCTTTGTGAGGAGGGGCGAGGGGAGGTAGCGGTTCGACAATCCTGCTTGGTCAGACCGGCCATGCTTCTTCGCGCCAAGCCATATCCCAAAACATCCATTCATAGCGCGAACTGGTCAGAAACGCCTCACGCATCCGCTCCTGTTCCGCTTTGCCGGCCCGTTTGGCTTCTGTATCAACCAAGGCGCGCATCCATCGGGTGACTTCGGCGAATTCCGGCGATCCGTATAACAGCAACCAATCCCGATAGGGATGCTTGGAGGAGGGTGGGCCTTTTCGCAACAGGTGCCGGCCCACTGCACAATAGATCCATGCGCAGGGAAGGGCCACGACCGTGAGTTCGGCCAAGGTGCCGGTTTGGGCCGTGCTTCGCATGTGGCGGCAGTAGGCGTAGTTCGTGGGTGCGAGCGGCGTGTTTCGCATATCCGCGGCCGTCAGTTTCCATTGTTTGCCGTAGGTTTCATGCAACCCGCGTTCGACCACGATGGTCTCTTCCACGAGCTTGGCAAAGCGAAGCACCGTATCCGGGTCTTGGGCCTTTTGCGCGCCCAAGGCGAATATGCGAGCGAGTTCTTCGAGATACCGGGCATCCTGCAAGATATAGTACCGGAACTTGCGTTTGGGAAGCGTGCCGTTCCCAAGGGCCACCACGAAAGGATGGGTGAGTTGCGCATCCCAGATCGGCTTGGCCGACTGCTGCAAACGTTTGGTGAAACTCACAAGGTCTCCGGCGCGTTGGCGATTGGAAAGGATTGGCGGCGAGGCTGCATGGCAGAAAGCGCGACAAGATTGCGCGGCTACAACCGGGAGAGACCGTCAATGATTCTTGATGATTGCCAAATTTTATACGGGAGGGTTGAGTGGCTGTCAAGAAATTGTCAAAAAGCAGCAGAAAATCATACAAAATACATCAAATATGATCTAAAACATCACGAAAGGTATACAGAAACGCATCAAAAATGCGTTTATCTTGAGATGGCACGAAGGTGCAACCCGGCCTGCAAATCCCCCTATTTCTCTTTACAAAGAAGGTGAAGTGTTGCCGGTCAGGAACTTCAGGATGGCGGGATTGATGAAGCCGGGGTTTTCCCACTGCGGGATATGCCCTGAATCCGGCGCAACGAGGAACGCACTGCCGGGAATGGCCGCGTGCAGGGCTTGTCCCACCGAAGGGGGAAAAATTTTATCATGGGCTCCCCAAAGAATGAGCGTGGCGTGCGAAATGTTCCCTAATCGTGGGCCAAATGCCGTTTCCCATTCCGGGATCTGGTCCAGTTGTGAATACATGGCATGGAAGAAGCCGGGCTGGAAGCGAAGGCGGTGAACGCGTTCCACGACCATCGGGGAAATCAGAGTGTGGTCGTGAATGATTTCTTTCAGAATGCGTTTGATGGACCATCGGCCGGTGAGCCGGCTTCCCAGTTTTGACAACCAGATGGCCGGCCGGTGCTTGATAAACTGCCTGGTTTTCGAAGACTGCATGTTGCTGAGAATGGTGGCAGGGAATCCCCCGATAAGCACGAGACTGGTGACGCGGTCCGGATGTTCCAGGCTCATCCCGATGGCGAGACCGGCACCCATGGAACTGCCGATCAGCGTGGCTTTCTCAACGTGGAGGGTATCCATGAACGTGCGGAAGGTATCAAGGAGAAACGTTGGCGTGTACGGGCGTTCAGGTTTCTCGGACAGCCCCGACCCCAACAAATCAGGCGTAATGGTCCGGCACGACCGGGCGAGCGCGACCTGTTGGTGTTCCCAATGCCACATGGAGCCTCCCAACCCGTGAATCAGGATGACGGGCGGACCTTCGCCGCTGTCCAGATAGGCCATGCGGTGTCCGTCTATTGTGGTGGTCTGAACAGCGTGCCGGTGAAGCAGGTCAACGCGGGAGGGGATACGAAAAGGAGAAAAGTTTGTCACAACGACCGGTTGACATAACGGCAGAGATCATGAGTGGCGGGGACCAATAATCGTGGCTCCCCGCTTATTCGATCCGGACCAAGGTTTCATCGCAATTCACCATGTCGCCTTCACTGACGTAGATGACCTTCACCGTGCCTTCAACCGGCGCGGTGACCTGGTTTTCCATTTTCATCGCCTCAATGATGATCACCGGCTCTTCGGCCGCGACGGTGCTGCCTTCCGTGACCAGAATTTTCACGACGCGGCCCGGCATGGGAGTCGTGACGTCTCCCGGGCCACTGGGTTTGGGGCGTTCTCCTTGGGTTGCGTCGCTTGCGGCGGCGGTCTGGACGGGTGTGTCCGGTCCGCTGGCCAACACTTCCTGGAGCGGTTCGAGAAAGATTTCCTCGAGTTTGTCATCGACCTTGATATAGTAGGGTTTTTTCCCATCGACCGTTCGACCGGAGCCTGAAACCCGCACGTGATATGATTCGCCGTGGAGGGTGACGTTGAATTCGATAGGGGCCAGGTGAAGCCCTTGTTGTCCTCCGCCACTTTTTCCTTCCAGTAGCGGTTCAAGCGGTTCGGGCCGTAATTCCCCGCTGGCCCGTTCGTGAAGAAATTGTAACGCCACGGATGGGAACAGGGTATACGACAACACGTCTTCCTCCGAAACGTCATGCTCGCTCAGTTCCTTGGCGGCTTCTTTCAATTCAGGTGCCAGGTTGTCCGCCGGCCTGTTGGAGATCGGCGCGTCATTGGCTATGGCTTTTTCTTTTGTGGCCGAATCCACGGACCCGGGCGGTTCACCGTAAAGACCTAAAAAATAATTTTTGGCTTCGTTGGTGATGACTTTGTACCGCTCCCCGGTTATCGCGTTCAGCGTGGCTTGGGTGCCGACGATTTGACTGGTGGGGGTGACCAAGGGCGGGTAGCCCATGTCTTTGCGGACACGCGGAATTTCCTCCAGCACTTCTTTCATTTTCTCTATGGCATTCTGTTCCGCCAATTGGGAGGCCAGGTTTGAAATCATTCCACCGGGCACCTGTGACAACAAGACATCCGTATCGATACCGGTGTATTCGCTTTCAAATTGGTGATATTTCTTTCTTGCCGTTCGCAGGGTTTCCGTGATGGGCGGGAACTGGGATAAATCCAATCCCGTGTCATACGGGGTCTTTCTCAGGGCCGCGATAAAGGTTTCGGTGGGGGGATGTGACGTGCCGCCGGCGAGCGGGGACAGGGCCGTATCCAAAATGTCGAGTCCGCCGAGGACCGCCATCAGTGACGACATTGACGCCATCCCCGACGTATAGTGCGTATGCAGGTGGATGGGGACCCGAACCGCTTCCTTTAATCGTTTCGTGAGTGCATAGGCTTCGAACGGCGGTAACAGTCCGGCCATGTCCTTGATGCAGATGCTGTCCGTCCCGAGATCTTCCAGCCGTTTGGCCTGTTCCACGAAGTGATGCAGGCTGTGCACCGGGCTGACCGTATAGCAAATGGTGGCTTCCACGTGCTTGTTGCATTGCCGGACCACCCTGATCGCGGATTGAAGGTTCCGAATGTCGTTCAGGGCGTCGAACACGCGAAAGACGTCAATGCCGTGTTCCGCGGACTTGACGATGAATTGTTCCAGGACGTCGTCGGCATAATGCCGGTACCCCACCAGGTTTTGCCCGCGCAACAACATTTGCAGCCGGGTGTTGGGGGCGGCTTGGCGAAAGGCGCGCAACCGTTCCCATGGATCTTCTTTCAGGAATCGCAGGCAGGCGTCGAACGTGGCGCCTCCCCAGACCTCCAGGGACCAGAATCCGACGGCATCGAGTTGTTCGGCCGTCGGGATCAGGTCTTCCGTGCGCATGCGCGTCGCCAGCAACGATTGATGCCCGTCTCGCAACGACACGTCCGTGAGGTGTATTTTGCGTCCCGGCGAGGTTTCCAGTTCAAACGTTTCCTGTCGTTTGGCTTTCCGTCGTTTTCGGGATGAGACGCCGGTGCGTCGTTTGAATTTGTCCCAGAATGTCGGTTTCTTTGCCATAAAGGGCCTTTGCGTTAAGGGACGTCCTGCCGCTGAGTCGTTACAGTCCTTCATACGCCGCAATGGCGGCAGAGAGCGTCACCACGAGATCTTCCGATACCAAGGCATGATCATATTTATAGAGGTCCGGGTGAGAGTCAAGATAGGACGTATCGAATTTTCCGGAAAGGAAATCGGGTTCTTCCATAATGTTCTTCAGAAAGGGAATGTTCGTTTTGACTCCCCGCAACAAAAATTCCTCCAGTGACCGGTTGGTTCGCCGGACGGTTTCGTTCCAGGTCCGGCCATGGACCGTCATTTTGGCCAACAAGGCGTCATAGTAGGGGGGGACGGTATAGTCCTTGTATACCGCGCCGTCGATCCGCACGCCAATCCCGCCGGGAGACAGGTAAGCCGTGACTTTGCCTGAAGACGGACGAAACCCGTTTTGCGGGTCTTCGGCGTTGATTCGACATTGAATGGCATAGCCTTGAAGATTGACTTCATGTTGTCCGAATACCAGCGGCCGTCCCGCGGCAATCCAGATTTGGGTCTGGACGATATCGATCGTGGTAATCTGTTCCGTGACCGTATGTTCAACCTGAATCCGTGGGTTCATTTCCATGAAATAGTAGTGGCCATCCTGATCCAACAGGAACTCGATGGTGCCGGCGTTTTGAAACTCGGCGGCACGGGCCAGCGCCACCGCGGCATCGCCCATTCGGCCCCGCAGTTGCGGGGTCAGAATCAATGAAGGAGCAATTTCGATCATTTTTTGATGACGGCGCTGGATGGAACAATCGCGTTCGCCCAAATGCACGATATGCTCTTCATTGTCCGCGAGGAGCTGGAACTCGATATGATGCGGTCGTTCAATGTATTTTTCAAGAAAAAGATCGGCGTTGCCGAACGCCGCCAACGCTTCCCGCGCCCCGGATTCCATGGCCTCTTTGAGTTCTTCGTCGGACCGGACGACGCGAAGGCCGCGCCCTCCGCCACCGGCACTGGCTTTGACGATCACCGGATAGCCGGTGGATCGGGCGAAATGCAGGCCGTCTTCGACGCTTTCAACGCGCCCCTCCGTTCCCGGCACCACGGGAAGCCCGATGTGTTTGGCCAGTTCCCTGGCCCGGACTTTGTCCCCCAACAGTTCCAAGGCCTCGGGCGACGGACCGATAAACGTGATCCCCGCCTCTCGACACAAATGGGCGAATTGGGCGTTCTCTGCCAGGAAGCCATATCCCGGATGAATGGCATCGGCTCCGATGCGTTTGGCCAAGTTGACGATTTGTTGTGCATCCAGGAATCCCTGGACCGGACCGGGGCCGACCAAATGCGCTTCATGGGCCTTCTTGACGTAAATCGCCGTGGCTTCGCATTCCGCGTAGATTGCAGCCGTGGCAATATCGAATTCGCGGCAGGCTCGAATAACCCGCATTGCGATTTCACCACGATTTGCCACGAGGATTTTTTTAAACATGGCACGTCCTGAGGAAGAGAAGTGTCTCCAGTTGACGTGAAAAGTCCGCCGCCACTGTTCCTGCGAGACGACGTCTCGGCGAGTCTATTGAAATTTGTGAGTGAGGGGCCTATCTAGCATAGATGGGAAGGCTCCTGTCAATAGTGGATTGGGACCGGAAAACGGGATTATTTCCCGTCGAGGGGGTAATATTTGATGACGGAACTGGTTTTGTCCTGGAAGAGACCGCTGGCTCCTGTTTTTATGGCTCGTTGTCCTTGCGGTGACAGCACGTATTCGAGAAAGGCCTGGGCGACCGGAGAGGCATTGGGATTCATCACGAAGACCACCGGCCGGCGAAGGGGATAGGTGCCGTCCAGGACCGTTTGGTATTCGGGTTCGATGTCATTGATAAACAGGAGGGTCACGCCGTATCCATCCTTGCGCGCTTGCAGCGCAGGCCCCATCGAGACGTAGGAAATGGAGTAGATGTCGCCGTTGATGGCCTTAAAGGTATCATTCTCTTTTTCGACGACTTTTGCCCGGGCTTCCTTGTGGTTTTCAAGGCCCAGCCAGGTTTCAAAGGGTTGGCGAATGTTTTGATTCCAGGTCCGGTGAATCAGCGAGATTCTGGCTTCCGGTCCGTCTTCGTACACCTGCGACCAGAATGTTATGTTGCCTGAGAAAATGTTTGCCAATTGATCCCGGGAGATGTCCTCGATGGGATTGGAAAAATTCGTCACCACGGCGATGCCGTCCCAGGCCACGGTGGTTGACGGAAGATCTTGTTCCGCTTGACCCGTCACGGCGATGTCCGCTCCATGTTCCCGAACCTCTTCGACGGGCCGGGCATTTTGGTGCCAGAAGAAATCAATCGAGGTTTTCGGATGCGAGGCTTCAAAGTTTTTTGCCAAGGCCTCAAACGCGTACCGTTCCGGCCCATTGCCCACGATCACGGCTGAGCCGGTCAGTTCCCCGGCGGCACCAGGCCCCGGCCATCCAAACGGCAGCAAGGTTATCAGGTAGAATACTGCCAGGGCATTGATTTTCAGCAACGTGCTGCTTTTTTGAACGTGTGGCATGCAAGGTCTCTTATTCAGCGGAATCGGGATTTTCTGGGCGATTCAGCAATCTCATGGCAATGTGTCGATGGGCAATCCGGCACGTTTCCTGATGTGGTGAGTATGCAGGGAACCGGCGGGAGTGGTGGGCGCTAATTTTCTCCTGAATCTGAGCCTGAACCTGAATCCGTCGGCTGCGTCATCATGGGCGTTCCTGGAGCGTCGCGGGCCACTCCCATGAGGGGCGGAAGTTTTTTGAATTTGTCCATTCGTTCATTGTACATGTCGTAGGCCTTCATTTCACCGAATCCGGGCTTATGATCGCCTTTGATCTGGGAAGCGAACGCGGACATGAGCCGTTGCGCATTGGCTTTATGGCATTGGGGACAGGACGTGTCTTCCGGCCTGGCGTTGACGGATTGGAGCAGTTCAAATTTATGGCTACAGGTATTGCATTGATATTCATAGACAGGCATGGATTCAATACTCCCTTGTTACAGGTTCCTGTACGTCGTGACGTTGGGCCTTATTATACAGGATTGAAAATGTCCTTGACCATGACCCAATGAAATTATTCTGTCTCTCCCTTGGATTCCGAAAGAGCGCCTCTTCCGGCCGTGCTCCGGAGGCAGGGTCAGGGAGCCGCGCTTGACGCCGGAAGGTTTTCTTCTTTAGATTCTTATGGTTCCAATTGGTTTTCTTCATTCTAACGGGTTGGAGGATTGCAGATGTCTGTCTTGGTGAGAACGTATCGGTTGGCAAGCGGGTTGCAGCAGATTGAACGGATTGATGAACCGGATCGGATTGAACGGTATATGAAACTGTTTGACCGTGAAGACGTGAAGAAAATCCAAACCGGGGCAAAAGTCAAGATTGAAAAAGATGAATGGCAGCTCGTTGAAGACTGACGCTGCTCATTTTTGAGGCACACCGTATGGCTCTTTGGATCAATATTCGCAGGTCTGTGGATGAAGCCGTTCTGCATAAGGAGCGATGCATCGAAGTCCCTTCCGTTCCCACACGGTCAGATTTTTGGGAAGGCGGATGGTTTGACTACCCCGACAAAGACACGGCCCTGGATGCCTTGGAGCAGTCGGGCGTGATGCGCCAAGTCAAATGTCGCCTGTGTAAGCCCTGAGCGTTAGAGGATTATCGGGCGTATGGCGGAAAAATTCGGCGGATACCGGTGGGTCAAGGAAGGCTATCTGGACAATCGCACGCCCGGCGTCGTGGTTGGAGCGATGACCTTTGCTTCCCTGGGGCCCATTGAATTTTATTTGAACGGGGATTTCAAGCCGGACATTGCCGGCCGCGTTTTTTCTTTCAAGAACTCTCAATTCGCCGATGATCCCAACGCCGCGTCCCGCCTGCTTGATTTGGCCAATCCCCAACTCGGCACCGTGAGTTCGATCTCCTTTGATCCGCACCCCCTGCTGGCTCCGCATCCCTATATTGAGTGGTTTTCACTAAACGGCGATCATTACCGGATTGAATTGCAGGAAGGGGACGCGTGGTTGCTCGATTCCGCCGAAGCCTCATCCTATGAAGCGCAAAGCCAGCAGATCAGGGAAGCCTATGCCGGTCAAGCCGTCCGGCCCCCGGACGATCCCCCGTCTGCCGGTCAAGAGTGGTTTTAGTCTCGTGTGGCGGGACTCGTCGCCACGACCCATGTCTCTCGTTCATTGACAGTCTTTTCCTCTCATCCGTAGAATTTTTTGCCTGATGACCAATGATCGTTTTCTGAAAGCCTGCCGCCGGGAACCCGTGGATCGAACGCCCGTCTGGTTCATGCGACAAGCGGGTCGCTACATGGCGGAATATCAGCGAGTCCGGGCGAAGCACGGCATCCTGGACGTGTGTAAAATCCCGGATCTGGCCGCGGAAGTGACGCTTCAACCCATCGAGCGTTTTGACCTGGATGCGGCCATTATTTTTGCGGATATCCTGTTGCCCCTGGAGCCGATGGGGTTGCAGTTGGCCTTCAAGGAAGAACAGGGGCCGGTCATTTTCAATCCGGTCAGACATGAAGATGACGTGAAGCGGCTACGTTGTCCGGAGCCGGATGTCTTTCGTTTTTCTTTCGATGCGGTCAGGTTGACGAAGAAGGCGTTGGACGGACGCGTGCCCCTTATCGGGTTTGCCGGAGCCCCGTTCACCCTGGCGAGTTATGCGATCGAGGGCGGCAGTTCACGGAACTATCTCAATACCAAACAGATGATGTTCGGCCGGCCTGATCAGTGGCATGCGTTGCTTCGCAAGCTTTCGGACGTGGTCGTCACGTATTTGGACAACCAAATCCGGGCGGGTGTTGACGTCGTACAACTTTTCGACAGTTGGGTGGGATGCCTGTCTCCGGCCGACTATGACGAATACGTGTTGCCGCACGTCAAATCGATTATCGACCGGTTGAAACCTCGAGGCATTCCGGTCATTTATTTCGGAACGGGAACGTCGACGCTCCTGCCGCTCATGCGCAGTGCCGGCAGCGACGTCCTGGGGTTCGATTGGCACGTTGAACTCGATGAAGCGTGGGCGCGCGTCGGGTTCGACGTTGCCGTACAAGGCAACCTCGATCCCGTGGTCTTGTTTGCGCCCTTGCCGGAGATCGAGCGCCGTGTCAAGGACATTCTGGACAGGGCCGGGAACAGGGCCGGGCACATCTTCAATCTCGGTCACGGCATTCTCCCCAAAACACCCGTTGAGCACGTGGAGTCCGCCATTGAATTTGTTCATCGATACGGGACTCGTTGAACGCAGTCCGGCCTTCTCGGTGGTCCTTCCTTCCAGCACGTGATTCGTGATGGCGACTCCCAAACGAGTGGTGATTGTCGGCGGTGGTATTTCAGGACTGTCTGCTGCGTTTGCCCTGCTGGAACAAGCCGGAAACAGGGATGCCCCGTTGCAGTGTACGATCGTGGAAGGGCAGGATTATCTTGGCGGGAAAATTCTCACGAATCGCCGGGACGGGGTGATAACGGAAGGAGGCCCCGATTCGTTTCTGACGACGAAACCGGCGGCTCTGGCCCTTTGTGACAAACTGGGGCTGTCTTCGCAATTGATCAACACCAATCAAGAGAACGCGCAAACGTTTACCTATTCGAAAGGCCGCTTGCGTCAATTTCCGCAGGGTCTGATCTCAATGGTCCCGACGAAGGTCGGCCCCTTGTTTCACAGCGGCGTCCTTTCCTGGGCCGGTATCGTGCGCATGGGAGCCGATTGGATGATCCCGCGCCGGGCCCGCGCGAACGATGAAGAAACGTTGGCGGAATTTTTTAGTCGCCGTCTGGGGGCCGAGGCCTTCCATCGCCTGATTGAACCGTTGGTTTCGGGGATTTACGCCGGCGACGCGAATGAGTTGAGCGTGGACGCAACGTTTCCTCATCTCGTTGAATTGGAACGCAAGTACGGCAGCCTGATCAAGGGCGCGTTGGCGTTACAGCGGTCCCGGCCTGCGCATAAGCCTGACGTGAAGCCCCGTACCCTGTTCACGACCTTACGGGGTGGGTTGGGTGATTTGATCACGAGTCTGACGGAAAGATTGTCCGGGGCCGGAGTCTCCCTTCGTCGAGGGACGAACGTGCGGGCAGTACACATACTCGGTTCGCAGGCGCTCCCGTCGTACCGGCTGGAATTGGAAAGGGGAGACGCCTTGGAGGCGGAGGCCGTGATCCTTGCCACGCCGGCATACGTGTCCGCGAGTCTTCTCCGTCCTTTCGCCGGTGAAGTCTCGACGTTGTTGGATCAAATCCCCTATGCTTCAACCATCACGATCTCGCTGATCTTTCCCGAGCCTGAGGTCAAACGTCTGGTTCGGGGGTATGGGTTTGTGGTCCCGCGCGTCGAGAATCGTTCGTTGATTGCCGCGACGTGGTCGTCGATGAAATGGGCGGAACGTGCGCCTGCGGGTCAATGTCTGGTTCGGTGTTATTTGGGTGGGCGAGGACGGGAACATTTGCTGGATTTGGATGATTCGGAATTGACGGGACGAGCCTGCCGTGAGTTGGAAGCCATCGTTGGCATTCAATGTCGGCCTCTCCACGTGGAAATGTACCGTTGGCCTCGAGCCATGCCTCAATATATCCGGGGGCATGGCCAGCGCGTGCGGCACATTCGTGAACGTGTTGCCCGGCAGCCCGGATTGTACGTGACGGGGGCGGCCTATGACGGCATAGGGATTCCGGATTGTATCCGCGACGCGGACCGGACGTCTGCACAGTTGAGTGCCTATCTGTGGGATCGCGCGTCATGAGGTGCCGTTGACCGGTTGTGGCAAGATCATGGATCGGAACGTCGAGGAACAACCCGTTCGAGCCCGCGTCGTGGCCCAAGGTCGCGTGCAGGGCGTTGGTTTTCGGGTATTTCTTCAGTCTCAGGCAACCGGGCGTGGGTTGAACGGGTGGGTCAGGAACTTGCCGGATGGTCGAATAGAAACGGAGGTTGAAGGTCCCGCCGCTCTCGTCGATGAATTTATTCAGGCCGTGAAACGTGGCCCCTCTTTAGCGCGCGTTCAAGGTCTTGAAGTGGAATGGATTGACCCGGGCAGCCAAGGTTCGTCCGGTTTTATGATTTGTGCCGGCAACGGCTGAAAGGATTTCTTGTGGGGGCTCGGCCGGAAAGGATTGATTGATATGGATTACAAGTCATTGATTCGTGAGATCCCGGATTTTCCCAAGCCCGGCATTTTGTTCTACGACATCACGACGTTGTTGAAGGATCCTCAAGGCTATCAAGCGGTCATTGAGGATTTCACGGCTCACTACCGGGATGCCAGGATCAGCAAAGTCGTTGGCATTGAATCTCGCGGCTTTATCCTGGGGTCGCCGTTGGCGTACAACTTGGGTGCGGGATTTGTGCCGGTTCGCAAAGCCGGCAAGCTTCCCGCTGACGTGTTTGAGGTGAAGTACAACCTGGAATACGGGGCAAGTTCGTTGGCGATCCATCGCGACGCCGTGGCGATGGAAGAGCGGGTGCTGGTGGTTGATGATCTTCTGGCTACCGGTGGAACCGCGGCTGCAACGGTGGATTTATTGCGGAAATTGGGCGCGGAGATTGTCGGATGTGCGTTTATGATTGAATTGCGGTTTTTGCAGGGACGTCAAAAAATTGAAGATTGCGCGATTCATTCCTTGATGACTTATGACTGAACTGCTATCTTTTGCAGCTTCGGCGCCACGAACCGATGAACATCGTTGTTTGTGTTGGACGGAGCGAGCAGTCACGCATTGCGGTTGCGCGAGAAAAGGAGGCCGGGTATGGCAGGGAAATCAACGAAGAAAACTCCAGTTGCAGCCGCCAAGCGTTCATCCAAAACGTCCAAGACGAAATCAGCAGCCTCTTCCGGGAGCAAAACGATGAAAATGACGGCCGGCGCTGCGTCTTCTCCAGTCAAACGCAAAGCCACGGCCCCTTCGGTCAAGAGTAAGGCCAGTGAACAGAAATCCGTGAAAAAAAGAACTGCGGCGACGGCGAAAGCTCCCAAACGACTCCCTTCTTCACGATCGACGACGTTACGGAAAATTATGCTGGAAAAGCGAGTCCAGCTCATGAAGGAAATTCAAAACCAGTTGGGGCAATCATTGACGGAAGAACAGCAACGGCGGTTTGAGTCAGCCATGGACAGCGGCGATCAGGCCTTGTTGGACCTGGAACGTGAAATGGGTATTTCCCTTCAGGAAAAACGGAACCGGGAACGGCAAATGATTGATGAAGCGTTGGTGAGCCTGGAAGAAGGCACCTATGGTATTTGTGTCGAGTGCAACACGGAAATCAGTGAAAAACGATTGGCTGTCATGCCCTTCGCCAGGCTCTGCGTCGAATGCCAGGAAAAAATCGAGCTGCTTGAAAAAATTGAACGCGGAGAGCAACGGATCTGATCCGGCGACCCACGTGTTCCCGACTCTCGCCTTGCTTGCCTCTTCCACTGATCCCCCATTGAATCAATCCTTCGGCTTGGTCACGTGATGAACATGCATTCCGGGTCGATCAAGGCGCGATGAAAGCCGTTGTCCTGGCCAGTGGTGGACTTGACTCAACCGTGGCAGCCGCCATGGCTCGTCATGATGGGTATGCCCTGTATTTGCTGACCATCGAGTATGGGCAGCGTCATCACGTTGAAATTCAAAAGGCACGAGACATTGCCGCGTGGCTTGCGGCTGCGGAACATAAAATTCTTCGTTTCGACTTGCACATGTTCGGCGGTTCGGCGTTGGTCGGCTCCGGAGACGTCCCGAAAAACCGGTCGGATGATGAACGACAGAAGGGCATTCCATCCACGTATGTTCCGGCGCGCAATACGGTATTTTTGTCGTTGGCATTAGCCTACGCGGAGGTCGTCGATGCTTCGTGCATTTTCATCGGGGCGAATGTGTTGGATTATTCCGGATATCCGGATTGTCGCCCCGAGTTTTTGCGTGCATTTGAACAGGTAGCCCGGCTTGGTACGAAAAAAGGCACTCATGGCGATACGGTTCAGATAAAAGCCCCGCTTTTACTGTTGAGTAAGACCCGGATCATTCAACAAGGCTTGGCTTTGGGCGTGCCCTTTGCGTTGACGCACAGTTGTTATGATCCTTGTGAGGATGGTTCGGCATGTGGGCAATGTGACAGTTGTCTCATCCGGTTGAAGGGGTTTGCGGAGGCCGGTCTGCGAGATCCCGCTCCCTATGCGGCAAGGGCCTCTGATGCATCATCGGCTCTCTAAAAGGCAGGTGAAGGAATGCGCAACTGATGAGACGTGTTGACATGAAGCCGGCGTGGTGTTGTCTGGCAGTGTTGCTCTGCGTGGCCGGTTGCTCGGACGGGCAAGGCGAAACCGGTTCAACGCATGCCTCTCACGAGAGCCCCAAGCCAAGCCCTGCCGCGTCACGGGACGAATCCGGACCGGTGCCCGGGGAATATCACGCAGGGGAAGAACGGTTCAATGCACTCTGTGCGCGCTGCCATGGCATGGCCGGCCGTGGGACGAATACGGGACCGCCGTTGGTGCATAAAATTTATGAACCTTCTCATCATGCCGATTTTGCGTTCACGCGTGCGGCCATGCAAGGCGTCCGTGCTCATCATTGGAAATTTGGAAATATGCCGGCAATCTCCGAAGCCACGCCCGGTGACGTCACACACATCATCGCCTACGTCCGGTGGCTGCAACGCCAGGCAGGCATCTATTGAAGACCGTTGAGCGCTGATTACTCGTGGAGCGTGTAGACCAAGTGGGTGTCGGTTTGAGCGACTCCTTCGATGGCATGGATTTTGGTGAGGACTAATTGCGTTAAGGCTTCCTGGCTTGCCACTTCGACTTTGACGAAAATATCCGGCTTTCCCCAACAGGCGTCAATCGTTTTGATTTCCTCGATTTGCGCCAATAAATTCTTCACATTTGCCGTTTGTCCAGGTAGCACGTTGATGAGAACGTAAGCACTTTCCGGCATTTGTCAAACTCCCTTTTTCAAAATCTTACCCTTTAAGGGCATCCGGCAACAGTCAGAAAAGCAGGCTAACGCAATAAATATCTTTAAATCAAGGGAAGATGCCGGGCACACCATGGCGGCCGGGCTGTCTGTCTGCACTCTCAGGCTGCTTGCCCTTGCAGTCTTGTCGAAAGATTCCACGAGTTCCCTGATGCGGTTGGACCCTGCCTGTCAAACCGTGTTTTCCGAAACGTTATTGTCATGACATGCAGGATGTACTATTATACATGACATATGTCATGTATAATTTCTTTTAACCCGATATCTTGCCTATGTCCAAGCTTCAACGGCTCGTGACAAACCGTTTGCGTGAAACGCGGATCGCCGCCGGTCTGTCCCAGGGAGATTTGGCGAACAGTGCGGGGATTACGCGACAGGCTCTCTATGCCATGGAAAAAAATCAGTATCTTCCAGGCACGGAGGTTGCGTTACAACTTGCCCGGACGTTGGGCGCGTCGGTTGAGGATCTGTTCTCTTTGCATGACACCCGGGACATTCTTGAGGCGGAGTTGCCGGCCGGTCATTCCGGGGCGTTGAACTCCACCAGGGTCAAATTGGCAATCATAGGGAATCGCCTGTTAGCCAAGCCCATGACGGAACTGGGCGACGTCCTGAATTATACGGTTCCTGCAGATGCCTTGATGTTAGGCGCGGCTTCCCGAAAAAAACGTTCGGTTTACGTGCAGCTCTTGAAAAGCCGGAAGGACGTGGAGCGGCAGATCGTCGTGGGAGGGTGCGACCCGGCCATGTATCTGGCCGGAGAGCACGTCCGCCAGCAAGAGAACCGGGCGTCGGTCGTTGGGTGGAACATGACGAGCCTTGCTGCCTTGCATGCGTTAAACCGGGGAGAGGTTCACGTGGCAGGCATTCATATGAGGGACCCTCGTTCCGGCGAATATAATATTCCTTTTTTGAAAAGGCATGTCAAAGGCCGGGCCGTGACCGTCGTCCGGTTTGCCACGTGGCACGAAGGGTTGTTGGTGAAGGAAGGCAATCCCAAGCAAGTCCGTGGCCTCGAAGATTTGACCAGGCCTGACGTACGGATGGTCAACCGTGAGAAGGGGGCCGGTGCCCGGTTGCTTTTGGATCATTTGCTGTCGCGTGACCGGATTCCGAGTCAAATCGTGAGGGGCTATGGGACCATCGCTTTTTCCCAGATCGGACTCGGGCGATATATTTTGGAAGGGAAAGCGGACGTCGGCATTGGAGCGCAGGCCGTGGCCCAATTGTACAATTTCGATTTCATTCCCCTGCAGGAAGAACGGTATGACCTCATCATCCCGACGGCGTACGTCGACTCGCATCCCGGCATGAAGATCTTTCTGGATACCTTGGCCACGCGCAAGTTTCAACGGGAAATTGAAGCCTTGGGAGGGTATGACGTCCAGGAGAGCGGGAAGGTCATCGTCAGGAATTTCGAATGTAAAGGTTAATTGACTTCTAGTAATTGATAAAATACTATCTTTGTTGTGGGAAGAAATTTTCGAAAGAAGACGTTCCGGGTTTTGGTGTGGGCGGGTGGTTTGGCCTTGATCGCCTGGGGCAGTATCGCCTATGCGGCCACGGATGGGTTGCCCCGACCGGGAAACGGGTGGCTTGAACGAGCTTCGAGGGGACAGCCGACTGAACCCGCGGATGCCGTACTCGTTCCAACGAGGGAATGGAAATGGAATCGGTACCTGAAGGCGGCGTTGCATCTTCCGGATTGGCTGGATCTTGGGCTTGAACACCGGACGCGCTTCGAAACCTATGACCATCCATGGCGGCGAAGCCAACCTGCCGGTCAAACGGACTCCCAAATTCAACAACGGTCCCGTGTGCGGTTGGGTTTGAATGGGAGGTCCGTCAAATTTCTGTTTGAAGGGCAGGATGCCAGGGTCTATCTCGATGGCGCTGAAAGCTACGTCACGACGGCCATCAGAAATGAAATGGACGTGTTGCAGCTTATGGCGTCCTTCACGGTCAACGACGTGTTGGAACCCGGCCTTCGTACCGATCTGCACGTTGGACGGCTGACGATGGATTTCGGTCGAGGCCGCCTGATCATCCGGAATGACTATCGGAACACGTCGAATGCGTTTGACGGGGTACATTGGCAACTGGCGGGGGAAAACCGTTGGAGACTTCGTCTGTTTCTGGTGGAGCCGGTCCTGCGGGACGCCGTCCAACCTGATGAACAGTCGAAACGAAGCGTCTTTTGGGGCAGCGCCTTTGAAACCAATGACCTGTTACGGATGCGCCTCAATGCCTACTATTTCGGATTGAACGACCAACGGAGTGCCAACGTCGATAGCCGGAGAACGTTTTCGACTTTCGGAACGCGCCTCTATGATGAACCGGGAACGGGAAGAATCGATTATGAAATCGAGAGCGTCTGGCAGACGGGGAAAAGGGGCAACGTCAATCATTTTGCCCATTTCCAACATATTGATATCGGCTATACCTTCAATCTCCCCTGGTTGCCGCGCGTGTTGATTCATTATGACTACGCCAGCGGCGACCGTAACGCGCAGGACAGCCAGGATTCGGCGTTTGACACGCTGTTCGGCGCGCGACGTTTCGATTATATGCCCACCGGCAATTTCGGACCCTTTTTCCGGTCGAACTTCAGTTCGCCGGGTTGGCGAGTGATCGCGGTTCCGCGCCGGGGTTATGAAGTGCAGCTCAAACATCGGGTCTGGTACCTCGCGACCTCACGAGGTGCGTTTGGCCGTAACGGATTGCATGATCCCACGGGCGGGTCCGGAAACTTTCTCGGCCATGACCTTGAACTGCGGGCCCAGTGGAGAACCAACGATAACCTGGAATTTGAATTGGGCTACACTCATTGGTTTAAAGGCAGTTATTTTGACAGGCTTCCCGACTCGGCAGGGTTGCCTGCCGGCGGAAACAGGGATAGCGATTATTTTTATATACAGACGAAGTTCAGACTGTAAGGGTCACGAGGCCATGAGCAGACGCCGGTGTTTCAGAACATCCGCCAGGATCGCCCGAAGGCATGGGTTTCTGCTCTTTCTTCTCTTGGCGATGCATCCGGCCGCAAGTGTCGCCGAAGAGGTACGCGTGGCCGTTGCAGTAAATTTTCTGGCGACCCTCAAGGCAATCGTGACGAAGTTTGAACAAGACAGTGGACATACCGCCGTCGTCAGTTCAGGGTCAAGCGGCAAACTGTATGCGCAGATCAAGAACGGGGCTCCGTTCGACGTGTTTTTTTCCGCCGACGTCATGCGTCCGAAATTGCTGGAAGAGGAAGGATTGGCTGTTCCGGGAAGCCGGTTTACCTACGCGGTGGGACGATTGACGTTGTGGCATCCCGGGTCCGCCGTGATCGAGGGCAATGAACAATCCGTCCTGTTGCGCAGCGACGTCAGGCACGTGGCCATTGCAAATCCCAAAACTGCGCCCTACGGTGCCGCGGCCAAGGAAGTCCTGCAGGCATTGGGGCTTTGGGAACAGGTTCAGGACCGGTTGGTCCGGGGAGAAAATATCGGACAAACCTTTCACTTTGTGTTTTCGAAGAATGCCCAACTGGGATTCGTCGCTCTTTCGCAGGTTCTGGGGCCCAAAATTAACGGATCCGGAAGCCGGTGGGACGTGCCGACGCATTTGCATGCTCCTATCCGGCAACAGGCCGTCTTGTTGCGCGTTGGTCAGCGCCGGGAAGCCGCACGCGCGTTTCTGGACTACATGAAAGACGGCAGGTCCCGGAACGTCATTGAACGATTCGGTTATGGCCTGGAATGATTGAGGCTGGAGAGCCGGAGGATGAACGTGCCGGAAATGGATTGGAGCCCGTTGTGGCTGACCATGCAGTTGGCAGGGGTGACCGTGATCGTATTATTGCTGGTTGGCACTCCAGTGGCGTGGTGGTTGGCATGCACGCGTTCACGCTTCAGGACGCTGGTAGAGGCTATTGTGGCACTGCCCATCGTGCTGCCGCCAACCGTACTCGGTTTTTATCTCTTGACGGCACTCGGGCCTCATGGATTGATTGGCGGGGCCTGGAAAGATCTAACCGGTTCGGCGTTTTCGTTTACCTTTACCGGACTGGTGATCGCCTCGACGCTCTATTCACTGCCTTTTGTCGTTCAACCTCTGCACGGAGCATTCGAGGCCGTCGGCAAAAAACCTTTGGAGGCGGCATGGTCGTTGGGTGCCTCAAAGCTTGACGCCTTTTTTACCGTCGCGTCGCCGATGGCGGTTCGCGGGTATTTGAGCGCCGTTGTTCTGGGCTTTGCTCATACGCTGGGAGAATTTGGCGTGGTGCTGATGGTTGGCGGTAATATCCCAGGGGTGACCAAAGTCCTCTCCATTGCCATCTATGATCACGTCGAGGTGCTTGAATATACTCAAGCCCATTTCCTCTCGGCCGTGCTTCTCCTATTCAGTTTTCTCGTCCTTGCGATCGTATATACGGTCAACAGGCGTTTGCCCATTCACGTCTCATGAATCAACTCGACGCACGATTTTCCATCGACTATCCCGGTTTTCGTTTTGACGTGGCTTGCACGGTTCCGCTGGAAGGGACGACTGCGGTGTTCGGTTCGTCCGGGAGCGGCAAGACCACGCTGTTGAGGTGCATCGCCGGCTTAACCCGCGTGCCGTCGGGATTTCTTCAATTCGATCAGGCGGTTTGGCAAGACGACGCCCAGGGGATTTTTCTGCCGGTCGAACAGCGACGCGTTGGGGTGGTCTTTCAGGAAGCGCGATTATTTCCGCATCTGAGCGTGACGCAAAATCTTCAGTATGGGATGAAGCGCCGCTCCCCATCCTTGCGGCGCATTGATTTTGCTCACGTGAGTGAGTTGTTGGAGCTTGAGCCGCTCTTTGAACGCCGGGTCTCCCACTTGTCCGGTGGCGAGCAACAACGTGTGGCCATAGGACGAGCGCTGTTAGCCAGCCCGCAACTCTTGTTGATGGATGAGCCTTTGGCCTCTCTCGACCAACAACGAAAAAAAGAAATTCTTCCCTTTATCCAGAGATTGAACCGGGAATTTCATATTCCGGTTCTGTACGTGAGTCACGACCTTCAAGAAATTTTGCCACTCGCCAACCACGTGGTTCTGTTGAAGGAGGGGAACGTGGCGGCGACCGGGCCGATTCAGGAAGTCTTTTCGCGGTTGGATCTGCCGGGCTTGGTTGAATCAAACATGGTTGGGGCTATCCTTGAAACGCGCATTGCAGAGCATGAACCGCAGTTCGGGCTGACGCGGGTAGAATTTCTGGGACGTTCCCTTTTTCTCCCTCAACAGGCTCTTCCGCCCGGGGCACCCTTGAGGGTACAAATCCTGTCACGTGACGTGAGTCTGGTGGTAGGCGATCCTCCTGCGACAAGCAGCATGCTGAACACATTGGACGCGACGATTGTCGAGGTCAGGAACCCACTCGGCGATCAGTATGCCGTCGAAGTGAAACTCGACGTGGGGTGTCCGTTGTTGGCCATGATTACGAAAAAATCGTTTTACCAACTCCGGCTGCGACCCGGTCAAAAAGTTCGTGCATCCTTCAAGGCCGTTGCCCTGAGCTGAAAAACCGCTGCGTGATTCCACCCAGGCGTTATGGCTTCTTTGCGGGCGGCAGGCATTGTTTTCCGTCAAACTCAGGGCAGGTTGAATCCCCGCTCGCCAATTTCCATAACTTGATAATCGGCGGATTGGGTTTGCCTTGAAAGACGACCACGACGTCAATCAGCCCACCGACGGGTAACTTTGCAAGATGCGGCATGGCCGCCTCGCTGGCTTTGATCCAGAGAATACCGTTCCCGCTATTGAT
This sequence comes from Nitrospirales bacterium, assembly GCA_965213715.1. Taxonomy (GTDB): domain Bacteria; phylum Nitrospirota; class Nitrospiria; order Nitrospirales; family UBA8639; genus Bin75. The sequence continues at coordinate 205,217 of OZ243914.1, forward strand.
CAGGATAAAGCCTTTGTCCGGGACCACACGGATGATTGGACTGTAAAAACTTCCTTCCTGGCCGGGTTCGTCGGTAAACGCCCAAGCGAGCGTAGCCGTTGACATAATACAAACGAGTAGCAGGACGAATGTCAAAGGACGAAGCATGATGACGCTCCTTGTTATAAGAGAGAAAAAAGGTTGCACATTATCGCAACTTGGAAAAGCGTTGTCCACAGCGGCGTGCCATCGCCCGGTTATCGGCGTTCGATAGGGATTTCGGTTGCCGTCGAATTCCGGATCCGGTAGCCGCGAATGACGGGATGTGTTTTATCCTGGAGAGAGATAATGACGTGGACGGGTTCGGGCATGCCGAGTTTTTCCCTGTAGCTCTCGAATTCCATGGCGATTGTAATGTCGGTGGTGGATGGGCGGGCGGGGCTGAACGTATGCGAATGGTAAAAGGCTTTGAACTCGATGCCTTTTTGACGAATATCCTTTTGGGCTTGTGACATTTCCTGTGCATCCATCTGGAAGGCAATATCAGCCCGTTCCGCGGGAGAAAGTTGTTTCAGGTCGGATAGCTTGGCCTGATCGAAACGGGCCAGTTCAGCCTCACTCATCCTGGCCAGGATGTTGGTGATCCGGTAGTGTTCGGTAATGGTCTCGTTCCGGCCGGCCAAAATGCCGCAGCATTCATGAGGGTCAAGGGCCCTCGCGTGCTCGATCATCTCTTCCCAAATGTCTGAAGGGATCGAAAGCATGGTGATCAAAGACGGTCAGCGGGTCTGCGGTTTTCCCGGGAGGATGCCGCAGACGAGACGCGGCCGCGTTGGCGTCACTGCCGTTACACGCTGCATGAGACGTGATGTTCTTCCAGTGCGGTGATCGTTGGGTTGGCGCTGCAGAGTGGACAGCGGGGGTCCTTGGGGCGCCCGACGCTGCGAAACTTCATCTCAAGCGCATCATAGATCAGCAGGCGGTCGGCGAGCGTGTCCCCGATTTCCAGGATTTCTTTCACGGCCTCATTGGCTTGCAGAATACCGATCGTGCCCGCCAGGACGCCCAGTACTCCGGCTTCCTGGCAATTGGGGACCAGCCCGGCAGGCGGCGGTTCCGGGTAGAGACACCGATAGCAGGGGTAGCCTTCATGCGGTTTGATCGTGGCCAATTGCCCTTCAAAACGAAAGATACTTCCCGAGATTAAGGGCTTTTGGGCAAAGTAGCAGGCGTCATTCACCAGGAACCGGGTGCCGAAGTTATCGGACCCGTCCAACACCAAGTCGTAGTTCGGCAATACGGTCATAATATTGTCGGCGCTGATGTGCTCCTGATACGTTTGCACGTGGACGTCGGGATTCAGCGCCTCCAGAAGCCGGCGTCCGGATTCGACCTTGGGAACTCCCACGTGGGGTGTCGTGTGGAGGACCTGCCGTTGCAGGTTTGAAAGATCGACCACGTCGCCGTCAATCAATCCAATCGTGCCGATACCCGCCGCGCCCAGGTACAGGGCAATCGGAGAGCCCAGGCCTCCGGCGCCGATCACAAGGACCTTGGCACGACGTAATTTTTGTTGTCCCTTGCCGCCAACTTGCTCGAGGATGATCTGACGGCTGTACCGTTCGATTTGGTCTTCGGTAAAATCCATGTCCAGCCTCTATTCCACCACGTTGAGTTCAATCGGGTCTACGAGCATACCCTTTTCCCGCAAACCTGCAATCGCGCGTTCGATTTCTTCGGTTTCGCCTGAGAATTCCACGTCCATCCAGCCGGTGGTTTCACGTACGTCGGCCCGGCGAATGCTGGTGACCACCTGATATTCATGCCCGATCTGGTAAATAACGGGTTCGGGAATCTTTTCTTCCGGAAACCGGATGTGAAATCGCAGTTTAGTCATGGCCGCCTCCGGCAATAGCGGGAACGATGGACACTTCGTCACCGTCCTTGACGGGCGTGTCCTTGCCCGTCAGAAACCGGATGTCTTCCTCGTTCAGGTAAATGTTGATAAACCGCCGAATCTCTCCTTGTTCGTCGCAGATCCGGTCCTTGAACCCCGGATGTGCGGCATTCAATTGTTCGATCAATTCGCCGATACTGGCGCCGGTTCCTTCGACTTCACTCTTGCCTCCGGTCATCGGCCGGAGGGGAGTCGGTATGCGTACGGTGATCATGCCACCCCCTGCTGTCCAAACATTTGTTCAAATTTTACCAGGCTCGGCGGAATGCGGAACGGCCGTCCGACCGAATCCACAACGGCTTCCTGGGTCTTCAATCCATTGCCGGTGATATAGGCGACGGTCACGTCCTGCTTCTTGATGGCGCCCTGTTTCACAAGCTTGCGGAGGGTTCCGATGGTCACGCCTCCTGCGGTTTCCGCAAAGATTCCTTCCGTTTGAGCCAGGAGCTTAATCCCTTCGATGATTTCATCGTCGGTGACTGCGTCCATGGCCCCTTGACTTTCCTCGACGGTTTTCAGGGCATAGTAGCCGTCCGCCGGGTTGCCGATGGCCAGGGATTTGGCAATGGTGTTGGGCTTGACCGGTTTGAAGAAGTCACGGCCGTTCTTATACGCTGTGGCGATCGGGGAGCACCCTTCGGCCTGGGCACCATTCACCTTCGTGGACACGTCCTTGAGAAGCCCGATTTTTTGGAATTCCTTGAGTCCCTTCCAGATTTTGGTCAATAACGATCCCGATGCCATGGGCACGATGACCTGGTCGGGAGCCCGCCAGCCGAGTTGCTCCGCGACTTCAAACGCCAGGGTCTTCGAGCCTTCGGCATAATAGGGACGGATATTCACGTTCACGAAAGCCCATCGCCGTTCGCCGGCAATTTCACTGCACAGACGGTTCACGTCATCATAGTTGCCTTCAATTTCCACGACTTTCGGTCTGTAGATCAAGTTGCCGAGGACTTTGGCTGCTTCGAGGTCGCCCGGGATGAACACGTAACATTGCATGCCGGCCTGCGCCGCATGCGCGGCGACCGAATTTGCCAAATTGCCGGTAGAAGCACAGGCTGCGGTTTCATACCCCAGTTCCCTGGCGCGCGTCAGGGCCACGGCCACGACGCGGTCCTTGAACGACAGGGTCGGCTGGTTGACGCAGTCGTTTTTGATGTACAGTTCATCGAGTCCCAAAAAGGCTCCCAGATTTTTAGCGTGAACGAGCGGCGTCATGCCGGCGTGCAGACCGATCGTCGGGCCGCCTTCGATTGGGAGCAATTCCTTGTACCGCCACAGCGACTTGGGGCCGGCCTCGATCGAGGCTCGTGACATTGCCTCCCTGATTTCATCGTAATGATATTTGACTTCCAGAGGCCCAAAGCACAGTTCACAGACGTGAAGGGCTTCCGTGGGATATTCTTTCCCACATTCGCGGCAAATGAGGGCTGTCATCTTTGCCATGGTTCAACCTCCTTCCGCATCCGGACGGGAAACTAGGAAATCCCCAGCGCCCCGGGCGCTTGCAGTTGGCACGCCTCCTGTTCATGCTCAAACAGTTCGGTCACGTCCGGGTGGTCCCCGCACAAGGAACACCTGGGATTTCGTTTCGTCCTGATTTCACGAAATGCGGTTTTTCGAGCATCAAAGTCGAGAATACGGTCGGTGAGGGGGTTCCCGATCCCAAGAATTAATTTCAGCGCCTCCGTGGCCTGAATGGTTCCAATAATACCGGCTACGACGCCGATGATGCCGGCTTCCTGGCAACTCGGCACGAGTCCGGGAGGCGGGGGCTGTTGGAAGATGCACCGGTAGCAGGCCGATTGTCCGGGCACGATGGAGAACACCCGGCCTTCGAACCGGAGGATTCCACCGTGGACGAGGGGTTTGCCTGCAAAATAGCAGGCATCGTTGATCAGGAACTTGGCCGGAAACGTATCCACACCATCAATGACCACGTCATAGGGCGAAATATACTGCATCGCATTGGAGGCGGTAAATCGATCCTCGTACGTTTCAACGTTCACGTTGGGATTCAGGAGAAAGATTTTTTCTTTCGCCGATTGCACCTTGGACCGTCCGACGTCGGGCGTATGGTGCAGGACTTGTCGTTGCAGGTTGGACCGGTCAACCACGTCGCTGTCAATCAAGCCAATCGTTCCGATACCGGCTGCAGCCAGATATAAGGCCACCGGCGACCCCAACCCTCCGGCCCCGACGACAAACACTTTTGCCTGGGAAATTTTCTTTTGTCCTTTCCCGCCGACCTCGGGTAACAGGATATGCCGGCTGTACCGGGTGATTTGTTCTTCCGTGAAACTCATCGTGATCGACTCGTCAGATATTAAAATATTTTTCGATGCTCAGATAGCGTTCGCCTGTGTCACACAACACCGTGACCACGTTTTGGTCAGGCCTGAGTTGTTTCGCGACCTGTTGGGCCGCAAAGACATTGGCGCCGGCTGAAATCCCCACGAGCAGCCCTTCTTTTTTGGCCAGCAGTTTTGTGGTCTGATAGGCTTGGTCGTCGGTGACCCGAATAATGTCGTCAATGATGGAACGATTGAGGACTTTCGGCACAAACCCTGCGCCGATGCCTTGAATCTTGTGCGGACCGGGTGCTCCTCCCGAGAGGACCGGGGACCCGGCCGGTTCCACGGCAACGATTTTGGTGCCCGGTGCACGTTCTTTCATGACCTCTCCGCAACCGGTAATGGTTCCGCCCGTGCCGACTGCTGCGACAAATGCATCGATCTTGCCGTCCAGGGCATCCCAGATCTCAACCGCGGTCGTGGCCCGGTGAATGGCGGGATTCGCCGGATTGGAAAATTGGTCAGGCATGAAATATTCCGGATTCTGGGCAATGATGCTTTCGGCTTCTCGAATTGAACCCTGCATGCCTTCCCACGCCTGGGTCAAAATCAATTGCGCACCATAGGAGGACAGCAGGCTAGCTCGTTCGAGGCTCATGCTCTCCGGCATGACCAGAATCAATTTGTACCCGCGAACCGCAGCAATTAAGGCCAGTCCGATTCCCGTGTTCCCGCTGGTCGGTTCGACGATCGTTCCCCCGGGCTGGAGTGCGCCGGTCCGTTCTGCCTCATCGAGCATATTGAGGCAGATTCGATCTTTGACGCTTCCGCCGGGGTTGGCGAATTCCACTTTTCCGAAAATCGCAGCACTGCCTTCCTCGGAAAGGCGATTCAAGCGAACCAGGGGTGTCTTGCCGATTCCCTCCGTAATCTTTGATAAATACCGGGTGGTCACGCCCCTCCACCCATGTAGAACAGAAATTCTATCGTATCGCCGTTTTGGACGTTCGTGGTGGCAAGCCGGTCTCGTTCGACGATTTGCGTATTGAGTTCAACGGCCACCATATGCGGGTCGATATCTTTCTGTTTCAGGACGTCCATGACCGTGTCGGCCTGCACTTCTTCGGGTTTACCATTAATGGTGATTTGCATCGCTTGCTCCGACGTATGGGATAGAACCCTCAACAACTAAAGATTACAGACTCATAATAATTTCGTCAAGAAAATGCGAAAATACAAGAGGTTATGAAAGTAGTTGAGGTACCAGGTCTTTGGCGCGGCCTTGGAAGGCCACATCAACCAGGTCGGAATTGGGCGTTGGGTCCAGATTCAATTCCGCCACAAAGGCGCCGTTCTCTTTGGCAATGGGTCCGAACGATGCCGCCGGGTAGACCATGCCGGACGTGCCGATAATCAGGAGTACGTCGCAATTTCGCAACGCGTTGAAACTCTGTTGCAAATCCTCAGGATCAAGCGATTCGCCGAACCAGACGATATGAGGACGAAGAAGTCCGCGGCACGTCTCGCATTCCGGCAGGATGGTAATGGGTACGTCCCGGTTGGCCGTGACCTTCCCGCATTGCGTGCAGCGCACCTTCCAAATGTTCCCGTGAATTTCCGACAGGTGATGAGAACCCGCCAAGGGGTGGAGCCCATCGACGTTTTGCGTAATGAGCCAAAAGTTTTCGATCCTGTGTTCCAGCTCAACGAGGGCGGTATGGGCCGGGTTTGGCTGCTTGGTCGCAATGAGTTCACGGCGCCAGTTGTACCATTCCCACACGAGTTTGGGATTGCGCGCAAAGGCTTCGGGTGAGGCCAGTTCTTCGGGCCGGTGATCCTGCCACAGTCCATCCGCCCCCCGAAACGTCGGCACGCCGCTGTCCGCGGAAATGCCGGCTCCGGTCAGGACCGTCACTGCGGTGGCGCGGGCAAGCCTTGCCTTCAGTTCCTGAATTGCGGGTAGAGCGGTCATGCCCAATCAAACACGTCGATCAGGAGAAATATCAGGTTTGGCTGAGGTATTGCTTAAGCAAGGAGTGGTAGGCGTGGATGCGTTTCACGTACCGGACGGGCTCCCAACCGCGAGCGTATCCATATTGCAAATTTTTGTAGTAGGACTCTTGGGTCAAAAGGGGGAGCATCGTCTTGAGATCATCCCAGGAATAGGGATTTTTACCCACCCGGCGAGCCAGAATCTGTGCGTCCTTGATGTGTCCCATGCCTACGTTATAGGCCGCCAGGGCGATAGATATGCGATCGGCTTTGCCGATGTGACGCGGAAGTTGTTTTTTCAGATTCCGAAAATACCGGGCTCCACCGACGATGCTGTTGGTGGGATCTTCCCGATTTTGGATGCCTAAGGACGAAGCGGTATCACGGGTCAGCATCATGATGCCTCGAACTCCGGTGGGGCTGACGGCATGTGGGTCCCAACGTGATTCCTGGTATGCTTGGGCCGCGAGCAACGTCCAGGAAATCTTGTATGCCTTTGCGACGCCTTCAAATTGCCGCCGGTACTGCGGCAAGCGGGTTTCCATATGGCGCTGGAACCGGATTCTTTCCCACAAGGGGAGATCGGACGTGACCGGGGCCGGCGCCCGTTGGATGGTTTGGGGTTCGAGAGTGGAATTGGTGGGAGAAACGACCTGGGTGCCGGGAGCGTCCCACCACAACACGGCAATAAGGCTCAAGAGAGCCGCACAGGCAGCCAAGCTCTTTCCCACGACAGTCGCCGCACGAAAAAACTCCGGTTTTTTCGAAAGGCGTTTCGACGAAGATGGAATCATCACACTCCTTGTGACCCAAGAAAACGTGCACTTCAAATGCATAGAGGTTTGAATCCTTGCATGGATCAGGCGTCACTCGCAAGTCTCTTTTTTCAATGTGAGCCGTTTGAAGGGTGTCGAATGCACTCAGCCGGAAGGCGTGCAGTGTCATTGATCGCGATCATTTCACATGAGACGCACTTGGCGTTTGGGCTGCCCGTTGGTGTTCTTCTTCTCGAACGTGGTAGTCTAAGCGGAGCGCAGGATGAACGTGAACGCTTGCCGTGACCAACGAATTTCGAATGAGTCGATGAAGAAAGGATGAGGAAGGATGAGGGAACGAACGTTAGCGATCATTAAACCCGATGCCGTTGAAAAGCGGGTAATTGGAGACGTGATTCAGCGATATGAAGCGGCCGGGCTTCATCCCGTTGCCATAAAAATGATGCATTTATCCAAATCGATTGCCGAAGGATTCTACGCCGTCCACCGCGAACGTCCGTTTTTTCATGACCTGACCGCGTTCATGTCTTCGGGGCCTTCGGTTGTCCTTGTCCTCGAAGGGGAAAACGCCATCCAGGCGAACCGGGATCTTATGGGAGCGACCGACCCGCAAAAAGCAGAGACCGGAACGATTCGAGCGGTTCATGGCGCCTCGATCGAGGCCAATGCGGTTCATGGATCGGATTCCTCTGAAACCGCCCGGTTCGAAATAGGATATTTTTTCCCCGGCATGGATTTGCAAGCCGGTTGCTGAACGTTGCCACAAGCAGGGAACCACGTTCGTGGCCCCCTGCTTTTCTCCATATGCCGGGCTTCTTCCCACGTTTGCGTTTCATCATTGTCACGTTATCCGTTCTCCTGTTGTTGAGCGGGTGTGTCCAGTCCGCAGGTCCGGATTGGCGCGGGACGGAATTGCGTGATGAAATCGAAAAACTCTCATTGCAACAGGCCCAACAGACCTTTTTTCGAGCCGATTATTCGACGACGGTGCAGTTGCTAAACCGGTTTTTACGTACGCATCCACAATCGTCTCGATCGCTGGAAGCCCGCTGGTGGTTGGCCCGGGTGTACCAGAAGACGGGCCGGTTGTCTTCTGCCCTCGAACACCTGCGTTTTTTAGCCAACGCGCCAACCTGGAACGTGTATCAGACCGATGCCCGATACCGTGCGTCGCAACTTGAGGAACGCCTGGGCAAGCCGGTGGCGGGTAGGGCCGGAAAGGGAATTCTGCTCTCTCTCGGCTCCATCCAACCGCCCGGTTACGTGGATCTTGCGCTCTCGGCAAGCCGGGAAATCGCAGGTGACACGATTCTGTTGGATGTTCCATGCCGGGTCGATGACGTTTCGTCGGACGGCCAGGAATCGTTCTTGATGCATACGATGCGCCCTGTTGTTGAACGTCTGCATTCCCAGAAGAAGGCCGTCTATCTTGGCGTGACGCTCAGGTGTCTGGGACAGTTTGCCCGGGAATCCGAATCGGACAAATGGAAAGATTGGGCCTATGACCCCTCATCGGGAACGTTGCGACGCTCAGCCTATTATTCGTTGCATTTTCGGAATTACCAGGCTTTTCTCGTGGATTGGCTCGCACGACTCCATGATCTTCCGTTGACGGGACTGGTGATTCGCAACGCGGAGCCCTTGGGTTTGTATGAAGGCTTCAACCTGTTGGCCGTTCAATTATTTGCCCGGGAATTTGGGGTGGATTTCGATCCGGTTCTCATGTTTGCCGATGACCGGACCGTGTTGCAGGCCAATGCCGAGTCCGCCGTTCGTCTTCCGTCCGTGTTCTGGAAATGGGCCGGGTGGAAAGCCCGGGAGCGTCTGGGAATCATCCAAAGCCTGGTTCAGACGTTGCGCGTTCGTCTTCCTCATCTTGAGTTTGGCATGACACTGCAACCCCAAAGCGTGACGGACCCCATGCAGGGGTTGGTGCATTTTGCCGAGGATTGGATCGACGTGGCACGTGGGCCGTTTGATCGGTTTGTGGTAAGGGTTGAAGGATCGGACCGGAAGGTCGTCCATGCAATTTCTCAAGGTTCGTCCCCGGAATCGTCAAACAAGAACGATGCCGTGACCGCGGTCACGGAGATGGCAGCACATCTGGGCACGCCGGACAAAATCTGGACCATCATGGTCCTCCGGTCCGGTTCCGCATATAGCCCATCGTCCATGTTACCCCAAGGAGTCGGCCGCATCTATGAGCGCCTTGCCGTTCCTTGACAAACGGTGCCCCCTCATTTAAGAAAAGTTTTGCCAAGACGGCATGCGGGAGCAGAAAATGTCGGGAATGATTCCTGAAGAGTTACGGTATCACAAAGAGCATGAATGGGTGCGGCTCGACGGGCAAACGGTCACGTTGGGGATCAGCGATTTTGCGCAAGATGCCCTGGGTGACGTGGTGTTCGTGGATTTGCCGACAGTCGGTACCGAAATGACCGCGAACCAGGAAATCGGCGAGGTGGAATCGACCAAAGCGACGTCCAGCCTGTACTCCCCGGTCGGCGGAAAAATCCTGCGGGTCAACGACGAATTGCAGGACCATCCGGAATACCTGAACCAGGATCCTTATGGAAAAGGATGGATTGCCGTGATCGAACTGACCAATCCCGCCGACGTTGAAGCCTTGATGACGGCCTCGCAGTATGAGGAATTTCTTTCCTCACAGAGTTAGTGCCTTCCTGAATGCCTTCCCCTCGACATATTGCCATTCTTGGTGCGGGGCCCGGTGGCTACGTGGCGGCTATTCGTGCGGCCCAACTCGGGGCCAAGGTGACGGTGATCGAAAACCAGTCACTGGGCGGTGTGTGCCTGAATTGGGGCTGTATCCCCAGCAAGGCGCTGCTGTCGGTCGTCGAATTGGGCGAAAAACTGAAAAAGGCCCATGAGCTTGGCCTGCAACTTTCTGAAACTCCGGTTTATGTGCCGTCACAAATGGTGGAGAGAAAAAACCGGGTTGTGGGTGGACTGGTCAAGGGCATTGCCACGTTGTTGAAACACTGGGGGATCTCGCACGTCCAAGGGACGGGGCGATTGGTGAATGACCGGACCTTGCAGGTGTCTCTTGCGGATGGCACTGAAACGTCCATTCAGGCGGATGGCATCGTCATTGCGACGGGCACGTCGTCGCCGGCCCTCCCACTGTTTCCCGTGGATGGACGTGACATCATGACGAGCCGGGAAGCCTTGGAAATCCCCCGAGTGCCCGAGCGATTGCTCATCGTCGGCGGGGGAGTCGAGGGCTGTGAGTTTGCTTCCCTGTACGCCGGGTTGGGTTCGCACGTGACGGTGGTGGAGATGATGTCCCGTGTGTTGCCGTTGGAAGATGAAGAAATTTCGGCGTTTATTGAACGTGAGTTGAAGAAGCGTCACGTGCGAATCATGGCCGGAAATTCAGTGAAGTCCGTTGCAAGAACGGACGCGGGAATACGCACGGAATTGGCTGACGGAGAACACGTCGCCTGCGACGCGATCCTGGTTTCGGTGGGGCGGCGCTGCAATACCAACGGAATCGGGTTGCAAGACGTCGGCGTGACACTCGGAGCCAAAGGGGAGATTGAAGTCGACGACCACTTGGAAACAACCGTGCCGGGAGTCTATGCCGTGGGTGACGTCGTCGGGAAGGCCATGTTGGCGCACGTCGCGTCGGCACAGGGTAAAATTGCCGTGGAAAACATCATGGGGAACGTGAAAACCATGAACTATGACGTGGTGCCGGCCGGCATCTTTACGCTGCCGGAAATCGGGCGGGTCGGCTTGACCGAAGGACAAATTCGTGAGCGAGGCATTGCCCCCAACGTCGGACGCTATCGATATCATGCCTTGGGCAAGGCCCATGCCGTTGGAGACACCGTGGGGTTGGTGAAAATCCTGGCCGACCCGCAATCGGATCGTGTACTGGGGGCGCATTTGGTTGGAGCCCATGCGGCGGACTTGGTCCATGAAGCGGCACTGGCCATGCAGTTGAATGCCAAAGCCCGGGACGTGGCCGGCATGATCCATGCCCATCCCACTCATGCCGAAGCCTTGATGGAGTCATGTGAGGACGTCGAAGGCATGGCGATTCACCAGGCCAGGAAACGGTCCTGATGACGGGGTGGTCGATCAAAACATATCCAACGGTTTTTTCATTCGGAGTCAAACTCCTGCTCCTGTCCGGGGCCATGGGAGTCCTGTCGTTTGCCGGTGTTTTGGACCGGCCGTCCCAACCTGCTCCGTCCGGTATCTTGTCCGTGCCGCAGGCTGGTGCGTCGACGGGAACGTCCCCCCAATCGCCACCCGTGATCGTTGCGGATGTTGATCCCGTCGACGTGAATCGCGGTTCGGTTGAAGATTTTCTTCATCTGCCGGGAATCGGGCCGGTGCTGGCCGAGCGCATCATCCGCTATCGCCGGGAGCATGGAACATTCGGCTCCATTCGTGATATTCAAAACGTCAAAGGCATTGGCGAGAAACGGTTTGCGCAAATCGAGCCGTATATCCATATTGATGATCACATGCGTTCGTCCGACGAATAACCTGTTGTTGCGGGGCACCGGAATCTGATGTCAGATCTGGAATTGAAACGGCAGCTTGACCTGATTACACGTGGTACCGTGGAGGTCATCCAACAGCGTGAGCTTGAGGACCGTCTCACGCTGTCCCTCAAGGAGGGGAGGCCCTTGCGGGTGAAAGCCGGATTCGATCCCACCGCGCCGGATCTCCATCTCGGACATATCGTGCTCATCCAGAAACTCAGGCATTTTCAGGAACTGGGGCATGAAGTCATTTTCCTGATCGGGGATTTTACCGGCATGATCGGTGACCCGACCGGTGTCTCCGAAACGAGGAAGGTGCTGAGCAAGGAACAGGTCCTGGCCAACGCCAAGACGTATGAGCGGCAGATTTTCAAAACGTTGGATCCCGAAAAAACGCGCGTGGAGTTCAATAGTCGCTGGATGCAGGACATGCGGGCACAGGACGTCATCGAATTGTGTTCGCATTATAACCTGGCACGCATGTTGGAACGTGACGACTTTTCCAAACGTTACCGGGAGCAGAAGCCTATCGGCATCCATGAATTTTTATATCCGCTGATCCAGGGGTATGATTCCGTGGCGCTCGAGGCTGACGTCGAACTGGGCGGCACCGATCAGACGTTCAATTTGCTCGTGGGACGCGATCTTCAGCGCAATTGGGGACAAATTCCCCAAGTGGTCATCACGGTGCCGCTCCTGGAAGGGACGGACGGCGTGCGGAAGATGAGCAAGAGTTTCGGAAACTTCATTGCCTTGGAAGACGCATCCTCGGACATGTTCGGCAAGATCATGTCGATCAGCGACGACCTGATGTTCCGGTACTATGAACTGCTGACGTCCGAAGACCTTGAGGTGGTCAAGCAACGCCATCCCAAGGCGGCGAAACTGGATTTGGCGCAAATCATGGTCACGCGGTATCACGGCGAGGAGGCCGCACGGCAAGCCAATGACGACTTTGAGCAGAAGTTTCGAAAGCGGGAATTTCCCGAACAGCCCGACGTGACCGTTACCCTGGCCGCGGCGGATTTTTCAGATCCGGCAACCCCTTCGATCGGGTTGGTGGATCTTCTCATGCGAACGGGTTTGTTGCCCAGCAAGGCGGAGGCGCGCCGCCTGATTGCGCAAGGTGCCGTGGCCGTTAACGATGAACGCTGTCAGGACAGCACTGCGGTTCTGCCGCTACAGTCGAACGAATCGTACCGAATAAAAATCGGCAAACGGAAATATGCACTGGTACAGGTACGGATCTAGCCCGGGCAGACTGACGCCGAATAGAAAGCCTCTTTTCTCCCTCTCCCTTGACGGGAGAGGGTTGGGGTGAGGGTGCCACGGTTCTCGCTTGACTTGCTTTTCGCCCCCTGCCTAGAATGAATTTCCTCCAATGACTGCGAGCGGGTGTAGCGCAGTGGTAGCGCATCGGCTTCCCAAGCCGTTGGTCGGGAGTTCGAATCTCCTCACCCGCTCCAAATCGTCTTTCCCCACATTCAGTGCCGACGTGATCCCGTTGCGCGGATGATTCTAACCAGAAAGGCCGAACCACGAGCGAAGCGCTTGCTCCAATTTGAGCAGATCGGAGGAGGATACACGGCCCAGGCGTCTCGTCACGTAGGCTCGGTCGAGGGTAAACAGCCCTCGCTTGACCGCGCTGGGAAAGAGAAGCCCCGCCTCTTGCCATTCTTGCAAGACAAATTCTCCAAGCTGAAGATTCTGGATTTGGGACGTGAGAGGAAGCAGCAGCAGATCAACGGAAGGATGTGGAACACTAACGACGATCGCAGGACGTTTTTTTATACCGGACAGATCGGAGAAAGGCAAGGTGGCGAGAACGACGTCCCCCTGATCATAGCTTGTCATATTCCGCATCCGCCGAGTTCGTCCAGATTCTGGTCAAAACCGGCAAGGACGCAAGGAATGTTCCTTCCCTGAGTTGTGTGCCCTCTTCCGGGGAATCAGGAATCACCACTTCAAGGGGTGTGTTGACGGGAAGTGTGACGGGTTCGTCCAGGACTACTTTTGTGCCATCGTAGTGAGCGGGAACATGCTTCATTGCCATCCTTCACTGGGTCGATCGATCATTCAGGGGGCTCATCATAGCATAAAATACCAACGTGGTCATCCTGACAGGTGAGCGCATGCCGCCACATTGCGAACAAGGAATTCATTGCGCACGCGTCGTGTCACATCTTGTCATGAGAGTGCCGTCTAGTTGTTCGGCTTGTGCTGGTGACAATGCGAAAGATCATAGAATCTGTTGAGTCAGATGTTGGTTTGCAACCTTCCTGAAAATCTAACCTGTTCCAAATAAATAAGTCTTTCGTTGCTCTTTAAATTGGAATTGGACAGGCTACGAATTTGGCAGGCAGAATCCGTAAGGATCGCTTTGACAAATTGTGTGACCGGAACATCAAGATATATTGCGGCCTCCTAGAGCAAGAAATGCTCGACAGAGTGGAGAAGCTTACGCCTGCATTCTAATAAATTCACTTTAATATTAAAAATATCGGTGAATTTTACAGAAAAAATAATTTTATTCACGTTATTTACATGGAAAAACTAAAGAGCCACTTCTGTCTCAGTGTCTCCGGCGAAGAGGGTGTTCATGTAGGCGAGGATGAGATCGCGGGTGCGGTAGTGTTCGGCAGATCCGCAAGGGGCCATACGTTCAACAGCTTTCAGTAAGCAGGGGAAAGACAAGTCGCATCAAACGATGTTGCACAAACTCACTGTTGGCGGATGGGTTAGACGGCTAGTTCGATTTCTCGGACTTCGGCGTCCTTCGAGAGGTCTTCGGCCACGCTGAAATACTCTCGGATAGCGGTTTCAATATTCGCGAGGGCCTCAGCTTCGGTTTTGCCCTGGGACCAACATCCGGGCAAGCCAGGCACCGATACACTGTAACCTTCGTCAGAATGGTGAAGGGCAATCTTATACTTCATGAGGACCTCCTTGCGGTTCTTCATGCTGATGCTTCATGACAACACCTTCGCGAGTTGGATTCGGAACTTAATCAGTTTCATATATCAGATAGAATCTCATTAATTTCAATCTTCATCAAGTACCCCATTCTCACCTCAAACGTTGAAATCGGCAGAAAGCGACCGGACGCTCTCCGATATCGTCAATCAAGCGGTGCTTAAACTGTTGAGGGAAGATTCCCTCGCTTTAGAAGCGAAGGCTCAAGTCGAAATCATCAACATCAAGTGGGAAGGTCCGCTGAGTCCTGATGGAAGAGAGGAGGACACAAGGAGTGGTGTGTGCCAATATTACGAAGACCACCACGTTTATGGGGCTGATATACTACTGCCAATTGGATAACAAGATACTCTTCGCTAACGGCGAAGCTATATGCCAGACATCTTGGGGAAGGTATAACATTGAGTTGTCTTGTGTCAATAGGAAATAGGGGGAATTATGGAGTTGTCGGACAAGTACGAAAAGACGTGATTTCTACCGGCGCAGCCTCCGCCGGGTGGCATCGCGGCCCAAGCCGATCAGTCAAGAGAGGAGGGAGGGGTCAGGCGTGGAGTTGCACGACGTCAGCTTGACCGTGGCCCGTGAGGTAGTGGCCCCACGCCTGCATGAGCGCCCGGCGCCGATCAAACAGATCGCTCCGAAAATATGCACCTTCAACGCCCCCCACCGTGTGAGCTAACGCCGCCTCTGCTAATTCTCGTGGCTTGCCCGTTTCCCCGCACCAATCACGAAAAGAACTTCTTAACCCGTGTGGGACGAAACCGAGTTGCGAGTCCCGACAGAACTTGCTCAACGTGATGAACGACAAAGGCTGGCCGCGCCGTCCTGGAAAGATCAAGCCGGCCCCTTGATCAAGCCGCTTGGCTTGTTCAAGAACACCAAGAGCCGCATCTGATAGGGGAACACGATGCTCGCGCCCCGTCTTCATATGGCTTGCCGGAATGGTCCACGTTCGGCGTTCCCAGTTGATTTCACTCCACGCCGCATGCCGCGCCTCTGCACCCCGTACCGCCGTGCACGCCAGAAATCGCAGGCAGAGAACGGTTGCCCCCGGTCCATGGGATTGCGCGATGGTTGCTAACACGTCCGGCAATTGCTGATACGGGAGGGCCGGCATATGTCGGGTCACTCTGGCCATACTCGGCAAGGCCCCGTCAATGACTTCGCCCGCCGGATTGATTTCGCAAAATCCGTGCGCTTGACACCATCGGAAAACGACACGGAGACATTGCCGGAGTCTTCGCGCTTGTGCCGGTTTCGTGGTCCAGATCGGCGTGAGCACCTGCAAGACAGCATGCCGGTCCACGTGGTCAATGGCAATGTGGCCGAATTTAGGAAAGGCATATTGTTCGAGGACCCGCAACCATGTAGCCGTATGTCGGCCCGCTTTCCATCTTGGCACGTTTTCCTCATAGAACCTGACCGCCGCCTGTTTAAAGGTCGGAAGCGCGACTTGCCGTTGCTGGGCCTTTTTCTCAGCCAGGAGGTCACGCCCTTCGGCCACCATCTTTTTATTCAACGCGGCCTTGACTCGTGCTTCGGCTAACCCCACCGCCGGCCACGCCCCCAGCCCAATATCCGATCGCCGGCCGCCTGTCGTGATGCGCTGAATCCAGGCCCGTGATCCCGTTCGCCCGACCCGAAGGTACAACCCTTGACCATCACCATGCAGACCCACAGTCGTCAATGATTTCACTTTCACATTAGTCAGTCTTCCCATGACAGTCTCCCTCCTCCTATCGAGTCCACAGTAATAGAGTGAACCAACATCTGACCCCACATTTAATGTTGGAATGTAACGAAAAGACGAGGGCAGAGCAAGCCTGAAACGGAATGGCTAAAAACGTGAAATGACTTTTAAGCAGTGATTATTATTGACTTTAATGGAAGGATGGTGACTATGAGGGAACAGTAACTATTACTATCCAATTGGCAATAGGAGATCAGATGTCAGACATGTTCTTGGTTGCAGGCAATTCTCTCTCATCTTAGCCCCTCTGACACTCTCATAACACGAGGGGTTTTGTATAATCTGTAGACCACTTTTCACAAGGAGGCTCTCGAATGGACATGCGTAAATGGTTTTTCCTATCCGTCATTTTTCTCGCCTTGGTCGTAGGCGGGTGCGGAGGCAACGGCAATGGAGGCGGGATGGCAATGATGCCTGGTGATGATGATGACGATGAGCCAATGGCATGTCCCGCAGGACAAATGAGGAATGCTGATGGTGATTGCGCAGCACCGCCACCGGTACGAATGCCCCCATCTATGGCGTTGGTCGATGGCATCGTGACCGCAAATGACAAGGATCCATAGTGCTACGGCTCCCGCACCGTATAGTCATACGGATCGACCGGGGAAGGCGGCAGGTGGTGTGGGTGATGTAGTCAATGTAGCAGTAAAGCGTGACGGGACAATAGGTGATGTCAACATCGCTATGAACGACGGTAATGATGTTCTGAGTAACATGAGGAAGTTGACGATGACCGAGGAAATGGCACCGTCTGTTGGGAGGTTTGCTGACGGAAGCGTGCATAGTCGCACGAACATGGGCGTGACTGATACCGTGTATGTGTATGAAACCAAAAGCGCACCCGAAGCGCGGGCTTGGAATATGGAGTATCCAAGCACTACCAGTCACCACTGCCATTACAGGCGCTGCCCCGGCTGCTACGACGCCAGCCGGTTCCCAAAGTTTTCATGTTCTCACATTTGGTGATGATGTGAGTGCCATTTCTAAGAGGTTTGCGTCCAGTATGTTCCCGTCTAGCGGGAGTCAAACCTATACATATCACGCCCCTACAGATTACGATGCTTTGCCCACAACTGGTCAAAATGCCAGGGGGGCAACCGATATTCGTGGGAAAATGTTTGATGGGATGTTTCATGGCGTCCCTGGCACATATACCTGTACGGGCACATGCATGGCCACCACGAATAACCGTGGCGAACTCATCACGCTTTCGGCTGGGTGGAGTTTTAAGCCGGACAATCTGGCGGAAAACGTGACGGGGCATATGGTCCAGGGCGCAGTGGAAGATGCCGAGTATCTGACCTTTGGGTATTGGGTGCAGAAAGACGATGAAGATGGGGAAATCGGCGTGGGCACGTTTGCCAGTGGTACGCAATTGGACAGCAACACTTATGTCCCCGCCATGACAAATTTAGTAGGCACGGCTGAGTATGATGGCAAAGCTGTCGGCAAGTTTGCCTTGAAGACCCTGTCGTCTACTGGTGTCGCCACGATCACAGATGGCGGTACGTTTACCGCTGATGCGAACCTAACGGCTCATTTCGGCGGCCCTGCCGTCTCCTTCAATGACAGCTTTACTGTCCGTGGGACTATTGATGACTTCCGGAATTCGGATGGGGATGCAATTGACTCCAATTGGTCCGTCACGTTAAGGCCTTCGCCATTTAGGGCAAAAAATGATGATGGGACTTATGGAGAAATAGGAGCTACCTTCACCACCGGCACCACCTCAGCCGGCGGTCCGGCTGGAGCGTGGGGAGGCGAATTCTACGGCACTCCTAGGACTTCTACTGGTGCTATTGATACACCTACGACGACTAACCAGGATGCATACCCGACCGGTGTCGCGGGCGAGTTTGATGCCCATTTCACCAACGGTCATGTGATCGGGGCCTTTGGGGCGACCAAGAAGTAACCCCGCCGTAACTCTTGCCGGAGACGGGGCTTCCGTCCATGTTGTCCCCACTCCTTCCGGCACCGGTGGGAACCTGTGTGAGAGTGCAGATTAGGACGGTCCTCCTTGCGTGTAGGACCGTCCTCCCCGCCGGAAATCTACGGAATGGAGGTCTGCGAGTATAGCACAGACCAGCCCGTTACGAAAACCGTGAGCATCTTGACATACCTCTTCTCTCTTTGTCACGAGGGGTGAAGAAAGATCATAGAATATGTTGGGTCAGATGTTGGTTTGTAACCTTCCTGAAAATCTAAATCGTCTTTCCCTACATTCCAAGATATTCCAATCCGTCCAGCCTCAATCTCAAGTCCGCAATAGGTTGTGAAACGGTTCCGTGTCTTTCCAACGATAGGTGTCGAAGTCGCACCGGTCGGTGGAGAGAATGCGCCCTTCTCCGAGTTGGGTCGCCGCGAGGACAAGCGAGGCGTCTGCCAAATCCATCGGCAGGTGCGCGTATTGTTCCATCAACGCACGAATGGCGTCGAGATGTTCTTGCCCGATCTCATGGATACCCACGTTTCTCGACACTTGTTCAACGAAGCGCAACTCCGCTTGTACGCCTAGCCGCGTAAGCATGAGGTAGCAGGTTTGGGTCACGACCGGCCACGTGACGACGAGCGTTTCGTCGAGGCGACGGCTGGCTGCAACCGCGGCCTCGTGCCAGCGGTCACGGGCATTAGCCAACGCAAGCCAGTAACCGGTATCAGTCAGCACCATGTTTGTTCTCGAGATCCCGTGTCAGATACTGTTTATATCGGCCGGCTAAGTCCTCGGGGCCTTCGGCGCAGCCCACGAAATCACTCGACAACAAGGCATCGAGTTTTTCCCGTGACCGCCCGGCCTGTTGCCGGTGCAAAAGATCGATGGCGCGCTTCACGATTTCGCTCACTCCGAGCCGCGTCAGCGATTTGAGCTGCTTCAGTTTCTCAACTCGGGCATCATCCAATCTGGCGTTGATTCGCATACGACGACCTCCCGTGAATTGCCTCACTCTAGTATGTATGACAGAGTCATACAACTAAATGATGTATCAGTCCGCCGCCATCTGAGGCGTTATCAGAAAACATGCAACCAATAGTGAGATCTGCGCGGTGAGCTTGAGTACTCGTTGCCCAGAGCAGTGGGATTATGCGCCCAATGGGTATATTTCTGAACGATGCAGACGGATGGCCGCGCGGCAAAGAGGACAGACGTTCGACTACATTCAGAATCTACAACAATCCCGATTGGGGAAGATGGGCAGTTTCGATCAATGCCAAATGAAGAACATCACGAATTAATAGACACCAATTGGCAGCCGGGCGATCGCCGGGCCGCTCTTCCGCTCCGCGAGCCGTAGCTCGTAGAGTTTCTGGAGGTTGAGCCAGAACTCGCCCGAGGTGCCGAAGAAGCGTCCTAGGCGCAATGCCGTGTCGCCGGTGATCGAGCGTCGACCGTTGAGTATCTCGGTAATGCGGTTCACCGGCACCTCGATGCGCCGCGCCAACTCCGCGGCGCTCATGCCAAGCGCATCGAGATCCTCGCGCAGTGTCTCGCCCGGATGGATAGGTTCGCGCATGACTTGCCTCCTCGAATTAATGGTAGTCCACGATTTCCACTTCGGTCGGCCCGGGACTTCCCTCGGGCCACTTGAAGCTGATCCGCCATTGGTTGTTGATGCGGATGCTCCACTGCCCCTTGCGCCGGCCCCTTAGTGCCTCCAGACGGTTGCCGGGCCTCGCCAGGTCGCCCAGGCTCGTGGCCGCGTCGAGCTGGTCGAGCTTTCGCGACGCGGTTCGGGCGAACTCGGAGAATGCCGCAATCCGGCGACCCCCGTAGAACGCTTCGGTCCTCTTGTCCGAGAAGCCGACGATCACAACGCTTTCCGTTCCTGGAGCAACCGCATCGGTTTCACACTAGCGAAAATATCCGCATTACGTCAAGCATAACGGATTTTGGGTAGTGGGTCATTTTGCCATTGGCGTCACCTCCTTTGTAAGGAGGGGCGAAGGGGAGGTAGAGGAAAGGGGAGGAAAAGAACGAGGTCGTCCCTGCTTAGGTGGACCATGCTGTCAACGAATGAGTGAACATCTACAATCCTGGTCCCTGAGCAGGGATGCGGCCGCGACACCGACGGAAAGACTACTTAGGGGCAATAATATAAAGCCGTTTATAGGAAAAGTAAAGACCGTGAAGGTGGTTTTAAAATCAGCGGTCCTGAATGCGGGGGGCGGGGGGTACGGTTCAAATTATGAGCAGTTTTTTTCTGCGTGATTCGGTGGCACAGTGTGGGAAAGCCGGCAGGGAGGCCGCTGAACTCAGGACGGCCATACACAACATTTGACAGTCACTCTTTCATGGGTTAATCAAAATGCTCTACTTTACACTGGTGCATTTTAACGTACACGACTCTACCAAAGAGGTTCTCGATGGTTTTCCGGTTTACGCCGTTTCCGTGTATGCCCACTTATGTCGCAAGTGAGAATTCGCGGGTCGAGATCCAGCGTATCGAGCCCTTTGTCCTCTCGGACAACCCGGATGCCGACTGGCGGCGACTTAAAGAAATTCTGGCTTCCATGGAGCGCACCGAGGTGGTATCTGAGACGGAGCGTCACATACACGCGGTCTGCCGGAGCAAGAGAATAGGGTTCAAGGATGACGTCGAATTCCGGCTCTGCGTCGAGGAGGGCGTCATCCACATCCGTTCGGCGTCGCGCATCGGACCACTTTGGGACTTCGGCGTCAACCGGGCGCGCCTGGAGCACATCCGAAGTCGCCTTCAAACCGGATAGCCGAGGCGCTTGAGGCCTGGCCAACATGCTTCGACTACCGCGTCCTGATCGGCGGTGCTGAGATTGGCGAATCTGGACCGGGTAGGGCGCGGAATCGAGGATGCCTCCCGAATCCACTCCTCATCCTCCAGGGAGGGGTCGATGAAACGGATGAGCCGTCGAATATGGACTTCGGGTTCGGCCTGCATGTCCTCGAACTTGAGGTTCAGAAGGCGTTCAGTTGGAAGACCGCCCAGTAGATGATCCGAAATGGCGATCATCGCATTCCAGAAAGCCGCAAAATCAGAGATTTTCAATTCATCGAAAGGCAGTTTCTCGGGCTTGATGACCATGTTGACTAACGGCGTCAGCCAGGGGCTCATGCTGTCCCATATCTTTCTCCTGTACATGAGGGAGATTGGGTCCACACCGGAGTTGCGTATTTTTTTCAGCGTCACGACGATCAGGCGAAACAGGTAGTGATGATACATCGAGACGGCGGTGTCGCGTCCATCCCGGTAAACGTGCACCACGCGAGCTTCGGGGAATTCGCGCATGAGCCGGGAGCCGAAGAGCAGGGACCCGCCCGAGCGTTCGACCCAGGTGTCCGCCCCGAATCGATCGCACAACACTCCGAAAAGATACCGCAGATGGTCGACGGTCAACTGTTTCGGCTGCGACTGAACGAGAGGCCCAAGTTCGTCGAACAGCGCTTCATACTCGCTTGTGATGTGAGGCAGTGCGGCACACATGACGGGCGGAACGTCGCTCTGGCTGAAACGAGCGGCAGAATCTTCGAGCGGATAAAGGAATTCCTCATAAGATGGTTCACGCAACATCAGGCGAGTATGCTTGCGTTGTTTGCTGTAGAATTCCCACATCCTTTGGCCAGTCGAGCGCCGCGCGCGAAACAACTGGTGAACCCCGACATAGCTGAAAAATTCGGAGAGGCTCAACACGCGAGGATGCAGATTCAGAATGTTCGACACCATCGTGGACCCGCATCGCCCGGTGCTGAGTACAAATACGGGGGGGAGCCTTTGGGGCTTTACCATGGGCTCGCTTTTTCCGTGTCCAGATGATCGGGCAGATGGTATCTGAAATCCTCGAGCATTGAGGCCTCGAGGAGAAAGACGAAATTGTCACCCTGCCACTTCTTGCCGATCCTGGGAGCAATTCTGTGGGTCACTCCCTGGGCTCTACGGGACCATTTCATCCATTGCAACAGCCCCTTGGTCGGTAACTTGGGTATCCGTAACTGATCGGCGAGTTCGTCGCCCAACACTGCGCGGGAAACCCTTGATACGTGCTTGACCATGGCGTCACACTCGGCGGCGTCGGATTTGCCGGCTATCCGGGGCAACGCTTCGATCAAGGCGTTCGCAATGGCGGCCGATTCTTCGTTTGGCGGCGGCTCGCACAAGGTCGCGAGCTGAGAGAATTCCAAGGTTTTTTCATAATCGCCCTCGAACAGAAGGTGTTCGGGCACCCCGATGAGCCAAGAGGCGTATCGCCATGCCTGCATGAAGCCGTTGCGCGTCTCTTTATCGAGCTTTGCGCCGAGAATTTCGGCATGTGAGAGCATGGTCGCGGAGAAATTGGCTGAAGCGAGGGCGATATGCGCGGAACTGAGCGGCGCGCCGAATACGGACTCGTCCCAGTCACTTTCCTCACGAATCAATCTTCTGAGTCGCGCATGTACCAGTCGTATGCGGACCGAGAGCTTCCATCCGTCTCCATGACGCGCCAGCGCACTCGGCATCATGATCTCGATGAAATGCTTTGTGTTCTGCCGGATGCGGCGCGTGCCGAAATCGCCCATAACCCGACCGCTGGCGAAGAACGACTTGGCGATCAGGGTGGCCGCGTTCCGCACCGTCACCAGGAAAAACGCGGGGATGAATAAATCCGAATGCGCATGAAAAGCGCGGTAGCCCGGATACAGCGCTTTCGGGTCGAACCACTCAGGCTGCTTTCCCAACTCGTCGAAAAAAAATCGGAGTGCTTCCGGCGCATCTTCCAGACCCTTCTCGTCTTGCTCCATTGCGGCCTTGATGATCCGGTTGACGTCTCCCTGGTCGTATGTGGCCAGGGCGTCGATGACGGCGTCGGCGAATGGGTCGTCGACCGTCGTATATTCGATGTATTGTTCGGCGAATTCAGGATTGACGGTTCGGGCTTTTTCGTACCCGTCGCGGTATGCTGATGGAATTGAGAATTCAGTCAACGTGTATTCAACTTTTTGCGTTGTTTCGTTTCTCTACCGTGACCGGAAGTCCATTCTTGAACCTGTAGAAGGCCATCGTTGAGACTTCCGGGAAGTCACTTGAGAGTGGATTGATGCGCCACCGCTGGCAAATGGCGGCGATAGCGAGGACGGCTTCCATCTTGGCAAAGGCCGCTCCGGGACAATAGCGCGAGCCGCCGCCGAACGGGAAGTAGGCGTGTTTCGGTGGCTCTTCCGGCGTTTCTTCCAGCCATCGTTCCGGCCGAAATTCCGACGCGCGCGGGAAATACCGTTCATCCATGTGAGGCGCTCGCCAGAAGAGTTGGACGATTGTTCCTTTCGGGATAAAGTAATCCCCTATGTCGCAGTCCTCAATCGCCCTGCGAATACCGCAATACGTCGGAGCTGCCACTCGAAGCGATTCACTGAACACTGCCTCGGTGTAGGGCAATTTTTGGTAATCGTCCGGCTTGGGAGGTTGTCCGCCAAGCACCTCGTCGACTTCAGCCTCGAGCCGCAACCGCACGGCCGGATTTCGGCTCAAATAAAAAAATGTCCAGGCGAGCGAATTTGCAGACGTCTCGTGTCCGGCCATTATCATCACGTAGGTCTCATCCCTCACTTCTTCATCGGTAAGCGGCCGCTCGTTCCCGTCTTCGTCGGTGGCGCGCACAAGAGACGAAATCAGGTCCGTACGATGTTCATCGTTACGAGCCTTTTTAATCACCTCGTAAATCAATTCATCCATCGCCTTGCAAGTGCGCTCTCGAAAACGATTGCCAGGCAGGGGCAACCGCGCGATGAATCTCCCCAATCCCCATGGGAGTGTCATCAATATTCCATTCCATCGAAGCGTCTTCAGCGTATCTTCCGGAATCGAGGTAGGGATGCGGATGTCTCGACCGAAAAAGGTGGCTGAAACAATGTTCAACGCCAGTTGATGCATCTCGTGAGCAAGGTCGAAGGTATCTCCATTGCGCCACCTGCTCTGCAACGCGTTAATTTCGAAGATCATTTCTTTGGCGTATTCCATAATTTGCCCACGACGAAATGATCCCTGAAGCAGTTTACGTATCCGAACGTGGTCTTCTCCATCGGATGTCACCGAAGTCGGATTGGAGACAAATAATAGGTTCTTTTGGTAGTGGCCTTTATGAAACGATGACCGCTTTGCAATATGAATTTCACCAATAAGAGCAGGATCCGACACCAAACAAAACTTGAAATGCAGGATCCTGTAATATGCGATGTCGCCATGGTCGTTCTTGATCTGCTCAAATAGACCATATTTATCTGAGAAGGCCCTTGAGAGGCGTCGCAGACCAACACCTCCTGGACCCGGCGGTAAACGTTTGTTCATTTGCAGCTCCAGTTCGACTTGCCAATCGATCATTATATATTAATTGTTGTCGAAAATCTCTTCAAACCTTCTGATGGAGAGGGTAGGCGCATCATGAGGCCGAGCATGGTCGGTAACGGAAGGCGCAGTCACGTTGTGTGTGTAACGACTTCCGTCGAAAAGCGATGGGGGCCGCGACGAGACCTGCGTCACCTGGCGGACGAGATCATCGACGTGAAGTTCATCAATGGGGGGTAAACGAAAAGGAAACCGGCAGGGAGGCCGCTGAACTCAGGACGGCCATACACAAATTTGACGGTTACTTATCAACGGGTCTTAGTTGGTGCGCGTGTACAAGATTTCCATCATACGGAATTCCTTGCCGTTCTGATCCGCGCCATACATTTCATAGCGGTAATGGTCATTGTCAATCAGCGTGGTGGCGCCGCGATAGTTCCGTTGCCCGATCATGGGATCCGTGAAACGGCCGTGGTCCGTTATCGTTTTCTTATCCGGATCATAGGTTCCTTCCCCGATCATCATGCCCGTCCCCATATTGTCCATCCAGAGCGTTTGATATGCTTGCTTGCCGTTGTCGAATCCCGTAAATCCCATCCCTTCAAAAGGCTGACCCATCGCCATGCCCTTTGCCGAGTGTTGGAGATAGCGGCCGCCCATCACCCATTGTGTTTCAGTCGTTCCCTCTGACGTTTCAGGTTGACTGTCCGGCGTCATCCACCATTTCACGACCTGGCTCCACTTCCCGACTAATGGGTCCAACACCTTATGGTTGTCGTTTGGCGACGCATACGCTTGCCACGCGTCCATCATGGCTTGCGCCGCCGCATCCATCGACTGACCGTGTGACCCGGCTTGGCCATGATCGTTTGACGCAGACCCAACACCCGTGAGACAGAGAGACACCACGCCGGCCATCACGACAATCCGTCTGTAACTCTTGGTTCGATTCATGATCAGACGCTCCTCTTTTATGGAAATATTAACTGTATTGATTGGTGTAAATTTTATAATACGAGGCGAAAGGAAGCAAAGCAAGAAGGCACATCCGAAAGCCTGTCAACTTGCCGATCAATCCCTGTGCGTGCACGTGAGGTTGAAGCGCTTCTGAAGGAGGAATGAGCGACTTGGGGGTCAGGCGTGGCCGACTTGTCCGTCGTGACCGTCCTGGGGGTGCCCCATCGGCTGGTCGATCAATGAATTCCCGCCAAATTCCTGTGCCATGAGGCTGCTGATCACTTGATGGAGCCTGGAGTTCACCTCATCCTCCGAGACGTGATCGGGGACTTGAATATTGAAAACAATTTGGACGTTTTTCATGACTGGAGGGATTCCTTCCATGCGGCGTGAATTGAGATTCTCTTGGCCGGACACGTTCTTTCTGGCTTTGTACACTGGTTCAACGTGAGTTTGCAATGGTCGTGGAGGAGAAGACTGTGTTCCGGTGCTGGGGGGTTCCTCTATTGGTGATAAAAAACGCCTGTTTCCTTGCATGCGCCGTCTTGCTATACTTTTTTCATGACACCGCTGTGTCCGGGTTGCCGGTCTCTCATTTCTGAAGATTCTGCCTGTTATCCGTTTTGCTCGGAACGGTGCCGACTCGTTGATCTCGGTGCTTGGCTGAGCGCCGGCTATCAGGTTCCCGAAGATCCCCCGCATTCCGTTCCCATTTCAGTCGAAGGCGCTCCTTCGAGCGATCCCTGAATTCATCTTTTCGAACGGCACATTCCATGGGAAAAATTATCACGGCCCAACGAAAGGAAAATGAGGCGCAACTCGCCGAGAACTACATCCGCACCTATATTCTGTTTCCGTCAGGGCTGCTGGGGTTGTTGGCCATGATCATCGGTATTCTTGCATTGGTCTACCAGTTGTTTGTCGAGACGTATGATGAGTGGACGTTTATCAAGAGTTCGGGGCTGATGCTGGCCGGGATCTTGCTCGGATGGGGGCAAACGCGTTACCACCGGTATCTGTTTCGAGCGTTCCCTGAATTTTGGGCGAGTCGCATGAAGTCCTCCAATAGCCGGGGAGTCCAACGACTCAAGAAAGCGGCCAAAGCCTCGACTGACGTGGAATTGGAACATGCCGGCCGGAGTTTGGTGCCGGTTGCCTACGTGCTGGGGATCGGAGGGCTGACCGGCCTGTCCGTGTGGAGTTTCAGTTCCGGGTCCTTGGACTATATGGCCGCGTTTGCCTTGCCGTGGGCGGGATTTTTTTGGGGGAAGTTGTTTACCTGGCGGTCAGTCATTCCTCCGTTAACCGCCAAGAAATAAGCGGGCCTTCCTCGTCGGTACTCCTTCAAGGCGACTTTTTGGTTTTGCGGGTTTGCGATGGCTTCCCTTCGATCGCGGAGAGACGTTTTTCCAGATTCGAAATCTGTTTTTTGAGTTCCGGGAGTTGTTGCACCAGGATATGGGAGCGGAAAAAGGCCGCACTGTGTTTTGCCGGTCGCCCGGACATTCTGGCACCGGGGTCCACGTCTTTTTCGATTCCCGCTCCTGCCGCAATCATGGCCCGGTCCCCGATTGTGAGGTGGTCGATCAGGCCGGCTTGTCCTCCGATCATGACCCCCTTGCCGATCGTCGTACTGCCCGCGATGCCCACTTGGGCCACGATGATCCCATGTTCCCCCACGGTCACGTTATGGGCGATTTGGACCAGGTTGTCGATTTTTGTGCCTTGCCTGACGTGGGTGGCTCCGAACGTGGCCCGGTCGATCGTCACGTTGGCTCCGATTTCGACGTCGTCTTCAATGACGACGATGCCGCGTTGTGGAATTTTATGATGACGGCCTTCATGTTGAACGTACCCGAATCCGTCACTTCCAATAACGGTTCCGGCGTGGATCATGACCCGGGCGCCTATCCGGCATCCGTCCTGAATGCTCACGTTCGGATGAAGGACGGAATCATCACCGATGGTGACGCCTTCTCCCAAAAAGACACCGGGGTAGAGGATGACCCGGTTCCCCAGAGTCGTATGATTGCCAATCGTCACGAATGGTCCGATGGAGACGTCGCGGCCCAAGCGTACGTTCGAGCCTTTCACGACGTTTTCGGCGATTCCAGTGGGAGAGAATGTTTTTGTGAAAAATTGGTTGATCAGCCGGACAAAATCGAACTGCGGGTGCGTCGAGACCAATTGGGCGCCGTTCAAATCGGGGAAATATTGGGGAACGATGAACGCTGAAGCCCTCGAATGAAGGGCCTGGTCCATCAACCGGTGACTGGCCAGCAATGCCAGGTCACCCGGTTCGGCCTGCTCGAGATTGTTGACGCCTGCAATACGAAGTTCTGCCGGGCCATGAAGCCGGGCATCGATGGCACGGACTAATTCGGTTATTGGATAGCCATCAGGCGTTTCTGGAGGCATGGCTTCTTCTCGGGTGGTTCGGCAAGCCTTGTGAGAGGTTGATCAGTATCGCACTTTCAGGAAAATGTTGAGGCTGACGATGAGAAACATCACGCACGCGATCCAAGCCGCAATCGAGGGGGGTAACGCCCCGCTTTTTCCCAGTGTCAGGCCAACGGAATTTGTCGTCCAGAACAGGAAACTGATGGCCAAGGCCTGTCCAATGCCTTTTCCTATACTGACGGTCCGGGTGCCAATTTCGAGGAGTCCGATGGAGACACCGAGAATCGTCATGATTAACGGGACGAACGCAAAGGCCACTCGCTTCCAATAATCAAGGAGAAAACCCGTCACGCGGTTTTTTTCCTGCCGCAGGTGTTCGATGTGCGTGCTGAGTTGGTTCAACGTCATGTGCTCGGGCTCAAGAGCGTTCCAGGTCACCAGGTCACCGGGAGTCAGGGATAATGGCAAGGGGAGGGTTGTCCGGTGAACCATCTCAATATTCCCATCCGGTTTGATCTTCCGTTCTGCGACGTTGCGTAAGGTCCACCGGTCGCTTGCGAAAGCGGCATCGTCAGCCGTGAGCCATGTATCCAACGTGAATTGGTCATTCAGTCGGTAGAGGGTGACGTTGTGGAGGTGCGTGCCCGCCGGATCGACTCGTTCAACGTGCATGAGAGCGTTGTTCTGAGTGTATAGCCACAGGTTCTCGCTGGTAAAAGAAAGCGGTTGTGGTTTTTGCTGGATCTCGACGGTTCGAATGTATTCCGCCTTGGCATTGGCCAATGGAATGACGATTGCCGTCAAGCCCAACAGGATGACCGTGACGAGGCCCGCGACGGCCAAGAATGGAATGGTAACGTGAAAGAGGCTGACTCCACAACTTCGCATTGCGGTGATTTCGTGGTTTTTGTTCAGGAGTCCGATTGCGAGAAGCGACGCCATCAATACGGCAAAGGGCACCAGTTGAAAGGCCATCTCGGGAATTTTAAAAATGAAATACAGGAGCATGGAGGTCAATTCCGCGTCATGTCGCAGGAACCGGCGCAGATTTTCAAAAAAGTCGATCACCAGGTAAATGGTGACAAGACCGGTGAGACACAAGGCCAGGATGCCGAGATAGTGACGAACGATGTGCCAGAATAAGATGCCCATGTTTGTCCTGAGCGAGGTCGAAGGATCAGCGCCGACTCGCTTGGTAAAAGAGCAGCCCCGTGATCAGAAGTAACAGGACGTTGGGAAGCCAGGCTCCGGCAAACGGATGAAGGAGCAAGGCCGTGACGGAAAACTCTCCCAACACGTTGAGCAGGTAATAGCCCACCATGACGAAAATTCCCAAAACAAATCCCCTCATGCGCCCGGTTCGTTTTGAGACAATGCCGACCGGCATGCCCAGGATTCCCAGGATAAGCGTTGCCACGGGAAACCCCAGGTCTTTGTAGTATTCCATCAGGCGGCGCAGCATGGTGGTGTCACGCCAGTCGGATGCGTTCAACCCGGCCATAATCTGTTCGTAGTCCGGCCGCTTGGGTGTGTCGACGGCGAGGGCCTGAGCCAGGTTGAGCTTGAGATCATACGTGGAAAATGTCACGTGATGATGCTGCGTGACGTCCTGGGGAACCTGATGAATCTCGCCTTCATATAAGCGTATGCCGGATTGTTTGCGTTGCGGATTTCTGAGCATTTGAAAGGTTTGGGCCGTGATGATGACCTCTTGCCCGGGATCTCGCTGGTCCAGGATGAAAATGCCCTTGGTTTTCTCGCCGGGTTCCGGCGTGGGAACAAAAATCATCATGTCTTTCGTCGGTTCGTTGAAGACGCCGTGTTCCAGGGCCAGGTTCAACTGGTCCTGGATCAGGCTGATAGCCAGTCTTTTCAGGGAAATCGAGGACCAGGGCTGTCCCCATTGTGAAAGGAGCAAGGTGCCCAGGAAAACGAACAATGAAAAGACAAACACGGGGACCGCGATTCTCAACAAGCTGAGTCCGGCTGTCCTCATGGCGGTGAGTTCCTTGTCGAAAGAAAACCGGCTGAAGGTCGTAATCGACGAGATCAGGCAAGCCATCGGAAGCGTCAACACCAAAAAAGAGGGCATGAGATTGACGACAATCTTCATGACAGCCGTGAGACTCACCCCGTTGGTGATCAACAATTCAACCAGGCGCAACATCTCCTTGGTGAGGACGATAAAGCAAAGGATGCCGAGGCTGATCAAGAAGGGGACGAGGAGTTCTTTGAATATGTAGCGATCGAGAATGGTCATGATGGCCTGCGGTTGCACATTTTCGTCGATCAGGCTGGAGATTCAGGTGATGAGCATGATGTGGGCCTCCTCGGTTTTTGTCAACGAATTCGCAACCGGTTGACAACCGTCCGGGCAATAAGCCGTATGCTCCACGGACGTTCCAGGAGACATAAACCGCTTTGCTTACGGAATGGAGTGTGTTTTAATGGCACTCCAATCGGTTGAGAACACATGGCGGCAAACACTCGATCAAGATCAAGACGAACACCCGCGCGTACCAGCCGGTTGACCGGGGTCCTGAAAACCATTCGGCTGTTTGCGACGGACGTCGATGGCGTCCTGACCGACGGTGGTCTCTATTATTCGGATTCGGGCGAGCAGACCAAGAAATTCAACGTCTGGGATGGCCTGGGATTGGTGCTGTTAAAACAAGCCGGTCTTGTGACGGCTGTCATCACCATGGATCAAACAGCGTTGGTCAACGTTCGGGCGGCTAAACTCGGCATTGCCGAAATCCACCAGGGCGTCCAGGACAAATTGACCGTCCTGAAAGAGCTGTCCTTGAAGCATGGAATCCAGTTTGAGGAAATGGCCTACGTGGGCGATGACGTGCCTGATGTCCCCGCGCTGCAAGCGGTAGGCTTTTCCGCCGCGCCGGCGAATGCACGCGAGCCCGTCCGGAAAACGGTCCGGTACGTGTGCAAGGCCAAGGGCGGTGAAGGCGCGGTCAGGGAAGTGGCGGACCTGATTTTGGCCGCGCAGGGTTTGTCCTCGACGTTCACGGTTGGGAAATCAAAACCCGACAACGTTGCCCCTTCGTAAGTTTCTCCTGCCTGTACGGATCTTTCTTGCCGGCAACATGAGTCTCTTTCGAGAATATGACGTACGCGGAGTCGTTGGGAAAGACCTGACGCCGGACGTGGCGCAAGCCATTGGTCGTGCCTATGGGACCCTGGCCCGGCAACGCGGTTGCCGAACCGTGGCCCTGGGACGGGATGGGCGGCTGACTTCGCCGGATCTCCGGGACCGGGTGCTCGCCGGTATCACGGCCACGGGGGTCAACGTCGTGGATATCGGGGTGTGTCCGACGCCGTTACTCTACTTTGCCCTGTATGAATTGCCCGTTGACGGAGGCGTCATGGTCACCGGCAGCCATAATGCCGCCGAATACAACGGCTTCAAAATGTGTCTGGGGAAAATGGCCCTGCATGGCGAGGATATTCAAGAACTCAAACGCCTGATCGAAGCCGGGGCCTACCTGTCCGGTTCAGGGACCGTCTCCACGGCCACGGTGATTCCTTCTTACCTGCGGTATCTCAAAGAGCATTTTACCGGAGTCGATGGACAAGGGATGCACGTGGTCGTCGATTGCGGAAACGGCGTGGCGAGCTTGGTGGCAAAAGCCGCGTTGGAGCAATTGGGGTGTCGCGTCACGGGATTGCATGACGACCTCGACGGCCGTTTTCCCAACCATCATCCCGACCCCACGGTCGTCGAAAATCTTCAGGATCTCGTGCAAGCCGTCAGGCACCATCAAGCGGACGCCGGCATTGCCTACGACGGTGACGCGGACCGTATCGGGGCCATCGACGAACAGGGAACGATTATCTGGGGCGACCGCCTGCTCCTGATTTTTGCGCGGGACCTTTTGAAGGACAGGCCCGGGAGTACGATCGTTTCCGAAGTCAAAGCCTCCCAATGCCTGTACGATGATATTCGAGCACGGGGCGGAAACGGCGTCATGTGGAAAACGGGCCATTCCGTCATGAAAGCCAAAATGAAAGAAGAACGGGCTGCCCTGGCCGGGGAAATGTCGGGCCACATGTTTTTTGCCGATCGCTATTTCGGGTACGACGACGCCGTCTACGCCTCATGCCGGTTGATTGAAATCCTGTCAAACATGCAAGCACCCCTTTCGTCCCTGCTGGCGGACCTGCCACCGACGCACGTGACCCCGGAAATTCGTGTGGACTGTCCCGACGACGTAAAATTTCTCGTTGTCGAAGCGCTGCGCACCCGGCTTGTCGAGGCGGCTGGCCGGCCGTCTTCGCCCGATGCCCGGCATGCGAGGCCCGTGATCCGGGACGTCATCACGATTGACGGCGTTCGTGTCAGCTTCGATGACGGGTGGGGCCTCATTCGCGCCTCCAACACGCAACCCGCATTGGTCCTTCGCTTTGAAGCCACCTCGCCCGAACGCTTGCAAGCCATTCGCACCTACCTGGAAGGCGAACTGGATGCCTGCAAGACCCTCCCTTGAAGGACGGTGCAACGCGCCTGATCGTGCCGGCTAACCTTTGAAGAGTCATGCGCGGCTTGTATTGTACGAAATTGTACAAAATGTACAAAACTTTACAAATTGTACAAAATGTACAAAAATTATTTTTTGTACAAAACTTTACAATTGTACGCTTTTGCTAATCATTGCCGTAAGTTTTTAGCGTGAATCCAGTGCCTTTATGTTGGTCTTGTTTTTATCTGTCATTCTCGACATGAGTAATCGAGAATCCAGATGTTTTTGCCTTCTCCTTGTCTTTGTAGCACATCATCTCATGACACCATTTTCACCTTCGTTCTTTGCAGAAAACCATGGAGAAAGTAAGAGAATATCAGGCATGCTCGTCCTTGACCTGGGATAATGCCCAAAGCCGTTGCCAAGCAAAGGATTGATGAGGGGGCTGGAAAAGGTACTGGAATGAATTTGCGGATTTCATATTTCATTTCACCTAACAGGAAGCGGGGTATATACAGTGTTCAAGGACATAATTGGCTTTTGTGAGTAGCGCCCACCTTTAGAGGTGGGCGAGGATTGAAACCAGAGAAAGGGACGAGCGATTGACCGTTGACGTATTCAGAAAGGGGGTTCGTCGTGGAAAGAACTTGGTCGATATAAATGCTCATAGGCGTGCGTTAGGGACTTATTGCCCTCCGTAATACTGATTCTGCCTGATCTGATTCTGCAACATCTGATTCTGCCTGATCTGATTCTGGATGATGACCTCATTCTGCCTGACCTGATTCTGTAAAATCTGATTCTGCATATCCATCGAAACTCCCTGCGAAGCGATAGCATCAGCCTGAAGTTGCAATTCCAGAGTAGGATACAAATAGTCGGACTGCGGAAGCCCACGAGGTACCACGGGAAGCGGCTTAAACTGTACCGGTGGCGGATCATATTGCCCGTAGTCTGGTACATAGTCTCTCCAGTCCACATCATTTTTAATTTCTGGCATTTCGATTTTCGGCGAGGGCGGCGGACACATCTGGCACTCGAAGAAAGGGTTTTGCGCGGGCGCTGGCGTAGGTGACGTGAAGCCAAGAATCGCCACACACACAAACGCGAGTATCAGTAACGCGGCAATGTCTATCACACCGAATCTGCGGTCCTTCATAATAACCTCCATAAAATGTGCTTGGTAAGCGTCATTGATGTGATTCTAGAAAATCAAACGAACCGTTTGCAATAAGGGGAACCGTTTAATTTTCCACTAAGCTCCGTTCTAACCATCCTTGTTTTTTCTTTCTGTCACCCTTGCGCACGCGAGGGTCCAGAGTTGTTGTCCTCACAGAAAGAAAAAGGCAAAGACCCTGGATCCTCGATTAAAAATGTCAAGGATGACAGGTAAAGGCAAAAGGCAAGATAACGACACTGGATTCTCGATTAAGAATGTCGAGAATGACAGAGGGGAAGGTCGGGGATGACAGCAGTGGAGAGTCGAGAATGACGGAGGGGGGAGGTCGAGAATGACGGATGCAGACGAAGGAAGAAAACGGCAGTGTGTCGTTTGTTTTTGTGGTGTACAATGTTGAGAGAAATTTATGGGTACTGCATTGATTCGACGTCAAACGTTTGTGATTGGCATAAGCGGTCTGCTTCTGGGATGTTTGTGCGGGCTGGGCCTTGTGCCGGTTGCGCTCGCTGTTCAGGCGGATGAAGATTTCCGGTATGCCATTTCCTTGTGGGGTATGCCTGCTGGGCATGCGACCATGTTAACGGAAGAGTTGGTTGCGGCTGACGGGGTTTCCACCCGGCGCCTGGTGACGACGATCCGCTCGAATGATTTCATTTCCTCTTTTTTTCCCGTCAGGAACCACGTGGATTCACTTGTCGATCTTGGGACCATGCTCCCCAGCCGTTTGGTCTTTCAGCGCCGGGAGGGTAGTCGCCATGAACGGTTTGCCGTCACGTTCGATCGCGTGGCGAACCAGGTCACGGTGTTGAAAGACGGGAAGCCTTCGGTTCATGACATTCCTCCCGGTACGCATGATCCCTTGTCGTGCCTCTATTTTTTGCGCACGATGCCGGATTTGGAACCGGGTTCTTCCGTGTATCTGGATATTCATCACGACCGGAAGAATTACAAGGTCGAGGTTAAAATCGAAGCCATTGAATCGATCAGTGGGTCCTGGGGTGAGGTCGACACGATTCGTCTGTTGGCGATCATGCCGTTTCGGGGGATTTTTTTGAACGAAGGCAATATCAGGATTTGGGTGACGAATACACCGGAGCGGGTTCCCGTCATGATGGAAGCCCGTGTGATGGTCGGGTCGGCCAAGGCCGTGATTGAAGGATGGGTTCCATCGCAGAATTGATTCTCGACTTTTTCCGCAAAGATCCTATAATGACTTCATTTTCAACGTCTGATTATGGTTTCCCTGACCCGCCATATTTTTGAACAAGACTGCTTCCAGCCTGACGGCGTGGAAGAGTTTTTCACCATCATGAACCGGATTGTCTCGGGCGGCAAACGGATTGCCCGGGCTCTGCGGGAAGCGGGCCTGACCGGCAAGCTCGGTGTGACCGATACGAGAAACGTTCATGGTGAACAGGTCCAGCATATGGATGCCTGCGCCAACGAGCTTTTTGTCGAGGCTTTTCAGGATAGCGGGATCGTGCAGCTCGTGGTGTCCGAAGAAATGGAGGAACCGTTTTTTGTGGCTGCAGCAAAAGAGACCGGTAAGTATGCCGTGTTTTTCGATCCCTTGGATGGATCCTCGAATCTCGACGTGAACGCGCCGCTTGGGTCGATTTTTTCCATTCATTGCCTGGATTCCAACGGCCATTTTTTAAAGCCGGGCTGTGAGCAGGTGGCCAGCGGGTATCTGTTGTATGGTGCCAGCACTCTTCTCGTATATACGTGCGGAGCAGGCGTTCACCAGTTTACGCTTGACTCCGTGGTAGGTGAGTTTTTCCTGTCCGCCTCGAACGTGCAGATCCCCGCACGCGGGAAAATTTGTAGTGTTAATGCAGGAAATAATTGTAACTGGTCAAAAAACATGAAAAAAACGATAGAATATTTTTATGAAGATGATCAGGAAACCGGCCGTCCATATGCTGCCAGGTACACGGGGTGTCTCGTGGCGGATGTCCACCGGGTTCTGTTAAAAGGCGGTCTTTATCTGTATCCCGGCGAGGTGCGGAAACCCGAAGGGAAACTGCGGTTGATGTATGAAGCCGCCCCATTGAGTTTTGTGGTGGAGCAGGCCGGCGGGCTTGGAAGCACGGGCGTGGAACGCATTTCCACCATTCATCCCAAGACGCCCCACCAATGCGTTCCGCTCATCATTGGCAGTCGTGAAGACGTTGAAACAACGGAACAATTTTTGAGTTGCGAGTAATACCGGTTTGGTTGGTTGGGATCGCGCAGGCAGGCACTGCCTGGAGTAACTTGTCGTCTATGTCCAGGCATGTATCACGTAAGAGGAGACTGTATGGCTCTGCGAGCCGGCTTTTTGGGCATCAGCATTCTGCTCGGGCTCACCGCAGGATATATTGCGGGCGCCGGGACGGTGCTGCCTGTGCTGCTTGGTGCCGGATTCGGCGCTTTGCTCAGTGGGGTGCTGGTCTTTGCCGAGATTGCCTTTATGGAACCGCTTCCCGCCCGGACCCTGGTCTATGGCGGGGTCGGCTTCAGCTTGGGCATGCTCCTCTCGGGGATGTGTATTTTCTTGACCCTTTTCCTCGCGCCTCATCCCGCCATCCGGTTGTTTTCGTTTGCTGCGCTGCTGATCTTTCCGTATCTTGGCCTGACGTCGGGCATTCGTTACGGCAGGGAGTGCGGTACCGACGCCCCGGCCGTGGCTGACGTCACCCCCACTGGACGATTTCTCACCCCCAAATTGCTGGATACAAGCGTCATTATTGACGGCCGTATTGCGGACCTGTGTGAAACCGGTTTCATGGAGGGAGAGTTCGTCATTCCTCAATTTATTTTGCAGGAATTGCAGCATATTTCCGATTCGGCTGATTCGTTGAAACGTGCACGGGGTCGCCGGGGACTCGATATTCTCAATCATATTCAGAAGAATGACGACGTCCGGGTGGAAATTGTCGAGGATGATTTCCCGAACATCAAGGAAGTTGATGCCAAGTTGGTGGAATTGGGCAAGAAACTGGGGGCCAAAATTTTGACCAATGATTTGAACTTGAACAAGGTCGCCGAATTGCAGGGCGTGCAAGTGCTGAACATCAACGAGTTGTCCAACGCGCTCAAGCCGGTTGTTCTCCCCGGTGAAACGATGCGGGTCTTCGTGTTGAAGGAAGGCAAGGAAGCCGGACAGGGTGTCGCCTATCTGGATGATGGGACCATGGTGGTCGTTGATAACGCCAAGCGTTGTATCGGCAAGAACATCGACGTGGTGGTCACGAGTATCTTGCAAACGAGCGCGGGCAGGATGATTTTTACCCGCCTGCGGGAAGAAACCGACCGGGACATGTTGAGTTTTGCACGTGGATGAGTGGGTGGCTGCGGTGGTGCCGGCCGGAGGGGCCGGTACGCGAATGGGGAAGGCGACCCCCAAGCAGTTTCTTCGATTGGGTGACGTGCCGGTTCTGATCCACGCTCTCCGGGTGTTCGAGTCGAGCCGGATGATTACGGAAATCGTTGTCGTTGTTCCCCAGGACGCGGTGGCGTATTGCCAACAAGAACTTCTGCCTCAATTTGCCCTTTCCAAAATCAGCAGCGTCACCTGCGGTGGCGCACGCCGGCAGGATTCCGTATGGAACGGCTTGCAAGCCGTGGATGCCCGGACGAACATCGTCGTGGTTCATGATGCCGTCCGGCCGTTCGTCACGGGTGCCATGATCGAACAGGTGGTTGAGCGTGCCGGAACCAGCGGTGCGGCCATTGCGGCCATTCCCCTCCACGATACGGTCAAGCGGGCAACCCCGGATGGGATGATTGAAACCACTCTCGACCGGCAGCGACTCTGGTCCGCCCAAACCCCTCAGGCCTTCAATCTCGAGCTCTTACGGGAAGCCCATCGGTCAAGCCGGCAATCGGGCGTCGAAGCGACGGACGACGCCTTTTTGGTTGAGCAGATCGGCCACCAGGTGTCCATTGTCAACGGCAGTCCGGACAACATCAAGATAACCCGCCCCGAAGATTTGGCCATGGGAGAAGCGATTCTTCAATCAGAATTCCGGTCACGGGCCCCGCACACGGGTTCTTCTTAATCGGCCGTCAGGCATCGTTAGAAATCTCCCCTTTTCACTGATTGGTTTTTTCCTGTATCCTTGCGAGCTTAAGCGTTTGGATCGACAAGGATACGTATGCGGGTCGGCATCGGGTACGACATTCATCGACTCAAGGAAGGGCAGCCGCTTATCCTAGGCGGCGTGCGGGTGCCTCATACTCATGGCTTGGATGGGCATTCCGATGCCGATGCGCTCACGCATGCCGTGTGTGACGCGTTGTTGGGAGCCATGGGAGCAGGCGATTTGGGCCGCTATTATCCCAGCAGTGATTCGCGATTTGCGAATATGAACAGTTTGGAGATATTGGCGGACGTTTGTGCCAAACTCGACGAGCGGGGGCTGTGTCTCGTGAATCTCGATACGGTCATTGTGGCACAGGCTCCACGGTTGGGGGATTATCTGGCTGAGATGGGCAAGCAGTTGGCCCGTGTTTTGCGCGTGGACCCGTCGGTCGTCAACGTCAAGGTCAAAAGCCACGACCATCTCGGGGCGCTCGGCAGACAGGAAGGGATTGCGGCCCAGGCTGTTTGTCTTCTGGCGCAGGTGCCGTTCGACGAGAAAAGAGGTTGAACGATGTTCCGTGTCATTCGCGAAGATCTCCAGGCTGTGTTTAATCGTGATCCCGCGGCCAGGACGACGCTGGAGGTCTTTCTGACCTATGCCGGGTTTCAGGCGTTGCTGGCGTACCGCGTGGCACACCGGTTGTGGAAGATGCGGTTTCGACTCTTGGGACGGTTGCTTTCGCAAGGCGCTCGTTGGGTGACAGGCGTGGAAATTCATCCCGGTGCGTCAATCGGCCATGGATTTTTCATCGATCACGGCATGGGCGTGGTCATTGGGGAAACCGCGGAAATCGGCGATTACGTCACGTTGTTCCAGGGGGTCACGTTGGGTGGAACGGGAAAAGAAAAAGGCAAACGGCACCCCACGTTGGGCAATCACGTGGTGGTGGGATCGGGCGCCAAGGTGTTGGGCAACATTCGAATCGGGGATTCAGTAAAAATCGGAGCGAATTCGGTGGTCCTGCGGTCGGTCCCATCAAATTCCACGGTCACCGGCATTCCCGGACGTATCATCAAATCAATCGGGGAGCGGGTTCCGGAAGAAGCCATGGATCATGGGAATATCCCCGATCCGATCGCCGAACGTTTTGACCTGATGGAGCAGGAATTGATCGAGTTGCGGAAAAAATTGGAAAACGACTGATTCTCACCACGTTCACCGGAGGAGGAATGGCTTGTGAGTGCAAGAATCACCAAACGGGTACAAGAAATCCTCGGATATTATCAAAGCGATGCGCCGAGCATTCGGGCGAATTTGGCCAGGTTATTGATGAGCGGCCGATTGGCTGGAACCGGGAAACTTCTGATTTTGCCGGTGGATCAAGGCTTTGAACATGGTCCGGCCCGCAGTTTTGCCGTCAACCCTCCTGCGTACGATCCCCGCTACCACTTTGAACTGGCGATTGATGCCGGCTGTAACGCCTATGCGGCTCCCTTGGGTTTCCTGGAAGCCGGCGCCGCGGAATATGCCGGACATATTCCCTTGATCCTCAAGCTCAACAACAGTGACTCTCTTTTCGGCGGCGACGATTATCGTCAGGCCGTCACGGGCAGCGTCCGGGATGCACTTCGTTTGGGGTGCTGTGCGGTTGGGTACACGATTTATCCCGGGTCGTCGTACAGCCAGGATATGTACGAACGTCTGCACGAAATTGCCGCCGAAGCCAAGTCGGTCGGACTCGCCGTCGTGGTTTGGTCGTACCCCCGTGGCGGGAAATTAACCAAGGCCGGCGAAACGGCGATCGACGTGGTGTGTTATGCCGCCCAAATTGCGGCTCAATTGGGGGCGCACATCATCAAGGTCAAGGTGCCGACGGATCATATCTGTCAAGCGGAAGCCAAGAAAGTCTATGAAGCCGAGAACATTCCCATCGGGACCCCGGTCGAGCGCATTCGTCACGTGGTACAAAGCACCTTCAACGGGAGGCGTATCGTCATATTCTCCGGTGGTGCCAAGGGTACGGATACGGCCATTTTCGACGAAGTGCGGGCGATTCGCGATGGAGGAGGATTCGGTTCGATCATCGGCAGGAATTCGTTCCAGCGCTCCAAACCTGAGGCCGTCACGTTCTTGGAGGCCTGCATGAAAATTTATGCGGGGGAGGCGGCCTGAACGTGTCGTGTCAAGGGTACAGCCCCCTGACGGTATGAGCCTGCGCCACCCGGTCGATGCCGTTCATGAGGGCAGCCGTCCGCATCGTGGTTTTTCTTTCTTCCGCAAAGCAGAGGGTTCGGTGAAACGCCGTGGTGATGAGTTCATGAAGGCGTTGCCGAATGTCACGTTCATTCCAGAAAAACCGTTGGACGTCCTGGACCCACTCGAAATACGAGACGATGACGCCTCCTGAATTGGCTAAAATATCGGGGATAATGAAGACGTCCCGGTCGTCCAAAATTGCATCCGCCTCCAGCGTCGTGGGTCCATTGGCCGCTTCGGTCAGGATGCGACAGCGAAGACGGCTCGCGTTCTTTTCGGTTATCTGTTTCGAGAGCGCGGCGGGAATCAGTGTCGTGCAATCCAAGGTGAGCAACTCATCGTTGGTCACGTGATCCCCCACCTTCATGTCCTGCAAGGGGTGCCCGAGCCGGTGCTTCCGGAAGATTTCGTCTATCGGCAACCCCTTGGGGTTGAAGATTCCGCCTGTCACGTCGCTCACGCCGATTACGCGTCCTCCGGCTTCGCTGAAAATCTTGGCGGTGTGGGACCCGACGTTTCCAAAGCCCTGGATGACAATGCTCGCATCCTCCATGTTGATGCCTTTATGGCGGAGAGCTTCGATCGTGACGTTGACGACGCCACGTCCAGTGGCTTCTTCTCGGCCCAAGCTGCCCCCGATTGCCAGGGGTTTGCCCGTGACGGCTCCCGGGACAGAAAATCCGACTTGCTGGCTGTAGGTGTCCATGAACCAGGCCATGATTTGCTGGTTCGTCCCGATGTCCGTGGCCGGAATATCTTTGTCCGGGCCGATCAGCGGGAAGATTTCAGCCGCATACCGCCGGGTGAGCCGTTCCAGTTCAGAGAGGGATAACTGACGAGGATTGACTTGAATGCCGCCCTTGGCGCCTCCATACGGCAGCCCGACCAAGGCTGTTTTCCAGGTCATCCACATGGCCAGGGCCGCGACTTCTCCCAGTGTCACGTCCTGATGGTACCGGAGCCCACCCTTGGATGGCCCACGTGCGGAATCGTGCTGGACCCGGTATCCGTGGAAGACGCGAACGGTGCCGTCGTCCATGCGGATCGGGAGTGCCACCAGCAATGATCGCTGCGGCGTCTTCAAGCGTTCGCGCAAATTCGTGTCCAGGTTCATGGCTTCCGCCACCTGATCGAATTGCGCAACGGCTAAACGAAAAGTCGGGTGATCGAATTCGGCGATCATGGGCCTGGCTTCCCGTGATGGTCGACGGGCGTGTTTCCTGATAAAATCCTACTCCTTGAACGCGCCAATGTCACTCACGTTTGCGATCAAAGGCATTTACGCAACGTCTGTCGCCTTGTATGATGAGAGGAGGTGGACGGCCGGGATGGTTGTTGTGCCACGTTTGGGAAAGAGGACCGCGTGTCGAAACGATTGTCTTATGTGTGTTGCTGGTTGATGCTGGTCCTGCCGGCGGGTTTGAGCCAGGCGGGGAATACGCAAATTGTCCTTTTGGACCGGATGCCGTTTTATGCGCCCTCGACCGTGACAATCCTTCCGGGACAGTCGGTTCAATGGGATAACCGGTCGATGCAGCCGCATACCGTCACACACGACGAATGTGGGCGTGGCAGGACGTGTGCGTTTGCCTCCAACCATCTCCATCCCGGTGAGCGGTTCAGCGTGCGGGCATTGCCTCCGGGAACCTATTCCTATCATTGCGAGATCCATCCGTTTATGCGCGGGCGCATTCAGGTTCAACGGATCGCGCCTGTCCCCGGCATTACGGAATTGTAGTCAGCCTTCCGCGCTTTCCGTTTTATAATGGACATGAAGCAGGTACAGGCCTTGAGGGGGGGCGGTGAGTCCTGCTTGGCGACGATCCTTGGCTTCAAGGATTGCCGGCATGGCATCCGGACTTCTTTTCCCATGGCCGATTTCAACGAGGGTGCCGACCAATGCCCGGACCATTTGTTTCAAAAAACGGTTGGCCTGGATCGTGAAACGAATCAAGGGTTT
Organism: Nitrospirales bacterium; assembly: GCA_965213715.1. GTDB lineage: Bacteria > Nitrospirota > Nitrospiria > Nitrospirales > UBA8639 > Bin75. The sequence continues at coordinate 247,044 of OZ243914.1, forward strand.
GTCGTGTGACCAGTCAATGTGGTGAATGGTGCAGACGGGACTTTTGGTGCCGGCATTCGGGCCTTGAAACGACGTCCAGTCGTGTTGTCCCAAGACGTGCCGTGACGCCTCGCGCATGACGTTGACGTCAAGCGGTTTTGCAACCTGCCACGCGCGGAGCCGGTCCAACGCCGGACGCGTCGGCTGGTTGATGATGCGATATTCATACGTTTTGGCGCACGCGTCGTAGCGCGCATGGAAGCCGTCGGCCGCAACCTCCGTTTGGCGGACGCTAATGGTCTTCGGCAGGACCCCGTTTAAGGCGCGAGTCCATTCATGAGGCAAAAGCGGATGATCCGACTGAAAGCCGGCGACTTGCCCGAGCGCGTGTACGCCCGCGTCCGTTCGACTGGCCGAGATGGTTGAGACCGGCTGCCTCGTAATCTGGTGCAACGCGTCTTCCAGCGCAGCTTGGATAGTCGGGCGGTTGGGTTGCCGTTGCCAGCCGGCATACATGGTCCCGTCATATTCCAACAGCAGTTTGTAGGTGGCCATATACGGGTTCCGGACCTGTGGCGTTACTGTGCCTTGAGATACGCTTCAATGCCTTGGTAAATGCCTTCCGCCAATTTTTGCTGAAACGTTTTTGTCCTGAGCCGCTTTTCTTCCGCTGAATTGGAGATAAATCCCACTTCAGCCAGGATGCTCGGCATGGTCGTGAAGCGCAGGACGTAAAACGGCGCGGTTTTGACGCCATGATTTTTGATTGTGTAGCGCTTGCGCAAGGTGGTGACAAGCTTCTCATTGGTGGTCTCGGCAAACGCCTGGGATTCCTGGATCTTATGGTCATTCAGGCTATCGGTAATAATGAACTGCCAAGGTGGCGCGTCGCTTTCCATCTTCATGCCGTTTTCCCTCGCCGCCACTGCCAGGGCCTGAGGATCACTGGCCTTGCCAAAGTGGTACACCTCCAGTCCTTGGATGGATTTGCTGGGGTGAGAGTTGACGTGAATGGAAATGAACAAACAGGTCCGCGACTTTTTCGTGGCATCCACGTTTGAGCCCATGTCCTTTCCACACCATTCCTGCTTCTTGGCATTGGCAAGGTTGACGCGTTTTTCCAGATTGAGAAAGACGTCCTTTGTTCGGGTCAACAGGACTTTGGCCTTGTGCCGTTCGTGAATCAGGTCGCGCAAATATTTCGAGATCTGTAAGACAAGGGCTTTCTCTTTCGTGCCTTTTCTGCCGATGGTTCCGGGATCTCTTCCGCCGTGACCGGGATCGATGATGACCAGGATGCCTGCCGGCGTCGTTGAACTGGAGGGAGGGGCTTGTCCCACGGGAGCATCATCTCGCTGAACGGTCGTGGCGGGGTTGTCTGTCTTGGCTTCAGGTTTTACCGGACGTGTCTTTGTCGCATAGAAGAGATCCACTGCCACGCGGTCCGGGTCATCGAGGACCAGAATCCGGTACGTTCGCAGGGCTTGTAAATCCAGAATGATATGAACGGTTCCCTTGCCTCTTGGGGCTATGGAAATGGCTCGCGGGAAATTTTCTCTTTTGACGTGTTGTTGCGCGCGTTTGCTCAGTTGGACGTGGGGCAGGGAAATCGTCGCTTTCCGCACGTTTTTGGTTTCTTTCACAACGACCCGGCCGGTCAGGTCCAGGACGACGCGGGTATATTGCCTATGAGCGTGATGCCGGACTTTGGTGACGGTGAGCGGAGCGGTGGTTCGACCGGGCGCGGCTCCTTTTTTGGCAAAGAGAACCGGCGCCTGGACTATCGTATCGGACAGGGCAGGGTGGGGGGATGATGCGGATGCCGTTGTTGGTCCGGCTACGGTCCCCCAAGCCACCGTGCAAGAGATCAGGGCAAGGGCAAAGACGTTTTTCATGAGAGTCGACGGCAGAAAATGACGTCGTCTCAGAATACCAAATTCTTTACGTTCTGTCATTGACAGTATCGAGGCACTGGGCTAGCGTATCTCGTTGTATGCCACTCGCTATCCTCATCGACGGATACAATTTATTGGGGGCTTTCGGCAAGCAAAGACCGGAGCAGGCCGGCGCTGCCGACGGGACGCGGGAAGCTCTCATCACCCGGCTTTCGTTGTACAGCCGACGCAAGGGCCATCCTGTGACCGTGGTGTTTGATGCCTGGCGGGAGCGGACCGGGCTTGAGTATTATGAAAACCGGACGGGTGTGCGGGTGGTGTTTACCAAGCGGGGGGAACGGGCAGATCAGGTTATTCAACGTTTGGCTCGGGAATATGGTCGAGCCTGCGCCGTGGTGTCGTCGGATTTGGAGATTATCCAGACGGCTAAATCTCACGGGGCTTTTGTGATGAAATCCCAGGAATTCAAAGTAAAACTTGAATTGTTGGAGAATTCAAAACCCCACGCAGATTCAAAACCCCACGCAGTGAAGGCCATTGTCCCGAAACAATCCTGGAGCAAGTCGGAAGAAGAGGATCCTCCGGTGCGCCTGGATAAGAAGGGAAATCCTCGCAAGTTACCCAAAGCCGTCCGCAACCGGAAGCGGCGGCTCAGGTTATTCTGAAGAGCCGTTTGGTATTATCCATGGTCGCACGTGCAAGCGATTCGAGGGACCCGTTCCCACGAACCTCCGCCAAGGTTTCCGCCACGTGTTGCACGTAGGCGGGTTCATTCCGTTTCCCGCGATAGGGAACAGGCGTCAGATAGGGACAATCTGTTTCGACCATGAGACGGTCCAGGGGAACGGTCTTTGCAATGTCCCTCAGCCTCGTCGCATTCTTGAACGTCAGTACGCCGGAAAAGGAAAGATAAAACCCCATGTCCAGCGCGTTCTTGGCGAGCCACGCGTCTCCTGAGAAGCAATGGAAGACGCCGCCGACGTCACCTGCGCCTTCCTCTCGAAGGATCGTCACGGTCTCGTCCTGGGCTTCGCGTGTGTGAATAATCAGGGGCAGGTTCAGTTCGCGTGCCAGGTGAATCTGTTCGCGAAATCGTTCACGTTGGACTTCGCGTGGAGAATGATCATAGTGGTAGTCCAACCCGATTTCGCCATAGGCCACGACTTTCGGTTGCCGGGCCAGTGACCGAAACGCTTCATACCAGCCGTCCTTGATTTCTTTGGCTTCGTGCGGGTGTACGCCGATGGTGGCGAAAACCTGGGGATGCGCGTTAGCCAAGGCCGCGGCTGCCCGGCTGGTCTCCAGATCACAGCCGATGGTGATCATGGTTTCAACCCCCGCGGCTTCGGCACGTTGAAGGACGGTCTCTCTATCGGTATCGTATCGCAGGTCATCCAAATGCACGTGGCTGTCGATCAGCATAATCGTTCTCCGTGTTCGTCGTTGCGGGGCATCCTAGCACATCATTAGTCACCAAAGAAGCCGGGAGAGACAATGGATTGGGATACGGCAGTGTTGTACGCCATCAACGGTTGGGCGGGGCAGTCGGCCGCCGTGGATTGGTTCATGCTGCAATGTTCCTCGGCCAGAAATATGATCCTGCTGATTGTGTCGTTTCTGGCCTGGCGCACGTGGCTTGATTGGCGTCACGGCCTGCTGGTGACCTCGGTCCTGGGTGTCTCGATCGGGGTAGGGGATTTCGTCGGAGCCCAACTCAAGTCATGGATTGCCCGTCCCCGGCCGTGTCAGGTTCTGCCGGACGTTCATGAACTGGCCGGTTGCGGGGCCGTGTTCAGCCTGCCTTCGAATCATGCGGTGAATGCGGCGACGGCCGCGGCCTTGCTTGGAGTCCTCTTTCCCTCAACCCGCTGGGTTGCAGGCCCCTTTCTGCTCCTCGGCGGCATCTCCCGCGTCTACCTCGGTGCCCATTACCCCACCGATGTCCTTGCAGGCTGGTGTGTGGGTGGCCTCTTGGGCACAACGGTCGGTTATTGGATCGCAAAACATTCTTGGCAGGAATTCGGCACCAAGTAGCTTGGTCTCGAATGGGCCTGTTTGCATTCCCAGGCAACACGGTCAACGTAACGGTTGTGATCGTTATAGCTTCCGCAAGGCGGCAACGCGGTCTTCGATGGGTGGATGCGTCGAAAAGATCTGCATGAAACTTCGAGTTTGACCTGAGATTTTCATGGTCGCCAGGGCATCTTCCGTCTGATATTGATATTCGACCCGATTCACCCATCCATTAATGGCTTGCAGGGCCGAAATCATGTGTTCCTTGCCCACGGTATTGGCTGCAAACTTGTCCGCGGAAAATTCCCGGCGCCGCGACCACCAACTGATGGGGATCATCGCGAGAATCGACAGCACGATTTGAAGGAAGAAGTAGACGCCTAAGGCCAACATGGCATTGCGTTCGGCTACCTGGCGATAGACGATTCGGCTGATGAAATAGACAAAGGTATTCATCAGGCCGGCCAGAATCGTAGTCGTAAACATGTCGCCGTTATACACGTGTCCCATTTCATGGGCCAGGACGGCCCGGACTTCGCCTTCGTTCAAATTGGCCAGTAATCCGGTTGACACGGCTACCATCGAGTTGTTCTTCGAGGGGCCCGTGGCAAAGGCATTGGGGTCCGGTGAGTCGTATATCCAGACTTCCGGCATCTTGATGTTCAGCCGGCTGGCAATCTTGTGTACTGTTTCATAGACGAGCTGTTCAGCCGCGTTCCGGGGTTGGGTAATTTGTACGCAATCCAGCATCATTCGCGCCATTTGCTTGGAAAACGCCAGGCTGGCGAAGGCTCCGCCGAAGCCAATGACGAAAGCCCATAAGAGGTCCTGTTGCATGAATGATCCTCGGAGGTCGATTCCGAAGGCGGGCAGGACCATTTCCATGAGAATCGTGAACGTGACCGATAGGGTGATAAAGATGAGAATATTGGACAGCAGCAGCAAGCCAATGCCTTTCAGCTTTTTCATGCATTCCTCCTCTCAAAAAAACATTCTGCTTGGGTGATACGTGACGTGTTTTGTTCGGTGAACTTCCGCAGCCGGGCTGGTCCGGATGGGTTGCTTGAAACCCTCAAGCGTCCTCTCTATAGTCACCGTACCATGATATAGTAATACCATATTTGTATGAGTCAAGGCGGGGCAAGGGTGGATCACGCCGGAATGGGCGAAGACATGAAGGATTGCCTGATGGACAATACCCGTTGGTTGGTCGCGGTGCTCTGTTGGGTCACGCTGCTCTTTTCCTCCGGCGTTTCCTTTGGGGAGTCCAATGAAGCGGTTCTGGTTCTCGAACCGGATTCCGAGGGGGTCCAGCGAGCTTCCATCGTACTGGACAGTTATGCCTATACCCCGTCGCATATTAGCATCCAGGCGGGTGCGCCCGTCGAATTTCATTTGGAAAACCAGAGTTTTCTGACCCCGCATAATTTCATCATGGATCACCCGGACGCGGGTCTTCAGCAGGATATCAACGTGGATGCCGGCGACGACGTCACGATCCGGTTTGTGGCTCCGGTGCCGGGAACGTATACCTTTTATTGTGACAAGCAGTTGTTGTTTTTTCCCAGCCACCTCGAAGAGGGCATGGAAGGGCTGCTCGAAGTCCGGCCATAAAGTCGATGATGAGAGCGGATTCCGTTGAACGGTATTTGCTGCATGACGTGTTGAAGCACGTGTCGCGTTCGTTTTACCTGACCCTGGCCATGTTGCCGGGGTGCGTAGCCAAACAAGTGGGGTTGGCCTATTTGTTTGCCCGCGCGGCCGATACCATCGCGGATGCCGGGCGGGCGGACCGGACCACCAGGGCCGAGTTGTTGCGGCAACTCAAACGGCAATTCGTGGAGGAAGCCTCCAGTCCGGAAGATATCAAAGCCATTCAAGCCCTGACGGTTCCGCAACAGGAGCATCCCGGCGAACGAGCCTTACTCGAACACCTCGACCGCTGTTTCCACGTGTACGAAAGCCTGACGCCTGATGATCGGGGGAGATCCGCCACGTCCTGCCGATTCTCATCAGTGGCATGGAGATGGACCTGGACCGCTTCCCCGGGGACTCCGAGGCCGATCTGGCCGCCCTTTCTTCGCTGGAGGATCTCGACGATTACACGTATAGGATTGCAGGCTGTGTTGGGGAGTTTTGGACCAATCTCATCTATGCCCATTTACCTCGCATCCGCCGGAGTTGGGATAAGGACGCCAAAATTCGCACGGGCATCCGGTTCGGGAAAGGCCTGCAATTGACGAATATCTTGAAGGATCTGTCAACGGACCTTCGCCGCGGGCGGTGTTATATTCCACTGGAACTATTAGCTCCGGCGGGGCTGGAGCCGCGGGATTTACTGGATGTGCGCACGATGGCCGGCTTCAGCCCGATCCTGCATGCGTTGGTACAAACGGCGCTTGCCCACCTCGATCAGGGATGGCTGTACGCCACGTCGATTCCGCGACGCGACTTTCGTCTTCGTCTGGCGTGCATGTGGCCGGTCCTGATCGCCTTGAAAACACTGCATCTTCTCACGACCTGTGACAATCTATTGGATCCGGCACGGAAATTGAAGATTTCACGGTACGAAGTTTACCGGATTATCGCCGCGTCCACGCTGACCGGAACCACGTCGGCCGGTACGGCCTATTGGGGGCACCTGCGCAAGGCCGTCGGTTAGAAGCGATTACTCGGCTTGGGGAACGAGTAACTTTTCGCCTTTGCGAAACACCGCGTAAATCGCTTGTGAGGGGCAGGCATCAAGGCACATCCGGCACGTATCCATGCATCGTGATTCGTCGAATTTATACGGGGGGGTCGAGAGCCATGCCCCAGTGGGGCAGACGGGTATGCAGACGGCCTGATGGGTGCAGCGGTCCGGGTGACGGATCAAGTGATCTCGAGATACCATCATGGGTTTCACTCCTTCGAACAGACCCCCGGAGAACATATCCAACATGTTTTCGGGACGTCGCATATTATGAATTCCATTGTTTGACGAGTGACCGAATCCGGTCCTTTAACTCGGGGATGCCGTCCAGGTTGTTGTGGATGGCACCCAGGATATTTTCCAGGCGTGCGGTCCGGGTTGCTTCCCGGTCCCGTTGGGCCAGTACTTCGTATTCGCGATACGCGTCGGGATACAAGTCGCGAAGGGGGCCTTCCGCAGACTCTATTCCGTCCCGGAGTTGCTTCGGTTCCGGTGCCAGAGGTGGTACAATGGCAAACGTCCCGTTATCGAGCATGAGCACCTTGTCGTCGCTGTGTTTAATCGCGGTCACGGACATCACGGTGCGGCCGGTTGTCTCATCCCAGGATCGGAGCAGTCCGGGAAACTGTTTGAGGAACGCGACTTTTTCCTGGTTCGCTTTCCATTTGTCTTCATTCACCGGCATGGAGGGCTCATGTCTGTTGATCGTGATGATTGAGACGACTGGTGTTGAGCCATGGAACTCAATGTTTACGAGGCAATGGAGGTGGCGCGGGATTCCAGCCGGAGCGGTGGAACGTCGTGCCCGGGCATGAGCAGGCGTTCGACCAGTTCGCCCTTGATCACGTGTCGTTCCATAATCTCCGTGACGTCGGCTTCGCTCCCGACCCAATACCAGACGCCCTCCGGATAAATGACGAGGCTGGGACCATATTCACAATGATCCAGGCACCCGGCCTTGTTGGCCCGGACGATGCCCTTGAGCCCGAGTCGTTCGACTTCCTGTTTGAAGAATGCGTGCAATTCCGCGGACCGGTGGTCGGCACAACATCCTCTGGGGTCGCCCTTGGGCCGTTGATTCATGCAAATGAAAATATGATGTTTGAATCCACTCATGCGTGCCTCTCTTAACAGATTTTGCCGCGAAGCACAAAATAGTACAGGAGGGTTCTTTCTTGTGTCCAGTCATATGTGATAATGGAGAGCCATGAAGATCGGTATCGCCAAAGAGATCAAGGACCATGAATTCCGGGTGGCTTTAACGCCGGAAGGAGTGGATGAAGTCGTTCGGAACGGCCATGAGGTCTGGGTCGAAACCGCTGCCGGCCAGGGGTCGGGGTTTTCCGATGATTCGTATCGCACTGTGGGAGCGCGTATTGCGTTGTCGGCGGAGGAACTGTTCGACCGGGTTGCCATCATTCTCAAGGTCAAGGAACCACTCGCGTCGGAGACCGCGTCTTTGCAGCCTCGTCATGCCTTGTTCACGTTTCTCCACTTGGCGTCATCGAAGACCTTGACTGAAGCGTTGATGAAATCCGGGTGTACGGCTATTGCGTACGAAACCATGGAAGACGAGAGGGGACACCTGCCCATGTTGCTGCCGATGAGTCAGATCGCCGGAAAACTGGCGGTGCAGATTGGCGCGCATTATCTGGAGCGAACGCAGGGGGGAACGGGTATTCTTCTCGGCGGCCTGCCGGGTGTCTCGCGGGGACACGTCGTCATTCTCGGTGCCGGTGGCGTCGGTTCAAGCGCAGTGGAAATTGCGCTCGGGATCGGGGCGCGAGTCACTGTCATCGGTAACGATATGAGTCAACTGCAGAGGTTGCAGGAGCGTTTCGGCAATAACCTGACAACGTTGGCCTCCCAAAGACTCGGGATTGCGGAAGCCGTGAAAAACGCGGATTTATTGATCGGGGCCGTCATGGTCAGGGGGGCGAAAAGTCCGGTTCTGGTTTCCCGGTCCATGGTGGCGACGATGAAAAAAGGTGCGTTGATCATGGATATTGCCGTTGACCAAGGAGGGTGCATTGAGACCACGAGGCCGACGACGCACGCCAACCCGATTTTCGAAGTGGACGGGGTCCGGCATTACGGTGTGACAAATATTCCCGGAATTGTGCCACAAACTTCCACCTATGCCTTGACCCAAGCAACCTTACCTTTTATAGTCCGGTTGGCCAACGGGGGAGTCGAAGCGGCTCTGCGTGATCCGGGTATGGCCCGTGGGGTGAACGTGCATCATGGGGCGATCACGTATCCGGCGGTTGCCGAGGCGCATGGATTACCCTGTGAGCCGCTGGTCCGGAAAGAGTAAACGAAAGCAAGGTTGTCGGGGCGTAGCGCAGTTCGGTAGCGCACCGCGTTCGGGACGCGGGGGTCGGAGGTTCAAATCCTCTCGCCCCGACCAGCCAGGGTTTTCTGTCCCCAGCTTTCCTCAGTATCCTTATTATCCTTATCCAGCCATCATGGTCACAGGAGATTGATCCAATGACGGTCCTGATGGTGATCGGGCTCGGAATCCTGGCCGGGGGTATCGCCTTGACGTGGTGGCGTCTTGGGTTTCTGTCGCAAACGCTCAAGGACCTCACGCGTCAACAGTATGACGGCCAGAATGAATCAAGGGAAACAGCCCGGCAACAGTCTGAAGCCTTGGCCGTTCTGCGATTGCAGCTTGCCCATTTGGCGTCGGGCCGGGAACTCGACGGCACCTTGATTCGGACGGGGACCCTCTATCGCCAGGCGGATGCCGACGAGGCCCGGCAATTGGTGGAGCAGTATGACGCAGGGACCAACTCGAATTTGATGATCGTGGACGTTCGCAGTCAACAGGAATTTCTCCAAAGCCATATCCCGGGAGCCAAGCATATTCCCTTTGAGTATCTTGAAACGCGTTTCAGGGCCGAAGTGCCCAAAGAGACGAAACACATTTTAGTGTACTGTTCTCAGGGTGAACGAAGTCGTCTTGCGTGCGACTTCCTGAGCCGGGACGGGTATACGACCCTCGTCAATATGCAGGAGGGTTTTCAAAAATGGACGGGACCGGTTCTCGGCACGGGCAGCCTGGATCTCGTGCAAATTCAACCCAGGGCTTCAGCGGGTCGCCTCGTTCGGGAAAGGGCCCAGTTGTAATGGCTGAACCGTATACGATTCTGAAAGTGATGGGGCCGTATCGTGAGCCCAGGGAGTCCGCATTGTCCTTCGATTATTCCGTGCAACGTCCGCATTGGGCGACCCCGCAGGGGGTGCGGGTCAAGATCGGCCTTGAAGAGGAATTGGACTTGCTCAAGACGAAGATCTTGCAGCTTTCGGGCGGAACGGTCGGCCAGCAACTTCGCATCAATCAACTGCTCGGACGCGCCATTGCAGACTGTAAGCTTGCAATCGCCAATGAGGAAAGCCTGTTTAACGACCGCCGGGACGTGATGCTCGAATCTTTCACGGGCACTTGGGCCCACCTCTTTCCCCGCCTCGAAGCCTGGATGCACCAGGAATGCGACAGCCTCCGGCAAGAAATTCGAGACAAAGTCGGGCTGTAGCCTCAAAACAAGGGTTGATACCGGCGCGAGTACAGCCCCGTGGCTTTTTCCCCGAATCCCAGGGAGGCCCGTTCGGGGTGACTTTTCTGATTGAGATTCACGGCGTAATGCCCCCGTACCTGTTCCATGGCTATTTCGAATGGAATGGAACTTTGATAAAAGTCTCCGGGTGCGTGGGCCCCCACCGACAAAATTTCAACAGCCTCCGGCACGGCGTATTTGGGGTCGGAAAAAATATACACGTCGACGATGGCAAATTCCCCCAGATCATTGTCCGGCGTGGTGGCAGGAACCTGCGACGCCAGAGAGCCATCCATTCGTGACCGTCTCAGGTGATTGAGCAACGCCACGACCTGGCTGTCGGTGGTCTGTTGCGGAACGAGCAGGCTCAGGGCATTCATCCCCTGCACGTGAGCCGTGACTTTAACCGGAGGCACCGGCGCCGATTCGGCTTCTGTCAGCAGCAGGGCGAGTTGTTCCGATCGCACTTCATTGCCCTGTGGGGGCTGAATGTTTTTGGATTTTGGAATAATGGCCTGGATAAACAGCCAGAGCCCGATAATCACCCCAAAGAGGACGATCGCCGGATGCAGGCCTACGCGCTTGTTTTGTTCTTTGGGTTCCGGGTCATTCATGGTCATGGTCCCGGGCTTCGAGCGTGACGGTCGTATGGGAGCCTTCCGTTGTTTCCTGCTCTTTGGCGGCTTCCCATAAGGTATCCCATTCCAAGGCCGTCATGTCTTCAAGGGGTTTTTTCTCTTGAGCCCCTTGACGTTCCATATATTGGAAACGTGCGGTGAAACGGTTGTTTGCCTTGCGCAGGGCTTCTTCCGGATTGATCCGGAAAAAACGCGCCACGTTGACGATGGTGAATAACACGTCCCCCAATTCGTGTTCAATGGCCGCGTTCGTGTCCGGCTCCTGCAAGGAAGGCCCGGAGTTGGAGCGGCAGGGGGCTGCCGCTTGCAGTTCCTCCAATTCTTCATCAAGTTTTTCAAATACCTGTTCGGGTGTCTCCCAGTCAAATCCAACGCGTGCCGCTCGCTTTTGAATCTGATGGGCTCGCAACAGGGAGGGAAGCGAAACGGGAATTCCCCCTAGAATCGAGTCTGATTCCGTTGAACGTTCCTCCCGTTTGATGGCCTCCCATTGAGTGACGACTTGTTCGGAATCGAGTTTGCGAGTCCCATCGGCCGTGGCTGAAAAGACGTGAGGATGCCTACGGATGAGTTTGTGCGTCAAATCCGTGATGACGTCTTCAATGTCGAATGCCTGCTTCTCGGATTCGATATGGGCATGGAGTAAAACCTGAAGCAGAAGATCTCCAAGCTCTTCGCGCAGGGGCTGAGGATTTTGTGTATCGAGCGCCTCAAGGACTTCGTAGGCTTCCTCCAAGAGAAACGGTTTGAGTGATTCGTGGGTTTGCTCGATATCCCAGGGACAGCCCTCGGGAGAACGAAGTTTGGCTACCACTTCGACAAGCTTGTGAAAGGGTTGAGTTGTTTTGTTCTCCATTGTCCGGCCTCGCATTTGTGGAGTGAGTAAGATAGCCGGTTTTCCCACAAGCTTCAATCGGCTTCTTCTCTTGCGAGGCTGTTTTGGATTGTGGTAACTTTATCTTGCACAGTGGTGAGTGTGGGCCATGGCAGACAATCAAGAATCAGAGTTCGTGATCCGCGATAAACGCGGTCAGTCGAGAGAAGAGCCGGAGCCCCTTCACGACACCGTTTCTTCCGCTGCCACGGCGTCTCCCCCATCACACTCACAATCGTCCCACGAAAATCCACCGCTCTCCTTCTCGACATTTGTTCTTTCGTTAGGTACGTCAGCGTTGATGTTGATGGGGGAACAGGTGTCGCCTGAGAACCCCGTCCTTCCGGTCAACCTGCCACAAGCCAAGGAAATCATCGATATTCTTCGTATACTGGAAGAAAAAACCAAAGGTAACCTCACAGAAGAAGAGGCGAGTGTGCTTCATGACATGTTGTACGCGTTGCAGATGAAGTACGTTGCGTTGGCTTCGGGATCCCCTTAATCGAATTTTCGTTGTTCCTGCCTTTCCGTTCCCGTACACTTGGGCATTGCCGTGCCCATCCAATCCGTGGGATTCCTATTGGCAATGAGAAACAGAGTCCCGTTTACCTCCGTTCGTGAACGCATAACGTGTGCCTGCATGGTTGCGAGGTAACGTTATGGCGACTTCTAAATTACCCCCACGTTTGTCTCCTTCCTCGAAATTGAATGAACGGCTGATCCTCGATGATGAGCCAACGACCCAAGCCCACTGGCTTAATTCGAAACCGGTCTGGATCGTCCTGTTTTTCCTCGTTCCGTGTTTATTCCTGACGATGTATTACGCACAGTACGGTGGATTTGGAGGAAGGTCGGCCGATTCCCTTCTGCCCAGTCCCAGTTACGCCATGGTGATGTTCCTCATCTATCTGGACGTCGTCGGATTGGTTGTCCTGACCCTTCTCCTCTCTCGTAATTTGATCAAAGCCTATTTCGAACGACGCCAGGGATCGGGGTTTCGCACAAAACTGATTGCCGCATTCATTGGTTTTTCATTGATCCCCACCCTCTTGTTAGCGGTGATGGCCAGTGAGGTGATCAATGAGGTCATGAAAGTCTGGTTCAATAACCGGATCGAGGTCGTTCTGAAGGATTCCGAAGAATTATCCAGAATGTACCATGAGGGACATATGGCATTGGCCGTGCAGAGTGCCAGGGCCATCAGCAGGGAAATTTACCGTGAAGATTTTTTGCAACCGGGCTATCGCGAATTATTAACCGCGGCCGTGGCTCGGAAGCGTGAGGAATTCAACGTCACGGGCGTGGAAGTCTTCTCGTCGAAATTGGAAATGCTTGTTCGTCTGACGGCCCCGGAGGCAACCGGCAGGACGTTCCGGTTGCCGGTGGGACAACTCGTTCGTCGAGCGTTGGATTCGCAAGACGAGGTCACGTCGGTCCAAGTCGCCCAAGCCGGACGGCTGATCCGTGCGGCGGTGCCGGTCGCCTCCAATACCCAACCCGGAGGCATTGATGGAGTGGTGGTAGTCAACACCTACGTCTCAGAATCGATTCTGACGAAGATGCAAGGAATTGCCAAACAATATACGGACTACCGGCAAATGAAGGCGTTGGAAGATCCCATTAAGGCTGGAGCGTATCTGTTTGTCGCTGTCATCACGGTCTTGTTGCTGTTCAGTGCCACGTGGTTTGGGTTTTACGTGGCGCGACGTATCACCGTGCCGATTCAAAAATTGGCCGAAGGGACTAAGGCCGTGGCCCGTGGTGATCTCAACGTGAGAATTAAAGTCAATGCCACCGATGAAATCGGGACGTTGATCGAGTCGTTTAATTCCATGACCAAAGACTTGTCTAACAGCAAAGTGGAGCTGGAAGAGGCCAATCAGTCTCTCATGGAATCAAACGTCGAAGTCGACCGGCGCCGGGCCTATACGGAAGCCGTGGTGGATACGATTGCGTCAGGCGTGATGTCGATTGATACCCGTGATACGATTACCACGTTCAACCATTCGGCTGAACGAATTTTAGGGGTGGAGGGAGAGGCTATTCGCGGACATTCGGTCTTCGACGTGTGCAAATCGCATCAATTCACGTTGTTTCAGGAAGCGTATGACAGGATCTTGCTCGACGCGCGGGATACGCTGACTCTCGAAGGGCAAATGGAAGTGCAGGGAAAACTTCTCACGATGGGCGTGAATCTTTCCCGCATGAAAAACGAGGCGGGCCAAAATTTGGGGTTTGTGTTTGTCTTTGAAGACCGGACCGAATTGATCAAGGCACAAAAAACCGCAGCGTGGCAGGAAGTGGCGCAACGCGTCGCGCACGAAATCAAAAATCCCCTGACGCCCATTCAATTGGCGGCGCAGCGGTTGCGAAAAAAATATTTTGAACGGTCGGCTGATTTCAAGGCCATCTTCGATGAATCGACGAACGTGATTGTGAGCGAAGTCGGTAGTTTGAAACGCATGGTGGATGAATTTTCCAAGTTTGCCCGGTTGCCTGCTCCACATATGTCGAAAGAATCGTTGCATGATATCATTGAAAAGGTGAGGGCGTTATATCGTGGAGGTCACCATGACGTCGAATTTATTCAGGATTTCGACTTTTCGGTGCCGGATATCAACGTCGACCGGGAACAAATGCGCCGCGTGTTTGTGAATTTGTTTGACAATGCCGTCCAGGCCATGAAGCATAAGGGGAGAATTTGGGTTGCGACGAAGATGGATTGGAAAAACCATCGGATGTGTATTACGGTGGCCGACGAAGGACCGGGTATTCCCCAGGAAGATCATGGGAAATTGTTTGTCCCCTATTTTTCGCGAAAACGAACGGGAACCGGACTTGGGCTGGCGATTGTTCATCGAATCGTGACCGATCACAACGGAACGATCCAAGCCTCCAATCGCTTTCCTCATGGGGCCTCGTTTCTGATCGAACTTCCAGTCGCCTGACGGCTGGAGATGATGCATGACACCGCAAGGCCTCAGTCGGTGTATTCGTTACGAACATGTGTTGCCGTGAAGCTTTTGATCTCACATGACTTGGAGGAATGAGTATGTCCGGGACCATCTGCGTCGTCGATGACGAGCCGTCCATCCTGAATGCCCTGAGTAGTATTTTGGAAGACGAGGGGTATCAGGTGACGCTCGCGAAAAATGGTGAAGAGGCCATGAAAGTCATTCAAGTGGAGCCGCCGGACGTCGTGATCCTGGATATTTGGATGCCGGAACTGGACGGGTTGGAAGTCTTGACGCGCGTGCGCGATCTCTTCCCCAACATGATCGTTATTATGATGTCCGGTCACGGCTCCGTCGAAACGGCAGTGAAAGCGACGAAGCTGGGTGCCTATGACTACCTGGAAAAGCCGCTGGACCTTGAAAAAGTCACGATTCTGGTCCGGAATGCCTTACACCAACACAAGCTGGAAGAAGAAAATACCAACCTTCGCGTCAAGGTGGAGCGGCATTCAAAACTCGTTGGGGCCTCTGCCGTGATTGAAAAGCTTCGACAGCAAATTGCGGCTGCGGCGCCGACTCACAGTCGCGTACTGATTTCCGGGGAAAACGGCACCGGGAAGGAATTGGTGGCAAGGGCCATCCACATGCAAAGCCCCCGCTATAATCGTCCGTTCGTCGAAGTCAATTGTGCGGCAATTCCCGAGACGTTGATTGAGACGGAACTGTTCGGACATGAACGCGGCGCATTTACGGGGGCCGTTGGTCAAAAACGCGGGAAATTCGACTTTGCCGACGGCGGCACCTTATTCCTCGACGAAATCGGCGATATGAGCCTGGCGACCCAAGCCAAGGTGCTTCGCGTCCTGGAAGAGCAGCAGTTTACCCGTGTCGGAGGCGGAAAATTGATTAAGGTCAACGTTCGCGTGCTCGCGGCTTCCAATAAGGATTTTCAGCAGGAAATCGAAAAAGGAAATTTTCGCGAAGACCTGTTTTACCGGCTAAACGTGCTCCCCATAGAAATCCCGCCGCTTCGTGCACGACGTGAAGATATTCCGGCCCTCACTCGTCACTTTTTGAAGATTCATGCAGAAGAACAAGGCGTGAAGTTGAAAGACATCACGTCGGAGGCATTGGACGTCCTGGTCCGTCATGATTGGCCGGGCAATATCCGGGAACTACGCAATCAAGTCGAGCGTTTGATGATTATGGTCCCCAAAAGCACCATTGAGATGGACGACGTCTTGCCGTTTATGCCGAGAGGGTTCAACCGGGTGAATCCTCTGGACGCCTATGATTCCCTGCGGGAGGCCCGGAACGTGTTTGAACGTGAGTATATTGCCGTTCGTTTGCGCGAAAATAATTGGAACGTTTCAAAAACGGCAGACGATCTGAAAATCGAACGAAGTCACCTGCATCGAAAAATTAAACTGTTGAACGTGGAACTTCGTTCGGAGCATTGATGTCTCAAACTTTCACTATTGAACGTATGGTTGCCGGCGGGTGGGGTCTCTCTCGATCAGATTCCATGGTGACGTTCGTCCGGGGCGGATTGCCCGGCGAAGTGGTCACGGCTGTCCCCGGCGAACGGCATTCCGATTACCAGTTCGCAACCCTCAAAGAGGTTCAGCAAACGTCACCCCATCGCGTTGAAGCGCCATGTGCCGTCTACGAAGACTGCGGCGGCTGCCAATTTCAACACGTTCGTTATGAGGCACAATTAGCGTATAAACAGGACATGTTGAAAGAGGCGTTTTCGCGTATAGGCCGGATCAAACAGGCGGTCTTCCAGGATCCCGTGCCTTCTCCGTTGCCTTACGAATACCGGCGAAGGGTTCGCTTCAGAGTCTTTCAACGGCAGGGGACGTTTCACCTGGGATTCGTCCGTGAACGTTCGCACGTCCCGGTCAAAGGGGAGGGGTGCCTGTTGGTGGCAAAAAATATGGAAGAGGTGATCAAGGGCGTCGAAGGACGGTTGGCTCACCTGCGCAAGCTTCCCGCGTTTCTCTCGCACGTGGAAATTCGATCCTCGGACGCGTTCGGGACCCACCTGATTCTCTGCACGGTTCCCCGTGCAACCCGACATCAGGCACACAGCCTCTTGGCATTGTTTGAGGATATGCCTTCCGTGGTTGGGGTCGTCCTGACCTCCTCTTCCATAACGGCGTCCCAACGAAGACACGTGCGGCGAGTCGTCAGAGGAGAACCGCATCTGTTTGAACGCTTCCAGGGTCTGGTTTTTCGAGTCAGCGACCGTTCCTTCATGCAGGTCAATTGGGCGGTCTATTCGACAATCTTCGAAACCGTAAACGATTGGTTGAATGTGGAGGGCGGACCAATTCGCGTGCTTGAGCTCCATGCCGGGGTCGGGTGCATTGGATTGGGATTGGCAAAAAACGGAGCGATGGTCACGGGAGTCGAGGAAAATCCTTATGCTGTCGCCGATGCGAAACGGTCAGCCTCTGCCAACCACGTCGGCCGTTATCGTATCCGTGCGGCAAAAGTCGAAGACTTCCTGGAGACGGTGGCGACGGACGAATACGACGTGATCGTGATGGATCCGCCTCGCGCGGGGCTGAGCCGGCGATGTGTCGAGTCCCTCAATCGTATCAAGGGGGCCCGCATGCTGTATCTGTCGTGTAACCCTTCTTCCCTGGCTCGAGATCTTCACCGGCTATGCGAAACCCAATATCGGGTCCGGCGAGTGCGAGTGTTTGACATGTTCCCGCAGACCGCGCAGATCGAAACCCTGGTAGAACTCGTTCGTGCGTAAAACAGATTGTCGAACCGGTGAGTCGTGAGGCATGGAGATACGGCTATGAGCAGGCTCAGGCTCGGTGTTCTTGTTTCAGGCAGGGGATCTAATCTGCAAGCCATTATCGATGAGATTGAGGCCGGTATCCTCAACGCTGACATTGCGGTCGTGGTCAGCAATAAACAGGGAGTGCCGGCACTGGAGCGCGCAAAACGTCACGGACTCACAACCGTGTTTCTTGATCCAAAGTCAGTGGCGAGCATGCCGGATCCCCGGCAAGCATATGACCAAAGATTACTGGAGACGTTGCAGTATCACCAAGTCCAATTGGTGATCTTGGCGGGATACATGAAAATTGTTACGTCGGTGCTCATCGATTCGTATGAATCGCGTATCATGAATATTCATCCTTCACTGCTTCCGAGTTTTCCCGGTTTGCATGCTCAACGACAGGCACTGGACCATGGAGTGAAAGTCGCCGGCTGCACGGTTCATTTTGTGACCGAAGGTATGGATACGGGGCCGATTATCCTGCAACAGGCCCTGCCCGTGGAAGAAGGCGATACGGAAGATATGTTGTCGGAACGTATCCTCAAGGTCGAGCACGGCCTATTGCCCCGGGCCATTCGGTTGTTTGCGGAGGGACGATTGAGTGTGGCGGGCCGGACCGTTCATATACGTGATGCCTGATTTGATTGCAGGGCGTCGGCCCTTTTGGTAGAGTTGCAAGACGTGGGGGGCTAGCTCAGTTGGGAGAGCACAACGTTCGCAACGTTGGGGTCGGGGGTTCAAGTCCCCTGCCCTCCACCAATCTTGATTGGCGGGATCCGTCACGTTGCCGGCCCAAGGGCAGATGCGAACAAAGGAAGAAAATTTTTTCCGGTAATTCTCAATAATTTTTCTAAACAATATTAAAAATATGAAGCTTTCCAAAAAAAGCGAATACGGATTGCGGGCCCTGCTTGAATTGACCAAGGCGTATGGTCAGTCTGCGCTGCGACGATCCGACATTGCAGAAGCCC
Source organism: Nitrospirales bacterium (assembly GCA_965213715.1). Lineage (GTDB taxonomy): Bacteria > Nitrospirota > Nitrospiria > Nitrospirales > UBA8639 > Bin75. Next base: position 265,423 of record OZ243914.1, read on the forward strand.
AACACATCCCCGTGGGATTTTTAGAAACCATTCTGTTGGAATTGAAACGGGCGGGGATTCTGGGGAGCCGCCCCGGTGTTCAGGGAGGGTACCGGTTGATCAAACGTCCGGAGGACGTGTCGCTTGGGCAGGTGATTCGTATTTTAGACGGTCCCCTGGCTCCCATCCCTTGCGTAAGCCAGACGGCCTATCAAACTTGTCGGGACTGCCCGTATTCCAATTTTATTGATTGTCCGATACAGAATGTCATGTTTGACGTCAGAAGCGCCATTGCCGGCGTCTTGGACGGATATACGTTGAGAGCATTTTACAATCGAGGTCGAAATCGTCGAGTCCGGACGTCTCCCAAACGGTCGAGAAAATAGCGCCCCGAGCAAGACTCAATAAGGAGTGATTATGGATACACATCTTCGAAGCGTGGTGAAAGGTATCAGTTGGAGAGTCTTGGCTACGATGGTGACCACAAGCGTTGTTTATCTGTATTCGGGTGAGTTGGCGGCAGCGGCGATTGTCGGCAGTTTCGATGCGCTGGTCAAAATTTTCCTGTACTGGGGGCACGAACGAATCTGGCAACTCATCACGTGGGGTCGAATCATGCCCACGGTCTTCTCGCCATAGAAACGGCAGCCGGACATCTCACGGGTTTCAACGTTCCTGACCGGATCGTTCCCACTCATGTCGTGAGTCCCGCCTGCATGTTTCGAATTTGACGTTCCCTGCCTCAACCGTTTTCAGTCCGGAACGTTTCTCTCAGGCGATTGTGTCTTGGGCTAACGCCCAATTTCTCCGAGGGGTTGTTCCGTGACGATACAGGCTCCTCGTGGGTTTTGAGTGAGGATGTTACAGGACAAGAGTTGGTCCAACTCCGGTGTTGACTTGGAGTCTGGTGTCATGACGAGTCCCCAATGGCAATTGTCATAACAGGTATTCTCCAGGATCAGTGCCTGGGCTCCGTGGAACAGGAGCATACCACTGAGCATATTATGATGGCAGACGTTCTTGAGAAAATCCGGTCGTGTCCCATCGTCCCTGACCGCCAGCCCAAAGTGGTGATTGTCAAAACAGACGTTTTTGGCCAGATAGGGCTGTGCCCCGGCAAAACAGAAAATGCCTGATTCACGATTTCGGCATACCTCGTTTTCGATAAGCGAAGGCCGGCAATTCGGGCCATAAATCACGATTCCCGAGAGAAGACCGTCGGTAGCCCGGCATTGAGTAATCGTGCAGGTGGAATCAAAGATATTGATCGCGGAATGCTGGTCGCTGCCGATGTAACGGAACGTCATTCCGGAAATACGCCCACTGGGAATCTGTTGCAAATACAAGGGTCCGCTTCGGCGACTGAAGATTTGGACATGGTCCCGTCCGGCTCCAATCAGGTGAATGGGTTGCTGTGTGCCGAATAGACGGTCTTCATAGATCCCCGGGCGAACAAAAATTTGATCATCCGGTTCCGCATCCTTAAGAGCTGCACTTGGTCGAGGATAACAGGCAGGGTCGGCGTGATCCACAATAAGGGTTTTGCCGCCCTTGGGATTCGGAGGAGGTTCGTTGAGCACAGGAAGGTTCTCCAAGGAATCCGAAGATGAAGAGGAGGTGTCAGGCATGACGGTATTCTCTCAGCCTTCTTGTCGGGTTCACGGTGCAGTCGCCATAATTTTGTCTTGACTGGTACGTAGAACTGATGTACAAAAGAAACAGTGCCGGGACATCGTTGTCTTGGCTTCTATAGTTATATTCAAAGGACGATGAAGTCCTCAACCACGTAAAAAGGGGTTGGGGGCTTTTTTTTGTGGTGGGGGAGACGTAATCGAGAAGCACATCAAGGTTTTCGCATGTACCACGAGGCATCACAAAGGCGTGTGCCGAATGAATTTTCCAGCACCGAATTTTGACTAAGGAGAACCTGACATGGTCAACAGAATGATGACTCGAATGTTTGTGTTTGTTTTCAGTATGGCGGTCGTTGGGTGGCTTCCTCTGCCACTGTTGAGTTCCGTGGCGCTAGCTGACGATGACTCGTTGGCTAAGAAATTGAATCTTTCACTGTATGGCTACGTGGAAACGTCGTATACGCAAAATTTCAACAATCCCTCCACTGGTGTGAATAACAACCGGAGTTTCGACGGCGATGCGAATTCCTTTCGGCCTAATATGGCGCAACTCGTCCTGGAAAAAGCCGCAAGTCCCGGAGGGGCATTGAGTGACCGGGCAGGGTTTCGCTTGAAGCTGAACTTCGGGGAAGACGCCAAGTTTACCGGCGGGACAGGTTCGGACGATTTTGACTTCCAGGAAGCGTACATTCAATACATGCCGGTGGATAATATCATGGTTCAAGCAGGACGCATGAACACGTTGATCGGGTATGAAGTAATCGAAAGCCCGCTCAATCCAAATTTTTCCCGTTCGTTCCTGTTCGGTATCGGGGAGCCATTCACGGTGACGGGGCTTCGCGCCACGGTTGATTTTTCGGAATCCGCCTCGTTGGCCGTCAGCGCTATCAACTCGTTTACGGGGTTGCAACAGGATGACAATAACAGCAAATCCGTTGAGGCACTTCTTTCTCTCACGCCCATGGATAACGTGGGATTTTCCGTGTTCGGGTTCTGGGGCCCTGAGGGCAATCTTCGAGGGCAAGAAACTCAGGACCGCATGCAGGTCGGCGGCATCCTCGACGTACAAGCCACCGATCAACTCGAATTCGTGTTGGAAGGCTACTACGGAAATCAGGAACGTCCGGGAATGGCCAACGCCCGATGGAATGGTGTGGCAGGCTACGCCATCTATGATTTCAACGACCAATGGGGACTTCATCTCCGGGCCGAAGTCTTTGAGGACGCAGCCGGTGCCTTCTCGTGCGGCGGCGCTGCAGATCTCGGCAACGCCCAAGTTTGTCCTATCGGAGCCGCAGCCGATCAGACGCTGTGGGAAGCCACGTGGACCCTGCAATACAAGCCGGTCCCCAATCTCATTACCCGGGCGGAATTCCGCTACGACAAGTCTGACAGGAACACGTTTACGGATGGTGATGGTGTGACAGACAGCCAATCAACACTGGCCGGAGAAATGATCTTCCTCTTTTAAGGAAGCCCTAACAACCGTCTGAAGGGGGGAGAAGAAATGGAAAACAAGAGAATTTCATTGAAATATATAAGTATATTAATTTCAGTATTAATACTTCAATGCCTTGCAGGAACGACCTTGGCGGAAGACGGAGCCTCGGCGATCAGCGCGGGAGACACGGGATGGCTTCTGACTTCTTCCGCGTTGGTTCTCGCCATGATCATTCCCGGGCTGGCTCTCTTTTACGGAGGGATGGTGCGGGATAAGAACGTGTTGAGCACCATGATGCACAGTTTTATCTCCATATGCATTGTCAGCGTCGTCTGGGTTTTATGGGGCTATACCATCGCCTTTGGCACGGACGTGGGCGGTCTTGTCGGTAGTTTCGAGTTTCTGGGGTTGAATGGCGTTGGACCTGACGTGTTTCCCGGCACGGCCGTTCCACATCTTGCCTTCATGGTGTTTCAGCTCATGTTTGCAGGAATTACGGTAGCGTTGATCAGCGGCGCCATTGCGGAACGCATGAAGTTTGTGGCGTTCGTGCTCTTTGCCGTCCTGTGGGTGACCTTGATCTATGCACCCCTCGCCCATTGGGTGTGGGGCGGCGGATGGTTGGGCGAATTGGGAGCCTTGGATTTTGCCGGAGGCACCGTTGTGCACATCAGTTCGGGGGTGGCGGCTTTAGCTGCGGCATTGGTCCTGGGAAAACGGCATGGCTATGGAGTCGAAAAGATGGCACCCCACAACTTGCCTTTTACCGTGGTTGGAGCGGCTTTGTTGTGGGTCGGATGGTTTGGATTCAACGCCGGGAGTGCACTGGCCGCCGATGGAATTGCTGCGGGGGCATTTGTCGCTACTCACGTGGCCACGTCTGCCGGCGTCTTGGGATGGCTCGTGGCGGAATGGATGTCGAGCGGCAAACCAACGGCCTTGGGTGGGGCAAGCGGCGCCATTGCCGGTTTAGTGGCGATTACGCCGGCAGCGGGTTTTGTCGGTCCGATTTCGTCGCTTTGTATTGGTTTCAGTGCCGGCGTGGTGTGCTATTTAGCCGTGGTATGGAAAGCCAGATTCGGCTATGATGATGCCCTTGACGTCCTAGGCATCCACGGTATTGGAGGAACGTGGGGTGCGATCGCCACAGGGTTCTTTGCAAGCGTTGGCGGGGGCACCGGCTTGTTTTTTGGAAATCCGGGGCAGGTTTTTATTCAGGTCGTCGGTGTCGGAGCGACCTGGGTGTTTTCGTTTGTTGGAACCCTTATTATTTTGAAAGTGTTGGATGCCATGATAGGCCTTCGCGTAGGCAAGGAAGAAGAAATTATTGGACTGGATCTGAGTGAACATAGCGAACGCGCATATACTTAGGGTTCAGGTCAATTCATGAAATTGCATCACGTCAGGCGTGAACGACACGGACCGTTCACGCGTTTCCGCCGACACTTTCAATCTTGAAAGGGGAAAATCCATGAAACTTGTGAAAGCGATAATCAAGCCTTTTAAGCTCGATGAAGTGAAAGATGCCCTTACGGAAATAGGCATTCAAGGCATGACCGTGACGGAAGTCAAAGGGTTCGGTCGCCAAAAAGGGCATAAAGAAACCTATCGTGGCACGGAGTACCAGATCGATTTCGTCCCGAAAGTCAAGCTCGAACTCGCGATTGCCGATGACTTGGAAGGCAAGGTCATTGAAACTCTGGGGAAAGCCGCTCGAACGGGCAGTATCGGCGACGGCAAGATTTTCATCTCAGATTTGAACAACGTGATTCGCATTCGTACCGGAGAGACGGGTGACGGCGTCTTATAGCCGGTTGTTCAGGAACCGTTTGAACGCCTCCTGCCACAAGGGAGGGGGGTCGTTGCCGGCATGTCCGGGCGGCTGCAAGGGATGACTCCCCCCGACAACGGATTGCTTCCGACGGTTGTCATGTCCGGCAACGCTGGTTCATATAACTCTTAACCCAAGGTGGAACCGTGAAGCACTCGACTTTCTCATTTGTCTGGCTATTGGTTGTGATTCTGAGCGTCTCGTGTGGGGTGGCGACCGGATGGGCCCAGGACGGTACTTCGGGAGCCATTGATAGCGGCGATACGGCGTGGATTCTGGTGTCGTCTGCATTCGTGTTATGCATGACCTTGCCCGGGTTGGCGCTCTTTTACGGCGGTCTCGTCCGGAGCAAGAATATACTTGGAACCTTGGCGCATACCGCCGTCATCCTGTGTCTGATCAGCATTGTGTGGGTGTTGCTCGGCTATTCATTGGCATTTGGGACCGACGTCGGCGGAGTCATCGGCAGCCTGGAATTTCTCGGCTTGATGGGAGTAGGCCAGGATGCGTTTCCCGGCACGGGCATCCCCCATTTGGTTTTCATGGTGTTTCAACTCATGTTCGCGGCGATTACCGTGGCGCTGATCACCGGCAGCTTTGCCGAGCGAATGAAATTCACGGCGTTGCTGCTCTTTGCCGTACTTTGGTCAGTCCTAATTTATTCGCCCCTTGCCCATTGGGTGTGGGGCGGCGGGTGGCTTGCAGAGATGGGCGCATTGGACTTTGCCGGAGGAGCCGTCGTGCACATCAGCTCCGGTGCCGCCGCGCTCGTTTGCGCCCTGGTGTTGGGGCAACGGAAGGGCTACGGGGTTGAATCCATGTTGCCGCACAATCTGCCGATGACGGTCCTGGGAACGGGTCTGCTATGGTTCGGATGGTTCGGGTTCAATGCAGGGAGTGCCTTGGGTGCGAACGGAGGCGCGGCGACGGCTTTTGTGGCGACCCATATTGCGGCATGCGCCGGTGGGGTCAGTTGGATGGCCGCGGAATGGATGCGGACCGGCAAACCCACCATGCTCGGGATCGCCAGCGGAATCATCGCGGGTTTGGCGACGATCACACCCGGCGCCGGATTCCTTTCGCCCTTGTCAGCCTTGCTGATCGGACTCGTGGCTGGTGTCCTGTGTTACGCCGCAGTTGTCCTGAAGATTAGACTTGGGTACGATGACTCGCTTGACGTGGTCGCCATTCACGGCGTGGGAGGATTTAGCGGAATCCTGGCAACGGGGTTGTTCGCCTCGGTTGGCGCACAGGGATTATTTTTTGGCAACCCGGGCCAATTCGTGATTCAAGTGGTATTGGCCGTCTCCACGTTGGTGTTTGTGTTAATCGGAACCTTTGTCATTTTAAAAGTCGTCGACGCCATCGTCGGCCTTCGGGTTTCGCCCGAAGACGAAGAAACCGGGCTCGATTTGAGCCAGCATAGTGAGCGCGCCTATTCCTGAAAAAGTATGCGTGTCGGCATTGTACAACAAAACCTATTGTGTGAAGAAGGAGGTACGGAATGACTCCCCGTGAAGTATTGGATTTTGCCAAAAAGAACAAAGTGGAAATGGTCGATCTCAAGTTTGTGGACTTGGTCGGAACGTGGCAGCATTTTTCCCTCCCGACCTCCGAACTGAACCTTGATCTCTTCAAGGATGGAGCGGGCTTTGACGGATCATCCATCCGTGGGTGGAAAGCGATTCAGAACAGTGACATGCTGGTCTTCCCCGATCCGAACTCCGCACGGATGGATCCGTTTACCGAACTGCCGACTCTCAGTATGGTGTGTAACGTGCAGGATCCGATCACGCGTGCCGTCTACGAGCGGGACCCGCGAGGCGTGGCTCAACGAGCGGAGCAATACCTGAAGAGCACGAGAATTGGCGACGTCTCCTATTGGGGGCCTGAAGCTGAATTCTTCGTATTTGACCATGCAAGCTATGACCAAACCAGCAACTCTGGCTATTATTTCATCGACTCTGAAGAGGGTATTTGGAATTCAGGCGACGACGGTCATAACTTGGGGGCGCGGCCCAGACATAAGGAAGGCTATTTCCCGGTTCCCCCGACGGATACGCAACAGGACATTCGTACCGAAATGGTCCGGGAAATGGAAAAAGCCGGGATTCACGTTGAAAAACACCATCATGAAGTGGCCACGGGAGGACAAGCTGAAATCGATCTCCGCTTTGACAGTTTGTTGAAGATGGCAGATAAAATGATGTTGTACAAATACATCGTCAAAAACGTGGCCAGACGGCATGGCAAAACCGCGACGTTCATGCCGAAACCGTTGTTCCAAGACAACGGGACGGGCATGCACACGCATCAAAGTATCTGGAAGGGTACAACCCCGACGTTCGCCGGCAAAGAATACGCCGGCGTGTCCAAAGCCTGCCTGCATTACATCGGCGGCATCTTGAAGCATGCTCAGGCTTTGGCGGCGTTCACGAATCCGACGACCAATTCCTATAAACGGTTGACGCCCGGATTCGAGGCTCCCGTGTTGTTGGCGTATTCCAGCCGGAACCGGTCGGCCGGCATTCGAATCCCGATGTATTCGACCAACCCGAAAGCCAAACGGATCGAAGTGCGTTTCCCTGATCCCTCGGCCAACTGTTATCTTGCATTCAGTGCGATGTTGATGGCGGGACTCGACGGCATTCAAAACAAGATTGACCCGGGCGAAGCCATGGACAAGAATCTCTACGATTTGGCACCGGAGGAAGCGTCGAATATTCCAACCGTGCCTTCAAGCCTGGATGAAGCCCTCGACAACCTGGAAAACGACTACCAGTTTCTGTTAAAAGGCGGGGTTTTCAGTGAAGACTTGGTGGAGGCGTGGATTAGTTATAAACGGGAAAATGAAGCCGATGAGGTTCGCATTCGTCCTCATCCCCATGAATTCTTCTTGTACTATGATATTTAGCGCAATGAAGGTTCCAATGGGGGGCGAATCCCATTTGGACGTGACGGCGTCTTTCCGGTTCATTCGGAAAGGCGCCGCCTTCTTTTACCTGAAGGCGTTTGACAAAACAGGTTGACGAAGAGGCCGTGCGTCCGGTTCATGCGTTGTCGTAACTCGTTTTCAAACGCGTGCGCCCCTTCTTTCCAGACGTCGGTGAGATATCCCAATCTTCTTGCCAGATAGATCATGTCGTCGGAACCGGACTCCGGCAACACCAAGTCCTTGGCATTTCCGCGAACGATGCGTAAGCCATCAATCACCTTTCTCAGGAACAGATAATCTTCCATCAAGATCGTTGCGTCGTGACGTGAGAGAACGCTCGTCGCTTGAAGGGCCTCAAGGGCGTCCAGGGTATTGGACGTATGCAGTGAGGCATCTCGGTAGCCATGTTGTATCTGAAGGTACTGCGTGGCATATTCAACGTCGATGAGCCCGCCCGGACTATATTTCACGTGGATGGTACCCTTGGGAACCAATTCCCGGATCTGTCTGCGGCGCACATTCAGGGCGGTATCCAACGGCCAGGAAGTTCGACTGTAGACGAACGTGTCGCGGTACTGTTCAATGCGACGGCCCAGCGCGACGTGCCCCGCAACGTGCCGCAACTTGATCAGGGCCTGGCGTTCAAACGGCGCGGCGGCGCCTCCCGTTCGATAATAACGGGTGACGTCGTCAAAACAATTCGCCAGCAGGCCTTTTTCTCCATGAGGTCTCAACCGGATATCGATCTGAAAAATTCCCTCCTGTTTCGCCTCGATCCAATGAAGAAATTCCTGGACCAGCCGTTCGTAGTATTCCCCGATGCCGGGGCCGGGACGGCCCGAGGTATTCGTCCCATAAACAAAGATCAATTCGATATCGGAGGCGTACCCCAACTCACGCCCGCCCAACTTGCCTAATCCGCAAATACTGAACGGCAGAGGACTGTTGCGCAGCGTGGATGGCAGTGGATGTTTTCGGTTGACCACTGCCTGTGCCTCAACGAGGGCTTGTGCTAAGATCACCTCAGCCAGGGCCGTGAGCGATTCGGAGAACGAGGGGAGGGGCGTTTCGTTGAGAATATGATGCATGTCGATGCGAAACAATTCCTGATCTTTAAATCGATTCAAGATCATTTTTCTGTTTTCCGGATTTCGTTTTTTTCCAAGTGTGGTCTTCAACGCCTTAGCGAGGGCGGTTTGTGATGAGCGGGCCTGAGGGTGATGGAACGTTTCGACAATGGGCAGAAGGTTGACGTATTGCCGGCGAAGGAAATCTTCCCATAAAAAATCGCTTGTGCCGAACAACCGGGCGAGATTGGCCAACGATTTTTTTTTGGTGAGTAACCCGATCTGTTTTTTGCTGAGACGATGTTCCAGCAACTGATCCAGGAAATGACTGAAATGATTCAACGCCTTGCCGGGATCCGGGGCCCACGTGAGGGAATGGGTAAATTCCTTGATGAGGGCCGCGGCAACGGTCAGTTCCTGTTGTTCCTGTACCGAGACTATCTTCCTGCCGTGTCGATCTCTGACAAAAAACCGGTTGCGGACCCTGATGCCGTCTCCATCAATCACGGCTTTGACAAAATACAGTCCTCTCATGGCCAACGCGTTCGTAAAGGCGTATAAGAAAGCCGGAGAATCCGTGCCTCTGATATCGATGACGGTATCTCGCATGGAACGCACATTGTTGAAAAATATTTCCACCGGATGCACGAGAGCGGAAGCCGCCGTTGTTCTTTGGCCAAGCATTTCCACGAGTTTGCGATTGACATAATTGCGGACTTCCTGGAGTTTCCGGGATTCGAGCAAATACACCATACGGGACAAATCCCGGCTCAATTCCTGCTCAACAGCCGCATCGAATGTCGTCCCCGGGAGAAGGTGAACCTGAAAGACGTCCACAACTTTTCTTTTGAAGAGGCCCGGTCGTTGGCGGGGACGCCGGATCGGCCATTTGCGTGCTTGCCTCTGGCGTGAAGTTGTCGACTCAGAAACCGGGTCGTCATGATACGTGAAAACAAGCGCTTCGCGGATGTCGAACCCATAGGCGGACAACAGGCCGCAAATCGTGGCAAATTCCGCAAAATAGTCGTAGGCGACGATCGTGATCCGGTATCGATTTGCATCGTTCGCCGGTTGAACAAGGAATGTGCAGCGATTTTCCAGGGTCAGGGTGTTGGCCAAGGTTACGTGTTCCGCCACGGCCTGTGTTGAAAATTCCAAGAAATAATCCGGATCCATGCGATCCAGAAAGTCCTTGATAACGGCAGGGTCGATTTGTGGAGAAAGTTTTTCCAATTCCGTCTGGTCGAATGGTTTTTTCATGGCAATAAAGTATACCGTAACGCGCGACGATTGTGAGAAGGATTAAACCTCAAACATTTCCCGTTATTCGTCCTCATGGCGATTATGCCCAACACGCATGTGAACGCTGACCCTCGGCCTTTGCTGCTTTCTTCGAATTTAGCCCGTTCCGAAGTCAGGCGGCTCTTGGCGCCATATGGGTTCCGGAATTGGAAGGAAGCCGATGCCACTCTCCAACTGATGGCCGGCGAACCGGGAAGCAGAAAACTGCTCGCAGCCATTCTTGCCGATCTCTTGTGCGCTGTCTCAGGTACGGCCGATCCGGACCAAGCCTTGCGAGAATGGGAGCGATACCTCGACGCCGGCAATGCCCGAACCCAAGTATTTGGTTTTTTGGCACAAGTGCCGCACGTCCTGCAATTGTTGTGTGTGTTGTTCGGAAACAGCCCTGCGATGGCGGAAACGCTCATTCGAGACCCCATGCTAATCTATTGGATCGAGCAAGAGCACGTCCTGCAGCGCACACCTGATTGCAAACGCCTGCAAAAAGGCTTGGATGAAACCCTTGATCTTGTTCATACTTACGAGCACAAATTCAACGTACTTCGACGTTTCCATCGACGGGAAATGCTGCGTATCGGCGCACGAGACCTTTTTCGTGTTGCCTCTGTCGCGGAGACGATTCAATCCCTGTCACGACTTGCGGAAATCGTCATCCATGCCGCATACCGGCTCGTTCACAAAGAACTGTGTCAAGAATATGGCATTCCCCTTTATCGAGGCCCCGGGACGAGTCACAACGGCAAGGGATTCGTGGTGTTGGGAATGGGAAAACTCGGTGGCGGTGAGCTGAATTACAGCTCCGACGTCGATCTCATCTATTTATACTCCTCAGGCAACCGGCAGATAGTCACCGCGGAAAAACCGATCAGTAACGAGATGTTTTTTCAAATTGTCGCCATGGAGCTTACCCGAGTCCTATCGGCATCCACGTCGGAAGGACAATTGTTTCGAGTGGATTTGCGTTTGAGGCCGGAAGGAGGCATTGGACCATTGGCTTGGGCAAGTCGTGACGCCGTGAAATACTATCAAATGCGCGGAAGGACTTGGGAACGGCTGGCATTGTTAAAGGCGCGCCCCATAGCAGGCCATCGGTCTTTAGGGCAGACCTTTCTCAAGAAAATCCGGCCGTTTGTCATGGGGCAAGAAGAGCAGGGAACCAGAAATCTTGTCGAAACGGTCCATGCGCTCAGAGCTCAGATTCACCAAAGAGTCAAGATGAAAAAAGAGCATGAACGTAACGTCAAACTCGGCGCCGGAGGAATTCGCGACATCGAATTCATGGTCCAGACGCTTCAATTGTTGAACGTGGCCAGGCACCCGCAATTAGTTGAGCCGAATACGATGACAGGGCTTCAACAACTCCAGGCACTTGACCTTGTACAAGACGCTGACGGGAAATTTCTGGAGGAGGCCTATCTGTTTCTGCGTGACGTTGAGAATAAGATACAAATGGTCCATGAACTGCAAACCCATACCTTGCCGCATCAACCTGCCGAGTTGACCAAATGTGCCGTCCGCATGGGCTACACGGACCAACCCTCATCGTCTGCGACCTCGAGCTTTCTCGCCCGCTATGAATCCGTCAGGACCCGGGTTCTCACGATCTACGAACGATTGATAGCATCGCGCATCCAATCGCCGGGAATAAGAACCGACGACCGCTGATTCCTACTTGATCTTTTTGGGGACGTGATTATCTGATGATATCGGATCGTTGATCAACAATATCTACGGAGGAGCCGGAAATCATGGATATGAACCGTATGACGCTCAAGGTCCAGGAAGCACTGCAAGCCGCGTCTGCTCTTGCCATGCACCGGAATCACCAGGGCATTGACGTTGAGCACGTCCTGGCGGCTTTATTGGCGCAAGTTGACGGGTCTGCCGGTCCAATCCTGGAACACAGTGGAATGTCCGCTTCCGCCGTAAAAGCCAAGACCGAGCAACGACTCGCAAAAATCCCCCAAGTCCGTGGCACGGGAGCCGCACCCGGTCAGCTGCATTTAACCCAGCGCACGGCCACGTTGCTGGCTCGTGCCGAAGATGAAAAGCAATCCTTGAAGGACGAGTACCTCAGCGTCGAACATCTCCTGCTGGCCATGACGGCTCAAGACGGCGCGTTAAAGGACCTGGGAATGACGCGCGATAACCTGTTGGCCGGCCTGCAACAGGTTCGTGGCAATCAACGAGTGACCGGTCAGGATCCTGAAGGAACCTTTCAGGCGCTGGAAAAATATGGACGGGATTTGAACCGTTTGGCGGCCCAGGGGAAGCTGGATCCGGTGATCGGGCGTGACGAGGAGATCCGGCGGACGATTCAAATCTTGTCGAGACGGACAAAAAACAATCCCGTGCTCATCGGTGAGCCCGGTGTCGGGAAAACGGCCATTGTCGAAGGGTTGGCTCAACGGATCATCAAGGGTGACGTTCCTGAAGGGTTGAAGCAAAAACGCGTGGTTGTCCTCGACATGGGAGCCCTGGTGGCTGGAGCCAAATTCCGGGGAGAGTTTGAGGAACGCCTGAAGGCGGTCTTAAAGGAAATTCAGTCGTCGCACGGAGATATTCTCCTGTTTATCGACGAATTGCATACGGTGGTAGGTACGGGAGCAGCCGAAGGGGCCATGGACGCCGCCAACCTGTTAAAACCGATGCTGGCGCGAGGAGAACTCCACCTGATCGGAGCGACGACCCTGGATGAGTATCGCAAGCATATTGAAAAAGACGCGGCACTTGAACGCCGATTTCAGCCCGTACTCGTGGAACAACCGTCGGTTGCCAGTACGATTTCGATTTTGCGGGGACTCAAGGAACGGTATGAGGTTCATCATGGGGTCCGTATTAAAGACGCGGCCCTGGTTGCGGCTGCACGGCTTTCCCATCGATATATCGGCGACCGGTTTCTCCCGGACAAGGCCATCGATCTCGTCGATGAGTCCGCCGCACGACTGCGTACGGAAATCGACAGCATGCCTGCGGCGTTAGATGAAGTTTCCCGAAAAGTGATGCAACTCGAAATCGAACGGGAAGCCCTTAAAAAGGAAGAAGATCCGGGCAGCCAGGCACGGCTTGAAACATTGGAAGGTGAACTCGACGGCAAACGCCGGGAACTTGACGGATTGAAGCGCCAGTGGGAAGCGGAAAAATCTGCGGTCGGACGCTTGCAGCAACTCCGGCAGCACCTTGAAGATTTGAAGCATCAGATTGAAAAGGCTGAACGTGAATATGATCTCAATCGTGTTGCGGAACTCCGCTATGGAACGATGCCGAGGCTCGAGAGGGAACTCCAGGCTGAAGAAGCGCATCTCGATCGCCAGAAAGGGGAGTCTCGTCTCTTGAAAGAAGAAGTGGACGAAGAAGATATTGCCGCAGTGGTGAATCGTTGGACGGGTATTCCGATACGCCGTCTCCTTCAAGGGGAAATGGAAAAATTATTGCAATTGGGAGCGTTGCTCCATCAACGCGTGGTCGGCCAGGATGAAGGGGTTCGAGCCGTCGCCGACGCCGTCCTCCGTGCACGATCAGGCATCAAGGACCCCAACCGGCCGATTGGTTCATTTTTGTTTCTCGGTCCGACCGGCGTCGGGAAAACTGAACTGGCTCGAGCCTTGGCTCACGTTCTCTTTGACGACGAAGCCAATCTCATACGGATAGATTTGTCGGAATACATGGAAAAACATGCCGTGGCGAGACTCATCGGGGCTCCGCCCGGCTATGTCGGCTATGAAGAAGGAGGGCAATTGACCGAAGCCGTGAGGCGTCGTCCTTTCTGTGTCATTCTCTTCGATGAAATTGAGAAAGCTCACCATGACGTATTCAACATTCTCTTGCAGGTCCTCGACGACGGCCGGTTGACCGATTCCCAAGGACGAACCGTTGATTTGAAGAATACGGTCTTGATGATGACGTCGAATATCGGTAGTCAGGAAATTCTGGAGGCGCAGGAACGTGAACAAACCTATGAAGAATTGCAGGCCCTTGTTTTGAGCGTGGCCAAGCGACACTTTCGTCCGGAATTCTTGAATCGTATCGATGAAACCGTCGTCTTTCATCCGCTGAACACGGATGAGGTTGGTCGAATTGCGGATATTCAACTGAAGCAATTACAGGCAAGACTGAAAGATCGGAGAATTCGGTTGGAGGTGACCAAAGAGGCACTGTCGAATTTGGGGACACAAGGCTACAGTTCCATGTACGGAGCTCGCCCCTTGAAACGCCTAATCCAGCACAAGGTTGAAACCCCTTTGTCGAAGCTGTTGGTCAAAGGAGAGATAAAAGACGGTGACGCGGTGACGATTGATTGTCAAGACGGGGAAGTCGTGATCGTTCCCACCATTCAAGAATAGACTTGGCCCTTAATGTGTCAGCGACGCATGCTCCCGCAAGAATGCGCACTTATTGGGTTGCTGCCGTAATGGCTTGGCGAAGCCTCGCCGAATGCTTGTTTGTGACGGATTTGGTGACAAGAATATCAACGGGCCGCACCTTTTCTTCATAGTAGGCTTGATTGGAATCATCGTCCGCATAGATGATCGATCCTTCCAATGAGATCCCCGCATAGGCCCCTTTTGAACGGGAAAATGCAAGGAAATCGGCGTTCAAATTGGCCGACGTGGCACCCTCGACTCCGGCTCCATAGGGTCCGGCTGCCACGGAGGCATCCCCGCCCAGTTTAAAGGATGAGGAGTAGAGCTTTTCTACTGCGCCGTGGGTCATGGCCAAGATGATCACTTCCGAGGCTTCCCCACCGAATTGAAATCCAAAGCTGAGTCCGCCCAGGATGTAAAAGGCCGGTTCACCCCACTCTCCGGTCTTGTCGTCATGGACAACCAAAACTCCGCTACCTCCATCCGCACCAAAGAAGAAGGCCGCCTTCAATTGTTGCGGGATAATCAACAGAGCTTTGGCTTCCTTGACGTGATCCTGAAACCACGTGAGATTGGGATCCTCCATAAAGCTTGTCACCGTATGCGTGGCTTTTTCAACAAGTTGTTGCTGATCCAAACTATCAGCCCAAGCGGGAGTCCCACACAAGCTAATGAAAAGAAGGATCGTCATCCAGGAGAACAACGGGGTGTTGTGTCGTTGTTTGTCGTCTTGGTTTTTTTGTGTCATGGATTATCCCCTTCACGAAACCACGATGAAATAAGCTCTACTGCATCCCGTCCTCTGTTGCATTGTCTCTCATTTTTTAAAAAAAGCAAGAATGATCTCCCATTGACCCCTCGTGCGTTAAAAGCGGTGAATCGAAAAACAAGGACGACTCAAAGAGTCGGCCTCACACATATTCAAGCTCATTCACCCATGACTTGGACGATGATTTCCCGAGAGCGTGCCCTTGTATCAAAATCGAGAATGACAATTTCTTGCCAAGTCCCCAAGAGCAGTTGGTTGTCGGCAAAGGGAACCGCCAGTGATTGGCCCTGGATTTGGCCTCGCAAGTGACTGTGCCCATTGTTTTCCCCGGGGTTTCTCACGTTATGTTGCCAGGTTGAGGCCGCCGGAATCAGGTTGTCCCAGACGGTTTTGGTGTCAGCGCGCAACCCCGGTTCATCTTCGATGATAAGAACCGACGCGGTCGTATGTTTCACGAAGATCGTAACGATACCGGCTTGCATGGGTGTGGAGGCAAGGCAATCCCGAACGTGGTCGGAGATATTCTCGATGTGTGAATGGCCTTGCATCGCGACCGAAAAATAATGAGTAGAGACGGGCATCGGATTCTCTCTCTTGCTTATTGGAGGGAACGAAGGAATTGTTGTTCTGATCGTGATAATGTTCCACCCCGGGCTGCCTTGAGAATGGAATCAAAGCTCCCGGAAGCTGTCAATTGTCGAACCGCGTTGACGACTCTTGTCCGTAAACGTCCCTGTCGCTGTAATGCGTCAAGATAGCCAAAGGCCTCGTGAAAACTTTCTTGTGATCGCACGTAGTAGTCTGCTCCACGCCGGCGGTTGCTGTAGGCTTCCAACTGTTCACAAGCAACTAAGATTTCTCCAAGTTCCCGGACCCAATCAGGAGACCGTGCCAGTTTTTCAGGATAATAATAATATAACGTCACCTTCTCCATCCATGGCAACCAACGAATATCCAGGCTTTCCAGGAGGGGGGTGACTCTTGTAAGTTGCCGGCGATGGCGACGAGCAAATCCCAATCGCATTTCAACGTGTTCGCATGCCCACTGGGTGAGCGGCAATCCTTGTTCGGCCAATGTCTCGCGATACATGTTCACAAAGGCTTCGGTCTCCTTGCCATAACGCGAATCGGGATGTCGCAACCGCCATTCTGCAGGTCTCGTGGGAATATTCCGGCTACGCGCCCATGACCATATTTTGCCAAAAAGCCGTCGCTCAAGTCCGGCCCTTCCCAAATCATGCAAGAGACAGGCAACCTGAAACTGCCGGACACGTGAGCGTGCATACGAAAGGTGCTGGGCCACGACCGCACACATTTTCGCCGTCCGAAAGGCATGGGCCTTGTCATATCCTCTGATTATGGCACCCGGTTTGTGCGGATGAGGATAGTCATAACATTTCAGTAATGCGCCGGCTACTGACTGCGACACGAGGAGATGCGTGTATGCATATGGCAGCGAGCCTGCTGCGCGGGAAACCGATTTCATGGCCGGTAAACTGCCGATAGAATAACGAGTGGACTTTCGTTAGAATGGGGAAGGACCATAACGGTGAATTCCTCGGACTGTCAAGAAAACGCGAAGATGCCCATGTATACGACCAACGGCCCGTAGCGACACGCCGTTGGTCTCACCCCTACGATTGATGCCCATCAAGGCCAGGAATGAATACATGTCTTCCAAGCGCAAGAGTCTGATTCCGATCTTCCTTCTGGTCATGATCGTTTGCGTTGTGGGTGTCGTTTATCTTGCGACGTTCCACGCGGAGGACATGCAAGTTGTCGTTCGAGATCTTGTCACACGATCCTTCGGAGATCACGTCGTCATCGAACACATAGAGGTAGGGGTTTTCCCCTATCCTCACCTGGAACTGAGAGACGTGAGCATTCAAGATCCGGAGCAAGGCACTCCGGTCTTTCAGGCCACACACATTCAACTGGACCTGAATTTCTTGTCCTTCTTGCAGGATATACCCATGCCGCATGCCCTGAGCATCGAACATGCCGTTTTCAATCTCAAGCGAGAGGAAAACGGACAATGGAATTACCGAAACGTTCTTCAAGAGGAATCATCCGGTCAGGTGGAGATAGGGGCATGGCTTTGGGGACGTTCTTTGAAATTGACCAACGGCACCGTGCACCTGGAGGATCGATATCGCCGTGAATCTGCGTTTATCCTTCACGCGGAAGCCGTCGAACTGCAAGTAGAGCAACTCGTATGGGACGGCCCCACGGAAATGTTTTTGTCCGCGCGACTTTCCGAAGGGGGCACGGGATCCGTGATCTCTGCTTATGGGACACTCCAGGATATCGCCGGTTTTCTCAAGGAGGGAACGACAAGAGACCGTGACGCGTCTCCTCAATTTGACCTTCATATTCGTATGGACCTTGAGCGCAGAACGCTTGCGCAATTGGCCAATCTTTTCGACGTCGATGAAGTCCCGATTGGGTTGCAAGGTCGAACCAAGGTCCAAGGGCATCTCCATTTTGCTCCCGGCATTGAAGGGTATGACCTGTCTGTATCCGATCTTGTGGTGTTAACCGACAGCATTGACCTGAATTCAGAAATCAGCGTGAAGGGTTTGTGGCGGCCTGAACCGCCCACCTTTTGGGGGCAATGGTCCAGTGCACCTGTCGCCATTCAACATTTGCCCCAATTACTGCCCGAAGGATTTATTCCGTCAGAATTATCCGATGCCATTTATCGTCAGTCCATCGGCGGAAAAATTCAAGCGGTTTCAGTCACGTTCACCGGCTCCTCCCGCAAAGAAGCGGGCTATGCGCTGACGGGAAATTTTCAGCTTTCGGAAGGACGATTGGATTTAGGGTCCAAGCTGGGAACCCTCAAAGAGATGAACTGCGCCATCAATGTCGGGGTTGATAAGATTCGATTCTTCGACTTTCGCGGACAATATGAGCAACTTCCCGTCACTCAAGGCGAAGGAACGATTGTTTTTGCCGAACAAGGGCCTTGGTTGACAACGGAATTCGGGGGGCGGGTTTCTGCCTCAAACATGATCGGCCTTATGCAAACGATTGGCGGGTGGAGCGTACCGCAACGACCGGAAGACGCTTTGCAGGGCAAGGCCGGGAGTGGATTGTTAACCCTGCGCTTTGCCGGACCACTCAAGACTCCTCACGCCATCGCGTTCCAAAGCGCCGAATATCATCCCGAACGGATTGCCCTGCAATTGCCGAGACTGCGCATGCCTCTTACCCGAGTAGAGGGCATTTTTCGTATTTCAGAAAATCATCTTCGCTTCGAAAACGTGACAGGGTTCTATGGAGGGAGCGATTTTCACGTCCATGGGACGGTTGATCTTGAAGGTGACTCGTATATTGACGGCTTGAACATTCAAGGTCATTTCAGTGACAGCGATCTGTCGACTCTCATGCCCGGTCCGGCATTTCCGGCGCAAGAAATCATTTCCGGCAAGGCGCAGTATCTTCTCATGGTTTCCGGAGAACCGCGAAACCTCTCGGTGAAAGGAAAAATTTCCCTGCAAGGGATGGAAATTCACCTGCCGGGCATTCTCTATAAACCCTCGACCCTCGCCGGCAATCTGGATTTTCACGTTCGAGTCGGCGAAAAGCCTCAATACACGTTTGAACGCATGGCCCTGAGTCTGCCGTCGGTTCACTTGACCGGAAAAGGAAAATTTCATTACGACCAAACATTGACGTTCAATGCCTCACTAACGGCCGAACCGATACGCTTTGCGTCGTTACCGCCGGACCTTGAATTATTCGAGAAGACGATTTCCTCCGGGACCATGGAAGGGGTGGTGCATCTTCGGGGAACAGGAGATGATTGGAGGTCATGGAGTAAATCGGGGCAAGTGACCTTAACGAATGGAGTCATCGACATCGAAGGAGTGAGGTCGCCGCTTTCCCGGGTGGCGCTTCAAGTGAAACTGGCCGGCCATGCCGCCGAATTCAAGAAACTGCAATGGAATCTTGAAAACAGTCAAGCTCAAGCCAAAGGATTCATCCTCACGTGGGACAGTAGCCCAAACATGAAACTGTCGATCAATGCGACTCGCTTTGATCTTGATTTGTTGCTGCCGAGAGACAAACGGCGTTCTCCCCTTCGCGAATTCTTGGAAATGATTGCCGACACGGCCAAAGTCTCCGCAAGATTGCAGTTCAATCGTGCCTCGTACCGCAACCTGAAAGTCCGGAATTTGTCCGGCCGGCTGAATATCGACAAGGGCGCCATCCACATAGACCAGATCCGCGGGAAAGTAGACAACGGGACGGTTCAAGGCCGTGTCTCAGTCAATCTGCCCGTGCAACAGCCAGCCGCGGTGAAGACGCAGTTTTCGATCAACTCGCTTCCATTATTAACCTTGAAAAAAACCCTTCTTGATAAACAAACACTCGACAAGCAATTGATGACGGGATTGATGACCATGAAGGGTACACTACAGGGACATGGGAGAAATCCCCTCGGCATACTTCCGACCCTCAAGGGCACGTTGAAACTCACCATCAAGGACGGCCGGATCAGGCGAGGGGTCGTGATTCCTAAAATTCTGGCCATCATGAACCTGCCGAATATGCTGCAGGGGAAAGTGGACCTTGAAAAAGATGGCTATCCCTTTGATCGGCAAAGTGGAACCTTTACCATTGTCGATGGCCGGATTGTTTCAACGGACATGGTCATGGATGGACCTGTCGTGAAAATGACGGCTGCCGGACAATACGATTTGGTAAACGATAATCTGGATGTGGTGACCGCGGTCAGTCCCTTGGGTTCGTATTTTCAGCTTCTCAAAGAAATTCCGTTGGTGCATCTCTTGCTTGAGGATGACGAGCAGGGAATTGACTTGGCCATGTTTTCCGTCAAAGGCCCGTTTGAGAATCCGGCAATTGAGCCGCTGGCCGTGGAATCCGTGGCGTCAGGATTAAAGGGATTTGGCAGATTGGCATTGTCGATTCTAAAAAATACAATCACGTTGCCACAGAAAATCCTGTTTCCTGAGGACAATGAAAAACCCGGCACCTCATCACCCGAGCTCCAAAATCAGGAATCCGAGGAGATGTCCATGGAAACGTACTGACCGTTTGACATGAAAACGTTTTTCTTGGGTTTTGTTGATAGACAAGATGGGGACAGCACACCGGTTTCTCGATGAAATTGCCTTGGGGGATCTGGCTTTTGAAGCCACCGGCGATTCGGTGCCAGAGTTGTTTGTCGCGGCGGCATTGGCCGTCATTGAAGCCATGGCTGACCCACTGACCGTAGAAACCAATTGGACGAAGGACTGTCTTCTCTCAGAAAGCGAACTGGAGGATTTATTCTTCGAATGGTTGAACCACATCGTGTTCATCAAAGACGTCGAAGGCGTTGTCTTTCATGAAGTTCGTGCTATGGTAAGACATGATTCGGAGAACAGCCTGTGGCATCTCGCTGCCACCTTAACCGGTGATCAGGTGGATCCAACTCGTCAGGATTTACGAACCGACGTGAAAGCGGTGACCAAACATTTATTTGAAATCAGACCTGACGAAAGTGGTTGGTATGCTCGTGTCGTCCTTGATGTATGATCATTAAACTTGAATAATAATTCATATATATCAAATATATATAATAGAAAAATTACCTGATGAATTAAATTTTTCAATATGAATCTCTCTACTGAAATGAAAGTCGACCGGCTCGCTGAGGCTGTATGGGAAATTCCCAAGACAGAAAAATCAGGCATGCTGGTTCCTGCCAGAATTTATGGAACGAAAAAAATTCTTGAGGCAATGGACGCCGGCGTATTTGAGCAAATCACGAACGTGGCATGTTTGCCCGGCATTCAACAGTATGCCTTGTGCATGCCGGATGGACATTGGGGGTATGGATTTCCAATCGGAGGCGTTGCGGCCTTTGACGTTCAAAACGGCATCATTTCTCCTGGGGGTGTGGGCTATGACATCAATTGTGGAATGCGGCTGCTCCGCACGGATTTAACGCTGGCCGACGTGAAACCGCGCCTGGATGCCTTGCTGACGGAACTGTTTCGTGCGGTGCCTGCAGGCGTTGGGGCAAAAGGTTTCGTCAAGCTGTCCCGGCGCACCTTTCAGGATGTGATGCGAAAGGGGGCACGGTGGGGCGTCGAACAAGGGTATGGATGGGAAAGTGATCTTATCCATACGGAAGAGCAGGGCTGCTTGACCGGTGCCGACCCTGAACACGTTTCCGAGCATGCTTGCCAACGGGGCATGGGACAATTGGGAACATTGGGCTCAGGAAATCACTATCTTGAAATCCAGGTGGTCAGAAACGACCGTATTTTCGACCGGTCCGTGGCTGAACGATTCGGCATTCATGGGCATGACCAGATCGTGATCATGGTGCACTGTGGATCTCGAGGGCTCGGACATCAGGTCGGCACCGACTACGTCCGTATCTTTCAAAAGACTATGAAACGCTATGGCATCTCCGTTAAAGATCAGCAATTGGCTTGTGCGCCCTATCAATCACCGGAAGGGGAGCAGTATTTTTCGGCCATGAACTGTGCGGCAAATACGGCTTTTGCCAACCGGCAAGTCATTGTCCACCAAATTCGTGAAGCCTTTTGTCGAGTGTTCAGCGAATCGCCTGAAAGGCTCGGCATGCGACAGGTCTATGACGTTGCCCACAATATCGCCAAAGTCGAACGGTATGAAAAGCAAAATCTCCTGGTCCATCGCAAGGGCGCCACTCGGGCGTTTGGCCCAGGGAGCCCCGATGTCCCGGAGCCATTCAGAACGGTTGGACAACCCGTAATCTGCGGAGGCTCCATGGAGACCGGATCGTATTTGCTGGTGGGAACGGCGGAAGCCAATACGGAATCCTTTGGATCAACGATGCACGGTGCCGGCCGGACGATGTCGCGGGCTCAAGCCAAGCGAACAGTGCGTGGGGCGACTCTTCAACAAAATATGGCCCAACGGGGCATCCTGGTGAAAGCCGTTTCGATGTCGGGATTGGCCGAAGAAGCCGGAATTGCGTATAAAAATATTTCCGACGTGGTGGAGTCGGTGGAGACTGCAGGGATTACCAGAAAAGTCGCCGAATTATTGCCGATAGGAAACATCAAAGGGTAAAGCATCCAGGTGCTTTGAGGAACGGCCTACAGGGTTTGAACATGATTCCCACAGTGGCATGGAAAGATGGGCGCGTGTGGCTTCTTGATCAGAGCCGGTTGCCTGGCCATACCGAACTGCTTGAGTGTACAGACGTGACTGCCGTGGCCTCCGCCATTCAAGAATTGAAGGTGCGGGGTGCCCCGGCTATTGGCGTGACCGCCGCCATGGGGGTTGCGTTGGGCGCACAATCCGTTTGTGAAACCGATGTCCCGGCATTTGAACGGAAGGTGTTGGCTATGTGCAATCAATTAGCCTCAACTCGCCCCACGGCCGTCAATCTTTTTTGGGCTCTGACGCGGATGAAGGCCGTTATACGGGAAAACCGTACGTGCACGGTAGTCGAGATCCAGTCCCGGCTCGTACAGGAAGCCTTGGCGATCCAACAAGAAGACATTGCCACGTGTAAGGCCATGGGCCAACAAGGAGCCGGCCTCATCAAGGATGGACAGAACGTCTTAACGCACTGCAATGCCGGTGCGTTGGCGACGGCCGGGTATGGCACGGCCTTGGGAGTCATCAGGGCGGCGTCGGAGCAGGGGAAACAGGTACGTGTCTTTGCGAATGAGACCCGGCCCGTTCTTCAGGGTGCCCGGCTGACGGCGTGGGAATTGATGGAAGACGGCATTCCCGTCACGCTGATCACCGATAGTATGGCAGCCGTTGTCATGCGGCAAGGCAAAATCGACTTGTGTGTGGTTGGTGCTGACCGGGTGGCCGCCAACGGAGACGTCGCGAATAAAATCGGGACCTATGGCGTGGCGGTTCTTGCCAAGGCCCATGACATTCCCTTTTACGTGGCGGCCCCTTCTTCGACCATCGACATGTCAATGCCCTCCGGTTCGGCCATTCCTATTGAAGAACGTCCCGGTCATGAAGTGACCACCATCAATGGAGAAGCATGCATTGCCCCCCCCAATGTCGACGTCTATAACCCGGCTTTTGACGTCACCCCTGCGAAATACGTCACCGGAATCATTACGGAGCACGGGGTCGTGTCCCCGGAGAAGATTGCAGACACGTTCAAGAGCTAGGGGAGCCTCTGATTAATGAACGATGACGTTCCCTCTCAATCGCGGTCCGGTTGCCTGATTTATGATTCGCATTGTCGTCTTTGCGTGGCAGTGAAGAGAAAATTGGAGCAACGTTCCACGGGCGTTCAGTATCTCCCCTATGACAGTCAAGATGCCACCGAATATCTGGGAAGCCGCTATCGGCCTGATTCCCGGCCTCCCATGGCCTATTGGATTGATGAACAGGGAACCATTGTCGGTGGGCTGGAAGCGTTTTTCCCATTCCTGCGCGGCCTGACCAGCGGAAAACTCCTCCTGTTTTTTTGGAGGTTTCGCTTGTGCCGTCAGGCCATGACGGCTAGCTATGAATGTGTCGCGAGATATCGCTATCGGTGGTTTGGCGTGAGTGAGGAACCCTAGTCAAGGATTTCGTCAGAGCCAGTCTCAAGAGGCTTTCTCAGGAAGACGAAACTTGAGGGCCTCTCCTTGAACTTCAACCTTTTCCAAGAATTCTTCGAACCCTTCCGTGAGGACTTCCCCAACCAGTTTTTCCAGATCCTTTTTGGAGAAGAAGACTTCATGATCCGTTCCACCGACTCCGATTGCAATGCGAACGGTACTTTCGTCGGCGGCATTATGGACGGTAAAAGCCATGACCATGTCGACTTCAAGGTGGGTCGCCAATGCTTGATCGGTTGCCTCGACCTTGAATTTTTGGATAGCCGGCTCAATTCTTACGTTAGCGGAACCAGTGCCATTAGCCTGTACGGCAGAAAATCCCGCCTGGTTCAGAAAATCGATGAACGAATCGGTAACGCGTTGACTCAGCGTGCCGTCCATCACGTCAAAATAGGTCTTGCCTCCTTTGCCACGGACTCGCGTGCCCAAGTGCTCTGCGGGTTGCCGTTTATCATCGAAAGGAGAAATCGCAACCGTGAGAGGTGACTCTTTGGACTCAACGGCGGATTCGAGGTGCTGGATGCGTAATTTGGTAATTTGTCCAGGGCCCTGACATCCGAAAATGAAGAGAACGGCCAAAACAAATCCGGTGAGACACCATGGTTTCATGAGGCGACACTCCTTTTTTGGTGTGATTCGATAAGTGGTGCTGTACATCTCATGAGCGCCTTCTGCAAAATACCCCCGGCACCCATTATTCCACGAGAGGTTTGTCCCATAACACTATGACAAGCCGACAAGAAAATACAAGGGTTATCTTGAGCCGGAAGCCGCATTTGACTTTCATGCCGGCTCCTTGCCACTATGAAACCGGTTTTTTTAACCCCCTTTTTTCTCATGTGGAATCGAAATTTTCTCTTCCGGGCCCATGAAGCCGTCCCGTTACCCGAAACGGAGAATGATGTGTTTCATGAAACGGACCCGGCGCTGGACAGTTCGGGCTTGACGATGGACAAGTATATTTCGGTCTGGCTCCAAGGGGAGGGAGAAGACGATCACCCCCTGGCTTATACCAACGTTTACGTACGTACTGCCACGCTCGACCCCGTCAAAAAAGTCGGATTTTTGCAGCCCTTGCAAGGCCGTTCCCACCAGATCAGGCAAATGCTTTCCCCGGAGCAGAAGACTTTTCTGAAAGATTGGCTCAAAGATGCGAATCCCACGGCTTGGGAAGAAGCCGAGGAATATTTTCAAAAAATCTTTGAATAGGCGGTTTGCCGGGAAATTCAATCCTGGGTCCTTCGATTCGCTCCTTTCCCTTGTATGGACATACACGTTGATGTGGTTGTCGTCGGTGCCGGAGGCGGAGGAGCCATCCTGGGCCTTCTGCTTGCCAGGAAAGGGGTCAGGACCCTCGTTCTCGAACAGGCGTCAGGGCCTCCCCACGGGATACGCGGAGAAATCCTCCAACCGAACGGACAGAAAATTTTGGATGGCCTGGGCCTGTTGGATCAATTGCCGCAACATGCGGTGCAGTCCGTCCGGCATTTTCATTTTCGGCAAATTGGAGGGCAGCGGCTCTGTTCGATCGATTATGACGAATTGCCTCCTCCCCATAACCGCGCGCTCGTCACCTTGCCACATGTCGCACACCGGACGGTGCTCGAAGCCTTGGAGAAGGCGAATCCTGGATGCCTGTGGTACAACGCGTCGTTCACCAATGTCTTGAAAAGAGACGAAACCATCATAGGGGTGGAAGCGGACGTGCAAGGCAAGCCTGTACGCATCTCTGCCAAACTGGTCGTCGGAGCCGACGGACCGGCATCCAAGGTTCGCGAAACGCTGAAAATCCCCACCAGGCTGTACCGCTATCGTGACAGCTATCTTGTCGCCATCCTGGACTGTCCGGACACATTGGAAGAGGCGCAGTATTTTCTCGGGAAAAAAGAAATTCTAGGTTTATTCCCGGCGGCAAAGGAGAAACTCTATCTCGTCTACCTGATAGACGCCCAATCCCGGGACGCGCGACACGCAGCCGGGGTCGAGCCGCTTCAACAACGCTGGTCCGCCATCTATCCCGAGTTATCGGCCACGTTTCATGGCTTCACGAGTTGGGAACAAACAACGGTGATGCCCACGGGTCGAACCCGGGCGCGAACGTGGGTCGCCGACGGGGCCGTGCTGATCGGGGACGCCGCCCATGGGATGAATCCCCATGCCTCGCAAGGGCGCATGCAAGCCATGGTCGATGCCACGGTGTTGGCGGATCTTGTTCCTGCGTGCCTGGCGGAAGACAATTTTCAGGCATCGCGTTTGAAAACGTTCGAAAAACAGCGTCGCCCCAAAGTCGAAATGCTGCAACGGCTTGCCGATGAAGAGGCCTTTTTTTGGAATACGGGGAATCCGGCACTTACGTGGCTGCGCGACCGGGTTTTTTTCACCATCGACCGAAACCGGCGGCTCAAATACCAAGTCTTGACGGCGACCGCCGGACTTCGTGAGACTCCACCCTTCGGGTTATGGGATCGCTTTCTGGCTCTGGGATTCGTGCCTGATCCTCGCGCCGGCCAACGGCCACCTCATGCGCTTTCGTAAGATCACATTTCACGACGCGTTCCGCGCGAGACGGCAAGTATGAGCACCAATCCGCCTTGGTCCCAACTCCAGGAAGACACGCATGCTCTGCTTCGGGGCTTTCTCCGTTCCATAAAAAAACAAAAGTCCCTCGAATCTCATGCCATCATCGTCTATGGCAGTGCGGCACATGGGGAGTTTTTGCAAGGATACTCCAATATCAACGTGCTGATCATGCTCGAACACATCACACAGCCCGTTCTTCACCAGTGGAGCGGCATTCAAAAACAATGGGCCAGGGAAAAAATCATTGCCCCGTTGTTTCTCACGCACAAAGATCTCCAGCAATCCCTGGACGTGTTTCCGTTGGAATTTCTGGATATCAAGGAATGCCACATCCTGCTCGAAGGCCGTGATCCGTTCCCTGAATTACACGTCAATCTCACGCACCTCTTTGTCCAGTGCCGGCAGGAAATGCACGCGAATCTCCTGCGCGTACGCCAATGCTACGTCGAAGGGTTGGGGAAAGTGGAAGCAATTCAAACCCTGTTGCCTCTCTCGTTAAACTCGCTACTCCCGTGTCTTCGCGGGTTGTACCGCCTGCTGGACCGCCCGGCAAACATGAAATCCCCGGAAATCCTGGATGAACTGAAGACCACGTTGGGCCTTGATCCTTCAGTGTTCCTCGAAGCCTGGCGCTTGAAACGCGGCCTCAGTACCCCGGGGAAACATGAACTGCCCAAGCTGTTGGAACGGTACCTTACCGGCCTGGGTCAACTGGTGGACAAGGTAGACTCGATGAAACATGAGGCGCGGTTTCAATGAACGAAGGCAATACTTAACTTTGCGTTTTTCTCACTCAACGAGTTTCAGCTAAATAGGCGAGAAATACTTAGATGACGGGCGCTGGATGAAAGAATTCCATCGTCATATGATTTTGCACATTTGGCCGATGCTAATACCCATGGGATTTGCTTGAATCAGGACTCAATCAAATATATATTAAGTGGAATTGCTGCTTAACTGATGGTTATATGCTCTGGTCACGCGATGATGGGCAAATCATCTGATTTCAGGATCAAACTATAATCAGGAGGATCAGACTGATGGATGATCTCCTAACTATAGCCCAAATCGAAGTACAGTTTTCCTCAGAATGGGTTCTCATCGAAGACCCACAGGTCAATGACGTCTTGGAAGTGCAAAGCGGCAAGGTGCGTTGGCACAGCAAGGATCGCGAAGAGGTTTATCTCCAAGCCGTAACCTTGCGCCCTAAACGGTTCGCCGTCCTGTACACGGGGAGGATGCCCCACCTGAAACACCTTTCTCTTGGTTTCAAATGAAAAAAATGCTGGTTGACAAGATACTGCGGCGCTCAGCGCCCTTGTTATTTCTGGTCATTCTGTTTGCATCTGCGCAGTCCGTAGTAGTCGCTGCCGGAGGAGAAAAGAGTCCTGTTTTTCCGAGGCCGCTGGGCTATGTCAGCGATTATGCGGAATTGATTGAAGCCGACTGGCAGAATCGCATCCGGCAGGTCTGCAAAGAACTGGAAGATCGTACGGGAATCGAAATGATTGTCGTCGCGATTGAGACGGCCAGCCCGTATTCGCACACGCGGGAATACGCGGAGAAATTGTATAAGGAATGGCATATTGGCGCGGCGCAGCAGGAGCGGGGCATGTTGTTGCTCGCTTCGTTGAAGGAACGACAAGCCGTGGTCGTTCTCGGACGGAGCTTGCTTTCGGCGATCGGGAAGCCGCAGTTGGATGCATTGTCCACACAGTACCTCATTCCCATGTTCAACAATGCGCGGTACGGAGAATCCTTGTATCGTGCGGCTGTCGGATTGGCTTCGGCTTCGGGCAGTGCGATCCAGGCAACCGCAGAACCCAAGCGCTCTTCGAGTGCGGGGTTTTGGATGAACGTTGCCGTAGCGTTGGCCATGCTGTTTGCCCTTTGGCGGTTTACCCGGCCGGAACGGCGCCATCCTTTTCAACAGTGGAGACGGGGTGGATATTGGAGCACCGGCCAGGGTGGATTCGGAGGGAACTTCGGAGGGTTCGGCGGAACCACGAGAGGGCGGGGGTTGTCGTAACAAGCACTGAAGATCCGGGACATCCCCTCTACCTCCCCTTCGCCCCTCCTTGCCAAGGAGGGGAAGGGAAAGCAGCCACGATCGTGCTTACAGCGGCTTATGGTTTGCAAACGTGATAGTCCGCGTCGCCATGGCACCTTTTTCATAGGAAATGATGCGGCGGGTCGCAGGCAGGTCGGCGTTGCCCACCCTGGTGTGAGAATCCGAGAAGCTCTCCACGTTGGCCAGTGAACCATCTTTGGGCGAAAAGTAATACACGGTGTAACGGGTTGTGAGATATTTCTGATCCTGCGTCAGCAGGCTATCTTCGACGTTGATCGTAAAGGCTACGTGCGGCATCTTCCGGTTGATCTGGGTGATGCGGTCGTCTTTGATGCGATAGGTGGAGCCCATGGAATCGCCCAGGCTGATCCGCGGTCCCTGGGGGTGATTCTCTTCACCCGCAAAGGACAAATTGTATTTGCCATCGGATTCCTCGAAGTTTCGCGGTCCCCGATGCGTCGCGATCATCGAAATTTGACCTTGAACCCATTGTTGAAGTTCTTCATTCGGAAGAGACACGTTGATTTCCTTTGATGATTTGACCGTGACTTTTCCGGTGGTTTCCTCACCATTCACGTTGATACAAAGGTCGGCTTCAAATCCGCCATAGTTATCCGGCCACCGTGACGTTTTCTCAAAGACCCGTCGCAACAACTCGCGAGCCCCGGATTCATCCGTGGTTTCAGTTTTGGCTTCTTCGCGCGTATAGGTTTCCATTCTCTGCTCCTTCCTCATAAAAACCGGACGTGGATAAACGAACAACTCATCATCACCGTATCATAAAAAAATCGCCGGAACAGGCCAAACCGTTCTCACGCCAAAGGCCTTGTCCTGTCGCGAACACATGATGTGACCATCTCATGAAAGTTGCCTCTAGCGTCACGCTTTGTGTTTCCTTTATGATACATCCCTGTCAGTAACACCATGCCATACGGAAACACAAGGCCCCGTTGATGAAAAGATCGCGTACACCTGCCCGGAAACGACCATCCATGGCTGAACGGGCCGACCCTCACGTTTTGTATGAAAAAAGCGTTCAAAGTCCGGATTTCGACATTCCGGTTTTTGCCGAATATTTTGAGAACTATACAGGCCGTCCCTTGCGTTCGCTACGCGAAGATTTCTGCGGCACCGCCGCGTTGTCCACGTATTTCGTGACGCAACACTCCAAGAATCACGCTATCGGCATCGATTTGGATTGGCCGACGCTCAATTGGGGCATCAAACATAACGTATCGCCCTTGACTGTGGAGCAGCAAAGCCGCCTGACGCTCATCCACGGCAACGTGTTGGACGCTCATCCCTCACACGTGCAATTGGCAATGGCGTTGAACTTCAGCTACATGGTCTTTAAGGACCGTCCCACGCTCCGGCAATATTTCAAAAGAGCCAAAGAATCCCTTCAACCCGGCGGCATATTTCTCCTGGACATTTGGGGAGGGAGCGAAAGCCAGGTTTTACAGGAAGAGCCCCGTGATATCGACAACCCCGATGATGACGGCATCGGCGATTTTACCTTCATTTGGGACCAGGACGCTTTTGACCCTGCCACGTACTACTGTACGATGCGCATGCATTTTACCTTTCAGGACGGGAGTGAAATGCGCAATGCGTTTGTCTATGATTGGCGTATGTGGACCATGCCCGAAGTTATGGAATTACTGAATGAAGCCGGATTCAGGGACGTACATTTTCTGTGGGAGGGCACCAACCAAAAAACCAACGAAGGGACAGGCACCTATCACCGCGCGGAAAATGGAGAACCCGATACGGCATGGGTCACGTATATCCTTGGCGTCAATCAAAACTAATGCATGTTAATTAAATGTAATATTTTCAAATATTTACAAATTATATTTAAATTTTAAAATTAACTATCATGAAGCAGGCATCCACACACATTACGCCAGAAGTGATTGAGCGACATGGCCTGACAGAAGAGGAATATGGGCAGGTTCTCAAGCACCTGGGCCGGGAGCCGAACCTGACGGAACTCGGGATCTTTTCGGTGATGTGGAGCGAACACTGTTCGTATAAGAGTTCACGGGTTCATTTGAAGCGATTTCCTACCGAGGGCGAGCAGGTCGTGCAGGGGCCGGGAGAGAATGCCGGAGTTGTGGATATCGGCGACGGGCTCTCCGCGGTCTTTAAAATGGAGTCCCATAATCATCCATCGTTCATCGAACCGTTCCAGGGTGCCGCCACCGGGGTTGGTGGGATTTTACGCGATATTTTCACGATGGGCGCCAGGCCCATTGCCTTGCTGGATTCCCTCCGGTTCGGCGAGCTGGACCTGCCCAAGAATCGTCATCTTTTAAAAGGCGTGGTTTCCGGTATTTCCTGGTACGGGAACTGCATCGGCGTCCCCACGGTCGGCGGTGAAATCACCTTTAACGATATTTACGCCAAAAACCCCCTCGTGAACGTCTTTTGCCTGGGCATTATCAAAACCGATGAGTTGCTTCTGGGCCGGGCCAGCGGCGTCGGCAATCCGGTTTTGTACATCGGCGCCAAAACCGGTCGCGACGGTATTCACGGAGCGACAATGGCTTCAGACAGTTTTGACGACGCCTCCGAACAGAAGCGGCCCAACGTCCAGGTCGGCGACCCGTTCCTCGAAAAATTGCTCCTGGAAGCCTGTCTGGAATTCCTGGACCAACAGCTCCTGGTTGGCATCCAGGACATGGGCGCAGCCGGGCTGACGAGTTCATCTTGTGAAATGGCCTCACGGGCCGGCACGGGCGTTGAATTGGAGCTGGCCTGCGTGCCCCGCCGGGAGCCGGACATGACACCCTATGAGTTGATGCTGTCGGAATCCCAGGAACGCATGTTACTCGTGGCTGATGCAGGGAAAGAAGAGCAGGTCATTGCCATTTGCCAAAAATGGGGGATTGACGCAGCGGTAATCGGAAAGGTTACGGATGATGGATACGTCCGTATCAAGGAGCACGGAACCATTGTGGCGGAAATCCCGGCCAAAGCGCTCGTTGATGAAAGTCCCAAATACGAGCGTCCGGCCAAGCCTCCGGAATACCAGGATCTCCTGCAATCCCTGACAATTGAAAATCTGCCTGACGTGCAAGATGCGGAGAACGTCCTTCTCCGGTTGTTGGATTCCCCCACCATTGCCAGCAAGGCTTGGGTCTATCGTCAATACGATCACATGGTCGGCATCGATACCCTTGTCCGTCCGGGTTCGGATGCCGCCGTGATCCGCATCAAGGACACGAACAAGGCCTTGGCGGTCACAACAGACGGCAACAGCCGGTACTGTCTCTTGAATCCATACGTGGGTGGCACCTTGACCGTGGCGGAAGCGGCCCGAAACCTCGTATGCTCCGGGGCGCAACCCATCGGAGTGACGGATTGTCTGAATTTCGGAAATCCGGAACGGCATGATATTATGTGGCAGTTCGTGTTGGCCGTCGAAGGCATTGCCGATGCCTGCCGGACGTTCGGTCTTCCCGTTGTCAGCGGCAACGTCAGCTTGTATAACGAAACGAACGGCCTGTCCATTTACCCCACGCCCATTATCGGCATGGTCGGGCTCATCGAACCGGCCGACCGCATGCTCACGCAATGGTTTAAAACTCCGGGGGACCGAGTGCTTCTTTTAGGCGAGACGCAGGAAGATTTGGGTGGAACCGAATACCTGAAAGTCGTACATTACCGGGAGCAGGGCGCTCCTCCATGGCTCAATCTCGAGACGGAAAAAGCTTTGCATGCTTGCATGCTCCGCTTGGCGACGGAAGGGGTGTTGCAATCCGCTCATGATTGTTCGGATGGTGGATTGGCCGTGACGTTAGCGGAATCCTGCTTTTCACCTCAGGGGACCCCGGGCCATCCATTAGGGGCGACGATTCGACTTGATTCAAACGGTCTTCGTACGGACGCCGTGCTTTTTGGAGAAAGTCCTTCACGAATTCTTCTTTCGATATCGCCGGTGCATGCCGAACGCGTGACGGCGATTGCCCGGGAATACGGCGTGCCCGCGCAAGAGATCGGCACGGTCGGGGGAGACCGGTTGATTGTCCGTGTGAATGAACAACCGGCCATCGATATGCCCGTTGAGGCCTTATTCGAACAATGGAGCCGAAGCCTGGAATCCAAATTGTCGGCCTGAAGAAAAACGGGAAGAGATCATCCTGCACTTGTCCTGAACGAAGTGAAAGACCTGCGAAGGATCTGCTTTTGAAACATGAATAATTCGCCCAAAAAGACTCACAAGCCTTTGCCCCTGATGGCCTCCGACAAATTTCATGATGAATGCGCGGTGTTCGGCATTTACGGGCACCGGGAAGCCGCGAATTTTACCTATCTGGGGTTGTATGCGTTACAGCATCGCGGGCAGGAAGGTTCCGGCATCGTCTCGTCTGATGAACGGAATTTTTACATGGAAAAAGGCATAGGATTGGTCTCGGATATTTTCACGAAGAAAGAAATTCGACGCCTGCGGGGCAACAAAGCCATTGGGCACAACCGGTATTCCACCTCCGGGGACAGCCATGTCCGCAACGTCCAACCGCTCACCGTCAATTTCGCATTCGGAAATTTGGCCGTGGCGCACAACGGCAATCTCACCAATGCATGGATGCTGCGTAGCGAACTTGAAGCCTATGGCGCCATATTTCAATCCGATTCCGATACGGAAGCGATCATCCACCTGATTGCCCACTCCAAAGGAGATACCTTACTCCAACGCTTGACCGAAGCGCTCTCCCTGGTCCGGGGAGCGTATTCCCTGGTGCTGTTGACCGATCATGAGCTGATCGCCGTACGGGATCCCTATGGGTTCCGGCCCTTGTGTCTTGGGAAATTCAAGGACGCCTGGATGATCGCCTCAGAGACCTGCGCGTTCGATCTCATGGGCGGCGAGTTCGTGCGGGAAGTCGAGCCGGGAGAACTTATCGTTATCAACGAGAATGGGATGACCTCGCATCATCCGTTTATCCTGCCCGACAAACCTGCAAAATGCGTATTCGAATACGTCTATTTTGCAAGGCCGGATTCCAGAATATTCGGCGACCACGCCGTCTATCCCATTCGGAAAGCCTTGGGCCGCCAACTGGCCAAGGAAGCGCACGTGCCCGCGGACGTCGTCATTCCCGTGCCGGACTCCGGGGTGCCCGCGGCCTTGGGGTACGCGGAAGGGACGGGCATTCCGTTTGAGATTGGGCTGACGCGCAACCATTACATTGGCCGGACGTTTATCGAACCCGAACAATCCATCCGGCATTTCGGTGTGAAATTGAAATTGAACGTGGTCCCCGAGGTTCTCAAGGGACGACGCGTCGTGGTTGTGGATGATTCCATCGTGCGCGGAACGACAAGCCGGAAAATCATCAAAATGATCCGGAACGCCGGAGTGAAGGAAGTCCACGTGCGCATCAGTTCGCCGCCCACAATCGCTCCGTGCTTTTACGGCATTGACACGCCCACGCAGAAAGAATTGATCGGCTCGAGTCATTCCGTCGAAGAAATCCGCAAGTACATCACGGCCGACAGCCTCCAATACCTGAGTTTGGACGGCATGCTCAACGCGGCCCCGGGTCGAAACGACCACTACTGCCACGCCTGCTTTACCGAACAATACCCCATTGCCTTCACCAAGGCCGAAGAACAACAACTCGGCCTGTTCGACGCGAACACTTCCAGGTAGTACGCCCTCGCCCCAACGCAGGAAAAGATGAGGAAGTTGAACGGCAGACTTCTCATTGATTGCCCGCCTGAAAAATCGTGTGTTAAGATTTTGATAGCTAGTGCTCGTCTTGACCGCTGTTCAGAGAAGTGGAGGATGTCATGAAACGTCAACTCATATTCACGTTTGCGCTTTCCATCGCCCTGGCAACGACGGCCTCGGCCGGCGGGTTCTTCAAGGTCGGGGAGCCGGCACCGTCGTTTTCCCTCACCTCGGTCACGGGGGAATCCGTTTCGCTGAAAGATTTCCAGGGTAAAGTCGTGGTGCTGGGGCTCTTTCATATTTGCGAACCGTGTTTGGTGCAAGGCACGAATTTACAAAAAGTCCATGAAGCCACGCGCGGACAAAACGTCGCAGTGATCGGGGTAAACTCTTCCGGCGATTCCAAGGACGACGTCCTGGAGTTTCTCAATGTCTTCCCCGTGAAAGTCACCTATCCCTATCTGACGGACCCGGACCAGATGACCGATAAATTGTACGGCGGCGGACGCTTCATTCCGAACGTGTACATTCTGGATCAACATGGGGTGATTCGATGGCAGCGAGTGGGCAACATGGATCTGGCGAATCACGAAGCCATTCTGGCCGAGGTCAAGAAATTGCTGGAGACCTCCTCCGGATCGACCGCCTTATGAGGTTTGGAGCCACGCGTTTCTTGAAGCATGGCCGGTCCGCGGCAACCAGCGGCTTTTCAGCCCGTCATGGTTGCTCCCATTTAAGCGAAAGGGTTCAAGAACGATATGGATGAGTTTGAAGAGGGAAAAGCGAAATTTCTTGAATTGGTGAAGGGCGTCGAGAGCACAGTGGACGTGGTCATTCCAACCACGCCCTCCAATGGCCGGTTCCTGATTTCTCTAACCAAGGACGGAAACCGTAAATTCATTATGGTGCCGGAGGACGACATCCTTGACCTTCCATCGGAAGAGGATATTGCATCCAAAACGACGGCCATGCTTCGGGAGGCGATAGCCGAATTATGAAACCGATCCTGCCCGGAATAGCCACGTGGTCATGGTTTTCCGAAGAAAAACAACTGAATTTTAACGGTCACTTGTTGGACGTGGGCGAACACCGGATTCTCGTTGATCCGCCGCCGCTGGCAGATGCAGACTTATCGAAACTGACCAGCGCCGGCCAAGTCGATTACATCCTGCTCACCAACCGGGATCATGAACGTGAAAGCGCGACATACAAGGCAACCTTGAAGACCCGCGTGTACGTACCACAGGCCGACGCGCCGGAAATGTCCGTGACTCCGGAGAAGACTTTTGTCGACGGAGAATTGCTGCCCGGCGGGATTTGGGTTGTACAGCTTGCCAATCAAAAGTCACCCGGAGAATCCGCCCTGTTTATTCAACAAGGACGGGGCATTCTGATTGTCGGCGATGCCTTGCTCGGCAAACCCGAAGGGTCGGTGAGCATGTTGCCGGCCCAAAAATACACCGATCCCGCCAAGGCACGCGAAGGCCTGCGCCGCCTGCTCAAGTATAATTTCGATTCGCTCCTCGTCGGCGATGGGACCTCGATTCTGAGCGGTGCCAAAGCCGTTGTGGCAAAAGCGTTGGAATAGACATAATCCATGACCTGTCTGACATAAAATAGTTTTGTGTCATTCCGGATGACAGTAAACGTGGATTGAGCCTGCCTGTTCCTTCCCCTCCTTTGTAAGGAGGGGCGGGGAGGTAGAGCCCCTATACATTCAAACGACCATGCGACAATCCCATTCGGCTCAACTCAATCAACAAGGCAATGTCCATTTTTCCCGTGGGTTTTACGGGGAGGCGTACCAGTGTTACGCCAAGGCGCTGGAAGCCGATCGACAAAGCGGC
This sequence comes from Nitrospirales bacterium, assembly GCA_965213715.1. Taxonomy (GTDB): domain Bacteria; phylum Nitrospirota; class Nitrospiria; order Nitrospirales; family UBA8639; genus Bin75. The sequence goes on from OZ243914.1 coordinate 301,511, forward strand.
GACCCTAGGGCTTTGGCGGCAACGCTGGGAAATCTCGGGAACATCTGTGCCGTCAGCGGCAAACGCCAACAGGCCCAGGAGTATTACCAGGAGGTACTGGAACTGCAAAAGACGCTCGGGGACAACCGCGGGATCAGCGCGACACTCGCCAACCTGGGCAACCTGCACGTGGACGCCGGCGAATGGGAACGAGGCCGCGCCTATTATCTCGAGGCGCTGGACCGGATGGAATTCTTTGAAGACCATGCCGCCAAGGCGGTGCTGCTCTCCGACTTGGGGTTGGTGGCCAAGGAAACCCGGCACTTCGAGCAGGCCATGAATTATTATTCGGAATCCATCGCCCTGATGAGGCGGGTGGAAAATCATGCCGGTGAGGCCGACGTATTCAAGATGATGGCGCGAATGTATCTGGCATGGGAGCGTTATGACGACGCAATGGCTTGTGCGCACACAAGTTTGGCGATTGCCCAGCGGCTGCGAGACGAACTGCGGATGGGTGGGGCCTGGTACGTGATGGCGGATTGTCATAACGCCATGGGCTGCAAGGAAAAAGAGGCGCAATGCCTGGATCGCGTCGTTCGCGTGGACCGGAAATACGCATTGCCTAAACTGGAAGAAAATACCCGGCGCCTCGAAGCGCTCGGCGGCAGAACCGCAATGGGAGCCGGAGCAGGGGAGCATGTCTCGTGAGTGATGGAGCCCGCCCGGGCTGGCAACACGTCCAGGACCACCTGAGACACGTCAATGCGCACTTCGTTCAATATGAACCCGGTGGGGCGTTGACGCTTGAACTGGATGATGAAGATTGGCAACTCGAAATCACGCCGGCAGGGTTATTGGTCTGCCAGGCCGGGTATGCCTTGGAGGACATGCAGAGCCTGCTCTCTGACGGCACGGCCGAAGATCTTGGAAGCGATGAGTTGGCCAAGCAGGCCAAATTTTACATTCAACAAGTCGTGTCGAAATATCGTGAACGTCTCATCGAGGACGGGTTTAGTGAACGCGTGGAGATGAATGACGAGTACGTCGCGGTGTTTTTCGAGCGTCCCGTTGATTTCAAGAACCTGCCGGAACTTGAACAGTTGATCGCGCGGTACCGCCGGCAATTTGCCGCCGCCTGATTGGCTCACCTCAAACTCAAAAGGAATGATTATGAATAGGCAACTTCCAGTCCGCACCATGGATGATTTTCGTGACGCGATCTACACCTTTCGGTTGTCACGGGTGATTGCGACGGCAATGGATCTCGACCTCTTTACCCGTATGGGAAACCGGTTCTGGACGCCTAAATCCTTGGCGAGCAAACTGAAGGCCAGTGAACGGGGAGTCGAGATTATCCTTCGCAACCTGAGGACCGCGGGGTTGCTCATCCAACGGGGGACATCCTATCGCGCAGAGAAACTCGGCCGTACGTTTCTCAACCGGAACAGCCCGGATTATCAGGGTGCATATTTGGAACTGGTCCATCGCCAATGGGAAGATTGGGCACAGCTCACTGATTCCGTTCGCACGGGCAAGCCGGTTGAACATGACGGCCCGGACGATCCGGACTACCGCCGATCTTTCACCTGGGCCATGCATCAACGTTCCATAAGACCGGCCAAGGAGGTCGCCGCACAGCTCGATTTGAAGAAGGCACAAACGTTGCTGGACGTGGGGGGAGGACCCGGCACGTATGCCTTGGAATTCCTGAAGAAGAATGCCGGGTTGCGTGCAGGCGTCTGGGACCGCCAGCCGGCCCTTGAAGTCGCCCAAGAGATCGCCCAACCGTTACGACACGGCAACCGACTGTCCTATTACCCCGGGGATCTTTTCGAGAATCCGGTTCCGGGCAAATTCGACGTGATGTGGATGTCAAACGTGCTGCATATTTTTTCACCGGCGGAAAACAAGACCCTGTTCAAAAAACTCAAACGCGCACTCAACCCCGGCGGACGGATTCTGGTCCAGGACACGTTCCTCATGAACAAACCGGGATGCGACGCGCTGGAAACCAACCTCTTTGCCGTGACGATGCTCCTGTTCACGCCGACGGGCAATACCTACAGCGCCCAACACGTTCAACAATGGCTCAAAGCCTCCGGACTCAAAAAAACCCGGTGTCTTCAATTAAGAAAAGGAACCGGTGATTGGGATGGCGTCATGATCGAGGGGAGAGTCTAGGGCAGTTAGACGGTTAACACCTCTCGCCCGCCAATGACAATGAGGAGAAAATTACAGAGGGCGGTCAGGAGGATCAACCCGGCAACATGCAGTGAGTCCGTTCCGGCAGTCATGCTCTGGACAAACGTGGCAATGTCCAGGGCCAAGCCGATTGTTCCGTACAGCACCCCAAGCATGGCACTCCACCGTTTGCCAACCAGGCAGATTCCGCCGACGAACAGCGGTAAGCCGAATTGAAACCCGTACCAGGTGCCTTGACGAAGATCTGAGGCAAACGTGTGCGGGGGTTCCAAGGCATCAAGAGCCGCGGCGCCGGCGAACAGCCCCAGACACAGCGTCGCCATCAGGCGAGGCATCAGGGTTCCGGCATGAGTCATCAGGAGTCCTCCTCTCGCTCAGAATGACCATCATGGTGTGGTCTGTTCCTGCACGCTGTCAACGAATCGATACATCTTTCCATTCACCATTCGCCCTCCATCCTCCCATTCATTGACACCCCAATTTGGCCAAGCCTAGAATGGTCCCACATACTAAGGGAGGGCGTATGACACATTCTCAATCCATTCGAAACGTTGTTGTCACGTCGTATGTCGGTGCTGGAAAAACGTCTCTCGTTGAAGCCCTGCTGTTTTCCGCCGGCGTGACGTCGTCGATGGGAACAAACGCCAATGGAAACACGGTAGCCGATTTCGAGGCGGAAGAAATTCAGCACCATCATTCCATGAGCACGGCCCTTCTTCAGTATGAATACAAGGAAACGTTCCTGAACGTGCTCGACACGCCGGGGTCTCTGGATTTCTTCGCCGATACCAAGAATACCATCCACGTGGCGGACGGCGCGGTATTGGTCGTCGGAACTTCGGGCATACGTTCGGAATTGGACCGGGTCTGGGAATATATTCAAACGCGTGAACTGCCCTGCCTGATCTTTATCAACGAATTGGACAAAGAGCGAGCCAAGTTCGACGCCACGTTGGCAGAAATTCAAAAGGCACTCGAGGCCAATGTGTGCCGGTTGCCTATCCGGTCGGAGAAGAAGCGACCCTCCGGGGCGTGGTCGACCTGGTGACGCAAAAGGCCGTGATCCCCGTTCCGAACAGTCATAAGGTGCAGGAAGAAGACGTCCCCGCGGATCTGAAAGAACGCATTGGCGAGTTGCGGAAACAATTGGTCGAAACGGTGGCCGAAACCAATGATGCCTTGGTGGAGAAATATCTTGGCGAAGGAGACCTGACGGAAGAGGAAATCCTGCAAGGGCTGATCCTGGGCACGAAAGCGCGCCAATTCATTCCGGTCTTGTGCGGATCGGCTCTCCTGAATATCGGCACCACGGTTCTCCATCAAGCCATGGTTCAATGCCTGCCGTCCCCGGGAGAGCGGGCCGAAGCCATGAAGCCGGCCGGCTCGCATCCTCAAACGCATGAAGAACTCGTGCGGCCCATGGACGCCAAAGAACCGCTTTCCGGTTACGCTTTCAAAACCACCATCGATCCTTTCATGGGACGGCTCACGTATCTCAAGGTCTGTTCGGGTGTGCTCGAAGCCGATTCAACCTTTTTCAATTCCGTGAGAAACGTCAAGGAAAAAGGCGGACATTTGTATTACATGCAGGGGAAAAAAAGCACGCAGACGCAACAGGCCAAGGCCGGCGAGATCGTGGTCATGGGAAAATTAAAGGAAACCCAGACGGGCGACACGATCTGTGCGGACAAGGCCCCGATCGTGTTTCCGTCGGTACCGCTCCGCCGGCCCGTGATGTCCTTTGCATTGGAACCGAAATCCAAGGGCGACGTCGATAAAGTCAGCCTGGGGCTGCACAAGCTGGTTGAAGAAGACGCCTCGTTGGAATTCATCCGGAATGACGAGACCAAGGAAATGTTGTTGAGTGGAGTCGGCCAGACGCATATCGAGTTGACCCTGGAAAAACTCCATCGGAAATACGGAGTGGACGTCAATTTGCATACGCCGAAAGTCGCCTATCGTGAGACCATTCAAAAAACGGCCCAAGCCCAGGGAAAACACAAAAAACAAACGGGCGGCCACGGGCAATACGGCGACTGCTGGCTGCAGATCGACCCGTTACCGCGCAACGGCGGATTTGAATTTCTCAATAAAATCGTCGGCGGCGTGATCCCCCGAAATTTCATCCCCGCGGTGGAGAAAGGCGTGGTCGAAGCCATGCAAGAAGGCATTCTCGCCGGCTTCCCGGTCGTGGACGTACAAGTGAGGGTCTATGACGGATCCCATCACCCCGTGGATTCGTCGGAAATGGCCTTCAAGGTTGCCGCTTCGATGGGATTCAAAAAAGCCATGGAATCGGCACAGCCCGTGCTCCTCGAACCGGTCATGAACGTCGAAGTGTCAGCCCCGGACGACATGGTCGGAGCGGTGATCGGCGACCTGAACAGCCGGCGCGGCCGCATCCTGGGCATGGATGCCAAGGGGCACAACCAAATCGTGAAAGCCGTGGTCCCCTTGGCGGAAATCCTGAAATACGCACCGGTCCTGACTTCCATCACCGCGGGAAAAGGATCCTATGCCATGGAATTTTCCGGCTACGAGCAAGCCCCCCGTGAAATCGTCAACAAGGTCGTTGAAGAACACAAAGCCGAAAAGGCAGCCGAGTCTTCCTGATAGCCGTTCCTCTCTCATCACGGCAGAAGGGATGTGAGAGCCCCGCCGTGGCAAGGAGGGGCAAGGGGAGGGGGGGCGTTACGGTTTCAACACCACAAAAAACGCCTTGGACTCTCGAAGGATCCGCAGCAGGATCGTCTCGCCGGGGTGAACCTCTTTGAGAATGCGCCGGAACTCCCCCATGGCGGAGACCGGGGCGCGATTCACTTCCTGGATGATATCGCCCTTTCGTAATCCTTCCGCATACGCCACGCTACCCTGAACAACTTGAACGACCAGGATGCCCTTCCTCTGTTCCAGGGAAAACCGTTCGGCCAATTCCTCGGTAATGGGCGACACGTCGATTCCCAAATCCATTTCCGCCGTAGTCGGAGGCAAGGACGCCACGACCGGCTTCTCTTGTTTGATGCCCAACAACACGGGGAGTTGGAGGAAGGCCCCATCCCTGATGACGTGGACCATGACCGTGTCGTTCGGAGAGAAACCGGCCACCACCCGGGACAACTGGTTGGGAGACTCCAGACGTTCATTGCCGATGCTGGTGATGATGTCCCCGGATTTCAGCCCTGCCTGGTCCGCGGGGTCGCCGGCAAACACTTCATTGACCAGCACGCCTTTGCCGTCAGGAACACCGAATTGCTCCGCGAGTTGGGGCGTCAGCGGCTGAATCCCGACCCCGAGCCACCCTCGGACGACTTTCCCGCCGGTCCTGAGTTGCTCGATGATCCGGCTTGCCATATTGGATGGAATCGCAAAGCCGATACCCTGTGCAAAATTGATAATGGCCGTATTGATCCCGATGACCTCGCCACGCAAATTGAAGAGCGGCCCGCCGGAATTTCCCGGATTGATCGACGCGTCGGTTTGAATGAAATTCTCATACCGGGACAAATTCATGTTTTCCCGGCCGATCCCACTCACAACGCCCAAGGTGACGGTCCGGTCCAACCCGAATGGATTGCCCACGGCCAAGACCCATTGTCCGACCTTGACCGTGCCGGAATCTCCGAACGTCGCACTCGGCAGTTTGTGGTCCGCCTCGACTTTCAGGAGTGCCAAATCGGTATCGGCATCTTGCGCAATGATGGTTGCGATGAGCGTCGATTGATCGGAAAAATGAATTTCAGCCTCTACGCCGTTATTGATGACGTGGTGATTGGTGACAATGTAGCCGTCCTCATGAATCACAACGCCCGAACCCGACCCGGGCACTTTGAAACGACCCTGGCGCGGGACTTGACCGGGTTGGGAAATGTGCCGGATGGAGGACACGCCCACCACCGTCGGCGTCACGTGTTCCGCCAACTGCGAAATAGCCTCTTGAATCTCTTCCAGGAGTTGAAGCCCCCTGGACCCCACGGGGGACTCCACGGGGGAAGCGGCAAAAGCCGGGGCAGAAACAACGAGGACCGTGGCAGCAATGAGCGGAAGAGAGTATGGAGAAACCAAAAAGAACGGCATCGTCAACCGGAAGAGAAGCCGTACCCGTCGACAAAAAGGCTGAACCACAATGCGCCGCATACAAAGCAGATTGCGTCATCAATTCACCGCACGTCAACTTCTACGCTTCCCGGCACCGGTTTCCACCCCGTCTGCTTGTTGCATGCGTTACGTAATTGCATTAGAGTCGCCCCGTGGGTGAGACTACCGCGTTCGACAGCCTACCTTCTTCGTCCGTCTTGTACCTGCAAACACACAAGGTCTCAAGATCTATTTTGGTGACCTTTCGTCCCCATTACCCCACAAAAAGGAGCGAATAAGATGAGTACACGAAGGCAGAAAAAGTCTATCACCGGGTTGATTCGGCCAACCGTTGCGATCGCAATCTTGAGCCTGTTCCTGGCCTCCTGTGGTGGGGGGGGGGGGGGTAACAGTACAATAGTAGATAGTGGTAATGGCGGCAACACCGGCGCAGATAATGGAAATGGAGGTAATACCGGCGGCAATACCGGTGGTGGGACTTCCGGCGGCGGCACTTCTCCCAGCGGCAACACCAGTACCAGCCCTGGCAGCAACCTTGTAGGCAGCGGTGCCATGGCCGCCGGTGGTAACGTCGTCGACTACGGGAGGGTAATAGAAAGCGAAGAAAACAAAAACAAAACCTTCCCGAAGGAGGACGCGTTTTTTGTGAACACATTCGCTGGGTACTTTGTCCATGGGAAACCAACTGTTCCTGCAAATCGGCCAACCACCGGTGAGGCCACCTGGGATGGGAACTACGAAGGGTTTTACCAGACCCGTGACGAAAACACCCAGTGGAGTGATGAAACTGCAGATACCGGCACGGCTACTGTAACAATAGATTTGGACAATACACCCGATTTGGTCACCGTGGCTCTCACAAGTGATAACATGAATGCAAAGACGTTTCCGGGCGGGGACGCTTCGGGGGCTGACACATACAACTTTGGAGCGGACCGTACCGGGGCCACATTCCAGAAAACGGATCGTTCCACGACTCCTTACAAGAAAGTAGTGGGCGCCGTGTTTGGCAGTAACGCACAATGGGTTGGCGGTGCGTATGAATTTAATGACGAGACCTCTAGTGACAGGATTCAGGGTGCAGGCTGGTTCGGAGGTGCACAAGCTGGAGCGGCACCCTTCGACAACGCGGAGGCCGAAGACCCCACTCACATCAGCGTCGACTGGGGGGCATGGGCCATGAGGCCCGATGGATTCTCGGTGAATCATGCTAAAGGCAAGTTCGGGGTGGAGGACACCCACGCCTGCTCCAACTGCGAGGGAGGGTACTTCATTAATGGCACGTTGACCCAGCCTCAAAATATGCCGACAACCGAGGTGACATGGACCGGGACGTATGAAGGACAATACCACACTGGAACTGGTGACTGGAGCAACGCGCCCGATCTTGCGCCTGACTCGGGAACAGTAAAACTGGTTGCGAATCTCGGGGTGGAGACCCCCACAGTTGCTGTGACGCTGACGACTACTTCTAATACTGGAACGATGCCTCTCTACGACGGTAGCGCGCGGGCAGACACAGTCATGGTTACTGGCAGGGATATAGTAGAGAACCAGTTTCTAGTTTTCGCGCCATCAGATGGTCTACAAGTGGAGGGCGGCTTTTTTGGCCCCAAGGCGGAGCGGGCTGTCGGGGTGTATGAGTTCGGCTTAAGCCGGGACTCTACTATTCCCATTGCTGGCTTTGGCGTGTTTTCAGGCGACCGCCCCACTGATGAGTAGGGTGAGCGGGATTTTATTTTACTCTTCTTGCTTTCTTCGAAAATGGCTGAAAATAAGGCCCCCGGACGGCACAAACATCCGGGGGTCTGGCACGATGGAGCACCCTGATCCCACCCTCCCGCGCCAAGAGCCCAAAGACCACGCTGTTGCCGGCGCTGGACTTTAGAATTTCACTGCCTTCTTCCATCATTCCTGTATGTGTTCACTAATTCGTTGACACCTTCCCCTGCCTCCTTCTGTCATCCTTGATCCTCGATTACTAACGTCAAGGACAGGCTATCTTTTATCGAGGATCCAGAGTCTTTTCTTTTTCTTCCGTTCGCAACAACAACCCTGGATCCCCGATCGGGGTCGGGGATGACGTCATTCTTGCCTTTTCCTTCTGTCATTCCCGCGCACGCGAGAATCCAGGGTCGTTTCTTTTTCCTTTATTCGGAAGGGCAAAGACCCTGGATTCTCGATTAAAAATAGCCTGTCCTGAGTGTAGCGTCGTGAAGCCGAAGGAAATGACTGAACACATACAGGATGACAGGGGAAGGACAACTAATGGAAAATCCGTAATGTCGGATAAGAAGTATTATGTCAAATCTAATAGCGGACTTGGGCTGTTTATGAAGGACGGTCTATCGAGGGTTCGGTTCCATTCAGCAACCGGACGATATTCCCCTTATGCTTACCGATGACGAAACTGCTCAGGAGAAGGCTGAAGAACAAAAACTGGAGATCGGAGGTCATGAGCCAACCGATCAACGGCAAGCTTGCAAAGGCCATGATTGCGCCTCCTGACGAATATTTCCAGATCCCGACGGTGACCGCCCAGATCACGACCAGCATGAGCCCAATGGGAAAGTGAATCCCCAAAATTCCTCCTAACCCCGTGGCCACGCCTTTGCCGCCACGAAACTTCAGGAAAACAGGAAAGAGATGTCCCAGCACAACGGAGAGGACAGCCAACAAAGCCCACAGGTTCAGAGCCAGCCCCAAACCGGCAAGCCACCCCACCAGCCATCCTTTTCCCAAATCACCGGCTAACGTAAGAATACCGACTTTTTTCCCGCATACGCGCAGCACGTTCGTAAAGCCGATGTTCCGGCTACCTGCCTCCCTGGGGTCCGGGGCACCGAATACATGTGAAAACACGAGTCCAAATGGGATTGAGCCAAGTAGATAGGCTCCAAGGCAGGAAAGCGGCCCGAGAATTTCAGGGGACATGGTCGATGCGGACGCTATGCGTGCCACCCTTTTTTGGAAAACTCGGTCCAGGCCTTGAAAATATATTGTCCGCCGGAGATAAGGGAAAAAATCAGAGCTACCTGGAGAATCAAGGTTCCGATGAAATGCAGGTTTGGGGTGGCTATGGTCACCGCTCCTTCGAGGGTCAAAATCATGATTGCGATAATCTGAAGCACAACTTTATATTTCCCCAATATCCCTGCCCCAATGATGATGCCTCGACTTGCTGAAACAAACCGGATTCCAGTCACGGCCAGGTCACGGACAATCAGTGCAATAGCGAGCCAGGCTGCAATTCGTTGAAACTGCACGAGTAACACCAGGCCGGAAATCACCAGAAACTTATCGGCTATCGGATCAAACAACCTGCCGATTTTGGTGACTTGCCCGCGTCGCCGCGCAATATATCCGTCCAGCCAGTCCGTCAGCGCTGCCAAGCCGAAGATCGTCGCAGCCCATATGGACCGTCCGGCCGTGGGCGTTGAAAAGAGCCCTATATAAACCGGCACCAATAAGATTCGTGAAAATGTGAGCGTATTCGGCAGGTTGAATGCATGCTCGGGCCGGTCGTTCACAGGAACGGATTTCGGTTGGGCTTTGGCAACGTGAACTGGTGACATGGTTACAGTGTGATGCCCGACCCCTTTCCTGCCACCTGACAAATCTTCTTCAATTCTTCAAGCAAATCCTTCAATTTATCGAGTGGGACCATCGTGGCTCCGTCGGAGAGCGCGCAATCCGGATTCGGATGAACTTCCATGAAAAACCCATCACAGCCGGCTGCCGCTGCGGCACGAGCCAAGGGGGCAATAAATTCACGCTGGCCGGATGAGTGCGTTCCCCCTCCTCCCGGTAGTTGCACACTATGCGTGACGTCGAATACCACGGGATACCCCAACCCCTTCAGGACCGGAAGGGCACGCATGTCCACCGCCAGGTTATTATAGCCGAACGAGCACCCTCGTTCAGTGAGGACGATTCGGCGAGTCCCGCTTTCTTCCAATTTTTTGACGACGTTGTTCATGTCCCAAGGAGAAAGAAATTGCCCTTTCTTGACGTTGACGGTTTTACCCGTTTGCGCCGCCGCGACCAACAGGTCGGTCTGCCTGCACAGAAACGCCGGAATCTGCACGACGTCCACGACCTGCGCGGCTTGCCGGACTTCTTCAACACTATGAACGTCCGTCAGAACGGGGACGTGAACCTGTTCCTTCACTTTCTGGAGGATGGCCAAGCCTTCCTGAATTCCAGGTCCCCGGTATGAATGGATGGAACTGCGGTTCGCTTTATCATAGGATGATTTGAAGAGATAGGGAAATCCGGCTGATTGGGCAATCTCGGCCACCTGAAACGCCGTGTCCAGGACGATCTGTTCGTTCTCGATGACACAGGGTCCCGCAATCAGGAAATGCGGATGGTCTCCTCCTCCGGGAAACCCGCCCAACGGAACATCCTGCATGATGGTCTCTTTTTCCATTCAAAACCTTTGCGCAATCACATCTCCCTCCCTCGACGGGAGCGAGCCAGGGTGAGGGTGCATGTGAGCCTTTCCCATTGAGGGAGAGGCTATGTCGTGATGCCGAGCCCCCGCTACCGGCCGAATTTGCGTTTCAGCGCCGCCTGGATGAACGAGTGAAATACAGGATGCGGGGCATGTGGTCGTGACCGGTATTCAGGATGAAATTGAGTCCCTAAAAACCAGGGATGGTCTTGCAATTCGATGATTTCGACGAGGTGCCCATCCGGCGAGGTCCCACTGAGCACCAACCCGTTTGCCGTCAAGGTCTCCCGGAAATCATTGTTGAATTCGTACCGGTGCCGGTGTCGTTCCTGAATCTCCGCCGTCCCATAGATGTGTTGGGCCAGGGAACCTTCTTGCAGACGACAGACGTAACTGCCGAGCCGCATGGAGCCGCCCTTGTCCTCCACTGTTCGTTGTTCCGGCAACAGGTCAATCACCTTGTGGGCCGTCGCCGAATCGAATTCGCTGCTGTTGGCTTCTTGCAGCCCGGCCACGTGACGGGCAAATTCCACCACGGCACACTGCATACCCAAACAGAGTCCGAGAAACGGAATCCCTTTTTCCCTGGCGTACCGAATCGTCGTCACCTTGCCTTCGATGCCTCGCGTCCCGAACCCGCCCGGGATCAAAATCCCGTCGGCGTCGCTCAAAAATTGCTCGGGATTGCCCCGTTCGAGTTCCTCTGATTCGATCAACCGGACGTTGATGCCTGCGTCATTGGAAAGTCCGCCGTGCACGAGGGCTTCCGACAAACTTTTGTACGACTCCTTGAACGCCATGTATTTCCCGACCATTCCAATGGTCACTTCGTGCGTCGGGCGTTTAAGTTTTTGCACCATGGCGTCCCAATTACGGAGGTTGGGCGGACCTGATTCCAGCCGCAGGAACCGCACGATCAACTCATCGAGGCCTTCTTTTCGCAACACGATGGGCACTTCGTACACGGTCTCGACGTTTTTTGCCGTGATCACGGCCCCCTTGTCCACGTTGCAGAACAGCGCAATTTTGTCCTTCAACGACGGCGCCAGGAAGCGATCGGTCCGGCACAGCAGGATATGAGGCTGGATGCCGATTTCACGGAGTTTATTGACGGAATGTTGAGTGGGTTTGGTCTTCAGCTCGCCCGCGGTTTCAATAAACGGCACCAAGGTCAGGTGAATGTACAGGACGTTTTCACGGCCCACGTCAAACGGCATCTGCCGAATGGCTTCGAGAAACGGCAGGCTTTCGATGTCCCCAACCGTTCCGCCGATTTCTACGATCACGACGTCCGTGCCGTGTGCCACGTTGAGAATCGTCTGTTTAATCTCGTCGGTAATGTGCGGAACCACCTGCACCGTGCTTCCCAGATAATCGCCCCGGCGTTCTTTCTTGATGACCGACTCGTAAATCCGCCCCGTGGTGCAATTATTCTTTTGCGAAAGCGTGAGGTTGGTAAATCGTTCATAATGTCCGAGATCGAGATCGGTTTCGGCTCCGTCGTCCGTGACGTAGACTTCGCCGTGTTGATAGGGATTCATCGTGCCGGGATCCACGTTGATGTAGGGATCGAGCTTGAGAAAGGAAATCCGCAGGCCCCGGCTTTCCAGCAGATGCCCAATGGAAGCCGATGCCAAGCCCTTCCCCAATGAGGAGACCACGCCTCCGGTCACAAAAATGAATTTACCCATCGGTTACTCTCATGATGATTGCCGTGCACTCCCCGCTATCCCCTCACCCCAACCCTCTCCCACCGGGGGAGAGGGAGGAAGAGCGGATGAGTTCGTCCCATGACGCATTCGCCCTGTCCAAATCTTCTTGAGTGTCGATCCGCAGTGAGGCATGGGTCGTCTCCCACACGTGAATGGGAATTCCATGTTCCAGCGCCCGTAACTGTTCGAGTTTTTCCGCCTCTTCCAATTCCCCGCTCGGCAATGAGGCAAATCGATTCAGGGTGTGTCTGCGAAAAATATACACTCCTAAATGGAGAGAGGCAAAGGGTGGATCATCCCGGGCGTGATCGCGCACGTGCGGAATCGGGGCCCGGGAGAAATAGAGCGCCTTTCCTTGCCGGTCCGTGACCACTTTGACGACGGAGGATTGCGCGAATTCCTCCCGGCACGTGAGTGGGCGACACAAGGTACCCATTTCCGCGTCACCGGCAAGAAACGGATCGATGAGATCAAGCAGCAGGCCGGGCGACAACAGGATTTCATCAGCCTGGAGGTTCACCACAATCTCACCAGGCCTCTGCCGGACCGCCTCTGCGGCACGATCGGTTCCCGTGCGGCAGGGCGTGGTCACCATCGCCGAACGTCCACCGAACCGCTCCACGCTTTCGTGTATGCGCGCGTCATCAGTCGCCACGAGCACCTCGGCCACTTTCGGGACGCGAACGGCTTGTTCATAGACGTGTTGAATCAAGGGTTTTCCCGCCAGGAGCGCTAAGGGCTTGCCGGGAAATCTGGATGAGGCATGCCGGGCCGGAATGACGATCGTGACGTGCGGGCTATCCACCGGCATACCGAAGAGCTTCTTTCACTCCCTGCCCTCCTCTTACTCAATCACTTTCCCGATGCGATTCCATCGAACCCATTCCATCACCGAACCCTGCCCGTGCCAGGACCAATATACGAGAAACGCCCGGCCCTTGATTTTATGCTCTTGCACGTATCCCCAAAAACGGCTGTCCAGGCTTTGGTCCCGGTTATCGCCCATGACGAAATACGAGTCCGGAGGAACCGTAACGGGCCCGAACGTGTCGCGAGGATTGATCCGGCCATCGATCATGCCGGGGTCCACACGCTGGGTAAACGGCGCGTCCTGAAATCGTTCGCCGTTGATGTAGACGATTTTTTCCTGAATCCGAATGGTGTCGCCGGGCAGGCCGATAATCCGTTTAATGAAATCCTTGTGCTCGTCTTCCGGGTACCGAAACACGATAATGTCTCCCCGCTCGGGTTTTTCAAACTCAAAGAGCATGGAAGAGGAATAGCAGGTGACCGGGAGCAGCGCGACCTCAAATTCGCAATCCTGGGGAATTTGGAACCCGTACGCGAGTTTGTTGACCAGGATATGGTCGCCAATCTGCAAACTGGGAATCATGGAGCCCGAGGGAATCTTGAATGCCTGCACGAGAAACACGCGAATGGTCAGGGCCAGGACCAATGCAATAATGATGGCTTCCGTATATTCCCGCCACACAGATTTGGTCCGGATGGTCTCCGGCCGGCTTTCTTCATGGGACGAGGAATATTCGGGATCACCGGACGAGGAATCCGGAGGCAGCACCGGTTTATCGTCGGTCATCACTCATCCTTTACCTTCAAGAGCGCCAGGAAGGCCTCTTGCGGAACTTCCACGCGCCCCAACTGCTTCATCCGCTTCTTGCCCTCTTTCTGTTTCTCCCATAGCTTGCGTTTTCGCGTGATGTCTCCACCGTAACACTTGGCGGTCACGTTCTTTTTGATGGCGGAAACCGTTTCGCGTGCAATCACGCGTTTGCCGATCGCCGCTTGAATTGCCACCTCGAACATTTGCTTCGGGATCAACTCCTTCATTTTTTCGACGAGTTGGCGGCCACGATGATAGGCCTTCTCCTTGTGCGTGATAAAAGACAATGCGTCAATGGTTTCGCCGTTCAGCAACAGGTCGAGTTTCACCAAATCCGATTCGCGATAGTCCATCAGTTCGTAATCCAACGAGGCATAGCCTTGGGTGCGGGACTTCAACTTGTCGTAAAAATCCAGCACCATTTCATTCAAGGGCAAGGCATAGACCAGCATGATCCGCGTGGTATCCAGATACTGCAAACTCTCCTGGACACCCCGGCGCTCTTGACACAGGGCGAGGATATTTCCGGCATAGCGTTCCGGGGCAATCATCGTGGCCTTGATGAAGGGTTCTTCCATGGTTTCGATGGCTTCAGGCTCCGGGAGTTTCGACGGATTTTCAATGTCCAGCACCTCCCCGTCCAGCGTTTTGACCCGGTAAATCACGGTGGGAGCCGTACTGATAAGGCTCAGTCCGTATTCGCGCTGCAAGCGTTCACGAATAATTTCCATGTGCAGCAGGCCAAGGAATCCACACCGGAAGCCGAAACCCAAGGCCAAGGACGTTTCCGGTTCGAACACAAACGAAGAATCATTCAAGCGAAGCTTCTCGAGCGAGTCCCGAAGGTTCTCATAATCGGCGTTATCCATGGTGTAGAGCCCGCAGAAGACCAGTGGCCTCACGTCACGATAACCGGGTAACGGCGTTGCCGTCGGCCGGTCGGCATCGGTGATCGTGTCGCCGATTTTGGTGTCCGACACGTCTTTCATGCCGGCGACGACGTACCCGACCGCGCCGGCTCTCAACGCCTTGGTCTTGGTCCGCTTGGGAGAAAAAATGCCGACTTCCGAGACTTCAAACGTCCGCCCCGTGGACATGAGCCTGATTTTCATCCCAGGTTCGACCACGCCGTCGAAGATCCGAACCAGCACAATCGCCCCCTGGTAACTGTCGAACCAGGAATCGAAAATCAGGGCCTTCAAGGAGGCATCCATTGACCCGGCAGGCGGCGGTACGTGCCGGACCATGGCATCCAGCACGTTATCCACCCCGATCCCCTGCTTGGCACTCACCAAGAGCGCATCGTCCACCGGCAGGCCCAGGATTTCCTCAATCTGGTGCTTGACGCCGTCGATATCCGCACTGGCCAGATCGATCTTGTTGATGACGGGGAGGATCACGAGGTCGCTGGCCATGGCAAGATACACGTTGGCAATGGTCTGCGCTTCCACGCCCTGTGTGGCGTCCACTAAGAGCAAGGCCCCTTCACATGCGGCCAGACTTCGGGAGACCTCATAGGTAAAGTCCACGTGACCGGGCGTATCAATGAGGTTCAATTGGTACGTATGTCCGTCATGCGCCTTGTACGACGTCGTCACGGCGTGGGCCTTAATGGTAATCCCACGTTCGCGTTCCAGGTCCATATCATCCAGGATCTGCTCACGAAACTCCCTGGCCGTGATCGCTCCCGTCAACTCCAGCAAACGATCAGCGAGGGTGGATTTTCCGTGGTCGATATGGGCGATAATGGAAAAATTGCGGATAGAGGAAAGTGTGTTCATTGGGAAAGCACAATTTATTGATTCTATTAGTGTTTCCTCATCTTGTCAAAGAAAGAATGCATTCCTATAATCCGATTGGTCGCGCAGCCTGTCGTTCGATCTTTTTGTAGCGGTATGACATGAGCTTCCTTCTGTCATTCCCAACGTCAGCAATCGGGAATCCAGTGTCTTTTGCCTTCACGGATGAAGAAAAAAGCCAAAAACAAGCCTTCTGTTTCTTCGGCAATGCTTTCGAAATGGGACCGGAAATACGTGTGGCACCCGTTTACCCAAATGAAAGAATGGGAAGAGGAAGACCCGCTGATCATTGAAAAAGGCGACGGCATTTACCTCTATGACATCCACGGCAACAAGTACCTGGACGGCTCTTCATCCATTTGGGTCAACCTTCACGGACACCGACACCGTACGCTGGATATGGCCATTCAGGGGCAACTCGGGAAAATTGCCCACAGCACGTTGTTGGGCGCGGCCAGCCCTCCCTCTATTCTCCTGGCCAAGAAACTCGTCAACGTTGCGCCCAAAGGCCTGACACGCGTTTTCTATTCGGACGACGGCGCGACGGCCGTGGAAGTGGCCTTGAAAATGGCGATTCAATATTGGCAACAGCAGAGTCCCCCGCAAAAAAAGAAGCACACGTTTGTTCGCCTGGATGCCGCCTATCATGGCGATACCATGGGGAGCATGAGCGTAGGTGGGACAGCCCGGTTTCACGAACGCTTTCGCCCTCTCCTGTTTTCAACCATTGCGCTTGATGCTCCCTATTGTTATCGATGCCCACTGGCCTTGCGTTTCCCTTCATGCCGGACGGCATGTTTGGAACCCCTTGAAGACGTCTTGAGCAAGCGACACGAACAGGTCGCCGGCGTCGTCATCGAGCCCATGGTGCAAGCCGTCGCGGGGATCATCACCCAGCCGCCCGGCTATCTTTCACGGGTTCGTGCCTTATGCACCAAATACAACGTCCTCCTGATTGCAGACGAAGTGGCAACAGGCTTTGGCCGAACCGGAACCATGTTTGCCTGTGACCAGGAAGGCGTGACACCGGATCTCCTGTGTGTGGCCAAGGGATTGACCGGAGGGTATTTGCCCCTGGCGGCCACCTTGACCACGGAACGCATGTATGAGGCGTTTCTGGGGGAACCCGAGAAAACATTTTTCCACGGCCACAGCTACACGGGAAACGCGCTGGGCTGCGCCGCGGCTCTGGCAAATCTCGAAATCTTCAAAAAAGAACACACACTCGTTCACGTCAGGAAACGCTCCCGGTTGCTGCAAACCCTGCTTAAACCATTGGACAAATTGCCGATCGTGGGAGACGTTCGTCAATGCGGAATGATGGCCGGCATCGAGTTGGTCAAAAACCAGAAAACCAGAGAACCGTTTCCATCGTCCGAGCGCATGGGCTACAGGATTGCGACGGAATGCCGTCGTCGTGGACTGCTCATCCGGCCGATCGGCAATATCGTCGTTCTCGTTCCCCCACTGGCAGCGACAGAACGGGAATTACGGAAAATGGTGAGTATCCTGGCGAAAGCCTTCCGGACAATCTCTTTGTGAGGAACAACCATGAATTTTGATCCTGCCATCACGGCACAGAATGCCTTGGCTCAAGCCTACGTTCAGGATGACTTGAGTGGTTTCCAAGAGCAAATTGAAGAGGCGGAGGAGACCTTTTCTTCTGAAGCAGGCGCAGAAGCCGCACGTGCCTATGAGACCCTAATTGCCATCGGCGAACGCCTGCCTGATGCCCGGGCGTATCAGGAATTTTTGATTTTCATCACCTGGCAACAAGTGACGGAGGAAACGATTCCGCGCCATTTCCAAAAAGGGGTTCAGCTTACCGAACAATTTCTTGCCCGCTTCGGTTCTCACATTCAAGGAAGTCCCGTGCAAGAACGTATCCTTGCGATACGGCAGTCCTTCAAACAAGGGTTGGGTGATCGAATCGAATCAATTCAGGATGAGTATGACCGGGATACGTTCCATGGCGGCGATTGAATGTGATTATTGGATTTCAACGGGCATTCCGGTTGTCATCCCGAGTTTTTCGGCAGCATTGCCTTCCTTCATGAACACTTCAAGATAGCCGTTACTGTTGATCAAGGCATTCGGTTGATCCGGCGAACCCTGCTCATAATGCGTCTGGATTGTGTCGATCGTGATACCGCCGATTGTACATGCAACGTTCTTGCGCTTCGTGATTGCTTGGAGTGCTTGAATGTCGGCCGGGGTCACGTCGGTGATAATATTCCCGAAACGATCGACGCAGGCCACACGGCCATGAAGGGAGCCGTCCCGCACCTCGGGTTTCGGAATCTGTAATCTTTCGTAATCGGCCACCAGGCGTCCGTAGGCTCCGGGCGTTTGTCCCCGCGTCAACCAGGCGGCAGCCGGGGCAAAGACGTCCCGGCCCTCGAACGTCGCGCCTTCGGAATCCAGACGAAATTGGCGATTTTCAATTTGCCGGACCTCGACGGAATGTTCGTTTTCAAAAATATAGGTCAACACGCCGTTATCGGGTGCGACGAAAAAAAACCGCGACGTCGTGACCATTAACCCTCGACGTGCCGACCCGACTCCCGGGTCCACAACCACGACGTGGACGGTTCCATCGGGAAAATAGTGATAACAGGAGTTCAGGAGAAACGCGGCCTCTTCAATGGAATAGGGTTGCACGCTATGCGACACGTCGATGATGCGGGCCTGGTTGTTAATGCCCAGGATCACCCCTTTCATACTGGCGACAAAATGATCCCGAGCGCCGAAATCGGTGAGTAACGTCAGGACGGATATGGCTGAAGGCATGGGCTTACTCCGGGAAAAAGATTTCTTGAATTTCGTACTCGATCATCCCCGCCGGCCGGTTCGCTTGCACCACGTCTCCGACGCGATGCCCGATTAAGGCGCGCCCGATCGGCGATTGCACGGAAATCGAGCCGTTCTTGATATCGGCTTCTTCCTGGCCGACAAGGGTATAGGTTTTTTCTTCTTCCGAATCCACCTCCAGGAGGCGGACGGTCGTACCGAACACAACGGTTTCGCTGGGCCCCGTGCCGGACTCGATAATCTGCGCGTCGCCCAATTTATGTTCGAGTTCGCTCATTCGCGTATCAATATATTGCTGCCGTTCTTTGGCCGCCTTGAATTCCGCATTTTCCCGCAAATCCCCGTGTTCCCGTGCTTCGGCAATGTCTTGAATGTTTTGAGGACGCTCGACTTTCCTGAGCCGGTCCAATTCTGCCTTGAGTGCCTCATATCCTTTTTTTGTCATCGGAACAGCCATGATGCCTCCAAATGAAAAATTCCGTGTTCATCTTCCGGGCGTGGTGCCACGCCTACTCATGACAACTTTCTTACTACCGGAATATACTCTTTGAAAACAAATCCATTCATAGGCAAGACTCTAGGTGCCCCCTTGGTCGGCCAATGATTTCGACGTTCAAGCAAATAGGGTTGGATCCCGGCGGGTGCATCGTCTGAGTCGGTAATATCGACCTGTGAAAAAACCTGTTTCAGGCGATCGAAGTAATCGGGACCAGGTGCCCGCCAATGACCTGAACATTCAAGCGGCTCGCCGTATTCAATCGTTTTTTCTGCGTATATTGGCACTGGCAGGAGTGCGATTCCACCCGGCTTCAGTATTCTATGGATTTCCTTGAGCGCCTTTCTTTCATCCGGGATGTGCTCCAAAACATGGTTCGCAACAACGCAATGGCAGAATTCATCGCCAAGATTCAGGCGGGTAATATCCAGTTGCAACTGTTCCTTGCCGCTGTAATCCGATGCGAAATACTCTAAAACACGAGACTCAAGCATCTTCCTTAAATGGGCTTCCGGAGCAAAATGAACGACCGTCCAATCGCTGACGTCCGTATTGGAGAAAATCCTCTTCAAGACAACAGATTCGAGCCGATGTCGTTCTTTTGCACCACAACTTGGGCATGATGAAGCATAGCGTCTTCCCAGATAGCGATTATTCGTGACAACGAAAGGGCCCAGGTAATCGCAAAGAGGACACTGGAAACGAGGACAAGGATGAAAGAGCTTTTGCTCCAAGAGCTTTATTCGATTTCGGAGTTTCATGTATCGGCTGATACTTTACTGGAATCGAGCATGAACACAAGAAATGTTTGAGTCCATATCAGGCCGGATGATAGTCCTGCAACGGTTTGATCGTGAGGGACGATTTCTTCATCGCCTCAATGGCGGTGACTGCAGCCTGAATGCCCTGGATTGTGGTGAAATACGGAATATTTTGTTGAAGGGCTTCTCGTCGAATGGGCAGTGAATCACCCTGGGACGACGTCGTGCCCACGGTATTGACGACCAACTGTGCTTGCCGGTTCTTAATGTGATCGACAAGATGAGGGCGGCCTTCTTTGACTTTATTGACGGATTCCACGTGGAGGCCGTGTTTGCGTAAATATTCGGCCGTTCCCCTCGTGGCCTGAAGCTTGAACCCCAACACTTGCAAGCGCTTGGCGACGTTCACCGTCCCGGGTTTGTCACCATCTTTCACACTCATGATGATCGTACCCATAGGAGGCAGGCTCAGGTTCGCCGCGGCCTGGGATTTAGCAAACGCCCATCCAAAATCCTGATCGATCCCCATCACTTCTCCGGTTGAACGCATTTCAGGACCCAGGAGCACGTCGACGTTCCCCAGCTTCGTAAAAGGAAAAACCGATTCCTTGACGGCGATATGCCGTGGAACCGGAACGTCGGTAAAATTCAGATCACGGAGTGAATGCCCAACCATCGTTTTCATGGCAAGTTTGGCCAGGGGGACGCCAATGGCTTTGCTCACGAACGGAACGGTACGGGAAGCCCTGGGATTGACTTCCAGGACAAACACCTCATTTCCCTGGACGGCAAATTGCACGTTCATGAGACCAACGACGTGCAGGTCTCGCGCCAGGGCCACGGTTTGGATGCGAATCCGGTCGATCAAATCTTCCTGCAACGAATGCGGAGGAAGGGAACAGGCCGAATCTCCCGAATGGATGCCGGCTTCTTCCACGTGTTCCATGACTCCGGCCACGACAACGTCGGCCCCGTCGGAAATCGCATCCACGTCAACTTCAATGGCATCCGTGAGATATTGATCAATCAACAGTGGATATTGGGCCGTCGTCATGATGTTCGTTTTGATGTATTGCCGTAGCGATTGTTCGTCGTACACGATTTGCATCGCCCGTCCGCCCAGGACGTATGATGGACGCACGATCACCGGATAGCCGATTTTCAACGCCACGGCAAACGCTTCCTCGCCGGAGCGTGCAACGCCGTTTTGCGGTTGGCTGAGGCCCAGCGCGGTGATTAATGTACTGAACCGCCCGCGATCTTCGGCCCGGTCGATTGCGTCGGGATTGGTCCCTAAAATCGGAATCCCCGCCCTGGCCAATGGAAACGCCAGTTTGAGCGGCGTTTGCCCGCCGAATTGCACCACCACCCCCATCGGCCGTTCCACCTCCATGACGTTCAACACGTCTTCCTCGACGAGCGGTTCAAAATAGAGTCGGTCCGACGTATCGTAATCCGTACTCACCGTTTCAGGATTGCAATTCACCATGATGGTTTCGATGCCCAATTCCCGCAAGGCCAACGTGGCATGCACGCAGCAATAATCGAATTCAATCCCCTGCCCGATCCGATTCGGTCCGCCACCCAAAATCACGACTTTTTCCCGGTTCGTCGGGCGCGCTTCGCACTCATGGCCGTACGTGGAATACAGATAGGGCGTGAAGGCTTCGAATTCGGCGGCGCAGGTATCGACCCTGGAATACGTCACCCTTTGATCAGGCACCTGTGTCTTGCGAAACGTTCGTATGTCTGCGGTGGTTGTCGCGAGCAACTGGGCCAAGCGTTCGTCGGAGAACCCAAAACGTTTCGCGTCCTTGAGAAGGTCTCGCGCACCAGGCTCCCGAAACAGGACCTCCGGCACGGTCTCACCTGCATGCTCCTGCCCATCCGCCCAAGCGTCCAGTGTTGCGATTTGGACTCGTCCTGCCTGGTCCTTGCACGCGCGCACGTGTTTCAGCAGCCGTTGTTCAAACAGGACGAGTTCCTCCATCTGATCCAAAAACCAAGGATCGATGTGCGTGGCCGCAAAGATTTCGTCCTTGGAGATTTTGATTCGCAGGCCATCCGCGACGTGCCAGGGACGATCCGGATGGGCGACCTGCATGGCCGTCCGAACGTGTTCCGACACAGACGGATCGAGTTCATCTCCCGGAAGGTAATGATCTAGACCATTGAGGGAGATCAGGCCGCAACGGTCGGTTTCCAGAGAGCGTATGGCTTTTTGCAATGCTTCCTTGAACGTTCTTCCCAGGGCCATCGCCTCGCCCACGGATTTCATCTGGGTCGTGAGCGTGGGATTGGAACCATGGAATTTTTCAAAGGCGAATCGCGGAACTTTGACGACAACGTAGTCGATGGTGGGTTCAAAAGAGGCTTGCGTCACCTTGGTAATGTCATTGGGAATTTCATCCAAGGTATACCCGATTGCCAGTTTCGCCGCGATTTTCGCAATCGGAAAACCCGTAGCCTTGGAGGCCAAGGCCGAACTCCGGGACACGCGCGGATTCATTTCAATGACGATCATTTCTCCGTTCGCCGGGTTAAGGGCGAATTGAATGTTCGACCCGCCGGTATCCACGCCGATTTCCTGGATAATGCGAATCGCGGCGTCCCGCATGCGTTGATATTCTTTATCCGTCAGGGTCATGGCCGGAGCCACCGTAATGCTGTCGCCGGTATGGATACCCATGGCGTCAAAATTTTCTATTGGGCAGACGATGACGACGTTATCCTTCAGATCCCGCATGACCTCGAGTTCGTATTCTTTCCATCCGATCAACGAACGTTCGATCAATGCCTCCCCGACCGGACTACTCAACAAGGCCCAATCAACGTACCGTTCGAATTCTTCACGATTATACGCAATGTTCCCGCCGCTTCCTCCCAACGTGAAGGAAGGACGCACAATGGCCGGAAATCCGACGATTTCCAGAAAGCTTATGGCGTCTTCCCTGTTTCGAATCAACCGGCTCAGCGGCGTATCCACGCCGATATTGTGCATGGCCCGTTTGAACGCTTCTCGATCTTCAGCCTTGTTGATCGCTTCGTAATTGGCCCCGATGAGTTGCACGTTGTACTTTTCCAGCAGGCCCTGTTCGTGCAGGCGGATGGTCACATTCAACGCCGTTTGACCGCCCATGGTGGGCAGCAAGGCCTGGGGACGTTCCTGCTCAAGAATTCGCTCCACGACCTCGACCGTAATGGGTTCGATATAGGTTCGATCCGCCAGGTCGGGGTCGGTCATAATCGTGGCGGGATTACTGTTGATGAGCACCACTTCATACCCTTCCTGCTTCAAGGTCTTGCAGGCCTGGGTGCCGGAATAATCGAACTCACAGGCTTGGCCGATCACAATAGGCCCGGAGCCGATGAGGAGAATGCGCCGCAGGTCGGTACGTTTCGGCATGGAATGTCAGTTCCGTGGAGGTGAAGTCTGCGCCGGAGCCTGCGGTTCGGGAGTGCTTGGGACAATGGCCGAGCCGCTATCATTTTCGGACGGTTGATAGAGTTTCATGGCTTCGGGAATCCAGGCCTCTAATTGTCGAATCCGCGTGACGTCCGAAGGGTGAGTCGAAAGAAATTCGGGAACGGCCGCATTGGAGCGGAAACAGAACTTTCCGATCATTTGCCTGGGGCATCCACTCATTCGCTCCCAGAAACCAATGGCTTCACGAGGGTCATATCCGGCCTTCGCCATGAGTTTCAGCCCAACGTAGTCAGCTTCCGATTCCTGTTTTCGATTGTGCGGGAGCGTCACGCCAACGCCATACGCACTCATGGCACCCATGGCAAGCTGGGGATTGACGGCACCACTGGCTGCCCCGGCAATCATGCCTATTTGTGCGATTTGATCGAGAATCCCACGACTCATACGTTCAGCGCCATGGCGCTGAAGGGCATGCGCAACTTCATGGGCCATGACCGTGGCCAGCCCGTCTTCGCTTTGCGCATGTTTCAGAATGCCCGTAAAAATCGCCACTTTGCCTCCGGGCAAGGCAAAGGCATTGACCATTTGGTCGTCCTGGATGACCGCAAATTCCCAATGATATTCCGGTTTGTCGGCTGCCTCGGCAATGCGCCGGCCGACGCGGTTCACCAGTTCATTGATTTCGGGATTCGTACTGAGCCGGGCCTGTCGCAAGACGTCGCGAAACGCACTGACTCCCAGTGCGATTTCCTTTTCCTCCGAAAGAAAGATCACCTGGTCGCGCGCGGTCCCAGGCGCTTTGATGCAACCGGCCAACAACAGGAACCCGCAAAGGATGGCCATCGTCTGAAGCTGGGGTCTTGAAAAATGCATGACGACACGAGTCATTCCGATTTATCCTGATCCGGCTACGGAAGCCAAAGGTACATAAACGCCGGTGTGCCGCCCGCTAGCAGCGACGAAACCGGAGCGAGTTTGGGAAACCCCCAATCGGTCGGAGCCAGTCCCCCGGGTCCTTGGGCATAAATATTCGGGTGATAGCCGCCTGCCCGCCGGTACATGACAACCTGCGCATCTCCAATCCCGGCTTTCTCTTTGGCGAGTCCAATGGCGTCATCCACGTAGCCTATCATATCAACCAATCCAAGGTCTTGAGCCTGGACTGCCGAATAAATGCGACCATCCGCTAACTGACGAATGGTTTCGGGCTTCAGATTCGGTCTTCCTTGTTCGATGACCCGAAGGAACCGGTCATAAAAATTATCGATCACGCTTTGAAAAATGGCTCGGTCCCGTTCGGTCATCGTGCGGAACGGTGACCCCATGTCTTTATGGGGTCCTGACGTCACGGCATTGGCCCGGACGCCTATTTTTTCCAGCAAGCCCGACGCATTGAGCGTCAACATAATAACCCCGAGACTCCCCGTGACCGACGACGGATGTGCCACGACCTGATCGGCAGCCATCGCCACGTAATAGCCGCCTGAGGTGCCCAGGTCCATGATGGAGGCAATGACCGGGATTTCCCGGGTTTCTTTCAATGCCTGAATTTCATGATACACAATATCCGAGGCCGTGACCGTCCCTCCCGGCGTGTTGATCCGAAGCACAATCGCCTTGACGGCCTCGTCATCCTCCGCCTTCGCGAGTTCTTCCTTGAACCGTGCCGGCAGGCTAAGCCGGTCGAAAAACCGGTCAAAAACGCCACTGGGTTTTGCAGACGTCAAAACCCCGGAAACCTCGACCAGCAGGATCTTGTCCCGTCCTTCTCCTGAAAGCACCACTTCCTCCAACGGGCTCGTCCGGGGGAACAGGGACGAGGTCATACACCCCGTCGCCGTCAGCAACAGGAAACCAAGAAGCAAAAATTTAGGCATGGGCTTGCTCCATCATGGTTCGAAATTGACTGAACAGGTATGAGGAATCGTGCGGACCCGGAGAAGCCTCCGGATGATACTGAACCGAGAGCACCGGCACTGTCGTTCCAACCAGACCTTCCAGGCATTGATCATTAAGACTCACGTGCGTCACCTTGAATGGCCCCCAACGTGTCTCCAGCAGGCCATTGAGGTCTTCGGGTGAAGACGGACGAACGGCATAGTTGTGATTCTGTGAGGTAATTTCGACTTTTCCGGACCGCAAATCCATCACCGGATGGTTGGCGCCGTGATGTCCGAATTTCAATTTGTACGCGGAGAGTCCCAACGCCAGTCCCAACACCTGGTGGCCGAGACAGATTCCCATAATCGGTCGCCATCCGAGAAGAGCCTGGATATGGGGCACCGCATAGGACACCCCCTCGGGGTCCCCTGGACCGTTGGACAGGAACACACCGTCCGGATTCAGGGTGCGAACCGTCTCTGCCGTGGTGGATGCGGGCACGACGGTGACCGTACACCCTTCATCGACCAGCCGCCGTAAAATATTCTGTTTCACGCCAAAATCGTAGACCACAACGTGGAACCGTCTCGCCGGAGCCGGATCAACTTGTCCATTGGCATTCAACCGTTGGGGCCAAGCCCCGGTGCCTTCGTTCCAATGATACGCGGA
The DNA here is from genome assembly GCA_965213715.1 of Nitrospirales bacterium. Lineage (GTDB taxonomy): Bacteria > Nitrospirota > Nitrospiria > Nitrospirales > UBA8639 > Bin75. Next base: position 327,423 of record OZ243914.1, read on the forward strand.
ACCGCAGGTCACGGCCCCTACCAAATCCTGTTCGGAAATGGAGGGCAGCGCGCCGGCTTTTGCAACAAGATCGCCGGGAGACCCGTTCACGCGGGCTCCATGGGAGATGATACCCGCCTGCGAACCATGAGTGCGCAAATGGCGCGTCAGAAACCGGGTGTCGATTCCTTCAATCCCCACGATTTGATGATGCACCAGATACTCGTGCAACGAACGTTCCGAGCGCCAATTACTGGGGCGACGGGATGCTTCATTGACGATGAATCCTTCGGCCCACGTGCGATGGGATTCATGATCCTCCGGCGAAATACCGTAATTGCCGATATGCGGGCAGGTCATCAGCACCACCTGTCCCCTGTAGGACGGATCCGTGAGGATTTCCTGGTACCCGGTCATTGCGGTATTGAACACCACCTCACCGGATGTTTCACCTTCAAATCCCAGGGCCCGTCCTTCAAGAACGGTCCCGTCGGCTAATGCCAGAATCGCTTTTTTCATTCAACTCCTACCGCGTGTTGGTTTCGGAACCAATGCCGGAATTTGACCACGAGCAAACTGACAGCCAACCCGGCATTGATCAGGTGAAGGGCCCGCACGATCATGTGCATTCGGAAAAAAGCCTCAAGGGCTGTCTTTTTGGCCTCCGGCGAGTCCGCGTCAAACGCGATCTCCTGTAAGGCAACGGCCTTTGGTCCCAGGACCGCAACAATCACGACCGTGACGAACGTGAGGGCCATCAACAGACCAACCTCGGACCGTTTCACCGGCGGGTTCTCTTGCGGCGCCTGCCGGTGTTGCCAATAACGAAAACTCGCCGTGCTGATCAACACCGCAACGACACCCACGGTGACGGCATTATACCCGTCAAAAACGCGGCGCAAAAACCGGCCGCCCGTTTCCATCCCCAGGGTATTGAATACCGCGGGAATCACCATGGTCAGAAGCGCGGTCAGGCTTCCGATCCACATCATCAGCCCCAGCAATTCCAGCAGGGAACAGGAAAGCGGCCAACCTGGAGTGCGTCGGACCATTTATCGCTCCCGCCGGACGTGCCGGCCTGGATGAAACAGACCGTTCATGGTTTGCTTACGATGTTGCGTCCCGGTCATACACGACGGTCCCGCCGACGAAGGTCTTGACCACCTTCCCCTTCATGGTCCAACCGGCAAACGGCGTATTGCGGCTCAGGGAATGCAGCCGGGCGGTCTCCACAACCCATGTCGCATTGAGATCGAGTAACGTCACGTCCGCTTCTACGCCCGGGACCAAGGTACCGTACGGCAGACCAAAGACCCGGGCCGGTTCCCGCGTCAACTTGGCGACGGCTTGTTCCAGCGTCAGGATCCCCTCTTCGACAAGATTCAAGGTGAGGGGGAAGGCCGTTTCCAACCCGATGATGCCGAACGGAGCCGCGTCGAATTCCAACTGTTTCTCCTGAACGGCATGCGGCGCATGATCGGTGGCTACGATATCGATGGTATGATCCTGCAACCCTTCCTTGACGGCCTGCACGTCCTCATCCGTCCGTAACGGGGGATTCATTTTGGCGTTGGTGTCATAGGAACGAACAGCTTCATCCGTGAGCGAAAAATGATGCGGGCAGGCTTCGGCCGTAACGGGAATTCCCCGTGCCTTGGCTTCTCGCGCCATCCGGACCGAACCCAACGTACTGACGTGCGGCAAATGCAGCCGTGCACCGGTCAATTCGGCCAAGGCGATATTCCGGGCAACCATGACTTCTTCCGCGGCTTTCGGGATTCCGGGAATACCCAATTCGGTCGACACCGCGCCTTCATGCATACTGCCTCCACGGGAGAGCTGCGAGTCTTCACAATGATCGATAACCGGAAGATGAAACGCCGAGGCATATTCCATGGCTCGACGCATGACCAAGCTGTTCATGACCGGAACACCGTCGTCGGAAACGGCTACGCAGCCGGCATCGACCAGTTCCCCGATCTCCGCGAGTTCCTCGCCTTTCGAGCCCTTGGTAATCGCGCCGATGGGAAAGACCCTGGCTTTCCCGGCAGCCGCAGCCTGGGCAAGGATGAATTTCGTGGTCGACCGGGAATCGTTGACCGGGTGAGTGTTGGGCATGCAACACACCGAGGTGAAGCCGCCGGCCACGGCCGCGGCGCTGCCCGTGGCAATGGTTTCCTTATATTCGAATCCCGGTTCCCGAAAATGGACGTGCAAATCCACAAAACCCGGACACACGAGCAGCCCGTTCGCGTCGATCACCGTCAGCGCGTTGACCTTCTGAAGTTTGGGTTGCAGGTTCGGTTCCACCGCACTGATTTTTCCCCCTTCGATCAACACGTCGGCCACGCCGTTCCATTGACCGGGATCAACCACGTGCCCGCCGGTGATCAGGATTTTCGTGTCATTCGCCATAGAACGCTCCTCGATAGAAGCCACGCTTAATTTTGTTGCGCCAGCAGGTACATGAGCCCCATGCGTACGGCCACGCCGTTCGCGACCTGCTCCAGGATCACGGCGGCACGGCCGTCAACCACGTCATGGGCGATTTCAACGCCTCGATTCACCGGACCGGGATGCATAACGAGTACGTCTTGAGCTGCCCGCTGCACGCGTTCGGCCGTCAGGCCGTATAACCGGGCATATTCCCTGATAGAAGGAAACAGTGAACGGCCTTGCCGTTCGAGTTGGAGTCGCAACATCATGACGACGTCGACTCCGGAAATCGCCTGATCGAAGTCGTGATAGACCGTGACCCCAAGCCGATGCAGGTACAAGGGAATCATGGTCGGAGGTCCCACGACGCGCACCTTGGCCCCCATTTTCGTCAACGCGTAAATATTGGATCGCGCCACCCGGCTATGAGCCAGGTCTCCGACAATAGCCACGTGCAAGTCCCGAACCTGCCCTTTCTTCTCCTGAATGGTCAGCAAATCGGAAAGAGCCTGCGTGGGGTGTTCGTGCCATCCGTCTCCGGCATTGATGACGGACAACCGGCTGTTCTTCGCCAGGATCTCCGCTGCCCCGGCCGACGAGTGGCGGAGCACCAGGATGTCGGCTTGCATGAACTCGATATTCCTGGCGGTATCGAGGAGCGTTTCTCCCTTCATCAGGCTGCTCGATGAAGGTGAAAAATTCACCACGTCGGCGCTCAACCGTTTGGCGGCCAACTCGAATGACGTTCGGGTCCGGGTGCTCGGCTCAAAGAACAAATTGATCACGGTTTTTCCCCGCAAAGCCGGAACCTTCTTGATCTCCCGTCCGCTCACTTCCTTGAACGGCTCTGCCGCCTCGAGGATCACGGCCATTTCTTCCTGGGACAATGAGGCAAGCCCCAGCAGGTCTTTTCGCTTGAAACTCATGCCGGCTTCTCCGCATCGATGAGCCTGGACACCCGATCCTCTTCACCCAACTCATCGAGGAAGACTCGAATGTTTTCATCCTTGGCGGTCGGAATATTTTTCCCCACGTAATTGGCGCGAATGGGCAGTTGCCTATGTCCGCGATCGACCAGCACGGCCAATTGAATTTCAGCCGGCCGGCCCAAATCCATGAGTCCGTCCATGGCGGCGCGAATGGTTCTTCCCGTAAATAAGACGTCATCGACCAGGATGATTTTGAGATCAGAAATATGAAACGGGATATCCGTCTTCTTGAGGACGGGTTGATTTTTCCTCAAGGCCAGGTCGTCCCGATAGAGCGTAATATCCAGTTCCCCCAAGACAACGTCGGTTCGCTCAATTTGAGAAACGAGTTGCTTTAACCGTTGAGCCAGATAGACCCCGCCGGTGCGGATGCCGACCAGACCGACGCCGTGACACCCTTTGTTCCGCTCCAGAATTTCATGTGCAATCCTGGTCAGGGCCCGTGTCATTTCATGACGGTCCATGATGACGGATTCACGGTGGGACGTGGTTTGCGGCGTAACGTTCATCAGTGCAAAAAAAAACCTTCCTCTCGCGACACGAGACGAAGGTTCACACATGGAGGCAGGATTTGCCCGAACACGCGATCATGAACAGAACTCCTTTCTCACCTCACAGGATGAGCATTAAAGGCGTCTCCATCCTAAAAGGTCCGCAGGGTTTAGTCAAGATTTTCTTACCGGGGCGGACTCATGCTTTTTGAAAGCCCCAAACGAACAGGTGAGGATGCAGCCTCGCCTGGGGCAGAATGGACTGGTGCATGCGAAACGGTTGCAAATGTGCAACAAGGTCTCCGAACACGATTTCCAACGGAAGACCGGCTATGATGGAAGACAGGGAATCCGGTCCGGCGACAAATGCCAAGGCAGTGGGCCGGAGGGCCTCGCTGATCCGGCACAAACGGTCTTGTAGCGTTGCGTCGTCGTCATACAAGGAAAACGGCAACCACATGTATGCGAGGTCGTACAGTGACGGACGATAATGGAACGCTTCTTCGCGCAAGAAACGATAGGATTTTTGCCGGTCCAGCCGATTGCTCCCGGCCAATTGATTCCATGCCGACTGGGCGTGCTTTTGGGCATACGCTCCTCGTGAATAGACGATTGTCGCGGACTGGGGCCGGTCAAAAGCCAGGAACGACCCGATGACCCCGTCGAACCCATGAACGAGAACATGGCCGGCCTGCCGGACTTGGACGGCCAGGCGTTGATCCTGCTCGACAACGTCGGCCAAAAAATCAGCCACAAACGGTTGGCTTGCAAGGTCCCCGATGGGCGTCTCATCTTCAGGATAAAGCAGCACGGCCGAGTAGGCTTCCCGGGGCGACGTCGCAGGAACGTCACCAGTAAAAAACCCTTCCCAGGAAGTTGCCTCGTTCACAACGGCCTGATCGCCTGCCTGGCCTTCCACTGGGCGTGAAATTCCCCAAGCTGGTTGTAACGCAATCTTGTGTGCGGTCCTGTGGTCGTTCAACTGTAAATGTCCCGAAGTCAGGGTCAACCGTTTCCCACAGGGTACGAACCCTTGTTGATTCGGGGGGACAAACGGAAGACCGCTGGCGTCATCGGTTTTCGTCACCTTGAGCACGTTGCCCTGTTTGACCGTCAAACATATCCGGTGATGCGGGTCCACGTACCGCACGGGCGGATGCGGATGCGGCAACCAATCGACCTCTTGCGACCGGGGTGGATCCATGAAGACCGTAAAAGGATTTTCCCCACCCCGGTGCATGGGCGTAAAAAAATTGCCGAACAACCCGAAAGCCGCTGCCGACGGGTAGGTCGGGATGCCCCGGTATTGTAACGGCCGGGAATGATGGGGGTTTTGATCGTCGTACAGCCCGCGGATCAATTCAAACGCGGCACTTCCCGTTCCCGGAAGCAATGACTTGAACAATTCCACCACCGGCAAGTAATCAATGGCATCCCAATGCATCGCACTCATGCAGGACATGAACTGCGCCCGGTCCCAGGTTCCGTCCTCCAACACGTAGAACGCATCCTTCCGTTGACGAATCGTGGCATGACCGGTTTGATCGAGTACGAGATCATCGTTCGTATAAAAGAATTCCACTTCGTTGATCGTCACGCCCATGGCCTGTGAAGCCATCATACGAAGGTCGTGCCGGGTGAGCGTTTGCCAATTGGGGCGACTCCTCAGGTCCAGCTTCATGGCATTCACCAGCCCGGCGGGTTTGAGCCCCACCCATTGCCCCCAGTCCAAATAGAGCCGGGCCGACACCAGATACACCGTACCATCATCATGTTTGCCCCATTCACATTCATGCAGCGGGTGACCGTCGGGGTCGGTCATCAGGATTCGCCGTCCCAACGGACCATAGACCACGACGTGGCCGGTCGTGAGTTGTGTATGCGTCACACGGTCCCATGCCTCACTTGCAATAAGGGCCTGATTGCCTTTCAGCAAGAAGCTCTGCGAATTTTGAAGAATGGACGAAAACATTGAAAAACAGCTCTTTATGTATTGCCGGACACGTTGACAAGAGCAGGGAAAGTCATGTTCCCATCATAGCGAAGCCGGCAACGGAAAGCGATGCCTTCCGCATTCGTCTTCAAAAACCCTGTTTATTGATTGACAAGATTGTCAAATGGAAATCCTGGGCTACCCACGGGCTGACATCCGGTCTCGTTTTTGAGACACGAAAAAGGTATCATTGAACAACATCCAATATTCGTTGAGAGAGTCCATGTTCTTGAGAACAAACAGCAGGAACCGGCCGGTTCATCAGAATCTATATGCCTTAGAGCCCGCCTGTCGTTCGGGGCGTGCGCTGTGGCGGATGCAAATTGCAGGTTTGTGTCTTCTTATCAGCCTGTTTCTTTCATCATGTGGTGGTGGTGGCGGAGGCGGCCTTGGCCTTGAGCCCCGTTCGACTCCACCATCCAATCAGACTCCACCGTCACCTGATCCACCGCCGCCTGATCCACCACCGCCGTCCAACTGTATACAAACATCTGATTTGGGGTGCATTTCATCTTCGAAATACAACGAGGAATTCCAAAACATTGCGCAACGCTATCGCAATTCGACTGATTTTTCGAATCAATGGGGACTGAATGCCATTAATGCGGACGAAGCCTATGCCCATCTTGAACTTTTAAATGGATCAAACGTGGTGCCGGGCGAAGGCGTGACAGTCGGCTTTATTGATACAGGTATTGATCTAGCACATCCTTTGTTCGGAGGTTCGGCAAGAAGCATATCGGAAACCTTCCTTGACGGCGCAACCGATGAACGCGGCGGCGTTTCTTCTCACGGCACAGCCGTTGCCAGTGTTGTCGGAGCAGATCCGGCTCATCTCCAACCTGCTGACCGTGTGAATGGATTTCAAGGTATTGCTTGGGGTGCCAACTTGAAAATGTTCGCAATCCCGCTCGGGGATCCTGCGCCACGAAACCGCGTTTATGATCCAAGATCGTCGAACAGCCTGAGCCAAAGTGATAGGGGCTATGCGGAAATGTTCAACACGGTCCTTGCACAGGATATGGATATCCTGAATTTGAGTTTTGCCACTTCAGGACTCATCGAAAACTACGATGCCCTATCTCTCAGGACCGGTCTTGGACAAACAATCACTGCGCTGGCGCAGGCAGGCGTTCAGGAGAAAACCATTCTTGTCTGGGCTGCCGGCAATGACAACGAGCGGGCTTGTACGCCGGGAAGTACCAATTGTGACGGGAACAATCGAACCGACATCAATGGAAATCCGGCAGGGTCTCTGAATGCAAGCTCAGTGGGAATATTCGCCGGATTGGTCGCGAGGATTACAGAATTGCAGGGACATTCCATTGCCGCGGTGGCCGTAGACGAAGGTGGCAATATTGCTGAGTTTTCCAACCGCTGTGGGGTTGCCAAAGATTGGTGTATGGCAGCCCCCGGTGTTCGCGTGAAGACCGCGTATTTTGGACCTAAGGACGGCAACCCGGGTGAACGGGGATTTGGCACAAGCAGCGGTACGTCCCTGGCCGCACCGATGATCGCCGGCGGGCTTGCACTGATGAAGCAGCAGTTTCGCAATCAACTCTCCAACACAGCCCTCGTTAGTCGCCTTTTTGCGACCGCCAACAAAGAAGGCAAGTACGCCAACTCGGCGATCTACGGTCAGGGCATGATGGACCTCGGGGCCGCAACCGCGCCCCTGGGTCAACCCACGGTTTCCCTTGGCGCTAGGGTCGATGACACCGGCGTTGATCTCGGCATGACGAGTCTCGGGTTCGGCGGAGCACTGGGTGACGGCCTGGCGCGTTCGCTGGCGAATCAGGAAATCGTTGCGTTCGATCGCCTGGGGGCACCGTTCTGGTTCAAACTTTCGAGTTTCACCGGTGTTGCGGGAGGGCCGTCTTCCCTGATACGGCTTCACGAGTTGACGGCACGAAACACGGTGACGCAACGCACCGCCGGGGGGCTGACGACGTTCAGGCCTGATCGAGCCGGCGGTTCGGTCGAACAGGATCTGGGGTACGCGATATTGCGATTCGGCTTCAGGGAGCGGCCGGCCGGCGTCGACCGCGGACATTTCGCCCTGGCCGATAACGCGGCGACACTGACGCTTACGGGAGAGAACGGCATCGCTGCCACGTTTTTTACCACGTCGGGTCTTGACCAAAGGTCATTGAGGTCGGGCGCCACGTTATCCTGGCAGCCTTTTCCCGTTCCCATTGGTTTCCGCGCAGGCTGGCTTGCCGAACAGGGAACGCTGTTGGGCACGACGGCAACCGGAGCGTTCGGTCAACTGTCGGCTGATGCCCTCGTGACTGGTATTGAGACAACGTTCCATCTTGACAAGTGGCAATTTGCCGCTGCCGTTGAAATCGGCACGACACACCCGCGGCTCCAGGATGGCCTCATTGACCACCTGTCTTCTCTGACCACCAGTGCATTTGCCTTCAATGCCACGCGCGGGTTGGAGGACGGCGGCATGGTCCAGCTTTCGCTTTCCCAGCCGCTACGGATAGAAGATGGATGGGCTGCTTTTTCCATTCCGGTCGGCCGTACCAAAACCGGCGAGGTCTTGCGCTCAGCGTTCGCGGCCGATTTCACGCCGTCCGGCCGGCAACTCGACGTTTCGGCAAGCTGGCAGCATCCGTTTACCGATGGGAATGAACTGCGTGTGAATGCAACCTGGACCCATAATCCAGGTCACAACGTGTCTGCAAAACCGGCATGGGGATTACTGGCCGGCTGGCAATTTGAATTCTAGGGACCGGTGGTTTCTACTCGCGAAGCTGTCCCGACCCGTACACCACATATTTGGAACAGGTCAAATCCTCGAGGCCCATGGGACCTCGAGCATGAATGCGCGTCGTGCTGATGCCGATTTCCGCACCCAGTCCGAATTGGTAACCGTCATTGAGCCGGGAAGAGGCATTGATCATCACCGCGCCGGCATCGACTTCCTGCAAAAACCTCAGGGCACGGCCGTAGTCCTTGGTCACGATGACTTCGGTATGCCGGGACCCATACGCCCGGATGTGAGCCATGGCTTCATCCATGTCCTTGACCACTTTGACGGCCAACGTCAAAGCCAGAAACTCCCGGCCATAATCCTCTTCCGTTGCGTTGTGGGCCTCGGGAATATATTGACGGGTTTTTTCGCAGCCCCGGATTTCCACGTTGGCTTCGACCAGGGCCTTGCCCAGCTTCGGCAAAAACGTCCTGGTAATCCCCTGGTGTACCAGCAACGTCTCCATGGCGTTACACGTGGAAGGCCGTTGAACCTTGGCATTCACACTAATGGCCTCAGCCATCGCAAGATCGGCATCGGCATCAATATAGGTGTGGCAGACGCCTTTATCATGCTTGATCACCGGGATAGTCGAGTGCTCGGTCACGAGTTGCATCAGGGACTCCCCGCCCCGCGGAATAATCAGGTCGATGAATTGGTCCTGCTTCAGCAGTTCCAGAACCGCCTCCCGTTCGGTGCGTTCGACCAGGGAGACGACCCCTTCCGGAAGACCTGCCTTTTGTGCGGCCCCGGATAACACGTGGGCGATGGCCATATTGGAATGAATGGCTTCCGAACCGCCCCGGAGTACACAGACGTTCCCGGATTTGAGACACAAGGCCGCGGCATCGGCCGTCACGTTAGGGCGGGATTCGTAAATGATCCCAATGACCCCGATGGGTACGCGGATTCGTCCCACCTTCATGCCGTTGGGCCGTTCCTGCATGCCCGAGGATTGACCAACGGGATCGCGTAACCGGGCGATTTGCCGGAGTCCGTCCGCCATTTCCCGCACGCGCTCGGGCGTCAATCGGAGCCGGTCGGCCATGGCCTCCCGTCCGTTACTCGCATCAAAGGCTTCGAGATCTTTTGCGTTTTCTTCCAGAAGCGCATCGGTGGCTTCTTCCAAGCCTTCGGCCATGGCCGTCAATGCCTCATTCTTGACGGATGCCGGCAGGCGGCTCAATTCAGGAGCGGCAGAACGCGCCTGCTCCAGAAGCGTGCGAAGATACGTCGGGGTATCGATAATCTCTTCTTCGATTATCTCTTCCTTGGAACCATCGACGGCTTCTGTTGATTCTGTTATCTCATCTTCGTTCAGTTCTTCTTGGGTTTCTTCCGTACTCATCAGTTCTCCAACCTTTACAATATTGAAAATTTGATCTCGAATCGAGAATACCCACGCGTCATGAATCCGGTCAAGACAGGCACAACCATTTCCTTGATTTTCCACATGCAATCCTGCTACACATGGTGCCGCTATTACTTCAGCAACCAACCGCCTCCTCCATCACGATCTCACCTTGTTGTGCCGAGGTAGCTCAGTTGGCAGAGCACAGCCCTGAAAAGGCTGGTGTCGGCAGTTCGATTCTGCCCCTCGGCACCATATCCCCTCTTCCTACGTCGTTCATCTTGTTCCGCTAAAGTTCTCAATCGCATTGTCATGACTGTCGGTTTCTATTTCTTAGAATCTCGACTGGACCACAACGATTCTCTGTTTGGCATCCGTCGCGGCGTCGATTGCCAAGACCAAAGTGAGCCCGGCCTCCCCGTCTACGATTGCCTGTTTTGGGCTTGCCATGACTACCCCATTGGGATATAGCTGGACGATGCAAACAGTCGGTGTGGTTTCAGCCCTTGCAGCCGCACTCAAGGCGACACGGAAGGAGGTCACATGAATACTTTTGGCGACGATCTGATCCAATCACTCAATGAAGCCTTGGCCCATGCAAGAAGCGAAGGCCCCGCCATCGTCCACGTCCCCGTGGCGCCACGTGAGGTTCGCAAGCAAGCCAAGCTCACCCAAGCGCAGATGGCCCCGTTGATGGGCATGAGCCTTTCCGGTTATCGGAAGTGGGAACAGGGAACGCGTCGGGTCAGCGGCCCGGCCGCAACCCTTCTTCGCGTGCTCGAAAGGGAACCGGAGGCCGTCAAGCGCGCATTGCTGTCCGCGGGACAGGGATGACGGACGTCTCAACAAGAATGCCGGGATACGTCCCCAAATCCTTGAGGGCCTCTTATTTTGTTTTTTGCCGCGTTGTATTGGCGAACGTCTACTTGCACCCCACAGCACGTGCAGCCTCTTCGGCCGTCTGGAACAGGGCTGATGTCGTTTCTTCATCCACGTACTCTTCTCCGCAATTCGCGCAGACCTGCGCCGGCACCTCCTTGATTACCAGGGTCGTGGTCTCACGTTCGAGCGGGACGGTCGCCGTCCCCAAGCGAGTCTTTCCCTTTTTGCAAACCACGCAGGTCATCTGTCAGTCCTCCTTGTTTTGAAGTCTGGTGTCCATTCTTCACGACTGACCTCGGAGGCCGTCACCACAATGGTTTCCCCGGACTTCGCATGTTCAGCAGCCACGATATGGAGTGGACGGTGGGAAGAGTGGCCTGTTCAAGAGGGACAGTAGGCTACGTCATGACTGCCGACGGCGACGAGGAAAATCATATGGTCCTTCTTTAGTTCAAAGACCAACCGTGCCGTCTTATTCAGTCGGACAGAATAATGAGAAACCACATGCTCCGGTGCGACAAACACCGGCTTGAACAACAAGATGTCACCTGCCGGATTTTCAATCGTTTCATCCTCCAGAAATTGCTCATACACATACAGCCCCGCTTTCAGAACGAGTCTGTGGGTATAGTTGACGCCGAACATCTGAATGCGATTTCGCAGATGCAGGTCCGGTGTCTGTGCCGGCGTGGCATCCTTTTCCTAGGACGTTGAGAAAGATTGCTGACCTGAATAGAGTAGGGGAGCAAGAGGATCTCGCAGATACAGGAAGAACTGGGATAGGTCTATCGTTCTACTTTTTCTAACCACCCGATCAGGAGACATTGGTATGGTATCCACGAAATCATTCTTGTTAAGTCTTTGTTTCACGCTCATCGTGCATCTCATGTACCTTCTCCCCGCCTCCCATGCATTAACGGCGAATGATGATCTTGGAGCGTGGAGGACTGCATCCAATGAAACCAAAGCCGAACTCGCCAAGACTATGGTTCGGAGACTGGGTGAAGACCGCATTAGCGAACGGCAGATTAAACTTTTGGCTCTTCAGGTGTTTTTGTGTATCAACGAGACGGCAGGTGACGAGGGTTTAGATAACATGAAAATAGCGGAAGTGGCCGCTGGATGCATTGCGCTGCTTGGGAAGCAATGAAGGGAGGGGACGGTAGACATGATGAAACGATTGTTTCCCCAGCCAGGAATGCTGGAAAAGAACATCAATGAACTTCTCAGGTTAGAGAGGGATCGCAGAAATAAGTCCAGGCGCACAAATGGTTTAATCTTGTAGCTTCTCGGCATTCCAGTTCTGAGCGGGAATTGCGAGAGAGGACTGTGCAATTCCGCAACGAAGTTGCGCCGAAGATGACTCCAGCGCAGATTGCCGAGGCGCAACGGCTGGCGCGCAAGTGGCGACCCGAACAGTGACAAAACTTCAAGAGGAGAGATAAGATGCTCTGCAATTTCTGTCACAAGTCTATTAGAGAGGTGCTAGCTGCCACAGGCAATAAAACGAGACCGCGCGGACCACGTCCCTTTCATTGTTCCTGTCGCAAATGTCACCATACTCGAAACGAAAAAAACGGTCGAGTGCAATTGGAAGATATACCCTAATCCAGAAGAAGCGAAGAAGGCTGGTCACGAAAGATCTTGCTCAACCTGCATTTCCTGAGAAGAACGGAAAGACTTTCTGCACCTGATTGTTAAATTACGCGCAAGGCTGTTCCTGCCTCGCGCAATCTACATATGATGTTCTCCAACGGATCTTGCGTATGCTATAATTTGAAACCATCGTCATCATCTTATGTGAGGAAATTTATGAGCAATAGCGCCAGAACGACGGTCTACTTGAAACCTGGGGTCTATCGTGCTCTGAAGTTGAAATCGGCAGAAAGCGACCGGACGCTCTCCGATATCGTCAATCAAGCGGTGCTTGAACTATTGAGGGAAGATTCCCTCGATTTGGAGGCCGTTGAAAAACGGCGTGGGGAACCGAGTCGTTCCTTCGAGGAGGTGCTCAAGGACTTCAAGCGTGACAAGCTCCTATAATGTCAGGATCAAGAAGTCAGCAGAAAAAGAGTTGCGGGGACTTCCGAAGAAAAATCTGAAACAAATTTTCTCTCACATCCGTGCTCTTGCTGCCAACCCGAGACCTATTGGTTGCGAAAAATCGTCTGGAGCGGATTGGTATCGAGTCCGTCAAGGAGATTACCGGATCGTCTATATCATCGACGACGATGAGTTACTCGTAGAGGTCGTAAAAATCGGCCACCGGAAGGAAGTCTATCGAGTATCGCGATGAAGACACAACTTCTGATTCATAAAGTCTTTTTCTCGCACAAGTGTCCCTTGGGAATCACCTTCGTGTTTTAAATCACTCGCCGTGCTTGTCCTGCCTTCTGCAGGCTTCGCGCGTCGTTCTCCCGCGCCAGTTCCGCGCACATCCGCTTGTACTGGGCGCGTTCCCCCTCGGTCTCCTTCAAGCACTTGAGGTCCGAGGCGCTCATCCCGCTGTATTTCGATTGCCAGTGATAATACGTCGTATCACTGATGCCATGCTGACGGCAGATCTCCCGCGCCTGCTTCCCAGCCTCCGCTTCTTTCAGAATTGATACAATTTGCGTCTCGGTGAATCGACTTCGTCTCATGGTCGTCTCCTTACAGGGTGATCCTGCCAGAAAACTCCCACTTCAGCCTGTGTCACCTAAGGGGAAGCTTACGATTCACCTATCAAAATCCTCAATCAAAAACCCTCTTAACATGGCCTCCTCCGACGGACCAACGACTTTCTCGATCAGCTAAGAGGTGGCCTTAGGCGGACTCACTCTCTTTGTCTCGATCGCCGAAGACGCTACCGCGACAGCCCTCCCCATTTCGGCTATTCTCTTCCCGGTCTTTACGGCGTTCATTGTGCTTCTCATTCTCGTGCTCTTAGTCGTCGCCGCATTCATGATCAAGAAATTCATCTTCAATCGCCGCCAGATGCCCGCTTAGATCCCGCATTCCTTATGAACTTAAGACCACGGCCATTTCTTATACAGGCGGTTTGTAAACCGGTATCCTGAGATTTCCGGGAGCAAACTCCTGTAATTCCCCCAATTCAAGATAAAGGCATCCGTAGCAGCCTCATCTTATGACGCCTTTTCTTTTTATCAATATCTAAAGAGCCGCATAATTCTCTCCCTTTCCGGTCCTGCTGAAGGTAAACCAGAGTTGTAGTAACATGCCTACATTGATGAGAGGAACCGGAGGTTTCGCTTATGGAGATGAAAACCATAACCAGCAGAGAGTTTAATCAAGACGTGAGCAAAGCCAGGAGGGACGCTTTGAAGGGACCGATTTTCATCACCGACCGCGGCCGTCCGGCGCATGTGTTATTGACCATTAAGGACTATCAGAAGATTACGGAGAAGGATGCCAGCATCGTTGAATTGCTGGCCATGCCGGAAGCCGCCGACATCGATTTTGAGCCGCCACGGTTGAATCGGGAACTGCAGAAACAGGCCGACCTGTCCTGATATCTTCTGTATCTTCGCCCGGGCATCCGGCAAATCTACAAACCAATGGAAGTGCACACACTCGGCACCATATTTCCTCCCCCGCACCCTCGACTCATACTTCATCCCCTCAGCTTACATTGACTGAAACGTTCCTGGCCGTACATGGCAGGTAAAACGCCCTCCTCGACGTCACAGCCGCCTCCAAACATCCGCCTCCACAACCGCAGCACAAATAGACAGAACAGTTTGATTTTACGTCGATAAATAGTGTCAATTTACAGTCATATTATTGACATTATTTTATTTTCTGTCATATTTACGGAAGTTAATGTGAATTTAAAGTCAACCTCGTGAAAGATTATGGATAATTTAAAGCTTCGCGTAAAAGCCTCTGATTATGAGCTTGAGGCGGAGGGGTCCCGTGATTTCCTCAACGAGCAATATGAGGCATTCAAGCGGCTCCTGGACGATGCGGCGCAAAAATCCGTTAAGTCAGGGGCAGACGCAAAAAATGATTTTTTGTCACCACGTGACTCGCAGCATTCTCCCCTGCCAGGCGAAAAAGCAGACGGTCCCGGACGGTCCTACGCCAAGTCTTTTCAGAAATTGCTGGTCTGGGATGATCGGACCCAACAGGTCAGGAGCATGGCCCTCCCCGAGGGTTCGTCGAAAATAGCCGATACGGTCATGTTGCTCTTATTGGGCTATCGCGAACTTCGAGGGCTGAGTCAGATATCTGCGCTGATTCTGAATCAAGGACTCAGATCGGCAGGCTTCGAGGATTTTCGTTTGGACCGGGAAATGGCGCCCTACCTGAAGGCCAGGCTGGTGCTGCGGTCCGGAGTCGGGAAAGGCAGCCGGTACCGACTCACCACGCGCGGCGTCAAACAAGCCCAGGAGCTTGTCCAAACCCTCGCTGCGCTGATCCCCGACCCCCTGCCCTGATTTGGCGGGTGATGATCCCGTAAGCTTCCCCTCCATTTAGGAGCAGACTGAAAGTTAAAGCGGCCGTTCAATGCTCATTTAACGCGCATTAATTCGTTGCCAGAACAAGCGGGCCTCCCCCTCACACCTACCCTCTTTCGCCTTCAGGAGAAGATTGATGCTGACTTGTCTTATTCTGTAAAGAGGTCGGCGATACGGACCAAGTGCAATTCGTTTCCTTCGACCCGGTATATCAGGAGCCAGTCCGGTTCGATGTGCATCTCCCGATACCCTTTCCAGATCACTCGCAATGGATGATCGCGTTGCTGCACGGCTAATGACTCTTGCCGGATCAATGCTGTCAGCACCGCCCGCAACCTTGTCAGGTCTTTCCCCTGCTTCCGGGCTCTTTTGACGTCGCGTTTGAACTGCGTGGATCGAACCGGGTTCAGCACTCAGATGTCCAGATCCCGGAACAGGTCTTCGGCCTTGCCGTAACGCTTCCCTTTGCCTTCGTTCAGTTCCTTCATGGCTTTGAGGGTTGTCACGTTCGGCACTTGGACGGCGAATGGCAGTCGCTTTTCGTCTGCCACACGCACCAACAACAGGCGAATGGCATCGGATATTGATAGGCCCATGGCCTGAAGTACTTCCGTGGCTTGTGTCTTGGTCTTGCTGGCGATCCGAGCACGTACGACGGTATCGGCATTCATCCTAGCGTCCTCCTATAATGTAGCTTTAATGTAGCTACAGGCTATCACCATGTCAAGGGATTGTCCCTGGAGGCGTGAAATTTCCGATTGCAAATGTCGTGAATGACAGAAGGAAAAAGGAAGAGGGCTAGGTCGTCGTCTGTTTTTTGTCTTGCCCGTTCACGGTTGCGTCGATCATGGCGCGGAACAATAATTGCCCGTCTTCGTTGTTCAACAGGGCTTCTGCGCAGCGTTCCGGATGCGGCATGAGGCCCAACACGTTGCCGGCCGCGTTGCAAATCCCGGCAATATTGTCCAGAGAACCGTTGGGATTAGCTTGTTCCGTAGCCACTCCATCCACTCCGCAATACCGGAACACGACTTGGGCATTGGCTTGAATCGCAGCCAAGGTCAGGGGATCGGTATGATAGTTGCCCTCCGCATGGGCAATGGGCAACCGGATCACCTGTCCGGATTCATAGTGCCGCGTAAACGGGGTATCGGCATTTTCCACTTTTACGCAGACGTCGTCGCATATAAAGGAAAGTCCGACGTTAGGCAGCATGGCCCCAGACAATAACCCCGCTTCGAGGAGAATCTGAAACCCGTTGCAGATTCCCAGGACCAATCCGCCGGTCCGGGCGAATTCCTGAACGGCGTGCATAATCGGCGAGAGTTGCGCGATAGCCCCGCTACGCAGGTAATCCCCGTACGAAAAGCCGCCGGGCAGGATGACGGCATCCAGGTCACCCAGGGACCTATCGCCATGCCAGATGAAGTTGACGTCCTGACCCAGCACATTGGCCAGGACATGTGCACAATCGCGATCACAGTTGGATCCGGGAAAAACGACGACGCCCCATTTCATGAGGAATGCCGCGAGGGGTGGGGTTCCAACTCGTATTGATATTCTTCGATAACCGTGTTGGCGAGGAGCGTTTCACACATGGCCTTGAGTTGCGCTTCCGCCTCAACCGGATCATCCTGGTTCAATTCAATTTCCAGAAACTTTCCCACGCGGACGTCGGTCACGCCGGCAAACCCCAGGGTTCCCAACGACTGCTGGATGGCCCTGCCCTGCGGGTCCAAAATGCCTGATTTCAAGGTCACGTGAATTTTGGCCCTGATCATGGGCGAGTTCCACCTTTGCGTCTGGGCTTGATTTTCAAAGAGACGGCCTTTGAGCCAAAGACCCGCCGGTAGACTTCATTCAGGTGACGAACGTACCATTCGGGATCGAAGCAGGATTGGATGTCGGCTTGCGTCAACGTTCTGAAGATCAACCGGTCTTCAGAGATGAGATCGTGAAAAGACTTCCCTTTTTCCCAGGCTTTCATGGCGTTCCGTTGAACCGCTTCATACGCGACTTTACGTTCGACGCCACGATCGACCAACGCCAGCAACACGCGTTGTGAATACACCAACCCGCCCGTCCGGTTTAAATTTTCCAACATCCTTTCCGGATACACCATCAGGTTCTTGAGGAGTTGGGTGAGACGCACGAGCATATAATCAATCAAAATCGTACTGTCCGGGATAATAATACGCTCGACTGAAGAATGGCTGATGTCACGTTCGTGCCACAAGGCCACGTTTTCCAACGCGGCCAGACCGTTGGCTCGAATGACCCGGGCAAGCCCGCAGAGATTTTCAGATCCCACCGGATTCCGTTTATGCGGCATGGCGGATGACCCTTTTTGCCCGGCGCTAAAATATTCCTCGGCTTCCAGGACTTCGGTTCGCTGGAGATGACGAATTTCCGTCGCCACTTTTTCGATACTCGCGGCCACAAGGGCCAAGGCGCCGAGAAACGCGGCGTGCCGGTCCCGTTGCACGACCTGGTTGGAAACCGCAGCCGGTTTCAACCCCAGCTTCGCACAGGTGACTTTTTCAATGCGCGGCGGCAGGTGCGCGAACGTGCCCATGGCCCCGGACAACTTCCCAACGGCAACGTCCTCTCCGGCGGCCACCAGCCGCTTGCGTTGCCGCTTGAATTCCTCGTACCAGATGGCAAATTTGAAACCCAGGGAGACCGGCTCACCGTGTATGCCGTGAGACCGCCCGACCATCATCGTTTTCCGGTGCGCGAAGGCCTGATCTTGCAACACCGTCAACAAGGCGTCCAGGTCTTCCAGGATGATGCCCACCGCCTCGACCAATTGAAGAGCCAGCCCCGTATCGAGTACGTCGGAGGAGGTCAGCCCCACGTGCAAATGACGGGCCGGCGGACCGGCCTGTTCGGCAACGGATTCCAAAAACGCAATGACGTCATGTTTGGTGACCCGTTCGATTTCTTCAATACGGCCGGGATCCAAGGTCACTTTTCGCTTGACCCGCCGGGCCATGCCCCGCGGAACGTCGCCGGCTTCTTCACGCGCTTCACACGCGGCCAACTCAACGTGCAGCCAGGTTTCATATTTTCGCTGGGGAGTCCAGATGGCCCCCATACGGGGCAAGGTATAGCGTGCAATCATCGAATCGTTCTGTCCGTCTTCAACCGGCTCCGAATGGACGTCCTCTCGATTACCCGCTAGTGGGCAATTGCGTCGCGTTTGGGCTCGAGGCGCGCATCGTGTTTGATGAGTTGATCCAACACGCCATTCACGAATCGTCTGGTCTCGTCGTCCGCAAAGTCCTTTGCCAATTCAAGGGCTTCATCCACCGTGACCTTCGCCGGCACGTCAGGCACCCAAAGCAATTCATAGATCGCTTGTCGCAAAATATTGCGATCCACCACGGGCATACGATCGACGGTCCAGTTTCGTGCATAGGCGGCAATCATCTCGTCGAGTTCGACTTGATGGATCCGAACGCCGGCGACCAGTTCAGACGTAAAGGTCCTGACCGATTCCGACGCATCCCGTTGCGTCCAGAATTGTTCCAGCCAGAATTCGGTAGATCCGTGAAAATCACATTGAAACAGAATCTGAAGGGCCAATTCACGCGCATCGTGCCGCGTATATCCTCGTCGAGGTTCGGAGGATGAGTCTTCTTCTTGTGTCACGTTCGCGGACATGTGTGTTCAGATGTACCGGAAGCCGGTTGGCTTTCGATTGCTGTCGTGCAATTCTTTCATGAGAGTCGCCATCTCAATAGCCGTACGCGCGGCTTCCCTGCCCCGGTTGACTTCAGTGGTAGCGGCCCGGGCCAATGCCTCTTCCGCGGTATTCGTGGTCAAGACGCCGAAGATGACGGGAATGCCCGTTTCCCATGAGGCTCGGGCAATGCCCCGGCTCATTTCCGCACTAATGAAATCAAAATGAGGGGTCTCTCCCTTGATGACGGCCCCCAAACACATCACGGCATCGAACTGTTTGGATTGGGCCAACTGCCTGGCCACCAACGGAATTTCAAACGCCCCGGGAACACGGACGACGTGAATGTTGTCTTCGGGCGCACCCTGTTGTTTGAGCGTTTCGAGCGCGGCGGCTTCCAAGCGCCCGGTGACGAATTCATTGAATTTGCTGACCACGATGCCGAATCGCAGGTCCCCGGCATTCAGATTTCCTTCAATAGAATTCATGGGAATGTGCGGGCGGGGCCCCTCACCCTGTCCTCTCCCGCCGGGGGAGAAGGTTAACGGCAGTTGACCCGTCAGACGTTGTTTAAAATGTGCCCCAGTTTGCTTTTTTTCGTTCGAAGGTAATGAACGTTCGTTTCCTGGGGATCGATTTCAATGGGGACCCGTTCGACGACCTCCAAGCCGTAGCCTTCGATCCCCACGATCTTCCGGGGGTTATTCGTCATGAGACGGATCTGCCTGAGTCCCAACGTGACCAGGATCTGCGCACCGATACCGTAATCCCGCAAGTCCGGTTTAAATCCCAGCTTGAGGTTGGCCTCAACCGTGTCGCTGCCCTGATCCTGGAGATGGTACGCTTTGATTTTATTCAACAACCCGATGCCTCTCCCCTCCTGGTTCAAGTACAGCAACACCCCCTTGCCTTCCTTCTCGATAACGGTCATGGCACGATGGAGTTGATCGCGACAATCGCACCGCAAGGAGCCGAAGACGTCCGACGTGAGGCAGCCGGAGTGCACGCGGACCAGTGTGGGCGATTCATCAATGCGGCCTTTAACCAGAGCGATGTGCGTGCCGCTATCCAGCTCATTCTCAAAGACCCAGGCTTCAAAATTCCCAAAAATCGTGGGCAACTCCGCACTCACGGATTTTTTGACGAACGTCTCACGCGACAACCGATGTTGAATCAGGTCCTTGATGGTAATGATCTTGAGGGCATGTCGTTTGGCAAAAGCCATCAAGTCGGGCACCCTGGCCATGGTTCCGTCGTCGTTCATGATTTCGCAAATGACCCCTGCCGGATACCTGCCGGCCATCCGGGCCAAATCAACCGACCCTTCGGTTTGCCCTGCCCGCTTCAACACGCCACCATGATGAGCCCGCAAAGGAAAAATGTGCCCCGGTCTCGTGAAATCCGAAGGCTTGCATGAGGGATCGACAGCCATGCGAATCGTCGTCGCCCGGTCGGCCGCCGAAATCCCCGTCGTCACGTCTCGCGAGGCATCGATGGACACGGTAAACGCCGTACCGAACGGCGCGGTATTTTCCGCAGTCTGGGGATGCAAATTCAATTGATCCGCCCGGTCGGACGTCAAGGTCAGGCAGATGAGCCCCCGGGCATGTATGGCCATGAAATTGACGGCTTCCGGGGTCACGGATTCGGCGGCGATCACCAAGTCACCTTCGTTTTCGCGATCCTCATCGTCTACCAGGATCACGAATTTCCCGGCATGAATGTCCGCAAGGGCTTCATCGATGGTATTGAAAACAGATGTCATGGATGCGATCCCTATGTGGGCCGTTGTTCTTTTGTTCTCCTGAACCAAGGCAATCTCTAAGTTATGGGGTTTCCAGTCGCCTTGTCAATACAAAGTCCGTGACGCGCGGCTTCGAAAAGAGGAATCAAGAGCCCTCCTCCTTTATCGAAAAAGCCAGGGATCGTTGAATGTAGGTCACGCTGATTGTGGCAATCCCGGTCAGGACGACGAAGACGAGAAATCCACTTGCGTACGTCCCCGTTACGTCCTTTAACAGACCGAACCAGAACGGAAGAAAGAATCCGCCGAGCCCACCGGCTGCTCCGATAAAACCCGAAGCCGTCCCCATGATGTTCCTATAGCGTAACGACGCCACCTGAAAGACCACTCCGTTTCCAAATCCCAACAAAAGAAGGGTCATCACCGTCAAGGGAAAAGCCCAAAAGGGAGGCGGCAACCATGCCAGCAGGATGCACAGCCCCCCGATAGCCGGCAATCCGACCTGAAGCAAGTTGAGTCCGCCGACCCGGTCGGCCCAGTGACCGCCGACCGGCCTGGCGATACTTCCCGCCAATCCGCAGAACGCCGTCAGGCTCCCGGCAGCGACCATATCCAAGCCATACTGATCGTGGAAGAAAATGGGCAAAAAACTCGAAAACCCGACGAATCCGCCGAATGTCACTCCGTAAAAAAAACACAGCCACTGCATGAACCGCTCCTGATACACGGTACGAAATGAGCCGGCCAACCCCTTCCCTTGCTGCTTTTGCAAGGGGCGTTCTTGAACCAACAGCGCAAACAGGATGGCCGCGAGTAGAACCGGGACAATCATCAGACCGAAAACTCCGTGCCATCCAATGTGCATCGCCAGGCGCGGCGCAAAGAACGTAGCAAGAAGCACTCCGCTGTTTCCTGTCGCGGCAATACCCATCGCCAGCCCTTGATGTTCCGGTGGATACGCGCGGCTCGCCACGGGCAGCGCTACGGCAAAACTCGCGCCTGCCGCCCCCAGCAAAAACCCGACCCCGAACATTTGGGCATAGCTTTGCCCGAACAGCCAGCCCAGAACCAATGCCACCACTTCGACCCCGAGAATGCCGAGGCCCACTCGTTTCGCACCGAACTGATCCGTGAACGGCCCAACCACGATGCGCAACAAGGCTCCGCCAAGTAAGGGCGTGGCAACCAACAGCCCTTTCTGTGTGGCGCTTAACGCGAAATCCTCCGCAATGGCAATGCCCAATGCGCCGATCAACAGCCAAACGACGAAACTCACTTCGAAATGAAGCCACGCCCCCAATAACGAAGGCCAATGACCACTTTTCAGGGCATTCTTGAGGACGTATGGAGTCATAGGCAAACGCGGATCAAAAGAGTACACAACCGAAACAGGACATCTCCAAACGACTGCGACTATAAAGCACGGTCATGAACCCTCGCAATTGAAGACGCAAGGGTGAGAGCAACATGAAAAGTAATATTTTGTGCTTCCTTTATTCAGAGAGTATAATTCTTAAACGATTATCCCATTGCCCGAATTCACTCATTCACTGACATTCCCTCCTCACCCAACCCTCTCCCGCGGGGACAGGGAAAAAGCACCCTGAGATGGCCCAGCGACAACGACTTACATGAAAAGCCTGATGCCTTCTTCTCACCAAGACAAAAACCGTTCGAGACGGCAAAGAGACCGTCCCCCACAAGAGGAAGATCATTCATCTTCCGTCGAAGCTGAATTGATATTCGGGCCTTCGGAGGAAGACGATCTCTCCGGCGATGCGGGAGAAGCAAGCGAGGCGGTGGAAGCCGGTGACGCCAAACAAGCCGAATCCACGGAACTTGTCCCCACCACGGCATTGGGGCGGTATCTCGTTGAAGTCCGTCGCTACCCGTTTCTTTCCAAAGAAGAAGAAATACAACTCTTCCATGAATATCAAGTCATGGGCAGCCGGGACGCGGCGGTCAAACTGATCCTGTCCAACCTGCGAGTGTCGGTGGCCATTGCTTCGGAATACGGACATACCGGTGCCGACCAAATGGATCTCATCCAGGAAGGGAACGTCGGGCTGATGCAGGCCATCAAAAAATTCGACGTGTCCCGTAGCGTCCGCTTCTACGCGTATGCCGCATGGTGGGTCAGAGCCTATATCCTCCGGTACCTGTTGCAGTCTCACCGACTGGTCAAGATCGGCACGACCCAGGAACAGCGAAAACTTTTCTACAACCTGAAAAAGGAAAAGGCCAAACTGGAACGGGAAGGATTCGTACCGGATGCCAAACTCATTGCCGACCGTCTTCAGGTCCGGGAACGGGACGTACTGGAAATGGACCAGCGGTTGGGAAGTTGGGAACTGTCCCTCGACCAGCCTATCAGCAAAGACAAGGAAGAAGGGACGTTCCTCGATTTGCTCCCATCCCCCACGCCCCGGGCAGACGATATGCTCGCGAAGAAGGAATTGATGCTGCTGTTCAGGAAAAAACTCGGAGAATTTTCAAAGACCCTCGACGAGCGCGACGAGGATATCCTGCGGAACCGCTTGTTGTCGGAAACCCCATTGACGCTCGAAGAAATCGGCCGGAAATATTCGATCACCAAAGAACGGTCAAGGCAGTTGGAATCTAGAATAATCAATCGGTTACGTGAATTTATGAAAGCTGAATTGCAAGATTTCGACACTTTGCGGAACTGAGCCTCCCACTCCCCTGCCACTTCCCTGCCAATCATCCACATTTTTTTGTTTCCGGAGCTTGACTTTTGGCAAACAGGCCTTATCTGTTATCTGTTCACTTGACTATTCTATGAAGTCCTCAATTTCAGGATTTCGAAACGCAACCATCCAATTATCACACATCAAAAGCCGAGATTATTAACCAAAGGAGGAAGTTATCACATGGCTACACAAACCAAGGAAAAAGAAGCAGCCAAGGGCACGGCGGCCAAAGGCTTTTTGCCTCTTGGCGACCGCATTTTCGTGACCTATACGGAAGAACTCGAACGCACGGCCGGAGGCATCTACGTGCCGGATTCCGCCAGGGAAAAACCACAACGGGGAACAGTTGAAGGTGTCGGAAGAGACGTCAAATCCCTGAAAGTCGGCGATCAGGTCCTCTTCGACAAATATTCCGGAACCAAGATCAGGATCGAAAATGATGATTGCCTGATTCTGAGAGAGGAAGACATCCTGGGCATCTTTGTCGATTCCTAACGATCTTGCTCAAATCCACAAAACACAATCCTACGAAACAAATCTCAAGCATGACTTTAATTTGATGGAGGAACATTATGGCAAAGCAGCTACTGTATAGTGATCAAGCCAGGAGCGCGATTCTCCAGGGCGTGAACCAATTGGCCAATGCCGTCAAGGCCACGTTGGGCCCGAAAGGCCGGAACGCCATTCTGGACAAGAAATTCGGCGCGCCCACGATTACCAAAGACGGCGTGACCGTCGCCAAGGAAATCGATCTCAAGGACCCCTACCAGAATATGGGCGCCCAACTGGTCAAGGAAGTCGCCAGCAAAACCAGCGACGTGGCCGGTGACGGCACCACAACCGCCACAGTGCTGGCCCAGGCCATTTTCCGCGAAGGCGTGAAGCACCTGAGCGCCGGGGCGAACCCGATGGAATTGAAGCGCGGGATCGATAAGGCCGTTGAAGCGGCGACGACGGAACTGAAGAAACTCAGCAAGCCCTGTCAGGACAAGAAAGAGATCGGGCAAATCGGCGCCATTTCCGCAAACAACGACTCCACCATCGGCGACTTGATTGCCGAAGCCATGGACAAAGTCGGCAAAGACGGCGTCATTACCGTGGAAGAAGCCAAATCCATGAGCACCTCGCTGGACGTGGTCGAAGGCATGCAATTCGACCGCGGGTACATTTCCCCCTACTTCGTGACCAATGCCGAACGCATGGAATCTTCCCTCGAAGATGCGTTCCTGCTCATCCACGAAAAGAAAATCAGCGCCATGAAGGATCTGCTCCCCATCCTGGAGCAAGTGGCCAAAATGGGGAAACCGCTCGTCATCGTGGCCGAGGACGTCGAAGGTGAAGCCTTGGCGACACTAGTGGTGAATAAGCTGCGCGGCACCTTGAACATTGCGGCAGTCAAAGCCCCGGGCTTCGGTGATCGCCGGAAAGCCATGCTGGAAGATATCGCCATCCTGACCGGCGGCCAGGTGATTTCCGAAGAAGTGGGCGTCAAACTGGAGAACGTGAAACTCACGGACCTCGGTCGCGCCAAGCGGGTGACCATCGACAAAGACAATACGACGATCGTTGAAGGCGCCGGAGACCCCAAGAAGATCGAAGCCCGGGTCAAACAAATCAAGGCGCAAATCTCGGAAACCACGTCGGAATACGACGGCGAAAAACTGCAAGAGCGGTTGGCGAAGATCGTGGGCGGTGTGGCGGTTATCAACGTCGGAGCCGCGACCGAAACCGAAATGAAAGAGAAGAAAGCCCGCGTGGAAGACGCGTTGCACGCGACAAAAGCGGCCGTGGAAGAAGGGATTGTCCCCGGCGGCGGCGTGGCGCTGCTCCGGGCCGTGCCCGCCCTGGAAAAAATGACGTTGGAAGGCGACCAACAATTCGGCGTCAACATCGTGCGGCGGGCATGCGAAGAGCCGATCCGGCTGATCGCAGAGAACGCCGGCGTCGAAGGCTCGATCGTGGTCGACAAAGTCCGCAACTCCAAGGCTGCGCATGGGTACAACGCGGCATCGGACGAATACGTGGACTTGGTTCAGGCCGGCGTGATCGACCCGACCAAAGTGACGCGGTGTGCCTTACAGAATGCCTCGAGTGTCGCCGGGTTGATGCTGACCACCGAGGTCACCGTGACGGACCTGCCGGAAGAAAAGAAAGAAGCAGCCGGCGGCATGGGCGGCCATGACCACGGCATGGGCGGAATGGGCGGCATGATGTAAGCAAGCTGAAGCACTGCCGCTTCTTAACGAAGGCCCGAGGGAATGTTCCCTCGGGCCTTCGTTTTTTGAGTCGTTGTGCAGGACGCGAAACCTCTCCTCCTGTCATCCCCGACCTGATCGGGGATCCAGCGTATTTCTCTTTTGCAATTGTAGCGGCACGATCTCATGGCGCCTTCTTCTAAGAAGTTGTTATTTCCATTCCGAGCGAGACGAGGAATCTCGTTGCAATCGTAAGGCTAAAAATGGCTATGTCCCCAGTGACATAAAGTCACCGCGTCTCCCACGGATTGACCACAGCCACGTTCAGGCCGTCAAAGTCCCTGACGTTGCGGGTCGCTATGGCGAGGCCATAGGTTTTCGCCGTTCCCGCGATTAGTGCATCACCTAAATCCAGCGTACGTCCGAAACGGTGCGCTTGTGCCCGAAACCGGGCTGCCCACTCTGCCCCTACCCTCTCCAAAGGCAGGATGCGGTCTTCGTATTCAGCGATGATCCCCAGTAGGTTATCCTGTAGATTGGATCGCCGTTGTCCTTGCGCCAAGCGCTGCAACCCATATTCCAACTCGTGCATCACAATCGACGACAGCCAGAGGTCGTCGTGTTCGGTGAGGAACGTAACGACCCGGGTGTGCGGAGTGCTTCGTATGACCTCGGAGACCACGTTCGTATCCAGGAGAAAGCCGTTCATGCGTCTTCGTCATCAATGAACGGGATCTTCCGATTGGAATGGCGGTCCGGCATTTCAAGTTCTATCCCGCGCGGCATGTTCTCGACAAGCCACTGCCCCAACGGCTTGCGCGTCGGCGTTTTCGCATCCCATGTGGCGGCGGGTACCACAACGAACGACCGACGGGTGCCGATACGTTGCGGTCCTTCCTCTTCGGCGAGACGCAGGATTTCGGACAGTCGCGCCTTGGCCTCGGCCACGGTCCATGTCCGGTCGGATTTGGCATGTTTGGTAGTCATATGACCCCCAATTGATTGCTAATAGTCCAATATAGACCATATTTGAAGCTGAATCAAGTCACGCGCTGCGCATTACAAAACGCCGCGAGCATCACGGAGCTGATGCTGACCACCGAGGTGACCGTGACGGACCTGCCGGAAGAAAAGAAAGAAGCAGCCGGCGGCATGGGCGGCCATGACCACGGCATGGGCGGAATGGGCGGCATGATGTAAGCAAGCTGAAGCACTGCCGCTTCGCATTGAAGGCCCGAGGGAGTATTCCCCCGGGCCTTCGTTTATTTCCGCCCCCTCATTTTTGAGGCTTACGCATCATGCATAATCTCACGCTAAATACAAAGACGCTGGATCCTCGATTACAAATGTCGAGGATGACAGAAAAAAAACACGCTGGCTGTCGGGTTACGCTTCGATCAGGAGCCTACCCTGGCGCTGTCGACGGGGTTCTCGAATGACGATTTGCACGTCACGGCCAAGTGCCAGCAACAGACGGAGCAGGCGCTCCAAGGAATACTCTCGAAAATTTCCCCGCAGTAGGCGCGACACATCGGGCTGAGACAGGCCCAGCAACTTCGCTGCCTCGACTTGTTTGAGACCCCGCTGGCGGATGATCTCATCAATGCGGTAGACGAGTTTCGCCTTGAGCAAGTGCGCTTCCGCATCCGGGCGCCCCAGGTCCGCAAACACGTTTCCGCTGCTGCGTTCGATCTTCATTTTGTCTACCGTCATTGCTCTACCTTTCGCCATAGGTGTCGGCATAATGCTCTTGTGCGGCCTTCAGTCTGCGTCTGACGAGATCAAGTTCCTGCTTCGAGGTTGCAATCCCCTGTTTAGCCTTCTTTTGAAAGGCATGGAGGACATAGATGGCTGCTTTGAACCGGACCGTGTACACCGTCCGATAGGTATCCCCTTCTTGACGTGAGACGACCTCCAGGATGTTAGCGCCAAATCCCCTGAGCGGCTTGACATCGCGATGTTTGAGTCCCACTTGCGCTCTGATACAGAGCAAAGCCGACCTGGTCCTGCACGGCTAGGGGAAATTTCTTCAGGTCCGCCTTGCTCGAACCGACCCACTCGACAGGCTTTAGTTCGTTTAGCACCACATCCAATTATAGTGATTTCACCATATTTGAGCAAGTCCACATAGGAAGCTACCACTCCCCGATTACATCGTCGGGAATGATTACTTAAAAATAGCGGCATGAGATGCCGCGGCTACATACAAGGCAAAGGCAAAGACGCTGGATCTTCGATTAAAAATGTCGAGGATGACAGACGGAGGGAACTTGCTCTTGTGCCGGAAGCGTTCTATGGTAGAGAAAATCTTGACTGATTCCAGAACATCAACGTTTGAAAGAGGACTCGAATGATGAAACACTCAGTATTGTCTCTGGTCATTGTTGCAAGCGGAATCCTGTTCATGAACGGCACGGTGGTCTATGCCGACCCCCGGACCGAATCGATCTGCAATCTGGGAATGGTGAAGGGAGAGCAAGGCCGCACGTGTGAAGTCCCGATCCCGTCGGGATGCAAGGTCGCAAATTTCCCGGGGTATGATGATCCGTGGGTCGATATCTCCAAGGGCGGCAAAACAAGCTGTGTGATAGACGAAAAACAAACCGACTGGACAACCAAGATCGTGGGTTCCTGTAGTGCCTGCGGCACGGACAATTGTTCGGCCCGGTTCAGCGTGATGTTCGCGTGCGACGACAGTCAACCCATGACCACTCAACCGAGAAAAGTCTACAAAGATTAGACAGGTGCAATCCGTGTCGCTTGGTCCCTCACCCCAACCCTCTCCTGCAGGGAGAGGAAGCAACTGCGTGTCATCGACAACTCATCTTCTTAAACAGGCCGCTCTTGATCAGGGGTTTGATGCGGTCGGCATCGCCCGTATCCCGTCGTCAACCACTGACCAGGATGGCTCTCCGCCCAGTCATTCCCCTACCAACTTGCTCGACCGCCTGCAATCCTGGCTGACCCAAGGCTACCACGGCACCATGGAGTGGATGCAGCGCACTCCGGAACGCCGTGCCGACCCCACACAGGTCTTACCCCACTGTCGTTCGATTATTGCCCTCGGTCTCAATTACTGGACCGCCGTTGTACCGGATGAGCGCCAGGGCAACGGCCGGATTGCCCGGTACGCCTGGGGTGAAGACTACCACCGCATATTCAAGAAAAAACTCAACCAGCTTGAACGCGTGCTCAAGGCTCTCGAACCGAATTGTGCCACGCGCAGCTACGCGGATACAGGCCCGGTGATGGAAAAATTCTGGGCGCAACAAGCCGGTTTGGGGTGGATTGGCAAACATTCCAATCTCGTCTCCCCGACTTTTGGTTCGTGGTTGCTGCTCGGAGAAATTTTGACCACCGCGGAGTTGGAGGCCGATGAACCCGGCGCCGATCTCTGTGGGACCTGTACTCTATGCGTGCAAGCCTGTCCGACCGGAGCGATTGCCGAATCCTACGTCGTCGATGCGACAAAATGTATTTCTTATCTCACCATCGAATACCGCGGAGACGGGCCTTCACTGGATGAGAACCTGCAAACCCGCATGGGGAACCGCATTTTCGGTTGTGATGATTGTCTGGACGTATGCCCGTATAACGCGTTCGCTCCGGCAACAAACGAACCAAGCATGCAACCCACGGACCTGACGCAAGGCCCAAACCTGTCACGGCTCTCGGCATTGAGCGAAGAAGATTTTTCCCGAACCTTTGCCCATTCCCCTATCCGGCGCGCGAAGTTTTCAGGATTCCAACGCAACCTGGCCATTGCCTTGAAGAACGAACCGCTGCCCTGAACGCCCCCGCTGTCTACGTCAACTCCGCCATTGTTACGCCGTCGCCCCCTTCTTCCTGATTCCCGGGTCGATACACGGCTACGTATGCCGACTGCGCAAGGAATTCTCGAATCGCGGCCTTGAGTTTCCCGGTCCCATGCCCATGAATGATCCGGACAGACTTGGTATTCCGCAGCAAAGCCTGGTCCAATTGGGCCGTCAATTGCTCAAGGGCTTCTTCCGCAGTCCGTCCCCGCAAATCGATACCGGCGAAATTCGACGCCGCGGCTCCCAACCCTGCGCTTCCGCTTAATCGTGACGACGGCGTCGTCACGCACGGCGTGGAACGTTTTTCTTGCGGGACAACGTCCGGCGCACTCCCCGCTTGACCGACGCCCACAAGCCGCTCCACGTGGACAGATAGTTCGGATGACCCAACCTGCACACGAACGGATTTCTTCCCCTCAGGCTTTTCCAGTAACCGGCCCAGCGTGTCCAGGTTGGCGATTTCTACCACGTCGCCTTCTTCAAGAGATGCAACCGGAACGGATTCCGATACCGTGTGTCGAGTGATAGTCGCGTCCACTTGGTGCAACAAGTGCTGCGCCTCCTGTGCATGACTCCACGTCCGTTGCCGTTGTAATGACTCGGTGATCCGTCGAACCTCGACACGGGCCGTCGCCAATTCCTCCCGAAATTTCTTTTTCATTTTTTTGATTTCATCGCGTTCAATGGACCGCAATCGTTCCGCGATTGTCTGGGCCTCCGCTGCCTCGCGGCCGGCTGTTTCTCGCTGGCTCCTGGCTTCGTCAAGTTCTTCCTTCAATGCTTGATGGGTGCGTTGCAGGTCCGTGAACACGTGATCGAGTTGCCGGTCTTCACGATTAACCAGATTCAGCGCCTGGGTGAGAATCGACGGATCCATCCCCAAACGCCCGGCGATATCCAGCGCGGAGGACCCACCGGGGATGCCAGGGATAAACCGGTAGGTTGGCGCCAGCGTATTGACGTCGAATTCGAGGCTCGCGTTCAAAAATCCCGGCGTTGAAAGGGCCAACGTCTTCAGGGCATTGTAGTGCGTCGTCACGACGACCTTGAGATTGAGTTCGGCAAAACGGCGAAGCAGCGCCTCGGCCAAGGCCGCGCCTTCAGCGGGATCGGTTGAACTGATGACTTCGTCCAGGAGCACCAGCGTTTGCGGAGACTCCCCGCCGGTACGATGTTCAATGCTCTTGAGCAAACCAATCAGTTTTCTGATATGCGCGGAAAAACTGGAGAGGTCCTTGGTCAGATCCTGCGCATCGCCGATGTCTGCGAAGGTTTCCTCGAAAAACGCCATCTCCGATCCGTCCCCGCACGGCAAATGAAGCCCGCCGCGTACCATCAGACTGTAAAGGCCCAGCAGCTTCAGCAGCACGGTTTTTCCACCGGTATTGGGACCGGAAATGACCAACACGGCGGAATCCCGCTCGAACATGACGTCGTTGGGCACGACTTGTTCTTTCGTCAACAGCAACAAGGGGTGCAGGGCCTTCCATAAACGAACGTGCCCGTCCGTATTGAGACGGACCGGCACACCGTTCATGCGGGTGCTCAGGCGCGCCTTGGCTCCGATACAGTCCAAGGTGGCCAGGATCTGCAACAGGTTCCGCAACTCATCCAGGTGCAGCACAACCCGGCTCGTGAGTTCCTGCAGGATGCGGGTGATTTCCCGGTCGACCTGAAGCTCGGCAACTTTGATCTGATTGTTCAGGTCGATGAGTTCACGAGGTTCCATGAACACCGTGGCGCCACTCGCCGACATGTCATGTACGATCCCGGGAAGATCATGCTGGCGCTCGGCCTTGACCGGCAGGACGTACCGGTTCTCCCGTTGCGCATAGTACGGTTCCTGCAACAACTCCCTGTAGCGTGAAGACGCCACCATGTTCTCCATGCGCTGGCGTATACGGTGCTTCAACCCCTGTGAAAGACGGAGGGCCTCATACAATGCCGGTGAAGCGTGGTCGAGTATTTCCCCTTCCGCGCTCACGCATCTATCGATTTCCTCCCGCAGTTCAGAAAGGTCCGGCAGGGATCCATAATAGGCAAACAGGGCCGGCGCGGCCTCTTGATTCGCCAGGAGACAACGCCTCACTGCTCCGGTCACGCTGATGAGAACAGAAACATCCCTCAATGTCTGAAGAGCCAGGATGCCGCCTTTTTCAGCTTTATGCAGGGCTTGTGACGAGTCTTCGAATTGCACCGCGGGAAACGACACCGCGGCATACTGCAACTCCAGCATATCCGTCGTTTCCTGCATGCGACGTTGCACAAGTGCGAGCGAGGCCTCCAACGGCAATCGCCGGCACAACGCAGCTCCCGACGCCGAATGCGCCTGTGCGGCCAACGCCTCCAGGATTTGCGGCCATTCAAGGGCTTGTTGCGTTTCAGAAAGGTGGTCTGACACGAGGATGATAGATGGGGTTTCCTTGCCTGCCTAGAATAACGAAGTCGCCAACGAAACGAAAGGGGCAATCTGGTTGCGGCACCCAAGGTAAGATACGCTACAAGGTCAGGCACCAGACCGCCCGGACATGATGTTCAGCCGGCAATCCGAGTTTTCTGTCGCCCTGACAGCTTTTGATATTTCTTAAATTTTTAATGTTTTGCTTTAAATTATGATCATGGCCTGTCTTTATGCACTCTTGTCAGCAGGACTCGACAAAACGTACAGTAGCTGCCATTGGATGCCTTGTATGGTGGACTTGGAGAGCATGATACGTAGCAAAAACTTTCGAGGTCATTTATTGTGACCGGCATTCTTCTGTTGGGGCTTTTGATCGGCATGCAGCATGCGTTGGAGGCTGATCACGTGGCGGCTGTGTCGTCGCTTTGCACGGGCAAGCAATCGGCTCGCAGGATCGCTACCCATGGCGCGGTGTGGGGCCTGGGCCATTCGTTGACCCTGCTGATCGTTGCCGGTGCGGCTGTCTTTTTGGATCTGCGGTTGGGTGAGACTCTGGCCCAAGTGCTGGAGTCTGTGGTTGGCGTGATGCTGATCTTATTGGGCGGGCAGGTGCTTGTTCGCCTATGGCGCGACCGGCTCCATTTTCATACCCACCGCCACGTCGATGGCCGAGTCCATTTCCACGTTCACAGTCATCAGGGTGAGAACGGAGGCCACGATCCCGACCGTCACGTGCATGCCCATGAAAGCAAGCTGCCTCTACGGACGCTGCTGGTGGGGATGGTTCACGGCTTGGCCGGGTCGGCGGCTTTGGTGGTCCTGACCGCCTCGACCGTGCAGGATCCGGTCATGGGCCTGCTTTACATCGCGCTGTTCGGACTTGGGTCGATTGCCGGCATGACGGTACTGTCTTCGTTGCTCGCCGTCCCTTTGGCCTGGACCGCGCAGGCTTTCACGTGGACTCACCGCAGCCTTCAAGCAGGCGTTGGGCTCGCCACGATAGCGCTCGGTTCGATGTTGCTGGTGGAGGCTGGAGTTGCGTTCCTTCCACAAACCTGAGCAGAGATCAGGAAACCACAGGTTCAGACCATGACCCAGGATGAAGCCCGTTCGTATCTGAATTATCTTCTGACGTTGAGTCTCCGCCGGGAAGAGGCGTTTGGCCCGTTGGCGATCACGTTTCTGCGCGAACAGGACCTGACGGCTCTCGGCAT
Source organism: Nitrospirales bacterium (assembly GCA_965213715.1). Classification (GTDB taxonomy): domain Bacteria; phylum Nitrospirota; class Nitrospiria; order Nitrospirales; family UBA8639; genus Bin75. The sequence continues at coordinate 360,533 of OZ243914.1, forward strand.
CGCTCCGGAAGAACAGTTCAGCCTGCTGATCGCCACGATCCAGGCCATTGCCCCGGAACCCAAACGGTATTCGCTGAAATTGGAATTGCTCCAAAAGGCCCGTCAATTGCTCTCGACCACGCGGTTCTTCGACCCCGGATTGGACAAGGACCTGGAGCATGATATTCAGAAAACCACTGCCGAGTTGGCTATCTATAACGACGCCATGAAGCCGTCCCGGAATGCGTCGGTCGATCGTCACACGTTGATTGTCGAGACGGATCTTCCGGACTATTTTCTGGATCTGGCCCAAAAACGAGCCGGGGCGTATTACCAGAATAAATACCGGCTAACCAAGGAGGCCAAGACCGCACAACATTTCGGCGGCACGCCCAAGCGATTTGAGCCTGACAATGAAGCCCTGCATAAGGAATTTCCCGGCGCCTGCGCGCCCTTCATGGCCGTTCGGACGAACGGGTTTCATATGATGCTTCCCTTCGACCTGAAGATCAGCCGGCGCCCCGATGACCCACTGGAAGCGGGCATCCGGATTTTTTACGCGAAAATGGGGTATTCGTATCCTCTCCGGTACGAAATGGGTAAGCTGTGCAGTTATCACGACGGGCAAGTCTATAATATTGCCTTGGACGACCCCAACCTCTTATTCGTGTCCTTTTCCGGCATCAAGGATGCCGAGTTTTCATCCCAGTCCGTGCCGGCTTCCGGAGATGTGCCTCCGGAATACGCCTATCCCCTCGCCGTACTCGAGCATACCGGCAGCCTCGGACCGTTCATTCAGGTCAGTTGTAATTTCAAAGTTTGGTTCGACGCCTCCAAGGTGGCCGTCCTGATCCAGGGCGCACCGGACCTGTACGAATACGGACTTCAAGGCGGCGCGGGGCTGATGACCAGATCGTACGCCTCGGACAAGGTCCCGACCTATGCGGAAGCCCAATCCCAACCCTGGCAGGAAGGACTGAGTTTTAATTTCGTGAATCTCCATCTGACCTTGAGCCCGGGAACGGACACGGGCCTTATTCCGCACAGCACGCCGATCTTCACGGTTTTTCCCGTCCTGAGCAAACAAAGCTACAAATTCGACCAGTTGGCGTCTCAATAGGTTTGGCGCAACCACGCATGCCCCCGCACAGGGGCTGTCCCTACGACAACTCCAGACGTCGTCCGGCATCTCCCCGTAGAGGACGGCCCTCGTGCCGTCCTGAATCATTGCCGCCGGGTCATTGAAAAGACGATTCCTCTTATAAAAAATACGAGCACCCTTGATACGGAATTCGGTCTTGTGCTAGGGTTTTGTCCATTCAATGGATGACGACGGTCCCAGACGATATTTTCGTCACCAGCACACGAATCTCTACCCGTCTTGTTCGTTTTTCTTTGTCTATTTCCCAGCACATGATCGGTACAAAGCAAAGAGGTTGATTTCTCTATGCTTTCGAGGCCTCCGGTCCCCTGTCAGGGGTGTGCTCTGATTTGATCCCATGGAATACATCGCCATTGTGATCTGCTTGCTGCTTTCCGGCTTGTTTTCAGGAGCGGAAATCGCATTCTTTTCCCTTTCCGAGACCAAGTTGCAAACCATGGCAGAGGAAGGTCGCCGGCGAGCGAAACTGGCGCTTTCCCTCAGACAGAATCCCCAGCGACTGCTTTCAACCATCCTGATTGGAAACAACGTCGTCAACCTGACGGCCGCCGCGTTGATTTCCATGGTCACGTTTGAACATTTCGGCTCCGAAGCCGTTGCGATTGCGACGGGAGGGTTGACGATTTTTGTGCTGATTTTCGGAGAGATCATCCCCAAGACGCTATCCACCAAACACGCACCCTCCGCCGTCCAATTCTTCGCGTACATGATTTATTGGATGGAAAAACTCTTTGCTCCGGTCCTGTTCCTGTTGGAACCCCTGATTCTGAAATTGACCGGAGGACGAGGGCTGGCTGTCCCATTCGTGACAAAAGAGGAACTGAAAATCATGATCGAGACCGGAGGGAAAACCGGGGTACTCGAGACCGAAAAGGTCGAGATGATCAAAAACCTTTTCGAGTTCACCGAGCTCACGGCCAGGGACGTGATGACCCCGAGAATTGACACCGTCGTTATCGACAGCAATCTGTCTTTGGACGAAGCCAAAGACGACCTGTTCAATACCAAACATTCACGGATTCCCATTTACGATGGTCTCCGCGACAACATCACGGGCATTCTGTATCGTACGCATGCCTTGGTCGAATTGGCCCAGGGGAATCGCACCGTTAAACTGAAGGAATTGGCCCTCCCCCCGCTCTTCATACCCATTTCCAAGCCGGTCGGTGATCTGTTGAAGCAATTTCAGCTGGAGAAACGCCACCTTGCGATCGTCGTCAATGAATTCGGCGGGGTTATGGGAATCGTCACCACGGAAGATCTGTTGGAGGAAGTCGTCGGTGATATCCTCGACGAGACGGACGTCAGCGAAGAACTGATCAAACGGACCGGCAAAAACGAGATTCTGGTGAGCGGTCGAACGGAAGTTCGCAAAATCAATGAATTTCTGAAGGTGGACTTGGATAAAGACGAAGACGTTGTCTTCTATACCATCAGCGGGCTTATCCAACAACACCTGGGCCATATCCCTGCGGTCGGAGAGAAACTCCAAGTTGCCGGTTGTCTGTTAACCATCCGGGAAGCCGATAACCGGTCCATCAAGAGCGTCCAGATCTTCAAACAGGAGGACGTGTCCCAAGAAGAACCGGAACCCGCCCAAGCCGGCTCCTCTACGTAACGCCGGACGTTTCGTCTTCTCTCAATCGCCGGATCGAATCAAGTCGAGAAATCCGGTTTCGTCAAGTAACGCAATTCCCAACCGTTTGGCTTCGTCCAGTTTCGACCCCGGAGCCTTTCCCACGACCACATACGCCGTGTGTTGACTGACGGCGGAGGTGACCCGACCACCAAGGGCTTCCACGCGTTGCGCGGCTTCCTGCCGGCTGACATTCTCCAGCCCGCCGGTGAACACAAAGCTTTTCCCTTCCAAGGGTCCGGCCTGTCCACTCTTTTCAGGGGAACCAGTCCGAACGTTCACCCCGAGCGTCTTCATGACATTGAGCACAGTCACGTTTCGCTCTTCTCCGAAGAAACTGACTACACTCTGTGCAATTTCCGGCCCGACATCGCGAATCTCCAGTAATTCCTCACGGGTCACAGTCAGAAGCCTATCCAACGAACCGAATTGCGAAGCCAAAATCTGCGCAACGTGATGGCCGACGTGATGAATGCCGAGCCCAAAAAGAAACCGGTCCAGTGAGGGAGTTTTACTGTGGTCAATAGCCGAAAATAATTGGGCGGCTGATTTCTCCGCAAATCCATCCAGGGTCAAGAGTTGCTCTTTGGTCAAGCTGTACAGGTCCGACAGATCTTTCACCAGGGCTTTATCAACCAATTGCGCCACGGTTTTCTCCCCCAGGCCTTCAATATTGAGGGCGCCTTTGGAGGCAAAATGTTGAATGCCTCCCTTCAACTGCGCAGAACAGACCGTTTGCCCCGTGCAATAATAAACCGGACCTTCCTGCACCACGGCTGACCGACACACCGGACAGGCAAGAGGGACTGCAAACGGAGCCGCACGCTGTTCGCCGGGGAACGCAATTCGCTCGACAATATCGGGGATCACGTCGCCTGCCCGCTCAACCTTGACGGTATCTCCGACCCGTACATCCTTACGCGCCACCTCTTCCACGTTATGCAACGTGGCCCGGCTGATCGTCACGCCGCCAACCTCCACCGGCGTCAATAACGCGATGGGGGTCAACGCGCCGGTCCTCCCCACCGACACCACGATGTCCTGCACGACCGTCAACTCCTTGCGCGGAGGGAATTTAAACGCGATGGCCCATCGCGGGCTCCTCGATTTTTCGCCGAGTTGTTCCTGGAAGTCCCGGGAATTGAGTTTCACGACGATACCGTCGATTTCAAACGGCAAGTCTTCTCGCTTTTCCATCGTGCTGCGATGAAAGGCGATGACCTCCTCGACGTCGCGACAGACGCAACGCATCGCGGAACTCAGGAACGGGCAAGTTCCACGTGCCGAGTAAATCAACGGTCTCCCAATGCGTACGCGGCAAGGGCTCCGAAGAGACCATTAAGTCGTAACAGGTGAGTGCCAGGGGTCTGGAGGCGGTCATCTCGGCATCAAGTTGCCGGAGCGAACCGGAAGCGGCATTGCGGGGATTCGCAAACGTCTTTTCTCCGCGCTCGGTCAGTTGGCGATTGAGAGCCTGGAAATCGGGAAGGCGCAGATACACTTCTCCCCGGACCACGACTCGCTGCGGCACGTTCCCCTCAATGTTCAGACAGTGGAACCGGGAAAGAATCGAACGAAGATTGGGAGTGATCCATTCACCTGTTTGTCCGTCTCCCCTCGTGGCTCCGCCGGCAAACGTCCCGTTCTCATATATAACGACGACCGATAACCCATCATATTTGGGCTCCGCCACGTATTCAACGCGATCGACGGCAAGTTCTTTTTTTACGCGTTTGTCAAACGCGTACACGTCACCGGGAGCCAGGACCGAATCCAGACTCAACAACGGACGATCATGTGGCACCTTCGAAAACACCTCGAGATGGACGGCCTCTGCAGGCTTTAGCGTCGCCGACCCGTGTCCAGAGAACCTGATATGAAAATGGGTGCCAACCCGTTGCGTGGGCGAATCCGGAGTGATCAGGTCGGGACGTTGCGCTTCCAAGTCCTGAAGGGCCTTGAAGAGTCCGTCGTATTCCGAATCCGAAATTTCCGGTTCACCGAGACCATAGTAGAGATCATTGTGCCGGCGAATCTGTTCGCGCAATTCGGCAATACGAGCTTCAACGTCGAGCGGAGCGTCGAATGGGGACATGCCTGCACGCAACAGCCCCGGAGGTCCGGGGGCTGTACCTATCCTTGAATGAATTGACCGGCAAAACTTCGGATTTCGTGCCCGTTCAGCACGTGAAAACGTCGCAACCGCGCGACGGTTTGCCCCGAAAACCGCGACAGGGAAATCGGGATGAGCCTGCGCTCGAACGTTCGGGCGATCTGTCTCCACCGGGCCAACGGCGGAACGGAACTCACAAGCGCGATATGTTTTTCACGGGAATGAAGGGCGGCACCGGCGATAAGGCGCTCTTCCAACGTCCTCGCAAAATCAAGCCGGGGATCTTCCCAAATATCCGGAATCGGCCGTGGAGGAAACAGGAACAATGTGCCCCCGTATTGGGATTGCCCGATCCCAGGTCCGGTCATGTTTTCCAAAAATGGGGTGGCATAAAAACAGAGCGTGGATTCTTCGACGTGCTCCGCGTACCACGTGGCCTGCCATGAAAATTTTTTGGGGTCCGCCGGCACCTCGAAGATAAAGACCACAATTTCCACGGTTCCGCGGGATGGAGGAAGTTCTTTCACGTACAGATCGGCAACTTTCCTCCGGGGATCCCAATGGCGCAAGGTTTCCCGCATGTCGATCCCATCGCGGATCGACGTCGTGAATTTATCCACCCGGGCCAGGTCTTCTCCCAGCAACGCCTTACTTTGTTCACGAACATGGGCCGTAAAGTTTTCGATGCGATTGTCTTCCGGCGGCCAGGAACATTGGCCCAAGGGATTCCAATGGTAGGCCCATTGACGTCGTCTGCGTGGCTCATACCGCGGCTTGAGCGACAACGTTCGCCATGCCGGCGGCGTACTCTTCAACCGATCCTTCGCGGCGGAGACAACGCCTTCCGAGGATTCGAGCAAGCCGAGGCCGACGGAAAACGGCGGCGATACCGCGCGTCGCGATTCATCAAGTTCATACTCGTAACTCTTGGCCGTTTCAAGCAAGGTCACCGCGAACTCGTCTCCGGCAAATTGTTTGGCTGCCAAGGCCAACGTATACAGGTCTGGCGTCAACCGGCATTCACCCAACGCCAGATTCCGCACGTACTGGAGATACATCTGAAGTAACTGGGGCGTCACCCAATTGGACTCCTGTTGCAAATGCGCCGGTCGCGTGGCAAGCCAGCGCAGTCGGGTTTCGAGCAACAGTTCCTTGATTCCATCGACGGATAACCGGGCATCGGATCGGGCTTCAATCCGTCTCCGCTCGACCAGTTCGGTCAGAAAGGGCAATTCGCAAAGCAGGAAATACAACGTACGGGGTTCGACCGGATGCAACGCCGGACGACCTTCCACCCATTCAGGGACCTCATATGGCCACCGGTTTTGATACGCGTCGCGCAGCCACGGCCAGTCTTCGACGGCACACATACACAGAATAGAATGATAGTCCAATTCGAGTTCGTGCAATTTGAACGCCATCCATTTGATCCGTGACCACCGTTGGCTGTGCGGTTTGGGATACGGAAGAAAAGGCAAGGCGGCCGCGGAAAACGCGGCAAGAGAGACGCTCTTCAGCGCATACGGATCAGGGGCAGGATATTCCGTTGGATCATACACGGTGACGTCCCGGTCGATATACGCCCGGTCGATCCCTTCCTCCATAGCCGTCCGAATCGTGGCAATGACGGGTTGGCAGGGATCCAAGGGGATGTAACTGCAGACGGGACGTTCGTCACGATCCGGCTCCGGTATCACCACGACACTGACGACGGGCAAGTGCCTGACCCCTTCCTCAACCGGGTCCCCAACGGACGCCGGCAACGGCAGGGCCACACAATCAAATCGCTGCGTTAGCCACAAATCCCGGACGGCCCTGGCGACGTCGGCACTGCCGTGACAGACCGGCACCACATGCACGCGCGGCGAAAGGCGATAGACCGCGGCGTCCTGTTGCGACAAAGGATTCATGGACGTTTATCTGTCGGGATGCAGTGGATCATCGGGTTCAAAAAAGAAATCGCCTAATCCGCGCGGAAGCGATTGGTCACCGACTGCTCGTTTTCGCCGTTGCGCCAAGGCATCCAAATCCAAGGCTTCTTCCCCAAGCACCTTGACGAGCGCCTCCCGCCACATTTCGTCCCGGGACAGGGGATGTGACGGATCCAGCGCCAACCGTTTGAGCGCATACTGCACCAGGTGAATGCCATCCCTCACTGAAAATCCCAGATCGAGTCGATGCGCCCTTTGCAGAAACTCGACGGTGACGTTCAGAATTTCCTGCGGAGAAAACGGTAAATGATACTGGAGAATGGCCAACTCGTGCTCACGAGCCGGGAACTCGAGTTTCAAGCTAGGCTGGAGACGTGACAGGATGTAATCAGGCACTTCATAGGTGGAGGCATCTTCATTCATCGTCACGCAACACCGGAAATCCTGATGGGCCTTAACCTGAATGCCGGCCACCACGGATTCTACCGAGCGACGGTGATCGAGCAAGGGAGCGAGCGACGCCCAACTTTTCTCGTTCATCCGGTTGCCTTCATCCAGTAAACACACCCCACCGGTCAACATCGCGGTCACTAATGGAGACGCTTGATACTGAATCGTGTTTCCTTCGGCGATCACCGGAGTCACCAATAAATCCTCGGGCCTCGTATCGGCCGTACATTGATAGACGTAGAAGTCCTGTTTTCGCTCACGCGCTGCGGACGTCGCCAAGGTTGTCTTGCCGATACCGGGCTGACCGATGATCCGCGGACACAACGGAAGATCTTTTTCATCAACGATGAACCAGCACGCAAGAAGCTGCTGAAGGACTTCCCGGTCACCGATCCATTCCTGTTGAGACGCATCAGGCTGGGCCAAGCGCAGGGCAATCCCCTCGACTTCCATCCTGCCATGCGATTCCGGCTGTTGTTTAGAGGTACTAGGCATGGGGTATCGTGTTTCTCAAAACGGAGGAGTACGACTCAACACACGCTAGCACAGGCATTTTCGAGGGTCAATAAACCGGCTTCCGGCTGAATTTGACATTCCTGCACGTCTCTCTCTATTCTCGAACAACAGGCTGTTCATCAATATCTGCCGATCTGTTTTCCGGACTGACGCTGAAAGACGTGCTGATGATTCAAAAACCGCAGACCGTATCCCAATGCCAACCGGACTCCCCCCCTTACTCGGCCAGAAGGATGTTTTACCTAAGTCTTCTCTGTCTGCTGGGTGTCATTCTGCAATCCGGATGCGTCAGTTCTGAAAAACTCAAGGCGGAAAAAGTTCGAGGACTGAACTTCCAACGCTTGTTGGCACAAGAGGAAAAACGCAACGACGCATTGGATGCTCAATTGGCGCAAAAGGATAAGGAAATTGACGAACTCAATGCCCAGTTGAAAGAGACTACGGAGAAAATTGAGGCATTGGAATCGCAAAATCAAACGCTGACCGCCGAACTTGATACTCTGAGAAAGGATCCTCTTCCTTCGCAGGAGCAGAAGCCGGCTCAGGACTCCCCTACTCTTTCACAGGCCCCCAACACGACCAAAGACAGTCCGCCTTCCGAAGCATCGCTATCCGATCCCTTTATGAGCGATGAAGAATTACTGAAAATTCTTGAATAGGGCTGGCCGGGCAACAGAGCCCGGTCGTTCACCCCGTTTCACAAAGCCACTCGTCAGGATTGACATTTTCAGGCTCTCATTTTATTCTATTCTTAGTACGGATGGTCCTCGTTGTTCTTCCAGCCCAACCATCGACAGTGATCTTTCCTCTCAAACCTACACGGATAAGACCAGAAAGAGAGCCTGACAATGACCTTACACACTCAGCCCGCAGCACAGCACCCGCAAAACCTTGGCTCATGTTCAAAAAAATTCGCGCCTCGGTTTGGAATGCTTTGCCTGATGAGTGCCGTCTTGTTATCAGGCTGTGTCAGCACCGGTGAATACGAGGCTGAAAAAGCCAAAGCGCTCAACTTCCAACGTCTGTTGGCACAAGAGGAACAGCGGACGGACGAACTCGACGCCCGCTTGCAAGAAATGCAACAGGAAGTCTCGTCGTTGGGATCTCAAAACCGTGAGTTGGCCGCTGAGCGTGACGCCCTGCGCGAGCAAACCTCGCATCAGCAGTCACGCGTTCAAGACGGCAACGCATCCGGTTCTGCAAGCGACATGGAACTCTCTCCCGATACGTCTTTTTCCGACCCTGCACTATCTGAATTTGAGTTGAGTGATTTTTCGTTTGACGAATCAGAGTTCAACGACTTGGGCATGGAGAAAGCCGACGCCGGGCGTATGGATATGGAGCCATCCGATGCCACCGGCATGGGCACACCGACCTATTACACGGTGATAAAGGGAGATACCCTCTACCGGATCTCCCGCACGTATGACGTGACAGTCGAGCAATTGAAAAAGTGGAACAACCTGACTGACAACATCATCGGCATCGGCCAACGATTGATCGTCAGCCAGCCGTAAACCGTTGCCTGTCCCACGACCCCTCTTTCAACGTTCTCTCCCTCCCCTTCTCCCCTTTTTCTCGAACAAAGGAAGGATCTCGTCGTTAACCGGCCAACGAAGTGGAGCGTTCTTGAGCTGAGAACAGGGACCCCTTGGTGCTGGAATGTTCAAACCGCAACCCATTCACTGAAATGTTCCAATGCCAGTATTCTCCATTTCGGCTTGAAGACATCTCTACGTCGATACGGTTGCCGCGGTCCACGGAAACGGGACGGTCAATGGGGAAAAAGGCCAGCCCCCAATGCGAGGATTTATCCTGGGGACCATTGGAGAGAGAAAGCCCGGGACTCAATTCGGCATTGAACCAACCCGCCAGTCCGTGAAGCCAACCCTGCCGCCTGGCATGAACGGTGAAGCCTGCCTTGATTTCCGTCTGAGTCGTTTCCCCGAATTCAATTGTCTGTACCCGCAGAGGATCACCCAAAAACGTTCCTTCGTGCAGTTTCAACGGATGAAAGTTATTCACGGTCAAATGACGAACGGGTGAGAAGTCGAATCCCTGACACCGGTTCACCCAAAAATCAACCACGTGTTCGTAAAACTGGGGCAATTCAACGGGAACGAGGAACAGGTCTACGCCGTGGGGGATAAGGGTTCCACCTCTTTTCAGGAAACGCTCCCGGGCATCGGTCAGGGATCCGAGAATCCCTTCTTCAAACCCAAACGTGCCCATCGTCTCCGTCACGATGACGTCTGCCGGTTCAGGCAACTCCACGTTGAAAGACGAGGCATTGTAAAACGTGATCCGATCCTGAAATCCGTTTTTCGCCGCCACCAGTTCGGCCATATTGATGACGGGTTCACTCTCAATGGCATGCACGTGGCGGGCACCGGCGCGGCATGCGAAAAACGAGAGAATACCCGATCCGCAGCCCACGTCCACCACCACGTCGCCCGGTTTAACAAACCGGGAAATCGCTTGACTGTAGGCATCCGTCCGCGTCTGATCAACCAACATCGACAGGTGATAATTGATGAAATCGGTGTATTTCGTCATGACGGCTCTTCCCTGCGCCTTCTTCCCGGCTCAACGTGGTCGCGTCGGCTTCCACGTTCCAGGAGAGAAGGCTCATACTAGAGCATGGTAGACTGCCGGGCAAGACCCTGGCATCATCAAACCCAAACGGCGAAACACCGGAATTTTTTGGATTATCGAGAGAACATGCAGACCACCTCACAGTCCTGGCGGCATTCCCTGCAGTCGTTCGGACATCCGCGGATCATCACGATGCTGTTTCTCGGCTTCTCGGCCGGGCTTCCTCTCCTCTTGATTTTTTCCTCGCTCTCATTGTGGCTGCGTGAAGCCGGAGTCGAACGGGCAACCGTGACCTTCTTCAGTTGGGCCGCCTTGGGCTACTCGTTCAAGTTCGTCTGGGCCCCGCTCGTGGACAGGCTTCCCATCCCGCTCCTGACTTCGACGTTGGGACGGCGACGCGGCTGGATGCTACTCGCACAGGGATCCATTATTGCGGCGATTGTCTTCATGGCCTTTACCGATCCTGCCGGAGGACACTTGAGCATGATGGCATTGGCCGCTGTACTGCTGGGTTTTTCATCAGCCACACAGGACATCGTCATCGACGCGTATCGCATTGAATCCGCGGACGTCTCGCTTCAAGCCCTGATGTCCTCTACCTATATTGCGGGATATCGCATCGGGATGCTGGTATCGGGAGCCGGAGCCTTGTTCCTCGCCAGTGCATTCGGCTCCGCGAAAGGCGCCTATGACTATCAAGCATGGCAATCGGCGTATCTCATCATGGCCGCGGCCATGACGACAGGCGTCGTCACGACGCTCGTCGTTTCCGAACCGCCACTTCATGAACGGCCTGCCCCCTCCAATTCAACTGGAGAGTATACGCGGGTCCTGTTCATGTTCATCGCGGCCATTACCGGATTCATCATGATGTTTTACTATTCAGCCGGAACCGCAGCGAGACTCAACCACATCCTGACGGGCATACTCGGCGCCGAAGCCGCCGCGAGGTTCGTGATCGAAACCGTACGACTGGGCGCGGGCGTGGCAACGGCATGGCTGATCACCATACTTCTGATCCGTGCCGGAATCGTGAACCGGGACATGGTGCAGGATACGTACATCGCCCCGCTGAAAGATTTTTTCAAACGATACGGGCTGAAATCCGCTTTACTGCTTCTGGTACTGGTCGGGGTTTACAGAATTTCCGACATTGTGTTGGGTGTTATCGCCAACGTGTTTTACCAGGACATGGGATTCACCAAAACGGAAATTGCCGGCGTGGTCAAAACCTTCGGACTCTTCATGACCATTGCCGGCGGATTTCTGGGCGGTCTGCTGTCCGTCCGATACGGCGTACTTCGCATTCTCCTGTGCGGAGCCGTGTTGTCCGCCGTCACCAATCTCCTGTTTATTGCGTTGGCCGCAGTGGGCCACAACCTGAGCATGCTCTACGTGGTGATTTCCGTCGATAATCTGTCAGCGGGACTGGCCAGCACCGCCTTTGTTGCCTTTCTCTCCAGCCTCACCAATATCCGCTTTACGGCCATGCAATATGCCATGTTCAGCTCGCTCATGACCTTATTCCCTAAAGTCCTGGGCGGTTACTCCGGCACCATCGTAGACAGCCTGGGGTATTCATCCTTCTTCATGCTTACCACCTTACTGGGATTGCCCGTACTCGCCCTCATCCGGCAAGCACGAAAGTGTCTGGATACGTCAGAAACGAGCCGGCAATAGACGGGGCTACTCTTCCTCGGAAACGAAATTGACAAGCGTCCCGATGCGTTCGATTTCAATGGCAACGCTGTCGCCCTTCTTCAGAAAGACCTGTGGATTTCTCGCAAGCCCCACGCCTTGCGGGGTACCCGTCAGGATGACCGTCCCCGGCAACAATGTCGTCCCTTCACTCAAGAAGCTGATCAGAGACGGCACGTCAAAAATCATGTCCGCGGTGCTGGAATCCTGTATCACCTCGTCATTGAGCGTGGTTTTGATCCTGAGGGTATTGGGATCCGGGATGTCGTCGGTGGTGACCAGGCAGGGACCGAGCGGGCAGAACGTATCAAATGACTTTCCCCGGCACCACTGCTTGCCTCCCCCCTCTTTTTGCCAGCGCCTCGCGCTGACGTCGTTGGCGCACATGTACCCCAGCACGTGGTCGAGGGCCCGGTGCCGTTCAATGTTCTTTCCGGGCTTTCCGATGACCACGGCCAATTCCCCCTCGCAATCGACCTGCTCCGGGGCAACCCTGGGAATGATGATCAGGTTGCCGGGATGAGCCAGCGCACTCACCGCCTTGATGAACAGCACGGGATGTTCAGGAATTTTCGCGCCCATTTCTTCCGCGTGCCGTCTGTAGTTCAACCCCACACACAGAATCGTCCGAGGATCAACCGGAGCGAGGAGCGTTCTCATGGCAACGACCTGGTCGGTGACCCGGTACGTCTCAAAAAGCGTGCCTTCGATGAGCCGGGCCGACCGTTCGTCCACCCACTCGCCATGACGGATGACGCCTGCCTTGTCTTGAAAACGGATTATTTTCATGAGACGTTCACGTGGATGGCATCACCGGAATTTTCGCTGCGTTGCTCCAATCGGCCCGTTTCCGGCCCGATTGTCTTCATTACACAAGAAGTATATCATACTCATCAAGGCAATGTTCCGACAGACGTTCACGTTGCCCGTGAAGACCATGGACGCCAATCACATTGCCGTCAGTCCTTTTTAAGGAAGACCCAAAACCCATCACACCAGGAGGTTGAATAATGCAGAAGCCGTATGCACGAAGATTCCATAGTGCATGGATGGTCGCCCTATGCTTGGCCGGCTGTCCTGTCCTGTCGTCCGCAGAAACCATCAAGGCTCAACTTGCGACGGCACCGAACGTTCCTCCTCCTATTACCCGTACCAAGCCGGCAACGGTCGTGGTTGAAATGGAAGCGAAGGAATACGTCGGCACGATCGCCGAAGGGAAACAATATAAATTCTGGAGTTTCAACGGCACGGTGCCGGGTCCCATGATCCGGGTCCGGGTTGGCGATACGGTGCACATCCATTTAACCAATGGCAAGGACAGCTCCGAAAGTCATAATATCGACTTTCATGCGGTTAACGGGCCGGGCGGCGGTGCCACGATGCTGAATACCGAACCCGGACAGGCAACAGGGTTGAGCTTCAAGGCCCTTAATCCCGGGCTCTACGTGTACCATTGCGCCACGGCGTCGCCCTCGATTCCGGCCCACATTGCAAACGGCATGTATGGCATGATCCTGGTGGAACCGGAAGGCGGCCTGCCGCCGGTGGACAAGGAATTCTACGTCCTCCAAAGCGATTTTTATACCAAGGAAAGCAAGGACGGCGTCCTGGAGTTCGACCACAAAAAAGGATCGGACGAACATCCCACTTACGTGGTGTATAACGGGATGGCCGGTTCCCTGGTGAAGAATCCGCTCAAGGCCAACGTCGGCGACAAGATACGAATTTTCTTCGGCAATGCCGGTCCCAACCTGGTGTCGTCGTGGCACATCATCGGCGAAATCTTCGACAAAGTCTGGACCGAAGGCTCGCTCACGACTCCGCCCCTGGAAAACGTGCAGACCACACTGGTGCCGGCCGCGGGATCTTCCATCGCGGAATTTGTCGTCGAAGTCCCTGGCACGTATATCTCGGTGGACCATTCGATCTTTCGCATCGAGAAAGGCGCCTTGGGTCTGCTGAAGGTGGCAGGGAAAAAGAACCCCGACGTCTACAAAGGTCTCCAGTGAGCCGCTTCAGCGAAGGGTGAGTTGGCGTCGAGTCATTCCGCAAAACCATTACCTCTTCCAGAATTGTTCATATTCGCGCAAGTGCGTGAGTGTGTTGAGGTTCGGCAATCGATCCAAAAAGACCTTGCCGTTCAAATGATCGACTTCATGCTGGATCACGCGGGCGAAAAATCCTTCAGCGTCCAATTCCACGGCTTGCCCTCGACGGTCAAGACCACTGACGTTGACCCTTGTCCAACGAGGCACAAGCCCGCGTAAATCCGGCACGCTCAAGCAGCCTTCCCACCCTTCCACAGTGGTCTCCGCATGTTCCGTGATGATGGGGTTGATCAACACCATGAGCGGAACAGCCGGATGGTTCGGATAGCGGGGATTGTCCGGTGACACTTCGATCACGATGATCTGTTTGGACACGTGGACCTGCGGCGCGGCAATGCCCACACCATTGGCATCCCGCATGGTTTCAACCATGTCATCGATGAGTCGCTGGATTGCCTGCGAATGCAATTCCTCCGAAGAAACCTGTTCGGTTCCCTGTCGAATCTTTGGATGGCCCAACCTGGTAATTTTTAACAACGACACAATCGATTCCCTCCTTCACCTCACCTTGGTCCTCCTCCCTCAAGGGAGAGGCAATAAAGATCGATGGAGATCTACTGTATTCATACCGGGTGTTGACAGCAAGCATTGCAGGCCGTTCGGCCAAACCCAGGTGCCGCCGGAGAAGAAAGGATTCGGATTCCTCTGTTTTATTGACTTGTTTTGAAGTCGCATGATACCGTTTTGGCATGAAAAAACCTTGTTATTCAATAAGTTTTGAACAATTCCGTCAATTGGCCACAAAGGGAAATCTCATCCCGGTGTATCGTGAAATCCTGGCGGACAGGGAAACGCCGGTTAGTGCATTTTCAAAAATCAACACCGGCCAGACGGCATTCCTGTTTGAAAGCATCGAGGGTGGAGAACGTTGGGCACGCTACTCCTTCTTGGGCAACAGCGCCACACAAGTGCTATGGGAAGAAGACGGCCTCCTCCACGTCAAGAAAGGGCGGAAAACCGAAACCTTTCCCTTAAGAGACAATCCGTTAGACCATATCAGGACAATCATGTCCGAGTTTCAGCCGGTACAGGTGCCCGACCTCCCGCGCTTTGTCGGGGGCGCCGTTGGGTACCTGGGATACGACGTTGTGCGATCATTCGAAACGATTCCCGAGTATCCCAAGGATTCGGCACGGCTACCCCTGTTTGCCTTTTTTGTCACGGATACGCTCGTGATCTTCGATAACGTGCGCCATACGGTCAAAGTCGTGGCCAATGCGCATATTGCCTCTTTTAAGAAATCGGACGTCAGGTCCGCCTACGTGGATGCGACGACCCGCATCGAAAAAATGATCGCGAAGCTCAAGGCACCCTTGCGGCAACGGCCGGCAACCGCGCGCAAGCACGTTCTCCGCTTCACCTCCAATATGACCCAGACCACCTTTGAAAAAATGGTGATGCGGACCAAAGAATATATTCAGGCCGGTGATATCATCCAGGCCGTCGTGTCCCAACGATGGCAAACCAGGATTCGGACGTCACCCTTGGAAATCTACCGTGCGTTGCGGGTTATCAATCCATCACCGTACATGTTCTATCTCCGGGTAGCGGGAGTTGAACTGGTGGGGTCCTCACCGGAAATCCTCGTCCGATGTGAAGAGGACCAAGTCGTCGTCCGGCCAATCGCCGGAACCCGAAAACGTGGGGATACGGTTGCGAAAGACCAAGCCTTGGCCGATGAACTGTTGGCTGATACCAAGGAACGTGCCGAGCATGTCATGCTGGTTGACTTGGGACGAAACGACGTTGGCCGCGTGGCGAAAACGGGCACCGTCGCACTTGATCCGTTCATGAAAATCGAACGTTACTCTCACGTCATGCACATTGTCTCACAGGTGACGGGGACGCTCTCTCCCGGCAGAGACGCCTATGACGTGATGAAAGCCTGCTTCCCGGCCGGCACGGTTTCGGGAGCGCCGAAGATCCGCGCCATGCAGATCATCGAAGAACTCGAACCCACGAAACGAGGCCCCTATGCCGGCGCCGTGGGCTATTTCAGTTTCTCGGGCAATATGGATACCTGCATCAACATTCGAACCACGGTCTTTAAAGGCCGGGACGCCTTTATTCAAGCCGGAGCCGGAATTGTGGCCGATTCGGACCCAACCAGGGAATATGAAGAAACGTGCAACAAAGCCCGCGCCATGATGCGCAGCATCGAAATGGCCGAAAAAGGGTTGGAATAATTTCATGTTGCTCATGATCGACAATTATGACTCCTTTACGTACAACCTCGTGCAGTACCTGGGTGAACTGGGTACTGATATCGAGGTCCATCGAAACGACAAAATCACAATACATGAAATTACGGAACTGGATCCGGAACGCATTGTGATCTCCCCCGGTCCATGTACGCCCAACGAAGCCGGCATTTCCGTGGAAGTCATCCGGCAATTTGCCGGGCGCGTGCCGTTGTTGGGCGTCTGCCTCGGGCATCAATCCTTGGCCTATGCCTTCGGCGGTGAAATCATGCGTGCCGATCGCCTGATGCACGGGAAAACGTCGCTGGTCGAACACGACAATCAAACGATTTTTACGGGCCTGCCCAACCCGTTCGAAGCCACGCGGTATCATTCGCTGATCGTCAACAAGACAACCTTACCAACTGATTTTGACATTTCCGCGCTGACGGAGGAAGGCGAGATCATGGGCCTCCGGCATCGCCCGACCGGTGCGGAAGGCGTGCAGTTTCACCCCGAATCCATCCTCACGAAAGCCGGCATGGACCTGTTGCGAAACTTTTTTGAACTCGGCTCCGGCAATGGCCAGGGCAAGACGGCATGATCAAGGACGCTCTCACAAAATTGGTTGACGGCATCGACCTGACGGAAAAAGAAGCATACGACGTCATGTTGGAAATGATGCAGGGAGCAACCGCCGAATCCCAGATTGCCGCCTACCTCATGGGCCTTCGGATGAAAGGCGAGACCGTCGAAGAAATCACGGGCTCGGTCAAAGCCATGCGTGAAATGGCCGTGCGGATCCACGTGGGAGATCCCCAGGTCATTGATACCTGCGGGACCGGCGGCGATCGATCCAATACGTTCAATATTTCCACCGCGACCGCCTTCGTGGTTGCCGGAGGAGGCATGACCGTTGCCAAGCATGGCAACAGATCGGTGTCTTCACGGTCCGGAAGCGCAGACGTGCTGACGGCCATGGGCGTCAAGATCGACCTTCCTCCTGAGCACGTGGAAGCATGCGTCAATGAAATCGGCATCGGCTTCCTGTTCGCACCGCTCTACCACGGAGCCATGAAGCATTGCGCGAAACCTCGCTCTGAAATGGGCGTGCGAACGCTCATGAACATCATGGGCCCGTTGTCCAATCCCGCCGGCGCCGGCATCCAGATCCTAGGCGTGTACGATCAGGCCCTGACGGAAAAACTTGCCCGGGTCCTTATCCGTTTGGGCACCCAACATTGTTTTGTCCTGCACGGCAAAGACGGGTTGGATGAAATGACGTTGACCGATTTCACCTACGTGTCCGAAGGTAAAGCCGGACGGATTTCGAGTTACCATCTTGCCCCGGAAGATTTTGGATTGCCCCGGGCCAATCCGAAAGACCTGCGTGGCGGAACTCCCGAAGACAATGCCGCCATCATCCAAGATCTTCTCAAGGGACATCAGAGCGCCAAGCGTGACGTGGTTCTCATGAATGCCGCTCCGGCGTTCGTGGCCTGCGGGAAAGCCAAAAACTTGAAAGACGGGTTCACCCAAGCCGCGAGTACGCTGGATAGCGGGGCCGCGTATGAAAAATTGCAGAAACTCGTCAAGTTCTCCAACAAGGCAACCGTATGATCCTGGACCGCATCCTGGAACATAAAAAAGCTGAACTCCGGCGAAAAACGGGGCGCGGATACATGGCTGCACTCAAAGGGAGAATAGCCGACCGCCCCGCGCCATCCGGCTTTATCGACGCCTTGGAGAAAGCCTCTGCGGCAGACCAGCCCGCCCTCATTGCGGAGGTCAAGAAGGCGTCACCCAGCCAGGGGTTGATGCGCCCGGAGTTTGCAGACAGGTATGAACCGGTCGGCATTGCCAATACATACAAGGAACACGGGGCGGCAGCGGTCTCGGTATTGACGGATCAGGAATTCTTTCAAGGGCATTTGGATCACCTGACCAGCGTCAAGGACCACGTGGGGTTGCCGGTGCTGAACAAGGAATTCATGATCGAAGACATTCAATTTTACGAAGCCCGGGCCCATGGAGCCGATGCCGTTCTGCTGATCGTGGCGGCCTTGGACCGGATTCAGCTTGAAGACTTGTATGCAATAGCCAAGGGCTTGGCGCTCGACGTGCTGGTGGAAACACATCATGAATCGGAAGTTGACAGGACCTTGGAACGAATCCCCGACGCAACCCTGATCGGTATCAACAACCGGGATTTGAAAACCTTCTCGACCGATCTCTCGGTGACCCAACGGCTAGCCCGCCGGATTCCGTCCGAAAAAGTCATCGTCAGCGAAAGCGGAATCCACAAACGCGAGGACGTCGCGCAGATTCTGGAAGCCGGAGCCAAAGCCATGCTGGTGGGTGAATCCCTGGTTCGAGCCGATGAGATTGGCGCCAAGATTCAAGAACTCATGGGAACAGCCGGGCAGGAAGATGAAGCCGCACCACCCGTTCACGAAACCCGCTGGATATAACCGTTACATTCAGACTCTCAAGTCATGGCTCTACCAAAAATCAAAATCTGTGGCATCACGAACCCGATCGACGCCTTGCAGGCCGTTGACGCGGGGGCCGATGCGCTCGGGTTCGTCTTCTACAAGAAAAGCCCTCGCCACGTGAATCTGAACGTGGTCAAATCCATTGTGGCCGATTTACCTCCGTTCGTGTTGCCGGTCGGGGTATTCGTCAATGAGGAACCCGAGAAGGTGCGCAAGACGATGGACGAATGCGGCTTGGCACTCGCGCAAATTCATGGAGACGAATCGGCTGAATATTGTGAATCGCTGGGGCGTCCGGTTATCCGGGGGATCAGGCTCCGTGACCACAACACCTTGTTTGCCATGGCCGAGTACAAGGGACGGGCGCGCGTTCGAGGATTCGTACTGGATGCCTTTTCAGAGACAGCCTATGGAGGCACCGGCAAAACCGCAGACTGGAACCTTGCCACGGAGGCCGCTCAATCGTTTTCTTTTTTGCTGGCAGGAGGGCTCACCACAAACAACGTTCAGGAGGCGATGCGGACAGTGCAACCTTACGGCGTGGACGTCAGCAGCGGCGTCGAGGCTGGTCCGGGCAAGAAAGACCCGGCCAAAGTCACGGCCTTCATCCAGGCCGTTAAACTTGTGTCGGTATAAATTCAGCCGGTATAGTTCCGTCCGAATCCCTTCGCTCGGACAACCATAGACCCATGTCACGTGTTCCCCTTAAAAAGAGCCGATTCGGCGAATATGGAGGGCAATATGTCCCCGAGACCCTGATGCCCGCCATCACGGAACTGGAACACGTCTATGCAAAGCTTCGGACCGACCGCAGTTTCCAAAAAGAATTTCATGAATGTCTCAAACAATACGTGGGTCGTCCGACGCCGCTGTACTTAGCCAAACAACTCACCAGGAAATTGGGCGGAGCCAAAATCTATCTCAAGCGGGAAGACCTCTGCCATACCGGCGCACACAAGATCAACAATACCGTGGGCCAGGCATTGTTGACCCAACGCATGAAAAAGCGGCGGGTCATCGCGGAAACCGGTGCAGGACAACACGGCGTCGCGGTTGCAACCATCGCCGCCATGTTCGGGCTCGAAGCGGAAATATACATGGGGACCGAAGACATGGCGCGCCAGGCGCTCAACGTGTTTCGCATGCGATTGCTCGGAGCAAAAGTCACGGGCGTGGACGCAGGCAGCCGGACACTCAAGGACGCCATCAGCGAGGCCATGCGTGATTGGACGACAAACGTGAGAACCACGCATTACCTGCTGGGCTCCGTGCTGGGCGCGCATCCCTACCCGATGATGATCCGTGATTTTCAATCGGTCATTGGCCGGGAAACCCGGCGACAGATCATGGCCGCCGAAGGAACACTCCCGCATTGCCTGGTGGCCTGCGTCGGAGGAGGGAGCAACAGCATTGGCCTGTTCTACCCGTTTATCAAGGATGCACGGACTCAAATGGTCGGAGTGGAAGCCGGTGGCATGGGTTTGACCAGCGGGAAACATGCCGCTCGATTTGCCGGCGGCGTGCCGGGCGTGCTCCACGGAACGATGACCTACCTGCTCCAAAACCGGCACGGCCAAATCAGCAGCACGCATTCGGTGTCGGCCGGCCTTGATTATCCCGCGGTCGGTCCCGAACACGCCATGCACCATGACTCGGGCCGCATTCAGTACACCTCGGCGACCGACCAGGAAGCCTTGGAAGCCTTCGACCTCTTGTCTCAAGAGGAAGGGATTATTCCCGCCCTGGAAAGCGCGCATGCAGTCGCTGAAGTTATCAAACGGGCGCCGAAGATGAAGAAAAACCAAATCCTGATCATGAACCTGTCCGGACGCGGGGATAAAGACGTCAACCAGATCGCCCAGATGCGGGGCATCCAACTCTGATCATGGCCAATCCTTCCAATCGCATCACCGCCACGTTTGACCGTCTTCGCCGGCAAGGGGAAAAGGCGTTGATCCCTTATATCATGGCCGGGGATCCTTCATTGGCTGAAACGGAAACCCTGGTGGTGGCGCTGGAAAAGGCCGGAGCCGACCTGATTGAACTCGGCGTCCCATTTTCTGATCCTATCGCCGACGGACCCGTGATCCAAAAAGCGGCTGAACGCGCGTTGCGGACGGGCACCTCCTTGCGCGGAATTTTACAGTCCGTCAAATCCTTACGAACCAAAACTCAAGTCCCGCTCATTCTGATGACTTACTACAACACCGTCATGGCCATGGGGGAATGGGAATTCTGTGACGCAGCGGTTCGTGCCGGGGTCGATGGCGTCATCATTCCGGACATGCCGCCCGAAGAAGCCGACTCGTTGCAACGAGCCTCCGCGGAAAAAGGTCCCTGCCTGATCTTTCTGCTCGCACCGACGAGCACCACGGCCAGAAAAGCCGAAGTCATCAAACGCACCAGCGGATTCATTTATTACGTGTCCATTACCGGAATCACCGGGGCGAAACTACGGGACCAGGATTCCATCAAACGCAACGTGCGCGCGCTCCAAAAGAAAGCCGGGAAACCCGTGGCCGTAGGATTCGGCATCGCCACCCCCGACGATGCCCGGCAAATCGCGGCTTTCTCCGACGGCGTCATCGTGGGGAGTGCCATCGTGCGAAAAATAGAAGCATTCCAGCATTCCACCGACTTGGTCCAGGAAATCAGCCGGTTTACGGCCGGGCTGAAAGCCGCCCTCTCCGATTCGTGTTGAGTCTTGACGACGTAAACGCCGTTCTCACGGAAATGGCGCCGGCTTGCGCCGGAGGATTTATCCAAAAGATCCAGCAGCCGACGCCCGATACGATCATCCTTGCACTGCGCCGGCCCGGACGTTCTCTTTCACTTCTACTTTCAACCCATTCCCAATACGGACGGCTGCATATCCTGAGTCAAAAAATTTCGTCTGTTCCAACGCC
This sequence comes from Nitrospirales bacterium, assembly GCA_965213715.1. GTDB lineage: Bacteria > Nitrospirota > Nitrospiria > Nitrospirales > UBA8639 > Bin75. The sequence goes on from OZ243914.1 coordinate 382,302, forward strand.
GCCGTCGTTCTGTCAATATGCTCGCGCCCATCTCTTGGGAACACAAATCCATCGTCTTGCCCAAACCGCTGATGACCGCATCGTGTGGTTCGAGCTCAAAAGAGGCCAACAGGTGTTCTCGCTGGTCCTTGCATTGACCGGCCGTTCGGCCAACATCTTCGTCCTGGATGCCCAGGCCACGGTGCTTCGGGCCCTCAAACCAAGCCGACAGGCTATGAGGCAACGGTTTACCCTTGCTCCTTGTCCTTGGAGGAGCAACAGTCCAGCGGAAGCGTTTCCGCCCATGCCTGACGTGGAGAAGATGGCTTTTCCCGTTTCTGAACGAATCGAAGCGTCTTATTCCACGTCCGAACTCAACGCAACGCTCGAAGACGAACGTCACCGACAAATCGCGCACGTCCGTAAACACATCAAGAAGTTGCAGCGACGGATCGAGAAATTGACACAAGATTTTGCAAAAGTCGATGCGTATCGTGAATATGGACGGTACGGCGAGCTGTTGAAGAACCACGTTTCCGCTCTGGGCAAAGGACAGAAACACGTTACAGTCGTTGATTACTTTGATGACGGACTGCCGGAGATCACGCTCCCGTTAGACCCGGGGAAAGATGGACCCGAGAATCTGAAAAACTATTTCACGAAATACGGAAAATTTACGGGAGCCCGGAAAAACCTTGTGCCCCGGCTCAACCAAGCCAAAACAGAATTGGCGAAATATCAGCAGGAATTAGAAGCCTTGGAGAGTGGGAAATTGGCAAACTCACGAGAAACTGAACCGGTCACAGCACTGCCGAAGCCGCAGGTCCCGTTACGCGCCCCGCAACGTTCCAAGCCCAAAACCCAACCTGCCGTCCCATACCGCGAATTTTCCTCTCAGGAAGGATGCCCCATCCTGGTTGGCAAAACCGCCAAGGATAACGACGCCGTCACGTTCAAGGTCTCCAAGCCCGATGATCTTTGGCTACACGCCAGGGGAACGCCGGGATCGCACGTGATCGTCAAGCTGGAAAAGAAACAGCAGGTTCCTCCGGAAACCTTGAAGGACGCCGCGACCCTGGCTTTGTTTTACAGCGATCTACGAAAAAGCGGAAAAGGCGAAGTCATCTATACCTTGAGAAAAAACGTCAAGAAACCCAAGGGCGCGAAGCCCGGCTCGGTCACCGTGACTCAAGAAAAAAATCTGTGGGCCTTGGTGGATCAGGCTCGTTTGGATCGACTGAAAGAATCCGGCTGATCGACCTCCCTCTCCCCTCGTCAGAACGGAAGGACATCAGAAAAGAATGCCCGTTCGGTCCCGCCTCTTTGCAAAGGGAGACAGAAGGTGAGAGAGAGACAGGCGACAAACACAACAACCAAGGAGCCCAACATGAACGATTCACTGACGGAAGAAGTACAGACACGAAGAAAGCCGAATTATGACGTCCATCCTCTTATTGTGAACCGGTGGTCTCCCCGTTCGATGACCGGTGAAGAATTATCCGATGACGAACTCATGCCGCTGTTTGAAGCGGCTCGTTGGGCGCCGTCATCGAATAATGCGCAACTGTGGCGATTCGTGTATGCAAAACGTCAGACGGCGTTTTGGGAGACATTCGTAAATTTGCTGGCCGAAGGCAATAAAGTATGGGCCCGGCAGGCAGCCGCATTGATCGTTGTCACCTCCAGGAAACTCTTCGAACGGAACGACAAACCCGCGGTCACGTATGCCTTTGATGCCGGCGCGGCGTGGGAAAATCTTGCATTGGAAGGAACACGACGAGGATTTGTCGTACACGGGATGCAAGGATTCGATTACGAGAAGGCCCGAAGCGAACTTCACGTACCCGAAAACTACGACGTCCTGGCCATGCTCGCCGTTGGAAAGCGCGCGCCAAGGGAATCCCTGCCCGATCATCTTCAAGAAAGGGAACACCCAAATGACCGGCGGCCATTGACTGAAATCATCGTGGCGGGCCGGTTCGAAAAACAAGAACATCCTTGAGACCTGTTCACGTTTGGGCAAGAATATTCATTGGGCCGTTTGCCTTCTTGACATTTAAATTCTATTCCGATATAAGCCCTTAATCATAAGACGGCACAGCCGGGAAACGAGGAAGTTTTCCTGGCCGGCCTTTAAAAATGAGCAAGGACATTGACGTCCTTTTGGTTTGTGATTCAGACCAGAAGGGCGTTTTTTTTTGTTCATTTCATTGATGGCGGCAAAAGAAGGTGACAAACGGACGAACATGACGTTTCGTCTCGATGAAGGAAACAATGATGTTTCCCGCATTGCCGAATCAGGGAAATTTTGGGGTGCCCGCAAAAGACAGCCTTGCAAAATCGACTCTGACACGAAAAGGACTTCTAGCCATGAATAGACTCAAACACAGCACGCTCACGATCGTTTTCTTCGCGATACTCTTGATCACATTGCCCGCATTCGCCGGTCCGAAACTCGAATTCGGCGATGACAAGTGGCTCAGTATCGGGGCCGGAGCACGGGTGCATTTTTTTACACAGGAGGATGGTACCGCCGATGGCGAGAATTGGAGCAAGCATTTCGGGTTGGAGAATATGCGGCTCTACGTCAACGGGCAATTCCACAAGTACCTGAAGATCGAATTCAACACGGACTGCACGAATTGTCTCGGCGACAACAGCAGCGGCACGATGATCGTCCTGGACGCCATCGGCAAATTCGAGTTCAACCAGTACATCAACATCTGGGGCGGACGGCAGTTGGTCCCATCGGACCGCGCTGAACTCGACGGGCCGTATTTCCAAAATACCTTCGACTTCAATAAAACACCCTTTTACCCGTCGGACTTCGGTAATTTTGTGGCGGGCCGGTTCGGCCGTGACGACGGGTTAAATCTCTGGGGAGCCTTTTTGGAGGACAAGAGGCTGACGTACGTCGTGGGCGTATTTGATGGAGTCGATCATTCCGATAATCCAGGCCGCCCGAATACGGGGGACAACCTGCTTTGGGCCGGTCGTTTCAGCTACAACTTCTGGGACGTGGAAAAAAATCCAGGCTATTACACCAGCAGCACCTATTACGGCAAAGGAGGCGACATCCTGACCCTGGCTTTCGCCATACAGCACCACGAAGACGGGGCCGGGACGAAAGCCAATCAATCGGATTTCACCGGCTACAGTACCGATCTCCTGATGGAAAAAGTCCTGCCGAACAAGGGCGTCCTGACCATTGAAGGAGAGTATAAAGTTTTTGAAACCGGTCTGAATGCGGCGGCTTTTGCTGAAGCGGCAGACAACAACGTTGGCTGCTTCTGCATCTTTGACGGAAATGCATGGACGGCAACGGGCTTGTATCTCTTCCCGGAAAAATTGGGGATCGGACAATTGCAGCCCTACGTCCGGTATACGGCGAACGATCCCGACTTCAGCACCAGCCGGAGTGAAATCGAATTCGGAACGAATTACATCATCGACGGGCACAACGCCAAAATTTCACTGTTTTACCAATATGGCGACATCGCCACAAAAGGAAGAAATTGGACGCCCGGCATCACCGGTGACGACGTGAGTGCCATCAAGCTGGCCCTGCAGTGGCAGATCTAGCGACCAACCGGCTGTTTGACAAGATGGCAAACCAACATTCCAGGATATGTTGAAGGAGACGCAAAACATGAATGCACCAAAAGACCTTATCCCTGAAACCATGCACAACAAGGCGGAGAACCCGCTCAACCAGACACCCGGGAAAAGCCGGCGCCAATTTTTTGCGGACGCCGGAAAGACCGCGGCAGGATTCGGCGTCGCGGCGCTTCTGGGCAACCTGGGGAATTACGCGCTGTCCTATGCCGCAAGCCAAAAGCCCATTAAGATCGGCATCCTTCATTCGTTGAGCGGCACGATGGCCATCAGCGAAGTGTCATTGCGAGACGTCGTGCTGATGGCGGTCGAGGAAATCAACGCCGCGGGTGGGGTCCTCGGCAGGATGATCGAACCCGTTGTGGTCGATCCTGCGTCGAACTGGGATCTCTTTGCGGAAAAGGCCAAACAACTCCTCTTGGTCGACAAGGTCTCCGTCGTGTTCGGATGCTGGACGTCCGTAAGTCGCAAATCCGTGCTTCCCGTGTTTGAAAGCAACAACGGGCTACTCTTTTATCCCGTGCAATACGAAGGAGAAGAATGTTCGCGCAACGTGTTTTACACGGGAGCCGCAGTCAACCAACAGGCCGTTCCCGCGGTCGAGTATCTGATGAGTGAAGAGGGCGGCGGGTACAAGAAGTTCTATCTCTTGGGAACGGACTACGTGTATCCCAGAACGACAAATAAAATCTTGCGGGCAATGTTGCTCGCCAAAGGCGTCCCCGCTTCCGGCATCGGCGAAGAATACACCCCGTTCCACCACCAGGATTACCAAACCATTGTCAGCAAAATCCGGCAATTTTCCCGTCGCGGAGACGCGGCCGTGATCAGTACGATCAACGGTGACAGCAACGTGCCGTTTTACAAGGAATTCGCCAATCAGGGCCTCCGGTCCGAAGACGTGCCCATCATGGCGTTCAGTGTGGCCGAGGACGAACTCCGCAGCATGGATACGACCGCGTTAGTCGGGCATTTGACGGCCTGGAATTACTTTCAAAGCATCGATTCCGCCGGAAACAAAAAATTCGTGAGCGACTTTAAATCCTATTGCAAGAAAAACGGCCTGCCCAGCGGGGCGCAGCGGGTCACGGATGATCCGATCGAAGCCGCCTATTTTGGGGTGCACGTCTGGAAACACGCCGTGGAAAAAGCCGGCAGCACGGACGTGGACGCCGTGCGAAAAGCCGTCTACGGATTGGAGTTCAACGCACCCGGCGGCAAGAAAAAGATGGATGCGGTCAATCATCACACCCACAAGCCCGTACTTATCGGGGAAATTCGCAAAGACGGGCAATTTGCGATCATTTCCCAAACCAATCTGGTCAGGCCGGAGCCCTGGAGCGAATACACCAATCCGGAAAAAGGCTGTGACTGGGTCAACCACAAAGGGACCTACAAGAAAGCCTGAGACGTTGCGGGCTCGGGAACAACCTTTGATCCTGAGCCCGCACTCTTGCTCACTGAAAACCAACCGTCAGATTAGCTCATTCATGAGACGCAACATCACCAGCCGATTGCTCATCCCCGTATTGTCCTCGTGGCTTCTCCTCTTTTGGGGAACCCCGTTGACCCTGGCAACGGCACAGGAAGAGCCGACGCCGGCACCCATGGTCATGACAACGCAAAAAGCCATGACCGCACTGCAGGAAGGCCCATGGCCCGACAAGAAACTGGCAACCGATTACCTGTTGAAACACGGGGATCCCGCCCTGCTCCCTCAACTTGAAGAACTTCGTTCAAACACGAACCGGCGCGTTCGCAGGCTGATCAAACCCGTCATCAACCTGCTCAAGAACAAAGCCGCTCTCGCGAGTCCTGACAAAGAAACCCGGCGCGCCGCGGCCAGAGATCTCGGGGCGCGAGGGACGCCGGAAGCGTTGCCGGTTCTCAAGGAAGCCTTGTCCAATGAACAAGAGCATTGGGTTCGATACGACCTGGAAGAGGCCATACAATTACTCAACCTGGAGAGTGCCGACCCACAAGTGAAATTTACGGCCATTCAGCAACTGGGCGATATGCGTAGTGCCGCGGCCCTCCCGATTTTGCAGGATTTGGCAAAGCAGCAGGCCAACAACCTCGAACGGCAAACACTCAAGGACGAAGCGGAAAAAGCCAGCCGCCTGATACAGAAATGGCAGGACGTGACCCGCGGCATCGAAATGCTGCTGCAAGGCCTGAGCCTGGGGTCCATCCTCCTCCTCATGGCCCTGGGGCTGGCCATTGTGTTCGGTCTCATGGGTGTCATCAATATGGCACATGGGGAAATGATGATGATCGGAGCCTATGCCACGTTCGTCGTTCAGGAAACGTTCAGAATGTACATGAGCGAACATGTCTTTGATTATTATTTCCTGTTTGCCCTCCCCTGCGCCTTTTTCGTCGCGGCCTTCATCGGCTGGGTCCTTGAGGGCACGCTCATCCGGTTCCTTTATGGGAAGCCCCTCGAAACGTTGCTCGCGACTTGGGGCGTCGGGCTGGTCTTCATTCAAACCGCCCGCCTCATCTTCGGCGACCTGACGGCCATCCAAGCCCCAAGCTGGCTCAGGGGCGGCGCACAAATCGTGGCCGGCGTGCAACTGCCTTACAACCGGCTCTTCATTATCCTGTTAGCCCTGTTCAGCGTCGCCGGCATCTATCTGCTGTTGTTTCGAACGGGCATCGGACTGCGGGTCCGCGCCGTCCTGCAGAATCGCGATATGAGCGCCTGTTTGGGCATCCCGACAAGAAAATTGGACGCCTATACCTTTGCCTTCGGCTCAGGCTTGGCAGGGTTGGCCGGCAGCGCCCTCACCTTGATCGGGAACGTCGATCCGGAACTCGGGCGGAATTACATCGTAGATTCATTCATGGTCGTCGTCGCCGGTGGAGTCGGAAAACTCGCCGGAACGGTGACAGCCGCGTTCGGCATCGGCACACTCAATAAACTGTTGGAACCCAGTTTTGGTGCCGTGTACGGCAAAGTGATCATTCTCGTCCTCATCATTCTGTTCCTCCAGGTGAGGCCGTCCGGGCTCTTTGCATTGAAGGGACGACACCTTGACTCCTGAACGCTCCATCACGTCACGCCTCGCAGCCGCGGCCTCGAACGCCGGAGCAGGTCCCGCGTTCTGGATCATAGGCGCGATCCTGTTTGCCGGCGTGCCTCTGCTCAATTTGCTGCCCGACGATTCGTTCTTTCACGTTTCCGACTTTACCCTGAACCTGCTGGGGAAATTTTTTGCGTTTGCCATTTTGGCATTGGGGATCGATCTGATTTGGGGCTACACTGGCGTCTTGAGTCTGGGGCACGGCGTATTTTTCGGCCTGGGAGCCTATGCCATGGGGATGCACCTGATGCTGGGGATTGGAACGGAAGGCGTCTATGGCAATGCCCTCCCCGACTTCATGGTGTGGAACCAGGTCGAAGAACTCCCCTGGTTTTGGAAACCATTTTACAGCCTGCCATTTTCATTGGCCGCCATTGTTCTGGTGCCGATGGCCGCCGCGGCAATGTTCGGGTACTTCGTGTTTCGCAGCCGGATTCGCGGCGTCTATTTTTCCATTATCACGCAAGCACTCGCGCTCGTCGCCTGGCTGGTCTTTAACCGCAATGAAACCAACCTGGGCGGGACGAACGGGCTGACCAACTTCAAACATATCCAGGGGTTTTCCTTGAACGACCCTTCCACCCAACTCGTCATGTACATGGTGACCATCCTGTTCCTGGGCTTGGCCTACGGACTCTGCCGGTGGATTACCCAATCCCGGGCAGGACGTGTCCTCATCGCCATTCGCGATTGCGAACAGCGCGTGTTTTTTTCCGGGTACTCACCGGCAAATTACAAATTATTCGTCTTTGTAATCTCGGCCGGATTGGCTGGCCTCGCCGGCGCACTCTACGTACCGCAGGTCGGAATCATCACACCGAACCAGATAGGCGTCCTGCCTTCGATCGAGATGGTGATCTGGGTGGCCGTGGGTGGACGGGGAACCCTATCAGGTGCCATTATCGGAGCTGCGGGCGTCAACTTCATGCGCAGTACGTTGACCAACCATTTCCCCGAACTCTGGCCCTTTTTCCTTGGCGGCCTGTTCATTGCCGTGGTCATGTTTTTTCCGAAAGGCATCGTGGGATTGCTCAGGAAAACGTCCGTCATGCTGCCTTCCAGAAAATCAAAAGTCGAAAACGCGGCAACAACCGACTGACCACGTGAGTCTCGCCATGAACGAAAGCATTCCGATCCCCAGAGAGATAGCCGGTGAACGAAAGATCATCGGCTCCCGGCACCAGCGGTCGATCATTTATCTCGACAACGTGACGGTTGACTTCGACGGGTTTAAGGCCTTGAATCAACTGAACCTGATTGTGGACTACCACGAACTTCGCGTGGTGATCGGTCCCAACGGCGCCGGCAAGAGCACGTTATTGGACGTGATCTCCGGGAAAGTTCAAGCGGCATCCGGCCGTGTGGTCTTCGGTCAGGCAACGGACTTGATCGGCCTCAGGGAAAATCAAATCGCGGCGTTGGGTATCGGCAGAAAATTCCAAACCCCCTCGGTCTATACCACCCTCCCCGTGTGGGACAACCTCGACCTTTCGCTCCGTCGAAAAAACAAGGGGTTCATCGCCACCTTATTCTCAAAGCTGAATTCGGAAGAATCGGATAAAATTGCCCTGACGTTGGAGACCATCGGATTGACGAAGAAAGCCCACGTGCTTGCAGGCCAACTGTCGCACGGCGAAAAGCAATGGCTGGAAATCGGCATGGTTCTCCTTCAGGACCCCGAACTCCTCCTCATTGATGAACCCGTTGCCGGCATGACGGAACAGGAAACGGAAAAAACCGGCGAATTACTGAAATCCCTTACGGGCACGCATTCCCTTATCGTGATCGAGCATGATATGGAATTTGTCCGGCAAATTGCGAAAATGGTGACGGTCCTGCATGAAGGTACCGTGCTGTGCGAAGGATTCGTGGAGAACATCCAAAACGATCCTCGCGTGATCGAAATTTATCTCGGACGACCAAGAGAAGCCGATGCTCCGGTGTGACGCACTAAACGTGTTCTATGGGGAAAGTCATATCCTGCGGGATATTTCCATCGACGTGCCCACAGGTCAGGTCGTTTGCCTCATGGGACGAAACGGCGTAGGCAAAACCACGCTCTTGAAAACCATCATGGGCTTACTCAAACCTCAGGCCGGACACGTGTACCTGCACGGCGAAGAGGTCACCGAACAATCTCCGGATCAACGGGTGCACCGGGGCATTGCCTACGTGCCCCAAGGCCGGGAACTGTTTCCGCATTTAACGGTCGAAGAAAATCTCCGGTTGGGATTTGAAGCCAGGCAAGGCCCTCAGGATTCCCTAACCGCGGAATCAGCCTACGATGAGGTCTATACGCTGTTCCCGGCGTTACCGGCACTGCTCGGACGTCCGGGAGGCGTCCTCAGCGGCGGGCAACAGCAACAGGTTGCCATTGCCAGGGCCTTACTCACGCAACCCAAGTTGCTGCTGTTGGATGAGCCCACCGAAGGCATCCAGCCGTCGATCGTGATCGAGATCGAGCGCGTCATCGAAGGCTTTAAAAATCAACGCCGGTTCGCTATCTTGTTGGTTGAACAATACTTTGAATTTGCGGCCCGACTGGCCGATACGGTTGTGCTCATGGCCAAAGGCGCCATCGTGGCATCGGGTCCCGTCTCCGAACTAACGGAAGAAATCGTCCAACAACACTTGGTGGTATAAACGATGCACCTAAGCCCGAGAGAACAAGAAAAACTCCTGATTTACGTTGCGGGACAACTTGCGAAGGACCGCAAGGCCCGTGGACTCAAGCTCAACCACCCCGAGGCAGTGGCGTACATTACCGCCGCCATATTGGAAGGCATTCGGGATGGCCGCTCCGTCTCGGACCTGATGAGCCATGGAGCCACCCTGTTGACCAGGGAAGACGTCATGGCCGGCGTGCCGGAAATGTTGGCGGACATTCAAGTGGAAGGCACGTTTCCCGATGGAACAAAGCTGGTCACCGTACATAATCCTATCCGATGAGCAACGAGCATCATGGCCAATCCTGAAACCACACATGCGTTGACGAATACATCCTTTATCGGCACAAGGTCTATTCCTGACCAATGGAGCATTGAGAGTGGCAAAACGACAGCCCGCTAAGAAATCTTCCTCTCCGAAGAAACCGCAACGGTCCAACGCCGCAGCTACGGCAAAGCGTGCAAACGGTTCCAGGGGAAAGAACGCCACGCGAAAGACCGTTCAGGCAACCGAACACGCGCCCCTTATTCCCGGTGAGATCGTATTGGGTACGGGTGACATCGTCGCGTTGGCCGATCGTCCGACGCTGGACCTGACGGTGATGAACTATGGCGACCGGCCCATCCAAGTGGGCTCGCATTGCCACTTCTTCGAAGTCAATCGTGCCTTGCGATTTTCCCGGGAACAGGCCTTCGGCTTTCGCCTGAACATCCCGGCAGGCACCGCCGTGAGATTCGAACCGGGAGAAGAAAAACGGGTGACCCTCGTTGCCTTTGGAGGAAACCGGATTGCCCATGGGATCAACGGCTTGACCAATGGCGCACTCGATCATCCCCGAGTCAAGGCCCAAGCACTTAAACGCGCCGTCCAATTGGGGTTTTGCGAAGAGGGGAACACCTGATGAAGATACCGCGCCGTCAATACGTGGATTTGTTCGGTCCTACCGTCGGCGATCGCATCCGCCTGGCTGATACCGAGCTACTCGTGGAAGTCGAACAGGATCTGACGACCCCGGGAGAAGAGGCCAAATTCGGTGGAGGAAAAGTTATTCGGGACGGGATGGGGCAATCCCCGGCTGCCACGCGAGCCGGCGGTTCCTTGGACTTGGTCGTGACGAATGCCGTCATTCTCGACTATTGGGGCATCGTCAAGGCGGATATCGGCATCCGTGACGGACGCATCGTCGCTATCGGGAAAGCCGGCAACCCTGACCTCATGTCTGGTGTTTCACCGGGCATGACGATTGGGCCGGGCACGGAAGTCATCGCAGGGGAAGGCAAAATCGTCACGGCCGGCGGCGTTGAAAGCCACGTGCACTTCATTTGCCCGCAACTGATTCAGGAAGCGTTGTCCTCGGGAATGACGACTCTGTTGGGCGGCGGAACAGGACCGGCAACCGGCACGAACGCCACGACCTGCACTCCCGGCTCCTGGAATATCGGTCGCATGCTGGAAAGTGCAGACGAGTTCCCGGTCAACCTCGGTTTTCTTGGAAAAGGCAACGCCTCTCTTCCCGAGGCGCTGGTCGAACAAGTCAAGGCAGGTGCCATAGGCTTGAAGTTGCACGAAGATTGGGGGACGACACCGGCCGCCATCTCAACGTGTCTCGACGTTGCGGATGCCTATGACGTGCAAGTCGCCATTCATACGGATACGTTGAACGAAGCGGGCTTTGTCGACGACAGCATTCGCGCGTTTGCAGGACGAACGATTCATACCTTTCACACCGAAGGAGCAGGAGGCGGCCATGCCCCGGACATCATCCGCGTCTGCGGGGAATCAAACGTCCTGCCGTCCTCTACCAATCCAAGCATGCCGTTTACGGTCAATACCATTGACGAACACCTCGATATGCTCATGGTCTGTCATCACTTGAGCCCTCGCGTCCCTGAAGATATTGCGTTTGCCGAGTCGCGCATTCGCGGAGAAACCATTGCCGCAGAAGACATCCTTCACGACATGGGCGCCATCAGCATCATGTCATCGGACTCGCAAGCCATGGGCCGCATCGGTGAAGTGATTACGAGGACGTGGCAAACCGCCCACAAAATGAAAGTCCAACGAGGACACCTGAGCCCGGAGGGCGTTCACGCAGTCGCGAAACAACATGACAACTTCCGGGCAAAGCGCTACGTCGCCAAATACACCATTAATCCGGCCATCACACATGGGATCTCCTCGGAAGTGGGATCGGTGGAAGTCGGGAAGCTGGCCGACCTCGTGATCTGGAACCCGGCCTTCTTCGGAGTCAAGCCGGATCTCGTCGTCAAGGGCGGATTTCTAGTGGAAGCCGCCATGGGCGACCCCAATGCCTCCATTCCCACGCCGCAACCGGTGTTGAGCCGCCCCATGTTCGGGGCTTGGGGCAAGGCTCTCTTCAGCACGAGCGTCACGTTTCTGTCACAGGCCGGAATCGATTGCCGGATTCCCGAACAACTCGGTTTGCAAAAACGGATCGTAGCCGTACAGAATTGTCGCCGTATCGGCAAACGCGACCTGAAACTGAATGACGCCACGCCCAACATCGAAGTGGACGCCGAAACCTACGTGGTGAAAGCCGATGGACAACGGTTAACCTGCGAGCCCATGGCGGTCCTGCCGATGGCCCAGCGATACTTTTTATTCTAATGTGCCGTTCATGACCTCAGGTTGACGAACCTCCCCATGGACACTCGCCTGCTTCTTCAAGGGTTCCGCTATCTCGATACGTTTTTCCCTTCCGGCGGGTTTGCCTTTTCCTCGGGTTTGGAAACAGCCGTCCAGGAAGGCCACGTCCGGACGATCGAAGACTTGAATCAATACGTCGTGGATTGCTTCCGGTGGGGGTTGGGCTCATGCGAAGCCGTCGCGCTGGCCCGAGCCTACCAAGCTTCCTGCAAGAGAGATCTCAGTGGTGTGCTCCAAACCGATCACGCCCTTGAGGCGATGAAATTATGCCAAGAAACACGGGCAGCCAGTCGTCAAATGGGTCGTAGCCTGTTACACCACGCCATGCTCCCGCAGGACGACCAGGGAATCCTTGAAGAGTTCTCTGCAGCGGTCTATTCGGGACGTTCCGCCGGTCACTTGGCCGTGACGTTCGGAGTCGTGTTCCAAACAATCGGGTGGGATCAACAACAGACGATCGCCGGGTTTCTGTATCAAGCCGGCGTCGGGTTCGTATCGGCTTCATACAAATTACTGCCTATTGGCCAACGGGAAGGCCAGCGGGTGCTGGAATCGTGGGTCCCCGTGATCGAAGAACTCAGCCGGACCATTGATGGCCATATGGCCCTGATGGCCTGGACGCCGATCCAGGAGATCTACGCCATGCGACATGCACAATTAACCTCCAGGCTGTTCAGGTCGTAACGCCATGCATCTCATTGAAAATTTACCGGGCGGCGGAACACCCGTCACACGGTCAGGGAACGTCACCGTCATTGGCATCGGGGGGCCCGTCGGCTCGGGCAAAACGGCCCTGGTCGAATCCCTGTCTCGGACGCTGCAATCCCACAGACAAATTGCGGTTGTCACAAATGATATTTTCACGAAAGAGGACGCCGAGTTCCTGACCAGGCGAGGCGTACTCCCCGAAGAACGGATTCTCGGCGTTGAAACCGGAGGCTGCCCCCATACGGCCGTCCGCGAAGACGCCTCCCATAATCAAAGCGCCATAGAGGAACTAATCAACCGTATTCCCGGGTTGGAACTGGTCTTTCTGGAAAGCGGGGGCGATAATCTGGCGGCGACCTTTAGCCCCGACTTGGTGGATGACGTCATCTATGTCATCGACGTGGCCGCGGGAGATAAAATTCCTCGAAAAGGCGGTCCGGCCATCACGCGGTCCGGACTGCTCGTCATCAATAAAATCGACTTGGCTCCGCACGTCGGTGCCGACCTGGCCGTGATGGATCGTGACAGTCGTCTCATGCGCGGCGAACGACCCTTCGTTTTCACCAACCTGCACTCGGGAGAAGGACTCGACCAAGTGGCGAAATGGGTGGAACACCACGTCCGTTCGCGCGCCCCACACTGATGACTCATGCGCCGGCAACACGTTTTTCAGGCTGAAACGCCTCCCCTGCCGTTTCCGTCACGTCCATCTTCCGATACGGAACGTTCTCATGTTCAACAAGGTGAGCTGCTCCTCGAATGCGCAAAACGGAACGGCAAAACCGTTTTCACCCGGTCACGCTGTTCTTACCCCTGGTATTGTTTCCAGCCCCTGTATCTTGACCACACGGGTTGCGCCACGACGTTCCTCACAAATCCGTCCGGAGGTCTGGCTGGAGGAGATACATGCTCTCTTCTGGCCACGTTGGGCAAGGACTCACACGTGCTCTTTACCACTCCCTCGGCGACTAAAGTCTATCGCACGCAACAAGAACCCGCTGTCCAGTCAATTGATCTGAACGTCGCGGCCAACGCCAGATGTGAATGGATACCCGAACCCACCATTCCATTTGCAGGCTCATCGTTTGAACAAACGGTTACCGTGCGACTCGAAACAGGCGCGTCTCTCATGCTCTGGGATGCCCTGGCCGCCGGACGGATCGTTCGGGGAGAACGGTGGAGGTTTTCTTCTTATGCGAACCGGATCAGGATCCTGCTTGCAGACGGGAGGTCCCTCGAAGAGCGATATCGCCTTTCACCGGACCATGACACCCCGTGTCTCCCGTTCAACCAGGCATGGAATTACACGGGGTCGTTCTTCATCGTGAACGATCAGGTGCCAGGATCAACATGGGAACGAATCAAGCAAGACATAACAACGGTGATTGAGAACCATACCGGCAAGATTTTGGGAGGCGTATCGGAACCATCAGTCCCGGGCCTGGTGGTGAAATTACTGACCCGCTCAGCACCCGACCTCAATACCCTGCTGGAACAACTGTGGCAAGTCGCGCGCCTGCATTTATGGAATACGGCAATCCCTTCCCTGCGACGTTACTAGGGAACCTCTGATTTATTGTGATAGCGGGATGTAGGGCAAGGCGTCCCGGAGCGAAACCTGAGGCTTATCAGAGAGATAGGTGAGGGTTGAGCGAGGACACAACGCAGCCATACGCCCGATAGTGCAATAAATCAGGGGTTCCTTAGGAACAACCGGCAACATATTACTCCCCAACCCTGACCAGCATGCCGCGATCTTTGCACACGGAAAACGTGTATTGGTATATCGCAATCATGAGCAACAAATACACGCCGTTCAGACCCATCGCCCACCACAGGTGTGCCCACGGCACGACCTGATTCAGTAACACTTCCCGCATCCCCTCGAACACGTGCGCAGCCGGGTTGGCCAAGGCCAGTGGTTTCAGCCAATCCGGCAACACGGACAGGGGATAGAAGACGCAGGAAATCGGTTGAAACAGAAAAACCAGACCCCAGGCCAAGACTTCGGCTTGCTGGCCGAACCGCATAATCACCGAGGTCGTTAAAATCCCGATCAGCCAACCGGCGGCAATCAGGTTCATGATGAACGGGATCAGGGTCAACCCCATGATGAAGACGTTATAGGAATAAAAGAACAAGGCGGCGAACGCCATGATGATGGACACCGCGGCGACTTTGAAAATACTCATGGCCATCATCGCCGCGAGAAATTCGCCGGCGGTAAGCGGACTCGCGAAGAGGTTCATGAGGTTCCTCGACCAGATTTCTTCGAGAAAGGAGATGGTGATCCCCTGTTGCGCCCGAAAAAGAATGTCCCAGAAAATCAGTGCTCCCAGAAAAAAGACGACGGCCCCGTGCAGGCCCTTCCCTTCCTGGGCCAGGTACATGGTAATGAATCCCCAGACGACCAAATCCAGCAAGGGCCAATAAAAAATCTCCAACAACCGGGGAAAACTCCGGCGGTAGAGAAACAAATGCCTGGAAATCAGTGCAAAGATCCGGCCGACGTTCATTTAATTCCTCTCCTTGGTCAGGAGAAGTGGCGGGAGCAAAAAGGCGATCATTGACTTTCCCTGGCGATTCTGAGGAAGACTTGTTCGAGATCGACCTCGCCGTATTGCGCGATGACGGCTTCGGCAGTGCCTTCGGCGATGACTTTTCCTCGTTGCAGGAACACGATCCGGTCGGACATTTCTTCTATTTCCCGCATGTTGTGTGAGGTATACAACATGCTCAGACCGGAGGTCTCCCGGTATTCTTTCAAAAACCCCTTTACCTTGTAGGCAATATCCGGATCCAGACTGGCGGTGGGTTCATCCAAAAACAGAACCTTCGGTTCGGTCAGGACCGCCTTGGCCAGCGTCAATCGCGTCATCTGTCCGGACGACAATTTGCGGGCTATTTTATGACGCATATCCTCCATTTCGAGTTTTTTGAGCACGTCGTCGATCCGCCGGTCGATTCCCGATACTCCATACAACCGGCCGATCACCCGGAGATTTTCTTCTACGGTCAGCGCGTACGGCATCGAGATGTAGGTGGAGGAAAAATTGACCTGCCGAAGAATCTCTTCCCGATGATGGAGGAGATCAAGCCCCAACATTTCAATCGTTCCATGCGTGGGCGTAATCACCCCCAGGAGCATTTGAAACGTTGTGGTTTTCCCCGCGCCATTGGGTCCGAGCAGTCCGATGGTCTCTCCTGGCTGGATCTCGAATGACACGTGATCCACCGCGGTGAAATCGCCGAACCGTTTGGTCAGATTTTGAACGCGAACGATCGGTGCAGACATCGGTGCCGTTGACAAGAGGTTAAAATAAAAAATCTCCGATTTTGTCCGGGAGATGACAGACGTCACAATCCTTGCTTAGCACCTTGTCTGCGTAGGTGGTCTTGTCGTCGTGGCACCGCACACAATCCGCCAAGGCAGATTTCCACAACGCCGAATCCTCGGGATGGTCGGGATGGTGCGGCTCCATGTCCAATGCGACGTGACCGCGCGGGATGACGATGGGATACCCCTTGACGGGTTTTCCATGCACCACGCGCGCGTGGCAGGTGGTACACCCTTCCCCTTGCCCGCGTTTCTCAAACGCTTCCATGTGTTTCCGGTGACTCATGATCAACCCGACGTCCTTGACGGGCTTCGGCAAATCTCTCGTGGAAACTTCCGTCACCCTGAGGATCGCACGATGGCAGCTCAAACAGACGGTTGAATCAATATGTACCTGCAAGTCATGAGGTTCAGTCGGCGTTCCGAACCACGTGATCGCCACGTCTTTCATACCGGCATACACTTTATCTTCGATAAACCCTTGCAAGCCCGGTCGAACGTGGCACGCGACGCACGTGACGTCTTTGTGGGAAGAGGTTTTCCAACTATCGACCGATGGACGAACCGTGTGGCAGGACGCGCAGAACTCAGGCTGGCTGGTAACGGGAATGGCCACCGCCCCGGCTAAGCCAAGGACCACGACAGCGACCAGGAGGACGATGACGGTCCTTAGGTTCATGTCAGGTGGAAGGCGGCTTGGGGTAATGCTGAATAATCAACTTGGCCAGCCCCGCGATATCATCACGGTCGATGCACGGCACCGACGCTTCGATGGGTTTCATCGAGACGATGGCCAATAACCCGTCGACGGCAACGTTCACTTCTTCCAGTTGTTCGCGGACGACGGCAATTTTCGAATAGCCTTCGCTTTTCCAGCCCTCCGCAATAATGAGATCCGTTTGGCTGTCGAGAAACCGGTCGCGGACTTCTTCGACTTTTATTTCTTCGGCGACGTCGGCAAACATGGCAAGACTTCCTTTGGAGATCACGATGACGGCATGAGCCCCGGCCTGTTTGTGCCGCCAACTGTCTTTGCCTTCCGTATCCAACTCGAACCCGTGTCCCGCGTGCTTCACGGTAGCAATCCGGTACCCCGCACGGGTCAGTTCGGGAATCACCCGTTCGATCAACGTGGTTTTGCCGCTATTGGAACGGCCGACAAAAGAGAGGATAGGTGGTGCCATGGGTTAAAAATTCTTGCTGAGTACTTGCACGCGAACGGTATCACCGGGATTGATCTTTTCCACTTCTTCCGGAATGTCGATCAACCCGTTGGCCTTCACCATGGAGGTCAAAATCCCCGAACCTTGTGGCCCGGTCGTCCGAACGGTGAGTTTCCCGTTTTTTTGTTCCAGGATCCCTCGAAGGAAATGCCGGCGATCAGGGTGCTTGGAAAACCGTTCCTGAAACTCGGCCTCGACCACCGGACGGTCCAGATGCCGGCAGCCGCCCATCTTCATGACCGCCAACCGGACCAACTGCTCAAAGGTGACCATGGACGACACGGGATTCCCGGGCAGCCCGAACGCCAATTTGCCCTGGATTTTTCCGAAAGCCAGGGGTTGTCCCGGTCGTATGGCCAATTTCCAGAAATGCATGTCGGCTCCGAGTTCCGCGAACACGACTTTTGTAAAGTCGTAGTCGCCCATGGACACACCGCCGGAAAGCACCAGGATGTCACATCCCAATCCTTGCGAGATCTTTTCCTTGAGAGATTCCGGCGTATCCTTGGCAATGCCCAGCAAAAGCGGAATGCCACCCGCCTCTTGAACCGCCGCCGCGATGCCGTAGCTATTGGAGTTGACGATCTTATTCTCGTCGAATTTCTCGTCGAGGTCGGCGAGTTCATCACCCGTTGAGAGGATGGCCACCCTGGGACGTTGATGCACCAGCACGAACGACTTCGCCAGGATCGCAAGCATGCCGATTTCCGCCGGGCGCAGTTGGGTGCCCTTGGGAATGATGCAGTCCCCTTCTTTGACGTCCTCGCCCTTCGGTCGAATGTTGGCACCCTGGGGTTCAGGCTGAAAAATCCTGACGCTGGTCTCGGATGGTTCCGTGAATTCGACTCGTACCACGGTATCGGCTCCGGCCGGAACCGGGGCACCGGTCATGATGCGGATCGCTTCACCGGGTCCCACGGATTTCCTGGCAACTTGGCCGGCCGGCACGTCTTCAACAATGGTCAACTCCGCAGGCTTGGTGATTGCATGCTCTTTTTTGATATCTTCCCACCGGACGGCAAACCCGTCCATGGCAGAATTGTTCCACGGGGGATTATCCCGTGGCGCCACAATATCCTCACCCAGGACGCGGCCCAAAGAGTCCAACAATCCGACTTTTTCGCACCCCAACGGGATGGCGGCGTCCAGCACGATGTGTTGCGCTTGCGCGAGAGGTGTCAATCCGTCCATGTGTCTCTACTTTTTCTTGAACGGGCTTTTGCTTGCCATTGGCACCAATGAGCCCTTTTTCTTGCAAAAATCATCGACTTTGTTGGCAATGTCGTGATAGGCGTCAGCCGTGGGTAAATCGGAATGGAAGAGGGCGTAGGGTTCGCCGTAATCACTTTGCCGCACCACGTCAGGATCGAGCGGAATCCGTCCCAAAAAGGGGACGCTCATATCGTGGGCGGACGCTTCTCCTCCGCCCAGTCGAAAGACTTCGATGCGCTCGTGGCAATGCGGGCAATCAAGGCCGCTCATGTTCTCCACGATGCCGATGATCGGCAATTCGCTGTCCCGTGCGAACGTGACGGACTTCCTGGCGTCGAGCAAGGCGACTTCCTGTGGAGTCGAAACAATCACGCATCCGGTCACCTCCCCGATCAAGTCGATTGTCGTAACCGACTCATTGCCGGTCCCCGGGGGCAAATCCACGATGAGAAAATTCAAATCCTGCCATTCGACGCCACCGAGTAATTGATTGATGAATTCAAATTTATAGGCGTCGCGCCAGATAATGGGATCGTCGGAGTTTTGGAGCAGGAACGACATTGAGGCGATCTTCATGTTGTAGGCCTGATGGGGAATAATCCCGCCGCCCGTGCTGATCTTGAGACGTTGGCCTTCGGCACCCACCATTTTGGGAATATTGGGGCCGTGAATATCCATGTCGCAGATACCCACCTCATAGCCTTTCAACGCCAAGCTGACGGCCAGGTTGGTGGAGACGGTGCTTTTCCCGACTCCACCCTTGTTACTCATGACGAGGATCTTATAGTCGATCCGCTCCATACGTTTGTTCACCAGCCACCGGCTGTGACCTTCCTTATCTTTCTGACACGTTTCGTTCTCGTCACAAATCGCGCATGCCCACATGTACGTACAGGCATCGCCTTCTGTTGCCGAAGATTGAAACATTTTCAATTCAGGACTCATGAACGCCTCCAAGTCTTCCCGCTTCGATCAATGCTACTGTCATTCTGAGCGTAGTAAAGAATCTCTCATTCAACAACTTCCCACTTCAAAAATGAGAGCCTTCACAACGTTCAGGATGACAACCTGTCATCCTGCTTGAGCCTTCTCGCCTCTGCCAGAGGACACACCGGCGACCTTCCCAACGGTATGATCGAGAATTGGAAGCAGGGTCGCCAAATTGTCGATCACGCCGTTCGCACTGCCCGGAAGGTTGACTACCATGGTTTTCCCTCGAATACCGGCCGTTCCCCGTGACAGCATGGCCGTCCTCATTTTTTTCAGGCTCTCCGCCCGCATGGCCTCCCCGATACCGGGGATTTCTTTTTCAATGACGTCCCGCGTGGCTTCGGGAGCCCAATCCGTGGGCCGCACCCCGGTTCCACC
This sequence comes from Nitrospirales bacterium, assembly GCA_965213715.1. Taxonomy (GTDB): domain Bacteria; phylum Nitrospirota; class Nitrospiria; order Nitrospirales; family UBA8639; genus Bin75. The sequence goes on from OZ243914.1 coordinate 402,164, forward strand.
TACGGTAAAAATTACACGGAGATCCTGTTCCTCACACAGGCTCACCAGACGCTTGCGAATGACCTCCCGGTCATCCGGCACGACTTCATAACTGGCCAGGCGAAGCGCGTGATCCTGCAAATATCGACACAGGCTTTCTTTTCCTCGATCTTCCGCTTCTCCGGAACAGATTTTACTGTTGATGACCAATACCGCAACGTCGATCATCATAATCTCTAATCGCTACATCTTCTCTTTATTGCAGTCGCTCAGCATTCTTTCTCTTTATACAAAGCTTCCAAGTGGTGTTGCCTTTCTTTGGCAGCTTCTATCGCATCATTGGCATTCGAGTAAGTGCCAACAATGGCGGGCCAGAAGAAAACTGCTGCCACGACATTAGTGCCGGTAACACCTTTTTCGTCACGAGCTTCTTTTTCAAAACGTTTGGCTTCGGCAATTTCCTGGACCAACGAATCACAACTTAAATCCTTGTCGGACATTTTTCTCTCATCCACAACATGAGGAGATGCACACCCTGACAAGAAAGCTATCGTGACAAAAAACATGGCAAGTTTTTTCATTGATTCTTGTTTCCTCTCTGCTGATTTTATTTGAATAACTGTATTGGATGAAAACGTAAAGACATCAGGGCACACCCACGTATTCGTCATCGGGACCAGCCGTTTTAGGCCGCAGCACGCCCGGGTCCTTTGATGGGGTACCTGCGTCAACCTTCTCTTCCGGTTCACTGGCCTCGTCCGTTGATTTCTTTTTGAAAAACCCGGCGCTGATGATGCCGACTTCATAGAAAAAGTACATCGGCAAGGCCATGAGACATTGGTTGAAGGGGTCGGGAGTCGGCGTCAACAGCGCGGCAAAAAGAAACGACCCTAAAAATGCCCATTTCCTGTACTTTTTCAAAAACGGCGCGTCCACCCACCCCAATTTGGCCATGAGCGTGAGTGCCAGCGGTACTTCAAAAATCAGCCCGAATACCACCAGGAACCACAGCGCGAATCCCACATAGCTGGCAATGGATATTTGCGGGATGAAACCCGCCTTGACGCCGTAGGAAATCAAAAAGTTCAAGGCAAACGGCAGGACGAAGAAAAAACAGAACCCCAACCCCAAATAAAACGCCACGGCGCTGATTGCGACAAACGGAGCCACAAACCGGCGTTCCTGCGCGTGCAAGCCGGGAACCACAAACGCCCAAATTTCCCAGAGGATATATGGCGTAGCGAGCACCAAGGCAAACAAGGCAGCGACTTTCAGGTTTTGCCACAGCGCTTCAGCCGGCGACAAAAAGATAAAGGGAATTTTCGGCAAATCCGTCGGAACCCATTCCAGGGTTCCGGGCACGAACATGTTCTGCAATGGAATACGCAACCACTGCACCAGAGTATCGGCATAGAAGAACGTTCCGATGAAAAACAGGGCCACGACGACGACTGTTTTGGTCAGCCTTGCCTGAAATTCAAACAAGTGCTGCATGACCGGCATCTTTTTATCCTCAAGAGGATTAAAGACCTTGTCCTGCAGCCACTTGGTAATTTTCGATTGTTCCACCATGACTCAATACGACTCTTCCCGTCCGCCCCAACCCCCTGGCAACAATGACCGGTATCCATGCAACAACCCGGCAATCCGAAAGACGCTATTCAGGATTCACCGCCACGAAGAGATTATTCCCTCTCCGGCTTAAAAAGAGCACGACCAATTCCTCTTTTTTAATCATCGGGGCCACCCGTTGATAATCGTCCAGGCTCTTGACGGCTTCCCGGTTGACTTCCTGAATAATGTCCCCCTGTTGCAAACCTGCGGATTCTGCCGCACTTCCGGGCTTCACTTCATTCACCACGACACCGGCAACGTCTTCAGGGACGTTCAGTTGTTTGCGTCGTTCATCAGTCAACGGAGCCACGTCCAGACCGGCCAGCACATTGTCGAGTTTTTCAATGGTCGCGGGAGGAGCCAAGCCTTTGCCGCTGGCCAACATTTCATCCGTCGGCCGTTCTCCCACTGTCATCGTCAATGTCTTTTGTTCGCCGTTGCGTAAGACGGTGAGTTCAACTTCGGAGCCGACCGGCGTCCGCGCGACAATATTGCGAAGGTGATTGACGTCTCTCACTTTTTTCCCGCGATATTCAAGCAAGACGTCTCCCCGTTGCAAAAGCCCTCCCGCGGATGGGCCTTTTTCATTCACTTCACTAATCAGCACTCCACCCTGATGAGATTCCGGCAATTGAAAAGACTGCGCCAGGGCCGGACTCAACTCTTGAATCGCAATCCCCATCCACCCTCTCACGACACGTCCGGTTTTAATCAGGCTGCTCGTAATGTCCTGGACAATATCAACGGGAATGGCAAACCCGATCCCTTCCGAACCGCCGGTTCGGGAAAAGATGGCGGTATTGATACCGACAATTTCACCCGCCATGTTCACAAGGGGCCCGCCGGAATTGCCCGGATTGATGGGCGCATCGGTCTGGATAAAATCCTCGTATTCCGTGATCCCGACGTTCCCCCGTCCCATCGCGCTGATGATGCCCATCGTCACGGACGACGTCAGACCGAATGGGCTTCCCACGGCCAGGACCAAATCGCCCACCCTGATCGACTCCTGAACGCTCCACGAAATGAACGGAAGGGCATCCCCTTCGATCTTGATCACCGCCAAATCGGTCTTGGGATCAGTCCCCACGACTTTTGCGGGATGTTCTTTTCCATCAAACGTCGTCACCGTAATGTCCGTGGATTCCTCCACAACGTGGTTGTTGGTCACGATATATCCTTCCGGACTGATGATGACACCGGACCCGGCACTCATGCCCGGAGGTCCGGGTGGCCGTCCTGGAGGGCCTGGGGGTAACATGGGAGGTCCGGGAGGGCCAGGCGGACCACCAAAGGGGCCGGGAGGCAGGCGTCGAGGACCCCGGGCTCTGGCTGGTTCTGTCACCGCAACGTTCACCACGGCGGGTTGCACTTTTGCGACAATGTCGGAGAAGCCCTTGCTAAAGGCTTCAGGAACGGTGGCCGACGCCGGTTGGGGCGAAAAAACAACCATGAGTCCCGCAAAAATCAAACCAGTGAGACCAGAGACAACATTCCCCTTGCGACACCCGTATAAAATTTCCATAATCATAAAATCGATCCTTTAAAGTTAATGGCTTATGCCAATATCAATACAAAACCGGGACCGGGCTGGACCCTCCTGCCTGTTTCCCAGAGAAACATTGAGCCTAACTAGCCGATTCTACACTAATCTCTTTCAGCTATTCAAAGGCAAACCGGAAACACCCTGAGAACGTTGGCGATATGCGCGCACTGACTTTACGTTCCGGCTTGGAATACTGCGAGCAGTACCCCACCCCGACTCCGGCTGACGGTGAAGCCGTCGTGCGAGTCATCCAGGCAGGAATCTGCGCCACGGACCTCCAACTGGTGCAGGGCTATATGGGTTTTCAGGGAGTGCTTGGCCATGAATTCGTCGGAATCGTTGACAAGGCCCCGCTCCATCCGGATCTCGTCGGAAAGCGGGTCGTCGGTGAAATCAACGCGGCCTGCCGAGGCTGCCCGGCCTGTCAAGCCGGACGCTTGACGCATTGCCCCCATCGAACAACCCTGGGCATCGACCGCCGTGACGGAGCCTTTGCCGATTATCTGGCCCTGCCCGTTGAAAATCTGTATCCCCTTCCCGACGAGATTACCAACGATCAAGCGGTCTTTACCGAGCCACTCGCCGCAGCCTGTCAAATTCTCGAACAGGTTTCTATCCACGAGGCGGATAGAGTCCTGGTAATCGGTGATGGAAAACTGGGGTTGCTCTGTGCTCAAGTCCTGCAGCGCGCCGGGTGCCGCTTAACAGTGTTGGGACGTCATCCCGAAAAATTGCAGATCCTCGCTGACCGAGGCGTTCATACAAGCCAGGATCCCGCATCGCTTTCTCCGGGATTCGATATCGTGGTTGAGGCCACCGGCACAGCCGACGGATTCACATCGGCCTGTGAATACGTTCGGCCCAGAGGAACCATCGTGCTCAAGTCAACCTACCACGGGCAGACCGCCGTGGACATGACCGCACTCGTGATTCATGAAATCACCGTGGTGGGTTCCCGGTGCGGTCCGTTCCCCCAGGCGGTCGCGTTGCTTCAGGAACACGCCATCGACGTACAATCACTGATCCACAAACGTTTTCCGATTGAAGAAGGAACGGACGCCTTCGCTTTTGCGGCAAAAAAAGGCATATTGAAGGTCATCGTAGAGATGAAGAACAGAAGTTCTGCATGAGAAGAAAAAGTCTATGCCGTTGAACGAAGCCGACACCTGCCGGAAAAATGTCTTCCATAAGACTATCGACGGCGCGCCGTATTACCCTATGAGTAAAGTCCCGCCCCTTGACCGGCAACGATGGTTCAACCATTTACAGAGGCAGACTCAACAAGCTGAGACATTACGCAGCAGCGCAGCCAAAGACGTAGCGACGTTGCTGCCAGCGATGTTGGATGTGATGTTTAGTACCTAAGCAAACGCGGCTTCTCGACACCATAGGTTCCAAGCGATCAAAGTTCTATTGCCTCACTCGAATTCCTCCTTGATCAACCGTCGCAAAATTTCCACTTGCCTGGGTGTATGCAAATCATGCCACCGGCTGAATTCGTGCAACTTATGGCATGAACTCCCTCTGTCGTCAGCGATGACAGATCAGTAAAAAAATATATATATTAATGTAGATATTTGTATATAGAAATATATATAATTTTTCTATAATGAAACTGGCATTCTCCAGCTTTGAGTGGGATGGCGGAAATCGGAAGTATTGCCAAAAGCATGGGGGCAGCCTGAAACAGATTGAACGCTTCTTGCAACAAGACAACCTGTTGGTTGCGCCTGATGTGCTGCACGCGCAACAGGAGGAACGCTATCTGGCTATTGGCCGAGCGCGAACGGGAAAGCCGATGATGGTCGTCTTCACAATCAGGATAGCCGACAAAACTGTGCGACTCCGTCCGGTCAGCGCCCGATACATGCATGAGAAGGAGGCCCGGAAATATGAAGAAGAAGAAAGTGCCAAGATTTAAGACCGATCAGGAAGCCGAACAGTTTCTGGACCGGGATCTGACGGACTACCTGAATCTGAAAAATTTTAGGCCCGTCACGTTTGAGTTGTTACCCAAAACCAAGCAAGTCAATCTGCGGTTTTCCGAACATCTGTTGAACGCCGTGCGTCAAAGCGCAGCGCAGGAAGGCATTTCGTACCAAAAATTTATTCGCCGGGCAGTGGAGGGCTCACTCAAGAAGAAGCCTAAAGCTCTCGCATGACCATCTCTTGTCAAAGCGATCTGAGTACGCAACAATAGACTGAAGCTGGCGTAGCTCAATGGCAGAGCAGCGGTTTTGTAAACCGCTGGTTGGAGGTTCGATTCCTCTCGCCAGCTCCATCCATTCCATCCTTCCCTTCCCCACACCGCCATGCCTCATAAAGGCCACTCGTTTTTTCTCACTCCTATCTCCTCCTTGGAAATGTTGCTTCGTATTTCCCGTGGGCTTAATCACTGATTAGCGGCACGATAGGGGAGAGGGAGTCGTTACGAAATCGTCACGGTCATTTCAATGCGTTCGAGTGGGTTATCGCGGCCGTCGCGTTTGGCGGCGACGACGCGATCGACGATTTCCAGGCCGCTGACGACTTCTCCGAAGGCCGTATATTGCCCATCCAGGAACGGCGCATCGGCGACGCAGATAAAAAACTGTGATCCCGCGCTGTCGGGGTCCTGGGCCCGCGCCATCGAGAGGACGCCACGTTTGTGTTGTGTGTTGTTGAACTCGGCCTTAATGTGATACCCGGGCCCGCCCATCCCGTGATTGGAACGATCGGAATTTTTACTGTTCGGGTCGCCGCCCTGGATCATGAACCCGGGGATGACTCGATGGAACGTGGTCCCATCGTAAAAATTTTGCGACGCGAGTTTGCAGAAATTCTGCGCGTGGTTCGGCGCCACGTCCGGATAAAATTTGAGGACGATGTCTCCCCAAGACTCGCCCTGGGACGACACGGCAATAGTGGCACGGGTGTCTGTGGTCACCTCACTCATCTCTGACATACGTTCTCCTTTCAAAAATACGGCCGGGGCATCGCGTTATGCATGCCCAGTGATTCACTGATATTGACCCAATGGTTGCCGGCATCCTGACTGCGAAAGGCACCGGCACTGGTCCCGACGTACAACTCTCCTTCCGAAGAGGCCATCATGACCTGAATCGACAATTCGGTTAGCCCGTTATTGACCGGCACCCATTTGGCATTCTGAAAATTGTTCTTGAAAATTCCCCGCCCCGTTGCAACAAACAACGCCGCTCTTGTGACGACGATACCGCGAATTGAATCATTCGGCAGCGACCGGCCGACGGATTTCCACGTCTTCCCTGAATCCTTGCTGCGATACACGCCCCCATCCTGGGTGCCGACGTATAAGTGCTGTTGCGGGCTCACCATCATCACGCGAATATGCGTATGGATTAGGTGTTCCTTGGGATCCACCAGGGGGTCGCCCACTTTTTGCCACCTGCCATGTGTGGTCGCATCGATTTGATACAAGCCTTTCCCCGCAGTCCCGGCAAATAATTGCGACGTATCCGTCATCGCCAGGCTGGCGATGAGTATCTGCTCGAGACCGGGTGCCACGGCAGACCACGTGTGCGCGGCTTCGTCCCATTGGTAGACTCCCTTTCCCGTGCCCGCATACATGATCCCGTGATGGGCCAGCAGGGATTTGACCTCCACGAATCTCAAGCCGGCCTTGATCGACTCCCAGGTTTTTCCATCTTCCTTTGTCCGAAAGACGCCGCCACGCACCGTCCCGGCGTACACCGTCCCTTTCGCATCCGTACTCAGACAAAGAATAAAGCGGTCCCCCAAACCATTGTTGATCGCTTCCCACGTCTCGCCGTAATCGTCACTGAAAAACATCCCGAACCCGAACGAACCCGCATAGAGTACTCCCCGACCCGTCGTGGCCAAGGCTTGGATGCTCGGCGGAACACCGCCCTCCCGTTTCAAGGGATCGGGGTGTCCGCGGTCTTCAGCCAAAACGGAAACGCCCCCACCTGACACCATGAGGACGAACAGGAACGCGACCCGGCGTAAGAGAGAGGCCGTCACGAAGTCAAGGACCTTCGGTCAGGAGACACGATCACCTGCCGTTCCGGTTGGCATGGGAGTTTCTTCTTCAGGGTCGTTGCCGTTCTCTTCCTCTTCAACTTTGGAAGGAATACGTCCGAAGATCTTGGCTCCCCACACGCCGATTTCATACAACACGATGAGTGGAACGGCCATAAGGAGCATCGTAAACAGGGTCGCATCGGGAGTGATGACCGCCGACAGGATCAGCGCCAACATAGCCGCGTGGCGGCGATATCGCGCCAAATGTGCGTGAGTGACCAGCCCCGCGCGAGCCAGGAGCGACAACGCCAAGGGAATTTCAAACGCGAAGCCGAAGGCCAACAAAAACTTCACATTGAAATCGACGTAGATGCCCACGGCCAATTCGGGTTTGAGTTCACGTTCCAAGCCGAACGACACAAAAAAGTCGATCACCAGCGGAAGGATCACCAAATTGCAAAAGACCAGCCCCAATACGAAGAAGCCGGTTGCAAGCAGAAACAGAGGGATGCCCCAACCTTGTTCGCCCGGCAACAGGGCCGGCTGTACGAATTTCCAGAATTGATACAGAATGACCGGCAGGCTGACCACGATACCGGCGAGAAACGAGATTTTGATCGACGCAAACAAGGCTTCGGCCGGACCGTAAAACAACAGGTCGTCGGCAAAAGGTCGCTTGAACCATTCAATCAGGTCAGGCGACACCGAGAACATCGCGACAAACGCCACCATGATCGTCGCCCCGACGATGATCAGCCGGCGTTTGACGTCGCGGATATGGCGCGCAAACGGATGAGCGAGTGTAGCCATGGGTACTTGGTAAGGAAAACCGCGAATTACGAGGCTGCGGTTTTTTGTTGCTCATTCCGGTACTCGCGGATGAGCATGGCCATGCGGTCCTTCTTGCCCAGTTTTGCTCTTTGGATCTGCTTTTTCTGCAATTCTTCTTCAGGAGTCAGAATATGATTTTTCAACAATTCCTGCAGTTGCTCATCCAATTGATGGTGCGTCTCTTGGAGTTCACGAAAATCGGCATTGGTAGTACGGAGGTGTTCGGCAATTTGGTCGTCAGTCAGCATGAGACCCCTCCCTTGTCATAAAGTGAATCTTATAGGTGAATAGTATTCGCCAATGGCAATTGCATAAGAATAGCATCCTCATTCGGGTTCGTATAGTAGGACCGGCGGCAGCCGTATTGCCGAAACCCCAAGGCCTGATACAGTTGCTGCCCCAAACAGTTGCCGGCCCGGACTTCCAGGAAGGCCCGTGTCGTTCCTTGCGCGCTCCCCTCCTCTATGGCATGCCGGATGAGACGGCTCGCGATGCCCAGACGCCGGCAATCCTGCCGCACGGCCAGATTCATCAGACGCAACTCTTCAAAGACGATCCAGTAACAGATGTACCCAAGGAGCGGCTTCGTCGAAGACGCCTCGCCCAAACGAAATGCTCCAAGAAAGCGGCCGAAGGGATTCCCCTCCAACTCCGCCTCAAACATACTCCGGGTCCACGGTTCCGAGAACGACTCCTGCTCAATAGCGAGGACGGCGTCCAGGTCCCGGGCATGAAACGGGCGAATGTCGAGATCAGGACGGACTGAGGTTCGTGTCGCCATCTTCACATCATCACGGCGACGCGTGCCGCGTTTTGAGATCCCATTGGACTTCCGCATCCGAACGTTGAACATAATGCGGCGAGAGATGGGAACCGGCGAATTTCCCGGTGCGAAACGCGTCCAAACTCGCCAGCCCGACGTGGTAGGCGGACGGATTCATTGATTCCGGCTCCCCGCCAATCGCCAGATCGCCCAACGTTTCCATGAGTACGTGCCGGTGACGCAGCCACCCTTCGCCAAACAGAACCGTAGGTCGGCGAATCGCATTCATCATGTCTTGAATCGTTCCGACCCGGTCTTCCAGTAACCGGACCACCTGCCCGTTTTCCCATTGAAACTGCGCCCAATAGACTTCATCGGTTCGGGCTATCAACACGGGACACACGGGGTGCCCTGAGCCCCTGTGACGCCACGCCATCGCTTCCAACGTCGGCACGGTGACAAGGGGCAAGCCCGTGACCGTTCGAAATCCTACCATAGTCGAAAGGCCCACGCGCAAACCTGTAAAGGACCCGGGCCCCGCGGAGAGCGCAAGTCCCTCAATCGCCGAGAACGGACACGACAAGGAGGCCAAAAGGTCTTGAATGGCAGGAACCAGGGAACCGGCGTGCGAAGCACAGTTCTCCTGATTCCTTTCAGCCAACAGGACAGTCTCATCCATGAGGGCCACACTTTGACACCGTGTCGCGGTTTCAACGGCCAGCAGTTTCACCGTGGCTCCAATGATTCGCGGAATCCCCAGGATCACGCACCCGCATCACCGAAATTCAAACTCCTTTGCGGATACCGGAATATTTGGCACAAGCTCTGAAAATTCCAATCTGACCGATCCCGACGTCACGTACTCTTTCACCTCAATCGAAAACGGCAGGATCACCGAATCCGGCTGCCCTGACGGGCCCACGTGCCGATAATCCGAAGCCGTGAGGGTAACCAGCTTTTTCCCCGCGGTCGTATAATATTCGATGCCCTGAATCAGGGCCGAAGCATGATCGACCCACACGTGTTGCAACACGGAAACGTTCGATTCATTGCCCTGAGAGAGAGCCACGATATACCGATAGGCCGTATTCGCCACCTGAACTTCGCGGAACTGCTCTGCGGTCCATCGTAGTCTGCCAAGCAGAACGTCAACGGCACGCAAACCGAGTTGAACCGGAAGACCCAAATCCCCGAGGGGACGAACATCCGGCAGACGGCCAACCATGGGGTACAGGCGGCCGGCGGTATGCAGCGTATACGGCCGGCCGTTCAACAGGAAATCGAAGAGCGTCCCGCCAAATCGTGTAAAGCCTTTCAGGCGAATGGACCGTGGCCGCTGATAGAACAGCGTTCCTTGAATGCTGTGGGAAAAGGGAGAAAACGATCCTTCGACGTCGGCCTGAAACAACCCTTTTAAACTTGTGATGTTCGCTTCACGGGCATGAAGAGCGGCAAGCACTTGTTGGGGGGTCAGCACGGGGGCCCGCGCCGGAACCGGCTCAACCGGCGGTGACGGAACACGGCCTGCACAGGCGCCAAGACAGAGGCTCAACACCCCGACGGCCACCCACCGGACGAACGGGCGCCTGCAATATGACACGTACGGATACCTCCCCTACGGCGACGAAGCTGACGTGACGACGTGATCGAACACTTCCCCGACCTCGTGAACGCCATAGAGTTCCATCCCGGGATTACTCAAATGCTTGGTCAAGTTCCCCTGCGGGAGCACGCACCGCTGGAAACCCAGCTTCATGGCTTCACGAATCCGCAAATCGACCTGACTGACAGGACGGATTTCCCCACCCAAGCCCACTTCCCCAATGCAGCACGTCTGACTGTCAAACGCCTGGTCACGAAAACTGGAAACGATCGCCGCAACAATGCCGACGTCAATTGCAGGCTCGTCGAGCCGAAGTCCGCCGACCACGTTGAGATACACGTCGTATCCGGACAGGTGCAATCCCAATCGTTTTTCCACCACGGCCAGCAACAGCGCCACACGATTCAATTCTATCCCATTCGCCATGCGCTTGGGCATCGCATAACCCGTGGCCGTCACCAAGGCTTGCAGTTCGACCAGAATCGGACGGCTCCCTTCGAGACTCGACACGACCACCGAGCCCGTGCTTTTGGCCGGCCGGCCCGCCAAAAACAATTCGGACGGATTGGCGACTTCCTGCAATCCGCCGTCGTTCATTTCAAACACGCCGATTTCATTCGTGGCCCCGAACCGATTCTTGACGGCACGCAAAATCCGGTAGGCATGGCTCTTGTCGCCTTCAAAATACAAGACGGTATCGACGATATGCTCAAGCAGTTTGGGACCGGCAATCATGCCTTCCTTCGTCACGTGCCCGATCACGAAGACCGGCACGCCCGTTCGTTTGGCATACCACATGAGTTGGCACGCCACTTCCTGCACTTGGCTGATCGTGCCGGGGGCGGACGTTACCTGGTCGGTATGGACGGTCTGAACGGAATCCACGACCAAAGCCGTGGGGCGAAGGGTCTCGGCTACCTTGAGCACGCCTTCGAGCGAGGTTTCCGTCAGAATGTATAACGAAGCACTCAAGACACCCAGGCGGTCCCCACGCATTTTGATCTGTTGCGCGGATTCTTCACCCGTGACGTAGAGCACCGGCGGATACCGCTGCTCAAGCCCATGCAGAGCTTGCAGCAACAAGGTGGTTTTCCCGATGCCGGGATCGCCGCCGACCAAGACGATCGATCCGGGCACGACGCCGCCGCCGAGCACCCGGTCGAGTTCGGTCAAGCCGGTAGCAAAACGGATCTCCTTGGTAACGGCCACTTCATTGATCGGCATCGCGGATTCGCTGCCGCCAATCGCCTGCCGGCCACGCGGCCGAATGGGGCTTTCCTCTTTCAAGGAATTCCACTGCCCGCAATCCGGGCAACGTCCGGCCCACCGTGGCGATTGACCGCCGCATTCCTGACAGACAAAAATCGTGCGCGGCTTACCGGTTTTCATAGGACACGTATCCAGCCGAAGAACCGCCGGCGGTTACAATTGTTTCCGGACTTCTTTCCATGAATGGACGATCTTCGCACGTCGTGGATACTTCTTTTTTTCCCGGGGGTCGGGAAAGATGACCGTCTTCAGCCGGTTTTTCACCAACGTCTGAGCGAAGACCCACGTTCGCCCAATAGCGGCTTCGAGGTTATCCCACCCACCTTCCTTCAGCTTTTCCATAAACGCCAACAAGGCTTTTTCTTCCTGGGGAACCATTCTCGTAATCCCAACGGGAAATTCGTGCTGCCTCAGCCATGCACGGGTTTCATGCAAAGCCGTACCCGGACGGTCATGCACATAGACGACGTTGTAATAGAATTCCGTCAACTTCGATAGCTCGTGCGCAGCATTCTCCTGAGGTGTTCCCAATGCACCAAGACTCGCGATACCGGGAATACCGGGGAGCGCCGTCAACGGGTTCGAGCCATCTTCCTGAACGAGGACGGAACAGTCCACGAAGAGAATCGGACGCCGGCGTTCCCAGGACGCCAGATTCCCCTGACCTTCCGCAGGCTCGACGCGCGGGCTGGATTCCACGGTTGCCACAATCTTGTGATTACCCCGCATGTGGGTCTTGAATTCCAAAAAAGCGCGGCCGTCGCCGCCGGTGAGCGCCGTCCCGGCATGCTGGCCTTGAACGGTAAAGGCCACGGTTTCTCCACCCAGGCCTTGAGTCCCCAATAACCCTTTTTCAAGGAACGTGGCTTTCAACGTCACGGAGGTCCCCGGTCGAGCCAGGACGTCTTCGACAAACAGGTGTCCTTTGACTTTATCCTGTGCCACAGTCGTGCCGGGGATGAGAAGGAAGCCGATGAGAATCGACAGGAAGAATGGGAAGGGAAACACTCGGTTCACGAAAAAATTCCTCAAGAACGCTCGCACCACCGCGACCACGGCCACCGGAATACTCTAGCACGTCAATTTCGGATAGATCCAGCCGGGGATTGTCACGTCGTCAGGCCCCGACGACTCATGACCAACGGTTCGCCGGCACTAGCCAAGTTGACGTTTGCGAAGCTCTTCCCTGTACGTCTTTTCATACAGCACGTCCCATTCCGAAGAACCCTCGGATATCCGGCGGGAGTAGGACTGCAGGCGGGAGCGAACGAACCGGTGAATCTGCTCTTCGGCTTTCATTGAGTCCGCGAGGGTCCGCTTGATTTCCTTTAACGCTTGAGTGGAAGTGCCGCGAATTGTCCCTTCAGGCGTCTCTTGAAGAGCCTGAAGAATGACGTGCGAAAGATGGCTCTGTTTGTCTTCAGATAGGAGAGGCCCCATATGATCACGTCGCGAGAAGGTTTATGCTTACAGGACCAACCCGCGCTCCTTGACCAACTTGGTTTTCACCATCGCAAACATCTTTTGATAATCGGCCCGGCCGCGTTGAAACTCCGCGTCGTACTGTTTCAACAGAGTCCGGATTTCGGCATGAAGCCGGTCCTCCACGGAAAGCTCGTCGGTGACCGCTTTCCCGACGCCACGGATCAACCGCTCTTTCGACCCGGAGACTTCCAGGAGCCCTTGCTTTTGCAAACGGTCCACGATCTCCGTTGCCAACAATTGAATGCGCTCTTCGGTGACTCGCATCCCGCTATGAAGCAACCTGTTCGACTTTCATCATTGTGGCGCCGGCGGCTTCATGAAGCACCTTCGGATCTCCGATCAATCGTCCGATGACGTTCACCCGGTCAGCCGGAACAGGATCTTCACCGATACTCATCGGCGTTCGTCCGAAAAACACCGCCAACATCCCACCAAGTCCCCAATACGCCACGTCACCCACTTTCACGTTCGTCGTCGCGGTTTCACGGTAGTCCTTGACGCCGGAAACCTGGCAATAAAATTCTTCCCCCCATTGATTCACGTTGGCTTCCACCGGCAGCACATCATAGATGGCCTGCGCCGTCCGCGTCGGCTTCAACGCCGCCTCCACGGCAACCCCGCCAATCGTAATCTTAATCCGTTTCGGTTTGTCGTCCATCATTGTGAATCTCCGTACAAGTAAGTGTCTTCCGAGCCGCCGTAAGATTGAAGCGAACTGAAATTACCTGGTTAGCGGCGGCTTACCCGTCCGCTGAAGTATTTTGTTGTACGATGCGGCACTTCTCATAAACAAACTCCGGGTCAAGGTCAGCCCCGGATTTCCATGCAATAGTGTCAAACGAGACATACACCGTTTCGAAGACCTTTGGATCTTGTATTTTTTTAAAAACCCCATGATTCAAGTAAGGCTTCATATCCAGTAATCCACACTCTCCATTATCAAAAACTATTGACAAGATGTAATCTTCTTTGCACTCAGCAGATACCACAGCAGGATGCATCAGATTGTCCTCATTGTAATGGTTGAATCTTAAATGGTTCTTCATCATTCATGACGAGTTCCCAATTTGCCATGAGATCTTCTTGGTGTAACTCTGCCCACGCCAGAACTAACTTAGTCTGTTTTTTGGGCAACTTGCCGTCAATAATCTCACAAGTACGAATATCAACCTTTGCTTTATGCTCAGCGTAATACACATGAAAGTGAGGCGGAGGGTGCTCGCCAGGCGCAAATACATTCTAATGATGATGCCATAAAACATCGCTATAGTTGGCATTCCGAAATTCCTTGTCTAGTCACCGAATGTGTCACGTGGAGAAACATCGAATTATTCCAGCGGGTCGATGGGATTCGGCGACTCTTGCCTTGAATTTCCCCGAAACCGACTGTAGCGTGTCACAAACGCGAGCGCAAGAACCAGAGGCACGGGGTGCGGGCATGCTTGAATCTTCGTTTATTTTTCTCAAGGGCATCGGAGAAACCACCGAACAGCACCTGTGGGCCGACGGCATCACACACTGGCAACAATTCCTTCAGACCTCCACCACCTTGGGCATCGGCCCTGCACGAAAAGCGCTCTATGACCGGGAAGTGGAACAAACCTGGGAGGACTTCCAACGGGCACAATGGCGCAAAGTCTCCAAGCGGTTCAAAGCAGCCCATCATTGGCGATTCTTCGAAGCCTTTCGCGAAAGAACGGTGTTTCTGGACATTGAAACCAACGGCTACCCGGCCGGAGAAGGCGACATCACCATGGTCGGCTTGTACGGTCATCACACGATGACCACGTTGGTTCGCCATCAAAACCTGACCTGGGACCGCTTGCAGGACGAACTATCCAACTATGACCTGATTGTCACGTTTTTCGGATCGGGATTCGACCTGCCGTATTTGCGAGCCAGCTACCCCCGCCTGGATCTCTCTCATGCCCATTTTGACTTGTGTTTCGCCGCCAGGCGTTTGGGCTTGCGGGGTGGGTTGAAGCATATCGAGGCGAAACTCGGGCTGTCTCGCTCCGGCGACCTACAAGGATTGAATGGCTGGGATGCCGTCAATTTATGGCATGCATGGCAAGCCGGAGATGAGCGGGCCGGCAAAACCCTGCTTCAATACAACGAGGCGGACGTCCGCAATCTCGAGCCGCTTGCCGAATATCTGTATCAAGCCCTCCGCGACCGCCACGGGTTCGTCTGCAATTGACCATGGACCCGGCAGGACACTGGCATGGAACCGGTGCCACACACACCGGACTGGTGCGACCCACGAACCAGGATGCGTTCCTGGTCGCAAATGATCTGGGCTTATGGATCATAGCCGACGGCATGGGCGGCCATGCAGGAGGCGACGTCGCCAGTAGAATAACCATAGAAGCGATTCACGGCTACATCGCTGAACGTGCGGGACGCACGTCGACAAGCAAGGCGGACGAGATTCCCTCTCTTTTGCGGTCGGCGGTCGAATACGCCAACGAAGCCGTCCTTGCCCATGCCAAAGCCAACCCGCAATTCACCGGGATGGGAACGACCGTGGTCCTTTTTTTTCTGCCTGCCCCCTCTTCCCCTCTAGCGTGGGTCGCCCATGCCGGGGACAGCCGTGCGTACCTCATTAGAGATCAACTGATTTCCGCGTTGACCAGGGACCACACCGTACTCGAAGAATACAAACAGCAAGGACGGCTACCGAAATCAACGCCAGACACTCATGATCTCGGGCATAAGCTGACAAGAGGCGTGGGAGTCAATTCAACAATTGAAACAGATATTTCAACAATAAAACCTCAACCTGAAGATGAATTTATCCTGTTCAGCGATGGCCTGAACAAAATGTTGAATGACGAGCAGATTCTGGGCACCCTCGTTACGATGTGCACGGAAACACCGGAACGCAAATGCCAGGCACTCATCAAGCAAGCCAACGATCGCAGCGGAGTGGACAATACCACCGTAATCCTGATTGCACGATCGCGCTAACCCGCCTTTTCTTTCTGTCATCCTTGCCTTTTCTTTCTGTCATTCTTGCGCACGCGAGAATCCAGGGTTGCTTCTTTTTCCTTCATTCGGAACGGCAAAAACCTTGGGCCTCTCTGTAGTTGTCGCTGCCGCATCTCATGCGGCTTGGAGAGGCCGCCAAAAAAAAGAAGCGCCATAAGATGGCGCGGCTACAAAGATAAAGACGCTGGATTCTCGATGAAAAATAGCCTGTCCTTGACGTTAGTAATCAAGGATCAAGGATGACAGAGGGAGAGGCGGCGGGGATGGTAGCCTGCATTGACCGAACACGGCTGTCAATAGTCAATACGGCCCGCCCATAGGCTGGCACGTGATCCATGTGGCGCAACTCCATTCGTAGAATTGTACGATCAGCCACAAGATCAAGGGGATGGTCACGGCCACAAGCATGGCGAAAAACAGGACGCGAAGAGGCACCGGAAGTTTTCTGATCAGCGAAGGAACCATCGGCTCTCGTTGCCCTACGTCAATCCTCGTTTTTGCAGATAGTCGCGGTCGATGACCGGAGCCGCTTTTTCCGGCAACTTGCCGCTATGTTGAAGCAGCCGCTCGACGTACTTGCCGATCAGGTCCGACTCCAGGTTGACGATATCCCCAGGCTGTTTGATGCCCAAGGTGGTAGCCTTGGCCGTATGAGGAATAATCGCCACGGACACCCCGTTCTCCGACACGCCGTTGATGGTCAGACTGACGCCATCGACGGTAATCGACCCCTTGGGAAGACAATACGGCAAAACAGGCTCCGGCACTTCCAGGGTCAGCAACAACGTATTGCCCGCCTGCGTTCGCTCCCGGAGGACACCGGTCCCGTCCACGTGCCCCGTCACGAGATGCCCGCCCAGGCGATCATTCAGTTTCAAGGCCCGCTCGAGATTCACCACCGCACCTGCGGTGAGCGTACCCAACGTGGTCACAGCCAGGGTTTCGACCGAGACGTCCACGGCAAAATCCGTTTCACCAACCTCGGCGGCCGTCAGACAGGTTCCGGAAACGCTCACACTTTCGCCAAGTTGAAGATCCCTGAGAACGGTCCCTGCGAAAATCGACAACCGCGCACCGGCAAAGCCAGACACCAGGGACTTGACCACACCCATTTCTTCGACGATTCCGCTGAACACGCTATTGGTCCTTGTCGTTGCTGAAAAACACCATGCGAAACACGAGGATAAACACCACGACCAAGACGACGACTCCCGCCGTAGCCAAGACGCCAATCACGACGTCGCCCGTTGTCATCGCTTCTTCCATGCTTGGGTATCCTTTCCGTCGAGTCTCGGCAATCCCGTTACGGAACCGACAGCCGGCTTGTCGCTATCCAAAACCCTGCTGCCGTCAACAATTGCAAGCATCCAATAATGGTGAAAGCCCCAGTATAACTGATTGCGGCGACAAGCACACCTGCCACGATCGGTCCGCCCGCATGCCCGATATCCATAATGGTCCCGCGCAACCCCATCCCGGCTCCAATGTTTTCGGCTTTGCCCATGTCCGCAATCATTGCAGCCGATGACGACGTAATGATCGCTTCACCAAACCCGAACCCTGCCGCGCACAGGGCCAGCCAAACCACCTGGGTCGTTTGCGGAACGGCCATAATGGAAAAACCACAGACCAACAAACCCAGCGTAATCAGCGGTCGCCGCCCAACGCGGTCCGAGACGCGACCCATCACCGGCTTGGAGAGAAACGACGTCAACCCCTGGATGCCGAACAACACCCCGCTCTCGGCCAAGCTCAGCCCGATGGACAACGCATATAACGGCAGAAACGCCATCAGGGTCCCGTTGGCCATCATTTTCGAGGCCTCCGTGACACTTGCGGCGACCATGCCGAGATGTCGCAACACCGTCCGCAGACCATGGAGGACGTTCGAGAACAACACCTTGGCTTCCAGCTTCACGTGACGCGGCGGAGCCGGACAGCGCCACCACAGCACCAGATATAAGGCAAGCCCAGCCAGCCCGAACCCGCCACCGGTCAAAAACGTTTCCGTATAACCGGCCGTATCGATGATCCATCCACCCAGCATCGGCCCCACCAATGCGCCGCCTTGTGCCGCGGAGGTATACCAACCCAAGGCCGCGCCTCTGGTCGCGGGATACAAATCCGCCACCATGGCCAGGGCCAACGGTGTAAAGACGGCCGTGGCCAATCCATGGACCAACCGCAGCACCATCAATACGTCCAGGTTCGATACCAACGGATACAGAAAAGGAGGGAACGCAAAGGCCAAAACGCCAACCAGCATCAGGCGCGAACGATTCACCAGGTCGGACAACGTTCCGACGGGCAGCTTGAGCAGGATTCCCGTCATGGTCGAAACGGCGACGATAAAGCCCACCGCGACCGGTCCGGCACCCAACGATTCGGCAAAAGGGGCCAACGCCGGCATGCGGACCAGGTTGTAGCTGACAAAGGAGCAGAGCCCCACGCCACACAGCAGTAGGAATACCGGGGTAACAGTCATGCGCGTACGTCTTCACTCATGCATTGACAAGGGAGACAAACAAGAGTCACTGGCACACAGCCTTGCGTTTTATCCATGCCATGGATAATTTGCAAGGATAACGGTCATGACAACGCGCGTTACTGAACTTTCCATTCTATTTTTCAGCGTGGTCAAATGGTTCATCCTGGCCACGGTCGTGGGTTTGCTCGTCGGGCTCTCCTCCACGCTGATGCTCATCGTCCTCCAGGGCAGCATCGCGTTTGCGCAATCGTTCCCATACGTGTTTCTTCTCTTGCCGGTCAGCCTCGCACTCACCGGGGCCGTGACGGCCCGCTTCGCGTTCAGGGCGAAAGGGTACGGCACGGAACAAGTGATTCGTGCCATTCATCAAGAGGGCGGGAAAATCCACCCTCGCGTCATTCCCGTCAAATTCATGGCCACCATCGTCACGATTACGAGTGGAGGTTCAGCCGGGAACGTCGGACCCTGTGCGCAAATCGGCGGAGCGTTGTGCTCAACGCTCGGACAATTCATGCGCTTGGAGGACGTTGACCGGGTACGACTCGTCGTCTGCGGAATCAGCGCCGGCTTCGCCGCCGTCTTCGGCACCCCGGTCGCCGGGGCCTTGTTTGCCATTGAGGTACTCTGGGTCGGGCGATTGTCCTACGGGGCACTGTTTCCTTCACTGGTGTCGGCGTTTGTCGGGCATCAGGTTGCGGCATACATGGGAATCACCTACCTCTCGCCCGTCTTTCCATCCGTCCCGTCATTGAACGTTCCGTTTTTGCTCAGCGTCGGATTGGCAGGAATCACGTTCGGCGTGGCGGCGTTTGCCTTCGTGGAAATGATGGGACTCGGAAAGCGGCTGGCCCTTTTGACCAAAACCTCCCCCGTGCTGACAGGCGCGATTGGCGGGTCCATGCTCATCGGCATCACGGTTCTGTTTTCGGATGACTATCTCGGCATGGGATGGACAACGGTTGCTCAGGCACTCAAGGGCGACGCCGTGCCCTGGTATGCCTTTGCCGTCAAGGCCGTCACGACGAGCTTCACCCTGAACTTCGGCGGCAGCGGCGGCATTCTGCTTCCCCTCTGTTTTTACGGAGCCACCCTGGGGTCGGCACTGGCCCATGGACTGGGATTGGACCCCGCCACCCTTGCCGCGCTGGGATTCGTCAGCGTGTTGGCCGGGGCCACCAATACGCCCATCGCGTCCTTGGTGTTGGCCATGGAATTATTCGGCCCTGCCATTGCCCCGTACGCGGCCACGAGTTGCGCCATGAGTTACCTGCTCACGGGTCATCGCAGCATCATCCCCACGCAACTCCTGCACGAATCCAAGTCCCCCTCGTTTGCACTCGCGTCCCAACAGGAGATCGAAAGGGTCACATTGGCGATCAAAGCCCGGCGCACGACGCTCACGAAAATTTTCTTTGGCAAACGGTCCTCGTCTGAATCGTCCGACGAATAATCCCTCGTCTTTTCCCGTCAACTCCGTGACGTGCAGTCTCCTTTGTGCTCCCGACGCGTTCCTGTTACACTTCCCCCCGTTCATGCCACCGGCCATACACCCAGTCGACCTGCTCCAAGTCCTTCGACACCAGCGTCTGACCCCGGCTATCGTCTTTTTGACGTCCCGGCGCGCCTGTGATGAAGCCATTGCATGTTTCGAGCACCGCCAGAACCCCATTCCTCCCACGCGATCGGCGGCCATCACGAACGTCCTGGATCACATGGTTGCCGAATATCCCAGTATCGCCGGCCACCCCCTCATCCCCACGGTTCAACAGTATGGAGTCGCAGCCCACCACGCCGGACACCTGCCGTCATGGAAAATCGCCGTGGAAGAACTCATGCGTCAAGGGTGCCTGGATGCGGTGTTCGCCACCACGACCCTGGCCGCCGGGGTGGATTTTCCCGCCCGCACCGTCGTGGTGACCCAATCGAGCGTCCGCAAGGACCGCAATATCACGGAACTGACCGTCAATGAAATCCAACAACTCGCCGGCCGCGGGGGAAGACGCGGAAAGGATTACGTCGGGTTCGTCGTGGTCACACCGTCGCCGTACATCGACCTCGGCCCCATTGCAAATGGACTGACGAACCACCCGGAGCCGATCGACAGTCAATTTGTCATTTCCTATCCCATGGTGCTGAATCTCCTGAAAGCTCATTCCATCGATCATATCCAACCCATCCTGGAAAAGAGTTTTGCGCAATTCCAGCTCAACCAACGAGCCGATGCGTATGAAACAAAACTGGATGACGTGGAAAGACAACTGGAAGCCTATGGCCGGCGCGAATGCGCCGATTGGATTGCGCAGTGGCAGTCTTTCAGCCTGGCCAGGAAACGGCGTTCGCACCATCGCCGGAAAATGCAACACGACCCACCGGAAATCTCGGCGCAATTGGCGTTCCTGACCCCAGGTCGCGCAGTCGAACTGTCCAAGGATCACGCCATCATCCTGCGGCAATATCGAAGCCGTGGACAAGGGGCTCCCATGTTGACCGTGGTACGAAGCGGCGGCCACGTCATAGAATATCCCGCAAGCGCAGTGACCACGGTGATCGACGAAGTCATCGACGTCACGGAGGCTCGCCGGTTTCCCTGGTGCACGCCCCAGAGCCTGAATCACGCGATCGAAACGTTGGAACAGTTTCCCGCCCGGTTACGGCGTCTTCCCATTCGCGTCGATCAGGACGGTACCGATACCCCGGTCCTGACCGAAACGCTCAAGGACGAATTTCCCTGTCCAACCTGTCCGTCCCGTCCGGCATGCCAAAAAGACCATCCACAGGCGTTCAAGCTCCGGCAGGAAGAACATCGACTGACGAAAACCATTCACGCGATGCGCACCGAACTCTGGCATCGCTTCCAACAACACGTGGAAGTATTGCAAAAATTCGGCTACCTGACGCCCACGTGCCAACTGACGGCCGAGGGCGACTGGGCACGCCTGATTCGCATCAACCATTCGTTGCTCATCACGGAATTGATACGCATGGGGGCTTTTGAAGGAATCACGCCCTCTTTACTGGCCGGCGTGTTGGCGAGCATCGCGCATGACGACGACCGGCCGGCCTCCTTTCCCGGACGCCATCCGGCGTTGACCTCGACCCTCGGACAAGTGAGAAAGGTCGCCCACTCGTTATCCGCGTACGAAGAGCCACCACTCCTGAGATGGGACGTCGCCGCGATAGTCGGCCAGTGGATCGCCGAGCCGGCCTTGCCCTGGAACGACCTGATTCGCTCGACCACCATGGCAGAAGGGGACGTCTATCGACTCTTGGCCAGAACGCTGGAATATCTCTCGCAAGTCCATGGACTCAAAGTGACCCATCCCGGACTGGCCGGCGTTGCAAGAGACGCCATGGACCTCATGCGCCGGGACGTGCTGCAAGAATTACCATAACGCAGCCCAGCCGGCGCATACGGTCGGGCTGGAAGTCACCACCCAGTGGTAACGGCGGGACAGCCAAGTGTTGCCCATCATACGGCCATGCCGTATGATGGGCAGACGTGTTCAGCATTCTCAATCTTCAATCATGACCAACGACGCATTGGCCCAACAGTTGGCCGGCCTTTCCGTCAGGCTGCTTCACCGTCTGGCGAAGAAACGGGTAAACCGGCATTTCCGCATGGGGAAAATCCGGTTAATTCGATCACTCCTGGACCTGCCGCCCGAGCAACGAGCGGAAATCGAAACGGCGCTCACGTCCTTCCTGCAGGAACCTCCACGTCCTTCCAGGCCTTCGAAGCCGGTCAGGCCGAAACCTCAGCCCGATGCGCCGCCCCACCCCACCCCGGCCTCCCAGCCCTACCAAGTCCCCGCCTCCCGGCCCCACCAAGTCCCGACCGAACCGGCCATCGGCACCCAGGCGCTGTTTGAAGGGATCGGCGTCCCGCCACCACAGCCTTTTACGCCCGACGCCTGGCAACAGGAAGCGATTGACCGCCTGGCAACCAATGACGTGATCTTGAGCGTGCCCACGGGCAGCGGCAAGACGTACGTGGCGAT
This sequence comes from Nitrospirales bacterium, assembly GCA_965213715.1. Lineage (GTDB taxonomy): Bacteria > Nitrospirota > Nitrospiria > Nitrospirales > UBA8639 > Bin75. The sequence continues at coordinate 424,733 of OZ243914.1, forward strand.
CGAGGCCATGCGACGGGCCATCGAAGCAGAACGAACGGTGATTTACACGTCCCCCTTGAAGGCCCTCTCAAACACAAAACTGACGGAGTTTTCGCAGCTCTTCGGTGCGGACCAGGTCGGGATTCTCACGGGCGACCGTCGTGACAATCCACAGGCCCCCATCCTGATCATGACTACGGAAATCCTGCGGAATTTACTCTACGATGCCGCAAGCGGCGAGATCGACATGCGGCTGGATACCTTGGGCTTGATTATTCTGGATGAATCGCAATTTCTGGCCGACGCGGAACGGGGCGTGGTGTGGGAAGAAACAATTATTTTCGCTCCGGCGCAATCGCGGTTCCTGCTGTTGTCGGCCTCCATTGGAAATCCCGACGAAGTGGCCGCTTGGATCAGTTCCATCCGTTCCACGTCCTGTCACCTGATCCATCATCGAAACCGCTCGGTCCCGCTGCGTGCCGCCTATCTCGATCCTTCAGGAAAACTCGTCCCCTTCTTCCGTACGCGCGATATCGCACATGGCAGGGGCTTCGTCCTCCATCCCGAAACCAAACAGCTGTTTGCGAACTACGAAGACCGGACCCTCGGTCCGCGATACAAACGGTAACACCACCGGCTTCGCCAGGCCCACGCATCCGGCGAATACCTCAAAATGTACAAAATTGAGAGTTTTGTACAAAATGTACAAAACTTTACAATTTGTAACATTTGTACAATTTGTACAAATTATGCCGAATTGTACAAAACTGGACCTATCAGGCACAATTCCCGGCCTCTCCGCAGTTGTCGCTGCCGCATCTTATGCGGCTGAGAGAGGCCGTCAAAAAAAAGAAGCGCCATAAGATGGCGCGGCTACGAAGATAAAGGCAAAGACCCTGGATCCCCGATTAAAGATGTCGGGGATGACAGGAGGGGTGGGTCGGGGATGACGGAGGGGGAGAGTTGGGAATGGCCATGTCGCAACTCAGAGAAGGCGGCGGGAGGGTTTCGTGTCTGCGGGCGGATCGTTATCGGGCCGGCAGGCGTCGCATTGACACATCCGGCGAAGCTGTCCGAATGCATACAACCCGGTATCGTGCCCGTCGCTCCATATCAGGCGTAAGGCATAATGGCCTACGGGCTGGATATCTTTCAACATAATGAACATCGGGACGTCATCGGGTTTCAGCTTCAATTCACCGGTCCATTCATCCGTACAGGCCGCACAGGGGCAGTGCAACCGCAGGTACCGAATCGGATAGACGCCCGGATGCCCATCGCTCCACGTGATACCGAATACGCCCTTCTCGAGCCACCTCATGTCTTTAGGCTGCATGGTCTCCATACCCCATCGCTTGTTTACTGTCCCGCCACCACGTCTTTCCGGGGCAGGCCATACGGGGCCGTAGCCGGTTCAGCGGCCAACAGCTCCTTTTCCGGCAACCGTTTTCCGACAACGGACCTCGCATACGTTTCGATGATGGTTTCCACTTCTCTCCGCACCTGCCCCGTCGCTTTCAGGCGCGTCGCCCGTGGAAAGGGTATCCGGCGTGCTTGACGGAGAAACGCCATGCTCCCCTGAGACATCGGCAAACAAGAATCCCAACTCTCCCAATCACAGGACCCACATAAACGCCCCCCGGCCGACGGCAAAAACCGGGAAGGGTGCTCCTCCAAATCCCGGCCACAGGAGACACAGCGGTCGACCTGTGGTTGAAACCCGGAATGACTCAGGACGTGAATCTGAAAAATCAGCGTCAGCAATCCCGGATCGTCCGTTCGGACCAGCGCCCTCAATCCTTCCAGTAACGTGTGATAAATCGTGGGGCTGGAATCACGGTCCGCGGTCACGCCGTCGACCAGGGCCACCATACGCGAAGCCGACCAGATCAACTCCAGGCTCTCTCGTAACGGGCTGAACGACTCGAGACTATCGACGTGGCTGATGGACCCCAGGCTATCGTTTCGTTTGTTAAAGAACGTGAGGTTGATGGACGAAAACGGTTCGAGCATGCCGCCAAACCGGCTTTTCATCCGTCGCGCGCCCCGCGCAATCCCTCGAACCTTGCCCAATTGCAGCGAATAAAACGTCAGGATGCGATCGGCTTCTCCCCAACGCATGCTTTTCAGCACGATCGCTTTTGTGGTGATTAAGGCCATGGCAAGGCATCCTTTGTCGGACATTGAGAACGCATAGGGACACGGGTTCTCCACCGCAGCCTCGACCTCCCCTCCACCCCTCCTTACAAAGGAGGGAAAGGGAAGTGCACGACTACCTCAGATGTTCCAACATCATCGTCGCAAATCCAAGGTAGATACTGACTCCCGTGATGTCCATGGCCGTGGTGATGAATGGTCCCGCCGCCACGGCCGGATCAATGTGAAACTTTCGTAAGAGCAAGGGGGTGACCGTGGCCATACTCGAGGAAATCAGAAACGTCAGCAGAATGGACACGCCGACGACCATGCCAAGATACCCGTTTCCCTGCCACACCAATCCCGTCAGAAAGAGCAACACGCCACAGATGACGCCGAGAAGCAGGCCAATGCGAAATTCCCGAAACACGACTTTCCAAATGTCACTGGGCTCGACGCGGCCGGTGGCCAACCCCCGAATGATCAGGGTCGAAGATTGAATCCCCAGGTTGCCGCCCATTGCCGCGATGACGGGGATAAAGGTCACCACGGCCACGACCTCCTGAATCGTGAACCGGAACCACCATAGGATCAATCCTGACACCAGACTGCCGGCCAAGTTGGTAAACAACCAGGGAAACCGCAGGCCCGCGGCCACGAGACTGGGGGTGCTCATTTGCGCGTCTTCCTCGGTCGCCCCGGCCATCTTCAACATGTCCTTGGTATCTTCATCCCGAATCACGTCCACCACGTCGTCTACCGTAATGATCCCCACGAGCCGATGTTCGGCATCAATAACCGGAATCGCCAACAGGTTGTAATTCGCCACCTGACTGGCGACTTCCTTTTGCGCGGTATCGACGTTCACACTGATGACGTCCCGGAAGAGCATGCTTTTCAAGGGAGCCGTTGGAGCGACGACCAGCAATTCGCGCAACGAGACGACGCCCGTCAGCCGCCGTTCCCGGTCGGTCGCGTACACGTAAAACACGGTCTCGGCCTTGGTGGCCTGTTGAAGACGCTGGATGGCCTCACGGGCCGTGGTCTCTTCGGGCAAGGAGAAGAACTCGGTCGTCATGATACTGCCGGCCGTCCCCTTGGGATAGGCCATCAGATTGACGACTTCCTGGGATTCTTCGGCTTTCATCAGCGGCAAGATATTTTTCGCCACCTCATCGGGCAGCACCCCTAAAATATCCGCCGCGTCGTCGGCCGGGACGGTTCGCAACATCCACGCAATATCCGCGGCGTTTCGATCTTCAAGCAGTTCAAGGATCATCTCGTCGCTCAACTCGCTGACAACCTTGCCTTGCCCGGCTACGCCTTCGACCAGTTCAAAGACCGTCCGCCGTTCTTGAGGGGTATCCAAATTCATGATCACCCGGGCAACGTCCGCGGGATGCAACCGGGTAATCAAATTGGTCAGGTTTGAAATGGCGCCACGCTTCAACAGCCGGCGCGTCGAGAGTCTCACCACGTCGAATTTGCTTTGACTATTGGTAGACTCCGATGCCGCCTGGTCCTTGGCGGCCGGAGGGACACTGGGAGTTGTTGTTTTGGCCGGGTCCGTCATGGCTGTGTCGTGTATCCCAATTCCACCAACCAACGCTCATCGTCACGCCACGCGTTTTTGACTTTCACGTGGAGTTTCAAAAAAACTTTGTTGCCCAACGCCTTCGCCAACTCCAACCGGGCCGCGGTCCCGATCGCCTTTAACCGTTCTCCCGATTTTCCGATCACAATGGCCTTCTGGCCGGATTTCTCGACAACAATGGTGGCCGCGATCATGATGACGCGCCCTTCTTCCAGAAACTCGTCCACCTTCACGGCCACGGCATACGGCAGTTCCGCCCGGGTGGCCTCAATGACCTTCTCCCGTATGGTCTCCGCGGCCAGATGACGCCATGACTGGTCCGTGACAAAATCTTCATCAAAGGCGTCTTCCTGTTCAACCACCCGGTCAAACACCAGCGATGCCAACCGGTCAACGTTCAGCCCGGTCTTCGCCGAGACGGGAACGATTTCCGTCCACTCTCCCAACTGACGATAGGCCTCGATCACCGGCAACACGTGACGTTTGCGAATCATGTCGATTTTATTCACCAACAAAAACACCGGTAACGCCGACGATTGACCATGTCTCGAGAATATTTGCTCTACCACAAATCGATCGACAGGGCCAGGCAAATTTCGTCCATCCACCATGACCGCGAGCACGTCGGCGTCATGCATGGCATCAAGTGCCGTTCGCACCATGAGTTTATTCAGTCGATGCCAAGGCCGGTGCAGCCCCGGCGTATCCAACAACGCTAATTGACCTTGCGGGAAATGCGCCACGCCTAAAATCCGTGAACGCGTCGTCTGGGGTTTGTCGGACACGATGGCAATTTTTTGATTCACCAACGTGTTCACGAGGGTGGATTTCCCCACGTTGGAACACCCTAAAATAGCCATCGTACCGAATTTCATGACGTAACCAAAACGGAAGGCAGATACCGAGGAAGAGTCCTGACGGGCCGGTTTCGCTGATCATTCACTCATTGCCGGTGACCTCCCCCCTCCCCTGACGCTCTCCCTGGAAACAATTCGTCTACGGCGATTCGACGAATTGATAGACCATGTCTCCTTCCTTCACGTACCCTAACCGCTCCCGCGCCACCGTTTCCAAGGTAAAGAGATCGGATTCCAGATGATGGATTTCCTCGCGAAGCGCGGCGTTCGCCTGCTCCAGCGAGATTATTTCCTCCTGCGTTCGATCAAGTTCCTGGGCCATCATCCAATACTGCGGCAACCCTGTTCCCTGTAACGTCCACACCACGCACAGCATGATCCCAATGCTGAGCGCCAAAGGATAGCCGCTCGACCGGAGCACGGACCAGCGACTCATCTTCTTCAGTTGTCGGTTCTCGCGGACCACGTTATGCCTTTCGGATTCGGAGTACCGTTCGTCCTTTATAGACCGCCGACTTCCCCAATTCTTCTTCGATCCTGAGAAGTTGATTATACTTGGCCACACGGTCCGTTCGAGACAATGACCCCGTTTTGATTTGCCCGGCGTTGACCGCCACGGCCAAATCGGCGATGGTCGTGTCTTCCGTTTCGCCTGAACGATGGGAAATCACGACGCCAAAGCCCGCCCGCCGGGCCAAGGCCACCGTCTCCAAGGTTTCGGTCAACGTGCCGATCTGGTTGACTTTTATGAGAATAGCCGTTCCGACGCCTTCTTGAATACCTCTTGACAAGTACTCGACGTTCGTGACGAACAAGTCGTCTCCAACCAACTGAATCCGTGAGCCAAGCCGGTCGGTCAGCAGTTTCCAGCCTTTCCAGTCGTCTTCATGGAGTCCATCTTCAATAGACGCAATGGGGTATCGATCGACCAACCCTTCGTAAAACTCAATCATGCGGGCGGAATTCCGTGCCCCGCGTTTTTCCGCGTGCAACACGTACCCTTTCTTGCCGTGGAATTCATTGGCCGCGGCATCAATCGCCAACACCACGTCCGAGCCAAGCCGGTACCCTGCCTTGCGAACGGCTTGACTGATCACGGCCAGCGCCTCTTCGTTCGACTCCAAGGCCGGCGCAAAGCCGCCCTCGTCGCCCACGGCCGTACTCAATCCCTTGGCCTTCAAGACGCCTCGTAACTGGTGAAACACTTCCGTCCCCATCCGCAACCCTTCACGGAAACGCGTCGCGCCGACGGGCATGATCATGAATTCTTGCAGGTCCAAGCCATTATTCGCGTGAACGCCACCATTAATGATATTCATCATGGGGACGGGTAATTCACGGGCCTTGGCCCCGCCGATGTACCGGTAAAGCGGTTGCCGCGTTTCTGTCGACGCGGCGCGAGCCACGGCCAGCGAGATCCCCAACACGGCATTCGCCCCGAGCCGGGATTTGTCCGGCGTGCCGTCCAACGTGAGCATCGTGGAATCGATCAATGGTTGATCCAGAGCGTTCATCCCCCGAAGTTTGGGCGCCAGGGTCCTCGTGATGTTCCGAATGGCCTTCGTGACCCCCTTCCCCATCCACCGTCGAGGATCGCGGTCCCGCAGTTCAAGGGCCTCTCGGGTCCCCGTCGAAGCCCCGGACGGCACGGCGGCCCGTCCCCACGCACCACTGGTCAACAGCACGTCCACTTCCACCGTGGGCGTCCCACGAGAATCAAGAATGGCTCTCCCTTTGATATCTTTAATGTGACTCATTTACGCGTCGCTTTCCGTCAAAGCCGTCATTGCGCGGGCTGCGAGAGCCGCGTCTTGAACAACGCATTCACTTTTTGGGGATTGGCTTTGCCCCCGGACCGTTTCATGGCCTGGCCGACCAGGAACCCGATCACCGTTTCTTTGCCTCCTCGATATTGGGCCACTTGATCAGGATGCTGCTCGATGACCGTGTCAATCAAGGACAGCAAGGCTCCTTCATCAGACAATTGCCGAAGCCCCTTTTCTTCGACAAGTTGCGCCGCCGATTGATCGCCGGCACAGAGTTCGGGAAAAATCTCCTTGGCGACGTTCAAACTGATCGTGTGATCGTGCACCAATTGCAACAACTCCACCAACCGTTCCGGAGACACGGGGGAAGCATCCACGCTTGTCCCGGCTTGATGCAGTTCGCGCAGAAATTCACTCATGAGAAAGTTGCTGATGAGTTTGGGTTCTGCAAACAACGTCACACATGCCTCAAAATAGTCGGCTAAGGCCCGGGAACTCGTGAGCACGCCGGCATCATAATCCGGCAACCCGTAGTCATGGAGAAATCGCCGGTGACGATCCTTGGGTAATTCCTGAATCGTGGCCCGCAATGCTTCGATCCGCTCCTCGGATATGACAAGCGGAACGAGATCAGGATCGGGAAAATACCGGTAATCATGGGCTTCTTCCTTGCTTCGCATGACCGCGGTCTGGTTCCGTTCGATGTCCCACAACCGGGTTTCCTGGCACACCGTTCCTCCCTCGTTGAGCACGTGGGTCTGCCGTTTGATTTCATATTCAATGGCGTCTTTGACGAACTTGAACGAGTTGATATTTTTGAGTTCCACCTTGGTGCCCAATTCACCGGACCCCGCGGGCCTCAATGACAGGTTGGGTTCACAACGCAGACTGCCTTGTTCCATATTGCCGTCACAGACGTCGATATACATCAACACGTCCCGCAGGGACTTCAAATACGAGACGACTTCGTCTGCCGAACGCATATCGGGTTCGGTCACAATTTCAATCAACGGCGTTCCCGCCCGATTCAGATCAACACGGCTGCCGGCATCCGCATGAATGTTTTTCCCCGCGTCTTCTTCCAAGTGCGCTCGACGGATTCTGACTTTTTGGGACGTCCCGTTGGCCTGCAATTCCAGCCAGCCGTTCTCGCAAATGGGCCGGTCATACTGGGAGATCTGATACCCTTTGGGCAGGTCCGGGTAAAAATAATTCTTTCGGGCAAATTGGTTCGTCGTCCGCACGGTACAATGCAACGCCAATCCCGTCCGAATCGCCATTTCCACGGCACGGGCATTCACGACCGGCAATGCGCCGGGCAACCCCAGGCACACGGGACACGTTCGGGTGTTGGCAGGCAACCCGAACTCCGTCGCACAGCCGCAGAACAGTTTCGACTGCGTTCGGAGTTGCGCATGCACCTCCAGCCCAATGACCGTTTCGAACGTCACCGTGAGGTATCGGAATCTTCTGAAGAGGAGTTCCGCATCTGCTGCACCGACTCCCGGCCGGCATCCACGGCGTCCTTGACGACCGTCTCGGCCTCATTCAACAACTCGCGGCCCTTGACCATCACGTCACCCCAGGTTTCCGTGGCTTTTTCCGAAAAATCCCGGACGTCATCGCCCACCCGGCGCGCAAGACGACGGACGGTTTCCCGTGATTCCCTGCCGGTTTGTGGAGTCAACAACAAAGCCGCCACGGCCCCACACGTCACCCCGCCCACAAACGCCATCATCACCGTACCAATTGACGCGATGCCGCTCAAAAACGCCAGCGCCACGTTGCCGGATGAATCATGATTGTTTCCCATTTACCCGTCCTCCTTTTTTTGCGCACGATTTTTTAAAGTGAGCACCACGGCTTTCAGGCCCACGACCGCCTCGGCCAACCCCTTGACGAACGTCAGACCTTTTCCACGAAACACGCCGTGGACCTGGTTGACCGTCTCACCCACCTGACCAAGGGCATTCATCAGGACCGATGCCCGCTCCACGCCTTCCCGGGCTTGCGCGGACATGCCCCGGACGTTCTCATTCGTCTGCTTCAGATCCTTCAGAATTTCCGGCAACTCGGCACTCACCTGTAACAATAATCGCTCGGATTGCAGGATGGCCTTTCGCAATTGAAGCACAGTCGGAATAATCACTCCCACAAGGGCCACAAAGGCCAGAGCAATGATCACGGCAGCTACCTCAAGCATAGGTCACCTTCCTTATCGAATACGTGGTCGTTTGTTACGCCAGTCCGTCGCCAATTCATACGCCCGTGCAGCCCGAAGCACGACGTCTTCTTCAAAGGGGCGACCCAAAATCTGCATGCCGATCGGCAACCCTTTCCGGCTGAACCCGCAAGGCAAGGCAATCGCCGGAATCCCGGCCAAACTCGCGGAGATGGTGTACAGATCCGACAGGTACATTTGCAAAGGATCTTCGATTTTTTCACCGAGTTGAAACGCCGGGGTCGGCATCACGGGGGTCACGAGCAAATCCACGTCCTGAAAGACCCGGTCGAAATCCTCTCGAATCAGGGTCCGCACCGCCTGGGCCTTGGCATAATACGCATCATAATAACCGCTACTCAACGCATAGGTGCCCAACATGATCCGGCGTTTCACTTCCGGCCCGAAGCCTTCCTGTCTCGTGGCCCGGTACATCTCCAACAGGCCGGGACATTCCTTGGCCCGGAATCCATATTTGACGCCGTCATAACGAGCCAGGTTGGAACTCGCCTCCGCCGTCGCCACGATATAGTAGGTCGCCACCGCCACTCCCGTATGCGGGAGCGAGACTTCTTCCATCGTCCCGCCCAAATCTTCCAGCACGGCGAGCGCTTCGCCCACGGCGTCGTACACTTCCTCGTCCAGGCCTTCCGCAAAAAATTCCACGGGGACGCCGATTTTCAGTTTTTTGACGTCCTTCTTTTTGAATACTCGCGTAAAATCGGGAACGGCTTTGTCCGCGGAAGTCGAATCCCGGGCATCGTGGCCGGCCAGCACGTTCAACATCAACGCGGCATCCATGACGTCCTTGGTAATCGGCCCGATTTGATCCAAAGAAGAGGCAAACGCAATGAGCCCATACCGGGACACGCGTCCATACGTCGGTTTCAGCCCAACCACCCCGCAACACGCGGCCGGCTGGCGAATCGACCCACCGGTATCCGTGCCCAGGGCGGCCACACATTCATCGGCAGCCACGGCCGCGGCCGAGCCGCCACTCGAGCCGCCGGGCACATGGGAGAGATTCCAAGGATTTCGACTCGCGCCAAACGCCGAATATTCCGTGGAGGAACCCATCCCGAATTCATCCAAATTGGTTTTGCCGATCAGGAAATATTGTTGCGACCGTAACGCGTCCACCACGGTCGCGGAGTATGGCGGAACGAAGCCTTCCAGAATGCGCGACCCACACGTCGTCGGCAGGCCTTCCGTGCAAATGTTATCCTTGACGGCAATCGGCATCGCCATCATGGGTTCGGTTTTTCTCCACGTGCTCAACGCGTGATCCAGCATTTCGGCCTGAGACAACATGGTCTCTTTGTCATTGAGCGTAAGATAGGCTTTGACCTTCGACTCCACGACGCTGATCCGCAGGAAGTACGCACGCACAATCTCCACGGCACTGACGTCCCCGCGCGTAAAGCGATCCTGAAGCTCTTTCAGGGTACATTTAACAAGTGACATGGCTAGAAAACGGGGTTACAAGTGCAGAAAGAAGTGAAGGCCGGCGGCCGTGTTCGGCATCAGGAACAATTGGCGATTCGATTGTCGTCGTCGACTTGAATGATTCGCGGGCTATGATGCTTGGCTTCGTCATCATGGTAATATTCATAACAAAAAATGATGACACGATCTCCCGTCACGCCTTTTCTGGCCGTGGGACCATTGAGCACGACTTCGCCTGCCCCCCTCTTTCCATTAATCGCATAGGTCGTGAACCGCTCCCCATTGTTCAAATTCGAAACCATCACGAGTTCATAGGGCAAAATACCGGCCGCATCCAAGAGATCCTCATCGACCGTCAGGCTGCCTTCATAGTCCAAACAGGCATCCGTGACCACCGCCCGATGGATTTTTGCCCGTAACATGTGTCGGAACATGATAGCCTCAACTTTCTCCGATTATCGATCGCTGATAATTTGCGGCACCTGAAAAAAGCCATCGACCGCTTCCGGCGCGTTGCTCAACGCCTGCTCTCGTGACAGCGACGGGTGAACCTCATCTTCACGCAACACGTTGGCGTCACCCGCCACGACCGACGTCGTCCCGGGAATCCCACCCGTATCTGTCGCGTTCAATTCTTCCATATAGGTCAAAATGCGGCTCAGTTGGGTGCTCAACCGTTCCAGTTCCTCAGGGCTCAGTTGAAGCCGCGCAAGTTCCGCCACGTGCTCCACTTGACTCATCTCGATACTCATTGCCGGCAACCTTCTCCGCTTGGATTCGAGCATTCCCGATAGGCCGGGGAAAGGATTATACCATTAGGGACGACATACTACAAAGAGGTGGGCATTCTATCATGACGGGTCGCCGGAAAGCTACGGCAGACCTGCACCGTGAGACGTACTGTTCAGGAGAACGACGTTCCCTCAACGCAGGGATTGGCGCGGCAACGAGGACGGTGACATCCACCCTTCATCGGCAAACGAGACATACCGTCCGTCACCAATGACGACGTGGTCCAGCACCTGTACACCGAGAATGTCTCCGGCATCCTGCAAGCGTGCGGTTAACGCCCGGTCTTCTTTGCTGGGCTTGGGATCTCCACTCGGATGATTATGTAAAAAGATCACGGCCGCCGCCGACTCGCGCACGGCTTCATTGAACACCTCACGTGGATGCACCAGGCTGCTCGTCAAACTTCCTTCAGACACGGTCTTTTCCCGAATGACCGCGTGTTTGGCATCGAGCAGAATCACCTTAAAAATCTCGCGGCGTAAATCCCGCAACAAGGGATAGTAATGTTCGAAGACCGTTTGACTGCTGGTGATCACTGTCCCCTTTGTCAGCGGAGTCGCCAGGACGCGTTTCCCCAGTTCGATGGCCGCCATGATCTGGGCCACCTTGGCCGGACCGATGCCCGGGACGGCACAGAGTTCCTGGACGCTCCGGTTGGCCAACCCCTGCAACCCACCCACGCGTTTCAGCAGATCCCTGCCGACTCCGACGGCCGACGTCTTGTGCCTGCCCACGCGAAGCAAGATCGCCAGCAGTTGCGCCTCCGTCAGCGATTCCGGCCCTTCTTCCAACAATCGCTCGCGGGGCCGTTCGCCCTTCGGCCAATGCAGAATGCCCTGTACAGGTTTCTCGTCCATCTCTTCTTGATCGTCTCTCACCGGAAGCCTTCGGCGACGTGTCTCGCAAGCCTGCCATATATTAGACCGATTCTTCATATATTATCAAAACGGTGCCGCCTGAGCGTATCTTGCCGCTCGAAAAAGCAGTGTGCTACTTTTTTGTTCGTTTATTCAGAAGGAATATCCATGCGCATCGTTGCCGGCACACAAAAAGGGCGTCGTCTCAAGGAACCCGACGGGCAGGATCTTCGACCGACTTCAGCCCGGGTCCGCGAAGCCTTATTGTCGATTCTGGCCCATCACGTAGAAGGTGCACGCGTGTTGGATCTCTATGCCGGCACCGGGGCCTTGGGGCTCGAGTCCTTGAGTCGTGGCGCCCGCCAGGCCGTCTTTGTGGACAACGACGTCGCCTCATCGCGAATCCTTTGCGAAAACATCGCCCGGTGCGGCTATCACAACCAATGCCTGGTCATCTCCCAAGACGTCGAGACGTTTGTCACGGCACCCCCATCGTTCGGCGAACCGCCGGCGTTCGATCTGGTCTTTGTCGACCCGCCGTACCATGACACCGACCTGACCGGATTGCTCGAACGACTGAGCGGAAGCGGAAAAATTGCTCCCGAAGGGACGCTGGTCCTTGAACATTTCTTCAAACACGCAGTCCCGAACGGAACCGGAGATCTCGTACAGACTCGTCAGTCCCGGTACGGCGACACCATGCTCACCTTCTATCAACGTGCCGCGGAGACGACATGCGCCTAGCCGTCTACCCGGGGACCTTCGATCCCATTACCCGTGGACACACGGACATTGTCAGCCGCAGCCTGAGCATCTTCGACCGGTTGGTCGTGGCTGTGGCTCCCAACCCGCGTAAAGAAGCGCTCCTCTCTCTCGAAGAACGGGTCGAACTGGCGAAAATCGCCACAAAGGAGTTTCCCAACGTCGAAGTGGAATCATTCAACGGCCTGTTGGTGGAATACGTACGGCAGCGAGGCGCCCATGCCATTATTCGAGGATTACGCGCGGTATCGGACTTTGAGCACGAGTTTCAAATGGCCTTGCTCAATCGCAAGCTGGATGAACACCTGGAAACGGTCTTCCTGATGCCAAGCGAAGAATATTCGTATTTGACGTCGAGCATCGTCAAAGAACTGGCCTTGTTCGGCGGTGCGTTGGAGGCGTTTCTCATCCCTGAAGTGGCCAAACACCTTCGCGACAAGTACGGACATCCATCACCATGAAACTGGCCGCCCGTACCACCCGCATCGTCCCGTCGGCAACCTTGAACGTTTCAGCCACGGCTCAATCTCTGGCGGCCCAAGGCGTGGACGTTGTGAATTTTTCCGCCGGAGAACCGGCCGCCGACACGCCGGAAGTCGTGAAAGCAGCGGCCAAGGCAGCCATCACGGACGGGTTTACCAAATACACGCCCGCCTCGGGGATCAACGAACTCAAACAGGCCATCGTTGACAAATTTTCCCGTGACCAGGGTGTCCACTACGACGCATCGCAAATCCTGGTGTCCTGTGGGGCCAAGCATACCCTGTACAACGCTGCGCAAGCCCTATTGGACCCCGGGGACGAAGTCATCATCCCTGCGCCCTATTGGGTCTCCTATCCCGATATTGTCCGTTTGGCCGATGGGCAACCCGTCATCCTGGAGACCAGGGAAAGCGATGGATATGCCCTTGACCCAAAACAATTGGAAGCGAAAGTCACCCCCCGCACCAAGGCGCTGATCCTGAACAGCCCGTCCAACCCGACCGGGGCGCTGTATACCCGGGAGACCCTTGAAGCCGTGGCCGACGTGGCCACACGTCACGGCTTTCTCGTGATCTCCGATGAAATCTACGAACAACTCGTCTATGGAGCCCCCCCGTTCATGAGCATTGTGTCCGCCGTACCTGAAATCGCCGGCCAGACGCTTGTGGTCAACGGCGTGTCCAAAGCGTTTTCCATGACGGGATGGCGAATCGGCTACGCAGGCGGACCGAAAGCGTTAATCGCCGCGATGTCGGTCATTCAGAGCCAAAGCACGTCGAACCCCACGTCAATTTCCCAAAAGGCCGCGGTGGCCGCCCTCCGGGACGGGACTCCATTTTTCAAGGAGTTGCTGGCGGATCTCACACCCAAACGTCGCCTCATGGTTGACACGTTGAACGCGATGCCCGGCGTCACCTGTCCGGCCCCTGCCGGAGCCTTTTACGCCTTTCCCAACGTTTCGGGAATCCTGGGCAAACACCATGCGGCTGGAACCATCACGACCTCGGCGGACCTGGCCACCTACTTATTACACGAAGCGCACGTGGCCTGTGTGCCGGGCGACCCGTTCGGAAGCCCGCACCACCTGCGGTTGACCTATACTCCCACGCTGGATGCAATCGAACGAGGACTCAAAAGGATCGAAATGGCTATTCGGGCCCTGACGTAGACTCCAAAGAGCCTTGACTTTGCCGATACCAATAGTATTGAACAGAGAAACGTTGTGATACGAGAGGACCGCAATGCCCCTGTACGAATACAAATGTGAAACCTGTCACCATCAATTCGAAGTCCAGCAAAAATTTTCCGATCCGTTGATCGACAAATGCGTACGGTGCGGCAAAGGGGTTCGAAAACTCATATCGGCTCCCGGCATTATGTTCAAGGGAAGCGGCTGGTACGTGACGGATTACTCCAACAAGCTGAAAGATCCCAGCCAAGCGAAACAACCTGAGAACCCGGCCAAGGAAGCCAAGGACAAACCAAGCGGTGAGTCGGAAAAAGCCACCGCCAAAAGCGAATCCGGGACCAGCGCTGAAACAACGGCACCCGCTCCCGCACCTTCTCCATCGAGTTCCTCTTCAAGTTCCTCCTCGGGTTCCTCTTCAAGTTCTGCCACCTGATTTTCAGGCATCCCGGAGCCCCGCCTCTTGACAGCACACAGTCTCAATGAATAGCCTTATTTACAACACCGTTCACTTCCAGAACGTCTCTCGTTTTCCCTTACCGACCATCACCTGTTTTTGAGGAAGGAGTTCCGTCTTATGCAAGAACGTCGTCACCTTACGTTACATACACGCCGCACGGCGACCATCTCCCTGCTGGGATGGTTCATGATCCCAATCCTGTTTTGTGGCCTCCCCTCCGCCTTTGCAGAGGAATCGATCCAAATAGGCGTCATCGATCCCCAAGCGGTCCTGGAAAGTTCCAACGCCGGACAAAAGGCGCTGGCGACCTTAAAGGAACACGTGATGGTTCGTCAGAAACTGTTGGAAACCGACGAAGTAGAAATACAGAAACTCGAACAGCAACTCCAGGACGGCACGGACCGGAGCGAGACCGAGACGCAAGTCTTACGGGAAACGTTGCAAGGCAAGATTCAAGAATACCAAAGACGCCGCCAAACGTTTCAGCAGGAAGTGCAGGAAAAACAGAAAAATTTGATGGTGGATTACATGAAGAAAATCGAAGGGGCAACTCAAACCGTCGCGGAACGACGCGGATTTTCTTTAGTCATCGATAAGGGCAATGAAGCGATCATGCAAATCGTGATTTACTCGGCGGAAGGGATGGATATCACCAAGGAAGTCGTCAAGGAGTTTAATAACACCTACAAATAAGAAGCCCCATATTCTCTACGAGAAATGCCTGGCGGGATGATCGCGTTCCCGGCAGGATACCGTGGCGCGCCCGGCAGGGGTCGAACCTGCGACCCTCGGCTTAGAAGGCCGATGCTCTATCCACTGAGCTACGGGCGCCCGGCCTGAATCTTCACCACGTGAAGGGATAAACACCAGCGTACGCACTGAGACGAACCATCGGCGTCAACCGCCGCGTTCGCCATTTTTCCCTCAAAACTGGTCGGGGCGAGAGGATTTGAACCTCCGACATCCTGCTCCCAAAGCAGGCGCGCTACCGGGCTGCGCTACGCCCCGATATTTCTCCCAAGTATCCGTTTCAACACGTCTTTGGCCTTGGCCAATGCCTGTCCACGATGACTGATTTGGTTTTTCTGGTCAAGCGTCAATTCCGCCAGGGTTTTTCCAAGTTCCGGGACGATAAAGACCGGATCATACCCAAACCCATGTCCCCCGGAACAATGGTCCGCGATTCGTCCCCGCAACACTCCCTCTACAAATTCAACGGACGAAGACGAACCGGCAATCGCCACCACCGTCAAGAATCGAGCCCCTCGCTGATCCGAAGGCACACCCTCCAGTTCGTCCAACAATTTTCGACAATTGTCTGCATACGTGGCCTGGGGTCCGGCATATCGAGCAGCAAATACGCCCGGACGCCCTCCCAAGGCATCGACTTCCAAACCGGTATCATCGGCGAGGGCCAATGTACCCGTGAACCTGGCAATCTCCACAGCTTTTTTGCCGGCATTCGCCCGGCACGTCTCACCGTCTTCAAGCACGACCGGAGCACCGGGAAACTCATCCAGCGTGCGAATGGTTACCCCCACGTCCCGCAGGAAGGCTTTCATCTCCCGCTGCTTATCCCGATTGCCCGTCGCCAACACAAGCTCCATGAGGTTCTACCTGAGATCACCGACACAGTCTTTTTGCATCTCGATCAATTGCTGAATCCCGTTCCAACCCAAAGTCAGGAATCGGTCCAGTTCCTCCTTTGCGAACGAACCACGTTCGGCTGTCCCTTGCACCTCGACCAAGCGCCCCCTGCCGGTCATTACGAGATTCATGTCCACCTCGGCACGGGAATCCTCCTCGTAGCACAGATCCGCCAGGGCCACACCGCCGACCCGGCCGACACTGATGGCAGCCAAAAAATCCACCAGCGGCGTCTTTTTCAGCGCCTTTTTCTCTTTCAACGCGGCAAACGCATCGGCCAGCGCGATAAAAGCTCCGGTGATCGAGGCCGTCCGCGTACCGCCGTCCGCTTGAATCACGTCGCAATCAATCCACACCGTCCGCTCCCCCATCGCCGACAAATCCGTTACCGCACGGAGCGCGCGGCCCACGAGACGTTGAATCTCCAGGGTCCGGCCGCTTTGCTTCCCTCGCGCCGCTTCGCGGGGCATACGATCATGCGTCGCCCGCGGCAACATGGCATATTCGGCCGTCACCCAACCTTGTCCCTTATCCCGCAAAAACGGCGGAACCTTTTCCTCGACCGACGCCGTACAGATGACCTTGGTTTCACCCATTTCCATAAGGACGGAGCCATCCGCATACTTGATAAACGGGCGCGTCACTTTGACCGAACGGATTTCATCCGTCCGCCGTCCATCAACTCGTCGCAATCCAGACGTTTCATTCATCGGCGTCTTTTCCTTTTCCCTTCTGTTTGTTGGCAACGATCCTTCGCAAGAATAACAACCCGAGAATCACGCATACCACACCCCCGGCAAAAAAGTCTTCATACGGAAACACATACGGCATCACCACAGAGTAGGAAAAACTCCATGCCACTGCAAGTGTCACGGCTTATCTCGGCTCCGTTGACTGCCTCGGAGACACATGCTAACTTTCACCCGCATTTTCAATAAGTTGGGATTTCTCCATGTATGATCTTCGATCTCTCAGAGACCTGTTATCCCCCATTCGCGACCAACTCGGGTCCCGTGGAGCAGACGTGGCATGGGAGGAGGTTGAAAAGCTGCTCCAGGACCGCCGCGACCGGCTCGCCCAGGTTGAAGCCCTGCGGCATCAACTCAAAAAAGGCTCCGATGAGGTTGCCCGGTTAAAGCGTGCGAAGCAACCGGCAGAGGAAACCATGGCCGCCATGCGGGCACTGGGCGATAACATTGCCATTCAGGAAGAGCACTTACGAACGATTGAAGTCGAACTTAAAGAACATGCACTCCGTATTCCCAACCTTCCACACGATACCGTTCCGCAAGGCACTGATGCGTCGCAGAACGTTGAAATTCGTCGATGGGGTGAGCCACCTTCGTTTGGCTTTCCACCGAAACCGCATTGGGAAATCGGAGAATCTCTCGGCATTCTTGACTTCAAACGGGCCGGCAAAATCACCGGAGCCCGATTTTCCATGGCCCTGGGCGCCGGTGCCCAGCTTGAACGCGCATTAACGTCGCTGATGCTGGATATGCATCTGCAAAAGCATGGGTATACCGAAGTCCTTCCCCCCTTTCTCGTCAATCGTGACGCCATGATCGGCACGGGACAACTCCCGAAATTTGAACACGACCTGTTTCACCTGCGTGACGACGAATACCTGTTAATCCCCACGGCCGAAGTACCGGTGACCAATATGTACCGGGATGAAATTCTTCCGGATACCGCCTTGCCGGTCCGGCACGTGGCCTCGACACCCTGTTTTCGCCGGGAAGCCGGTTCCTACGGACAGGATACCCGTGGCCTGATTCGTTTACATCAATTCCATAAAGTTGAACTGGTGGCATTCACAACCCCGGAAGAATCGTATGCAGAACTCGAACGACTGACCAACGCGGCCGAAGCAATTCTGCAAGCCCTTGAATTGCCCTACCGGATTGTCAGCCTGTGCCGCGGCGACCTGGGATTTGCCGCCGCCAAGACCTATGACCTGGAAGTCTGGATCCCTTCTCAACAGGCATACAGGGAAATCTCGTCGTGCAGTAACTTTGAAGCCTTTCAGGCACGGAGAGCCAATATTCGATTTCGACCTCAAGGCGGAAAACCAGCCTATCTTCATACGCTCAATGGATCCGGCGTGGCTGTGGGCCGGACGATCGTCGCCATTCTGGAAAATTGTCAGCAGGAGGATGGCTCGGTCATCATCCCCACGGCATTACGCCCGTATATGAACGGGATTGAACGAATCGTCTCAAACCCGTCACCCTGATGTTGCTTGTTTGGTCGTCGGCAGGCACCGGGGCTTGCCCTACACCCATATGTCGCTAACAAGGAGGTCTTCTGTGAGTATCGGGAACCTGATCAGACTACCGGCCTGTACGTTGGCCGTCCTCGCTATCATGAGCGGATGCGCGACGACGCAAGTCAAGACCTCATGGTCCAAACCCGGCGCACCGCCGGGTGAATTCGAACGCGTGAGTGCCGAGTGCGAAAACGACCCGGGGATCACCGGACTCAAAGGTTACGCAAGTTACCAGGTCTGCATGAAAAAACACGGCTGGTTCCTGATCGAAGAACCCGTGCAGTAGGAGCCGCCACACGGAGGGGTGCTGGAGTGGACGAACAGGCCGGTCTTGAAAACCGGAGTCCTTCACGGGACCGTGGGTTCGAATCCCACCCCCTCCGCCATAGTCCCAACAGCCATCAGACAACGAGTGGAGCTACGATACCTGCCAATAACTAGCACAGCAGGAGGTAGGATTCGAACAGGGGGTTCTGAAGGGGGTGTGCCCCCTTCATGGGGTGACCGGTGCCGCGCGCCGGCGCGAGGGGGCCGGCCCCTTAGCGGGAGCCCGAAGGCCTTTTTTCGGGCGACTTCGAATTTCCCACCCCCTCCGCCATTGACACAGTCTCACGACACGAATCTACGACCGACGTCACACCAAACCCGAAGATAGCCCTGTTTTCCGGATAAAATACTAACGCCCATTTTCCACTGCACTCAAAACTTTTACCGCCTCTTCTCCTGCCACAAGATCCATTTCTCCTTTCAATTTCTGCGCTCCGGAGGTACTCGCCCCTTCTCCCTGAAAAAGCCCTTCCTAGTGAGGACTTTGTTCACTACAAAGGGGTTGTCTTTTTCAAACACAAAAGGAGCGCCATCATGAACAATGCTTGCTTCCAGCACACCAATCAAACGGCCTTTATCCTTTCTCCGGATCAGCATTCCGCCTTCGTCCGGCTGCTCGACACTCACGTCCGGCCGTCTCTCGCGAAAGACGTTTCCTCTTACGCGCGAGGACGGACGAGCTGCTGGCTCCGCTGGGAAGGCCCTCTCTCTCAATCCCAGGAGTATCGCCCGGGACTCGTCGTTCTCCCCTTGTGGAGCGCCATCACTTCGTGCTGGCAAACGGCCGCGCGCCGGCATTCCGGATCTCGCGCTCGCCATCTATGGTCCCATCGGCATCCAGCCACACCGAGACGCTTCCTATGCGGCATCCGTCGCTCTCTCCATCAATCTCGGTCCTATGGAATGGGGCTGGTCTCCAGATCGCCAATCGAATGATGATCAGGATCTCGTCTGGCTTCCCATGACCGGCGGTGAGATCACCGTCTTCGACTACAAGCATCGACACGCAGCCCGTCAGGTCGCCGCCGAGCGTTGAGGCATCATCGCTTGGCAAACCAAGCCCCATCACGGAGGACCTCGATGCTCAATAAATTTCTCAAGATCACCTCTCGCCGAAGTATGTCGGCGATCTATGGAGAGCGCCGCAAATCGCGTCGCGCACCGACTCTATAAACCCACGACAGTCCCTCATCCTTCCAGGTCCGGAGCGCCGGCGCTCCTTTCTCTCTTCCGTCCCTTTCTTTCTCCGGCACACGCCGTCTCCTTGCCAGTTCATGCCACGACCTCTTTTCTTGGCGAGAGGTCGATTCATTCACATAAATCAAAGAGACCCAATGATCAATAATACAACTCCGCGCGCTCTCAGTCATTGACTTTCACCACAACCATTCGCTAATACACACTAGCCAAGGGACATTTCATCTCAACACCCTTTTCAAAGGAGCTCACAACATGCGACGATCACATTTATTAACCAATCAGTACAATAATAATCTGAAGAACACCATGTTTCTTCTTGCCTTCACGGCCCTCGCCTTTTCTCTCGCCATGACGACTGGCTGTGGAGCCGTTCACACCTCGATTGCGAAAGCCAATCTTGATGTGTCCACCAAGATGAGCGACGCCGTGTTCCTCGATCCGGTCGGACCGGACCAGCGCACCCTCTTCGTCCAAGTCCGGAACACGTCGGATAAACCGAATTTCAACATCGAACAACCCATCAAAGCCGCGCTGGCCGGGAAGGGCTGGCGGATCGTAGACGATCCGGAGCTCGCCAACTTTAAACTACAAGCGCAAATTCTCAGCGTCTCAAAGACTGATCCGACCGCGGCCGAAGCCGCGTTCGCGGCCGGCTACGGAGGCGCCATCGGGGGCGCCGTCCTGGGCGGGACAATCGGAGGAGCCATGAAAGGTACCCGAGGACTTGGAATCGGCGCCGGCGTCGGCGCCATGGCCGGAGGCCTGGCCGAAACCGTGGCCAATGCCATGGTGAAAGACGTCCTGTTCGTCGCCATCACCGATGTCCAAATCTCGCAGAAAGCCAAGGAGGGCGTGACTGGCCGGCAAAAAACCAAGGCCGATATCGCCCAGGGCACCGGCACGCAAGTCGAACAAGTATTTGATGAAGTCGTGAAGGAAAAGAAATACCGTACTCGAGTCATGAGTACGGCCAATCAGGTCAATCTTGAATATAAGGATGCAGCGCCGGAATTAAATGCCGGCCTGACCCGCGTGCTCGCCGGCCTGTTTTGATAACCGGACAGTTGAGGGCTCGATCTGACGACCGGGCCCGAGAAAGGAAGGGAATCGTCATGACCGACTCCAAGACGTTCGATAAAGCCGCGTGCGTGAAGCGCTTCACGGACGCGGGCTTTGAGCGCCGCACCGCCGGGTGAATTCGAACGCGTGAGTGCCGAGTGCGAAAACGACCCGGGGATCACCGGACTCAAAGGTTACGCAAGTTACCAGGTCTGCATGAAAAAACACGGCTGGTTCCTGATCGAAGAACCCGTGCAGTAGGAGCCGCCACACGGAGGGGTGCTGGAGTGGACGAACAGGCCGGTCTTGAAAACCGGAGTCCTTCACGGGACCGTGGGTTCGAATCCCACCCCCTCCGCCATAGTCCCAACAGCCATCAGACAACGAGTGGAGCTACGATACCTGCCAATAACTAGCACAGCAGGAGGTAGGATTCGAACAGGGGGTTCTGAAGGGGGTGTGCCCCCTTCATGGGGTGACCGGTGCCGCGCGCCGGCGCGAGGGGGCCGGCCCCTTAGCGGGAGCCCGAAGGCCTTTTTTCGGGCGACTTCGAATTTCCCACCCCCTCCGCCATTTGAATCCTATAGGTGATCGTAACGTATTAAGTCCTGACAGTTGCTCTCTTCAGAGTGAGGGAAGGGTTGCCGTGATTCAAGCGCGCAATTTTCGGCTTTTGGGTAAACAGGTATATAATTCCCCTATAAAGCCCTACCCTGACAGCATCATTTTCGACGGCGAAGCTTAGGGACGCATGCCAAGATATTCCACCAGACCGGCAAATGCGTTGCGCATTTTCGCGCAGTTACACGATCTTGTAATCGGACGCTTGAAGCCATATGAGTCTTAAATCATGTGAAAGTTATAACGATTTTGTTCGAGAAGTCACACACGTCAACCGCTATTTCTATAGCGATGCTGTGAATTATTTTTTGGCTTATGTCCGGGATACAATCAAGACGCGCGAGACGCCTGTTGAACTTGGCAAGCTATTCTGGAGAGCGCAGCTGGGGTGCGAATTGCAGCCCATATTTAAGGATGGTGAAGAAATACAGAAAAAACCTGTTCCGTTCAAAGCCGATAGAATGAAGCCAGATCCTTTTATAGCCTTGGAAGGCAGAGCTAATCCCAAAGGACTCCCCTTCCTTTATCTGGCGTCGACGAAAGAAACGGCTATGGCTGAAGTCCGGCCATGGCGAGACTCTTTTATTTCGGTGGGGCAGTTCAAGACGGTAAAGAACTTAAGGCTGGTAAATTGTTCCGGGCTTCCTTCCCATGGAGTTGAATTCCATCAGATGCCCCACAACGAGCAGCAAAAGGAGGCGAAGGTTTGGGCGGACATTGACGAGGCCTTTTCTCGACCCGTTACCATTAGAGACAATTTACCGGATTATGTCCCAACGCAAATAATTGCCGCGCTATTTAAAAGCCACGGTTACGATGGTCTATTTTACAGGAGTGCTTTAGCACCTTATTTGTCAACTGGTTCTTCAACTCCTTTGAATCTTGCTCTCTTCGATACTGAGGCAGCTAAAATGCTCACTTGCGACTTGTTTAGTGTAGATAAAATTCAGTTTTCGTTTAGGAAATCCAGTAACGGCTACTCTTTTTGATCTTTGCTTTGGAGCCATTCAAACACGTAATACTTACTGCTCTTCTCTCCAACTAAAGTCTAGGAGTAGCAGAAATATCTTTCCTCGTGGCCCAGTGATGGGAGAGAACTTCAATCATCTGATGGTGAACAGGTATTTTCTTGGGAACAAGGGAATCGACAATCGGCGAAACACTCCTATTCATGGGTGATTTCGTGGATCGTTTACAGAACACCCCCTCCGCCATTTACAGAGTCTCACGTAATCTGCCTTGGTCCGCGACGTCCCCACCTGTTCCATCAGGCAGTGTCTCAGTTTGAATTTCACCCCCACGACTTTTTGACTCATTTCCCATCGGAGCATGTTAGGATATTGAACGATCTTGGCACTTGCGCTAGGAGAAAGGGGTGATTCTCATGAAAGCCCTTTTGAATTGCCAGAAAAAACCCATGACGGGGATAACCACGGCCTGCTGGCAAAACGTCTGCTAGGGACGAAGAGCATTAGGACATGAGTCCCGTGGTATAGTGGAATGGCGCGGCAAAGGTGGCTGATCGTCCTAGCCCAGTTAAAGTCATCAGAGAGAGAAAGCCCTCAGTCGAGACATTCCCGGCTGGGGGCTTTCTCTTTATTTATTGCCAGTAAGGAGAGCTTATATGCCCAAAGGCCCAACAGGACAGAAACGACCCGGTGACGTGATCGGAACCGCGGTCAAGGTGGCGAAGATTGCCACAGGGGAATGAAATTCAAACTGAGACACGACCTCCTTATAGGCAGTATAGGGTTTCAAATCTGAGGTCATCATCATATTTTCCACCGTAGGGGCGACCGGCCGGTCGCCCCTACGGTGGAATTCATCACGCGTGTTCATAAACCCGTACCGTCTCCAATGATCTCCCCCAACAACCCCTCGGTTTTCTTTTCCAGCGCCGGGATGTCGGCCTTATCCCTTCTCCACTAGTCGACCCGACAGGTATTTGTGGATGACGCTCGACAAAAGCGTCTGATACGGAATACCCTCCTCCCGCGCCCGTGCGTGGGCGAGACCGAAGTCTCGTTCGGTCACCCGCAGGTTGACTCGCCGGGTCTTGTTGAACGTATTGCGAGCCGCTTGACGGGCCGCCTCGATCTCAGACTCAACACTGGCAGCCGTCCGTAACTCGCCGCGCTCGAATTTCTCCAGAATTTCCCTCTCTTCAGCGCTCATTTTGCTGTTCACTATGATTCTCTCCTTCGATAGTCACGCGTCGCCTTGCGGCTGGGAATGATCGTCTTCAGGAACCGTGAGCCGTCCGCCTCCCTCACGAACGGGACGAGGTAGATGTATTGTTCGATGTCCACGACGTAGATCAACTGTCCTGGGTATCGTTCTTGGTGAGGGTGTTCCAGCACGTGTACCAGGCCACCTTGTTCGATTGCAGCGACAACACGCTCGAAGGATATTTCTCGCTGCTCAATGAGTTGTTGGTTCTTCTCCGCATTCCAATCGAATCTCGAGTCGCTAGATAAATTGTCATCTAATGTGTGCATTTTGTCAACAATCTTCGGTCAAACCTTCCCCCTTGAGCAACAAATCGGCCTTGCAGATGGCGTAGGTCTCGGTGTTGATCTCCTGGCCGAAGAGGTGGGTGGAGACCTTCTTGCTGTGTTCGGCGGTGAGTTGTTGCAGGGTCTCCTCAGCCACGGTGAGCATACCGCAGGCACCGTCGTAGAGCAGGTAGGTGCCGGACTGGACCTCGTCGGCGATACCCCAAATGCAGTTCGCAACCCAGTTCAGGCCGCCGGTGCGGTTCACGCAAGGGGATTCATATACTCAACGGCGTCCTCCGAAGGGAAATCCAAGGCCGGCAGACAGACTTCGCTGTTCAGCCTTTGGCCTTAATGACTTCGACTTCCAATTTAAGTTGCACGTCATTGCCGACGACGAATCCCCCGTTGTCCAACAATTTGTTGAATTGTATGCCGAAGTCTTGCCGATTGATGGTCCCTTCCGCGGTAAATCCGGCTCGCGTATTGCCCCACGGGTCTTGCACCACCCCATTAAACGTTCCCACCAGGGTGATTTCTTTCGTGACGCCCTTGATCGTCAGATTTCCGACCGCCGTATACGTCTCGCCAGTCTTCTTGTAACTCGTCATGGCATAGGTCATGGTGGGAAACGTGGCAGCATCAAAAAAATCCGGGCTTCGAAGATGCTCATCCCGTTTCTGATGATCGGTGAAGATCGACTGGGTTTGGATGGTGGCTTGAATCGTTTTAAACTCCTGGGCTTCGGCATCCATTTCGACGACACCGTTGTAGTCCAAAAACTCCCCTTGGGTTCTTGACACCACCATATGCTTGACTGCAAACCCGATGGTGGTGTGATCCTTATCCAGATGCCAGGTGGCCACCTCCGCCAGCGCGCCGGGCGTAGCGATACAAACGGATAGGGTGAGCGCCAAAAAGAACGGAATGATGTTGTGTCGAACGTTCATGGGAATACCTCCGTTAATCATCAATCAAAACACGTGCCCTGATCATTCTGTCTGTTCAGGGCAGCGATATCAAAATCCATGGACCGGCTCCATTCTTTTATGAAAGGACGGACTGCCCCGTCAAGTTCCTCATTGATCAAGATCGAATGAAGCCGCGCAGTTGTGGAGCAATTGGCCCACGTTGGCAGCGAAGTCGGACGCATTCTCCGTTGGAAAGAGAAGAATCCGCAGTCCTGTGAACAGGCTTTCAATCGGGCGCTGGAATTGCTGGACTTGACTATACAAGATCCACGCTGGAAGGGTCGCCGGAAGGAACTGACCCGTGCCCGAGAGTTCCTCTGTGATGCGATGCTGGGAGAAAATACTTACAACATGAGCCTCATTGACATCGATCGCTACTTCTTCCATTATGCCGTGGCCTCCAGAATCGGTCGATAAATGACTGCTGCGTGATTTTGCCTTACCACCCATCCTTCCAAAAGGAGAATCCCTCATGCCGTTCAGAAATCTGTTCATGAGCATTACAATCATCTGCCTCGCGGCTCCCGGAGTCTTCGCCCAAGAGACCGATCCTACGGAGGCGCCGGTCAGGCTCGAGGAAATCGTCGTGATCGGCAGCAGGATCGAAGGCCGAAGCATTACGGATTCCCCCGTCCCGGTGGACCTCATCAAATCGGAAGACATGCGCAACACCGGACAACTGGAAGTGGGCCGGGCCATCCAGCGGTTGATCCCCTCCTTCAATTTCTCGAGTTCCACGATCAGTGACGGAACAGACGCCGTGCGGCCCGCGACGCTGAGGGGAATGGGGCCGGACCAGGTGCTGGTACTCGTCAACGGGAAACGGCGTCACGGCAGCGCACTCATTCACGTCAATACCTCAGTCGGACGCGGCAACACCGGCACCGACATGAACGCGATCCCCATGGGCGCGATCAAGCGTATCGAAGTCCTGCGAGACGGAGCCTCCGCGCAGTACGGTTCGGACGCCATAGCCGGGGTCATTAACGTCATCCTCAAGGATGATTACGAGGGCGGTTTCCGCACAAATTATGGAACAACCTATGAAGGTGACGGCGATCAATTCACGGCAAGTTTGGACAAGGGCTTCAAAATCGGACAGGACGGCACGTTACATGCCACGTTCGAGTACCGTAACCGGCAACGGACCAACCGGGCAGGCCTGAGCGGAAACATTCAATACCCCAGCACACAAACATGCATGTTGAGCGATTGCACGACCACTCAACTCCCCAACAAAGCGAACCTGCTCCAGAGCAACTCAAGGAACACCACCGTCATCCTGAATGATCCCGGGGACAAAGAGAAAAATTTCAACCGTCGCAATTTCCGCATCGGAGACGCGGATTCGGAACAGTTCAGCGGCGCGCTCAGCTTCGACAAGACGATCAGGAAAAGACTTGATTTCTACTCCTTCGCAGATGTGTCGAGAAGAGAAAACGAAAGCGGCGGCTTCTACAGAAGGGCAAACCAGTCTGATCGAAACCCTCTTGGCTCAGGGTATCCGGACGGCTTTTTGCCCCTGATTAATGCCACGATCTGGGACTTTTCATTCGGTGCGGGCATCGTCAAAGAGTTCGACAACGGAATCAAGGCTGATCTTGGCGTGGTGCACGGCGGGAACACGTTCAATTTCAACATCACAAATTCCCATAATGCTTCATGGGTGGCAGACAATAACCGGCCCGGAGCAACATCTGCAGATGCCGGGGACCTGGAACTCTATCTCACCACCGTGAACCTGGATTTCACCCTGCCGGTACCGGACAAGAACATGAACCTGGCATGGGGAGCAGCATACAGGAGGGACAATTACCAGATCCAAGCCGGAGAAGAATACTCGTACGCAGACTACGACGGACCTGGTGGAGGGGGTGCGGGCATACAGGTCTTCCCCGGCTTCAAACCCGTCAACGAGGTCAACGAATCACGACATGCCTTTTCGTTTTACACGGACGCGGAAATGTTCCTCGACAATCTTGGTGTGTTCGACAGGGTCATGGTCAGCCCGGCGGTGCGTTACGAGCATTACAGCGACTTCGGCCATACCGTCAACGGCAAACTGGCCACGAAACTGGACTTCTCCCGAGCATTGGCCGTCAGAGGGTCCATAAGCAGCGGATTCCGGGCGCCTTCAATGCAGCAGCTCTACTTCAACAACGTGAGCACCCAATTCGTTACCAGAAACGGTGAATCCGTTGCTGAAGAACGCGGCACGTTCAGGAACGACAGCGCAATCGCCAGAGCGATCGGCATCCCGGAACTCAAGCAGGAACTCTCGACCAACCTGAGCGCAGGATTTGTGTATACACCGTCTCACCGGTTCACCCTCACTACGGACTTCTACCGTATTGAAGTCAAGGACAGGATCATCATCAGCGGAGGACTGCAAGCAACTGACGCGGCTCTTCCCTCAAGCGTCGTGGCTGCCCTCAACGATGCCGATATTAATTCCGCACAATTTTTCATGAACGCAGCCGATACCGAGACCCGGGGCATGGACGTCGTGGCTTCGTGGAACGTCCCGTTCATCAATCGTGGGAACCTGGAACTCAGCTTTCTGGGAGCCCTCATGCAAACCAAAATCCGGGACGTCAAACTTCCGGCGGGGCTTCCGGCCGGACTGTTTACCGAACAAGACAGGTCCATCATCGAAGACTGGCAACCCAACAGCCGGTTTGCGCTGTCCGGTTTGTATCAATTAGACCAATTGTCAACCTCGGTGACGGTTCACCGCTTCGGCTCGTACACGGTGACTGACGGAGGAAAGCAGAAGTTTGATCCCCAATACGTGACCGACGTACAACTCAGCTACAACTTCGGCCCGTTCGGAATCTTCCGGCTGGGAGCCAACAACGTGTTCAACGTCACACCGGACAAAAACATGATCGGTCAATCCAGAGGCGGGAGAATCGTTGACAGCCAAGGCAATCTCATCGTGGACTCCCCTGGTGTGTTCCAATACTCCCGGCGTTCTGCGCCCTTCGGCTTCAACGGCGGGTTCTACTACGCGGCGTTTGAGTACCGGTTTTAGTAACTGAACGGGCACCCTCACCCCCTCCCATCCTGGGGAGAGGGAGGGAGATTATCGAAAGAACCGGTTACCGCCGCACGTAGAGCAACTCGCAGGCTTCGCAATAACCGTCTACCCGGCCCCGGTGGAACGACGCGGCCAATTGCCGCTTGACCCACTCCGCGCCTTCCTGGCCGCCGCGGCCATCGACGCCTTGAGACAACATCATGTGTAACGCCACGTCCAGCACGCGGTCTTTGCGTTCCTCCATCCCGGGGGTCACGATGTTGCCGACCGCATGCGCGGCATACATCTTCACCGTCTCTTCATGAAATTTATCGTAGCCCAATTTGGCCACCGTGGTTTTGCGAATCTCTGCCAATTCCCGCTTGACCATGGGCAAGTCCTGCATCAATAACCGAAAAATCTCCAAACGCCCTTCCTCCCACAACTTTTTCTCCATGGCGTCGAGGAGAACGCCTGGATTCACCGTTTCAGCGGGTTCTTCGGCAAAATCCGATTTTCGGCCCTGGCCCCCGAACCGCAGCCGTTCATAGGATTTCCGGGTTTCAGGGTCACCGAGCACCTCATACGCCGCATTGATCTCCCGAATTTTCTCCTCAGCCTGCGTGTTTCCCTGATTACGGTCGGGATGATATTTGAGCGCAAGTTTCCGATAAGCCCGTTTGATCTCCTCATCCGAGGCCTGCGGCGTCACTTCCAGGGTGGCGTAATAGTCGAGATGATAGCGTGCCATCTATTCTCACCTATCATGAAGCATTCAAGTGGTTACAGGAAATGCTGGAACATTGAGCCTGACTGAAGATGGCCCTCAGGCCTTCGAGACAAGGGGTTGTTCACTGACAGAAGACTTGAAACAGGCACACGTGACGTGCAAGAAAAACGGCACCGGGAAGCACGCGGTGCCCTCAGGCCGAATGGGAGCGTCTGGTGAGGGGAGGACGCCCGGGCCCGCCGGGATGCCAGGGACGGCTACCCTTCCGCAACCGCATCAATGTCCGCCGTTTCTTCAGGTGAAGAGCACAAAACCACTGGCTGACGGCTTTTCTTGGACAATAGATGCACAGCCCTGCCTCCTTGTGACGCTGCTGATACCGTTCTTGCCGTGTCATAGGAACCATCCATCGCCTTATTTGTATTCATGTGAACACGTGAATACTCTTTCAGTGTATTCCATGAACCTGATTCCTTCAAGCTTTCCCTCTCTTGCTCCGGAGCACAATACATGAGACAGTGCGTCAACGCCGTGAAGGTACAGTAAAATATGTGTCTCCTCGTGTTGGGGTTCATCGTATCAGGTCTGTCAGGCGAATTGCCCGCTGGCGATTCTCTCTCTCCATGCTTTGTGCAACCCATTGAAACCAAAAGATTTGTTGAAATCGTCACCATTCAGAACCTTCTTCAAAACCCTGGGCAATACCATCAAAAACACATCAGGGTCCGGGGAACCGTCACGCGGCTGGAACTTCATCTCGACGACTCGAAACATTTCATCAATTTCGTTTTCTACCTCAAGACCGGGGCGGACCGCGTACTGGTCTTCGGGCAACATGATCGAACCCAGGGAGACATCCAAATGACCACCGGTCGAACCGTTGAGGTTGAGGGCATTTTTTGGAAGGAACGAGAGGCCAATGGCCACAGGCTATTGAATAATGTCGAAGCCCAAGATGTCATATTTTATCCTTCGCTCACCCCTGATCAGGCGACCCGCGCTTCTCCCCTCTTGACAAGCCTTTCACGCAACCGCCTCACCACGTTTCGGACCGGAAACTGAGCGGAGTCAATTGTGCTTGCTCCAGTCCCAAAACGAGTTGATCCTTTGCCAGCGCATTACCACAGAACCGCACGTGACACTGCGACAAATTCGGCTCCAGCGCAACAAGGGGTTCCAGATTCACGCGCGTTTCCTGGCCTTCGGTCAGCACGTGCATGATCCTTCCTTTCCCGTAAGCCCAATCATCCGGCCACTCCCGGGTTAATACCGGATGGTACGTAAAATGTCGTGGGAATGCTTGTGACAGGCCCAGCAAGGCCTGATGCTCCATCAATTGGCTGGGCTTCTTGACGCTCACGATCAGGCTGAAATGCCCTTCAGCCGTTCCTCCGAACGCTCTGGATTTCATAGCCTGCACGTACGCCAAAAACGGCGTAATGCCTGTCGACAGCGCCACGGCCACGATCCGCATGGCATGCCATTCATGATCCTCTTCCAAAATCAGGGTCGCCGGGTCCACCGTCTGGGCGTTTTGATACACAACCAGTTCCGAACGGGTTTCGTCATAATGCACGCACACGTCGACTGAGCCACCCGTACGGCAACGATGCACAAGATCATCGGTTTGCCACCAGGGAGAGGTATCGGCTTTTTCCTTATGCGTATCATTGATGATCGTCTCCAACACGCGCGGGCTTTCATCCGAACAATTGGAGCGTGTGTACATTCGGCGACGATATTTTTGCGTCCGGACACCAAAGGGTTTCACCAGAAACGCCGAGCCGGGAGGCATGCGATCCCGAATGGGGACAGGCTGTCCATCGACCTCGAACGTCTCCGGCAAGGTCAACGTCACCTTCCGGACCTCACCCGGATCATACGTATCCACACCGGTGATCCTGGCAGGGACAAAGAGTTCACGCGGTCTCGTCATCAAACCCTCCTTTCCTTCCGGGTTTCTCAGGGCATTCTCGTGATCGTTCGTCTTCCCTTGATCCTATTCCAACGCCGGCCCGGTCAGGCAAGCGGCGGCACAGACCATCGCTTGCGAGATATTGTTGTTTCGGCTAAGCTTTGCAGCCATTGTACGGGTTTTATTCACTTTTTTCGCGAATATTTGCGTTTTGAGGAAGATTGTATTCATGGACGAACCACTGAACAATCGATACGTCATCGAAATCAAGGAACTGGTCACTCCGCGGCAGATCAAGGAACACATGCCGGCCGACACGGCGACGAAGGCCACGGTCCTGCACACCCGTCAGGCCATTCGGGATATTCTCTATGGACGGGACCAGCATCGG
This sequence comes from Nitrospirales bacterium, assembly GCA_965213715.1. Lineage (GTDB taxonomy): Bacteria > Nitrospirota > Nitrospiria > Nitrospirales > UBA8639 > Bin75. The sequence goes on from OZ243914.1 coordinate 455,916, forward strand.
CTCCTCGTCGTCATCGGACCCTGCTCCATTCATGACCCGGAAGCAGCCATGACTTACGGAGCCGCCCTCAAGAAGGTCAGTGAAGCAACCAAAGACCATCTGCTGATCGTCATGCGGACGTATTTTGAAAAGCCGCGCACGACGGTCGGGTGGAAAGGGCTGATCAATGATCCGTATCTGGACGGGAGTTGTGACATTGCCGAAGGCCTCCGGCAGGCCCGAACCATTCTCCTGGACTTGAATGCGCTCGGGGTTCCCTGCGCTACCGAATTACTCGATCCGGTCACGCCCCAATACCTTTCCGACCTCATCAGTTGGTCTGCCATCGGTGCACGCACGACGGAAAGCCAAACCCACCGGGAAATGGCGAGTGGATTGTCCATGCCGGTCGGCTTTAAGAACGGAACGGACGGCAGCCTGCAAGTCGCGCTCAATGCCATGGTGGCAGCGCGGCAACCGCACAGTTTCGTCGGGATCAATCTCGACGGGGTCACATCCATTATCAAAACCAACGGGAACCCCGACCGGCACGTCGTCTTACGCGGCGGCGGCGGAAAGACCAACTACAGCCGGGAACACATTCTTCAAGCCCGGGACGGATTGGTGAATGAAGACATCGCGAGACCCATTATGATTGATTGCTCTCATGGGAATTCAGACAAGGATCACACACGCCAGATTCCGGTTGCCCATTCCGTCCTACAACAATATTGCGAAGGACAGCGATCCATCTTAGGGCTTTTATTGGAAAGCAATCTGAAACCGGGCAAGCAACCCTGGGGAATCGGCAAAACGTTGGAATATGGGGTCTCGATCACCGATGCCTGCATCGGTTGGGAGGATACGGAAACCCTCTTGTATGAACTGGCGGATACATTGGCAAAACAAGCGCCTCTGCACGTAGGCACCCCTTAAAGAAGGTCTCCATGAGTCACCCCATGCATAGACCCCACACGTCCATGCGCAAACAGGCATCTGCATTTTGTCCATGAGACTCACTGCGATGATCACGGTTTGGTGACGGTAGGCTAACGGAAGATCAAGAACGCGTCGAAACTGCAAGCGGCTCGGAGGCTTCGGCCTTATCGTCATCTGCATGACAAGGATGACACCGGCACAACGACCTGTTCATAAGACCACCCCAGGCAATTAAGGAAGCCCCGATCAAGTCCCCGGCGAGTTCCAAGCTCGAACCCTCTTCCACAATCACACGCACCGACAGCAACGTCAAGAAGCCGGCCATCGTGACCGTTGCCGGGCGGCCATCTCGATGCACGGGATAGGTCACAAGTACACCTCCACCGGCAATGACCACGATGACGCCCAAAAACAACCATTCGGTCGAATGCGAAAATACTGAATCAACAACACCTGAAAATGCTCCCCCGTATTGCGCTGCCAAAAAGGGAAGCGCCAACAACGCCAATGGCGTTAAGGCGCAATGCACCGCGCACACCAGTGAGATGATCGAACCTGCCCTGGAGAGTCTCACTCCTAACGTCGTCATGCCAAACCCACTGTAGAAGCTATTGACATTGGGGACACCAGCCACTGAATTCCAGCGAATGATCCCCCACGATATACCGTGTTTCCCGCTCAATCATTGCCGTCAGCTTCTTAAGCGGACACAACAGTAAATCTTCGATTCTTCCGCAACTCTTGCATCGGATATGGTGGTGATGTTCACGACCTTCTTTCATCTCGTAACGAAACTGTTCTTCCTGGTGGAGCTTAAGCTGCCTGACCAACCCGATAGACTTTAATGCATTTAAATTGCGATAAATTGTCACTTGATCGATGGCGACATTCTGTCTTTTTAAATGGGCATACAACTCTGACGGGCTCAACGGATATTTCGTTGATTCGAGCGCGGACAAGACTGCAAGTCTTGTCCGTGTCATTCTTTTGCCTGCTGCCCGAATCTCATCTTTGACGCTGGCGCTCACGAGCCACCCTCATTCAATAAAAAATATTCTGAACTCATTTATTGCAATGCACTTGCAAATAGCATAATGGAATCGGAAATGTCAATTTGCTTTGAATTATTGCCTGATTCAATTGAGGCGGGAGCTGGGCTAAATTCCAAGTGCCGCAACGGTCCTTAAGGAATTAGAGCGTCGATTGTGTATGGGCCACAGTAGCGAGTCGAGAGGCTAACGTTGCATAGCTCGGTTTACCAGGAGCCTCACAAAAAAATCTCTCTTGACCGCCGAGCAAGTCTGTTACTATGCTCCCTTGCTCCATTTTCAACGGCTTCATGGACAACGCGGGCGAGATACGAACTATACGGAGCGGCTCATGACTGTTTCCCTTCCCTTTCGGAAACCACGGCTGGGACAGGATTATTGGATAGAAGACGATATTCTTCCCAATGCCCTTGACGTGGCCCAACGGTGCATTGCCAACAGTACCTGGATGTTGGGCTCACCGTGGCATCCGGAACCTTGGCCCGGCATGAGAGCTCCCCATGCCCTCCTGCCCGAGGAATTGCGTCGCGTGGAAGATTGCGTGACGCAACGACTCGGCATCACGGCCCTGCAACCGCAAAGCGATTCGGACATGGGGATTTCCGGACATAATCATATCCAACTGTGTGGCGGGGCCGAAGGCGTGGCCCGTCCTCACGTCGATTCCGCAGCCATATGTGATTACGCGGCGGTTCTGTATCTCCATCCCAACCCGCCGACCCCTCATGCGGGAACCTCGTTTTACCGTCTCCACATGCCGGGAGAAGAACCCGGGGGCAACGTCTGCCCACGGGAATATGAAAGTTTGAAAGAGGTTCCGGGGATGCCCGGAGAAATGGACCCAACCCTGTTTCAGGAAATTTTGGAAGTGCCCTACGTCTTCAATCGCCTATTGGCCTACAAATCCGACCTGATTCATTCTGCCACTTCGTATTTCGGGTGGGGGACGGAACTCGCTTCAAAACGCATGGCGGTGGTGTTTTTCTGGAAAGTGCAATAAGAGAAAGACTCGTTGACGCTCCTCGCCTTTGTAAGCCTGTCCTCGACGCATGTCATCGGGGAGAGAGGCAAAGGAGAGGCAGCAGCTATGGTCAAGGCGGCGACCCCACCTTTCAGTTGGTGGCATTCAGCATTTCTCCGGCTGCTTTCCTCACGGTTTGCGTGATTGTCGCTCCCCCCAGCATTCGCGCAATTTCTTCTTCCCGCTCCCCGGCGTGAAGCCGTGTGACCGACGCCACGGTTCGCTTATCCACGCTTTCTTTCTGCACCAGGTAATGATGGTGGGCTTGGGCGGCAATTTGCGGCAGATGGGTGATGCACATCACCTGGTGCGTTTGCCCCAATGCTTTGAGCCGTTGCCCCATGGTCGAGGCCACGTTGCCCCCGATACCCGCGTCCACTTCATCGAAAATCAACACCGGCACTTGATCCACGCCCGCCAAAACCGTTTTCAATGCCAACATCAGCCTGGACAATTCCCCTCCTGATGCCACCCGTGCCAACGGTTGCAGGCTCTCCCCGGGATTCGCGCAAAACGTGAACTCAATCTGATCGAGGCCATTCGGTCCGGCCTGCTCCATTTCAGAAACCGCCGTAAGCCCAACGTGGAATCGTGACTTGTCCATCATCAAATGCGCCAATTCGGCGGTGATGTGTTCTTCCAGCTTTCTGGTCGCGGCTTGACGGGCTTCGGACAGCTCCTGGCCCAACACCAGCGCGTCCTGATACGCCTGCGAGGCTTGGTGCTGAAGATCCCGCGTGCGTTCGTCGATGTTCGCCAATTCCTCCAATTCGGATTGAATCCGGGTTTGACGAGCCAACAAATCTTCCAGCGACTCACGGTATTTCTTTTTCAACCGTTGCAACAAGGCCAAGCGTTCGTCGATCTGCGCGAGCCGGGCCGGGTCGTGCTCAAATCCGTCTTTATACTTCCGGGTCGCCCAAACCAGTTCCTCAACCTGGGCAATGCCGCCCTCGATCAACTCATGCCAATTTCGAACGTGGTCGTCGATCGTGCCCAGTTCATGCACCAGTTTCCCGACTTCCGTGAATTGGGAAAGAATCGATGCCTGATTGTCGTACAACAGATCATAGGCCTGATTGATGATCTCCAACAGCCGGCCGCTGTTCTGCATTTTCCGGTGTTCCCGCACGAGGGCGTCATCTTCTCCGGAAACCAATTGGGCCTTTCCCAATTCCTCTGATTGAAAACGCAAAAACTCTTCGCGTTCCTGCCGCTCCCTTGACCGTTGTGCACCGTCGGCCACCGCACGAACAAGCTTCTGCCAGCGATGATAACGCGTCGCGTACTCGTCGCGTAACACCAGCAAGCCGCCAAAGGCATCAAGGACGTTCAGTTGTACGTTTGACGAGAGCAACGATTGCTGTTCATGCTGCCCGTGAATATCAACCAGCCCGCCGCCCAATTCCACCATCTGGTGTAAGGGTACCAGCCTCCCATTCACGTACATCCGGCTCCGCCCTTCACGGGAGAGCGTCCGCCGGAGCAGGAGATCCTGCGTACCGTCAGGCAGCAGATCCCATTCCTTCAACTTTTCGAGAATCAGCGGATGCCCGGACAAGGAAAACACCGCTTCCAGCGTGGCTTCCTTTGCTCCGCTTCGGATATGCTCGGCGGACGCACGTCCGCCCAGCAACAGGATCAGGGCGTCAACCAGAAGAGATTTCCCGGCACCGGTCTCCCCGGTCAACACCTGGAAGCCCGGCGAAAATTCAAGTTCGAGGCTTTCGATGAGGGCAAAATGGGAAATCCGCAGTTCAGTGAGCATAACGACGGCGCATGCTCACCACCCTAGGCCGGAGCAGAGTGTTGTGCGAGCAGCGAATCGATGACTTGTTTGAATTGGGGTTTGGGTCTCGCACCCACTATTTTTTCAACCGGTTGCCCGTTCTTGAAAAAAAGAATCGTGGGAATGCTCATGATTTGAAACTTGCCGGCAATCTCGGGAACTTCATCGGTATTGAGTTTCATGACCTTCAATTTGCCTTCATATTCTTTGGCCAATTCTTCGACGATCGGGGCGACCATCTGACATGGCCCGCACCAGACGGCCCAAAAATCAACCATGACCAATCCATCTATCTGCCCAACCTCAGCTTCCCAATTGGCAGCCGTTGCTTGCGCGACAAGTTCGGACACAGCATCCTCCTTTTTCGAAAAGTGACGAGACGACGTTCTTCTCCGGACGGTGGAACGAATCCTAAACGTGCCGTCGAAAAGGTGTCAACTTCGGCCCGGATTCATCGCCCGCCGCCGCCTTCCCATTGCCATGATTCAGGCACCCCGGCCCACCAATTGTCAGGGTGGCTTTTTTCCCAGGCTCGGACTTCCAACCATAATTCATCGGCACGCGCCTTATCGAGCCGGTTGGCCATACCGGCGACCACGTCATATTGCTGCCGGATCCCCTCATGCAGTATTTCTTTGGCCATCCTGGCCAGCATGTCGGGAGGATCGACAAGATCCATGGTTCCGCGGTTGACCATGGAGAGCGACAATTGCCCCACCTTGACCCAATCATCACGTTCGGCCAACGACTCCAAGTAGCCGTCCAGCGCATGATACACGTAAATGAGGTACACGTAACTTTCGACGGACGGCGATTGATCGACGTTCATTTGGCAGGCTTCGACTGCGCGGCGGTAATCTCCGGCTGCCAGATACACGTTGGCTCGCGCCAATGGAGGCCGGACGTCCGCCATCGCATTTTCCGCGACCGAGACAGCACTTCCGGTCAGCCACCATCCGAGAAACAACACCAGAAGACTCAGATGAATCGTTCGAGACCGCTTCGGCACGTTCATCATACCCTCCTATGGTTGGCGGTTCGTGACGCAATCCAAACCAGAATACCACGTATCGATCGAGATGTGCATATCGTTTAACTTCTTCATGGTGATGTGTTAAAAGCATTCAGCCTTCCTTCGACGGGCTCAGGACAGGTCTTGTACCCTACAACCCGGAATTCACTCATGGCTGCGTTGATACTGGTTTTGGGAGTCATACTGGTTTCTTCCCCCGTGCAAGCGGAAACGGAAACCTGGAAGACTTTGAACACCGCCGGCATGCTCGCCTACAAAGACAGGGATTTTGTCCTGGCAAAAGAGATGTTTCACCGGGCGCTGAACATCCTGGAAGGATCGACGGATCTCGATTCACGAACCGCCACCACCCTGAACAATCTCGGTGCGACTCACGAAGCCCTGGGTGAATACAAACAAGCCGAACTTCGTTATCGTCATGCACTCACAATGATCGAAACGATCCAAGGCGCCGAACACCCGGACGTCGTGGTCGGACTCAACAATCTGGCCTCGTTATATTTATCGCAACACGCGTTCGAGAAGGCCGAGCCGCTTTGGCAAAGAGGACTCTCCATCAGTGAGAAGTTTCTGGGAGACGCGCACCCGCACCTCATCCAACCGCTTCTCACCCTGGGACTCGTCGCGCAGGTACAAAAGGAATTTGATCGTGCGGAGTCCTACTATCTTCGCGCCATTGCAATCGGCAAACAGACCTCGGGCGCAGACCATCCCAACCTGATATTCCTCTATGAACGCTATGCGTCATTCCTGCGCCAAGCCGGTCGCGACGAGGACGCACTGGCTATTGATCGCCAAGTGGAAGCCATGCGAGCGGCGAATCAACGTCCTTCCCCGCCTGAGTAAACCTGGAGCCAATTGACGGAAACCCGCACGATGGATTCACAACGCACCTTTCCCGATCCTCCTGCAAGTGACGCAAGGCAGTGGTGCTGCCATACGCCTTCTTGACCGCCGGCTCCACCACGGGTAAGATCCCGGCATGGCACGCATTCCGTTTGATCCGCGCTCTTTCGGGGGGTCCAGGCGACCGGGCATGCGGCCCCAACCCAGCCCGCCTCAAGACAATCCCACCGCGCAGTTTCGCTCGCTGAATGCCAGTCTCCTGTTCTGTCCGAACTGCAAGGAGGCGACCCCGGCCCGGGAACGGCTGTTGCTGGTCCTGCCGTCGGGCAACAAATATGAATACATCTGTTCTTTCTGCGGGACCTCGACCGGCGAAAAGATCGACCAGGCCCAGCAGGCCCCTACGTTGATCATCCCCTGATTGTCCTGGAAACGTTTTTACGAACCGGAAGGTCTTTCGGGTACCGGCAGGCCTTCCATGGCCATGATACGAAGCGCGTTGGTGGTGGGACAGGGTCCGGGGCGGAGCCGATAGTCGAACTGCAATTCCTTGTCACCGAATGTTTCCTGAAAATGCACGTTGGTGAGATTTGCCAATTCCTGTTCCAGGTTGGCCAACTCCAGGTCGTGCGTGGTGACGAGGCCCAATCCCCGCCCGGCGGTCAGTTCGCGGATGAAGGCTTCGCTCCCCAATAATCGTTCCCGGTTGTTGGTGCCTTTAAAAATCTCGTCGATAAGAAACAAGACCGGCGCTTCATGATGATCGCGCATCGCCACCAATAGATTTTTCAGGCGTTTGACTTCCACGTAAAAGTACGACAACCCTTCTTCCAGGGCATCTCCAACCCGGATGCAGGTCTGTATCCGCAACCACGACCATTCCCAGGATGCCGCGCATACCGGCCCTCCGGCCTGCGCCAGACAGACGTTGACCCCCATTGTTCGTAAAAACGTACTTTTCCCGGACATGTTGGAGCCGGTCACCAGGAAGACCCGGCCCAAGCCTTCCAGTGTCAAATCATTGTTGATCCGTTGTTCGTGGGCAAGCAAGGGATGGCCGATCGCCGTCCCGGAAATGCCGGTTGTCGTGGCGTTCCCCTCCGGCCTCCTGCGAGGCCACGCGTACGATGGATTCAAATAGGCAAACGTGGCCAATGCCATGGCCGCATCAATCGTCGCCAAACGCACGATCCAATCCGGCAGAACGGGCCGTAACCGGTTACAGACTTTCTGCAAATACCACGTCCATGCCAGATCCCACGGGACCACGAGATGCACGGCAATATGCAAAAGAGGATGCGCTTTCAGACTGAGCCCGCTGCACACCCTCGCAAGTTGTCCGATGGCAACCGAAGGACGGCAGTCCTCGTTTCGCCATGGGTCGGTCATCGCCTGAAGCGCGGGATACCGTCTATACGACCGTTTCTCGAAAATGCCAATCACCGCGGCGAGTTTATCCAACTCCAGGTGCAAATCGAGAGCCCGTCCAAACACGTGACTCATCCGCCCGCTGGTGACGAGCAGCAATAACGCGTAGAGCAGAAAGGACCCGATCCAATACCCCGGCCCACCGAGCAACCAGAAAATACCAAGAACCATGTTGAGACCGGCCAGGGCGCTCGCCGTCAGGAACAACGGACCCAATCGAGCCACAGGCTCGGAATTCTCCAACAGGCTCTCCAACCGGTCCGTCGTGATCGAATTGGGACTCAGGCCGTTCGCCACGAGCTGAATCCGGTCCCGCAATCCTCGCAACGGGGTCAGGACTCGGACGAGTGTCTGCCGGCTCTCCCATTGATCGAACGAAAGCGGACGTTGACGAATCATCCAAGCGACCAACAACGCCTGCCCGTCCCGCGACACCGTCGTGTCCAGCAAACGAAGCAAGGAATACTTCCCGAGGAGATCAAGATCTGCGGCGTACGGGTGTTTGGAAGATAGACTCAGCGTCGTTTCCGGAATGCATTCCCAATCCACCCGCAGACGCGCTACATGGCGCTCCTGAATGTCGATCCATACTCCAAGGCGACGCAACCGCCGTTCCAACCGGTTATGGACGTTTGCCACACCCAGAAAACAGAGAGAAAATCCCAGCAGTGCCCAATTTCCCGTGACGAACCACCCGAGTTTGTACAACGAAACACAAACCAGAAGCCCGGCCAGTACCAGTCCCATACGGCTTCGGCTCAATATCAAACTCACGCGCCGGCCTTTCAGAAGCAGCCGTGTTCCTCGATCCCGGCGACGAACGATCATGCGTTCACGTTTGTGGTGGCTGTTATCCATGATGCCGGCTCACGATGAGAAACACGGTGTCACCACACATGAAAACCCCTTTGGTGTCACGTTCGCTTCCGTGGAGACGAGTGAGGAAAGAAGAGACGGTCAGTCGGAAGATGACCGCAGGTTCTCGGGCAGACTTTCCAGGTACTCCAGCAAGACCCGATACGTCAGTTCGCGGACACGGGCTTTTGTCGCCGGCTCTCCATCCAGGCTGCGTTTCAGCCAGACCGTGTCCTGTACCTGGTCGTTGGCCTTGTTGCACAGGGTCCACATGTGATGCAGAAACTCGACTGATAATCCAACCTGGACGCCTTCCGATTCGATACGGTCATCCAGGATGGCCAACAGGTCTGAAATCGCCTGGTCGGCCCGGTACGGCTTGGAGGCATACCCGAATACCGCCGTGGTGGCCTCTTCCTGTTTGGCCTGCTCAACCAGGTCATGCATGTACTCCTTCAAGAGTCCGATTTGTCGACCTGAGAGCCGCATGGCCATTCCGCGGTGAATTGCACGTGTACTCCGACAGGAAGAGACGCCGTACCTTATCGCAACGTCTCAAAATCGACAAGCCGTCATGATCGTTCGTGATGCCTGCCGTCGTCTCCCCACAAGGCAGCCAACCGGGAGTCGCGTCCGCAGGTCAAGCGGTAAAATTTATACCGGATGGGGTTCTTCTGATAGAAATCCTGATGGTATTCTTCTGCCGGATAAAACGCCGTCGCTTGAGTAATTTCCGTCACGACCGGAGCACTGAACGGCTTGGTCCGTTCGATGTCCTCTTTCGAGGCTTCCGCCAATTCACGCTGTTCATCATTGTGATAAAAGATCGCGGGGCGATATTGGTCGCCATGATCACAGAACTGGGCATTCGGCGTCGTGGGATCCGTATTGGGCCAGTAGACGGCCAATAATTCGCGATAACCGATTTTCTGGGGATCATACGTTATCTGAACGGCCTCGGCATGTCCGGTTCCTCCGGCGGAGACGTCTTCGTAGGTCGGATCGACCGTCTGCCCGCCGGTATACCCCGACGTCGTGGAAATCACTCCATCGAGTTCATCAAACGGGCCTTCCATACACCAGAAACATCCTCCGGCAAACGTGGCAATCGCATAATTTCCCTCGGCCGTTTGACTAACCGACGTGCCGTTCATACCGAAGAACAATCCTCCACCCAGCACGAGCAACAGCACAACTTTGTCCATCTTCATGACGGCAGCTCCTTTCCTGTATTGAGTGCCTTCTCCACACACGGGACACCATCGATTGCGAGGAACGTGCTTTGTTCTACTCTACGGGGAGAAAGCTGTGCCGGCACTTCTCCCGAACGTTCTTTATGGTACACTGGAATCCCATTCAACGCACGTGGGAACTTGAGTCATGGACGGTTCACGGATAGCATGGAAACGCAGGATACCGTGGTGAGGACTGACTCTTCCATTGACCCCTGCCCGGGCAACATGGGACTGCCAGAGAGGCGGAAACACCGGACATGTTCCTGACTCAAACATTGGTCAATCAGTCAAACATCCGCAAGGGCTACGCCATGCTGAAAGAAATCGTCATGTGCGTGGCTTGGAGCGGGTCCCTGCTCATCCCGTCGCTGCTGTGGGCCGACACGGCCGACTTTGCCGGAGTTGTCGAACAAACCAAACTCGGGACCGTGGGCATTCTCACCCAATCAACTCAGCCTGACGGGAAGGCTTTCTCCGTGAGAGGATCGGGAATTTACCTGGGAGACGGCTATATCCTCACTGCCCGACACGCCACAAAGCACCAAGGCGCCGGCACAACCGGGGGGGCTCCACGAGTGTCCGTGATCACCAGCACGCTGGAGGAAGCACCTGCCGCCTTAGTCGGTGTGAATCAATTTTTGGACGTTGCCCTGTATCGCGTCCCTCAAGAGAAGGTGCCCCACGGCCTTGCAGCACGAATATTCAGTCAAACCGAAGCCTTGCCGGGAGAACGGGTCTTCACCGTGGGCTACCCTCTGGGTTGGGGCCCTGCCATCAGCTACGGACGCGTCGGCAATCCCAATACGTTTTTGCAAACGGTACAATCCCGTCTTCTGCAAGTCGACCTTTCAGCATGCAGCGGCAATTCCGGCGGAGGGTTGTTTAATGCCCGGGGAGAAATCGTCGGCCTTATCCACGCAATCATTCAAACCGAAACCGTTCGAGAGGAACGTCGATGCAGCCGGTTCGCCTTTGCCGTACCGGGACCATTGGTCAACAAAATCGTGACGGCCCTCAAGCAGGGCAGGCCGTTTCACTTTTCGAAACTCGGGCTACAGCTGACCTCCGTCAAAATTGAAAACCGGTGGCACATGGCCGTCGCACGGGCAACGGGACCGGCACGACGGGCGGGATTCAAGAAAGGCGACGTCCTGCTGTCGATCGACGACCGGCCGATCAACTCGGCCAGTCAACTCAAAACGTACGTGATCGAACACACGCGCCCCTTCCAGCCGGTCAACATCCGCATCCTGCGTCAAGACAAAGAAAAAATGCTACGGGTGATTCTGGGAAAGGCCCTGCCTTCTGCTGTGGAGTGAGAGCAGCCTTTGCGTCCTCCGCGCAGCAACGAGTATCATCGACGATCATGGCCAAGCAACGTAAAGGGCGAAAAGCCCCAAGTCACGAACAAGGTCTCTCACGTGCGCCTGAGACTCGCACGTCAAATCAGGGTGGCCCTCTCGCGGTCATCGTCCTTGTGCTGGCGGCTTGCGGCATCGTGCTGACGGCATACCTCAGTTACACCGCCTTGTTTGAAGCACATCCGGCTTTCTGTAGCGAGGGATCGGGATGCGACCTTGTTCAAAGCAGTCGTTGGGCCACGCTTCTGGGAATGCCCATGGCCACGTGGGGCCTGCTCACCTACCTGGTCATGGCCGCACTGGCGTGGCGAGCCGGGACAAAACCCAAAAGTTGGACTCCCCTGATTTTCGTCGCCATCGGCGGATTCAGCATCAGCGCCTACCTGACCGTGATCTCCATCGTGGAAATCGAAGCGACGTGCGCCTACTGTCTCACTTCATTCGGCATCATCACGGCCATCATGATCCTGACCCTGTTGCAGCGTCCCCCCGATTGGACGACGTCATTGAAGGAGGCGAGCGTGATTGCCTTGCTTCTTACCGGCGGGCTCCACCTGCACTACAGCGGAGTATTCGACGAAGCGGCCGGCCCCGAAGACCCGCAGCTTCAGGCACTGGCCATCCACCTGACCGAGACGGGGGCCAAGTTTTACGGAGCCTATTGGTGCCCGCGTTGCCAGGAGCAAAAAGCACTGTTCAAAGCGTCCGCGAAGCGGCTGCCGTACGTGGAATGCAGTTCCGGGGGGCGTGGCAGTCCCTTGACCGCACCGTGCGCGGCCAACAACATTCGCAGTTATCCAACTTGGATCATCGACGACAAACGCCACACCGGGTTACAGACCCCCAGGACCCTTGCCGGTGCCGCCGGTTTCACGTGGAAGAAATAATGGCGAAGCTGAAACCAGTGCCGTCTTGATGCCGCGGTCATGATAAACGGAGGACAAAGCGTGACATATGGAATTTAACGAAAAAACCGTTCAAGCCAAAAAGAAAATGGCTTTGCACCGCCGTGAGATCTCCGGGCGCGAGGTCGACGAGGAGTACCAAGATGACCGTCTGCCCCCCGGACAGCACCCTGTCAATAATTGGCCCGTGCTGGACCTTGGATACAAACCTCACATTTCACTTGAAGAATGGAAGCTCTCGGTGGAGGGATTGGTTGAGCATCCCATCACGTGGACCTGGGAGGACTATCAGGCCCAGCCACACCAGGCGTTGGTGTCGGACTTCCATTGTGTGACCTCGTGGAGCCAACTTGAGATGGAATGGGCCGGGGTGAGTTTTCGGCATTTGCTCAGCCTGGTGCGACCCAAACCGGAAGCCAAATACGTGCTCTTTGAATCGTATGACGACTATACGACCAACTTGCCTCTTTCAGTCTGCGACGACGAGGACGTCTTTCTTGTCCATTCCTGGAATCACAGACCACTATCCAAAGACCACGGGGGACCCGTTCGCATGATCATCCCGAAACGGTACGCCTGGAAGGGAGCCAAGTGGATCAGAACCATCACCTTCGCGGAAAAAGATCAAAAAGGGTTCTGGGAAGTGCGTGGGTATTCCAACACTGCCTTACCGTGGGAGAATGATCGATATGGGTGATGGATTGTTGTGGCCATTCCCCCGGTTCCTCCCCGTGTTCTTCTTCTGATTCATTTTTCGGAATGAATACCGTTACCTCCTTCACCATCACAGCCATCGAATTCTGCCCGCTGGACCTTCCCGTCACCGATCCTTTTGTCGTGGCCACGGGCCAACTCCAGATGGCGCACAATGCCTTTGTCCGGTTGACGTTGCATGACGGAATCATGGGATACGGCGAAATTGCCCCATTTCCCGCTATCACCGGGGAAGATCGCGAGAGCAGTCTCAAGAAGGCCAGGTTTTTAGGGCAGCGCCTGCTCGGACAATCCGCGCTTCATTATCAACGGTTGGGACGAGAACTGTCCGAACTCGCCCCAGACGCTCCAGCGGCCCGGTGTGGATTGGAAACCGCGCTCCTCGATGCCTTGACGCGCGCGCTTCACGTCCCCCTGTGGGCCTTGTGGGGCGGAGCCGACGTACGTGCGCGTGAAACAGACGTCACCATTGCCATGACCTCCCTGGAACGGACACGGGAACTCGCCAGAGGCTGGTATGAACGGGGATTTCGTCTCTTCAAATTGAAGGTCGGTCATAACGTGGACGAGGATATTCGCCGGGTGGAAACCCTCCATCGTGATTGCGCCGACGTGGCATTTGTGATCGATTCCAACCAGGGATACACACACAAGGAAGCTGCCGCCTTGATTAAAGGCGTCAGCCGATTTGGAGGCAACATCCTCCTCCTTGAACAACCGCTGCCCAAGGACGACCTTGAAGGCCACGCCCGGCTCCGTCGCGATTTCCACGTTCCCATTGCCGCGGATGAATCGGCCCAATCCCTGAGCGACCTCCAGGCCATAATCCGGTACGAGGCGGCAGACTATGTCAACGTGAAAATTACCAAAAGCGGCTTGCTGGAAGGAATCCTCATGGCAACCGTGGCGAAAGCCGCCGGTCTTCGCGTGATGGTAGGGGGAATGCTGGAAACCCGGATCGCCATGGGATGCTCTTACGGGCTTGCCATGGGACTCGGCGACTGCTCTCTCCTGGACCTCGACACACCCTTGTTGCTGGCAAGCGATCCGATTGCCGGTGGATATACCTATGACGGCCCACGACTCCAACCATGGCACGGCCCGGGACTCGACGTGGCGTTGCCTTCCTTTCAGACCGCCATATCCGACCGCTTATAATACGAACTCCAGCTCTTTTTTCACGATCATTTTTGCGGAACACTTGCTTATTATGGTCAAGTATGTGATATTCTTAACTTATCTATATATTTTTCCCTCTCCGAAGACGAGACCATGCCAAGGAAAAAACAATTCGCCGTTGATGACGTCAGGCAGAAAGCCATGCTGACGTTCTGGAGTCATGGCTATAATGCGACGTCTTTACAGGATCTCGTGGCATGCATGGGGATCAACCGTGCCAGCCTCTACGACACGTTCCAGGATAAATATTCTCTCTTCCTCGATAGTTTATATGCCTACAACGTCATCTACATCAAAACCTATCTGACGAAACAAACGAAAAAACATACACCCCGGCAAGCCATCATCAACTACTTTGTGGATATGGTACTGAAGGCAGAAGAACGAAACGGGTGTTTGATGGTCAATACGGCTTTGGAGTTATCTCCGCATGACGACAAAGTGGCGAAAATCGTGAATCAAAGCTTCCATTACATAGAAAAAAATTTCTTCCGCAAAATGATCGAACGGGGTCAGGCCAGCGGAGAAATTGACAAGTCGGTGCTTCCGATTACGACCGCACGGGCCTTGTTGAGCCTGCTTATCGGGTTGTGCGTCCTTTCCCGTAACGAGGCGAACAAGCCGGTGATGGAGGCGATCGTGTCCCAGGTGAAGTCGCTTGTCCCCCTTGGCGATACCGTCACCCTTCCCACTCCTGTCTCGCGCACCATCGAGAACCACAGCCGGGACATCCCGTCCGGCGTCGCTCATGCAGGATGACCTTGACAGACTGATGACACGTGACCCTGCCGTCGGGGTGTTGCCTCCTGCTTCCCTGCTCACAGCAAAAAACCTTTGCCCTGACCTTGGGATGAAGACAAGAGAGATTGTCGATTGCACACATTCCGTACACTCATGCACGTTATTTTGGCATTCCCCTAAGTGCTTGTATTATTTGACAGTTTGAGATAGTATTAACAGATAATTGCGACTTGGAAGGTCAGACTCAAACAGGAGATACCCATGTCAAGAAAAAAGCAATTTTCCGTTGACGGTGCCAAGGAAAAGGCCATGCTGACCTTCTGGCACCAAGGTTACAGGGGAACGTCCCTGGAGGATCTTGTGGAAAACATGGGCATCAACCGTGCCAGCCTGTATGACACGTTCGGCGATAAGTACGCCCTCTTTATCGAAACCTTGCACAGCTATGTTGACGTCTACGCGAAGCCCTTTTTCACAAGGTTCAGAAAGACGCATCCGCCTCGCCAGGCCATCCTCGCCTTATTCGACGAAATTTGCGATGGAACGTTGAAGGGTCAGGAACAAAACGGATGTTATATCATCAACACGGCCTTGGAGATGTCTCCGCATGACGAAAAGGTGGCAAGAATCGTCAATCGAACCTTCGCCTACGTAGAAAAAAGTTTTTTTCGCAAAATGATCGAACAAGGCCAAGCCAGAGGAGAGATTTCCCTGGAGGTGACTCCGGCGACCACCTCTCGCACCTTGCTCAGTCTGTTGATCGGGTTACGCGTGCTTTCCCGCAACCGCCCGGAAAAAGCCTTACTGAACTCATTCAAGGTGCAGGTAGAAGCTCTTTTGCCACCTGGGGATCATAGAGCCATGTCCGCCCCCGTCAAGCGCAGCCCTCCCCAAGTCCTTGCCGGCTTTGCTTATACAGCAGGATGACGCGTGGAAGGCTGATTTCACGTGACGCTGCCGTCATGTTACGCCTTGCCCTTTCCTTCTCAAAGAGAACACCGGCTCCACGAACTCCCTGACCGCAGACTCTGACCTGCCGTTCGTTCCAACTTCATACCGTCAATTTGCCCTTCACTTGCAAGCCGTCATTCAACTGGTTAGGATATCAGAAAGCACTTTTGCGCAAAGCTGCCTATGCTTTCGATTCCCACACAGCGACCACCACAACGCCTTTTCGCCCTGCTTCTGTTCTGCATTGCCTGTTTTCCTTCCGCTTCTCAAGCAATTGACCTTGCGTCCTTCGAACAAAACGTCACGGAATACACCGTCAAGAACGGCTGGACCTTTATTCTCGTTGAACGCCCCGTAGCCCCGGTGTTTGCCTTTATGACGGCCGTCAACGTGGGATCCGCGCAGGAAAGCACGGGGAGGACCGGGCTCGCGCACATGTTTGAACACATGGCCTTTAAAGGCACGCCGCGCCTCGGAACCACGAACTACAAAGAAGAAAAAAAGGCCTTGGAGGAGTTGGAACGGGCGTATCTGGCTTATCAGGAAGCCAAATTGAGTGCCCCGTCCGACGTCCAGCACATCGAAGACCTCTCGAACGCCTTCAAAGGCAAGCAAGAAGCCGCTGCGAAATTTGTGAAAAAAAACGCATTCGGGGACGTCGTTGAACGAGAAGGCGGGGTTGCCTTAAACGCCTTTACCGGCGCCGACGTCACCGGCTATTTTTATGCACTCCCGGCCAACAAAATCGAACTCTTCTGTTATCTGGAGTCGGAACGATTCCTGCAACCGGTGTTTCGCGAGTTCTACGAAGAACGGGACGTGGTGATGGAAGAGCGCCGGATGCGCACGGAGAGCCGGCCCGTCGGCCGGCTGTTTGAACAATTCGTGGTCACAGCCTTCACGGCTCATCCTTATCATCATCCGGTGATCGGCTATGCCAGTGACATTCAATCCTATACCATGACGGATGCCAAAGAATTCTTTAACACGTATTACGTGCCGTCCAACATGGTCACGGCGATCGTCGGAGACATTGACCCAAAGACCTTGATTCCCTTGCTGGAAACCTATTTCGGCCGGATTCCCGGCAAACCGAAACCGCCAGCCTTAAGAACCGTGGAACCCCCGTCTATTGCAGAGAAAGTAGTGACGATCAAGGATCCCGCTCAACCCTTTTACATGGAAGGGTACCATAAACCCGCCGCCACGCATCCCGATCAACCCGTATTCGACGCCATCGACGACATTTTGACGAACGGACGGACCTCCCGGTTCTACCGCTCTTTGGTTCGAGACAAACAAATTGCAGTCAGCACCGGCGCCTATGGAGCCTACCCGGGAGAAAAATATCCGCACCTGTGGGTGGCATATGCCGTACCCGCGCGTGGGGTTGCGAACGAAACCGTTCAGCAAGCCATCCGTGAAGAATTGGATCGTCTGAAGACTGAAGACGTCACGGACGAGGAATTGGCCAAATTTCGAACACGGGCCAAAGCCAGCCTGATCTATTCCTTGAAAAGCAATCTCGGGTTGGCCATGAGCTTGACGGACTACCAGACCCTTTTTGGCGATTGGCGCGAACTGTTTCGCTACATTCAACGCTTTGACCGTGTCACGAAAGGAGACATTCGACGTATCGCCCAGCAAACGTTCACGGATGCCAATCGGGTCGTGGCTCAGATCGAAAACCTGTCCCCTGCCGCTCCTCCATCAGCGACCCGCCAGAAAGAATCGTGACGTGAGAGAAGCCCATAAGCTCACCCAAGCCACCTCTTCTGTTCCCCTCCTTTGTAAGCGTTTACCATTCTTCCTCTTGTGTGCCGGGATCGTCCTTTTGCTGACCACCCAGGCAATCGGTCAGGTGGACACGGTTGAGCAACTGACGTACCCCCCTCTGCCGGATCTGCATATTCCCCAACCAACCCGGGTTGTCCTGGACAACGGCATGGTGGTCTTTCTCCTGGAAGATCACGAACTCCCGATTGTTCAGGTTTCGGCACGTATCCGGACGGGCTCCCGTCTGGAACCGGCCGACAAGACCGGCTTGGCCGCACTCACGGGAACTGTCATGCGGAGCGGAGGGACGACGGCGTGGACTGGCGACGCACTCGATGATTACCTGGAACGCAAGGCGGCGTCGATTGAAACCGGCATCGGCGTCACCGCGGGTTCGGCCTCGATGACGTGTTTGATTGAAGACTTCGCCGAGATCTTTGCGGTCTTCGGCGACGTCCTGCACAACCCGCGCTTTGACCAGCAAAAGCTGTCCCTCGCTAAAAAGAAGGTCATGGCCGGGATCGCCAGGCAAAACGACAATCCGGGTGGCATCCTGTCCCGGGAATTTGCAAAGTTGATATACGGCAACGATTCACCCTATGCCCGGGTCGAGACGTATGCCACCGTCAATAATATTGCCCGGCAGGATCTCGTCGATTGGCATGCCAAATACGTTGTCCCGAATCGCATCATCCTGGGCCTGGTCGGCGATTTCCAAACGGAGAAGGCTTTGGACCTGGTCAAACGCACATTCGAGAGCTGGCCGCAAGGGCAATCCTTCGACGATCCGGTTGTCCCGTACCGGACCTCTACCACGAAAAAGGTCTATTACGTTGAGAAAGACGATATGACCCAAGCCAAGATCATCATCGGACACTTGGGACTCACGCGAAGACACCCTGACTACCATCCGGTGGTCATTATCAACCAAATCGTCTCCGGGTCTTTCGGGGCCCGGCTCTTTTCCAATATTCGTTCACAAAAAGGGTTGGCCTATGACGTGAATGGCGGAATCGGGTTCGGATGGGACTATCCGGCCACCGCCAGCCTTTCAATGTCCACCAAAACAGAAACCACGCAGGCCGGCATCGACGCGTTATTGGCGGAAGCCCATAAGATCATGGAGACGGAACCTCCGACTGAAGAGGAAGTCCACAAGGCCAAGACCAGTCTCCTGAATTCTTTTGTCTTTTCCGTGGATTCTCCAGGAAAACTCCTTGGGAAATTCCTCACCTATGAATATTTCGGCTATCCTTCCGATTGGCTTGTCCGGTTCAGAACGGGCATTGAGCAAACAACTGTGGACCAGGTCAGGAAAGCGGCTCGCACACACATCAAGCCGGATCAATTCGTGTTCCTGATCATCGGACCCCGCCAAGGCACGGCACCGGCCCTGGCACGCTATGAAACCGTCGAAGAACTCGACGTGTCCATCCCGGAATCGTAAGAATAATCGAAATGTGCACGGAGAAACATTACGATCAGGCAAAGAGACACTGATGGGCTTCCGAAAAATCATGACATGCGTGGTCCCAGCGCTGTCCCTGTTTCTTGTCCTCCTTAACGTGACGGGATGTACGACAAACCCGTACACGAACCGCTCGCAGTTTCTGCTGATCCCGGAAAGCCAGGAAATTCACATGGGCAACCAAGCCTATGCTCAAACGCTCAATGATCCGGAGGTCGTCATCTCCAACAACCCGGAGGAAGTGGAACCCGTACAACGTGTGGCCGAACGGATTATTGCCGCGGCCAAACGATCCAAATACGCCGAACGCGCGAAATCGTTCCAATGGGAAGTTACGGTGATCAAAGACGACAAGACCAAGAACGCGTGGGCCTTGCCCGGCGGCAAAATCGGATTTTATACGGGCATTTTCCCTGAGGCTAAAAACGAAAACGGGTTGGCGGCCATCATGGGCCATGAAGTCGTTCATGCCCTGGCCCGCCATGGCGCCGAACGAATCAGCCAGCACTCGGTCGCCAATGTCGGGATGCAGATCGCCACTGTCGCCTTGGACCTGAAACCCGTCACTCAGGTATTAGCCATGCAGGCGTTGGGGGTCGGGGTCCTGCTGCCCTTTGGGCGAAGCCATGAATCGGAAGCGGACTATATCGGGTTACTCCTGGCTGCCGAGGCCGGATATGACCCGAGGGAAGCCGTACTTCTGTGGGAACGCATGGCGGAATCGTCCAAAGATTCCCCTCCGGAATTTCTGTCAACCCACCCTGCCCATGAGACACGCATTGACAACCTTCGAAAATGGATGCCCGAGGCCATGACACGTTACGAACGCGCTGAAAAAGCCCCCGTCTCCCCCCTTCCTGTTATTGAGTAACACCGCTGTAATCTGATCAAATGTTGAGACACGAAGAAGCCCTATCGATGAATAAGACGGCACATTGTTTGCTTGCAACGTTTGTCCTACTGGTTGTCTTGCTCCCGGTCGCGGACGTGGAAGCGTCAGATGCCCGCCGGGGATTCTATGTCGGCGCGGATATCGGGGTCTCTATCCCGAACGATCTTGAGTCCACCCGCACAAACAACGGCATATCGACAAACTGCGATCAGTGGTTGGAGGCGGACACGCTGAATGACGGAACCATGGTCCCGCTTCCGTTGGAGCAATGTTCCCCCAGTGCCTTGCCTAAACGGGCGGCCAAATTTGATCTTGGCACGGGCTTGCTGGCCGGAGTGAACCTCGGCTATGCCTTCCAGGATTTTCGTCTTGAAGCCGAATATTTTCGTCGTCAGCAAAGCGGTGAACGTTCAGCACTCAATGTTCCCGGCGATCCGAAACAGGCAGAATTTGTCGAACGAAGTGAAAAAATGAGTGATTTCCGAGGCGATCATTTCTTCGCCAACGTCTACTATGATTTCCACAATATTCTATCGGACAAGTTCACTCCCTACCTGGGCGTTGGGTTGGGGGTCATGCACGTGCAAATAGACTATTCGGGAACATCCATCCGAACAGACAATCGTGATACGCTCCACACATTGGGGCGCAATCGTCATGCAGCAGGACTGGCCTCATTGGCCGATGAGGTCCTGTCCGACACGTTATTCGGATACCAGTGGATAGCCGGCCTGGATTACGCATGGAGCGAACGATTTTCCACAGGATTAAAATTCCGCTACGGCGATGCCTTCAACGATTTCGAGGACGGCAATAACGCGTGGAAGTCATTGAGAGGCCACGCATCCACGGTTGGCCCACCAGGAACTCCGGGCGCCGCTCTTCCGATCCGCTACACTATTAAATCCAATGATTTAAGTTTCTTTGGAATCTCATTGAATTTGAAATATTTTTTCGACATGTGAAGATATTGGAAAAGTCACTGAAGAAGTACTTTTTTCACGCCTGTTCTTCTTTGGTATTCTGAGCAGGACGCCTCTTCTCAACCAAACATCCGTGTGAAAGTTTGGTAACCTTTCACTCAAAACCACAAAGCCACATTGATACGCCTCCCCTCATTTCTCATGTTCTGTCTATTCTTTTCTGCCTGCGGGGGAAGCGGCGAAACAGTCGTTGAGATCGCGTTGCACCCCACCAAGCCCAACCTGCTCTACGTGGCGACGAACGACTACATCTTCAAGACCCGCGATGCCGGTCAAACCTGGATCAACGTATCCAAAGGCATGACTCACTCACGCGTCATTTCGCTGGCCGTCGACCCCCTGCTTCCGGCCAACGTGTACGCCGGCACCAAAGGCGATGCGGTCTTTAAGAGCTTTAACGGCGGCCAGCAGTGGATCTCGCAACGCAAGGGGTTGGAAGGCGTGACCATTACCTCGGTGGTGCATGAACTCAAATTCGTTCCCGGGTCCAGCCGGCATATTTTTGCGGCTACGTCGATGGGTGTCTTTGAAACGGAGAATGCCGGCGACACCTGGGCCAAACGCATGGACGGGATGATCGAAGTCCTCATGGTCGTGACTATCGACGTGGACCCCAATCAGCCGCAGACCCTATACGCCGGCACCAGTGGAGGCGTCTATCGTTCGCTCGATGGAGCCAAGAATTGGACAAAGGTCAACAACGGTCTGGTGCCGCCCGAGATATTGAAAGCGTCACGCGCCCTCAGCGTGGTAAAAATCAAGATCGCCCCCCATGCGCCTCACACCGTGTATACGGCCACACTAAAGGGCCTCTTTAAAACAACCAACGGTGGGGAATCCTGGCAACGAATCGGTGAAACCCTGCCCGACCAATTTTTCAGCGATCTCATTCTCGACCCGATGACCCCCGGCGTGGTGTACGTGGCGAGTCGAGCCGGGGTCCATAGCAGCCGGGACGGAGGCCAAACCTGGGATGCGGCCAATGAAGGGCTGACCAATCTCAACATTCGGTCTTTGGTCATCAGTCCGACGGACCCTTCGATCTTGTACGTCGGCACGAATCGCGCCGGACTGTTCCGGTCACATAACGGAGGCAGGATGTGGGAACCTCTTCCGTTGGTCTTGGCTCAACAGCCTGCATGAGATGAAAATGCCATGACCCTGCCTGCGAGCAAGGGCTGGCCAGCAATCATCACGCTCTTCTTCTTGCAGAGGGCCGGGTACTGTACTATAGTACTGACAAGAGGCTGAAGATCCTCAATAACATCTCCCCTTCTCGCCCATGGACATCACCCGTCGCAAATTGTTTCAGCTTGGCAGTTTCGGCACCTTGGTGGGACTCGGCAGTCTTACCGGCGGATGCGACATCGGCAGCATGTTTGCCGTCCCTCCCCGCGAAACACGATATTTCACGCCCAATGAAAAATTTTATACCGTCAATTATATGGACTCTCCATACAACTTCACGCGCGACCTCGACCAAGAACAATGGCAAATGGTGGTCAAGGGCGCCGTTGAAAAACCCATGGTGCTCAAATGGCGGGACATCCTGAATCGCAGACCGTTCGACCAGGTATCCACCCTCATGTGCATCGATACCCTGCCGGGAGGAACGAGTCTCGGCAATGCCATCTGGCGGGGCATTTCCCTGAAAGAGTTGCTGATTGAAGCCGGGGCCGACGCTGAGACCTCAAGAGACGTCATTTTTCGTGGAGCCGACGCCTATCATGACAGCATTCCCTTTGAACGGGCCATGCACGATGAAGTGATGTTGGCCTATCTGATGAACGGGGAAAAGCTTCCGAAGGCCCATGGCTTTCCGGTCCGCTTGATCGTCCCCGGGTTATACGGGATCAAGAACGTCAAATGGATTACGGAAATTGAAGTGTACAACGGCGACTATCAGGGCTATTGGCAGCGCAAAGGGTGGACTGACGAGGGCACGATCCATATTTTTTCCCGAATCGACAGTCCGGGACATTACCAGGATATCCGCGGCCCCAACGTACAGTTCCGCGGCATCGCCTTCGGCGGACCCAAGTCCATTGCTCAGGTACAACTGAGTTTCGACCAGGAGAAAACGTGGCTCGATGCCACCATCGAACCGCCGCAATCCCCATGGTCCTGGGTGGTCTGGAATTATCAGCGACCCGACATGCCGGAAGGCAAAAGCATGGTTTCCGTACGTGCCGTCGATACGACCGGCACCGTGCAAACGTCAACCATCACACGCCCCCAACCCAACGGCGCCACGGGCCTGCACAGCATCGTGGTCAACGTGCAAAACGCCTGACCCGTCTTGCCGGCATCTGGCTTTCTGGAGGGCACCCAATCGACAGGCATCCCATTCTTGCAGGCGAGTATTTCGTATCCGTGAACAATCCGAAGCGACCGCTCCCCAAATACACGCACTGAAGCGATCCCACTCAACCCAGGCACGGTCATCGCCGCTGCACCGGATCAGAGTTCAACGTCGAGTTTGATGCCGAGTTCTTTGAGTTGCGTCTGCCCGACGTCCGACGGAGCTTCGGTCATCAGGCATTGGACTTTTTGCGTCTTGGGGAAGGGAATCACTTCTCGAATGGACTCGGCTTTGCCGAGCAGCATGACCAAGCGGTCCAGGCCCAGGGCAATTCCACCGTGGGGCGGCGCACCATACTCCAGCGCGTCCAGCAAAAACCCGAACTTTTCCTGAGCGGCGTCCCTGGAAATCCCCAACAGGTTGAACACGTTTTGCTGCAATTCACTCCGGTGGATACGAATACTGCCCCCGCCGATCTCGAACCCGTTGAGAACCACGTCATAGGCTTGCGCGTGAACGTGTAACGGGTCGGAATCCAGGCCTGAAACATCGTCGACACGGGGCGACGTGAAGGGATGATGCAGGGCAACGTACCGTTGTTCCGCTGCATCGTATTCGAACATGGGAAAATCCGTCACCCAGACCGGCTCCCATTTGTCGTGATCGATCAATGCCAATTCAGCGCCGAGGTATACGCGAAGCCGGCCCAACACGTCATACGTGACGGTGGGTTGGTCTGCGACAAAAAGCAGAAGGTCCCCAGGACCGGCATCCGGCAGCACGGACTGAAATAGTCCCGGATCGAGGAACTTGGCAATAGCCGACTCAAACTGCCACCCTTCGGTGATCTTGACCCAGGCCAAGCCCTTGGCCCCAAACCCTTTGGCCACGTCGATGAGCCTGTCGATCTGGTTGCGCGCAATGTCCGCACCGCCTTTGACCACGAGCCCGGAAACCTGCCCGCCTTGCTCCACCGTCTCCCTGAACACTTTGAACTCGACCTGCCTGGCGACTTCGTTCAGGTCACGTAACTCCAACCCGAACCGGCGATCGGGTTTGTCAGTTCCGTACCGCGACAGGGCTTCCTGATAGGTCAAACGCGGGAACGGAGACGGCAACGAAATCCCCGCAGCGTCCTTGCATACCAGTCTCAGCAACTCTTCCGTCAGGTTCATGACGTCGTCGCGTTCCACAAACGACATCTCAAGATCGATCTGCGTGAACTCGGGTTGCCGGTCGAGCCGCAGATCTTCGTCGCGGAAGCAGCGGGCGATCTGAAAGTACCGGTCGGCTCCACCAACCATCAGGATCTGTTTGAACAATTGTGGTGATTGCGGCAAGGCAAAAAAGGACCCCTGATTGACGCGACTCGGCACCAGATAATCCCTGGCCCCTTCGGGTGTGCTCTTCGTCAGAATCGGGGTCTCGATTTCCAGAAACCGGCGTTCATGAAGAAACTGCCTGGTCCGGTAGACCACATCATGACGCAACGTCAGTAACCGTTGCATGGGAGGCCGGCGCAAATCCAGATAGCGATGTTTCAAACGAAGGGCCTCCGTGGCCTGGCTGTCGTCCTCAATTAAAAAAGGCGGGGTCAGGGCTCGATTGAACACTTCGAGAACGCTTACTTGGATTTCGATTTCCCCGGTCGCGATCTGTGGATTTATCGATTCTCCTGGCCTGAGCCTCACCGTTCCCGTAGCGGCAATCACAAATTCGTTGCGGAGTTCGTTGGCCTGCTCATGAATGGCTGGCGCAGCCTCCACGTCAAACACGAGTTGCGTGACACCGAAACGGTCTCGCACGTCGACAAACAAGACTCCCCCGTGATCGCGACGGCCATGCACCCATCCCATCAATGTGACGGGTTGACCATCCTGATCGCGCGTCAGTTCTCCACAATGGTGTGTACGCTTCACGGTGTTGTTTACCCTTTTCGAGTCCGCGTGCGACCTTTGCCTTTCACCACGCCTCCCTGTGACCGGGCACGGCCCGAAGCCGGACGCCCTTTGAGGCCAGCGCCGCTCGAATTCTTTTTTGCCGGCACCGCGGCTTGACGCACGCGCGGCGGCACAGTATCTCTAGCGGGTCTTGAACTTTGCAAGTCCGACGGCTTCACCGGTCCGCGGACGTTCCGGGCCCCGGCCGTTCGATGCACCACTGCCCGCAGGGCATTGGCTTCGGCATCGGTGGCAAACCGGGAAGCCCCGATGGGCAGATCCCCCAACTCGACCGGGCCGAAACGAACACGCTTGATACGCACAACGTGATGGCCCAAGGCTTCGAGCATGCGTTTGATCTGATGTTTTCTGCCTTCGTAAATCGTGAGTTCCAACCATGAATTGACCTTGGCTTTTCCGGATTTTCTGACGGTGGCCGGAGCAGTCATCCCGTCATCCAAAGCCACCCCGTCCTCAAGATTTCGGATTTCCTCATCCGTACACACGCCCGATACTTTGACCAGGTACGTCTTCGGCACGTGATAACGGGGATGAACGCAGGCCTGCGCCACCTTTCCGTTATTCGTCAACAACAACAACCCTTCGGTGTCATAGTCCAGCCGGCCGACCGGAAATACTCGCACTTTCACCTTCGGGACCAGATCCGCAACCGTGGGACGGCCTTGTGGGTCGTCCATCGTGGTGACGTACCCGGACGGCTTATGCAAGAACACGAACACTTCAGGCTCGGCTGGTTGCACGTGACGACCATCAATCTTCACGTGGTCTTTCGACGGATCGATGCACGTACCAAGCACGCGCACGACTTTACCGTTCACCGTGACGTGACCGTCCCGGATCATGGTTTCAGCCGCGCGCCGGGAAGCGATCCCGCTGGCGGCAATGATTTTTTGCAAGCGAATCATCATGGCGTTCAAGAGATCGTCGAGAAGTCGGCTATTCCCATTCAATCGTACTCGGCGGTTTGGAACTGATATCGTACACAACGCGGTTTATCCCCGGTACTTCGTTGATGATCCGGTTTGCCACGTGTGCGAGAAAGGCCTGCGGCAACGGCGCCCAATCCGCGGTCATGCCGTCCACACTCGTCACGGCTCGCAACCCGATCACGTGCTCATACGTCCGTTGATCACCCATCACCCCGACGGTGCGAATGGGCAACAACACGGCAAACGCCTGCCACGTCTTCCCATACAGGCCCTGCGCCTTTAATTCATCGATAAACACGGCGTCCGCTTCCCTGAGCATTTCCAAGCGAGCCAGCGTCACGGCACCGAGCACGCGAATGGCCAACCCCGGACCCGGGAAGGGGTGACGGTGGACCACGTCGTCCGGCAAACCCAGTTCCTTGCCAAGAACCCGGACTTCATCCTTGAATAATTCGCGCAACGGTTCGATCAATTTGAGTTTCATCCGTGCGGGAAGACCTCCGACGTTGTGGTGCGTCTTGATCGTGGCGGACGGCCCCTTGTGGCTCACGCTTTCGATCACGTCGGGATAGAGTGTGCCTTGGACCAGATAGCGAACGTTGCCGATGTTTCGCGCTTCGCGCTCGAATGCCTTGATGAATTGACGCCCGATGATCTTCCGTTTCTTTTCAGGATCGGCCGTTCCACCCAACGCCTTCAAAAAATACCCGGAAGCGTCGATCATCCGGCAATTGAAGTGAAACGACTTGAACGCCCTCTTGAGTTGTGTGGCTTCCTGTTTCCGCATCACGCCGTTATCGATGAACACACAGGTCAATTGCTTTCCGATCGCCCGGTGAGTCATGGCCGCGGCCACCGTACTATCGACCCCCCCGCTCAGGGCACAGAGCACGTTCTCCTTGCCTACGTGCTCGCGGATTTGCTCAATGGAGTCGTGTAAAAACGACCCCATGGTCCAGGTCGGTCTCGCCCCGCAAATATGCCGGACGAAGTTTTTGAGGATGCGTGCACCATGCGTCGTATGGGCGACTTCGGGATGAAACTGCAAACCGTAGAAACGACGTTGTCCGTGAACCAACTTCATCGCGGCAATGGGAGAATTCGCCGTCCGCGCAATGGCCTTGAACCCGAAGGGCAACGTTTCAATCCGGTCGCCGTGCGACATCCAGACCGAAAAGGGACTTTTCTCAGCCAGTCCCCTGAATAAATCCGATCCATCCTGAACCAGCAACCCGGCGCGACCGAATTCCCTATGCTTCGCCCGGCCAACGCGCCCGCCCATGGATTGCGCCATCAATTGCATACCATAGCAAATACCGAGAACCGGCACGCCTTCCTTCATAATCGCTTGTGACCATTCCGGCCGGCCGACGTTCGTCACACTGGCGGGCCCCCCGGACAAAATGATGCCTTTGGGTCGATTCACTTGAACCGTTTCCAGGGAAGCGGAAGAAGGAAGGATCACAGAGTGAACGTGGGACTCTCGAATCCGGCGAGCAATCAGTTGGGTATATTGTGACCCGAAATCAAGAACGACGATGGTATCGTGACAGGACGCCATGGATGAGGTTGTCGAAGTTGGGGCCTGTCTCACTTATTCGACGTCAGCCCTATAGTTGGGCGCCTCCTTGGTTATGACCACGTCATGCACGTGGCCTTCGCGCAATCCTGCGTTGGTGAGACGAATGAACCGGGCGTTTTGTTGCAATTCCGGAATCGACCGGCAACCGCAATACCCCATTCCGGCTTTCAGGCCGCCGACCAGTTGATACACCATATTGGACAGCAGGCCTTTATAGGGCACACGGCCTTCGATGCCTTCCGGCACCAATTTTGCCGCGGCTTGCCCTTCCTGCCGATAACGATCACGGCCCCATCGTTCCAAGGCTCCGAGCGATCCCATGCCCCGATATTCTTTATAGGTACGCCCCTGATACAGAACGGTTTCCCCTGGTGATTCCTCAGTGCCGGCAAACAGGGATCCAATCATCACGGCAGAAGCTCCCGCAGCCAAGGCCTTGGAAATGTCACCCGAATATTTAATGCCGCCGTCGGCCAGCACCGGAACGCCGGTTCCGCTGAGGGCCTCGGCACAATCCGCAATCGCGGTCAGTTGAGGCACCCCGGCTCCCGAGACGATCCGCGTCGTACAAATCGAGCCCGGTCCCACACCCACCTTCACCGCGTCGGCCCCCACGCTCACGAGGTCCTTGGCGCCTTCCGCCGTTGCGATGTTTCCGGCCACCACGTCCATGGACGCATAGTGTTGTTTAATCATTTTCACGGTATCGACAACGCTCTGGGAATGCCCGTGGGCCGTATCGACCACGAGCATGTCCACACCCGCTTTGACCAGTCGCTCGACGCGTTCCGGCACGTCTTCTCCCACGCCGACGGCCGCGGCCACCCGCAACCGGCCGTGGGCATCCTTGCAGGCGTTCGGGTATTTAATCTGTTTTTGAATATCCTTGATCGTAATGAGCCCCTTGAGCTCGAATTCGTCATTGACCACCGGCAATTTTTCAATGCGGTGTTCGTGCAGAATTTCACGGGCCTTGGTGAGATTCGTCCCTTCCGGCACCGTCACCAACCGTCCATGCGTCATCACCTGGGACACCGGTAGATTCAACCGGGACTCGAAACGCAAATCCCGATTGGTCAGAATCCCCACCAACTTTTTTTCTCTCGTGACCGGAATACCGGAAATCCGATACGTCGCCATGATTTCATGGGCATCGCGAATGGTTTGATCGGGGGCAATGGTAATGGGATCCAGAATCATGCCGCTTTCGGATTTTTTCACCTTGTCCACTTCAAGAGCTTGGTTCTCCGGGGGCATGGCACGATGAAGCACCCCGATGCCGCCCTCTCGCGCCAATGCAATGGCCAACCGACCTTCTGTCACGGTGTCCATGGCAGCACTCACAATCGGAATATTGATGGTGATATGCCGCGAGACCTGCGTGGAACAATCCACGTCGCTGGGCATCACTTCCGACTTGGCAGGCACCAACACCACGTCATCAAACGTCAAGCCGATTCGCGTTTTGTCCCAGAGTGCCATCCGTTGCGTTCCTCAGAAAATATACAGCCCTATGAACACGTCATCATGGGAGAAACCAGAAATCAGGCGGCTATGCTTCGCTTTCCGGAAGAGCCGCCACGGTGTCTGCTTCCTCACGCAGGAAATCTTCGGCGTCTTCGGCCGGCATGAAGTGTTGCACGCGCATATTGCCGCTATCCACCACAAAGACGTGCCCTCGATGATCGACCACGAGCCCATAGGGAAAGTTGAATTGCCCGTCGGCATTGCCGAACCCTCCCCATTGGGTGATGAAGTTTCCGTCCCGGTCAAATTTTTGCAGCCGCTGATTCCCGGTGTCCGAGACGTAGACGTCACCCGCACCGTCTACCGTAATTCCCCAGGGTGAACGAAATTGACCCGGCTCCTGGGCCTGTGCGCTGCTCGCGTGCCCAGGACCAATCCCCCCACCCCATTTGGCCACGAGTTGCGGGAGGACGTTGGTGCTGGTATCGAACTTCTGGATGCGGTGATTTCCCATATCCACGACGTAGACCATCCCGTCATTCTGATCGACGGCAACGCCCCGGGCAAAATAGAATTGCCCGTCGTTATTCCCGAAACTGCCCCACTGCATCACAAACTCACCGTCCTCATCGAATTTCTGGACGCGAAAATTGGCACTATCGACAACGTACAGGTAGCCGCGGACCCGGTCGACGGCAATGGACCACGGCGCATTGAACTGACCTTCTCCGTTCCCACGTCCACCGATTTTCATGAGGTATTGGCCCAGTTTTCCGTCAAACTTCTGCACGCGATGGTTGCTGGTATCGCAAACGTACACGTCACCTTTTCCATCACACGCGATACCCGTGGGACTATTGAAATTCCCGTTGGCCGTACCGAAATTTCCCCACAGCAAGATGAAATTCCCATTGCGATCGAACTTTTGAACACGGGTATTGCCGTTATCGATAACGAACAGGGACCCCTGGTTGTCGATGGCCAACCCGTAGAGCGGTGCCATGAACTCACCGCCGTGCAGCAACGAGGCCCCACGACCGGGTTTTCCCCATTTCCCCGTACAGACGTACCCCGAGGTATTCAGCAAAATGTTCGCACTGGCCGGAATCGAGATGTTATTGCCGACGTCCTTAAACCACGCGTACACCGTTTTCGGCCCGTCACCGGGCGATAAGGTCAGAGGAATCGTCGCTCCGAAACGATGTTCCGGTTCGACTTCGATCCAGCCCGGCAAGGTCGCACCGGGAGTCATGGGATTTTCAGAGATGAAATAGCCCGCTACGCCGGTATCCACGTCCCTGGCTGAAATCGTCGCCACCACGTCCAACGAATTCGTCATATACGCCCCATGATTCAGGACGATATCCGGATTCTGCGGGGCGGCCACGTCAATCAACACGGGCATGATTTCCCGTTCTTTCGACAAGGAACTCTCGACGTCATGCTCATTCATGCTCGTGAGCGCATAGTAATAGGCTGTATTGTTCGTCAAGCCGGTATGGGTATAAGGACTTGTCACCCCTTCAATGAGCGTCGCGGTCTCTTTGGACACACCGGGGTCGGTACTGAAATAGAGATTGTAAGACACGGCACCAGGCACCTCCATCCAACTCAGCATCGCTTCCGTATCACCGGGTTTCCCCACTAACGACACGGCAAGCGGGGCGCCTTCTGCTTCTGCGGCCTTGTCGGCTTTTTCCCGGCCCCTGGCAAGTTCCTCTTCAGTGGGTGCGAACTTCAACACCCGGTAATTCCCGCTGTCCACCACGTAGACGTACCCTTCCTTGTCTACCGCAATACCGGAGGGAAAATTCACTTGAGCTTCCGTGAGTCCACGATTGCCCCAAGAACACAGATACGTCCCGTTCGAATCAAACTTTTGAATACGGTGATTTCCGTTATCCACCACGTACACGTTGCCCAAAGCATCGCACGCCACGCCCCAAGGAGATTTGAACTGACCGAGCCCGTTGCCTTCCCTTCCCCACTTCGCGAGAAAATTGCCCCGGGAATCGAATTTCTGAATGCGATGGTTGCCTTCATCGGCCACGTAAATATGCCCGGCAAAGTCGACCGCCAGACCTCGCGGGAAGTAGAAGGCGCCGTCGAAACTCCCGTCCTTTCCCCATTTGATCAGGGGGCTGCCGTCCGATTGAAATTTTTGGATACGAGAGTTACTCGTGTCCGACACGTAGAGATTGCCCTGCTGGTCCGTGGCCACCCCCCAGGGCACGTCGAATTTCCCGGCCTCGGCCCCGCGCCAGGCAAAGCCGAACTTGCCCCAGGCATTCAAAAAGTTCCCGTCGGGATCAAACTTCTGGACGCGGTTGTTTCCACTGTCCGCCACGTACACGTGTCCTTCCGGAGCGATCGCCAACCCGCGGGGATAATAGAACGTGCCGTCTTCCGAATCGGCTTCCCCACCCCAACGAGCCAAACACTTGCCATCCTTATCGAACCGTTGAATGGCATGATTATCGGTATCCGCCACGTAGATCGTCCCGTCGCTGTCGAGGGCAATGCCGGTCGGCGAACGAAACTCCCCGTCATCAACGCCTTCCTGCCCGAACTGCAACACGGGCAAGTACGGCGAAGGGATCGACATGACTTCTTCCGATTCCCGACTCTCTCCATCCGCGGTCACAACGGTCACCACGTAGTGGTAACACAACCCGTTGGCAAGATCGTTATGCGTGTAGGGACAGGAAGGCCCTTCGATACAATTCCCTTTTTCCTTGGTGACTCCGATCACAGGATTGAAATCGTCCTGACCCGCAATCGGACGAGTCAGTTCATTGGGCTTGATGCTGACCCCTTGAGAGGTCTGATAATAGAGGTTGTAATACATCGCATCCGGCACGGCATCCCAACTCAGCGCAATAAACCCGTTGCCCGCGACGGCCCTGACGCCGCTTGGCGGATCAGGCAACTTATCCTCATCACCTTCCTCACCCGCACCCCAGTCCTCTTCAAAGCCTTCGGCCCTCAAAACCAGCCGTTGCAACATCCGCTCACAATCCAACTCAAAAAAATCTTTCATAACACCCCTCACAAATATTCAAATCATGCCAAAAACGTGTTTCCCGCCCAATTGAATTTACGTAATTCTATTACCATGAATTGAGAATTTTTCAAATAAAACCAAGAAGTTGGAAAAAGTCTAGCAGGCCATTCTTTCCGAAGTCAAGGAAAGGAGCGGACATTGTGTTTATTGAAGAAAATGGGACAAGCCTCGCAGATCGGCAACACAAGGTATCGTGTCGTCCATGCCTATCTTGTCTCGATCGAGAAGAACTCCCGTTAACCGGGCGTTGACGGCTCCTGCAAAATCTTCCTTGGGATCATCTCCCACGTGCATGGCCTCTTCCGGTTCGACCACGTGTTGATCCAAGGCACGCTGGAAAATCCGAGGAGACGGTTTGGCCGATCCGGCGATACTGGAAATCGTGATGGAATCGAAAAAATGCGCCAACCCTAACGCCCGGATAATTTCAAAAAACCGTGTATCGAAATTGGAGATGACTCCCAGTTCATAGTCTTGCGAGCGCAATTGCTGCAGAACCTCCGGCACTTCAGGATAGACGTCCCATGCGTCTGCCCTGCTAAAGGCTTCGTAGACCTCCTCGAAATAATCATCGAACCCTTCGAACATACCGACGCGATAGAACACCGCATGCACGACGTCAAACCACCAGAGCCTTTCGCATTGCTTCAATTTTTCGGGTTGTTCCACGGCAAAAACCGGTGGGGGCGCTTGACGAAAGGCCTCGCTGAACGCCTGGTTCACCTTGGTCACCATGGCAGGCGAACGAGGCACGCCATACTTTGCGGCATACTGGAGATACACGTCCCCGACGGATCCCTTGACGCGAAACAAGGTTCCGGCCGCATCGAAAAACACGACCTTGATGTGCGATGATGGCATGGCGATGAGGCAAGGAAAGGACGGGCTCGTCCATGGCCCTGGTCAAAAATGGGCCACGATGAACGAGAGAAAGGCAGGGGCTTATTTCTTAGTGCCGGCTTTGCGTTGGGCTTGATCAAGAGCTTTCATGCGTCGTTGATTCTTTCGGTGCTTGCGACGAAGCTCTCGATCTTTTTCTCGTCCTCTGGGCATCACATGCTCCCTGGTCCTGCTGGGCGTAATTGCCGACAGCTCAGTACAATCCCCGGTAAAAGCGTGATGGGGTTGTATCACATTCGTTCTCGTGAATTCAACCGGCGCGTTGCTTGCGAGGGGCTACCCTCCATGCTAAGATTTTTGGCTTTGTCAGCATGAGTTTCATCCCCATGGCGTCCCAACAACTCAGTAAAACCTACGAACCGCAAGCCGTTGAAGCCCGATGGGGCCCATATTGGATTGACCAAGGCTACTTCGGCTCCATACCCGACTCGACGGGACAGCCCTATACTATCGTCATCCCTCCCCCCAACGTCACGGGCTCGCTGCATATCGGCCACGCGCTGAACAATACACTTCAGGACATTTTGATACGCTGGCGCCGCATGCAAGGGCGAAACACCCTATGGCTTCCGGGAACCGACCATGCCGGCATCGCCACACAAAACGTGGTCGAGCGACAGCTTTTGGCGGAAGGCACCAAACGGGAGGAACTCGGACGCGACGCGTTTATCGAAAGGGTCTGGTCCTGGAAACAGCAATCCGGCGATACGATTCTCGAGCAACTGAAACGACTCGGGGCGTCCTGCGATTGGTCGCGCCTGCGCTTTACCATGGATGAGGGCTTATCCGAAGCCGTTCGAGCCGTTTTCGTTCGCCTGCACCAGGAAGGTCTCATCTATCGCGGACACCGCTTGATCAATTGGTGTCCCCGCTGTCTCACCGCCCTTTCCGACGTTGAGGTCGAGCACGAGCCGGTTGACGGCACCATGTATCATATTTCTTATCCCCTGGCCGACGACGCGGGTTCGTCCCTCATTATCGCCACCACGAGACCGGAGACGTTACTCGGCGACACCGCGGTGGCCGTGCATCCCGAGGACTCCCGATACAATAGGTCTATCGGAAAACGCATCAAGCTGCCGCTCACCAACCGGACCATTCCGATCGTCGGTGATCCGGTCCTCGTGAACCGGGAATTCGGGTCCGGCGCCGTCAAGATCACCCCCGCCCATGACTTCAACGATTTCGAAGCGGGTGAACGGCACCTACTCCCTCGTATTGCCCTGCTGACCCATCAGGCTCTCCTGAATCCCGAGACGCTTCGAGACGCCGGAGTCGTGCAGGACGTGATCGACAGCATTGCCAACCTCCCGGCAATCAAGGCCCGCCCCATTGTCGTTGACGCCTTGCAGCACCGGGGACTCATGGTCAAAACCGAAGATCATCAAATGGCCTTGGGGAAATGTTATCGCTGCAAAACTGTGGTGGAGCCGTTCCTCTCACCGCAATGGTTCGTTCAAATCCAACCGCTGGCCGACCCGGCAATCGCCGCGGTGGAACAAGGACAGATTCGCATTATTCCGGAGGAATGGTCGAACAATTATCTCGGCTGGATGAGAGAGATCAAAGACTGGTGCATTTCCCGGCAGATCTGGTGGGGCCACCGCATCCCGGCTTGGTATTGCGCCGTGTGCCATCCTGAAGCCCGTCTGATTCTCGAGGGCGGAGGCAGTCACCTGATCCCTATGCAAGCCGAACCCGTTGTCGCCGAGACGGCGCCGGACGCCTGCGCCACCTGCGGACAGCACCAGTTCATCCAGGATCCCGATGTGCTCGACACATGGTTTTCATCGGCCCTCTGGCCTTTTTCCACCTTGGGCTGGCCTGCACAGACCAAAGAGCTCGAGACCTATTACCCCACCGCCACGCTGGTCACGGGGTTGGATATCCTGTTCTTCTGGGTGGCGCGCATGATCATGATGGGCCTCAAGTTTACCGGCAAACCACCATTCCGTGACGTCTACATTCACGCCCTGGTGCGCGACGCCGAGGGCGAAAAGATGAGCAAATCCAAGGGAAACGTCATCGACCCCCTGACCAAGATGTCGGAATACGGGACCGACGCGCTGCGCTTTACCTTGGCCTCGATGGCGTCACCCGGACGTGACATCAAACTCTCGGAAAACCGGATCGAAGGATATCGCAACTTTGCCAACAAGATCTGGAATGCCGCCCGGTTCATCCTGATGCACGCGGACGGGCCATCCGAAGTACGGCCCATTGCCGACAGGCCGTTCGTGGACCAATGGATTCTGAGCCGGCTGAACCGCGTCACAGCCACCGTGACGGCCCGGCTTGAAGAATACCGGTTCGATCAGGCCGCAGGGCAACTCTACCAGCACCTCTGGCACGAATACTGCGATTGGTATTTGGAACTCATCAAACCCGCACTACAGAACGGGGATTCGCCCACCGCCCGGTCGACGCGCGCCACGATGCTGCATACGTTTGAGCACCTCCAACGCCTGCTGCACCCGTTCATGCCGTTTTTGACCGAAGAAATCTGGCAAACCATTCCCCATCAGGGCGAGAGCCTCGTCCGCCAACCTTTTCCGGTCGCAACCCAAGAATGGGAGAATACCGAGGCGGAACAGGTATTTGCCGTTATCGAACAAATCGTCACCGCGATCAGAACCGGGCGTGCCCTCCTGGATTACGGACCATCAAAATCGCTGACGATCCTGGTCACGTCCAAAGATCCGGACGAACTTGCGCGATTGAACGAAGCGCGAGACCACGTCGCCCAACTCTGTCGGGGAACGGTCACGATTGCCGACCAGGAAACATGGCCGGCCAGCCGCATCCTGCATCTGGCGGTAGGCAGTTTCATGGTCGGCCTGACAATCGAGGGTGAAGTGGACCTCAACAAAGCCTTACTGCGCGTCAACAAACAAGCGCAAGCCAAACACAAGGAAGCCACGCGTCTCCAAGGACGCCTCGAGTCTCCGGACTTTGCGGCCAAAGCCTCCCCCGAGGTGGTTCAAGAATCAAAGGATCGTCTGGCCCTGCTGACCGCCGAACTCTCACGTTTGGCCAGCAGCGAACAACAACTCCGGAAGATGGTGTCATGAAATCCCACGTGGTTCCGCCTCCGCCCGTTGAACTTGAAACGCTGGTCACGGCGGCGCTGAAGGAAGACGCGCCATACGGGGACGTCACCACGCGCGCGCTCCTTGATTCATCACTTCAGGCTCAAGCCTGCGTCGTGGCCAAGCAGGACCTGACCCTTGCCGGTGTCGCAGTTCTCCACACCGTGTATCGGGTTCTGGATCCTGCCGTGACGGTAACGGCCACGGTCCAAGACGGCGCGACCCTTGAAGCCGGACAGACGTTTGCCACCCTTCAAGGACCGGCGCATTCAATTTTGGGCGGGGAACGGGTCGCGCTGAATTTTTTGCAACGTCTTTCCGGTATCGCCACCTTGACCACACGATTCAAAGCCGAAATCCGGCAGTATCCCACCGTCCTCGTCGATACCAGAAAAACGATTCCCGGCCTTCGTCAGCTTGAAAAATGGGCCGTCGCGCTCGGCGGCGGGACCAACCATCGCATGTCGCTGAGCGACGGGGTCCTCATCAAGGACAACCACCTGGTGCTGTTGGAAGCCCAAGGCACAACCATCCGCGAAGCCTGCCGCAAAGCCAAAGAGCGAGTCTCCCGTCAGTTCCGCATCTGCGTGGAAGTCGAAACCCTCAAACACGTTATCGAGGCCTTGGACGGCGGGGCCGACATGCTGCTCTTGGACAATATGCCCCCTGCTCTTGTCCAAGAAGCCGTAGCCCTCATCAAAGGCAAGGCCCACGTCGAGGTCTCGGGAGGCATAACGCTCGAGAACGTGCGCGAGTATGCCGCCACGGGCGTGGATTCCATTTCCATCGGGGCCCTCACCCATTCCGCACCCGCGGCCGATATCAGTCTGGACGTGCTTCCCGTGTCCTCTCAATAACCTGACCTGCGTATGGCGAATCCCGTGCCATTCACACCGTTGGAAGCCGCACGCATTGAACAGCGGTTGACCACGCGCAGCCTAGGTCGCCCGCTTCATCTCTTTGCGGAACTCGCCTCCACCAATGCCACGGCTTTTACGCTGGCCGGCTCCGGAGCCCCTCATGGCACGGGGGTTCTCGCAGAAACGCAAACAGCCGGGAAGGGACGACTGGGACGGCAGTGGACCTCGCCGCCTCATCTCAATATCTATTGTTCCCTGATACTGACTGATCCGAAACTTTCGCGTCACGTGACCTGGATCCCGCTCGTGACGGGACTCGCCCTGGTTGAAGCCACCCACCGTGCCTGCGATATCGGGATCTCGTTAAAATGGCCTAATGATTTGTTGTATGTCGAAAAAAAAATCGGGGGAATTTTATGCGAAAGCACGAGTCAAGGCTCCCGAATCGCGACATGTGTCGTGGGGTTCGGCCTGAACGTCAATTGCCGGGAGACGGATTTTCCCGAAGAGCTGCGCCCGCTTGCCACGTCGTGTCACCAGGCCACCCGCCAATTCCATGA
Organism: Nitrospirales bacterium; assembly: GCA_965213715.1. Taxonomy (GTDB): domain Bacteria; phylum Nitrospirota; class Nitrospiria; order Nitrospirales; family UBA8639; genus Bin75. The sequence continues at coordinate 493,774 of OZ243914.1, forward strand.
TCGCAACGACCTGATCGCCGATATATTCAACCAATTGGAAAACTGGTATGATTGTGTCATATCGGAACAATTCGAACACGTGCGAAAATCCTATGAGACGGCATGCGTCACGCTCGGCCGGGAAGTGGAGATTACCTGCCTGACAGGCCAAACGATTCACGGAACGGCTACCAACATCGGACAAGATGGCGCATTACTGGTGTCCACCATGCAGGAAGGGAAGAGACACAACCTGGCCATTCGATCCGGAGACGTTTCTCATCTACGGTAACTCATGCTTCTGACGATTGACATCGGCAATACTCAAATCGTGTCCGGCGTATTCGACGGGCAAACCCTGCAAAATTCCTGGCGCCTGTCCACGGAACACACGAAGACGGCTGACGAATACGGTATCGTCTTCGCGTCGCTCATACGGGAATCCGGCATTCAGGCCGAAGAGGTCCACGGGACCATCATTTCAAGCGTGGTCCCTCCCCTGACCCCGACGATTGAATCCATGATCGAAACCTTTTTCCAGCACTCCCCGCTCATCGTCTCCTCTGACTTTCCCTTTGGGTTGACACTCGACTATGCCAACCCCCAGGAAATCGGAACCGATCGTTTGGTCAACGCGGCTGCGGCGTTCGCAAGCTATCGAACCCATCTCATTATCGTGGACTTCGGAACCGCCACAACGTTTTGCACCGTCACCAAAGACGGACGATATTTGGGTGGGGCGATTGCCCCCGGGATCAAAAGCGCCGCCGGGGCGCTGCATCACCATACCGCCAAATTGCCCAACGTCGAGTTGACCCGTCCGAAAAGCGTGATCGGAACCGACACGACAAGCAGTATCCAGTCCGGTTTAATCTTTGGTTATGCGGGACTCGTCGATGCAATGGTTAACAGGATCGAGCAGGAAATCGGTCGCTCAACCAAGGTCGTCGCCACCGGCGGCCTTGCCTCAATTCTTGCACCAGTATCGAAGACGATCCAAGAAATAAGGCCGTCGCTCACGCTGGAGGGCCTGGAATTGCTCTACCGGCGCCAAACCAGCCAATAGGCGGCCATCCGATGGGTTTTCCGGCATAAACCTGAACCCCGCCTTTCTTTCGCATTTTTCATCACTTTTTCACTTTTTTCAGTTGACTTACCAAGTCATGATGACTATCTGAGCAACACACCCGAGCCGTGACATGAACGATAATATTCAACAATCAGATGAAGTTTGTGGTGAGGACGCAGTATCCAAGCCACGTTCCGATCATCAGGATACCGAGTCCATTGACACGGATACAGAAGAGGCACCTGAAAATCATCAGGAAAATGCAGAAGTCCCAAGTCTGACCGGCCAACTTCTCGAAAAAGACGAGGAACTGCACGCCCTGAATGACAAATATTTGCGCCTGGCTGCGGAATTCGACAACTACAAGCGTCGGGTTCAACGCGACCAACAGGATACCATCCGGTTTGCAAACGAAAAATTGTTCAAGGACTTGCTGCCTACGTTAGATAACTTGGAACGGGCACTGCAAACCGGGCACGAGCAAGACCGGATCGAGGGACTCCTGGAAGGGGTTGACCTTACATACAAACATTTTCTCGATACCCTTCAAAAAATGGGCATCAAACAAGTGTCGAGCGTGGGAGAAGTCTTCGATCCGGCCAAACATCAAGCCGTAGGGCAAGTCGAATCAACGACCATCCCCGAGAACGTCATCGTCGATGAGTATCAGAAAGGATATTTTGTCCACGACCGGATATTGCGACCAGCCATGGTGACCGTCGCGAAACCCAAACCGGATAATGGAGAAGGACAGCAGGAAGGAGCTGAAGCATGAGCAAGATTATTGGAATTGACCTGGGAACGACGAACTCGTGTATCGCCGTCATGAGCGGGACCGACCCGGAGGTAATTGCCAACTCGGAGGGCGGACGGACCACGCCGTCCGTGGTGGCGGTGACGGACAAAGATGAGCGGCTCGTCGGCCAGATTGCCAAACGTCAGGCGATTACGAACCCCGAGAACACCATTTTTTCGGTCAAGCGCCTGATGGGAAGAAAGTTTAATACCAAGGAAGTCAAAACAGCGACCGAGCGGTTGCCCTATAAGATTCTCACCGCCTCGAACGGGGACACGCACGTAGAAATCCAAGGCAAACAATACAGCCCCCCCGAAGTGTCGGCGATGATCCTTCAAAAGATCAAACAAACGGCCGAAGACTTTTTAGGGGAAAAAGTCTCGGAGGCGGTGATTACCGTCCCCGCGTACTTTGACGACAGCCAACGCCAAGCCACCAAAGACGCCGGCCAGATCGCGGGGCTCAACGTCCTTCGGATCATCAACGAGCCTACGGCGGCCTCATTGGCCTACGGCCTGGAGAAAAAGAAGGAAGAGCGCATCGCCGTCTACGACCTCGGCGGCGGCACCTTCGATATTTCGATCCTCGAAATCGGGGACGGCGTGTTCGAAGTGAAAGCCACCAACGGTGACACCTTCCTGGGCGGTGACGACTTCGACCTTCGCATCATTGATTGGCTGGTGGACGAATTCAAGAAGAATCAGGGCATTGATTTGAAGAACGATCGCATGGCGCTGCAACGCTTGAAAGAAGCCGCGGAACGCGCCAAGATCGAACTGTCATCGGCCCAGGAAACGGAAATCAATTTGCCCTTTATCACCGCCGACGCCAGCGGACCCAAACACTTGGTGCTCAAACTCTCCCGGTCCAAACTGGAACAGCTCGTCGACGATCTGATCACCCGCTCCATCGAGCCCTGCAAAAAAGCCTTGGCCGATGGCGGCATTTCCGCCAGCGAGATCAATGAAGTGGTACTCGTCGGCGGGATGACGCGGATGCCCAAAGTCATCGAACGGGTGAAAGCCTTCTTCGGCAAGGAACCTCATAAAGGCGTGAATCCCGACGAAGTCGTGGCGATCGGAGCCGCCATCCAGGGCGGTGTCCTCAAGGGCGACGTCAAGGACGTGCTGCTCCTGGACGTGACGCCCCTGTCCCTGGGCATTGAAACACTAGGCGGCGTCTTCACGCGCTTGATCGACCGCAACACCACGATTCCGACCAAGAAAAGCCAGATTTTTTCCACCGCCGCTGATAGTCAGACCGCCGTGACCATTCGGGTCTTTCAGGGCGAACGGGAAATGGCCAATGACAACAAACTGCTCGGCCAATTCGATCTGGTGGGGATCCCCCCGGCCCCGCGAGGCATGCCGCAAATCGAAGTCACGTTCGACATCGACGCAAACGGGATCGTCCACGTTTCGGCCAAGGATATGGCCACGCAAAAAGAACAGTCCATCAAGATCACGGCTTCGAGCGGCCTGAGCAAGGAAGAAGTCGAGCAATTGGTGAAAGACGCCGAGGCACATTCCGAAGAGGATAAAAAACGCCGCGAAACCGTAGAGATCCGGAATCAAGCCGACTCCCTGGTCTATGGAACGGAAAAAAATCTCCAGGAACACGGAGACAAGATCCCCGAAGAGGAGAAAACCAAGATTCAGGAAGCGATCGACGGCATGAAGCAAGCCATGGAGGGAGACGACGTGGAAGCCATCAAAACGGCCATGCAGACCCTCACGACCGCCTCACACAAACTCGCGGAAGAAATGTACAAAAAGACGTCGGCTGAGACCGGCAATACCGAAGATAACGCAAGCCCCAACGGTGAAGCGACCAATGGAACGCAACAAGACGAAAAAGTCGTCGATGCCGAATTTGAAGAAGTGGATAAGGAAAAATAATGCTATCCTCAGATCGTTTTCCTGAACAAGGTCGACTCGACAGGGAAAAAGCTGAGGGGCCCATAGACCGGAAAAGATGGCTAGCGTGACCAAACGGGATTATTATGAAGTGCTCGAAGTCGATCGGACCGCCTCGGATGACGAGATCAAGAAGGCGTTCCGAAAGCTGGCCCGCCAGCACCATCCCGATTTGCAGAGCGACCCGCAACTCAAGAAAAAAGCCGAAGAAAAGTTTAAGGAAGCCAATGAGGCGTATGAAGTCCTGAGCAATGAGGAATCGCGGAAACGGTACGACATGTTCGGGCATTCGTCCGGCCAGCAAGGTTTCGGCGGAGCCGAAGGGTTTGATGTCAGGCAAGGATTCGGCGATGTGTTCGGAGACATTTTCGAAGATTTCTTCGGCGGAGGAAGAGGAGGTCGAAGTCGGCCCGAACAGGGCAATGACCTGCAATATAACCTGGAACTGTCCTTTGAAGAAGCCATCGAGGGCAAAGAGGCCAAACTCAAAATCCCACGATGGGAAGGCTGTGACTCCTGTCAAGGCACGGGAGCCAAATCACACGATGCCGTCCAACAATGTCGCGGCTGTCAGGGCACCGGACAGATTCGATTGCAACAAGGCTTCTTTTCAATCAACCGGGCTTGCGGGCAATGTCAGGGCACCGGACAAATCATTACGGACCCCTGCCCCACTTGTCGCGGGCAAAAACGGGTGTACCGGGAACGAACCTTATCCGTCACCATTCCCGCGGGAATCGATACCGGCATGCGCTTTCGCTTGGCTCGCGAAGGTGAACACGGTGTCAATGGCGGTCCGCCCGGCGATCTCTACGTCGCAGTCGCAGTCAAACCGCACCCGGTCTTCACCCGGAGAGGCAATGACATTCTCGTCGAGTTGCCGCTGGACATGGTCACGGCTGCCTTGGGCGGCAAAGTCGACGTGCCGACGCTCAAAGGAAAAACCAGCGTCAAAATTCCAGAAGGCACCCAACACGACCAGGTTCTTCGACTCAAAGGACTGGGAGCGCCTGCGTTGAAAGGTCGCACCACCGGCGATCAACTCGTTCGGATCAACGTCACCGTTCCGACCAAACTGTCGGCCAAACAACGGGAACTGCTGACCGCCTTTGCCAAAGAAAGCGGAACCGCATCTACAGACCAGGAAGACGGCTTGTTCGGCAAGGTCAAGAACATGTTCGAATAAGGACCGTCTCGTTCTATCGTATTCCCTCCCCTTCCCTTTGCCACATGCCGGTCTTCTTCATTCAATCAAACCGGATTGCCAACCACACGGTCACGATTGACGGGCCCCTCTTCACTCACCTGTCAAAGAGCCTCCGCATCCGTGAAGGCGAGAACATTTGTGTCGGAGACGAGCACCGGGTTCGATACCGGGTTCGAATCGACCACTTGGAGTCGAAATCGCTACAGGCCTCCATCCTTGAAAAAATCAAAGGTCCACCCGCACCATTGGCTCCGATTGTCCTGTTTCAGGCCATTCTGAAAGGGGATCGCATGAACTGGATGATTCAAAAGGCCACGGAGCTTGGAGTCGCCGAGATTATTCCATTGCTCACGTCGAGGGTCATCGTCCGTCCACCGGCAGGTCGCGTCCAAACCACACAAGCACGGTGGCAACGGATCGCCATCGATGCCGCACAACAATCGGAGCAATGGACATACCCCAAGATCATCCAACCCATGACATTGTCCGATGGATTCAAACACGTTCCCGACGCGACACTCCGGTGTGCGTTACTTGAACGAAGTGCGGAACAAAGTCTCGCATCCCTTTCCATCGATCACACGTTCCAAGGCCCTATCGCACTCGTCGTCGGCCCCGAAGGAGGATGGACACAGGAAGAGATACAAGACATTCTCGACCAACGCTTTCAACCCATTACGCTGGGCAAACACATCCTTCGGAGCGAAACCGCTCCATTGGCGGCACTCAGCATCCTGCAATACCGTTTGGGGAACCTCTGAGCCACGGCCAAAAGGACCGCGCAGGCCAAACCCTGGCCTTGATTCAAAGCCTGTCCTTGACTTGATTGAGGAACCGGGGAGGCAGAAGGAAAAACCAACTGGGTTAAGAGGAAGCTGGGGCGATGTTCAGGATGATTCCGCCCTCACCCACAGCCCAGCCGATCTTGGGGTCCGGAAAGGATAACCCATAGAGGCTGAAGGGCTCGGAGAGTTCCGGTTCGGTCCACGTGAAACCGGCATCCATGGTGGTCAGGAATGCGCCTCGCTCGCCAATGATCCACCCGACCCGGAATCCGGTAAACTGGACTTTTAAAAAGTCCGGCGGCCTGATACAGGGAGACCCGCACGGCAGGGTACGATCAACCCATTTTTCTCCACTGGTGATCGTTTGAAAGATCGCGCCCTGGGAGCCGACAACCCAGCCGCCCTCGGGATCCGTAAAATACAGATCGAAGAACGTCGTGGCACTGTCGGTAGCTTGTTGAATCCAGGTTTGCCCGCCGTCTTGCGTGACGAGGATGGTGCCGATCGCACCGACCGCCCACCCATGTTGCGCATCGATGAACTGTACGCCGAACAAATCCACCGCGGTCGCACTGCTTTGATCCTCCCACGTCGCGCCGCCATCCGCAGTCCGCAAAATGGTGCCCCGGTCTCCGACGATCCAGCCCTGCGAGGGATTCAGGAAATACACGTCGTAGAATGCCGCACCAACACCGGCAACCTGCCGGCGCCACTGTTTCCCGCTATCGTTCGTATGCAGGATAGTCCCGTTTTGCCCAACGATCCACCCATGTTGAGGATCGGCAAAATAGACGCTGGTCAACAGGGCCGCCGTACGACGCGTGACGGCCTGCCACGTCTCCCCCGCATCCTCCGTTTTCAAGACGGTTCCCCCCGCGCCTACGGCCCAGCCGTGTTGCGCACTCACAAAGAACGTCCCGAGGAGCGTGGATTTCGTACCACTCTTCTGAATGGTCGAAACCACGTTCTCTCCGGCTTGGACCTGTCCCGCCAAGCCCGGGAGACAGACCAAGCCCACGACCATCAACCGAAGGAGAGCAGACACAGAGGAGGAAACAACTTTCACGGTGCCTCGTCGGTCCTCCAAGGTTCTTGCGTGTAATCGTAGAAAAATTCCTTGTGGGGCAATCCCCGCGGCAGAATCTTGAACTCGCCTGCCACGGCACTCTGCCACTGCTTCCGGGAACAGCACCGGCCATTCTCGAGTAAATCCCAGGACCCGCGACGCACGACAATTTCCCCTTTGGTGGGATCAACGTAAAACCCTTCGGGATGCCCGAACCCGAACACGTGCCGCCTGGGCACCTGAACCTTGATTTCGGTATCCTTCCAGGAAACCACGACGGCCGCGACCCCGTTCACCAGCACTTCCGTACGTGAGACGTCGGGCCCCAGTCGATAGTTCTTCCAATCATGGGCATCGGTATTCAATTCCAGGCGCGTCGCCTCCGCGATTTTCAGAAACTCGCCGAACCCTTCGCCTTTCAACGTCACGATCTCATCGATACCGGCTTCTTTTGGAGAGTAGGACGTGACCTTTGGCCTCTGCACGGTAAATGAACCCACTTCCAAATCGACGACGTCCTGCTTGGCACAACAGGTCCCATCGGGATTGGGAATGGTACCGCCCCGCTTCACGACAACGGGACCGGATTTGGCGCTATAGGGCACCCATACGTTGATTTCGTTATCCTGCCACCGGTGAATAATGGCCGGAACCCCGCCAATTTCCACACGGTTCTGACCGGGATCGAAATCGAAGGCATACGCCGTACTCCCCGCTTCGGAAAATACGCCGAAATTGTTCCCCTTGATATGAACCAAGGTACCGATCGGTCCCTGAGTCGGGAACAACCCATCGGCCTCGGATTCGACCAATTCGAATTGGCCCAAGGTCCTCGCACGCCCGTCCTGTTGAAACGTCACGGGCCCACTCACGGCGTTGAGCGGCACGTGGACCACGATAGTCCGCGGAGCCCATTTGGCAATGGTCACAGGCTTGCCGCCGATCGTAATGGCATCATTGGGCCCTTTGGCATTGCCAAACTGTTGCCCGCTCAGCACGACCTTGGTTCCGACGGGCCCTCGAGTCGGCGCAAACGAAATACTGGGGATCAAGGAAACCGGCATGCGATTACTCTCGGCATATTTGACCGGCGCGCAACAGGACCCATCCGGCAGCGGATCGGAGGAAGCCAGTTGCACGACCACGTCACCGGACTTGGCATTGGCCGGGATCTTGACGTCAATCTTCCCAGGCCGCCATTTCAGGATTTCCGACAGAATGCCGTTGATGAACACGCGGTTCACGCCGAACATGGTATTGGGATCGCGTGATCCTGCGGTATTGCCGAAATGCTCACCCTCGATCGTGAGCACCGAGCCGGGCTCCGCTTCCGGCGGCACCAACTTGGTAATCTTCACTTGCTGAATGGCAAACCGGCCTGCCACCGCGGTGCCTTTCGGTCCCGACACCGTGACGTCGCCGCTCTTGGCGCCGAGCGGGACCTTGACCATGACCAAGTCAGGCTCCCAGAGCTGAATCAACGCGGGCACGCCATTGAAATCCACCCGGTTCTCTGCCGTTGAAACAAACTCCCCAAACGCGGACCCGCCGATCGTCACCGTCACCCCCGGAGGCCCCGAGGCCGGAAACAGTTCAGCCTGGGCAAACGAAGCCGTTACAACGATACATAGCAAAGCAAGAAACACGTGTCTCATACCGAAGATACCTTTCTATTGTTACCTGTCAGAACCGATACTTCATATTCAGGCTCACGCCCCCTCTCCCCTTGAGGGAGAGAGCCTGACCCTGACCTCGACGTTCCTAATCGAGGATTGATCCGGGAGCTGGGGTAAGGAAAACGCCCACACGTCCCGAGACCTGAAATGAAAAGCGGCCGCGCCACAGCAGATGACGCGGCCACCATATACTTTATAACGGCGTGCTTTTTGCCGTCAACCAACAGCACGATTCAGGACAACATTCCAGTCGATTGAACAACCGTCTGCCACACGACGGTGGCAACCGCTTCAATATGGCAGTCAATACACAAAACTGAAGCCGGATGAGACCTTTCCCGGCCCGAGAACCGGGATATCGTGACGCCACAGAGACAGGCGGATGGTCATGGTGAGGGTTCGGTCAGGCGGACAATTGTTGCGGAGGCGGCGTTTCTGACTTCAACCTCTTTCGCGTTCTTTTCCAAATCCTGCAACAAGGGAAGGGCCTCCGTGACGCCGAAATCCCCAAAGGCCTGAACACTGCGCACTTTCACGTATACGTCAGGATGATGCAACAGATCCGGGAGAAGAGTGACGATACCGTGGTCTTCCGCCCGCACGAACTCCCCGATCGTGCGCCTGGTGGCCACCGGTTCATACAGCGTATGAGCTTGTTGCATACTATGGATACCTTCGGGAATCCATTCAGGGTTGTCGGATATTTGTGGAACGGCATTGCGGGCAACGTTGGCGCGCAACTCTTTCAGGAAAACGGCATGGGCATCCTGGTTGCGATGAATTTGCCCGTCTACGATTTCCCCGAGAAAATGATAATACGGATTGGTCAGGAAATTATGCAGGGAGTCGAGGTAGGGCAACGTTCCCGACGGCGTGAGCGTGGCGCGTTCCTGAATCGTCACTTCAAACAACGGGCCTTTCTCGTGATGTTCGATCCGGAACGCGCCCGTCAGCACCGTGCCGTATCGATTGATGCCAAACTGTCTGCCCCTGGTTTCTTCATACGAACCCGTCAAGGTCAACGCGTGGGGTTGGGTCTTCTCCCGCACAATCTCGAAACCCACCGCAATCAATTTGGCTCGAATGTCCGCCGGGGGATCCCACAGCAATCTGCCACGCGGCTTCCAACTCGAGGCCTGCACGTCCACGTAAATCGTGTTGGCCGTGTTCATCGAAGAGAAGACATTGCGGTCGGTCAAATACCGTACCTGCGCCGCGGCCTGGTCACAGACAAGCACACAACCAGCCATGACGACCGGGAGCATCCATTGCATGTACGTGTTCATCCTCATCCTGAAAACCGGCGGAGTGCTCCGGTTATTGGGGCAGTAGTTGGACGGTCAACTCGAGTTCGACCGGAACGCCCAGAGGCAATTCGGCCACTCCCACGGCTGCGCGGGCATGCAGTCCGGCGTCCCCGAAGATTGCCACCAGCAAATCGGACGCGCCGTTGATCACGTAGGGCTGTTCCCTGAATCCTTCGTGAGAGGCCACGTATCCCGTCATCTTGACAATCCGTTGCACCCGGTCGAGAGAACCCGCGGCCTGACGGATATTGGCCAGGGCATTGAGCAACGAGACCTTGGCCGCTTCATAGCCTTCTTCCCTGGAGAGATCGCGCCCCACCTTTCCCTGAAAGACAATCTGCCCGTCACGACTGGGCACCACGCCACTGATGAAAAGCAGATCGCCGACTCGCACGGAAGGCACGTAGGTGGCCACTGGTTGGGGAGGTGCCGGCAGAGTCAGTCCCAAGGAGGTGACGCGTTGTTCAAAAGACATGGCGGGAGAAGCTTACGAGGAACGGCGACGTTGATGCAACTGATATTTCCTGACGGCCCGGTTGTGTTGGGCAAGCGTAGTCGAGAACTCGTGGCTCCCGTCATTACGAGAAACAAAATAGAGATAGTCAGTCGGTTCAGGATAGAGAGCCGCATGAATAGCGGCACGCCCAGGATTGGCAATCGGCCCCGGCGGCAACCCGACAACCAGGTAGGTATTGTAAGGACTGTCGATCGACAAATCTTTTTTGCGGAGATTGCCGTCAAACTCACGCATGGCGTAGATCACGGTCGGATCGCTTTGCAGCGGAATATCTTTTTGCAGTCGATTGTGAAACACGCCGGAAATCAACGTGCGTTCATCAGGCTTGGCCGTTTCTTTTTCGATCACCGAGGCCAATGTCATGACCTCGTGGACGGACAAGTCCAATTCCGCGGCCCGGCCCCGGTCTTCCTCGCTCACGGTTTGCTTGAACCGGGCCACCATGGTCTCGATTAACCGTTCCGGCTTCATATGACGGGCAAACCGATAGGTATCGGGAAACAGATAGCCCTCCAAGGTATCGACAGACAGCGACAAGGTATGAATGAAGGCCGGATCATTGGCGCACCGCAGAAACGCATCACGATCGGCCAAACGTCGTTCGTGCAACAAGTCGGCAATCTGGCTCATTGCAAAACCTTCGGGAATCGTGACCGTATGTTGAAGCACCTCGCCCCTGATGATCTTCTCCAGAATGGTTGAAGGGGCCATGCCTCCATGAAATTCATACTCTCCCGAAATGATTTTCCGATCCAACCTCTCAAAACGGCCCATCCACACAAACGCCCAATCGCTCTTGATCAGTTTCTGCCGGTGCAGTCGTTCCGCGACGCCAGACAAGGAGGAGCCTTCGGCGATCTCGACAAGAACCACCCGCGAAGAATGGCCAACGGGCTGGAGTTGGTGCATCACTGCAAAACCGGCACCAAAACCCAGCAGAAGAAATCCGAAAATGATAAGGAACGTTTTTTTGAGCATCAATGATTCAATGAACAGACGCAGGGAGCAACGATCGTTTATCCCTGCCAACGTAGATATGACGCAACAGGTTCAGGACTGGCTGGAAACCTGCGTTTCGACGAGGTGAAACACTTTTTCGAGAGCTTGGCTCAATTTTTCGGGATGCTTCCCGCCGGCTTGAGCCATTTCGGGCCGCCCCCCGCCTGATCCGCCAACGTCACGTGCCATGTCCTTAATCAATTTCCCGGCCTGCAACGTATGGGTCAAATCCGGAGACACGATCACCAATAACGAGACCTTGCTATCCGCAACCGAGCCCAATGCGATGACGCCCTTGGGCACCTTGTTCCGCACCTTGTCGGAAAACAGCCGAAGTTCCTGCATGGACAAACCCGGGATTTCCTGAACGTGGACGGGAATACCGCGAATCTCCCGAGTGTGGGCCTCGTCACTACCGGCGCGCTGGTCCATCAACTTCAACTTGAGTTGTTCGAGTTCCCGCTCCTTTTCCTTCAACAGGGCAACGAGTTTCCGGGTTTTCGGCACGATTTCCGATGGACTGCTTTTCAACAATTCCGCCAATGCCCTGACGTCGGATTCCAGTTTTTTTCCGCGATCCAACGCCCCTGTCCCGGTCAGCGCTTCGATGCGTCGCACCCCTGACGCAACCCCGCCTTCGGAGGTAATACGGAACGAACCGATCTCGCCCGTCTGGTGGCAATGCGTGCCCCCGCACAGTTCCTTGCTGAACTCCCCGACCCCCACCACTCGTACCCGTTCCCCGTACTTGTCGCCGAAAAACGCCAGCGCGCCGGCGTGAATGGCTTCCTGGATACCCATCACGTCGGTTTGGACGGGCGTATTGCCCAACACGTGAAAATTAACCATGGCTTCGATTTCTTCAAGGTCGCGGGTACGGAGCGGCTTGAAATAAGAAAAATCGAAACGCAACCGGTTCGGGGCAACCAGCGAACCATATTGTTTCACTTGAGAGCCCAGCACTTCTCGAAGCGCCGCATGGAGGAGATGGGTAGCGGTATGATTCCGGGCCGCGCCGTACCGGGTCGTCGAATCCACCGTCGCAGCCAGCGGCTCGCCCTTACGGATGCGGCCGGCCACGACCGTTCCCTTGTGAAGCAGGAGTTTTCCGCCAACCTTCGTGGTTTCCCGGACCTGAATCCGGCCCTCCAAGCCCGTCAACGTACCTTGATCGCCAACCTGTCCCCCTCCTTCAGGATAGAAGGGAGTGGCATGCAGGACCAGTTCCACGTCATCCCCTTCCACGACTTCTTCCACCGGGACCTCCCCTTTGAGCATGGCCTGCACCACACTCTCGGAGTGAAGCGCCTGGTACCCGAGGAACTCCGTAGGAGGAAGTTGTTGTGCCAATTCGGTGATGAATGGTTTTTCCTGTTCCGCGACGAAAACAGCCGATTTACGTGCCCGGTCACGCTGCGCTTCCAACGCACGTTGAAAGCCTTCCAGGTCGGGGACCAAGCCCTGTTCACGGGCAGCTTCTTCGATCAAATCCAAGGGGAAGCCATACGTATCGTACAATTTGAAGACGTTCTCGCCGTCCAGGGTGCCGGCCCTGGCTTCACCGACCATACGGTTCAGGATGGGTAAGCCTTGATCCAACGTGCCGATAAACCGTTCCTCCTCACCTTCGACGATTGTACGGCACGTCTCAGCCGCACCGGCCAGTTCGGGATAGGCCCCTTGCATCCGGATCGCCACCGTACCGGTCAATTCATGCAGAAACGGTTCGGTGACGCCCAGGAGCCGTCCATGCCGGGAGGCTCTGCGTACAATCCGTCGCAACACGTATCCCCGGCCCTCGTTCGATGGGAGTATCCCGTCCGCGATCATGAACGTGATGGCCCGCAAATGATCCGCAATAACGCGCATGGAACGATCAGAAGCTTCAGCCTGACCGTATACGCAACCCGTCCGGCCGGCAATCGCCGAAAGTAACGGCATGAACAGGTCGGTCGCATAATTGCTGTCCACGCCCTGGACCACGGCCGCGAGCCGCTCAAGCCCCATGCCGGTGTCGATACTGGGTTTGGGCAACGGATGCAGGTTGCCTTCGGCATCGCGGTCGAACTGCATGAACACGAGGTTCCAGATTTCCAGGTACCGGTCACAATCGCAGCCCACCGTACACGTGGCCCGGCCACACCCGAGGGCCGTCCCCTGATCGATGTGGATTTCAGAACAGGGCCCGCAGGGCCCGGTCTCCCCCATTTGCCAAAAATTGTCCTTGTACCCGAGTCGCACGATCCGCGTTGCGGGTACGCCCACGCTTCTCTCCCACAAGGCAAAGGCCTCATCATCGTCCTGAAAAATCGTGACCCACAATTGGTCCGCGGGCAGTCCCAGCGTCTTCGTCAAATAATCCCAGCCAAAATGGACCGCGTCCTTTTTGAAATAATCGCCGAACGAGAAATTGCCGAGCATTTCAAAGAACGTATGATGGCGACGGGTATAGCCGACGTTTTCCAGATCATTATGTTTACCTCCGGCCCGCATGCACCGTTGAACGGACACGGCCCGGGCATACGAACGCTGTTCTTCGCCCAGGAATACGCGCTTGAACTGATTCATCCCTGCGTTGGTGAACAGGAGCGTAGGATCGGCTTGAGGAAGCAACGACGCACTGGGTACCACGGCATGATCAACGGCCCGGAAAAAATCCAGAAACGACCGGCGAAGCTCATTGGCACTCAGCGGCATGGGAATTTCTCTTGCGGGCTTGCGGCCCGTACATTGTTCTAGGCCTTCCCTTGCGTGGGGGCCGGTCTTTTTTCCGGGTCTGTATTGGTCGAACCCTTGTCCATCGTAACCAATCCAGCTTTTTCACGAAGGTTCGTTTCAATTGCTGCGGCAGTCTCAGGGTTCTCTTTCAGAAACGTTTTCGCGGCTTCGCGGCCCTGCCCCAATCGCTCCTCACGAAACGAATACCACGCTCCGGCCTTATCGACGATTTTCTTGTCAACGCCCAAGTCGATGAGTTCCCCAACTTTGGAGACGCCCTCGGCAAACATGATGTCGAACTCGGCCTGCCTGAAAGGCGGTGCCGTCTTGTTCTTGACCACCTTGACGCGAACCCGGCTCCCGATCACCTCCTGCCCTTCCTTGATGGACTCGATCCGGCGGATATCCAGCCGAACCGAGGAATAAAACTTCAGGGCGTTCCCGCCGGTCGTGGTCTCGGGATTGCCGAACATGACCCCGATCTTCATCCGGATCTGGTTGATGAAGATCACCGTAGTCAAAGATTTGGAAATGGCTCCGGTCAATTTGCGAAGGGCCTGGGACATCAGACGAGCCTGAAGCCCCATGTGCGAATCACCCATTTCACCTTCGATTTCAGCACGGGGCACCAGGGCGGCGACGGAGTCCACAACCACCAGGTCGATCGCTCCGCTTCTCACCAACGTTTCAGCAATCTCCAGGGCTTGTTCACCGGTATCGGGTTGAGCCACCAGCAGATCATCGGTTTGAACACCCAGTTTTTTCGCATAGGAAACGTCCAGCGCATGTTCCGCATCGATGAATGCCGCGGACCCACCGGCTTTTTGCGTTTCCGCAATGGCATGCAGACACAGGGTGGTTTTCCCCGAGGATTCCGGGCCAAAAATTTCCACCACCCGGCCTCGCGGCAATCCGCCGACGCCCAAGGCCAGATCCAGACCCAACGACCCGGTGGACACGGCCGGCACGTCCGCGGACATGTCACCCGTTCCCAGTTTCATGATCGAGCCTTTCCCAAACTGCTTTTCAATTTGGGTCACAGCCAGTTCCAATGCCTTTGTTTTTCCTTGACTATCTATACTTCGATCGCTCATAGCGCCTCCTGGATTCAAGCCTGCATCCCTCTATCATACTGAAAACCTGCCAGGAGGCCAACCATCGTTCACAAAGAAAATCGCCACTCCTCACGCATTCAGGGAAACGTCCCATAATTTGGTATAGACGGCCCCATCCGGTCGAAGTTCGCTTTGGAACAACGCAACCCGTTCAACGGATAACGGCCCGCAGAGAAAGGGAACCGTGAACATGCCCAAGCCGTGCAACGTCCGGCCGACCGCACGATGGTCCTTTTTCACACGAGCCACGGTCAGATGAGGTCGAAACGGCCTGTCCTCTAGAGGAAACCCCAAAGGGACGACGGCCTGCCCCACGCACCCGGCCAACGTGATCAGGCGATCAAGGGCTCCGTCAAGACCGATCCACAACACACGGGGCGAACGGTCATCGGGAAACGCCCCGAACCCTTTGAGTTCAACAACAAAGGGAGAAGCGTGGGAGACCGCCGGCTCTACCGCCTGGTGAATCTGATCAACCTGTCTCTCCGTCGTATCACCTATAAATTTCAAGTTAACATGGAGGTTTTCAGGTTTACTCCATGAAAGTCCAGGCAATTCCCGCTTGACCGTTCGGATGTGTTGCCCTATGGCCAATTGCAGGGAGGAAGGCAAATCAATCGCCAAAAATGTCCGGAGTCCCATATCAAGGCCTCTTCAGAACCCATCGCACAACCAGCGCCGTAATACATCCAAGGCCGCCTGTGATGCCCGGAGCGTAATCGCGTCCCGTTCTCCATAAAACCGGAAGGCCGTCGTCGAGGTTCCCTTCGACGTGGCCAGCCCGACGTAGACCAGGCCGACGGGCTTGCGGGCCGTTCCGCCGCCGGGTCCGGCAATGCCCGTCACGCTCAGGCCCACGTCCACCTTGCTTCCCGTCCGAACACCCTGAGCCATGGCCTTGGCAACCTGCGCGCTCACTGCCCCATGTTTTTTCAGCAACGACTCGGACACCTCCAGCAGTTCGATCTTCGCTTGATTGGCATAACACACCACTCCCCGGTCCACGTAAGCCGAACTGCCGGCCACCCGGGTCAGGCGATGGGCAATCAACCCGCCCGTACAACTTTCGGCCACGGCAAGGGTCAAGCCTCGATCCCGGAGATGCCGGCCTACGACTTCCTCCATGGTTTGCCCATCGACGGAAAAAACGAACTGTCCCAATTCGGCAATCACGTCATTCATCAAGCTGTCGAGCGACGGAGTGGACTGCACAGGATTCCTCTTTCCTGCCTGCCGGTTTTCAATGCTTTTTGACCGCGTGAGGGACACCGAAACCCCGAGCGGAGAGGCGAGAAGACCGAGACGAAAAGGACCTGTGGCCGGGAGAAGCCCTGAGATCCGATCATTGATTTCTCCTTCCAGAAGACCAAAGGCATGGATGGTCCGGGTCTCGATAGCCGAAGAAAGCAGCCCGTCCCGCCGGAGAACCGGCAGAAGCGATTCCATCCATATCCTGCGAACTTCGTGGCTGACACCCGGCAGGCAAATGATTCGGCAGCGCTTCCATTGCACGGCAAACCCGGGCGCGATCCCGCCCGTATTGCGAAGAAGGATGGCACCGGCGGGCAGCAACGCCTGCCGGCGCTGATTTGCCGTCACGGACCGGCCGGCAGATTGCAGGCGCGTCGTGATGGACTTGAGGGCCCGGGGACGAAGGCGTAACGGATACCCGGTCACTTGGGCCACGGCTTCGCGGGTGACGTCATCCACGGTCGGACCAAGACCGCCGGTCATCAGCACGAGTTTCACCCGCCTGGCCGCATTCGTGACAGCCGCGCCTATGTCCTCGACGTCGTCCCCAACCACGGACTTGAACCGGACTTCGATCCCATGCTCCGCCAGCGACTCACTGAGAAAAAGCGAATTGGTATCGACCCGTCCGCCAAGCAGCAGTTCCGAGCCCACCGCAATGATTTCAGCCGTGGTCATTGAATTCCTGGCTTTGCTTTTCGGCTACAATCCCCGACTCTCCCTTTCTGTTATCCTCGACTCCGACCGGGGGTCCAGTGTCTTTGCTTTATCCTGAGTTCGTGAAGAGAAAGCCTCCGGATTTCCGCTTTCGCGAGAATGCCATATTGGGGGCATCGAAGGCTATCGTCATACCGGAAATACGAACAAGAAACAATGGAAGGGGCCTATGACGGAGGCGGGGCGGGAGGGGATGCACTCAAGCCGGCCCGGTTGCTGTATCCGGGCCGGCCAAAAAGCAGGGATACCTTAGAAATGATACTTCATGTTCAGGCTGATACCGAAAAATTCGACGTTGTCAGTCTTGAACCCACCTGCTACCGGTTCGCTTCCATCCCGTCGTAGATTCGGAACGTGACCCCGTAGCGGGTCCCAAACGAGAGGGCCAGCACCACTATCGAAGGAATTGAACCTGACCCAGCGCCCCTTGAGCCCAAGAGACATGACCTCCGTAACCGCATAATCCACCCCGAACAGAATCTGAAGACCCCAGAGCGTATCACTGAGCGTATTTTCGGCCACACTCACCGTTCCGGCGAGGTTCTGCTGAATCTGGGAAGCATTAGGCAACCCATACCCCGTCTTGATTTCTGCCGCGTCGGAATTCCTCGCCCAGACGCTGCTATACGCCATGTCGGTAACCCCCATGCCGCCGCCAATCCCGATATAGGGCGTGAATCTGCTGGTGTTGGCAAAATCGTAGTACAGGTTCCCAAAGATATTGTGAGAAGTCATGCTGTCAATCCGGTCCGTGGCTCGTACAATTTCCTGTATGAGTTTGTCCCCACTCTCACCCTCACCCTCACCCGATGGAATTTCGGATGATTCATCATACTTCGATTGCCGGTAGAAATATTCCAATTCCACGCGAAGACCGCCTAATGGGCTGTTTGGATGTTGCTTTGCAAAACTGTAACCCACCGCGGCTCCGGCCAGGATACCCGTTGCACTGTCAAATTTGTTATGCCAATCACCAGTCGAACCACGATCAGGGCCCGTGCAGTTATATTCACTGTACTTCTTTCCATCAGAGTCGGCGGCGCCACTGCCCTGAACAGCATCATACATGGGATTGACATATTCATCACATACGCTGGCGCGGTCGTTGCTGTATCCGGTGGTCTCAAGCCCCGAGGCAATATTGAGACCAATGTCACTGCTGATGTAGACCCCCTCGTGTGCTTGGGCCCAGCCTGGGGCCAGCACAAAGGCAGCGATGATAAGCATCAACTGTGAAGAAATATATTTCTTCATTATTTTCTCCTTTTTTTATGAGGGTTTGTGAAATTCACAAGAAGCAAACGCTGAAGTATAAGCCTTATAGTCTTTTTCACTACAATATGTCAATAGTGCTATGAATTTTATTATAGGCCATCATGTAAAGAATAAAATAACGCTTGACCGGAGAATCCCCCGTACCCTCTACGGAATGCTTGCAAACTCCACGTCGAACCTTACAACCGCAAAAGCGGGAAAAGAAAGGGCAGTATCCATGCTTCGTTGACAACATCGACAAAAAATTGATAGATAGACGTTCTTATACGATCGCTTCATATTCAGCCTGTTTGGGGAGGAATTCGTATGGCTGCCGCAGAACAACCAGCCAAACGGCAATACGTCAATTTCATCTTTTTCAAAGTCGATCCGGCTTGGCGGAGACTTCCGCATGACGAGCGACAAGCCGGGAAGCAAGAATTCACCAAGGCCATTGAGGAATTCACCGGCAAGATTATTGTCGTCCCCTATTCCACGGTCGGTATTCGCGGCGATTGTGATTTCCTGCTCTGGCGCATTACCTACGATCTTGAGCTCTTTCAGGAGCAAATGTCGAAGGCCTTGGCTACCGGGCTTGGAAAGTACCTGACGATCCCCTACTCCTACCTCTCGATGACGAAACGTTCGGTCTACGTGGACAACCACGTGCACGAAGGCCAGGAAAGCCGGCGGATGAAGATCACGCCCGGTCGCAGCAAATACATTTTCATCTATCCCTTCGAGAAAACCCGTGAATGGTATCTCCTGACCAAGGCCGCCCGGCAGGGCATGATGGACGAGCACATTGAAATCGGCCACAAATACCCGTCGGTGAAACTCAATACGACCTACTCCTTCGGCCTGGATGACCAGGAATTCGTGGTGGCGTTTGAAACGGACGAACCGCAAGACTTTCTCGATCTCGTCATGCACCTGCGCGAAGCGGAAGGCAGTCGCTACACGAAACGGGACATCCCCATTTTCACCTGTATCATGAAGAGCCTGAAAGAGGCTCTCGATACCCTCGGCGGCTGATCCCGCCCTTCGGTTTTCGCGGCGAGCCGGCCGTTCATCTTCTCACCCTCCCAAACCCGGCCTTGTGCCCGGGAGCCCGATGAAAACCATGGAGCCACCGGATTCTTCGGCGACATCCGCTACGGAATCCTCGATCAAAGGCGCCGCCTTGTCTTGCTTGGTGCCGGGCCTGGGGCAATGGGTGCGCGGCTATCCTCTCCACGCGGCCAGGGTTCTGGCCGTGGGAGGATTATTGGGTGCCATCACGTGGGGACTCGGCCATCTCGGTGGAACCGGAGCGGGATTCTTTTTTGCTCTGATGATCATCGTACCCTGGTGGTGCGTGCAGGCGTATGAAGCCGCCCTGCCCATCCCACCAGGCCAACTGGAAGCCCTGAAAACAGCCTGGCGTCGCGCGCACGACATTCGGTACCTGGGTGGCTTGTTTCTCTTTACCGCGTTCACGGACCTCTACATCATTCTGGCGAATCCCGAATACAGTCTCACCCTGTTCTGTTCCAAACCCGAGGGCCTGCCGGGGCTCCTGGCCAAGGCCCAATCCCCCACCCTGCACCTCGCCATCGGGTACGGATTCCTGAAACTCCATCCATGGGCCCTGTTGGTGTACATGGCCTATGCCGCGTTCGGTTTGTGCAACGCCATGGCCAACTTTGCCTGTTTCGGATACGGACGCATTCGGACGGCATTTTTTCTTTCGCTGATCGCGTTTACCGTCTACGTCTTCTGGCGTCGCTCCTGTTTTCACCCCACCACGGCCAAATGACACCAACACGCCGGCTTTGGCATCTCCACCTCCCCCTTCCGTCAGTCTTGCTTCCTTCGGCCATTCTTGCCTCCTCCTGTCATTCTTGCGCACGCGAGAATCCAGGGTTGTTTTTTCCTCCGTTTTGTGCCGTTGTCTCTTTCTGTCACCCTTGCGCACGCAAGGGTCCAGGGTTGTTCTCCTCACAGAAAGAAAAAGCAACGACCCTGGATTCTCGATGAAAAATAGCCTGTCCTTGACGTTAGTAATCGAGGATCGAGAATGACAGAGGGGGAAGGTCGAGGAGGACAGACTATAGCGTTCGCACTTTTCACACCTGGGAAGCCCAAGCGCAAGTCTGCGCGGACGATGCTTTTGACAGAATTTATTGTGGTGTGTTATCCGAACAGCATTACATTGTAGATCTCATGGAAGAGACGCAAGATCAAGAAAAGGATATCCTGTTCGTGTACCGTCACCCGGACGGGGCCATCACGTTGTATTCGGATGAAGAATGGGCGATTGAACGTGGCATGAAACTGGAAGACCTGCACGTTGTGGAAATTCCCCGGAAACTCTACTCCGAAGGAACAATCCAGGACGTCCGTGAATACGTAGCCCAATATCTGGAAGCGAAAGACGAAGCCTGAAGACCATGACGACCACAGCCCCGGCCCATTCACCGCTTACGTCTGAACTCATCGAATCCGTCATCGAGGACCTGTCCGTCCAAAGCCGGATCATGATCCGCCTGCTCCTGCTCCAGTACCTGGAGCCGTCTAAAGATGACGTTCGATTCATTGTGGAAGATCAGCCGGACTCCCGTTTCATGGCCGGAGATCAACCCGAGACAAAAAAATCCCTTGTGGCTGCGACTCACGAAGTGAACCAGCGTATTGCCCAATACAGCGGGTTTCTTCGTCAAAAGCGCGAACGGCCTTGGCTGCAAGTCGAATGCCTGAAGAAACAAATGACCCTGACCGACCTGACCATTCGGGCGGCCGAAGGGTTGCTCACGTCAAAATTTCACGTTGACCGGGCGGAGTTGAAGGACCGCAAGCAATCCGCCGTGTCCGCGCTTCCGCGACCGGAAATCCGCCGGTTGGAACGCGCATTGGAACAGGAAGAAATCGCCGAAGACGACTATCATCGTGACCGGATGCTTGTCGAATATCAGACCCTGATCCGGCGACGGGAACGACAACGGCGGCGATTAAAAAACGCGGAGCAGGAGTACGAACTCTCGGGCATCGCTCCCCTGCAAGACCACGAAGTCGCGCATATTTGGGGTATCCCGCTGGGCAGCCTCTCCGCAAGAAAGGTCAAGGCCTTGACCCACTACTTGCCCGCCCTCCAGGCCAGACTCGAACAAGAGACAGAGGCATCCGGGACCGAGCAGGCGCAATCGGATCTCTGGAAAGAGACGTTCCGCGTGCTGTCCAGAAAGCCCTCCCAACGGTCGATTGTCACCTTCATCCCGGGTATTGAGCGAACGGAAGAGGCGTTGATTGAAAAACTCAAGTCCTTTGCGGACGGCACCATGCCGGAAGCCGCCGAATCAGGCTTTTGGCAATTGATCACGCGAGTCCATGACAGTGAACACAGCGGACCCTGGTACAACCACGCCCGGGCCATCTTCGCCCTGCAACGGTTGTTCGCCATTCAAGCCGATTCCGAACCCACGCTGGACGAACTCGAGGAAGATCTCCTCAAAGCCACGAAACCCAAATCCAAAGACGACGCCCTCCCCGCCCAACAGGCCGATGAACAGCCGGCGGAACTCAGTGAGCAGGCACTGGGCGTTCTGAATGCTTTGGCCGGTGAAATCGACGACAAACGAACCACTTAGACGTATTGCGCTATCAGGCGCATGACGGCGTTGTGCCCTCGCCCAACCTTCGCCTTGCTCTCATTTCGAAGAGTGGAATTGTCGAAACCGTATGCCTTGTGATATATCGGTCCTCGAACGTAGAGTGGCGGTGTAGCTCAGTTGGTAGAGCAGCGGACTCATAAGCCGCGGGCCAGGGGTTCGAAACCCTTCACCGCCACCATTTCTCCTTCCGAAACCTGAACAATCCCGGCTCTCCTGCCGAACCGTTCGCTATCGCTCACGAATCGCTTCGGAATAATACGTCTCCAAAAGGGTGCTTCGCTCCTGCTCCATGATCACGATTTGCCGTTGATCAAAGGTATTCGCCCAATACAGGTAGAAGAACTCTCCCGCGCAACGGCCATATTCAATGTGGCGTTGCCGCCCATCCGCTTCCTCGTCGGTCTGCTGTCGCAGGACGACACGGTCCGGAAGTTTTTGCCAGACTTCCTCGGCCGCGGGACGATGATTTTCATAGAGAGGCGACTCTTCCGGCGGATCACTCTCCTGTTCAGGCCAGATACGCGTCAGTCGAGTCTCGATGGGCTCCCGGCCTTGCTGCAATTCATCCCTGACCAGTTCGACCATCAGGTGTTGCCATTCCATCGTGCCGAGCAGAAGACCGAAAAACGTCTCATGCAGCATAAGGCGGACATAGCCCAACCCCCCGCCTGTTCGACCCGTTTCACAATGACCGTCCTGCCCCACGAGGTTCGTCTTGACCGGCTCCGAACGGACGTCGTATTTGGGCAACCTGGCATACACGAATTCCGCACGGGCTCCCTGACAACGATACAGCCCCTGTTGCAGGTCCTGCGGCACGTCCTCCCGAAACGCCGCCACAAGAGATGCAGGACCTCGCTGTACGACGTACAAAGGCCCATCTTCCACCGGCTCACCGAGTTCCGAATACGTCAAGAGTTGCGGTTCCGCAACGGGAAGACACTCCCTTGCTTCCAGGGCCCGCTGGAACAACACACGTCTGCCCAAATGCACGGCCTTTTCAAACAGAACGACCTTGCCCGGGACCACCAGCGCTTTCAACAGCCGGTCCAAACGAGGCCCGATACCCGTGCGCTCTTCCAGGTCCTGCTGTTGCCGGACATCCCTGTCGCGTTCAAAGGTCGTCCAATTCTGGCTTGGAAGTCCGGGGTCGGATTCCGATTGAAACAGGGCCTGCGTGGCGACAATGGTGTCAAAGGTCCCCGGCATATCGTGTTGGGGTATTTCACAATGATGAAAGCTGACGTTTTCGAGTTGACGGCATTGAGCAAACCGGCGCGCCGTTTCGATCGATTTCAGGGACCGATCAATGCCCACAAACGTCACGTCAGGAAAACGGGCCGCGTACCAGGTCGTGAGAATGCCAACCCCGCACCCCACGTCCAACACGCACTGTGCCCCTGCCAATGCGTCCGCAATCGCGGGACCGAGCACGTTGTAATACCCGTATCGTTGGCTATATAAAACGGGAAGGACGTCGGGAGACGCCGCCAGATCATAAAAGGCTTGATCCGCGTCCTCTGCTCCACGACGGGCTTGAGCCACGTGTTGCAGAAGCTGAAGTCGCGCTCCGGTTAAGGATTCGTGCTGCCAGGCATAATAGGAATCCTCATCCGGAAACCTGCGAAGTCCCCATTCGGCAAGATGCAGGGCAATGTCCAAATCGGCCATGTGAGCAAAGCCGGGTCGCAGGCCCCTTGGGAAGAGCGGGTTGCGAAACGTCTCTAGAATTTTGAGGACAACATCATCGCATCCTGATACGCCTGGGGAACGGGATGGGGTTGCCGCAACTGCCCGTTCCCGAACGCGACGTATTTTTCCGTGGTCAGGGATCGAAGCGTCAACGGCCCCCTCACGTGGAAATGCGAGGTATTCGTTCCCAGTTCTTCACCCAGATCCATCTGCAAACCCGAATGCAAGCGGGTCGAGGCATTCACCAGGACCGAACTGGAATCCACCTCCCGGACGAATCGCATCGCGGTATCATAACGACGGGTCACGATGGTGTCGGTATGGCCCGGTCCGTAAGCCGCAATATGGGCCAACCCTTCGTCGAAATCGCCGACGACCTTGATCCCCAACGTCAGCGCCTGTCTTTTCTGTTCCCAATCCTCATCCGTGGCCGCTCGAATCCCCTTGTGTCCGGTCATGGCCATAATCCCCATCATGGAGACGGTTTTCGGACAGCCGATGAGGTCAACCGTAAATTCACTGAGTAACCGCCGGAGCAGACCCGGCAGTAACTGCCGGGCAATGGCCTGATTGACCAACAGCGTATCCGCGGCATTGGTGGCACCCGGATCCTGAATCTTGGAATTGACCACGATCCCTTGAGCCAACGGCACGTCCGCGTCTTTATCCACGTAAACGTGACACAGGCCGCCGTCGTACCCCAGGACCGGGACCCGTGACTGCTCCATGACGACTTTGCGCAAGCTCGCTTTTCCCCTGGGCACGACGCCGTGTACCAGGTTTCTCAACCGCGTCAGTTCAAGCACGCCCTCACGATCAGGGCGGTCCACGAACGTGAGAGCCCCTGAAGGTACACCGTGTTGTTCAGCCGTCTCACGCAAGACCTTCGCCAATGCGGAATTGGTCAAAAACCATTCTTTGCCTCCCCGCACCACGCACACGTTTCCCGACCGGAGACACATCGCCATGGATTCGGCAACCACGGACGGGCCGTATTCGGAAATGACGGCGACCACGCCGATAGGGACACGTACGCGATGCACGTGCAGACCGTCTTGCGTCAACCAAGCCTGTGACGTTTCTCGCGTGGGATCGGGTTCTTCCGCAATCCGCCGAATATGGGCGACGACGTCGAGAAGACCTTCCTCCGTAACGGTAATGAGTTCTCTCGCCTTCCGATACTCGTCCGGTCCCCATTCCTTGGGAATGGCATCGAGATCCTCTTTGTTGGCAGTCAACACGTCGTCCATGTTCGCTTCCAACTGTTCCGCCATGGCCGTCAGGGCCACGGTTCTGTCTTGACTCGTCATCAATGCAACGGCACGGGCTGCGGCATTGGCCTGTTTGGCAAGACCTTGCACATAGAGTTTGATAGGAACTTCAACCATTCGTAACCCCTCATCTAAAAATTTTCAGCAACCACAGCCCGGCAAGCAACCACTTTACCCACAATCAGGAATCGCCGTCAAAACATCAAATCCCGTTGTGCGCATTCCGTGCATTGCGCTCTTTCCTGTCATCGTGTTCCTTTCTTGAAGGAAGGCACGGCAATTAACCTTGCATTAAAAAGAGGGGTTGTGTTAAATCTTCTTGGTTTACGTAGACCCAAGGCACCATGAGCCAATAGCCGCCGTGTACCGGCATACCGTTAACGTGACGGCTTCATTCTTAATCTCTCGGCATGGAGGCGAAACACCCCAATATGGTATCGATCAAAGACATGTTAGAGGCAGGCGTACATTTTGGGCATCAAACCAACCGCTGGAATCCCAAAATGAAGCCGTATCTCTTCGGAGAACGAAACGGCATCTATCTCATTGATTTGCAACAAACCGCCAAATTCTTCTTCGACGCCTATAACTTTGTCAGGGATACCGTTGCGGCCGGCGAATCAGTCCTCTTTGTGGGCACCAAGCGTCAAGCCGTCGAGATTGTGGAAGAAGAAGCCAACCGGTGCGGCATGTATTACGTCACCCAGCGCTGGTTGGGGGGCATGCTCACCAACTTCGAAACCATCAGAAAAAGCATCCGACAACTCAAGAAACTCGAAGCGGCTCAAACCGATGGCACGCATGAACGACTGAAGAAAAAAGAAGTCTTATTGATGGAAAAAGAGCGGGGTAAACTGGAGAAATACTTGAGCGGCATCAAGGCCATGGAAAGTTTGCCCGGCTGCATTTACGTCCTCGACACGCGTATCCAACACATTACCGTCAAGGAAGCCAACCGTTTAGGCATTCCCGTTGTTGCCATTGTGGATACCAATTGCGATCCCACGCGGATCGATTATCCCATCCCCGGGAATGACGATGCCATTCGCTCCTTGAAACTCTTTACCGCCCAAATTGCCGACGCCTGCATGGAAGGCTTGGAACTCCGCAACAAACAGGAGGATTCGGGTGGTGGAGAAGAAGACAAGATTATGAGCGACCTGCTCTCCACCCGTGCAACCGAGAGTCCGGTGGAAAGCGTTCAGACGCCTTCCGCGTAGAACGTCACAGCACGTCGTCGACAGTGCTTTTCATCCTAGCCAAACAAAGGGAGAAAGATACACGATGTCCAGCATGGGTACCTTGGTGAAAGAACTGCGTGGCAAAACAGGAGCCGGAATTCTTGACTGTCAAAATGCGCTGAAAGAAACCGATTCGGATATTGAAAAAGCCATTGATCTCCTCCGCCAACGCGGTCTGGCCGCGGCTCAGAAAAAAGCCGGACGGGAAACCAAGGAAGGCGTCGTCTCATCCTACATCCACGCCGGCAGCAAAATCGGCGTCCTGGTTGAAGTCAATTGTGAAACAGACTTCGTCGCCCGCAATGAGGAATTTCAGGAATTGGTCAAAGACGTCGCGTTGCAGATTGCGGCCGCCAACCCTTCCTACGTAAAACGCGAACACGTCCCGTCCGAACAGGTGGAACGGGAAAAGGCGATTTACCTGGCCCAGGCAAAAGAACTCGGAAAGCCCGAAGCCGCGATCGACAAAATCGTTCAGGGAAAATTGGAAAAATTCTACCAGGAAAATTGCCTCCTTGAACAGAGTTTCATCAAAGATCCCAACGTCTCAATCACGGAAATCCTCACGCAAAAAATTGCCAAGCTTGGTGAAAATATTTCCATTGCCCGGTTTACGCGATACCAATTAGGCCAGGAGTGACGCCTGTGCAGTACCGCCGCATTCTCCTCAAGATCAGCGGGGAAATGCTTGCAGGGAACCAAACCTACGGCATTCACCGCGATATCCTCACGGCACTCGCCGATGAAATTAAGGATGTCGTGAACATGGAAGTCGAGGTCGCGCTGGTCATCGGCGGCGGCAATATTTTTCGAGGCCTGGCCGGCAGCGCGGACGGGATGGAACGCGCGGCAGCCGACTATATGGGCATGCTCGCCACCGTGTTGAATGCCCTCGCCTTGCAAAACGCCCTGGAGAAAGCCGGGGTGGCCACGCGGGTTTTATCGGCCATTGAAATGCGGCAATTGGCCGAGAGTTACATCCGCCGGCGCGCCATCCGGCACCTCGAGAAAAAACGAGTCGTGATTTTCGCCGCCGGCACCGGAAACCCCTATTTTACAACGGATACGGCCGCGGCCCTGCGTGCGATGGAAATCAAAGCCGACGTCATCATGAAGGGCACCAAGGTCGACGGCATTTATGATGCCGACCCCTTGGACAACCCGTCGGCCAAAATGTTTCATGAACTGCCGTTCCTGTCCGTCCTCAACAAAAGCCTGAAAGTCATGGATGCCACGGCCATCACGCTGTGCATGGACAACCATCTTCCCTTGATCGTCTTTAACCTCACCGAACCGGGCAATTTGAAACGCGTCGTCCTGGGGGAAAAAATCGGAACCGTGGTCAAACACGACGCGGTTCTCAATTGACAGGGGTTCATCATGCCGTCTCAGACAACGATTGAACAGCTCACACAAAAAATGAACGGCGCCATCGAGCACCTGAAAAAGGAACTGGCTTCCATCCGGGGCAGCCGGGCGTCGTTATCGCTCTTCGATCATATTAAAGTCGAGTACTACGGGACGCCGACTCCCTTGCAACAAGTGGGGAACCTCTCGATGCCGGACGGCCGGTCAATCATGATACAGCCATGGGACCCCGCGAGCATCAAAGACGTTGAAAAAGCCATTTTGTCTTCGGATCTTGGCTTGAATCCGTCGAACGACGGGAAGGTGATTCGCATTCCGATTCCCGCCTTGAGCGAGGAACGTCGAAAGGAATTCGTGAAACTGTGCCGGAAATACGGGGAAGAGACGAAAATCCACATTCGCGGCATTCGTCGAGAGGGGAACGAGGAACTCAAGCGCCTCCAAAAAGACTCCACGATTACTGAAGACGACTTGCGACGCAGCGAGGTGGACATTCAAAAAATCGTGGATGGGAAGATCAAGCTGGTTGATGAACTGCTCAAGAAAAAGGAGGAAGAAATTCTAGAGATTTAATGCCCACTGCTTCCGCGCTGTCCCCGACCCTGGCTATCATTCATCTCTCCGCCCTCGCGCATAACCTGCGTGAACTTCGTCGCATACTCGCGCCACACGTGAACGTGTTAGCGGTCATCAAGGCCGACGGTTATGGCCATGGATGCTGCGCCATGGCCGACGCCTTGTCGCAACTCGGCATCCGGCGGTTCGGTGTCGCCACGGTCCACGAAGGCATACTCCTGCGGGAAGCCGGAAGACTCGAAGACATTATCGTGATGGGCGGTGTCTTGCCGGGGCAAGCCAAAGATCTCGTTCAGGCCAACCTGATTCCCGTCCTCTCCGATACCGACACCATGCAGGCGTTGAGCCGGGAAGTTGTTCCAGAACGTGCCCCCTACCCCGTTCACGTCAAGGTGGACACGGGCATGAGACGATTGGGATTCGAGCGCGGGGACGTCCCCGCGCTTTTGCAGGCACCGGCGTTTTCCCAGACGTTCGTGTGCCAAGGCCTCATGACTCATCTGGCCGATGCCGACAACCCGGACCCGGCGTTTACCCTCCACCAACTCGACCGGTTTCATCAAGTCGTGTCGACCCTGCCCGCGAATGGACCTTCCCCCTGCCGCCATGCGGCCAACACGGCGGGCATACTCTGGCACCCTTCCACGCACATGGACATGGTCCGTCCCGGACTGTTGTTATACGGATACGCACCGGTACCGGGCAGGGAGGCGCCGGTGACCCTTCATCCGGTCATGTCCCTGAAGACCAAAGTCGTACACCTGAAAACGGCGGGAAAAGGCGAACCCGTGAGTTACGGCGACCTCTATCGCACGCAACGGGATTCACGCTTGGCGGTTCTGCCCATCGGCTATGCCCACGGATACAATCGCCGGCTGTCCAACAAGGGAGAGGTGATCATCCGCGACCGGCGCTTCCCGATTGTCGGACGGATTTGCATGGACATGACCGTCGTCGACGTCACCGACGACCCCACGATTAAACCCGGCGATGACGTGATTCTGATGGGCAAATCGGAAACCCAGGCAATTACGGCCTCCGACCTGGCAAACTGGCAGGATTCAATTCCCTATGAGGTCCTGTGTAACCTTGGCCCCAAAGTCCCGCGCGTGTATGAACCGGCGGCGGATGTTACGTCTTCAGTTTCTTCTTGAGCCGTTTTTCCACGCTGGCGACTTTCCCGCTGAGACGGCCCTTGTGGCCTTTCCGGTAATCGACTTTCATCGTACAGGAGATGCGGCCGCAATCCTTTCGCATCCGTTCATAACATTGACGCACCACGTCGAACACGTCATCCCATTCGCCTTCAAGGACCGTCCCCATGGGATTCAAGCGGTACTCAACGCCACTTTTGTCGATAATCTTTAACGAGCGGGAGACGTATTTCCCCACGCTTTCGCCTTTGCCGAGGGGGGACATGCTGAATTCCAATAAGACCATTTTTGCACCATCCTCGTTACGAATCAGAAGAAGCTTTCTGCTCCAGCCAGGCGGCAGGATACTCGACGGTCCCGGTTAACCGGAAGCCTTCGACCGCCGCTTTCAATCGCGCTTTCCGTTTCTCCACATTCGGCTCGTTGGCCTGGACGTCTTGACGCAGGCCGCCCAGCCAATCCAAATACTTCTCGAATTCCTCATCGAAGATCTCTTCACTGTTCCGGCGCAAGGTTCCAGCCAACGCAGGAGACGCCCCACCCGTACTGATCGCCATGCGAAGAGCCCCTCGCTTGACCAGGGCGGGCATCGTGAAATTCGACAACTCCGGCTGATCGATCGACCACACCAGAAACCGTTCATCTTCCGATAAGGCACGTAATGATCTTGCAAGATCCTGATCACCCGGCAGGGTGTTGAGCACGACAAAGGCGCCCTGCGTATCCGTGGACCGAAACCGCCGTCCCCGGTGCAAAACTTTACCCGCGGCCGTGAGTTTCCGAAGCTCCACGGTCAGGGTAGGATTCACCACGGTGACTTTGGCCCCCACGTCCAACAACAGACCGGTCTTGTGGGCCGCTTCATCCTCGCCGCCGATCACCACGCACAAACGACCGTATAAATCCAGAGAAATCTGAAACCCAGCGTTATTCATCGGAGTCCAATTCCATGTGCCAATAGAGATAGTCGCGCCAACTCTCCGGAGCATTCCGGATGCCGATCATGATGGTCAGAGTTGGATTCCACCTTGGCTTTTGCGGTTTCTTTTTCAAGCGCATGTGGGCTTCTTCCGGAGTCCGCCCACTCTTCTTATTATTACAGCGCCAACACGCCGTCACGATATTCTCCCAGGTTTTCGTGCCTCCTTTCGCAATCGGCACCACGTGGTCGAACGTGAGCTCTTCCGTGCGAAACCGCTTGCAGCAATATTGACACGTATATTTATCGCGAGTGAAAATATTGATCCGGGAAAACTTGACGGCCCGGTGGTTCGACTTCAACTTGACGACTTTCAACAGCCGCATGACCGAAGGAAGCTTGAAACTGATCGACACCCCTCGAATGTCCCGGTCATAAAATTCCAGGACCTCGACTTTCCCCTGGCAAAGCAGGGTCACGGCCTTTTGCCATTGCACAACCCGCAAGGGTTCGTATGTGGCATTTAACAGGAGCGTCACTGATCACCTAAAATTGAACGTGTGTATAGCATCAGAAACGATGCCGAAGCAACAACGCCGCCATCCACGGCTTGCAACGGGAACGAAGACCTTGATACATTTCCCATTCTTTTGCAAAAATTTACCGTCATGAAATACGTCGACGTTGCCAAGCTTGAAGATCTCGAACCGGGAACGTGCCTGTCGGTTGAACTCGACGGCGCCCCCGCTGTGGCGTTATTCAACGTGGATGGGGAAATTCTGGCGCTGGGCAATACCTGCCCCCATGCGGGAGGCCCGCTCGGGGAAGGAACGCTGGATGGAGAGACCGTGGAATGCCCGTGGCATGGATGGGACTTCAACGTGCGCACGGGCCAGTGCACCAAAAATCCTGTGCCGGAATGGGCCGTCCCCTGTTACCAGACCCGCGTGGAAAACGGCATCATCCAAGTCGCGTTTCAGACTGAGAATCCATGAGTGCCCCTGAGTGAGATCTGGTCCTGGTGCGGCAACGGCGGCAACTCGTGAAACGGCATAAAGTGAATGGCGGCCAGGGAAATCACCCTGATGGTTTTGTCCTTTAACGTGACCCGCCAGGCAAACTCCCGTTCAATCCATTCGTTGAACCCCTTCTCACGCACGAGCATCCTGACCGCATAGACGCCGTCGCGTTCCTTGCCCACTTGCCATTCGCCTCGATGCAGGGGCGTTCCCTGAGCTTCCAGGGTGGCCACGTACGCGTTGATCGCATCCTCCAACGTGGGGGCATTACGGGCGGGATGGGAACGCACCAACTCCAGGGCTTCGCGTGCCCCGGGATCGTCCGGGACATCGGGCGTCCCTCCCTGCGGACGGGAAAACACAAAACCCGCGACAATCAGCACAACGAGAATGCCAACCCCGGTCAGATTCCGAATGTTCATGGTTGCGCCTGCACCACCTGCTGCACGTGTTTCACCAATCGAGCATTTTCGCGTGACGTTCTGACGGAAACCCGAAGCATTCGTTCATGAAGCCCCGGATAATTTGAGCAGTCCCTGACAAGGTAGCCGCGTTCCATCAACGTGGCCTGTACCTGATGACTCGTCAGCGGTCCGGGTAACTCTACCAGAAAAAAATTCGCAGACGAAGGATAAACGCGAACCCCGGGGACCGCGTCAAGCGCCCGCCTGAAAACAGGACGTTCCGTTTGGATAAATAATAACGTCCGTTCTCTATAACGGTGGTCCTGCAAACAAGCCAGGGCCGCTTCTTGGGCCAATGTATTCACGGACCAAGGAGGAAGCCGGTTCCTGAGCCCCCACAGACTCTTTTCCGTGCCCACGGCATACCCGATCCGAAGACCGGGAATCCCGTAGAACTTCGTAAAACTTCTCAGGACCAGCAACGAATCATCACAAGCAGCCCGCCGGATTACGGATTTCTCCTCACAAAAGTCCACGAACGTCTCATCAACGATCAGGCACCCATCCCGTCGTTTGACGGCTTCCAATAAACGATAGACGCTGTTCCGCGAGACACTCCGACCCGTCGGGCTGTTCGGGTTACACAGAAACACGGCCTCAATCGGCAGACGGCGTTTGCCCCAACCTGAGGGTGCGTGCTCCATCGTTTCCAGCACCTGACGAACAGGCGGACGATAGTCGTCTTCGGCACGTGCCAGGACACGTGTCACACGAGCGTTTGCCAACGTCAATACCCGTTCATATTCGGAGAAGATCGGCCCAATAATCAACCCATGTCTGATGTTGAAAGCGGCAGGAAGAGCATAAATCAATTCCACCGTTCCATTCCCCAGCAAGACGTTCTCGGGTGCAATGCGATGACGTCCGGCAATGGCTTCGACTAATGCCAGACCGTCGGGGTCCGGATAATGTTGAATCCTGCCGACTGCGGTTTGCAGGACACGTCGCACGACCGGCGGGACTCCCAAGACATTGATGCTGGCGCTGAAATCGCATAAATCGGACGGGTCCCGGGCCAAGAGCCGGGCGGCGTGATACACGTTCCCGCCATGGCTGACAGACGGTTTCACAACGTCACACAGACCACGGCCAGCACAATGGCCAGCCCGAATGAAATCCACATCAACTCTATCGCCATGGGAACGTGACGAGGTTGCGGTAGGGTTGCGGGATCGCCTATTGGGGGGCGTTCGACTTGGATGCCGTCGTAGGTGGCCTGACCACCCAACAGAATCCTCAATGCACCGGCCATGGCCGCCTCAGGATGCCCGCTATTGGGGCTGGCATGCTTGGTGCAATCCCGTCGATAGAGACGCCACGCGTTCGCCACGGCGGCATGGCGAAAGAGCGACGAGACCAGCAGCAGGCTCGCGCTCAATCGCGATGGGATGAAATTGGCAAGATCATCGAATTTGGCTGATGCCCATCCAATATCACGATGCAATTCATCCTGATTCCCGATCATTGAATCCAAGGTATTGACAGCCTTATACGCCAACGCCAACGGCGGTCCGCCGATGACAAGATAGAACAACGGCGCAATCACCCCATCTGAGGTATTTTCAGCCACGCTCTCAATGGCCGCTCTGGAGATTTCGGTTGCCGTCAACCGGTCGGTATCCCGTCCAACCATCAACGACACCGCTTGACGGGCCTCCCGTAATGATCCCGAGCCAAGACGGTGATAGACCACCCACGCGTGATTCGCCAAATCTTTCGCCGCCAAGGTTGTGTATCCCAACAGAATCCACAGAAGATTGCCAAGCCACGGATGGACCAAAAAGGCAACGCGCAACGAACCCCATGCCACCAGGAAACTCAGGACTGGGACAAACACGGCAAGGATGCATCCTGCGACGCGCCGGCTCGTAGCGGAGACAAACCGCTTTCTGAGGACCGGCTCACACCAGTGGATACACGCCCCCATCCACCTGACCGGATGAGGCATCCACCGGGGATCTCCCAGTAATCCATCAAGAGCACAGACTGCCAAAAGGTTGACGGCCAACATGGACTCCACGATCAGACGCCGTCGAGATCAAGGGCTTCCGCGTACAGGGCCTTCAAGCACGACGGGCACAGGCAATCCACGAAACGTTCAACAATGGCCGCGTAGAGGGCGTCAGGAACCGGCACGTCACCACACCAGCACCCGTACAACCCGCATGTAAATGCGCAGCCGCACCGCCCGCACGTTTTCTTGAGATGGCGCTTCACGAATCAGTACACACCAACATCAGAATCAGTGATACGGCAATCAGAAACAGGATTTCCGTGACTTCATTGATCGCCCCAAGCACGTCTCCCGTGATCCCGCCGAACATACGAGAGCACAGAAAAACCATCCCCCGTGCCGCAACTGCACTGAGCCCCAATAATAACCCGCCTGCTTGCCACCCGATGGTTGCACAGACAAGAACTCCGGCCCAGACGGTAGCCCATAGCACGTCCTTCAACCGGATTTCGTTCAAAAAACCGGACGCGAGGCCACCACCAACCCGCGCATGCGAGCTGCCGAACGTGCTGACGACCATGGCCCACCTCCCGATTACCGGCATGCACAACAACAGGGGCATTCGATCAGGAGCAGGCAGATGCAGGATGCCTGCGAATCGCAATCCCAATGCCAGAATCAACCCGGTCGCACCCAAGGCACCGATGCTCCCGTCTTTCATGACGGCCAATCGCTCCGCGGGACTGCCCTTCTTAGCCAGCCCATCAATGGTATCGGCCAAGCCATCCTGGTGTAACCCTCCGGTCAGGACAACCAGGACACACAGGACGAGCAGCGCCGTCACGTCTGGCGTCAGGACCATGCCGAATACCATGTCGGCGGCAACCAGTATTCCCCCAATAGCCAAGCCCACCGCAGGGTACCATTGCATGGAGGAGGCCAATTCTCGCGGGGCAGGCTGAACGTGCGGTGAACGGCAAAGCGGGATGATCGTGAGAAAATGCCACGCCAGCAGGGAGGACCTGATCATGAGCGTCCAGGCTCCGGTTTATAATTGCGGTCGCGCACAGGAAACCCGTGCTTCCTCAAACGTGGCCATTTCACCGTAGATTTTCAAAGCAGCGTGAATGAGCATCACGGCCAGACAGGCGCCGGTCCCTTCCCCAAGCCGCATCTGTAAATCCAACAACGGGTCAAGCCGCAGATGGTCAAGCACGATGCGATGTCCGGGTTCCCGGGAAAGATGTGACGCGATGAGATATTCCCGGCACCGGGGCTCCAGCGCCACGGCGAGTAATGCGCTCGCTCCGGCAATAAAGCCGTCCAGCACCACCGGCACACGACAGGCCGCAGCCCCGAGCATCAGGCCCGCCATCCCGCCGATTTCAAATCCTCCGACTTTCGTCAAGACTTCAATCGCGTCGGAAGAAGACGGGTGGTGCAAATGAAGAGCCTGATCGATAACGGAAATTTTCCGCTTCAGCGTTTGATCATCGACACCGGTTCCACGGCCTGTGACGCTCTCCACGCTTTGTCCGGTCAGCACTGCAACGACGGCGGCGCTCGCCGTTGTATTGCCGATGCCCATTTCCCCCACGGCAATAAGATTCTTCCCGTCGGCGCAAGCGGATTTTGCCAGGTTCATCCCGACCTGAACCGACTGCAACGCCTGTTGGCGGGTCATCGCGGGTTCGCGCAGGAAATTGTTGGTTCCAAAGGCGATCTTCCGGTCCAACAGGCCGACATATCTCCCGAGATCCTCAGCCACCCCCATATCCACCAAACGCAGGGAGGCTTCGGCATGACGAGCCAGGACGTTCACAGCGGCACCACCGTGGACGAAATTCTTGACCATTTCCGCGGTCACGGACTGCGGGTACGCGCTCACGCCTTCAGCCGTCACACCATGGTCAGCCGCCAGCGTAAACACAACGGAATCGAGACGCGGAGCGGAGACCTTTCCGGTCATCGCAAGATAGTGCGCGGCAACGTCCTCGAGTCGTCCCAGACTCCCCACGGGTTTGGTAAGCGAATCAAGGCGAGCTTGCGCCTGAAGTCGAACGTCCTCGTTGGGACGTGTCAATTCCGGAAGGTTCAGATCTCTGTCATCTTCGCTCATTTGCCAACGGACCCGTTATTTTAATTGCATGGGAAGACCGCTCACGGACAAATAGACGGCATCGGACGCCACGGCCACGCGTTGATTCATCACCCCCGCAAGATCTCGAAATTGCCGCGTCACGGCGTCACCCGGAACGATTCCCAGGCCCACTTCATTACTGACCAACACCACTGAACCGGAAACCATTCGAGCCGATTGCATCAACTCATCCGTATAGGCAGGAACTTGAGACGCCTGAATCCCGCTACCGAGAAGATTCGACAACCACAAGGTCAGGCAATCAATCACGACCGTCTTATATCCCGCCCCATGGGTCTTGAGCCATCCGCTCACGTCCATCGGAATTTCGTGGGTTTCCCAGGATGGGTCACGATCCTGTCGATGTTTTTGAATACGCGCAGCCATCTCCTCGTCACCGGGCTCTCCTGTTGCGACAAAGGCCTTGGGCAAATCACGTCCCGCCAAGGTCAATGCCAACCGGCTTTTCCCGGAACGCGCCCCGCCGAGGATCAAACACACCTCAGTCACCTTCTCGCTCCCATAAATACTCGGGTTCCCCTTGTGTTTTCGCGGTCCAGCGCGCCAACACGAACAAGGCGTCACTCAAGCGGTTCAAGAACCGCACAAGATCAGCGGGAACGTCCTCCTCACGGGACAAGCTCACACAGAGACGTTCGGCCCGCCTGCAGACAGTTCGCGCCTGGTGCAAAAACCCGGACACCTTCCCGCCTCCCGGGAGGATGAACTCTTTTAACGGCTCAAGGTCTTCCTGACAGGTATCAATCAGACGTTCCAACCGGATCACGTGACCGGTCGTCACCGTTGGCATGTTCTTGAACGTCTCACCCGGTGCCGTAGCCAGGATCCCGCCGACGTCGAACAACTTGTTTTGCAACCACCGCAGGGTTTCTTCAAGCTTCTCCCTGGCGGCAACCGTTTTCGGATGCTCGGCATTCAACGCCCTGGCAAGACCAATCACCGAATTCAGCTCATCGACCGTGCCATAGGCTTCCACGCGCAAGGAGTCCTTCCACACTTCCTGCCCGCCGGCAAGCCGGGTTTTTCCAGCGTCACCAGACCGGGTATAGACTTTACTGATCCGCATGAAACACCGCCTTGTCTTCCGAACCTCCACCCGGTCCGGACAAACTAAAATTCAACGCCCTTTTGAGCTTTGATACCCTTCCGAAACGGATGCTTCACCATTTTCATTTCAGAGACAAGATCCGCAGCATCCAGCAATTCCGGTTTCGCTCCCCGTCCGGTGATCACCACGTGTTGCATGACCGGCCTGTTCCGCACGGCGGCCAGGACCTGCGCCGCGTCGATGTACTCATGTTGAACGGCAATATTCAATTCATCAAGCACCACCATCGCATACTCGGGGTTTTGTAGATATTCCATGGCCCTTCCCCAGGCTTCCAGGGCAACCTTCGTATCGCGTTCGCGATCCTGGGTTTCCCACGTGTACCCTTCCCCCAAGCGCAGAAACGTCACCCTGTCTCCAAAATCGCGTAAAGCCCGTTGTTCCGCCGTATCAATCGCCCCTTTGATAAACTGCACAATCGCCACCTTCATGCCGTGCCCGAGACAGCGCAGGACCATGCCCAGAGCCGCGGTGGTTTTCCCCTTTCCCGCGCCGGTGAACACGATCAGAATGCCGCGCTCTTCCTTCGCGGCCTCGATGCGGCGATCAACCGAGGCTTTCACTCGCTGCATTTTGGCTGTATGGTCAGTTGCTTCGTTCATGATGGTTTCCCATATCCCTTCCACAGTCTACCCATGGAAATTGCAAAGGCCCACTCATTCACTGACAATTTCTCAGCGCTCTTTCTTCTGTCATCCTTATCTTCTCCTTCTGTCATTCTTGCGCACGCGAGAATCCAGAATTGTTTTTTCCCCTCCGTTCGCAACGACAACAACCCTGGATCCCCGATCGCGTCAGGGATGACAGAGGGGGAAAGTCGGGGATCAATAACAACCTAC
Organism: Nitrospirales bacterium; assembly: GCA_965213715.1. Lineage (GTDB taxonomy): Bacteria > Nitrospirota > Nitrospiria > Nitrospirales > UBA8639 > Bin75. The sequence goes on from OZ243914.1 coordinate 531,562, forward strand.
TTCATACTCGACCCAAACGGCAGATCAAAATTCGCACGAATTCCACCGAACACGGAGCGTCCCGGTGTGCCGTAATACAAAATCTCTTCATACTCCTCATCAAAGAGATTGTCCACGCGAACGTAGGCTTGGAATTGATCGGAAAAATCATAGTTTACTGCCAGGTTGACCACGTCAAACGAACCGACGGGCTGGGTATCACCGGCGCCATTATATTGTTCTCCCACAAAACGAAAATCGAGAATCGTGTGAACGGAATCCATTGGTTGATAATACAGGCTCAGACTGGCTTGATTGACAGGCCAACGACGCAACCTGCCACTGGTCATAAGATCACGGGTCAGGGTCAGGGTGTACTGCCCTTTCAGTTCCAACCGTTTGACCCAGGGTTGTTCCTGAACCATGACAATATTCACCATGCTTTCCCACCCTTGTGTTTTTGCGGAAGCCACGTTGACGGGACAATAATTGGCTCCAAAAGAGCCTGCCCCACATATTGCCGCACTCTGAATCGTCTGAATGAGATCGCGATACCGGTTCCAGAAATAGCCGCCGCTGATGGTCACCCTATCGGCAAACAAGGTCTGATCGACGCCCACGTCGAAACTCTGACTGTGTTCCGGCTGTACATCGGGATTGCCAAAATCCGGCCAGAACAATTCATTGACCGTTGGAGCCCGGAACCCCGTGGCATAGCTGCTGCGTATTTTCGTATTCGTTTCCTTGATCAGGTATCCACCGGTTACACGATACGTCGTGGCATCGCCAAACACATTATAATAGTCATGCCTCACCCCGGCAGTGGCAAAAAATCGATCAAACACGTTGAATTGTATGAGGCCAAAACCGGCATGAGACGAGAGCATCTCTTCCGAGAACGGACTGGACCCTCCTTCGTTTTCTCCCGTCTGCTCACGAAATTGATAGCCAGCGGTTAAGGTGACGTATTGATTGAAGCGAAAGTCGTGTTGGCTTTCAATGCGATTCGCCACGACGCGTATTTCATTGGGATTCCCAGAACCAAAGGGCACCCTCGTCATTCCAGTCGCCAGATTGCGCTGTAACGTTCCCGGGTCATTCAGGAGCGCATTTTGGGACCGGGAAAGCGTCAACGCGTGAGTCCACCAATCGGTCAGCGGTTGCTGATATGTTCCGCCGAAGATGAATCGTTCGCTCTTATTTTTGTAGTTGATGACGTCCGAAGGACCGAAACTGCTGTCGATATTGACCGAGCTGTTCCACCATCGAAAATTGAAGTCAAGCCGGCCATCCAGCGGCAAGGTCATGCCGATGCGGGAAGAAACCTGCCAATTCCGATACGCATCGCGTTCGGTCGCCCCTCTCCGAGAGTTGACCTGCGAGATGCCCGTCGTATCCCACCGTGAGAGAGCCACGGAAAAGTCAACCGGCCCCTTGCTGCCGGACAGATGCCCGCCTTCCCGCAACGTATTGAACGATCCGTATTCAAAGAAGGCACCGGCCTTCAAAGGCCCACGCCCCCGTTTCGTCGTGACGTTGATCACTCCACCCATGGCATCCGCGCCCCACAATGTGCTCTGGGCGCCCCGCACGATTTCGATTTTTTCAATATTATCGGTCGTCAAGTGGGCAAAATTAAAATCTCCCGACGTCGCACTATTCACAATCGCTCCATCGATAAGAACCAGAGTTTGCCGGGAACTTCCGCCTCGAATCCGTACGTTTGCCGCACCGCCCGGACCGCCGTTTTGGAATACGGCCGTACCTTGTGACAGACGAAGCGCCTCCACCACGGTCTTGACCTGACGGCGCGTGAAGTCTTCTTCGGTCCAGACTTCGACCGCGCTCGTCACCTGACGAAGGGGAACCGGTGTTTTCGTGGCACTCACAACCACGGGGTCTAACGTCTGGACGTTGGAAGAAGTCGTATCTGATTCACCGAAAGAGACGGCGGGGATACAAAATACGTGGATAAAAAGAGAAAAGAAAACGAATCGATGCAACATGTGTCACCTCCCTTTGACTCGAAGGGTGGGTCCAGAGGTCAACGGCAGTCGGGTCTCCTGACTCGCGGATCATGGATTCCCTGCGCCTTCCCATGAACGTTCCGTTCACAGTGGCCTTGTGCAGGTTCACTCCCCGCTTACAGTGGCGGCACCGTGATGGATTTGCACCATCTTCCCCGCCGCTGCCGTTGTGTTTTCCTGAGGAACTCCTCCTGAATGATTAAACGTGTCTTTTACGTGCGGTGAACGTTTCAAGGCCGTCACCGCGTCGGCCCTTTGAAACCGCTGCCGTCCTCCCGTCACACCGGCAAGGTAACTCGTGGACGGCCCGATTGCGGGTGCCGGTCCACGAGAACGGAGCATCCATAGACCGGTTCGAGAGATTCCCGGGCAATGACGTCTTCCGGCGTGCCCATGGCCACGATCTCCCCTTCCCGCAATAGCAACAACCGGTCGCAGTATTGACTGGCCAGGTTCAGATCATGAGACACCAGCACAACGGTCAAACCACGTTCCCGATTCAGACGACGAATGATTCGCGCAATGTCCAATTGGTGATGGAGATCCAGAAACGCCGTGGGCTCATCCAACAGCAGGACCTCCGGCTCCTGGGCCAAGGCCCGGGCAATGACGGCCCGTTGCCGCTCTCCACCGGAGACGTTGGTAATCAACCGCGTGCCAAGATGGGCCACGTCCAAATCCCTCATTGCCTGCATGGCAACGGCACAGTCCTGTGAACTTTCCCACCCCAAACCCCACGTGCGAGTGTGGTGGGGATAACGTCCCATCAACACCATTTCATTAATCGTAAAAGGAAACGCCTGTTGGGTTTCCTGGGGAACAAAGGCCACGTGCCGGGCAACGTCGGACTGGGAAAACGCGCCATGGGGGTGACCGAACCATTCGACCGTCCCGTGTTGGGGAACCAGGATTCTCATGAGGATTTTCAGCAGCGTGCTTTTCCCGGACCCGTTGGGGCCCAGGATACCCAATACCTCACCGGCGGCAATCGTGAGCGAAACGTTGTTCACAACCGGAGATTGAACGGCCGTTTCCCGTCGTCCGAACCCGAACGTCACGCCGGTGAGTTGCAAAGGCGGAAGACTGGACGTTTCTCGACGTTGGGTCACGAGACAACCCTTCTTCGTTGCTGCACCAACAGATACAAAAATACCGGTCCCCCGGCCAGGGCCGTGACCACGCCCACCGGGATTTCCACCGGACTCAACAGCGTCCTCGCCAGGGTATCCGCCAGCATCAGGAAGATGCCGCCGACCATGCCCGATGCAATCAACAACAACCGGTGATCGGCGCCGAACACCAGCCGAACGGCATGAGGGACGATGAGTCCGACGAACCCGATCAGGCCGCTGAAGGCCACGACCGATCCCGTCAATAACGCGGACGCGGCAAAAATAATGCGTTTCACCCGTTCGACTTCAACGCCCAACGAACGAGCGGCTTCTTCCCCGAGTGTGAGCAGGTTCAAGGCACGAGCCTGCGAAACCAGGATCCCGACCCCGAAAACAAGATACACGGCCAGGACCAATACGGTTTGAAAATCCGGTCCCGTGAGCGAACCCATGAGCCACGCGTACATCCCCGAAGCCTTGTACGGGTCGGCCAAGGTCGTCAGGAACAGGATGAGTGCGGAAAAGATCGAATTCAGCACCACCCCGCCCAGCAACAACGTATGAATCGAAAAACTCCCATAGGACACGGCAATGCGATAGACAATGAGGAGAGCCAGCAAGGCTCCCAGGAAGGCATAAACCGGCAAAATGGACAAACCGAGAACGGAAAAGCCGATACCGAACAGGACGGCCACGGCTGCACCGAGTGCCGCCCCGCTCGAAATGCCGATGACGAAAGGATCGGCCAGGGGGTTACGAAGCAACGCCTGAAGCGAAGCCCCAACGGCAGCCAAGCTTCCCCCGACCATAAAGGCGAGCAGGACCCGGGGCACCCTGACCTGCCAGAGAATAATGTAGTGAGGGACGTTCTGCATCGCTTCTTCGGCAAACGGGCCTTGTGCCAAAAGCGCGGCAACGTTCGCGAATGAAAGAGTCTCGGTCCCGAATCCCAGACATGCCATAAAGGTCACGGCGGCCAACACCCCCAACCCGCCGGATACGCCGAGCCATTTTACCGGTGAAAGCGTGGCAACCACCTGTACGGGTTGAGACCCTTCCACGCGGGACAGTGGATCAGGCCGGGAAAGAAATGCCGGCACGACTGACGTGGACCCGGCATGGGATTTTCCTGATTGAGACGTGACGGACGCCATAATCGAGCGGTCATTCATCCTGCCCCGCCGCGGGCTGAACCGCGTCAGGGTGGAGTATGGTGATAAGCGCTTCCAGGGCTTCGATCACCCGCGGCCCTGGTCTATTGAGAATGTCACTGTCGATGTGCATGAATTGATCCCGTTTGACCGCCTCAAGAGACGTCCACCGCCGCCATTGATCCTGCTCGGCCTGGGGAATGCCTTCAAATGGACCGGTTGGAAACAGCAAAAACTCCGGGTTTTGCCTGAGCACTTCCTCGATGCTCAGACGTGGATACGGCATCCCTGCGGATTCCGCGGCATTGCGTGCCCCGGCGAGTTCGATCAATTGATGGATATAGCTTCCCGGACCGGCTGTAATGAGCGGATCGGTATTGATCACGAATAGCAACGTGGGACGTGGCTGCCCTTCCAATTGCGCGGTCAGCACGGCCATTTGCTTTCGAATGGCTTCCGTCACCTTGAGGGATTCGGGGACTCGCCCCACCACGCGGCCCAACAGTTGAATGTGACGCAAAATATCTTCAACGGTTTGGGCATCCAGCAGTATGGTCGGGATCTTCAATTGCTCCAACCGGTTGAGCAAATCGACTCTCAAAAACGATTTCGGCGCGACGATGAGTTCAGGCTGTAGCGCGATGATGGATTCCAGGTTGGGTTGGGCATACCCGACCTTGGGTTTGTCCAGGGCGGCAGGAGGATAATTGCAGAATTCCGTCACGCCGACGACTTCCTGGTCCAGGCCCAAGGCAAACAACATTTCCGTGATACTCGGAGCCAGCGAGACGATGCGCTTCGGTGGTTGGGCAAGATAGAGCTTGCGGCCAAGGTCATCGACGAAGGTACGAGGCGCCACGTTCGCCATGAACGGCATGCCGGTAAGAATTCCCTGCTGGCGGCGTTTCATAGTCGTGGAGAAGTCGGAGGCACCTAAAGGGGGGACACTGGTCAGAAAAACCAGACACGCGATCGTCAAGTAAACAAGACCACGGTCCCGCGTGACTCCCCGGCACTTGATCAGACGGCCTGACAACACAAAAAAATCCCCAAGGCCTGAACAACCCTGAGGATTTTTCCCGCGTCTTCATCCTCACCCGCTCCCCAGCCCACGAGGGATCGAAGGTCGTGAATCCCGTTCGCCAATCCGGTTGAACGACGAACGTGGAATTCTCAGCCCGGGTAGGTCTTCTGGCTTCCGGATCCTAACCTACTACCCGCGCCTTCCCGTCAACACGGATTGTTGACAGTGGCGTTCGCGGGGTTCGTGTCCGGTTACAGCGGCGGGACCGCGAAGGACTTGCACCTTCTTCCCTGCACCCGTGCATACCATGTCTGTTATCGACGGGACTGTAGGAGACCCGGAATCCATTTGTCAAGCAAGAGAAAGATCCAACGCCTGACAGACGGTCTGCATATCGACGTGGCACGTCACGTGATCGGCCCACTGATCCAGGGCCGCGGTCAAGCGCCGGGTCACGTCCATGGAATCCGTCACGGCACGCGGGGGCAAACCTTTTCGCGCGCGAACGCGATTGAGCCAGGCCCGGCGAAAAAAGGGGTCGTCAAACACGCCGTGAATATAGGTGCCCCACACCAGCCCATCTGCGGACACGGCGCCGTCTTCCCGGTCTCCGGCTTCGTCGAGAATGCTGAAACACGGGCGGCCCTGACGACGGGACGTCAGACCCACGTGAATTTCATAACCCCGGACGACGTCCGCACCGGATAGGCCCGGCAGCAGGACGTGCGCCGTCACCTGCACGGTCCGTTTGTCATGATGCAACTCGGTCTCGACCGGCAACAGGTGAAGGCCATCGAGCCGGCCGCCGCCCTCGACCCCATGGGGGTCTTCAATCCGTCCGCCCAGCATCTGAAACCCGCCACACAAGCCGACGACCTCACGTCCGGCCAGAACGTGCGAGGCCACGACCGGCACAAACCCTTTCTCCTGGACGTAGTGCAGATCCTGAATCGTCTGTTTACTGCCCGGCAGGATAATGACGTCCGCGCCGGTCACGTCATCGAGAGCCCTGGCATAGTGCAACGTCACGTCGGATTCCGCAGCCAATGCGTTGAAATCCGTAAAGTTGCTCATGTGCGGCAGCAGGATGACCGCCACGTTCACCGTCTCCAACGCAAAGGAGGCAACGGATGAACCCGGCTCGATGGTTACGCTATCTTCCTGATCCAGTACGAGATCGCGCAAAAACGGAATCACGCCGAGCACGGGGAGACCCGTCCGCTTCTCGATCATGGCCACGCCGTCATCGAAGAGACGCCGGTCTCCGCGAAATTTGTTGATCACGATTCCGAGCACCCGTTCCCGTTCATGAGGCGCCAACAAATCCAGCGTGCCGATGACCTGGGCGAAGACCCCGCCGCGATCGATATCCGCCACGAGGATTACCTTGGCATCCGCCATCTCTGCCACCGGCCAGTTCACGATGTCCCGGTCGCGCAGATTCATCTCGGCCGCACTGCCCGCCCCTTCGATGACGATCAATTCGTATTGCGCAGCCAACCGGTCGTAACTCTGCCGTACGAAGTCAAACAACTCCGGCTTGGAATCGAAATAATCTCCGGCATCCTGACTTCGCCACACGTGTCCCTGCACAATCACCTGCGAACGCCGGTCGGCTTCCGGTTTGAGCAGGATGGGATTCATGTCCACGTGCGGATGAAGCCCGCATGCCTGTGCCTGAAGGACTTGCGCACGGCCCATCTCCCCGCCCTCCACGGTCACGAACGAATTCAGGGACATATTTTGGGACTTGAACGGAGCCACCCGGATTCCGGAACGATGAAAAATCCGTCCGAACCCCGCCGTGACGAGGCTTTTCCCAACGTCGGAGCCCGTTCCAAGAACGGCAAGCGCTTTAGCCATGGTTGATGAAGAAACGATTGAAAATGTTCTCTAATTTGTTGACAATTTCCATCCGCTTTTCCCCTCCTTTGTAAGGAGAGGCAAGGGGAGGTAGAGGCATTTGTAGTCACCCGACGTTCGGGCTCTACCCCACCTGACCTCCCCTTACAAAGGGGAGGGAAAGAACCCGGTGGTGCTCTTGTCGGGTTACACCCTTCGACAAGCTCAGGGCTAACTCGACCTACTTGCTCGGCACGTTCACGGCAACACATCAATCGTCAATTGGGCGGGAAAGAGACGGTCAACGTCCCCGCGGCGTCGCACGTCGCGGAGCAGCGTCTCGACTTGCGGCGACACCAGACCGTGAAAACTGGTCCGGCCGTCAGTCACCACCGTCACGGGTTCGGAAAAATCGATCAACGCGTCGTTCAAAAAAAGGGTATAACGCCGGACCCGCTCGGTGCTGACTTCAATATGATTCCCGTCTCGAACGTCAACGGCCAACTTCGCGTAAACCTTGCGTGTGATCAAGTCGCCATGCTGATCGATCAACTGTTCCGAAAACATGGCGATCCGGCCGGTGGCGTCAATGCGCACCCACCCGAAATCCGTCAAGTGGCTCGCGTCACGAACCACGGTCATTCTCCGCGGATACGGGTTACGGCGTTGCTTGTCAAACCACTCCACGAGCGCCGGCAATTCCTGCCGGGGGAAAAAATGGCCGCCGGCGTGCGGATGCGTCCACTCATGTTCACGATACGTAAACGCGATGCCGATTCGGGCCAACTCATTGGTCACGTTCCGGCTCAACCAGACCGGCATGATCTGATCCCTGGCCCCATGGATCACGTACAACGACGTGTGCCGGAGATTTTCCAGGAAGGGATACAAGACGTCGTCGATGCCGCTCGCCATCGGCGCCACCGCGGCGAACCGCGGGGCGTGGTGCATCCCGATGATCCACGCGCCGATGCCGCCGTTCGACATGCCCGTCAGGTAAATGCGATCGGGATCAATGCGATAACGCGCACGGACGGCCTCGATGGTCGCCAGCACCAGCTCTTCACTCGGCCGGGTCCACCACGTTCCTGCCATAGCCGTCGGACAAGCAAGCATAGCCCACTCGCCCAACCGGGTCGCCCAGCGCTCCAGGTACGAATCTCCCGTAAACCCCGCGCCGTGCAGGCACACCACCAGAGGTAAGGCAACTTCCGGATCATAGGCGGGCGGCACGAACAACCCATAAGACAAGGAGTTGCCACGAACCAGAACCGGCTGACTCGGAAGCATGCCCACCGGAGCCGCCTCGTAGGTCCGGCTTTCCAGAATAACCTCGCCCACTCGTTCAAGACTCGCTTCGGGATGAACCAGAATCGACTGCAACAACGCTTCAGCCCGTTCACGGTCGTCAACCGTCAGATACTCCGCGACGAGCGTCGCCAGGGACCGGCCGGACGACCCGGGTTGCACAATCGCCGAACCGGCTTGCATGTCCTGAGCCCAGGCACCGGCACCAAGGGACAGGCTCCCAACAGCCAATAATCCGCCGGCAAGCACGAATGGCAACATCAGACCCGTCACAAGGCGAGCACGGTGCGATCTATGCATCATCACGCTCAGCCGGGACATGTTCCCGGACGGCCTGCAAAAATGCCTCGCCATATTTCCTCAGCTTATGCTCACCCACGCCCTGGATGCGCTCCATGTCTTCCAGCTTCAGGGGCTTGAGCCGCACCAACTCGCGCAGGGTCGTATCGTGAAACACGACGTAAGGCGGGACTCTCTCTTCCTTGGCCAGGACCGTCCGCGTCATTCGCAAGGCCTGCCACAAGGCCTCGTCGCCTGGCGCAATGGGGACAGGATTCACGGCAATCTTTCCGGGTTTCACCGTGGCGGCACGCCGCAATCGACGCAGGGTCAGTCCACGTTCGCCGCGCAATACCGGGAACGATTGATCCGTCAAGCGCAGAGCATCGAAACGCTCGGCATCCACCCAAAGGCAGCCCTGAGCAATGAGCTGGCGAAAAATGGAGCGCCACTCGGTGGCGCTGTGTTCCGCACCGGTGCCGAACACTTCCAGCCGGTCGTGGCGCCACTCGCGGATGCGTGCCTGATCTTTGCCAATGAGCACGTCGACCAGGTAGGTCACCCCGAAGCGTTGGCCGGTGCGGGAGACGCAGGTCATGGCCTTCTGCGCGGCCTCGGTGCCGTCCCAGGTTTGTGGTGGATTCAGGCAGTTGTCGCAGTTACCGCAATCCTCCCCCGGCTCTTCCCCGAAATAGGCACGAATGGCGCGACGACGGCAGGTGGTGAGTTCGCACAAACCAATCATGGCTTCCAGTTTCTGGTGCTCCACACGCTTGTAGGCTTCGTCGGCTTCGGACTCGGATAACCACTGGCGAAAGACGATAATTTCCTTCAGGCCGTAATTCATCCACGCGCTGGACGGCAGGCCGTCACGGCCCGCGCGACCCGTTTCCTGGTAATAGGCCTCGATACTCTTCGGCAAACTGAGGTGGGCGACAAAGCGCACGTCAGGTTTGTCGATGCCCATGCCGAACGCGATCGTGGCAACAATCACCACGCCGTCCTCGCGCAGAAACCGTTCCTGGTGCCGCCGGCGCGTATGATCCGCAAGGCCCGCGTGGTAGGGCAGCGCGTCGCGCCCGCGGGCGCGCAACCATTCGGCGGTCTCCTCTACTTTCTTGCGCGACAGACAATAGACAATACCGGCGTCGTGGGGATGCTCGCTTTGGAGAAAGCGCCACAGACGCTCGCGCCCGTGATCATCGTCGGAAATGGCATAACGGATGTTGGGGCGGTCACAACTGTGGAGATAGACGGTGGCCTTGTCCAGTTGCAGTTGGGTAATGATTTCCCGGCGGGTCGCGGAGTCCGCCGTGGCGGTCAGGGCAATGCGTGGGACCAGGGGATACCGCTCGTGCAACACCGACAACTGCAAATACTCTTCACGGAAGTCATGTCCCCAGCGCGACACGCAATGCGCTTCGTCAATGGCGAACAGAGCAAGAGTTTGCCGGTCCAGCCACTCCAGGGTCCGCTCCTGCAGCAGGCGTTCCGGCGAAATGTACAGGACGTCCAGCCGCCCGTCGTTCACCGCCGCCTCCACCGCCCGGACGTCTTCAAAGTCCAGGGTGGAATTCAGGCAAGCCGCCCGCACCCCGCACTGGCGAAGCGCGTCCACCTGATCCTTCATCAACGCGATCAAGGGCGACACCACAATGCCCACCCCGGAACGCAACATGGCCGGCACCTGATAGCACAACGACTTGCCCCCGCCCGTCGGCATCAGCACCATGGCGTCCCTGCCGGCCAGCAGGTCTGCAATCACTTCATCCTGGCGCAAACGAAACGCCGAATGCCCGAACACGGTCCGGAGAAGCTGAAGAGGCTCGTCGGTGGATCTGAGAAGTTCCATTCCGTGTTTCCCTCAATTCCTGTTCCAGCCCAATGAGGCGGTTGACGGTCAATCCCCGTTACCGGCGCATTATAGCAGAACGACAATTGAGGTGAAGGATAGACGGATTCGTTCGTGATTGGGATATAATATTTCTTTAACCTGCTCACCAATAGCAACCATTGTTGAGGCTAACCCCATGAGCAAATTCATGCAAACCGATTGCAACCAACCGTTCCTGTTACCGCCGGATTTACGTGGCTGGCTGCCGAACGATGCGTCGGCTTGTTTTGGGGTGCAGGTTAGAAAGGTGCTAGCAGGATATTCTCTACACAGTGTGTAGAGAATTAAGTTGGAGTCACCTGCGCCTGATCAAAATGCGTGAAGAGGAGTGACGACTGACGAACTGCCGGCGCAACGCTGAAGGAACTCAGTACAGCGAGACGTACCAGCCCCGCCACCGAAGAAGCATACGGCATTCTCAAAGTAGAAAGCACCGGCCCTTTACGCCATCTTCAGCAATTCGGCGATGGCGCCGCTGACGCCTTCGAAAATCTGATGGGGCTTGGCCGTTCCATACATGTAGGCCGGAGTCGTGATCACGTTGTTGGCGGAATCCACCACGAACTTCTCGACCGCGCAATTGGTGTGTTTGGCTCCGGTCTTTTCGACTTCCGAAGCCGTCCCCTGGTCCTCGCCGATCGTGACGTTCACCCCCTTCTCCCCAAACGCCAGGGCCATGATGGCCGGGGCGATACAAATCGCGGCAATGGGTTTCCGGCTTTCATGAAACTCCTTCACGATACGCAGGACTTGCGGATCGATCTGCCCGCCGCTCCCCTTTTGCGCAAAATCACACAAATGGAGCGCCGCCCCATACCCTCCGGGAAACGCCAGGGCATCGAAATCCTGTGCCTTGAGGGCTTCGAGCGGCTGAATGTCCCCTCGCGCAATCCGCGCGGCCTCCTGCAACACGTTTCTGTTGTGACCGGTGGCCTGTTGCGTCAGGTGGTTCGTTTCAGCCGCATCCTTATCCGGCGCAAAACACGCATACTCCGCACCGTGTTGCCCGATCGCCACCAGCGTACTGATGGCTTCGGTAATCTCCGCGCCATCCAAAAACCCGCAGCCCGATAAAATAACAGCGACTTTTTTCATGACACCCTCCCTCAGTGTTGTTGCGTATACGCATCATGAATCTTTTAACTGACAATCAATGCGGTTCCCGAATGCCTCGACCCCACCCGCATTCCCTCTTCGGAAATGCGCCCCCTGACAAAAGGGAGGGACACCATGTCTCCCGTGATGAGCAGGTCCTCGCCAAGCGATTCCACGTGCAGGTTGGACACGGGCATGATGTCGGCCAACCGCCGGGGAGCACGGCCTCCCAGCAGGCCTTTCGTCCGTTGTCCGCCCAACAAAGCCGGAGCCACGTAAAGACAGACGCGCTTCACCAGGCCTTCGCGCAAAAAAGCGGCATGCAACTCCCCCCCGCCTTCCACCAGCATACTGGTGACGCCCATGTGCCCAAGACGTTGCAGACATGCGCCGAGAGAAACGCGAGTTCCTGTTCGAGGCAGCACCAAAACCTGCACCCCCATCTTTCGTAATCGTTCAACCTTGCGAGGACTGGCCAATTTCGTCGTGGCAATGACCGTCGGAGCCTGCTCAACCCCTTGAAGCACGCGTGCCCCGAACGGAATCCGCAGGCGACTGTCAAAGAGCAGCCGAAGCGGTTGACGACCCCGGGGTGAAGATCGCCGCCCCGCGGAGCCCCGGACCGTCAATTCCGGATCGTCTGCGAGAACCGTCTCCGCGCCCACGGCAATCACGTCGACCCGGCGTCTCAGTTGATGGACGTGGGTTCGCGCCTTGAGTCCCGTAATCCATTGCGATTCACCCGCAGCCGTGGCAATCTTGCCGTCCAGCGTCATCGCCGCCTTGAGCACGACAAACGGCTGGCCGGTCGTGGTCCAATGCAGATACACTTCATTGAGCTTGGCGGCTTCCTTGCCGAGACACCCGACGTCCACGCAAAGTCCGGCCCGACGGAGTTGCCGGATGCCGCGACCCGCCACTTGCGGGTTGGGATCGCGCATCGCCACAACCACGCGACGAATGCCGGACTCGAGAACCGCCGGGACACAGGGTGGAGTACGCTTATCCGTATGGCAACAGGGTTCGAGCGTGGTATAGAGAGTGGCGTGACGCGACCGGGAGCGGGCCTGACGGAGCGCAACGATTTCGGCATGCGGGCCACCGGCCCGTTTGTGGGAACCGGACCCGACGACCGTCCCGTTGGCCACGACTACGGCACCGACCATGGGATTCGGGCGAACCGTTTCCCGGCCTCGAGCCGCAAGCCTGAGAGCCTGTTGCATGAAGAGGACGTCTTGCTCGACGTCGTTCACCGGCGGGACGGCGGCTTGCGTGACCGCCCCCGGGCTTTCGACGGTGACGCCGCCGCAGTCACGCGGCGGGTGCGGGATTTTGCCGGGGCCGTTTTGTTCTTTGGCGTTGCCGCCTGCCGGCGGTCGGCCTCGTCCAATGCCGCCTGCGCCGCAGCCAACCGGGCGATGGCAACCCGGTACGGAGAACAGCTCACGTAGTCCAAGCCAAGCTGATGACAGAATTCTACGGAAGTGGGGTCTCCGCCGTGTTCCCCGCAGATCCCGAGTTTAATGTCGGGACGAGTCGCCCGTCCTTCACGCATGGCCAACCGCATGACGGCCCCCACGCCTTCGCGGTCGAGCACGGCAAACGGATCAAACGCCAACAGGTCGTGCTCCCGGTAAAAACCCGTGAACTTGGCGGCATCGTCCCGGGAAAACCCATACGTGGTCTGCGTCAGGTCGTTCGTGCCGAACGAAAAGAACTCGGCATCTTCGGCGATCTGTCCGGCCGTGACCGCGGCCCGCGGCAACTCGATCATGGTCCCGACCAGATACGTCAAGGTCTTCCCGTAGCGTCGCATGGTTTCCTCGGCGACTTCCTTGATCAGGGTTTTTTGCGCCTTCATCTCCGAGGCCATGCCCACCAGGGGAATCATGATCTCCGGCACGATCTTTTTCCCTTCCCTGGCCACTTCGCAAGCCGCTTCCATGATCGCCCGCACCTGCATGCGCGTAATCTCGGGCATGGTAATACCCAGGCGGCAGCCCCGAAGCCCGAGCATGGGGTTGAATTCATGCAACTCCTCAACCCGTGACAACATCTTCCGCTTTTCCTCGATCTCCGGCGACCGCACGTTCGCGGCTTCGGCCCTGGCGACGTCCACCATGAGTTGTTCGCGTTTCGGCAAAAATTCGTGCAAGGGCGGATCCAACAGCCGGATGGTGACCGGGTACCCCTTCATTTCCCGGTAGAGCCCGATGAAATCCTGTTTCTGGAGGGGCAGCAATTGCTCCAGGTAGTGCTCGCGCTCCGTCCGGTTCGAGGCCAGGATCATGGCTTGCATGATCGGGGCCCGGTCCTCCGCAAAGAACATGTGCTCGGTACGACAGAGACCGATGCCCTCCGCACCGAACCCGCGCGCGATTCTGGCCTGATCCGGGCCATCGGCATTGGCCCGGACGTTCAGGTGCCGGATCTCGTCCGCCCATTTCAGGATGGTGAAAAAATAGCGAACCTTATCCGATTGCGCCGTCGAATTGTTGCCTTGGAGGACCTGGATCACTTCCGAATCGACCACGGACAACATCCCGCCGTAGACACAACCGGAGAACCCATTGATGGAAATATACTCCTCCTCCTTGAAGACCGAGGGGCCGATGCGGACCTTGGCTTCCTCCTCGAAGACTTCCACGTCTTCACATCCGGCGACGCACACCTTGCCCATCTGCCGGGCCACGACCGCGGCATGGGACGTCATCCCGCCCGTGGCGGTCAGAAAGCCGTCCGCAGCATGCATGCCGTGAATATCATCCGGGCTGGTTTCCTTCCGCACCAACACGGCTTTTTCTCCCCGTGCCTTCAGGGCCACGGCATGATCCGGGGTGAGAGCGATTTTCCCGCACGCCGCGCCCGGTCCGGCCGGCAATCCCTTGCCGATCGGTTGAAATTTCTTTTCTTCGGCCTCTTCAAACACGGGATACAGGTACTGCGCCAACTGTTCCGGTTCGACCCGGCGCACGGCTTCTCTCTTGTCGATCAGCCGTTCCCTGACCATATCCACGGCAACCCGCACCGCGGCAATCCCCGTTCGCTTGCCCGCCCGCGTTTGCAGCATATAGAGCGTGCCTTCCTGAATCGTAAACTCCATGTCCTGCATGTCGCGGTAATGTTTCTCCAGGATCTTCTGGGTGGTCATGAGAGAGCGATAGGCCGCGGGAAGGGTGTCCTTCAGCGCGGACACGGGAAGGGGCGTGCGGAGCCCGGCGACCACGTCTTCCCCCTGCGCATTCAACAAACATTCCCCGAAAATGGCCCGTTCGCCCGTGGAGGGATTCCGGGAAAACATGACGCCGGTGCCGCTCGTCTCGCCCATATTGCCGAACACCATGGCCACGACGTTCACCGCCGTCCCCCACGAATCCGGAATACCGTAAATCTTCCGATAGGCCACCGCCCGGTCACCGAACCACGAGGCAAAGACCGCCTGCACGGCCATGCTGAGTTGATCGAACGGATCTTCAGGAAACGTCCGTCCGGTCTCCCGCTGTACGACGCCGTGATAGGCGGCAACCAATTCATTCAGGTCCCGGGCGTTCAAGTCGGTATCCGTCACGGCGCCGACGTCACGCTTTTTGCGCTCCAGGACTTCGTCGAATTTTTCGCGTGGCACGTTCATCACCACGGAGGCAAACATCGTGATAAACCGGCGGTACGAATCCATGGCAAAGCGGGGATTGTTCGTCTTCTCGGCCAATCCCCGGACGGTCTGCGAGTTCAGGCCAAGGTTCAACACGGTATCCATCATCCCGGGCATGGACGCGCGCGCGCCGGACCGCACGGACACCAGCAACGGATTCCACGGGTCCCCAAATCCGGATTTCATCAACCGCTCGACCTGCTTCATCCCTTTCAGGGTTTGCTCCCACATGCCGGCGGGGTATCGTTTTTTGGTGTTGAAATATTCGAGGCAGGCGTCGGTCGTGATGGTAAAACCCGGAGGGACGGAAATCTTGAGATTAGTCATTTCCGCCAAGCCGGCGCCTTTTCCCCCAAGCAACGCTTTCATGGCAGCCGTGCCTTCGGCTTTGCCGTCTCCGAAGGAATAGACGTACTTCGTGTTACGCATGCATGAGTTCTCCCCTTGCCTGTCGCCGATAAACGTCAAAAACTGCAATATATCACAACGACCGGATTTCCCTCAAAAATTTCTTCACGACCGGCGAAGATGCGTCTCGTACCAAGTCAGCAAAACGCATTTGGTCCGCATGCCCAGATAGATAACGGCCACGGCAAACAGCGACAACCCCAACACCCAATGGTCGGCATTTCTGGCGTTTTCATAATACAGGTTTCCGTCGTCGCTCATGGCCAACGGCTCATCCACACGCAAGGTATGAACCCGGCCGGTGGGATCGGTCGTATCCAACCATTCCGAACACACCCGGACCGGCCCTTCGACCCCGGTCACTTCGGCCCAAGCCACCCCGACACAATGCCCCGCCTGAGGGTCGTAGAGTTCGGAATTGGTAAGAACGAAGTCCAAATCAAGACCGGAGATCCACAAGGCACTCAACAGCACCAGGTTGCAGACGATGATGAGGCTCAACGTCACCCCGCGGCGAAACCAGCGTAATCCTGACTCGGAAAAAGTCATGGAGACAGCCTTGATGCAAAAATGATGCTATTTGAGTACATTATGCATCATTTTAGTGATATTATTGATCACATTTGATGTATTTATGCATATTTTCTGTCTGTCATCCTTGTATGTGTCCAGTTATTCGCCGACACTTCCCGCCTGTTCCTTCCCTTCCTTTGCAAGGAGGGGCGAAGGGGAGGTAGAGGAAAGGGGAGGCAAAGAACGAGGTTGGCCCTGCACCTGAATTTGAGACAAATCACCAAAGGCTGAAAACAGGTCATCCACCCGGCGCAAGAGCGACAAGCGGTTCGCGCGCACTTCAGGTTCCGGGGCATTGACCAACACGCCGTCAAAAAATTGATCGATGGAGGTTTTCAACTCGATGAGATGCGTGAACGCACCGGCATAGTCATGGGCATCGAGCGCCTGCCCGACGGCAGGGCCGGCCGTTTCCACCGCCTCATGCAACGTCCGCTCCGTCGAATGGGTCAACAGCGCGACATCAACGGTCCTGTCCGTCCAAGCCTCCTTTTCCACAATCCGGTGCACCCGCTTGAACCCGACGATCAGCGACTCGAATTCCGGTTGGCTTGTCATGGCCTGCAACGCCGTCATGCGCAAAAACAAATCACGCAGATCACAGACCGCACCGCCGGCGCGCCCCAACACACTCTCCATCACGTCCTCACGAAAGCCCGGCCCGGTGCGTCCGTAATAACGAAGCCGTTCCTCCAAAAAGGTCAGGAGGGGCAGAGACACATCGCCGCCCGCGTTGACACCCTGCGCAACGAGCCGTTGTTCCGCGTGCCGCACGACCTCTGCCACATTGACGTTCAACCCGGCTTCAACCACGAGACGAATCACACCGAAGGCGCTACGGCGAAGACCGAAAGGATCCTCAGACCCGGACGGAACGATCCCGGCATAAAAGAACGCCGACAGGGTATCCAGGCGGTCGGCCAGCGCCAACAGCCGGCCCACCGGGGTTTCCGGGATGGAGTCTTCCGGCATACGGGGCCGGTAATATTCGCCGATGGCCTGACAGACTTCAGCGGGTTCCTTGTCATGCGCCGCATAGTGTTCCCCCATGACGCCCTGGAGCGTGGGAAATTCACCGACCATTCCCGTCACCAGGTCGGCCTTGCTCAAAAACGCCGCGCGCCGACACGACGCCATCAATTCCGGAACCCCTGTGGCTTCAGCCAGATCACCCGCCAGCGAGATCATCCGTTGAGTCTTGTCATACAAGGAACCCAGTTTCTTGTGAAACACGACGCCATGCAATTCCCGCACACGATCGTCCAGCTTCACCTTGCGGTCTTCGTCGAAAAAATACCGGGCATCCGCCAGACGGGCTGCCAGGACTCGCTCATTGCCGGCCCGGATCAACTCCATATTTCTCAGGTCCATGTTGGTAGGAGCAAAAAACCGGGGCAGGAGTTTCCCGTTGCGATTGACGACCGAGAAAAACCCCTGATGCTCTGCCATGGAGGCAATCAGCACTTCCTGCGGCACGGCCAGGTAAGCCTGATCAAACGTCCCGCACACAATATTGGGACATTCCAAGGAAAACACGGCCTGGTCGAGGAGTTCTTCATGATTGGCCTGGTACACCCGTCCCTTGACCGACCGGGAAAGCTCTTTCAGTTCTCCGGCAAGCAATTCCCGTCTCTTGGCCGGATCAACCACCACGCCCCCTCGAGCCATGGCCGATTCATACATTTCCGGCCGGCGGATGCGGATTCCCCTGCTCGCCACGCCTTGTTTCCCGCGCAACATGAACCGATGCCCCCACGAATGGATTCCCGACGCCACCCCGGCAAATTCAAAGGACAGGCCCCGCCCCCCCACAAGCGCGACCACCCAACGAACAGGCCGGGGATACCGGACCCCCGACACATTCCATTTCATGGTTTTCGGAAACGTGAGGCGTTGAAGAAGCGTGGGAAGATGCTCGGTCAAGACCGTTGCCGCGGTGACCCCCTTCTCCCGTTTGACGGCACAGAGATAAACACCTTTGGGCGTGTCCCGGGTCTCCAGTTTGCCGACGTCCACGCCCTGCGATTTTGCAAACCCTTCGGCGGCCTTGGTCGGCTGACCCTGGGCATCGAACGCAACGGCTTTGGAAGGCCCCAGGGCTTCCTGCAGGGCCGGCGTTTGCCTGTTGGCCAACCCCTGGACGAGAACCGCGAGACGACGCGGAGTCCCGAACACCCGAATCCGGTCATGCGCAAGACGGTGATGCGTCAATAATCCGGTCATCAAGTCAGCGAGTTGCTCCATGGCCGGCTGAATCATCTGCCACGGCAATTCTTCTGACCCGATTTCCAGAAGAAAGGCAGTCGTGGGAGGAGGCTTGGGCGTAGAGACTTTCTTCGCGGACACTGGAGTGGAGCGGCGGGACGACATGGGCCAAGCTATGGACATTTATGACGCAAGACGTTTCGACTTGCCTTTGGCGGGTGCGACAGGCGTCGCCCCTGATCCGGCCAATAACGGAAAACCCAGATGCCGTCGTCGTTCGACGTAGGCGTCCGCGCAGCCACGCGCGAGTCCGCGCACGCGCCCGATATAGCCCGTTCGCTCCGCCACGCTCAGCGCGCCCCGCGCATCCAGGACATTAAACAGGTGCGAGCTTTTCATACAATAGTCATAGGCCGGCAACACGAGGTCCTTCTCCAACAACGTGCGGCATTCGGCCTCACAGGCGTCAAACATCGTCCGGATCATGGCAATATCCGCGACCTCGAAATGATAGCGGGAAAACTGGACCTCCGAATCGTGAAACACGTCACCATAGCTGACGTCGTCCGACCACCGGAGATCGTACACGTTATCGACGCCCTGCAAATACATGGCAATCCGCTCCGTCCCATAGGTGAGTTCCACGGTCACCGGATCGAGGGTATGGCCGCCGGCTTCCTGAAAATACGTGAATTGGGTAATCTCCATGCCGTCGAGCCGGACCTCCCAGCCCAGTCCCCACGCGCCCAACGTCGGCGATTCCCAATCATCCTGCCGGAATTGGATGTCATGTTTGCGGGGATCAATCCCCAAGGTCGAGAGACTGTCCAAGTACAACGACTGGATGGTATCGATGCACGGTTTGATGACAACCTGGTACTGGTAATAGTGCTGCAACCGGTTGGGATTTTCACCGTACCGTCCGTCGGTCGGACGACGGCACGGCTCGACGTATGCCGCACGCCAAGGCTCCGGCCCCAAGGCACGCAAAAAAGTGGCCGGGTTGAAGGTCCCGGCACCTTTTTCCAAATCATACGGCTGACAAATGATACAGTCGTGTTGAGACCAAAACTGATGAAGCGAGAGGATAAGATGCTGAACGGTCACAGAAGTCGTTGCCGCCAAGCCTCGGTAGCCGTTTGGCCTGACCGGCAAAAAGAGTATGAATGATATAAGCGACTGAACCTAACAACAAACCCCTGGAGTGTCAACTACAAGGCCCAAGCCGCATAAGATGCGGCCGCTACCTCACTACAGAAAATTGGCGGTAACGCCGAAAAAGAAGTATCGGCCCAGGACGTCGTAAAGACCGGGGAAGGTGCCGCCATTGCCGGAAATACTTGGGCCGGCCTGCTGGCCGGCGACCGGCGGCTCTCGATCGAACACATTGTTGATTCCGGCACGAAAGCTGGCATAGTCGGCGAAATCCCAAATCGCAGCCAGATCGATATAGTGCCGTTCTCCCAGATCCACCCCGGTGTCGCTCAAGGCATCGACGCCACTGACGTAACGCCACATGAGGCTGGGCCGTACACCCCAAGGGGTGACCCAGGTGGCCCGCAGATTGTTGCGCAGATCCGGGGTCGGCGAGCCGCACGTAAGCCCCCATTTGCCAAGGCAGTCTTCTATCGGCGCGCCAGCCAATTGCTGCTGGTCCCACGTCGAGGTGATCGAGAGAATATCATTGAAGTGCACATGCCCCCATTCACCGGCGTCAAGGGCATAGAGGGCGGTGACGTCGTACCCCTGGACCTTCTCGATCGCCAAATTGTCCAACAGGGCCACAATACGGCCGCTACGGTCCACGTCGGACCCCACCCACAGGTCACCGCCCTGCCCGCGTCTGATCTTGGCGCATTGTGCGGCATTGCCGTCCAGGCATTGATTCAGGATGAACTGCGGATCCAACCGGCTGACCCCTTTCTGGATTCTGATCGAATAGTAGTCCACGCTGAAGTTGAACCCGTCCACGAAGCGCGGCGTCCACACCAGACCGAAAGAGTAGGTATCGGCTTCCTCTGCTCCCAGGTCCCGGTTTCCCCCTTGCAGAAAATTGTATTGTTGAGCCGGCGAGTGAGCAATATTACCGAACTGAGCAGCCGTAACGCCGCTCAGAGCGCATTCCTCAAAGGTGCGGCCCGCAGCCGTTTGACCATCGGTCACGGGACCGCCACAGGGATCGGCAGGCATATCGAACAGGTTCATGCCCTGCGGCTGAAATCGTTCCCGCACGTTCGGGCCACGAACGGCCCGTTGAAAACTCGCCCGGAACTTGACGCCGGAATTGGTGTCCCAAATTGAACGGACACCGAAGGTGTTGGTTTGCAAATCGAAATTGTAGTCGGAATAGCGATAGCCTACGTCCAGCCCCAATTCTTCCGCATACGGTGCGCCTTCAATCAGCGGGATACCGGCTTCAAAGAAAAATTCCTTCACGTCGAACCCTCCACTGACCGGAGGACGAGAACCACCCTGCCCGGCCCCGTCGCCGCTACGGTAGGCCGGGCCGGGATTGTACGCGAGGTTTTCTTCGCGGTATTCCCCGCCCAGCACGACGTCCACGCTGTTTTCAGCCAAGGGAGACTTGATCCCATACCGGCCGAGATGACCGGTCAGGTAACCGGAGATCACCGTCTGGTCCGTTGATCCTCCCTCAATCAACGGTAAGGACAGGTAGTTCACCATATCCGGCGTCACCCCGCCCTCCCGAAAGATGTTCCAGGGCACACAGTTCGGATCGGAGCCATCCAGGACGGAACGGCACACGGGGTCACCGGTTTCCGGATGTTCCACCACGTCCAGCGAGCGATTGATCCGGGTGATCGACAGGTCGTTCAGGTAGGTATTCTCCATATTCACCTTGGAGTATTGATAGTGCAGTTCATAAAACCAACGGTCACTCAGGTCGCCCCGCAGGCCGAACACGCTCCGGTAGGAGGTGTGACGCAGATCATTTTGACGGCTGCCGCCCTCGACGTTACGCCGGCCGATCCGCACCGTCTGCATATCGTCCTTCGTCAGACCGTAAGCGCCGCAGATCGCCTCGAACTGTTGCGGAGACAGGAGGGGATTCCCGCAGTTGAGTGTCTCGGGGTGGAAGAACGACCCGGAAGGAGCGATCTGCGCGACCGTCTGGTCATCCATGAACATGAACTCGGTGTAGGCTTCGACTTTGTCGTGCACGTCATAATTCGCAAACAGGCCTGCCGTCCAGCGCCGGTCGGGACGCTGAAAATAGTTCGTCGGCGCATAGTTGTACACTGTGCCGTCACGGGGCACGAATCGGTGGCCCTCCACCTTGTAATCGAAGCCCTCCAATCCCCGGCCGCCCAGCGCGCCAAAATCGGAGAAGGTCCCCTGCGGTGTCGTGCCCGAACCGCCGCACGCAGTCAGGCCGTCGATCAAGTCACAAGAGCTGTAATCGCGGTCCCCGTGCAAGACCGCCTCGATGTTGCGATAGGTCCCGTAGACCGTGACGTTCCCTCGTCGTCCCAGATTTTTCCCCATGACCAGGGAAACATTCGAGACATCGCCGTCCCATGAGGAGCCGGTGGCGGGTGAATACCCGGCGTCCCGGACAATCCCCTGCCACCGATCGTTGTTGTTGCCGTGCTGGTACTGGCTGAACTGGTAATCAAGCTTGACGCCCTCGAAATCGTCCGCCATCAGGAAATTGACGACCCCGGCCACGGCGTCGGCTCCGTAGGTTGCCGAGGAACCACCGGTCAACACCTCGACGCTTTTGATCAACGCGCCGGGGATCTGGTTGATGTCGGCACCAATTCCCCCCTGGATTGGTGAGCCGCTCGGAAGACGCCGGCCGTTGACCAGCACCAACGTCCGCTGCGCGCCCAGGTTGCGCAGGTTGAGGGTGGCCGTCCCGGTGGAACTGTTGGACATGCCCGCGTTCTGGTCCGAAAACACCTGCGGCAGGATGCGCAACGTGTCCTCCACCCGGACGTTGCCCTGAAACGAAAAGGCCTCCGCGTCGATGTGGTAGACTGGATTGGCGCTGGCCAAATTGGGAATGTGGATGCGGGAACCGGTGACCACCACCTCTTCCAACTGCACGGGTGCTTCATCGGCTTCAACCTCCGGCGATTCCTCATCCGCAGCAAAAACCGGCGCACCCGCAGCCAGCAGCAATACCGCCCCCACCGCAATCCCTCTCCACAAAGCTGCCTTATTCAACATGTTCACTGTCTCCTCGAATATGGAAGTGCAACTCACCCCTATCTGCTAATCGCAAACTCTATCACAATAAATAAGTAAGTAAAGTCGTAGCCGCCGCATCTTATGCGGCTTGGAGTCCCAAAAAAAGAAGCGCCATGAGATGGCGCAGCTACAAAGACAACGGCAAAGACCCTGGATCCCCGATCGGGGTCGGGGATGACAAAGGGGGAGAATGTCAAGAATGACAGAGGGGGAGGTCATTCTTGCCGATTCCTCCTGCTGTCATTCTTGTCTTTTCCTTCTGTCATTCTTGCGTACGCGAGAATCCAGGGTTGTTCTCCTCACAGAAAGACAAAGGCAAAGACACTGGATTCTCGATGAAAAATAGCCTGTCCTTGACGTTAGTAATCGAGGATCGAGAATGACAGAGAGAGATGTAGTCGTAGCCGCCGCATCTTATGCGGCTTGGAGTCCAAAGAAAAGAAGCGCCATAAGATGGCGCGGCTACAACGATGACGATCCTGGTTTCCCGGATTCCAGGTCGGCGAGGGCTTTGAACAGGTCCGGGTGTTTGAGGCGGTAGTTGAAATCGGAAAGGATTTTCTTGGCGGAGAGGCGTTTTCCTGCTTCGCGGGTGACGGTCGCCGGGGGGACGGCAATCTGAAAGCGTTCGGCGGCGAAGCGGCAGATGTCGGCCCAGGGTCGCGGTTGGCCGTCGCTCAGGATATAGGTCGAGCCGGGTGCCGCATGTTGCAGGGCGAGCAGGCACAGCTCGGCGACGTCTTCTATGTGGATCAGGTTGACCGATTTTTGTGAGTTCTTGATTTTTCCGTTCCGGATCCAATCGAACACGTGCCGGCCGGGACCATAAAGCCCGGACAGTCGAAGGACGACGGCCCCATACGTGGTCCGCAGACGTTCTTCACTGGCGACGCGGGGCAGGGAGCGGTTGACCGGTACGCGTTCATCGATCAGGCCGGAGCGGCCCGTTCGATAGGCCGAGGTGCTGCCGAGGAGGATCAAGCGGCTGTGTGCGTCGAGCGCGTGTCGTGCGAAGGTTTCGGCAACGTCCTGGGGTAACGCCGGGAAGCACCAGATAATGTCCGACCGCTGGGGGATCCGCGTCCAGGTTCCGGGTTGCTGCAAGTCAAACCGGATGCGGTGGTGGGGCTGGGCAAAGGTCAGGTGCGCGTCCGGGTCACGGCTGGTTGCGAATACCGGACGACGGCGTCGCCGGGCCACGCGATAGATGAACCGTCCGGTATACCCGGCACCGAGAATCACAAGTGGAGCATGTGCCATATAACTGCCTCGAGGATTCTACCCCTCCTACTCTACCCTGACAAAAGGGAGGTAGAGGCGGTGTTGGAGTGGGGCTCGGTTTACTTTTTGAATTATTGGTCAGCCTTTGCCGAGGATCGAGGCGACGACGAGGATGGTCAAGGCCGTGATCACGGCAACGTACACGGTCACGCTTCGGTCGTTTAACCAGGCGGTTTGCCAATCTTCCGGGTAGAGGGCTTTCCCCACCAGGTAGAGGCCTTCTTCGTACAGGCCGAGCACCTGTTCCATCTTGATCAGGGTCTGCTTGGCGATGCGGTGGCGGTCGCGTTGCTGCAGGATCAGGTAGATAAACAGGGCTGAGAACAGGGCGGTGCCGGTAATGGCAAAGACCTTGATGGTGAGGTGCACGGGCCCCGGCGGGGAGAGGGCGAGAATCGTGATGAGAAGCAGCACCAGAAACGCGCTGCCGAAAGCCGTGAGGCGCATCATCTGCTCCCGGCGGCGGAACACCTCTTCCTTGTACCAGGGGTAGAGCACCCGGAAGACTTCGAGTTGCTCCTCGGTCAATTTGACGGGCGGCGTGCTCATAACCGGTTCATCGTCGGGAGATGCGTCTGCATCCAGTCTGCCAGATGGACGGTCATCCGGCGAAAGTCTTCGGGCCGGCCGAACTGATGGCCGGCTTCGGGCAACAATACGAGTTGGGTGTCACCGGACAAGGCCTCTTGCAATCGTTCGATCTGGTGGAGGGGGACCAGTTCGTCCTGTTCCCCATGGACAATGAGGACGGGACTCTTGATGGCGCGTGCGGTTTCATAGGCATTGATGACGCGACAACTCTCGTAAAAGGCGAAATCCAAACGCACCGGCGCCGTTCCACCCGTCACGTCGGGAATATAATTGGTGCGTTGCCATTCTTCAATTCCATTGGAACCGAATTCAAGTTCCAGCATTTCCGGGAAATCCGGGACCGGACATTTTAACCCGACGGCCCGCAATTCAGGATGGCGTTGCGCCACGAGGATCGCCAGGAGCCCGCCGAAACTCGACCCGATCAGCCCCAGTTCATGATACCCGCGTTCACGCATCAGGCTGATGGCACGTTCCAATTGGTCGCAACACGTCGATACCGTGAGCCGGCTGAATTCTCCTTCGGATTCCCCCATTCCGAACCAATCGAATCGCAGGGTGCCGATCCCCTGGGGAACCAGGAGTTCCGTCAGGCGGAGATTGGTGCGGCTGTCTTTATTCGAGAGAAAGCCATGGCAAAGGATGACGGCACGGCCCGTTTTCTTGTCAGGCTCCGCCAGGATGGCCGCGACCGTATGGTGTGCGTCGTCCTGAAAGGTCAGGGGTGTTTCTGCCACGGTCTTGCGCTCAGGAGAGAAAATAGAAGTGATTGGTTGGCCCCCGGCCTTGGCCGATGGCCAGGCCGTGACGAATGGCCTCCGTCACGTACTGCTTGGCCGCGTCGACGGCGTCGGGCAGGGGTTTGCCTGCCGCGAGGTGTGCGGTGAGGGCCGAGGCGAAGGTACAGCCGGTGCCATGGGTGTGCGGCGTATCGATCCATTCGCCTTTGTACATGCGAAAGAACCGGCCGTCATACAACAGATCGGTGGCGGGGCGTTCCAGTAAATGCCCGCCTTTGATCAGGACGTGTTGGCAGCCAAGCTGGTGCAGTGCTTTCGCCGCCTGCCGGGCTTCGGCCAGCGACCGGATCGTCAGGCCGGTGAGCCGTTCGGCTTCATGGATATTGGGCGTGATGACGGACGCCAGGGGAATGAGGGCCTGTTTCACGGCGTCAACCGCGTCGGCCTGCAACAGGTCATGCCCGCTTTTCGACACCATGACGGGATCGACGACAATCCAGGGCGCGTGGTATTGTTGCAACTTCCGGCCGACCAGGGCTGCGAGTGAGGACGAGGACAGCATGCCGGTCTTGACCGCGGCCACGTCGAAATCGGCAAAGATCGCGTCGATTTGCGCTTCGACGATGGATTCCGGCAGATCGTGAATGGCCGTGACGCCCGTGGTATTTTGGGCGGTAATCGACGTAATCACCGACATGGCATAGGTGCCGTTGGCGGACATGGCTTTCAGGTCCGCCTGGACCCCGGCACCGCCACCCGAGTCGGAACCGGCGATGGTCAGGACTTGTTTCAGCATGGTACGGGAAAGAGAACGGGAGTATGGACGCCGGGTCGTCGTGTCACGGCCTTCGACTCTAGCACGGGGCCTGGGAGCGGTCAAATGCCTGGGCATTCTCCTGCTCTGTCATCCTCGACATTCTCCCCCTCTGTCATCCCCGACATTTTCCCCCTCTGTCATCCCCGACCCCGATCGGGGATCCAGGGTCTTTGCCGTTGTCTTTCTGTGAGGAGAACAACCCTGGACCCTCGCGTGCGCAAGAATGACAGAAGGAAAAAGCAAGAATGACCTCCCCCTCTGTCATGACCTCCCCCTCTGTCATGACATTTTCCCCCTCTGTCATCCCCGACCCCGATCGGGGATCCAGGGTCTTTGCCGTTGTCTTTCTGTGAGGAGAACAACCCTGGATTCTCGCGTGATCCAGGGTCTTTGCCATTGTCTTTCTGTGAGGAGAACACCCTGGACCCTCGCGTGCGCAAGAATGACAGAAGGAAAAAGCAAGAATGACAGAAGGAAAAGACAAGGATGAGGGCGAGGGAGAAAAGCGTCGGGACAGGAAGAAGCAAGAATGACCGAAGGACTGCGTCGCCTCGGCGGCGGCTTGGCTTGGTCGGGCTCAGTCGCCGAACAGGTATTTCACCGTGAACATTACCGAGAATTGACGCGGACCGCTGAACGTGGTGTCGTTGGTGAAGGCGGGGTCCTGTTGATGCATCGGATGCGTCGAGTACGCGCCCGTGTCTTCCAGATCATCCATCAGGGAATACGTCAGCTTCATCCCCAAGAGCGTCTCGTCGGTCAGGCTGTAATCCGCACCGGCATAGAGATTTCCCAGAAACACCGTATCGGAAAAATCGACATCCTGTCTGCTGTCGAACTCTGACAGGTCTCTCGACGAATCGGACGGGTCGGCATAACGCGTGGAAAAATGAACGCCGGATACCTCCACAAACGCGACCCCCAGCCCGACGCCCACGTACGGAGTGATCCGCCCGAACGCGTCCGTGAAGTCGTAATACGCGTTGACCGAAAGCATGCGCGTCGTGAGATCGTCAATATTGAACCTGCCGTTGGATTCCACCATATTGCCGGGCGGTTGAGGATTACGCCTTCCATCCAACAAGGCAATATCCTTGAATTTCTGTTGAATGGCATTGTTGCGTTGCGAAGCCGACAGTTCCAGTCGCCACTGGTTGAACATGCGGCCCACCGAAATTTCAAAGGCGCTCCCGGCGTCCAGGTCAAGATCATACGCCCAGCGGTAGCCCGGGATATTCTCACTGGGCCCCGGGGTGGAACAAAGCCCGGAATCCGGATAGCAATAGGTGTCCCGGTTCCACCCCTTCTGATCCATCTGGGACGTCCAATTCACCCCGACTCCCCCACCGACGTACCACCCGGACCGCCACGGTTCCGCACCCGCCTCACCAGACGCGGCAACACTCACCACGATCACCCCAACCACACACCACCATGTTGCCAAACATTTCATCGAGCCCCCCCCTGAAGTTAGATGAAAGAGACGAATAGCCGAACGCGGCAAAGATATTCACTCAAGCGGCTTTTCCAATCAACAATACGGACGTTCTGCATGCCCATAAGATAGTCAGAGTTGACCGGAAATACAAGCACGCTCACTTGCCCTTTCCTTCTGTCATTCTTGCCTTTTCCTTCTATCACCCTTGCTTTTTCCTTCTGTCACCCTTGCCTTTTCCTTCTGTCATTCTTGCGCACGCGAGAATCCAGGGTTGTTCTCCTCACAGAAAGAAAAGGCAAAGACCCTGGATTCTCGATTACTAATAGCCTGTCCTTGACGTTAGTAATCGAGGATCGAGAATGACAGAGAGGGAGGTCATTCTTGCCGATTCCTCCTGTTGTCACCCTTGCGCACGCGAGGGTCCAGAGTTGTTGTCCTCACAGAAAGACAATGGCAAAGACCCTGGATCCCCGATCGGGGTCGGGGATGACAGAGGGGGAGAATGTCGAGAATGACAGAGAGAGAGTTGTAGCGGCCGCATCTCATGCGGCTTGGAGAGGCCATCCCAAAAAAGAAGCGCCATGAGATGGCGCGGCTACAAAGATAACGGCCCTGACCGGTGGGGGCCGGGGTTCGTTTTGACATCAGACGTGGGGTATGGTATAGGGGGCCGGAAATCAGAAGACGGGATCTTCGCGCGTATGACGTCCGGCGTCATGCCGGAAGAACCGGAAGCCCAGTCAAGGCGGGGGGGAGTGCTCTCATTCACTCCCGGGTCCCGCCCGGAGACGATGGGAACACGCTGGACATGAGACGTGTTCTCACCAGACTGGGTGATGGCAAGAGAACCCCACGCAAAGGTTCATCCCCCCATCGAGAAAACCGGCAGGTACCCTTTTCCCAAGGGTACCTGCCGTGACAACCCTCTCACAGATTCGTTTTCCATCGAACAGAAACGTGGTGGCCAGACCGGATGCCAGTAATACGCCCTGCTTACTTCTTTGTTGCCCCAAAGGCTCCGACCGCGTGCCCGTTTTCGAAATGGCCAATGAATTCGCCAGCAACACCGCCCGGATAGTTCGTTCACCGTATTGGATGTCATCAGTGTCTGGATCAATATCAGGGGCTGGGCCGTAAAATCCACCTTCCCATCTTCCTGCAGTACCCTTCTCCATACCACTGGTTGAACCACTGAAGGTGTTTCTGTGCCCTTGTTAGAGTACCAGCAGTAACCTCGCCAGTGGCCGACTATAGTCCGGTCAGCAAAGGGAGCCGACTGCAAATTCAACTCCCAGTCATTATCGATCGTGGTATTGTCAGAATTCGTGAGGACGAAATCATGCAATACCGCTGATGGTGAATTTATCCCTCCAAGATTGTGTTAGTGTTACCGCCGAATATCGCCGTTAGAGTCGTGTTGGCCGTGAACTCACCGGAACCGGTTTCCACTGGACCCTTGTTGTCACCGTCAAGGTCCGTCTTCGTCACGAACATACCGATTGCCGAACCCGTATAGGTCGCGTCGCCTGTAAGGGCCGCCATCGCAGTTTCGGCAGCAGTTCCGCCGAACAGCATCGAGCCACTGGCAAAGGTACCGATCTTATAGGTCGCATCGTCACCTTCTCCATCCGATTGCAGCCAGTAACCAAACGCCAGGTAGTCATTGTCATGACTGCCGCCTGCAATGATATGGTCCCCTGCAGCAGGTGAATTCCCACGTGCCAGTGAGTCCATTAAGGTTTCCTTTTGAGTCGGTAGTTAGCCGTGCAGATCGTCAGCACATTCAAACTTACCCGGAACATGTTGAACATGCCATCCAATGTCCGGCCGCCACCCATTTCCTCATTCGTTCCGAAGTCGAGGGGTGTCATCCGCATAAGTGAAGGTCTGGCTGGGTGCGGAGGGAAGCGCCGTCGAAGAGAATAATTCGTGGTTACCAACAATGTTAGCCGCATCAATGCTCAAAACTCCTGCCGCGGTGATTGCGGTAACGGCAGCCCTGTCGTACTCGCCATCGTTTAAATCTGCCGCGTCAGTGCGGATTTCGTCACCATCATCATAGAACTCACGGTACGCCAAGCTTTTCGGCATCGATGTTGTCCAATACCGTGACTTTATCCGTGGTCGTAGTCCCACCGCTGGTCTGAGTCCGCGTATGGACATTGCGAGTGGAAGCCCCCCACGGCTGTCCTGCCTCATCGGCGAATTCATCTTTATCGGCAACAGCGGCATCTTCCATGACCCAACCTGTCACTGGTTGTCCGGTTGCAGACACCTATCCTGATGACCGGTGACGTGCCAATCCCACCTGCCTCGACCACAAAATTATCGGTGGCAGTCGCCGTGTCTTTGCCCGGTCGCATTGTATATTCGAGGTCGTCATTTGTAACACCTGAACTGTCGTTTTCTCCTAGCATCTTGTTACCATCTGGGTCGGCAATAGCCGGGGCGAGATGCCTCGCTCTTTTTACTGCCGCAGCCGCTGCTGCTGTTGCCGCCGCCGCTCTTTGATCACACACATCCTGACTCGCTGCCATTGTGCCATCAGCACAAGTAACCATCGTCGTGGGAGGAGGAGTCTCACCACCACCACCCATATTGTCGGAACCATTACCGCCGTTGCCTCCGCACCCAGCCAACACAACTAGCAGGCCCAAGATTAGAAACCATACAGATTTCCGCTTTCTCATGCTCGTCACCCTTTCTGTGAGAGGTTGTCTTGTTCTATCTACTGAATGGCTGAACCCCGTGGGTTTCAGAAGGCCCTGCGAACATCTTGTGTTTTTGATTGCCGTTCTGAATGCGAGTCAGCGCGTGTTTCGTTGTTCGTGGCGGGAATTTAGCATACTGAATTTATCAAATCAAGCATACTTCACTAAAAAAATACAGCATGCTAATCGAGGGAGGAGGCCGCGATTTTCCATGAATACGTTAACCGAAAGGATTCGCGTCGCGCGGAAACAGGCGGGATTGTCCCAGGCGGACGTGGCCAAGGCGTTGCGCATCTCGGCTTCCGCGGTGAATCAGTGGGAGTTGGGCTTCAGCAAAAACATCAAATTGGAGCATTTCTTCGCCCTCGCCCGTTTGCTGCGGCAGGACCCGCAATGGCTGGCTACCGGCACGGTGTTTCCCTATGTGCGCCAGACCCAGGCCATCCCCCCGAAACTGGACGACCCTCCTCTCACCCGGGAAGAAAAGTCAATTCTGCATCATATCCGCCGCCTGCCGGAGACGACGCGCAAAGGGCTGCTGAAGTTCCTGCGTGTCCTAAGCGACACCTGCCATTCCCCAAACACCCCCGGCCCCTACGGCTGACCGCCCCCAACACCCTGCCCCCGCCCAAAGCTCCCCGCCTTTGCCGTCATGCCTGACTCTCTTCCTGCAATCCCCGCCCCTCTGTCGTCCCTGACGCTCTTCTGCTGTCATTCTTGTATATGTTCACTCATTCGTTGACACATTTCACTGCCTCCTTCTGTCATCCTTGACATCTTTTATCGAGGATCCAGAGTCTTTTCTTTTTCTTCCGTTCGCAACAACAACCCTGGATCCCCGATCGAGGTCGGGGATGACAGCCAGGAGAGTCCTCGCTTCGCTCGGAATGACCATTCTAATGCGGTCAGTCTCTCCATTTTGTCAACGAATGACTGAATACATACAATTCTTGATCCTCGATTACTAACGTCAAGGACAGGCTATTAGT
Source organism: Nitrospirales bacterium (assembly GCA_965213715.1). Lineage (GTDB taxonomy): Bacteria > Nitrospirota > Nitrospiria > Nitrospirales > UBA8639 > Bin75. Next base: position 562,893 of record OZ243914.1, read on the forward strand.
AATCGAGAATCCAGCGTCTTTGCCTTTGTCTTTTACCTTTCCCTGTCATCCTTGACATCTTTAATCGAGGATCCAGGGTCTTTGTTTTTTTGTGAGAACAGCAACCCTGGATTCTCGCGTGCGCAAGAATGACAGAAGGAAAAAGCAAGGGGTGACAGCAGGAGGGAATCCGAGAATCCAGGCCGCGACAACGACAGAGAGGCCGAAGGGCTTTGCGAACCGCATTCAGGAACATGGTATAGTGTGCAGAACCCATGTCTGTCCTGACGTCCCCGCCTTTGAACAATCTTGCACTTGAAAGGTAGAACCATGACACAAGCGCCCTCTCCGTCGCCGATCCTGTTTTTAGAAACGGCTTTTGCGATTCAACGCACGTTCTCGCTCAAAGCCGCTGTGGACCTGGAGGTCTTCACGGCCATCAAGGAAGGCCACACGACCGTGCCGGCCCTGGCGGACCGGTGCAAGACCTCGGAGCGGGGCCTGCGTATGTTGGCCGACTATCTGGTGATGCTCGGGTTTCTCACGAAATCGGATGACACGTACGCCCTTACGCAGGACTCCGCGGTGTTTCTGGTCAAGACGTCGCCGGCCTACCTCGGGGGAACCCTGGACTTCCTTCTCAGCCCGACGCTGTTCAACGGCCTTTGCAACCTGACCGAGGCCGTGCGCAAAGGCGGGACGACGTTGCCTGACCAGGGGACCATCGCCGAGGAACATCCTGAGTGGGTCACGTTCGCCCAGGCGATGATGCCCATGATGGTCCAACCGGCCAAATGGATCGCCGAACACCTGGCGTCAACGGGCGGGACGATTACCAAGGTTCTGGACGTGGCCGCGGGCCATGGGCTCTACGGTATCGAGATCGGGAACCGGTTCCCGGATGCCGACGTCACCGCGGTCGATTGGTCGAACGTCCTCACCGTCGCCCAGGAAAACGCGGACGCCGCATCGTTGGGTGACCGCTTTCACACGATTGCCGGCAGTGCCTTTGACGTCGAGTTGGGTGAGGGGTATGACCTGGTCCTGCTCACCAACTTTTTGCACCACTTCGGGGTCCCGGACTGTGAGGCTTTTCTCCGCAAGGTGCGGGCCGCCATGGCACCGGGTGGCCGGGTCGTCACCTTGGAGTTTGTCCCGAATGACGATCGCATCAGTCCGGCATCCGCTGACTTTGCCCTCATCATGTTGGTGACCACCCCGGCGGGTGACGCGTACACGTTCAAGGAATGGGAAGCCATGTTTCACAACGCCGGATTCGGCCGCAGCGAAATCCTGGCCGTGCCCAACTCCAAAGAGCACATCATCATCACGCACCACACGCCGTAAGGCTGCGGGCTGTTTTCTGTCATTTGTCTGTGTTCGGTCATTCCCTGTCTCCTGCTGTCACCCTTGCGCACGCGAGGGTCCAGGGTTGTTCTCCTCACAGAAAGAAAAGCCAAGACCTCTGGATTCTCGATTAAAAATAGCCTGTCCTTGACGTTAGTAATCGAGGTCAAGAATGACAGATACAGAAAAAGGCAAAGACGCTGGATTCTCGATTCTTCCTGCTGTCACCCTTGCGCACGCGAGGGTCCAGGGTTGTTTTTCCTTACAGAAAGACAAAAGCCAAGACATCTGGATTCTCGATTAAAAATAGCCTGTCCTTGACGTTAGTAATCGAGGATCGAGAATGACAGATAAAGGCAAAGGCAGAAAACCCTGGATTCTCGATTACTAATGTCAAGGGGAGGGGATGGGGCGGGTACGAAGGCCGGCGTTAGGTGGGTTCCCTGCCTAAGGGCTTTACGATCATGAGTAATGCGGCCAAGAGGGTCAGGTTGCTTATGAGGGCCACCATCATGGCCAAGCCGGTCAGCAAACCGAAATAGATGGTGGGGATAAAATTGGAAAATGCCAGGATACTGAACCCCACGGTAATCGTGAGCGCCGTATAATAGATGGCGCGACCGATACTCCCGTGGCAGGCCACGATGGTGTCCCGGTACGATTGGTGTTTCACGAATTCCACCTGGAACCGGTGAATGTAGTGAATCGCGTGGTCAACGGCAATCCCCACCGTAATCGCCGCAATGGTAATGGTCATGATGTCCAGGGGAATCCCCCACCAGCCCATCAACCCAAGGACCGCACAGGCCGCCAACAGATTCGGCAAAATCGCCACGATCGACAGTGAGACCCTGCGAAACAGCATCACGAACATCAGCAGAATGCTCACGAACACCGTCCCCATCGTCAGGATCTGCGAGCGATAGAGACTGTGCAGCAGGTGACTGTAGAGGAGCGCCATTCCGGTGGGATGCACGGTAGCCTCGGCAAACCCCATTTCGTCGACCAGATACCGTTGAATGCGCTCGATCAATTCTTTTCGTTTGAGCGTCGGAGCGGACTCGATCAGTCGCATGGTCAAACGCGTTTGGTTGGCATCGGGAGACAGGTATGGATCGAGCAGCGCGTTTTTGACGTCCTCCGGCATGTACTTTCTGATCAGCGCCAACTCATAATCCTCCGGCATCCCGCCGTCATTCATCTGCTTCAATAGTTTCGCGCCGGTGGCCAGGGACAGGACTTTGCCTATTTCCGGTAAGGATTCGAGGTAATCATGAATCGTTTCAATCTGCGTTAACCGGTATCCGTTGAACCAATACGAACTCTGGCCGGCGGCATCCTCTTCCTGGGCGAACGGGCCGTCCAGTGAATCCGGCTCATCAAACGGATCGTCGAAGGGATCGTCAAAGGAGTCGTCCGTCGCTTCAGACGACGCGGCCGCCGTTTCATCGGCGTCGATCACAAAGTCCAACGGAATGGTTCCTCCCAACTTCGTATCGATCAATTCCATGCCCTGGTAAATTTCCGTCGTGCTTTTGAAATGATCGATAAACCTGTTTTCCACCTCCAGTTGCCCGATCCCCATGCCGCCCAACACGGCCAACAGCACGGAACCCGCCACAATCGGCTTGGCATACCTGAGCGTCACGCCCGCCACCGCCATGGTAAAGGCCTTGGTGGCATCCCTTCGCCGGCTCACCTGCTCCGGCTTGAGCAGCACCAGCACCGCGGGGAAATAGAGGAAATTCAGGACGAACGCCAGGGCGATGCCGATCGTCATCATCCAGCCGAAATCAATGACGGGCCGGATATCACTCACGATCAGGGAGCAGAACGCCACGATCGTCGTAATCGCCGTGTAGAAGCAGGGTTTCGTCATGTCCTTCATCGTGTGAAAGACCAACGTTTGCTGATCCGTCGTCGCAGCTTCCTCATTCAGAATCCGGTAGCGGACGATGAGATGGATGGTCAGGGACATCGTGATAATCAGCAACAACGACACGAAATTGGACGAAATCACCGTCACCGGCCAATCCATGAATCCCAGGTAGCCGACCATCACGACAACGGAAATCAGGCAGCAGGACATGGGCAACAACACCCAGCGCCACGCCCGAAAAAAGTACACCAGCGCCAAGAGTAAGAACGCGAGGATGCCGGCCCCGAACGTGGTAATGTCGTATTTGATGAAACTGATCATGTCGGCGACGACCATACGCGTCCCGCCCAGGTACAATTGAGCCTTGTCACGATACTTGTCGAGAATGGCGCGGACGACTTCGGTATCCTTGCTTTCGGACTCGACCGTCGCGGCATGCAATGCGTGAAAGGTCTGCTCGACCGACTGCAACGCCGCGGCGTCTTCCGCGGTGAGCCCCGACTCGGCTTCCTTTTCTCTCAACCGGTTCCGCTTGTTCAGGAGTTCATTATAGGTTGCGTCTTCCTTAAAGATGACTTGCAGTGCCGTCGTCCGGCCGTCCGCACTGATGAGGTTATTGCGATAGATGGGGCTTTCCTGTAATTCTTTCCGGGCCAGTTCCTTGTCGATACCCGGCGTCTCCAGGGTCCGTATCCCCTCCCCGCCTTTCAATTCCGTTAGTGACACCCTGGGGCTGTTCACAAGCGGGACGTCCAGGATCGAGTGAATCGACTCGACCGAATCGATCAGGGCCAGTTCATCACGGAGTTTTGTCAGGTGGGCCAGCGAGGAGGACGCGAACAAATCCTCGTGCGGCGTATAGACGACGATGAGAAAATCATCCGAGCCGTAGGTTTCCCGGCTGGCCCGGTAATATTTCAGCGCGTCGTCGTGCTCCAGGATAATCGACTCGGAGGACGCATCGAGCTTGAAATCCGGAACGTACGACGCGAAGAACACCACCGGGCACAATACCAGCCCCAATGCCACGACTGGTCGATCGATCACGATCGCTTTATACAATCGGAGCAGGAGTGAACTCACCGTACTTCTCTCTATAGGGAGGTTTCCTCGATGTCACGCCGTTTGGAATCCGGCGTCCACGGCCGAAGCCATTCTCCGGAACCGTACCGTAAATTAACACGTGAAGCGACGCAAGGGGAAAAATCCCCGGTTGTGACGACGGATTCACGTATCCGAAACAGTCGCATCGAATGGCCGAAACGCGGTACAATACCCCGGCATTGCACTCTTCGACACCCGACACAGAAAGGGGGAGACTCATGACCGGCACACCCGATAATGGCACCGATAACGGCAAAGACGTTGCGACCCTCGGAGGCGGATGCTTCTGGTGCATCGAAGCCGTGTACCAGCACGTGCGGGGCGTGACAACCGTGGAATCAGGCTACATGGGCGGCAACCACCCCAATCCCTCCTACGAAGCCATTTGCACCGGCGTGACCGGTCATGCCGAAGTCGTGCAGGTCACGTTCGACCCTGCCGTCGTGCCTTACCGTGACGTGCTGCAAATCTTTTTTGCCGTGCACGATCCCACGACGCTCAACCGCCAAGGCAACGACACCGGCACGCAATATCGTTCCGTCATTTTTTACCATTCCCCAGAACAAGCCGCCGCGGCAGAAACCGTCATCGCCGCCCTGACCGCCGACCACGTCTTTCCTTCCCCGATCGTGACAGAAGTCTCACCCGCCCAACCCTTCTACCCGGCGGAGTCCTATCACCAGGAATACTTCATCCGAAACCCCAACCAACCCTACTGCGCCTACCTCATCGCCCCCAAACTCGCCAAATTCCGCCAGCAATTTACCGCAAAACTGAAACCCACGTCATAACCAGGGCTGTTTCTCCTCCGTTGTCTCCTGCTGTCACCCTTGCTTGTCCTTCTGTCCTTCTTGCTTTTTCTTTTTGTCATCCTTGCGCACGCGAGGATCCAGGGTTGGTTTTCCTCACAGAAAGAAACGGCAAAGACACTGGATTCTCGATTAAAAATAGCCTGTCCTTGACGTTAGTAATCGAGGATCGAGAATGACAGGAGAGGGAGAGGTCATCCTTGCTTGTTCTTGCTGTCACCCTTGCGCACGCGAGGGTCCAGGATTGTTTTCTCACAGAAAGAAACGGCAAAGACCCTGGATCCTCGATTAAAGATGTCAAGGATGACAGAGGGGAGGGTTAAGAATTAGTGAACACATACAAGAATGACATTTTTTCTTTTTTTTACTGGCTTTATCATGAACTTCATGTTATTCTGTTCAAATTTGGAAATTGAGTGTGTGTTTTTTGGGGCAAGAGACCGTAGCCAACTATCGGGGTTTTCATGGTTTTGAGGCGTTGCCTTACCTTTTGGCCCCGGTGTGGTTATAATAATCAAATGGACTGGAAAATATACCGTTTTTGTCGTAAGATTCAAGAATTAAGGTAATCTACCTGTATTGCAAAATGGATATAGACATAAGGGGTTGCACCATGCCAAAAACTAAGAACACGGCAGGCCGCGGGACGCTGGAACCGCTCAGCGCCTGGAAACGACACCAAGCCTTGCAGGAATTGGCACGATTCATGGGTCAGGAAGGCCGTCCTCATTTGACACAGTTGGAATACGATCTTGCCGAAGAAAAGGCATATTCGGTTCAATTTTTTGTTCGGCATTGGGGGTCATGGGCCCGTGCCGTCGAAAAGGCGCGGGAACTGGTCGACCAACAGGAAATTCCGGAACCCGAACCATCTCCCTATGCAGGCTGGGTGAATTGCCTCTGCGGAAAAGCCTGTCATTGCGAAAAACGCTTTTGGAGTCCCGACCGTCGCAAAATCCGGATGTGCGACGCCTGCCGGGCTTGGTCCGACAAGTTGTCGGTGGACGATCAATTCTTCTATTTGACGGACGACACGGCGTTAAACACTCGGGCCAGAACCCGGGCCAAACAGGGACGGCCCAAGAAGCACGACGCCGAACGGGTCAGCGTGAAATAACCGGAACCGCTGATTTTTTGCGCCATCGGGCGCATGGCGGCGTTGTGTCCTTGCTCAACCCTCTCCGATCTTTGTGATAAGCCTCGGGTTTCGTTGCGGGACGCTTGGCCTTGCATCCCGCTATCACAAAAAACGGCGGTTCCAAAGATTGGAGAGGACACCATCATCGCCCCGCCAGTCGTACTGTTTTCCTTCATCAATTCCGTCCAACCTGTCCTCATCGGACTGCTCGGCATCTTTCTGACCCTGCTACCGGGTTCGCCGGGCTGGGCGTATACCGAGCAGCCCGTCACCAACGGGGGCCATGTATCCGGGAAGGTCGTCCTGAACGGGACCCCGCCGCCGCCCAAGGCGTTTAATCTCATTACCTATCCCGAAACCGTGTTTTGCGGCCGCATTTCCACCGGTACGATCTGGCGACTGCTTGACCAAGTCCGCGTCGCACAGGACGGCGGCCTGCAACATGCCGTGGTCATGTTGGAAGGCATTGATCGAGGGAAACCCTTTCCTGCGACCTCACCCACAATCGAAGCCCGGGATTGCACGCTCACTCCGCCGGTCATGGCGGTGCGGAACCAGCAGGACCTCCGTATCGTGAACATGGACCCCATTATCCACGACATCCAGATGTATGAAGTCGCTCCGTTCGAGTCCGAGGTCATGTTTCATCGCCCATTGCGCATGAATCCCCATCACCCCAAGAACGACGCCGGGGCCCACGACCACCTCCCGGGCACGCCGCTTGTCGATACCATCGCCTTTACCAAAGGCCGCCGGATCTTTTACCTGGAATGCGGATTTCACGAGTTCATGCAGACATGGGGCGTGGCCGTGACCAACCCCTATTTTGCCGTGACGGATGCCCAAGGTCATTTCACCATCTCGGACGTCCCGGAAGGCGTCTACACCCTGGTGGCATGGCATCCCGGCATGGGCGGCATCCTGGATATGAAGGCCGTCGTGCTCAAAGACGATACGCTGCAAGTCCGGTTCGAATTCGAGAACGCCACGGACCGTCGCATGGCCCACACCACGATGGTTGACAATCCCCACTTCGGAGTCGGGACGCTCGATACCTTCGGTGAACGTATCGACATTCAACCCACCCACGAAATCCAAGCGCCCTAAGCTGAAAACATTGCAGCCCTCTCCCCCCTCAAGGGGCGAGGGAGCCAAATTTGACACGTGCATGAGGGATATTGGGGCTGGCGGGATCAACCGTGAGTTCTCTACGGCTTGGATTGACGACCAGATCCATGTCTTCCATTGGCACGGCACCCAACAACACTTCATCGCCGATCACCAACGCGCCAACGTAGCAAAACCGTTTGCCGAACGTAACCTTCAACGGACCGACGTACGGAACGTTGACGTCTCTCCCATCGGCAACCGAAACCTCCCGCATGGACTCCGTTGTCAGATTCAGTTGGAGCGCAATGTGTTGGGGGATACACAACATCAAGGCCCCGGTATCGACTAACGCTTTCGCTTTGACGGGAGCCAGGTCCGGCTGCCTTGGATTACTCAATTCTATTTCGGCAAACACCTGTCCCATCGGGCGCCTCATTCCTCTCACTTCACGCGATTCCACCGCCAAATCTGGTGCCCCCGAGACGATTTGAACGTCCGACCTGCGGTTTAGGAAACCGTTGCTCTATCCACCTGAGCTACGGGGGCAGCCAATAAAGTATTTGCCGGAAGGTTTGCGTGACAAACCGAAAGTCTACCGTAATGCCCGGAACGAGACAACGGTTTGAGATCAATGAAAGACGGTTGGTTCGAGGGGCCGCGACGCGGTATGATGGGGTGCGGAAATCGAGCGGTCACCTATTCCGCCGGCCAATGAACCCGTGAAACCCGTTGCCAATCCACCGAACCCGTTTGAGACGCATCACCGGGAACTGCTCGAGCCGGCGCTTCACGCCACGACTGAAGTATTCGAGGAACAGACCGGAGCCATTCTGAGTCGAAACGACAGCCCGGATCTGCCCTTCCGGTGGAGTGTGAATCCCTATCGCGGCTGCTTTCACGCCTGCGCGTATTGCTATGCGCGACCGAGTCACCAATATTGGGGGTTCGGCGCGGGCACGGATTTCGAATCCAAACTCATCGTGAAACCCAACGCGGCGGCGGCGCTTCGCACGGCGTTTTTGAAACCCTCGTGGAAAGGCGAACTCGTGGTCTTTTCCGGCAACACCGACTGCTATCAGCCACTGGAAGCAACGTATGGACTCACGCGCGCCTGTTTGGCGGTGTGTGCCGAATTTCGCAACCCCGTCACCGTCATTACCAAAGCCGCGCTCATTCAACGGGACCTCGACCTGCTGCACGTCCTCCATGAACGGGCTTGGATTCGCGTCTATTTCAGTATCCCGTTTGCCGACAACGAGGTTGCGAGAAAAGTCGAGCCGCAGACGCCTTCCATCACCAAACGCCTGGAAGCCATGGCTGCCCTGTCTGCCGCCGGCATCCCCACGGCCGTCATGATCGGTCCCGTCATTCCGGGACTGAATGAGCAGGACATTCCGGAGATTCTTCGCCGTGCGAGACGGGCCGGTGCCACATGCGCCGCCTATACGCTGTTGCGGCTCAACGACAACGTGCAACCGGTGTTTCTGGAACGGATGGCCGAGGCCTTTCCCGACCGGATCAAGAAAATCGCCAATCGCCTCAAAGAGACCAGGGGCGGCACGTTGGAAGAAAAACGGTTCTTCGCGCGCCACCGGGGACGCGGCTCAACGTGGCACACCATTGAACAATTATTTGGCCTGGCATTTCGCAAGGAAGGTTTCCATCGATTCGATCGAGACGATGCCGTTCCCGCGACCTTCACCAGACCACCAACGGATCAACTCGACCTGTTTTGAGGCAATCCGGTCCGGCCACGTTTTTCAGTTGGCATATGGCGGCTTCTCTCTTTACAATCGGGGCACGTGGGTTCTGACGACAAGCCACGAGGATGTGATTCTCATTCTTCTTGCAAATCCGGAAAGGTGACAAGATGCTGAATCGTTGGTGGAGAGGACTGATGGCTGCTTGCCTGGTTTGGGCCATCGTCCCAACAGGATGCGGGGATACGCAATCTCCTTGGGACACACACGTAGACCGTGGCGACCTGCTCTTCCAACAAGGACGCTTCAAAGAGGCCAAGGAACAGTACGCCGCCGCGCTCAAGGAAGCGGAAACCTTCGAAACACAGGACCCCCGGCTTCCTCGTTCGCTGACGAAACTGGCCGCCGTCCATGACGCGCAGGGTGAATATGGGCAGGCCGAACCGCTCTTGAATCGAGCCGTCAGTCTGAATGAAACGATTCTTGGAGACCGCGACCCCCAATTCGCCGCCAGCCTGAGCAACCTCGCGGCGCTCTATTTCGCGCAACGACACTATGAGAAAGCCCGCCCCCTCTTTGAACGGGCCTTACACGTTCGTCAAGAAGCCCTCGGGGCGGATCATATCGATCTGACCCTGGACCTCAAAAACCTGGCCGGCGTCCTGGCCGCTCAAGAAGACTATGCCCAAGCGGAGACGCACTTACTCCGGGCCCTTGAGATTACAGAAAACGCCACGGGGCCGGACGACCTCCAACTGGTGGAGCGCCTCAACAATCTCGCGCTCCTGTACCGGGCCCAACAGGACTATGACAAGGCCATCCCGTTGCTGGAACGCGCGCTCGCCATCAATACGAACCAATACGGCACCGAGAGTCCCGGCCTGCTCGGCAGCCTCAATAACCTTGCCTCCATGCTCGTGGCCCAAGGCACCCCCGACAAAGCCGAAGCCCTGCTGAAGCAGGCGCTCACAATCACGGAACGGTCGTTCGGGCCGGAGAATCCACGATTGGTGGCGAGCCTGACCAAACTTGCCGACTTCTATCGCCTGCAAGGGCACTTGGAAAAAGCCGAACCCCTACTGGCCAGCGCATTGGATATTAACGAAAAGAAATTCGGCCCGGACCATGAAAAGGTCGCCAACGTCGCCAACAACTTGGCGCTGCTCTACCTTTTACAAGAGAACTACGCGAAAGCCGAACCGCTCTTTACCCGGGCCCTGGCCATCCACGAAAAAACCTTGGGGAAGGAACACCCGGTCGTCGCCCGCTTGCTCAAGAACTACGTCGCGCTGCTGAAAAAAACCAACCGGGAGCATGACGCCCAGCAATTTGAAGCCCGCATCGCCACGATCGAGAAAGATTCCTGAGCATGAAGGCGGCAAAAGCCGCACAATGAGGAAAAGGCAAGCCTGATGGAAAATGCTCTTCGATTCGTGATGGTTTTTTTGTGGTGCGTGTGTTTCGGGTTTTTTAGCGTCATGGGCTATTTGGATGATACCATGTCGACTTCCCCGATCCTGGCCGGACTTTTGGCGGCTTTGGTCATCTATTGCGCCATCGAATGGTCTACGAAGAAAGAACGGCTATTCACATGGGGCAGCAGCAAGAAGCGATTCCCGACGACGAACAAGTCCACGGACGGAAAACAACTCACTCATCGCCGCTGAGACCTGGCCGGTTGCTCGATCACGATCGAACCCGGTTGGTTCACGTCCGGACGAGGGTCCGGGACAAAGCCGGTTCGATGCAACATCCGAACCTTGGGAAGCGTCTCTCTGTCGAGGATAACGGCTTTGTCCAGCAGCCCGTTCTGAAACAAAATCCAGGCCGTCACGGCATACACCTGGTTCGGTGTCAGGGATTGAGGCGCCACAAAGGGCATCGCCCGGTAAATGTAATCGAACAGGGTCGTGGCATACGGCCAATAACTGCCGACCGTTTTCACAGGGTGCGCACTCGTCAACGTTCCCTGCCCGCCCACCAACTTCGGATTGGGACCTTCCCCACCGGTCGCGCCGTGACAACCTGCGCAATGCTTGGCATAGACGCGCTCACCTTCCTCTACGGTCCCTCTGCCGGCCGGCAACCCTTCACCGTCCGGTGCCACGGCAATATCCCAGGCTTGAATCTCCTCCGGGGTTGCCACACGTCCAAGGTGAAACGGACCACCCTTTGATGTCCCCCACGAATCAGCCGGACCCACCGCCACCATAACGAACAGCACGAGTAGCAAACCTGACTGCCGTTGAAACATCATCGGTTTCGTAAACCTTCTCTACTTCCCTCTACCTCCCCTATCCACTCCTTACAAAGGAGGGGAACCAGGGGTAATGCGGGTGGGGGTAGAGAGCAACTCAGGCGGTGGTCCGGCTGCTGCTCTCGCATGCCCCTCATACCTGGACATTCGATACGTTCCCGTCTTCGTCGATTTGCCAACTCTGGATGGCATTATAATGATAATACGAATTGGTCCCCCGGACCTCTACCAACTCCTGACGCGCCGGTTGCCTGTAGCCGGTCTCATCGATACAGCGGCTTTGAAGAACGGCTTCCCCTCCATCCCACCACCAATCGAGCCCAAACCTGGTGTGACATTTCGGCAAAATGGGTGCCTGCAACCTCGCGGTTCGCCAGGTCTTTCCCCCATCCACGCTCACTTCCACTTTCTCGACCCGGCCACGCCCGCTCCACGCCAAACCCCGGATTTCAACGTACCCCGTCTTTTTCAATCGTTGTCCTCCGGAAGGGGTCGTGATCACCGATTTCGCTTCCATGTCAAAGGTGAATTGACGCGCGGTCCCATCCGGCATCAGGTCGGTGTATTTCGACGTTTCTTCGCGAGTCATCACCGGCGCGGATACCAGTTTCAGGCGTCGCAACCATTTAATACAGGTGTTGCCTTCATAGCCCGGCACCAACAAACGCAAAGGATAGCCTTGCTCCGGACGGAGCGGTTCCCCGTTCTGGGCATAACATAACAAGGCTTCATCCAAGATTTGATTCAACGGGAGACTCCGCGTCATCGCTGCGGCATCGCTGCCTTCGGCCAACATCCACGTGGCCCCAGGCGTGAGACCCGCTTCCGACAGGACGGTCGACAATCGAACGCCCGTCCACTCGCTGGTACTGGTCAGGCCATGGATCTCCTGTACGGTCTTGCCCTTCGCCCCCTTCCATTCCTTACCGCTGTTACCCGAACATTCGACAAAGACAAGACGTGAGGTCGAGGGAAAACGTTTCAATTCGGCAATGGTAAAGAGCAACGGCCGTTCCACCAACCCGTGGACCAGAAGCCGGTGCTTCGCCGGATCGATGAGCGGCACACCGTTATGGTGGCGCTCAAAATGCAGGGCCGATGGGGTCACGATGCCATGCAAGTCCTGCAAGGGCGTTCTCGACCGTTGCGGCTTGGTCAACCGCTTGGCACGTTCGAATGGTGAGCGTCGCCCGTATTCCGTTGCCAGGGCCCCAGGGACCCGGGTGGGATCGCCGGAAGCGTTCGCCGCATGGCCCAGAAAAGGCGCCAGCAGCACGTGCGCCGCGGCCGCCCCGAACAATGACGTGGCCCCGGCCAAGAACGCTCGACGCGTCGGTGGCTCTTTCGGTCGCGCCGTCACAGGGGCATTGCGCGACAGGACTCCCGGCTCCCGTCCATCTGGCGTTGACTTCCCGTTTTTGTCAGCCATCTTGTAGTTCACCAGAACATGTGTTGCGCGACAGTGTAAAGGAAACGGGCACCGGTTGAAAGACTCCGTCAAGAGAAGCAGGAGAGAGGACAGGATTTCCGGACTTGACCCGGGAGGCAGCCTGCATTGACAATGACGCATGCCCTATCTACCAATTGAAGAATACGGCCTGATCGGCAACATGCAGACCAGTGCCTTGGTCGGCGTGAACGGCTCGATCGACTGGTTCTGTTTTCCTCACTTCGATTCTCCAAGCGTATTCGCTGCCATCCTGGATGACGGCAAAGGCGGGCGTTGGGAAATTACCTCCAAAGGCAATGATGCCACGCACAAACAATTCTATTGGCCGGACACAAACGTGCTCGTCACCAGGTTTCTCTCCGAGCAAGGCGTGGGACAAGTGGTCGACTTTATGCCGGTCGATCTCAAGGCCACTGAGGCCGGCTATCACGGCATCATTCGCCGCGTCCAGGCGATTCGCGGGAACATGACGTTTCGCTTGGAATGTTTCCCCGCCTTCAATTACAGTCGAGACTCCCACACGACGACCCTCACTCCCGAAGGCGCCTATTTCGAAGCCCCGGGACTCAGTCTGTGGTTGGGCTCAACGATTCCCTTGCAACGGGAAGGCAACGGCGTTGTTGCCGAATTTGAGATACAGGAAGGTCACGAATTGACGTTTTCACTGCAAGCCGTGGAGCAAATCGACGCCTGTGGCAAAGCCATCTCCAAAGACCAGGCCGAGAGACTCTTCCGCCAGACCGTCACCTACTGGCGGCAATGGCTTTCCCATTGTACCTATCGCGGTCGATGGCGCGAAATGGTGCAACGCTCGGCCCTGACGCTTAAACTGCTGACGTTTGAACCGACGGGCGCGATCGTCGCCTCTCCGACGTGCAGCCTTCCGGAAGACGTGGGGGGAGAACGCAATTGGGACTATCGATATACGTGGATCCGTGATGCCGCCTTTACGATCTATGCGCTCCTGCGCATCGGGTTCACGCAGGAAGCGGAACAATTCATGCACTGGCTGGAAGCGCGATGCCACGAACTGAATCCGGACGGGTCCTTACAAATCATGTATGGCATCGACGGCCGGCATCAATTGCAAGAAGAGATCCTGTCCCACCTGGACGGGTATAAGAGTTCGCGTCCCGTCCGCGTCGGAAACGGTGCCTATGATCAACTGCAATTGGATATTTACGGCGAATTACTCGATTCGGTGTACCTCTACAACAAATACGGCAGCCCGATTTCTTACGACCTCTGGAGCCATTTGCGCCGGTTGGTGAACTGGGTATGCGACAACTGGATGCGGACTGATGAAGGGATTTGGGAAGTCCGGGGCACACAACAACATTTCCTGTATTCGAAACTCATGTGCTGGGTCGCCGTTGACCGGGGCCTTCGCCTCGCCGACCGGCGCTCGTTTCCCGCGGACCGGGACCGGTGGCTGAAAGTCCGCGACACCATTTATGAAGAAATCATGGAAAAAGGGTGGAGTGAGAGCAGAAAAGCCTTCGTCCAGCGATACGGCAGCGACGCCCTGGACGCGGCCAACCTCATGATGCCGCTGGTCTTTTTTGTCTCGCCGACCGATCCCCGAATGCTCCAAACCCTGGAAGCGATCACCCAATCCCCGGAGAAAGGCGGCTTGGTCGCCAATGCCCTGGTGCACCGGTACAACGTCAACGAAACGGAGGATGGCCTGAAAGGCGAAGAAGGCACCTTCAACATCTGTACGTTCTGGTTAGTCGAAGCACTCACCCGTGCGGGCCGGATCGAGGAAGCCCGGCTCACGTTCGAGCAAATCCTCGGCTATGCCAATCACGTCGGACTCTACGCCGAAGAGACCGGACATCACGGCGAAGGGCTCGGCAATTTTCCCCAGGCGTTTACCCACCTGGCGTTGATCAGCGCCGCGTTTAACCTTGACCGGGCACTGGGCTCACGGGGCTGATCGTGTTCCGGCTCAACCGGCAGGGGCACGTTCGAGCAACACGGCGCCGGCTTATCCGTTAGCGGCACACCACGCCCAGGATTTCTCACCATACGCATGATCAATGTTCCGGCACATTCCCTTGTCTCTCGTAGTCTTCCGGATCCTGTTGGCACCCGTCCTGCTCCTCCTGTACGGCGCCGGCGTTGAATCCGTCTGGTACGGGGTCGTCTTGACGGCCGGCCTGCTTTCCGACGTTTTTGACGGCATGCTTGCGAGAAAATTGGGGGTGGCGACCGAGAAGTTACGTTCCCTGGACAGCATAGCGGACACGGTTTTCTACGCCGGCGTTTTTCTCGTTGCCGTCCTGAAGCACCCTCAACTCCTTCTGCCCTTCTGGTTTCCCTTAGCCTGTTTTTTTCTGTTGGAGATCGGACGCCACGTTTTTGATCAAGTCAAATTTGGCCGGTCGGCGGCATATCATATGTGGAGTGCCAAAGCCTGGGGCATGTTCCTGTTTGCCGGGTTCACGGAAATTCTGGTGTTTGACGTGACAGGGATCGGCTTTCTTGGAGCCCTGACCCTGGGAATTCTGACCAACCTGGAAGGTCTCGGGGCGTCAATCATTCTGCGTGAGTGGCATCATGACGTCCCGACTATCTATCATGCATTTGCCTTGAACCAACGGCGGCAATGAGCCGTCACGTGGCATAACGAAGATGGATTCGGTTTACTCCTGCATGAAGGCTCGTGTGCCCGCGCCGCTGTTTTCTCTCTTACAGAAAACCGGTGAGCTTGCCGAGGCACGTCACGTTCGCGTGTATGCCGTCGGTGGGTTCGTCAGAGATCTTCTCCTGGGCATCCCGAACCTGGACCTGGACCTGGTTGTCGAAGGCGACGGGATTCGTTTTGCCAAGGTCCTCGCCCAACCATACCGGGCCCACGTCACCACACATGACCGGTTCGGCACAGCGACCGTGACATTGGCGGACGGACGGACCCTCGACGTGGCCACGGCTCGAACCGAATCCTATGATGCCCCGGCCGTCCTCCCCAGAGTACAACCGGGTTCCATCAAGGCAGACCTTCGCCGCCGGGATTTTACGATCAATACCCTGGCTATCCGGCTCAATACCGGCCATCTCGGCGAATTGGTGGACCTCCACGGCGGTCTACGGGACTTGCAGCACACCACCATTCGCGTGCTGCACGGGCTCAGCTTGATCGATGACCCGACTCGCGTGTTCCGCGCGATCAGGCTGGAGCAACGCCTGGGTTTTCAACTGGACCAAGAGACGGCCGTGCTCATGACGGAAGCCGTAAACATGGGACTGTTCTGCCGCCTCTCTCCGTCTCGCCTTTCGGCTGAACTCCATCACGTGTTGTTGGAACGGAAGCCCGTCAACACGCTCGCCAGGCTGGCGGAATATAACGTGCTTCAATTCATTCACCCACGATTGAAATGGTCTCCCGGGTTGGCCCGGCTGATGAAGGCCGTGGAGAACGCCGTCGAATGGCATGCCGGATTCTCTCGCGCGCCGCTCGCGTCTCCATGGGTCGTCTATGGAATGGCCTTACTGGATACACTCCCCCAACCGGCCAGACAGGAAACCCTGGCCCGGTTACCGTTTCCCCGGCGCCACACGCAATTCCTCCTGTGGACCTCCCAGGCACGCTCGCGTCTCTTGCGGACCCTTGACCGGACCGTCAAACCGTCCGAAACATTCCGGGCGCTCTGCACCTTCCCGGAAGAGACCCTGCTCTTGCTCATGGCCAAAACCCGGTCGAAACGGGCAAAACAGAACATTGTCGATATGGTCACCACCTATCGACAGATGAAGCCGGTCCTGAATGGAACCGACTTGAAAACCATGGGCCTCACACCGGGGCCCTTGTACAACCGGATCCTGGATCGACTGTTGGATGCACGATTGGACGGAACCGTGAAAACGGAAACCGACGAGCGCCGCCTGGTTCATCAACTGGTTCAGCCAGGGTAAAAGAAACCGCTTCTCTTTTTTCGGGAGGAAGACTACAATCACACGTATGCCTGCTGCGTGGCCCATTGCCAAGCTGTTGTTTAAGCTGGTCGCCCCCAGCATCCCCGACATTGTCTCCACCATTTCGACCCTCAACAATCAACAGGCAGAGCCCCAAACTCGTGAAGAACCGCTCCAGGCACGCATTGCGGAAATGGAGCAGCGGCTGACGCAGCAACTTGAACTCGTCGAGAAATTGACGAAACAAATCGAGGCCTTGCAAACGATTCTTTGGCGCACGCTGGTCATCGGCCTTGCCGCTCTCGGCCTGGCACTGACGGGACTGGCACTCATCCTCTACGACTGAAATTCTCATGGAGACAGGCATCCGAATCCTTAGCCGTACAGCCACTCTACCTCCCCTCGCCCCTCCTTACAAAAGAGGGGAACTCGGAGGGCCAGCAGGCCTTTTCCTCCCCTTTGTAAGGGAAGGTCAGGTGGGGTAGAGGCCAACCCCGATCATGCAGAAATTATTTGTTTCCTTGAATCTGGTCGAAGTCGAGTCGCTGAAAGACATCCTTGATCAGGCGGGGATCAAATCCTGGATCAAGAACCAACGAAGTTCTTCCTTGGCCGGTGAAGTCCCGTTTGCCGAAGTCTTTCCCGAACTCTGGGTGTTGAATGACGCCGACTATGCCGCCGCTCAACAATTTCTGGAAGATTGGCGCGCCGCCGGCCCTGATGAATCCACGGCCTGGACCTGTTCCCGTTGCGGAGAATCGCACGCAAAAGATTTCACCTCATGCTGGAATTGCGGAAGCGATCGCCCGGTACCGGCGGGCTAACCGTCTGACCGTCGCTCCAAGGCGATTCGCTTCAGGGCACGGAGGTCCAACTTTCCCGTCCCCAGCACCGGAAGCTGATCGACCTTGATGAAGGCGTCTTTTCGGGGAATGAATAAATTCGGCAACCCGCTCGCCGCGATGTTTTCCAGCACACCGGGGATGACGGATTCATCGAGTGTATGGAGCACGGCCAACTGTTCCCCCTTTTTTTCATCGGGGATGGACGTCACGGCAAAGACCTGCTCGTCGGATTCAACGGCCTGCTGCAGGGCTTCTTCGACTTTTCCATGAGGCACCATCTCCCCGCCGATTTTGGCAAAACGGGACAGCCGGTCCGTAATGGCCAGGAACCCGTCTTCATCCAGAACGGCCACGTCTCCGGTCACGTACCACCCATCACGCATGACCGCGGCCGTCAGGTCGGGACGATTCAGGTACCCCTGCATGACGTTGGGCCCCTTGACGAGCAACAGACCGGCCGTTCCCACCGGAAGGGGTTCAAACGAATCGGGATCGACGATACGCAGGGACACACCGGGCAACGGCCGGCCCACCGTCCCGCGACGCGAGGCCGGCTGATGAAATCCCGCCGCACGAAAGTCCGGACAATTCACGGCAATCACGGGAGCACATTCCGTGATCCCGTATCCTTCGAGGGGACGGATTCCGAACTTGCTTTCAAATGCAGCAGCCAGCCGTTCCGATAATTTTTCGGCACCGGTCAACACGGTGCGCACCGATCCGAATTGCTCCGGCATGCACCGCCGCCAATACAGTTGCAGGAAAGTCGGCGTCGCGATCAGGAGCGTGACCCGGTGTTTTTCCATCAGTTCGCCGATGCCCCCCGGATCCAACGGCGTGGGATGGTACACCACGCCCACGCCATGATTGACGGCCAACCACAGCGTCGCGAGGTAACCAAAGGAATGAAAGAACGGCAGGATCCCCATCACCCGGTCGCCGTTGCCCACGTGAAACACCTGGGCAACGCCCTCAATGTTGGCATCGACGTTGAAATGGCTCAACATGATCCCCTTCGGCTCTCCCGTACTGCCGCTGCTGAAAATGATCGTCGCGAGGTCATCCAGTTGCGGACGATGGATCGCACCGACGCCCTTCTCCAGCACGGCAATCGGCGCAACCAAGGCCATCAGCAAGGCTTTCACCCGTTCGGATGTCCCGATGGTTTTGCGAACCTCTTCGATCCAAATAATCTTGACCCCTTCGGGCACTTCAAGGTTGGCCTTTTCGAGAAACATGCGGCTCGTCACAATCGTTTCGAGCCCGGCTTGCCCGGCCATCGACTCGATCCCGCTTCGCCCAACCGTGTAATTGAGATTGACAACGGTGCGTCCCGACAGGGTGGCGGCAAGATTGACCAAGGCCCCCCCGACACTGGGAGGCAACAGAATGCCCACGGTGGCCTGGTTGAGCCAGTGCGGGCGGAGCGCCCGGGCCAACGCCACGGCACCGACAAGCGACTCCAGGCTCGAAACCCTGGGACGGGTTGCATCGGCAAAGGCAAAACGCAAGGGATGGCGGCGAGCCGCACGAATAA
This sequence comes from Nitrospirales bacterium, assembly GCA_965213715.1. Classification (GTDB taxonomy): domain Bacteria; phylum Nitrospirota; class Nitrospiria; order Nitrospirales; family UBA8639; genus Bin75. Next base: position 581,966 of record OZ243914.1, read on the forward strand.
AGGAATGCTGAAGCAGCCTCCTCTCGGACTTGCGAGCACGCCAGGCTTCCTCGCCCAATTCCTGGACTCGCTGCCGGACTTCGCTCGCCGCGACGGTCGACGGCATGGGCTCACCATATGAAACCGTGACGGGATAGGGTATGCGGTCAGGCCATTTCGTCAGAAATTTTCCGCCGATGAAGCTGAAGAGACTCCCCCATACCCGGTCAAGGTGCACGGGAATCACGGGGATCTCCCGGCCCTTGACGATCCGTTCGAAACCCTGGCGAAACGACAGGAGCCCGCCGGTACGGGTAATCTGCCCTTCGGGAAACACGCAGACGACTTCACCGTCATCCAGCCGGCGACCGGCTTCACGGAGGGCATGGAGCATCTCCCGCGGTGATCCTCCGGCGGAAATGGGAATCACTCCCATGATACGTGCCGCCCAATGCAGGACAGGCATCTCGTAGTAACGCCGGTCGACGAGAAACCGGACCGGACGATCGATGCTGGCGATCAGAAACAATCCATCGACGAACGACACGTGGTTCGGCAGCAACAACGCACCGCCTCGTTTAGGCACGTGCTCCAGGCCGGCAACCCGAAGCCGGTAGAAGGTGTGAACGACAAGGAACAACACCATCCGGATGCAAGACTCCGGCATGAGCCAAATGACCCATGCCGTCAATGCGATGGCTGCAATCCCGGCGGCATTCAGGATTCCGGCGGCGTTGAGGCCAATGGAGGACAACATCCACGCCCCCAGTGACCCCGCCACCACGCCGCCAAACACAAAAATATTTCCGAATGCGATCACGGCGCCTCGCCGGTCCTGCGGCGCACGCCACTGGATCAAGGCGTTGACCGGAACCAGGATGAATCCGCTGGCAAAGCCCAGCCATCCCATACCCAGCAAGGTCCCCGTCAATCCCGGCGACAGCGTACCCAGCAGAAGCAACCCCAGCGTCAGCCCGACCGCGCCCAATGGAATCTGCCCGACTTCGACTTTGGCATGCGAAAGTTTCCCGGCCAACACCGACCCGAGGCCAATCCCGATTCCGAACGTCGCCAAGGGCAGCCCCGACAAGGCATCAGACAGGCCCAGCACGGCCTTGGCATAGACGAGAATGTCCTGGCCCACCAAACTGGCGATGGTCCAATAGCCGACGTTGCCGGAAAGACCCAATCGCAACACGCGGTCCGCTTGAACGGCTTGCCAAGCCCCTTGCAGTGTTGAGACCAACCCGCCCTCGTCGCGCGCACGCGGGACAACAGGGATCATCAGGGACGCGGCACACCCTGCGACGGAACACAGCAGCAGCACCGCTCCCCCCAACCACGGGGATGAGCCCGACGCCTGCAATAAGACACCTCCTACCCCCGTGCCTCCGATAATGGCCAGGAAGGTCCACAATTCCAGTTGCCCGTTCCCTATGGCCAATCGTTCATAAGGAAGCAGTTCCGGCAGGATGCCGTACTTTGCCGGACTGAACAGCGCACTTTGGACGGCCATCCCACCCAACACGATGAGCGGCAGGATGCCCCCGGAAGGATTATGGTAAAGAGCCACAGTCCCCAAGGCCATCAACACCACTTCAACGACCTTCATGACCACGATCACCGATCGCTTGCTGAATCGATCGGAAAAGACGCCGGCAAAGATGGACACGAGCATCAGCGGCAGGGTAAAAACAACGAACGTGAGAGTCGTTTGGGCTTGGGACGCAGCTTCGAATTCCGGGCCGGTGCCTACCTGCGAAGCTAACTGTTTGATGGCCAGCAACGCGACCATCAACTTCCACGCGTTATCGTTGAACGCCCCGAAGAACTGGGCAATCAGCAGGCCGCGAAGGGGAGAAGGGGTTCGAAATGTCATGAACGATCTTGTCAAAAGAGACATAATTATGTACACTTTCGGACAATAAGAAACGAAGACGCCATGAACAAAATCATTCCCTTAAAAGAAGCCCGTCAAAAATTTTCTACGTTGGTCGAGCAAACAAATCGGCTATCGGAAAGATTTGTAGTCACGAAAAACGGCACACCCCGAGCCGTGTTGATGAGTGCCGAAGAATTCGAGGGTTGGCTGGAAACGCTCGAAGTCACGTCCAATCCTCGAACAGTCAAAGCCCTGGACCAAGGGCTAAAAGAAGCCAAAGCGAAAAAACTTTCCGCCTTTAAGGACGTGTTCGGCGAAGAGCAGTGAAAAAAGTACGCCTTACACCCCAAGCCCAAAAAGACCTTGAGATTTTCGACCCTCCTACGCTCACAAAAATTAAAGAAGCTCTCCGGCATCTGTCCTTTCACCCACTGGAAGGTAATCCCCTTAAAGGAAGATACAAGGAGAAGGTACGCTCCTACCGAATATGGCCCTATCGAATTCTCTATCGTCTCACTGGTTCCGAATGGCTTGATGTGTTGACAATCGAACACCGAAAAGACGTGTATCGATAAACCCTTTTCCAGCAAATGTCATGAGAATGACGTCAACGCGAGTCCATGGTACCCGAGAACCGATCTTATTTCGACTCCGTTCCCAGGAGTTCGTCATATTCTCGCCGTTTCGCCGCGGTCCCCTCGGAACTCGTCAGCAGACTAACCACCACAAACGCCACCGTCGCCGCAATCAAGGCCCAGGTAATGGGACCCACGACGGGCAGGTACGCATCCAACCCGACCAGCCGGAACTGCTTCACCAGGAATGCCAGCAGTCCCAGTCCCATTGACCAGGCCGCCCCTTGGGGCGTGGCCCGTTTCCAGTAGAACAGACCGAAGACGCATGGGATGAAGATGACCGTCAGGCTCATGCCGAACACGATCAACGCCAGAACCGGTTCCGATTGCAGGGTCAGGCTCCAGAGGTACAGGAGACCCAACAGGCCCATGGTCGCCCAACGACCGATGAGAAAATTACGGTGCGGATCAATGCCGGTGACCACAAGCGGGACGAGATCGCGAACGAACAACGACCCGGCCGAGAGCATCTGGCTATCAACCGTCGACATGCCGGCGGCAAAGGCCGCAACGAGGACCATCGCCCCAAAATAGGGCGCGTTTTCTCGAAAAATCGCTCCTACGACCGTATCGGCATCCTGCAACCCGTCCGGAAAGAGGGAAAAGGCCGATGTCCCGATCACCCAGGCGGAAAAAAACAGAATGATGAAGATGACGGGGTACGAACAGAGGCTGAAGGCCACGGCTGAGGCCGAGCGTGCCATATACATCCGCTGCCAGATGTAGGGCAAAAACGGAAACGACAGTGTCAGCAACCCGTATTCGTAATACCTTGCCCATGACACTTTTCCCTCAAACGTCACGTTCTCGGGAGCATGGGTCATCAGGGCATCGACCATCGCGTTCCATCCACCGGCCCACTTCATCGACAACAAACCGGCGAGTATCAGCAGGAAAGCCAACAGAAACCCTTGGGCCATATCCGTCCACACCACTGCACGCGCGCCGCCAAAGTACAGGTACGCGGCAATCGACGCCGAGGCAATCGTCACGCCCCAGAAATACGTGACGTGGCCGTCGGTCAGCGCCTCAAACGTCTTGCCAATGGCCACGAGTTGCGCCACCGAATAGGGTAACAACGCCAGAAGACCGACTGCTCCCGCCCAAAACGTGACCGAGCGGCTTTGAAAAAAGTCGCCGAGCATTTCCCCGGGGGTGACGTAGCCCTTCACTTTCCCGAGCTTCCACATCTTGGTCGCGAGGAAAAAATAGATCACAGGCATGGGCGCAAAAAAGAAGAACCAGAAATAGCCCGTTCCCTGCCTGAAAAACTCGGACGGCGCGGCCACGATCGTCCCGGTCGAAAAGATACTCGCCATGACCGTCCCGGTCAGGGCGAGCATGCCGACATTGCGACCGGCCAGAAAATAATCCTCAGAATCGCTTTTGGAGATCCGATAGGCAAAATACGAAATGCACTTAACCCCTACCAGATAGACCAACAACAGAAGAATGGTGAATTGCGCCACGCTCATGATCGTTACTTCCAGCCGGCGCTCAAACTTCCCTCTCCCCTGGAGGGAGAGGGCTGGGGTGAGGGGGTATTCCTAAAAACACACATACGCGACAATCATGACCATGCCGTATCTATTGATTGATGTCCCGGTCGAGGCTGGCTGCATATGGTTTCAACCATGTGAGATAGACGATCACCATCCCAATGACGATCGTTCCCGTGGCCAGAAACAACGCGGCGATTTCTGCCGGCATACCCAACCATCGTCCCGTGGGACGTCCCGGAATACCGAGCGGAACCAGCACCTGGAACAGGATCCCCAACACCATGACCAGCCAGCCCGCATACTGCATGACCGTTCCTTTTCTCGAACGCATGATGGATTCCTCTATCTGTTTTCAGAACAAAACGGCAGAATGTGGCAACCGGTCGGAGACGCTCAGGGCAGTGTGCCGCCCTTCAACCATTGGGCGAGCGACGTACATTACTACCCCACCGGCTTCATTTGCAAAGCACGATGCCCGGTTGGATGGACGAACGTTGTCCGGATGACGGACACCATCATCCCAAGTCAGAATCATGACGTGTGCGAGGCATGGAACTGCCGGTCCTCTTGGGACAGCAGGTGAACGGTTCCGTATTCCCCGTCGTAGCCGGGGGCGATGGTCACGTTGCCCTCGCGCATGCGTTGGACCGCCAGAGCCAGGAGCATTCCTCCAGTCTCTTCGATGGCCGCAATGGGTACGTTCATCAGAATCTCGAACTCATTGCCCAGACTTGCCAGCAACTGATTATAGGCTTCCGTGACCCCTTTGGTCTTCACTCCGGCGCGACGAACCTCCGCAATCAACTCGACCAACGGAACCAAACTCCGGTAAGGCAACGCCCTCCGAGCACGATGCCCTGCAGGCTGGTCGGCCAATATTTCGACGCGGTGCATGACCCCGCGCGTCACAGGCTTCCCGCATTCGGGACACGCATCATCATGGGCCCTGGCTTCCTCCGGGGACAGGCGGATTTGACAGTTTCGGTGTCCGTCGAAATGGTACTTGCCTTCTTCCGGAAAAAACTCGATCGTCCCCAGGAACCGTGCGGGATCGCCGCTCGTAAAGGCCGCCTTGATGCCTTCGAACGACAAATCACCGTTCAACACGTTGGCTTCACGGCCGAGTTTGCCCGGCGAATGGGCATCGGAGTTTGAGATCAAGGTAATCCCGTCGAGTTGGCTCAGGCGCCAGTTCATGGGCGGGTCCGAGGACAGTCCGGTTTCGATCACCTGGATATGGGGACTCAAATCCCCGAAACATTCTTCCAGCGAATCAAACCCCGAGTTGGCCCCGAACACCGAAAAATGCGGGGTCCAGGCATGGGCAGGGACAAACAAGGCCTCCGGAGCGCGCTCCAGCATAATGCGCAACAATTCCTCACTGTCCAACCCCAGGATAGGCCGTCCATCCGAATGAAGGTTACCGATACGCGCCAGTTTATCCGTCATGTTCGCCACGGCACTGAAACCCGGTGCAAAGATCAGGTTGTGGACTTTGCGCGTGCGTTCATGGCGCTTATAGATACTACTGATCTCGCTCGTCAGCATGAACCGGACCTCAGCCCGGCAGGCTGCGGGAATTTCAGCATCCACTGGAGCCGCCAGTTCCGGCTTCAGGCGATAGAGACCCGGCTCGGCCGGTTCGAGTTTCTCCTGAAGTTCGGTGAACCAGGCAGGATGCGTGAAGTCTCCTGTTCCGACAACGGTAATCCCCTTAAGCTGCGCCCAGCGATAGAGACTCTCCGGGACCATGTCCCTGCTGACGGCACGGGAATAACGGGAATGAATATGGAGATCGGCGATGAATGACATGCAGTATTTCCGGAGAACCCAGCCAGTTTAGCGAGTCACCCGACAAGGGACAAGAGGCGGAAATGACCTGATTGAACACCGTATTGAATCAGGAAAAATTTTTCGCGTCACCACTGCGTGAGCACGGAATCCAATCTGGAATGAAATTTGCTTAATTGAACAGGCCTTGCTAAGGTGATGCTTACTGTCCAGTGCGCATTGGCCAATATTTGAGAGCAAGGCCATGCCAAAACACATGGATGTCTCATCCCATACGCTAAAAGGGCATCGTGGCCGTCCATGGGCCCTGACCCTTATGACCACCGGGTTTTGCACCCTTCTGTGTGCAAATTTCGCCACAGCCGTTTCGCTTTTGCCTCATGCCCAGGCAACGGCATCCCATGAAACCCCGTTCGTTCTCGACGCCAGAACCATCCTCCCGCCTGACGTTCGGAAAGGACCGCACCATACCGTTTTGGATGAGGTTGTCCCCTTTCGCTATACTCACCATTACAGAATCACCTCGCCGTATGGCCAATTCGAGGCCTACGGGGGTGAGATGCTGAAGATCCGCATTCAGGAGATTCAGGCGATCGCAACGATGGACGAAAAAATGAACCACGTTCAAAGTGCGGCGGCGGGGGCGAAGCATGCAATCCTGAGTCCCTTTACATTTGCCCTGAACCTGTTCACCAACCCCATCGAAACACTTTTGGCCGTACCCAAGGGCATGTGGCACATGGCGACACGCATCGGCGAAATGGCCAGCGGCGAACGAGGAAGCCTTGAAAACCCCGAGAACGGAGAATTGCTGGGGTTTTCGACCATGAAGCGACAAGTGGCGAATCACTTTGGGGTGGACGTCTATTCCTCCAACCGGGTCTTGCAGGAAAAACTGGATAGCTTGAGTTGGGCAGGATACGCCGGGGGCACAGCCGTTCGACTCGCAACACTACCCATTGGAGGCCCGGCCGGAGCCGTACTCACCGGAACGTCGTTCAGTACAGCCATCAGCGAACTTTTACACGATCATACGCCTGAAGAACTGCGGCACCTGAACCGTAACAAACTGGAAATCATGAGGCTTGACGACTCGCTCATCGAAGCATTTCTCCAACATCCCTGGTACTCTCCTCGTCATGAGACGGTGTTGGTCCAGGCGCTGCTCGAAATGAACGTCGTCAAGAATCGAAAAACGTTTTTTGAAGTCGCCATGTCGGCCCGGTTCGAAGAGGATGCCCTGTTTTTCCAACAAATAGCTGAAATGTTCCTCTCATACCATCACAACGTGAAACCTCTCGAGAAATTCGTGGTGATTGACGACAGGCTGTTGATGGGATTGACGCGCGATCGCACGTTGATCGGCATGTTGCCCGTCGAGTTTCTTCCTTGGCGAGCCGAACTTGCCGAATCCGCAGAACGCGTCTCAACCTGGACGTCCTCCAAACAAATCAAAGAAGTCGAATTATGGATGACGGGTAAACCCACACCGCTTGCGCACCGCGAACTCCTCGCAAAAGGCATTACCGTGCGACGAGGAGCCATAGACTATCTCACGTTTCACCGGCTCGCAAACGCATCCGGCCCTAGCGCCCTTCCTCAATCACCCCCCTGAGGGGAACCAGAGAACCAAAAGCACGCCCGTGCAGGGGAACAGCCGGGGCAGGGCCTCGAAGGGAAGACTTGACGATGCTCCCATTTTGCCCTGACAATACCGTCATGACCAAAAGAACGACAACGGACAGTTCTCAAGACTGGCTTTCCCAACTGCGCAACGTGTATGAACAAGCCGTCCACCGGTTTGAGCAAGGCCGGCGAGGCCCCGAACAGGTCGTTGGCCATGAGGCCCTCGCGTTTCTTGATTCGATCGGCACCTCCGCCCAAGAACTGTACGATTTCGTGGAAGATTGGGTTGAAGACGGTGAGCCCGACTTCGAGACCGTTGCGGCCATGACCAACGTCCGCCGCACGTACTTTCTGACGGTGCAAGAAGGAAAGGCCTCGAATCGGGTGATTGCGTCAGCGACCCTGCCATCCGGCTATGCCGAGATGGGTGGGTACCGGTGGCTGCCCCGCATTATCGCCAAAGCCCGCGCCAAACTCCGCGGTGAACTCGCGCCGGATATCATGTTTGGCTGTGGTGCCGACCGGCCGTTTTTGCGAAGCGTGAACATGGAACCGGCGGAATTCTTGAAAACCGTGTGGGACGCCGGCACGGATGACCGTGCGATCCTGGACGCCGTGCAGAAAAAAGCCGCGACGTCCTCAACGCCGGCCTCTCCTGCCGGATGAGGGTCCGCCCCGGATTCGATCCAGGAAGCCTGGCGAGAAAACATGACCGATAAAATTCACAAGTCCGAGGATGAATGGAAACAACAACTCACCCCGGAACAATATTACGTCACCCGCCAGGCCGGAACCGAACCGGCATTCAGTGGCCGCTACTCTCACCATAAAGCCGACGGGACGTACCATTGCGTCTGTTGTGAGAACTTCCTGTTCCGGTCGGATCACAAGTTCGAATCGGGGACGGGCTGGCCGAGTTTCACGCAACCCTCAAATGAAGAGGCCGTGGGGACAAAAACCGACCACAGCTATGGAATGACGCGCGTGGAAGTCACGTGCAGCCGCTGCGATGCCCACTTGGGACACGTCTTTGACGACGGCCCCGCACCCACGGGCCAACGGTTCTGCATCAATTCCCTTTCCCTGCGTTTCAAGGATTCCTCCGAGGATTAGTCAGCATCCACCTGCACGAACACCGATAACGTATACCGCCTACCAGGCCCGGCGGAGTTGCAAGAACAGCCCTTGATCAGGGGGCGATCCCACGCGATCCCGGCGAAGGGCTTCCACGGCCACCGCCAGCCCCGACGCCACGGTCAGCCGCCCGCCCAGCCGTAAGGTACGCGACGTCTCCCCCACCAGCCCCACACCAACATACGGCATCAGGACCCCCGCCATCTCCGGCACCCGCAAGCCCCAGCCCGCTTCCAGGTCTACGCCCATTCCCTGCGTCGCCGGCCCCAGCGGGGTCCCCTCCAGCCCTTGCTCCCACCATTGGGCCCGGCCGTCCGTCAGGTTCCCCCGTGCCGTGCTCAGGTTCAACAACGGTCCCAGCCCGTCCGGGGCCACCAAGCGCATCTGCCCGCCCAGGCCCCATTCCCGGACCACGCCGTCCACCAGCAGCGTCCGCGCCGCCACGCGCCCCTGCAAGCCCCACACCAGGTCTTCCCAGCCCACGTCCGTCCCCACTTCCACCCCGGTGCCGCCCGCGCCGTCGTCATATTGCACCCCCAGCCGGACCGCCGGCGTGAGCCGTTGACTCGCTCCCAGGGCATACTCCCAGGTGCCATCCACCAGCCCCCGTACCCCGAGGTTCTGCGCGGTCAGGCCCACCAGCAGGTCGCCATTGTCTTCCACTTCCATGGTGCCCAGCCAGGCGTCGCCCCGCAGCCGGAACCCGCCGCCCAGCACCGTCATCAGCGGCACCGCCCCGCCCACTGCGGCATGCCGGTGCGTCACCGGCGTCTGTTGCCGAATCCCATCGGCCTGCACCCCATCCGAGGCCGTGACTTCCAGCGTCCCGCCACTATAGCCCACCAACCCCCAGGCCTGGACCCCGGAGGGCGTCTGCCAGGCCACATACGGCCGCACGCCCGTCAGGGTCAGCGCCCACTCGCCGGCTTCGCCAACGCTGGGCAGTTGCCAGTCCAGCCGCCCTTGATCATGCGCCACGTCCAGCCCCACGCGCCAAGACTCGCCGAGTTGCACGTGGCCGTTGAGATTGGCCCCCAGCAACGCCCCCTCCCAACTCACCGGCCCGTCGTTGGTCAAGCGCCGCCAATGGGTCCCGGCACACAGGGTCACCGGCCGCTGGGTGCTGTCCGGGTCGGCAGGGCCCAGGCTCCCCGCCAGCCGGGTGTCGCCCAAGGTTTCCCACAGAGAGGGCTGACGCCCCCCGGTCTGTTGCGCAGTCCGTTGCGTTTCGGCGTACCGGACGGCGCGCTCCACCATGCCCCCCACGTCCGGGCTGGCGGTGCCGGTCTCTTGGAGACAGCCGGTAATCCGGTCCAGGTGCCGCCGCAGCAAGGCGGAGCCCACCCACGGCAGCACCGCCTCGTTCACCTGCTTGAACTGCGCTCTGAGCCTGGCCCGGTCATCGTCCAGAATCGTGCCCAGGGCCGTCATCTCATCTGCCGTGGTCGCCGCCACGAGACCGGAGTCAGTCTCGGCACGACTCGCCGCCCCACCCAAAACAACCGCTTCCGGTTCAAACAGCCGGAGGGTATAGGTTTCTTCCGGGTCCTCTACCGCGCGGTCGTCAATGGTCGGCACGACGAGGGCAACGGTGCGCTCCCCGGCCGGAATGGTGAACTGCCCATACTGCCCGGTATAGTCCTGCTCTTCGGTCGCCGTCCCCTCCACCGTCCGCCACGTTACCCGGATGGGCTTCCCGGACACCGCCGAGAGGGTCACCGGGAAACTCGCCACCGCCCCTTCCTCAACCGTAACATCGCCTATCAGCAGTTCCGGCGGGGCATCGTTATCCAGAATGGTGCCCGTGGCGGCGGCCCCGTCCGCGGCGATCACCACCGATCCACTCCCCCCGCTCAGCCGCACCACAAACGTCTCATCGAATTCATCCAACGCATCGTCGGTCGTCGAGACGGCGACCCGTTTCCGGGTTTCTCCCGGGGCAAAGTCCAGAGCCCGGGAACTGGACACCGGGGTGTAGTCGGCTGTGGTGGCCGGGAAGGTGCCGGCGGTATCGGCCTCCGTCGCCCACTGGACCGTGGCCGCATTCTCGGTCCCCCCGGTGCGCGTCACGGTAAAGACCACGGCCGTGCCTTCCTCGGCCGTGCCCCCGGTAATGGCCATGATCGAGCGGTCATCGTTGTCTTCGAGCACCACCGTGGCCGGGGTGAGACTCAACGGGCCGGAGGTCCCCGTCACCTGGAGGGTTTCGTCCGGCTCATCGAGGGTGTCGTCCACCGGCGTCAGCGTGAAGGTGGCGGTCCCCGTCGTCGCCGCCGCCGCAATGGTCAGCGGGAAATCCTCGACCGGCTCGAAATCTGCTGCCTGCGCGGTCCCCGGCGTCACCGAGAGCGTCAGCACCGTGCTGGCGGTGCGCGCGGCCCCGTCGACTGTCGCCGTCACGGTGATGATGGTGGCGCCGTCTGCCTCGCCTACACTCGCCGGAGTCACGCTCAGGTTTGCCCGGCTCGGCGTGGCCTCGTCGTCGGTAATCGTCAGCGTGACGTCCGCCGGGTTCGCCACGTCACCCTCCGTGGCCGTGGCTGTCCCCGACACCACCACCGTCGCGTCCGGCCCGTCCACGGCATTGTCCACCGCCGTAATGGTCACCGTGCCTGTGCTGTCCGTCTCCCCCGCCGCAATCGTCAGGGTCGTGTTGCTGCTCACCGTGACCGGGGCATTGTTCGGCACCGACACTTCCACCGTCACCGCCGCACTCGCCGCGCCCGACAGCCTCGCCGTCACCGTGCTCGCGTTACCATCCCCACTCTCGTTGATCCTGGTGGGCGTCAACACCAGCGTCACCTCCGGGGCCGCATCGTCATCGGTAATCGTCAGGGTCACGTCTGCCGGGTCCGCCACGGCACCCCCACCGCCCGTGGCCGTCCCCGACACCACCACCGTCGCATTCGCCGCATCCGCGTCATTGTCCACCGCCGTCAGCGTCACCGTGCCGGCGCTCGTCGTCTCCCCCGCCGTAATTGTCAGGGTCGTGTTAGCGCTCAACGTGACCGGCGCCCCATCCGGCACCGAGACTTCCACCGTCACCGCCGCACTCGACTCGCCCAACAGCGTCGCCGTCACCGTGCTCGCATTACCATCCCCGCTCTCGTTGATCGTGGATGGCGTCAGCACCAGGGTCACCTCCGGGGCCGCATCATCATCGGTAATCGTCAGTGTCACGTCCGCCGGGTTCGCCACGTCACCCCCGCCGCCCGTGGCCGTCCCCGACACCACCACCGTCGCATTCGCCGCATCCGCGTCATTGTCCACCGCCGTCAGCGTCACCGTGCCGGTGCTCGTCGTCGCCCCCGCCGCAATCGTCAGGGTCGTGTTGCTGCTTACCGTCACCGGGGCATTGTTCGGCACCGACACTTCCACCGTCACCGCCGCACTCGCCGGGGCCAACAGCGTCGCCGTCACCGTGCTCGCGTTGCCATCCCCGCTCTCGTTGATCGTGGCTGGCGTCAACTTCAAGGTCACCGTCGCCGCATCGTCATCGGTAATCGTCAGCGTGACGTCCGCCGGGTTCGCCACGTCACCCCCACCGCCCGTGGCCGTCCCCGACACCACCACCGTCGCATTCGCCGCATCCACGGCATTGTCCACCGCCGTCAGCGTCACCGTGCCGGTGCTCGTCGTCTCCCCCGCCGCAATCGTCAGCGTCGTGTTGGCGCTCACCGTGACCGGCGCCCCATCCGGCACCGAGACTTCCACCGTCACCGCCGCACTCGACCCGCCCGACAGCGTCGCCGTCACTGTACTCGCATTGCCATCCCCACTCTCGTTGATCGTGGCTGGCGTCAGCACCAGCGTCACCGTCGCCGTATCGTCGTCGGTAATCGTCAGCGTGACGTCCGCCGGGTTCGCCACGTCACCCCCACCGCCCGTGGCCGTCCCCGACACCACCACCGTCGCATTCGCCGCATCCGCGTCATTGTCCACCGCCGTCAGCGTCACCGTGCCGGTGCTCGTCGTCGCCCCCGCCGCAATCGTCAACGTCGTGTTGCTGCTTACCGTCACCGGGGCATTGTTCGGCACCGACACTTCCACCGTCACCGCCGCACTCGACTCGCCCGACAGCGTCGCCGTCACTGTACTCGCATTGTCATTCCCGCTCTCGTTGATCGTGGCTGGCGTCAGCACCAGCGTCACCGTTGCCGCATCGTCGTCGTCGGTGATCGTGCCGGTGCCCGTGCCCGCGCCTGCCGTGGTCGAGACCGTCGCGTTGGTCGGCGTGCCAAGGGTGACAATGATCGTCTCGTTGGGCTCGTCGAGGGGGTCCCCCTTGACCTTGATGACGATCGTGCCGCTGGTGTCGCCCGCCGCGATGGACAGGCTCGTCGAAGATGGCGTCTCGTAGTCGCTGCCGCCGGTGGCGGTGCCGGTCAGGGTGTAGGGCACGGTGACGGCGTTGGTGCTCGCGGCGGACAGGGTCACCGTGAAGCTCATGTTCACCGTGGTGTCCGGGGCGTCGCCTTCGTTCACCGCCGTGGCGTCAGCTACCGACACGGTCGGTGCGGCGTCATCGTCGGTGATCGTGCCGGTGCCGTCGAGTGTGGTCGAGCCGCCGCTCAGCGCCGCGTTGCTTGGCGAGGACAGGCGCAGAACCACCGTCTCATTGGGCTCGTCCGCTGTGTCGCCGTTGACCGTGACATCCACCGTCTTCTCGGTGTCGCCGGCGGCGAAGTTGAGGGTGCCGGAGGTAATCGCCGCGTAGTCCGTCGCCGAGGTCGCCGTGCCGGTGCTCGCATCGGCATAAGCGACGCTCACCGGATTGCCGCTCGCCGGGGTCAGGGTCACCTTGAACGTCAGGGTCGCCGTGCCGTTGTCGCCCTCCGCGACGCTCGGCGAGTCGATGCTCAGCGTCGGCTCACCCTCGTCGTCCTCGATGGTCAGGGTCTGGTTGGTCGGGGTCGCCACCCCGCCGCCGCTGGCCGTGGCCGAGACCGTCACCGTCTTGTTCGGCGCGTCCACGGTGTTGTCCACCGCCGTAATGGTCACCGTGCCGGTGCTCGTCGTCGTCCCCGCCGCAATCGTCAAGGTCGTCCCGGTTAACGTGAAATCGCCTGCCGCCGTGTTGGCCCCCGCCGCCGCGGCCACCGTCAGGGTCACCGCCGCGTGCGACTTGCCCGACAGCGTCGCCGTCACCGTGCTCGTGTTCGGCTGCCCATCCCCACTCTTCTCGTAGATGGTCCTTGGATCCAACTCCAGCGTCACCGTCGGCGTATCGTCATCGTCCGTGATGGTCAGCGTTACGTCCGCCGGGTTCGCCACCCCACCGCCCGACGCCGCCCCCGACACCACCACCGTCGCATTCGCCGCATCCGTGTCATTGTCCACCGCCGTCAGCGTCACCGTGCCGGTACTGGCCTTCGCCCTCGCCGCAATCGTCAAGGTCGTGGTGGGGCTTACCGTCACCGGCGCCCCATCCGGTACCGACACTTCCACCGTCACCGCCACACTCGACTCGCCCGACAGCGTCGCCGTCACCGTGCTCGCGTTCGTCCCACCACTCTCGGTGATCGTGGACGGCGTCAACACCAGCGTCACCGTCGGCGGGCCCTCGTCGTCCGTGATCGTCAAGGTCTGATTGGTCGGGGTCGCCACCCCGCCGCCGCTGGCCGTGGCCGAGACCGTCACCGTCTTGTTCGGCGCGTCCACGGTGTTGTCCACCGCCGTAATGGTCACCGTGCCGGTGCTCGTCGTCGTCCCCGCCGCAATCGTCAAGGTCGTCCCGGTTAACGTGAAATCGCCTGCCGCCGTGTTGGCCCCCGCCGCCGCGGCCACCGTCAGGGTCACCGCCGCGTGCGACTTGCCCGACAGCGTCGCCGTCACCGTGCTCGTGTTCGGCTGCCCATCCCCACTCTTCTCGTAGATGGTCCTTGGATCCAACTCCAGCGTCACCGTCGGCGTATCGTCATCGTCCGTGATGGTCAGCGTTACGTCCGCCGGGTTCGCCACCCCACCGCCCGACGCCGCCCCCGACACCACCACCGTCGCATTCGCCGCATCCGTGTCATTGTCCACCGCCGTCAGCGTCACCGTGCCGGTACTGGCCTTCGCCCTCGCCGCAATCGTCAAGGTCGTGGTGGGGCTTACCGTCACCGGCGCCCCATCCGGTACCGACACTTCCACCGTCACCGCCGCACTCGACTCGCCCGACAGCGTCGCCGTCACCGTGCTCGCGTTCGTCCCACCACTCTCGGTGATCGTGGACGGCGTCAACACCAGCGTCACCGTCGGCGGGCCCTCGTCGTCCGTGATCGTCAAGGTCTGATTGGTCGGGGTCGCCACCCCGCCGCCGCTGGCCGTGGCCGAGACCGTCACCGTCTTGTTCGGCGCGTCCACGGTGTTGTCCACCGCCGTAATGGTCACCGTGCCGGTGCTCGTCGTCGTCCCCGCCGCAATCGTCAAGGTCGTCCCGGTTAACGTGAAATCGCCCGCCGCCGTGTTGGCCCCCGCCGCCGCGGCCACCGTCAGGGTCACCGCCGCGTGCGACTTGCCCGACAGCGTCGCCGTCACCGTGCTCGTGTTCGGCTGCCCATCCCCACTCTTCTCGTAGATGGTCCTTGGATCCAACTCCAGCGTCACCGTCGGCGTATCGTCATCGTCCGTGATGGTCAGCGTTACGTCCGCCGGGTTCGCCACCCCACCGCCCGACGCCGCCCCCGACACCACCACCGTCGCATTCGCCGCATCCGTGTCATTGTCCACCGCCGTCAGCGTCACCGTGCCGGTACTGGCCTTCGCCCTCGCCGCAATCGTCAAGGTCGTGGTGGGGCTTACCGTCACCGGCGCCCCATCCGGTACCGACACTTCCACCGTCACCGCCGCACTCGACTCGCCCGACAGCGTCGCCGTCACCGTGCTCGCGTTCGTCCCACCACTCTCGGTGATCGTGGACGGCGTCAACACCAGCGTCACCGTCGGCGGGCCCTCGTCGTCCGTGATCGTCAAGGTCTGATTGGTCGGGGTCGCCACCCCGCCGCCGCTGGCCGTGGCCGAGACCGTCACCGTCTTGTTCGGCGCGTCCACGGTGTTGTCCACCGCCGTAATGGTCACCGTGCCGGTGCTCGTCGTCGTCCCCGCCGCAATCGTCAAGGTCGTCCCGGTTAACGTGAAATCGCCTGCCGCCGTGTTGGCCCCCGCCGCCGCGGCCACCGTCAGGGTCACCGCCGCGTGCGACTTGCCCGACAGCGTCGCCGTCACCGTGCTCGTGTTCGGCTGCCCATCCCCACTCTTCTCGTAGATGGTCCTTGGATCCAACTCCAGCGTCACCGTCGGCGTATCGTCATCGTCCGTGATGGTCAGCGTTACGTCCGCCGGGTTCGCCACCCCACCGCCCGACGCCGCCCCCGACACCACCACCGTCGCATTCGCCGCATCCGTGTCATTGTCCACCGCCGTCAGCGTCACCGTGCCGGTACTGGCCTTCGCCCTCGCCGCAATCGTCAAGGTCGTGGTGGGGCTTGCCGTCACCGGCGCCCCATCCGGTACCGACACTTCCACCGTCACCGCCACACTCGACTCGCCCGACAGCGTCGCCGTCACCGTGCTCGCGTTCGTCCCACCACTCTCGGTGATCGTGGACGGCGTCAACACCAGCGTCACCGTCGGCGGGCCCTCGTCGTCCGTGATCGTCAAGGTCTGATTGGTCGGGGTCGCCACCCCGCCGCCGCTGGCCGTGGCCGAGACCGTCACCGTCTTGTTCGGCGCGTCCACGGTGTTGTCCACCGCCGTAATGGTCACCGTGCCGGTGCTCGTCGTCGTCCCCGCCGCAATCGTCAAGGTCGTCCCGGTTAACGTGAAATCGCCTGCCGCCGTGTTGGCCCCCGCCGCCGCGGCCACCGTCAGGGTCACCGCCGCGTGCGACTTGCCCGACAGCGTCGCCGTCACCGTGCTCGTGTTCGGCTGCCCATCCCCACTCTTCTCGTAGATGGTCCTTGGATCCAACTCCAGCGTCACCGTCGGCGTATCGTCATCGTCCGTGATGGTCAGCGTTACGTCCGCCGGGTTCGCCACCCCACCGCCCGACGCCGCCCCCGACACCACCACCGTCGCATTCGCCGCATCCGTGTCATTGTCCACCGCCGTCAGCGTCACCGTGCCGGTACTGGCCTTCGCCCTCGCCGCAATCGTCAAGGTCGTGGTGGGGCTTACCGTCACCGGCGCCCCATCCGGTACCGACACTTCCACCGTCACCGCCGCACTCGACTCGCCCGACAGCGTCGCCGTCACCGTGCTCGCGTTCGTCCCACCACTCTCGGTGATCGTGGACGGCGTCAACACCAGCGTCACCGTCGGCGGGCCCTCGTCGTCCGTGATCGTCAAGGTCTGATTGGTCGGGGTCGCCACCCCGCCGCCGCTGGCCGTGGCCGAGACCGTCACCGTCTTGTTCGGCGCGTCCACGGTGTTGTCCACCGCCGTAATGGTCACCGTGCCGGTGCTCGTCGTCGTCCCCGCCGCAATCGTCAAGGTCGTCCCGGTTAACGTGAAATCGCCCGCCGCCGTGTTGGCCCCCGCCGCCGCAGCCACCGTCAGGGTCACCGCCGCGTGCGACTTGCCCGACAGCGTCGCCGTCACCGTGCTCGTGTTCGGCTGCCCATCCCCACTCTTCTCGTAGATGGTCCTTGGATCCAACTCCAGCGTCACCGTCGGCGTATCGTCATCGTCCGTGATGGTGCCCGTGCCCGCGCCTGCCGTGGTCGAGACCGTCGCGTTGGTCGGCGTGCCCAGCGTGACGATGATCGTCTCGTTGGGCTCGTCGAGGGTGTCGCCCTTGACCTTGATGACGATCGTTCCGCTGGTGTCGCCCGCCGCGATGGACAGGCTCGTCGAAGATGGCGTCTCGTAGTCGCTGCCGCCGGTGGCAGTGCCGGTCAGGGTGTAGGGCACAGTGACGGCGTTGGCGCTCGCGGCGGACAGGGTCACCGTGAAGCTCATGTTCACCGTGGTGTCCGGGGCGTCGCCTTCGTTCACCGCCGTGGCGTCAGCTACCGACACGGTCGGTGCGGCGTCATCGTCGGTGATCGTGCCGGTGCCGTCGAGTGTGGTCGAGCCGCCGCTCAGCGCCGCGTTGCTTGGCGAGGACAGGCGCAGGATGACGGTTTCGTTGGGCTCGTCCGTGGTGTCGCCGTTCACCGTGACATCCACCGTCTTCTCGGTTTGGCCGGCGGCGAAGCTGAGCGCGCCGGAGGTAATCGCCGCATAGTCCGTGGCCGAGGTCGCCGTGCCGGTGGTCGCGTCGGCGTAGGCCACGGTCACCGGCTTGCCGCTCGCCGGGGTCAGCGTGACCTTGAAGGTCATCGTCGCCGTGCCGTTGTTGCCCTCGGCGACGCTCGGCGCGTCGATGCTGAGCGTCGGCTCGCCGTCGTCGTCGGTGACTGTCACGTCCATCGGCGCGGCGGTTTCGTCCTCGTAATCGGTGCCCGTGGCGCTCACCGTATGCGTGATGCGCACGGTGCGGGCATCGCCCGCGTTGTCGATGGCGTCGGCGACGGCGGTGACCGTGACGGTCTGCGCGTCCCAGTCGGACGCTGTGAATTCGAGACTGTTGTCACTCAGCGTGGCGATGGTGGTGTCGCCGCTCGCAAGGTTGACCGTCACCGTGCCGGTGGGCTGGCTGTCGAGTTCGACGCTGTAGGTCTTCTGGTGCTCGGAGGTGTTCTGGGTTGACGGATTGTCGACCTCCGCGAGGGTCAGCGTCACCGGCGAGACGCTGATGCCCCTCGTGTCGTTGTCGGTGATGGTGATGCTCGCGAGTTTCACCGGGGTGCTGCCGGCAAAGGCGCCGCTGATGCTGACCGTCTCGTCGTTCTCGTCAATCGCGTCGTCCACCGGCGTGAACGTGAAGCTGCCGGTCCCGCTCGATGCCTCGGCCGCGATGGTGATGTCGACGCCGTTCACCATCTTGTAGTCGTCCACTTTGGTGGCCGAGTCGTCGACATGGCCCACGGTGACGTTCACCGTCCGCGCCGTCGACGAGGTGACCTCCCCGGCCAGGCTCGCGGTCACGGTGATGGTCGGCGCGGTCTGCACGTTCTCGGCCACCCTGGTGCTGGTGTTGCCCTCCCCCAGACTGACCGTGATGTTCAGTTCCTTGCCCACTTCGTCATCGTCAAGGATTGTGAGCGTCTGGTCGTCCGGATCGGCCACGCCGCCGCCGCTGGCCGTGGCCGAGACCGTGACGGTCTTATCCGGGGCATCCACCGTGTTGTCCACCGCGGTGATGGTGACGGTGCCGGTGCTCGTGGTGCTGCCGGCGGCGATGGTGAGGGTCGTGCCGGTGAGGCTGAAGTCACCCGCGACCGCCGGAGAGACAGCCGCGGCGGCGACGGTCAGGGTGACGGCCTGGTGCGATGCGCCGCTCAGGGAAGCGGTCACCGTGCTGCGACCACTGGTGGCGCCGCCATCCTCTTCAACGGATGTCGGCGTCAGCTTGAGCGTCACCACCGGCGTGCCCTCGTCGTCGTTCACGGTCACCGCGACGCTCGCCGCCGCGACGCCGGTGTAGTCCGAAGAGCCCGCGACCACCGCGTGGGCGATGCTGTCGGTGCGCGCATCCCCGGCGTTGTCGATGGTGTCGTCCACCGCCGTGGCGGTGACGGTCTGCGCCTGGTTCCAGTTCGACGGGGTGAAGGTGAGGCTTGTCGGGCTCAGCGTCACCATGGCCGGCGCGGTGAGGTCGATGCGCACGTCGTCGGTCGGCTCGCTGTCAAGCACCACCGTGTAGCTGTCCTGGTCCTCGCGCGTGCCCGAAGTCCCGGCCTTATCCGCCTCGGCCATGCTCAAGGGGCCGCCGGCCACCGTCACGCCCTTGGTGTCGTCGTCGGTGAGGTCGATGCTCGCGCCCGCCACGGTGACGCCGCCGGGGTCCGTGCCGGTGACAGTGATCGTCTCCGTGTCCTCGTCCACGTCGTCGTCGAGGGGTTCGAGGTCGAAGGTGTCTTTCGCGCTCGACGCGCCGGCGGGCAGGGTCAGGGTGAAGTTCCCGACCGCCGTGTAGTCCTCGCCCGACCCCGCCGTGCTCGTCCCCGCGCCGACCGCGATGGTCAGGTCCTTGCTTGCCGAGTAGGTGCTGCCGCCGGTGACGCTGGCCGTCACCGTGACGGTCGCCTCGGCGGCGTTCTCGGCGATCGTCGATTTGTCGACGGCAAGCGTGATGCCGGTCGGCGCGGCGTCGTCATCGGTGATCGTCAGCGTCGCGTCGTCCGGGTCGGCCACCTCGCCGCCGGTCGCGGTGGCCGAGACGGTGACGGTCTTGTTCGGCGCATCGACGCTGTTGTCCACGGCGGTGATCGTGACGGCGCCCGTGCTGGCCTTGCTGCCGGCGGCGATGGTCAGGGTCGTGTTGGTGCTCAGCGTGAAGTCGCCCGCTGCCGCCGGGGAGACGGCCGCCGCGGCGACCGTCAGGGTGACGGCCTCACTCGAAGTGCCGCTCAAGGTGGCGGTGACCGTGCTTTCGTTCTTGTTGCCGGATTCGTCGATGACGGTGGGCGTCAACACCAGCGTCACCGTGGGCGTGCCCTCGTCGTCGTTGATGGTCAGGGTCTGATTGTCCGGGTTCGCCACCTCGCCGCCGCTGGCCGTGGCCGAGACCGTCACACTCTTGTTCGGCGCGTCCACGTCGTTGTCCACTGCCGTGATCTTCACGGTGCCAGTGCTGGTCGTCGCCCCCGCCACGATGGTCAAGGTCGTGGTGGCGCTCAACGTGAAATCGCCCGCCACCGTGTCGGCACCCGCCGCCGCAGCCACCGTCAGGGTCACCGCTTCGTTTGACTTGCCCGAGAGAGTCGCCGTCACCGTGCTCGCGTTCGTCGCGCCACTCTCGTTGATGGTGGTTGGCGTCAACACCAGGGTCACGGTGGGCGTGCCCTCGTTATCCGCGATCGTCAGGGTCTGATTGTCCGGGTTCGCCACCCCGCCGCCGTTGGCGGTGGCTGAGACCGTCACACTCTTGTTCGGCGCGTCCACGTCATTGTCGACTGCCGTAATCGTCACCGTGCCGGTGCTGGTCGTTGCACCGGCCGCAATCGTCAGGGTCGTGTTGGTGCTTAACGTGAAATCGCCCGCCGCCGTGTCGGCACCCGCCACTGCGGACACCGTCAGGGTCACATCTTTGTCTGACTTGCCCAAGAGCGTCGCGGTGACCGTGCTCGCATTATCATTCCCGCTCTCGTTGATGGTCGTTGGCGTCAACGCCAGGGTCACCGTGGGCGTTTCATCGTTATCGTTGATGGTGACCGTGGCCTTGGTCACGTCAAGAGAGCCTGACGTGCCCGTGACGTCAATCGTCTCGTTTGCCTCATCCAGATCGTCGTTCGTGGGTATAAGATCGAACGTGCCGGTGTGGCTGGCCGTGCCTGCGGCAATGGTAATGTCAAAATTCGACACGTCCGCGTAGTCCGTCCCCGAGATGGCCGTGCCCCCGCCAACACTGACCGTCACGGTCTTCGCATCTACGTACCGCGTGGTGCCATTCACCGTAGCCGTCACCGTGATTTTGGTCTTGCCGGCATCCTCATTCACCGCAGCCGGCGACACTGAGAGCGTGATGCCGCTAGGCGTGTCATCGTTATCATTGATAGTGACCGTGGCCTTGGTCACGTCAAGAGAGCCTGACGTGCCCGTGACGTCAATCGTCTCGTTTGCCTCATCCAAATCGTCGTTAGTGGGCGTCAGATCGAACGTGCCGGTGTGGCTGGCCGTGCCCGCGGCAATGGTAATGTCAAAATTCGACACGTCCGCGTAGTCCGTCCCCGAGATGGCCGTGCCCCCGCCAACACTGACCGTCACAGTCTTCGCATCCACGTAACGCGTGTCGCCCTTCACCGTGGCGGTCACCGTGATTTTGGTCTTGCCGGCATCCTCTTCGACCGTGTCCGGCGACACCGTGAGCGTGATGCCGGTGGGGGCGACGTCGTCGTTATTGATGGTACCGGTGGCCTCGGCCGTGGCAATCGTACCGCCTACTGCCCCGGTCAGCTCCACCAGGAAGGTCTCGTTCTCCTCGGCCAGCACGTCCTCGGTGGTGGCGACCGTGAAGGTCTGGGTGCCGACGTTCTTGGCGAAGGTTAGCGTTGTCGCCGTCGTTACCGGAGTGTAGTCGGTGGCTGAGGCGGCATTCGCCCCGGTCGCTGCCTTGGTGTTCCACTTCACCGACACCGCATTGTCCATGGCCCCGGAACGGGTCACCGTGAAGGTGATGGCGTCGCCCTCCGACGCGCTGGCGTCCGCCACGGCAAACGAGGGTTCGGTGTCGTCGTTCTTGATCGTCCCCGTGGCCGTGCCCTTGCCAGACTCAATGCTCACCCCGGTGCCCGGATCGTTCTCCGCCAGCGCCGGGGCGCTCAAAACCGCCTTGAACGTTTCGTCCGGCTCAAACAGGTCATCCTGCGTGGTCTGCACCTCCACCGTCTGGCTGGTGACACCCTTGGCAAAGTTCAGCGTCTGCGCCGTGGCAATGGCGGTGTAGTCGTCCGCATCAGCGGCATTGACGTCCTCGCCTGAATCCGCCGCGGTCGCAATCTTGACCGACGCCACGTTGTCTTCGGCCCCGTCGCGGGTCACCGTGAAGGTGATCTTGCCGCCCTCGGCGACCTCCGCATCGGCAATCGAGAAGCTCACCGCGTCATCAGTGTCGGTGAGGGTCACTGTCGCGCCGGTGATCGTGACATCCGTCAGCGTGCCGGTGACGTCCATCGTCTCGTTGGCCTCGTCCAGGGCATCGTCCACCGGTGTCACGGTGAAATTGCCGGTCTGGCTGGCGGCGCCCGCGGCAATCGTGATGTTGAAGTCGCTCACCGCCGCATAGTCCGCTGGGGAGGCGGCCGTATTGTCCGTCACACTGACCGCCACGGTCTTGGGTTCCACGTAACGGGTCGTGCCGTTCACCGTGGCCGTCACGGTGACGACCGTGGCCCCGGCGTCCTCTCTCACCGCGGCCGGCGACACCGACAGCGTGATGCCGGTGGGGGCAGTATCGTCGTCAGTGATCGTGCCGGTGGCCTCGGCCGTGGCAATCGTGCCGCCCACCGCTCCGGTCAGTTCCACCAGGAAGGTCTCGTTGCCCTCGTGCAGCGCGTCCTCGGTGGTGGCGACCGTGAAGGTCTGGCTGCTGATGCCCTTGGCGAAGGTCAGCGTTGTCGCCGTCGGCAACGGGGTGTAGTCGTCAGTGGACGCCGCGTTCGCCCCGTCGCTGGAGTCCGCCTTGGTGTTCCACTTCACCGACACCGCATTGTCCATGGCCCCGGAACGGGTCACCGTGAAGGTGATCGCATTGCCTTCCGTTGCATTGGCATCCTTCACGGCAAACGAGGGTTCGGTGTCGTCGTTCTTGATCGTCCCCGTGGCCGTGCCCTTGCCCGTCTCAATGCTCACCCCGGTGCCCGGATCGTTCTCCGCCAGCGCCGGGGCGCTCAAAACCGCCTTGAACGTTTCGTCCGGCTCAAACAGGTTATCCTGTGTGGTCTGCACCTCCACCGTCTGGCTGGTGACCCCGGCGGCAAAGTTCAGCGTCTGCGCCGTGGCAATGGCGGTGTAGTCGTCCGCATCAGCGGCATTGACGTCAGCACCCGTATCCGCCGCGGTCGCAATCTTCACCGTCGCCACGTTGTCTTCGGCCCCGGCCCGGCTCACCTTGAAGGTCACCTTGCCGCCTTCGGTAGCCTCGGCATCGGCGATCGAGAAGCTCACCGGGTCATCGGTGTCAGTGAGGGTCACGGTCGCGCCGGTGATCGTGACGTCGGTCAGCGTGCCTGTGACGTCCATCGTCTCGTTGACCTCGTCCAGGTCATCGTTAGTGGGCGTCAGATCGAACGTGCCGGTGTGGCTGGCCGCCCCCGCAGCGATGGTAATGTCGAAATTCGACACGGCCTTGTAGTCCGTCCCCGAGATGGCCGTGCCCCCGCCAACACTGACCGTCACGGTCTTCGCATCTACATAACGCGTGGTGCCATTCACCGTGGCCGTCACCGTGATCTGGGTCTTGCCGGCATCCTCATTCACCGCGGTGTGCGACACCGACAACGTGATGCCGGTGGGGGCGGCGTCGTCGTTCTTGATCGTCCCTGTGGCCGTGCCCTTGCCCGCCGCAATACTCACTCCGGTACCCGGATCGTTCTCCGCCAGTGCCGGGGCGCTCAAAACCGCCTTGAACGTTTCGTCCGGCTCAAACAGGTTATCCTGTGTGGTCTGCACCTCCACTGTCTGGCTGGTGACGCCCTTGGCAAAGTTCAACGTCTGCGCCGTGGCAATGGCGGTGTAGTCGTCCGCATCAGCGGCATTGACGCCCTCGCCTGAATCCGCCGCGGTCGCAATCTTGACCGACGCCACGTTGTCTTCGGCCCCGTCGCGGCTCACCGTGAAGGTGATCTTGCCGCCCTCGGTGGCCTCGGCATCGGCAATCGAGAAGCTCACCGGGTCATCAGTGTCGGTGAGGGTCACGGTCGCGCCGGTGATCGTGACGTCGGTCAGCGTGCCGGTGACGTCCATCGTCTCGTTGTCCTCGTCCAGGTCATCGTCCACCGGTGTCACGGTGAAATTGCCGGTCTGGCTGGCAGCGCCCGCAGCAATGGTGATGGTGAAGTTGCTCACCGCCGCATAGTCCGCCGGGGAGGCAGCCGTATTGTCCGCCACACTGACCTCCACGGTCTTGGCGTCCACGTAACGGGTGGTGCCGTTCACCGTGGCCGTCACGGTGACGACCGTGGCCCCGGCGTCCTCCGCCACCGTGCTCGGCGTGCCTTCGGTCGCGCCGTTGGTGTCCACGCTCAATGTGATGCCGGTGGGGGCGTCGTCGTCGTCATTGATCGTACCGGTGGCCTCGGCGGTGGTAATCGTGCCGCCCTCCGCTCCGGTCAGTTCCACCAGGAAGGTCTCGTTGCCCTCGTGCAGCGTGTCCTCGGTGGTGGCGACCGTGAAGGTCTGGCTGCCGACGTCTTTAGCGAAGGTTAGCGTCGTCGCCGTCGGCACCGGGGTGTAATCGTCCGTGGACGCCGCGTTCACTCCGTCGCTGGAGTCCGCCTTGGTGTTCCACTTCACCGATACCGCGTTGTCCATGGCCCCGGAACGGGTCACCGTGAAGGTGATGGCGTCGCCCTCCGACGCGCTCGCGTCTGCCACGGCAAACGAGGGTTCGGTGTCGTCGTTCTTGATCGTCCCCGTGGCCGTGCCCTTGCCCGCCTCAATGCTCACTCCGGTGCCCGGATCGTTCTCCGCCAGCGCCGGGGCACTCAAGACCGCCTTGAACGTTTCGTCCGGCTCGAACAGATCATCATCTGCGGTCTGCACCTCCACCGTCTGGCTGGTGACGCCCTTGGCAAAGTTCAACGTCTGCGCCGTGGCGATGGCGGTGTAGTCGTCCGCATCAGCGGCATTGACGCCGTCGCCTGAATCCGCCGCGGTCGCAATCTTGACCGACGCCACGTTGTCTTCGGCCCCGTCGCGGGTCACCGTGAAAGTGACCTTGCCGCCCTCGTCGGCCTCCGCATTGGCAATAGAGAAACTCACCGGGTCATCGTTGTCGGTGAGGGTCACGGTCGCGCCGGTGATCGTGACGTCGGTCAGCGTGCCCGTCACATCCATCGTCTCGTCGACCTCGTCCAGGTCGTCGTCCACCGGTGTCACGGTGAAACTGCCGGTCTGGCTGGCAGCACCCGCGGCAATGGTGATGTTGAAATTTGACACGGCTGCGTAGTCCGCGGGCGAGGCCGCGGTGTTATCCGCCACACTGACCGCCACGGTCTTCGCATCCACGTAGCGGGTCTCGCCGTTCACCGTGGCGGTCACCGTGACGACCGTGGCCCCGGCGTCCTCCGCCACCGTGCTCGGCGTGCCCGCGGTCGCGCCGTTGGTGTCCACGCTCAATGTGATGCCGGTGGGGGCGTCGTCGTCGTCGGTAATCGTACCGGTGGCCTCGGCGGTATCAATCGTGCCGCCTTCAGGGCTGGTCAGTTCCACCAGGAAGGTCTCGTTGCCTTCGTGCAGCGTGTCCTCGGTGGTGGCGACCGTGAAGGTCATTTCGGTGACACTCGCTGCGAAATCAAGTTGCGTGGCAGTGGTGACGGCGGTGTAGTCGTCAGTGGACGCCGCGTTCGCCTCGTCGCTGGAGTCCGCCTTGGTGTTCCACTTCACGGACACCGCATTGTCCGCCGCCCCCTTCCGGGTCACCGTGAAGGTGATGGCGTCGCCCTCCGACGCGCTGGCGTCCGCCACGGCAAACGAGGGTTCGGTGTCGTCGTTCTTGATCGTCCCCGTGGCCGTGCCCTTGCCCGCCTCAAGGCTCACCCCGGTGCCCGGATCCCCGTCCGCCAGCGCCGGGGCACTCAAGACCGCCTTGAACGTTTCGTCCGGCTCAAACAGGTCATCATCTGTGGTCTGCACCTCCACCGTCTGGCTGGTGACCCCCTTGGCAAAGTTCAGCGTCTGCGCCGTGGCAATGGCGGTGTAGTCGTCCGCATCAGCGGCATTGACGCCCTCGCCGCTGTCGGTAGCCGTGGCTACCTTCACCGACGCCACATTGTCCCCGGCCCCGGCGCGGCTCACCGTGAAGGTGATTTTGCCGCCCTCGGCGACCTCGGCATCGGCAATCGAGAAACTCACCGGGTCATCGGTATCGGTGAGGGTCACTGTCGCGCCGGTGATCGTGACATCCGTCAGCGTGCCGGTGACATCCATCGTCTCGTCGACCTCGTCCAGGTTGTCGTCTACCGGTGTCACGGTGAAATTGCCGGTCTGGCTGGCGGCGCCCGCGGCAATGGTGATGGTGAAGTTGCTCACCGCCGCATAGTCCGCCGGGGAGGCAGCCGTATTGTCCGCCACACTGACCTCCACGGTCTTCGCATCCACGTAACGGGTCTCGCCGTTCACCGTGGCGGTCACGGTGACGACCGTGGCCCCGGCGTCTTCCGCCACCGTGCTTGGTGTGCCCGAAGTCGCGCCGTTGGTGTCCACGCTCAATGTGATACCGGTGGGGGCGTCGTCGTCGTCATTGATCGTACCGGTGGCCTCGGCGGTGGTAATCGTGCCGCCCTCCGCTCCGGTCAGTTCCACCAGGAAGGTCTCGTTGCCCTCGTGCAGCGTGTCCTCGGTGGTGGCGACCGTGAAGGTCTGGCTGCCGACGTCTTTAGCGAAGGTTAGCGTCGTCGCCGTCGTTACCGGAGTGTAGTCGTCCGTGGACGCCGCGTTCGCCCCGTCGCTGGAGTCCGCCTTGGTGTTCCACTTCACCGATACCGCGTTGTCCATGGCCCCGGAGCGGGTCACCGTGAAGGTGATGGCGTCGCCCTCCGACGCGCTGGCATCGGCCACCTCAAACGAGGGCTCGGTGTCGTCGTTCTTGATCGTCCCCGTGGCCGTGCCCTTGCCCGTCTCAATGCTCACCCCGGTGCCCGGATCGTTCTCCGCCAGCGCCGGGGCGCTCAAGACCGCCTTGAACGTTTCGTCCGGCTCAAACAGGTCATCATCTGTGGTCTGCACCTCCACTGTCTGGATGGTGACGCCCTTGGCAAAGTTCAACGTCTGCGCCGTGGCAATGGCGGTGTAGTCGTCCGCATCAGCGGCATTGACGTCCTCGCCGCTGTCGGTAGCCGTGGCTACCTTCACCGACGCCACATTGTCTCCGGCCCCGGCGCGGCTCACCGTGAAGGTGACCTTGCCGCCCTCGGTGGCCTCGGCATCGGCAATCGAGAAACTCACCGGGTCATCGTTGTCGGTGAGGGTCACGGTCGCGCCGGTGATCGTGACGTCCGTCAGCGTGCCGGTGACATCCATCGTCTCGTCAGCCTCGTCTAGGTTGTCGTCCACCGGTGTCACGGTGAAACTACCGGTCTGGCTGGCAGCACCCGCGGCAATGGTGATGTTGAAATTTGACACCGCCGCATAGTCCGCCGGGGAGGCGGCGGTGTTGTCCGCCACACTGACCGCCACGGTCTTCGCGTCTACGTAACGGGTCTCGCCGTTCACCGTGGCCGTCACGGTGACGACCGTGGCCCCGGCGTCCTCCGCCACCGTGCTCGGCGTGCCGTCGGTCGCACCGTTGGTGTCCACGCTCAATGTGATGCCGTCAGGGACCGCGTCATCGTCATTGATCGTGCCAGTGGCCTCGGCCGTGGCAAGCGTGCCGCCCACCGCTCCGGTCAGTTCCACCAGGAAGGTCTCGTTGCCCTCGTGCAGCGTGTCCTCGGTGGTGGCGACCGTGAAGGTCATTTCGGTGACACTCGCTGCGAAATCAAGTTGCGTGGCAGTGGTGACGGCGGTGTAGTCGTCCGTGGACGCCGCGTTCGCCCCGTCGCTGGAGTCCGCCTTGGTGTTCCACTTCACGGACACCGCATTGTCCGCCGCCCCCTTCCGGGTCACCGTGAAGGTGATGTCGTCGCCCTCTGCCGCGCTGGCATCCGCCACCTCAAACGAGGGCTCGGTGTCGTCGTTCTTGATCGTCCCCGTGGCCGTGTCCTTGCCCGTCTCAATGCTCACCCCGGTGCCCGGATCGTTCTCCGCCAGCACCTCGGCGCTCAAGACCGCCTTGAACGTCTCGTCCGGCTCGAACAGGTCGTCCTGCGTGGTCTGCACCTCCACTGTCTGGCTGGTGACACCCTTGGCAAAGTTCAGCGTCTGCGCCGTGGCAATGGCGGTGTAGTCGTCCGCATCAGCGGCATTGACGTCCTCACCGCTGTCGGTAGCCGTGGCTACCTTCACCGACGCCACGTTGTCTTCGGCCCCGGCGCGGCTCACCGTGAAGGTGATCTTGCCGCCCTCGGCGGCCTCCGCATCGGCAATCGAGAAACTCACCGGGTCATCGTTGTCATTGATCGTGCCCGTCGCCCGCCCTCCGCCATCGGCGATCTCCGCGCCGGTCGGGTTGCTCAGGGCTACGAAGAACGTTTCGCCGTCCGGCTCGTCGAGATCGTCGTCACTGACCGTGACGGTGATCGTCTTCTCCGTCTCGGTGGCGGCGAAGGCCAGCGTTTGCAGGGTGGATACCTCGGTGAAGTCGGCGGCGGATGCCGCGCTGGCACCGTCCGAGCCGTCGAGTTCGGTCCTCCACTGTACCGAAACTGCGTTGTCGGCAGCGCCGGATCGCGTCACGGTGAAGACAAGATTTTCATTCTCATCGGCAGACGCGTTCGCGATCGAGAAGGACGGCCGGCCATCGTCATCGTCAATGGCGAGCGTCAGGTTCGCCGGGGTGGGCACGCCGCCGTGGCCGCTCACCGTCCCGGAAACCGTAATCTCTTTGCCGGCGGGCAGGTAGAAAGCGTTGTCGTTCGCGGTGATCGTCACCGTCCCCGTACTCGTCGTCGTCCCCGCCGCGATCGTCAGCGTCGCGTTCGAACTCAGGGTGAAATCACCCGCGACCGCGGGGTCGACCGGGGTTGCTGCCACGCTCACCGTAATGTCACGGGCCGAGGCCTTGCTCAATTCCGCGGTCACGGTCGCGGTCCGGGCGGCAACCTCCCCACCCTCTGAAACGCTCTCCTTGTCGAGCTTCAGCTTCAGGGTCGGCGCAGCGAGCACCGTGACGGCCACCGGGGCCGCCGTAATCGTGCGGTAGTCGCCACCGCTGACGCTGTTCGTGATCGTGACGTTTTGCGGACTGGCTGTCGGATCAGCGCGTACCGTCATCGTCTGAGCGACTCCCCAGGTCGTCGCGTCGAAATTAAGCCCGGGAGGCGCCGTCGTGACCGGACTTCCGGCCGGTAGGTTCGCTGCGACGCGCACATTTTCATCGCTGGACAGGCTGGGCTGGCTCTTGAGACGCACAGAGTACGTCGCCTCGGCACCCGCCTCGATCGAGAGAGTCGTGGGCGTGACCTCGACTCCAGGAGTGTCGTTGTCCGTGAGCGTAACCTTCGCGATCCCAACCGGGAGCTTTGTGTTGGAGCCATCTTGCTGCGTGGCGGTGCCTTGGACGTGGATCGTCTCCTCACCTTCAGCGATCTGGTCGTCGAAGGGGGTCAGCGAGAGGGTGACCGTTCTGCTGCCGTTCTGCTGCCCTGCCGGGATGGTAATCCGCCTATTTTGAGACCACGCGGCGGTGTAGTCGCGCTCGGTGTTCGTTGATGGACCGGCGATTGCTTCGCCCGCCAGGAGTTCATCCAGGTCAACGTGTACGTCATCCTGAAGCGTCGCCTTATCGAGCCTCGCGGTGACATCGACATCCACCTTCCCACCTCCTTCGGCAAGGGTATTCGGCTGGACGGAAAGGATGACGTCGGGCATGGTGTCGTTGTCCTTGATCGTGATGGTGGCCTCCCCGACAACCAGGAACGGAGAGACTCCGACGAGCCGGATCGTCTCGTCTCCTTCGACGAGCAGATCATCGATCATTTTGAGTGGGACGGTCTTCGTCACGGACAGTTCGCCACTCTTAAGTGTCGCGAGTCTTCCGGTCGCCCCGCCGAACTCGTAGTCCTTTCCCACCGTGGCGGTGCCTTTGAGCCGGGCGCCCACTTTGACATCTTGTACCAAGGCCGCCGCACCATCCTCGAGTTTCCATGTGAGCGTGACGTCCTGGGTGGCCGGACTGGCGTTCTCCGGCACTTCACTCACGCTGGCGGTGAGCGTCACTCTCGCGGCATCGCGTATGGCGAGAGGGGCGGGTTTCACCACCCAATTACCGCCTCCACCGATCCACAGGATCTCCTCCTCCTCTTTCAATCCGTCGAGGAGTGCTTCAAGCTTGATTGTGCCATTTCCCTCGGTCGCACCCTTCGCGATGGTCACCGAGCCCCCTTGCCTCAGCTTCCAATCGGCGTCTGTTGTGGTTCCGTTCGTCACGGTGATCGGGATCTTCAACTCCTTGGCGGCCGGTGTCTGGCCGATATCACTCATGGTGACTGCCACGGTCTGGCCGGTGATGTCTCCTCTTGGGTTGATGGCTCCTTCGCGGAATCCTTCCTGCACGGTCGCGGTCGTCTTGAAGGCATGGTTCGATCCGAAGATCGGTTTGTCCACTGTGAGGATCGTGGCCTCCGCGGGAACCGTGGGAGACGGGTAGTTCGTGTCAGCGTCACGAGGATCGTTCAGGTAGGGTCCGAAGTCGAGCCCTCCGGCCTCCACCTGAAGTTTCTGGTCGAAGTCGTAGTCACTCCGGACAATGGTATATGTACAGGAGACAGTCGACTGAACGGTGGGCACGGCACAGGGGATATCGATGGGCCCACTGTCCAGATACATGCGCAGGGAGGTCCCCGGTGCCAACTCGACCGGCCGGTTGAACTCCACCTTGATCAGAAATTTTTGGCCCACGACATAGGCCGACTCCGTCGTCGGCGTACTGGCCTCTTGTATGGAGAGGGATTTAACGACCTTCGCTGGCTCGGGAGGACGAATGAACGACGCCTCGATGTGTTGCCAGCGATTGATTCGCACGTTATTATTATTGAGACCTGTTCCCGAGTAGGTTGCGTTGAGGCTGAACGTCTTTTTTTGTTCTGTCACGGGCGGCGCCACGTCCCACGTTTTGGTCTGCTTACAGCTCTCGGTTCCTGGGCACTTCGTCCCTTCGGCCCAAGTAAAGGTAAGAGACCGAGGAGTGAACGCATTGAGAACCTTATCTAGATTCGGCTTCAGAGTGTACGTCCAGCCTCCCTCACCGACGGTTCCGCCCCAAACCCTAGCCTCGACAGTGAATTTGCCCGTCGTGCCCATGGTGACTTCGAGGTTTCCGGTAAAGTTGTGTGCGAATTTGATTTGGTCGGAGGCGCCCAATATCAGGTTGTCTGAGGTGACGGCGAAGGTGGTGCCGAGAGCCGCCGCTGTTCCGGTGATGTCAACCACTTCGGATGCTTCGGGAGTCTTGTCGTCCGGAATGGTGAGCGTCACCGTTTTCTTCGCCAGACGCTTATGCTTCGGGATCGTGAAGGTCCATGGAGGGACCTCACTCCAGGCGGCGTCCTTGTTGGTCTTGAAGTCTGCGGCCGACACTTCGACGGAGAGAGGAACGTCGAGTACGTCTCCGTCGAGTCGTAGTTCCATCTTGATTTGGCTGGGATTGCCCTTTGCACCGTCTTCGTAGACGCGCTCCGGAACAACGGCCAGGTTGACACTGGGCTTGGTGTCCTCATCCATGAGCTTGATGCGCACTGGTGTGGCTTCGACACGGGCAGCCTGCGCGGCAGACGGCCTGGCTTCGATGAGGATTTCTTCTTCCAGTTCCCAGAAGTTGTCGTCTATGGGTGTGATGACGACTCCAATGCTCCCTTCCTTTTGACCGGCCGGAATATTAATTTTTGATCCGCCTGCGGCCAGGGTGAAGTCACCGGCGAGAACTGTTGCGGTGCCGCCATTAGCCAGTATCAGGGGGAACTCTAAAGCATTGGTTTCGCTGAATGGTTTGTCCAGAGTAGCCGTCACGTTGACGGTTTGGGGTCCCTGGTTTTCTCTCAGCGTGTTAATATCCACTGAGAGCGTGAGTTTCACCTTCTCCTGTGCGGCGGCTTCTCCCGGGATAGCGACCTGGAAGGTCACGATGACCAACAGGGCCATGATAAGCGCCAGACGCGGGATAACCGTCAGGCACGGCAAGAAAAAGGCTCTCCGCACATACCTGAGGGTAAAGGAAAAAAGGAAGGAGATGAGTTCCATTACCGCAATTTTTGACTAACAGGTATAATTAAAATAAATTCGCAAATAAGATTAATAAAGTAATCTTATCCTATAATAATTGCCTTTCACTAAGCAATACCCATAGTACTTACCTATTTTTACGTATTTTTATGAGACTGACGGTTATGGTGCCGGGAAGACGGCGGGGGAGGGACGGTTACTGCGACAGCTTGTTAAAGGCGTCGAGTGAGGCGACTTTGTAGCATTCGGCCATGGTGGGATAATTGAAGACGGTGTTTATGAAGTAGTCCAACCCACCGCCCAGACCCAACACGGCTTGGCCGATGTGCACCATCTCCGTGGCTCCCGACCCGATGGCATGCACACCCAGCAGTTGACGATTCTTGCGATGGAACAGCAGTTTGAGGAGTCCGCTGTCATCGCCCATGATGTGCCCGCGTGCGATTTCCCGGTAGCGAGCCATCCCGATTTCATAGGGTACTTTCTTCCTGGTGAGATCCTGTTCATTTTCGCCCACCATGGAAATTTCCGGCACGGCGTAAATCCCGATGGGGAAATATGACGGCATGGGCTCCGCCTTGACCCCAAAGGCGTGACAGGCTGCGAGACGGCCTTGCTCGGATGACGTGGCGGCTAAACTGGGGTATCCGATCACGTCACCGGCGGCAAAAATATGCGGCACGGCGGTCTGAAACCGTTCGTTGACCTTCAACCGGCCACGCTCGTCGGCCTTGAGGCCCACCCGTTCCAACCCCAACGATTCCGTTGCCCCGATACGGCCGACGGCAAACAACACCACATCGGACACGAGCTTTTTTCCCGACTCCAGATCAATCACGGCCTTCGTCGGTTTCCCTTCGGGACATTCCATCCGTTTGACCGTTTCTCCAAGTCGAAAGGTCACGCCGTAATTCCGCATTTGATGAATGAGTTCATCCACAATTTCGGTATCCAAAAATTCCAAGGGCCGATGCCGGGCATCCACCAGCGTCACGTCGACGCCGAGCGAGCCAAACATCGAAGCATATTCCAACCCGATCACCCCTGCGCCCACGACGACCATGGACCGGGGCAGGCGCTCCAAGCCCATCACTTTATCACTGGTAATGATCTGTGGATGCTCGTCTTTCATGTCAAGCGGCGGAGCGGGAACGGTCCCCACGGCAATCACGATGTGTTCGGCCTGGACCCATTGCAGGGCCTCTTCCGCAAAGACTTGCACGGTGTGCTCGTCAATGAACGACGCTTCGCCCCGGACCACCGTGACGTCGTTGCGCTCCAATTGCCGTTGCACGACGTCCCCTTCCCGTTCCACCACCTCGTTCACCCTCGCAAATAATTGATCGATACCCAGGCGGGATGACACGGCAAATCCATGAAGTTTGCGAAATTGTTCGGCTTGCCGGCCAAATGCCAGCACGGCTTCTCGAAAGGTCTTACTGGGAATGGTTCCCGTATCCAGACAGACGCCCCCGACCACCCGCTGTTTTTCAACGAGCACCACACGCTTGCCCAGCTTCGCCGCTTGCACCGCGGCCCGCTGGCCAGCCGGCCCGCTGCCGATACACAGCAGATCGGCGTCTATCATGTCACGTATTGCTTTTGGCATATCAGGCTACCTCAGAGCTTGCGGCCCATTGACTGGTTGATGGTCATTGAGGGTATTAATTAGAAAGTTGCAGATCGACTTTTGTAATCTTGATAATATTATTCGTCATATTATCCATCACGGCACCATGATTCCACTAAAAAATGGTCTCGTCACGTTTTTTTGTTCTTGTGTCTGAAGGCCCAATGACCGGATCATCTTTCCGAACCGCCAACAAGATCCTGCCGCTCAGCCTGGTGGCCGCGGGTCTCCTGCTCACGGCTATGGTGGTCTACTGGCCGGGTCGTCCGCAATGTGACCCGCAAGCGGCCGAAGCCGCACTGGCGACCTATGCCGGCCAGGGCATCCGAGGCACAAGCCGCCCGCCCAGCCTGTCCAACCTGCTCTGGGTCCACGTCGGACCCCGATGGCACGCGCTGCCGCCGGACGAGAAACATGCGCTGGATACCATCGTCCGCTGTGCCGCAACCACGCGCGACGCCCAGGGACGGGCCACGTGGCAAGCCGCCTACTATGACAACGCAACCGGCACCATCGTCGCCTTGACCAGCCGGGAATACGGATTCCGCTTGAAAGAGGCCGAATAGCTCAATAATGCTATAATACGTTGCCATGCGTATTCTGATCGTCGAAGACGAACCCAAGGTCGCTTCCTTTATTCGCCGCGCATTGGAAGAAGAAAGTTACGCGGTGGACGTGTGTTCCGACGGCATTCAGGGCCGGGACCTGGCATCGGAAGTCGACTATGACCTGATCATCCTGGATCTCATGCTGCCCGGCCTGCCGGGAATCGACGTGCTGAAAGCCGTCCGGGACGCCAAGGTCACCGCGCCGATTCTCATCCTGACCGCGCGTGCGAAAGTGGACCAGCGCGTGAAGGGGTTGGACGCCGGCGCGGACGACTACCTGACCAAACCCTTTGCCATTGAAGAATTGATCGCCAGGATCCGGGCCTTGTTGCGCCGAGCCAGTGGCGACCCGGTGGGGCTCTTGCAGGTCGATGATCTCATTCTCAATCCCACCAACCATGAAGTCACGCGCGGCGGACAACGCATTGACCTGACTTCGAAAGAATACGCATTGCTGGAATACATGATGCGCAATTCGGGACGTGTCCTCACGCGCCCGATGATTGCCGAGCACGTGTGGGACCTGGATTTCGACACCTTCACGAACGTCATCGACGTCTATATCAGTTATCTCCGCAACAAAATCGATCGCGGCTATGACCGGGGCCTCATCCACACCGTCCGCGGCAGTGGCTATACCCTGAAGTTGACCGATGCCTAGCCCGCGGGCCAACACGTCCATCCGCGTCCGGTTGACCCTCTGGTATGGCGGGGGCTTGGCCTTGATCATGCTCGTCTTCGCAACCGCGCTGTACGTCGTCATGGCCCGCGCGCTGGAAGACCAGATTGACCGTTCGCTGGAGGAAGCGGCCGTGGCCGCCTCCCGGTCGCTTGAAGAACATCGCTTTGGTCCATTCCTCTTGTTGGATGACTTGGCGCAAGCCTTTCCCGAGTTGGCCCTGATCGACAAGTTCTTCCAGATTTTCGGTCCGCAAGGGCAAGTCACCCTCCAGTCCGCCAATATCAAGACCCGCAACATTCCCCTCAGTCAAACCGCCCTCCAATCGAGTCTGCAAGGCCAGGCCGTCTTCGAAACCGTCCGGTTCCACGATGAAATCCCCATTCGCTTGCTTTCGTATCCGGTTCGACATGGACAGACCCTCGTCAATATCCTGCGGGTCGGCACATCGCTCCAGCCTGAGAAAGAAATGCTGGCTCGCCTCGTGTTCGTCTTGCTGATCGGCTCTCCGTTGGCCGTGGTGGTGAGTATGTTGGGAGGCTGGTTCCTGGCTGGACGGGCGCTGCGACCCGTGGACAATATCACCCTGGCCGCTCAACGGATTGCCGGAGGCGATCTCACGCAGCGAATCGAAATCACGTCGAAAGATGAAATCGGCCGCCTCGCGAATACGTTTAACAACATGATCGGCAGGCTGGAAGCCTCGATTCGCCAAATCCGTCAATTCAGTGCCGATGCGTCACATGAATTACGCACCCCGCTGACCATCACGAAGGGTGAAACCGAACTGGCGTTACGAAAACCCCGCT
The DNA here is from genome assembly GCA_965213715.1 of Nitrospirales bacterium. GTDB lineage: Bacteria > Nitrospirota > Nitrospiria > Nitrospirales > UBA8639 > Bin75. Next base: position 617,806 of record OZ243914.1, read on the forward strand.
CGCCGGAAGTGTACCGGGAAGCCCTGGAAAGCAACCTGGAAGAAATCGACCGGATGAGCCGCATTGTGGAAGAACTGATGTTCCTCTCACGCGCCGATCTCGGCGAAGTGTCCGTCGCATCAGACCCTGTCCAACTCGATACGCTGGTGCAGGAAATTCACATGCAAGCCATGGTCCTGGGCAAAGAGCAACAGATTTCAACGACCTTGGGGCCGGTCGAACCGCTCCGGGTATCGGGAGATGAATGGCGACTCCGGGAACTGATCCTGAACGTGGTCGATAACGCCGTCAAATATTCCTTGCCCCGCGACACCGTGGAACTGGGGTTGACGCAACACCGCGGAATGGCCCGGGTGACCGTTCGGGATCATGGGATCGGCATGACTCCGGAAGAACAACGTCTCATCTTCGACCGGTTTTACCGCACTGACGCCGCACGTGCCCATGCACAAAAAGGGACCGGCCTTGGGCTGTCGATCTGCAAATGGATTGCCGAAGCGCACCACGGCACCATTGAGGTCACCAGCACCTTCGGGCAAGGCTCCTGTTTTACGATTTCACTTCCTCTTTTGCCTGCCGCCCCTGGTGTTTAACGGAATCCCGCATTTTTCCCCTCCTGACTGACTCATCCGACCTGCTTGCCGGCATTCCTGTATGTGTTCAGTCATCTCCTTCGGCTTCACTATTTTACGCTCAGGACAGGCGTTGACACATTTCACTGCCTCCTTCCGTCATCCTCGACTCTCCCACCCTGTCATTCTTGACATTAGTAATCGAGAATCCAGGGCCGTTGCCTTGTCTTTTTATGAGGACAACAACCCTGGACCCTCGCGTGCGCAAGGGTGACAAAAAAAAGCGAGGATGACGGAAGGGGAAATCGATCATTCGGGATTAGAATTTTTTAATCGGCGATTAATTTTCCTTTCATGTTCCGGTGCTACAACTATTTCAATGCATGATTGAACAGGGCGAATAGACCGCGTCACCCCTACATGAAGGAGGAACCCATGAAACAATCGCCGTATCGTTTATCGTCCACGTCGCTCACCGAGACGCAGGGCCGGAAGAGTTTCCTGATCGCGCTCACGATGAGCGTCTTGTTTACGGGAATGCTGGTCACCGCGTTGTCGACCGGTGCGGTGGGATCGCCGGCGCCTTCCGCCGTTCCGGCTCCGGCTTCTTCCATGACGCAAGCCGGCCCGGCCGATACCGGGGCCGGACACGGGTTCGCACACGTTGTCAAAGCCGTCAGGCCGGCCGTCGTCAATATCACCGCCTCCAAGGTGATGGGCACCGGACGCCCTGACGTGCCGGACTTCCCCGGTCTATACAACCCTCGCGGCAAGGGGATGGGGTCCGGGGTCATCGTGAGCCCCGAGGGATACGTGGTCACCAACCACCACGTCGTCGATGGCGCACAGACGGTCACGGTTGCCTTGCTCGACAAGCGGGAGTTCACCGGCTCGATCGTCGGCAGCGACCCGCAAACGGATTTGGCCGTGATTAAAATTCAAGGCGACAACCTGCCGTTCATCGCCTGGGGCCATTCGTCCACACTCGAGGTCGGGGATTACGTCCTCGCAATCGGCAGTCCATTCGGGCTGCGCTCCACGGTCACACAGGGCATCGTGAGCGCCAAGGGTCGCGGCGTCGGCATCACGCAATATGAAGACTTCATTCAAACCGATGCCGCCATCAATCCCGGAAACTCCGGCGGGGCCCTGGTCAACATGCACGGCGAATTGGTGGGTATCAACACCGCTATTCTCTCGAGGACAGGCGGCTACCAGGGCGTCGGATTGGCCATCCCTGCCAGCATCGGCCACCACGTCTATGCCAGCCTGGTGTCGACGGGAAAAGTCATCCGTGGGTTTTTGGGCGTCGGGATTCAAGCCGTCACGCCTGAACTGGCCAAGTCGTTTCACCTGGACCATCCGGACGGCGCCATTGTGACGGAGGTCCGTGACGCCAGCCCGGCGGACCAAGCCGGACTCCGGCGAGGCGATACCATCACCGGATACCAGGATCAACCCATTGCCGGACCCCGGGAGTTGCAACGGGCGGTGACCACCACCCCGGTCGGCACCACGGTCACCATCACGGTCATGCGTGACGGAGCCGAACAGACCCTGCGCACGACGATCGTGGAACATCCGATGGGACAACGGGTCGCCGCCTCACAGCCACCCGATGCCGAGTCTCGCTTGGCCGGGCTGACCGTGGAGGACCTCACGCCCCACACGGCCCAACGACTCGGCCTTGACGGTCACGTCGCGGGTGTCGTCGTGACGGATATTCGCGCGGGCAGCCATGCTGAGCAGGCCGGACTTGTTCAAGGCGACGTGATCCGTGAGATCAACCATACGCCGGTGGAATCGTCGCAAGCCTTTCGACAAGCCATGAACGCCTTGTCGAAGGAGCAAACGATTCTCCTGTTTATCAACCGTCAAGGAACGTCGCTGTTCCTGACCATCAAGGTCTAACCGGAAAGGGACCGCAGGGAACACCCGTTCCTGTTCCCTGCGAGTTCGCCGGAACCTGATTCTTTTGCGACGAGAGAGGAGAGAGCCATGAAGACGACCGACAACAAACCGCTTCACATCGACAAGGTCAAGGATCACCGTCCAACACACGGCAGGCTTCCTGTCTCGAAAGTTTTCCCTCATGATACCCCGACGCTGGATACCATGATCGAGGACTTTCCGGATGGCAAAAGAAATGAAGACCTCGTGACCCGGGACACTGCGCTGGAACCGATCTATTTTCGGACTTTCCGGGCACGCCCGCTTCTGAACAAACAGGATGAGCTGGCGCTGGCCAAACAGATTGACGAGAGCAGCCATCACATCCGGACCGTGCTGGCCCAAGTCATTCGAGACGTCGGCGCCCTGGGCGACAGGCCTGAGTTTCATGAAGCGCTGCACTCCCTGACCGAGATTCGGGCCTTGAGCGGCTTATCGGCCCCTGCCCTGAACGAGGCCAAGGAACGCTTGTCCGGACTCAGCCGCGCCTTGCCCGGTCGCGGCTTGAAAGGCCGCAGGCTCGGGAAACGCCTGCGAGCCCTTCAATGCGAGTTGGCCGACAACCACGCCCGTTTGGAACAGGCCAAGGAAGAGTTGGTTCAACGCAACCTTCGTCTTGTCGTCGATATTGCCAAACGCTTTACGGGACGCGGGCTGGCGTTTCTCGATCTCATCCAGGAGGGAAACATCGGATTGATGCGGGCGGCCGAACGGTTTCAATACCGGAAGGGGTTCAAATTCAGCACGTATGCCACGTGGTGGATCCGTCAAGGTATGTTACGCGCCGTGGCCGACCAGTCCCGGACCATCAGGGTTCCTGTTCATACCACCGAAGTGTGGCAACGCATGATCAAGGTTTCCCATCGCCTGGCACAAAAGCTGGGGCGCGAACCCAGTCACGAGGAAATTGCCCTGGCGTTGGCCACCAATCCCGAACGGGTGCAGCAGACGATGCAGGCGTTCCTGGAACCGGTTTCTTTTGACCAACCCAATGCCGACGGGGAAACGTTCCTGGAAGATTGCCTGCCGGATGACCGTGCTCCGGCTCCTGATGCCAATATTCAGGAAGAACAGATGCGGTCTCAACTTCATCGTTTGCTTGGGTTCTTGACGCCGCGCGAAGAACAGGTGATCCGGTTGCGTTTCGGCATCGGCAACGGAAAATCCCGTACGCTCGAAGAAGTGGGGAAAGTCCTGAACGTGACGCGCGAACGGATCCGGCAAATCGAAGTCCTGGCCCTGAAAAAACTTCGCGGACCGGTGATCAAGGAGCAACTGGCGACACTGTGTTAAGAGGAATCCGCCAAGCCTGCCAGGTCCAGGAGGAAGGCATAGATGAAGGCCAATTCTCTGTATCGCCGGAACCGGCCGGATGCGCCGCCATGGCCCGCATCCATGTTGGTTTTGAGGAGCAACCGGTTCCGGCCGGTTTTCACGCGGCGCAATTTGGCCACCCATTTCGCGGGTTCCCAATATTGCACTTGGGAGTCATGGAGTCCCGTGGTCACGAGGAGATGCGGATAGGCCTGTTCCGTGACGTTGTCATACGGTGAATAGGACAGCATGTATTCGTACTCTTCTTTCCGGTTGGGATCCCCCCATTCATCGTATTCTCCCGTGGTCAGGGGAATTGACGCATCCAACATCGTGGTCATGATGTCGACAAACGGGACTTGCGCCACCACCCCGTGAAACAGGTCGGGCCGCATGTTGGTCACCGCCCCCATGAGCAACCCGCCGGCGCTGCCGCCCATGGCATACACGTGCTCTTTTGCGGCATAGCCTTGTTGCACCACGTGTTCGGCGCAGGCGATAAAATCCGTAAACGTGTTTTTCTTGTGAAAGAGTTTCCCTGACTCATACCAGTCACGACCCAACTCCTCCCCGCCCCGTACATGCGCAATCGCAAACACGAATCCCCGGTCGAGCAGGCTTAACCGCGAAGCGCGAAAGTCCGCATCCATGCTGATGCCGTAGGACCCGTATCCGTACAGCAGGAGCGGGTTCGCTTCGGGTTTTCGAAGCGTTTTCCGGTACACCAACGAAATCGGAATCCGTTGTCCATCCGGTGCCGGGGCCCACGTTCGTTCGGTGGCGTACTGCGAGATCTCGAAGCCGCCCAGGACTTCTTCCCGCTTCAGCAGGACCTTCTCACGGGTGTTCACGTCATAGTCATAGACCGACTCCGGCGTGGTCATGGAGGTATATTCGTACCGCACGGTGGATGCATTGAAATCATGATTATCCCCCAACGCCGCCGCATACGCGGGTTCCTCGAAATCCACGTGGTGTTCGCCGCCGCCTGTCGCCGGCATGACGCGGAACCGCACCAACCCCTGGTGCCGTTCTTCCGTCACCAGGAAATCCCGGAATAGTTCAAAGGATTCCAGGAGCACGTCGTCACGATGGGGAAGGACCTCTTGCCACGATGCCCGGTCCGTCCGGTGAAGCGGCGTCTTCATGAGACGGAAGTTCTTCGCCTGCCAGTTGGTCCGAATATAAAATGCGTCCCCGCCATGATCCACATCGTACTCATGAAATCGCTCGCGCGGCAGAAACACCGAAAATTCGCCGTCCGGCTCGTCCGCCGACAGATAGCGGTATTCCGTGCTCACGGTTTGATGCGACGCAATCATCAGGTACCGTTTCGACTTGGTCTTGAAGACGGTCGTGGAAAACGTCTCGTCCTCTTCTTCGAAGACCAGGACGTCGGAGGACGGATCATGGCCCAGCCGGTGTCGAAACACCTGAAACGCGCGCAGGGTATCCGGGTCCTGTTTGCCGTAGAACAGCGTCGCGTTGTCGTTGGCCCACGTGAGGTTGCCCGTGACGTGTTCCAACACGTCGTCCAACAACTCGCCGGTTTCCAGGTTCTTGACGCGCACCGTGTAAATACGCCTCCCCTGCGTATCGAACGCATAGGCCAGCAGATCCTGGGCAACACTCACGGCCATCCCGCCGACGGCAAAATATTCATGCCCTTCGGCCAATGTATTCACGTCCACCATCACCTCTTCCCGGGCATCCGCCATGTCCCGCTTCCGGCAGTACAGGGGATATTCCTTTCCTTCCTCATACCTCGTGTAATAGTTGTAGTCGTCGAGTTTGTAGGGAACGGACCAGTCGGTCTGTTTGATCCGGCCCTTGATCTCTTCAAACAGGGCGTCCTCGAACGTCGCGCAGTGGGCCATGACTCCCCGGGCATAGGCATTCTCTTCCTCGAGATAGGCCAGGACGCCGGGGTTGTCGCGCTCGGACAACCAATAGTACGGGTCTACCCGTGACCGGCCGTGTTCTTCCAGGGTCGTGGGAATCGTGTGGGCTCTGGGAGGATTCAATGCTTCGGAAGACGGGGCCCTGTTCACCGGCATGAACGGCTCCTTGTCGGGTCCTGGGTCAATCGTCCACCCGGATGGGTTGATGACGCCATTGCTTGACCCGTCCTCGCTGTTTTTTCTGACCCAGTCGCTGTTCAACGGAACGTTGGGAGACGCGGGTTTCTTTCCGGACTTTCCGAGGAGCCAAGGCTTCGCGCAAGAGACGACGGAACTTGTCGACCAAGTCGGCTCGATTCAAGGCTTGGCTCGCAGCCCGTTGGGCGTGCAGGTACAACACGCCCTCTTTGTTGATCCGGGTTTGGAGTTTTCCGCTGATCACGGACTTTTGCCACGTGGTCAACGACGGCGAACGCCGGACGTCAAAATGCAACGTCACGCGCGTATTCACCTTGTTGACGTTTTGCCCGCCGGGGCCACTGCTGCGTGACGCACGAAAGCGGAGTTCTTGTTCAGGAATCACTAGCTGGGGTGTGACCACAATCACTCGGTTTCTCCTGATCTTGACCGGATGGGACAACCGCAATCAGAAGGGGCAGATTAAACGAGCCGGACATTTTTCACAAGAACCCTTGAGGGAACAACGAGAGGAAGTGACTGCGGAGCATGACAACCGGGGCTGAACGCGCCGGGATGAGACATGGGGTCTTGCAGCCCCGGCACGTTCAACGCGGTTGCGTCTTAGCCCTTGACGTCGATCGCGATTGATTTGGGTTTGGCTTCTTCCCGTTTGGGGACTTGGATGGTCAGCACGCCCTTCTCATACCGCGCCGTCGCCTGATCCGGGTTGACGTAGTCGGGAAGACGGAAACTCCGGGCAAACGATCCGTACTGCGCTTCACGGAAATGATAATTATCCCGGTCTTCCGTGCGTTCTTCTTTCCGTTCTCCGTGAAACTGTAACGTGTGGTCGGTCACGGAGATCTTCACGTCCTGCATGTCGATACCCGGTAATTGAGCTTCAATCAATACATGTTCTCTGTCTTCAGAGACGTTCACCGGCGGAACCCAATTGATCTCCGGCCCTTGCGGATCATCCCATTGAGGACGCCGAAACGGTTGCGTGTTCCACCAACCCATGGTTCGTTCGAGTTCTTGAAACGGATTCCATTTGACCAACATCTCGCACCTCCTCGTTCGTTGTCTTGTTCTGTTTTTCTTTCTTGAAGCGCTTCTCTGTTCAGATAAATCCCGGCCGTCAAAAGTCAAGGTCCGGCGCCTGCCTGCGCACGCGGGAATCCAGGGGTTTTTCCTCACAAGCAGCAAAGAAAGGCAAAGACCTGGATCCTCGATTCCTCCTGCTGTCACCCTTGCGCACGCGAGGGTCCAGGGTTGTTCTCCTCATAAAAAGACAAAGGCAAAGATGCTGGATCCTCGATTCCTCCTGCTGTCACCCTTGCGCACGCGAGGGTCCAGAGTTGTTCTCCTCATAAAAAGACAAGGCAAAGACGCTGGATCCTCGATTAAAGATGTCAAGGATGACAGAGGGGGGAGGGTCAAGGATGACAGAGAGGGGAGGGTCAAGGATGACAGAGAAACGGAGAGACGTCTACGGGGAGTCGGGGTTGGGTTGCTGAGGGGTTTGTTGAATCACATTGAAGTCTTTTTGGGTGATGAAGTAGCCATTGGCAAACAACCGGAACTCATACCGGCCCGGAGCCGGAAACACCAAGGCCGGCAGATTCACGCCGAAATCGTGAATCTGCAGCCGGTCTTTGATTTCGACCGACGGCAATGACGCGGTCCCGATGAGTTGATCCTGATCCAAATACACGAGACGGAGTTCGAATTCATATTGTCCTTCCGCGTCCGTCAAACAAAAATAGACGCCCATCTGGGGATGCTGACAGGGAAACCGTGGCGCCCACAAGTGCGTGAACGTGCCGATGATACTCTTCTTTCTGGTGAAACTGTCCAGGATGACGGAATCGCAAACCAAAAAGGCCTGCACGATGGGTTTGACAAGTTCTTCCATGAAATATTTTTCTCCTGATTGGCGGTCGAAACGAACCCGCATTTCTTGCATCACTGCCCTCGTCACATCCATGACGTGGGCCGCCCGTTAGACTTACACCAGACGCATTCCGGACGCAAATCCCGCCCTCTCCGTCAACAACGCTTGGCAGATCACGCGAGTGCCGTTCTCACGCTGAGATACAGGATCATCACCTCGATGGCATGGGCGGCGATCACGATCACCAGATTTCTCCACCACAAAAAGAGGCCCGCCCAAATGAGTCCGTCCCAGACGGCAATCCAGTGAAGATGCCGAAACGTCATCACCATGAACGGATCGAATGCAAAAACCAAGGCCGACACCACCATCGCGACAACCGAACCAAGGCGAAGGCCGTGTGCCCCCGTGACCGGCAGCCACCGGCAACAGCAATACTCCAGCCGGCCCAGGAGAAATCCTCGAAAATTCAATTCGACGGCGATCGCGATCAGGACCGTGAACCAGGGGATCATCACGAACAGGGGCATCCGGGCATGAGGCGTGCCGGCCAAAAACCGTACGTCGCCACCAAAACCCGGCACGATCCACAGGATGACGGTCGAGTTGACGATGCCCAGGAGACATCCCGTGCCGATCCCCCACCCAACGCCCTGCGTCAGGCCACCCCTGGCGAGTCCCAAGGCCGGCAGCACACCGGTATTGGCTTTCCACCAAATGAACAGCACTCCGTATGCGGCGAACTGCGGCAAGAATTGCAGGAACAGGTTCTGCCGGGCCGAGGCCGGAAGAAGATAAAAACCTGCCGTCAGGCCAATCGGCACCAAGGCCAGCCACGCCACCCGTTCATCGGCCGGCATGACACTTGGCCACGGTTTGGGCCTCCCCCATGATCGAGCGGCATGCCTGCCCAGTTCGCTCATTCGCCTCGCCGGCCCCCTCCTTTTGTCACCTTGCAGCCAGCGACTTGTTCTTCGTATGATCCCGTCGAAAACCCATTGGCAAACATTCATTCACGTGGTGAGATTCATGCATAATACAGTTCCCTTTCCATGTTCCCGTCTTTCATCCCGCCGGCCTTCACCGGAGACGGTCAACCGGCTTTCACGCGGCCTCAGGCTCGGGTTCGCAGCCGTGGCCCTGACCTTGTGCACAGGCGTTTCCGATCTCTTCGCTGAAGAGACCACGCCCTTGCATGAACTACCCCGCGCCGTCTTGCGGCATACTCCTCCGATTTTTGAGGAATGGACCTTTGAAAAACACCTCGATGCGGCGCTCCCACCGGGATTTTCCGCCCATACCCTGGGAGACGGATATCCGGGAGAATGGACGATTACAACGGATGACGGCGCTCCCAGCCGTACTCACGCGCTGCTTCAACCGACCTCCTGTTCAAAACCCGGCTGTTATCAACTGCTCATCAACGACACGATCCACGTGGAATACCTCGACATTTCGGTGGGCATGCTTTCACAACTCGGGACACCGACTGCGGCAGCCGGCCTGATCCTGAACTTCCAGGATCCGGGCAATTTCTATGCGGTCATCGTGTATCCGTCCAGCAACATGCTCAAGGCCTATCGTTTTGACGATGGGACCCCCGTCCTGATCAAGGAGCACGAGGTCCTGCCGAAAAAACGAAACCCGTGGCATTTCCTGCGTGTCCAGAGAAATACGATCGTCAGCAAGGATTTTTTCGAGATTTCCTTTGACAACCAATTCTTCCTTTCCGTGTATGACTCCAAGTTGCGGACGGGCCGGATCGGAATCATGACCACCGGGGACGGGAAATTCGCTTTTGACAATCTCCGAGTCGTGGAATTGGTCACCAGCGAACCGCTTTCCCGGCCACCGGCATACTAGGGAACCTCTGATTGATCGCACTATCGGACGGATGCTATAGGTCGTCTCTACCTCCACGCCGTCTTCTACCTCCCCTACCCCTCCTTACAAAGGAGGGGAATAAGAGGGGGCGTCACTCAACAGATCCAGCAGCGTGACCGGGTCATCGGCGACACGAATCAATGCTCGATTGTCCGGAGCCAGGAATCCTTCGCGGGTCTGATGATCCAGAAACGCCAGGAAGAGGTCGTAAAATCCGTCCACGTTCAACAACCCACAGGGTTTGCGGTGCAACTCGAGCTGGTGCCAGGTCACCATTTCACAAAATTCCTCCAGGGTCCCGTACCCACCGGGCAACGCGATAAAGGCGTCGGCCAGGTCCGCCATGAGGGCCTTGCGTTCATGCATCGATCCCACGACGTGAAGCGCTGACACGTCGTGCCGGGCCCATTGTTTGTGCACCATGAACTCCGGAATGACACCGGTCACCCGGCCGTTTCCGGCTCGACAGGCGTTCGCCAGCACGTCCATGAGCCCGATGTTGCCACCCCCATAGACCAAACCCATCCCGCGTGCCGCCAGTTCTTGGCCCAGCAGTCCGGCTACTTCGGCATACCGGTTGTTCGAGCCGCGACCGGAGCCACAAAACACACAGACATTGTTCATGGATACCTGCCGAAGAACCGGTTACGATTGGGCGTTCACGTTCACAGCCAGCAACGAGTAAGGATCGACCCGTGATCCGTTCAGGCGCACGCCCCAATGGAGATGCGGGCCGGTCGCCCGTCCCGTGGAGCCGACCTTCCCGATCACCTGCCCTTTTTTCACGACCTGGCCATGCTCGACGTCCACACTGGACAGGTGAAAATACATGGAAAAGAGACCCACTCCATGATCGACGATCACCCCTTTTCCCGAAAAAAAGTGATCCGCGGTGAGGCGCACGATCCCATCGTTCATGGCGACGACGGGCGTTCCTTTGAGCGCCGCGATGTCTTCACCGCTATGGGGTTTTCTGGGTTGGCCATTGATGACCCGGCGACTGCCGAATCGTCCGGAAATTTTCCCCCGGACCGGCTCCACAAACCGGCCCTTCCACAAAGGGTGCGGCACGAAACTCCCAAAAGCCTCGTGAACGGCTTTGGATTCGGTTTTGACCCGCGCCAGGGTTTTCTTATCGAGATCGACCATTTTGGGGGGCAACGTCAACCGTTGCTCGGGATACTCTTCTTTCATGACCAGCACCGTTAGACTCCGGCGTTCCGTCCGTTGGGGATACACGACGTCGATGGTGAGTTCATACCGGCCGGGGCGGTCCTGCATATCCAATCCCAGCAGGCCGGCATACGTTTGCTCCTTGAGGGGGAAAAAGGTCAGCATGCGTTGTAAAAATTGCCCCGTGACCCGGTCCGGCCGGTCCTTGACGGAAATCGTTACCAGCACCACGTTTCCCTGTTTGCCGCTGACTTGTCCGTCGGCCCCCACGGAGGACTGCGGCCCTTCCTCGAACAACAGGCTGATCGGGAACATGCTCGCCAGCACCAACACCAGTGCGACCAGCCACGGACGAACGATCACACGGGACGACAAGACGGGGACATTCATGTCACGTCCGCAGGGAAGCGGGAGACACCTGGGTCAACAGTTCATCTACCCGCCGGTTGAACGCACAAAATGGATCCATGCACAAGATCGTTTCTTCCCAATAGCCGTTTAATTTCAAGTACGTCCAATCGACCGTGTAGGACCGGTTTTTGGCCCGGGCGAACCGGATAAAGTCGCCCCGCACCTTGGCGCGGGTGGACTGCGGTGGAATGGACGTGGCACGGTTCACCGCTTCCTCATCCACCACCTTCACCGTCTTTTCGTGCGCTTCCAAAATGTAATAGAGCCCGCGCTTCCGGTTCACGTCGTGATATTGCAGGTCCATCATCGCGACCCGCGGGTCATCCCACCCACATCCTTTTCGGTCGATGTATGACTGGATGATCCAGCGTTTTGTCACCCAATCGATCTCCCGCACCAACTGCATGGGATCATCCTCCAACGCATTCAACACGCGTTCCCATTCCGTCAGGACGTCGGCCAGCACCTTGTCATAGGGCCGGGCATGGAGAAATTCCGAGGCCTTTTCCAGGTAGATGCGCTGGATCTCCAGCGCAGACAACTCCCGCCCGTCGTCCAACTTCACCTGTTTCTTCAATGTGGGGTCACGGGAAATTTCCCTGATGGCCTTGACGGGATCTTCCAATTCAATGCTCTTGACACCATACCCTGCTTCGATCATCGACAGGACGAGGTCGGCCGTGCCGATCTTCAGGTACGTGGCAAACTCCGACATATTCGAATCTCCAAGAATGATATGGAGACGTCGATACCGTTCGGCGTCGGCATGCGGTTCATCCCGCGTGTTGATGATGCTCCGGGACGAGGTGGTGGAGGATGAGGTCTTCTCATGAATATGTTGGGCTCGCTGGGACAGAAAATAATGCGGTTTGCCCGACACCTTGAGTACTTTCCCGGCGCCTGAAAAAATTTGTCGCGTCACGAAAAAGGGGATGAGCTGTTCCGCCACTTTCCAAAAATCCACGTCGCGCTGCATCAGAAAATTTTCATGACACCCGTAGGTATTCCCCAAAGAATCCGTATTGTTCTTGAAAATGTAGATGTCGCCGGCGAGCCCTTCTTCCCGGAGACGTTCTTCAGCCGCCGGCAGGCATGATTCAAGTATCCGCTCACCGGCTTTTTCATGCACCACCAACTCGAAAATGTCATCGCATTCCGGAGTGGCATATTCGGGATGACACCCGGTGTCCTGATAAAACCTGGCCCCGTTCGTGAGAAACGCGTTGGAAGGCCAACTGTTCGGGATCAACCCTTCGAAGATGTATCCCAGGATTTTTTCAATGGGCAGATACACCCGGCCATTGGGCGAAAACGTGAGGCCGTACTCACATTCCAATCCGAAAATGCGTTTCATACATTCATGTTAGCATAGACGCGGCGCAGACGGAACAGACGGGCCCGGCGAGGGCCAGGGTGACAGAAGGAGAATGGGATTGTCGGATGACGCGATGCGCAACCATCCTACGATGCCACAGAGATACCATTTGTTCCTTGAATGGGTCCATTATGGATCATTTTATGTCAGTGAAAGATCCATTAATCCTTTTTGTGTCAGCATTAGTGCATTTTCTGTCATCCCCGGCACTTCAGGAAAGAAAAGATGGCAGAAGAGCGCTATTTTCATACCAATGCCAGCAAAGAATGACGGGAGATTATGAAAGAAGGGTGCCGGCTTCTTCTGCGCCGAGCCGGCGGAATTTGCGTCCGGTCCGGGTCCGGTCGAGGAGTGCCACTTCGAGCGCATGCGGGGCGACGGTCTGACCCGTTGCGATCTCGAGGGCTTTCATGCACCGGGTGAGGGTGGCTTTCAGGTCCGGGACGTCTTCCCCTCCCATCGTGCGCAGGGCTGAACTGACGGTGTCTGCACGTCCCCCGATGACGACGAATGCCTTTTCCTGAATAATCGTCCCGTCGAACGCAATGCGATACAATTCCGTCTGTTCGGGTTGATCTCCGATTTGAGCCAACAGAATTTCCACTTCAAAGGGTTTCAGTTCCTGGCTGAATATCGTGCCCAGGGTCTGCGAATACCCGTTGGCCAGGGAACGGGCCGTGACGTCTTCACGACTGTACATGAACCCCTTCAAGTCGGCGTGTTGAATGCCCGCTTTTCGCAGGCTTTCGAATTCGCTGTATCTCCCCGCTCCCGAAAAGGCGATGTTGTCGTAAATTTCGGAGATCTTGAACAATGAACTGCTGGGGTTATCCGCGACGAACAGCACGCCGTCCCGGTACTCGATGGCCACGATCGACCGGCCCTTGGCAATGCCTTTTTTGGCATACTCCGCCTTGTCCTGCATCAATTGTTCGGGGGACACGTAAAACGGCAGGGTCATCAGGATTGCCCCCCAGGCCGTGATTGAGCCAATTGGTCGCATTGGGACGCCACCTCGGATTCTTCCACGTCCCGCACGCCTTCGGCATCGACGATTTTGATCGTGGGATAAATCCCCCTGAACGAATCGGGTCCGCCGGTTCCCAGATCCTCTTCCGCCGCGCTCAGGATCGCCTGGAGCCCCAGGGCAATCGCTTCGGGTTGAGAGAGGTTTTTGCGAAACCGTTCCTTGACGGTGACCCGGGCGTCTTTCCCCCCGGACCCGACCGCGTGATATTCCGTTTCTTCGTATTTTCCCCCGGTGACGTCATATTTGAAAATCCGGCCCTCCCGTTGCTTCAGGTCAAACCCCACGAACAGCGGGATCACAACCAACCCCTGGATGACCATGGGCAAATTGGCTTTCACCATCTGCCCCAACCGGTTGGCCTTCCCTTCGCAGGACAACGACACGCCATCCAGTTTTTCATAATGCTCCAGTTCGATGCCGAACAACTTGGCCATTTCCATGCACGGTCCCGCGGCCCCGGCAATGGCGATGGCGGAATGGCTGTCGGTTTTGAAGACCTTCTCCATACGACGCGATGCCACTTGGTAGCCTTCGATGGCGCGGCGGTCCCCGACGATCACGACGCCATTCCCGTATTTCACGGCCAACACGGTCGTCCCATGAGCCAGTTGCGACAGAACGTGCCGTTGAATCTCGTCCGCCGACGCCGAAACGTGCCCTTCGGTCCCCCACCGTGCCGCGGGGGTCAGTTCGGGCCGAGTCTGGTGGATAAAATCAAAAAAGCTGGAGCATTGACTTACGGGCATGTTGGAGAAGATCGATTCCATGCTGATCAGAAGCCTTTCATCCCGACAAACGATCCAGGAGTTGTTGCGCGGTTTCCACGCCTTCCAACAATTCATTGGTCAAATCCTGCGTTCCTCTCAACGGATCCATGAGCGGAACCCGTTTGACGGAAACGTCTCCCACGTCGAAGAGCACCGAGGTCCAACTGGCTCCGTAGACCTGGTGGGGAAATTTCCGGAGACAGGCACCACGAAAATAGGCGCGCGTCCCTCTCGGGGCTTGTAATTCCGCCGCGACGATTTCCTCGTCACCCAGCAAGCGTTCAATCCGCCGGCTCCGTTCAAGCGTATAATACAGCCCCTTGTCCGGCCGTACGTCGTGGTATTGCAGGTCCATCAAGGCCACGCGCGGATCATTCCATCCGCAGCCTTTTCGATCCACGTACGACTCGATCATTTGCCGTTTGGCCACCCAATCGAGTTCCGCGGTCAATTGCCTGGGATCGCGTTCGAGTGTCTCCAGGACGTGTTCCCATCTCACCAACACGTCCTTGGTCGCGGGCGATAACTCGCGACAGGCATAAAACTCATGCGCGGCCCGGAGGTAGGCACGTTGGATGGCCAACGCATTGGTCACCCCACCCCGGACCAACTTCAGGTCGGCCTTGACGGTGAGATCGCGTGAGACGATCTTGACGGCATCCACGGGGTTCTCCAACTCAAACGAAGGGACGCCGTGGCCCTCGTCCAGCATATGCGTGACGATCGCCGTGGTGCCCACCTTCAGGTACGTGGAGAGTTCCGCCATGTTGGCATCGCCGACGATCACGTGTAACCGGCGAAACCGCGCGGGATCCGCATGAGGCTCATCACGGGTGTTGATCAGGGGCCGTTTGACCATGGTATTGAGGTCCGCCACGCATTCAAAAAAATCCGCGCGTTGAGAGATCTGATACGTCGCGGGCGCGGCTCCATTTTCCGCTCCGACTTTTCCGGCTCCCGCAACAATGGGACGCGACACGAAAAACGGCAGCAAGCCCTGAAGAATCACGTCGAAGGGTACCGCGCGGTTCATCAGATAGTTTTCATGGTACCCGTAGCTGTTCCCCTTGCCGTCGGAGTTGTTCTTGTACAGCACGTACCCCTCCGTCGTCCGGTTCATGGCCTCCAGGCACTTGGCGGCCACGAGTTCTCCCGCGCGTTCATACGCGACCAGTTCGCGAGCGGTACTGCACTCCGGCGTCGAATACTCGGGATGCGCCCCGTCCACGTACAGGCGACCGCCGTTGGGCAAGAGTTTGTTGAGCGCCCGGTTATACTCGGGACCCGGATGTTCGCGTTCGCCTTCGACTTCAAACCCGCGCGCGTCGCGCAGGGGGTTTTCGTTTTCGTAATCCCACATGGCGCGTGGAGCGATGAGCGACGGGTACTGACTGATCAGATGGAGGGAATTCTCAACGGGATCGGACGCGTGGACGTGACGCGAGGCGACACCAAATTCCGTTTCTGTGCCGATAATGCGCTGCAAGGGCTTCCCATTGGGCAAGAGGACTACAAGTAATGCCCGGCACTCACGGTTTCTATCTCGCGTGTTCCTTCCGGGCCGGGGGTCAGGGTCCGCACGTGGATGATTTTTTCGCCTTTTTTCCCGGCGATGCGGGCCCAGTCATCGGGATTGGTCGTATTGGGCAGATCCTCATGCGCCTTGAATTCATCCCGAATGGCGCACAAGAGGTCTTCTTCCTTCAGGCCTTTTTCTCCCGTGCCGATGGCCCGTTTCACCGCGATTTTTTTCGCCCGCGAGACCACGCCTTCGATCAGGGCGCCGCTGGAAAAGTCTTTGAAGTAGAGAAGTTCTTTCTCGCCGTTGGCATAGGTCACTTCCAGGAACTTGTTGTCTTCCGTCGTCGCATACATCGCGTCGACCGTCAGGTCGAGCAGGCGTGAGACCACAGCCTGCCGGTCCTGGGCGTGCCGGTTGAGTTCCTCTTTGGCGAACGGCAGGTCATCGGTGAGGTACTTGGCGAAAATATCCCGCGCACCTTGTTTGTTCGGTCTGGGGATTTTGACTTTCACGTCCAACCGCCCCGTTCGCAACACCGCGGGATCAATGAGGTCCTGCCGGTTGCTCGCCCCGATGACGATCACGTTCTTGAGCTTTTCGACCCCGTCGATTTCCGCCAAAAACTGCGGGACGATGGTGGACTCGATATCGGAGGAGATCCCTGACCCCCGCGTGCGGAACAACGCGTCCATTTCATCGAAAAACACCACGACCGGATTGCCGGTGGCCGCCTTGCCCCGCGCCTTGGCGAAGACCTCGCGGATGTACCGTTCGGATTCACCCACGTATTTGTTCAAGAGTTCGGGTCCCTTCACGTGCAGGAAGTAACTGCGCACGTCCTTGCCGGACACATGCCGCATTTTCTTGGCAATGGAATTCGCCACGGCTTTGGCGATCATCGTCTTTCCGCATCCCGGAGGCCCGTACAACAGGATACCCTTGGGCGGAGCCAGACGATGCTCCTTGAACAGTTCAGGATACAAAAAAGGCAATTCCACGGCATCCGTCACCTGTTCGACTTCTTTGGTCAACCCCCCGACGTCTTCATATGCCACGTCCGGCACTTCTTCGATCACCAACTCTTCGATTTCGGCTTTGGGAATTTTTTCAATGACGTAGCCGGACCGGGGGTCATAGAGCAGGTGGTCTCCCACGCTCAGCGGCTCGTGGAGTAACGGCTCTCCCAACTCGACGATGCGTTCTTCGTCGTGGTGCAATTGAATCAGCGCCCGTGCACCATCCAGTTGATCTTTCAACTTCACGACTTGTCCCTGGGGATCGAAGGCCCGCGCCTCGATGATGTTCAACGCTTCATTCAAGATCACTTCCTGCCCTTTGCGCAGCGACGCGCTTGCCACCGAATTGTGTACGCTGACACGCATTTTTCTGCCCGAAATGTAGACGTTGGCGCTGGCATCGTCGTTCAAACTGCAGAAGAGCGCATACGACGACGGCGGAGCCGTGAGTTTGACGATCTCCGTACGGAGGGTTTCAATCTGGGTTTTCGCTTCCTGGAGACTGGCCGTCAACCGTTTGTTCTGTTTTTCCGATTGCTGGAGTTTCATGCGCGTCTCGTACAGGTGGCGCATTTCGATTTCCAGAGACTGGAGTTCTCCACGTAGTTTTTCTATTTCCCGGTTGTCGTCTTCGTGTTTTCTCAAGCCCATGGAAGGTTCCTCTGCTCGATCACGAAAACAAGAACGCCCTCTTTTACTCTATCGCTGAAACCCTTGTATTGATAGGGCTAAACCCAAATCCCTCCCGCCCCACGCCGATGACAAATTCTAGCACCGGTTTTCAGAAAGGGTCAATATAATACGGGACCGTTCTCCTGCGGTCGCCATTTGCGCAGTTGCACGGCATACCTCGTGACGGCCTCACGTGCAGACGCGGCTTGAAGAATGGAAGACATGACGGCGACGCCCCCGGCGCCGGCCGCCATCACGTGTTCCACGCGAACCGGCGTCAGTCCACCGATCGCATAGACGGGAATGGTACAATGCCGGACGGCTTCTCGAATCACGTCAACACCCAACGGAGCACCATACCGTCGCTTGGACGGCGTCTCATAGACCGGGCCGAGTACCACGAAGTCCGCACCATCGTGCTCGCTTTGCAGGGCCTCTTCCGCGGAATGGACCGATTGACCGATGAGATAGCCGTTGCCCAGAGCGTTCCGGGCCTCTTTGGCCGGCATGCTGTCCGCGCGAAGATGCACGCCGGCCGCCTTGGTCGCGAGCACCAGGTCCACGCGGTCGTTAATGAGACATGGAACACGAAAGGGGCGCGCCAATTGGTGAACCGCTTCCACAAACTGTAGCAACTTGCGGGTGCCGAGGTCTTTTTCCCGGATTTGGATCATCATCCCCTGTTCGGGAATGATGTCTTCGAGGATCTGCAGAAATCGATCTTCCCCGGCCTGGAGCCGGTCGGTGACCACGTACAATGGCGGGAGCCGACTCATGATCACAGACGCCGAAGACCTTGCCGTTCGCCCTTGCCGTCCCCCTCACTCAAGCCCTTTCCCAACGGGGGAGAGAACGTGGTGAAGGCAGTACGGCACATCAAAGAGCCTGTTGAACGTCAGGCTACAGCATGCCTTCGATTGGGCTGCTTGCGGTCGCATAGAGTTTTCGGGGAATACGCCCGGCTTTGTACGCCAACCGCCCGGCTTCGACCGCGTACTTCATGGCTTCGGCCATGGCAATCGGTTCCTTGGCCCCCGCGATCGCGGTATTCATCAACACCGCGTCCGCTCCGTATTCCATGGCTAACGCGGCATCAGACGCCGTGCCCACGCCCGCGTCCACGATGACGGGGACGTTGACGGTTTCGAGGATGATCTTCAAATTGTAGGGATTGCGGATGCCCAATCCGGAACCGATGGGGGCCGCCAGGGGCATGACCGCCGGGCATCCGATATCGACGAGTTTTTGGGCTACGATGGGATCGTCGTTGGTATACGGTAACACGACAAATCCCTCCTTGATCAAAATCTTGGCGGCTTCGATGAGCCCGGCCGTATCGGGAAACAACGTCCGCTCGTCACCGATCACCTCGAGCTTCACCAGATCCGAAACCCCGGCCGCGCGGGCCAACCGGGCGTAGCGGACCGCGTCGTCCACCGTGTAACAACCGGCGGTATTGGGCAGGATGGTGTAGTGTTTGGGATCAAGATAATCCAGGAGATTCTCGGAATTTCTGTCCGTGACGTTGACCCGCCGTACGGCCACGGTGACCACGTCCGCACCCGACGTTTCAATGGCTTTCTTCGTCTCGACAAAATCCTTGTACTTGCCCGTTCCGACCCACAAACGAGACCGGAACTCCCTTCCGGCTATGGTCAAACGATCGTCACTCATGGTCATTCTCCGGTAAACAATGCATCAACAATCTCCGCCGCCGATGAAACTGAGAATTTCTATCCGGTCGCCTTCCTGTAACGTTTTGGCATCGAAATCCCGCCTGTCGAGGATTTCCAGATTGACTTCCACGGCCACCCGTTCGACGTTCAGTTGTAAATCCCGCAGCAGGTCCGTCACATTGCTCTCCTCACA
Organism: Nitrospirales bacterium; assembly: GCA_965213715.1. GTDB lineage: Bacteria > Nitrospirota > Nitrospiria > Nitrospirales > UBA8639 > Bin75. The sequence continues at coordinate 637,336 of OZ243914.1, forward strand.
AACCTGCCGCGGCTCCCCATTGACCTGGATGTGCATGCGTGCTTGAAAACCCTCCGTCACTCACCGGCATCCTACGAGAGCCTCTCAAGCCTTGTCAATTTGGGAACGCGGGCTTCAGGCCAATGAATCTATCATCGCCAGGCACAATCTTATACAATAGATTCTACAATAGACTCCCTTCATTGTTTCTTATGGACTCACGGTATGCCGACCGGTCACCACTCGAACGACACCCTCGCCAATCTCTTTCTCTCCATGGCGGAATTGTTGAAGAACCACGAAGACAACCCTTACCGCGTTCGAGCCTATCAACGAGCAGCCGACACGATCGCCAACCTGGAATCGTCCGTCGAAGAACTGGTACGGACCGGGACTCTCCGAACCTTGCCCGGTATCGGGAAAGACCTGGCGACCAAGATCCAGGAATACGTGGAAACCGGCACCATCCGGGCCTATGAGGAACTCAAGACACCCCTGCCACCTGCCATCCGGCAATGGAGCGCCCTGCCCGGCCTTTCCGACCCTCTCGTGCATGACCTGTACCATCGGCTCGGGATCCGGACGCTGGACGACCTGGAGACCCTGGCCCGCTCTCATCTGTTGAGAACACGACCGGGAGTCGGCGTCACGGCAGACGAATTGCTGGCGGCCATTCAACGTCTACGTGATGAGCCATGGCAGAGTGATTGACCGGACAGGAAGGCCTTTGATAAGGTCGCCCGGTATAGAATCCGTGAACAGGGCTCCGTACCGCGTTGCCCCAGAGAAACGACATGGCCGTATCCGCATTTATCATGGTTGACGTGACGGGAGATCACACAAAGAGTGCGTACAAAACCATCACCCGTATTCCCCGCGTCAAGAAAGTCGACGCCGTCGCCGGCCCCTTTGATCTCGTGGTTCAGATTGAAGCGGACACGTTGGAAAGCCTCAACGAATTGGTCCTTTCACGGATACGCGGCGTGGACGGCGTCGTGAAAACCAGCACCGCCATTATCCTCAACCTGTGACTCCCGACGCGAGGGGGTGCAGGTCCTTGAAGACTTTCCAGGTCTTGAGCAGCTCGATCGCCTTTTGAAGCTGCACGTCCTTTTTCATGAGTTCTGCTTCAAGATCCGTCGGCTCCTCCGTCTCGGCGTCCGACTCAGGTGAAGCGTCGGCGTCGGCGTCGGCCTCTGCCTCCGGCGAGGGGGACTCTTTGGGTTCTTCATCCACGACGACCGGTTTGGGCTCCACCACGATGTCCGGTTTGACGCCAACGGAATGGATCGACTCGCCGCGGGGCGTATAATATTTCGCCGTGGTCAGCCGAAGTCCTGATCCGTCCGACAACGGGAGAATCGTCTGAACGGAACCCTTTCCAAACGTCGTCTTACCCAGGATGACGGCTTTCCCCCAATCCTGCATGGCGGCCGCCACGATTTCCGACGCACTTGCCGACCCCTGGTTGACCAGGACGATCATCGGATATTCGGGGGGATCCATCGGCGGGCTGGAACGATATTCATCCTTACGACCGTCACGCCCCTTGACCGACACAACCAACGTATCGGTCTCTAAAAACTGCTCGGATACCCCCACCGCCGAGGACAACAGCCCTCCGGGGTTATTGCGCAGGTCCAGGATGAGGCCTTGAGTGCCATCGTCGCGCAATTTCACCAATTCCTTCCCGAGATCCTGGGGCGTCGATTCCTGGAACTGTGAGATCCGCACGTAGCCGATGTGATCGTCGAGGGAGCGGGACCGGACACTTTGAATCTTGATCGTATCCCGGATCAGGGTGAAGCTCAGCATGTCCGTGTTCCCTTCCCGCCTGACCGTCAGCGTGACCGAAGTCCCTTTGGCCCCCCGCATGCGTTGCACTGCTTCCATCAGGGTCAGGTCTTTCGTCGGTGTCTCATCGACCTTCATAATCACGTCTCCGGTTTCGATGCCCGCAGCGTGAGCCGGCGTTCCTTCGATCGGAGCAATGACGGTGACGTGATGGTCCTTGATCCCGATCTGAATCCCCAAGCCCTCGAATTCCCCCTTGGTTTCCACTCTCATTTCCTTATACATCTCCGGGGTCATATACGCGGAATGCGGATCCAGGGTTTTGAGCATGCCACGGACGGCCCCATGAACAAGATCGTTCGTCTTCACCTCTTCGACGTAATGCTTCTTGACTTGGGTCAAAACTTCCGCAAACACTTTAAGTTCTTCGTAGGATTCACTGGCATAGCCCGTTTTTTCGACACCTTTTCCAAGGATCAACCCCAAGACGAGTGCCCCGACGACCACCACCCCCGAACCCCACGTGAATGAAGAGCGTTCTTTTTCCATAACGACGTCCTAACTCTTTAAAAAGATAATGAACACGTTTTACCCCTCACCCCGGCTCTCCCCCGTCAAGGGAGAGGCAACAACGTCACCGTTTGGCCAGCCAGCGCAATGGATTCACCGGCTTGGTGCCTTTTCTCAATTCAAAGTATAAAATGCTCTTGTTGGTCAACCCGGAGGAGCCGGTTTCCCCGAGCACGGCTCCCTTCACCACCATTTCCCCCTCCTTCACCAACAACTTGGAGGCATGGGCATAAAACGTAAAATAATTGTTGCCGTGATCCATAATCACAACAAGTCCGTACCCTCTGAGCCAATCCGCATAGACCACGTGGCCGCCTGAAACGGCCCTGATGGCGCTCCCTTCTTTTGAGGCAATTTCAATCCCTTTCTTCCGGACGTACGTGCCAAAGGTCGGATGCTTTTGCCGGCCGAAGACGCCCACCAAATCTCCGTCGGCCGGCCACAACAACGCGCCTCTTCGAAAGACGTCCGTTTCGTGTTTCTTGATTGTTCCGGAAGCCATTGGACTGCGCTGCTCCAATTTTTTGAGCAGGCTTTCCTTTCGGCTTTCAGCTTGATCGAGCGTGCGCAGCATGAGTTCTTGCGAACGAGTGGTTTTTTTCAAACTCGACAGCACCACGCGCTTTTGGGACTTCACGTCTCGAATGGCGCTTAATTGTTCAGCGATGCGGCTCTGCTGTGCGACCAACGATTTCCGGATGTTCTCTTGTTTGGCATGGAGCCGCTCACGTTGAGCCGCCTGTCTCCGGTATCCCTCAAACAGGTTGCGTTCCCACTTGGCGAGCGAGGCGAGATACAACAAACGGCGTTGAAATTGCGGATACGAAGTCGCAGCCACCAACGGCGAGACCCAGCCGGCTCGTCCTTCCATATAGAGTCGCTTCAACCGGGTTCCGATCACGGCCTGCTTCTCCTTCATGTCCGATCGAAGGCTGGTCAACTGCGCGTCAATGGCATCCAGTTCCCGGTCGATTTGCTTGATTTCCTGATTGATGGCCGTTGACTCCCGCCGTTCCTTGTGCAACTGGCGATCAAGACGCTCGATCGATTGCAAGACCTCCGCTTGTTTCTTTCGTGACTGGTCCCGCTGTTTCCGAGTCTTCCGAATTTCCTGTTTGAGTTGTTGAAGGGTCTGTTTTTCTTTTTCAATTTTATCCTGAAGAGAGGCTCCCCACGACCACAACGGGGTCATCAAGGACAGCATGACACCACATGCAACCACCAGGCGGCATGTTTCACCCCTGATTGTGGATCGCGAACGCCCCATCAGCTCCTCGCCTTCATCAAGCCGAAAACCGAGAGCATGCTACTCCCACATCCTAACAGCATACCGGTCATCACCAAAAGAACCGAAACCTGACCCGGAAAAATCGGGAGAACGTGCTCCACGCCCACAAACCAACCCGACGCGCTGAGTTCCAATCGAAGGAATTCGAACACCCCTTTCAACAACGCGAGGGACAGACCACCACCCATGGCACCGAGGATCGTGCCTTCGATCACGTAGGGTATCGCAATAAAGACCCCCGTCGCACCGATCAGCCGCAGGATCTCAATTTCTTCTTTCCTGTTCTGTAACGACAAACGGATCGTATTGGCAATAATCGTCACTGTCGCCATGGCCAGAATCATCCCGATCACGGCTGCGCCCAATTCAAAGTAACTGACCACCAACGTCAACGTATCGATCCAGTCCTGACTGTACGCCACGTGGGTGACACCGGAAAGCTGTTTGACGCGTTCTGCAAACGCACTCAGCGATTCGGTGTCCAGAAATCGCGGGGACAGATTGACGACCACGGACGCAGGTAACGGGTTGGAGTCCATCTCGTCCAACAGGAGCGATTCCTCCGGAAATTGTTCGGCAAATTCTTGAAGGGCCTGTTCCCTGGACACCAACGTCAACGTCTCGACTGCCGGTTCGGTCTCAAGACGGCTTTGGAGCAGGGACACGACTTGCTCCGAGGCTCCAGGCTCCAGATAGACGATCACTTCAATGTCGCTCTGAAGCGTTCCCGTCACGTTTTTCAGATTCAGATACAGCAACACAAACACGCCGAAACACACCAGCGTGAAGGCGGTCGTCACGATGCCGATCAGCACGTTTCCCCGGTTCACGCGGAGATTGTTCATCGCCTCCCGCAGGAGATACAGCAGCCGCATCACAAGGGGGGCTCCTTGTCCGACACGACCCGGCCTTCCTGTAAATGAACGACCCGGCCCTTCATCTGCTCCACGACCCGTTCGTTGTGGGTGGCCAGGAGAATCGTCGTCCCCTCGGCATGAATCCGCCTGAACAATTCCACGATTTCCATCGTCAAGTCCGCATCCAAATTCCCCGTCGGCTCATCGGCCAACAACAGAATAGGGCTATTCACGATGGCCCGGGCAATACAGATGCGTTGTTGCTCGCCAGCCGAAAGGACCCCCGTGAGCATCTTCTGTTTACGCTCCATGCCGATGGCCTTTAGGACGTCCATCACTCGTTTGCGTACCTCGCGTCTTTTCACACCCTGAATGATGAGCGGCAGGACCACGTTTTCATAGGCGGTCTTTTTCGGCAGTAACTGAAAGTTCTGCAGCACGATCCCCATGGTGCGCCGCAGGTAGGGAACGGCACCTCCGCGTAACCGGGCGACGTTGCGGTTCTGGACGAGAATCTGACCCGAATCCGGAATCTCCGCGCCGAAGATCACCTTCAACAGAGTGGTCTTGCCCGCGCCACTCGGTCCCGTGAGGATGACACATTCGCCTTTGTCGATCCGAAACGAGACATCATCAAGCGCCACGCACCGGTCATAGAATTTGGAGACGTGGAACAACTGAATCATCGTGACAACGGTTCGGCACGGCCACTTGTTCCCCGGCCGTGATGGTGATGTTCCGGAACCTCTGATGTCATACACGATCGGGCGTATGGCTGTGTTGCGTCTTCGCTCAACCCTCACCTAGCTCTCTGATACGCCTCGGGTTTCGCTCCGGGACGCCTTGCCCGATATCCCGCGATCACCATCAATCAGAGGGTCCTTCCGTGTGGTTACCAACGCCGGTCATCGCCGGCCACCTCAAAGGCGCTTTCGATGTGTTCAAGCACGGGGGACGCAGCCCCTCCAGCATCATAGAGGAGCACGTCGAACCGGCACGGCTGACTTTCCAGGCGACGCCGCGACAGGTAGCGGGCAGCCAATTGAATGAGTTGACGCTTCTTTTGTGCCGTCACCGCGTAGGCCACGCCTCCGAAACGATCCGTCCGGCGAGCTTTGACTTCGACGAAAACCAACGTCTCTCCCATCCGGGCCACGATATCCAACTCGCCGCGACCGACCCGCACGTTCCGCTCGAGAATCCGGTAGCCTTTTCGGCGAAGCAACCCTTCGGCGGCCGCTTCGGCTTCCCTACCCAGGAGTTGCCGGGTGAGACTCATGTCCCCTCCCGCAAGAGAGACCGTCGCACCGGACCAAAACTGTGCCGGTGAAGTGGACTCGGTCCGAACTGACGGAGTAAGCGGAGATGCTCCGGCGTGGGATATCCCTTATGAACATGGAAGCGATACCGGGGATCCTGCTGGTGGTATTCGCACATAATCCGGTCACGGAAGACTTTGGCCAGGATGGACGCTGCGGCGATGGAACACGAGAGACGATCGCCGTGAATCACGGATCGATGGGGGATGCCGAAATCTGCCCCCACGTGCCCATCGATCAACAAAAAGTCCGGAGGGGCCTGCAACCGGTTCACCGCTCGCTGCCAAGCCAGCCGCGTCGCGCCGAGCACGTTCAGCGAGTCGATTTCAGCCTCGGAGGCGACGCCAATCCCCCAAGCCGTGGCTGACCCGGTGATGACCGAAAACAACTCTTCCCGTTCCGTGGGACTCACGTTTTTCGAATCATCGAGGTTCCGCAAGACAAACCGGCGGGGCACAATCACGGCTGCCCCGACCACCGGACCGGCCAAGGGCCCACGACCGGCCTCGTCCAGTCCAGCGACGCGCCGGTAGCCACGGGTCCGTGCTTCCTCTTCGAGATCGCACGTGGGACCAGCGGCACCCAACCCTATGGCGTCATCGGTCAATGTCACACGACGTCAAATTATTCGGCAGGCTCCTCTGCCGGAGCCTCTGCGCTTGCCGTCGCTGCCGGTTCGTTCTTGGAAGCCTTGGGTTTATTGGCAGTCCGAAAATAATCCCGTTCAGCGACTTTGGCTCGCTTCCCTATCTTGTCGCGCAAGTAGTACAACTTTGCCCGGCGCACTTTCCCTTTGCGGATCACGTCGATTTTCGCGATATTGGGCGAGTTGACCGGAAAGATCCGCTCAACCCCCACCCCATACGAGATTTTACGAACGGTAAACGTCTCACTGATTCTCTTGCCTTTACGAGCAATCACCACGCCTTCAAAAACCTGGACCCGCTCTTTTTCACCTTCGATCACTTTCACGTGCACACGAACGGTGTCCCCGATTTCAAAGACGGGCACCGGATTCGTCGAGAACGTTTGCTCTAACCGTTGAAGCCGATTCATGATGTTATCCTCCACTCTCACTCATGACTTGTTCACATTCCTGGGAAATATCCGACAGCAATTGTTGATCTTCCTGGGTCAACGATTCCCCTTGCAACAAATCCGGTCGCTTGCAATAGGTGTTTCGCAAGGCTTCTTTTCGACGCCACCGCCGAATGGCCTCGTGATGACCCGAAAGCAAGACGTCAGGCACACCGTATCCGCGCACCGTCTGCGGCTTGGTATAATGGGGAAAGTCCAACAGGGGTTTGACAAATGAATCCTGTTCCACCGACGCAGGATCCCCGACAACCCCGGGCACCAATCGCACGGCGGCATCGAGCATCACCAGGGCCGGCAATTCTCCTCCGGTCAGCACGTAATCGCCAAGCGACAGTTCTTCGGGCTCGAGCCGGAGCAGGACGCGTTCATCGATCCCTTCATAGTGCCCGCATATCCACACCAGCCGCCGCGCGTCCCGGCTCAATTCTTCGGCAAGGCCTTGCGTGAAGGGCCGGCCCTGCGGTGACGGCACGATAATCCGCATTTCCCCCCGGTCTTCGCCCAATGCCTCGACCGCCCGGAAAATGGGCTCGGCCTTCATGATCATCCCGGACCCGCCCCCGTAAGGGGTATCGTCGGCCACGCGATGCCGGTCGTCACTGTAATCACGAATATTGTGGGTGCGAATCGACACCAACCGCTTGTCCTGGGCACGTTTCACGATTGAATGCGATACGACGTTCTCTACCATTTCGGGGAACAAGGTGAAAATGTCACACTGCATCGTTACCCACCCATTCCACACCCGGTTTGACGATCATGACGCCTCCGGCGGGATCGACCGACATGACCCATTTCCGCAAAGCGGGCAAGAGATATTCCTTGTCCGGTCCGCGTACCACGAATACGTGTTGGTGCGGTAAGGTCATCACTTCCTCCAAGGTCCCCAACACGTGGCCCGCCTCATCCTGTACCGATAATCCGATTAATTCAAACTGGTAATGATGACCCTCCGGTGCGGGAGGAACCTCCGTTCGAGGAATTTTCAACCACGCCCCGCGATAGGTGACCACCTCTTCGGGCGTCGAGAATGCCCCGAATCGCAAGAGATAGGACCGGCCGTCCGAATGAACGTCCGTGACCGTGGTCACCAACGTCTGCCCCGTGGGTGACTCCAACGTCACTTCCTTGAGATTCTCGAACCTGTCCGGAACGTCCGTGAGCGAAAGAACCCGGGCTTGCCCTCTCACGCCAAAGGGCTTGACGAGTTTCCCGACAGTAACCATGTGTTCCAGCGACATCACGGTTTTCTCATCCGTCACGGTTCCGACACGCACGCGCGTCGAGGTCCCGGTGTCCCGCATTGAACAAAACGATCAGGCGGTCGCGTTCTTTTTCGATTCCTCAAACGTCTTTAAAATTCCCGAACGTCGAAGGAGCGTACGAACGGTCACCGAGGGTTGGGCGCCTTTGTGAAGCCAATCCAGCACCCGGTCCGACTTCAAATTCGTGACAGCCGGCTCCTTCAAGGGATCATGCGTCCCAACGATCTCGAGGTACTTTCCATCCCGGCGCGCCCTGGAATCCACGGCCACGACCCGGTAAAAAGGCCGTTTGTGCCGGCCCATGCGAGTTAAACGTAAATGTACGGCCACGACTCTACACCTCCTACACAATGAGTTTTTTCAAAAACTGCGTATCATACTTGGTTGATAGTCAGAAATACACCGCATGCCGGCGTTCCGTCCATGAGAAACCAGCCGGGCTAAGGGGATTGAAGGGCACGAATCAATTTTCCCCGCTTCTTGAGTTTTCCCAATTTCCCCGGTTTTCCGGGCTTTCCCCCGGTCAACGACTTCAACATATTGCGTGCCGTCAGAAATTGCTTGATGAGCCGGTTGACCTCCTGAACCGAGGTTCCACTCCCCTTGGCCACGCGTTTCTTGCGGCTGCCGTTCAGGATCGTATAATCCGAACGCTCAGCGAGCGTCATCGAATCAATCATCGCAACGACTCGCGTCATTTCCTTCTCCGGCAGTTCCCGGCTCATCCCGGTGTTCATCATCGACTTGAGTTTCCCGGCTCCGGGTAACATCTCCAAAATCTGCTCCATGGACCCCAACTTGTTGACCTGTTTGATCTGGTCGCGAAAATCTTCAAGGGTCAGGGTATTGCTCGAAGCCCGTTTCCGCAGCGACAGCGCTTGTTCCTCCGAGAAAGACTCTTGCGCCTTTTCAATCAGCGACAATACGTCGCCCATTCCCAAAATCCTGGAGGCCATACGGTCCGGATGAAACGGTTCCAGCGCATCGGCTTTTTCACCCACACCGAGATACTTGACCGGCTTTCCGATTGCCGCACGCATTGAAAGCAGGGCACCGCCTCGCGCGTCGCCTTCGATCTTTGTCAGGATCACGCCGGTCACGTCCAAGCGTTGATCGAACTGCTCCGCCACGTTGACGGCTTCCTGGCCGGTCATCGCATCCGCGACCAACAACACCTCTTGCGGAGCCACGCCGGCTTTGACGGACTCCAGTTCTCCCATCAATTCAGCATCAACGTGCAACCGGCCGCCGGTATCCAGGATCACCACGTCATACCCATGGTCACGACCACGCAGGACGCCCTCCGAACAAAAACGCACGACTTCTTCGCGAGTCGCCAGCGGCCGGTCGGCCCGATGCACGGGAACGTCCAGGCTGGCACCCAAGGCGGCCAACTGCTCGGCGGCAGCAGGACGACGAGGGTCCGCCGCAATCAGTAACACCCGCTTCCCCTGTTGGGTAAATATCCGGGCAAGTTTGCCGCAGGTGGTCGTTTTCCCGGCTCCTTGCAGGCCCACCATCATCACGACTGTCGGCGGTTGAGAGGCCAGTGACAGGCCGGAATGGGCATGGCCCATGAGGTCGCGTAATTCCTCCCACACAATCTTGACGACCTGCTGACCGGGAGTCAGACTCTCGAGAATGGTGCCGCCCGTGGCTTTTTCCTGCACGCGGCCGATGAAGTCCTTGACGACTTTAAAGTTGACGTCGGCCTCAAGCAGCGCCAAACGGACTTCCTTCAAGGCCTGAATGACGTCCTGTTCTTTGAGAACACCGGCGCCCCGAAGTTTTTTGAGAACACCGTCAACTTTTTCGGTGAGAGACGAAAACACGAAAAACTCCTAACTATTGGAAAATACGAAAAAAAGTCCGTATAGTCTAATCAAGACCCGAAAAGACTGTCAAGAAAACCCCTTTCTTGACTTACATGGAAAATTGCCGTACGTTCTGCGTCGTTCCTCTTATTCTTGCGGAAGTACGCCTTTTCAATTTTCGGCCTGAACGAGCATACCCGTGAAAAAGTCAGGTTGGACGTTACTGGGTTTTATTGTCATCGGTGGTCTCTTAGGTGGAATGTTAGGTGAAATCCTCTCCGTCTTTTCACCCTCAGAACAGATTCAAACCATTTTTGCAGGATCGCTGACACCGGGCATTGATCCGCCCCTGACCGTGGATCTGATCCTGGTCAAGGTGACCTTCGGCTTGCTCTTCAAAGTCAACCTGCTCACAATCCTGGGCATTTTACTCGGTGTGTATCTCTACAAAAACATCTAAGGAACCTCTGATTTATTGTGATAGCGGGATGTAGGGCAAGGCGTCCCGGAGCGAAACCTGAGGCTTATCAGAGAGATAGGTGAGGGTTGAGCGAGGACACAACGCAGCCATACGCCCGATAGTGCAATAAATCAGGGGTTCCCTAACCCGCACAGGGCCAACGTCGCCAGCAACGGGGTCCGTCAGCATATCGTTTCGCCAAACAACAGTTCTTGCTGCCGCAACGCCCGAAGCTGATCGCGCAACTTCGCCGCCCGTTCGAACTCCAACTTCCCGGCCGCCGCCTTCATCTCCCGTTCCAGGGCAGCCATGGTCTGCTCCACGTCGGCGGCATAGACGGGTTCCTCTTCCGCGGCGACGGCCACGTCATCGGCCCCGGCTACGTGATAGTCCAGATCGTGGATACGCTTCCTGATGGTCTCCGGCGTAATCCCATTTTCCTGATTGTGCCTGGCTTGGATCTGACGGCGACGCACGGTCTCTTCGATGGTCACCCGCATGGAATCGGTGACGACGTCGCCATACAGCACAACTTTGCCCTCGCTGTTCCGGGCTGCGCGCCCGGCGGTCTGAATCAACGCACGGTGACCACGCAAAAACCCCTCTTTATCCGCATCCAACACGGCGACGAGCGCGACTTCGGGAAGATCCAACCCTTCACGCAACAGGTTGATGCCGACCAGCACGTCAAACGTGCCCCGGCGCAGATCGCGAATAATCTCCGCCCGTTCAAGCGTCTGGATATCGGAGTGCAAATACCGCACCTTGACCCCCAAGTCGTGGTAGTATTCCGTCAAGTCCTCCGCCATGCGCTTCGTCAAGGTCGTCACCAACACCCGGAACCCCTTGGCAATGACCGCCTTCACTTCCTGCAATAAATCATCCACCTGCCCCTTGGCCGGCTTGACCTCGATCACGGGGTCCATCAGACCCGTCGGCCGGATAATCTGTTCCACCACGCTCCGGCCGGCATGCTTCAATTCATACGGCCCGGGCGTGGCCGATACGTAAATAACCCGATTCATGGTTCGTTCGAATTCCTGAAACGTCAACGGACGGTTATCCATGGCCGACGGCAACCGGAACCCGTAATCGACCAACGTCTTTTTGCGTGAACGGTCGCCTTCGTACATCCCGCCGAATTGCGGCACCGTCACGTGGGATTCATCAATAATCAACAGATGATCCTTGGGAAAATAATCCAGCAGCGTCGGGGGCGGCTCACCCGGCGCACGCCCGCTCAAATGCCGCGAGTAGTTCTCGATGCCGTGGCAATACCCCATCGCCCGGATCATTTCGAGGTCAAACCTGGTTCGCTGCTCCACGCGTTGCGCTTCGAGCAGTTGATTGCGTTGACGGAAATCGTTCAGGCGCGCCTCGAGTTCTTCTTCAATGCCCTGCAAGGCCCGGTCGTATCGATCCGGCGCAATCACGTAATGACTCTTGGGATAAATGGGCACCTTGGACAAACGCCCAAGCGACCGGCCGGTCAGGGGATCGATTTCCGCAATCGACTCCACCACGTCTCCGAATAATTCCACGCGGATGGTATTCGAATCCGAGGCCGCGGGAAAAATCTCGATCACGTCCCCGCGCGCCCGAAACGTGCCGCGCTGCAAGTCGATGTCGTTGCGGGAATATTGAATCTCCACCAGCTTGGCGAGAATGGCGTCCCGTCGAATAGTCATGCCTTCTTCGAGGTACAGCAACATCCCGTGATAGACCTCCGGCGAACCCAGGCCGTAGATGCAGGAGACCGAGGCCACGATCAGAATGTCGTCGCGCTCCAACAGAGCCGACGTGGCCGCGTGGCGCATCTGGTCGATGGTATCGTTGATCGAGGCATCTTTGGCGATGTAGGTGTCCGTGGAGGGAATGTAGGCTTCGGGCTGGTAATAATCATAGTAACTGACGAAATACTCCACGGCGTTGTGCGGGAAAAAACTCTTGAACTCCTGGTACAACTGGGCTGCCAGCGTCTTATTGTGCACCACAACCAACGTCGGCTTCTGGACCTTGGTAATGACGTTGGCCATGGTAAAGGTTTTGCCCGAGCCCGTGACCCCCAGCAGCACCTGATGCCGCTTGCCGGCATGTACTCCCTCGGTCAGCGCGTCGATGGCCTGGCACTGATCGCCCCTGGGCGAAAAATCCGATTCAAGTTTGAATGCGTTCATGGCCCACCCGGATCCGTCATCATAGCATACTCGCTGGTGTGCCAGAGAAAAGACGGACGGAAACTCTCATCCGTTATCTGACAGGTGCCGGCGGGGACCCAGGTCGTTTGCTCTGCCCTCACCTCAGCCCTCTCCCACGGGGAGAGGGAGAGAACAACTGGCATCACCACCAATTCTTGGGAAAAGCCACCATGCTGCGATCAGAACAGGCCGACGATGTCGCCCTTGGCATCGAGGCCCACGGCTTCGGCAGCCGGAACGCGCGGCAGTCCGGGCATGGTCATGATGCCGCCGGTCAAGACGACGAGAAATTCAGCTCCCAGGGACAGCCGGATTTCTCGAATGGGGATCGTAAACCCGGTGGGCGCTCCTTTTTTATCCGGTTCGGTTGAAAAACTGTACTGGGTCTTGGCCATGCAGATGGGAAACCGGCCATACCCTTTGTTTTCGAATTCCTCGAACTGTTTGAGCAGGGCCGATGGAATGTCCGCGTCATCCGCACCATAGATTTCTTTCGAGATGGTCCGGACCTTTTCGGCCAGCGGCAGGTCATCGGCATAGAGGGGCTGAAAGTCGCTGGGGTCGTCGTCGATCGTCTTCACCACCAATTCCGCCAACGCCGCGGCACCGTCCCCGCCTTTGGCCCAATGGGTCGCCAGCGCCACTTTGACGCCTCGCCCGGCGCACACTTCATGGATCAGTTCCAATTCAGCCTTGGTGTCGCTCGTGAACTCATTGATGGCCACCACCACGGGGACCCCGAATTTCTTCACGTTGTCCAGGTGGCGGACTAAATTCGGGAGGCCGCGTTTGAGCGCATCGAGGTTTTCCGTGGTTAGTTCTTTGGGATCGGCTCCGCCGTGCAGTTTCAACGCCTTGACCGTTGCCACCACAACGGCACAATCCGGCTTCAGCCCGGCCCGCCGGCATTTGATGTTGAAAAATTTCTCCGCTCCCAGGTCCGCCCCGAACCCTGCTTCGGTCACGACGTAGTCCGCCAATTTCAAGGCCGCCTTCGTGGCCACAACCGAGTTGCATCCATGGGCAATATTACCGAACGGCCCGCCGTGCACAAAGGCGGGATTGCCTTCGAGGGTCTGGACCAAATTGGGGTTCAACGCGTCCTTCAACAGCGCCGTCATGGCACCCTGGGCTTTGACGTCCCGGGCAAAGACCAATTCCTTTTGCGGAGTCAGTCCGATCTTGATGTTCCCCAACCGCCGTTGCAGATCGTGCAGGTCCGTCGCCAGGCACAGCACGGCCATGACCTCGGAGGCCGCGGTGATGTCGAAGTTCCCTTCCCTGGCAAAACCGTTCACGGCAGAACCCAACCCCGTGACGATCTGGCGTAACGACCGGTCGTTCATATCCATGATCCTCCGCCAACTGATCTGCCGCGCATCCAGGAACGGGGCATGGCCCCAATACAGGTGATTATCCACCATCGCCGCAAGCAGATTATGCGCCGAGGTAATGGCGTGGAAATCTCCCGTAAAGTGCAGATTGATGTCGGTCATGGGTACGACTTGGGCGTATCCGCCTCCGCAGGCGCCGCCTTTCATTCCGAAACACGGTCCCAGGCTGGGTTCCCGCAAAGCCACCATGGCTTTTTTCCCGATTTTCGCCAAGCCATCGGTCAGGCCGACGGACGTCGTCGTTTTGCCTTCTCCGGCCGTCGTGGGCGTCATGGCCGTCATCAAGATCAATTTCCCGTCCGGCCGTTCGTTCACGTCGCCGGGTACGGCAACCGGAATCTTGGCTTTATACTTTCCATGGAAATCAAGCACGTCCCGACCGAGCCCCAATTTTTCCTGCGCCACCTGCTCAATCGGGCGAAGGATTGCCTTGCCAGCGATTTCACTATTGATATTTGTCTGTGCCATACCTCACCTCACTCAGTTTGATAAACGTATGTATATCAGACCGCTCATGAGCATGCCGTGCCGCCCCATGCCTCAACAGACAATGGCCGTCCACGCGCGACGGGGTAGGCTTTTGGGGTCAAGGTCTGGTATGAATGTATGCGGGAGATCGTGATGCGGATTTGTTTTTGGGTTACCGGTTTCATTGTTGTTGCCACGTTCGGTGGTCTCGGTGCCGCTCCGGCATACGCCTCTGAAGCGGGGCCTCATCCTGCCGTCCATGAAAGCGCTTCCGCGGAAGAAGCACTGGTGTGGAAATCTTCGACGCACTGTGAACGCGTTGTCAAGGATGGCGGTCGCATGGCCGTCCCCGATCCGGACGTCCTGCGGGTCGGAACGTGGAATATCCGGTGGTTTCCCCATGGCAGCCCACCTGACCGTCCGGATCGTTCCATTCCGCCAACCGACCTGGAATGGCTGACGTGCACCATTGTCTGGATGCAAACGGACGTCCTGGTTGTTCAAGAGAGCCTGACCACCACCGAGGCCCGGTCCGCGTGGGATCGAACGTTGACGGCGCTTAACCGGCGGACGGGAGCGTCCTGGCAATGGTCGGTTCAACCATGCGGAAGACCTGATGGTCACCACGTTGGAATGGTATGGAATACCGACAGGGTGACGCTCTCGGCCATCCAAAGCCTCTGGCGCTTGAACAGTAAAGCCACGTCCGCGGAAAATCCATGTGAGGGCGGACTTCGTCCCGGCCACTACGCGCGCGTCCGGTCCACACGCCAACCGGGTGCGGACTTTCACATGATCGGTCTTCATCTCAAGTCGGGGCCTACGGTCGCGTCGGTCGAAGTACGGCATGCGGCGCTCAACCGGATCGACAGCACGGTTGCGCGTTTTCTCGAAGAAGATCGAGACGTGATGATCCTTGGGGATTTCAACACCATGGGGGCCGGCGACCGGCATTCACAACGGTCGGAATTGAAATATCTCAGACGAATGGTGGCGAAAGAATCGCCCGGGTTTCGCGACCTTACTCCGGAACCCCGGTGCTCGCATTACTTTCGCGGACACGGCAATTGGTTGGATCACGTGCTGGTCGCACGAGACATGACCGAAATACGCACACGGTCGGCGCGCGTGACCGGCTATTGTGCCGTGGCCGGGTGCCGGCGGATCAACGGGGAATACCCACTTGCCTATCGACGGCTGTCCGATCATTGTCCCGTGATCATCGAGATCGAAAACCGGGATCGGGATTGAACATGAACAGACCAACGCGCACTCGCTGTTCCTGGGCCACCAACGCGCTCCTGATCCAATACCATGACGAAGAATGGGGCGTCCCCGTACACGACGATCGACGGTTGTTCGAATTTCTCATTCTTGAAGGTGCTCAAGCAGGGCTGAGTTGGAACACGATTCTGCAAAAACGTGAAGCGTTCCGTATGGCCTTTGATCACTTCGACCCTGCATTCATCGCCAAGTACGACGCACGAAAAGTGAGGGCCTTGTTGAACAACCCCGGTATCATCCGGAACCGGCTCAAAATTCGAGCGGCGATTTCCAATGCCCAGGCCTTTCTGCTCGTTCAAAAGGAAGTCGGCAGCTTTGATGAGTATATTTGGCAATTCGTCAACAACCGGCCGGTTTGCAATCGATGGACCTCCCCTCAAGATGTGCCTTGTCAGACGCCGGCCTCCGAGGCCATGAGTCGAGACCTGAAACACCGGGGCTTCATGTTCGCCGGCTCGACGATTTGTTATGCATTCATGCAAGCCATTGGCATGGTCAACGACCATACGACTGATTGCTTTCGATACCGTCAGTTGCGCTAAGGAACCTCTGATTTATTGTGATAGCGGGATGTAGGGCAAGGCGTCCCGGAGCGAAACCTGAGGCTTATCAGAGAGATAGGTGAGGGTTGAGCGAGGACACAACGCAGCCATACGCCCGATAGTGCAATAAATCAGGGGTTCCCTAACCGGCTGTCATCGCCCACGGCATTCCGGCCAACAGGCATCTCGCAAAGACATCGCGACGACAGAGAAAAAGTTCTCAATCTTCAATATAAAAATACGTACAACGACCTATTGTATTTTATGTAAAACTGAATACAATATATTGTTAGTTTAAACTAAAATAATAAATTGAAAAAGATAAATGATATTGGTATAGTGTAGCTGGAATGTTTGTTCCATAAATGATCTCGAATGGTAAAACGTTGCTGTTCTCTTTGCTGCTGTCGCTACTGTGGGAAGGAATTTCGATGCAGCGTACTGCTCTCAGTTTCGATGGTTCATTCGGTTCTGATTGGAGAGAGACATAGCTGTTTCCACACAAAAGGAGGCACGTTATGATAAGTCAAGGCACCATTGAACGAGAAGTTGCAATTTTTGAACAACGCCAGCGCGAGGGACAAACACGGTGGTTCGTTCGCGTATCCTGCAATTTTTTCGAACCACGAGTCTACGGACCCTTTCCGGACGAACATGAAGCCGAACGGTTTCGAGGGGGTGCGGAGTTCGAACTCCGAAAATTGTTGGACTACCAACTCCCGAGCCTGTCCGACGATTGTCATTTCCCTGTCCTTCGTTAAAGCATGTTTACGTGGATTCCGGCTGGCTATGCAGCGGCGCTCTCCTGCATGTCAGTGCGACACTCGTCACCCGTGTTCTGTTCCGGACAAAGATGCGAGCTTGTCGATCATCCACTGCTTGTTCACAGGAACTTATTGTGAATTACGTACATGATTAAGCAGAACGTTATGTTTTTCTTTCGCTATTGAACATCAACCGGCTTCGTCCACAAAAAATGGGGACAACATTGTGGATTTTTTTTGTACTGTATAAAATTGTAAAGTACCTAAGGTAATTGCGACCAAGTTGCCTATTTTTTAGGCATAGCGACTCCATGGTCTGCACCACAAAATCTAGTAAGGGAAAGACCCTTGGGGGTGGATACTTACGTCTTTCCCTTCCCGCGCTTTCCGTCAGTAAGGATTAAAGCCGCATCGAAGTTCTCTTTCCCTTTTTGCACGTCACCCTGTGTTCGGACGTAGCCCTTTGTACAGTCTTCCTGGCCGCCACCCACATCCGTTGAATAGCAAGAAACACGGTACATGTCCGGTCCAACACAAACCCTGACCACTCTCAAATCCAAACTCCTGGAAATCCAACATCTCAAGGACGCCGCCGCCCTGTTGTCCTGGGACCAGGAAACTCATATGCCGGCCGGCGGAGGACAAACCCGTGCAGAGCAACTGGCCACGCTCCAGACCCTGGCTCACGACAAGTTCGTCGCCCCGGAGGTCGAAGACCTCCTGTTGCATCTTATCGATCCGGCAACGGGTTTGGCGAATGCCGACGGGCTTGATGACGCCTCAAAGGCCCTGCTCCGGGAAACCTGGCGGGACTTCAGCCGGGCCAAGAAACTCCCATCGAATTTCATCAACCACCTGGAGCGCGAATCCTCCCTGGCCCAGCAAGCATGGGCCGAGGCCCGCCGGCGCAATGACTTTCTGCAATATCTTCCCAACCTGCAAACAATCGTTACCTTGAAATTTGCAGAGATCGACTACCTGGGCTACGACCATTGCCCGTACGACGCGCTCTTGGACGCCTACGAACCCGGGGCCACCGTGTCTCAACTCCAACCGCTGTTCGCGACGCTTCGTCACGGATTACTCGAACTGTTGGCACACGTCCGGGAATGCGCTTCCCCGCCGGACGACCGGATCCTGTTTCAACCCTACGACGAACAGCAGCAACTCGCGTTCGGAAAACTGGTGCTGCAGAAGATGGGATACGACTTCAACCGGGGACGGCTGGATCTCTCGACTCACCCCTTTACCACGTCTTTCCACCCGACGGACGTACGCGTCACAACGCGCGTCTTCGAACAGGATCTGCCCTCATGCCTGTTCAGTTGCCTCCACGAAGGCGGCCATGGTCTCTATGACCAAGGTCTGCCCCAGGAGCACTACGGGACCCCCTTGGGAGAGCCGCGTTCTCTCGGCATTCATGAAAGCCAATCGCGGCTATGGGAAAACCACGTGGGGCGATCCAAAGCCTTTTGGACGCATTGCTTCCCCTTGCTGCAACAATACTTTCCGTCACAACTCAGGGACATGTCCATGGATAGCTTCCATGCCGCCTTGAATAAGGTGAAGCCCTCTCTCATCCGGGTAGAAGCGGACGAAGTCACCTACAATCTCCACATCATGGTGCGTTTTGAAATAGAACTGGCCTTGATCGAAAAACACGTTGCCGTCAAGGACCTGCCGGGTCTGTGGCGGGAAAAAATGCAGGAATACCTGGGGATCGCTCCCGAACGGGACGCCGATGGCGTGATGCAGGACGTCCATTGGTCCATGGGGGCTTTGGGCTACTTTCCCACGTATACCCTGGGTAATCTTTATGCGGCCATGTTTTTTGAGCAGGCATGCCAGGACCTCCCCGCCCTGGAAACCGACATCCAACAGGGGCACCTGCTGCCACTCAAAGACTGGCTCAACCGCCACATCCACCAGTGGGGGCGGCAATATTCGTCCGGCGACCTCCTGCAGCGGATCACCGGCCGGCCGCTAAGCGTCGCCCCCTTCCTCTCATACCTTCGCACCAAAATCGGGGACGTGTACGGCTTCACCATTCATCCCTGACCGCCACAGTTCATCCCTGACCGCCACAGCATCGCCTCCGGCGTCAGGCTCGCCTGCCACACCTGAAAAAACTTCGCTCGCCTGACACCTGAAGATACACCCTTGCGTCCCCGGGTAGACGGTTCATACCGTTTCTCGCAATCACGCGGTCATGGCCTTCCGGAAAGAAAAACGCAAAACCCTTGTCAATCAACGCCCTTTACGGGAAATTTGTTTTTCCATCTTTCTGGCACGTT
Source organism: Nitrospirales bacterium (assembly GCA_965213715.1). Taxonomy (GTDB): domain Bacteria; phylum Nitrospirota; class Nitrospiria; order Nitrospirales; family UBA8639; genus Bin75. The sequence goes on from OZ243914.1 coordinate 656,724, forward strand.
CCTTGCTCAACTAAAAACTAGAAATGCTTGACGCTATTTTTTCCACTCACCATTTTTTACAAGGAGGAACAGCCATGAGAAAGATTCATCAATTGAACCGGTCGCATTTCACGATCAGCATCCTGGCGCTGATGCTCATCGTCAGTCTGTCAGGAATGGGGTTTGCCGCTGACGGCCAGGTGGACCTGAATACCAGCACCGCCAAAGAGCTTCAACAATTGCCGGGAATCGGTAAAGGGTTGGCCCAGCGGATTGTCGACTACCGCACTGCCAATGGGCCATTCAAGACCGTAGAGGACTTGATAAAGGTCAAAGGCATCGGCAAGAAAACGTTCGCCAAGATGCAAGACCGCCTGACGGTCGGAGGTTCGCCTCAGGTCGCCGCTTCAGAATAAGTGCAGGGCTTTTATTGATCGTGGCTGGGGCACCGGCCACGCAAGGCGTGGCGCCGGGCCGGATCAACCGGCTCAGCGCCACGCCGCTTTTTCGGCGGCACTCACCGGCGACTATGAACCGAGGGCCTTATTCAGGAGAGCCAGTGTTTTGGCAGGAACGGAAAAATCTCCCGTGACTTCGACGCGGGAGGGAACAAGCACAATGGAATGGAACGGAATATCCCGGACACATAATTTTTCCTCTGGCCGATCAACCGCGCTGATTTCAACGTCCTCCACGGATTTCGTGATTTCTCCCACGTCCTGAGGCCCATAGGTCTCCACGACGGATTGCAGAATTTCCATAATCTGTTCATTCGCCTCAACGCCGGGGATGACCTCTTCCTCCACCAAAGGCATACAGTCTTCTGCAGAACCGACGACGTCAAAATTCTGCAGCCGTTCTTTCTTGCGCAAAGCCAGCAAATCATTATCGAGATCTTTGCTGAAGGCTCCATAGGGAAACCGCATGAATTCGTAATGCAACCCGCGCACCCCTTTGCCGAGCATTTGCAATTCGGCCAGAAAAATGAGTTGGTGGACCTTCACGTCGCTGACCATGGAACATTCTTGTTCCTGGGCCAAGTGAAGCCCATAGACCAGCAACGTCCGGTCAACCGTAATCTCTTGCGGTTTGCGCATAACGAGTAGCTCAGCAGGAGACTGATCCTAACGAGCTACGCGAAGACTCGTCAACACGAGGAACACGTGCAGGCTCTCGGTGCTCTCATCACGGAACCAGGATTCCCGCTTGACCCTTCGGCCATATTCCGGTTTAATGAAAATTTCTCGCAGACCCAGGCATTCATTTATGGCGAAGCCCACCAAAGAGCTTGACATTCTCAAGCAACACCTGACGAAAAATGGTCTGAAACTGACCCGTCAACGTGAGAACATCCTCACCACCTTTTTGAAAATGGAACACGTGACGGCTGAACAAATGTACCGGCTGCTCTCCAAGAAAGATCCCCATATCGGCTTGGCCACGGTCTACCGCACGCTCAAACTCCTGTGCGATACCGGCCTCGCTCAAGAGCAACACTTCGGCAGCCAGACACAGTTCGACAACGTGGCCCATAAAGGGCACCACGACCATCTTATCTGCACGCTGTGTGATAAAATCATAGAATTCGAGAATTGTCAGATAGAAGAGTTGCAGGAAGAAGTCGCCCAAAGAAACGGGTTCACCATCCGGACCCATAAACTGGAATTGTACGGGACTCCCATGCAATTGCCGAACGGCAACTGCAAGAATTGCGGGCGAGACCTGAAGACCATGACAAAAGGACAGCCACGTTGAAACGAATCGTTTTTCTCTCGTTCGTCGTCGTGCTGACCTTGAGTCTCCCTTCCGGGGGGTATGCCGATGACACCCTGGTTGTCTACTCCGGCCGGGCCGAACGGCTCATTCAACCGGTACTCGATGCGTTTCAAGCCGAATCCGGAATCACCATTCAAATGCTCACGGCGGACAGCACGGCGTTGCTCAACCGGCTTCAGATGGAAGGAGCCCGGACGCAGGCTGACGTGCTCATCACCAATGACGCCGGCACCTTGGAACGCGCACGTGAATTGCGATTGATCCAACCCACGGCCGTCCCCGACGTCGAGCACACCATTCCCAGTCGATTCCGGGCACCGGACAACAGTTGGATCGGCTTATCGGGGCGGATTTGGGTCGTCGTCTATAACACCACCATGGTAAGTCCTGGCGATATCTCCTCCATCCTGGATCTCGCCAAGCCGCAGTGGAAAGGCAAAATCGCGATCCCCAGTGCGGGAAGCGTCTACTTGCAGACCGGCGTGTCGGTGATTCGGGCGGTGCAGGGAGATGAAATCGTCACCGCGTTCCTGCAAGGCTTGAAGAATAATGCCGGCTCACTCGTCTATGGGAAAAACCGGCAAATCGTGGCAGCCGTGGCACGCGGGGAAGTCGCCGCCGGGCCCGTCAATCATTATTATATCAACCGCCACCTGGCCAAACATCCGGATGCGCCGATTGCCTCGCTTCCCACGGATCAAGGAACGCAGGGCATGGGTGTGGTGCTCAATGCCGCGGGAATCGGCGTCATCGCACACACCACACATCTGACGCAGGCCCAGGCCCTGGTCCGATTTCTCATTTCTCCCAAAGGGCAACGCATGTTCGCGGACGTCAACAAAGAATATCCTTTGAATCCGAACGTGACGGCTGCGCCCGGGTTGTTGCCGCTTCAGAATATTCGGGTGGCCGGCGTCCCGTTAAGCCGGTTGGCTCAACTCCGCGATCCCACGATGACCGTCATTGAAGAAGTTGGACTCCGCTAACCCTTTTCCTCCATTTCCATCGGTCCGTTTTCGTGTGCCTTCCCCGCTGGTCCTGCTCGGCGTTTGTCTGGCCGTTGTGCTCATGCTGCCGTTGCTCTACGTCGTCTGGTCGGCCATAACGGCGGACCCGGCCGTCTGGCGGCGACTCTGGACCACGCGGGTCCCGGAACTGTTCCTCAACACGCTCTCCCTCTCCCTGGGTGTCGCCATCATCAACCTGACCCTGGGCATCTCGCTCGCCTGGATCCTGACTCGCTATGCCTTTGCCGGATCGAGAATATGGGATTGGCTGTTGATTTTGCCTTTGTCCATCCCCTCATACGTCCTGGCGTACACCTATACGTACCTGTTGAAACGCGGAGGCTTGTTGGAACAGGCTTGGCAAACCATTGCCGGACCGGAAGCCGTGCTTTTTTCACCGTTCAGTTTCGCGGGTGCCGTGCTCGTGCTGGCCTTGAACACGTTTCCGTTCGTCTACCTGCTGGCTCGCTCGGCGTTCAAGAATTTCAACGTCTCCTTTGAAGAGGTGGCCCGCACGACCGGAGCTAACCGCGTCACCACGTTTTTCCGGGTCTCGCTTCCGCTCATCCGCCCGTCGCTGATCGCCGGCCTGTTCCTGGCGATTCTCTACGTGGCATCCGATTTCGGCGCCGTTTCGCTGTTACGGTTTCAAACCTTCACCTACGCCGTGTATCAGCAAATGACCGGCCGCTTCGACAACACCGCAGCCGCCTGCCTGAGCCTGGTACTGGTGGCCTGCGCCTTCGTCTTCCTGTTCGGCGAACGATGGTTCCGGCAGCGAAGCCGGTTCTACCAGACCACCGGCCGGTATCGGAAACCGGTCCCTCAACCCTGCCGTCCCTTCACAGCCCTGCTGTTTACGGGCTATCTGCTGCTCGTGTTTGGAGCCGCGTTCGGCCTGCCGGTGCTGCTGCTCATGCAATGGACCGTCACGGCGGCATCCGCCGGGGACATTTCTCCCCGGTTCATCGGCTACGTGTGGAACAGTGTCTCACTCTCGGGCATGACGGCCACCGCGGCCGTGCTCTGCGGAATTCCCCTTGCCTATCTGGCATGCCGGCGCCGGACATGGGCCGGCACCTTTTGTGTGCAAGGGGCGTATACGGGCTACGTGCTGCCCGGACCGGTCGCGGCCCTCGCCGTCCTGGTCCTGGTCTCCCAAACGGTTCCTCAACTGTACGGCACGATTCTCATCCTGCTCATGGCCTATCTGGTTCACTTTCTGCCGGCGGCGCTGCAAGGCATGGAATCCACGCTCCAGCAACTCACGCCGAATTTCGAAGAAGCGGCGCGCAGTCTCGGAACTCGACCCGTTCGAACCTTTTGGCGCGTGACCCTGCCGTTGGTGCGGGGCGGGTTTCTCAGTGCCTGGATCCTGGTCTTCGTCCAATGCATGAAAGAATTACCGGCCTCACTCCTGCTGCGGCCCGTGGGATTTGATACCCTGGCCGTCAGGATCTGGCTCGAAGCCAGCGAGGAACTGTACCAATTGGCCGCGCCGCCGGCCTTGTTGATCGTGGTCATTACCATTCCGGTCGTGTTACTATTGATGCGGAGAGACCGGACCTGACCGCGCCCGCACGGCTTGCCATGAAATCCGCTTCGGCAACGGCGCTATGCCTCGTACACGGATATGACTCCTCGCGACGATACACCCATCGTGCTCGACTTGCAGGACGTGACCTGCTCATATGACACGGGTTCCCCGGCGGTGGAAGGCCTGTCCTTTTCGGCGCGAAAAGGCGACGTCATTTGTTTGTTGGGCCCGTCGGGTTGCGGGAAGACCACGACGCTTCGGGCCATCGCGGGATTTGAGCCGGTGGCATCCGGCGAAATCAGGTTGAACGGCAACGTGGTCTCGACAACAGGCCGGCACGTCCCGCCCGAACGACGGCGGGTCGGCATGGTGTTCCAGGACTATGCCCTGTTTCCCCACCTGACGGTACGGGACAACGTGGGCTTCGGGCTGACGTCCGCCACGGTAGACGACCGTCGAAACCGGATCGATGAGATGTTGTCTCTCACCGGGCTTTCAGCCCTTGCGTCACGATACCCTCACGCGCTGTCCGGCGGCCAACAGCAACGCACGGCATTGGCGCGCGCGCTGGCCCCTCAACCCGTGCTGCTGATGTTGGATGAACCGTTCAGCAACCTGGACCCCGATACGACCGAACGCATGCGCATGGAACTCCTGCGCCTGCTGAAAACAACCGACACCACCGCCGTGCTCGTGACACATGACCATAAAGAGGCCTTTGCCATGGCCGACGCCGTGGCCGTCCTGAACAGCGGGAAACTGGAACAATTCGCCACCCCCGAAACCATCTACCATCTTCCGGTATCACCATTTGTCGCAGAGTTCGTGGGGCAGGCCGACTTCATTCCCGGAACCATTCGCCATGCCGCGGTCGTGACGCAACTCGGCACGTTCCCGGTTCCCCCAGGCTATCAGGGTGGGCCGGACGTCTCGATCATGATTCGACCGGACGACGTACACATCCGTGAAAACGGGAATGGAGACGGAACCGTGGCATCCCGTCAGTTTCGCGGATCGGAGGTCATCTATGGCATCCGCCTGGGATCCGGTGACGTCGTGCACAGTAGCGAAGCCTCGACCCGATTCTTCCCGCTCGACGCGAAGGTGGAGTTGGAAGTCATGGCCACCCATACGGTCATATTCGACAGGAAACCATGAAGCAGGTGACGAGTGAGTTGTCTCGCGTCGCTTGAAAACAGGCGGCATTCGCAATCTCGGCAATCCATGTTTATAATGTGGTCATGGCCGAAGTGGCGAGGTCCGAAACCGTGAACCGTGAGACCTTTTCCAGTCGCCGGTCTCAAAACGACTGAACGTTTGTATCGTTTTTTTCTTTTTTAGGAGGAACTGAACATGAGAATCCATGAATCCCCGCGCTGGCGTTTACCACTTTCCCTCTTAACCGCGTTCTTTCTGCTGACGGCCGTTCCGGCCTTGGCCGAAGCGTCCGGGACCATCCATCGTGACGGCCATCACCTTAAGGGGTCGTCTGAGGGGCATGAGGACCATCCCCATTCTGCGCATCACGACGGGATGCAGCGTGAGGATCATCCCCATTCCGTTCATCATGACGGGATGCACAATAAACACGGCGGAGACCACCATGCCATGCACTCCCCGGGACATGGTAAGCACGGCCACAAAGGACATGGCGGCCATGGTCACGGGTCCACGCACCCCGGCCACCATCGGGATGCCATTCAATTCATCAAGCACATCCTGAAATTCAAAGATGGCATGAGCCTGACGGCCGAACAGGAACAGCAACTGGAAGACCTCAAGGTCAACTACAAGAAGAGCCGAATCACCATGAAGGCTGACGTGAAGTTGGCCAGTATCGATTTACATGAAGTCCTGAAAAACGAGAAGGCGACTCTTGCCGACATTGAAGCGGAATTCAACAAGCTGCATGCCTTGAAGACAAAACTCTACATGGCTTCCATCAAAGCCAAGCGGGACGCCAAAACCGTGTTGTCCGAAGAGCAACGAGCGCGAATGGACAAAATTCACGAACGCATCAAGGCCCATGGCGGCAGCATGGAGCATCCCGGCGACTACTCCAAGTACAAGAACATGAAGAAAAGCATGGGCCACGGAACCGATGGTCACACGAAGTAACGTGTTCTGTTGCCCCATACTCCATGCCAAAGGGCCGCGTCAGGCGGCCCTTTGATTTCTCCCTTCCCTCCTGTTTTCCATTCGATATTCTTGACAGCATTTTTGCTCAAAAGTGCATCAATAATACGTAATAACGCACACTATTAGATGCAAATATGCATCTAAATAGCGCAATACTGCATCATTTCTGATATTCACCGAAAACAGATTGGATGACAGGGAGACGCCTTATGACACCTTCCGTGGACGGCTTTGCGTCATGGGCTATCCCTTGTACATTGGCTGGGGTTACGGGTGCGGGCTCAACTGCAACCGGCCCTGTAAGCCGGACGAGACGGACACGGTGCCGTCAGCCCCAACGATCACGCCTTCGACGCCGGGCAGGCGTTCGATCAACGCCATGCCTGTTGCCGGACCCATGACGAAGATGCCGGTATCCAGGCCGTCGGCCAGCACGCCGGTTTTCGCCACGATGGTCACACTCTGAGAGCGCCGCGCGGGCTGAAGCGTTTGAGGATCGAGGATATGATGGTAGCGAATGCCGTCTTTCTCGAAAAATCGCTGATAATCACCCGCCGTGGAAACGGCTTCATCTTCGAGTTCGAGTTGCCCGATCGTGATCCCATTCTCCTTTCGGGGATGTTGAATGCCGAACACGAACCGTTGACCGTCGGGCAGGCGGCCGAAGGTTTTGATGTCCCCGGAAATGGCGACGACACCCGCTGAGGCCCCGGCTTCCCGCATCACACGAGCCGCGAGATCCGCGGCATACCCCTTGCCGATACCGCCGATATCCACTCGCATCCCGGACCGCACCAGGGACACGGTGCCCGCCTCCCGATCGATCTGAATGGCGGAAAGATCCATGAGCGGGCGCGTGGCCTCCAATTCTTCCCGCGACGGAATGCGCCCTTCACGACTCACGTTCCACGCCTCGACAGCCGGACCGATGGCAACGTTGAAGCCTCCCTCGGTCAACCGGGCCATTTCCAGGGAGTATTCCAACAGTTCCATGGTTTCCGGACCGGCTTTCACGGCACGCTCCCCTGCACCCGCATTGATCCGTGACAGTTCGCTGTCGGGAATCCACGTGCTCAGGATCTGTTCCAAGCGATGAATCTCGGCGAACCCCTGTTCAATGGCAACGTGGGCCCGTGATTCGTCCGGCGCCACGACAGACAGAAAGACCAGGGTGCCCATATGCATCTGGCCGCGCTTGACCACGTGCGGTGAGGCGGCATAGGCGGACAGGTCAACCCCCAGCCCACACACAAAGGCAAAGGCAACACCCATGAGCGCGAGCAAGACAAGACGTATCGGTTTCACCTCACCACGCATGCACTCATTCGTTGACAATCCCCGACTCTCTCCTCCTGTCATCCTCGATCTCTCCGCCTGTCATCCTCGACATTTTTAATCGAGGATCCAGGGTCTTTATTTTGTTCTTCGTCCGTGAGACAAAAGACACTGGATTCCCGATTACTAACGTCGGGAATGACAAAAGAGGTTATTTTCATGCCAATGCCAGAGAGAAGGTGAGCACGACAAACCAAACGCCTTATTCTATCAACACAAGCAACGGCTTGCAGTCATATTTTTCATGACAAAATACAGTTGACAGGGTTTCGGAAACTCTATATTTTAATAACCGTTATCAATATCAATCTAGTTAAAAACAAAAATCATTTTTATTTTTGCTAATCTGTCACGAATTTGCTACATTCCAACAGCTTTTCTTTTCAACCCAATGAATCTTGACAGAAACACCCGGTGGGCGGAGAAACAACTCAAACCTGCCGGATCCGAAGCCAGATGTGAATGCGGTCAGCTCATCGCAAAACTTCGTGGGGATAGTCTCGAAGTCAAGTGTAAACGCTGCAAACGGATTGTCACCATACCCTACAACAGTCTGAAGGAGAGTGAGGTCATCCTGGCACCATGCGCGCAATAACGAACGCGTAAGGATGCTGTGAAGAAGACCGGCAAACCCATTATCCATTAACCAAAACAAGACGCGAGGGCCCCAAGAGCCCCTTTAGTGGTCAAGAGGACCGGCTGAGTCCCCAACAACAAGGAGGTCGTCCGATGCGACGATTTTTTTTGATCACGGGGGCATTGATGGTCCTCATGATTATGCCGCAGGCAACGGTTTGGGCCGAGGAAGAATTTACGCCAGCCCAAATGAAACAAATACGCAAAATGTTTGAAGAGTGGTCAAAGCAACAGCGCAAACAACAGCCACCAGCGGGAGCAGTAGCGCGGCCGCCGGCCCCACCGGCCCGAAAGGGGTCTTCAGTGCCAGGCATGGGCGACACCACAAAACAATCAATCCGTTACGGTACGGAATTTTCGGGTGGTAGCGGCCTGCAAGGAGGACGGACCATCTATGCCAGACCCTTCGTCAAGGCTCCGAAGACCATCCTCGGGGGTTACATCGACTTTACGCTCACGAAATGTGACAACGGAGGAGCACGGGATTGCGACAAGAATTCGGGATTCGACCAGGAACGCTTCGTGCCGTTCTTCTATTCCCAGGTCACGGACCGGCTCAGCGTGGCCGCCGAACTCGAGATTGAACACGGCGGACCCCAGGGCAACCAAGGGGACGGCGACATCAAGATGGAATTCGCCACCATGGACTACCGGTTCAACGACGCGTTCAACCTGCGGGGGGGCATCATCCTGGTGCCCATGGGCCGGTTCAACCTGATCCACGACTCGCCTTTGAACGATTTGCCTCTCCGGCCGATGGTGAGCCGTTCGATCCTGCCTTCCACGTTCGCCGAATCCGGACTCGGCTTTTTCGGCACGTTCTATCCGACCGCGCTTTCCAAGATCGACTACGAATTGTACGTGGTGAATGGCTTTGTTGGCGATAACGGCCAGCTTAACGATGGTGCCGGGACGCGGTCGTCTCGCGGAAGTCTGAAAAAGGATAACAACGAAAACAAGGCAATTGTCAGCCGTGTCTCGTTCAGCCCGATGTTGGGTGTCGAGGTGGCCGGTTCCGTTCACCACGGCAAATGGGACAAGAAGGACAAGTATGACCTGACTCTGTGGGCCATCGACGGGGCCCTGCAACGAGGACCCTTTGAACTCATGGGTGAAGCCGCCTGGGGCAACGCCGAAGGGCCCACGTATACGGTTGTGGAGGAAGGGACGACCGTATTCACTTCGGATGATGACGACTCGTTGAGGCGCCGAGGAACGACAGCCGAAGAAAAAGTATTCAGGCTCCCCGAAAACATGTTCGGATATTACGTGCAATTGAATTACCACTTTATGCCCGAGGGCCTCACCAGGGCCCTGCCCAGCTATTTCGGCCAGGACTCGACGTTTACAGGCATCCTTCGTTGGGGAAAGGCGGATGCCAACACCGATTCCGACCTCAACAACTCGACTGACGAAGAACGGTTAACCCTGGGGCTCAATTTCCGGCCGGTAGAAGACTCGGTTCTCAAATTGGCCTATACGTGGAACAGGAGAGGCGTGAACAATCCTATGGGAGCCACGAATCACAACGGGTTCCAGTTCAATTTGTCGTCGTATTTCTAACCGAAAGGCCCCCTCACCCCGGCCCTCTCCCTCCAGGGAGAGGAGATGAACAAGGGAAAAGGGATGCGAAGAAATTATGGGTAGATATATCGTGCTTTCCTTGTTTCTGGTCGTTTCCACGGTGGGGTGCGCCGCGGTTTCCGGCGCGCCCAGCACCGTGAAGGCAGGCTGTTCCTATGACCAGGCCTGGACCGTGACCCTCGCGAGTATGGACGAATTCGTGTTGACTCAAGAGGATAAGGACAAGGGAGCGATTGAAACCGAATGGGCGACCTTTGCTTCTCAGCGAAGTATCGGGGTGTTCCAACGCCAGGGCAACAAGGAACGCGCGCGGTTTTTTGTGAACGTCGAAGCGGCCCGGCAGCCGGTCAAGATCTCGGTCCGGCAGACCCGGGAGTTTTTTTCTCCGGTGGGCGCGCGGTCGCAAGGCATTGCCTGGAAACGTATTCCTCCCGACGCCGAGGAAGAACAACGTCTGGTCCAACGGATTACCAATCAACTGCTGAGTGAAGGATGTACGGTCGTCAGTTAAGACAGAGGAAAAAGACTGAATTGGTATGAACATACCCAACGACATCACGAATCGGTCATTCCCGTTTTTCTCCTTCTGTCATTCCCGCGCACGCGGGAATCCAGGGTCTTGGTTTTTTTATGGAACAAACGGGGCACAGGAGCAGACAAAAGACTCTGGATCCCCGATTAAAGATGTCGGGGATGACAGGAGGGGGGATGTCGGGGATGACAGAATAGGGAAAGGCGGGAATGACGGCTTTCGCGGGAATAACCGAAATGGGAAAACGGGAAGCAGGCTTTCAGTTATGACAGTCATTCTTGCTGTTTGCTGTGCTTTAACGGGTTTTCTTTCCTCCCAGGTCCTCGCCCAGGAGCAAACTGCTGAACAAATCTGGGACCATGAGCTCAATCGCTGGCTCACGCCGGAGGAACTGGGCCACCTGGAAATGTATTTCACCGAGGACGAAGCCGCCAAGGTCATGTTTCCGGATTCCGAAAAAATCCGCCGGGAAACCCTGACCTTGACGGCAGAGCAAAAAACGTTGGTCGAACAAGTCATCGGCTGGGAATTTCCGGAATATACCTTCGACGTCTTTATCGGTGAAACCCAGGGGACCATCGACGGATACGCCGTCATCCAGAATACCATCGGCAAGCATCGCCCGATTACCTACATGGTGGCAGTTGATTCAGCGGGCGAAGTCACGAATTTTGAAGTGCTGGTCTACCGGGAAGCCCGTGGCAACGAAATCGCCACCAAACGGTTCAATTATCAGTACCAGGGGAAAACCATCGAAGATCCGGTCCGGATCAACCGGGATATCATCAACATCACCGGGGCCACGATGTCTGTGCGGTCCGCGAGCGCCGGGGTCAAACGCGTGCTTGTCCTGGTGAATGAATTCTATTTGAAACCTCGCGGACTCGGCACCAACGTCATGCTCGCCAACAAGTCAGAGAAAGGATTTTTTGAGACTCTCCTAGGGCTCTGACGGAAGAGGATAAGACAAAGGAGGGGGATCTACGTGCCCCCCTCTCCCTGGAGGGAGAGGGCTGGGGTGAGGGGGCTCAATGACGGAAGGAGGTCAGGGCTCTACGTGAAGACGATTTACCATGCGGAATTTCAATACCCGGTTTCGGCTCCGCGACACCGACCGGCAGATCCGGCTGGTGTACACCTGGTTCCTGCTCCTGATGTTCGTGGGATTCGTCTTTACCTTTATCTGGGCACACAGCATGACCGACCTGACGCCAAAAGGTATTGCCTTGCACTACCGTGGGTCCCCGGAAAATTTCGGCGAACCCATGTCCTTCGGACAATTGGCGGAAACCTCGCATTTTCACCTGTTCACGATGCCCGTTGTGTTCATGATCATGGTGCACGTGTTGTACCTGACCATGGCCAGCCCTCTCGTGAAAATGTTAACCACGTGGGTCGCCTTTATGGGCGTGACGCTGGATCTCGTCTCACCATGGTTGATCACCTACGTCTCTCCCCTCTTCGTGTTGACCCTGTTGACCGGCGACGTGCTCATGACCGTCTCATTCTTGATCATGTTCGCCATACCCATGTACGAGATGTGGATCTTGAACCATCCCTTTATGATGCGAGGGGATTCCGAGTAGTGCCCCGTTGACAAACAACAACCGCTCTTCATCTCTCACGTGCCGCCGTCATCTTGCAAGAATCGATCAACCTGTTCTTGCAGTCTCGTTTGAATCGATTCGCACGTGCGGGCATCTTCGACTTTGTTGCCGTTGCGTTCCGTGACGTGAAACACGTCTACCACTTGGTCGAGGCGCGTCCCGATCTTGGCCGAGTGGACCGAGAGCCCGAGGTCATAGAGGGTTTTGGCGATCTCATGCAGCAGGCCCTGTTTATCATCGGCAAATACGTCGATCACAGTAAAGTGGTCCGACGTCTCATTGTCGATTGTGACTTCGGTGCGATGCCGGCGGATCGGCATACGGCTGCGAAATGATACGCGTTGATTCTGTTTCATCAACGCTTCGATTGAAAGTTCTCCCTTCAACACGCTGACAATCGCCTGCCCGACTTTGTCCAGCCTCGCCGGCGTGGGTTCGCCGCTGAAATCGTGATCCTTGACCAAAAACGTGTCCACGACAATGCCGTCCGGTCTCGTCACAATTTGGGCATCAAGCACCCGCAGGCCTTTCGCGGCCAGCACGCCGGTCATCTTCATGAAGATCCCGGACGACACGGACTCGAAGGCAATGAGCGAATACTCGCACACCTTCAATTCGCGGTTGTAGGTGGATTCGACCCTGGGACGTTCCGGGGCCAAGGACCGGATGGCGGACAGGTGGGCGATGATTCGATCCTTGGCCGTTCCGGACAGGTAGCGTACCGGAAAGGTTTCCAGTTGGGTCCTAACCCATTCGCGGTTCGGCGCACCCTGGCTCCCAACCGCCTGACCACCCGCTTCAACGTGAGGGCGGTGTGTTTCCCAGGCCGCCAGGACTTCGTTGGTGGCGCGTTTGACGTCAAAGGCGGCTTCCCCCTGTTCACGTGTCCCGGACATTTCAGGAAACGCCAGAATATAGAGTTCGATCAGCAACGCTTCTTTCCATTTGGTCAGCATATTCGGGCCCACCGCGGCAATGTCCGCTGCCGTCAGGAGCAGGAGGTGCTTCAAGCGTTCCGCATCGCCCACGGCCCGGCAGAACGTTCGCCGTTCTTTTTCATCATGGGGGTCGCGTCGAAAGGCCGTCTTCGCCATCAGCAGGTGCTCATGGACCAGGAACTCCAGGGTCCGGGCTTCTTGTGCGTCGAGTTCCAATCTGATGGATACGTCCTGGGCGATCTTTTTGCCGACTTCGCTGTGGTCTTCGGGAAGACCTTTCCCTACGTCATGAAGCAGCACGGCCAAGTGCAGGAGATCCTTCGCGTGAATCTCCTGGTAGACTGTTCCCAACATTCCTGCTTGGTGTCCCAGCAACTCGACTTTTTTGACGGCGAGGAGGCTATGCTCGTCCACCGTATATTTGTGGTATTGGTTGAATTGCATGAGGCCCCGTACACGACCAAAAGCGGGAATCAGTTTTTCCAGAACCCGGGCCTGATGCATCAACGTCAAGGTCTCGGCAACCGCACCGGGGCCCGACAATATTTCTCGAAATCGACGGCTCACGGCCGGGGAAGCAAACAGGTGGTCGGGCATGCCTTCCATGTGGCGATGAATTTCTTCCAGCACCAAGCCGTCAATCGGCACTCCGTGTTTTTGCGCGACCTGAAAGAGGCTCAAGAGATGTTCCGGATCATCAAGAACCTGCATAAGTTTGTCATCATGAATGGACAACCTCCCGTCAACCGTTTGAAAACATCCGTTGATCAACGGAGCCGGCCACAGTCGTCTGAGGCGAGTCCAGAGATTCGCAGAATCTGCACGCCCCACGAATCGCATCGCACGCTGATGAATGCCGGTGGTCAAACGATAATAGTGCTGCATGAACTGCTCAACGCCCAGCAGATGCGGTTCATCACGATAACCAAACTCCTCAGCCATGCGCACTTGTTCGTCGAACGACAAGATTTCCTGGGCGCGACCTGCCCCTAAATGGAGCAAGGCGCGCACCTTGAACAGAAACGCTCTCGCTTCGAGCAAGGCCGTATAATCCTGATGCGCCAAGACTCCCCGGTCGACCAACTCCTGCAACGTGACGGCTTGGTACCGGGCCATGCCAATCCATTGCAACAAATGAACGTCTCTCAACCCCCCTTTGCTTTTCTTGACATTCGGTTCCAGGAGAAACACGGTCTCTCCGAATTTGGCATAATCCTGTTCCCGCTCTTCGAGTTTCTCCCGGATGAAATTCCTGACCCGTCGTCCCAGCACGCGCTTGGCAAACCGTCGCTGAAACTCTTGAAAGACGACCGGGTTGCCTACCAAAAACCGTGACTCCATCAGCGCGGTTTTGGCCGACAAATCCCCCTCCGCCACGACCATACAATCATGAATCGACCGGACGCTATGACCCACCTGAAATCCCAAATCCCATAAATGGTGAAAGATCAGCTTGGAGAGATCCTGGACGACCGTGCGACCGCCGGCACGATACAGCATCATGACGTCGATATCGGAATACGGAGCCAGTTCACGTCGACCGTATCCCCCCACGGCCACCAGACAACAATGCTGCATGCCCGGCGTATCGCCGCTCCGCTGCCTCATCACGCTTCGATATCTGCCGATCAGGACCGTATCCACGAGGGAGGTAAAATCCGACACGACTTCCGTCCCGGATACCCCTTCGCGCAATCGCCCGAGCATGCTTTCACGGCGCGCGTCGAGAACGGCTTGCGTGGAGGACGCACCCGATTGAGACACATCCACTGTTTGGTCCATGCGTTCCTGATTCACGAACGTCCCCCCGTGCCCGTGCCGTAGACCACGCTCCTGATTTCCTCGTATGCCGGCCTGAACATTGTCCCTCAACGCTTGACGTATCGATTGGTGATCGGCATCCGCCGGTCCTTCCCCAGTGCTTTTTGCGTAATCTTGATCCCGACCGGAGCCTGACGACGTTTGTATTCACTACGGTCGACCATGGCCATCACGCGCTTGACGGTTTGCAAGGGAAAGCCCCTGCCGGCGATTTCCCGAAGGGAACATTCTTGTTCGACGTACGCTTCCAGGATAGGGTCAAGGACTCCATAGGGCGGCAACGCGTCCTGGTCGGTTTGTCCGGGCTTGAGTTCGGCCGACGGCGCGCGGTCGATGACCCGTTGAGGGATCACAGCCCTGCCGTGGGTCTCGACGGCCTTCACGTTCCGATACCGTGCCAGGTCATACACCAGGATTTTGGGGACGTCCTTGATCACGGCAAACCCGCCGGCCATATCTCCATACAAGGTGGCATACCCGACGCTCATTTCGCTCTTGTTGCCGGTGGTCAGGACCAGGTGGCCGAACTTGTTGGACAAGGCCATGACAAGGGTGCCACGGATGCGCGCCTGGAGATTTTCTTCCGTGACATCGGACGCGCGTGCTCCGAACGTTGGAGACAAGGCCCGGACGTATTGTTTCCAGAGACGTGTAATCGACAGGGTCAATAACTCAACGTGGAGCGCCTTCATCAAGGCCTTGGCGTCGCTGCGGCTTTCCCGGGAGGTAAACGGTGAGGGCATGAACACCCCCGTCACCCGGCCGGGGCCGAGGGCATCGGCGGCAATCACCGCCGTCAAGGCCGAATCGATCCCTCCGCTGACGGCGACCAAGACGTGCCGAAAGCCGTTCTTCCTCACGTAGTCGCGAACCCCTGTCACCAGGGCCTGGTAGATTTCTTCCAAATCGTGAGGCAAATCCCGATTGTTCAACGGCACCGGCTTGTTCGGTTTCCGTCGCTCCACCGGAGACAGCCTGACTCGCTTGACGGGATACTGTTGCCCGGCCCGCTTCACCCGAACCGCGGGACGCGTCGTTCGTTGATCATCGAACGACAGATCGGCCACGAGCAGTTCTTCTTCAAACGCCCCGGCCCGCGTGATGACCCGTCCCGTTCGATCGACGATCAGACTGTTGCCATCGAAAACGACTTCGTCCTGTCCTCCGACCATGTTGGTGTAACTCACCACCACGTTATTCTGCTTGGCACGCTCCGCCAACATGCGTTGCCGCGTTCTGACCTTGCCCACGTGATAGGGGGAGGCGTTGATATTCAGGATTAATTGCGCGCCGCCGACGGCGACCTGATCGCGGGTAGGCCCGCCGGCGTACCAGATATCCTCGCAAATGTTCACACCGAACCGCACGCCCCGGACTTGGCAGACCAAGGCTTTTTGGCCGGGCGAAAAATACCGGCTTTCGTCAAATACCCCGTAATTCGGCAGGAACGTTTTTTGACAGGTGGCCGCGACCCGCCGGTCATGAATCACCGCGGCCGCGTTGAAGACTTGCCGGAGCCCCGAGGGAACGACGAAAGAGGCTTTCTCCCGCGGACGGGGCCTTCCTCCCTCTTCAAGATATCCGACGACCACGGTGAGAGCGCGACACTGAGCCGTCAACCATTGGAGGGCGTGAGCCGTGTCGCGGAGAAAACTCGGGCGCAAGACCAGATCTTCCGGTGGATAACCGGTGATGGCCAATTCCGGGAAGACGACAATATCCGCTCCATCCTGACGCGCCTGTTTCACCCATTGGCCTATCGCACGCACGTTCCCATCCACGTCGCCCACGACGGGATTCATTTGCACCATGGCAATCCGGCAAGTTCGCATCGCAAAAAAAAACGCCCTCTTCCCTTGCGGGGAAGGAGGACGCCTTTGTCCCAACACCGATTAAACAGTCATCTTCGGAGTTTGTACCAACGATCCGAACGACCTGTCAAGAACGCATGTCAGTTCATAAACTCCCTCGCCCCTTGAGGGCGAGGGGGGTAAATGTCGGGGATTGTCAATGTTCACTCATTCGTTGGAAGCAGGCAAGCACAACGGGCGTTGTTTGCTACGGGTCCCCGCAGTCCAGTTCTCCGGCCAGGATGATGGCTTCGGCAATCTCCCGCATGGATTTTCGCATGTTCATGCTTTGGCGCTGGAGCAACCTGAATGCATCGGCTTCCGACAATTTGCGGGAATGCATGAGGTACCCCTTGGCTCGTTCGACGAGTTTTCTGACGGTCAGGGCTTCCTGCATTTCAAATGATTTGTCCATGAGACGCGTATTCTCAATGGCCACCGCCGCCTGGTTGGCAATGGCCTGCATGATTTTGATTTCCTCGTCGTCAAACGCATGCAACGTGGAGGTGTAGGTATTGAGCACCCCGATCACCTTTTCCTTGCTCATCATGGGCACCGACAAGAGCGAGCACAACGCCTCCCGTTTGGCCAGATCCTGGTAAAAAAACTCTTTCTCCTTCTTCACGTCGGACACGTAAATCGGCCGTTGTTCCTTGACCACCCGTCCGCTGATGCTCTGGCCGATTTTGAGCGGAGGTTTTCGGCGGTAGGCTTCGCTCAGGCTCTGGGTCGCCGCAATGCGCAACCGCTGGTTCTCCTCGTCAACCAGCATCAGCGAACAGATCGTCGAATCCATCATCTGCGCCGTCGTTGTCACGATCAATTGTAATACTTCCTCAATCACACGATTGGACGCCACGGTTTCCGATACCTGGGACAGGGTATCCAGTTGTACCGTTTGCCGCCTCATTTCATCGTACAATCGCGCGTTCTCAATGGCACCGCCGACCTGGTTGGCAATCGTCGACAACAAGGCCAGTTCGGCGTCCTGATACCGCCTCGCCCGTTTGTGTTGGACGTTAATGACGCCGATGACTTTGCTTTTGGTCACAATGGGCAGCGACACAAACGCCTGGTACCGGTCTTCCGGCAGGTTGTGAAACAACTTGAACCGCGGATCATCGCTTGCGTGACGAGGAATGACCACCGGCACCCGTTCCTGGGCCACCCAGCCCGTAATGCCCTCTCCCAACCCCACGGAAATCCGGCCGATGAGTTTGGGATGGGGATTCTTGGATGACCGCAAGACGAGTTCATCCCGGTTCTCCGAAACGAGATACAACAAACAGGAATCGGCTTTCGTCACTTCGACCACAACCTCGACGATCTGTTTGAGCACGGCTTCCAAGTCGAGCGTACTGCTGATCGACTCACTGATCCGGTACAGCACTTCGACTTCCCGCGTTCTTTCGCGAAGGACGGCCTTGACGTCCGGCTTGGACGGCCTCGGGGATTTCCTCGCCGGCGTTTTCTTTTTCAGCGTCATCTCACGATTCTCCGTGTCTCCCGTTGTCCTCGAAGGGAGCGGGATGCGGTGAGGCGGCCTTGCTCACCCCAACTGCGCGTACCACCGTCTCACTGCGCGTGGGTCCAGCGGCATGACTTGCACGCGACCGATCGACCGGGGCAGCACGCAATGGATGGTTCCCCCCGCGACTTTTTTATCATGGCCCATGGCCCCCCAGAATTTCACAAAACTGTGGGCCGGCATGCGCACGGGAAGGCCCGTTCTCTGGATCAGAGTCCGTTGCCTGTCTACCACGGCCGACGAGCACAACTTCAAATGATGGGCCAGGAGGGCTTCATGCACCATACCGATTCCCACGGCTTCGCCATGGATATATTTCCGGTACCGGCCCAGGGATTCCAACGCGTGACCGATCGTGTGTCCATAATTCAAAATGCGGCGCAGCCCCGATTCCCGTTCATCCTTGGCCACGACCTTCGCCTTGATCTCACAACAACGCTTCACGACCGTTTGGACGTCCGTTTCCCGCATATCGAGAATGTGTTCCATTCGGTCTTCCAACCACGCGAAAAACTTTTTATCGGCAATGACTCCATATTTCATCACTTCGGCCAATCCGGCTACCCACTCACGCCTGGGCAGGGTTCGTAACGTATTCGTATCGGACACCACGAGCGCCGGCTGGTAAAACGCGCCGATCAGATTTTTCCCCGCGGGATGGTTGACGCCGGTTTTCCCACCCACGCTGGAATCCACCTGGGCCACCAGCGAGGTCGCCACTTGAATGAACGGGATGCCCCGTAGATACATCGACGCGGCCAAGCCCGCCATATCGCCAATGACGCCTCCCCCCAAGGCCACAAGCGCCGACCGGCGTTCGAACCGGTGCGCGACCAATTCATCGATGATGGATGAGACCCACCGAAGGGTTTTGGTCCGCTCCCCTTCCGGAATGCTGATCACGTGACAGGTGAAGCCTGCTTTGACAAGCGCCTGTTTGAGCGATGCCCCATACAACCGTGCCAGCGTCGGATTGGTCACGACGCCGACTTTCCCGGACAGTCCCAATGCCTGCAAATACTTCCCCATCCGGTGAAGGCTGCCGGGAGCAATCACGATGTCGTAGCTTCGCGTGCCGAGACCAACTTTGACGATTTCATGAGAGCGCGTCATGCACGGACCTGCACTCGACTTTTCCGGTTGAACGAGACCATCGGTTGAAATTGGGACATGCGGCTAAAAGTTCTTCACGTATTCCTGGTAGGCGTCGAAATTCCGTTTCATTTCATCCACGCTGTCGCCGCTGAACTTTTCCAGCATGGCATTCGCCATTTCATAGGCAATGACGGCTTCCCCTACCACGCCGGCGGCAGGCACCGTACAGATGTCAGAACGTTCCACCGTGGCTTCAAATGGTTCTTTTGTTTGAATATCCACACTGTTCTTCGGTTGATACAGCGTGGCAATCGGTTTCATGGCAACCCGCACGACAATGGGTTGTCCGTTCGTCATGCCGCCTTCCAATCCACCGGCATGATTGGTCTTTCGCGCAAAGCCGGGCTTGATTTCACTGGGATAAATGTCGTCATGCACTTCAGATCCCAAGCGACGTGCGGTCTCGAATCCCATGCCGATTTCCACGCCTTTCATGGCCTGGATACTCATGGCCGCCATGGCCAACCGCGCGCTTAGACGCCGGTCCCACTGCGCGTAACTGCCTAACCCGATCGGGGGATTGGTCACCACCACCTCGAAAATGCCGCCTAATGAGTCACCGTTCCGTTTCGCCGATTGAATTTGCTCGATCATCTTTGCATTCGCGTCCGGGTCAGGACATCGCACCTGGGACTGCTCAGCCAGTTCATACGCCGCCAGTGGGTCGTCCACCGGCGGAATTGCCACGGAGCCGATGCGGACCGTATAACTGACCACCCGCATAGCAAATTGCGACAAGAGGGCCTTGGCCACTCCGCCGAGAGCCACCCGGACGGCCGTCTCTCTCGCACTGGCCTTTTCGAGCACGTTGCGAATATCCCGATGGCCGTATTTGATCGCCCCCACCAAATCGGCATGCCCGGGTCGCGGGCGGGTGACGACGCGGTCTTCCGACGGGGGACCCGGTTCGGCCGCCATGATCTCCTGCCAATTTTCCCAATCCCGGTTGCGCACCAGGAGACCCAACGGGTTTCCCAACGTTTTCCCTTTTCGGACGCCGCAATAGAATTCCACCTGATCCTTCTCAATTCGCATCCGGCCTCCACGACCATACCCGCCCTGCCTTCTTGCCAGATCCTGATTGATCGTTTCCGCGGTGAGCGGAAGCCCGGCCGGGACTCCTTCCAACACGGCCATCAAGCCCTTGCCATGGGATTCACCGGCATTCAAATACCGCAACATGGTGCACCTTCTCCATCTGAGTGTTCAGGAATTCTCACCGGCAGGCGGTTCTCCGGCGTCCGGTTCTTGGTCCAACCAATACGTGTTCTCGCCTTGCGCTTTCGTCGCCCCGATCGCCGACAGAGTCACCCCCTGCTCCGTGATGCGTTTCACGATTTGGGAAGACGCGGAAATTATTTGTCCCGGCACGACGATGAGTCGCTCCCCGCCATCGAATTCCAGCACGGCCCAATGACCTTGAGCGGATGAAATGATTCCCACGACCCTCACGGTTTGAGGGCTGACGGCCACTGCCTGACCGGCAGACGCCTCCGGTGTCCGGGGCACTGTCGCCGGAACGAACGGGTCGCGATAGCGATCCGCGCGATAACTGAACGAGGCTGAAGGCTCTTGTGTGTTCGCCACCACCTGCTCACCCGTTCCTGCCCAAACTCCGGCAACGCTCCCGCACAAAACGCACAGGCATACGAACACCACGCGCATCATGAGGCTGCGCCTCTCCCCTGGATTGTTCCGGCAATAGACTCCTCCCCGTGTTCAACCTCCGCCGCCTGAACACCCGTTAATTCAATGGAGGCTTGAATGGGATACCCGGGGTTTGCCTCATTCCGTTCCTGCGCGTGAAAGTCCAACGACTTCAGCGGCAACGTGTTCGGCAGCGCTTGAAGCTCTTCGAGAAAGTGGGCAAGGGCATGATACCCTCCCTCGGCCCGGAGCCGAATCGTGACGCGATGCAGGTTCGTTTCCGGTAGTGGGACGGGCTCTTCGGACTCCCAGGACTTGAGTGCCACGTCAACCGATTGCGCTTTGGCCACAATGCCCGCGAGCAGATGATCCATGGAGGTCGTCAACAGTTTCTTCTCCATTGTGAACCGGCTTGTCAGGCTATCAATTTCCTTTTTGAGCGTTACGACCGTTTGATCCGGTGTTGACGTTGCGAGTTGGTGGTCGAGAGATCGAAGGGTTTGTCGAAACGCCGCGGCGCGCTCCCGTTGAGGCTCCACGACGAATTGAAACAGGATGATCGACGTCAACCCTGCGCAGAGCAACAAGAGCATGGCCTTCTGAAGCTTGGGTGCGTCTTCCACCCAATCAAGAATTCGTTCCACCATGATCCGGCGAGTCCATCCATACGTTCATGGAAAATTGAAAGAGATCCGGCCGTTGCACGTGAGGCCCGGCGTTGACGACGTCGACCGGCCCAAGCCCCTTTTCGAAAGCCTTTGCGAGTGTCAACACGTCCTGGAGGGACCGGGCCACACCCGACAACGTGACCGTTTCATCCTTTGCCCGAAGGTGCAGCAACCAGACGTCCAGAGGATCAACCTCTCTGCTGATGATCGACAGCAGGCGAATGGGGCTATCCAACGCACTGGTCAAGGCATTGACTTTTTCCTGCCGGACGGTCATGGCTTGCCGGCGTTCTTCCAGCGCCACCACCTCCTGCCGGGTTGTTTGCAGCACCGCGACACGGGCCTGTTTGGCTTGCATGTCCCGTTCGAGCCGTTGCGTGGCCTGCGTGACGTCGATGGCGACCCATCCCCAAAACCCACAGACACTCGCGATGACGCACCCTCCCGCCAACACCTCCAACTTGGCGCGCTGACGCGACCGATGGTCGTCATCTCGTTGCCCTCTCAATAAATTAATGCTAACCATGGTTGTCCTGATGAAGAGCCAATCCGACGGCCACCCCTCCGAGATGGGCCGACGCCCACAGCCGGTCCTGGTGATCAGCCGAACATTCGATTCCCTCAAAAGGGTTGAACGGGAGCACCGGAATGCCCAACGCGTCGTGCAACCCAGTTCGCAATCGTGGATCATTCGATTGCCCTCCGCACAGAAACAGCTTTTCCACGTCGAGTGCAGGGTCGCGCTCCATGACCGACTCGAAACAGCATTTGATTTCCCTGACGATCTCCGCCATTGCCGATGGAGGCTCAGGGGAATCGGTCCCGGCCCGGGATGAACCCTGCCGGGCCGAACCTTCGACGGCGACCGCGTCCCCAGCAGTCAGGCGTGATGACGTTTCTTCAAACGTGACGTCTCGAATCACGAGGGGCTGCTCATCGGCGACAACGATGATGTTCATCCCGCCGGCTCCCACGTTGGCAACGGCAAACGACTTTCCCCTGGAGGCCCAAGGCGTTCGCAGAATCGTCTTCATCAACGCGAGGCCATCGACGTCACACACGACCGGATGCACTCCGATTTCTTGCAACAGTGTTTTTCGGCTTTCAACCACCTGCTGTTTCGCAGCCACCAGCAACAATTCCAACTCCTTCGGGTCCGGTCGAGACTGAGGCAGAATCCAATAATCAAAATAAATGTCATTCATGGCATACGGAATGTACTGATGACCTTCCCACGTCAAATATTCATCAAGGTCATCTGCCTTGACACCGGACACACGTATCCGCTTGACCATCACCGAGGGTCCGGATACGGAGACGGCCACGGGACTGCCGAGGAGCCCACATTCTTGCAGCAGATTGCTGAGTGCGGCTTTGAGTCCGGAGGATTGGTGGCCCGACTCCCCTTCCGCCACCGTTGATCCAAGACGACGCACGCTGAATCGTTTGAGACGATACCGACCAACACGTTGCTCAAGCTGAACCAGCTTGATCGTGGCAGACCCGACGTCCAATCCGACACGGGTCTGCGGTCGTGAGAACACCTCGGCCCATTTCCGGAGTCGTTTCGTCATCGGCTGTCAACAGCGACGGTTCGCCTGCCGCCGGAGGCACAGGCCCTGAGGTTCCGCGTAAAAGATTAAACCTACACTGTTATCCATTGAGCGTCAAACAACGGCGATTCGGCTCACGTGCAGGTGTGATTTCTTATGAAGGGACTCGTGACGGTTATCGAAATTTGTCCATGCCGTATTCAAGAAAGGCAGGGTGAGGACAAGCGCCTGGCCCGGAGCACGAGACGTCAATATTCCGAACGATCCAAGTCCCGGTGACTGAGGGTGACGTGATAGCCTAACACCCCGAACAGTTCCTTTGCCTTATTGGCAATGGCGACGGAACGATGCCTTCCGCCCGTACAACCAATGGCGATGGTCAAATAACTCCGTCGTTCCCGCTCAAACAGGGGCAGGAGAAAGGCAAGAAAATTCCTCATATGTTCGAGAAAATCTTGTGCCTCTTTGTTCCCGAGCACGTACTGCTGAATGTTTTGTTCATTGCCCGTTAACGGCTTCAACTCGGGAACAAAATGTGGATTTTGCAAAAATCTGACGTCAAACACGAGGTCGGCTTCGTAAGGCACGCCAAATTTGTAGCCGAACGTGAGCACGAATATTTTCATCGAATGCCGGTGCTCATGGTCTCCGTACTGCTGGAGCATCCAATCGCGAAGTTCATGCACGGTCAATTCCGACGTATCCAGAACCCGGTCGGCACGAGCACGTAATTCGCCAAGGTGCTGCCGTTCGAGCCGGATCCCTTCAAGCACGGGCTGCCGGGGGAGAAGCGGATGGGGGCGACGGGATTCAGAAAATCGACGCGTCAAGACCTCGTCATTGGCTTCCAGATACAACAGTTCCACGACGGACACGTTTGCTTGAAGCCGCTCAAGATTTTCGGAAAAATCCGAAAAGAATTCGCGTTCGCGAATATCAACGCACAAGGCGATCTTTCGAACCGTGTGACTGCGCTGGCTGCAGAATTCTGCAAATGACAGGAACAGCGCCGGCGGGAGGTTGTCGACGCAGAAGAACCCGATATCCTCGAGACATTTCAGGGCCTGGGTTTTTCCGGAACCGGATACACCACTGACGATCACGAGATGCAGTGCACGATCCGGTGCCGTATCAGTCACGGCGACCTCAGCGGCGTCTTTGTCGAAGGGAGCCACAGCAAGCGGGCGGGAGAAGGAGACGGCACAGTGGAAGCAGGCTCAATACATCCGCTTCCGCTGGCTGGCCGGGGCGATGTTGAGTTCAGCCCGATATTTGGCCACCGTCCGCCTGGCAATGACAATTCCTCTGGCGCGTAACCTCGAGACAATTTCCTGATCTTTCAACGGTTTCCCGGAATTTTCCTGCCGAACCATTTCGCGGATCAACTCACGAACGGTGATCGAAGATAAATCTTCAGCACCCGGTTCCGCACGCTGAATGCCGGCGTTAAAGAAAAATTTCAGTTCCAACATGCCCTGTGGGCAATACATGTATTTATTCGTCGTGACCCGGCTGATCGTCGACTCATGCATGCCCACGTCTTCGGCCACCTGCTTCAGGACAAGCGGTTTCAAGTACTGGAGGCCTTTTTCCAAAAAGGCCTTTTGGAATTTGATTAAACTTTCAACCACTTTCAGAATCGTTTTGTTCCTCTGCTCAAGACTGCGAATAATCCATTGCGCCCCACGCAGCTTGTCCTCCAGGTACGCCTTTGTGGCGTCTCCATCCCTGCAGTTCGTTTCCAACATCTGCGCATAATACGGATTGATCCGCACACGAGGTATCCTATCGAGATCCTGTAGCACCTGATGGGAATCGATAGAGATAAGGTTTCCCGTGCGTGCACGAGGCGTCCTGCCATCGTTCAGGGATACCTGCCATTCGCCTTCGTCCTTGAACACGAAGACATCGGGCACGATGATTTGGTTGTTGTCGGAAAAATAGGGACGGCCCGGTTTGGGTTCCAGACCTTCGATGATATGCACGGCCTCCACAATTTCTTCGACGGGCCGACCGACAGCCTTGGCCACGGTCAGATATCGCTTTTTCTGGAGATCGTGCAGATGGCCCTTGATAATCAGTTCGAGCAGGGATTCCTGGTGAACGCCGCCATGCACATATTCACTTCCAATGGGTTTTTTATGCAGGTAGCGAAGTTGAATCAGCAAACATTCTTGAAGATCCCGAGCTGCCACGCCAATGGGATCGAACGTCTGAATCAAGGACAACACGGAATCAACCCTGGCGACGGAGACCCGCGCTTCTTCGGCAATTTCTTCTATCGACGTTCGAAGATATCCGTCTTCATCGAGATTGCCGATGATCATATGGCCGATGGCTTTTTCTTCTTCATCCTCGGAAGAAAGCCGTAACTGCCACAGCAGGTGATCTTCCAACGTAGCCGGTTTGGTCAGCGTCTGGTCATAAGACGGAAAATCTTCGTCCGAGAACGCCTGACGATCACCAACGCTCGGTCGCCAATCACTTTCAAAATAGTCTTCCCACCCCCCCGGCGAGAGCGGTTCGGAAAATTCACGAACGTCGCCTGATTCACTCTCGTCACCTGTGTCACGGTCAACGGTCGTCGCGCCCCCACTGGCTTCTTCTGTTCCTCCCGCGACCACCTCTTCCGGCGTCGGCGCTTCTCCTTCGTCCGTATCGGCATTCAACTCCTCAAGGAGCGGATTCTCCAGTATCTGTTGAGAAAGGACCTGCTGTAGTTCCAGTCTGGATAACTGTAAGAGCTTGATGGCTTGTTGAAGTTGGGGCGTCATCACCAACTTCTGACTGAGCCGAAGATCGAGTTTGAGTTCCATCGCCGCTATCCGTGGCAGCCTGAACCGTTCAGAGCCGAAAGCGTTCGCCCAAGTAGATTTCTCTGACCTTGGGGCTTCCGACAATGTCTTCCGGCGTGCCTGCCTCAAGGATCGTGCCTTCATGAATGATATACGCCCGATCGGTTATGGACAGGGTTTCTTGCACGTTGTGATCCGTCGTCAGGATCCCGATGTTTTTGCTTTTCAGGGACTGAATGATTTTTTGGAGGTCGGCGACCGCAATGGGATCAATTGCGGCAAAGGGTTCATCCAACAACAAAAACTGAGGGGTCGTCGCCAAAGCCCTCGTGATTTCCAAGCGACGACGCTCGCCGCCGGAAAGCGTGAAGGCTTTGCTGTTTCGAATATGGGCTAACCCCAGTTCGTGCAATAAACCCTCCAGGCGCTCTCGACGCTCATCCCGGGAAATGTCCAAGGTCTCCAGGACGGCATCAATATTATCTTGAACGGATAACCGGCGAAAGATGGACGCTTCTTGCGGGAGGTACCCAATCCCCAGACGGGCCCTCTGGTACATCGGCAGGTCGGTGACCGGATCGTGATTTAAGAAAATCTGGCCATGGTCCGGCTGACAGAGGCCAACCACCATGTCGAAAATCGTTGTTTTTCCTGCGCCATTCGGCCCCAATAACCCGACAATTTCTCCCGATCCAACTTCTAACGAGACCCCTCGCACGGCATCCCGTCCCTTGAAACTTTTGCGCAATTCCTGAACGGAAAGGCACGCAGACTGCCCGACGTGAACAAGGGGAGCCTCGAACAACGGCATCTGGGAAAAACGCGCTTGTTCATTGATGGAAATCCTGGAGTGCTCCATGACGGGCTGCAACAGGTCAACGATGGGCCACGGCCTGGTGCCCCCTATTCTTCGAGGATTACCACGTGGGATCCGCCCTCGACGACGCTTCGTTCTTCTTTTAAAAACATGGTCATTTGGGCTCCCTCGACCTTGGTTCCACCTTGCCAAGCCACCGGCGACTCCGTCAGCACAAGTTTTTCTTCATCCTTGTCATACAATGCGTGTCCGCACGTCGCCTTCCCATCCGATTTCTCAATGACCACGTTGCCGCTGGCTTCAATGTGGTCAACTTGTCCTGCGGCCCCTTCTGCCCCGGGCCGCTGTCCAGCTTGCGCTCCTTGTTTAAACGTGACAACCATCTGGTTGGCTCGCATGACGAAGTCTCTTTTCGTGAGGACCACCATTCCTTCAAAGATCGTCTGCCTCAACTTGCCTTGGACGGTCATCGTCTCCGACGTAATCGTGGTTTGCTCTTTTTCCTCGGCAACAGCCACGGGGACGGCCCGCACCGAAACCAAACCACAAACCAGAATCACCATAAGCATTAACAGGCCGGACTCAGGACGTAATCTGAACGTGGACATCATCGAGAACTCCTAACGTTTCTGTTTTCAACTCCGCCACCAAACCAATACCGGTAATGATCACGCCAGGCCCACGTATGGTCACCGGCCGGTCCGTGCTGATTGTCTGTTTCGCGTCCACCCAGTGAACGTGCGGGGTCAGAATGGTATAGCCATTGGCCAACTCAATCTCAATCAAGTCTTCCTGATTGCGAAGATCGAAATCACCGTTGGCCGTATTCATGGTTCCCGTTTCAGCCTCCAACTGCATTTCCTGCTCTTGCCCCTGCCGGTCAAACAACCGAACTTGAACCTGCTTGAGCCGTACGTGCTGTTCGGATTCGTGGCTTTCGGCCTTTTGCGCTTCCACCTCCCACTGAACCCGCCCTTCATCGGTCTGACGATAGGCAAATCCTTCTATGCCGGCGTCAATCCTTTCAAAAACCTGTTCCGTCATGACCGGGAGAGGACGATTGGACTGCATTTGCTGTATGAGGACATACCCGAGAAAGCCCGCCAAACACAGGGTCACCCCTCTTAGAATCCATCGAATCGATAAGCGAAACATCGGTTAGTACGTCAATGATGGCTTGGCAGGAACCTGAAACACAATACCATACGCCCCCAACCAAGTAAACTAAACGGCCGTTGAGATACGTTGAGGCTTGCCTGTCAGGGGAGAATCTGCGAGGACCAGGCTCACGCGCCAGAGATTCCGACAAGGCTGGACACGTGAGAAGGAAGGACTACAACAATGCTTATGACGCCTTGTCTTCGATCACTGGTTCATCGACGGCCTCACTCACCGGCCCACGTTCGATCAACTCCACAGCCACAAGCTCTGCGGCATCCCCGGGACGACGTCTCGTTGGAATGATCCTGACGTATCCTCCGGACCGGCGGTTGAATCGTCCGGCAACGTCGCCGAACAATTTTGAGACCACGTCTTTTTTTCTGATGAAATTCAAGGCTTGCCTGCGCGCATGCAGAGAACCATCTTTCCCCAAGGTAATCATTTTTTCGGTGAGGCCGCGAAGCTCTTTGGCTTTGGCTTCCGTGGTCTCGATACGTTCGTGTTCCAGTAATGAGGTGACGAGGTTCCGAAACATCGCATGTCGATGCTTGGAATTTCGCCCTAATTGTCTGCCTTTTTTTCTATGTCGCACGCCGTTGCTCTCTTGATAATATGTTAATGCGATTGGTTGTTGGCCTGCACCAAGGTTTCCCGTCTCAGGCCCAGGCTCAACCCCATTTCAGCCAACACTTCCTTGATTTCATTGAGAGATTTTTTTCCGAAATTTTTGGTTTTCAGCATCTCGATTTCTGTTTTCTGCACGAGGTCTTCAATCGTTTTGATATTCGCATTTTTCAGACAATTCGCCGCTCGCACGGAAAGTTCCAATTCATTGACGCTTCGAGCCAGGTGTTTGTTCAATTCGGCTTGTGTTTCCTCATACGCGGAATCATGTTCCACCTCTTTCATTTCTTCGCTGGGAATACAAATGGCCAAATGTTCACGAAGAATAGCAGCCGATGAGGAAACGGCTTCTTGTGGGGTGATACTTCCGTCGGTCCAAATCTCAAGATTCAATTTGTCATAATCGGTCACGCGACCGACCCGAGCATTTTCCACGTGAAAGTTCACGCGCTTGATCGGGGAAAAAATCGAGTCGACCGGGATGACGCCAATGGGCAACCCTTCTTCTTTATTGCGTTCCGCCGGGACGTACCCGCGACCCGGCTTGACGATCAACTCCATGTCGAGCATCCCGTCTTTGTCCAACGTCGCAATATGCAGTTCCGGATTCAAGATGGTGATATCCGCGTCATGCTGAATATCGGCGGCACTGACTTCACCCGGCCCTTTCTTCTTTAACCGCATGGCTTTTGACTTGTCGGTATGCAGCTTCAGCCGAAGATTCTTGACGTTCAGGATGATAATGGTCACATCTTCCGTCACGCCGGGAAGGGTAGAAAATTCATGAAACGCTCCCTCGATCTTGACGGAGGTCACTCCCGCCCCGGTTAACGAGGACAGCAGCACGCGTCGCAGGGAATTCCCAACCGTAGTCCCAAACCCGCGCTCAAAGGGCTCTGCCGTAAACTTTCCATACGTGGACGAGGCTGTTTCCTTTTCCAATTCCAGTCGCATCGGCAACTGAAAATCCTTGATCCCTTTGTTCATTGCGCTCCCTTTCACCTCAATCTGTCATAGCCGGGATCTCGACTCACGTCCGGCTCGCCAATATGTTCCCTGCTAGCGAGAATATAATTCGACAATGATCTGTTCATTGACCGGGGCTCCGATGTCCTCTTTCGTCGGCAATGCCTGAATCGTCCCTTTCAAGGCGTCACGGTCACAGTCGATCCAGGTCACACCCGGCAGATTGTCGGCGGCATCCGCCGCCGCTTTAATCGCCACCAACTCCGCACTCCTTGGCCTGACTTGCACCACGTCGCCCACGGCCGTCGTATACGAAGGAATGTCGGTTTTCCGACCATTCACCAAAATATGACCATGATTGACCAATTGGCGAGCCTGCTTGCGCGAAAACGCCAACCCGATCCGGTAGACGACGTTATCCAAACGTCGCTCAAGCAACGCCAGAAGATTCTCACCCGTCACACCCTCCTGACGTTCAGCTCGCTGAAAGATCCCCCGAAACTGACGTTCCTGGACGGCATACATCCGGCGCAATTTCTGTTTTTCACGTAGCTGCATGCTGTAATCCGTCACACGGGGACGAGACTGTCCATGTTGCCCCGGAGGATAACTTCGACGTTCGATCGCACACTTGTCGGTCATGCAACGTGTTCCCTTGAGGAACAGTTTGACGCCTTCCCTTCGACAAATCCTGCATACTGGACCACGATAATTTGCCACGTCTCTAGCCTCTCACTTTCGAAACTTCAGCGTCCACGTTGGCACATCTGAAGGTTGAGTCCACCACTACTTACACCCGTCGCCGTTTCGGGGGCCGGCATCCATTATGAGGAATAGGCGTCACGTCACGAATCAAATTCACGCGTAGCCCCACGGATTGCAGCGCACGCACCGCCGATTCACGTCCCGATCCCGGGCCGTTGACGTACACGTCGATCTGGCGCATACCCTGCTCCATTGCTTTTCGGCCAGCCGCTTCCCCCACACGCGTCGCCGCAAAGGGCGTACTCTTTCTGGCCCCCTTGAAGCCCAGACCGCCCGCGTTCGACCATGAGACCGTATTGCCGCTCATGTCGGTAATGGTTACCAGCGTATTGTTGAAAGACGCCTGAATATGGGCAATGCCCATTTGCACGATTTTTTTCTCTTTTTTCCGACCTTTTTTTACGCTCATGCTGTCACCTAGATGGCTGTTTATTTTTTGGACCGGCCGATCGACGCCCGTTTCCCTTTTCGGGTCCGTGAATTCGTTTTGGTTCGTTGACCACGAACGGGAAGCCCTCGGCGATGACGAAGACCCCGATAGGTTCCCGTATCAATCAGTCGTTTGATGCTGAGAGTGATTTCCTTTCGAAGATCCCCTTCGACGGTGTAATCTTTATCGATCGTCTCACGAAGTTTGACAATGTCTTCCTCTCGAAGATCCTTGACGCGCACGGCGCAATCAATGCCGGTCTTCTGCAAAATCCGCCTCGCGCTCCACGGCCCGATCCCGTAAATATAGGTCAAGCCTATCTCAATGCGTTTGCCCACGGGCAGATCGACGCCTGCTATCCGAGCCATGTCTCCTCCTTCTTCACCTGACGAGGCCTTCCGCCTTACCCTTGTCTCTGCTTGTGGCGAGGGTTACTGCATCGGACCCGAACGATACCTCGTCGCCGGAAGACAATACATTTTGAACACATCGGTTTGACTGACGATTTGACTTTCATGAGAGCTGCCTCTCCTCGCTATTTGAAGCGATAGGTGATCCGTCCCCTCGTGAGGTCATACGGAGATAACTCCACGGTCACTTTATCGCCCGGAAGAATGCGAATAAAATGCATCCGCATCTTCCCTGAAATATGTGCCAAGATCTTATGCCCACTCTCCAGTTGAACCCGGAACATGGCATTGGGCAACGTCTCCATGATCACCCCTTGTACTTCAATGACGTCTTCCTTTGCCATCAGCCTGAAACCGCGTCGCGATGAATGACGCGTACCTGCTCCTTGACTGCCGTTAGAATCACGGGTGGCCCCTCGGGCTGGACCGCCACGGTATGTTCAAAATGCGCCGACAGGCTCCCATCTTTCGTGACGGCGGTCCATTGGTCGTCCAACACTTGCACCTGCGCCCCCCCGACGTTCACCATGGGCTCAATGGCCAACACCATTCCGAACTGAAGTCGCGAGCCTTGCCCGGGACGTCCATAATTGGGCACTTGCGGCTCCTCATGAAGTCGCCGGCCGATCCCATGCCCCACAAAATCCCTCACGACGGAAAACCCGTGTGCTTCCACGTACTGTTGAATGGCATGCCCGATGTCGGACAGCCGGTTGCCGACCCGGGCTTGATCAATCCCTTTATGCATCGCCGCAGCTGTCACCTTGAGCAGGGTTTCGACGTCATCCGAAACCTGACCCACGGGTACCGTCACAGCTCCATCGCCATAAAATCCCTGAACAATCGCTCCCAAGTCAAGCCCGACGATATCCCCTTCCTTCAACTCCCGGTTGGAGGGAATCCCATGAACCACTTCATGATTCACCGAGGCGCAGAGGGTATTGGGGAAACTACGATACCCCTTGAAGGCCGGAACGCCCCCGTGATCACGAATGAACGTCTCGGCCAATTCGTCCAAATATAACGTGGTGACCCCAGGCCTGACCTCCTGTTGCAGCACCTGGTGCGCTTCAGCCACAATCTTCGACGCTTGGGCCATCAGCGCAATTTCTTCTTCGGTCTTGAGCATGATCATGAAACGCTACACCCCGGACAACAATGCCAACAACCGCCCCTCAACCTCTTCAACGGATCCCGTGCCGTCCAATTCGGCCAGCACATTTTTCTTTTGATAGTAATCAATCAAGGGAGCCGTTTGCTCTTCATACACCACCAGCCTTGATTCCACCGTCTCCCGTTTATCGTCGTTGCGTTGAACGAGGGCCGTCCCACACTCGTCACAATGCCCTTCTTGCTTGGGCGGCACGTAATCGACGTGATACACCGCTGAACAGGCTGAACAACTTCTTCGTCCGCTCAACCGTCTCACCACTTCCTCTCGAGGGATGACGAAATAGATGACCCGGTCCAGCGTCGCCTCCCGCTTTTGAAGGATGCCCGACAAGGCGTCAGCCTGAAGAATGGTTCGTGGAAATCCATCAAGAATAAATCCCCGTTCACATTCGGAGGACGCGATTTTTTCCGCGACGAGGCCGATCACCACGTTGTCGGGCACAAGTTCCCCTCGAGTCATATACTGCTGCGCTTCAAGTCCCAACGGCGTCTTTTGAGCCACACCTGTTCGCAATAAGTCCCCCGTGGAAATTTTGGGTATCGCCAGTTCGGCTGCAACCATTTCAGCCTGCGTGCCCTTGCCCACTCCGGGCGCACCGAGAAAAACCAGTCGCATGACGTGTTAACCGCTCCGGCCTTTCAACCGTCCCTTGGCGAGGAATCCTTCATAATTCCGCATCAACATGTGAGACTCGATTTGCTGGGCGGTATCCAACCCAACCCCCACGACAATCAACAACGACGTTCCTCCAAAATAAAAGGGCACGTTCAACTTATAGATCAACAATTCCGGAATCACACAGACGATCGCCAGGTAGATGGAACCGGCAAACGTAATCCGGGTGAGAACCCGGTAAATATAATCGGCCGTTCGCTGCCCAGGACGAATGCCGGGAATAAACCCTCCGTACTTTTTCATGTTGTCCGACATATCGACCGGATTCAACACGACCGCCGTATAGAAAAAACAGAAGAAAATAATCAGACTCACGTACATCAACGTATACACGACCGATCCCGGAGCCAAATGCGCCCCCAAGGCCTGCACCCACGGCACCTGAATAAATGAGGTGATCGTGGCCGGAAAGGCAATAATCGAAGACGCAAAAATCGGCGGGATCACCCCTGCCGTATTGATCTTCAAGGGGATATGAGTGCTTTGTCCCCCATACACCTTGCGACCGACAACCCGTTTGGCATATTGAACCGGAACCCGTCTTCTTCCGCTTTCCAGGAACACAATAGCCGCGATCACGCCCAACATGCTCACCACCAACAGGATCAGGAAGAGCAGGCTCAGTTCCCCAACCCGGTACATTTCAAAGGTTTGGGCCACTGCGCTTGGAAGGCGGGCGACAATCCCGGCAAAAATGATCAGCGAGATGCCGTTCCCCACTCCGCGCTCGGTGATTTGTTCACCCAACCACATGAGGAACGCGGTTCCCGCGGTCAGGGTAATCACGGTCATGAACCGAAACGGCCAGCCCGGCTCCAACACGTATTGACCGCCGTTCATGCCTTCGAGCCCCAAGGCAATTCCGAATCCCTGGATCAGGGCAATCCCGATGGTTCCATAGCGGGTATATTGAATGATGGTTTTTCTTCCTCGTTCACCCTCCTTAGCCAGTTTCGATAAATGCGGGATCACCACGGTCAAGAGTTGCAGGATAATCGACGCACTGATGTAGGGCATGATGCCCAGCGCAAAAATTGTTAACCGTGATAGCGAACCTCCGGAAAAAATGTCCAGGAACCCGAGGAGGGCCCCGCCTTGATCCAATAAGAATTGTGCCAATTCATCATTGTTGATCCCCGGAGTCGGAATATGAGCTCCAATCCGGTACACAGCCAACATTGCCAACGTAAACAGGACACGGCTACGTAACTCCGGTATTTTGAGGATGTTCTGGAAGCTCGTAATGAGCCGTTCAAGCACGGCCGATGACCTTGGCTTGTCCGCCCGCCTGCTCAATTTTCCGGAGAGCCGACTGACTGAATTTATGCGCTTCAATAGTCATGGGCTTGTCCAACTCTCCCACACCAAGAATCTTGATGGGCTTTGACTGCTTTTTGACAATCCGCTTCTCATAGAGGACTTGAGGGGTCACGTTCGGGTCGAGGGCCGCAAGGGTTTTGAGATTGACCACGGCGAATTCGGTACGAAACGGATTATGAAACCCTCGCTTGGGCAACCTCCGTGCGAGTGGCATTTGCCCACCTTCAAAACCCGCAACGTTCGCCCGCCCGGAACGGGCGAGCATACCTTTATGCCCCTTGCCGGCTGTCTTGCCCAACCCCGAGCCCGGACCTCGCCCCAAACGTTTTTTCGATTTCCTGGAACCCGGCGCTGGCTGCAATTGATGGAGTTTCATTGATCGTTGACCTCAATGAGGTGCTTGACCTTTCGGATCAACCCCAATACCTGGGGCGTCTTGGGGCGCTGCACCGTTT
The DNA here is from genome assembly GCA_965213715.1 of Nitrospirales bacterium. GTDB lineage: Bacteria > Nitrospirota > Nitrospiria > Nitrospirales > UBA8639 > Bin75. The sequence goes on from OZ243914.1 coordinate 691,608, forward strand.
GATTGAGCTTTCGCAAACCGAGCCCTTGTAAATACAGACGCTGTTTATAGGGTCGCCCGATGGGGCTATGCTTCAACGTAATGGAAAGTTGATCAGACAATTGAGACACGGCACGACTCCTCACACCACGCTAAAGTGACGACTCATTCGAGACCTGACGGAGTTGTTTGACGTCTTCCGGTCCCTTGAGTTGGGACAAACCGGCCAACGTGGCCTGGACCACGTTATAGGGGTTGCCGCGGCCCAAGGTTTTCGCAATGATATTGTGGGCTCCCAGGACTTCCAAAATGGCTCGAACCGCCCCGCCCGCGATGATTCCCGTCCCCGCTTTCGCCGGTTTCATGTACACGTGTTCTCCACAGAAACGCCCGTGCACGTCATGGGGAATACTCCCGTTCCTCAAAGGGACCTGAAGCAGTTGTTTTTTTGCCCGGCCGACGGCTTTGGCAATCGCCGGCGGCACCTCGGTCGCCTTGCCCTTGCCAATACCAACCCATCCCTGCCCATCCCCGACCACAACCAGCGCACTAAAGGAAAAGCGCTTTCCTCCTTTGACGACTTTCGCCACCCGGTTGATCGAGATTAACTTATCTTTGAGGTTCAATTCTTCAGGGTTGACTTGTTGCACCGAATGCCATCCTCTTCGTTAAAAGGCCAGACCTTCTTCACGGGACGCGTCGGCCAATGCCTTGACCCGTCCATGATACAATCGCCCATTCCGGTCGAATACGACCTCGGTCACATTCGCAGCCTTGGCCCGTTCGGCCAACAGTTTCCCGACGGCTTGCGCAGCCTCCCTCGACGAACCGGACTTCACGGTTTCGCGCAGCCCCGTGTCCATGGATGACGCGGCAGCCAAGGTGAGACCTGCGACGTCATCAACGACTTGGGCATAAATGTGCGCATTGCTTCGAAACACGGTCAGTCTTGGCCGTTGAGACGTACCGTGGACTTTTTTCCTGACCCGTGTTTTGCGCCGCGCCAACCGGCGACGCTGTGTCTTGAGATTCATACGTTATTTCTTCCCGGCTTTTCCGGCTTTCTTAATCAAAACTTCACCCGCATACCTAATGCCTTTTTGCTTATAGACATCGGGAGGTCGCACGCGTCGAATATTGGCGGCTGTCTGGGTCACGAGACGTTTGTCAATACCCTTGACGGAGATCATGGTTTGTTTCTCAACCGACGCCTGCACGCCCTCCGGGATTGACAAGGTCACAGGATGCGCAAACCCGACGTTGAGCGTCAGCGATTGACCCTGCACTTGCGCCCGGTACCCTACCCCCGTCAATTCCAGGGTGCGCTCGAACCCCTTGGTCACGCCTTCGACCAAATTCGCCAATTCAACGCGGGTCAGCCCATGGAGGGCCTTGACACGAGGCGCATGCCCCCGTCGCCCTACCTGAATCGCTCCCTCGTTGACGGTCACGTCAATCCCGTCGGCGAGTTGCCACCCCAATTGCCCCAAAGGTCCCTTCACGGAGACGGACCCCCCTTCCACCTTCACCTCGACGGCAGAGGCCAGTGCAATGGGTTTAATCCCGATTCTAGACATCGTTGACCTGACTGCTTCGTTGAGACAAACCGGTTCGTCCCGGCGCTACCACACGTGACACAATACCTCTCCCCCGATACTTTGTTGTCTGGCTTGCCGGTCGGTCATGACCCCTTTCGAAGTCGAAAGCACCGCGACCCCCAACCCACCCCGCACTCGCGGAATGGAAACAACACCGACGTACACACGCTTGCCCGGCTTGCTGACCCGCTTGATTCGCTCGATCACAGGCTTCTTTTCCCGTCCGGGAACATACCGCAACTCAACCTGAAGGGCCGGATGCCCATCGAGTGTGGTGGGCGAGAAGTCCTGAATAAAGCCCTCGGCCTTGAAGACGGCAAGCACGTTGGCCTTCAACTTGGAGGCAGGAACGTTGACCGTCGCATGCCCCCGTTGCATGGCATTCATGATGCGAATAAAAAGATCAGCAATTGGATCCGTCATACTCATAACGTCATACCCTTATCATCCGTAGCCTCGCGCCGGGCTACCAACTCGACTTGGTGACCCCTGGAATGTTTCCGCGCAGGCTATGCAGCCGAAAACAAATCCGGCACATGTGAAAGCGGCGCAAAAAGGCCCTCACGCGCCCACAGAGAGGGCAGCGATTATAGCGCCGGACGAGAAATTTCGGCTCAGCAGCCGCCTTATTCCGTAATGCTTTTCTTGCCACGCAAGCCTCCGTCTCAATTCCTGAGGTTTACCGAAACGGCATACCCAAATGAGTCAGCAGGGATTTAGCCTCGTCATTTCGTTGAGCGCTCGTCACAATGGTAATATCCATCCCGTGGATGGCTGCCACGTTGTCATATTTGATCTCGGGAAAGGTCAACTGCTCCTTCAACCCGAACGTATAGTTGCCACGGCCATCAAACGCCTTGGGGGAAACTCCCCGAAAATCCCGAATCCGGGGCAGGCCGACGTTCAGCAAACGATCCAGAAATTCATACATCCGGCTTCCGCGAAGCGTAACCTTAGCTCCGATCGGCATCCCCTGCCGCACTTTAAAACCGGCGATGGCTTTTTTCGCCCTGGTCACGACGGGCTTCTGTCCCGTGATCAAGGCCAATTCGGCCACGGCACTATCCAACAACTTGACGTCTTGAATGGCTTCTCCCATGCCGACGTTCAGCACCACCCGTTCCACGCGAGGCACTTGCATCGGATTGACATACGAGAATTCCTTCATCATCCGGGGAACCACTTCATTCCGGTAGAGATCCCTTAACCGCGGAGGAAGTCCCGCCTGCGCCGCCGTTGGTTTGGCTGCTGGTTTGATTTCTTTTTTCGCCATCACACCTTATCCAGAACTTCGTCCGGACTTTTCTGCAAGACTCGAACCCGACGCCCGTCATCCAATCGCTTCATGGCGACCCGCGAAGGTTTTCCCAAGGCTTGGGAATACACCATGACATTCGAAATCGCCAAGGGGGCCTCGCGCTCCAAAATGCCGCCTTGCTTCATTTTTTGGGAAGGCTTCGTGTGCCGCTTAATCACGTTGATTTTTTCCACCGTCACCCGGCTTGTCCGTGGATTCACGTGCAGGACCTTCCCCATTTTCCCTTTCTCCCGTCCGGCAATCACCATCACCGTATCGCCCTTGCGAATACGCGATTTCGTTGCCGAAGGTCTTCCAGTCGCAATTCGGCTGCCCATACGTCCTACAACACCTCCGGAGCAAGAGAAATGATTTTCATGAACTTCTTTTTCCTTAATTCCCGGGCAACCGGCCCGAAGATTCTCGTGCCGACAGGGTCCCCCTGGTTATTCACCAGCACACAGGCATTGCGATCGAAACGAATATAGGAGCCATCTTCGCGGCGCCGGCTTTTTTTCGTTCTCACAATCACCGCTTTGACCACGTCGCCTTTCTTGACTGACGCTTTGGGTATGGCCTCTCGAACCGACACGACGACAATGTCGCCGATGCCTCCATACCGCCGGCGGGTCCCACCCAACACGTGAAAGCACCGCACGCTCTTCGCACCGGAATTATCTGCAACGTCAAGGTAACTGTAATTTTGAATCATCGAAACACCACGCCATTTCCGTGTTGCCGTTTACGGCGATGGATTCTGCTCGCCCCGCTCAAGAATGGCCGCCACCCGCCAATGTTTATCCTTGCTGAGCGGACGCGTCTCCACGATTTTCACACGATCGCCGACCCGTGATTCATTTCTTTCGTCATGAGCTTTCAGTTTGGTGAGACGTCGCACCACTTTTCCGTATAACGCGTGCGACACCAATCTCGGGACCGCCACAACGACCGTTTTTTCCATTTTATCGCTGATCACACGTCCATACGATGTCCGTTGCCGCCTTACAGTCATGTTTCGTCAACCCTCGCCTTTCGATTGCCCCGACGATCGCTTTTCACGAAGGACGGTCTTGGCCCTGGCCACGCCCTTTCGCGCCTGACGAATTTTCATCGGATTCTCAATTCGTCCAAGGGCATGTTGGCAGCGAAGGTGAAACAATTCCTGCTTCAACTCATGCACCTTTCCAACCAATTCTTCGACTTCCATGCCTTGCAATTCCTTGACGTCCATCAATACGCCTCAGACGGGATATTCGCCTCGGGCGACAAATTTTGTCGCCAACGGCAGCTTGTGACCGGCCAAACGAAAGGCCTCTTCCGCGACACTTCTCGACACGTCGTCCATTTCATAGAGAATGCGGCCAGGCTTCACCACGGCGACCCAGAACTCGGGGTTCCCTTTGCCCTTCCCCATTCGAACTTCCGCAGGCTTTTTGGTGATGGGCTTATCAGGGAAGATGCGAGTCCAAATTCTCCCGCCACGCTTCACGTGGCGCGTCATCGCGATTCTCGCCGCCTCGATTTGCCTGGCAGTAATCCGGCCAGGTTCCAGCACCTTGAGCCCAAACTGCCCGAAAGACACGTCACCGCCACGGTAGGCCTTCCCTCGCATATTGCCTTTCTGCACTTTTCGAAATTTAACTTTTTTCGGAGCTAGCATGTTTTGAGTCCACCAGGATGATGTCTATTCCTATCAACCGTTCTCATTCGTGCGGCACGCGTCGACGCTCTACAGCAAATTCAACGACGCTTCGTCTTTCGCCGCGTTCGGCAACTCGGCATTGCCTTTGTAAATCCAGGCCTTTACCCCGATAATCCCCATGGTTGTATGGGCTTCTGCAAACCCATAATCCACATCCGCCCTGAGCGTATGAAGCGGAACCCGACCTTCCCGATACCATTCCGTCCGGGCGATTTCATTGCCACCCAACCGTCCGGCACACGACACCCGAACGCCTTGAGCACCCAAGCGAAGCGCCGAGGCCACGCTTCTTTTCATGGCGCGACGAAATGAAACGCGTTTCTCCAATTGCAAGGCGATGTTTTCAGAAACCAACTGCGCATCCAACTCCGGCTTCTTGATCTCCTTCACCGTCACGTAGACTTCCCGGCTATACCGTTGCTCCAGCATCGCCTTCAACTTATCGACTTCCGCACCCTTTCTCCCAATGATAATACCGGGACGGGCCGTGTAAATAATCACCTTCACCTGATTCCCGGAACGTTCGATCTCTACCCGTGAAATGCCGGCGTGAAATAAGCGGGATTTCACCGTATTGCGAATCTCGACGTCCTCATGCAACAGCTTCACAAAATCTTTTTTGGCATACCACCGGGAATTCCACGTCCTGGTGTAGCCCAGCCGAAAACCAAATGGATGCGTTTTTTGTCCCATGCTCCGGTTTCACCTCACTGTGCCGACAGAAATGGCCGGCAATGATTCCTCTAGAAATCTTCTTTCGTCGGAGAAACGGCAATCGTCACGTGACTGGTCCGCTTATGAATGGGATTTGCCCGGCCCATGGACCTGGCTCGAAACCGCTTTAACACGGGCCCCCCATCGACATATGCCCTAGAGACTTTCAACGATTCGGCATCTCCCAACTCCTGCTGTCCGGCATTCGCAACCGCGGAATGCAATACCTTTTGCACAACCGGAGCCGCGGCCCTGGGCAAATACTTGAGTACCGTCAAGGCCTCGGACACGTCACGTCCGCGGATCAGGTTGACGACCATCCGCACTTTTCGCGGCGTCATTCTCACGTAGCGCAAGACTGCCTTTGCTTCGGCCATGAGGTCCCTTCCCTGCTGCCCCGTACCACGTTACTTCAACGGAACGGCTTTTTCCGATTTGGCGGCTCCATGCCCCTTAAAGAACCGGGTTGGAGAAAATTCTCCGAGCTTGTGCCCAACCATATTTTCCGTCACGTAGACCGGAATAAATTTTTTCCCGTTGTGTACCGCGAACGTATGGCCGATCATTTCAGGAATAATCGTGGAACGACGCGACCAAGTCTTGATGATTTTCAAATCGCGAGACTCGTTCATTTTTTCCACTTTTTCCAACAGGTGGATATCGACAAACGGTCCTTTATGAATCGAACGCGGCATTGACGCTAGCTCTCCTTATTTCGTCCGCCTGGAGATAATGAATTTTGACGACTGCTTCTTCTTCCGGGTCTTAAAGCCTTTGGTCGGAACCCCCCAAGGAGAAACGGGATGAGGATTTCCCTGTCCGGACTTCCCTTCGCCGCCACCATGCGGATGATCCACCGGATTCATCACGACCCCTCGGACGTGAGGCCGTTTTCCCATCCATCTCGAACGACCGGCCTTGCCCACCGAAACGTTTTCGTGATCGAGATTCCCAATTTGTCCCACGGTCGCCATGCACGTCCCCAGAATCCGGCGCATCTCACCCGAAACCAGACGGACCTGAACGTATTGACCTTCCCGGCCCATCACCTGACACGACGCACCGGCACTCCGCGCCACCTGAGCGCCCTTCCCCGGCCTGAGTTCAATGCCATGAATGATCGTACCAAGCGGCATCAACGACAAAGGAAGCGCATTGCCCGGGCGAATGTCCGAGCCGGGACCGGCCTGAATCGGATCTCCGACCGACAAGCCGACGGGCGCCAGGATATATCGCTTATCCCCATCTGCATACGCGATCAATGCGATACGAGCCGAACGATTGGGATCATACTCCACCCTGACGACTTTGCCCGGCACCCCGATTTTATTCCGCTTGAAATCGATAACGCGGTACAAACGCTTATGCCCGCCGCCACGAAATCTCGTCGTAATCCGCCCGAAATTGTTTCGCCCGCCGGAGCGAGGCAGAGACGTAGTCAGGCTTTTTTCAGGCTGCTCTTTCGACAGCGTCTTGTCCTTGATAGCCGTCATGCCGCGGCGGCCAGGCGACGTTGGACGATAAGGTTTAGTCGGCATAATGTGCGAACCCCTTTTGCTCCAGCTCAATCCACGCAACAGGCAACGCCTTTTTGCAGACAGCACGCTCAAAAATGTCGCCCAGCAAGGCCACAGGTCCGTTGGCATGCGGAGCGTACGTGAAGGTACGTGAGCACGACAAGAGACCGAGAACGCCGCTGGCGGCTTTTTTCAACGTGCGGCTAGGCGCTTTCATACAACTCCACTTTTTCGCCTTCATGCAAGGTGATGATGGCTTTTTTCCAGTCCGCCCGTTTCCCAAGATAGCGCCCCTGGCGTTTCTTCTTGCCCATGACGTTCATGATGTTGACGGATTTCACCTTGACTTTGAGCACGGACTCCACCGCCTGACGAACCTCGATTCGATTCACGTCGCTCTGCACGACAAAGGCGATACGGTTGGCGGATTCTTGAAGTCCCGTAATTTTTTCGGTCAACAACGGCTTCACCAACACGTCATAGGGATCGCGTCTCATGCCCATAATTCCTCTACGCCGGGCAATTCGCCCTTCAACACCACGAGCATCTGGTAACGAAGCACGTCGTACACCGTCAATTCTTCGGGCGATACGGCCTTCACTTGAGCCAAATTCCTTGTTGCGCGAAACACGGCATCGCTGTCTTTCCCCACGACGAACAGGACGGGGCCCGTCGCACCTAATTGTTTCACGGCTTTGGCCATCCATTTGGTCTTGGGTTCCGGAAGCGACAGTTCGGAAAGAACTAGAAGCTCACCAGCCGCCATCTTTGCAGACAGAGCACTCTGCATGGCCCTTCGATACATTTTCTTCGACATGGCGGAACGATACTTTCGAGGCTGCGGACCGAAGACCGTCCCACCGTGACGCCACACCGGCGAACGATTCGAACCCGCTCGAGCCCGACCCGTATGTTTTTGCTTCCACGGCTTTTTGCCTGTTCCACTGACATCACTGCGGCCCTTCGAGCTTGCGGTGCCTTGCCGAAGTGACGCAAGCTGCATGACGACTGCGGAATGAACCAGTGACCCATGAGGTTGAGAGCCGAATATGGCCTCGCTCAGATCAACGGAACCGACAGCCTTCCTCGTTTGGTCTACGATTTCTATCGAGGCCATGCCGACGCGCTACCTTTCTGCCTTTCGGATAAGGACCAGCCCTCCCACGGAACCAGGAATGGCTCCCCTGATGAGGACAAGATTGTCTTCTGGTCGAGTGTCAACCACGGTCAATCCTTTCACCGTGACTCGCTTACTGCCCATTTGCCCGGGAAGCTTCTTATTTTTCAACACGCGCGAGGGATACGAACTGCACCCGATGGACCCCGGCGCACGATGGAACATCGAACCGTGACTGGCCGGACCGCCTCCGAAATTGTGACGCTTCATGACGCCCTGAAATCCTTTTCCCTTTGAGGTTCCTTGGACGTGCACCATTTCCCCTTTTTCAAACAGGTCAGCCGTCACAGCGTCTCCCACCTGACAATCCGGAACGCAACGAAACTCCCGCAAATACCTAAACAATTTCTCTTGCCCGGAAGCACGAAGATGCCCCACTTGCGCCTTGGTGAGTTTCCGGTCCTGGACCTCCGAAAATCCAAGCTGCACGGCATCGTATCCATGACGATCTTTGGTCTTCACGGCTGTCACGCGACAAGGCCCCACCTCAATCACCGTCACAGGGTGCAGGCGACGATGCTCATCGTAGACCTGCGTCATGCCCAACTTTTTTCCTATTAAACCGCTAACCATGCAACACCTTTGCAAATCCTCGCCGACGACGCCACGCTACAGCTTGATCTCCACGTCCACACCGGCAGCCAGGCTCAACTTCATGAGCGCATCCATGGTTTCCGGGGTGGGCTCATGAATATCCAACAAACGTTTATGGGTACGGATTTCAAATTGCTCGCGAGACTTCTTGTCCGTATGAGTGGACCGTTGAATCGTAAATTTTTCAATCCGGGTGGGAAGCGGAATGGGACCGGCAACACGCGCGCCCGTTTGCTTGACGGTATCCACAATTTCCCGAGCCGATTGATCGAGGATCCGATAATCAAATCCCTTCAACCGGATACGAATACGTTGATCGACGCTTACCACCACTGGATTCCTTCCTTATAACTTACGCGAGGATTTCGGTCACGACGCCGGCCCCGACCGTGCGGCCCCCTTCTCGCACCGCAAACCGTAAGCCCTGCTCCATCGCAATCGGCGCAATCAATTCCCCCGTGAACGTCGTGTTGTCTCCCGGCATCACCATCTCCACGCCTTCCGCCAACTGCACCACCCCCGTCACGTCCGTCGTCCGAAAATAGAACTGTGGCCGGTACCCGTTGAAAAACGGCGTATGCCGCCCCCCTTCTTCCTTCGTCAACACGTACACTTCCGCCTTGAACTTCGTGTGCGGCGTGATGCTCTTCGGTTTCGCCAACACCTGCCCCCGTTCCACTTCGTCTTTCTTCGTCCCCCGCAGCAACGCCCCGATGTTGTCCCCCGCCTGCCCCTCATCCAACACTTTCCGGAACATCTCGACGCCCGTCACCACCGTGGTCCGCGTTTCCCCCAGCCCCACAATCTCGATCTCATCGCCGACTTTCACCTGGCCCCGCTCCACGCGGCCCGTCACCACCGTCCCCCGCCCGCTGATCGTAAAAACGTCTTCGATCGGCATCAAAAACGGCTTGTCGATCGCGCGCTCCGGCGTCGGAATGTAACTGTCGATCCCCGCCAACAACTTCATGATCGCCGACACCCCCACCTCGCTCTCGTCCCCTTCCAGCGCTTTCGTCGCCGACCCCACGATGATCGGAATGTCGTCCCCCGGAAATTGGTATTTCGACAGCAATTCCCGCACTTCCAATTCCACCAACTCCAGCAACTCCGGGTCTTCGACTTTGTCCGCCTTGTTCAAAAACACCACAATGTACGGGACCCCTACCTGCCGCGCCAGCAGAATGTGTTCCCGCGTCTGCGGCATCGGCCCATCCGCCGCCGACACCACCAGAATCGCCCCGTCCATCTGCGCCGCCCCCGTAATCATGTTCTTCACGTAATCCGCGTGCCCCGGACAGTCCACGTGCGCGTAGTGCCGGTGGTCCGTCTCATATTCCACGTGCGAAATCGCAATCGTCAGAATCTTCGTCGGGTCCCGCCGGCCCTGCGATTCACTCGCTTTCGCCACTTCGTCGTAACTGACATACTGCGCCATCCCCTTCTGCCCCATCACCTTCGTCAACGCCGAGGTCAGCGTCGTCTTCCCATGGTCCACGTGCCCGATCGTCCCCACGTTCACGTGCGGCTTCTTCCGGTCAAATTTCGCCTTCGCCATCTGCCCCTCCCTCTTCGATTCCGAATCTTCTGAGGCTATACGAGAAAGAAACGAGCATCATCACGCTGCTTTCCTGCCTCTCAAAACAATCTCCCCCCGCTATTCCCCACGTTGCTTGCTGACGATCTGATCCTGCAACGACTTCGGAACGGGGTCGTATTCCGCAAATTCCATTGAATAGGTGGCACGCCCCTGTGTCTTCGAGCGAAGACTCGTGGCATACCCAAACATTTCTCCAAGGGGAACCATGGCCTCCACAGCCTGAGAGCCGACTCGCGCCTTGATGCCCTGCACTTTCCCACGTCGTGCATTCAAGTCACCGATTACGTCGCCCATGAAATCCTGGGGGACTAGAACCTCCACCTTCATGACCGGCTCAAGGAGGACCGGGGTGGCCTTGCGACAAGCACCCTCAAAGGCCATCGACGCTGCGATTTTAAAACCCATTTCACTGGAATCGACCTCGTGAAAGGATCCGTCGAACAACGTCACCCGAACGTCCCGCATGGCATAGCCGGCCACCACGCCCGACTCCATGCGCTCTCGCACCCCTTTTTCCACTGCCGGGATATATTCACGGGGAATAATGCCACCGACAATCTTGTTGACAAACTCAAGTCCCACGCCTGGCTCAGACGGTTCGACGCGCAACACCACGTGCCCATATTGCCCCCGGCCACCGGATTGCTTGATATATTTACCTTCGGCTTCACCCGTGGCGCGGATTGTTTCACGATAGGCCACTTCGGGCTTACCGACGTTCGCCTGCACCTTAAATTCCCTGACAAGCCGATCAACGATAATTTCCAAATGCAGTTCCCCCATTCCGGAAATAATCGTTTGCCCGGTCTCATCATCGGTTCGCACACGAAACGACGGATCTTCTTGCGACAGTTTTTCCAGAGAAAAACCCAATTTTTCCAGGTCCTGCTTGGTCTTCGGTTCCACTGCCATGGAAATCACGGGCTCGGGGAATTTAATGACCTCCAACAAGAGCGGACGCTTTTCGTGGGACAACGTATCGCCTGTTCTCGCTCCCTTCATCCCCACCGCAGCGGCAATGTCTCCAGCATACACGACGTCAATGTCTTCCCGTTTGTTCGCGTGCATCTTGAGCAAACGCCCGATCCGTTCCCGCTTGCCTTGCGTGACGTTATACACGTACGAACCCGTTTCGAGACTACCGGAATAGACGCGGAAATACGTGAGTTGCCCGGCAAAGGGATCAGCCATGATCTTGAAAGCCAATGCTGAAAACGGCTCCTCATCGCTGGCCAGACAACTCATTTTCTCACCGCTGGAGGGCTCGACCCCTTCCACTTCCGGAACGTCCAAGGGCGAAGGCAGGAAATCAACGACGGCATCCAATAACGGCTGGACCCCCTTGTTCTTGAAGGCCGACCCGCATAACACCGGCGTCATCCGCATTTGATTGGTCCCGACACGGATGGCACGCTTGACATCCTCAGGCTTCAACGGGTCGCCGTTCAGATATTGCTCAAGCACGACTTCATCAAATTCGGCCACGGCTTCGATCATTTTGTCCCGGTATTCCTGCGCCATCGGCAGAAGACTCGGCGACACGTCTTCGACAACGTAATCCGCACCCAGCGTTTCATCGTTAAAGAGGTAGGCCTTCATCAAGACAAGATCAATGACGCCCCGGAAATCCGCTTCTTTTCCGATGGGCAACTGGACCGCAACAGGATTTGCTTCCAAACGATCGACGATACTTTGCACGCTGCCCAAGAAATCGGCCCCCACCCGGTCCATTTTATTCAGAAAAGCAATGCGAGGAACCCGGTATTTATCAGCCTGACGCCAAACCGTTTCAGACTGCGGTTCAACTCCCTGTACCGAATCAAACACAGCCACGGCTCCGTCCAACACGCGAAGGGACCGCTCCACTTCAACCGTGAAATCCACGTGTCCCGGGGTGTCAATGATGTTGACACGGTGCTCGTTCCAGAAACAGGTGGTTGCCGCAGACGTAATCGTAATGCCTCGCTCCCGCTCCTGCTCCATCCAGTCCATTTGAGCCGCACCTTCATGCACTTCACCCATACGATGAGAGACGCCGGTATAATACAGGATACGCTCGGTCGTCGTCGTCTTCCCGGCATCAATATGGGCCATGATACCGATGTTTCGAGTGCGCTCTAATGGATATTCTCTGGACACCGTTCCTCCGAACACAACCAGACTGCCACAACACTCCCGATGCTCCCAATCCGAGAGCGATTTGTAAAAAAGACCTATGCGTGGAAGGTGATTCGACTACAGCAACAAGAAACAGCTACCAACGGTAATGGGCAAACGCACGATTCGCTTCGGCCATCCTGTGCGTTTCATCGCGTTTCTTGACGGCAACCCCGGTATTATTGGCAGCATCAAGCAACTCGGCGGCAAGCTTGTCTTGCATACTCTTTCCCGTTCGAGACTGGGCACTGCGCTTAATCCATCGAAAGGCCAAGGCAACTTGCCGAACAGGTCTGATCTCGACGGGAACCTGATACGACGCACCACCCACCCGTCTCGACTTCACTTCCACCATCGGCTTGACGTTACCAAGCGCAGAATGAAAAATCTTCAAAGGATCACTCCCCGTCTTCTGTTGAATGGCGTCGAACGCCCCATAACACACACGCTGGGCTGTACTCTTTTTCCCTCTCGCCATAAGAATATTAATGAATTTCCCCACAAGGGTATCCCGATATTTGGCATCACCCACGGGAGTTCTTACGACGGCACTTCGACTACGAGACATATTCTGAATGCACTTTCTCTACGAGAAATCCGTTTACTACTTCGGTCGTTTCGCTCCGTACTTGGAACGCCCCTGCTTCCGGTCGGCAACCCCGACTGCATCAAGCGCGCCCCGGACCAAATGATACCGCACGCCGGGCAAGTCCTTCACCCGGCCTCCCCGCACGAGCACAATGGAATGCTCCTGCAAATTATGTCCCATGCCCGGGATGTAGGTCGTCACCTCGACACCCGTAGTCAAACGCACGCGAGCAACTTTTCGCAATGCGGAATTCGGCTTTTTCGGAGTCGTGGTATAAACGCGCAAACAGACACCGCGCCGTTGCGGACATCGATTAAGGGCCGGACTCTTGCTCTTGGCCTTGGGAGCCTTACGACCTTTTCTGACAAGCTGATTCACTGTTGGCATATCACGATTTTTCCTTCAAGAGCACTATACATGTCATTCTCTCGGACAACCTTTCGATTGTAGTGAGACTAGTATGATGTGTCAAGATAAAACACTATATTTATGAGGTGGACTGCATTTGCAACTCCTCACCTTCGGGAATCGCCAAGCCCGTGCCCCCGCCATCCTCGACGACCTTCTCTTCAGGGGCAGGCACGAAGGTTTCCCTGTAGTGGGAGAACCCCGTTCCCGCCGGGATCAGGCGACCCACAATGACGTTTTCCTTGAGCCCCCGCAAATCATCAACCCGACCATTGATGGCGGCTTCGGTGAGAACCCTGGTCGTTTCCTGGAAGGAGGCTCCGGAGATGAAGCTGTCCGTATTCAGTGACGCCTTGGTAATTCCCAGCAACACCGGTTTTCCAATCGCCGGCTTCCCTTTTTCGGCAAGCACCCGCTGGTTTTCATCGGTGAATGCAAATTTCCCAACCTGGGTGCCCGGTAAAAAGTTCGTATCGCCGGGATCTTCGATACGGATCTTCTTCAACATTTGCCTGGCAATAATTTCAATATGCTTGTCATTAATCGAGACCCCTTGCAAGCGATACACTTCTTGAACCTGATTGACCAGGTATCGTTGCAACTCTCGCGGCCCCAACACGTTCAGAATATCATGAGGATTCGCCGACCCGTCCATGAGCGGTTCACCGGCACGCACCCAATCTCCTTCATGCACGTTGACGTGCTTGCCTCGAGGAATAAAATACTCCTTCACGTCTCCCATCTTGTTATCAACGACAATCTTTCGCATCCCCTTGACAAACCCACCGAAAGAGACCTCACCGTCGATTTCACTGATCACCGCTTGCTCCTTGGGCTTCCTCGCCTCAAACAGCTCCGCCACCCTGGGCAAGCCTCCCGTAATGTCTTTGGTCTTCGTGGTTTCTCGAGGGATTTTCGCCAACACGTCTCCGGGATGCACCATTCCGCCTTTTTCGACGAAGATGTGCGCGCCTACGGGAAGGAGATAGCGAGCCGGCGCACCTGAACCGGGTAATTTCGCAGTCTTGTTCCCGTCGTCTTTGATAGAAACGCGAGGTCGCAGATTCGTACCGGCCTGCTCGATGACCACCTTCCGGGACAGGCCGGTGATTTCATCGACCTCTTCCTTCATGGTCACGCCTTCGGAGATGTCGCCATAGGCAATTTTCCCGCCCACTTCCGTCAGAATGGTCAACGAGTATGGATCCCATTCCACAAGTTTCTGCCCAACCGTCACCCGGCCGCCGTCCTTCACGATGATTTTCGCCCCGTAGACAACCGAATACTTTTCCCGCTCTCGACCGGAGTCGTCATAAACCGCAATCTTCGCGTTGCGATTCATGACCACCCATTCGCCCTGTTTGTTCTGCACCGCCATGTGGCGATTGTGAAAATCGGCATTTTTCTTGGCATCGAAACTGAGGTATTTCAAGACTCCGTCGTGCCGGGACTCGACCACGCTTTGCTCCACGACTTTACTGGCCGTTCCCCCGATGTGGAAGGTCCGCATGGTCAACTGCGTGCCGGGTTCGCCAATGGACTGCGCGGCGATCACTCCCACGGGCTCACCCAGTTCGACCAACTTCCCTCTGGCCAAATCCCGGCCATAACACTTCACACAGACACCCCACCGGGCCTGACAGGTCAAGACGGACCGAATACGGACGTGCCCGATACCGGCTTCGACCACCGCCTTGACACGTGTTTCATCCAGTTCATCATTCCCGGCTACCACCACGTCGCCGGTCAACGGATCAAGAATATCTTCCGCCACAATACGACCCAAAATTCGTTCTTCAATAGGTTGAATGACCTCTCCGCCTTCGACCAGAGCGGACACGTCGATTCCATCGGCCGTCCTGCAATCCTCTTCACTCACGATGACATCTTGCGAAATATCCACCAGCCGTCTCGTCAGATACCCGGAGTTGGCGGTTTTGAGTGCCGTGTCCGCCAGCCCCTTTCTCGCCCCGTGCGTCGAGATAAAGTACTGGAGCACGGTGAGGCCTTCCCTGAAATTGGCGGTGATAGGCGTTTCGATAATTTCACCCGAAGGCTTTGCCATCAACCCCCGCATGCCGCCCAACTGTCGAATCTGCTGTGAACTCCCACGCGCGCCGGAATCAGCCATCATATAAATGGGGTTCAAGGTATCTTCGGGCCCTTGCCCGCCGCCGGCCTTGATTTCTTTCATCATCTCGTTCGCAACCTGTTCACTCACGTGAGCCCAGATATCAATGACCTTGTTGTAACGCTCACCATTCGTGATCAGCCCTTCGCTGTACTGCCGCTCGACCTCGGAAACATCCTTGTGCGCCTTACCAAGCAGGACTTCCTTCTTGGTCGGGATGTGCATGTTGTCGATACACAGGGAGACCCCGGCCTTCGTGGCATAATAGAAGCCCAGATTCTTGAGTTTATCGAGCATCCTGACCGTATCGTGAAGCCCGACTTCACGATACACCGCATCGATCAGCTTGGTCATTTCTTTCTTGGTCATCACCTGATTGACGTGCGCAAACCCGATGGAAGGAGGCAGGATTTCCCCGAATAGCACGCGCCCGACGGTGGTTTCGACCAGAGCGCCATCGACCCGCACCTTGACCTTGGCCTGTTCGTCCAGTTCACCGGCGTCATAGGCAATGCGCACCTCTTCGGGAGAATACAACACTTTTCCTTCACCCATCGCACCCGGTCGTTCCTGGGTCAACCAATAACAACCCAACACCATGTCCTGAGAGGGAATGGCAAGAGGGCGACCGTTCGCCGGCGACAACACGTTATTGATGGACATGATCAGGACGCGGGCTTCGATCTGGGCCTCGACCGACAAGGGAACGTGCACCGCCATCTGGTCACCGTCGAAGTCCGCGTTGAAGGCTGCGCAGACCAACGGATGCAAACGAATAGCCTTGCCTTCGACCAAGACGGGATCAAACGCCTGCATACCCAATCGATGGAGCGTCGGTGCCCGGTTCAAAATCACGGGGTGTTCCCGGATCACCTCATCCAAGACGTCCCACACTTCCGGGCGCTCCTTTTCGACGAGCCGTTTCGCACTCTTAATGGTGGTGGCCGCACCGCGCTCTTCCAACTTGTGGAAGATAAAGGGCTTGAACAATTCCAACGCCATTTTTTTGGGCAACCCGCATTGATTCAATTTCAATTCGGGTCCCACCACAATGACCGACCGGCCCGAGTAGTCAACCCGTTTCCCCAGGAGATTCTGTCGAAACCGGCCCTGCTTGCCCTTGAGCATGTCACTGAGGGATTTCAACGGCCGTTTGTTTGCCCCGCGAATCGTCCGGCCGCGTCGTCCGTTGTCAAACAACGCGTCCACGGCTTCCTGCAACATTCTCATCTCGTTGCGAATAATCACACCGGGAGCCTTCAACTCAACCAACCGTTTCAACCGATTATTGCGATTGATCACGCGTCGATACAGGTCATTCAGATCAGACGTGGCAAACCGCCCGCCGTCCAACGGGACCAACGGTCTCAGTTCAGGCGGAAGCACCGGGATGACATCCAGAATCATCCATTCCGGCTGATTCCCCGACTTGTAAAAGGCCTCAATGACCTTCAGGCGTTTCGTGATCTTCTTGTTCAACGCCGCGGAAGTCGTGGCCTTCACCTTTTCGTGGCGCTCGGCCCACAGGGCTTCGATATCCACTTGTCTCAGCAATTCACGAATGGCTTCCGCTCCGATACCCACGCGGAAACTTTGCGGCCCGTACAGGTCCACGCATTCACGATACCGCTCTTCCGTGAGCAACTCTTTTTCCTTCAGCGGGGTGTCTTGGGGATCAAGGACAACGTACGCCTCAAAATAAAGAATTTTCTCCAATTGCTTGAGGCTCATGTCCAGCAGGATCCCAATGCGACTCGGCACCCCTTTCAGGAACCAGATATGCGCCACGGGTGCGGCCAATTCGATGTGCCCCATGCGCTCACGCCGGACCTTCGACTGAATGACTTCGACCCCGCATTTGTCGCAGACGATCCCACGATGCTTCATGCGTTTGTATTTTCCGCAGTTACATTCCCAATCCTTGGTCGGGCCGAAAATCTTCGCACAAAACAGGCCGTCCTTTTCCGGCTTGAACGACCGGTAGTTGATGGTTTCCGGTTTTTTGACTTCCCCGTACGACCACGAACGAATCTTCTCAGGCGACGCGATCCGAATGCACATGCCGTCGAAAGACATCGCATCGCGCGGCCTTTCAAACAGAGCATAGACGCTTTCCAAGGCTCTACCCTCCTTTTCAGAAACTGAGAAATTCTCGAAGCGGCAATTACTCGGCGGACTTCATTAACTCGACGTCCAACCCCAGGCTTTGTAATTCTTTCACCAACACGTTAAACGACTCCGGCAAGCCCGGCTCCAGGAAATTTTCACCCTTCACGATCGCTTCATACATTCTCGATCGTCCCGGAACGTCATCGGACTTCACGGTTAAAAATTCCTGGAGCGTGGAGGCCGCCCCATACGCCTGGAGAGCCCAGACTTCCATTTCGCCCAACCGCTGCCCCCCAAATTGGGCCTTGCCGCCCAAGGGTTGTTGCGTCACCAAAGAATACGGGCCAATGGACCTGGCGTGGATCTTATCATCCACCAAGTGGTGCAACTTCATCATATAGACGTAACCGACCGTCACCGGACTCTTGAACGGGTCTCCGGTCCGCCCGTCAAAGACGACCGATTGACCATCCTCCGGTAAGCCCGCCTTCTTCAACAATTCCTTGATCTCCGCCTCCGTGGCTCCGTCGAACACGGGACTCGCGGCATAAATCCCCAAGGCTTTGGCGGTCCAACCGAGATGGGTTTCCAAAATCTGCCCGACGTTCATCCGTGACGGAACCCCAAGCGGATTCAGCACGATTTCGATCGGGGTGCCGTCCGGCAGGTACGGCATATCTTCTTCGGGAAGGATCCGGGACACCACGCCCTTGTTTCCATGACGCCCGGCCATCTTATCCCCGACAGAAATTTTCCGCTTGATGGCAAGATAGACCTTCACCAACTTGATAACGCCCGGCGGCAACTCATCACCGCGCCGGAGCCGTCCGACTTTCTCGTCATAAAAGGTTTGAAGGCTCTCGATTTGATCCTTCGCCGCCCGCTCAATATCTTCGAGCTTTCGTTGCTCTTCCGGGTCCCCCAGGATGACGCGCCGTACGTCGTCATCGGGCAATCTCCGCAAGACATCCGACGTGATTTTCCATTTTTTCTTCAAAATGACTTCGCCGCTCTCGGGATCCATCAAGTCACGGCCCACCACCTGTCCGAGCAACAGCCGTCGGATCTTTTTGTTCCGTTCATCCTCAATGATGTGGAGTTCATCCTGATAGTTCCGTTCGATTTTCACACGATCCTGGGATTCGATGTTCTTCGAACGTTCATCCTTATCAATGCCTTTTCTGGAAAAAATCTTGACGTCAACCACAATTCCCTCGATTCCCGGAGGAACCTGTAGGGACGTATCCTTCACGTCTCCGGCTTTTTCGCCGAAGATCGCGCGCAGCAGTTTTTCTTCCGGAGTCAGTTGCGTTTCACCCTTGGGCGTCACCTTGCCGACCAGGATGTCCCCGGCCTTGACTTCAGCCCCGATGCGAACGATTCCGCTTTCATCCAGGTTTCTCAGGGCTTCTTCGCCCAGATTGGGAATGTCGCGGGTAATTTCTTCCTTCCCCAATTTGGTATCACGGGCTTCGACTTCAAACTCTTCGATGTGGATGGACGTGAAGGTATCTTCGCGCACCAGCCGCTCGCTTAACAAGATCGCGTCCTCGAAGTTGTATCCGCCCCACGGCATGAACCCGACCAGGATGTTCTTGCCCAATGCCAACTCTCCTCGGTCAATCGCCGGACCATCTGCCAACACCTGCCCTTTCTTGACCTGCTGGCCGACCTTCACAACGGGAGTTTGGGTCACGCACGTGTTCTGGTTGGTACGCTGGAACTTCACCAAGTCATACGTATCCCAAAAACGTCCGGTTTTCTTTTTGCCTTCGTCCGCCTTGCCGGGTTCGGTTCGGACAACGATGCGACGGGCATCCACGCTTTCCACGACCCCGTCTCGCCTGGCTTGTTCGACGTAGCCGGAATCACGGGCGACCACGGCTTCCATGCCGGTTCCGACCAACGGCGCCTCACTCTGCACGAGCGGGACGGCCTGGCGTTGCATGTTCGAGCCCATTAACGCACGGTTGGCGTCATCATGTTCGAGAAAGGGAATCAACGCGGTGGCGACACTGACCACCTGCTTCGGAGACACGTCCACGTAATCAATGCGATCCGGCGTCGTGGCAATGAACTCTCCCTCGGACCGCGCCGTCACTGAATCGGATACCAGACGACCGGCTGAATCCACCTGGGAATTGGCCTGTGCAATGATGTACCGCTCGCCTTCCAACGGCGAAAGAAATTCTACTTCACGCAGGACACATCCTTTTTGGACTTTTCGAAACGGGGCTTCAATAAAGCCGAATTCGTTAATGCGCGCGTAGGTGGCTAACGAGGTGATCAGCCCGATATTCGGCCCTTCAGGCGTTTCGATGGGACAAATGCGGCTATAGTGCGAGGGATGGACGTCGCGGACTTCAAATCCCGCGCGCTCACGCGTCAACCCGCCCGGCCCCAACGCGGACAACCGGCGTTTATGGGTGATTTCAGCTAATGGGTTCGTTTGATCCATGAATTGCGACAACTGGCTGCCGGCAAAAAATTCCTTGATGGCGGCCACGATGGGTTTGGCGTTAATCAAGTCGTGGGGCAACACGGTTTCCATATCGAGCAGGTTCATCCGCTCCTTGATGCTGCGTTCCATTCGCGCCAATCCTAAACGGATCTGATTCTCGAGCAACTCGCCGACCGTCCGCACCCGGCGATTCCCCAAATGATCGATGTCGTCCACGTCGCCTTTGCCCATTTTCAATTCAACGAGGCAGCGGACCACTTCCACCACATCCTGCGCAGTGAGGACCCGCTGGACAAGGGGAAGATCCAACGAAAACCGGTTGTTCATCTTGAGCCGGCCGACCGGAGACAAATCATAACGCTTCGGGTTGACGAACAGATTCTCAAACAAGAGCTTGGCCGAATCCACGGACGGCATTTCTCCGGGCCGGAGGCGCTTGTAGATTTCTACCCAGGCTTCTTTCTGAGACGTCGTCCGTTCAGCGTCCAAGGTATCCAGAATGATCGGCGCGGCCGTCACGTTGTCCAGATAAATCACCTTGAAACTGGACGGCTTCAACTCGATCAGCCGTTCAAGCATGGGCAAGGTCAGCCGCTGATTTTTTTCAACCAACACCTCCCCTTTCTCCGAATCCATGATTTCCGTCAACACCGCCCGTCCAACTAATTCTTCCGGTTTCACGGGGATCTCTTTCACCCCGGCGGCTCGCACTTTCGCCATCAATGATTTGTTGAGCCGCGTTCCTTCTCGAACGATCGGATCCTTGCCACCCTTCTCGAAGACTTCGATTGACGAACGCAAGCCGACATGCAGGTCGGGATCCAACTTGCGCATCAGCTTTCCATCCGTGACCCGAATCTCCTCGATAGGGTAATACATCTTCAGCACGTCGTCCGCTGACAACCCGAACGCCTTCAAAAGGATCGTGGCGGGCATCTTGCGCCGGCGATCGATGCGGACGTACAAAATATCGCGGGCATCAAACTCGAAATCCAACCAGGACCCGCGGTAGGGAATGATGCGCGCGGAAAACAATACCTTTCCGCTGGAATGGGTACGGCCCTTATCATGGCTGAACGAGGCACCGGGAGAGCGATGCAACTGGCTCACCACAACCCGCTCCGTGCCGTTAATGATAAAGGTGCCTCGATCCGTCATCAGGGGCAGTTCGCCTACGTACACTTCCTGCTCCCGCACGTCGAGAACTTTGCTGTTCTTGACCCCTTTTTCCTGCGGATCAAAAACCACCAGACGAATGCGCAGTTTCAGGGGAGCGGCAAAGGTCATGCCCTGTTCCAGACATTCGCGCATATCGTACTTGGGCGTACCCAGCGAATAACTGGAAAATTCAAGAATGGCCG
Organism: Nitrospirales bacterium; assembly: GCA_965213715.1. Classification (GTDB taxonomy): domain Bacteria; phylum Nitrospirota; class Nitrospiria; order Nitrospirales; family UBA8639; genus Bin75. The sequence goes on from OZ243914.1 coordinate 713,001, forward strand.
AACTGTTGAAGTCTGCAATGGGAAAGACGCTCTTGAGGGCGGCTTGCAACCCTTTTTCTGCACGATGCTCAGAGTCGATCTCTTTTTGCAAAAACCCCTCGTACGAACGTTTCTGCACTTCGACGAGGTCCGGAATGTCAATCGTGGACTGAATTTTCGAAAAATCAGTACGCTTGATAATTCCCGGCAATGGAGGTTGAGACATAGTCGGCTCCTTCTGTATCTAGGCTCGTGTAAACAACCCGTCCCGGTCAATCGGATCCCGCAGCAACCATTGCCTCCTACTTGACTTCAACCGTGGCCCCCACGTCGGTGAGCTTCTTCTTGATAGTTTCCGCTTCGTCCTTTGCCGCCCCTTCTTTGACCGCCTTGGGCGCCCCTTCCACCAGATCCTTGGCTTCTTTCAACCCGAGCCCGGTGATCTCGCGCACCACTTTGATAACCTGAATTTTCTTATCGGCCGGCGCACTGGCCAACACCACGTCAAAAGCATCTTTCTCTTCGGCGGCCTGAGCCCCCGCGTCCCCCGCGGCCGGCGCAGCCACGGCCACCGGCGCCGCTGCCGTCACACCGAACTTTTCCTCGAATCCCTTGACCAATTCAGACAACTCCAACACCGTCATGCTTTCAACGGCACCCAAAATGTCTTCCTTTGAAAGCTTCGCCTCCGTTGCAGCCATTTCCCCTTCTCCTTTCTTTTTGTCTTGGATCGCCAGCAGCACAGCGGCAAATCCTCGTAAAATGCCTTGAAGGACTCCCGCCATTCCCCGAAGAGGCCCTTGCATCGCCGACAAGAGCATCGACAGCAGAACCTCTTTGGAAGGCAAATCAGCCGTTGCGATAAGTTGGGCGGGGTCAAGCGCTTTCCCCTCGATCACGCCCCCCCGCCAGAGGATCTTCTCGTCACATTTTTCGTGCTTGATGAAATTCCGAAGAATCTTAGCGGGCAGCACCGGATCATCGTAGCCGATGACCACCGCAACCTGTCCCTTAAACAACGACACGACGGGCAAGAGCGACGTGCCTTCCGCAGCCCTGACAGCCAGGGAATTCTTTACGACCTTCAGTTCCGCCTGCGCGCCGCGAAGCTGATGGCGTAACGCGGTCACCTGATTCACCGGCATGCCTCCGCATTCCGTCACCACGGCCAACCTGGCCCTGGTGAACTTCTCGTGCAAATCGGAAACCACCACCGATTTCTGTTCCTTTTTCATGCCCGGCTCCTTTTCACACCACGACTATTCAACGTGTCGACCCAGAGCCGTGCATTCCAAAGGAACACCCGGCCCCATGGTGCTCGACATGGTGGCACCTTTAAGATACTTGCCCTTGCTCGAAGAAGGCTTGGCCTTTACCACTGACGAAAAGACCGCATGGGCGTTCTCGGTGATTTGCGAGACGTCAAACGAGACTTTGCCGATAGGCACGTGGACGTTCCCGGCCTTATCCACCTTGTACTCGACGCGACCCTTCCGGATTTCCTGGATCGCTTTCCCGACCTCAAACGTCACGGTGCCCGTCTTGGGATTGGGCATCAAACCGCGCGGCCCCAACACTTTTCCCAATTTCCCTACCGAAGACATCAAGTCCGGGGTGGCAATAGCCTGATCAAACTCCAACCAGCCTCCTTGAATTTTTTCTAACAAGTCATCGGCACCCACGATATCGGCACCCGCCTCCCGCGCCTCTTGCTCTTTTTCCCCTTTGGCAAACACCAGGATCCTGACCTTTTTCCCGGTACCGTGAGGCAACACCGTGGTGCCGCGCACCATTTGATCCGCACGCTTGGGATCGACGCCCAAGCGAATGGCTAATTCCACGGTTTCATTAAACTTGGCATACGCAGCCTGCTTGATCAATTCACTGGCCTCCTGGAGCCCGTATAGTTTGGATTGGACTTTTGCTGCGGAATCTCGCAATTGCTTTCCCACGACTCACACTCCCTCTTGTAAAAAACGATCAATGCGTCAGGAACCTCTGATTGCTTGTGATAGCAGAATGCAGGGCAAGGCGTCCCGCAGCGAAACCCGAGACCTATCAAAGCAGATAGTCGAGGGTTGAGGACACAGCGCAGCCATGCGCCCGATAGCGCAATCAATCAGTCGGTCACCGTGATCCCCATGCTCCTGGCGGTGCCTTCAATGATCTTCATCGCACCTTCAATCGTCACCGCGTTCAAATCTTCCATTTTTTGCTTGGCGATTTCCTGTACCTGAACACGGGAGATTGCACCGACCTTATCCTTCTGCGGCACCCCGGATCCCTTGATAATCCCCACCGCCTTCTTCAAGAGGTCGGTCGCCGGAGGGGTTTTCGTGATAAAGGTGAAGCTCCGGTCCCGATAGACGGTGATGACAACGGGGATGATGCTCCCTTCCTGCTTTTGCGTCTTCGCGTTGAACTGCTTGCAAAAGTCCATGATATTCAACCCGTGCTGACCCAATGAAGGACCGACCGGCGGAGCAGGATTGGCTTTCCCCGCGGGAATCTGCAATTTAATTTGTGTGATCACTTCTTTTGCCATCGCGCTGTCCTTTTCAATTCACGTCGACGTTCGCTGCCGCCCGCGCACGCCCGAACACAACACCTACCCTCGTTCGATTTGCGCAAACACCAATTCAACCGGCGTCGAACGGCCCAGAATACTCACCAACACCTTGGCTCGACTGTGCTCGTCGTCCACTTCGTCAATTAAACCGCTAAAGCCCATAAACGGTCCGTCAATGATCCGCACGTTATCGCCCTTGGAGAAATACACCCGCTCGCGAGGAAGAGAAGCGCCCGATTCGATTTGCTTCAGGAGCGAATCCGCCTCCTCTTGCGGCAACGGCATGGGCTTGACCCCTTCCCCCCCGACGAACCCCGTCACCTTGGGCGTCTCCTTGATCATCACCACTGTTTCGTCCTTCAGAGGGGCTTCCAACTCGACCAGTACGTACCCGGGGAAAAACTTGCGCTTGGACGCCCGACGCTTGCCGTCTTTGATTTCAATCACGTCTTCAGTCGGAACCAGAACCTGCCCGAACTGCTCTTCAAGACCCATCTGATTCGCACGCTCTACGAGGGAGGTGCGCACTCGCCCTTCATAGCCCGCATAGGTGTGAATCACGTACCAGTTTTTGGCCATCGCGTCCGCCCCCGACCATTCAAAGGATTTGACTGACAAGCCACACTAAAACGGAATCGGCCATCGAGAGATACAAAGACATAATGAAACAAAAGACGATGACCACCGACGAGGAGCCAATGGTTTCATCGCGCGTCGGATACGACACCTTCTTCAGTTCTCCTCTCACCTCAATGAGAAATTCCGCAATTTTGGACCAGAGCTTCTTCATGTCACGTGCATCCTGTCTGTTTTACTCGACCCGTATGCTGGCAGGGGCACCAGGACTCGAACCCGGACCTTCGGTTTTGGAGACCGACATGCTAGCCATTGACACCATGCCCCTTTATGACTTCCGGCCAAGTCATCACTTCACTTCCTTGTGGGGAACGTGCTTCCTGCAGAACCGGCAATACTTTTTGATTTCCAAGCGATCGGGATCATTTTTCTTATTCTTCATCGTCGAATAATTCCGCCGCTTGCATTCTCCACAGGCTAAAGAAATGATGACCCGCATTGTCTATCCTCCTTCGTGTCGATCCCAGGCAGCAACCATCGTTACGCGAGGATTTCGGTCACGACGCCGGCCCCGACCGTGCGGCCCCCTTCTCGCACCGCAAACCGTAAGCCCTGCTCCATCGCAATCGGCGCAATCAATTCCCCCGTGAACGTCGTGTTGTCTCCCGGCATCACCATCTCCACGCCTTCCGCCAACTGCACCACCCCCGTCACGTCCGTCGTCCGAAAATAGAACTGTGGCCGGTACCCGTTGAAAAACGGCGTATGCCGCCCCCCTTCTTCCTTCGTCAACACGTACACTTCCGCCTTGAACTTCGTGTGCGGCGTGATGCTCTTCGGTTTCGCCAACACCTGCCCCCGTTCCACTTCGTCTTTCTTCGTCCCCCGCAGCAACGCCCCGATGTTGTCCCCCGCCTGCCCCTCATCCAACACTTTCCGGAACATCTCGACGCCCGTCACCACCGTGGTCCGCGTTTCCCCCAGCCCCACAATCTCGATCTCATCGCCGACTTTCACCTGGCCCCGCTCCACGCGGCCCGTCACCACCGTCCCCCGCCCGCTGATCGTAAAAACGTCTTCGATCGGCATCAAAAACGGCTTGTCGATCGCGCGCTCCGGCGTCGGAATGTAACTGTCGATCCCCGCCAACAACTTCATGATCGCCGACACCCCCACCTCGCTCTCGTCCCCTTCCAGCGCTTTCGTCGCCGACCCCACGATGATCGGAATGTCGTCCCCCGGAAATTGGTATTTCGACAGCAATTCCCGCACTTCCAATTCCACCAACTCCAGCAACTCCGGGTCTTCGACTTTGTCCGCCTTGTTCAAAAACACCACAATGTACGGGACCCCTACCTGCCGCGCCAGCAGAATGTGTTCCCGCGTCTGCGGCATCGGCCCATCCGCCGCCGACACCACCAGAATCGCCCCGTCCATCTGCGCCGCCCCCGTAATCATGTTCTTCACGTAATCCGCGTGCCCCGGACAGTCCACGTGCGCGTAGTGCCGGTGGTCCGTCTCATATTCCACGTGCGAAATCGCAATCGTCAGAATCTTCGTCGGGTCCCGCCGGCCCTGCGATTCACTCGCTTTCGCCACTTCGTCGTAACTGACATACTGCGCCATCCCCTTCTGCCCCATCACCTTCGTCAACGCCGAGGTCAGCGTCGTCTTCCCATGGTCCACGTGCCCGATCGTCCCCACGTTCACGTGCGGCTTCTTCCGGTCAAATTTCGCCTTCGCCATCTGCCCCTCCCGAACACATCGTCCCTGATGGAAACCACTTCATTCCCACAGGAGACGAACAATTCTAGAATCTAGTCAATAGACCTCTTTACTGTTTCCGTAACATTTCAGCGGGATAATGGAGCCCACGACGCGGATCGAACGCGTGACCTCGTCCTTACCAAGGACGTGCTCTACCAACTGAGCTACATGGGCCTTGTGAATGGAGCCGTGAATTCCTGTCTCGCTGGTCAGCGGTCACCGCGTTACACTTCAAGCGTTCGCTGGAGCGGGCGACGGGATTTGAACCCGCGACAGCCAGCTTGGAAGGCTGGAACTCTACCACTGAGCTACGCCCGCCACCGTTGTTTTTGAATTCGCCGTCGGCCTTACTCACTCCTTTGACTCAAAAGGCCAATAATGAATATCTTGTTTATCTCGTCACACACGTTTCAATAGTATGGTGGGCAGGCAAGGATTCGAACCTTGGAAGCCGACGGCAGCAGATTTACAGTCTGCCCCCTTTGTCCACTCGGGTACCTGCCCGTTCAACAACTCAATCGTTCGGCAGTCCCCTCCTACATCAATAAAATATAAAACTAAGGGAAAAAGCAGGATACAAGACAAAGCCCAATTTTTCCTGCGAAACAGGTAAAAATGGGCATTTCAAGCATTTCCTTTTAAAGACCACTAAGGGACGACCCCACCAAACGGAGAATTATATATACGGATCAGTGGTCCGTCAAGCGACAAAGTGGGGGGGGCGTTGTCCCCGGTTGACAGGCTTTTTCCAGAGCTCCTAGCATGGCCGCCATGGCACGACCGGAACCGGTTTCTTCGACGATGACCAAACGGGCATTCATCAGGCGAGTCTTCCACCTGACGGCCTGCCTCATTTTGGGCACAAACCTCCTGGCGTTCGCCGCGCCACCGCCTCCACCAACCGGGGCAGGCGTTTTTTCAGGCGGGCTGGCGACGGTTTCGACACCCGATGGACTCATGATTTATTGTGAAGTCGCCGATACGCCGGCCAAACGGAGTCAAGGCCTGATGTTCCGAACGCGCATGGCCCCGGACCGAGGCATGCTGTTTACCTTCCCGGAGTTTCAAGAGCCCGGCTATTGGACGTTCTGGATGAAGAACACCAAAATGCCCCTGGATATTCTATGGCTGGACCATGACGGGACCATCGTTCACCTCGAACGGTATGTCCCGATCTGTACGAGAACCGACAACCTCTGTCCTCGCTACCGGCCGAAAACCGCTGCGGTCCAGGTCCTGGAACTGGGTGCAGGGCAAGCTGCGACGCTGAACCTCAGTGTCGGGACCCACCTCACGATCGAACTGCCGAAATAGCGCGTTCACGAATGTTCCCATTCCCGAACACGTTTGGCTGAGATGACGCCATCTACCCGCCCGATGCCTTCGAGCGCGAGTTCGAGGTGGCGGGTATCGGAAATTTCGATCATGAAGTCCAGGACCGCCTTTCGATCTTCACGAGTCGTAATTTCCGCGCGGCTGATGTTGGCCTTGGAAGCGGCAATAGCTGACGACACGTTGGCCAACACGCCGGGACGATCAAAGGTCAGCACGCAGACCTTGACCAAGTGCCGTTCATCGACCATCACGTCCCATTCCACTTCAACCAGGCGATCATTTTCATAATCCATGGTCTCCAGCTTGGGACAGCCCTTCGCATGGATCGTCAGCCCGCGCCCACGCGTAATGTAGCCCAATATGGGATCACCCGGAACCGGAACACAACATTTCGATAACTGCATCAGGACGTCCCGCCCACCCATGACCTTGACGGACTTCAGGGGGTCCTGCGTCGAGGCCGTCTTGTGGACCAGGAGTTCTTGGTCTTTCGCGGACCCCGTATCCGGCGACACGAGCCAATTGGCCAGTCGCGCGGCGGACAGACGGCCATAGCCGACCATCCGCACCATCTCATCGACGGATTCGTAACCTCGCTCACCGGCGACTTGGGACAGCCGATCCACTTGCCCCAACTGCGTGGAGGCAAGCTCCCGACGACGAAATTCGCGTTCCAGTAATCGACGCCCCAATTCCAACCCTTGCTTTTGCTCTTCGCCTTTCAAAAAATGTTTGATTTTCGCTTTCGCGCGGGACGTACGAACAAACTTCAACCACTCTTTCTTCGGAACCTGGGTCGGCGAAGTCAGAATTTCGACGGTATCGCCGCTGGTCAGCGCTTGGCGAAGAGGGACGATCTTTCCGTTCACTTTTGCTCCCACGCACTGATCCCCCACCTGCGTATGAATCGCATAGGCAAAGTCGACCGACGTGGAGTCAAGCGGCAGTTCCTTCACTTCGCCCTTCGGCGTGAACGCAAAGACCACGTCGTGAAAGACATCCAAATGAAACAGGTCGAGTTTGACGGAATCCATGAACTGGCGATTATCGGACAGGTCCCGGTGCCACTCCACGAATTGCCGGAGCCAACTGAAGACCTTCTCGTCGCGCTCGTCGACCTTCACCTGTTCCTTGTACCGCCAATGCGCCGCCACTCCATATTCGGCAAGACGATGCATTTCTTCCGTTCGCAATTGGAATTCCACGTGGTCGCCTTGCGGCCCCAACACCGTGGTATGCAGCGACTGATAAAGATTGGTGCGCGGCGTGGCGATGTAATCCTTGAACCGCCCGGGGACCGGCGGCCACAAAGCATGGACGAGGCCGAGGATCGTATAACAATTGATCTTGGTATCGGTGATGATGCGAATGGCGACGAGGTCGTGGACTTCCTCGAAGGTAATGCCCTGGCTCTCCATTTTCTGATGAATGGAATACAGATGTTTGGGGCGTCCGACCACCCGACCGGGCAACCCGGCCTTGGCCAACGCATCCACCGTCTCCTGAATGATCGACTGGACGTAATCCTGCCGCTCCTCATCCCGTTTCGCCACCCGAAGCTTCAACAGGGAATAGGCTTCGGTCTTGAGGTACTGAAAGCATAAATCTTCCAGTTCCTGTTTGACCCCGCTCATGCCCAGCCGGTTAGCCAGCGGCGAATAAATTTCCAGGGTCTCCTGGGCAATCTGCTTTTGCTTTCTCTCCGGTAAATGGCCCAGCGTCCGCATGTTATGTAACCGGTCGGCCAACTTGATAAAGACCACCCGGATGTCGTCAGCCATCGACAACAGCATCTTCCGGAAATTCTCGGCCTGCTTCTCTTCATACGTCCGGAACGGGATTTGACCAATCTTCGTCACCCCTTCCACGAGGTGCGCGACGTCATCCCCGAAATGCGTCTGTAGCTCTTCCGGAGTCGCCACGGTATCTTCCAACGTATCGTGGAGAAGCCCGGCTACGATGGCAGTCACGTCCAGCTTGAGGAAGGTCAAAATGCCGGCTACGGCCAGCGGGTGTTGCAAATAAGGCTCGCCGGACCGGCGAGTCTGCCCCTCATGCGCCCTCGCGGAAAACTCATAGGCGCGCCGGAGCAAGGCCTCATCGGCATCCGGATAACAACTCTGTACCTCCCGGACCAAATCATCGATTTCTGTCACGCTGGTTACCGACATAAGACGTCTTCTCTCTTTACCCGACCCGTACGTCACGCAACCGGAGTTGAATGCGGCTTGACCCTTTCCATACATTCAACTCGGGAGTGAACACCGCGTCGATCCGCCCGTTGCCCGCATCGATTGTGTCTGCCAAGCTTCCCATCCGAAACCCGATACTGTCCAGAGGAACGGAGCCGGGCTGGCGAAGGATCAACTTCAGGTGACTCTCTCCGACCACGCGTTTCTCCAGCACCGAAATCCCTCGACTCACAAAGGTCGGCTCGGGATTACCCGTGCCGAAAGGTTGCAGGCGCTCCAATTCCCGAATCAGGGGAAATTGTACGGCAGCAAGCCCAATCTCCGCATCCACGTCCACGCTGGGAACCGGCTCTGTGCCCTCCAGCAATCCCTCGACGGCTCTCCCAAGCCGGTGTCTGAAACCGGCAAATGCTTCCTCCCGGACCGTGAGACCCGCGGCCATGGGATGCCCGCCGAAGGTCACCAGGTCCGGTTCGCATTGCTGCAATGCCCGGCACACGTCAAAGCCGGCCACGCCCCGGACCGATCCCTTGCCGATCCCCAGTGCGTCGAACGTCACCACGACCGCAGGCCGGTGATAACGTTCCACCAACCGCGACGCGACGATGCCGAGCACTCCAATATGCCACCCCTTCGCACTGACCACAATCGCGGGCTGCAAGTCCCCGGCGTCCACTTGTACAATCGCCTCACGCGTCATCTCTTCTTCAATCTCTCGCCGGTGGCGGTTCAGGTTCTCCAATTCCTGGGCGAGTTGAAGCGCTGCGGATTCGGATTCCGTAGTGAGCAACCGGACGCCCAACTCGGCATGGGCCAATCGCCCGGCCGCATTCAGACGCGGGGCCACGCGAAACCCGATCGTGCCGGCCGAACACGTCCCGTTCAGGCCAAGATCCCGGGTCAACGCCCGGATCCCGCAGCGCGTGCCTTGAGCTACCTGGGTCAAGCCGTCCCGGACCAGGGTCCGGTTCTCATCCGTGAGCGGAACCAAATCGGCGATGGATGACAGCGCCACCAAGTCACGGTAGGTCTCCACCGACACGCCCGCGGGCCGGTATTTCTGCGCAAACGCTTCGGCCACCTTGTAAGCCAAGCCGCCGGAACATAACCCACGAAACGGATAGGTGGAGTCCGAGCGATACGGATTGATGAATGCCACCGGCTCCGGCATGCGGGATTGAAGCTGATGATGATCGGTGACAATGACGTCCATGCCCAAGGAGCGGGCGAGTTCGATCTCCTTGTACGAGGTGGTGCCGCAATCTGCAGTGAGCAACAGGGAAACGCCGCGCCCGGCCAGTTTCCGAATCGCCCCTTCATGAAGGCCGTATCCTTCCTCCTGCCGGTGAGGGATATAGGCCTCAGCCTGAGCGCCCACGCTTCGCCAGAACAGGAAATGCAAGCTCGTGGCCGCCATCCCGTCAACGTCATAGTCCCCGTAAAAGCAGATCCGTTCTCCGCGTTGAATAGCTAAATGAAGCCGGTCGATAGCCCGTTCCATGTCCGGTAGCGCGAATGGGTCATGGGTCAAGCCGCCGGAGGAGGAGAGCCAGGCTTTGGCCTGCTCCGGCTCGACCACGCCGCGGCCACACAAAACCGTCGCGACCAGAGGCGAAACACCCAGAACTCCGGCCAGGGCCGAAACCTGTTGCTGATCGACCGACCGTACCCGCCAATTCGAGGATTGCATCGTCATACGCGCAGATTCATCGTGAGTGGAAGACCCATACAGACCCATACACAGCAACGATCTTAGAAACTGACCCGATGAGAGTCAAACGAAAAGGCCGCGCACACGAGCCGGACTCGCCGATACTCCGGCCACACTGTACTGGTGAAACAACAATGGCGGCGGAAAAAAGCAGGGGCGACCGGCCGGTCGCCCCTACTCTCCCCCTTTCTGGACGTAATTCTTGACGAACTCGGCAGCATTTTCTTCCAGGACCTCGTCAATCTCCTCGACCAACTGATCGATGTCTTCCTGGAGCTTCTTGCCGCTTTTAATGACCTGAGGGTTCGGCTTAACTTCCTGAGCCTGTGAGGAATCTCTAGCTGCCTCGGATTTTCGTTCCTGCTTTTCCATAGCCTTTCCTCGCGGTTTTCAAGGAGATACGCACCTCGTGGATAGAATAGCCCAGCCTCTCGAAGGGGTCAAGACACTGGATGGCCCTGCCATTGACACACCACCTGCGCCGGCACGCCGGCGCGCATGAAATCTGACCGGCGCTCAGGTCAGTTTCCGGGAAAATTGAAAAGCCCGTTGAGGCAGGATTCGCTTACGCCGTTCGTCGAGGTCCACGTCCCGGACCAGCCAGCCCTTGACCGTCATTCGGATACCGGAGTCATCGCCATAGCGGGAGAAGGCTATAGTCAGAAAATGCTCGCGCGTACGGGTACCCGGGTAGACCCACTGACGCCAACTGGTCTTGTGGCTTATACCATACTTCGAACCGTCCTGTGTCTTGTTGAGATAATGGTTGACTATCTGGGGTTTCCAGTCTGATAGGATCTGTTTACCCTGCGGGTGACTGAACGCACGTGGGTCGGGAAACTGTTTCGGCGTCAAACGGTTCCGGCTGGTAGCGAACCAAGCATTCAGATACGTCAAGTTCGAGAGCGGCGAGGAGACCACTTCATACAACGTGGCGCCCCGGACACCCAGCTTCACGCTCACCACGCGACCGTAGTGGACGTCGCCACTCATGACGACAATATCGTGCCCCGTATTTCCCAGGGCTGCGAGCAATCGGCAATAGTCTTCCGTGTAGTCGAGCAAGTTGGCTTCGTGAGGATTCCTGGTGACGATCAGCGGCTGGGGACTCACGAACACCCCCGGAGTCGTGAGCCCATTGCCCCAAGCCAACACGCGCTTCAGGTCTTTCGGGTTCATCAGGCCGCCCTGCTTCGGTTCACGATACGACCGCAGATCGGCGAAGCAGATACTGAGATCACCCGGGAACTCCATGATCTCCACGACCGGACATTGTTGAACGTTCACAATGCCCTGACGCGCCGTCTGTTCCCAGGCCTTGCGTACCTTCACGTCCTGTAAGGCCCACAGGTACGGATTCCTGGGATCGGGATCAGGAAAACCATTGTACCACTCGTGATCGTCGGGCAGCATGTAGGTGGCCCCGCGGGTCAACACGTCGCTGAGACCTTGCCAGTGGCGGGCATAGTCTTGGGCAATCCGGCGACGGACTTCCTTGGGCACCCTGGAGCGCAGATCGAACCCGACGTCCAGATAGACCTGATCGCCGGTGAGAAAGGTCAGGTCCGGGCTATCGTGCGGATATCCGGGGTGGTCATACAACCCCCGGTATGCCGTGCCCACGCGCCCCCCATCCTGGTCCGGCCAGTAGCAACTCCCCAGGGCGATGGTGAAGGGTTTGGCGCGCGACGGAGACAACGGCAGCCGTTGGGGCAACGTGCGGATACTCGCGGAGCGGAGGATTTCCCAAGCCTTCACGTCGGCACGCCACCGCTCGAAGCAGGCACGATAAAGCTTGCCCGGCCTCAACCCCTTGAACGTGAAGCTCTTGTAGAAACGATCTTGTGACGCAGCAGGAAACGGGCGTTCCCAGTCGGCATGGCGGATCAGTCGCACCCTGACTTGGTGACCGGAACCATCGCACAAACGCACCCGCGTTTTCGCAGGTTTGTGCATGTCCCGCTCCAGAGTCCCCACCCAAAGGCGCATGCTGCCGGTCGTCACCCGCGTGGCATAGCAATGGAACTCACTCAACCCCTGATAATACCGGTTCACCATGTGATGCCCTCCTGCGGCCACTCATGGTGCGGCACCCGTCTCGCGCCTCTGCCCCAGGTCAAGCCGCAGCAACCGGCAGCGTATCTACCGGACGGTGCCTCGTGGTCCAAACCCGAGTTCCTCTTTCCTTCCCCCCGGACAGGCACACAGGCCTGACCCGAAGGAAGCGTTTTTTAACGCGCCGTTACTGCGCGATGAAGGGAATGATGAGGAGGGAGACGATGTTGATGACTTTGATCATCGGATTGATCGCCGGACCGGCGGTATCTTTGAATGGGTCGCCGACGGTATCGCCCGTCACCGCGGCCTTGTGGGTCTCGGTCCCTTTGAGGCCCTGTTCCTCGATGTATTTCTTGGCATTGTCCCAGGCCCCGCCCCCGCTGGTCATGGTAATGGCCAAGAACAGCCCCGTCACGATACTGCCGACCAATACGCCGCCCAAGGCTGCGGGCCCCAACAGGACGCCGACCAGAATCGGGGAGAGCACGGGGATGATACCGGGAACCAGCATTTTTTGAAGGGCGGATTGGGTCACGATGTCGACGCACGTGCCATATTCGGGTTTCTGCGTACCTTCCATAATACCCGGAATTTCCCGGAATTGCCGGCGGACTTCTTCCACTACCAGGCCACCGGCCTGACCGACGGCCTTCATGCACAACGCGCCGAAGATAAACGGCAGCATCCCGCCGAGAAACAACCCCACCAGGATGTTGGGGTCGGAAAGATCAAACGTCAGGCCCTGGTTGCCGGCCTGGGCTTCCCGGGCATATTCCGCAAACAGGACCAGGGCCGCCAACGCGGCCGAGCCGATGGCATAGCCCTTGGTCACCGCCTTGGTGGTATTCCCCACGGCGTCCAGCGCGTCCGTGATTTTTCGCACGTCTTCTCCTAAGTGGGACATCTCCGCAATGCCACCCGCGTTATCCGTCACCGGCCCGAACGCGTCAATCGCCACCACGATACCCGCCATTGACAACATGGCTACCGCGGCAATGGCGACTCCGTACAGCCCCCCGCCATCGGCGCCACCGCAAATTCCAAAACTCAACAGGATAGCCACAACGATGACGACCACGGGCCACACGGTGGACTGCATCCCCACGGCCAACCCGGCGATGATGTTCGTCGCATGTCCGGTTTCACTCGCCTTGGCGACCTCCTGTACCGGCGAATAGCCCGTGGCTGTATAGTAATCGGTGATGAACACCAGGGCCAGGGTCACCACGAGGCCCAGAAGCGCCGCGATGAAGTAACTGACGCCCGAAACCCCGCCGATGCCGTCCAGCATGCTGGTGGTGACGGGAAAAAACGCCACCGCAGCCAATCCCCCACTGACGAACAGGCCTTTGTACAGGGCCGACATGATGCTCCCGCCTTCACTCACCTTCACGAAGAAGATCCCGATAATGGTGGCGAAGACGGTCAGCCCGCCAAGGACCAGGGGGTACAGCACGGGAGCCGAGTTTCCGGGGAAGAGACTCATGGCCAGGACCATGGCCGCGACAATCGTCACCACGTAGGTTTCGAACAGGTCCGCGGCCATACCGGCGCAATCACCCACGTTGTCACCCACGTTGTCCGCAATCACCGCAGGGTTGCGTGGATCATCTTCGGGAATCCCGGCTTCGACTTTTCCGACGAGATCGGCACCCACGTCCGCAGCCTTCGTGTAAATGCCTCCGCCCACGCGGGCAAAAACCGAAATCAGACTGCCTCCAAACCCGAGACTGATGAGAGCATGTACGGCGTGTTCCGGCCCGGCCACCGCGGATCCGATAGCATAAAACCCGGCCAGCGCCACCAAGCCCAACCCGATGAGCAACAGCCCGGTCACCGCGCCTCCCTTGAAGGCGACTTGCAGGGCCGGATCCAACCCGTCCGAGGCAGCCTGCGCCGTCCGAACGTTCGCCCGCACGGCGATGACCATCCCGACGTACCCGGCGATGGCCGAGGCCGTGGCACCGACCACGAATCCCATAGCCGTCAGCAACCCGAAATGGTCCGACCATATTCCGGCAAGCCACAGAATCAGAAACATGACGCCCGCCACAAGGCCGACGGTCCGATATTGTCGATTCAAGTAGGCAGCGGCACCTTCCTGGATCGCCAACGCAATGGTTTGCATGGTGTCGTTTCCGGCGGGTTGTCGCAGGACCCAGAAGGTCAGATACACCCCATAGGCAATACCCACGATACCGGACACCAGCGCAAAGATAATCACCGAACTCGCACCGAATTCGACGTTCACAGATCAACCCTCCCCCAAACAGTTCCTTGAATGTGGTAATTTCACGGCGATGACCTTCCCGGAGATCATGACAGTCGGCCTATCACATGAATGCCCAGAAGAAATCCATCGCCCTCTTATCTGACGCCCCTCGATCCCCCCGCTTTGAACGCAAACCAAACCGCAAGAAACGCCTTCAAAGTCAAACAACGGCTCATCTCTTCATGAATCGGGAAGAAGAGGAGCCATTGTACGCAGCGCACTTTCAAATGTTCAACTTAAATCCGTTGAGACGCCTCAAGCCCTGCCCTTGAGCAGGAATCGCACAACGACAACGACAAACCGGCCTCTCCGCAGTTGCAGCCGTCGCATCTCATGCGGCGTAAAAAGAGCGATAATCAGTCGGTTTTCATCCAATCATGAGATTCACCTCCTTGTACGAATTCGCCGATATGCTGTTTTGTTGCTTAATACACGAGACTTCTGTTAATGTGAGAAATAGTCGTTAGTATCCTCGTCCGTATTCATCACTGAGACCACCTCGTATTTATCACTGAGACAACCGTATGGCTTGGGAACCAAGAGATCCATGGGGTCAACAAGGCGGGGCTGACCCCCTTGACGACGTCCTCAATAAAGCCAAAGAACAATGGCAGCGGATGAAGCCGACCCGTGGCATGAAATCCATCGTCTTGGTCGTGGCAGCTATCCTGGTCCTCTCGCAATCCGTCTTTAAGGTCGAACCCGACGAGGAAGGTCTCGTCAAGCGGTTCGGTGACGTGGTCCGGACCGTCCAACCGGGACCACACCTCAAGATCCCGTTCTTTGAAACCGTCGTCACGCCCAAGGTGCAAAAACTCCACCGCATTGAGGTTGGATTTCGCACAAATGCCCGGGGCCGGGCGCAGATGGTCCCGCAGGAAGCGTTGATGCTGACCGGAGACATGAACATTCTCTCCGTGGAATTCATTGTCCAATACAAAATCAGCCAAGCCAAGGACTACCTGTTCAACGTGGCGGACATTGAAGAGACCATACGAAAATCGGCAGAAGCCGCGATGCGGGAAGTTGTCGGCAAGAATAAGATCGACGAGGCGTTGACCGTGGGCAAAGCCGCGATCCAAGTATCCACGCAGGAACTCTTGCAAAGCATCGTCGATGAGTATGAGGGCGGCGTCCAGATCGCCACCGTGCAATTGCTCGACGTGAATCCGCCGCAGAAAGTGGCCAAGTTCTTTAAGGACGTGGCCAGTGCCAAAGAGGAACGCGAGCAATTGATCAACCAGGCCCATGGGTACCGGAACGACATCATTCCGAAAGCCAAAGGCCAGGCGGCGCAAGACGTCAATCAAGCCAAAGGGTACGCCCAAGCCAGACTCGCGCGAGCGGAAGGTGAAGCCAACCACTTCTTGCAAACGCTGGCGGAATACAAAAAAGCTAAAGGCGTGATCGGTAAGCGGCTGTATATCGAAACCATGGAAGAAGTCCTCTCCGGCGTGGATAAGATCATTTTGGATTCCAAAGCCGCAGGGAACGTGTTGCCATACCTGCCGTTGGATCGGCTGCAAAAACTGCCGGGCAGAAAGGCGGAGACTACCCCCTGATGAAACAAAACCTGTTCATCGGCATCATCGGTGTCCTGGTCCTACTGGTCGTGTTGGGGGCCTCTCCGTTCTTCATTCTCGATCTGACCCAAACGGCCATTGTGGTCCAACTCGGCAAACCCAAGCGGACCGTGACTGAACCCGGACTCAAGTTCAAACTGCCTTTTGTTCAGGAAGTCCGCTACTTCGACAAACGGCTCCTGGATTATGACGTTCCCGCCCGCGAAGTCATCACCCAGGATAAAAAGACCATCCTGATCGACAACTTCGCCAAGTGGAAAATCGTCGCCCCCCTGGAGGTCTACAAGGCGTTCCAGACGCAACGGGGCGCGTTGCAACGGCTGGACGACATTATCTATTCCGAAATGCGCGTGGAATTGGGCCGGCACGAACTGTCGGAAATCGTCTCCGCGAACCGTTTGTTGATCATGTCCGAGGTGGCCAAACGCTCCAATAAAAAAGCCTCGAAATACGGCTTGGAAGTCTTGGACGTCCGCATCAAACGCGCGGACCTGCCCGAGCAAAACGCCAAGGCCGTATTTGATCGGATGCAAGCCGAACGGGAACGGATCGCCAAACAATACAAGGCCGAAGGCGCGGAAGAAGCACAGAAAATTCGATCGGAAGCCGAAAAGGATCGACAAATTCTCATAGCCGAGGCCTACAAAACCTCCCAGGAAATTCGAGGTGAAGGGGACGCCAAAGCCTACAAAATATACGCCAATGCGTATAACCAAGATCCTAAATTCTTTGAATTTGTTCGTTCCATGGAAGCCTACCGGAAAGTCTTCTCCAAAGACACGACCATGGTGCTCAGCCCCGACTCTGAATTTTTGCGATTCCTCAAAAAACGCTGAACGAACATTGTGGATTGCTGATTGTTCTCAATCCAATCGGCAACCCACAATTCCCTCTCATGGCCAATCAAGACCATCTTGATCTGTTACTGGAAGGGCTGGAAGTCTGGAACAAATTTCGACGGACCCAACCAACCGTCCAGCCCGACCTCCGGAACGCCGATCTGTCGGGGTATGATTTCACAAGAATGGATTTTGCCAAGTGCGACCTGACCGGAGTGGATTTGTCCGACGCCTACTTGCTCCGGGCCAATATGGAAGAGGCCGATCTGACCGGAGCCAATCTCACGGAAGCAGACGTCATCGAAGCCAACCTGCTCAAGGCCATCCTGACCAACGCAACGCTCGTCATGGTGGACCTGAGTGGAACCGGCTTGATCCGTGCGCATCTCGCAGGTGCGGACCTCTCCAAGGCTAACCTGACGCGCGCCTCATTGCCTTGGGGAAATCTACAAGGATGCAGGTTGACGCAAGCCAACCTGAAAATGGCTGACCTGCGAGAAGCCGATCTCACGGAAGCGGACTTGACCGAAGCCAATCTCCATGACGCGTCCCTGACCGGGACTATTTTTCAAGGCGCCAATCTGCAGGGCACCAAAAACGTCTCCCTGGAGTACCTCAGTAAAGCCAAGACGCTTTTTCAAACCCGCCTCGATCTTCAGCTTCAAGAAAAAATTGAAAAGACCTGCCCGCATCTGCTGAAACAACCGTAAGGCACGTCTACTTGGAGGAGCCGCTTCAGGAGCCGCGTCTTCGGATCAATACCAGGCGGCCCAGGAGATGTTCGGGAGGATTCACGGGCGGGACAACCAAATCGACTCGCGGACCGACACCCTGCACGAGACGAAGGCCTTCGGACGTCTGCACAAACCCTTTGGCTCGCAGTGCATGGTGCGATTGAATCCTGCGAACCAGCGTCTCGGGGTCCATACCCGGCTCGATGACGCATTCTTCCGACTCAAACGACTCATGCGTATGTGGTTCATGGACCATCGGCCTGGCGACTCGTTTGGGAAGACTCCCGGGATCAGGCGGAAACAGCACCGGCGTCCTGACGCGAGCCTGAACGGCCTGGACAACCGGCGTCCCCGGAGCCAAGCCTTGCACCCGTTCCTGCACCTGATCGCGCCAGTCCGGCGGCACGAGATCCAGTTTGTTCAGGATCAGCAGGTCGGCCGATGATACCTGCTGTTCAAAGGTCCCTTCCAAATCACGCTCTTCCGCAACCTGTTCGGCATTGACCACCACCACCGAAAGGCACTCGCCAACCCACTCGGACACGGGTTCGCGCCAGAAATTCAGGAGCGTATCAAAGGGCAGGGCGACACCGGACGTTTCGACAACAACGCGATCGGGATGCACCTCTTCCCGGATACTCTGAAGCGTTGCGACGAATTCGTCTGACAGCTTGCAACAGACGCATCCGCCTTCCAATTCGACGTAATGTTGGCCGGTCTGGTTTTCCAAGAGGGCCTGATCGATTCCTAATTCACCGAATTCATTCGACACGACCGCCATCCGCACATTCTGCTCTTGCGCCTCCTCAAGCAGGTGCCGAACGAGCGTGGTTTTCCCCGCACCCAAGAAGCCGGACACGACCAGTGCCGGCACGTTGTTTCCGGTGACCGGCACGTCACCTGCGAGTTTTTTGTGCTCAAACGATGACATGGGGTTGTTTCGTGAAACCATGGAATTTCAAACACATCACTTCCTCTCTCATTTCCTGCATGAAGCGGGAAATAAGGAGAGGGAATTTTATTGACAACCACGACCGGGCTTTACGAGAATGCCTGAATGGATACGCCTTCGCCACCCCCATCAAACCTTCCGTCGGAGGCTAACCTTCCCGACCGCCAATGCACGTGGTGCCGGGTCACCATGGCGAAACGCCTCGTGGCCGACGGTCGCTTCATTCATTACACCTGCCCGTCCTGTCTTTTTCAACATACCGGCAAAATGCCCGCCCCCTGAGGAGAAAAAACAGCGGGTGCACGCTGAACCGAACGACGCTCGCACCGTCCTGCAACGACAGGGGGAAAGCACTCCGGGCTAAAACAAATTCGACACGATGCGCGTGCCGCCGACCCACGTGCCGATGACGCTGCCGATGGTGGGAAACAAAAAGGCCAGGAAGACCCGTAACAGCCGGCTTTGCCACCAGCGACGGGGAACGGCCACGTCCTCGGCCACGGTCTGAAATTCGCGCACGAGCGGTGGTTGCATATAGGCTTGGACAAACGCCGTCACGTATCCGACGCCGATCACCGGGGTCAAGCTCGTAAACGGCGCCCCGGCCACGGCCACGAGAATCGTGAACGGATGCGCCCAGGCCAGTAATGCCCCCAAACCACTGGGCACGCCGTTGGCCACGATCCAAAAAAGCGCGTTGTCACCGGCCGCTGCGGCTCCTTTTTGATAACCGATCAAGGCGATGGACCCGACGATAATGGCCGGGATGGCCCATCCCAGCCATTTCCACGCCGGAGACACGGGTGGAATCACGTCCAGACTATCCAGATCGGCTTGCCGCTCACCCTGGAGGATGGCTTTGATCCCTTCCACGTGTCCGGCTCCGACCACTGAGACGATCGTCTTGCCTTCGACTTGGAGCGTCTTTTCCGCCAAATAGCGATCCCGCTCGTCGATCAACACCGTTTTCAGCGTAGGGATTTCCCTGCCCAATTCCTGCATCATCTCCGACAGCACGTCCTGCTTTCTCAATTCCTGCAAAGACTCTTCGCTCACGGGCTGGGTGTCGAAGACGCCCACGATCAGCGACGACACCAACATGCTTTTCTTGAAGAACGGGGTGGACCGCCAAGCCCGTCGCATGGTCACGCGAACGTCCCGGTCGCAAAGGGCAATGGGAATATCGAATTTTTTGGCCACGTTGATGGCTTCCAGCATTTCGGTCCCGGGCAGGACGCCAAGCTGATCTCCCAATCGTTTTTGATAGGAGGCCAACAGGACGTTGACCAACATGGTGCTGAGTTGTTTCTTTCTGATGATCTCCTTGAGATCAAACGCCTCCCACTTCTGCTGCTGGGACAGGGCTTCGTAGCGACGGGCATCCAGTTCCACGCAGACCGCATCCGGCCGTTCCTCTTCGATGACGGCGCGAACCAGATCCGCGGATTCCTGTGACACGTGAACCGTCCCGACCAGGATAATGGTTTTGTCTTGGACGGTCAGGACGTGTACTTCTGGAGAAGAGCGGGCCGTGCTGTGAACAGCCTGCGACGGCGTGGATTCCTGCCCATTATCGATTTCCACGATGACTCCGTAACTGGCTAACCTTACAGGTCGAACATGTACGTGACATTATCTCCCCCGAACGCTTTGACTTTGCCTTCAATCATCTTTTCGTTTTGACTGTAGACCCTCACGGTCACGTCCTGGAGTCCCGTTAACGACTTCATCTGCTGCATCAACATCAGCACGATCTTTCGGCTACGGTCCCGATCAACCGCCAGCCGCCGGTAAAATTCTTCGGTGACGTGCAGTTGCAAAAGGTCTCCCTTGACCAAGATGTCGTCCACGGCCCCGCTCTGGCCCAATAGCGCGCGTATGCGCTCGACAACCTGTTCATCCGTCATGACTTCACTCATTTGTTGACAATTTCCTCCTCACTCCAGCCCCCTTCTCCACTCCTCACTCCCTCTCCCCAAGCAGGAGAGGGTTGGGGTGAGGGGGAATATGCGATTTAAGCTATTCGTTCCGTCGCCCGTTCCAACCACCCGGCCGTGGACGAATCGACCAGTGGCCCGATCACCGCCCGCACACGGGCGTGGTAGGCGTTGAGCCACTCTATTTCGGTCGCATTCAATAAACTCTCGTCGATCAGCGAGGTGTCAAACGGCACGAGCGTGATCGTTTCAAATGCGAACCATTCCCGTCCTCCCCCGCCGCACATCTTCGCGAGAACCACGACCACGAGGTTTTCCAACCGGATCCCGTATTCTCCGCTTTTGTAATACCCGGGTTCGTTCGACAGGATCATCCCCGGTTGCAACGCAACCGTATGCCCCCCTTTCGAGATGCGTTGGGGTCCTTCGTGGACACCCAGGTAACTCCCCACCCCGTGCCCGGTCCCGTGATCGTAATCCAACCCCACTTCCCAAAGCGGCCGGCGAGCCAACGTATCGAGTTGAGCGCCGGTCGTTCCTTTGGGAAAGGTGGCCATGGCGAGGGCAATGTGTCCTTTGAGCACGCGAGTGTAACGGTCCCGGTGCTCGGGTGTAGAGGACCCGATGGCAATCGTTCTGGTGATGTCGGTCGTGCCGTCCAGATATTGTCCTCCTGAATCCACCAGGTACAACGTACCCGGGTCAAGCCTTTGATACGATTCATCGGCCGCACGGTAATGTATGATGGCCCCACTGGGACCGGCCGCGGAAATCGTGGGGAAACTCGCGTCCCGCCAGAGCGGTTGCCGGCGGCGACAGGCATCCAGATATGATTGGGCATCGCGTTCGAAAAGTTGGCCCGTCCGTGCTTCACGGCTCAGCCAAGCGAGAAACTCACACACCGCGGCCCCATCTCTTTTGTGCGCTTCCCGTGCCCCGTTGATCTCAACCGTATTCTTGCAGGCCTTGGGTAACAGGCACGGGTCTTCCCCTTCGATCACGTGGGCTCCGGATCGAGCCAAGCGTTCGGAAATCCAACTCGCCGTACGATTCGAATCACACAGCACGCGCTCACTGGCCTTGCCCAATTGATCCAACGTCTCGTGAAAGTCGGAGACGGGACGAATCCGCACGGCCGGTCCCAAATGCGATGCCAGGACATCGGACCCCTTGTGCGGGTCGAGAAAGAGCGACGCCGTGCCGTCCTGATATAACAGGGCAAAGCCAAGAGGTAATGGCGTATGCTCCACGTCACCACCGCGCACGTTCAACAGCCAGGCAATGGAATCCGGAGCCGTCAACACGGCCACGCCAACATTCTCACTTTTTAATTTCGCGGCAAGCTCTTGTCGTTTGTCGTCCGAGGGCTTTCCCGCATAGGCGAGGTCATGCGGCACCACCTTGGCCGCAGGCGGCGCTGGCCGATCATCCCATAACGCATCAATGGGATTCGGTTCGCATGGAGTCAATACGGCACAGGCCTTGGAACAGGCCTCCGCCAATTGTTTGACTTCCCGGGTCGTATGCAGCCACGGATCATACCCCAGTTTGTCGCCGGGCCGAAGAGCACCGGACAACCATACAGGCACCGGCTCCTCGATGAGATGGCGGAAGGCAAACACCTGCGCGTCAACTTGCTCCCGGACTTGCAGGGTATAGCGTCCATCCACAAAGATCGCGGCTTGCCCGGCAAGCACCACCGCGGTCCCGGCCGAACCCGTAAACCCCGTCAACCACGCCAACCGCTCGGCACAACCCGGCACATACTCATTCTGATACTCGTCGGCATGCGGGACAATAAACCCGGACAATCCTTGCCGGGCGACCTCAGCGCGTAACGCCTGTATCCGTTCTGCCGTCAATGGGGCAAACTCCTTCAACTTCAAACCGACCAATTTTTCAAAATATCACGTCGGAACTGTTCTGGCAAAAAGCGGAGCGTGAGCCGGTCAGAAGTTGGCGAAGAGGAAGATTCGTGCTGCGGCTTGCGCGCAACGGTTCATGAACGCGAAGCAATGATCTTTTGCCGGCCTGGGAAGATGAACGATGCCGTTTAAGAACCGAGCGCGGCCTTCGTCGTCTCCCCGATCTCTGCGGGGTTGCGAACGACTCGCACCCCGGCGGCTTCGAGGGCGGCGATTTTGTCTTTCGCCGTGCCTTGCCCGCCGGTAATAATCGCGCCGGCGTGGCCCATGCGCCGGCCCGGAGGCGCCGTCATGCCGGCAATAAAGCCAATGACCGGCTTTGTCATTTCTCTTTTGATAAACTCGGCGGCTTTTTCCTCGGCGTCCCCGCCGATTTCCCCGATCATGACCACGGCTTCCGTCTCCTCGTCGTGCTCGAACATCTGCAACAAGTCGATGTACCCGGTGCCGATGATGGGATCGCCGCCGATACCCACGCAGGTGGTCTCGCCAAGCCCCAAATTCGTCAACTGGTTCACGGCTTCATAGGTCAGGGTGCCGCTGCGGGAAATGACGCCGACCTTGCCTTTCTTATGAATGAACCCGGGCATGATGCCGATCTTGCACTCATCCGCCGTGATGATTCCCGGACAGTTGGGACCGATGAGCCGGGTCTGCGTGCTGGCCAAGGCGCGTTTCACCCGGACCATGTCGTTCACAGGGATGCCTTCCGTAATGCACACCACCAGCCAGATCCCCGCATTGGCCGCTTCGAGAATCGCATCCGCAGCAAACGGAGGCGGGACAAAAATCAGAGACGTGGTGGCTTCGGTTGCTTTCACGGCGTCACGGACCGTGTGAAAAACCGGAATACCTTCCACTTCCTGTCCGGCCTTACCGGGCGTCACGCCTGCGACGATTTGGGTGCCATACGCCTGGCACTGGGTCGCGTGGAACGACCCTTCCTTGCCCGTAATGCCCTGTACGACCACCCTCGTTGACTTATTCACCAAAATGCTCATGTGCGAATCCTTTCCTCACTGCGTTCCAATGTGACCAAGCCTAAACGGTGGGGCATTCAACCCTTCTTCCTTTTCTTGCCCTTCATGGCCACAATCTTTTGTGCGGCTTCCCAGAGATCCGTGGCCACATCCACCTTCAATCCCGATTCGAGGAGAATCTTTCGCCCCTCCTCCGCATTGGTCCCCTGGAGACGAACCACCACGGGCAAGGTGATGCCGACCTCTTTCGAAGCCTCGATCACGCCATTGGCAATCCGTTCACACCGCACGATGCCTCCGAAAATATTGATGAAAATGCCTTTGACTTTTCTGTCCTTGAGGAGGATGCGAAATCCGGCCGCGACGGTCTCCTTGGTGGCACCGCCTCCTACGTCCAAAAAATTGGCGGGTTCCGCGCCGGCCAACTTGATCACGTCCATCGTAGCCATGGCCAACCCCGCCCCGTTCACCATGCACCCGATGTCCCCGTCCAGTTTCACGTAATTGAGATTATTGGCGCCCGCTTCGATTTCAAGCGGCTCTTCCTCGTGCAGGTCACGAAACGCCTGCACGTCCTGATGCTTGTACAACGCGTTGTCGTCGAAGGTGACCTTCCCGTCGAGGGCGATGAGTTGTTTGTCCGTGGTAATCACCAGGGGATTGATCTCGACCAATGACGCATTCTTTTCCATGAACAGGCGATACAGGTTCCCGAGCATCTGAATAAAGGGCGTCACCACGGCTTTTTCCAGGGAAGGCAGGCCCAAGGCAAAGGCCAGGTTGCGGCCGTTGTACGGGTGAAACCCGACGGCCGGATCGATCGTTTCCCTGAACAGTTTCTCCGGGGTCTTCTCCGCCACCTCTTCGATTTCCATTCCCCCTTCGGTACTCGCGAGAAACGTGGGACACCCGCTGTCCCGGTCCACCAGCAGGCTCAAATACAGTTCCTTATCGATTCCCGCTCCCTCCTCAATCAACAGACGCCGGACTTTTCTGCCCTTGGGTCCAGTCTGATGCGTCACCAGGGTCTTCCCGATGAGTTCCCGCGTCAGGGTCGGGACTTCCTCGCGCTGTTTGGTAATTTTCACGCCGCCGGCTTTGCCCCGTCCCCCGGCGTGAATTTGCGCCTTGACCACGTAAACCGGCACATCCAAAGCCGCAGCCCACTTTTCAGCGGCCCTTGGCGTCTTGATTTCCTTGCCGCGCGGCACCGGTACCCCGAATTGACCAAACAACTGTTTTGCTTGAAATTCATGAATATTCATGATTCTCCTCTTGAAGAAAAAGGCTGACTCAGCGATCTCTTCTTACCAGAAAACCGATAAAACTCTACAAAACCACTTGAAGGCAGGATGTTCAAAAAAGTCGCCCAGCGCGGGCGCAACAAGCGAGGAGGCGAGGCGTGCGTTTGAAGTACGTTGAGCCTCCGAGCGTTGCGAGAACAAAGCTGGTGGGTTTTTTCAACATCCTGCTAGGGTTGTTCAGTGTAGGCGGGCAGCACGACCGGCGACGTGACCTGGTTCGTGACCTTGTGCTGTTTCGCTTCGGCTCGAAACCGCTGCAAATGGTTCAACGTCAACTGGCCCTGAGAAGTGGTTCGCACGCGCTCCGCCACCGTCAACCCCGATCGTTTGCCGAAGACCATCAGATCCAACAACGAATTGCCCATCAACCGGTTGCGCCCGTGCAGCCCCCCGGAGGTTTCGCCGGCCACGAAGAGGTTCTTCACGGACGTTTCGCCGTTGACGTCGATCTTCACGCCGCCGTTCTGATAATGAAGCGTCGGATAAATCAGGACCGGGTCCTTGCGGATATCGACGCCGTACCGTGCATATTGGCGCACCATGGCGGGGAAATGCTTGTCCAGCGTGCCTTCACCCTGCTCCGCCTCGAGCAACGGGGTATCCAACCATACGCCGACGCGGCCGGTCGGCATGCGGACGCCGCGACCTTCTTCGCATTCCCGGATAATGGAGGAGGACACCACGTCGCGCGTATCCAACTCATTCACGAACCGTTCGCCCCGCCCATTGACCAGGTGCCCGCCCTCAGACCGTATCCCCTCGGTGACCAACTGCCCCACGAGTTGTTCCGGGTACACGCCTCCGGAAGGATGATATTGAAACGTATCGATTTGGACGAGCGGAGCCCCGATGCGATAGGCCAAGGCCAAGCCGTCGCCCGTGGCGCCATAATGATTGCTCGTGGGAAAGCCTTGAATGTGCAATCGCCCAATGCCGCCGGTCGACAGAATCACGGTTTTGGCAGCCACGACCAGAAACCGTTTGTTGTCCAGATCCTGAAGCACCGCACCGGTACAGGCACCGTGCTCGTCGCTCAACAGTTCCACGGCAGCGGCAAATTCCAGCAGTTGGATTTTCTGATTGAGCACTTCATCCTTGAGCACCCGCATAATTTCGAGACCGGTGTAGTCCGAGCAGGTGAGCAATCGTGCCTTGGTACTGCCTCCGCCTTTTTTGACGTGGAGGTTACCGTCATCATCCCGGTCGAAGAGCACCCCCAGTTCCAGCAACCACTTCGCAATGGACGGCCCCTCTTCCACCATCGTCCTGAGCAACTCGTGGTCGTTTTTCATGTGACCGCCCTTGAGGGTATCCAGGAAATGCTGGACCGGGGAATCATCGGGCGCCACGGCAATCTGCATGCCCCCTTGCGCCATCACCGAATTTGAATCAGCCAGGCGCAGCTTCGTGGCCAGGAGCACCTTGGCCCCCTGCCCGTGCGCGTGGAGCGCCGCGGCACACCCCGCACCTCCGCCGCCCACCACCAGCACGTCCACCTCGTAGTCCGGCGTCAAGGCGAGGTCTTCGGACACCACGCTGTCGCCTTCCAGGACGGAAGCGAGTTCCCGTACCGTCATGTCCCCTTCATTGGGCCCGAAGACCACGGGACGGTACGCGGCTTCACGATGATCGGGATGGAACTTTTTAATCAGGGTGTCGCGTTCGGCCGGAGAGAGTTTGGGCAGGGTCTGTTGTTGCCGGGCGTCACGGGAGGAGTGGACCACGTCGTGCAGGGCTTGAATATCCACGTGTCAGCCGCACCCCCCTACGACGTGATCGTGGCCGAGGTTTGTTGTAATTCGTCATCCGTCATCTTCAGGATTCGGTCCCAGTCGTCGTTGTACTGTCCATCGGCAATGGCTTGAATTCGGTCGGAGAGGCCGGGCGGCTTTTCCATTTCCCGCACGCCGTAGGCTCGGCTGGCATAGACCCCCACCAGATTCGGCGCAATATCGGCAATACACACCGGCACGCACAAGCCGCACATCACACAGTCCATGAAGGTTTCCGACACCGCTTTGAAGTCCCCGAAGACGGCTTTCCACACGCCTTCCCGCACGTCGATCTGTTGCGGGCAGGCTTCGGTGCACGCGTTGCAGTTCCGGCACAGGGGCGCTTCCGGATACAGCTTGAACAGGTCCTGCTTGGGATTTTCGAGTTGATTCAAATCGTACGTGGCCTTGCGCGCGGGAAATGCCGGGGCGAACGAAAACGACATGCCGTCTTCCACCGCGTGCGAACACCCGAGGCAGGTTTTCACTTTCGGATCGTCCTTGGTACGATAGTACATCGCGCAAGCCCCGCAAAACCCGCCCAGACAGCCGGCCCCTCGCGTGACTTCATGGCCGGTATACCAGAGGGCCTTCATCAGGGTAATCCCCGCCGGAACCTTGAAGGATTTCCCCGCGATTTCCACCGTGACCATAGGCGGTTTGAGCGCGTCTTCCTGGCTCACGGCTTTTTCCGTATCGAATGAACCCGTCATATCGGTTCCACCGCCTTCTCTCCAATGTTGGAGGAGGGTGAAAAAATCATGTATTCAACGCATTCAACGCCGATCCGGCCCGAAACCATTTCACTTGCTGTTCGGTCATGCTGTGATTGGCTTGAATGGTGATCTCCTTGCCATCCTTTTTATGAATGGTCACGGATACCGGCTTCCCCGGCGCCAATTCACTGAGGCCCGTCACGCTGACGCGGTCTTCCTGGTCAATTTGCTCGTAATTCGCAGGATCCACAAACGTCATGGGCAGAATGCCTTGCTTCTTCAAATTCGTTTCATGGATGCGAGCAAAGCTCTTGGTGAGCACGGCCTTCACGCCCAGGAAGCGCGGAGACATAGCGGCATGTTCCCGGCTGCTGCCTTCACCATAGTTCTCGTCACCGACGACAAAGGATCCAATGCCCTTGCTTTTGTAATCGCGCGCAACCTGCGCCAGGGTGAGACCGGATTCGCTGGTCAACACGTTGTTGCCCTTTCCCGCTTCACTCGAAAATGCATTATTCGCACCCAAGAACATATTGTCACTGATTTTGTCCAAATGTCCGCGAAACTTGAGCCAAGGTCCCGCGGGCGAAATGTGATCGGTCGTCGTTTTTCCCTTGGTCTTGATCAACAACGGCAACTTGTCGAAATCCTTGCCGTCCCACTTGGGGAAGGGCTGCAACAGTTGCAGCCGCTCGCTGTTGGGCGGCAGATCCACGGCCAACCCGTCGCCGTTCTCCGCCGGAGAAATGAATCCCTCTTCACCCTTGGCAAAACCCTGGGCCGGCAATTCTTCGCCTTGCGGCGGATCGAGTTTTATGTGTTTGCCGTCCGGGGTGGAAATGGTGTCCTGCATGGGATTGAATCCCAGGTCGCCCGTCAGCGCATACGCGGCCACCAATTCCGGACTGGCCAGGAAGGACAACGTGTCGGGAATCCCGTCGTTGCGGCCGGGGAAATTCCGGTTAAACGTACTCACGATCGAATCGGCTTTGCCCTTGACGCCGTCGGACCGTTTCCACTGCCCGATACACGGACCGCAGGCATTCGCCAACACGGTGGCGCCCAACTCTTCGAACGTCTCCAAAAAGCCGTCGCGCTTCATGGTATGAAAGATCCGTTCCGAGCCCGGCGACACCAAAAACGCCGTCTTGGCTTTCAACCCCGCCTTCAATCCCTGTTGGGCAATATGCGCGGCCCGGCTGATATCCTCATACGAGGAATTCGTGCAACTACCCAGCAAGGTCGCTTTCAATTCCACGGGGTACCCCTTTTCCTTAGCCTCGGCCTCCAACGCGGAGATAGGGCGGGCCAGGTCCGGGGAATGCGGTCCTACGACGTGCGGTTCCAAGGTCGAAAGATCGATTTCCAGGATCTCGTCAAAATATTTTTCCGGCGACTCATACACCTCAGGGTCGGCCATCAGCATCGACTTGCTGGCCTGTGCCAGGTCGGCGGTCTCCTTGCGTTCCGTGATAGTGAGATAGTCCACCATCTTTTGGTCGAAGGGAAAGACCGACGTGGTCGCCCCGAGTTCGGCACCCATGTTGGTGATTGTGCCCTTACCCGTGGCACTGATCGTTTCCGCGCCCGGGCCGAAGTACTCGACGATCTTGTTGGTACCGCCTTTCACCGTCAGTTTGCCGCAAATATAGAGGATCACGTCCTTGGGCGAAGCCCAGCCGTTCAACTTGCCGGTCAGCCTGACGCCGATCAGCTTGGGATGCAGCACTTCCCACGGCAACCCGGCCATGACCTCTCCGGCGTCGGCCCCGCCGACCCCGATCGCCAGCATGCCCAACCCGCCGCCGTTTGGCGTATGGGAATCGGTTCCGATGATCAACCCGCCCGGGAATGCGTAATTCTCCAACACCACCTGATGGATGATCCCCGCGCCAGGTTTCCAGAACCCGATGCCGTATTTCTTGGCGGCCGACTCCAGAAAGTTGTACACCTCACGGTTTTCATCGCAGGCGCGCAGTAAGTCCTTGGACGATCCCATTTCCGCGCGAATCAGATGGTCGCAATGAATGGTGCTGGGCACCGCGGCTTTTTTCTTGCCGGCCTGGATAAACTGCAACATGGCCATCTGGGCCGTGGCATCCTGCATGGCCACGCGATCAGGACGAAGCGCCAACATGGCTTTCCCCCGATCCCAGACCTGGGTCTCGAGATTATCCGCATGGGACACCAGAATTTTTTCGGCCAGGGTCAGGCCACGACCAAACTGTTTCCTCGCCGCATCCACGGCCCCGGGCATTTTGGCATACAACGTTTTGACAAGCTCTATCGACATAGGACGTTCTCCGCATGGCCTCCAAGCCCCAATCCAATTTGCGAACCGGGGCCAAGGACACCGTCAATGTTGTTATTGAAGTGGCGGCACTTCCCGACGCGTGGGCGCCGCGTAGTTCACCAGGTAGTTGAACAACCGGATCAACCGGCTGCCTTGACGCTTCTGATCGGTCCAATGTCCGATCAACCCGATGGTCCTGGCCAGGACAAAGAACCCGTTCAGGCTGTCCACCGGGAATCCGAGGTCAACGAGGACCGCTGCCATCGTCCCGTCAACGTTCAGAATCAGGTTATCCTTCTTCGCCGCCGTCACCTTTTCGACCTCGAGGGCAAAGTCCAGATGCGGCGTGGCCAAGTCCAGACTTTTCACGTAGCCTACCAGTTCCTTGACACGCTTATCCGGGTTCCGCAGGCTTTTCACCCGATGCCCGATTCCCGGCACCGGACCCACGTTTTTCTTCATGTGGGCCAGAAATTCGTCCACGGACATGTTGTTGTCGATGGCATAGCTGAAGTACCGGCCCGCATCGGTCACGGCTCCGCCGAATCGCGGACCGATCATGATCAACCCGGCTGCGACGGCTTGCGACAACCCGATACCGGCACAGGCCCCGATAATGGTCGTCAACGCTCCGCTGACGCACGGACCGTGATCAGCCGACAGGATGATGATTCGCCGGATGATTTCGGCCTCCTGCTTGGAGACCAGCCGCTTGTCCCACAGGAGCCCGATGATATGAGGAATATCATACCCTTTGTTGATGAGTTCAGACGCCGGATACCCTTCATACAAGGGCTCATCGCCCCGGTCATCGCTGATGGTGGACTTGATCAGGGGAGCGACCAGAATATCGCCGTCTTTCATACCCTGTTCTACGGTACGGGGAAGCTTGGGCTGCTCCGCTTCACTGAGTTCGGGAATCGGCTTGACTTCACCGGACTTCACCAACGCTTCGTACGTTTGCTTGATCGCCGGCCCCAAGGCACCGAAGGTCTCCGGAACGATCGCCCCCGCCTTTTTCAAGGCTTCTGCCTTGGCCCGGGCCGACCCTTCACCTTGGAGCCCCTCCTTGGCTCCGGCATGCCCGAATTTCATACCCTTGGGTAGACTTTCCTGGCAAAAACCGGATACCACTGACAAGAGCGTAATACGGCGTTTTTTCGCGCCGTACCATTCCGCTGCCCGTTCCTCCAGATCACCGCCCATCTCGCCGACGATGACCACGGCCTTGGTTTGCGGATCATTTTCGAACATTTCGAGGTACGTCACGTAATCCGTTCCCGGATAGGCGTCCCCGCCGATGCCGATGGCGGTTGTGATGCCGTCGGCGAACTGCGAACAAATCCAGATGATTTCATTTGACAGCCCACCGGATTTCGTGATTACCCCGAATGAACCGGGGCGATAGAGTTTGCAGGCCACCAGGTTGTCAAACGCGCCACCGATCACTCCCAACCGGCATTCGCCGGCCGACATGACGCCAATGGATGAAGGGCCGTTGAACACTTTCCCGAGTTTCCGCGCATGCGCCCCGAGCAATTTGGAATCTTTTTCGGGCAAGCCTTCCGTGATCATGGACACCACCTGAATGCCGGAATTGTCCAAGGCTTCCTTGGCACCGGCATAGGCACGATCCGCACCGACATACACCAGACTGGTGTTGATTTCCGGATGGTTTGCAGTGGCTTCGGCGACGGTTTTGTACACCGGTATCATCAGAAGCCGGTTTCCGCAGACGACTTCATTGGTTTTCCCGGCATCCGGAGGATACACGAACGCCGAAACGTTTAAAGGCTGCTGAATCATGTGACGGAACTCACCCATTCGCCGGGCCGCGTTCACTCCGGCCACCCCGCCCTGAATCACAACATGTGTCTCTTTCGTTGCCAGAATACTCATCGAACTCTCCTGCGTCTCAATATGTTTGCAAAAATCGCTTTCTAAGATTGTTATTTCTTGGCGAGAGCCATGTCCACGATATCCGTCAACGGGGTCCGGCGATCAAACACTTCGATCTCAAAGCCTTCTTCCTTCAACGCGTTCATCGCCGCCAGCCCTTGTTTTTCGTTGGGTCCACCCCGTCGCACCCAAATTCGCACGCCGTCCAGCTTCCCGTCCGCTCTGGCTTTGCGAAACGCATTGATGATGCCGCCGAACGTCTTCTTGACGTCGGTGAAATTGGCAATGGCCCCGCCCACGATAATATTCTTGATGCCGGGGAGGGAACAGACCTTGTCGGTCAGGACTTCAACGGCCCAGTCAGGCGGGTCCCCCGAGTATTCGGCGTAATTGGCCAACTTGCCGCCACGGGCGACGACCGCATCCGAGTAGTACACGCTGGCACCGCCGCCCGCCGGCAGCATCGCCGTGTCGCCGCCCGGAATTTCGATCAGCTTCACGGAACCTTTCACCTTCGAATCCACGGCCATGACCTCTTCTTCATTCTTGGTGTAGGCCCGACCGAATTCGGCGGCAAACGGAAACGTCCAATCCGGATGACGGAATTTGGCGTCACCGTCCAGCAGGGTCACGGCATCGAGCGCGACCAACTCGCCGGCGGCATTCAGCACCACCGGATTAATTTCCAGATACTGCCCGTCTTCATTGTCGAAGCACAGAAACAGCTTTCTGGCGAAGTCGGCGACTTTGGCAATCAAGTCACCGGAGAACCCGGCTTCTTTCGCAAGAGCCTCAAGCGCCGTGTCCGACGGAGCGTCACCCACAACGACGGGGCAGCGCTTCACACGGTCCCAATTGGACTCGACTTCAACCCCGCCGCAATTGGCGACCATCACGTCCGCCCCATCACGGGTCGACTTCACGGCAACATAATATTCCTCGCTGTGGTCGACGGCTTCGGACACGATCACTTCCCGGATCGTCAACGTGCCGACGGTCCGACCGAGCATTTCTTTCGCCGCGCCCTTGGCCCCATTGAGATCCAGGCCCACCTTCACGAGGCCGAGTTTAAAACGTGACCCCAAGGCCTCATGGGCTTTGACCACCAGCGAACTCTTGTTCAACCATTCATTCGCCTGCGCCAACTGTTCCAGTTCTTCCGAAGAACCGACCACGACATAATTCGGGGTGTGCAACCCCCACTTTCTCAGCAAGCCCATTCCCGGACCTTCAAGTACTTTTGCCATAATGCAACCTTTGTTAGTCTTGAATGATAAAAGGAGATCAGGACATCAAACGGCGAATTGTAAAGAGAATGCATGCCGGTCGCAATCAACCGAAAGGCCCATACCGAGGAGTCACGAAAGACCCAGTCACGTAGGGGATGGCCCCCGTGCCGTCCCGAACGCCAAAGGAGGACTACCGGGGTCCGATTCAGCCGTTAAAACACTTCCCGCCACGTCCTGACCCGAGCCGGCACAGCAAGCAGCGCGGCTTGCAGGCGACAACTGTCGTACTGGACGTTTACAGGTCCAGTCTGGTCAACCCGGCCGGCCCAAACCCCTCCGCGAATCACGATGCCACTGCCCTGGCCGTTGAGAAACAGCGTGCCGGTCACCAGGAGCATGCCATCCCACTGGACCTCACCTTCCAACGTCGCGTTCCCTTCCACCAGGAGCATGCCGAATCCTCTGGTCTGTTGTATTCGGATTCCTTGCGGTTGCGCAAAGGAGCCGCTCTTGGCATAAAACGTCATGGGCACAGGTGCCGTTCCGAGAAGCTGATTGACTTGATTATGAGTCAATACCATCGCATCCGTATTCAGAGCAGCAAGCGCAGTGGCCGGCACCGGCGCGTTTGAGCTGCGCTGAGGACTTGCGGGCGTTCCGTCGAAGTGAATCGTCGGATTGCTCGTGATGGTGCCTCCATACACGACCGGCGGCAGGCTGCCAACCGCGCCACAGGCGTCATGGCCGTTGATCGCGACGGACGAGTCTGCGAGCCTGACGTCTCCGAACGCATGGAGTGCCCCAAGCTGGTTCAGGCCCGGAGGGTGCACCACTTCTTCCTCCAGAACGACGGTACCTCCAGTGGTGTCTCCATGAGCGACGATTTTCTCAATGGGCAACCACGGTGCAGGTAAATTTGTCGTGAAGGAGACCGGATCGCGACTTGTGGGTGTGGGGTATCCAAAGTAGATGACATTGCCCCGGTTATTGTTGGTGTGACGGGAAGTGCTTCCATCAAGGTCAACGTAATGGGGCGTGGCCGGACGGTGTCCGGCCCGCTCGGCATCGTATTCGGTCTTATGCCGAATCTTCACCCAGTATGGCAGGCCCGTCTGCAAACTGTTCGGCTGGACCACCGTATTGGTTGGATTGCCCGGAACAGGAATCAGGTTGGTCTCATGCGAAGCATATTCAGGGTCGACGGATGGCGTCCACTCCGCAGATTCCAGGACGTAGGCAGTCCACAACGGATCCGGCGGCACCGCCTGATCCCGGATGAAGGCCGCCTCAGCCCCAAGGACCTTCCGCAAACGCGACCGGGCTTCCGCCAATCCGGCCTCGGCGGCATACAATGCCTGAACCGCCTGTTTGTGGTTCCCGCTGATTTGGATTTCAGTCGAGGTGGTCTGCAAAACCGTGGCCGTCACGAGACTCGCGACGGCCACCAGCAGCAGGACCGCCACAAGCGCAAAACCGCGGCTATCGTCCACGGTCAACCTTGCAGATCACCGTGTCATTGCAGCACTGCACCATACGATCATGCCAGCTAAGTCTTGCCTCGCCCAAACTGAAGCGTTATAGTCCACAAATATAAGTGCCTTTTCTTATGGTATCGAGGGGGCACGGGAAGAGCAAGACGGATGGCACCGACGAAGGAAGAAAAGAAGGAAGAAAGGCTCAGTTTACCCGAAGAGCTCATCCTGATGCTCCTCAATGAAAAGAACGGGTACTTTCATCAAATACCCGGCTGGAATTTGAACTGCGCTGTCGCCGGGGCAGTACTGGCAGAACTCTCCCTCCTATCACGCATCGACACGGACATGGAATCCCTGTTCCTTGTGGACCGGACCGAAACGGGCAATCCCATTCTCGATCCCATTCTGCAAGAGATTGCCAGCGAACCAAGTCAACGGAACGCCCAATTCTGGATTGAACGGCTCGCCCCCCGTGCGGAGTCAATCATTGATTTGAGTCTGGACCGCCTGGTTGACCTGAAAATCCTGGAACATCACGACGGCGACTTCTGGACGCTGACTGCTGCCGACTGGCAGGCAAGTTTTCACGCCAATTTCGTAGAAGATACGGCAGGTGAGTTTATCAAGTTGCGTATTATGAAATCTATTTTTACCAACACCATACCCAAGCCGAGAGACATCATCATTATTTGCCTCGTCAATACATGCGACCTCTTTCGCTTCATCTTCCAACTCGATGACGAGTCAGAAAAACGGATCCAGATCATCTGCAAGATGGATTTGATCGGCCGGTCCATCGCCACTGCAGTGACCCACAATCTCGCCGGCCCCTTGTTTCGACGTCCCAGTCTGGTCCAGAAGAAGATTCCGGTCAGCTCTCTGCCAAAGCTGGTTTTCAGTATGTATCGACACAAGGGCAACGTTCCCGCGGTCTTTGCAGACATGACGAAACAGTACGGTCCGGTATTTCAAATACGCCCGCCGTTCCAGGACCCCATGATCTTCCTGTCCGGGGCCAAGATCAACCGCTGGGTCCACCGGAACGGGCGCATATATCTGAGATCCACGGAATATTTCAACGATATCGAGAAGGTCTACGGCGCCTCCGGG
Organism: Nitrospirales bacterium; assembly: GCA_965213715.1. Classification (GTDB taxonomy): domain Bacteria; phylum Nitrospirota; class Nitrospiria; order Nitrospirales; family UBA8639; genus Bin75. The sequence continues at coordinate 748,208 of OZ243914.1, forward strand.
CTAATACCCGGACTCGACGGAGCCGAGCACTTCCGGCTACGCAAGGCCATGCAACCGGGCTACTCCCGTGAAAAGCTGGAAAAGCTCTTGAATCCTCTCTATGGGCACATCCGCACATTCATGACGGATTGGAAGGTGGGCTCCTCCGTGAACGCGGTCAAACTGTGCCGGCGCATGATCAATGCGCAAATATCCCCCCTCATTCTCAGCATAGATTCGCAGGATATTGTAGAGGACCTGATAAAGTTCAAGGAGCGGGCGCTCACCACCCACGTCGCAAAGATACTGCCCAAGTTCCTGCTGCACACCCCGGACATGAAACGCTCTGCCAAGGCCATTGACGTGGCGGTGCAGAGAGTCAAGAGCGTCCACACGCCCGCCCAGCGGGCCGGTTGCCCGCACACCCTTGCGGATGACCTGCTCAGCCTCTACGGCAGCGACCCGCAATTCCTCCCCGAGTCGAACATGGGATTCTCTCTTTCGGCCCCCATGCTGGCCAGCATGTACCTCGGCGATGCGTTAGCCTTCGCGCTCTACGCCATGGCGTCGCAGCCTGAACTCTACGGTCGGATCCGGAGCGAGGCTGACGCCCTGTTCGACGGCAGCGACCCGGATAAGGCGAGCTTCGCCAAGACAGAGATCCACGTCACGAACCGCTTCATCATGGAGTGCATGCGTATGTACCCCATCGTCCCCATGTCCATTCGCAACGTGATGAATTCGTGCGAGGTCGAAGGCTACGAACTGCCGGTAGGGACACGCATCGGCATTGCGCAGACAGCCCCGCATTACATGGAAGACGTTTTCCCGAACCCTTTCTCATTCGACATTGATCGCTACTTGCCTCCGCGTAATGAGCACCTCAATCCCGGATACGCGCCATACGGGCTGGGCACGCACACGTGCCTCGGCTTCCGGTGGGTGGAGTTGCAACTGGCCGTCAACCTGTTGATGGTCGCGCATTACTTTACGCTTGAGGTCGCGCCTGCGAACTACAAGCTCCGGTTCAACCCGTTTCCGTCGATGTCCCCGAGTAAGAAGATGAAGTTCCGAATCGCCGAGCAGAGACGCAAACTGCCCGACTGACGTATCATAGCCTATGAACCCAAGAGACGGGGCGAAGCATGTCAAGGTCAAACATGAGCCCATGCAAGGAACATCACATTGAACGGCCAGCAACCCCCGGCAACGGGTGGGGACAAGGATCATGCCGCAACGCATAGCCATCGTCGGAGGAGGCATATCCGGACTGGGGGCTGCATGGGGGCTGCATCACCACCCGGAGCGATTCGACTTCCGGCTGTTCGAGGCCCGGGACCGGATTGGCGGGAATGCCGTTACCGCCGATATGCCGCAAGATGACGGCGGCACCATTCCCTTCGACATCTCCGTCACCGCTTGCATCCCGTCGGTCTACCAGCACATCCTGTTGTTGCTGAAGAAGTTCGGCATCGAGTTGCTCGAGACCAGGTTCAGTTACAGTGTGAAGTACCGTGGCCACGTCTATGCCCACGATTTCGACTCCGACATCAGGGAGCAACTCCAACCCGAGATCGCGAAATTTCAACGACTCCTGAGGCGGCTGCATCGGTTCGGCTGGCTGAGCCGTTGCCAATCAAAATTTCTGAACGCCCTCAATCCGTTCAATTACATCAGCATGCGGACGGTTCTGAACCTGGGCGGCTTTTCCGGGGATTTCAGGTACAAGGTGCTGAAACCCATGTTCGTCAACTTCCTGATGGCGACGAACGTATTCGATATGCCGGCGGCTCTCTTTACGAGATACCTGGAATTCTTTGACATCGAAACCGCCACGCCCATGCAGACGTGGGATCAAGGAACACGCCGTATCTACGAAAACCTGTCCGCCGATTTCCGGGACAAGATCTACTTCAACCGGCCCGTCCGGAAAGTCTACCGCCAGTCGTCGCAAGTCGTGGTCGAGGACGAGGACGGCGTCAAGGAGACGTTCGACGAGGTGATCTTTGCATGCAATGCAAACCAGACGCTGATGATGCTCGACAAACCCACGATGCTGGAGCGCTACATTCTTTCATCGATCCGTTACGAGAGTGAACTCCACAACCATACGATCATCCACTCCGACTCTTCAGTCCTTCCGGATAACGACGTGAAGCCCCTGACAACTCGGAGCAATCACATAGAACAATACGGTGCCAGGCCGGACAATTATGAAATCACGTACATCATGCACAACCAGCAGCCGTGGGCCAACCGGTCCGACAAGCCCTGTCTGGTAACCTACAATCCGATCAGCCGAATCGATGAAAAAAAGATTGTCGGAAGATGGTGGTTTCAGCATATCGTCCATGACGTGCGCCAGGTCGCCTTGCTTGTTCCTTTATTCCGCTTCATTCAGGGCAAGAAACGGACGTGGCACTGCGGCGCCCACACGCTGATCAACAGCCAGGAAACCTGTTTTGTCAGCGGACTCGCCGCTGCAACGCAGATCGGTGCGGATTATCCCTTCGATGATCCCGTGGCAAGGCGGTCCTTCAACTATTACGGGAGTATCCTGTATGGTTGGGGGTTCAGAAAAGCAAAGAGCTGAAGATGTTCTTCAGTTTCCCGAGTGCGGAGGTTTACGGGCGAGGAAGAAAAACATCGGCGTAAAAATGCCGGACCTGACGCCTTCGACCAGCGAATCCACCCCCTGATTCAGCAGAGTGCTGACCATGTGCGTGCCTTCGGGAAACAACCGCAACCTCTCTCCGACCCGTAACGTCAAGTTTGCGTTTACCTGTGTCCTGTGAGGACTTTATCCGCTTGATTTGCGGATAGCAGGTGTGTAAGCCATTTGAAACAACCACCTGCCATTTTGAACGGATGAGGTTTTCAGAAGTGACGGAAAATCCAATGGGAGAGCCATAAGACTGAACTGTCCGTGAGGATCAAGGGACATGCCCGAATCCCCCACTGATCGAGCACTTCGCAAACAGGACGAAGACCAAGCCGGCCTGACGATACCAGTGGGACTGTTCGTCGCACTGATCGTCGCAGCCCTTGTAATGCCCGGCATCGGCACGCGCTACTACGTTCATGGAGATCTGAACGCCATCCATGCCCTTTTGAGCCTGTTCTTCTCAGTCAATCTCCTGATTTGTTATTGGGAAGTGTGTCTGTTCCTTCGACCGGAATATATCGAGACGCGCACCAAATACTGGCGTGAACGGCGGTGTGAAACCGGCCGGAATCCGGCCTTTGAACTCTTTATGTCAAAGGTCCCTTTGACACAGGTACTGTCGCCGATACTCTGGGCCGACGTCTGGGCGGTCTACTCCCAGTACGATGCCTCCTATGCGGACCGGCGGACGTTCGGGTACAATGCGGATATTGCCAACGGCTTTGTCACCCCGGTCCCATCACTGATCCTGTACGCGGCTTATACGGTCGATTTCCTGCCTGCTCTTTTTGCAGGCATTCTCGGGGTCATCGTGTTCTGGCAATGGACCTATGTGACGTCGGTCTACTATGTCAGCTTCTTCGTAGCCAAACGGCAAATCCTGATCAGCCGGCGCGAGTTGTCTATCTACATCCTCGCGATCAATGCTTTTTGGGTGTTATGCGCGCTATTGGGGTTGTATGTCTCGATCCGCTTGATCGTGGACGGCCATTACAGCATTCTGGGATATTGAACGAAAGGATTTCAGGAACCTGACAGAGCAAGCCTGGTCCGGCGCCGCTGCTCGTAGAGACCGAGCGCGTGCAGGGGAAAATACTGTCGATACAGGACGTAGTCCAACAGCGCCGTACGGAAAAAGATCCCGGCCATGTCTTGCCTCGGCCATGCCCCTTCTGCGTCCTGCGTGTTGAGCAAAAACCGGGCGCCCTGCGAAATCGCGGCCCAGTTCGAATCGCCCGCCTCAAGGAGCGCAATCAACGCCCACGCGGTTTGGATGACCTGACTTTCATTGTGCGCAACGTATCGGCCGGTCAAACACCCGCTGTGGTGTTCACCCCATCCCCCGTCCTTCTGCTGGCGGTCCAACAGCCATTCGCAGGCCAAACGCAACGCCGGATCACCCGGACGGGCCCCGGCGGCAACCAGCCCCCTGATACCGAAGAAGGTGCCGTAGATGAACTGAACCCCCCATACGCCGCGCCATGACCCATCGCTCGCCTGAATCCGGCGAAGCCAGGCGTCAGCCCTCGAGATCGCGTCCGGCACCGCCCGGTCCGTAACGTGCGGACAGGACTCCTTGCAAGCGGCGAGCGCCGCAAGGCAAGACGCGGTGCATTCGACGTAGGAATGCTCGGTCATCGAGTCGCCAAACATCTCGGCCGGATTCAGCCACTCAAGACCAACCGTGGAGCGTCGCGCTTCATAGCTGCCAAAACCACCATCGCGGTTCTGACTGCGTAGCATGAATTGAACCGCATCGCTAAGCGCCGTCTCACTGATGGCCTTACGGTCGGCGGCAAGAATCCCCAGCACCGCTTCCGCAGTGCAGTCGCTCACCGGCCAGCCGTGCCATCCTCCGGGAAAACACCAGCCGCCTTTCGGATCGGCACGATACGCCTCGCGGAACCCTTCGAAACTGGTGCCGATCTGTTCCCGGCACAGGAAGCCGGCTCCTTGTCGGAGAGCCTGTTGAACTTCGTCGAACTCGGGCACCGTGGCCAAGGCTTGCAAGGAGAAACCGGTATCCCACGAACTGCTTCTCGCGCCGGTGACTCGCGCGCCACGCTCCTCGTCCTCCCAGATCCAGCCATCCAACTGCCCGAGTGCCTGACGACAGTCGGCGTCGTTTGGATCACGCAGCCATAAAGCCAGGATGTTGAGGAATCCACTGACCGGAGAGATGCTCGTATGGTTGGTGGTTTGCAGTTCCCATTTTATCTGCAAGGTAAGCGCGTCCATGCAGCGGGTGCGCAGACGTTTGTGGTGGAACCGTTCAAATACCCGTGCCAACTCATATCCGGCCCTGAGCCACGCGCTGGGGCGTGCGTAGAGGTCCGCGTCTCGCAAGCGATTGCGGCCCGCGGAAAAATCGACGTTGGCAAACCCCTGGGGAAACAGTTCCTCTCGCAACGAGGCGATCGTGGAGGTGACGGGCGTTTGAAACCGATGCGGGTAAATTGACGCCATCGCCATGTAGATCAGCCGGGTATGGCAGTACCAATTTGAGGGATGTAACGGTATCCAGCGCGGCAAGCCCCACAACTCCGGCAAAATGGCGTTGGCCCCGCGCCAGTCGTAGAGATTGAGGAGCGCCAGCCAGAATTTTCCCCAACTCGGGATACCGAGAACCCCTTCTGCCTGAAGGAACCGGCCGGCCGGCTCGACCAACGGATCATCCCGTTCAATGCCGAGTAATCTCGCCGCGACGTACACCAGGGTGGTGACAAACAGGTTGGGTGGCGGGTACTCGTGCAGACTCCATAGACCGCCTTCGAGACGGGTGGATTCGAAGGAGCGCAGCACACGACGGCGCCGGCCGGGGTCGAGCGGCCGGCCCATTATATGGTGCAGCAGCACATATTGTGCGGTGAGCATGGGACACCAAACCATCTCGCCTTCCCAGGCGCCATCCTCATCCTGAAGTTTCAATAGGCGCGCACTTGCGCTCCTCAACGCCGGACCCGCGTCGGGTGACACACCCGCCCTCGAACGAGCCGGCCGGGGGTCGTCACCCTTTGATGAGATGGAGATCAGAAACGCGTGAGCCAACGTGCCCCAGACCCGCTCATCGTTCTTTCCGCCCATGTTTCTCGCTTTCCTGATCTCCCAAGCGCCACGCACAAGCCATCCCAGACGAACGGCAAGCGCGTGAACGATATCGCGGGCACGGTGCCAGGTGAGCTGGTCCTGGGATCGCGGAATTTCATCGGCAACCGCACGGGCCACCGTCGCGGAAAATGCAACACTCAGACTGGTCACCGATGTGTTTTCACAGGCGAGTAACCGCATCGTCCGGTCACGGACAGCGGAACTTCCTCGCCAACGCCGGTAGATCGCATGTCTGAGTGCCACCGATTCGACCCGATGATCGGCCATGACCTCGTAAAGACCCAGGGCGAGCATCTCCGGAGCACGAGTCCTTTCGAAACGCCTGGCTGCGAAGGCATCAAAATCCTCGCTCTCGGCCAGCGCAAGCGCATCGCAGAAACCGAGGGTCATACCCACCGCCGTCATGGGATGGTAGTGTCCGGCTGCGTCGCCAACAAGCACTCGGCGTGTGTTCCCGTACGTGACGCGCGGCCTCAAATCATTGGCCGCAATGCGGAATTGACCCGCCCGCAACGATTCGATAAACGCTGGTCTCAGGGGCTCCGGCAACAAACCGGCATACGAGTCTGACAGAAAACTAACCCGGTCCCAATGTGTCAAACTGTCCAGTGGGACATCGAGAACGATCCGGACGCAGTCCTCTGTCAGATGGTACATGAGAATTGGACCCGGTCCGCCACACAACACGTGCCCATAACCTTTCAGCAGCAACTTCACCCCTTTGACGACAACCCCCACCATCCGTGAGCACGTCATTGGGTTTGTCGATAAATCCAATGACCGGCGCACGATTGAAGCCCTGCCATCGGCACCGACAATCCGTGTCGCGTTCACGGATTCCTCCGTGCCGTTACGGGTAAACGTGATCCGCCCGTCTTCGACCACACGTACCCGCGCATGGAGAAAAAAATCGATACCCGGCTCCTTCTCGATGGCTTCATGCAGACGCGAGATGAGCACCGCATGCTCGCAGGCCAGCCCATGAGATCCGTTCAGATATGGAAGCATGATGGGCTCCGAACCGTCTTCGGGGAAGACGGCAAATCCTTTGCCCTTGATGCCGTGGGGCTGTGCATCGAACTCAACCCCGACGTCGCGCAAGATCCGCACGGCAGGCGGATGCAGCCATTCGCCCGCCAGCCGGGTGGAAGCTTTGGGATTGGCTTCGAGCAGAGCCACCCGGGAGCCTTTTCGCGCGTGAACGAGTGCGCACAAGCTGCCGACCGGCCCCGCGCCGACGATGATCACATCGTAGCGGGGAGAAACGGTACTGCTCATCGGAATATGCTCGCGTGCGAACGGCGGCGGTAGCGGACACGGCATGGTGTCTTGGGACCCGTCACCCAGCTACTGTAATTCGGGGCAGGGAACGCCGTGTCGAGAGAAAAGTCAAAGCAATCGAGCAGCACGGTCCAGATCGCCTTGATTTGCAGGTAAGCAAAATGTTCCCCCATGCATCGGTGTTTGCCGCCGCCAAAACCGATCAGGGCATAGTGGTGTTGTTTATGCTCGCAAGCGGGGGAGGCAAAACGCTCCGGAGCGAACTGCTCAGGATCGGCGAACACGTGGGACAACCGGTGAGCGACCGCCGGCGATACGATGGCCAGGGTACCGGCAGGCACGATATGATCTCTGTAGCGCAAGGGTTTGAGCACCTTGCGGACCAGGATGATCAACGGCGGGTGCAGCCGCTCGTTCTCACGTACAGCGTTTTCCAGCACCACCTGTCTCTTGAGACTTTCGATGCTCACGGTTCCCGTCTCGCGGTAAACGTCGTGCAGCTCGTCTCTGATCTTTGCCAGGTAGGCGGGTGCTCTCAGCAGTTCCAGACCGGTCCACGTTGCGAGCACCGCGCTGGTGTGTTGCCCCGCGAACAACGCCGTCAGCAGAATCCCGGTTATCTCGTCGTCGTTCAAGGCGCGGCCATTCTTGTAGCGGGCATGCATGAGCGCCTGTAAAAAATCGTCGGGTGCAGCCCCGGAAAGCCGGCGTGCCTCCATGATCCGGCTGAAGATCTCGGCCACTGTGCGCCGTGCCCGGTCTCGACTCCGATGCGCCGCGATAGGCAGTTTGGGGAGAAAAAATCCGATGACGTTGATGCCGTTCTGCAGATCGTGATAGGCCTCGGCAAAACCCGAGTCCACTTGCTCACGGACTTCCTCTCCAATGAGACAACGACTGGCGATTTTGACGGTAAGCTCGTTCAGTGCGTGCGGCAGATCGACGACCCCATCCTCGCCGAGTTCGTCGACCAACTGCATCGTCTCCTCGAACATGACGCGGGCATACCTGCGCATCGCGGCCTCGCGCAGGGCCGGAAACAGAAACCCAAGCTGCTCGTCCATGATCTCGGGGGAGGCGTCATAAGCCACGCCACGGCCGAAGATGGGGACCGTGAACTGATACACGGCTTTGGCGCTTAGCTGATCCTCCGGTGCCCTGAAGTAACAGTCGTGAGCTTCAGGCCCGGTGAAGAGCACAAACTCGCGGGGACCGAGCCGGAAGCGGACGAGTTCACCCTGCTCGCGCCAGCCGCGGTCCAACATCGAGACCGGATTCTTGAGAAAATCCAACAGATGACCGATCAGCGGCCACCCACCCATGAGTTCGGGAACGGCTTTGGACGCGTTCGGTAACGGCTCTGCCGAACGCACGGTTGCCACACCGTAAGACCGATGTTCCACCTTTGCCCTCCTCAATAGACAAACGGCAGCATCGAAAAACGTACCCGCTGTGTATAACGGCCCCACAGCTCCCCATACTTGGCATGGCAGCGACGTTCATCACGTCTCGAGCGATGCCACAACAGACTCGCCAGCCACGCGGGTAACAGGTAGGGTACCCAGGATGCGAACCCGGTGGTCAGGGTGAACGCGAGGTAGATACAGATTTCACCGGTATAGTTGAGATGCCGTCCAATGCCCCAGAATCCGGAGACCAGCAGGCGCCCATCCAAGGACCGGGCGGGTTGTCCCCAAATCGTGACGCCCGGGTCACGCTTGAACCGGTGCTTCTGTTCATTGGCGCCGCGGAAGAGCCAGAAACCGAGGACGAACAACAGGACAATCGCGGCCGCGGCGATGGGAGACAGTGGTTCCGATGGGTGGATCAGCCACCAGCCGGCGATACAGTAGAAAAATGGAACAAGGACGTAGTCTCCCCAAATCAACATCCACCCGAAACGCTCACTGACCAGATCCCAGGTGTGGATCATTCCGTGTTCGAACTGGAAGTAGTTGAGCACGTACAGGAAGGTGAAGATCTGATAGAGCGCCATCGCCAGGGTCAGTTCGCCGTAGGTTTCATACTGCACGACGGCGAACGATGCGTTGAGCAGCGCCAAGCCGATAAGAGAAGGGCGGTAGCTGAACAGCTTCAAATCCACCCCGAACCAGGCGGGATTCAGTTCCACGCCGAAAAAGAAACCCTTCCACGGTCCCGGCGATGCATCCCGGGGCCCGGCTCTCCACCAATACAGCCAGACGGATAAGACGAATGCGAATACGTTGATCGCCACGAACAACGAGGCGAAGTGGGTATGCAGCACGGAAAGAGAAAACCAGCCGGAAACTTGGGCAAGACAGGCCACAAGCACGGTCATCAGGAACAAGGCAAGGCCGTTCAGTTTGTAGGTGGTTGATTGTCCTTCGACCTCCGGTCCCGTCACCCGTCTTCCGGGCAGAAGTATCGAACCCAGAAACAGCAAGCCAACAAATCCCGACACCATGGCCGCAGCCTCAAGCAGGGCGCCGCCCGACAGCGTGGACCATGGGAAGTGGAGATCAGGTCCCGGCATCGCCGTTCTCCATCCCGCGCGCCATGTATTCCCGCCACTTGCGCACGGTCACGTTTTGAAAAGCCCGTACCGCCGGATTGTATTCGATTGGAGGCGCGTCCCAATGTCTCTCGTAACCCTGCTGTTCCGCTTCGACCGCCACGCCGTCCTGGGAGAGTAATGGGCCGATGAGTACACGGTTCGAGATCTTCAGAACCGCGGTCATGGCGAAACGGGGAATGCGTACCGGCAGCAAGGGCAGCTTCAGCGACTTGAAGTAAAACAGGAAGAACGCCCGGGTGGTCCGTTCATCGATCGGCAGGACAAAAAGCCAGTGTTTGATCGCGTCATCGGTGTTCGACCACTGGTATGGGTATTGATAGCAAAGATCCATATGAGTGGTGTCGACCTGGCCGTGATCGACAAACAGTCCTGAGATACGCCCGCGTCCGACCCTTGTATCGTAGGCCACGTGCACGTCGTCGCCGACGGTCTCACAACGGGTGAGGACGGCGCCTTCTTCGAAGGGACGGTATCGACGGTGCAAGTGGGCGTGGGTGAAGTCACTCACGTTGTCGATCACCATCGAGTGGTGAGCCGCCCAAGTGAAGACCATCGGCTCGCAGGCCCATCGCTCGGGTCCCTCCAGCTCGGGGATGTCCGGGATCCGGCGCAGTTCCGCCTGCTCCGGGTTTCCGGGGAACAACCAGACCAGACCGTAACGCACCTTCACGGGATAGGTTCTGATCGGAAGCTTTGGGAGCCCTCGTCCGTAGCGGTCGTGGGGGATCGCAACACAGCGTCCATTTCCATCGTACTCCCAGCCGTGGTAGGAGCACACGAGCCGGCAGTCTTGTACCTCGCCCATGGAAAGTTTGAGTTGGCGATGCGCACAGCGATTGTCGATGGCGTGAAACGAGCCGTCCTTCCCCCGGAACAGCGCAATGGAACGTTTCCAGAACGTGACTTCAACCACCGTCCCCGGTTTGACGTGGCGCACTTCTTCAACCGCGTACCAATAATCCGGGTCCATACCCGCGGCGCGGGCTTGCTGGCGCAAGTTGCCGGCCGCCTCGAAACCGGGGGGGGTATCCGGCTCCGTAATCACATTGAGTTTCTGTTTGGAGTTACCCATAAGCCTGGCTCGGAGAGAAAGTGTCCACGGGTGCCGTAACGGTCACGGACGGACGTTTCGCAAGTGGATTCGTGATCGCGTGGCGGTGGTAGTGAAAGGCGTAAGCCTCATGAACCGCAGCGCGGATACTGGTTGGTTGATAGCCGAGATCCCGTCTCGCTTTGCCGACGTCGGCGTGCAAGCATTTGCGCAACAGGCGAATGGCGCCTGGGGTGAAACGCTGGGGAAAGCTCGGGTGAAACCGGCTCAGATAAAAGCTCGTCATTTCCGAAAAAACGAGCATCATGTCGGCCGGAATACGCCGGCACGGTCGCGGAACGCCCGAGACCTCCTCGAACAGGTCCAGGATCTCGGAAATGGTTTTGTACTCGCTGCTGAAAATGTACTTTTCGCCCGAGCGTCCTTTGTGCATACACAACAGATGTCCTTCGACAATATCCCGCGACGCGACGAACTCGAACCCGCCGTCAACGTAAGCATGGAGCTTGCGGTTGCTGTAGTCACACAAAGCTCTTCCCAATCGCGAGGGGAAAAAATCGGCGGGCCCGACTACGGCGCAACACGTTGCCACCACGATGTCCTGTCCTTTCGCCGCGGCGCGCCAGCACTCGTGCTCAACGAGCGACTTGCTGCGCTCGTACGGCATCGTGCGCTCCATGGGATAGAATTGCATCGTCTCGTGGGCGGGCGCGGACGGATTATCTAAATCGTACCCGACCGCACTGAAAGAGCCCGTCACCACCACCCGGCCGGCTTCCACTTCCCGCACAGCTTGCAGCACGTTGCGTGTGCCGATGACGTTGCAGTCGAAGACTTCCCGGCGATGAGCGCGATTGCCTTCGATGGTCGAGATTTTGGCCGCGACGTGGTAGACGCCCTGACAGCCCTCAAGTGCGCGCCTGGTGGCATCCAAATCCCGGATATCACCAAACCGGCGTTCAACGTCAAGACCTTCCAGTCCTTCGTTGTTGTCTTCGTGTCTCAGCAAGACCCGGACCCGCACACCGTCGTCCAGCAGCCGGCGCACGAGATTGGCACCTACGTGCCCAGCCGCACCGGTCACAAAAACAGGGGGCGTCGAAGAGTTTGGAGAGGTGTTCAACCCTGATGCCATTTCGTACCTTAATTGCGAGAAAGCTCAAGTTGTGCGATAAGCCACACTCTAGCACATTCAAAATAATTCGTCTAGTACTATTTATTGCACTATTTCACTAAATGTTCGCTATTCTGCTCGGCCCGGATGGGACCAACGAGTCGACAGATTGCACCTCATTGAGATGCGAGACAGTGAACGAGCCGGCTTCGGCGAGCGCAATACATGATACTGGAATCTATGTTTTCGCTGGGTTATAATGCATCCCTCAAAATTTCTGCAAGCAGGCAGCCTGCTTGTTTCCTCTCTTCCCTACGGTAACCACGTGGCGATGCTTGAGATAGACCTCCGGCAAACAGTCGCCAATGGAACCAGCGGGGTCGTCTCGGCTACAAGCCGGCGGAAAACAAAACTATGACCTCCCTGCTACTGGACCGCTACACGACATTCATATTGCGCTACCGATGGCTGGTCCTCGCATTGGCCGTAGGGGGCATGGTGATTCTGGCAGCCGGACTCCAATTCATTACCGTCTCCAACGACTGGCGCGACAACTTCGATAAGGACAATCCTCATCGCGTGGCATTCGAAGCCTTGGAGGATACCTATACCGCAACCAACGTGGCATTGATCGCAGTGGCCCCCAAAGGGGGTGAGATTTTCACCCGCGAGGCGCTGAGCGCCGTCGAAGAGTTGACCGAGGCCGCGTGGCGCGTGCCCTGGTCCACCAGGGTCGACTCTCTTGTCAATTACAACCACACCGAAGCGGTCGGGGACGACTTGAAGGTCGAGCGGCTCGTGGAGGACGCCGGATCGCTCAATGATGACGACCTCGCCCGGATCAAGAGGATTGCGTTAGGCGAAATCAGCGTCGCGGGCCGGCTCGTCTCCCACGACGGGCGCGTGGCCGGACTGGTCATCAGTTTCGCCTTCCCCGAGAACCCCGAAGCTGCGCTGACCGAGGTGATCGACCACGTTCGCGGCCTCTTGAACAATGCCAGGGCGGACCATCCGGATATCACCTATCACCTGACCGGCGACGTCTTCGTGAACCGCATCATGACAGACGCGGTCGACGACGATATGCAGATCCTTGCGCCGGTCGCATTGATCGTCATTGTGTCCGTCGCCGCCATCCTTCTGCGTTCCCTGCTGGGCATGCTGTCCCTTGTCGTCATGCTCATCTTCGTCATCGCCTCGACCATGGGGCTCGTCGGCTGGACCGGCACGCTGCTCAACGCCGCCAACTCCGGCATTCCGATTATCATCATGACGATCGCCATCGCAGACTCAATCCACATCATCTCGACGACGATGTCCGGCATGAAGCAAGATCTGGACAGGGACGCGGCGGTCGCCGAATCCCTGCGCAAGGATGCCTGGCCGGTGTTCCTCACGACGGTCACGACGATGATCGGATTCCTCAGTCTCAACGCCTCGGACTCTCCGCCTTTTCGGGTCCTCGGCAATTTCGTGGCGTTTGGCGTGCTCTGCGCCTTCGTCTATTCCATGACGCTTCTGCCGGCATTATTGTTGATCTTGCCGCTTCGCGCAAAGCCCGGACGCGCCGGGCATTCCGCTTTCTTTGATCGCTTGGGGGCCTTCGTCGTCGCACGCCGCACACTCCTGCTCTGGTCCATGACCACCGTGGTCATTGTCCTGGCGGCGGGTATCCCCCGCATCGAGTTGACGGACAACTGGTTGCAGTATTTGGATGAGCGTTATGAATTTCGGCGCGATACGGACTTCGTCATCGACAATCTGACCGGCATGGAAAACCTGGAATATTCCCTGAACGCCGGTCGCGAAGGAGGCGTCACCGATCCCGGCTACCTGCACAAGATCGACGCATTCGCCGAATGGTACCGCACCCAGCCGGAAGTGGCACACGTCCAGTCCTTTCCGGATATCATGAAGCGCCTCAACAAAAACATGCACGGTGATGACCCGGCCTTCTACCGGGTGCCCGAAGACGCCGAACTTGCCGCACAGTACCTGCTGCTCTACGAGCTTTCGGTTCCCTTCGGCAGCGACCTCAACAACCGTATTGACGTCGGCCGGTCGGCCACACGCATGACCGTCACCATGGGCAGACTGAGTGCCGAGCAGCAGCGCGAACTCGACGTACGCGGACAGGAGTGGCTCCGCGCCAACGGGCCGGAACTCGCCACCGAGGGATCGGGGTACAGCCTCGCTTTTGCCCACTTGACCATCACCAACAACAAAAACATGTTGCGGGGCACGGTCATTGCCATGGCTCTCATTTCGCTGATCCTGATCGGGATTTTCCGAAGCCTGCGCCTCGGCCTCATCAGCCTGGTGCCCAACTTCGTCCCCGCAGCCATGGCCTTCGGCGTCTGGGGCTATCTGTACGTCGAAGTGGGGAACGCCGGATCGCTCGTGACCGCGATCGCCTTCGGCACCGTGGTCGACGACACGATTCACTTCATGACCAAGTACCTGAAAGGGCGTCGGGAAGGCCAATCCGCGTCGGAGGCGGTGCAAACCGCCTTTCGTTCAGTGGGTCATCCGCTGTTTGTCACAACCATGATCCTGGTACTCGGGTTCCTGGTGTTCGCTTCGTCGGGGTTCGCAATCAGTTTGATGCTCGGTCTTCTGGTTGCACTCACGATCGGCTTCGCGCTGACCTGCGATTTCCTGCTCCTCCCGCCCCTGTTGATCGCCATCGACCGAAAGGCACTATAATGCTTGCCCGTCTCGCCGGACCAACATCAATGAACAAAGCCATATCCCGTACCGTTTTGACAATTATGTGCGTGTTCGTACCGGTGGGAACCACCGGCGCACAGTCGATCGAAGAGGCACGCTCCGTCTATGCCGAGGGCCGCTTCGCGGAGGCTGCCGAACTTGCCCGGAGTCTCGACACCTCAGAAGGCTATGCCTTGGCGGCCGATTCACTGGCGATTTACAGCTACTACCTTGCGCCGGAGAGTGAACAGGAAGGCTCGTTCCGGCGGGCCACAGAATTCGCACGAAAGGCAATCCGGCTCGACACGTCCAACCCGGAAGCCTATCTCCAATTGGCCCATGCCACGGGACGTCTCGCACAGGTGACCGGCACATGGGAGGCGCTGAACGAAGGGTACGCAGAGCAAGTGCGTGATGCCATTCAAGAGGCACTTCGGCTGGCTCCGGACATGGCAGCCGCCCATTTAAGCCTTGCTTCCTGGCACGCGGGAGTCGTCAGCGTCGCCGGATTCATGGCCAGCGTGCTCTATGAAGCCAACGAAGAGGACGCTCTCGCTCATTTCGAGCGATCGCTCGAATTAGCCCCTCAAAAGAAGTTCGTCCTTCTTGAGTATGCGCTTGGCCTTCTGAGCCTGAATGCCGATGACTACCGCGCAAAAGTGCGCGACCTGCTCGAACGTGCGGTCACGTTACCGGCGAAAGACGCCTACGACCGGATTCTACACCAGAAGGCGGTTGAGCAACTGGCGGCTCTCGACGGCGGATAACCCGGCTGAAAGGGTCCTCCCCGAAGCCAGGTGGCCCATGGTGCACCCAGTTGACACCGCCGGCACAAAACCATACCCGTCATTCTGAGCCAATTTCTTCCTCCACAACCGAACATCTTTAAAGAAAAGCAGAGCCTTCGCTTCCAATTTCGTGCAGGTTGATGGTGAGATTCAGACATTCTACGTTTTCTCCTTGCCTGCCAGACCCATTCCGTTCTGGTCCTGGAGCCTACCTCTACAGTCTTCAGCGGGGGTCCAATGTTCACGAGGACTGGGGCTTTCGGTTGATTGCGTCGAATGCCGGTTCGCTCTAATATTCTCTGTTCAGATGCCGAATATGGTGCTTTTGGACAACTTTGAAAATAGAGGAGGAACCCATGTCAGCAGAACCGGATATTATTTACACAAAGGTCGACGAAGCGCCTGAATTGGCGAGCGGATCGTTTTTGCCGATCATTCAGGCCTTTGCAAAAACCGCAGGCGTCAACGTCGGCAGAAAAGATATTTCGTTGGCCGGTCGAATCATTTCGCAATTTCCCGATGCCTTGAATCCTGAACAACGGCAGCCCGATGATCTTGCCCTGTTGGGTGAAATGGTAGAAACACCGGACGCCAACGTCATCAAGCTCCCGAACATCAGCGCATCGATTCCCCAGATCAAAGCGGCCGTGGCCGAATTGCAATCCCAAGGATATGCCATCCCCGACTACCCGGAAGATCCCAAAACCGACGCAGAGAAGGACATCAAGGCAAAATTCGACAAGGTGAAAGGCAGCGCGGTCAACCCGGTGTTGCGACAAGGCAATTCGGACCGTCGCGCGTCAACCTCCGTGAAACAATATGCCCAGAAGAATCCGCACAAGATGGGGGCCTGGTCCAAGGATTCGAAAACGCACGTTGCCCATATGTCGAGCGAGGATTTCTTTGCCAATGAAAAATCGGCCACGATGACCGAGCAGACGGCCGGGAAAGGCCGCATCGAATTCGTCGGCGCCGACGGCAGCACGACCGTGTTGAAGGAGAACGTGACCCTGGACAAGGGCGCCGTGGTCGATGCCACGAAGATGAGCGCCCGGGCGTTACGTCAATTCTTCAAGGAACAGATCGACGACGCCAAGAAAACCAATATCCTGTTGTCGCTTCACATGAAGGCAACGATGATGAAGGTCTCGGACCCCATTATCTTCGGGCATTGCGTATCCGTGTACTTCGAAGACGTTTTCAAAAAACATGAAGCCGTCTTTGCCGAACTCGGTGTCGATCCCAATAACGGCCTCGGCGACGTCTACGCAAAAATCGGGACCTTGCCCGCCGCGCAGCAAGAAGCCATCAAGGCCGATCTTCAGGCCGCTATGCAAAACGGTCCGGACCTCGCCATGGTGGACTCCGACCGGGGCATTACCAACCTGCACGTGCCCAGTGACATCATCATCGATGCGTCAATGGCCGCGGCTTTGCGCGTCGGCGGGAAGATGTGGGGACCGGACGGCAAGGAACATGACACGAAGGCCATGATCCCGGACCGCAGCTACGCGGGCATTTACCAGGCGGTGGTCGATTTCTGCAGGGAAAACGGGGCCTTCGATCCCGCAACCATGGGCAGTGTGCCCAACGTGGGCCTCATGGCCCAAAAAGCGGAGGAATACGGTTCGCACGACAAAACCTTCGAAGCTCCCGGAAACGGCACCATCCGCTTGATCGACGGAACAGGGAACGTGCTGCATGAACAGCACGTGGAAACAGACGATATCTTCCGCGCGTGTATCGTCAAGGATATTCCGGTTCAGGACTGGGTGAAGCTGGCCGTGAATCGCTCCAGGGCGTCCGGCATGCCCGTGGTGTTCTGGTTGAACAAGGACAGGCCGCACGACGCGCAACTCATCGAAAAAGTACACCGCTATTTGCAGGACCATGAGACAACGGGCCTGGATATTCAAATCATGGCCCCGGTGGACGCCATGAAGCATTCGCTCAAACGGGCCAAGGAAGGGCAGAGCACCATTGCCGCCACCGGCAACGTTCTGCGGGACTATCTCACGGACCTGTTCCCGATCCTGGAACTGGGCACCAGTGCCAAGATGCTCTCCATTGTTCCACTCATCAAGGGCGGCGGCTTGTTCGAGACCGGCGCCGGCGGATCAGCCCCGAAACACGTGCAGCAGTTTGTGAAAGAAGGACACTTGCGATGGGATTCTCTCGGCGAATTTCTCGCCTTGGCGGAATCCTTTGCCCATTTGGCCCAAACCCGCGACAATAAAAAAGCTCAGGTCCTGGCCGATACCTTGGACCGGGCTACGGGGAAACTCATGGAAAATCGCAAGGCACCAGGCCGGGTGCTGGGGGAGTTGGACAACATCGGCAGCCACCTGTACGAAGCCTTGTATTGGGCACAGGAACTCGCCGCGCAAAATGACGATCCGGCATTAAAGGAAAAATTTTCGCCCATTGCGAAAGAGCTTGAGGCCAATATCGAGACAATCCTCAAAGAAGTGAAGGCCGCAAAGGGCCAGTCCATGGACGTCGGCGGCTATTACCATCCCGACCCGGCAAAAGTCGAAACGGTCATGCGCCCGAGCGCCACGTTTAACCATATCCTGGCCACTCTGGGCTGACCTGATTGGTGATTGCAGGGCACAACAATCGTTGTGCCCTGCAAAACCACCCTCCTTCATTCACCTCGTATTTCTTCACTCACGTCCAGTTTTTCCACGTAAAAACTCAGGCAGTCTTTGATCTGCGCCACAGCGTCGATGGGGGTTTCATAGGTCCAGACCGCGTTGTCGGCGACGTGGTCACCGACGCGAACGGAAAAATATGACGCATCGCCTTTGAACGGGCAATGGGTGGAATGGTCCGTCCGCTGCAAATAGGACATCTGCACATCGCTCCGCGGGATGTAATTCGCCGGCGGCAGCGGTCCTTCTTTCAGGACCACGGCCCGGGTGGTATCGGCAATAACGGTTCCGTTAAACGAGACTTTGACGCGATGAGGATTTTGCTCAATGGTAATCGCATGGGGGTGGCCGGGGCTACTCATACGGGTTCTCCTTTCCTCGTTACGGGTTACGGCGTCCCAACCAGGCGAAACCCGACGTCGTCGCGCAGGAAAGCGGACAAATTCCAGTAGCGATTCGAGGAACGCAGGTATCTTGGGTAGCTGGTCCAAGCACCGCCACGCAACATGTGTCGTGCACAATTCCTGCTCTTCCACGCACTCCCATCGGCCGGAGGACCCGGAAACTTCTTGCTCCAACAATCCTCCACCCACTCCCAGACGTTCCCGCTCATGTCGTACAGGCCCAACCCGTTGGGTTGTTTTTCTCCGATCCGATGGACCCTGTGCCCGCTATTCTTGTCATACCAAGCAACCGAATCCAGATCGTCGCTCCCGGCGTAGAGGTGCGTTTGGCTCTTGTCCCCGCCCCTGGCGGCATACTCCCATTCCGCATCAGTCGGCAACCGATAGTGTTCACCCGTCAGGGCACTCAATTTCTTGAGAAACAACTTGGCGTCATCCCAGCCCACGTTCTCGACAGGACACCGGGGGCAGACCCGGAACTTGCTCGGATTCTTACCCATCACCGCCTCCCAGAGATCCTGGGTCACCTCATACTTGCTGATCCTGAAACTCTTCACTTGTACCTGCCGGACCGGCGTTTCATCATCGTCACAACTGCTCTGCTCCTCCGTACACCCCATCGTGAACGTGCCGCCCGGAACGGTCACCATCTGCTCTTTGAGGCTTTTCAATAACGACGGCAACAAGTCCTTGAGCGTGGCGGCTCGTTGCTGCGCCGCCGCTTGACGTTTTGTTTCCTCCGTTTGCAGTTGTTCGGCTGTTTCGATTGTTTTTCTTGCGACGGAAAGCAGTTCCAGGGTCGGTCGATAATATTCGGAATTCTTCTCGATATTGACGACAAATTGCTTGAGCGAAGCCTGTCCCTGGCGAACGTCGTCCACTTTCGTTCCGTGATCAACCAGCAGTTTGCCGAAAAAGAAGTAGAACTCCAGCGGGGGTTCGGTATCCAGGGCTTCGATTTTCTCAAAAGCCCGTCTCGCGGTTTGCGGCTCGCCATTTTCCAGTGCCTTCTTCGCTTCCAACAGGTATTGATCTGCCAGAATATCATCGGGCAGGTCTTGGGACACCGCCATCCCGCAATAACACAGACTCAGGATGACACAAACCAAGGTCAACGTTGTTCTCATCTTCGTGTTCCTCCAGTCGCAGGCCAACTGTGAATGTGAAAGACATGATCGACCGAATCGCATCGGCACCGGATATTAGTCAAGCATCATCGAAGCGTCAAGGAAGAGGAACCACCCGGTCCATGACGTTTCACGGCAGGTTTCTCGGGACGATGCGTGACCGAAGCGTAAACGTCCGATAGCCTTCGTTCTCGGGATAATGGCTGTCAGCGTGGGCCGTTCGAGCCGTGACCTGCACGTCAACGGCCCGGATACTCGGCACGTGCGTCGTGGGATGCCCCAAGGCGTCACGATAGGAAACGGTAAAGGACTCGATATGTTCCGCCACGGGTTGTCGCCCACCCATTCCCACTTTGCGTCGCAACGTGGAGGTCGAGTCGTCATACAAATAGACAATGGATTCCTTCGAGTCGGTGGGTACGCCGTTTCCATTCAAATCGGCTCGAACGTGCAATTCCGTGGGATGATAACCAAGCCCATGAAAATCATTCGATGAAGCGGAATCCCGGTTGACCCCCATGGGATCATAGCCGGCCATCCGAATCTCCCTGGCCATCATGTCCATAGCGGCACGAGCGGTTTGTTGCATGGCGAACACGTCCTCCTGAACGATCTGCTTTTTGACCTGATTCAGATGGACGCCATAGACCGCCCCAATGGTGAACAGCCCCAAGGCCAAGGCGATCAACAGCTCCGTTAAAGTGACCCCTCTTTGGTTGATCATGGATTTGAAGCCCTTTGGCGGCTACGGTGCAAGAATCGTGGATACGGTCACGGAATGCCGGTCCTCCGACCACCACACCGTAACCGTCGACGTTTGTAATCCGGGAACAGGACGTCCGGTTTCCATCAGAACGATCCGTTGATACATGTCAAAGCCGGGGATGGTCCCATAGGCTTCCGTGGTTTCCCGTGCAGCCGCCGGGTCGTAGCCGGCGCTCCTGACCTGTTCCAGTGTATCCTGGGCCAGGGTGGTGGCCATCGTTAAATGTTTGCTCGCTGCTGCGCCTTTATTCGCCGTGACCGCGACTCCCGCGAAGGCCAAGACCGCGACAAAAAAGAGCGCCATGGCAATGACGGCTTCCAGGAGGGTCAATCCGGATGGCTCACCAGGCTCCGTCGCGAGGGCGTCGAGACGCCGCTGTGCTGGTGCGCACGGGCTGCAAGATGCTGAAGGCATAGTGGATACTCTGCCGAAGCGGCTTGCAGGAGTACGCCCCGGCACGGCGAGTGGACCGGCACCCGCAGCAGAAGGCTGGTGAGTAATCCGGGTTAACCCCTTATGGTTTGTTGCGTGGCCCATGCGGAAATTTAGGGGGTGGTCACTTTCACGCGACCCGTTATGGCGATCGTGATCGCTTTCTCACCGGAGACATTGGAAACCCTGACCGTGGCAAGACTGGAAGCCGTGCCTCTCGGATAAAAGATCGGATTATTGTTGGACTCGATCGTCACGCCGGCAAACTCCTCCAGGATCGAGCGGGTTTCGACGGCTTCACCTGGGTCGGCTCTTCCATTATTGTTGACGTCGTTCAAAATATCATAATGCTGCGGGTCCGTAAAAAAGACGCGAACTTCATTCCCCTGCTTAACGGCTTGTGCCCTTGCCGACAAGAGATCCGCGCGTATTTGTCGGACCACTCCATTCAGACGATAGTACGGCAGTTGGGAGGAAAGCCAGATGCCGCCCACCCCCAACACGACCCCCAAAATGCCGAGGACCACCATCAGCTCCGTCAACGTATATCCTGATGCTCCATGACACGGACCGGCACGTGTGTCCAGCAATTTGGACGAAAATCTCCCCGGACGGAAACATTGGTGTTCGCACACATGGCTGTTCAATGCTCGTTTCCAATTTTCATGACAGAAACATGTTTTCATACATACCCGACAGTTCCTGATAAAAAAACAGCGATGCCACCGCCCCTGCTGCCAAGAACGGGGCAAAAGGAAGGTACTGACCACGCTCCATGTCGCGAAAGGCCATGAGACCGATGCCGACCATGGCCCCGGCACACGACGCGAGAAACAAGGTCATACACACATGCTGCCATCCAAGGAATGCCCCGATCATGGCCAGGAATTTGATGTCGCCCCCACCCAGCCCCTCTTTTCCAAACAGATACGGACTGACGGCCGCGAGCATCCACAGGATCCCTCCTCCCAATGCGATACCCAGCAAGGCACCGGCCCAACCCACGGGCAAGATGAATGCCGCAGTGAAAAAGCCAATGACCAGACCCGGGAGAGTGATGACATCGGGGATCACGAAATGATCAATATCGATCATCGTCACGACCAACAACGATGAAAGAAACAGCGCATACACAAGGGCGCTATGAGTCCATCCAAACTTGTAGACGATCCCAAGATAACTGACTCCGTTCAGACATTCCACCAAAGGATAGCGCCATGAAATCTTTCCCCCGCACCATCGGCACCGTGCTCTCAACCGGATAAAACTCAAGAGTGGCATGTTGTCGAACCAGAAAATTGGTGTTTTGCATTGTACGCAACGGGAACCAGGCTGAATGATGGATTCACCGTAAGGGATTCGCAAAATGCACACATTGAGGAAACTCCCTATGACCAGTCCCGCCACAAACAACAAAATATAGGAGCCTGAAACATTCATCACTCTATATATCGTCACTCTGAAAAATTTTTATTTTTTCTTTACTTGGAACACCTGTTCCACTTTACTTTTTAATGGGCACCCTGCTAGTATTACCTACATAATTTATCTTGTAGACTATTTCGGTGACCGATGGCCGTTCAAGCAAGAGCAAACAAGAGGAGAGACCTGCTTCCCATGCGACGGAAACGCCCCGAGTCGCTCACCGAACGGGAACAGGAAATCCTTCAACTGATCTGGTCCGGCCTCAAGAATAAAGAGATCGCCGAACGGCTCACCATCAGCGTCAAAACCGTCGAAGCTCATCGTGCCAACATGATGAAAAAGGTACGCGTCTCGAATGCCGCCCAACTCTTAAACGCGGCTATTCAAGAAGGCTTGATCCAAGTCCGGTAAGACGTTCGCTTGTTCCTTCCATTGATGACCCCGTCCGATTGCGAAAAACCAGGGTGTCCTTGCGAGAGACCCGGACGTTACATCCGTTGACGAACCGCTTCATAGGCCACCACCGCAACGCTTGCCGAAACGTTGAGCGAGGCCACCTCTCCGCGCATGGGAATGCGGGCGTGGACCGCACATCGTTCGACAATCCTCGATCTGAGTCCTCGGCCCTCTCCTCCAAACACCAATAAGACAGGTCCCGTGAAATTCAACTCGGTATAGAGTTTCGGAGAGCGAGGCTCCAACGCCACGGTGGTCACCCCGCGATCCTGCAAACGATCGATGAGTTTGGCGATATTCGCGCACCGGGCCACCCGGACGTGTTCGACGGCGCCGGCAGAGGCTTTTGCCACACTCGCCGTCAACCCAACGGACCGGCGGTCGGGAATAAACACCCCATGAATCCCAGCCGTGGCAGCCGTTCTGAGAACGGCCCCCAAATTCTGCGGATCCTCCACCCCATCCAGAGCCAAGAAAAACCCCGGCTCCTTTTGTTGTGCGGCATACTCCAGGATCTCATCCTCTGAGCTATAGGCTTTCGCCGCGACGAGCGCCAGCACACCCTGATGATTGGCAGAAGGGACCAGCCGGTCGAGTCGTTCACGCGGTTGAACCTGTAAGGGTACGCCTTGGACTTTGGCGAAACGAATGATCTGGGAAAATTGACGCTGTCGATGCGACAGGAAGATTTTTATGAACGTCCGCGAGCCCGACCGGAGCGCCTCCGTGACTGCCTGAACCCCGAACAGGAAATCACCGGTCTTATCGCTTCCACCTGGTGCTCCCGTCCGGCCGGTCCTCGAGAAGGATTCCTTTGGCTGCCAAGTCTTCCCGAATGGAGTCGGCGGCGGCGAAGTCTTTCCGCGCCCGCGCTTCGGCCCTTTGTCGAATCTGTTCTTGAATCCACTCATCAGTGTACTCCTGCTCGGTGCCCATCCGGCATGGCTCGATGCCGAACTCCAGCTCGCGAAACACCCATTCTCGTTCATTGAGCTGAAACAAACCCAATGGTGCGCCGTATTGCCGAAAGATTGCGAGAACCTCCTGCCGGTCCTGCTCGGACAACCCTCTTTGAAGAACGTGATTAACCTCGGCTCGAAGCTGCTGAAATGCCGCCAACGCCTTGGGGGTATTCAGATCATCGTCCATGGCCTCTTCGAATGCCTGACGAAATTCTGGCAAAACGGTTCTTAACGCCTTCCCAAAGTCCGAACCGGGTCCGGGCTTTTCGGAGAGACGGATGAAGAGGTCATACACGTTATCCAATGCGGATTTGGCTTCCGCCACAGCCAAGTTGGAAAAATTCACGTCTCCACGATAGTGGGTCGAAAGGAGAAAATAGCGTATCGCCTCGGCCGTCACGGGTTCCGGGCAATTCGATTGGGCAAAAATCTCCCTTACGGTAAAAAAGTTTCCCAGCGATTTTGACATCTTTTCTTCATCAATGGTGACGAACCCGTTATGCACCCAATATCGGGCAAACTCCTGCTCCGTTGCGGCACGAGATTGTGCCATTTCATTTTCATGGTGAGGAAATGCCAAATCCTTGCCGCCTCCGTGAATGTCGAAGGTGGCACCCAAATGGCGCACGGACATCGCCGAACATTCGATGTGCCAGCCCGGCCGACCCGGGCCCCAGGGACTCTCCCAAGCCGGTTCTCCGGGCTTCGCCGCTTTCCACAAGGCGAAGTCCATGGGGTCCTGTTTGCGTTCATCCACTTCGACTCTCGCTCCGGCTTGCATGTCGTCGAGAGACCGTTTACTCAATTGTCCGTACTCCGGAAAAGCCGACACACGATAATAGACGTCGCCATCCACCTGGTAGGCAAAGCCTTTGTCCATGATTGTACGGATCATCTCCAGAATCTCCGGCATGTGTTCCGTGGCCCGCGGTTCAACGTCCGGAGTGACGACGCCCAAGTGTTTCATGTCACGGGTATACGCCTGCATAAATCTCTCGACGACGCTTTCCCACGGGACGTCTTCTTCCGTAGCCCGGTTGATGATCTTATCATCCACGTCGGTAAAGTTTTTCACGTAGGTCACATCGTAACCCCGGTAGCCGAGATACCGCCGAAGCACGTCAAAAACGATCGCGCTGCGCGCATGGCCCAAATGACATTCATCGTACACGGTGACCCCGCAGACGTAGATGCCCACGCGGGGCGGTGCGATGGGCACGAACGGTTCCTTCTGATTCGTCAGGGTGTTGAAAATTTTCACGCAGCGGTCATTCAGAAGTTGGCGAAGTGGAAGAGCTGAAGGCCTTTTTTGTTTGCCGTTTGACGATCCAATATCCCAGAACGATACACGCCGCCAAGACAATGGTAAACAGGTTGAAGTATTGCTCCAGGACTTTTTTGACCCACGGACCCAACAGTTGCAACGTCCCGGCGACCAGAAAAAATCTGGTGCCCCGGCTGATCAGCGACATCAGAACGAAGACGCGAAAATTAACATAAAACGCGCCGGCTCCGATTGTAAATACTTTATACGGAACAGGCGTCAGGCCCGCAATCAGGATCGCCCACGATTCATAGCGTTCAAACGTCTCATGGACTTTAGAGACACGATCTTGCCCGACCAGTCGCAGCAGAAGCGGCTTCCCTCCCCACCACCCGATGAGATAGCCGAATATGCCGCCCAGCACGGAGCCGACGGTGGTGATCGCTGCATAATACAGGCCCCACGAGGGATTCCCCAGAACCAGCACCATCAATAACACGTCGGGGGGAAGAGGAAAGACGGAGGACTCGGCAAACGCCAATACAAATAACGCGGGGTCCGCGTAAGGCGATTCCGACCACGAGACCATCCACTGATAGAAGCCCTGGAACATGGCGTCCGGTCGCCGTCTTTCAGGATGACCGCGTG
Organism: Nitrospirales bacterium; assembly: GCA_965213715.1. Taxonomy (GTDB): domain Bacteria; phylum Nitrospirota; class Nitrospiria; order Nitrospirales; family UBA8639; genus Bin75. The sequence goes on from OZ243914.1 coordinate 773,598, forward strand.
CGCTTTGACAACGCGGATTCCCATGCCGTCAACTTTTTCATCGCGGCGTACTGCGTCATGTCAAAACGCAGCGGCGTCAAGGAAACCTTTTGGGCGGCAATGGCATCCACGTCGGAATTCTTTCTTCGGTTCCAACTCACCTGTTCTCCCGCGATCCAATAATATGCGCTCCCCCGCGGATCAATGTTCTCGACAACGGAATTGCGATATTGCCGCCGGCTTAACGACGTGACCTGGATTCCCGTCATGGCTTCGGCTGACACGTCGGGCACATTGACGTTCAATAGGGTATCGGTCGGCAAACCATCCTTCAGGATCAGGGTAGCCACCTCAACCGCAACCCGGGCCGCCGCGGTGAAACGAAATCGCTTCACCCCCTCCAGTGAAACAGCCATTGAGGGAATTCCGCGGATTGCGCCTTCGAGTGCCGCGGCCACCGTTCCGGAATTGGTGACGTCGTCACCCAGATTCAATCCTTTGTTGATTCCCGATACCAGCAAGTGGATCGGGCGGTCGCAGAGAACCCGGCCCGCGGCCACAATGACGCAATCCGACGGCGTGCCGTTCACCGAGAAGACCTGCCGGCCAAGCTGCTTCAATCGGAGAGGCTTATGCAGGGTAATGGCCCGGCCCATGGCGTTTTGTGGGCGTTCAGGAGCCACGACCCAGACGTTGCCGAGCTGCTTCAGGTGTTTTGCAAGGGTGTGGACCCCGGAAGATTCAACGCCGTCGTCATTAGTCACTAAGATGTTCATCCCGGCTCATGATACGCAGATGTCATAAAAAAGCCTACCTCAACGGAATTGAGGTAGGCTTTTTCGGAAAACTCGCAATGGCGCGTTCAGATATTTTGCATGAAGCGCGCAACCGCTTCCTGGTCCACGGCACCCATGATAGCGGAAGAAGGAACCGTCGCCGACTTTTTCCCCGTCAGCCCGCATTCAATCTCGTCAAAAATCATTTCCACCGGCATGGACATGCCGCCGTAGACGTGAGGGCCTGCCACGATTTTGGCTTTCGAGTAGCCGTAAATGGCCGTGGCCACGTCTTTGGCCAACCACCCGACGTAATTGAATTCCGGTACGACAATGAGTTTGGCCTTGGCGCATAGTTGCCGCAATTCCCTCGTGGGGAAGGGGCGAAGCGACTTCACCTTGATCAACCCCGCGTGAATGCCCTTGTCTTTGCACATCCGGATGGCCTCGCGTGACTGGGCCGCGGCGCTTCCGGAAGCAATCAACAGCACGTCCGCACCTTCAACCTCTTGCGTCTCAATCAAGCCGTCCATATACAGATCGATGTATTTGCGCGAACGTTCCACCGCCGCCCAGACCTCTTGCTGCCATACGGCGTGGATGTTGTACGCCATGAAATTCGATTTTTGAACTGGCGCGTCCCGGGACAAGCGGGCTGGAGGATTTTCCGCATCCAGGACCGGAACCGCCCCTCTCCAGGCATCGCGTGCCGGCAGTTTAAGGCCTCGATCCTGCATGGAGCAGTAGCCCCGGGCATGGGTCACGAAAAAGCCATCGCAACACACCCCGACCGGCAGCGTCACGTCGTTCTTTTCGCTGATGATGAACCCCTTCATAATGTAGTCAAACAAGTCCTGCTGATTCTCCGCGTGAAAGACGATCATGCCGCAATTCAACAGATACGATATTTCAATATTGTCCGGTTGAATGGCTAACGGAGCATTGACCACCCGGCAGGTAAACATGGCCACGGCGGGAAGACGGTGGCCCGGCCAGGAAGCAATGGGTTCAAGCCCCCGCAACGTACCCGGTCCGGCCGTGGCCGTGAAGCAACGCACACCAGCACGGGATCCGCCGGCAATCGCCGACATGACGCCATATTCCTCCTCACCCCGATAATATTCCTTGACGTACCCTTCTCCGTACAACACACCGATCAACTGCATGGTTTCACTCTGGGGCGTAATCGGATAGGCGATGGAGAGATCGACGTTGGACCGGCGAACGGCTTCTTTGGCGGCCTCGCTGCCCGTAATGAATTCCCGCTCACGAGGCGCTTCGGAAAACATATATTCCGGAGAAACCTCCTGTTGGCGTTTGGCCTCAGCATGAGGATCTTTTCTCCCTCCTTGACTGGAAGGTGCCGGAGCCGCACTCGTAATCGGATCGCCTTGCGGATTAGTTTTGACTTCCGTTTCCAATGCTTCACTCATGGCTTCCCCCCTCCAGGGTGGCGACAATCCCGGGCCAACCGTTCCGGAATTGTGTGATCAACAATAATAGGCCTAGCCTTCACGCTGCATATCTTCGGCTTTATGCCCGAATGCCCCGGCACTTGCCGTCCCTTCTTCTCCTAACGGAAGGTCCAATGGGTTCGTATGCGTTTTGCCGTCATGCACGCGGGATTGCAATCCCGTGAACCGAACGCTCTCTCCGCCTTCCGGCAAGGCAATTCCCATTTCCTCGCGAACACGTTTAAACACCTCTGCCGTCTTTCGAATCTTGGCTGCATCCGAATCCCGGATCGTAAACATGGCATCTTCGTGGCCTTGCTCAGCACAGATCGCCGAGGTCCAGCAATTCGTACCGGCTCGGATCATTTTCAGCGTCAGATTGGCATAATGACAATGCACCCCGATGAAAATACACGCTTCAATCTTATTGCCCCATATCGTCAGATTGGGATGATTGGGATTGATGACTTCCTCAGGCTCGATCTTCGGGTATTTGGGACGGTAATCGGGCATCGGGATAATGAGGACTTCGGGGATTTGGGCTGCAAGTTCCAGGACGGCCCTGGCCTTCTCAGCCGCATGGTCATTCCAATTCCACAATACCAAAGGGCCGGGAAAGATCGTCGCATTTTTTCTCGTGAACATGGCCCTGGCCATTTCTTCGATCGCCTTCTCCTCCGGCACTTCATGACCAAACGTCAGACCATGTTCCGGTAACGGGGGAAGAACACCCAACTCGGCCGCGGAGGGCGGATGAAATCCCGCAGGACCCGGTTCAACTATTCTTTCCAACTCGGTTGCTGCCACCTCTTATCCTCCAGTCTGGATTTATCCGGTTCGGATCAATACCGTCCTTGCCGTTCGAACAACATCCCTCAAACTTGCCCTCGAACGGGATTGGCCAAGACTGCTGAACTCGTTTTTTCAGCATAGGTGACGTTTTCCGTCAGGGCCGTGTCACCGATTTGATCAATCATTTCCATTTTAATGGCATTATGCTTGGCCATATTGTCACACACCCAGACACACTGGGCGCATCCCTTACACCGGTCCACGGCGACATAGGCGGATCCATATTTCAACCCTTTATCCTGACCAGCCTCGTTATCGTACAGAATGGTATTGGCCTCGGGACAATATTGCGTGCACAACTTGCAACTCGTAGCAGCACATATTTCCGTTTCGATATTCGCAACTAAATACATACGGAACCCTCTTGTCGGTTAAAGTATTACGCCATGGCCGGCGCTGTGGATGCCCCTTTCACCTGGTCCCAACCGTTTTCGACGGCAAACTCCCACGCCGCTTGGACCACAGCCAGATTCTTCTCGATCAATTCCTGTTTCTTCTTGAATTTTCGCTCGACCACGCTGTCCAAAGCCGCCGTTCCACCGGACACCACGAAGCCTTTACCCAAGAACCGGTCTTTGACCGCTTGCGCCAAGGCCTCCATGTTCGAGAGACCCGTAATGGCACCGATGGCACCGACCATGGCCATATTCGTGGCCAGATCAATCCCGGCTACGTCCAGCGACAGTTTGGTGGCGGGCAGATAGAAGAGTCTGGCGTTCAATTCCTCCAGCTCACGTTCCTGGTCTGGCTCAAGCCTCATGGGACCATCATTGTTGATCAAGGCGACTCCGTCCTTTTTCAACCCGAAATAAAACGGATTGGTGTAGCTTTTCCCATGGGTAATCACCTGTGGGTGAAAGATCATGATAATGTGGGGGAACGTGATTTCGCCGATTTCATAAATCGGCTCATCGGAAACCCTCACGTAACTCTCCACCGGCGCCATTCGTTTTTCGGATCCATAGAACGGCACGATGGTGCTTTCCCCACCGGCATTGATCACCCCCGTGCTGAAGATATGAGAAGCCGTCACAACCCCTTGGCCGCCGACTCCCGCCATACGAATGTTATAACGAACCGCCATGATCTGCACCCTCCTCTCTCGTCACGCACATATCAATCCTTCTTCGCTCAATCGAGACCGCCCTTACTGCTTTTCCACGGCAGCGGCAGGCTTCGGCAGATATTCTTTGTACCCGTACAACTGGGACAAATATTCCTTGGCTTCATCCGTAATATATTCCGTGAATTTGTAGCGGTCGGTTTCGACGGTTTTGGCGTCTTCCAACACCTTGTCCGTCGGGATGGCATATTCGATATTACAGGACGTGTACGCTTGAATATAGCTGGGACCGATTTCCCTCGCGACCAACACGGCTTTCTTGATCACGCTTTCCACCCGGCGCGGGTTGTTGGGGACCACCGTGGCCACATACGCGCACCCGGAGACCTTGGCCATGCCCAACATGTCCATTTTCTCGAACTTCTTGCCGAGCGGCGCCATTTTCAGGACCTGATTCTGGTTCGTCATACCGCTTTCCTGGCCACCGGTGTTTCCATAGACCTCATTGTCCAACATGATGGTGGTGAACTTTTCCTTGCGGAACCAAGAATGCAAGGTTTGCGCGAATCCGATGTCAGCCATGCCGCCGTCTCCGGCCATCACGACGACGTCTTTGGGCTTATCCCCAAACCGCAGCCGAAGGCCGCGGGTCAAACCGCTGGCAACCCCGTTCTGGTCGCCGTAATTGCCGTAGACGAATGGGATAGCGGCTTGTGAAATGGCCAACCGGCCGCAACCGGCCGTCCCGACCGTGATGGTATCTTCCGGATTCGGGAATGCCACTATGGCCAGCCTGATGAACAGGGTCATGGCACAGCCTGCACACATCGGGTGTTCTTCCAAAATCTCCTTGAAGGTACCAACCTGGGATACCGAGACTTTTTTCCCGAACGGGCCGTGTTCCACCATATCCCGATATTCTTTCGGCATGAACTTTCCGAATCCTGGTGTAAACTTGACGTAATCGAGGCTCATTGCGGATCCCCCTTATATTGAGACGTTTTTGATACGTTAGCCCCTCAGCCCATCGGCAGCGAGCAACTTATACGGCGCCCTCTGTTCACTGAATCGAAGCATTTCTCGTCTAGCCCAACAACCTTAGCGTAGATGAGGTCTCCTAGTAAAGACCTCTCGTGACCAAAACTTGCGGCATCCTTTCCCGGTTTCTTTGGTAAGGCCGTCATCCCTGACGGCTTGGCAAGACATGCTCAAGAACCACCCTGAGCGACAATCCACGCATTTGTCCTAAAACCATCCTAAAACCGAACTGCGGAGAAGGCAACATAAAAGAAGACCCACCTCTTTAAAAAGAAGCCCTATGCGGGATTTTTGAGGCTAGGCCTTTGGCCCCATGGTCCGGTTTCAACACAACGCGGGAACAACACGTCCGGTTTGATGTTTTGTGAGGAAGACTGACACGAAAAGGCGGATCAGCACATAACAAACTGCACTAATCCAAAATATACTGGAGAGGATCAACAACTTTGTCGTTGACGGCCACTTGGTAATGAAGATGGGGCCCGGTCGAAAAACGCCCCGTACTGCCGACCTGCCCCAACAGATCGCCTCTTTTCACCTCTTGGCCATACCGAACGAGAATTTTCGACAGATGGCCGTAGGTCGTTTCAATTCCATGTCGATGATTGATTCGAACGTAATTTCCCATCCTGGAATCATACGATGCCACGACCACTTTGCCTTGGGCAGGGGCGCGGACTTCTTCCCCTCTGGGAGCAACAATGTCCACACCTGCATGGAACGCCTTTTTTCCGGTAAACGGCGATATGCGTGGCCCGAACTTTGATGAAACGGGTCCCTTGACCGGCCAGATGGACGGTGTCGCAGCCCAAAGGCCAACCTGTTCTCCCGCTGCTTTTTCCAACCGGGTCAATACGTGAAGTTGCCGGGCAGTCTGCTGATCAAGCCACGACAGCCCGTTCTTGATGTCAGTGGCCATCATGGTCCCGGAATTGTCCGGATTCTCACCTTCGCCGATCTCCGCAAAATAGTCGAAATTCAGAATCCCGGTTCTCCCATCAAGAGTCGCCTCATACGGAACCTCTTCGCCGCCCTGTCCATTGACAACAGAGGCGTCCCCTTGCTCGGGTTCAAGCCCGAACATGACTTGCAACTTTTTGTTTATCGATTGGATAGTCAGGACACGCTGCCGCATTTTGTCGACGGCTTCAGAAAACTCAACCACTTGCCCTTTCGACTGGCTGAGTTCTTCCTTCAATCCTTTGAGTTCGGCACCCTGTTCGGCTACTTGTCCTGTCTGCACCACGTAATGCGCAAGCACCCCCACCTGCACGACCAACAATAACGCAGCCGCGAGCAGGACTCGTTTAAACGTTCTCTTGGACAAAGAAATCCTGAAGGGCTCACGGGTCATACCCCGAAAAAGCATAATCGCCCATCTGTCGTCAGAGAAGTTCACGGAAGTGAATCGGGTTAATGAATATAACGTGGATTTCGGCAAGATATCTTATTGAGGATCATCCGGTTAACTTGATGACATACATTCCCTCGTGCTTTCTGTGCTGAAAAAAACAATATATGGTACCTCATCCGATTAAAAATATAAACCTTTTTTTATGGCACGTTACTTTACCGAACAAAATCTCAAGGGTCAATAGGGGCACGATCAATATCCTTTTCAGCGACGACTACCGCGCGCGCCGGTGAGGAACCCGACCAGGACGCTAACCAGGCACGCGGGTCATGGCCTTGACCCATGTGAGGTATTCGCTTGAACCCTTCATCACCGGCAAGGCAAGAATTTCAGGGACCTCATAACTGTGGAGCGTCTTGACTTCAGCTTCCAGGGCATCGTAGACGTCGGCATGGGATTTCATGACCAGCAGCCATTCACGTTCTTCGCAGACGGTGCCTTCCCATTCAAAAACGGACGTCACATTGGGCGCAACCGTGACGCACGCCGCCAGTTTTTTTTGCACGACGCAACGCCCGATCAGAAGCGCTTCTTCTTGGCTCGAGGCCGTTACCAGAACAACCAGTGCTCCCTGCTCAACACCCACTTGACAAGCCCTCTCGAAACCGCTAACCGACTCAGGGTTTAAGCCGCGTCGGAGCTTTTTCCAGCAAATCTGCAATAGCGAGCCGCAACCCTTCCTGCAGGCCTCTCGGGTAATTCGTGACGGAATCCTCCAAGCCTCGATAGAGGCTATCGGTTTCCTTGGCCTCGAATTCCATGGCAAACCCCCACAGTACGTTGTCCGGCTCCCCCGCCCGGGCTATCTGCGCAAACATTTCCACATCGGTCTCGGTGGTGCCCAACGGCAAACCGGCCACCCACAACAACGTCCCGGCTGGCCCTAACAGGTACGTGGAAATATTTCGCTCCCATCGCGTCGAATAGAGGCGTCCCTGCAAAACAAAATCGCTGGGAGGCAAGGGTTGATCCTTGTCGACAAACGTCACGGAAGTAAAAATGTTCGTCTTTCGAATTTCCTCGGCCAGGGCACGCGCAAAATCGCGTGACGGGGAAAAGAGCACTTCATCAACGGGACTGGGAGACGAAACCGTTTCAGGCCGGTCATAGACCGCGGTGGCATGGGTGGTGAAGGGAATCACGGATGCCCAGTATTGTTCACGCACCTCTGTGCCGCGCTTATCATCCAGCGGAACAACCACCAGACTGCCGTCAACCTTCTGGTCAGCCGTGACGTCCAAATACGCGTTTTCCGGAGGAGGCGGATAATCCCAATCTCGTGAGCCCAAACAACCCGTTATCGTCAACGACACGATCAGAAGCACACCACACGCCTTATGCACAACAGACAGGCGACGCATATCTTGCCTCCTTTGGCAGGCAACAGTTTCCAACCGTTGCAATGATGGGTAATACACGTACGACTACGACTTGGCCTTTCGCCACAACCGTCACGTTGAACGGCCGTCAATGCTCACTCAACGACTGAATCCTCCGGCCCTTACGAAATGTTCCTTCAACTCGGGGTACGAGCGGGTAACCGGAAATTGAGGATATTCGGAACAGATCGAATCCGGTGGGCGGAAGAAAAACCCGGCATCGGCTTCCTGCAACATCGACAGATCATTATAGGAATCTCCTGCCGCCAACACGTGGAAGTTCAGACTCTTGACTGCGGCCACCGCGTGCCGTTTCTGGTCTTGCTGCCGAAGCGCATAATTCCGAATGTAACCGTTATCGTCAATCTCCAGGGTGTGGCAAAATATGGAAGGATAGTGAAGCTGCTTCATCAGGGGACTGACCAGATCATAATAACTGTCTGATAAGATAATGACCTGACAACGCTCTCGCAACCACGTTAAAAATTCCACGGCGCCATCCAGGGGTTTCAGCCCCGCCACCACCTCGGTGATGTCCGACAACTTGAGATCAAATTCAGCCAGAACGGCCAAGCGTCGCTTCATGAGTTCGTCATAGTCGGGAATGTCCCTGGTGGTGACGTTCAAGTCGGCAATCCCTGTTTTGTCGGCCAACGCCAGCCAGATTTCCGGAGTGAGGACCCCTTCCATATCCAAACACGTCACCACGGGTGATTTCATACGCCCCTCAAAAACATGCAAGTTTCGGATGAAAAGTAAACGGAAAACACGGCAAGAATGGTAGAAAGAAGTTTATTGTATAAGAATCGGAGCGAGACTACAAACCTTTTATCCAACATGCAACTTTGCGCCCACCCTTTACCCAAAAGCAATGAGCAAGCCGAAAGCAAGATAGCACAGGCCGTTGAAAACCAGATGATAGGGCCTCAAGGCATGGGACCGTAAACGAAGTTTCAGGTACCCCGCAGCAAGGAACGTCAGGCCGATACCCCACAGGGCTTCTTTTCGCGGAACCCATGGCGTCAACAAGACGCCCAAAGCCGGAAGCAGGCTGCCTTGAAACACCATCGCTCCGGTGATGTTGCCGAAGGCCAAGGTGTCTCGGCCACGCCGCACCCAAATAATACTATTCACTTTTTCCGGCAGTTCAGTGGCCACCGGGATGATCAACAACGACAAAGCCAAGGTGGAAAGCCCAAGCCAGGTGGCCAAATGTTCCACGCCGTACACGAAACCTTTGGCTCCCCCGACGATCAGCCCGAATCCGACAAGCAATTGCAGAAGGATCGTGACAAGGTTCTCGGGGATTCGTACCCGGCTCAAAAACAGAGGGTGATCCGCCTCGGTGCCATGGCCCTGCTCAACCAACTTCCCGGATGCACGAATGGTCAACAGCAAATAGACGAAATAACTCAGGACCAAGACCACCGCCAACGACACACGAGCCCATTGCCATTCCGAAGGCACGAAGATTGCGAGGGTCGCCAATGCAAAAGCAAAGAGAAACCAACTCAGGTCCCGGTGCACACCGGTAGGTTCGGGACGAAAGGCCTGCGTCCAACCACGACGCTGAGCGGCAAACGTTCCCATTAAGAACAATGTCACGGTCGACAGCATAAGCGGCGCTCCCAAAATGGCTCCCACCCCAACATCATGGCGAACCGACAAGTCCCCGGAGGCGGCCAACACCGCCACCACCGGAATCATCGCCTCGGGCAAAGCCGTTCCCACGGCCGCAAACACCGACCCCGTGACCCCTTCGGAAATGTGTAGCCGTTCTCCGAAATGTTCGAGCGCGTTGGTAAACGCTTCCGCGCCGACCAGGATCACAACCAACGAAATGACCAAAATCCACAATTCCATAAAAAGGGAGATCCTTGGTAAGCCGCCATCCGTCACATGAGCCGGTGAACCTTGCTCATGGCACGCGCACGCACTAGACTATCGTCATGAGTGATGAGATGGGAATCATCCTGGGTTGCCTGGCCGGATTGCTGGGCTGCCGATTCGGCATCCAATGGTGGCGCCGTCGCAAGGCGGCCAAACAAGCCGATGAACTTCTCTCCAACATTGTGAGAGGCAAAGACGCCTTTCGCCGATGATACGGGATCTCCGCTCGGAGACAAGGACGGGCTCACGCGCGTAGGTAGCAAACCCCTGCATGCTTTGGCAACACCACGCGCTCGACGCTGTTTCGCATGCATAACAATCCGGCGTTGATGGAACTCGCCGTGAAACACCACGGCGACGCCGTCGTCTGTTGTCAACGGGCCGCGGAGATCGAGAACGATCAAAACTGAAACGCCAGTTGAATGAGGCCACCGCGATCGCGACTCGCGCTCCCCTTGGGAGAAAGCTGGGGTGAGAGGGCTGGGGTGAGGGGGACAAGAGAATATTGACAGGAGCAACATCATGGTCCTCGAAACGACAACGATGCCCCATCTCCCGGCCGATGAAGCCTTCATGCACGAAGCGCTGCGGCAAGCGGAGCAGGCCGCCTCCGAAGGCGAGGTCCCCGTGGGGGCGATCCTCGTGCATGAGAAGACCATCGTGGCCAGCGGACGGAACGCCAGGGAACGCCAACAGGATCCGACGGCGCATGCGGAACTCATCGTGATCCGGGAAGCCGCCGAACAGTTGCAATCCTGGCGATTAACTGGCACAACCCTCTACGTGACGCTGGAACCCTGCCTCATGTGTGCCGGCGCCATGCTGCAAGCGCGGATTCCCCGCCTGGTCTTCAGCGCGTGGGATCCCAAAGCCGGGGCATGCGGATCCTTGTTTGCGATCCATCAGGATACCCGCTTGAATCACCAAATCGCCGTGACGCACGGCATATTGGAAAACGAGAGTCGTGATTTGCTGCAACGCTTCTTTCAGCGGCTCAGGCATAACCAGGCCCTCACCATGACCTGAAAACACTTGCCGACAGACGAGCGGAGAGGTGCGAGAGTGGCCGAATCGGGCGGTCTCGAAAACCGTTGACCGGCAACGGTCCGTGGGTTCGAATCCCACCCTCTCCGCCATAATATCAAAAACTATGCCATACAGAGTGGATCCACAGCCTCAGCCAGTAGCACGAGAAGAGGGTGGGGTTCGAACCGGGGGTTTTGAAGGGGGTGCGCCCCCTTCATGGGGTGACCGAAGCGAAGCGGAGGCGCGATATTCTTGCTTCCCGCCCCCATGGACTCTCACGAAACCACTCACGGTTTAGTCCGTCCTTTGACAAATCAGTAACCGTTCCTCGGCTTTCTTCGGCCCGAAAGCCACCCATTTCCCGTCTTTGACCGAATAACAGAACGCGCAGGTTCGATCCTCAAACGGAGAGAGCCCCATCAACCAATCCGAGGAAAATCCGGATTGATATTCCAAAGGCAAAAAGGCGGCAAAGGATGAAACCACTCCCGCTGGGCGTGCCGAGGGTTTGTCTTCCGGGAGTTGTTCGGTCATCCGACCCCACCTCCCGTTTCTGCGACCCCCGCTCGATGCAGGCCCCGCACCGTCTCGGCCAACCGGTAAATGGTGTGCGCCGTAATATCCCGGAACGACAACATGGCATCTTCATGGCCGGCCTGAGCACAGAGAGCCATCGTCGCAAGAGGTCCGTCGACACTGACGGCACCCGCTTCGTTCATCACGGAACCCTCAGTGCTTGCCATGTGAATGCCCTCCATGCGAACGGCAATCATGTCCACAGCCCTGTATGCCCAACCCGCCACCGTAAATGTTTTTGAGCGTGGGAGGAGGAGCGGTCGAACCCGGTGGAGGATCCGATGACGCCCGGCTTTTGGCCATAACATCAGCCCCTGCCGAAAATACCGACGGGGTCTTCTCCAACGGTGCCCCGCATTCGCGACAGGCCGTCACCGGCGCATCATGCATGTTCTGCCAAAAGGAAAACCGCTTGGGACAAAACAATGACTTCAAACAATATTCGGCTTGATATTCATAGATGGGCATACACTTCCCTTTCTCCTTGCCCATTCAGCGTCAAGGCATAATCCAGTTCTTCACGGAGTTGAATGGTGCCGACCCACCGCATTCGTCTTTCGTTCTTTGAAACACCGTCACCCCGCCAACCAAGGTCAGGACAACCGCACCACGAAGTCGCCACCCAGCGAACGGGCTGTTCCGCCCCTTCGACCGAAACCGCTCCGGATCAACCGTCCATTCCATCCCTGGATCGATCAACACCACATCAGCCTGCGCACCGGCGGCCAACGTCCCGCACGATAAGCCAAGCAAGCGGGCCGGGGCTGACGTCAGTTTTTCTATCATGGATTCCAGGGACAACAGGCCCTCTTCTCTCAGCCGAAGAGAAAGCCCTAAGGCCGTTTCAAGCCCGACTATTCCAAATGGAGCCTTGGACAATCCCCACTGCTTCTCATAGGCAGCATGCGGAGCATGATCGGTGGCTATGGCATCAATGGTGCCATCCTGCAACCCGTCGCGGACCGCCTGGACATCCGCATTTCGACGGAGGGGAGGATTCATTTTCGCCAATGCGCCCTGCTCCCGCACTTCCTCTTCGGTCAACATGAAATGATGGGGGCAAGCTTCCGCGGTCACCCGAACTCCGGCGGCTTTGGCCGTCCTGACGGCCTCCACGGCATTCGCCGTACTGATATGCGCGATATGCAGATGACATTCCGTTGCCCTGGACAACGCGATATCCCGTTCCACCATCTTGGATTCCGCTTCAGAAGGGATGCCTCGGACTCCCAAGAGACGGGAAAGGGGGCCCTCGGCCATACATCCGCACCCGGCCAATGACAGATCTTCGCAATGATCGATCACCGGCAGATCCAAGGCCCGAGCCTCTACCATCGCCTGTCGCATGACGGCGTGCTCCATCACGGGACGGCCATCATCCGAGACAGCCACACATCCGGCCCCACGTAAGCCCCGAAGGTCTGCCGGCTCTTTCCCTTGTAATCCCTTGGTGATGGCCCCGATTGGATGTACGCGAACCAGCCCGGTAGCATTCACCCGGGCATGAATGGTCTCGGTCACAGCAGGGGAATCATTAACGGGATTGGTATTGGGCATGCAACAGACGGTCGTAAACCCACCGGCAGCGGCTGCAGCAGTTCCAGTCTCGATAGTTTCTTTGTACTCATAACCCGGTTCCCGTAGATGGACGTGCAGATCCACCAATCCCGGTGCCACGATCAACCCGTCCGCCTTGATCAGGTCGGCATGTGAGGGAAGCGCCGTCTGTGGAGGCGTCACCTCGGCGATACGCCCTTGGCTGATCCAGACATCCCCCACACCATTCCACCGTCCAGGGTCAATGACCCAACCGCCTGAGATGATGCATAAGTCGGCAGGATGGTTCAGGGATCCCCCTAGTGCGGGAGCATAGTCAGCATGCCGATGGTCACCATTCCGGTCAGCATCATGGCAAACGGCCAAGCCCCACTGGCCGCCCCGTGCCGGCCATGTAAGTCGGGAACCAGATCGGCAAGACCGATATACAAAAAACTGGCAGCGGCCAACATCAGGGCATAGGGCACGATCGGCTCCGCATAGGCCAAGCCCCCAAACGCCAACACCACCCCTGCGAGGGTCGCCATACCTGACAGGGTATTGGCCCAAAACGCCTCCCACTGGGAAAATCCGCTCGACAGCAGAATGGTGAAGTCACTCAACTCCTGCGGAATTTCATGACCCAGAACCGCCAACGTCGTGACCAGACCCAGGGCAGGAGATACGACACAGGCCACGCCGATGGCAATACCGTCGGCAAAGTTATGAACGGCATCGCCGACCAGGATCAATGCTCCGGCTTCTCGGCGAACCATCGAGCTCTTCGCATGCCCGTGCGGCTTGAGCTCAGCAGCTTCCCCGTGCGTATGACGCCAGATCACCATCCATTCCAGAATAAAGAACAGGACCAGCCCCGCCAACAAAGCGATGCCCGCCTCATTAATCGAAATGTCTTCGAGTGCCTCGGGAAGCAGCCCGATGGTCGCGGTCGCCAGCATCGCGCCGGTCGCAAACCCCAGCAGATTCGGCATCATCCATTGTCGCCACCCATCCGGTATAAACAGCACCAGACCGGCAGGTAATAAGGCGCCCAGGCTGCCCAGCAACCCCATCAAGATGACAAACATCCATGTGGATTCTTGGGGCAGGCTCACACGTTTGGCCCGATCTGGTCAGGCCCACAAACCTGACCATGATACATCGAAACCCGCCCGGTGTTAGCCATGTCCATGGACCGGTGGCAGTTCATGTTTGACTCGTGGCAATAATTCGGTGAGGTTGCAAGGGCGATGATCTATGTCGAGCTGGGGAAGGATGATCTGTTCCATGCCCAAGCGGCAGGCTCCGGTCGAACCCGGCAGCAGAAACACAATGGTGTCGCCGCACACCCCGGCATCCGCCCGGGATTGAATGGTAGAGGTCCGGATTTCACGGTAACTCAGCCAGCGAAATAATTCACCGAATCCCGGAATCGACTTGGAAAACAGCGAACGGACGGCCTCCGGCGTCACATCCCGTTGGGTCACGCCGGTCCCGCCCGTCACGATCACGTATTCCACCGCCGGGTCCGCCACCCAGGCGGCGATCGTTTCCCGAATGGTCTCATATTCATCCGGACACAGTTTGCGGTCGGCCACGCGATGCCCAACCCGCATCAATCGATCAACAATGGCGGAGCCACTCGTATCCGTTTCGATCGTTCTGGAATCCGAGACCGTCAAGACCGCCACCGCCACGCTGAGGCCGGCTCTTTTAAGGTCTGCTGTTTCCGTGGTTGCACCCTCTGTCTGACTCATTCCATCACCTCATGGTTCGATAATATAATCATCCGTGTGCTGACTCCGCCGCTCTCTCCGAATGACACAGGCCGGACGGCCGGAAGCCAGATGCCGGCCACCTCCACAAATTCGTTGACATAACTTTCCATCCCGATCACCGTCTGACCATCCAGCGAAAAACTTGTACATCCGTGCATGGGCCTCTCTGACCAGACGTCGCGCCCCAGGGTCGTCGGTCAGTTTCAGGCCGTTTGCTATTGTTGCGTCAGTCACGCCGTTTCCCGCTTCTCCGATACATCGTGGCTTCTATCGGCATGATGATGTTCCCCATCCAGCGCCAGGGCTTGCACCTCCTGTTGCGTCACCTCATCCGCCGTTTTATGAATCTTGAACTGGGTCGTCTTTCCCGGTCCTTCCAAAAACGCAATGACTGTTTCAATGGGCGGACAACCGGGCTCCCGGCACTCCAATTCGGTCACCA
The DNA here is from genome assembly GCA_965213715.1 of Nitrospirales bacterium. Taxonomy (GTDB): domain Bacteria; phylum Nitrospirota; class Nitrospiria; order Nitrospirales; family UBA8639; genus Bin75. The sequence continues at coordinate 788,801 of OZ243914.1, forward strand.
TGACCGTGGTTTCTTCCGGCAAAGACCAGGCCGAACGAGCCCAGAATTTGATGCGATCCGCCTGATCCGGATCGATGCGGCGGCGCCCTCCAAATAAATTCATCATTTCTCCCCCACGCCTTCCACGGCAAAGAGCGCCACCGCTCCGTCATCGGCTCCCACCGCCAGACAGACATCGGTTGGACTCCAGGCTACACAGGACAGGCCTCCCGACACAGGCAGCTCCTGATTCACCCTCGGCTTCGCCTTCCCGGGCTCCCACAAGCAGAGCAACCCGTCTTCTCCTACCGTCGCCACCACCCGCTCGCGAGGGTGACAGGCAATTGCTTGAATCCACCCCAGATGGCTGCTCAAAAGCCGACCACTGGATCCTTCGAATTTTTGGGCCGACCACGCCACCAAATCAGGGCCGGCTGCTGTCCATAAAGATTGACCATAGGGATCGAAGACCACATGCCCGACCTTGCAGGGATAACCGGCCATATGCCAGCTCTGCTCGGTCGAGAGACTCCATAAATGGACCGACCCATCCAAATTTCCCGCGGCCAGATACTGCCCGTTCGAACTGATTGATAACGACAGGAGTGCCCCCTCATAGGGAAACGTCTTCACAGGAGAGTCCATCCCAACCTGCCACAGCGTCGCTCCTCCGTAACAGGAGGAAAAAATTTGGCCCGGATACCCCTTTCGCCAACAAAGATGAGACACGGAACTCTTATGATCAGAGGTCTCCCATTCCACAGAACACCCGCCCGACTCCGACCACTTCAGGATCTGCAGGGTTTTTCCCGAGGTCATCGCCAACCGTTCGCCGCCGGATTCCCACGCCAGATGTTCCACCCAGCCCTTTCCATCTCCAACCGGAACCACGGCACGCTCTTCTCCGGAATCGACGTCCCACACACGCCCCACTCCGTCTTCCCCGGCGGTTGCGAGAATTTGTCCTCCGGGATGCCATCCCTCCGCCAGTACCGCGCCTTGATGTGTCGGGTTACGGAAGACACACCGCTGGGATCCCACATGCCACACCGCGACGTGGCCGCTTGCATCCGCAGCCGCCAATCGGCTGCCGTCCGGCGAAAACATGACGCCATGGATGTATTCATCCAAGGGAAACGTCCCGATCGACTGCAATTGGATTTTGGCCCGAGGCCGCACTAAACGAGGCATAATCGAAACCCTTCGATCAGCCGGTCGCGATCGAGGTTGCGGCCAATGAACACCAATTGGTTCCCCCTCGGCTCCGTGGCCCGCCATGGCCTGTCAGGGCGACCGTCGAACAACATATGCACGCCTTGAAAGACAAAACGTTCATCCTGTCCCTTCACATCCAAGATACCCTTCATGCGAAAAATGTCGGTCCCCATGCCCGACAGCACGTCCCGAAGCCAATCATTCAGCCGAGCCTCATCCACCTGCCCTGGTTCGGCAATCGACACGGAGTAGACCGACGGATCATGCTCATGGGCTTCCTCGCCTAAAAAGTTCGGGTCGATTTCCAGTTTCCGGCCCAGATCAAACGCCCCCACATTCAACAGGCGTTCGATTTCTAACCGGGCATCCCGGGTCCGGTAGATTTTGGTCATGGGATTGATGGCCCGCACGCGGGCCTCCAGCCGATCCACTTCCCCGTCGTCCACCAGATCGATTTTATTCAGGAGAATCACGTCCGCAAATGCGATCTGCTCCTTGGCTTCAGGACTGGTGTCCAGATGCTCCCAGATATGTTTGGCATCCACCACCGTCACAATGGCATCCAGCATCAACCGGCGCTTCATGTCATCGTCCACAAAAAAGGTTTGTGCGACGGGTGCCGGATCGGCCAACCCCGTGGTCTCGATGACCATATAGTCGAACCGCTCTTTCCGCTTGAGCAAATTGGAAATTATCCGGATCAGGTCTCCGCGAACGGTGCAACAGATGCACCCATTGTTCATTTCAAAGATTTCTTCGTCCGCCCCTACCACCAGCTGATTATCAATTCCGACCTCACCGAATTCATTCACAATCACCGCCACCCGTTTCCCATGCTCGGTGGTCAGAATACGATTCAACAGGGTTGTTTTGCCCGCACCGAGATATCCCGTCAACACAGTGACCGGGACTTGAGCTTGCTCTTCGACTTTCATAATTGCCCCTTTCTGTTCGAACATCTTCCCAGCGCAACCGAGCCCGCTTATGCCCGCCTCCGGAATGGTCGGTCCGTGCGATTCCTCAAAGTGAGTCTTACTCGGACGGCGAAGCGAATATGAATCGCTTCGGGACTGAAGCAACCTGGTGGGTTAAACTTAGCCGAATACACGAAAACGGCAACGAGATTTTCATGAATGGTCCAATTCTTCCCTCGATCTTCCCCAATACGGTTATGAAGCAGCCTATTCTGTTTTTTTTCTCCTGGCTGCAACAGGGGAATCTGTGAACCCAAGAGAATGAATGAGACAGGAGAAGATATCTATTGCAAGTATGTCAGCGATCCTTGGCGGGCACTACCTTGATGGAAGCTGTTTGGCGAGGCTTGTGATGGAAAATGCACGTTGATCCTGACCGAAGTGGCTGCGGCCTCCAACGACCACGTGGCGACCTTTGACAAGGACTTTGATCAATTTGACGACGTGAGGCGATGGGAGCCGGAAGCGTAAAACTGTATGGACGCGGATCAGGCAAGTGGCGCAAATTTGAGCGAAAAGTGCGCGCAGCAACATTCGAGAGGACGAATTGAAAGACTTTAAGGATCCGGCCGATGTAAGCGGATGACATTCGTGCGCGCCGTGAATAACATCAAAATTCCAGGTCAGCGCTTGGGACGTTTGTAGAACGTCACGGAAAATCTGGTAGCTTCAGCCAAACGCACATAGTGAATTTCTTCCGGCAGGATGACGAAGGTTTCTCCCGATGCAATCACCGCAAGCGGGGCATCGTCGCCTTTCAGGAAAAAACTGACCGTGCCGGATTCAACCGTGAGCAGACCCCACGTTCCGGCTTGCAAGTCGTGATGGTTCAGGATCTTATCGGGAACGGTTTCGTTCGTGAACACGGGTGTTTTGCCATAGGCCTCTACATCGGCCGGTAAGGAACGCTGTTCAGTCATCATGCGCCTCCATCCTTATTGATACAATCGTGAGACAATGGCCCCTCTTGTTTATTCCGTGCCCTTCGACTTGGTTCAGGGCAGGCATTGAAACCGGATGCCCCACCAGTCTTCGGTCACGACTTCAGTCCCTCCCATACCCTCGACGACCCGTTGACGGCTTTTGGTTTTTCCTTCCTTGAGCACCTGGTACGGACCGCCACAGAACTCGCGAATGTTGTCGAAAGCCTCGTCTCGTTTGGAAGTGGACAGGTGCCCAGCGCTCCCTTTGTACAGATACCGGACCACTCCGGCATCCGGGCTCTCCCGAATGACCTCAACGCCGCCTCCACACCCACCCGTCACGACTCCCAGTGCAACAAAGAGAGCCGCGCCCGCTCTTGACCAGCTTCCGAAAACGGGCATAGGATATTCTCTACGCAGGCATTGGGTTCTGATTCTCCTCCACACTTTTTCGAGAGGGAGGTTTTGTATGAAGATCCGGACAATTCTCGGTAGCCTCATGGGTCTCTCACTTGCGTTGATTGTAATGGGTGGCTCCGTCTCGGCTCAACAAACGTACGTGCTGACGGTCCAGGAGCTGAACCAGGGGCTCCAAAAAGCCCCAAGCCTCCAGCAGAAAGGGTTTATTCTGATCGACGTCCGCACCGGGGATGAACACATGACGGGCTTCATTCCGGGCACCGACGGTAATATCGACTTTCGGGAAATTGGCCGTCGCCACACGGAACTCGGGGCAAAGCTCGACGATCATATCGTCGTGTACTGTCAATCCGGTCACCGGAGCAACATCGCCGCCGAAACGCTGGCCGGCCTCGGGTACCAGCACGTGTATAACGTCGCCGGGAGCATGAATGCCTGGAACGAAGCCGGGTATCCGGTCGATTTCCCGCGACGCTGAGCCCCGGAGTCCGGGAAGAAAGGTTAAGGCTACGGCGTCGATTCTTCCTCCCGGATCTCCGAAAAAATCCGATCGAACTCCACGTGCTTATCCCGAAAGGCTTCGAGGAGCACCGGATCGAAATGCCCGGGCTTGGTTCGCTCGTTGCCGTTCAGGATGATGTCGCATGTCTTCTTATGGGGCAGAGCCGGTTTATACGGTCGCACGCTCCGAAGCGCGTCATAGGTGTCCCCCAACATGACCATGCGCCCGCCCAAGGGAATAGCGTCGCCTTTCAACCCTTGCGGGTAACCGGTTCCGTCCCACCGTTCATGATGCGTGAGGGCGATGTCCCGCGCGGTCTGTAAGAGCAACGACGGGGACCCGGCCAACAGATTGGCTCCAAGGATCGGATGGCGTTTGACGATTTCCCATTCCTGTTCATCCAACGGTCCCTCTTTGTGCATAATCCGGTCGGGAATCCCGACTTTCCCCACGTCATGCATGGGGGCCGCGTCGAAAATCAGTTGGGCGTCCTGTTCATCCAGGCCGATGACCAGGGCCAGGATTTTGCTGTAGTGACTCAGACGCTGGATATGCGCGCCGGTTTCTTCGTCCTTGTAGCGGGAGGCCAAGGTCAGGCGGACCACAGTATCCGCATAGGCTTTTTCGAGTTCGCGGGTCTTTTGTTGTTGAGTTGCATAGGCCGCCTTCAGGTCCTGGGCATAGGCCTGCAACTGCTTGTTCGTCGTTTCCAGTTTATATGATTTCTTCCGTTCACGGGACAAGAGGGCTTTCAGATCCTTGGCGTACAAGGCGAGTTGCGACTTGGCCGAACGCAATTGTTTATTGAGATCATCATCAGGGACGAAATCCTGAGAGAGTTTCATCGGCCACCAGGAGCTAAGCCGCGCCCGTCCGGTCGAGCGCCTGCCTGACGGTTTCAAGCAATTGCAGGGGGCTGAAGGGTTTGACCAGATAGGCAAAAACCTCCGGTGCCGGCTTGCCGTCAACGGCTGCCGGCTGTTCCAGAGCCGTCAGGAGAATCAAGGGGATGTGCCGGACGTCCGGATCAGCCAACACGGCTTGGGCGACCTCAAGGCCGTCGAGTTTGGGCATCATCCGGTCCAGGATCACCACGTCCGGCTGTTCCTGCCGGACCAGGTGCAAGGCCGATTCCCCGTCCGAGACTTCCAGGATTCGATAGGCGGGATCTTCCAAAGTGGTGTGCAGCAACAGGCGGAGATCAGGGTCATCGTCTGCAATGAGCAATGTTTTCATGACCTCACGATTCCCCTGCGCTTGAAGATCCGCATGAGATGAAAACGGGATCAGCCGCCATCAAAAACCGGATCTTCTTCGTCGTCATCACCGGGCACGACGGCCGGGATCGGCCCTGCAGGAGCATCACCTTTTTCCATGCGCCGGGCCACCGTGATGAATCCCGAGTGGGCGATCATCCGCAAGTCAGGCCGGACGCTACGCCCGTCGATGTTCCAGTGACGCATGAGGGATTCAAACGTCTCGATCAGGCCGAAGGCCCTGGTCCGTTGCAGGGCCTCCACCGTCTGAACCACCTGGGGCACAGTCGGGACAAAACTCAGGTAAATGCCGCCAGACCTGAGCGCAGCCGGCACGTGCGGCACCACGTTCCAGGGTTCCGGCAAATCCAGGATCACCCGGTCGAAGACGTGGGGCGTCCCGTCCACCTCCCAACCGATGCCTTCATGGGCATCGCGTTGCACCAAATGGAAGTTGCCCACGGGGCCCAGGAAACGCTCGATATTCTTCAGCGCGGTCCGCGCGAAGTCTTCTCGTTTCTCATAGCTCACGACCCGCCCACGGTCGCCGACCGCGCGTAGCAACCCCAGCGTCAACGCCGCGGACCCGACCCCTGCTTCAAACACGGAGGCACCGGGGTACACGTCGGCCCACATGAGGATCATGGCGATATCCTTGGGGTAGAGGACTTGTGCGCCCCGCGGCATCTTCAGCGTGTACTCCGCCAAGGTGGGGCTCAAGGCAACCATGGTCTTCCCCCGGGAAAGACGCACCGTGGTCCCGTCAGGCCGTCCGATGAGGTCGTCATGCGGAATGGTCTCCCCGCTGTATTGAAACCGGTCGCCGGCTTTAAGCGTGAAGGCATACTGCCGCCCCTTTTTGTCCACCAGATGAACGCGTTGACCTGATTGAAACATCAGCATGGCCCGCATTCTAGGAGCCTGCCCTTGAGGGTGCAACTTACCCAGCGAACTTCCTTTGCCATTCCGTGTGGCAATACCCCACCGTTCCACCTATTAACGATGCTCGCGCCAAGAAAAATTTTGATTGCATGGCCTAATTTCTCTATGCTATGCTTTTAGGTTACGAGTTTAGTCTCGGACAGTATTTCATGCCAACGTCCAACGCCCAAATACGTAGTACCTCCCACAGTTTACTGGTTGATATTGACTGGCCCGATCATTCCGTTCACGGGTCCGTATTTTTACGGGCACGTATATCTATGTTTCATCCATCTATCATTTCAGCAAGAAATATAAAAGGAGACACGCGAATGAACATGAAACGCATAATCTGTACTCTGGTTACGATTATCACTATGGCCCTGGCCGGATGCGGCGGGGGCGGGGGCGGCAGTAGTCCGATGAGCAATAATAATATGAATGATATGCAGACTCCCCCGGGCAACACGGGCGGCGACGACTCAATGCCCACAACAATTGCAAGCCTAACCTCCACAACCGCAACAAATGCGCAACGTGCGGCCGCAAAAGTTGCTGACGCCAGACCCAGCTTCGGCAGCATCACGCAATCATCGAACACGATCGGCAACGTCACGCTAGATCGGGTCGCGGTCACGACAACATACGGAGCCACCCAAAACATCTATGAGATTAAGAATGGGCAGAATGGGTCTACTTGGTCAATCTCGTCGGCTGATGGCAATCCTCGGAGGATAGAGACCACTGCTGACGATACTGGCGGCTTCAAAGGTTCCGAACTAAACAAGCAGGTCAACGGCGGCAGGCTGTGGGTGGACGTCTATTCGGATATCGAACAACAAGGCGATACCGACTATCTGTCCGGCGGGATCTGGCTGTTCGTCCCCAATAATCCGGATGACGCCGAGAGTTATGTGGGCGGCGCCTTCGGAGACGGCAACGACCCGTTCACTCAAAGCGCTTTGCCGGCGGTGATCGGCACGGCGGACTATATCGGTGAGGCAACTGGCATTTATTCAGCCACAGATTCAGCCACAGAAAATGACGCTACGGAAATCGGGTACTTCGATGCCGATGCAATCCTGACCGCTGACTTCGGTAATGGAAGCGGCCTTGGAACGATCAGCGGCAAACTCACCAATTTCGAAGTGGATGGGGAGTCACTGCAGGGTAGTTTAATCCTGGAGCAGGCCTCCATCGGATCGTCGGACAGCGGCTTTTTTGAAGGCGATCTGGGCGGCTCCTCACAAGGAACCCGCTACACCGGAAAGTGGGGCGGAGCGTTCTTTGGTAACGAAGGAACCGACAACAAACCGGGTTCGGTCGGCGGTACCTTCGGCGGACGATCTACGGACTCCTCCCAAAGTTTTGTCGGCGCCTTCGGCGCGTATAAGCAGTAGCCCTCTCATCCATAGGCCTGCGTCGCGGGCCGCATTCTTACCTCAGATCAAAAGAAGGGCAGCCATATGGCTGCCCTTCTTTTTCCCGCACCATGATCCGGCAGCAGGCATGTCCCTGCATCCAAACAGGCAGGCCTCGGTCACAAATACAAAGAGAAAGACCCTGGATCCCTCGATCAAGTCGGGGATGACTGGAGGGAAAGCGCGTTGCTCAGGATTGGAATCGTTGCGCCTTCTTTCTGTCATCCTCGACATTTTTAATCGAGGATCCAGCGTCTTTTCCCCTCACCCCAACCCTCTCCCAGAGGGCGAGGGCGAAAAGCGGTATGAGATGCCGTTGCTACATAAGAAGGTTGATCTACTCAACGGACAGCCGTTTTCTTGACACCCTTGGGAGAGGCTCGTAAGATGGTTTCTGTAGGAGGTTTCCTCCACATTGACTATCTTTCGCACAACGCCTTCCCCGGTTTGGCCCGTTCGTAGCTCCCTGTGTCACAGTCGGAAAGGACGCGCGGTCGTCGCGCTGATCGTTCTGTTTTTCTCCTGCCACGTTGGCCTTTCCCAAGCCGAGCCGCCCCTGGTGGTCACCGCCGCGTATGAAGGCGTGATCAATCCCGTCGCCGCCGAATACCTTCACGAAGCCATTGCCCATGCCGAACAGGAACGCGCTCAATTCCTGGTGTTTCAACTCGATACGCCCGGAGGGCTGGACACGTCGATGCGTTCGATGATCAAGGACATGACCGGGGCCCAACTGCCCATTGTCGTCTACGTGGCCCCGACCGGCGGGCGGGCGGCATCGGCCGGGGTCTTCCTCACCCTGGCGGCGCACGTGTCGGCCATGGCACCGGGGACCAACATCGGAGCGGCCCACCCCGTGGCCATGGGCGGCGGGGAAATGGACGAGGTGATGAAAGAAAAGGTGGAAAATGACGCGGTCGCCTATATCCGGTCCATTGCCGAACGCCGGGGCCGGAACGTCGAATGGGCGGAAAACGCCGTCAAGAAAAGCGTCTCGGCCACGGCCACACAAGCCCGGGAACTGGGCGTGATCGACCTGATTGCCTCGGACGTGGATGACCTGTTCCGGCAACTCGACGGGCGGGAACTCTCCCTCGGTGAACAGACCGTGACCCTTCAGACCCGGGATGCACGCACGAGCAATTTCCCCATGAGTTGGCGACTCGAAACCATGAAAGCGATCAGCGATCCGAATATCGCCTACGTGCTCATGACCATCGGCACCATCGGGTTGATCGCGGAACTCTACAGCCCTGGTGCGATCCTGCCCGGCGTGGTCGGCGCCATCAGCCTGATCCTCGCGTTCTATTCCCTCCAGTCCCTTCCCGTAAACTACGCGGGGGTCTTGCTGTTTCTCCTGGGCATCGTCATGCTGATTCTGGAGGTCACTGTCACCAGTTACGGAGTGTTGGCCATCGGCGGTGTCACGGCCATGGTGCTGGGATCGCTGTTTCTCTTCAACCAGGATTTCCCCTATTATCAGCTCTCTTGGTCTGTTATGCTTCCCGTCGTCGCCCTCGCGTCCGGATTTACCTTGCTTGTGGTCAATTTCGGCGTACGGGCCTTGCGTCGGCAAACACCCACCGGCAGCGAAGGAATGATCGGCCGTATCGGATCGGCAAAAACGAACCTGGCGCCGAACGGACAAATTGTTATCCAGGGTGAAATCTGGGACGCCGTCAGTGCCACACCGGTAACCGAAGGGCAGTCCATTCAAATCACCCAAATCGAGGGGCTCACAGTCCACGTGAAACCCCTCGAACCGCAAAACGAGGGACCATAGCCAATGGATTTCAGTCCCATGATGCTGTTCATCCTGTTGCTTGGGTTCGTCATCCTGGTCTCGAAAGGGTTCTATATCCTGCGGGAATACGAGCGCGGCGTCATTTTCCGGTTCGGCCGTCTGGCCAAGGGCTTGGTCGGCAAGAATGGACCCGGTGTCGTCATCATCATCCCGTTCATCGACAAACTGGTTCGCGTGAGTCTCCGCACCGTGACCATGGACGTGCCTCCCCAGGACGTCATCACGAAAGACAACGTGTCGGTCAAGGTCAACGCGGTGATCTATTTCCGCGTGGTGGATTCGGAAAAAGCCATCGTCGGGGTGGAAGATTACTATTACGCCACCTCCATGATCGCCCAGACGACCCTGCGGAGCATCCTGGGGCAAAGCCAGTTGGATGACCTGCTCTCGAAACGGGATGAAATCAACGCGGACTTGCAGCGGATTATCGACCAGGCCACCGAACCCTGGGGCATCAAGGTGTCCGCGGTGGAAGTCAAGAACGTGGATCTTCCGCAGGAAATGCAGCGCGCCATTGCGAGGCAGGCGGAAGCCGAACGGGAACGGCGGTCGAAAGTCATCCATGCCGAAGGCGAATTTCAGGCTTCCCAACGCCTGTCCGATGCGGCCAACATCCTGAGCCGGAATCCGGCCGCCCTGCAATTACGCTATCTCGAAACCATCATGAACGTGGCCGGCGATAAAAATTCCACGATCCTGTTCCCCGTCCCTATTGACTTGTTGAGCCCGTTCTTGAAACACGTGGAATCACCGAATGCACCAGCACCCAAACCAGTGGAGCCCGAACCACCAGATGAATAGCTTGACGTCATGAAACGTCTGTTCGCAGTCATCGGCCTGGGTCGATTCGGATACAGCGTCGCGGAATCGTTGGTTCAAAAGGGATGTGAAGTTCTCGCCATCGACAGCGAAGAGGCTAAAATACAAGCCATCAGTGAGATCGCGACCTTTGCGGTCCAGTGCGACGCAACCGATGAGCGCGCGCTGAAAGCCGTCAGCACCCAGAACGTCGACGTGGCGGTGGTGAGCATCGGCGAAAACATCGAGGCGAGCATCCTCATCGTCCAGACGTTGCACGAAATGGGGATCAAATCCATCATCGCCAAGGCTGTGACCAACGTGCACGGGAAAATCCTCAGCAACCTCGGGGTGACCGAAGTGATCTACCCCGAACGGGACGCCGCAATCCGGCTCGCCCACCGTCTCGTTTCGCCCGAGGTCTTGGACTATCTCGAATTGGCGCCCGGGTACAGTGTCGAAGAAATCGCCGTACCGGACCGATTTTCCGGCATGAGCATCGAGGAAACCAAAATCCGCGAACAACACAACCTCAATATCATCGGCATCAAGAAACAGGTCAATCGCATGATCAAGGGAAAACTCAAGAAGGAGGATACCTTCAATTTCACTCCCTCCCCCAGCGATATGATCGAAAAAGGCGACGTCCTGGTCATGATCGGGAAAGAGCATGACCTGGACGGATTCAGCAATTCCGAATAAATCAGGAAGACGAAAATCGCGCGACCGTTCCCGGCATCTCAGGCGGTCGGGCGGGCACGTACGTAGAGGCTCCCCCTGAGTAACCGCCATGTCACAGCGCGAATGCCAGAACCTCCTCGGCGAATTCCGTGAGAACCTGGAAGCATTGTATGCCGAACTGAAACTGGCTCCGCCTTATGATAGCGTTGAAAAAACCATACGATGTCTCGACAATCTGTTTAAGGCCAAGACAGCCAAGGAGCAGGCGCAAGTGCTCAGCGACATTGCGTTGAAACAGCAACTCCACGTGCAGGCCTTTGTCGACTCCGGCCTGCACAAGAAACACCGCGGCATCATTACCGGACTCGCACGCACCGATGCTTTTGATCAATTCCCTGAGTCCTTGCGATATTTATTGGAGCCTTTTCGCCCCTGAGCATGGCCCTCCCCATGTGCTGCTTTTTTGCAACAGCGCTATTGACTTTTTACATCAATATCAATAACGCGAAAAATTGACTTTCCGCTTATCATTAAATTTCAATAAGTTACAAAACATTCAACCACATTTTATTTGGCCCGAAACTTGCAACAGAAGTTAGCGTATTCGATTTTACTGGAATATTTATTCCAATTTTGATATTCCAATTTTGATTTAGGCAAGCGGAACGATTACATGTTCGGACAACGGCAACAGACTATTGAGCAAACGATCTCCGGGTCCGGAGTCGGGCTTCATTCCGGACGTCCTTCAAAGGTGAGCCTTTCCCCGGCGCCCGTGGACAACGGCATTGTGTTCCGGCGGAAAGGCAGCAGTCACGTCGAGACATGCCAGGCGTCGATCCGCAATCTACGATCGACGGAACTTTGCACCGTGATTGGGTCCAATGGATTCCAAATTCAAACGACCGAGCATGTACTATCGGCTCTCTGGGGATTGGGAATCGACAATGCCTTCATCGATATCGATTCAGAGGAAGTTCCGGCAATGGACGGCAGTGCGGCCCCCTTTGCCAAACTCATTCGCCTCGCCGGAATTCTCCCACAGGAACGCCCTAAGACCTATCTCAAAATTGTCGAACCCATCCACGTCGGTGACGGCGATCGAGGGATTTCCATTCTTCCCGCTCTGTTTCCCAAGATCACCTATACGATCGACTACGATCATGAGTTGATCCAACAACAAACGTATGAACACGAGTGGTCGACGGTGGACTTCGAAGCCAACATTGCACATGCCCGGACATTTGCGTTTTCGCATGAAGTTGAAGCCTTATGGGCTCGGGGATTGGGACAAGGCGGGTCCTTGGACAATACCATCGTGTTTTCGGACACCGGCATTATGAATGAAGAGGCACTTCGTTTCCCGGACGAATGCGTTCGCCATAAGGTGTTGGACCTCATCGGTGATCTGTCTCTGCTGGGTATCCACGTCATCGGTCATATTGTCGGTAAATGTTCAGGCCATCGTTTTCATACCCAACTTGTCCAGGCGATCCTGGACAACCCCGAAGCCTGGACGCTGATTGGACCTTCGGAGAAGCATGTCGGCGAACTGGCCGACCTTATCGGAAAAGACGACCTTTATGCCGTGCCGGTCCCTGCCAACGCGGCGTTCTGATTCCCTTCCGTTCCTTGTTTCCAGACAGACTTCCCCCGGTCATCCTTGCCGCAACGCTTCATCTCCGGTCCAAGGCGTTGCTGGCTATTTTCATACCGGGATGATAGGGTGGCAGAATGGTGCCACGTCGTATTCCGTACCTCGTTCCGCTATTGGTCTTCTTCCTCTGGTTCCCTGTATGGCTTCTCGCGGCAAAGCCGGCGACCGCGCCAGCACCGGGCTTTCAGGGGATTCCCTGGGGAAGTACGCTGGCAGAACTTCCTCAACTTGTCCTCGTCGAACCTGACGGTCGAGTCGACATTTATGGATACAAGGAAGGTCCGCCGCATTTTGCCAACGGAGCGGTGGAAGCCATCAAGCTCTATGCCATCGACTCGCAATTTGCCCGGGTGATGATCAGGTACCGAACCGAAGAAACGCACAACCGGATCAAGCAGGCGTTGGAATCGGCATACGGAAAACTGCAACACAACCGCGGTTCGATGATCCGGGGGCTGAACCAGGAATACTCCTGGCGTCTCGAGGAAACCGAGATCAGTCTGAGTTACCGGGAACTGGGAGAACGTGGATTGCTGATGATTCAGAGCCGAATCCTGGCACCGCGCTTTCTCGACTTGTTAAGCGATCACACGCACTAGGCCGTAACGGCAGAGAGCTACTCCTCGATCCGGTTCCGGGCTTCCAACACCTTCTGCACGACCACTTCGACCCCTTCTTCGTCCACAAACGGAGAAAAGATAAAGGACTTCAACGCCACGATCGGCTCGCCATAGTCCGAGGTGCGATAACAATCCGTTAAGGACAACACCGCGCCCCGACCTTCCATCGCCTCTTGATGGACGTATTGGAACACCTTCCGGTTATACTCATTGTGCAATTGCAACGTCTCTCGATAGGCCACGTCCGTGCTTTCCTTCTCTTTGATCCGGAAGGTGTCGACCCCGCGCGGATACACCCGAAACAGGGTCACCGGACCGAAATTCTCCCGATTCAGAACCGTGGTACTGTCATTCCCCTCCAAATGTTCACGGAGTAATTGAGACATCTCTACAATGTGGCCAATGATGACTTGCAGGCCCTGCTTCCCGAACAGCTTCATATTCGCCAGGGCCGCAAGAATCCCCCCGCCCGCCCGGGAAGTCTCGACGGTGTACATACCCGGACGATGGGTGCCGAACTGGTACAGGTACGGCATCTGCTCTTGAGGCCGGTGAATCAAGGCCAAGTCGTCATGATTCTTGAACAGCACCAGGCTCGAGATATAGGGAGCAAAGCCCGATTTATGAAAATCGATCCCCACGCTGTCAGCCAGGGACAGACCATGGATGGCCAGACGGGCCCCTGCCAACGCACGAAGCGTCCGAGGCCGGAACCCTAAAGGGTTGCCCTCAAAATCATAGTCGTTGAACACCGACCACGCCCAGCCGATCACGGCATCAGCATGAACGTGGGGCTGGTACGGAAGGTGAAATTCTTCCACCAATTCATCACGCACGGCCACGATGGCGGCCAGGTCGTCGAGTCCAAAGGCATCCGTGGTCCCCATGGTGACGATAATCGCGGCGATTTTTCTGCCCTGTTGCAGGGCTCCCCTGGCTTGCTCTCGAAAGGCCTCGACGTTCATGGCGTTCCGTGAATCCGTTGAAACCGTGATGATGCTGTTCGCTCCGAGGCCCAACCACCCTGCAATATTGTACCGGCAGTAATGACTGGACTCGCTGGCAAAGATGACGGCTTCCTCGCGCACTCCGGACGCCATGGCGCCGGGAATCGCTTTCTCCAACCCGATCTTGGTCCCGTAGAGCGTGGTGCCGGTTCCGCCGAAAGTAAACACTCCCCCTGCGCGTGCAGGCTCGTATCCCACGAGACGCGCGGTCATCGCCACCATCTCCACTTCCGCCAAGGCCAGGCGATGGCTGTATTCGTCCCACCCGAGATTGGGGTTATACAAGGAAGCCAGGAGCACCCCGATCAGTGAGGAGATGGTCGGCGGAGGAATCACGTTCTGTTGCGTATGAGGATGTCCGGGAATGGTCAACCCCGAACAATACGACACCAGTTCGGCGGTGACGTCCTCGACACTCATGCCGCTGTCGGAAAGACTCGCTTCCCGGGCCTTGTCGTAATCCAGGAACGTGCGCTGCCCCAGAATAGGCCGCTCGCTTTTCAATGCGTCTACCGCATCCATCGCACGCATGACGCTATGGACAAAATAGCTGTCATGAACACGATTGGAAACGGGCTGCGGAAAACAGACGCGGATCCCGGCCAGCAGGTCATGGTACGGTGCGGTCATACCTTGTTCCTTCCTCAAGGAGATCGTGGATCAGTGACACGCAAAATCAGATACTACGGTATTGTACCACAGAGAACCCCGATGATTGACGGCGCGACGACATGAGGTAGCAAAACCAAGCCCGTTGACGCAAGAGGATCCGATGGCGCACCATGAGCACAGTCATGACCCGGACAGGAAGTCGCTCGTGCCACCCTCCCCCGAAACCTTTGCGATCAATCCCGACTGCCAAGTTTCCGTCGAACACGTCGGCCTGGGCCGCCACAAGGTCGTTATGGTCGATGGGTTCTACCGGTATCCCGATCTGGTCCTGCAACAGGCCCTGGAATTACCCTATACCGACCGCTTCGAGATAGTCGGCAACTTTCCCGGCGTGCGGGCTTCGGTCAACGTCGAGACCGGGGCAATCGTGGAGGCGATCAGTGAGTTCTGGGGCATGAAGCTCTATCCGTTTTTCGACCCCCAGCCGGTCGTGTTTCAGGGCATCACCAACCACCAGTACTGCCTCAATATCGGGCAACGTCAACCCCATATCGACCAGGACATCACCGCCATGGTCTACCTGAACCCCGCTGAATCCTGCATGGGTGGAACCGGGCTGTATCGTCACGCACCCACGGAGTTGGAACGCGTACCCATCGTGCCGGACAGAGAAATCCGCGAACTGGCCGACAGGCTGGAACTCAGCGATGAATTTCTCAACAGTGCGGAGGGGTATGAAAATTTTCAGAACAGCATGATCTTCAACCCGTTATTCGCCAACCGGGAGAATACCTATATCAACGACGGCAACGCCTATTGGGAACTCCTCTTCCTCATCCGCATGAAGCCCAACCGGCTGATCATTTTCGACGGGCGCTGCTTTCATTCACAGCACATCACGACCGGCCAGTACGCCCAGGCCTTCCGGGTCAACCAGGTCCTGTATCTGAGTCAGAAACCCAAGTCCTGACCATCCGTTGATCCGTCAGGCCTCTTCACCCTGGAGATAGGTTCGGCCCTTGTAACGTTTGGCCACCGCGATAAAGAGCATCGAGACGGCCAGCATGACCAGCGTGAAAAACCAATAATAATCCGGCCCCTCCAGCCGGACGCTGCCGTCGTCGTTCTGAATGAAATAATTCACCAGCGAGGTAAAGGCGTTCCCCAGGGAAACCGACAGGAGAAAAAGCGCCATCACGAACGATTTCAAGGCCTTGGGCGCCTGAGTATAGGAAAATTCCAAACACGTGATCGAAACCATGACCTCCGCAGCGGTGATAACCACGAACGCCACGATTTGCCACGATATATTCGGCCGCAGCCCTGAGACAATCTGCATCTCGATCACCGCGGAAATCGCGAAGGCAATCACCGTCACAAAAAACCCGGTGCTGATCTTCCGCAAGGGCGTCAGGGGAAACACCCTGTCGACTGCGGGATAGACGCCGTAGGCAAACACCGGGATAAGGAGCATGATCAGAAACGGATTGACGAACTGAATTTGCGATGGGAGCCATTCCACCCCCATCCAATAGAGATCCATGTTTCTGGCTTGGAGGACCCACGCCGATCCGGTTTGGTCATAGAGCGCCCAAAACACGGCCACAAACAGGTAGATCGGCGTGAGTCGCCACATGGCCAACAGGCTCTCACGCGACAACAATTCCTGCAGAAACGTCGTTCCCTTGGCTGGGATATGCGCGTAATCCCTCCGTCCCAACCAGAACACCCACGTTGCCAGCAACATCAACAGCCCGGGCACGCCAAAAGCCAAATGAGGCCCGATATGGTTGAGCAGCCACGGGGTCAGGAGCGTGGAAATCCCCGCGCCGAAGTTGATCGCAAAATAAAACCAGTAAAAGGCCTTGCTGAGCAGGTGACTGTTGGCCGCACTGAATTGGTCCCCGAGGTTCGCGGAGACACAGGGCTTGATGCCTCCGGAACCCACGGCAATCAGCGTCAGCCCCACGGCCAAGCCGAGCCTGGTCTGGTCCATGGCCAGGGCCAAATGCCCCAGGCAATACACCAGCGACAACGACATGATCGTGCGATATTTCCCGAACCAGACGTCTGCAATCACGGCCCCGATGACCGGAAAAAAATAGACCGCTGACGTAAAAAGGTGATAATAGGATCGCGCTTCGGGCTCACTCATCACGGCCAAGGTGCCGTCCGCATTCAGGAGGTATTGCGTCATGAAGATGATCAGGATCGTGCGCATGCCGTAGAAACTGAAGCGCTCGGCAGCTTCGTTCACGATCAGGAACGGAAGACAGGACGGCATCCGGCCCGAACGTTCGGGCCCGGTACGGTATGGGGTGTTGCTCAAGACGACACCTCGAACCTAGATTTTATGAAAGCTGATGTGATCCTTGTATTCCTGAATGGCCGCGCGTAACGAGGATTTGCCGAGGGGGATGTTGGCATCGAGCGCATCCTCGATCTCGGGATCGTCGATGACCACTTCGTATTTCTCCTGCACGTTGGTCAGGATCACTCCTTTTTCAACCTGCCGCGGCAGGAAAATTTCCGTCCATACTTCTTTTTCAACGAGACAGACGTCACAAAAACGTTCGTACAACATTTCCAACCGTTCAGGATCGGTGACTTTCATGTTTCATGACTCCTTACAACCCTCTCCCCTGGAGGGAGAGGACATGCTACCGCGTTTTGTCCTATTCAGGACACCATAGCCGCCACCACCGGGAGTTTCAATACGCAATCGATCCCCTTTTTTCACGACCAGTTCCGTTTTTCCCGGAAGCGTCTTTTCCTTGCCCTTGCGAATCAACACGTTTCGACCGGATTGCCCCGCCCCTCCCCCGGCCAACCCGAACGGTCTCGAATTGCGCCGGTCGGAGATAATCGTCACCTGGGCGTCCTGCAGGAATTCGATTTCGCGCGTGATCCCGTTTCCGCCGGCATGGCCTCCCGCACCACCTGTCCCTTCCCGAATGACGTACCGGGGTATCCGAAACGGATAGGCATACTCCAGGGCCTCGACCGGCGTATTCATCGTATTCGTCATATGAGAATGGATGCCGCTCGCCCCCGGACGTTCCGCCCCGGCTCCCATGCCCCCGCCCAGGGTTTCATAATACGCAAACGGCCGTTGCTTGTCGCAGTCCCACCCCCCGATCGCGAGGTTATTCATGGTGCCTTGGCTCGCGGCCGGCACCTTGCCGGGGCACGCCTGCGCCAAAGCCCCCAACAGGACGTCCACTATTCGCTGGGCCGTCTCAACGTTGCCTGCAGCCACCGCCGCGGGAAACCGGGCATTGACCACAGACCCTTCAGGCGCCCGGACGTGAATAGGTCTCATGCAGCCGCTGTTGCCGGGAATATCCAACCCCAACAAGCAACGAAACACGTACGCGGTAGCCGAAACCGTAACCGCATACACCGCGTTAACGCTGCCTTGACACTGGGTGGCACTCCCCTCGAAATCGACGACGGCCCCTTCTCCGTCGATTGTCACGGCCACGGCAATCGGAATCGGATTGTCATCAAGGCCATCGTCATCCAGTACGTCCTCGTACCGATAGGTGCCGTCCGGCAATTGCCGGATGCCGTGCCGGGTCAGTTGTTCACTATACGCCAACAAACCGGTCATGTTGTCCCGAACGCGCTCTACTCCGTACCGGGACGCCAATTCGCGAAGCCGTTGCTCCCCGATCCGGTTGGCCGCCAGTTGCGCCTGCAAATCGCCAACTCGCTCCCGTGGAGTCCGCACGTTCGCCAGGAAGAAATCCCACAAGGCCTGGTTCATTCTGCCGGCCTCCATGAGTTTCACGGGTGGGATGATGACCCCTTCCTGATACAATTCCCGGGACAACGGCATGGATCCCGCCGACATCCCCCCCACGTCGGCGTGATGCGCACGATTGCCGACAAATCCCAATAACCTTCCGTTCTCGACAAAAACAGGGGAGACGACCGTAATATCCGGCAGGTGCGTTCCGCCGTGAAACGGATCATTCAGGATCGCCACGTCACCCGGCCCAAAGGTCAGGTGCCGGCGGCAGGCTTCGACGGAGAGCGGCATGGACCCGAGATGGATCGGGATATGCGCGGCCTGCGCCACCAGGTGCCCCGCTTCATCGAACACAGCACAGGAAAAGTCACGACGCTCCTTGATGTTCGCGGAAAACGCCGATCGTTGCAGGCGCACCCCCATTTCCTCGGCCACCGAACTCAACACATGTTTAAAGACTTCCCGTTCAACGGCTTTCTGCACGAACGTCTCCTACGGTGACCAACACGTTTTGCCACGCGTCGACCTGCGCGTGATCGGTTTCCGACAACAGAATGGTGGTATCGTCCTGGAAGATGACGGCAGGCCCGGACACGTGATGTCCCGGTCGTAAAAGGCTGCGATGATAGAACGGGACGCGTCGAGTTCCGGAAGAAAACACGAGGCGGCGTTCATGGCACACGGCCCCCGACGAATCGGCAGGACCAAGGTCCTGCGCTTCCATCCTCGGGGGACTCACGTCTCCGGTTGCCCGAACCCGGAGATTGACGATCTCCAGGCCGGCGGCCTCGTTCTTGTACCCGTAACGCCGGTCGTGTTGTGCGTGAAAGGCCGCTTGAAAATCAGGCGAAAACGGCACAGTCAGTTCAAAGGACTGCCCCTGATAACGGAGATCCAATTCACAATGCACGTGCCGGGCGGAAACCCGGACCTGCTGGGTCGCAAGGTCTTCCTGCGCCACTTCCATCATGGGAACGAACCGGCGTTCCAACTCTTCAAACGGGGTCTCACCCGGACACATCACGGTTTGGACGTAATCCAGAAACACGTTCGCCGTCAACATGCCCAAGGCGGAGAGCGTGGAAGCTCCCAGAGGAATCAACACGCGTCCGATGGAGAGAGACCGCGCCAGTTCGCAGGCATGGACCCCTCCGGCTCCGCCGAAGGAGAGCAACGCATATTCCCTGGGATCATGCCCGCGCTCGATTGACGTCACGCGAATGGCCCGCTCCATCTCGGCATTGACCACCTGGAGAATGCCCATGGCAACCTCCTCCAGGTCGAGATGAGGAACGGCACTGTCCTTTGCCAAATCTCGAGAGAGCGCAGCCAGAACCGCGTGGGCGGCCTCCATATCCAACGGCAGTTCACCGCCCAACAGGCCCGTGGACGGCAAACGTCCCAAGAAGGCATTGGCATCCGTGACCGTCGCCACTTGCCCCCCGCGTCCGTAACATGCAGGACCCGGGTCGGCCCCGGCACTTTCCGGTCCCACGCGCAAGGCCCCTCCGGCATCGACTCGCGCCAGGGACCCGCCACCAGCGCCGACCGTGTGAATGTCCAGCACCGGGACACGAATCGGCAGGCCGGCGACTTCCGCTTCCGACGTCGTATGAATCACGCCATTGACCACGGACACGTCCGTGGACGTGCCGCCCATGTCAAACGTGATAAGCTGCGAAAACCCAGCCAGCCGGGCAAGGTATTCGGCCCCGATCACCCCTCCGGCGGGTCCGGACAGGATTGACCGGACGCCCTCCTGCCGCACCTGCGCCGCCTGGATCCGCCCGCCGTTCGATTGCATGACGTGGAAGGAACTGCCGGGAAGCGATCGTTCAAGGGTCTCCAGATATCGGTTGAGCACCGGAGACACGTACGCGTTCACAACCGTGGTCGAGGCTCGCTCGAATTCACGGAATTCAGGGATCAGTTCATGCGAGGCGGAGACAAAGAATCCCGCATCCCGGAGGCGCTGCGCGATGTGCCGTTCATGCTCGGGATTCACAAAGGAAAACAGCAAGGAAAGGGCAACGGCTTCAACCTGTGTTTCCCGGAGGGCCTTGATAAGGGACGACAGCGAGCGTTTGGCCAGGGATTGCAACACGCGACCGCGATGGTCGAGCCGCTCCTGCACTTCCAGGCACCGTTCTCGAGGCACGAGCGCGGGTGTTCCGCCACTGAACCAATCATAGAGATTTCGACGGGTTTGCCGGCCGATCTGCAACACGTCCCGAAACCCCTGGGTCGTGATGAACGCGGTACACGCCCCCTTGCGTTCGAGCAACGCGTTGGTCGCCACGGTCGAACCGTGCACGATGCTCTGGCCGGTGGCCGGGGCCAGTCTCCGCAATCCTTCCAGCACCGCTTGCGCAGGATCGGCGGGAGTCGAGAGCACCTTGAAGGTTTTGACGTCACCGGCGTCATGGTCGTACACCACGAAATCGGTGAACGTGCCGCCGATGTCAATGCCGATTGAAAGAGGGGGTCGTTCGTCGTCCGGGCTCATTGCAAAGACGGCCTCATGAACCTTGTCGGAAGCGCAAAATCGAAGCGGGAGACGACGCGGGGCGTCAGCCTTTGACCGTCCCGCTGAGAGTCACGATTCTGGGACCGCCCGGCGCATTGTCGAAAATACGCAACAACGCCTGGTGCCGGCCCGGCTCCAGACTCTCGAAATGAACCGGCAACGCACAGAATTTCCCGGTCGTCAGGGTCGCCCCGGCACAGGATTCCCGTTCAATGGAAAAGGCATGCGACCCTTCCAGGACAACATCGGCTATGCTCAAAGAGCCGAGCCCGACATTGGAGACGGTCAATTGATGCGTGCGCCGGGCCGGCGCATCCGCGTCCGATGAAAACCGGATAGCCTCGGCACTCAGGCTGATGGAAGGGATAACCGCCTTCCCGCTCAACAGGATCGCCACGTCATCCGAACCGCTGTTGGCCGTCACAATGTCCGGGAACCCGTCGTTGTCGAAATCCTCGATCCCCATGGCAGTCGGCACGGCGCCGACGGCATAGTGCCCGGCGCGCTGAAACGACCCATCGCCCCGGCCCAGGAGGATCGAAGTGCTATTCGAGGCCCGATTCGTCGAAATCAGGTCGCGATAGCCATCGCCATCCAGGTCCTGGTAACGCAACGCGACCGGACTAAACCCCACTTCCATGTTGGCGGGCTTCGTGTACCGGCCGGGGCCGAGTTGCAGCAGCAGCTTGATGCTGTCCGCAAACAAACTGGTCACCATGAGATCAAGGGTTCCGTCGGCATTCACGTCCGTTTGGGTCACGGCACTCAGCGTGAACCCGGCTTGAATGGTTCTCCAGGCGGAAAACGTGCCCTGGCCCTGGTTTCTCAAAACTGACACGTATCCGTTCGGCGTCCGCCAACTCGGCTGGCTCCACGTCAACGTGAGGTCCGGCAACCCATCGTCATCCAGGTCCGCCAGCGAAGCGCCGGTTGGGAACAACCCGTGCCGGTCCTGGTTTTCGACGTGTTGAGCCAACGCAAATGCCCCGTTCCCATTGTTCAACAGGACTGACCAACTGAATGGTGGATAATGTCCGAATCGCCCGCTGTTGATGACGACCATATCCTGATCCTCATCCCCATCCACGTCACCCAGCGCGAGAAACGTCGGACCTTTTCCCGACGGATACGAAACGGGTTCCTGAAAAAACCCATTCCCCTTGCCCAACAGGACGACAACGCGGTCGGCCCCGGTCTCGGCCACGGCCAAATCCAACGTCCCATCCCGGTCCAGGTCTCCCGTGGACAGAAACATCGGACTCTGTCCCACGCCGAAGGAATACCCCGAGCGAAACGTCCCGTTTCCATTGCCCAACAATACCGAAACGTCGTCCGATTCACTGTTCGCCGTCGCGATATCCAAGTGGCCGTCCTCGTTGAAATCGCCGACGGTCAGACCTTCCGGATGCGCCCCAACGGGTGCCGACAGGACCGGGGTCAGAACGAGGTTTTGTGCAAAAACAGGACCGGCCACCACGAACGCCACCGCGAGGCCTGCCGTCCATGGTTTCAACGCGCGCCCGACACATCCGAGCATGACGTGCAACTCCTCCAGTTGATCACCCCGGCAACGATCGCTCGTCCGTTGAAAACGTTTTTTTGAAAGCGATCTCCACTTCATCCGTCGCAGCCATACCCCGATTGCGAACGTGCACGGACCACGAAGGATGGGCTCGCAAGGCCGCCATGACGGTTTTGAACAATTCAGGCTTGACCCGCGTCTCCCAATCATGGAGCCACGCGTACCCGTCCTCGTCGCCTTCATAGTCCTCAGGAAATTCAGCAACGAGATTAAACCGAAGAATAAACGTTTTTTCTTCTTCAAACATCCCGGGGCATCTTACACCACACGCCGCTGTTCCAATTACTCCTCAATAGCTCTCCTCCGGCGCTCCATATAACCCGACCGGGTCGCCCCGTACAGATCAACGGTGGAGGCTTCAAGCTTCTCGAACGTCTCGAGGTTGACGGCCCGATCATTCAACTGGTCCCCCACGTTCAAAGCCAGATTCGGGGTAAACGGCATAAAATAGTTGACGGGGTTCATAAAGATATCGCCGGCAATTCCCACCGCATCCCGGACCGTCACGGGCGGGAACAACGGCAGGACCATATAGGGCCCGGAAGCGATCCCATATGTTGCAAGGGTCTGACCTGTATCTTCCGCCGGCGGGGCTTCAATGTCGAACATGTACTTCGCCACGTCAAAAAGCCCTCCCACGCCAAGGGTCGAATTCAGAAGAAACCGCACCAGTTCGGTTCCGGCCCGATCGGGTTTCCCCTGGAGGATGCCGTTGAAAAACCGTGAAGCAAAGCCCAGATTGTCAAACGCATTGGCCAAAGAATATTGAAGGTCGGGTGGGATGATGCTGGAATACACCCTGGCCACCGGCTTCAGGGCGTAGCGGTCGATATTGTAGTTGAGGGTAAAGATCTTCGTATTGAACGGCTCCCAGGGATCCTGAACCGGCTCACTCTCGGTCGCAAAGGGATCTGCCATCACGTCCTCGACGACCATTTCCTGCATGAGGGGAACGGCGTCTTGTTGGGTGGTCCGAGATTTGACGGGTTCGGCCAGAACGGCTGACGGAAGCCACGAAACGCACAAGAGAAGGGCCACCTGAACCAGACTCGCCTTCGCGCAAGTGGGGGTCACGGGCGTGCAAATCGACATGCGATACTCCTTACTCCTAAGAATGACGGTGACGGCATGTGACAATCTATGAAACGCGCGACAAGCGATTCTTCTCTCAGATCAGAACTGGTGGAGGAAAGGTTTACTCGGAACTGCCTAACATGTCATCGACCAACGGACGATTGATATCTTCACAGCCCGGGCATAAGACGTCGAACAGCGCCTCATAATTTTCCACGTAATTCCGGTCGTCTGGTAATTGTTCATCGAGCGCGTCCTGGTAACAGACTTCACACAACATCATGATACCACGCATCACCGAGACGGTTTTTCGACCATGGCTCCCCGTCATAGGACACCGCGTCCCCGGCATCGATCACGTCTCACGCTTGTGTCAACCACGGCATCCGTCTTGTTCAACGTGCACTTCTCCAACCGCAGAGGGCGTTATGACCAGCCGCGCTGTTGGGCCAGAAAGAAATCTTCCGTCTCAAGGTCCAAGCCGCATTCCGGGCATTCATAGGGTTCATCCGGCGGGGGGACGGACAATTCCGTCTCCTGGACCCGTCCCTGACAAACGTGATAGAAGTGTCCGCCGGCATGTTCGGAATCCAACGGATCATTTTCATATTTGAGAATCATGATCTTCCCGGTAAATGTGAATCTTTCTTATAACAAGGACGTCAAACGGTGTGCAATCCTCGCCGCGTTCGGCGTTTTGGTCTTGCTGCTCTCCGCGCATCCCGCAAGGGCATTATCTCAACGGCCTCCTTCCGCACAAATCGCCCTGACTCCCGTCCTCACGCAGGGGCTCGTCCAACCGGTCTTCATCGGGCACGCGGGTGACCGCAGCCAACGGCTTTTTATCCTGGAACAACCAGGAAGAATCCGGATCCTTCGGAACGGGACCCTGAACGCTTCGGCATTTCTGGACATTTCCGGCCGTGTTGAGTTCGGTGGGGAAATGGGGCTGTTGGGATTGGCGTTTCACCCTGACTTTCCAGAGAACGGACGGTTCTTCATCAATTACACAAGAAAACCGGATGGAGCCACGGTCGTGGCGGAATTGCAGGTTTCACAAAACCCCGACCATGCCCTTCACACCGAAACGATCCTGCTCACGGTTCCACAGCCGTATACGAATCATAACGGCGGGATGCTGGCCTTCGGTCCGGACGGCTACCTGTACATTGCCACGGGAGACGGTGGAGCGGGCGGCGACCCGGACAATCGAGGGCAAAACCCGAACACCCTGCTTGGCAAAATGTTACGCATCGACGTGGACCGGGGCGACCCGTACGGCATCCCTCCCGACAACCCCTTTGCCAAGCAACAACGTGGACGCGAAATCTTTGCCCTCGGCTTCCGCAATCCCTGGCGATTTTCGTTCGACCGGCAGACCGGCCGATTGTGGGCCGCGGACGTGGGCCAGAATCAATGGGAAGAAATCGACGTGGTGGAAGCAGGGAACAACTATGGTTGGCGGATCATGGAGGGCAACCACTGTTTTCTGCCTCCCCGGGGCTGTCGCACAACCGGGCTGACGCTCCCCGTGGCGGAATATCGCAATGAATCACCCTCCTGTGCCGTCACGGGTGGATACGTGTACCGGGGGAAACGCGTGGGCTTCCTGCAAGGCACCTATATATTCGGTGATTACTGTAGCGGCCGGATCATGGGCTTGATCGACGGACAACCGCTCGTCCTTCTGGCTTCGGGGTTACGGATTTCTTCCTTCGGTGAGGATGAAGCAGGCGAATTGTACGTCGTGGATCACGGGGGAGCCATCTACCGGATCACCCCGGCCCCTTCTTTGTCTAGTTGACGGAATGATGGTATCTTGGTATTCCGCTTGTATCTTGTTTATTCCCCTTCGACGTATCAGCCGTGAATAAAAAAAGCCTCTTTTACGCGATTGCGCTCGCAATTCTCGCCTTCTACTTGGCCATGACGGCCTTGTATCGCTGGGGAGACGGGACTCCCCCCCAGATCACGCTGGTGGAGCCCTTCACCCAAGCCGGCCCGGCGACCCCGTTGGTCCTTCACGTCGAAGATGCCGGAACGGGTCTCCAAGAAGTGACCGTCCGCCTTGTGCAAAATCTCGAGAGTTACACACTGGCGCAAGAACAGTTTGTCGCGCAATCCCCCCTTTCCATCGGTGGTCACACCGATAACAGCTACGACCTCACTCTTGTCCCGTTCGGCGACGACACCATCCCCAAACGCCGGGGGCTCGTCACACTTGTCATTACGGCACGCGATTATTCCTGGCGAGGGTTTTTCGAGGGGAATTGGGCAAGGCTCGAACAGAACGTCGCCGTGAAATTTACGCCCCCACGGCTGGAAGTCTTGTCAGCCCCCCTGCCCGTTTCGCAAGGAGGAGCGGGCGTCGTGATCTATCGCGTTTCTGATGATGCAGAACGATATGGAGTCCAAATCGGCGAAACGTTTTTCCCGGGCTACTCCAACTCCGAACGCGCCTTCACCGCGTTCTCCCTCTTTGCCTTTCCTCATGACGTTCCCGTTTCGACCCCGGTACGACTCGTCGCGGACGACGACTTGGGCAATCACGCAGAACACCGGATCGACGTCCCCGTCGTAGCCAAAACATGGCGATCCCGAACCATCACGATTTCCGACCGGTTCATCGAACGGACCGTTCGCCCCATCATTGCGCAAACCCCTGAGATCGAGGATCTGGACGATCCGCTTCGCAACTTCCTGCAGGTCAACAACGTGTTACGAAAGCGCACAGCTGATCAACTCACGGCCCTGGCCTCGGAGAGCCGGCCCAAGTTTCTCTGGAACGGGGCCTTCATCCAATTATCCAACTCCCAGGTGGAGGCGGTATTTGCCGACCACCGCGAATATCGTTACGGCGGAAACGTCGTGGATACGCAAGATCATTTGGGATTTGACCTGGCCGTCACCAAACACTACCCGGTAGAAGCCGCTAATGACGGAAACGTGGTGCTGGCCGAGTTTTTGGGTATTTACGGAAACACCATCGTGATTGACCACGGCTATGGGCTCCAGTCGCTGTATGCCCATCTCTCCTCGTTCGCCGTGGAGAAGGGAGACGTCGTCCGCAAGGGTCACATCATCGGACGGTCAGGCATGACGGGGTTGGCCGCAGGCGATCATTTGCATTTCAGCCTGCTGATTCACGGAGTCCAGGTCAATCCCATGGAATGGTGGGATGGCCAGTGGGTGCAATCCCATGTCAACGGGCCCCTTCATCGCACTTCTGTTCGTACGAACGACGCCGCGACGCCGGAGCGGGACCCGCAAAACCGTCAGGACGTCTCACTCCCGTCCCCATAGGCCGGGCCATCGTCCCGGAACCCGGCGTGAGCCTGGAAGACCATTGATGGCACGATCGCAAGCACGTACGCCAAGCAAGCGCCCGGCACCCGTTACCACCGTACCGCTCGACCAAACCACGCGCCAGCGGTACCTCAACTACGCGCTGTCCGTGATTACCGCACGCGCCTTGCCCGACGTGCGGGACGGCCTGAAACCAGTCCAGCGGCGCATTTTGTTTTCCATGTTCCACAACCACCGGCTCTTGCCGGAACGGCCGCCCATCAAAAGTGCAAAAGTCGTCGGATCGGTGATCGGAGAATGGCATCCCCACGGCGATTCTGCGGTCTATGACGCCATGGCGCGAATGGCGCAATGGTGGTCCCTGCGTGCGCCGCTCGTGGACGGCCATGGCAACTTCGGTAGCCTGGACGGCGACCCGCCCGCGGCTTACCGGTACACCGAAACCAAACTCACCCCGGTCGCCGTGGAACTGCTGAACGAGCTCAACAAGGACACGGTCGACTTCCAGCCGAATTACGACGGCAAGGACGAAGAGCCGCTGGTCCTGCCCGCCCCGTTTCCCAACCTGTTGGTCAACGGGTCCACCGGCATTGCCGTGGGCATGGCCACCAACGTACCGCCACACAACCTTGGAGAAGTCGTCAACGGCGCCGTGGCTCTGATCGACGACCGGACGTGCACGATTTCCGACCTCATGAAGTCGATCAAAGGGCCGGATTTCCCCACGGGCGGAGAAATCCTGAACACGAAGTCCGAGCTTCGGGAGATCTATGAGAACGGCCAGGGACTCGTGCGCGTGCGCGGGGAATTTACCGTGGTCCCGAGCTCGTACGGCAAATCCCGGATCGTCGTCACCTCGATCCCCTTTGCCGTGGACAAGGCCGCGATCGTCGAACGCATCGGTGAACTCATCGCCGCCAAAAAGGTGCCGCAACTGATCGACGTCCGCGACGAATCCACGACCGACGTCAACATCGTGTTGGAACTCCAGAAGGACACCGACGCCGACCTGGCCATGGCCTATCTGTTCAAAAACACTCCGCTCCAGCATAACTTTTCCGTCAACCTCACGTGCCTGATTCCGGCTTCGGGCACTGCCGCGACGCGCCCCCGGTGCCTGAATCTGAAAGAAATCCTCGAACAGTTCATCGACTTTCGTTTTGACACGGTCACGCGCCGGTTCTCCTATGACCTGAGACTCCTGGAACAACGCATCCATATTCTGTCGGGCTTTCAAACCATTTTCGACGCGCTGGACCGGGTGCTGGCCATCATCCGCCAAAGCGACGGCAAGGCGGACTCCGCCAAGAAACTGAGACGCGAGTTCCAGCTTGACGACGCCCAAACCAACGCGATCCTGGACACGCCGATCTACAAACTGTCCCGCACTGAAATCAAGAACATGCTGGATGAACTGGCCGACAAAACGAAGCAGGCCAAGGACCTCAAGACCCTGCTCGGATCGAAACCGCGATTATGGAAGGTCGTCAAAGAAGAGCTTGAGACCCTCGCCAAAACGTACGGCGACAAACGCCGGACCAGGGTCGGGCGTCGGCAGGGCGAAGAACTCGTATTCGACCCCGAGGCCTACATCGTCAAAGAAGACGCCGTAGTCACGATTTCAACGGATGGGTGGATTCGCCGCGTCGGCATGGTCAAGGACCTGTCGAAAGCACGGCTCCGGGAAGGAGATACCCTGCTGAACGCCTTGATCGGCAGCACGGTGGACACCATCGTGTGCTTTTCGAACTTCGGCAGTGCATACACCATTCGCATCGGCGACCTGCCGCCGGCCCGGAGCGGTTATGGAGATCCCGCGCAAAAGCTGTTCAAATTCAAGGACGGGGAGCGCATCATCACGGCCCTCAGTTCGGACCCCCGGTTGACCGCCGCGGCCCGACACCCCGCGGCTTCGGCGCTCCCGCTCTTCGACGGATCAACGGCGGATGGAGACGACGGAGCTTCCCCCGGGGAAGGACTCGCCGTGTCAACGGCCGGTATGGGCGTGCGCTTTGACCTGGGGCCGTTCAAGGAACCTTCGACCCGGCTGGGTCGAAAATTCATGAAACTCCGGGACCAGGAAGAAGTCGTGAGTGTCGAAACCCTGGACCCATCCGCGGCTATGCCCATCGTGGCGGTCGCCTCGCAACGCGGACGCGTGCTCCTGTGCCACACTGGGGAAGTGGGAGTTCTCTCCGGTCCGGGACGAGGGGTGACGGTCATCAAACTCGACCCCACGGACAGGGTCGTCGCCATGCGTCTGTTGTCCAGGAAACAGGATCAGCTGGTGGTGCTGAAACAGGAAGGCGGCACGTTCGCCATTTCAACGCGGAAGTATCAACCCGCCGGCCGTGGAGGAAAAGGGCACACCCTGTTCAAACGCGGAACCCTGAAAGGCGCCGAAGCCTTACCCGTCGAACTGCCGGTCCTCGAGACGGAGAATTACAAGAACGGCACCGGCGCTCCTTGAAGCCCACTACCGGATTTGCCATAATTTGTCAGAGTCGGCGGTCGTTCCTGAAAAGGAAAAATGGCATGGGACTGACGAATGCAAAAATTCAACTGCGAAATCCCAGACTGCCTGAATTGGAAGCAGTGGAGATCGACGCACTCGCCGATACAGGGGCGATCCACTTGTGTATTCCGCCGCATATCCAACTCCAGTTGCAACTCGAAGAGACTGACACAAAAGAAGTGACCTTGGCTGACGGAAACCGGAAACTCGTTCCCTACGTCGGTCCAATCGAATTACGCTACAAGAACCGGATCGGTTTCAGCGGTGCCCTGGTTATGGGAGATACGCCCTTACTGGGAGCAATCCCCATGGAAGACATGGACCTGATCGTCGTGCCAAAAACCAGACACGTCATCGTCAATCCACTCACCCCAAACATTGCATCGTCCATCGCCAAGTAATTCTCCTATAATCCTCGCCTCCCCCTCTGTCATCCGACCCCGATCGGGGATCCAGGGTTGTCGTTGTAAATGGAAGAAAAAGAAAAAACTCTGGATTCATCCCCGACATTTGTAATCGGGGATCCAGTCCATATGGTCAAGGATGACGAAAGGAGGCAGTGAAATGTGTCAACGAATAAGTGAGCACATACACGGATGACGACTTGGCCAGGCACCTGACATATTGAGAAATATGCAAAAACGATGCATTTCTACATCAAATATAGTATATTTGTGCACGAAATTGACCATAAATGGAGGAAAAATGATGCCAAGAAGAACAGTTTCCATTACAGATACGCACGACGAATGGCTGAAAACCCAGGTCGCCAGCGGGCAATATCGCTCCGAAAGTGAAGTCATCAGCGACCTGATCCGGGAACGGCAACAACGCGACGCCGGCATCGAAGCCATCCGCCTCGCCATGGCCGAAGACGACAAATGCGGCCCCGGCACCCCAACCCCGGCAGACGTCAAAACCGCCGTCCAGGATCGGTTACGGAAAAGCGGCTAGCCGCCAATGTCAGTGTGGACCTGCGTGTCCGCCTGCACTCTGCCGAAGCGTAATTCAGTAACTTTCCGGGGAAATCCTCGATGATTTTCTCTACTTCAATACGCTTGTAGTTCAGGCACCAGAATTGAATGGGGCAAGGCGAACCCCTTATTGACCTTTAGTCGTTTAACGGTTGTACTTTACCGCTTCGCGTAGTATGTTTCTGCCATGCTCCGGTCATGGCGAAACACGGCAAGCCGCAAAATCTGGGAAGGAGCACGGCCGAACCGATTTCGCAGTCTGGATATTGATATGGCCATCGATCTGTTGCTGGCACTGAATGCTGCCGAAACGCTCCGAGACCTGAGCCCACTGAAAAGTATTGGACTTCACAAACTCAAGGGGGAACGCAAAGGTCAATGGGCTATGACCATGAACGGACCCTGGCGGATTTGCTTCGAGTTTCGTAAAGGCGACGCTTTCAATATCGAGATTGTCGACTAACCACAGAGGATAAAACCATGCACCCGATTGCACACCCCGGCAGATTGTTGAAGCGCGAGCTTATGGCGCGCAACTTGAGCGCCAATCGATTGGCATTAGCCCTCGGCGTGCCCTCCGGCCGTATCACGGACATCTTGAACGGCCGCCGATCGATCACCGCCGAGACCGCGGTGCGGCTTGGCCGCTATTTCGGCAACCGTCCCCGTTTCTGGCTCGAACTCCAGAGCCAATACGACGTGGCCCTGGTCGAACGCGACCGCGGCACAGAAATAGCCAAACAGGTCCGGCCTGCCGGTGCTTGACGATGCCAACGGAGTAACCAGACAGCGGCTCTCTGAGCCTTGTAGATGTTCACTCATTCGCTGACAGCATGGTCCGCCTAAGCAGGGACGACCTCGTTCTTTTCCTCCCCTTTGTAAGGGGAGGATAGGTGGGGTAGAGTCGCAGGCTTCGGGCGCCTTGGCACCAAGCCCCTTCCGGGGCCTGCTCACTTCGGTGCCGGCTCTACCTCCCCTTCGCCCCTCCTTACACAGGAGGGGAAGGAACAGGCCAAACGTGTCAACGAATGACTGAACACATACGGGAATGACAAGAAGGAACGGTGTGACGGATTCGGTGTGACGGATTAAACGAGAGGGCGCACATGACCAAGAAATATGACGCGAGTGAGATTCTGGTTTTGGAGGGGATTGATCCGGTCCGCCGGAGACCGGCGATGTATATCGGGGGGACGGACAAGACCGGGCTGCATCATCTCGTGTGGGAAATTCTGGATAATGCCATCGACGAGGTCATCAACGGATATGCCACGATGATCACGGTCGAACTCGACAAGAACGGCGGCGGCATCCGCGTCACCGACAACGGGCGCGGCATCCCGGTGGACCAGCACAAGCAATACAAGAAATCGGCGGTGGAAATTATCATGACCACGCTCCACGCCGGGGGGAAATTCGAAACCGGCAGCTACATCCACTCGGGCGGCTTGCACGGGGTCGGGGCATCGGTGGTCAATGCCTTATCCGATCACCTGGAAGTCACGGTCAAACGGCACGGGCACGAGTGGCGACAGCAGTACCGGGCCGGCAAACCCTTGGGGCCGG
This sequence comes from Nitrospirales bacterium, assembly GCA_965213715.1. GTDB lineage: Bacteria > Nitrospirota > Nitrospiria > Nitrospirales > UBA8639 > Bin75. Next base: position 820,889 of record OZ243914.1, read on the forward strand.
TCACCAAGGGAAACGCCGTGCGAGGCACGGGCACGTCGGTGTATTTTCTTCCTGACCCGGCGATTTTCGGCAAGCAGCCCACCTTCGACTCCACCCTGCTACACCACACCCTCGAAGCCAAATCCTATCTGCACAAAGGGCTCAAGATCACCTTCAAGGACGGCCCTTCGCAGCACATGCACGACTTTGTCCATGAACAAGGCATTGAAGAATACCTTGCCAAGCTCGTCAGGGACCGCGGCCACAAACCCACCGCGGACTTCGTGTTCTATCTGGAACGCCGGTTAGACGACAACGGCAAACCCGCCACATCCGACGACGGCTTCGCCATGGAAGTTGCCCTGCAATGGACGGATGAACCCGCGGAATTCGTCCGGAGTTATGTCAACGGCGTGCCCACGCCGAACGGCGGCACTCATGAATCAGGCTTGCGAAACGGCATCGTGAAAGCCATGCGTCAGTATATGGAGACGCACAACCTCGCGCCGAAAGGGCTCAGCGTCCAGGCGGAAGATATCCGTGAAGGTATGGCCTGCGTCCTGAGCGTGCTCATCCTGAACCCGCAATTTCAGGGGCAGACCAAGGAACGGCTCAATAATCCGGAAGTACAGGGACTCGTGGACAACGCACTGCGCCCGTCCCTGGAAAACTTTCTGCACGAAAATCAATCCATTGCCGAAACCCTGGTCGGCCGCATGATTCTGGCGGCGCGCGCGAGGGAAGCCTCCCGTGAAGCATCGAAGGCCGTCATCCGAAAATCCGCGGTGAGCCATCGCCTGAACCTGCCGGGCAAACTGGCGGACTGCCAAAGCACGGACCCCGCATTCAGCGAGTTGTTCGTGGTGGAGGGTGACTCCGCCGGAGGGACCGCCAAGCAGGGCCGCGACCTGAAAACCCAGGCGATCTTTCCGATCCGGGGCAAGGTGCTCAACACCGAAGAACTCACCTTGGGCAAGGTGGTCGAGAACAAGGAATTAGCGGATCTGGTCAAAGTCCTGGGCTGCGGGATCGGGCGCGAATTCGATCTCAAAAAATTGCGCTACCACAAAATCATTCTGCTCATGGACGCGGACGTGGACGGCTACCACATCAGCACCCTGCTGCTCACGTTCTTTTTCCGGCACGTCCCGGACTTGATCAAGCACGGGTACGTCTATATTGCCCAACCGCCACTCTACCGCATCGACATGGGCAAGACCGTCCATTGGGCCGGATCGGATGAAGAGAAAACACGCATCCTGGCTGAAGCCGATGGCAGAACCAAGCCGGTCATCAGCCGGTTCAAGGGGCTCGGCGAAATGTTTCCCCAACAACTCAAAGAAACCACGCTCGATCCCGCCACGAGGCGGCTTCTCAAAGTCGAGTTGCATAGTGAACTCGACACCGACCGCACCTTCACCGAACTCATGGGTAAACGCACCGAAGCCCGGTATGAGTTTCTCATGGCCAACGCCGCCCTCGCCGACAACCTGGACGTGTAGCAGAGCTCTCCCATGGTGCGGAGAGGGTGTTTTCAAACCTCCTCCCTGTTCACGTTGCGATTGACTGGCAGAGGAAGTCGCACGATAATGGCCGGATAATTATAAGAAAAAGAATTGCACTGTTACCTTCCTGACGAAGAAAACGTCTTTCAATGACAAAGAAATCGTCCGGGCCTACCAAAACACAACGCAACGAACCTGAACGTCGAAAACGACAGGGATCCAACCAGCCCATTGCCATCGTGGGGATGGCATGCCGGTTTCCCGGCGCGCCGGACATCCCGGCCTTCTGGCGGCTGCTCGAAGCCGGTGAGAACGCGGTGTCGGAAGGCGTACCGGGTTCCGGCATCGGACGCGTGGGGCAATTATTCCCCGAGGCGGTTCAGAGTAAAGCCTGCCGGTTCGGCGCCTTCATCGATGACATCGACCAGTTCGACGACTCGTTCTTCCGGATCTCGCCGGTGGAGGCGGAGTGGCTGGACCCGCAGCAACGCATGATGCTGGAAACGAGTTGGCAAGCGCTCGAGGACGCGGGAATCGATCCGGAGCAGTTGAGAGAGAGCCGCACCGGGGTCTACACCGGGATCAGCGGCAACGAATACCGGATGCTGGTCATGGACTCGAACAAACCCGCCGAGGCTGCCGGCTGTCTCTACGCCCTCAGCGGGACGAGTCTGCACGGCACCAGCGGGCGGGTCTCTTTCGTGTTGGGTCTTAGGGGACCGGCGAAGGCCATGGACGCCGCATGCGCGTCATCCATGGTATCGGTCCACGACGCGGTGACGGACCTGCAGCAGGGCAAGGCGGATCTGGCGATTGCCGGCGGTGTGCAGGTGATCCTGAGCGGCCGCATCTACGAATTGCGCGCCGATTCGATGATGCTGTCTCCGGATGGCCAGTGCAAAGTGTTTGACGCTTCGGCGAACGGGTACGTGCGTGGTGAGGGCTGCGGGATCGTCGTGCTGAAGCGGCTGAGTGAAGCGGAGGCGGACGGGGACCGGATCTGGGCCGTGATCCGCGGCGCTGCCGTGAACCATGGCGGGACCAGCATGGGACTGACGGTACCGAATCCCCCCGCGCTGGAAGAAGTGATCGAAACTGCGTTGGCCGACGCGGGAATCTCCCCGTCGGAGGTAGATTACCTGGAGGCTCATGGGACCGGAACGGCCGTAGGCGATCCGATCGAGATCAATGCCGTGGCCGCGGTCTACAGCAAAGGACGGCCGGCCGACCGGCCGCTGCTGATCGGTTCCGTCAAGACCAACATCGGCCACTTGGAGTCGGCCGCGGGTGTGGCCGGCCTGATCAAGGCGGCGCTGGTCCTGAAGCGGGGCGTGATCCCGAAACACCTCCATTTCCACAATCCCAACCCGAGTCTCGACTGGAACCGTCTGCCACTGCGCGTGACGTCGTCGATGATGGACCTGCCACGCCGGACCCTGCCTCGACTCGCAAGTGTGAACTCCTTCGGGATGACCGGGACGAACGCCCACATCGTGCTGGAGGAATACCGTACCCCGGACAGTACGTCCAACGGCGAACCGTGGGCCGTCGGCTCCGGAAAGCCGGTGAGGGTTTCGCTGCCGGCGACCGTGGGAGATCTACCGCTGCCGGAGCAGAAAATCCGGCCGCGCCGGACCCGTCTCCTTCCATTGTCCGGCAAGTCGAAGCACGCGCTTCGGGATTTGGCAGGCCGGTACCTGTTGTGGCTCGATGATGCATCCGATGATGCCGTTGCTTCGCGTCTCGTGGAGATGGCGTGGACCGCGGGCGTGGGGCGGAGTCATTTCGATCACCGTGCGGGCGTGGTCTTCCACGACGTCGCATCACTGCGAAACCGGCTTAAGGCGCTGGCTGAAGCGGACCAGGACGTGGAGCCGAGGACGTCGACCAAGGTGGCGTTCACCTACACCGGGCAGGGAAGCCAGTGGACCGGCATGGGACAGGCGCTTTACGAAAGCGAGCCGGTGGTGCGAGCTGTTTTGGACCGCTGCGAAGCGGTGTTCCGGGAGGCACGAGGAACCTCCCTGCTGGACGTGATGTTCGGCCGGGCCGGAGGGAAAGGGCAACTGGACGACACCGCTTGGGAGCAGCCGGCCCTGTACGCGCTGGAATGTGCACTGACGGCACTCTGGGCGAGTGTGGGTATCCGGCCCAACGTGGTCGTGGGGCACAGCGTCGGGGAATTGGCGGCGGCACAGGCTGCGGGAGTGTTTAGCCTGGAGGACGGGATGCGGTTTGCCGAAGCCAGAGGTACCCTGCTGTCGGGAACCGAACCGGGTGCCATGGCCGCGGTGTTTGCGCCAAGCGCACGGGTGGCGGTGGCGGTCGAGGCGCTGAACGCGGCATCCAACGGCGTCGGGCTGAGCATCTCAGGCGACAACGGAACCCACCAGGTCGTGAGCGGCCCGCCTGCGGACATCGAAACCATCTCGCGGCGCTTCGAATCAGAAGGAGTCCGGGTTACGCGGCTGAACACGGCCAAAGCGTTCCACAGCGCCCTGATGGACCCGGTCTTGGACGCTTTGGAAGCATCCCTGAATGATATGACGATCAAGCCCCCGTCCCTGGCGCTGGTGAGCAACCTGACGGGCCGGGTCGTAGAGCCTGGCCAGACACTGAATGGGGCTTACTGGAGGCGGCACGTCCGGCAGCCGGTGGCATTCGCTACCAGCGTCAGGACGCTGGCGGATCTCGACGTGGACTTGGTGGTGGAGATAGGCCCGCGCTCGGTGCTGGCTCCAATGGCAATCTCGGCGTGGCCGGAATCGCCGCAGACACCGGCGCCAGTGGTGCTGTCGAGCCTGTGTCCACCATTCGGCAACGCACCGGCAAGTGACGACGACTTCGTGCAGGCGGTTGCGGAGGCTTACCGGGCGGGACTCCCGATTTGTTTTGCAGGGCTGTTCACGGGGGAAACACGGCGACGGATCTCGTTGCCGGGCTATCCGTTCCAACGACGGCACCATTGGGTTGAGGCACCCAAGCACCGACGCCCGAGCGCCGATCACCCCTTGCTGGGCGTCCGGCACGAATCCGCTCGCGGCGAGATCACGTTCGAGACGGAAATCTTCCCCTCTGATCCGGAGTGGCTCGGCGATCACCGGGTGTTCAACCGCGTCGTGGCGCCGGGCGCGCTCTATGGTGCCATGGCGGCCTCGGCTATGCTTTTCGAGGGAAGCGGGCCGGTGATCGTGGAGGATATGCAGTTACACAACCCGCTGATCTTCGAGAAGGACGAGACAGGCGAAAAGGGCTGCAAGGTGCAGGTCGTACTCGATGCTTCCGAGCCGGCGTCGCCGCGCGGCATGCAGATCTTCAGCAAGGGAAATGCAGGGGGAGGATGGACAGTCCACGTGGAAGGTCGCCTGTCGGCAGGCGCCTCCGGCCCGGAAGCCGGTGAGCGGATCGATCTGGAACGTCTGAAGGCCGGCCTCTCGCCGATGGACGTAGCGGGCTACTATCGACACAGGGCGAGTACCGGGGTCGGCCTGGGTCCGTTCTTCCGCACGCTGGGGAGGGTCTGGTCCGGACAGGGTGAGGCGTTGGGCGAGGTATCTTTACCCGAAGCTCTCGGCAGACATGGGCTGGAGGTGCATCCGCTGGTGCTGGACGGTTGCTTTCAGGTGCTGGGCGCGGCACGCAACTTGGCGGGAGCCGAAGGCGGAGCCACGTATCTGCCGTTCGGTTGGGAACGATTGTGGCTCGCAGGCCGGCTGCCGGACCAAGTGGTCTGCCACGTGCGTCTGAGCAACGCTTCGCGCGACGCTGACGCGACGCCAGGTGAACCACCGGAAGTCCTGAGCGGCGAACTGCGCATCTACGATCCGGCTGGGGTGCCGCTCGGTCGCTTGAGCGGGTACACGGTGAAGCGGGCGACGCGGACCGCACTGCTCTCCGCGGTCGAGGGAGTGAAGGACTTGCTGTACGAGGTCGTATGGCGGGAGCGCGCCCTTCCCACCGGCATCGAGTCCGCGGACTTCTTCCCGAGTCCGGCTGCGGTCGCGGCCAACTCGCAGTTATTCACCGGTTACCTGACGGACGCCGGGGTCGCCCCACAGGACAGGGACGCCCTGCTGGCAGACCTGGAGCGCTGGTCGCAGGCCCGCGCGCGCGCAACACTGGAAGAACTGGGTTGGCAACGCGCAAAGGGCGAAGCCGTAGACCCCGAAGGCCTGCGGCACCGGCTCAAGGTCCTCCCAGAGCACAAGCGCCTCTTCCGCCGAATGCTCGAAATGCTCGCCAAGTCGGGGGTGTTGGAGGAGACGGACAACGGCTTCGTCGTGGTTGTGGGACCGGATGATCCCTTGCCGGAACACATGCCGCTGGATCTCGAGGCGTTCGCAACGATGGCGGAGGAGCGATATCCCCACGGCGGGATCGAGATCGGGCTGTTTCGGCGGTGTGGCGGCGCGCTTGCCGAGGTTCTTCTCGGTCACATGGATCCTCTGACGCTCCTGTTCAGCAGCGGGGAGCCAACCGCAGCCGACCTGTACCTGAAGGCGCCGGCTACACATGCCGCGAACCGGATGCTTGGAGACGCAGTCCGCGCACTGGTGACGGCATTGCCCGAGAACCGCCGCCTCAGGGTACTGGAAATCGGCGCCGGCACCGGATCGACGACCGTGTCGGTGCTGCCCGAACTGCCGGACGGACGCTTTGATTACACCTACACGGATATTTCCGCGGGCTTTTTTGCGGAGGCAGAGGCGCGCGTCGGCAATGGCGGTGGCTGCATCGAGTACCGTCCGCTGGATATCGAAAAAGACCCCGTCGCCCAAGGCTTCGACTCCCACGGATACGATCTGCTGATCGCGTCCAACGTCCTGCATGCGACGCGCTACCTGGACGAGACGCTGGGGCATTGTCTGGATCTCATGGCGCCGGCGGGACAGTTGGTGGCGATGGAGAACCTCATCGGCCTGGGCTGGACGGACCTGACCTTCGGGCAACTGGACGGCTGGTGGCGTTTTGCCGATGAATACCGCCCGCACCACGCCATCGCGAACCCGGCCGTGTGGCGTCGGGCGCTCGCTGACGCCGGTTTTACAGAAGCGGTGGTGCTGGGTGTCGGCGAGTCCGATGCGGACAGAATGCCGGACAAGGGCGTGATCGTGGCCCGGGGCCCGGAGCAGGTAAGAGAAGCGCCGGGAGCGTGGATCCTGGCGGCGGACGACGGCGGCGTGGCGGAGAGGCTGGCCGCCGAGATGACGGCGAGGAACCAGACCGTCGTCGTGGCGGACGGGAAGGACGGCGGCGACCGCGAGTCATGGCGGTCGCTGATCGAGAACCTGCCCGAGGACGTCCCCTTCCACGGTGCCGTACATCTCGCGGCGCTGGATGGCCACGGGGAATGCGCCACGACCGATGAAATGGCGGCGGACGTCGAGCGCGCGGTGTCGAGTTCGCTCGCGCTGACGCAAGCCATGTCCGACTGCGACGTCACGCCCACCAAGGGCATGTGGTTCATCACCCGAGGGGCCCAGATCCTCGAACGGGAGCGAGGCGGGGAACTCGCCGGTGCCGCGGTGTGGGGGTTCGGCAAGGGCGTGGCCCGGGAAGCGGCGCACCTGCAGCCGCGGCTGCTCGACCTCGATCCCGGCTCGATAGCGCCGGAATCCGACCTCGTGAACGAACTCCTTTACCCCGATCCCGAGAATCACATCGCATACCGCCGCGGAAGCCGTCATGTGGCGCGGCTGGTACGCATGGGCTCCGGCGGCGAGCGCCTCGAGTTCCCGGAGGATATGGACTGGATGCTGGCACCGGACCCGGGAGGCGCGTTCGATCGGCCGTGCGTGCAGCCGTTTACGCCGAGCCCGCTGGAACCCCGGGAAGTTCGAGTTGCCGTCGAAGCGTCCGGACTCAACTTCCGGGACGTATTGTATTCGCTCGGCTTCGTCGAAGGTGGGACGCTGGGCAGGGGCATATGCGGCTACATTCTCGAGACCGGCGCTGACGTGTCGACCGTTTCAGCCGGCGACCAAATCGTGGGGGTGGGGCCCGGTGCGATCGGGCCACAAATGGTCACGCACGAGGAACTGGTAATGCCACCGCCGCCGGGGTTCTCCGTCTCCGAACTGGCAACGGTGCCGAACGCGTTCTTGTCGGCTGCAGTGTGCTTTGAGCGCACGGGGCTCAAGGCCGGTGAGCGCGTCTTGATCCATGCTGCGGCGGGTGGTGTCGGTCTGGCGGCCGTCCAGTTGGCGCAGGCCGCTGGGGCGCAGGTGTTCGCCACCGCAAGCGCACCGAAACAGGACTATCTTCGTGCGCTTGGCGTGAAGCATGTTTTCGACAGCCGCACGACTGCATTCGGGCGGGAAATCCTGGAGGCAACAGGCGGGGAAGGCGTGGACGTGGTGCTGAACTGCCTGACGAGTGAAGGCTTTATCGACACCAGCCTGTCCTGTCTGAGACATGAAGGCCGCTTCGCGGAGATGGCCAGGTTTGGCATCCTGAGCGAGGAAGACATGGCGGCGACGCGTCCGGACGTCGAGTACTTCATCCTGAAACTGGACATGCTCAAGATGAACCACCCCGCACGAGTGGGAAAAGTGCTGCGGGACGTGATGGCCCGGCTTGGGTCGGGTAAACTCAAACCTCTCATCCATAGCCGCTGGCCACTGGCCGAAACCGGGAAGGCATTCGCGTTCATGAGTTCGGCCCGGCATCTGGGAAAGATCGTCTTGACCACGCCGCCGCTCGTGCGGGGCGGACTGCGGCGGGACCGGAGCTACCTGGTGACGGGAGGCTTGGGCGGGATCGGAATCGCCGTGGCCAGTTGGCTCGCCGAGCGAGGCGCGGGCGCGATTGTGTTGAACGGTCGCCGGGATCCGGACCCGGAGGCCGAAGAGGCCATCCGGGCACTCCGGCAGCGCGGCGTGACGGTCGAGGTAGCCTTGGCCGACATGACGGACCAAGCGGCTATCGACGGCATGCTGGAGCGCATCAAGCGCGACCTGCCGCCGCTCGGCGGCGTAATCCACAGCGTAGGCGTACTCTCGGACGGCGCGTTGACGAATCAGAACTGGCAGCGTTTCGAGCGGGTGCTGTGGCCTAAGATCCTCGGTGCCTGGCACCTGCATCGCGCCACGCTGAACTGCGACCTGGATTTTTTTACGCTCTTCTCGAGCCGGGTCGGGGTCATGGGCAACCCGGGACAGGCGAACCACGCCGCGGCCAATGCGTTTCTGGACCAACTCGCCGGTCATCGCCGTGCACTGGGGCTCCCGGGGCAGGCCATTGCCTGGGGAGCGTGGTTGGAGATCGGTGAAGCGGCTGAACAACGGGAGCGGATCGACCGGCAAAGCACGGCACTCGGCAGCCGCTGGTTTACCCCGCAGCAGGGGCTCAGGGCGTTCGACCGGCTGGTGCGCCAGGACGCCACGACTTCCGTGGTCATGGCGATGGATTGGTCGGTATTCGGAGAGGCAGTCGAAAGCCGCCCGCCCCTGCTTGAAGATCTCCTGTCCGCGGCGCAGGCGGACAAAGCCGATGCCGCCGCCTTTTCGGACGACTTGCAGTCCCGCCTACGCGAAACGCCCGCACCTGAGCGTGAGAACCTGTTGGTGTCGTTCCTGAAACGGGAAGTCCAGTCGGTGCTGAGGCTCCAGTCGACGCCGGCGTCAACGGTGGGGTTTTTCGATCTGGGGATGGATTCGCTGATGGCCGTGGAGTTGCGGAACAGGTTGAACCGGGCATTTTCCGGAACGTATGCAGTGCCCAATACGCTGGTATTCGACTACCCCAATATTGCCGCTCTCGCGCATCATTTGGCCGGAGAGCTCGGCGACGCGGGTGAGGCCGTGACGGAGCCTGCCCTGCAGGCGCAACCAGAGCCACCGGTGTTGCGGGGTGAGGACGACCGGATCGCCATCGTGGGCATGGCATGCCGGTTCCCCGGTGCTCCTGACCTGTCGGCTTATTGGCGTCTGCTCGAAACGGGCGTGAACGCAGTCGCTGATCGGCGCCCGGATACCGATTCCCCGGGCAATCTCGCGAGCGGCCTTCCGGCCGGATACGCCGCTTACGGACGAGGCGCATTCGTGGACGGCATCGACAAATTCGACGCAGGCTTCTTCCGGATTACGCCGATCAACGCGCGCATGATGGACCCGCAACAGCGCATGATGCTGGAGATGAGTTGGCACGCGCTCGAAGATGCCGGGATGGATCCGAACCTGTTGAAGGGCAGCCGCACCGGGATCTACGCCGGAATCGGCACCAGTGAGTACCGGGAACTGATGACAGCAAGCGATTACGGTGTCAGTTATCTGGGGACAGCCGCAAGCATGGCGGTCGGGCGGGTCGCGTTCCATCTCGGTCTGGAGGGGCCGACGATGCCGGTAGAACTCCACTGTGCATCGTCACTGATCGCACTACATCACGCAGTCGCGGGTTTGCAACGAGGCGAAGTGAATATGGCTCTGGTTGGAGGAGTGAGCGCAATCCTGTCGTCCGGGATAATCGGAGAGATGGCGGATTTGGGGATATTGTCGCGGACGGGTGAATGCAGGATCTTCGATGCCTCCGCGGACGGCTTCGTGCGAGGCGAGGGCTGCGGCATGGTCGTCCTGAAGCGGCTCGGCGAGGCGGTAGCCGACGGCGACCGGATTTGGGGTGTGATTCGTGGCTCGGCAGTCAACCAGAATGGCGCAAGCGCAGGGCCAACGGTGCCCAATGGTCCGGTGCAGAAGCGGGTAATCGAGGAGGCATTGTCCCGGGCTGGCGTGTCGCCGTCGAACGTGGACTATCTGGAAGCCCACGGATCCGGATCGGAGTTGGGTGACACGATCGAAGTGCAGTCAGCGGCAGCGGTGTACGGCAAGGGACGCGAAGCGGAGTACCCGCTTTTGATCGGCTCGGTGAAGACCAACATCGGCCACCTGGAACCGGCGGCAGGGATCGCGGGCTTGATCAAAGTCATCCTGGCGATGAAACAGGGCGTGATTCCCAAGCACCTGCATTTTCGCAATCCCAGCTCCAATCTGGATTGGGACCGGCTGCCCATCCGCGTGACATCGGTTGCGACGGACTGGCCTGTTCACCCCGACCGGCCGCCGTTTGCGGCAATCAGTGCGTTCGGGATCTCGGGGACGAATGCGCACGTGGTGGTGGAAGGGTATGGCGACCAGGATGCCGCCGAATCCGATGCACGGCATTGGCCAACGGGTGCCGCACGGCCCGTGGCCGTTGCCCTGCCGGAGTCGGCGGCGGGCTTGCCAGTGGCCCAAGAAGAACTCGTTGCACGCATCCCGCGTTTCCTGCCGCTGTCGGGAAAATCCGACGACGCCCTGCGGGAACTGGCGGGCCGGTACCTGTCGTGGCTCGACAAGCACAAAATTTCAGCCGAGGACGCTGCTGATCCCCTGCTTGCGGACATGGCGTGGACGGCCGGCATAGGACGGAGTCATTTCGATCGCCGTGCGGGGGTTGTATTCCACGATGCCATGTCCCTGCGTGACGGGTTGAGGCAACTGGCAGAGGCGGACGAAGGACCGCAGCCACGGTCAACGGCCAAAGTGGCGTTCGCGTATGCCGGCCAAGCCGGTCATTGGATCGGGATGGGAGAAGCGCTCTACGCGAGCGAGCCGGTGGTGCGGGCGGTCCTGGACCGTTGCAACGTGGTGTTACGGGAAACGCGGGGTGCCTCGTTGCTCGACGTGATGTTCGGACGGGCCGGGGCCGCAGGGATACACTTGCACGACATGGCGTGGTCGAAGCCGGCGATCTATGCCCTCGAGTGTGCGCTCACTGCGCTGTGGGCGAGCGTGGGAATTCGACCTGACGTGGTGGTGGGACACGGTCTCGGAGAGTTGGCTGCGGCACAGGCCGCCGGGGTGTTCAGTTTGGAGAACGGGTTGCGAATTGCCGCGGCACGAAACGGACTGACGGTGGAGTTGCCGGAAGTGGGAGCGCAGGCGGCGACTCTCGACGACCTGCAAGCGGCTCTCGAAGGCGTCGCGATGACGCCGCCGTCGCTCACACTGGTCAATGGCGCGACGGGCCGGGTCGTGGAGACAGGTGAGGTGCTGGACGCGGCATACTGGTGCCGCCAAGCCGGTGAGCCGGGAACTTCAACCCGTTGCACGGAGACATTTGCGGATCTGGGAGTGGAGACCGTGGTGGAGATTGGTCCGCGCATGACGCCGGCTTGGGCTGCCGGCAATGTCGAGGCACCGGTCGTGCTCTCGTGCCTCCCGGGAACGTTCGTGGAGGCGGTTGCAGGGGCGTACGTGGCTGGGCTTCCGGTTTCGTTTGCCGGACTGTTTGCGGGAGAAACCCGGCGGCGGATTTCGCTGCCCGCCTACCCGTTCCAACGCCGCCGCCACTGGGTCGGAGAACCGAAGCGGTAACCTTGCCAGCCTTCTCTCAACCTGTTCTACAACAAGCCGTTCTGTTCAAGAAACTCCCGAAGGACCGCCACGCACTCCTTCGGGTTTTCGAGTTGAAGAAGGTGCGTCGTCTCAGGCAGGAAGTCGTACTCCACGGTCATCACGTGCTCGAAATTCACCGTCGGCAGGTAGGCATACGGCAGGGTCGGATCGGCTCCGACGATTTTTGTCGGGCATGGAAGCGTTGCCAAGTCCACCAACGGTGAAAACGCCCTGACGTAATCCATGATCTGGGCCTCGTATTCACGAGGGCACCGGAGTTCATAATCCTGCCCGTCGCCGGACCGTCGAAGCGTCGTCCTTGCCATGAGGTCCAACACGCCGGGAACGACACGGGCGAAGGTCGGCACGCAACGAAGGAATTCGACAAAGTCTTCTTGTGTTTGAAACCGGTGCCCGCGTCGCCGGGTGAGTGCGGCGGCGTGCTCGACGGCCTCATCAAATTCCATCTGGCTTCTACCGGGTTTGCACAGTGGGGGATCAAACAGAACCTGCGCCGCCAAGCTGTTGCATTGGGCAGATAAACAGAGAGTAACCAGACCCGAAATAGAATGAAAAACTCCGGTTGTCGGTTTGTTCCCGTAATGCCGGCTGATAGCTTCCAGGATACGTTCCTGATCACGAATCAGGGTCGCAACGTTATGCTTTCGGCGGGCACCAACGGCATTCCAACCGTGGTTCCTGAGGTCATAGACGACGAGGTCGAACTCGTCGGTGAGTAATGACCAGAACGGGTAATAGAGATCGATCGCCAGCCCGTTCCCATGGCTCAATACGAGCCGGGGACCGTCGGGATTCCCGTGCCGCCTCAGAGTCGTGACGGTGTCCTCATCGAGGCGCACTTCGCACACCGAGTGCGGCTCGGGTATCTCCCACACGGGCTCTGAAGTCATGGAAGGAACGGGGCCACTTGTCGGGTCAGACACCAAGCCCGCTGAAAAGCGGTGGTGGAGCCAACGATGTTCAACCTGTTCGGCTATCGATAAAGTCGATCAATTTCTGTACCGTGTCGACTTTCACGGAATCCTCAGGGGCCAACGTCACGTTGAACTCACGAGCGATCACTTTTCCGAACGCAACAACATCCAAGGAGGACACGCCGAGCGTCGTGAGTTGGATATTCAGATCCTCCGGCAGGGTCAATGGCTGACCATCTACTTTGAGATTCTCGTTAATGAGCGTTTTAATGCGTGCTGCTGTTGACGACATAATGTAGCGCCTCCCTCAGTAAGTAAGCAGTGCCTATCAAATAGCTTCCATTCAGAAACGGATAACGTGTGAACCGGAGGGTAACACTAGCACACGGTAGAAAGACAATCCAGTGACGTTTGAGCCCCGGCCTTTTCAGGCATGAGGCCCGGTCCTTTGTCCTGACACGTGCAAGGTTGTAGAATCCACGTCCAATGAAATCTCTCGACGTCGTCAAACAGTACCATGAGCAGACCAAGCATGACTTCAACCGGTATGCACGCGCGTTGGGATACATGGACTGGGCCAACCAGCCTGATCCCTTCCGGCGCTATGACGGGGCTCCACTCTATGAATTACCGTTGCTCACGGCCAACGACGACCCCGTGGCACCTTCTTATGCCTCGCTCTTTTCTTCACGACCGGTTCCCCCGCAACCCTTGACCTTGAACGCGCTTTCCCGATTTTTCGAATACAGTCTCTCCATCACCGCGTGGAAAGAATATGGAGGGAATCGCTGGGCATTACGCAGCAATCCTTCCAGCGGCAATCTGCACCCGACGGAAGGATACCTGTTGATCAGGGAGACCGCCGAGCTTCCGTTGAAAGCGGGGCTTTATCACTATGCCCCCAAAGAACACGGCTTGGAGCACCGGTGGCATGGGTCGGTCGAGGTCATGGAAGCCCTCCTTCAACCTTTTCCCGCACAATCCTTTTTCGTGGGGCTGAGTTCGATTCACTGGCGGGAAGCGTGGAAGTACGGAGAACGCGCGTTTCGCTACTGCCAGCACGACGTTGGTCACGCCTTGGGCGCGTTGCGAATTGCGGGAGCCGTGCTCGGGTGGCGAGTCTTTCTTCTCGCCGGACTCAACGACCGGACCATCGGGACCCTGCTCGGTCTGAACCGGTTGCATGAATTCGATCGTGCCGAATCCGAATTTCCCGAACTGCTGTGCGTGGTCTGTCCCGCCCACGACTCTCACCGGGAATCCCTGCCACTGACCGTCGATCAGGATGGAGTCCGGCACTGCGAACATGGAGACTGGCGAGGCACGGCAAACCGGTTGAGCCGGGACAACCCCGTTCCCTGGGAAATCATCGATGACGTGACCAAGGCGTCCTGGAAAGCCTCGGCGGAATCATCGGAGCTTCAACGGTGTTCTTCTGTTGTCCCGGTCCAGGAACGGATTGACGCGGAACAGCGATCTCTCCCTGACCTCCGTCCGGACATGGTCTCCGCGCACCGGATCATCCATCAGCGACGAAGCGCGGTGGCGTTCGACGGGAGCACGTCGATTTCCGCAGAACAATTTTTCACGATGCTGGAACGTGTCATGCCTCACCCGGATCGACCGGTCGCCCAACGGCCCATCCCCTGGGATTCGCTGCCATGGCCCCCCACGATTCACCTGGCCCTGTTCGTGCATCGAGTCGACGGGCTTCCGCCCGGCCTCTATATGCTGCTGCGCAACGATGACCCGGCACTCAAGGCCGCTTTTCAACAAGCCATGCATGAGCAATTCTCCTGGACCGTTCCCGAGTTGTGTCCGGCATCGCTTCCGTTGTACTTGTTGGAAAGTGGCAACACCCAACGCATTGCCATGCAGGTGAGTTGCCATCAGGACATCGCCGGCGACAGCGCCTTCTCATTGGGAATGATTGCGGAATTCGATGAGTCTTTGGAGAAACATGGACCGTGGTTCTACAAACGTCTGTTTTGGGAAACCGGACTCATCGGACAGGTCCTGTACCTCGAAGCGGAAGCAGCCGGTGTCCGTTCAACCGGTATCGGGTGTTTTTTCGACGATCCCGTCCATCGTGTGCTGGGATGGCATCCCGATACGCAATTTCAATCCTTGTACCACTTCACCGTCGGCGGCGCCGTCGACGATCCTCGCCTCACCACCCTGCCTCCCTACGGCGAACGGATCTGACAGGACCTCTCTCTTCTGTCATTCCCGCAAGTTTTTAGCGGGAATCCAGCGTTCCTCTCTTCACAAAGAAACAAAGAAAAACCCCTGGACCCCCGATCGGGTCGGGGATGACGGCAGGAAACGAGCGAGTGGGCCCGGCGGAGCCCGCTCGCTTGCAGTCCGGCCATGGAATAGGATAGGGTAATTGCCAGCCACGGCGAAGTCGGCTCATCGCCTCTGTGATAGGCGAATACCATCTCTTTAGACACAAAATCACCCAATATCAAGGAGGACGCCATGAATCCACTCGACTCGATCTCCGGAACGATAGGCGCCGGATTCGTGCTGACTGTCGTTCTGTATTTTGTGGTGAAAATGCTGGTCTAGTTTTCTACTGACTCTCCACCGCAACCCAAAGAGGATAGAAGAGGATAGATATGGAAACCTTATTGGCATGGGGACATTTTCTGGCAGGTATCACCTGGATTGGTATTTTGTATTATTTCAATTTCATTCAAGTTCCCTTTCTGGGAAAAGTGACCCCGGAGACCAAGGCAGAGGCCTTTCAACACCTGGTCCCGAATGCGCTCTGGTGGTTCCGTTGGGGCGCCTTGGCCACCTGGTTGTTCGGAGCGGTTCTCCTGATGAACCAAGGCCGGTTCGGTTCGGCTTTCGCCCTGCAGGGCCAGGATGCCGTCATCGGGATGGGAGCGTGGCTGGGCACCATTATGCTCTTCAACGTCTGGGGCATTATCTGGCCTAACCAGAAAAAGGTACTGGGCATCAAGCAGGCCTCGGCGGATGAAAAGAAGCAGTCCGCCCGCATGGCCTTGCTGGCTTCACGGACCAACACGATGTTGTCCATTCCCATGCTGTTCTTCATGGCCTCGTCCGGCCACGCGTCCGGACTGTTTTAAACGGATCGTGCATAGGAGAGATTGTCATGATTTCGTCATGCGTTAACGTGATGCGGTCGCGTCGTCAACACCTTCTCTGTTTCTTCATTCTTGCGGCGTCGTGGGGTTTCGCACCGGGCGCGTGGGCAAACGACACGGAAGGCCTGTTCGTCGGGGTTCGCTTCGGCCATGAACTCGCCGAGGCAGAGTATACCAAAACCGTCCACTACAACGCAGGAGTCCTCCCCTCACATCCGGATGGCAGTGAGGTTGCAGGGTCGGACCGCGCACGTGACGGATTCAACGCGTTCTCAGCAAACCTGGGGTATCGCGCGTTCCTGTCCAACCAGGTGTATGTTTCCGGCGAAGTTGAAGGCGCGGTCTACTCCAATGCCGTGCAAGGGTTTATGGAAGGAACGTACACGGGAAATGAAAGACCCATTCCCTCTGAACACATCTTCCCCGGAGCATGGAAAGTGGAAAAGAACCACAGCATCGGGTTCAATGCGCGCTTGGGGTACGTGCCCCGGGGATTTGCCTTTTTGGGCGAAGGGCGCTCGGTCTACCTGATTTCCGGAGTGAAATGGCTGGACGCAACTTTTGAAGCCGCCATTGACAATTTCGGGGTTGGTGAGGAGGCAATTCGCGGCGTGACCCGCAAAAAACGTGATGCCACGCCCTGGCTCATCGGAGGCGGCCTGGAGTTCGGAAGCAGCACGAATCGCTTTGACGTGCGCATCCAATATTCCAGTTGGAGCATGGATTACGCCAGCGGGGATGGAACAACAGCACAGAGCGCCTATGTCCCAACCACGTTCGACGTTGACGAAGTCGGCATCTCAGTGGGGTATACCAGATCATTCAGCCTGGGTATGTAAGTTCACGTGCACACCCGCACCTGCCACAAGCACCACCATCCAGGCTTCGGAAAGCGGACGAGCACAACAACGAGGTGGCATTGCCATCATGCGGGCCGGGCAGCCGTTGCCGGCTCCGGTTCATTTCATTCCACCATTTCTTACAAAAGAGGATCGTATGAGCAAGAGTCTCAAGGGCACACAAAGTCATGACAATCTGAAAGCGGCTTTTGCCGGAGAATCTCAGGCCAATCGCCGTTACCTGTATTTTGCGCGTCGCGCCGATATCGAAGGGTACCCGGACGTCGGCGGACTGTTCCGTGATACCTCAGAAGCCGAAACCGGCCACGCCTTCGGCCACTTGGACTTCCTGAAGGAAGTCGGCGACCCCGCGACCGGTGAACCCATCGGGAGTACCGAATCCAATCTCAAGGCAGCCATCGAAGGCGAAACGTACGAGTACACGCAAATGTACCCGGGCATGGCCAAAACCGCGCGGGAAGAAGGCTTTGAAGAATTGGCGGAATGGTTCGAGACCCTGGCCAAGGCGGAACGCTCCCATGCCAACCGCTTCACCAAAGGGCTGGAATCGCTACACAACGCGTAATTGGCATACATATATCCAAGCATGCCCCGATCTGTCATTCCGGGCGAAGCGAGAAATCTCTCACTCAACAACCGAGCGCCTCAACTACGAGAGCCTTTCGCTTCGCTCAGGATGACGACGCGGGCGCGTGGCGACTCCTTCATTGAAAAATATTCACCTCATTTCCCCTGACTGGACGCGAGACGATCTCGTCCTGGAGACGAATCGCGTATTCGACGTATGCGACGGCTGTCGTCGATGTTTCAACCTGTGTCCGTCCTTCAACACGCTGTTGGACCGGATCGACAAGTACGAGAGCGATGTCTCCCTGCTGACCGCCGCAGATTATGAGCAGGTCGAGCAGGAATGTTATTACTGCAAGCTCTGTTACAACCACTGCCCATACACGCCGCCCCATGACTACCGGATCGATTTCCCGCGACTCATGGCCGCGTGGAAAAAGCAGCGGGTCAAGGAACAAGGGGCGTCCTGGCGTGATCGCCTGCTGATCAAAACGGACCTGATCGGCAAACTGGGAAGCCTGACGGCCTCGCTGACCAACCGGGTGCTCTCGACGCCGTGGGTCCGGAACCTGTTGGAGGCGCTCATCGGCCTGCACCGGGACCGGCGCGTGCTCGCCTTTTCCCGGGAAAACTTTCCCACGTGGTGGCGCACACGGGGTCCGGCGCTGCAACCCGTGGTCGCCAAGCACAAGGTCGTTGTGTTTCCGAGTTGCCTGGTGAATTATCAGGCCACCGATATCGGAAAAGCCACGGTACAGGTCCTCGTCAAGAATCACGTGGAGGTCGTCGTGCCCGGTGGCCAACGCTGTTGCAGTATGCCGTCCTTTGATCTCGGCGATACCGAAACCATGGCGCAGACCGCCACGTACCATTTACAATTGTTTCTGCCGTATCTCCAGCAAGGGTATGACCTTGTCGTTCCCACTCCCAGTTGCAGTCTCATGTTCAAACGGGAATATCCGTATCTGGTGCCGACGCGGGACATGGCCTTGTTGGCCGAACGCACGGTCGACGTCTGTGAATATCTGATGCGGCTCAAAAAAGACGGGGCGTTGTCCACGGAGTTCAAGCAGACGTCACGGCGCATCGCGTATCAGGTCCCCTGTCATTTGCGTGACCAGAATATCGGTTTTAAATCCAAAGAACTCATGGAACTCACGGGCGCCCGGGTCGAGGTGATTGAAAAATGTTCCGGCCACGACGGCTCGTGGAGCGCCAAGGTGGAATTTTTCGATCGTTCGATGAAGATCGCGCAGAAGGCCGTCCGCGCGGTTTCCGATTGCGAACCCGACCTGGTGGCGTCGGATTGCCCGCTTTCGGCGCTGCAACTCGATCAGGCGGGAGCGACAGTGTCGAAACACGGAACCCGGCATCCCATTCAAATCGTCCGTGACGCATACGACCTCCCATCATGAACCCGTTGACGCAAGCCGATCTCCTCTCCTACGCCGACTACGAAGCACAACGCCCGACGTTTCGACAGGAGA
Source organism: Nitrospirales bacterium (assembly GCA_965213715.1). Lineage (GTDB taxonomy): Bacteria > Nitrospirota > Nitrospiria > Nitrospirales > UBA8639 > Bin75. Next base: position 839,714 of record OZ243914.1, read on the forward strand.
TGATCGCCCTGAAAAAACGACGCCGGATCGAGGTCGGCCCCTTGGTCACGCTGGTCTTTGAGAATCGACAAACACTGTTGTTTCAAGTTCAGGAGATGATTCGCGCCGAACGCATTTTCGAGCCGGCCAAAATCCAGGATGAACTCGACGTGTACAATGCCCTGCTGCCCGGAGCCGGCGAACTCAGCGCCACCGTGATGATTGAAATTACGGCTCAGGAACGTATCAAGGAGACCCTCGACTCTTTCCGGCAGTTCGACCGGTCGGACACCCTGGCACTCACCGTCAACGACCAAGCCGTGTTTGCCGACTTTGAAGCCGGGCACAGCAAGGAGGACAAAATCAGCGCGGTTCATTTTGTCCGGTTTCCGGTTCCTTCGTCCTTTGCGAACGCCCTGGAAAAAGATGGGGCTCACGCCGGCATCCGGATTACCCATGAGAACTATACAGCAGAGGCGAAAGTCCCCCCTGCCATGCGGGAAGAGTGGCTGAAGGACCTGTACACCTGACGTTTGTCATATTTTTCCTTCGACATAAATTGACAACCGCCGGAGTCGTGGTTATTATTACGTTCTAAGAGGAAGACGCTCTGGATTGTCGAGAGTCCGGGAAACACGAACATCTCATATTTGAGTGGAGGGATTTATGGTTACCATCACCCCGATTGCCGAAGAAAAAATCAAAGAGTTGATCCATGATGAAGAAGAAGACATCGTCGGCTTGCGGATTTACGTCAAGGGCGGCGGTTGCAGCGGTTATCAATATGGGATGTCCTTTGAATCCAAAATGGATGACGACGACACGGTGATTGAAAAAGGCGAAGTGAAAGTCATTGTGGATTCGCAAAGCGCACCCATGCTGAGCGGCGCGGAAGTCGATTACGTTGACAGCCTGCAAGGCTCCGGGTTTGCGATCAAGAACCCGCAAGCAAAGAGCACGTGCGGTTGCGGCAGTTCCTTTAGCACCTAAGCCTGATCGAATTCGACCTCAACAAGGCCAGGGTTCTTGCCTCTCAGGCGGAATTCCTGGCCTTTTTCTTCCGAGCCGGGTTCCCCCCAATTCGATCATGGCACGATCGACCCTCACGAAACGCATAGAATTTTCCGCTTCGCACCGGTATTTCAAAGCCGAGTGGGACGAGGAGCGTAACAGGCAAGTCTTCGGCCCCTGCTTCCAGGAGCATGGTCACAATTACCTGCTTGAAGTGACCCTTGGAGGGCGAGTCGACCCCGTCACAGGCATGATCATCAATTTGTACGACTTGAAACGCATCGTGACGGACGTGCTCGAAGAATTCGACCACAAACACCTCAATTTCGATACGCCCTACTTTGAACAGCTCGTGCCCACCACTGAAAATCTCGCCCTGGTGCTGTGGAGAAAATTTCGCGAGCGCCCTGAAACCCGGGATATCGAATCGATACGGCTTTGCGAAGGAGAAGACCTGTGGGTCGAACTCTCTCAGCCAGATGACCCGGCCTCACAGGACAATGCAGAACCGACCGAGGCGCGATTAACTCGCCGGTATGCCCTGACGGTGCGGCGAGACGCCGATGCTTCCCACGTGGAAACGTGGCCCCTTTCCATGGACGTCACGATTCGAGGCCCGATAGACCCCGTCACGGGTCGCGTCAAGAATATCGCAGCATTGGATGAGCAGGTTAGTAAACAGGTCATCAACAACCTCACGGACACGAATGTGTCGCAACTCCAGGAATTGGCCGGCCGGCCAGTTACCCTATCTACCCTGGCCAAAATCCTTTGGTCCAGGTTGCACGGTGCCGATGCCCATCTTACACGACTCCGGCTCACGGACCACCACGACCTGACCCTCGATTATTCGGGATAATCGGCCCCGTCGGTCGATTTCAGCGGTGCGAATCCCCATCTACGCTTGCACAAAACCCTCTCGCTATTGCAATTTACCTATTAAAGTTAAATAGTGGAGTTTCTTATTACAAAACTCTGAATAAGGACTGTCCGTCATGCAACGCGGGGAAAGTGGCAGATATGAGGTAACAAGCATCGGCGGTGAGCGCATTCATGCCTTTATACCAGCACCGCTGCCGCCGAAACCCAAGTTGGTTTTAGATGGCTCGCTGCAACAGATACTCGAATCTGCGGTGCTTGCCCTAGGCCGCTTAGATGGCGTGGCAACTCTTCTGCCTGATGAGGCACTTTTTCTGTACACATACGTGCGTAAGGAAGCGGTGCTTTCCTCTCAGATCGAGGGCACGCAGTCGTCGTTATCTGACCTTTTGCTTTTTGAACTTGAAGAAGCACCAGGGGTTCCGCTTGACGACGTGCGCGAAGTCTCGAACTACGTGGCTGCGCTTGAACACGGTTTGCGCCGCCTGCGGGAGAATTTTCCTCTATCGAATCGCCTGATCCGTGAAATTCACGGTGTGCTGTTGTCGGGCGGACGGGACAGCACCAAAACGCCCGGTGAATTTCGCCTTTCGCAGAACTGGATTGGCGGAACCAGGCCCGGCAATGCCCTCTTTGTCCCACCGCCGCATACCGCCGTACCAAACTGTATGATGTCGTTCGAAAAATTCCTGCACGCCGAGACCGACGGAATGCCGGTACTGCTACGGTCGGGACTTGCACACGTGCAGTTCGAAACCATTCACCCCTTTCTGGATGGGAATGGACGCGTTGGACGATTGCTTATAACGTTGCTGCTGTGCCACGCCGGTGTGCTGCGCCAGCCGCTGCTATACCTGAGCCTGTACTTCAAACAACATAGAGAGAGCTACTATGACCTGCTGAATCACGTGCGGCTCACCGGCGATTGGGAGACATGGCTCGCCTTCTTCCTCGAAGGAGTGAAGCTGACGGCCGAGGGTGCGGTCTCGACCGCCCAACGCCTCTCCCGGATGTTCCAGGATGACCGCGACCGGATCGAAGCAGCCGGGGGCCGGAAAACCGGGTCGGTGTTGCGCGTACACGACGCCCTCAAGGCACAGCCGATTACATCGCTGCCCGTAGCACGCCGTGAGACGAAGTTGTCATTTCAGACAGCCGCGTCTGCCATGGAACTGCTCGTCCACCACGGGATTGCCCGAGAGATCACCGGCAAGCGCCGTGACCGGCTATTCGTCTATGAGCAATATCTTTCCATCCTCAACGAAGGAACCGAAGTGTCGTGAAGCTAAATGTTTTGCCTATCTCAGATTTGCATCGTGATCCTACGAATCCTATTCGCAATGAGGTGCTTATTGACTCTTTGGCAAGAGATCGCGATCGGTATACATCCATCGAAGATCTGGACATAGCACCATCAAATGGACTTTCGGGACGAATTGGAGCAATATTTGCTGTACTACAATGAGATGCGCCCCCATCAGGCGCTGGGCGGCCAAACCCCGAAACAGATCAATGAATCTTGTCAACGAATTACTGAACACATACGAGGAAAGCCTGGGATTCAGGCATCGGGGAGGTGTTGCTTGATGAGGGCAATCAGTTCGTCTTCTTCTATTTTGCCTTCGCGGGTGAGCAGGAGATTCCCGCGCGAATAGAGGTGCGTGGTGGGGTACGTTTCGAACTGGTGCTGTTTTTTGATGGCCCGGCACCGGCCCGGCACATGCATCTTGGCTTTGCCGATGCGTACGGCGGGCAGCTTCTGCGCGACTGCTTCCAGGATGGGATCATAGGCTGCACAGGGTTCGCAGGCGGCAATACCATAAGCGATCACGACAGCTTCTGCCCCTTTCAATTCTCCGTAATTTTCGTCCGTGACGTTTTCGACGATTCCGGCCATCCGGTATTCCTTTCCCGTTCATCAAAAATCAAGGGGGATCCCGTGTTCGCGGAACCCCCCTTCAATGGACCTTGACCTTGTGACGCGTAGGGACAACCCCCTGTGGTTGTCCTACAGCGCTTTCAGAGCATCCAGAATTTCCTTGTCATCCCGGGCGGTCTTGATCTCCTGCACCTTGACGTAGGCCACCTTCCCCTCCTTATTCACGATCACCGTGGCTCGTTTGGAACAATTGAGGTCCGGGAAATACAAACCATACGCTTTGCAGACTTCACGATGCATATCAGCCAACAAGGTGTGTTTCAGGTCGAGTGAGTCGGCCCAGGCCTTGTGAGAAAAAAAGCTGTCCGTGCTGATACCGAGCAGTTCGGCATTGGCATCGGAAAAACTCGGGAAATCATCGGTCAGACATTTATTTTCGTTCGTACAGACCGGGCTCCAATCGAGAGGGTAGAAGGCCAGAACTACGTTCTTTTGACCTTTAAAACTACTCAATGTGACTTCGTTTCCATCCTGATTTTTCAGGGTGAAATCGGGGGCAACGTCGCCGACTTTTATTTCTGAAGCAACACCAGACATGAAACAGCCTCCTTCTTGAATTCGTTAGGGATGATGGAAACAGGTGGAACGAGAAACTCTTTCACTTGCAGGACGTTTTTCGTAGCATGCCCTTTCAGGGTTTGTCAACCGGACCAAAGGCCCAAGACCCGGAACAAAAGATCGGCGACCGGATCAGTGCAATAACCGCAATCCGAAAGCCGTGACCGGAAAATGGCGGTGGAAGGCTTGTCTTTATCATCAACCGGGAGTATCGTCTTCATATAAGTCTTATCCACTAGAGGACTGACCCCCTGAACATGAGTTCACTGCTGTCGCACTATCGCTCCGCTACGGAATCCCGCCGTCTGACGCAACGTCTCCTGTGGCCCGTCCTGATCGTCGGCGGACTGGCCGTCGGAGGGACGGCAGCGGTGGCCTGGTATATGACAACCGGGCTGCCCTCACTGGGAAGTCTCCAGAATTACCAACCCAGCCTGATTACCAAGGTCAAGGCGGATAACGGCCAGGTTATCGGCCAATATTACGTGGAGCGAAGAATATTGACTCCGCTTCGTGACGTGCCCCAGCACTTGATTGATGCCGTGATTGCAGTTGAAGATACCCGGTTTTTCGAACACCCGGGATTGGACGTCTGGGGAATCCTTCGGGCCACCTGGACGAACTTCAAACGCGGAGGAAAAGTTGAAGGCGCCAGCACGATCACCCAACAACTTGCCAGATCCCTGTTCTTGACCCCGGAGCGGACCTTTCAGCGCAAAATACGGGAACTCTTCTTGGCCCTGAAAATCGAATTTATCCTGACGAAGGAACAAATTCTCGAGATGTACCTCAACCAGATATACTTCGGCCAGGGAGCCTATGGGGTCGGGACTGCGTCCTTGACGTATTTTGGGAAAATGTTATCCGAATTGCAGTTACCCGAGTCGGCATTTCTCGCAGGACTGCTGAAAGCCCCCAATACTTATTCACCTTACAAGAACTATATTCTCGCGAAGAAACGCCAAGAACACGTGTTGGGACGGATGGTCCAGGCTGGCTTCCTGACGGAGTCCCTTGCCCTGACGGCGAGCGGAACCCGACTGGACTTTACCCGTCAATCCTATGATCGCGTTGCCCCGTATTTTCTTGAAGACGTCCGCCAACACCTGGTCAAGGAATATGGGGAGGCCATGACGTATAAAGGAGGGCTACAGATTTCCACCACCCTGAACATTCCAATGCAACGCTTGGCCGAAGAGGCCATCAGAAAAGGGCTGCGCGACCTCGACAAACGGCAGGGATGGCGCGGGCCGCTCCGCCATGAGGAACCGCCGGAGACGCTGCCGGCCGAGCCGCCCACGGGTTACCCCGCGTTCGAGGAAATCCTGGAAGGCCGCGTCGTGACCGTATCCGATGAAGAGATACAGGTCCTGGCGCATGACTTGGTCGGCACCATTACCTTACCGGACATGCTCTGGGCTAAACGCCGGCTCTCCGAAGGCGCGTCCGTCACCGACGCGGTGGTGGCCCCGATTGACTCAGCCACACAATTGGTCAAACCGGGAGACGTGATTGAAGTCTCGCTGAAGTCCACTACCAACGACACGATCCGGTTCCGGCTGGATCAGACTCCCGTGGTCGAAGGCGCACTCATTGCTATCGATCCCCGGACCGGCGCGGTGCGGGCAATGGTCGGCGGGTACGAGTTTGAACGGAGTCAATTCAATCGCGCCTTGTTAGCCATCCGGCAGCCCGGATCTGCGTTCAAGCCGGTCATTTATGCCACGGCCATTGATCAAGGGATGACGCCCGCCACGCTTATCCTCGATGCACCCGTGGTCTACGAAGAAGAAGAGCCCGGAAAAACCTGGAAGCCTGAAAATTATGAAAAACGCTTTTTCGGCCCGATCACCTTGCGAGAAGCCTTGCGCCACTCCAGGAACGCGGCGACGGTCCGCCTGCTCGAACAGATCGGCGTTGGCCGCGTCATCAATTTTTCACGCGCCATCGGGATTCACAGCCCGTTAAGTCCTGACCTTTCGCTGGCACTCGGCTCTTCGGGGATGACGCTTCAAGAACTCACCGCCACTTATGGCGTGTTTGCCAACCAAGGATTGGCCTTGGGACCCTATACGATTTCTCTAATCAGAGATCAGCATGATCACATCCTGGAGCAACACGTGTTTGAACCCAGCCAAGTGGTTTCCAAAGAAACCGCCTATTTGATTACGCACATGATGATGGACGTCATTCAAAGCGGAACCGGCAGGCGCGCCCGGTCGATCGGACTTCCCTTGGCCGGCAAAACCGGTACGACCAACGGCTACCGGGACGCGTGGTTCATCGGCTATGCGCCGAATCTCGTGACGGGCGTCTGGGTCGGCTTCGACAGCGTGGGAACCCTCGGCAAAGTGGAGTCCGGTGCCCATGCCGCCCTTCCCATCTGGGCAGACTTCATGCGCAAGAGCCTCAACCTCCTCCCCGTCCAGACCTTCACGGTTCCGGATGGCATCCAGTTCGTTGAGGTTGACCAGGCAACCGGCGCCCTTGCCGCTGAACCCTCACAAGAGACGACAACCGAAGTCTTTGCAGACGGAACGGTTCCCCACCCGCCCGTTCGCCAACCGGCCGATCCTTTGGACTTCTATGAATTCGATCAACGCAACCAAGCTGTTGACACCCGTTAGCGTGGAAGCAGTAAAAAGTTTCCACAAATGGTGACCTCAAGTTGGGGTGGCAGGCGCTATCCGCCCTACGCATTCACTGAACAGGGTATTGCAATGCTTTCCAGCGTACTGCGCAGCAAGAGGGCAATCCACGTCAATATTTCGTAAGAGTTCCTATCCATCAGGACTGGCGGTCACCCGCCCCCTACTGCGCGTCCTGGTATTCTTCGTGCCAGGCCATCTGGATGGCTTCGAGCTTTTTTTCGTTGGACGACTTGGGGTCATCCGTGAATTCCGGCCATGCCACGACCCACGCATGGAGATCGGTAAAGCGAACCGTCAGCGGGTCGAGCTCCGGATGCTCTTCGTGAAGCCGAATCGCGATGTCTTCGGCCATATCCCACGTTAATTCTTGAGACATGTGGTACTCCTCATGGAGATCGTCGGACGTTCAATCCGTGACTTCGGAAAGTTTTTTGCTTTCAAGCGCTTCTTTGAGCGAGGCGTCCATCAGGACTTCGGCCAGATGATGGGTCGCTTTTTCCATGTCGGCAATCCTGGTTCGGATGAGTCGATGATCTTCTTGCGTCAGGGCAGCGCGCAGTTCGTCGATGGTGTGGCGAATGGATCGGGTTTCGTCTTCCGGGATCAGATCCGCTCCACGTTTTAGTGCCTTCTCAGTGGCCATGATGATGGCATCGGCCTCCGTCTTCGCCTCGATCACCTGACGCGCCTTAATGTCTTCCGCCGCGAATTGGAAAGATTCCCGAATCATGGTTTCAACTTCCTCATCGGTCAGCCCGTAGGACGGTTTGACTTGGACGGATTGCGATTCCCCGGTCCGGACATCGGACGCGGTGACGTTGAGAATGCCGTTGGCATCGATCAGGAACGTCACTTCAATGCGAGGCACGGCCGCGGGTAGCGGCGGAACCTTGAGTTGGAACCGGGACAGGCTTCGATTGTCTTTCACCAACTCGCGTTCGCCCTGCAACACATGAATGTCCACGCCGGTTTGGCCGTCCACGTAGGTGGTGAACATCTCCTTGGCGCTGGTTGGGATGGTCGTATTCCGGCGAATCAACGTGCTCATGACGTTGCCCATAGTTTCAATGCCCAAGGACAGCGGGGTCACGTCGAGCAGGAGCATCTCCGTGTTTTCCCCGGCCAGTATGCCGGCCTGGACCGCGGCCCCGAGCGCGACGACCTCATCGGGATTCAGGTCACAATGGGGCGTCTGGTCGAACAGTGCCTGCACACGGGCTCGAACCACCGGCATCCTGGTGCTACCCCCGACCAGGACGACTTCGTCGATCTGCCCGGTTTTCAGGCCCGCGTCGCTCAACGCGTGACGACACGGCGTCATGGTTTGTTCGACCAGGTCTTGAATCAAGGTTTCGAATTCATCGCGCGACCAGGTACGTTCGTATGTCCCTTTGCCGTCTGGAAGGGTGACGGCCATGTGCGCCTGCTGTTCGTCCGACAACCGGATCTTGATTTGTTCGGCTTCAAGGCGGACGGTTTGCACAAGTTCCGGTGAATCTTCGACTTTGACGCCATGCAGGACGTCGATGTCCCGGATGACCGCGTCCACCAGCCGCCGGTCGAAATCATCCCCGCCGAGATGCGTGTTCCCATTGGTTGCCAGGACTTCGAAGATGCCGTCCTTGAGTTTCAGGATGGAGATATCGAAGGTTCCTCCTCCGAGATCGTAAACGGCAATGTTGCCCTGCGTGTTTTTTTGCAATCCATAGGCCAATGACGCCGCCGTGGGTTCATTGAGGATCCGGAGCACCTCCAGGCCGGCAATGAGACCGGCATCCTTCGTCGCCTGACGCTGGCTGTCGTTGAAATAGGCCGGGACCGTGATCACGGCTTTGGTGATTTCCTCGCCCAGATGCGCCTCTGCCCGAAGCTTGAGTTCTTTCAGGATCATGGCCGAGACTTGCGGGGGAGAATAGGTTTTCTCGCCCACTTGGATGCGGATCACACCGCCCTTCTCCTGCAAGGTGTACGGGAAATATTTCAATTCATCCGCCACGTCGGATACGGCTTTCCCCATGAACCGTTTCACGGAATAAATCGTGCGGGACGGATCGCGAACGAGATACTCTCTAGCAGGGTCCCCGACCAAGAGGCCGTTGTCCGTGAGACCCACGATCGACGGGACTTTGGTGTGGCCACGGGCTCCGGGAATGACCCGCGGGCCGTCGCCGGCCATGTACGCCACCAATGAATTGGTGGTGCCGAGATCGATGCCGACGATCAGTGCCATATGTTTCGTCCATCCTCTCCCGCGGGACTCGTCGCCGCCGCCAAATCATTCACGATATTCTTCACGTACGTGCGGTTGGATAGAATTTCCTGCATGCCCGTGAGCACCGCATCTTTGTGCGCCTGCACGGTGACATCACCACCGGACGGCAGCGCGTCCCAGCGGCTGAATTGCTCACGCAATCGAGTTTCCATTTGCGCTTTACGCGCTTCCAGCGCCTGCCGCTCGCTTTGCAATTTCTCAAGCAGTTCCTGCCGGCGTGCGTCGGACTCCCCGGCGGATAGCGACCTGAACTCTTCCAGGTCCTCTTGCAGTTCCAGAATTTCATCGAACAGGTCGGCCGGGGGCGAAGTCCGAATATCCTTGGCCGATCCCGCTTCGAGACGAATGAGATACTCGGCTCGTTGCACGGGGTCTTTCAACGTACGATACGCCGTGTTCAATAACGCGGTGTTGCCGAGACTGATGGCTTTTTCGCTTTCGTCTTTCGTGGCGTAGTAGTCGGGATGAAAGTTCCGGCTCAAGGCATAGAAGGTTTCTTCCAGCGCCTGTTCGTCGAGATTCAATTTGCGAGGCAGGTTGAGGCAGGTGAAATAGTCGAGTTCCTTGGACAAGGGTTGCACCTTGACACACCGGTCGCAGAAGTATTCACCGGCCATTTCAGACTGACAATGCCAGCACATACTGCGGGCCATCGGCAGGTCGCGGACCCGTGCGGCTGGTGGTATGTGTTCGCTCATCCTTCCTCTCTCGCACAACGGGCATGGTAGGACTTCACCATGCCCGCTGGTTCGCTTGTCACGCGACAGCCGTTCAACGCGTTATGCCGAAAATGATTCTCCGCACCCACAGGTCTTGGTCGCATTGGGATTGATGAATTTGAATCCCCCGCTGACCATATCCTTTTGATAGTCGAGCTGCATGCCTTCCAGGTAAATGGCGCTCTTCACATCGACGATGACTTTCACTCCGCCCTGCTCGCACACGGTGTCGAACTCGCCGATTTTCTCGTCGAAATTGATCGTGTAACTCAATCCGGAACAGCCGCCGCCCTTGACGCCCAAGCGCAAACCGCCTTCGGTGAGGTCCTGCACGTCCATGAGGCGTTTCACTTCATCCACCGCGGCCTCCGTCAGCGTGACGAGGGGCGTCTGGGTGGTTGGTGAGGATTCAGTTGTTTGTGTCGTCTCCATGACTGCGCTCCTTGCAACCTCAGGCTGGCGTCGCCGCCTCTTCGGTCTCGCCTTCGGTTTCCGCTTTTTTCTTGTAATCGTTCAATGCGGCTTTGATCGCGTCTTCCGCCAACACGGAACAGTGGATCTTGACCGGGGGCAGGTTCAATTCCTGGACGATCTCGGTATTCTTGATTTGGCCCGCTTCATTCACGGTCTTGCCCTTCAACCACTCCGTGGCCAAGCTGGAACTGGCAATCGCCGACCCACAGCCGAAGGTTTTGAACTTCGCGTCCACGATGGTGTCGTCTTCCACTTTGATCTGTAGTTTCATCACGTCGCCGCATTCGGGAGCCCCGACGATGCCGGTCCCCACGCCATCTTCGTCTTTCTTGAACGACCCCATGTTGCGCGGATTATTGTAATGGTCGATTACTTTTTCACTGTATGCCATGACACCATCCTCCTTCTGACCGATAATTTATAAATACGGTACGTTTTGCATGCCTGACTTAGTGCACCGCCCATTGGACGGTTTTGAGATCAATGCCTTCCTTCGCCATTTCATACAGCGGCGACATTTCACGAAGATGATTGACCGCCTTGATCATCCTATCGATAGTATATTCCACTTCTTCCGGCGTCGTAAACCGGCCGACCCCGAACCGGATGGATGAATGCGCCAAGTCGGACCCCACGCCCAAGGCCCGCAGCACGTACGACGGCTCGAGGGTGGCCGAGGTACAAGCCGAGCCCGACGACAAGGCGATTTCCTTGACGCCCATCAACAGGGCTTCGCCTTCGACGTACGCGAAACTGATGTTCAGGTTCCCAGGAAGCCGCTCCGTCTCGTGGCCGTTGAGGTACACTTCTTCCAAGGCACCCATGATGCCGTCTTGCAGGCGATCGCGCAAAGCCATCGTGCGAATGGACTCCTCCGGCATTTCCTGTGCACACAACTCGATGGCTTTGCCAAACCCGACCACAAGCGGCACCGGCAACGTGCCCGAGCGCATGCCTCGCTCATGGCCGCCGCCGTCAATCATCGGCGCCAACCGGACGCGCGGCGCTTTCCGACGCACGTACAGCGCCCCGATGCCCTTGGGTCCGTAAATCTTGTGGGCAGTAAAGGCCATCAGGTCTACCCCCAGTGCTTGGACGTCAACCGGGATTTTCCCCACGCCTTGCGTGGCGTCGCAATGAAAAAGCACGCCCTTTTCCTTCGCGATCTTCCCGATCTCCGCGATGGGATGGATCGTGCCGATTTCATTGTTCGCCAGCATGATCGAAATCAAAATAGTTTTATCGGTGATAGCCTTCCGCACGTCGTCAGGATCGACCCGGCCGGCTTTATCGACGGGCAGGTACGTGACCTTGATACCTCGTTTCTCCAATGACTTCGCTGCATCGATCACCGCGCGGTGTTCGGTCGAAGTGGTGATAATGTGATCACCCTTCTCCTTGTACATTTCGACCACGCCCTTGAGCGCCAGATTGTCGGACTCGGTCGCGCCGCTCGTGAACACGATTTCCTTGGCGTCGGCATTGATGAGGCTGGCGATGTGTTTACGGGTCTGGTCCACGCCTTCTTCGGCTTCCCACCCGAAGGAATGGTTCCGGCTTGCGGAATTGCCGAATTTTTCAGTGAAGTACGGGAGCATCGCATCGACCACGCGCGGGTCACAGGGTGTGGTCGAATGGTTGTCCATATAAATGGGTAACTTCATGATGGCACTCCTTGTGGCTTTAAAGATTCGACGAAAATCATGGGGGGTTCCTCAACTAATAAGTCTTCAATGGACATGCTGTTCAGCAATTGGTAGATACTTTCCTGGATCTTGAACAACGGAGTGCGAATATTGCAATGATTCATTTGCTCGCACTGGGATTCGCCATCTTTTTCATGACAACAATCCGTCAATCCCAAAGGACCCTCAATGGCTTCAAGCACTTGCGCCAGGGTGATGTCTTTGGGGTCCCGCCTCAACGCGTAGCCGCCCTTGGGTCCGTTATGATGACTTTCGATCAGTTGATGCCTGGCCAGGGTCTGAAGCACTTTCGCCAACAATTCCACGGGGATATGATGCTCTTCGGCAATTTCCTTAGTGTTCACCACCCGATGGTGGGTATCGATGCCATTCTGAACCATGGCCATGTATTGAAGCGACAACAAGGCATAATCGGCTCGTTTGGAAAATTTCAGCATGCCCCCCTCACAAAAAAACGTGGAGTGATTGTATCTCCGATCAAAACCATCGGAGAAAATCCTAGCATTGACATTCTTTCTTAGTCAAGAGTATTCTAGTCGGAGATAAAAATAGTCGGAGATAAGACCAGCAAGACATTGAAATTTCTATCTTATTGATACTGCGTCATAATTTGTTCATTTTTCTTTCCATAGCCGAGTCAAAAAGGAGACCAGATGGGAGGCAGTAATCCATATATCGAGCAAATCGAAGTCAAAACAGCCACAGAATCGTTCAACGTGACCTTTCGTTTGCCTGACGAAACCCTCGATGTCCAGGTCGATCCCAGTAAAATCCCGTATGGCCCGACCGGACAGCCCGGCAGCCTGCTGGATATTGCGATGGGAGCAGGACTCGACGTCGAACATGCCTGCGGCGGAGTCTGCGCCTGTTCGACCTGTCACGTGATCGTCAAGGAAGGGTTGGATACGTGCAACGAGGCCACGGACGATGAATTGGACCAATTAGACGAAGCCCCCGCGATCACGCTCCAATCCCGCCTGGCCTGCCAATGCATTCCAGACGGCTCCACCAACCTCGTCGTCGAAATCCCCGAATGGAACAAAAACCTGGTCAAGGAAGGGCACTAGACCCCCGGCCGGGGGAGGGAAGATTCATACGGATTACGCCCAATGACGATGCTTTGCACGCGGCGGTTTTAGTGCTTCCGTGCGCGCTCCTGGGGCAAGCAACAGTTCCTTGAGGTTCGGTCGTCTAGCCACCTTTCCTGGATTGCCACGACTACCCATGGCAGCCTGAAAGCGTCAGCTTCGTCACACGCTTGTTTCACCGCCCCTGTATCCCAAGACATTCCATGAAGCAGGCTATCCGGCGAAGCCCAGGCAACACCTGGCTCAAGCACGAGCACGCGTAGAAGTAATTTGTAACCTGAGAGGTGATAGGTTACAATCCGCGAATGATCATCCGCTTCCGGCACAAGGGTCTCCGGCTTCTCTACGAGAAAGGAGACCATCGAGGAGTGACGCCGGAATATATTGCCAAGGTGGAGCGTATCCTGGCCCGTCTTGACGAGTCGACAGGGCCTGTAAATATGGATCTACCCGGTTTCCGGCTGCATCAACTGAAGGGCGATTTAGCAGGTTCCTGGTCGGTCAGCGTTTCTGGTAACTGGCGCATCGTGTTCCGCTTCGAGGGTGGGCATGTCTGCGACGTAGACTTGATTGATTACCACTAGGAGGACCGTGATATGCCGATGAAGAATCCGCCTCATCCAGGCCTGTCGATCCGTCACGACTGCCTGGAACCATTGGGACTCAGCGTGACGGAAGCTGCAAAGAAGCTCGGGGTCAGCCGCAAACAGTTATCCGATGTCGTGAATGGTCATGCGGGGGTCTCGCCGGAGATGGCGATCCGCCTTGACAAGGCGTTTGGCGGGGGTGCGGACACGTGGTACCGCCTGCAGACGGCCTACAACTTGGCCCGGTCAATGAAACAGGCTGACCGGATCAAGGTCGCTCGACTGTCCTCGGTCAGGTAGGAACACTTCGTCTGGCCATCTTCTCCTGGAGGCGAAATTCGCTGCCAGAGAAGGGAAGATTCCGATCCGGCAACAGGACACGTGCTCTTCGATGAGTGGCATGTGAAAATTTTGATTGCGCAATTGCGTATCTGTTAAGTTAGGGGTCATGAACACACGCAAGATGACACCCTGCCCGTCCAAGCTGTTCGAGCAGTTCCTTTTTGTCACACCGTGACCGGACCACGTCAGTCCAAGAAGACAATTGGTTACCACGCGGATCGACGATCTCGACGAGACAACCAGATCGTACCGTTGACTGTCTTCCTTGAGGTGTTTGAGCACTTCAAGCAAAAAGAGAAAACCTCATGAATGTCTTCGTTTGCCTATCGTGATGAATCTTCGCAACATCGCCATTGTGGCGCACGTCGACCACGGCAAGACCACACTCGTGGACTCAATGCTGTGGCAAAGCGGAACGTTCCGCGAGAACCAGGACCTCGGTGAACGGATTCTGGACTCGATGGACCTCGAGCGCGAGAAAGGCATCACGATCATGGCGAAGAATACCGCCATCACCTACGGCGACGTGAAGATCAATATCGTCGATACCCCCGGGCACGCCGATTTCGGGGGCGAAGTCGAACGCACCCTGCGGATGGTCGACGGCATCATGTTGCTTGTCGACGCCGCGGAAGGGCCGCTGCCCCAGACGCGATTCGTCCTGTCCAAGGCGCTCGAACTGGGACTGCCTCCGATCGTGGTGATCAACAAGATCGACCGTCACGACGCACGCCCGGCGGAAGTCCTGAGCGAAGTGTACGACCTGTTTATCGACCTGGATGCCACCGAGGAACAAATCGAGTTTCCGGTCATCTACTCCATCGCTCGTACCGGCAAATGCGCTGGATCACCGGACGGAGAACTGACCAATTTGCAGCCGTTGTTCGAGATGATCGTCGAGTACATTCCACCGCCGTCCGGAGACCCGGACCACCCGCTCCAGATTTTGGTCACCAACGTCGAGCCCGACGACTACCTCGGACCGCTGGCGATCGGCCGCGTCGTGGCCGGCACGGTTCGGAACCGCCAGGCGGTGACCCTATGCCGGCGTAATGGAATGCAGGCTTCGGCCACCGTCTCGGAGTTATTCGTCTACAAAGGCCTCGGACGCATTGCGGTTGCCTCGGCGGGTCCCGGAGAGATCGTGGCGCTGGCAGGGATGACCGGCATCGGGCTGGGAGAAAGTATTGCCGGCAGTGAAGCCCCCATGCCGTTGCCCATGCTCAATGTGGACGAACCCACGCTGTCGATGGAGTTCTCCGTCAACGATTCCCCGTTCAGCGGACAGGACGGCCAATACGTCACCTCACGCCACCTTCGAGAGCGATTACTCAAAGAGGCGCAGCACAACCTCGCGATGCGGTTAGAGTCCACCGATTCCCCGGATCGCTTCCTGGTGTATGGCCGCGGGGAACTCCAGATGGCCATTCTCATCGAACAGATGCGGCGGGAGGGCTATGAATTTTCGGTTGGGATGCCGCGGGTGCTCACGCGCTCCGTTCAAGGGGCAACCCATGAACCCTACGAACTGGCGCTCATCGACGTGGCTGAAGAGTACATGGGAATCGTCGTCCAGAAACTCGGCACGCGTAGGGGAGTCATGGTCAAGATGGTGAACCACGGCTCGGGACGGGTGCGTCTGGAGTTTGAGGTTCCCAGTCGCGGGTTGATCGGATACCGGACGGAATTTCTCACCGATACGAAAGGGACGGGCATTCTCACGCACCTGTTCACGGAATACCGGCCTTGGGCTGGCGACATCGTCCATCGAACGACCGGCGCGCTGGTCGCCGACCGTCACGGCCGCGTCACCGCATACGCCATGATCAACCTGCAGGTCAGAGGGCAACTGTTCGTCGGGCCGGCCGACGTCGTGTACGAAGGCATGCTCATCGGAGAGAACAGTCGAGACACGGACCTGGACGTGAATATCACGAAAGAGAAGAAGCAGACGAACATGCGCGCCGCCGGATCCGATTCTTATGAAAAAATCGTCCCTCCGCTACGCATGTCGTTGGAGCAGTCAATCGAGTTCGTCCGCCACGATGAACTGATCGAGGTCACGCCGCATCATCTCCGGCTGCGAAAACGGCATCTCGACCAGAACGAACGAAAGCAGCACGCCGCCCGCCAAACCGCCGTATCCGGTGACGGAACCCACCAAGAGGACTCCGCTCCAGCTCGACCGGGTCCGTGAGAGCGACTCGCATTTTCCGGGTAGAAAAGTCAGTCGTTGAAACGGAGAATCGGCAGCCGATGGCAAGCATCGCCGTCGATGCCATCGCCGGTTAAACGATTTCGTCGTCCACCGGCGACGTGTCCGGTGGGCTCTCCGGAGAGAATTCGGCGTTGGCTTCCGGTTCAGCCGAGTCGGGATTTGCTTTTCGGGCCTTTTGGTCTGCCTTGGCCTTTAAGCGTTCGGCTTTCTTCTTGGCCTTCGCGCGCTCTCGTTCCTGGCGAGCAAATTTGTAATTGGGTTTACGTGGCAAAACGGCTCCTCATCAAGCAATGGAGTGGTCAGAGACCGCTCCGAAACCAATTGCCGGGCGGTCTTACCTTTCTCAACGCGGCTATGCTTTACGAACGGTATTCCATAACTTTCGGACGAAGCGGCGGCCCAAGCTTCGCTCAATCTCACGCCATTTCCGCTCTTCGTCCGACGTGATGAATGTGATCGCCTCCCCGGAGCGGCCCATGCGTCCGGTCCGTCCGACGCGGTGCGTGAAGAGTTGTTCCGAGTCCGGCAGGTCATAGTTGATGACCTGGCCAATACCTTCAACATCCAAGCCCCGGGCAGCCACATTGGTCGCTACCAGAATCGGCGCGACGCCGGAACGGAAGTTTCGCATCACACGCTCACGTGCGTTTTGGCTTAAATTGCCTTGGAGCGCCCCGACCGGATAGCCCAACGTGTCGAGCCGTCTGGCCAGCTTATCGACACCGTGCTTGGTTTTGCCGAAAACAATAATCGGAGCACCGTCCCGCCGGTTCAACAGCGTTTTGAGGGCTTCCAGCTTGTCGCTCTTCTCTATAGTATACACCTCGTGCTCGACAGTGGGTAGTGCCTGCAAGCCTGCATCCACTTCCACCGTGATGGGGTCGCGTAAATATTTTTTGGCGGTCTTCGCCACCCACTCGGGCATCGTGGCGGAAAGCAGCGCCGTCTGCCGGCTGGAGGGTGTCCGGCCCAAGATGCTCTCAACGTCGCGGGCGAACCCCCTGTCAAGCATTTCATCCGCTTCATCCAGTACCAACACTCGCACGGATTGCAGGTCGAGCGTGCCTTGCCGTAGATGGTCAAACGTACGGCCCGGCGTGCCGATGATGATCTGGGTTCCGTTCTTCAAGGCCGCGTACTCCGGCCTCAACGACCGGCCGCCGTACAATAACGTCACGCGCAACCGCCGTGATGAAGCCAGGGCCTTCATGACCATGGAGACCTGGATCGCCAGCTCCCGGGTTGGCACCAGCACCAGCGCTTGAACCTGCCGGATCGACGGGTCGCATCGCTCCGCCACGGGCACGGCAAACGCCAGCGTCTTTCCGGATCCGGTGCGCGCCTGCCCGATCAAGTCCCGCCCCGCCAAGAGATGGGGGATGGACTGCTCTTGAATCGGCGTGGGTGTTGATATGTTCATCGTGGCCAGTGCCGCTTTGACAGCACGACTCAATGCCATTTCTGGAAACCCGGCATCACCGGAGCGGGCATCGCCGGTTCGGATAGCATTGCCAGCCAATGGTTCGCTCACCGGTGCATCAACCGCAGCGGCAAGACCGGTGCGATGCGCCTTGAAACATGGGGGGCAGTACGCCGGCCTGTCCGGGCTTGGCCTGAAGGGGACGGTTGTGGATGTATCGCAAACAGCGCAAACCGCCTGGTGCCGCTCTGAACGATTTGATAGATAATGAGGGGTTGATAAAGACTTGAAAGACATAGAGAACAAACTCCTTGGTTATTGGTGACTGGACATCCCTGCGAACCACCTTGGTTGTCGCCTGCCGGCAACCTCAATGTAGTTTACCGCATACGACGGTATCCTGGCCTAAGATCAGCAGGTGGTGACAACCGTGCAGGAATGGTGAAAAGTGGTATTCTTCAAAATCCCGAGACGACTAAGTACCCGCGCCGTGCAGCAGAGCGTCGGGCGTGCGGCGACGGATGCCGTCACCGGCGAGGTTTACCTCCGGAAACCCCGACGAGAATCACCTTTCGGGGTCTCGCTTGTATAAACACGCTGCTGGGATGAGCAGCTATAAGTGGCTCCCCGGGCAGGACTCGAACCTGCGACCAATCGGTTAACAGCCGACCGCTCTACCAACTGAGCTACCGAGGAACATCTATATCAGGCTGATGGCTCTCGCAATTAGTCTGTTGTCGGTAACTATTCTACTGGCAACATTTGCCATCATATACGGGAGAGATGGGTTGAGCAATAACGGGAACCGGCTGAAGCAAATCTCAAACTTGGCTTTCCGGGTTATTGGAAAACCTCAAAACTGAAAGTCGTCGGAATCTTCTTCGCCCTCTTCGGCTTCGGCTGCGCCGCCTTCGGACAAGGCCACGTAATGCCTGGCCCATGATAAATAGATGTTGGCGCTGTCTTTCATGGCATCGGCCCCGATGGTCAGTTTCTTCGCGACGTCGGGGTCCCCACCCATGAGTTCCATTTCCTGGGCCCGGCTCTCCAACCGGTCGTGGAAGTTGGCCATGCTCTGAGTGATCTCACCCATGAGTTCTCTGAGGTCATCGCTCATGTCCGCACCCTCTGTTTCATACGAATTGCGCGGGGGTTCTCTCAAGAAAAAACAAAGCCCCGCGACAATCAAGGCGTCTGCCGCAGGGCCCTATGCCGATATCTGGTGAAATGAAATTACCCCTGATAGGCCTGCCCCAAACCCGCTGCCTCACCTGCCTTCTCCATCAACTCGCCATTGGCACTCACCGCCACCATGGCTATGGCGTCATGCTTGGCCGCGTCGCAAACGACCTTGCACAATTCACACCCCTTGCAGCGATTGATGATGACTTCCGCCACCATTTTCTCGACGTTCAGGTCCAGGCAGTTGGCCTCGGGGCAGTACATGATGCACAACCGGCAGCCCTTTTTCGCAACACATTTTTCATCCGTCACTCGCGCTACGTTATACATGCAGGCTCCTGTTTATCTCATTTATGCCGCGGCAACGGCGAGTTCGATATTGTTCTTTTCCGCCCATTCCGACGCCATTTCGTATGACCGGATGACGGTATCCAGGTTTTTCTTCAACAGCATCTCTTTTTTGGCGAATTTCTTCTTGATGGCTTCATCCAAGGTAGCCGTACCGCCTGACGCCACGAACTTCTTTCCGAACCGTTCCTGCAACGCGCCGTCCAGCGACTCAAGGGAAACGCACTTGGTAATACCGGAAACCGATCCGATCATGGTCATGTTCGTGGACAACTCCGTCCCCGCCACTTCCAACGCCACCTGGGTGCCCTTGATGTAAAACACCGCCACGTTCAGATCCTTCAATCGCTTCACGTCCTCCTTGGACAACAGCGGCATGTCGGAATTGATGATGACGACGCCACTTTCCTTGATGCCCGAGTAAAACGGCATGGTGTAACTCTTGCCCATCGTCACGACCTGCGGGTGAAACACTTCGATCACGTCGGGAAACACCAATTCCCCCCGGTCATAGATCCGGCTCACACCGATCCGGCAATAACTCTCGGCCGGCGCCATCCGCTTTTCCGCACCAAAAAAGGGGTTCGAAATTGCAAATTTGCCATCACGAGACGCTGCCATGGCCAACACGTGCGCAGCCGTCACGGCACCCTGTCCTCCCAGACCAGACATGCGAATATTCAATCTCCGCTTGATCATGACGATGTCCCCTTTCCGCCGGAAAGGCTCAGGCCTTGCCCGCCAGTTGCTTTTCCGCCAATTGCTTTTTCGCGGCGGCCTTTCGCTCTTTCTCCTTCGCCGCCAGTTCGGTCAACAACTCCTTGGCTTCATCACTGACGTACTCCTTATACGCAAACCGTTCGGTCGGCTTCTCGGAGTCGCGCATTTCCTGCAAGCCTTCCATGCTGTTCTTCCCGATTTCCAGGATGCACGGGGTATAGAGTTGCAAATACGTGGGGCCGATCTCGCGGGCTACGTGGATCGCGTTCTTGATGACCTTTTCCACCAGGTTCGGTTTGCTGACCGTGCAATTCACCACGTAGTGACAGCCGGATTCACGCGCGATTTCCGGCAATTTGACTTTTTCAAAGGTCTTGCCCACGGGCGCCATCTTGGCCACGAACCCCTTCTGCATCAGTCCGCTCTCCTGGCCGCCCGTATTGGCGTAGAGTTCGTTGTCGAAACAAATGGTCGTGAATTTTTCCTGACGGAACCAGGCTTGCAGCGTCATATCCAGACCGATATCCACCGTGGCACCGTCCCCGGCCAACACCACCACATCCTTGACCCGTCCGGGGAACCGCACGCTGAGCGCGCGTTTAAGCCCGGAAGCGATCGCGTTTTGATTGCCGAAGAGGGAATGAATGTTGTGGACGCCCACATGGGGGAACACCAAGCTGGTACAGCCGGTGGACCCCACCATGACGGTATCTTCCGGGGCGGGTAACGACGCCAGGATGTACCGGAACGCCATGGACTCCGGACACCCGGCACATAATGAATGTTCTTCGATCAATTCCTTCGAGGTCCCGATATCCTTCCACCCACGGCCATCTTTCCCGTAGGTGGCGCGTTCAACCAGGTCCTGGTACTCCTCAGGCATGATATCGAACATTTCCGGAGCTATCTTAATACGTTCCTTGCTCATGGTCGCCTCCTAGCGCGTAGTCAGATCTATCTGGTTATTCCGCATACCGGGTGGATGGCAGTGTGACGGGTGTACGACGCGTCAACTCCCTCGTCCGGCCAAGCTTTCGAATTTGATGCCCAAATGTTTCTTGATGTCGGCTGCGATGACTTCCGGCGGCATGGTCATGCCCCCGCAGACGTGAGGACCGGCATAGACACGATCCGCATCAGGAATCGTGGCACGGATTTCTTTGGCGAGCCAACCCGTCACGTTGAATTCCGGCACGATGATGTGCTTCGCATTCTTGGTGGCTTGCCGGATTTCTTCTTCCGGCCACGGCCGCAGGGTCTTGATCTTGACGATACCCACATCGATGCCGTCCTCTTCCAGGAGCGCCTGAGCCTCACGACCCTGGGAAACCGCAGTCCCCGAGGACACGATGAAAATCTCGGCATCGGGCCGGTCCACTTCGATCAGGCCGTCCAACCACCGGATAGTGTGCTTCCGGGACCGCTCGACCGCCGCCCAGACCTCCTGTTGCCAACTCGCGTGGGTGGCATAACTGATATAGTTACTCTTCATGACGAACGGGTCACGCATCATGCGAACCGGCGGGCATTCCATATCCATGCACGGCACCGGCGACCGGTACGGATCATACGGCGGCAGGCACATGTCCGCGGGCGTCAGGTTGACCACGTCTTTGGTATGGGTCACGAAAAATCCGTCGCAACACAGGGCCAACGGCAAATGCACGTCCGGCTCTTCCGACACCATGTACCCCTTCAAAATCCAGTCATAAAAGTCCTGTGCCGTCTCGGCGTGCCAGACCAGCATCCCGGTGTTCAACAGGTACGAAATTTCCAACGTGTCCGGCTGGATGGAGAGCGGCGAGTTGATGCCTCGACAGGTCACGATCATTTGAATGGGCAGCCGCGCCCCGGCCCACATCGGAAAGTTCTCCATGGCACGCATGGTACCCGGCCCCGCGGTCGTGGTGAACACGCGCGCGCCGCCGAAAGCCGCCCCGGCACATTGGGACATGACCGCGAACTCGCTTTCCCCGCGGAAGTAGTCGCCGATAAACCCTTCGGCAAACAATTCACCGATCAACGCCGCGGCTTCGCTCTGCGGGGTAATCGGATAGGCGATCATCACGTCGCAATTGGACCGCCGGATGGCTTCTTTGATCACTTCACTGCCCGTAAAAAAACACGGCGACCGCTCGGCCTCATGCATCATCTTCCAAGGGTCCGCCACGACCTGCCCGGCTCTATTTTTTGTCCCGACTAATGATTGCGTTGCCATGCTTGTGTCTCCTTCTGCTACCGAATTCTTCACACAGGGCGTTTCATGTGAACTGCGTGCTTCTATTTCTATTGTAGCGTTTCAAGCACGTGAAAGAAATAAAAAACACCGGACTGTTTTGCCCTCAATCTTTTGGCGGCTCAACCGACCCTTTTAACTTTTTCACCCAATCGGCCAATTTCATGATCTTGTCGGCCGTCGCATCCCGGAACGACACCATGGCGTCTTCATGACCCGCCTGGGCGCACATGGCGATAGTATAACAATACGTGCCGCCCCGGATAATCTTGAGGGACAGGTTTGCCTGATGGCAATGCACCCCGACGAACATGCAGGCATCGATATTGTTATGCCAAATCGTGAGGTTGGGATGGTTGGGATTGATTTCGATTTCAGGGTTGATCTTGGGATATTTGGGCCGGTAATCGGGCATGGGAATGAGCATCGCGTGTTGAGACGGGGTGACGCTTTCCTTGATCGTTTCATAAAGATGCCTGATTGCCGTGGCCTTCTTGGCCGCTTTTTCATTCCAAGCCCACAGAACCAGCGGACCAGGGAAGATCGTCGGAACTTTGGCCGATAAGAACTGACGGGCCGCAACTTCCATGGCCTCATCCTCGTTGACGATTTTTCCATGAATATGTGCTTGTCCCGGGTCCGGCAAACAAACGCCCATACTGGCTGCCGCCGGGGGCAGAAAATGCTCCGGACCTGGTAGAACCTCATACATTGTGGACATAGGCTTAATTCCTCAATTCCCAACAGAATATCAATGTGTCCTGATCACGCAATTGCTAGACTAGTGTATACTGTATGCCGGTGCACGGAATTTCGCAACCTGGAAAAAGCCCCAACAGGCCGGATATTTAGGCCATTGTCCAGACCGGCTGCATGAGGCTTTTGACCCAGCAGTTCACGCTGCAATGCCAGCGAATCACTATAGAAATTTCCAGGATACGCTGTCAATGCGCAACCGTCTTGCCAACCGGAAGACTCACGGCTTTCGCTGACCCGGACTGAACGCAACAATCAGTACCTGTAGGCTTCCGGTTTGAACGGACCGTCGACGGACACATTAATGTACGAGGCCTGCTCTTCGGTGAGTTTGGTCAACGTTCCACCGAACCCTCGCACCATATAGGCCGCCACTTCTTCATCCAGCTTCTTCGGCAGCACTTCGACCGTGACCGGAGCCCCGGGCGTATCGGCGAATTTCTTCCCGAACAGATA
The DNA here is from genome assembly GCA_965213715.1 of Nitrospirales bacterium. Classification (GTDB taxonomy): domain Bacteria; phylum Nitrospirota; class Nitrospiria; order Nitrospirales; family UBA8639; genus Bin75. The sequence continues at coordinate 863,255 of OZ243914.1, forward strand.
AATTTGTGCCAGGACCTGGTTGGAAAAGGACCCGTCCATAATCCGGGAGGGATGACCCGTCGCATTGCCAAGATTGACCAGACGCCCTTCGGACAGAAGGATCAGGTGGTCATTGGCGCGAGGACTGCGATAGACCTTATGGACCTGCGGCTTCACATCCTCCCACTCCCAATGTTTCCGCATGTAGGCCGTATCGATTTCATTGTCGAAATGGCCGATATTGCACACCACGGCTCCCGGTTTCAGGGCTTGCAACATGGCGGCGTCACAAACGTTGTAATTACCGGTGGCCGTCACGATCAGGTCCGTATTGGCCAGCAGGACCTTGTTCACATCCTCCGCTCTCCCGGTATTGATGCCGTTGTGATAGGGCGACACCACTTCAAAACCATCCATGCAGGCCTGCATCGCGCAAATGGGATCGACTTCTGACACGCGCACGATCATGCCTTCCTGCCGCAGGGATTGCGCCGACCCCTTCCCGACGTCGCCATAGCCGACCACCAAGGCCTTCTTCCCGGACAACAAATGGTCCGTGGCACGCTTCACCGCGTCGCTCAAACTGTGCCGGCACCCGTATTTATTGTCATTCTTCGACTTCGTGACCGAATCGTTCACATTGATGACCGGCACCTTCAGGGTCCCGTTCTCCAACTGTTCCTGGAGACGATGCACCCCGGTCGTAGTCTCCTCCGTAATGCCGTGGATCTTCTCCAGCATCGCCGGGTACTTCTCATGGAGCATATGGGTCAGGTCGCCCCCGTCGTCCAGAACCATGTTGGCATTCCAGGGCCGGCCATCCTTCAAAATGGTTTGCTCGAGGCACCAATCATATTCTTCGAGCGTCTCCCCTTTCCACGCATAGACCGGCACACCCCGGCTTGCAATTGCAGCGGCAGCATGGTCCTGGGTGGAGAAAATGTTACAGGAGGACCACCGCACTTCCGCCCCCAACTCCATCAGGGTTTCGATCAGGACGGCCGTTTGGATCGTCATGTGAATACACCCGAGAATTTTGGCCCCCTTGAGGGGCTGTGCCGCGCGGTACTTCTCCCGCAACGCCATCAGGCCGGGCATCTCCGTTTCTGCAATGAGAATCTCCTTCCGGCCCCAATCAGCCAGATTGATATCTGCCACCTTATAGTCACAGACGGATTGTTCAAATTGTGTCGCTGTTCCCATATTCGTCACTCCCTTCTGCTTGGACGTCCTCAACGTCACTGGCTCAAAGCAGCGGCCTGCTTCAAAATCGAGGCTTTATCCGCCTTTTCCCAAGTGAACCCCTGGCCGCTTCGCCCAAAATGCCCGTAGGCAGCCGTCTGTTTATAAATAGGACGTCGAAGTTTCAAATGATCGATAATTCCACGCGGGGTCATCGGGAAATGTTTCCGGATCAGTTTGTCGATGACCTCAATCGCGACCTTCTCCGTCCCTTTTGCGTCAACTAGCACGGAGACGGGTTCCGGCACCCCGATCGCATAAGCCAATTGCACTTCACATTTCTCGGCCAATTTCGCCGCCACGATATTCTTGGCAATATACCGGGCCATGTACGACGCCGACCGGTCCACCTTGCTGGGATCTTTGCCGGAAAAGGCCCCGCCGCCATGACTCCCCACGCCTCCATAGGTATCGACGATGATCTTGCGACCGGTCAACCCGGTATCGCCCATGGGCCCCCCCGTCACGAACCGGCCCGTCGGGTTGATGTGAAACGTAACCCGTTTCGGATCGAAAATCCCTTTCGGCATCACGGGTTTGATGACTTTTTCCTTGATTTCCTGCTCGATTTTCTTGGACGTCACCTTGTCGCTATGCTGGGTGGAGACCACGATCGTATCGATGCGAACCGGCTTACCGTTCTTATACTCAACGGTCACCTGCGCCTTGCCGTCGGGTCGCACCCAAGGCAACAGGTCCGTTTTTCTGACCTCGGCCAAGCGTTTCGTCAGGCGATGGGCCAATACGATCGGCATGGGCATCAATTCGCTCGTTTCGTTGGTCGCGTAGCCGAACATCAATCCCTGATCACCGGCTCCGCCGGTATCCACACCCATGGCAATATCCCCTGATTGGGCATCAATCGCCGTCAATACCGAGCAGGTGCGGTAATCGAACCCCCACGTGGCATCGGTATAGCCCACGGCACGGATGGTTTCTCGAATAATATCAGGTATTTCCACATAGGCCTTCGTGGAAATTTCTCCCGCCACGAACGCCAAACCGGTTGTCAGAATCGTCTCACACGCCACGCGGCAATTTTTATCCTTGGCCATAATCGCATCCAGGATGCCATCGGATATCTGGTCGGCGATTTTGTCCGGATGTCCCTCGGTCACGGACTCGGAGGTAAACAAAAAATTCTGTTGACTCATTACGGTCACCTTTCCTTGGCTCAATAAACAAAAAGGCACCTCCTGTCCATCCTGTCGGAGAGGAGTGCCTTGTTGAAGCATTAAAGAATCGGGTTGCCCGGAACGCCACAGATGGCAGCCCAAAGACTATCTACCATAAAGAAAAACGGGGTAGGTTTGTCAAACACAAGATTCTCGCATTGAAAAAATCCAAGTCTTTTCAAAGAGTTAATAAAGGGTTAATAGTTGGCGGCATTTCCCATACAGCCCAAACCGAAACGAACGCAAGAGCCCTTGCAGATTCTCTCTCGATATGGACAAAGAGCCCCCCCTCCTCGCACCCCCAGGAGTCTTCCATATCTTTCCCGCCATGAACGGATACGAGAGATACTAAACGGATTTCAAAAAATTTTCAATGCCGGCAGGAATCGCATGCTTGCAAAGACGACTCGATCACTCATTTCAGCGGGCCGGACTCTATCCACGAGTGACGGTACCCACATTGTGTTGCATTGCCTGAACGCCAGGTGCTAAGATCCGGCTTCAATTTTTTGCGCTTGAGGTGCGACTTCTCGCATTCCGCTGCAGGTGTGGGACTCGAAGAGACTCGTGAAGTTTCGTAAGGAGGCTTCTCATGTATAAAACCATCTACATCCCGGTCGACAATTCCGACCATTCCAATATGGCCGTCGACCTGGGTGTGCGGTTGGCACAGGAATTCGGATCGAAAATCGTCGGCAGCCACGTCTATGCCGCTAAGATGCACGACAAGCGGTTCAAGCAGATGGAAGCGGGCCTGCCCGAGGAATATCACGACGAAAAAGAACTGGACCGCCAACGCAAGATTCACGACTCGCTCATCACACGCGGGCTCCAGATCATCACCGATTCCTATCTGGACTACGTGGATCAGAGATGTACCGAGTCGAATCTCCCCTTGGAACGCCGGTCCCTCGAGGGTCGCAATTGGAAGGTGCTGGCCGAAGACATCAACACCAACGCCTACGATCTGACCATTATGGGCTCGCTCGGGGTGGGCGCCGTGAAAGATTCCGTGATCGGCAGCAATACCGAACGGGTCCTGCGCCGGGTTCGCAATTCGGACATGTTCATCGTGAAAGACCTGAAGCCCATGAACGGGGGGAAAATCGTCGTGGCCGTGGACGGCAGCCCGTACAGCTTCGGCGGGTTGAAAACCGGCCTCGCCCTGGGGAAAGCCCTGAACAAACCGGTCGAGGCCATTTCCGCCTTCGATCCGTATTTCCACTACGCCGCATTCCACAGCATTTCCGGAGTCCTGAACGAAGAGGCCGGCAAAGTCTTTCGCTTCAAGGAACAGGAAAAACTCCACGAGGAAGTGATCGACAGCGGGCTGGCCAAAATCTATCAATCGCACTTGGACATTTCCCGGGAAGTGGCTCAGGAAGAGGGGTCGGACATCCGCACCACGCTCCTGGACGGCAAGGCATTCGAAAAAGTCATCCAGTACGTGCGCAAAGAACAACCCTGGCTGCTGATCGTCGGGCGTATCGGCGTGCACAGCGACGACGACATGGACATCGGCAGCAACACCGAAAACCTGCTCCGGGCAGCCTCCTGTAACATCCTGATCTCCAACAAGAAATTCGTGCCGCCGATTGACACCCAGGCGGAATATACCATCGCCTGGACCGAGGAAGCCCTGCTCCGCATGGAAAAGGTGCCGGTGTTTGCGCGCGGCGTCGCCAAAACCGCCATTCACCGCTATGCCATTGAAAAAGGGCACACCATCATCAGCAATTCGGTGGTGGACGACGCGGTCGGTGACATCCTGCCCAAGGGAGCCATGGACGCCATGAAAGCCCTGGGCGGCCAACTCGACGACGCCGGCATCGACCGCGACCAGATGCAGGCCGATGACGCCGTGGCCCAGGACATCATGGGGTCGACCCTCAGCGGCATGGTCAACCAGGTGGTTGAAGAAACAGAGCCTGTCGCGAATGCCGCCGTGAGCCCGTCCACGCAAGCCTATCTGGACCGCATGGCTCAGCCGTATTACGTCTGCAACGGATGCGGCTACATCGGGAAAGGCGCTCAACCCGTCAAGTGCCCGATTTGCGGGGGAGCGGGCGACGGCTTCAAGACCGTCGACAAGAGCATGTTCGACGCCGCGGCCAAGCAGGAAGGGGTATTGGAAACGCAACTGGCTTACGACGACGTGCCCATGCAATGGACCAAGGACGCGAAGGAAGCCATCAGGGCGGTCCCCGCGGGATTCCAACGCCGCCGAGCCAAAGCCAAGATCGAAAAATCCGCCAGGAAGCTCGGCATGACCACGATCACCCTGGAGTATGCCTCGCCCATGATTGACGAAGCCGCCAACGAAGACTACACCCCGATTTTCGCCAATGCGGAACAACCCGCCACACCGACGAGCGAGCCGGAACCCGACTCGCCCTATCGTTGGGAACCCGAGGCCATGAAGCGCCTGGAGCGCGCGCCCGAAGGGTTCATGCGCGATTGCACCAAAGCGCTCATTATCAAGCACGCCGAAAAGCTGGGCACCACGCACATCACCATCGACGTGGCCAACGAAGGGATCGAGCAAGCCAAACACACCATGGAAGAAGCCATGAAGTCCGGCAACGTCAAGGAAATCATCGCCAAACTGACCGGCGCAGGCGCTCAACAATAGGGAGCCATGGGCAAATCTCTCCCTGTCATCAACGCCCCGCAACGGGAAGGGCTCGACACTCGCGTGACCGGGTTTGCTTCTCCAGGTCCCGGCGACGGCCGGACCGTCGATGATTTCAAGCCCTACCTCGTCGCCCTGAACCTGACCAAACGCTGCAACCTCAAGTGCGACCACTGTTACTTGGACGCGACGACCAAGGCCGGCGGGGGATCCGACGAACTTTCAACCGAGGAATGTTACCGGCTGATCGACCAGATCGCCGAGGTCAATAAAGGCTGCCTGTTGGTCATCACCGGGGGCGAACCCCTGGTCAGGCCAGACATCCTGGATATCGCCCGCCACGCCGTGGGGCAGGGGTTCATGGTCGTCTTCGGCACCAACGGCATGCTGATCAACGATCGCCTCGCCCGCGAGCTCGTCGAGATCGGCGTCATGGGCATGGGCATCAGCATCGACTCCCTGGACGCGGCCAAACATAACGCCTTTCGCGGCATACCCGGGGCTTGGGAGGCGGCGGTTGCGGGCATCGAAGCCTGCAAACGCAACGGCCTGCAATTCCAGGTACACTTCAGCGCCCAACCTATGAACTACAAGGAACTGCCGGACGTGATCGACTGGGCCCACGGCCTGGGCGCGCGGGTACTGAACGTCTTTTTCATGGTCTGCACGGGACGCGGCGAGGAACTGACCGATATCAGCCCTGAACAGTATGAGGAAGTGCTGGCCTTCCTAGTGGAGAGCCAGGACAGGTACTCAGACATGCTGGTACGCGCGCGGTGCGCCCCGCACTTCAAACGCCTTGCCTATGAAAAAGACCCCGACTCCCCGATCACCAAAGCGCAGGGATACATGGGCGGGGGCTGCCTGGCCGGGACGAATTACGCGCGGGTCACACCCAACGGCGACCTGACCCCCTGTCCCTACATGCCCCTGTCGGCCGGCAACATCCGGACCACCAGTTTCGTGGACCTGTGGGAGAAATCGGACATCTTCAACTCGTTCCGGTACCCTCACCTGAAGGGCAAATGCGGAGACTGCGAATACAGCGAGATCTGCGGCGGCTGCCGGGCGCGTCCCTACGTGGATCACGGGGACTGGATGGACGAAGACCAGTGGTGCCTGTACACGCCCAAGGGCGGGGAAAAAATCCAAGTCGCGTTCAACGTACCCGAGGACGTCGAAGTGGAATGGGACGAAGCCGCGCAGGCGCGGTTGAGCCGGATTCCCTACTTCCTGCGCGCCATGGTGAAAAAAGGCACCGAACGGCACGCCCGCGAGCACAACATCCCGCGCATTACCGTCGAGTTGATGGAAGAGCTTCGCCAAAAACGCTTCGGCAACGAAAAACCGGTGTTCAAATTCTGATGGATGCCCTCCTGGCCACGCTGTCCGATATCAATAAGATCATTCCTATTGTCAATCACTGGCTGCACCTGCTCTCAGCCGTCGTCTGGATCGGCGGGCTCGCGTTTCTGGTCCTGGCCGTGACGCCCGGGCTCCAATCGTCCGTGCCCAGGGAATACATCAAACCCATCTGCGACACCTTCTACAAACAGTACCGCAAGGTCGTGGGCATGCTGCTGGTCGTGATCCTCTTCACGGGCGGCATCAACCTGCATTACGTGGGGGAAGCCATGGAAATGCAGACCGGCTTCGGCCTGTCCAACAACGCCAAGTACCTGACGGTCTTCTTCATCAAGCTCACCCTAGTGCTCGGCATTTTGACCTTGTTTCTATATACCGTCATCTTCCGCATCGAACCCACGGGCGAAGAAGACGAACAGGAAAAGGAAGAACAGGTCGTCGAACCCATCCCCTTCCAAAAAGCCGGCCTCTGGATGGGCATCTTCATCATCCTCTGCGCCGCCGCCATGAAACACCTGCACATGTAAATTTTTTCACCCTCGCCCTCCGGGAGAAGGCCAGGGTGAGGGCGCTTTCCCCCCTTCTGTCATCCTCGACATCTTTAATCGAGGATCCAGGGTTTTTTGTTGTCTTTGTAGCTGTGCAATCCCCGTTCAAGAGCAGGGACATGCGTTATGACGCTTGAGGGAAAGGGGCGGGGAAAGAATGAAGAAAGGGGGGTACCAAGGTAGCACCCCCCTCTGCTTTTATGACTTTTCCGGTTCAGGTTCCGGTTCGGGTTCAGGGCAGGGTTTATCAGGAGCAGGGGTACAGGGCTCTGGTTCAGGAGCAGGTGCAGGATCTTCCTGAACCATACCATGCACAGCACTCCCAAGATCAGAATGGGCAAACACCGGAACCGCCAATACAACTGAACACAGCAATACCAACAGCAAATAAGCAGCGAGCCTCATCATGACGCTCTCCTTCTTTGAATTGTGAATACGAAGCACAGGGGTTGTGCAATGTGACAATAACTGGACAAAGAGTCAAGCGAAAATTTGACTCCCTTTTGAGATTTCGCCTAGTGTTGCGCACCGCAACGAAGAAAGCCCGTCAACCAGTCTATGTGCTCCCTTTCTCACGTTGCAGCGGCAGCATCCCTCTTCGATGGCAGGGATGGCGCGGCTACGAAGACAAAGAAAAAAGGAAAAGAAAAGACACTGGATTCCCGATTAAGGACGTCGGGGATGATAGGTAGAGAGAAAGAAGGAGCTCAGCCTTGGCCATGAAACGAAAATCCACAGCGCGGTCGAGCCGGCAGACGTTCCTGCCGGGGTTGCGGCCATCGGGGGGGCCGCTGGTGGCCGTGATCGGGAGGCCGAACGTCGGGAAATCGACGCTGTTCAACCGGGTCCTGGGGACCCGGAACGCCATCGTGGATGACCGGCCGGGTGTGACCCGTGACCGGATTTACGCCGAGTGCACGTATCAGGGACGGCACTTTCAACTCGTTGATACCGGCGGGCTGGATCCCACCGCCGACGACGGCATGCTCGGACTCATCCGCCGGCAATCGCAAACCGCACTCGCCGCCGCAGATATTCTGCTCGTCATCATGGACGGCCGCGCCGGCCTCACGCCGGTGGACCGCGAGATCGTAGACGGGCTCCACGGGGTGGACAAGCCCACGTTCTGGGTGGTCAATAAAATCGATACCCCGGCCCTGGAACCCCTGCTGGCGGACTTCCACGCGCTCGGCAAGGACATGCTGTTCCCCGTGTCGGCGGAACACGGCAACGGGGTGGATGACCTGCTTGAAGCGTTCCTGCATCTCCTGCCGGCGCAGGATGAGGACTTGACGGAAACCGCCACGACCCGGGTGGCCATGGTGGGGCGGCCCAACGTGGGCAAGTCCACGCTGGTGAACACCATCCTGGGAGAAGAACGCGTTCTCGTCAGCGACGTACCGGGCACCACGCGAGACCCCGTGGACACGCAACTGGAACGTGAGAACCAATCATTTCTGTTGACGGACACGGCGGGGCTGCGGCGTCGCGGTCGCGTGGAGCCGGGCATCGAAGGCTATAGCGTCGCCAGAACCATGAGAGCATTGGGACGGTCGGATATCGGGGTGCTGTTAATTGATGGGGTCGAGGGAGTCACGGACCAGGACACCAAAATTGCCGGGCTCATCCAACGACAAGGCCGGGGCTGCGTCATGCTCGTCAACAAATGGGACCTGCGCCGGAATCAACCCGACGCCAAAAAGCAATTTTCTCTGGAGTTACAGCGACAGTTTCCCTTCTTCACCTTTGTGCCCGTGGTCTTCGGGTCAGCGCTTTCGCCCAAAACCGTCGATCACGTGTTCAGCACGGTCACCCGGGTCATGGACGCGTTTTCGTACCGGGTATCCACCGGTCGCCTCAATCAATTCCTCCAAAAGGCATTGACGGACAATCCGCTTAGCGTGAAAAAAGGAAATCCGCCAAAATCACTCTATATGACCCAAGTCGCCACCAAACCACCCACGTTCGCACTCTTCACGGGCAAATCGGCTATGATCACCCCCGCGTACCGGCGCTACCTGGAAAATCAACTCCGGGCCACGTTTGGATTCGAGGGCACGCCGTTACGGATTCTGGTACGGCGTAAAGCGTGAAGGGGTTCGTTCAATGGGAGATGCATAAATGCGCACATTTGCTCATTTTTAACTCGTTTATGAATGCTTTGTGAGTCATTTTTACGCATTTTAGTCGAATTTCTGCACACTTTTTGAGGAAAACTCGTTACTCAACGTGCCATTCCTGCGACGCGGGAGAAGTACTCGACAAACGTGCGGATGCCGCCGGACGCCTGGCCCCAATCGAAATTCTCATTCGGCGCATGGTAGCCGTGCTCGGGCAGGCTTAGCCCGCAGAAGAGAATGGGCACCTTCCACTTCCGTTCCATCAGGGACACGGCACCGATCGATCCCCCTTCCCGGACCAATGACGGGTTCCTGCCGAATCCCGTGCGCATCGCCTGACGAAGCGCGTCGGCGTACGGACCCTGCGTCACGCCCTGAAATGGTTCGAGTTGCCCGTCGGCTTCAACCCGGACGTCGGGATTCAGTGTCTTGAGATGAGCCTTGAGCCTGGCGAGAATCGTCGCGGGCTTCTGGTTCGGAACCAACCGCATGCTCACCTTCAATTCCCCGGATGGGGGCACCACGGTTTTCACGCCCGGTCCCATATATCCGCCCACCAATCCATGCACCTCGAAGGTGGGGGCCGCCCAAATCCGTTGGATCAACTCGGCGCGGTTTCGCGTCCGGATCGACCGGAACCCGTACGCCTTCTTGAACCGGTCCACCTGAAAGCCCGAGGAGAGGAATTGCTGCATTTCCCCGACCGTGGGCGGGACCACCTCATCGTAAAACCCGGGAATGGTCACGCGGCCGGTTCGCGCCTCCACACACGACTGCGCGGCTTCGCATAATTCAGTCAGCGGGTTTCTGGCCCCGCCGCCAGTCAAGCCGGAATGCACGTCGGTGGTGCCCGTGCGCAGGGTCAGCCGGACGGCCAACATCCCGCGCAGCCCCGTGGAAATGGCCGGGCGTTGACGCGACACCCAGATGGTATCCGACACCAGGACCGAATCCGGACGCGGGACCGCCGCCCGTTGTGCCAGGGCATCCTGGAAATGCGGGCTGCCGATTTCTTCTTCCAATTCCCAGAGAAACCGGATGTTCAACGCGACGCCCTGTTCCACGGCATACCGGGCAGCCAGGAGCGCGGCCAGCGCCGGCCCTTTGTCATCGGTGGTGCCCCGGCCCCGATAGAGAGCTCCCCGTTTCCGAAAGACGAACGGGTCCTGCGTCCACTCCGGCTCTTGCGCGGGCTGTACGTCCAGATGATTGTAAATCGTCAACGTGGGATACGACTTCCCGGCCTGCCAGCCTCCCGACACCACGGGATAGCCGTTGGTCGCCACGACCCGCGCGCGCGCGCCGAAACTCCGCAGGTACTGCGCTGCGACGGTGGCCATCCGGGTGATATCGCTCTTACGCCCCGGATCGGAGCTCACCGAAGGGATCTCCACCGCTTGCCCGAGCATGTCCTCAAACTGCGGCCGGACTGACCGGATATAAGATTCCAACTGTTTCATCGAGGTGCGCTCTTTCTTTCTTGAACCATGAGGCGGCATAAGATGCCGCCGGTTCCTGGTATCTGTAGCTGCGCCATCTCACGGCGCTTCTTTTAGCCGAAATAAAACGGAACCGGCGAAAAGCTGACGAGGAAAATAACGAGGGCGCCCCACCCCACCCAAACGCGCCCACGGCCCAACTCCGTTGCCGGATCGATCACCGGCGGATGGCTGATCCCGACCAGGCCGGCCAGAAACGTCCATAAAATCCATCCCGGCCACCCCCACAGCCCTAACACCAACAGGACCGGAATCGACGCCAACGCCAACGTCCGTTGTCGATGGCCCAACAGCGCATACGCCACGTGCCCACCATCGAGTTGCCCGATCGGGATCAAGTTCAACGCGGTAATGAAAAAGCCGAACCACGCGGCAAAGGCCACGGGATGCAGCACGATGTCATAGGTCTCGGGAATCGGTCCGAACATGAGCCACGCCAGGAACTGCAGCAATAACGGTTCCCCCAATTGCAACCCATAGACACCGATCGTGGGTTCGACCCTCGAGAAGGACAACCCGATCAGCAACGCCGGCACGGCGACGACAAATCCCGCGATCGGGCCGGCGACGCCGACGTCGAACAACGCGCGACGATTCATAATGGGCGAGCGCATGCGGATCACGGCACCGAACGTCCCGATAAATTGCGGAGGACCGGGAATAAACAGCGGCAGAGACGCCGGGACCCGGTGGACGCGCGACAAATAGAAATGTCCGAATTCGTGCGTGACGAGGATCCCCAACAACGTACAGGCGAACGGCCACCCGTTCCACAGGCTGCCGGGATACCGCGTAAGGAAATCCCATGCGCCTGACACCTGCTCGGTATTGACCTGGTACGCACCGGCCCAAAACGTGGTGAAGACGGTCACCAGGAACAAGCCGAGCGGGAGATACAGGACCGATACCGCACTTTCCGGCTCGGGCTCGGAACGTTCCCAATCCGGCGACCATTCATCACGTGCATGCGGCCGGTCCTCCGGGTCATCGGGAAACCCTTTTTGCGGTCCGGGAGGAAATTGTTGCTGATCCATAACGAGTGAAAGGCGGTGACCGAATCAACCAAAAGGATTCATGAGACGTTCTTCGTTGACCGTGGTCGGCGGCCCGTGCCCGGGAAGCAACACCGTGTCCGGATCCAACGGCAAGATCCGGCGGCGCACCGATGCCAAATGCTCCGGATATAACGACAGCGGATTGGACCCGCCCACGGACCCGGCAAACAGCGTATCCCCGACAAAACAGAGCGCCCGGCCTTGAGAGTGAACGTGATAGCAAATCCCGCCGGGAGTATGGCCGGGTGTGGCGAGACACTCGATCTTCAAATCCCCCGCGGCAATGATCCGGCCATCCTCGGGAACAACGACTGTGTCTGTCGGCGGCTTCCAGGGCAACAAGGGAACATCGCCTTCTCCAAGATACACCGGGACAGGCCATTCGGACAAAATCCGGTCCAGCCCCCCGGCATGATCCATATGCCCATGCGTCAGACACATGCCGGTCAACGTCGCGTGCTCCGCATCAAGCACGGCCAGCATGGCTTCCGCATTGTACGCCGTATCGATAAAGACCGCCTGTTTGGTTTGCGGATCGATGAAGACATATCCTTTGACTTCGTAGCCCCCAATGTCACCCAGGACCGTCACCACCAGCGAAGAGACCCACGCCGGAGATGCATGCGGCACCCATCCCCCTATGGACACCGCGCTCAGCGCCTCAGCCCTGAGAGCCAGAACCCGGGCCATAGCCTGGACCTCGTGTTCCGACGGGGCGCGGGCGCCCTGTTCCAAGTGCTCCCAATCGTCTTTGCGAAGCTCCGCGGCTTCCGCCGCGCCGGCGATCGTTTGCCCTCTCCCCTTCCGTGCCTTTTTCACGATGTCGCAGAATTCGTCTTCGAGTACCACAAGCCGCGACAGGACAACCTGCCAGGCCCGGACCATCACGGGATCAACGTCCACCAACGTGACCGATCGCAGGGATTGAGGATGAAACGCCAGGATTTCCTCGACCATGCCATGCGCGGCTTCCTCCGGAGCGACCCGGCCGACCCCCGTCCCCATGCCGGAAATGGCGAGGGAAACAAAGCCCTGTGCATCGGCCAGCCGGAGCGCAGCTCGCGTGGCCAATTTCACGTTTTCGACAGGAATGCGCATAGATGGTTCGGGCATGGTCGGCGCATGAATGATTGCCGCAAAACGGGTACGGCCACCCGACGTCAGCACGGCCTGCCCCACGGGGATCGGCGCCTGCCGTCTCGCCTCGTCTTCCACGATTGATCCCGCGGCGCGCCGGATGATCCCGGCCACGCCTCCACCCATGAGACCGTGACTGTTCGCGGCATTGACGATCGCCTGGGCCTCCACGTCGAGGAGGCTACCTTGCAGACACGTGATCTGTACCATATGTCTTGCCTCATCTCCCCCGGTTTAGTACTGTTGGGCGAGTCATGCACGCATCATTTCACAAAAAGGATTTTCATGCATATAGCAGAAGTGTTCCGGCAAAGCCAGCCTGCAATCAGTTTTGAGTTTTTCCCTCCAAAGAGTGAGGCTGCGTCCGAATCGTTGTTTCATACTATTCAGAAGTTGATTCCCCTGAAACCCGCCTACGTCAGCGTCACCTATGGCGCGGGTGGGTCAACGCGTGAGTTGACTCATGACCTGGTCGTCAAGTTACACAATGAGACCAATCTGACGATCGTATCGCACCTGACGTGCGTGAATTCGAGCCGGGATGAGATTTTCCGGATTCTCCAACGGTATGACGAACACAGCATCCGTAACATCATGGCCCTGCACGGCGACCCGCCCAGCCAGGAGCCATGGGATTCGTCCGGGCAGGACTTCCGCCACGCCGTGGACCTGGTCGCCTTTATCAAAAAACATTTTCCGCATATGGGGATCGGCGTAGCGGGATTCCCCGAAGGCCATCCCGACACGCCCAACCGGCTCCAGGAAATCGAGTATCTCAAGGCCAAAATCGACGCTGGGGCCGATTACATCTGCACACAACTCTTTTTCGATAATCGCGACTTCTATGATTTCTGCGAACGGTGCCGGCTGGCCGGGATCCATGTCCCCATCATCGCGGGCATCATGCCGATTACCTCACTGAAAGGGATGAAGCGGATGGCGGAACTCGCCTTGGGCGCACGCTTTCCGGGAAGATTGCTTCGCGCCCTGGAGAGCGCAAAGGATGACACCCAAGCCGAAAAAATCGGCACCCATTGGGCCACGGAACAGGTCTTGGACCTGTTGGATAACAAGGTCCTGGGGGTGCATCTCTACACCCTGAACAAATCCAGGGCCTCGTTACAGATTTACGAAACGCTGGGGCTCCAGCGCATCGACATGCCTATGGAATAGAAGAATGAGTGAAGCCGACGTGGGCTTGCGAAAACTATTTCTTTTCCTGTTTCGACCAGGAATCGCGGAGGGCGACGGTGCGGTTGAACACGAGCTGTTGAGCGGTGGACTCGGAATCGACGCAAAAGTATCCTTGCCGTTCGAACTGAAACCGTTGGCCGACGGTTGAGTCCTGTAACGCCGGTTCGACCCGGCAGCCCTGTAACCGTTCCACCGAGTTCGCATTGAGCACAGTCCGGTAATCCCGGCCGTCTTTTTCAGGATTGGGATCGGAAAACAGATGATCGAACAACCGCACTTCGGCCTCGAGCGCATGCGGCTCGGACACCCAATGAATGGTGCCTTTCACCTTTCGGCCCGGCTGTCCTGATCCGCTCTTCGTTTCCGGATCATACGTGCAGCGGACTTCCACGACCTCTCCCCGCTCATCCTTGATCACGTCCTCGCATCGAATGATGTAGGCATAGCGCAATCGTACCTCCTGCCCGGGTGCGAGCCGAAAATATTTTTTCGGCGGATCTTCACGAAAATCTTCACGCTCGATATACAGGACGCGGGAAAACGGAACCGCCCGGCTCCCCATCTCGGGATCCTCGGGATTATTGACCGCCTGCACGTCTTCCACCTGACCTTCCGGGTAATTGGTAATGACGACACGCAGAGGCCGGAGCACGGCCATGACCCGTTGCGCACTCGCATTCAGGGCCTCCCTGACAAAATGCTCCAACAGGCTCACCTCCACCACGGCATCGCGTTTCGCCACCCCGACGTGCTCGCAAAACCGCCGGATTGCCTCCGGGGGATACCCGCGGCGTCGCAAGCCCATCAGCGTGGGGAGGCGCGGGTCATCCCACCCGGACACGTGCGACTCTTCAATGAGTTCCAACAGCTTCCGCTTGCTCATCACCGTGTGCGTCAGGTTCAAGCGCGCGAATTCAATCTGCTGGGAATGGCAGGGCACTTCACATTCGTCCAGCACCCACTCGTACAATGGCCGGTGATCCTCAAACTCCAGGGTGCAGAGGGAATGCGTAATTCCTTCGATGGAGTCGGACAGCGGATGCGCAAAATCATACGTGGGATAGATGTTCCACGCCGTGCCTGTCCGGTGATGCGGAACCCGCCGGACCCGGTAGAGCGTGGGATCGCGCATATTGATGTTGGGTGAAGCCATGTCGATTTTGGCACGGAGCACGTGCGCTCCTTCTTCGCAGTCACCGGCACGCATCCGCGAGAACAGGGCAAGATTCTCCTCCACCGGTCGCGTTCGATACGGACTCTCCTTGCCCGGCTCCGTCAGGGTCCCCCGGTAGGATCGAATCTCGTCCGCCGTCAGACTGTCCACGTAGGCCTTGCTTTTCCTGATCAACAACACCGCATACTCGTACAACGTCTCGAAATAATCCGAGGCAAAGAAACGCCGGTCCTGCCAGTCGAATCCCAGCCAGCGTACGTCTTCCTGAATGGACTCCACGTATTCCACCTCTTCCTTGGCGGGGTTGGTGTCGTCAAACCGCAAATTGCACAGGCCCCCTGACCATTCCTGGGCAATGCCGAAATTCAAGCAAATGGATTTGGCGTGCCCGATATGGAGATAGCCATTAGGTTCAGGCGGGAAGCGTGTATGCACCACGCCGTCGAATTTCCCGCTCTCCCGGTCCTGCGCGACAATCGTGCGAATGAAGTCTGTGGAAGCCTGCTGAGGATTGGCCATACTCTATTGCAGATATTTCAACACGTGCGGAGCATTCTTGATCAGGATTGGCTGGGGGAGAAGGATTCGAACCCTCACGCTCAGATCCAGAATCTGATGTCCTACCCTTAGACGATCCCCCAGTCCGGACAAAAGCTTAAACGGAGCCCTTTCTTTGAGTCAAGAAATGACCGTAATTTTGATGTGGCCCTGCCTAACGATTTCCCCATGGAATTAGGAAAGAGGCATTTATGCATCACAGTGCATTACGGATACCGGCGAGCCGGTTCATTTCCAAGCCCGTAGAACCTTCATTTTTTCCATATTCTATATCATTCATTTTATTAATTTAGACCTTCCATTTCAGAATGAACGTTCCGAAACACTTGAAATTATGCTTTTTTTATGTGATAAACTCTGTACAATATAACCGTTTTTATTATTTGGGGGGGGGTAATGCCGAGAAAAAAAGAATTCGACGTCGATGAAGTCTTGGACAAGGCTATGATGGCCTTCTGGAAACGTGGCTATGAAGCCACGTCCTTAAACGACCTCCTGGACCACATGCAAATCCAACGCGCCAGTCTCTATAACGCGTTCAGGGATAAGCGCAGCCTTTTCCTCAATACGTTGGAACGGTACGATACGATCCACCGCCGGCCCGAAGTTGCAAAGCGGTTAAAAATGCCGTCGCCACGCCAAGCCATCCTTGGGTTGTTCCAGAACACAATCGCGGGGGTGATGAAACACCGGTCACGCAATGGGTGTTTTCTGATCAATACGGCCCTGGAGTTAGCACCGCACGACAAGGAGGTGGCCAAGTTCGTCCGCCGGTGCTTTGTCCACATGGAGCGACAATTTTTCAAAAAAAGGATCGAACAGGGTATCGTCATCGGAGAAATCTCCAAGTCGGTGGTGCCGGCCCAAGCCGCATCCGCCATCCTGAGTTTGTACATGGGCCTGCAGGTGCTCTCCCGCAGCCGTCCCGAGAAACGGTTGCTTGAGGCAATCGCGAAACAAGCGGAACTCCTGTTGACTCCCGGCGATCAGTCGACTCTCGACTTGGCCGTAGCCCATCACGGCTAGGAACTGACGCCTTGGTCTGATACAGGATGTTCAGGCCCTACGAACCGATTCGATTGAGCGCCCGTTCAAGGCGTCTGAGGGTGCGATCCTTACCCAGTAATTCCATCACTTCATAAATTCCCGGGCTAAAGGTTCTTCCGGTGAGGGCAACGCGTAGCGGTTGGGCCAATTTTCCCATCTTCAACTGTTCTTCCTCAAGGATAGCGTGCACCACGGGTTCGAGCGTTTCTTTGGAAAAGGGCTCGATGGTCCTGGCCCGTTCGGCAAACTTGTGCAGGCTGGGCGCAATGGCGGGGATGAGAAACTTGCCGGCCGCGGCTTCATCCATCGCCACGGGGTCCATAATATACGGCATGGTCCAGTCCGCCATTTCGACCAACGTTTTGGCGCGCTCGCGCAGGTGCGGAACCACCGCTTCAATGCCACCGTGCGGCTGAACGGCTCCGTTCGGGTCGTATCCCTGCTTTTCCAAAAAGGGACCTAACAATGTTGCGAGGCGCCGGGACTCACCTTGTTTGATGTATTCCGCGTTGAGCCACTGCAATTTTTCCGGGTTGAACACTGCGGCGGATGGTTGCACGTGGTCAAATGAAAATTTTTCGATCATCTCCCGGATTGAAAAAATCTCCTGGTCGCCGTGCGACCATCCCAGCCTGACCAGGTAGTTCACCAGGGCTTGCGGCAAATATCCCATTTCCTCGTAAGCCAGGACCGACGTGGCGCCGTGCCGTTTGGACAGCCTGGATTTATCCTCACCCAAAATCATCGGTACGTGGGCAAACTTGGGCACCGGATACTCCAACGCGTTGAACAGGGGCACTTGGCGCGGGGTGTTGTTGACGTGATCGTCACCGCGAATCACGTGCGTGATTCCCATGAGGGCGTCATCGATCACCACGGACAAATTATACGTGGGATAGCCGTTCGACCGAAGAATGATGAGGTCGTCCAGGACGGCGTTGTCGAACACGATGGGGCCTTTGATCAGGTCCTCGACAACGGCTTGCCCTTCTTGCGGAGATCGAAACCTGAGCGCCGCCGGTTGCGTGGGAGCAGTCAGGCCGCGTTCCCGGCACCGGCCGTCGTACTTGGGAGATTCCCCTTTGGCCTGGGCTTCCTTCCGCCGCGCTTCGAGTTCTTCCGGCGTACACAGGCACCAATAGGCTTGCCCCCGGTCGAGCAGGTCCATGGCTTTTTGCCGGTAGAGATCCAACCGGTCACTTTGACGATGCGGGCCCTCATCCCAATCCAGTCCGGCCCAGCGCAGTCCATCCAGAATCGCCTCGATGGCGGCGTCGGTTGACCGGTCGCGATCCGT
Organism: Nitrospirales bacterium; assembly: GCA_965213715.1. GTDB lineage: Bacteria > Nitrospirota > Nitrospiria > Nitrospirales > UBA8639 > Bin75. Next base: position 881,277 of record OZ243914.1, read on the forward strand.
GTCCTCAATCCGCAAAATGAATTTGCCGCCATGCCGTCGTGCGAACAACCAGTTGAACAAGGCCGTACGCAGACCTCCGATGTGGAGATACCCCGTGGGACTCGGTGCAAAACGAACTCTCACGTCACTCATGTTGTTCTTCATATCAAAGTGTGCCATGCGGTTGCCACCTTATTTTTCTGCATGGTTGGTACAGAGTGAGAGATCGACCGCACTCACAACCTTGACCGATCCTGGCCTGCATGTTAGATTTTCTTTTCGTTGTCGAACAGACGTTTGAGTGGGGCTGTGGCGCAGTTGGGAGCGCGCGTGAATGGCATTCACGAGGTCGCCGGTTCAATCCCGGCCAGCTCCACCAACGGCTCGTCGTGGTCGGAACCCGCCTCGATTTTCCCTATTTTTTCTCCCGGTTTTGAACCCCAAGCCGATGGTTGGATTGCCGGATTGAACGATGATCCACATTGAATCTTTGACCAAACAGTACCCGACGAAAACGCTTTTTTCCGAGGCGTCGGCCCATCTCCGTCCGGAAACCCGGGTCGGCCTCGTCGGGCCAAACGGCACGGGGAAAACCACCCTGCTCCGGATGATCATCGGCAAGGATTCGCCGGACGACGGGACCATTCGCAAACGGCCCTGGCTCCGTATCGGATATCTCCCCCAAGAGCTCGACACTCCCACGGACCTGACCGTGCTCCAAGCGGCTCACCGGGAGCAGTATCCGGAACATGAAGCCAAACGGATTTTATCGGGTCTCGGGTTTGGAGAAGCAGACTGGCATCGATCCCTGCAAACGTATTCCGGCGGCTATCGTATGCGGGTGGCTCTCGGACATCTGCTACTGACGAACCCCGACGTGCTGCTGCTGGATGAGCCGACGAACCACCTGGACAAACCCACGCAGGCCTGGTTCGAATCCTTCCTGCTCGCCTCGAACGTGACCATGCTCGTCATCAGCCACGACACGAAATTTCTCGACCGGCTGACCACGCACATCTGGGAGATCCGTCATCGTCAAATCCTGGAATATCGCGGCAATTACCAGACCTTTCAGTCACAGCGGGCTCAACTCGACACGCAACAAGCCGCGGCCGCCCAACGTCAGGCCAAGGAGGTCGCGCGCGTTCAAAAGTTTGTGGATCGCTTCCGGTACAAGGCAACCAAAGCCAAACAGGTGCAATCCCGCATCAAGCAGTTGGACAAGATCAAACTCCTCGAAACCCAACGGGATCCCAAACGGCTCCGGTTCAAGTTTCCACAACCCGCGAAGAGCGGGATCCGCGTATTGGAACTGTGCGACGTGCGCAAACAATACGGCGACAACGTCGTGTATGAGGGGCTGCACTTTTCCATCGACTGCGCACAACGCGTCGCGTTGGTCGGAGACAACGGCGCGGGGAAAAGCACCCTGCTGAAAATGCTGGCCGGGGTGTTACCGTTCGAGGCCGGCACCCGGCAGGAAGGCCATGGCGTGACATTGCATTATTTCGCCCAGCACCAAGCGGAGATCCTGAACCCCGAGCATTCGATTCTGGAATCCTTGGCCGAAGCCTCGCCCCAGGCCGAGACGAATTATTTGCGGAAGACGGCCGGGGTCTTTCTGTTTTCCGGACAGGATCAGAAAAAACCGGTCAAGGCCCTGAGCGGCGGAGAACGCAACCGGGTCGCCCTGGCTCGTATGCTCGTGGAGCCGGCGAACACGCTCCTGCTGGACGAGCCCACCAATCACCTGGACCCTGCCTCCGTCGACGTGCTCACCGATGCGCTCACCGACTTTCAAGGCACGGTCGCGTTCATCTCCCATGATCCGGTATTCCTGAGTCGCGTCGCGACCCGCGTCGTGGAAATCGAAAACGGCCGCGTCAAGGATTACCTGGGAGATTATGAATATTATTTGTGGAAACGTTCGCAGGAACTCGAAGCCTTGAAAGCACAGGAAGAAACCCGGACGCCCCCCGGACCCCAAAAACCAAAGACCCGGCAAGCCTCACCCACGGCAACGGCAAGCCCCTCGCCGAAGAAACCCACTCGCCGTGACATGACCAAGACCATCAACCGGTTGGAAAAACAGGTGGCCCGGTCGGAAGAGGAAATTACGGCACTGGAAGACCGGATCAAAGCCCGGTCGGAGGAACTGACGACACCGGAACTCTACCAGGATTTTTCCCGTTGGAACGAGTTGCACCAGGAACACGAAAGCTGGAAAGAGGAACTGGACGTCCTGACCAGCCGGTGGTCAACCCTTTCCACTGAACTCGCGGAAATCAAGGACCAACTGGCGAAGGCCGGCTGATGAACGTCCCGAACCGGCGGTCAGGGCCGGTAGTACTTCTTTTTGTCGAGTTCTTTCGGTAAATGGGGCTGTTCGGTTCGCGCCTTTTCATCATGATGGACGTAGCGATACCCTTTTCCATATCCCAGGTCTTTCATCAGCGACGTCACGGCATTCCGTAAATGCAGAGGGACGGGTAGATTGCCGAACGCCTTGGCATCCTTTCGCGCTTCGATCAGTCCGGCGTAGGACGCGTTGCTCTTGGGACAGGACGCCAAATACGTGGTGCCCTGCGCCAAATTGATTTGGGCTTCGGGCAGCCCGATCATTTCCACGGCGTGGAAAATCGACGTGGCCACAACCACGGCCATGGGCTCGGCGTTGCCCACGTCTTCCGACGCGAAGATGACCATGCGTCGCGCAATGAATTTGGGATCTTCCCCGCCTTCCAACATCCGCGCCAACCAATACAACGCGGCATCGGCATCGGAATCCCGCATGCTCTTGATGTAGGCGGAGATCAGGTTGTAATGCTCTTCGCCGTCCTTGTCGTATCTCACCCGTTGCTGAAAGATTTCCTCCAGTTGTGGGGCGTCAAGAATGACCGGCTTCCCGGAAGAGGACGCGGCCTGCCGGACCACGTATTCAAGGGCCGTGAGCATCGACCGGGCGTCCCCGTTCCCGTACCGGATCACATACTGCCTGGCTTTACCCGTCAACGTCGCCCCGGATTTTCCCAACCCGCGTTCGACGTCGTTCAGGGCCCGGTCCAGGATCACGCTCATCGCCTCATCATCCAAGGCATTGAGCGTCACGACCATGGACCGGGACAGGAGCGGAGCAATAACCTCAAAGGAAGGGTTTTGCGTCGTCGCACCGATCAGAATGATCTCCCCCTTCTCGACGTGAGGCAAAAAGGCGTCCTGCTGCGCTTTGTTGAACCGGTGAATTTCATCCACGAAGAGAATCGTGGACTGGTCATGTATGCGCCGTCGCTGCACGGCTTCCTTGATGATCCCCCGCAGTTCGGGCACACCGCTGACCACTGCGGAAAATGCCACGAAGGCCGCTTTCGTCTTTTGAGCGATGATATGGGCCAGGGTTGTTTTTCCCGACCCGGGCGGACCCCAAAGAATGAGCGACGGAACCCGGTCGTTTTCAATGGCCTGCCGGAGCGACTGATGCCCGGCGAGCACGTGGTCCTGGCCGACAAATTCGTCGAACGTTCGGGGACGAAGCCGCTCGGCCAGCGGGGTGGACGGCATTTGCGCCAATGTGCGTTTTGACTTAGGATTCGACCGTGGAGTGCCGGAGAACAAGTCAGGGGGAGTCTCGTCAGACATCACGTTTTTCCTGAAGACGACGTTATGGGCATGCTATAACGCCATTGAAACCCGGTGCAAATGACATGACAGGCAAGACGTCCACTCCGGCTATGCCGGATGAGGATCGCCCTCCCCTTCCTGTAAACTTCAGAAGCCCACAATGAAGGTTCGCATTCACGACATCAACCTGGCCTATTCCGATGAAGGCCACGGCCCTCCGGTGATTTTTCTCCACGCGTTTCCGCTCAACCGGACGATGTGGGTGCCGCAGGCGGCGGAACTGTCGGACCGGTATCGTGTCGTCACGATCGACCTGCGCGGGCATGGGGAGTCCGATGCGCCGATGTGGCGCTATACCCTGAACCAGTTTGCAGAGGACGTCAGCGGTTTGCTGGAACACCTGGGGATTGCGCGGGCGACGTTCGTGGGACTGTCGATGGGCGGGTATATCCTCTTCGCGCTGTATCGAACGCACCCTGAATTGTTTCAAGCACTCGTGTTGGCCGATACCCGGGCAACGGCCGATACGCCCGAGGCCAAGGCTGCTCGATTTTCCATGGCCCAGATCGCGTACCACCGGGGAACCCCAGCCATTGCCGAACTCATGTTACCCAAGTTGTTGAGTCCGGCAGCTTGTGAACACCGCGCAGACTTGCGTGATCAGTTGCGCACGATCATCACCGGCAGCCAGGTTTCCGGGATCGTGGGCGATCTCATGGCCATGGAAGAACGGCCGGACGCCACTCCGCTGCTGAGCACCATTGCCCTTCCAACGTTGGTACTGGCCGGAGAAGAGGACCTCGCCTCACCACCCGAGGAAGTGGAAAGCATGGCCGCCCAGATCCCCGGTGCAACCTTTGTACGTATCCCTCAAGCGGGGCACCTCTCGAACATGGAAAACCCTGCCGCCTTCAACGCGGCGATCCTGAGTTTTTTGACGTCGTTGGAAAATTCGGAAAGGTGAGGAACACGCCGACTCAAACGGAGCGGCCGATGAGCTTCAGAAATTCTTCGCGGGTTTGCTGTTGCTTGCGAAACCCTCCCAGCATGTGACTCGTGACGGCAATGGTATTTTGCTTTTCGACGCCGCGCATCATCATGCACAGGTGCTGGGCTTCGACGACGACTCCCACCCCCAAGGGGTTCAGTTCCCTCTTAAGCGTCTCGGCAATTTCCACGGTCAGGCGTTCCTGCACCTGAAGCCGCCGGCTCAGCACTTCGACGATCCTCGGCAGTTTGCTGAGGCCGACAACCTGTTTGTTCGGGATATACCCCACGTGACACTTTCCGAAAAACGGGAGCAGGTGATGTTCGCATAAGCTGTAAAAATCAATGTCGCGGACAATGACCATCTCGTCATATTCAAGCGGGAACAGGGCCCCATTGATGATCTCTTTGATGTCCTGGGTATACCCTTTCGTCAAAAACGCGAGGGACTTGGCGATGCGCTCGGGCGTGTTCTCCAATCCGCTGCGTTTCGGATCTTCTCCCAGCGCTTTCAGGAGTTGTGTGATCAGCGGCTGGATCGCGTCGGCGTCGCCGGGTTTGGGGGCAGGGCCGGAAAACGTCTTCGTCGCCCGCGCGCGTGGCTTTGGCGGGGCTTTGGGAGATTGACGCTTACTCATCGGTATCGAACGCCCTCTTCTCAGGTGGCTTGAGGTTCAGGGAACACGGACTCCTGATATTCGAAATAATTGTCGCGCGTTTCAATCAGCCCGACTTTTTCCAACCGTCCCATCGGGATGTGGTTCACCAACTCGTCCCAAATGAATTTGACGAGATTTTCACCGGTCGTCACGAGATGTTGAAACGCCGGATCGTCATTCAAATGACGGTGATCAAAGCGTTCCACAATTTTCCGGTTCACCAGCCGGTCCAAGGCCTCGACGTCCGTCACGTCGCCGGTCTTGGGATCCAATGCACCGGTGACCGTAATGAAGACGGTGTAATTGTGGCCATGCCCATTGGGATTGTTGCACTTGTCGTAGATTTTTCGATTGACGTCATCGGGCAAAGCATTGGTATGCAACCGGTGCGCCGCGCAGAACCGGTATGGACGGGTCACGCTGATTGTTTCGTTCATCGCCGTTCCGCTCCGGCCCACGGGTCAACCTTCTGTGGCATTCGAGGAGTCCGGCTGATCGGCAGACGTGGACGCCCATTTTTCTTCGGGCACCTGCACGACGACGTCTCCCAGGATCAAGGCCTGGCAACTCAGGCGATGATAGGGCTCGGTTAATGCTTCACGATCAAGCAGGTCCTGCTCTTCAAAATCTATTTCGGATAAATGCTCTCCGCCCATAATCACTTCGACGCGGCAGGTCGAGCACGACGCACTCCCCCCGCAATCATGATTGAGCGGAACCCCCAACTGCTCGGCGGCATCAAGCAGGGAGACGTTCTCCGAAACTTCTCCGCTCGTGCCTTCAGGATGAATAAAGGTGACACGCGGCATCAGGGCTCACTCACCCCACGGCAATCGCCGGTTCCGTGGCGGTCGGGTTATACGGACATGCTCGCTTGGCGACGTGCTCCTCGAATTCGTGCCGGAACAGGCGAAGACTGTTTTGGACCAGGACGGCAGCGCCCGTCACCAACGTGCAATAGCCCGTACCTTTGACGAACCCGCAAATCTGCAGGAGTTTGTCCAGATCTTCCGGCATCCCGGTGCCATTTTCGATTTTCGCCACCAGTTCTTCAAGATGCTCCGTCCCAATCCGGCAGGGCGGACATTGCCCGCAACTTTCCTCCCGAAAAAACGTCGAGAGCTTGAGGGTCTGACTCACCATACAAGTGGCATCATCGACGACAATCACCCCGGCCGACCCCAACCCGGTCCCGGCCTGCTTCAAGGCATCGAAATCCATGGGCAGATCCAAGGCTTCAGGCCCCATCATGGCAAAGGACGGTCCCCCCGGAAAGAGGGCTTTGATCCCCCGGCCATGAGGAACGCCGCCTCCACATTCTTCGATCAAATGACGCAGGGGCGTGCCCAAGGGCAATTCATAGACACCCGGCCGATTCACGGCACCGCTCAACGAAAACAGCATCGTGCCCGGACTCTTTTCCGCACCCACTGCCGTAAACCATTCTGCCCCGTTGCGCAGCAGGTGCGGGATGTGGGACAGGGTTTCGACGTTATTCACCAGGGTGGGCTTGCCATGGAGTCCGAACTCGGTGGGGTAAAACGGCGGCTTTTCCTTTGGTTGTGCCGGACGGCCCTGCATGGATTCCAACATCGCGGTCTCTTCACCCGCAACGTAACTGCCATGCCCTTCGAAAATCTCCAATTCAAGGTCCATCCCGGACCCCAGAACGTTTTGGCCGAGAAACCCACGCGCCCTGGTTTGCTCCAAGGCCTTTTCCAAACTCGCCCGGGCTGCCAGAAATTCGGCGTTCAAATAAATGTAGGCCTCCCGCGCACCAATCGTAAAGGCCGCGATCAAACATCCTTCAATCAACTGATGCGGATAGTGCTCGACCAGGTACCGGTCCTTGAAGGTCCCCGGCTCGTGCTCGCCGGCGTTACAGACGAAATACCGTTCTGTCTCCCGATGATGCACGACCTTATCCCATTTCAGGCCCGTCGGGAATCCGGCTCCGCCCCGGCCTCGCAGACTCGCTCGCTTCAACTCATCAATCACCCGGCCGGGGTCGGCGTCCCGAACCACGCGTTGCCAGGCCTCATACCCGCCGGTCTTGACGTAGCCGTCAAGATCCCAGGGCTCACCATCGAATGGGGCCAGTAACCGGCGTGGAAATTCTTGCGTCATAGAAAATGCCTCAATGCGGGCAACGCGCCCAGGCTGTCATTGTCGGTGTTCATGCAGTCGTTGATCATTTTCACTGCCTACACTCCTTCTCCCCTCGAGGAAGAGGGCTGGGGAGAGGGAAGAATGACAGAACATTTACAGGCTCTCATTGATCCAGTCAAGCCGTTCTCCCTCACGCAAACGCCAAAACCTTTTTCTTGTCAACGAGTTATGCTGTATGCGATTCCCCGGGAAAGCGGAGAGGAAGCTTGGGGAAACTCATGCCTCTCCATGTCGGAGAACGCTTGCCGGCTCTGTGCCGGGTTGTATGATTGTAAATCGAATGACGAGTGAGTACACTCTCTTCCAGTCATCAAGAAGTTGCGGAAACGCTTCTATTTCAACGCTCTCATTTCGGTTAAGGAGGGATGCTTGTGGCTTCAGCAAACGACACGCCGTTAGTCGGCATTATCATGGGGAGTAAAAGCGATTGGGACGTCATGCGGTTGGCCAGTGAGACGTTGACGCAGCTTGGCATTGCCAATGAATGCCGCGTGATTTCCGCGCACCGGGCCCCCGATGCCTTATTTGAATACGTGAGCCAAGCCGAGTCGCGAGGGCTCCGCGTCATCATCGCGGGAGCCGGTGGCGCAGCACACCTGCCGGGCGTGATTGCGGCGAAAACGACCCTGCCGGTTCTGGGCGTCCCCATGCAATCCAAAGCGCTGCAAGGTCTCGATTCCCTGCTCTCCATCGTCCAGATGCCCAAAGGCATTCCCGTCGCCACCCTGGCCATCGGCGAAGCCGGCTCGGCCAATGCCGCCCTCTTCGCCGCCGCGATCCTGGCCCTGGAAGATTCGGGAATCAAAGAACGGCTGGTAGAGTACCGCAGGAAACAGACGGAAAAGGTGCTGGCTGAAAAATTGCAGTAGCGGATTACAAGCCGAGGATTTTATCGACTTCCTGGCATAATTTCCGGACGCCCTGGGCTGAGACGTCGAAGGCGGCTTGTTCGTCGGGGGTCAGGTCATATTCGAGAATTTCTTCGACGCCGGTTTTCCCTAACCGGATCGGCACGCCCATATAGGTTTCTTTCAGGCCATACTCGCCGTCACACAGCGCGGCACAGGGCAGAACCTTGTGTTCATCACGGATAATGGCCTCGACCATTTCGACCACGGACGCCGCCGGTGCGTAATAGGCGCTCCCCGTCTTGAGGAGACTGACGATTTCACCGCCGCCGGTGCGCGTTCGCTTCACCAGGGCATCCAGCCGCTCTTGGGACATCCATTGAGCCACGGGACGACCGGCCACCGTCGCATAGCGAATCAGCGGCACCATCGCATCCCCATGTCCCCCCAACACCATGGCCTGAATGTTGTGAACCGACACGTTCAACTCTTGGGCGATAAACGTGCAGAACCTGGCGGAGTCCAGAATCCCGGCCATGCCCACGACCCGTTGTTTGGGAAACCCACTCACCCGGTAGGCGACGTACGTCATGGCATCCAACGGATTAGCCACGATGACCAGAACCGCCGAGGGAGAACGCGAGGCGACTTCCTGCACAACGGACCGAACGATCTTGATGTTGGTCTCGAGTAATTCCGACCTGCTCATGCCGGGCTTCCGGGCGATCCCGGACGTCACCACCACCACGTCGGAACCCACCGTGTCCTCGTACCGGTTGGTTCCACGAATCGGCGAGTCGTAGCCACACACGGCGCCGGCTTGGGCCAAATCCAACGCCTTGCCCTGTGGCAGACCTTCCACAATATCCACCAGGACAATGTCGTATCCGCTCTTTTCGGCCAGCCTCTGCGCAACTGATCCTCCGACGTTGCCTGCCCCGACGATAGTGATTTTCTGTCGACTCATGACGCACCCGGCGTTAGATGGTTGTTCCGACTCGTCTCCGCACGACACCCCTCATAAGCACGCTGCCGTCCGGCGTTCCGGTCCCTAATCGTCATCGTGACTGGCCCAGCCTCCGACTTTGAAATTGATGGTGCAGACGAAATTTTCTCCATCGTAAAAATTCACCTTGATTTTTTTTCTTCCATATTCCCGGGCCAGGAATTCTTCCGGCGTATCCACCAGTTCCTGATAGCCTCCGGGCGGATAGGAGCCCAACTCCGTGAAGCTCACGATCATGCCCTGCTTCACTTCCTGCAAAATTCTGGTGGAGGATCGAGGATACACTTCCCAGAATTTGGCATCAATCTCTTCACGCGACGGCTCGGAACTCATTTCGCCGCGCTTCCGATCTTTTTTCTCGAATTTGGCCAGACGACGAACGTACGGATACTGGTGCCCGGTAAACAGCTTGTACAGCCAGGGCGGAACCGTTCGTTCTGGGGAGTCAGTGTTCATCCCGTGACCAGATCAATATTCACTTGTTCGTTGACCATTTCCCCTTACCCCAACCTTCTCCCAGAGGGAGAGAAAAAGCAAAAGACAAAGACACTGGATCCTCGATGAAGAACGTCGAGGATGAGAGAAAAAGAGACAGGCCGGAGCCAAACGTCACGACCTTCCCGTCAGACGTTGATACACGCGCGGCAACCGTTCAGGCAAGGTCAGAATATCATCCAGGACGAGGTATTGAACGTCGCCGTACATGCGTTTGAGATAGCCGCTTGCCTGTTGGTCAATGGTTAAACAAAAGGGACTGATCCCCTGCTGCCGCGCTTCCCGAAGCGCCATTCGGGTGTCTTCCAAGGCATATTCTTCTCCGTACTCTCCGTCAAGAGGGCGCCCGTCACTCAGCAGGACGAGCAGCCGGTGCCGGGCCGGGCAACGCAGCAGTTTCTGAACGGCATGCCGGATCGCGGCCCCGTCACGGTTTTGCTGCAACGGCGTCATGGCCGCAATACGCCGGCCGGTTTGATAGCGCCGGGTGTCACTGAACTCCTTCAGCACCATGAAATCCACCTGATGCCGGCCCTGGCCGGAAAACCCGTATAACGCATACTGATCCCCGATGGCCTCCAAGGCCTCGGTGAGCAGCACCAGGCCCTCCTTCTCCACGTCGATCACGCGACGCTGTCCCGTTTCCAATTGCCGGCCCGTGGAGCCGCTCATATCCACCAAAAACGCCACGGCGACCTGGCGTTCACGTTTGTCACGCCGGTCATAGATCCGGTCGGAGGGGTCGATTCCCGCCCGCCGCTCCGCCACGTGACGGATCGCGGCATCCAAATCCACGTGGTCGCCGTGGTCATAGCCGTGGACCCGCTGCAAGCCCGTGGGTCGCATGGTTTCAAAATACCGGCGCAGGACGCGGATAGCCGGAGCATGTTGTTCCAGAATCCGTTGTGCAAAATCCTGGGTGCCTTCCTCGCCGGGACGCTCGACCACCCGGCACCATTTGAGCCGGTAGTCCTGGATGCCGCCGTCCCATTCCGGATACACGTACGCCTGTTCTTGACCGGATGGCACGGGCAACAACCCATCGCCCGCACCTTTCACGTGGAAATATTCTTCCAGGACGGACCGCTGCGACACCGATTCCCCGGCGTCGGCCTGCCCGGCTTCCCGTGTGTCCGGTTCTTGCGTTCGTCCCGCCGGAGCGGGAGCCCTGCCGGCAGCCTCCAACTCCGGCTCCGGCTGTTGCTGGACGTCCTCGTCTTCATCCGATGCCGTGGATTCTCCACGGACGTAATCCGGATTCATTTCACCCCGGTAGACCCAATTCGTAATGCTTCGATACCCGCCCGCTGTTTCTTCGGCGGCACGCGGTCCCGCACCCAACTCTTCTTCCTCGGCAGTCGAATCGGCGTCATCTGGAACCACGGCCTCCAGGTGCCCGATCATCTCGTCCAGCACCTGATAGATCCTGTCGGCCAACTCGACGGCCTGCTCGTTCGTTGCGTCAGGGGTCCCAATCGCCTGCGCCACGTCCCAGCATCGATCCACGACTTGCCGAAGGGTGTCTTGAACCGCCGGATTGTCCGCTGCCTGGGTAAACCGGAGCAGTAACTGATCCAGGACCATCTCTCTAGCCGTCATGCCATGGAGTAAGGACCGGGTCTGCACTGAAGCCCGGGACACAGCGGCCAGATCATCCCGCAATCCCGGATATTCCTGCTGCAACAACAATTCCACGCGGGCGTCTTCCAGAATGGTCCACAAGTCACGGATCACCCCTTTTTGCGGATAGAGGTCAAAGAAATCCGTCAGGCTGTCAACGTCAGAAATACTCGTTTCCGGTTGATACCGCTCCGCCACCCGCTGCGCCAAGCTCCGAAGAAACGGCAGGTTGATTCGATACGTTCCGAACTCCACGCGTCCCACTTCATGGGCCAACGTGACCGTATAACCGCGTCTATTTTGATCTTTTGACGAAAACCGGTTCATGACCGACGGCAGATACACCGTGGGGCCTTCGGCCTTCATCTCCAGACGCGGCCGCCGGGTCGAGTCAGCCAGGGATTCAACCTGCACGGGTTGGCCGCAAATCATGTGGCCCAGCAGTTTCAGCGAGCGTGCGACCTGTCGAAGGGGCACGTGATTGGTCGCTTGTTCGATCGCCCCCAGCGCCTTCGAGGTTTCCAGGGCAAAATACGCGCGCGCACCCTCCGGGCTGTAGTCCAACACCTCCATGCCGCCGCGGAACCACGTTTCGAAAGCCTCCTCGCGGCCTTCCGTGCCCTCACACAGGCGAATGACCTCCGGCGCCCGGCGAAAATATTCCATGGTCACGCCGGCATCCCGTTCGGCCAACAACCCTCCGTATTGAATGACCTTCATACGCCGTTCCGGCGACGGCAAGAGCACCAGCAAGCCCGGCGCTTCCGCTAAAAAGGTCAGGGCCGTTTCAGGCGATTGATCCGCCAGGGTCGAGCCCACGCTGATCATTTGGGGATGCAAGTCCGTATCGGGAATTTCTCCGATCAGGCCGGGACTCGTGCGAAAGAACTCCAGAATCCCCACGTAATCGGGTTTTCCCAAACTATTGTGCGTCATCAGTTTCATGCCGAAGGCCACCCAGGGCCGCACGTTTTCCAGTGCCAGCACTTCCGCCACCCTCGGACATTCCCGGATGAACTCAATGCCCAACACGTCATTCCAATCCGTGAGTTCCCGGCCAATCTCCGCCCATTGGGCCAAGTCGGTTTGTGAATCCGCAAGCAGCAATTCCGGCGCCTTTCGAAAGAATTCAAACGCGCAATTGGCTGCAAACTTCGAGTCGTTGTCGGCGAGTTCCAACGTCGTCTCGAGTACGGCTTGACGAAGGGCAACGGATTCCAGGACCCCCAAAAGACGGGGGCTCTCTTTCAAATATTTCAAGGTGATTGCCCCCGACAACCCGGCAAAGGTCACGGCCACGTCCAGCCACGAGACGACCGGCCCGGGACCACACCGTTCCAGCATCTCGGGAAGCGCATCCATGGCCTGCCCCGCGAGTTTCGCGGAACGCTCCTGGAGTTCGTTCAACAATTCGGAGACGTGGCCGGCCCCGCCCGCCTCACGCAGTGCCGTTGCCACTGTGAGCGCACTGTCGGAATTCAACCGGACGGACAGTTGCGCATGAAAAGCTTGTGGAAAGGAAGATTGGACCATCGGTTTCAAGAGGGAGATGAACTTTTTGATTATAAAAAGCCGTCAAGGGGGTTGCAAACTCTTCGGCCGGTTCGATCATTGTATCGCACTTGCCGTCCTGAAAATTTTTCTCATTTTCATTTTTTGGGGTTGACAACCTGCCGGCGACTCGATTAGAATGCGCGAAGATGATAACGGAAATCAATATCGCATTCGCATTCGCACTCGGTGAAGATCATGTACATCTGTGTTTGTAAAGGCATTAAAGAATCGGACGTCGAAAATCTCGGTCGCGCCGGTATCACCTGCCCCAAAAAACTGGCCGCCACGCTGGGCATCGACGACAAGGATAATTGTTGCGGTCGCTGTCTCAACAATATCAATGATCTAGTCACCATTGCCTCACGCGAACACAAGAAGCACTGTACTTCCGTTCCCATTCAAACGTAGCCCTTTGCGGCGAACCTTCCCCTTCCATTCCCCCTGTGTTTCCAGTTACTCTGTGTGAATCCATTTGTTCGCAAACCGTCAGGGAGTCCGTATGCCAAATCCGCTCATCGCTCCGTACGGGTCATGGAACTCCCCTCTGACTTCAGACCGGATTGTTTCAGAATCCATCAGGCTCGGACAAATCTCTCTTGATGGAGACCGGGTGTCCTGGATCGAAAACCGGCCCAAGGAAGGCGGGAGAAATACGATTGTCCAAAGGGACGCCGACGGAATTCTGCATGATCTGACCCCTGCCCCGTTGAACGTCCGCACGCGCGTCCATGAATACGGAGGAGGCGCCTCTTGTGTTGCGGACGGCGTCGTGTATTTTTCCAATTTTTCCGATCAGCGGCTGTATCGACAACGCCCCGGCGAAGCGCCGGAACCCGTCACTGCCGATACGTCCATGTGCTATGCCGATGGGATTCCGGACCTCCGGCGCCGGCGGCTTCTCTGTATTCGTGAAGATCACACCCATTCCAGCCGGGAACCCCAAAATTCTATTGTGAGTATTTCGCTCGACCACGGCTCACGGCCGACGTGCGGCGAAATCCTGGTTTCGGGCAATGATTTTTATGCCTCTCCCCGCCTGAGCCCGGATGGACGGCAGTTGGCCTGGCTGACCTGGAATCATCCCAACATGCCGTGGGACGGCACGGAACTCTGGGTTGCCGATCTCGGGCAGGACGGCTCGGTCCAAAGGCCACGATGCGTGGCCGGGGGAACCGACGTCTCTATTTTTCAACCGGAATGGTCACCGGACGGCCGGTTGCATTTCGTGTCAGACCAATCCGGCTGGTGGAACCTGTATCGCCTGGACAACGGGGCAATCTCCGCGCTCTATCCCATGGAAGCCGAGTTCGGCGAGCCCCAATGGGTGTTCGGCCAACGCCTCTATGCGTTTGAATCCCCTGACCGCGTGATCTGCGCCTATACGCAGACCGGCTTCTGGCATCTGGGACGTTTGGACACGGCACGACACACATTCGAACGATTCGATCTGCCATACACGACCTTCGACGACGTCCACGTGCAGGAGTCCCGCATTCTATGTACGGCCAGTTCCCCGGCCGAGCCCACGGCCATCATTCAAATCGATACGAGGTCACATGCTGTGACCGTTCTTCGCCGCTCGGTGGATTTTTCCCCGGACCCCCGTTACCTGTCCATGCCCTCCGCGATGACATATCCGGCCCGGGACGGATCGACCGGACACGCGTTCTATTACCCCCCGCACAACGCGGATTATCAAGCCCCGCCTTCAGAGCGCCCGCCTCTCCTGGTCAAAAGCCATGGCGGCCCAACCGGAGCCTCGTCCCCGACGTTCAACCTGATGATTCAATTCTGGACCAGCCGGGGATTCGCCGTGCTCGACGTGAACTACGGGGGAAGCACAGGGTATGGCCGGGCCTACCGGGAACGCCTGAACGGCCAATGGGGCATCGTCGACGTGGATGATTGCGTGAGCGCGGTGACGGCGCTCATTGACCAGGGTGTCGCAGACCCGGCTCGCGTGACCATCACGGGAGGCAGCGCCGGGGGCTTTACCACGCTGTGCGCCTTAACGTTTCGCGATTGCTTTACGGCCGGGTCCAGTTACTACGGCGTCTCGGACCTCGAAGCACTGGCTCGGGATACTCACAAGTTCGAGTCACGCTACCTGGACCGCCTCGTCGGCCCGCTGCCCGAACAAAAGGCCCTCTATGACCAACGGTCTCCCATTCATTTCACCGACCGGCTGTCCGCACCCCTCATTCTCTTTCAGGGATTGGAGGACAAAGTGGTTCCGCCGAACCAGGCGGAGAACATGTTCAGTGCGGTACAAGCCAAAGGGATTCCCGTCGCCTATATTGCCTTTGAAGGCGAACAGCACGGGTTTCGGCGAGCCGAGCACGTCAAGCAGGTTCTGGACAACGAACTGTATTTCTATTCGAAGATTTTCGGCTTTGTTCCCGCCGACCCGGTGGAGGCTTTCCCTATCGCCAATCATCATTCCTCGTAGACTCCCGGCACGTCATCCGGCCCGGCGCGTTCGATCTTCAAGGCCTTGTTGTTCATCAGAACTTTCGCCTTAATCCGGTCCCCGTATCCGAATTCTTCCGTGATCTCGGTCTTGTATGTGGCTTCGATTTGAATCTCACCTCGTTCGCCCCGCACGATGTAGAAATCCCGGTCCACGTCCAGCAAGTCACCGATAATGGTTTTGGATTCCGGTTGCTTGGGTTGCGCGACCGGCGCAGGGGCTTCTCCCTTGGCGGTTTGTTCGGGTTCGGGCGCTTGCGCCGGGACCAGCACATTTTCCGTCACCCCCGCCACGTCATCCGGCCCCGCCCGTTCGATCTTCACCGCCTTGTTGTTCATGAGGACCAGAGCCTTGATCCGGTCCCCGTATCCGAATTCTTCCGTGATCTCGGTCTTGTATGTGGCTTCGATTTGAATCTCGCCTCGTTCGCCCCGCACGATGTAGAAATCCCGGTCCACGTCCAGCAAGTCACCGATAATGGTTTTGGATTCCGGTTGCTTGGGTTGCGCGACCGGCGCAGGAGCTTCTCCCTTGGCGGTTTGTTCGGGTTCGGGCACTTGCGCCGGGACCAGCACATTTTCCGTCACCCCCGCCACGTCATCCGGCCCCGCCCGTTCGATCTTCACCGCCTTGTTGTTCATGAGGACCAGAGCCTTGATCCGGTCCCCGTATCCGAATTCTTCCGTGATCTCGGTCTTGTATGTGGCTTCGATTTGAATCTCGCCTCGTTCGCCCCGCACGATGTAGAAGTCCCGGTCCACGTCCAGCAGGTCACCGATGATCGTTTTGGTGGGTTGTGCTGAAGTTCCCTCCTGCGCAAAGAGGGACTGAATGGGGATCAACAGGAGGACACACACGGCACTCAGTATTTTCACAAAAGCCACAGACCCTTTCATCCCGCCACCACCTTTCCGGCTAAATGCTGTAAGTTGGACGTGCGAGTCTGCTGCACGTCACCGGTTCCATTCAGATAGTACCATACCCGTTAAACCTCATCCACAGACTTCCCATCACCAGGACGACAATCACCGCGAGTGCCGCCCAATCGGACCTGCGCATGTTCGACACAAACAAGGGACGTTGAACGTGTCCGGCCCCAAAGCCTTTGGATTCCAGGGCCATGGCGAGTAGATTGGTCTGGCGAAGGGTATGACCAATTAACGGCACGATCAACGGAGGGTACCGGCGGATCTTTTCAACCACGCCTCTTGAGTGCACGTCCAACCCTCTCGACCGCTGGGCCTGAATCACGGCCCCGATCGAACCGAGCAACGTGGGCACCCACCGGAAAGCGAGCGACAACGAAAACCCCAGAGGGCCAGGCACACCCAATCGATTCGAGGACTCGCTAAGCTCTTCAATGGCCGTGGTCGACAAGAGGACGATTCCGCTGATGAGCATGGCATTCAGCCGCAGGCCCATCCCCATACCATACAGCACGCCTTCCTGCATGACGGTCAGCCCGCCCATTGTGAACAGCGGGGTGGTCCCTTCGACGAAGAAGGGCCAGAGCACCAGGCTGTACACAAACAACAACACCAGCAGGATCCAAATCTTTTTCAGATTGTGGAGGCTGCGTGCCCAGAGGACCAGGACCAGGACCCCTGCGCAGAGCCCAAGCAAGTACACCGGATCTGAAAATACCAGGCTCAAGGAAAAGAGCCCGAGCAGGCAGAGGAGTTTCGTCCGGCCGTCGAGCCGGTGCAGCCAAGTCCGTGCGTCCACGTACAATGACAAATTCATGACGTGCGCCAAGCCCTCCGCACTTCGTCTATTGTCAGCAGCGTCACGCCCCACCGCTGAGCGAACCGGGTCAGGGCCGGCAACTCCAAAGCCGCCGACCGCACGAGCGCGGGGTCCGAAAACATTGCCCGCGTCGGCCCATCCGCCACGATGGTGCCGTCGCGCATCAGCACACATCGCGTCGCGTAGTTCGCGACGATCCCCATGTCGTGGGTAATCACGATGATGGTATGGCCTTGTCGGTTCAGCCTGCGCATCATGTCCATCATGCGAGCCGATTCCTCCGCATCGAGCCCGGTGGTGGGCTCATCCACGATCAGGATGTGAGGTTTGGCCGCGAGAATGGACGCGACCGCCACACGCTGACGTTCGCCTTTCGTCAGAGAAAACGGGTCCCGCTCCTCGGCCCCGGTCAACCCCACCGCTTGCAGCGCTTCGGTGACCCGTGCGTCGCATTCACCGGGGGAACAGCCCGCGTTCTCCGCGCCGAAAGCGATTTCCTTGTGTACGGTCTCCGCAAAAATCTGGTGGTCGGGATTTTGAAAGACGTATCCGACGAGGGACGACAGGTCCCCGGTTTGTTGCGTATCGTTCCCGAGGACCCGAACGCAACCGTCCGACGGCAACAGGAGCCCATTGCATAATTTTGCCAGCGTGCTTTTTCCCGACCCGTTCTGCCCCAGAATCGCCACGAATTCCCCCGCCTGAAACGATACGGAAATCCGGGAGAGTGCCGGAACGCCGGGCTGGTAATGCGCCGACACCTTGCTGAGTTCCAGCACGGTTGCGGGAGGTTCGGAACGGACCACGGCTGAATCCTGCTCGTGTGACTGCAACGCGACAATGCTCAGGCCAAGCGTATCTGCCAAACGCCATGCTTCTTCAACCGTCGCCGGCAAGACCCGAGCGCCCTTTCCCTGAAAACATGCGGCCAACGGATATGGAGTCAGGCCGTATCGTTCAGCCAAATCAGGCTGACCAAGCAGTTCGCGGGGACTCCCGTGCCACGCCATGTCTCCGTGATCCAGCACATACACCCGGTCTGCTTCCATGAAGTCTTCGACCCCATGTGCGGCGACAATGATGGTGATCCCTTTGGCTTTCAATTCCGCCAGGAGGCGGAGAAACTGCCGTCTGCCCATGGGATCGAGATCGGTCAGCGGTTGGTCCATGACGATCACCCGGGGTTCCCGGACCAGGACCGATGCCACCACCAGGCGCTGCCGTTGCCCGCCCGACAAGGAAAACGGGTCACGCCGTTCCAGACCCGGCAACCCAACCAAGTCGAGCAGGCGTCGCACGTGCTCGTGGAAGGACGCTTCGTCGGTCACGTCATGCGTGACGCCCTGTGCTTCCAAGGCACATCGAAGTTCCGCCTCCACGTTGGTCGAAACCAATTGTGTTTCGAAATCCTGAAACACCATGCCAACCCCGTTCGCCTGTTGCCACACCGGGGATTCCGTCGTGGATTGTCCGTGGACCGCCACCGTGCCGGTCCATTCACCTTGGACAAATTGCGGCACTAACCCGTTCAAAGCCCAGCAGAGCGAAGACTTCCCTGATCCGCTCCGGCCCATCAGGACGACCAATTCTCCACGTTGAACGTCCAGAGAGACGTGGTTGAGCACAGGCTGCTCCGCGTGCACCGGGCGAAACGTCACGTCCTGAATGGAGACAGCCACGGACCCGGCGATTGCCGGGTGTGACGGCGCCGAAGACAGAAGATCCCCGGAAGGCGCTTGCTGCTCTCCGGCCGCATCCATGAACGTCAGATCACGATAATACAGGTTCCATCGCTTGATTCGCGGATAGAGGAACAACAGAAGCGGCGGGCCGAGCAACGTCGCCATCACCAGATTGTTCAAAAAAATGGCGGGAAACAAAAGCCAGAACGGGAGGAGGCCCAACAATTCCACGCCCCACCCGATCGTGGCGGCGCACACCAGGGACGCACAGGCACAGATGAACACGTATTCCACGCCCTGCCTCCAGGAACGCACCATGGGTTCCCGCCCCGACGACAACCACCCCAGGTTTCCCCACAACAAATAGGGCACGTACCCATAGAGAAAATTTCCCAGGAACCCGAAGAGACTGGCCGGACCCAGCGTGCCGAAACAATCTCCGATCACGTTGCCGATTCCCGCACCCCACGCCGCGGCCGGACCAAAGAGCAGCGAACTGACGATGGGAATGACGTTGGCCGGTCTCAATTCCACAAAGCCGGGGATGATCGGAATCCCCACCTTGAACGGAATCAGCACGGCCGCATAAATGGCCGCAATCTGCGCGGACAGAACCAGCAGCCGGGTATCCTGCCAAACGTGCCGCAGTTCCCCATACCACCGCCGCGGATTCCAGCATGAAAGAGAGTTGTTGTCCATTGGGGGGCGGTTAAGAGATGGCCGCAGATTCAAGCTGGCTCGACATGGGACATGTCACACAACAAGTGAACTAAACCACCGCAAATTCCAATGTTCGAGGATTTTCTATCCGCTTGGAGGCACTCAGGATTTCAAGCCCGACGATGTTGCCATCCCTGTCATAATCGAGAATAACCCCCGATTTATCCTGGTCACTTTCCTCAGCAAACCGGCCAATTCACAGTGCTCCTCGGTAATATGAGCCCAGCGTTCATCGGTGAGGCGAATCACAACACCGTTCTTGGATACTGCTTCGTCGATCATAACACACTCATGAACAAGTTTACTGTCCCGTACAACCCCGAACGGCAAAGGCTACTGCCTGTTGACATCGTGCCTTTTCCAACTGGGTGAGGGCCGTCATCAAAGCCTTGAACGGTGAAAAGCCGGGATTACCTAGTGATGGCACGCTAATCGGACTTGCTACGCATTATGCTATGTTTTTCATAACATTTATAGCATATTCATAGCACAAACATAGCATTGACATAGCAAACATCGCATGAACATAGCAGGGATCATCGGGTTGCTATGGTTCCCTCAACCCAGCACCCGGCTCAGGTCCGGGGCAGGCTCTCTCGCAGCGGGAGAGGGAGAACGGCGGAGCGAACCTGACCCACCCGCCTTACAGAAAAAACGCCTGGATCCCCGATCGAGCCGGGGATGACAGAGGGGGAGAGCCGGGGATGACAGAAGAAGCATTCTTCTTGTGTAAAATTGTCGATGAATTTGGCATGATACGGCAGATTCAACCCCTGTTCGATGATTTGGCGAAAGGGGCAGGGTTGATGGTATCGGCCGGCACACAACGGGAGATCGAGACACCGTGAGCACTCGTTCCAACACCTATTGGAAAGCCAACCTGCGACTGATTGCCGGGTGCCTTGCGCTGTGGGCCGCGGTGTCCTATGGGTGCGGCATCCTTTTTGTCGAACAACTCAACCACTTCTCTCTTGGCGGGTACAAGCTGGGCTTCTGGTTCGCACAGCAGGGAGCCATGTACGTATTTGTCGCTCTGATCTTCTTCTACAATTGGCGAGTCACCAAGCTGGATCAACGCTACCGGGCCGAGCGTGACACACGGGACAGCGCATGAGTTTGCAGGTTTTGACCGCAATCGTCGTGGGATTCACGTTTGTGGTGTATATCGGGATTGCTTTTTGGGCTCGTGCCAACAGCACCAGTGAGTTTTACATCGCCGGCAAACACGTTCCACCCGTGGCCAACGGCATGGCCACCGCGGCCGACTGGATGTCAGCGGCCTCCTTCATCAGCATGGCGGGCCTGATTGCGTTTCTCGGGTATGAAGGCAGCATGTACCTCATGGGCTGGACCGGCGGGTACGTGTTGTTGGCCATGCTGCTTGCTCCATACTTGCGCAAGTTCGGCAAATTCACCGTGCCGGAATTTATCGGCGAACGGTATGACTCCGGCCTGGCCCGCTTCGTGGCCGCCCTATGTCTCATCTTCATCTCCTTTACCTACGTGGCAGGACAAATGCGCGGGGTCGGCATCGTGTTTTCCCGCTTCCTCGAAGTGGAAATCGACGTGGGGCTGGCCGTCGGCATGGGGATTGTGTTCATCTACGCCGTGCTCGGCGGCATGAAAGGCATTACCTATGCACAGGTGGCGCAATACTGCGTGTTGATTTTCGCCTATACCGTGCCCGCCGTATTTATCTCCATGCAATTGACCGGCAACCCCGTCCCGCAGTTGGCCTTGGGGTCCACCATGGCGGACGGGTCCGGGGATCTCCTGCTGAAACTGGATCAGGTCCTCATGGATCTGGGATTCAACGCCTATACGCACCCCTTCAACGATAGTGCCATGATCAACGTACTGGCCATTACGTTTGCCCTGATGGCGGGAACCGCGGGCCTGCCCCACGTGATCGTGCGATTTTTTACCGTGCCTCGCGTGGCGGATGCGCGACGTTCCGCGGCATGGGCACTGGTCTTTATCGCCCTGCTCTATACCGTGGCCCCGGCCGTCGGCGGGCTGGCGCGGTTGAATCTCATTACAACCATCAACGGCACCGACGGGAACGGGGTCCCCTATGACACCATGCCGAACTGGTTCCGCACGTGGGAAAACTCCGGCCTGATCGCCTGGTACGACCACAATCACGACGGCAAAGTCCAGCACGCCGCGGGCCGTGCCTTTGCCGGCAGCAAACCCGTCTTTGACCCTGAAGCCCGTGGCGAATCGGGCCAGCGCCTGGTCACGAATCCCGGCCCCGGCAACGTGGCCGAAGGCGCGCCCTTTGCCAATGAAGTCTACGTGGACCGGGACATCATGGTATTGGCCAATCCGGAAATTGCCGGCCTGCCTGATTGGGTGATTGCCTTGATCGCCGCGGGAGGCATTGCCGCGGCGCTGTCCACCGCTGCGGGACTGCTGCTGGTCATTTCCGTGGCCGTGTCCCACGACATGTTAAAAAGCACCTTTGCGAAAAACCTGTCGGAGAAACAGGAATTGACCGCCGGCCGCATCGCCGCGGCCGTGTCCATTGGGATCGCAGGCTATCTTGGGGCCAACCCCCCGGCGTTCGTGGCCCAGGTGGTGGCCTTTGCCTTCGGACTGGCCGCCTCGTCCCTGTTCCCGGTCATCCTGCTAGGCATCTTCAGCACCCGCATGAACAAGTGGGGAGCCGTGGCCGGCATGCTGACGGGGCTCATCTTTACCATGGGCTATATCATGTATTTCAAAGGCGTGTTTATCGCTCCCATGGCGGAGAACGTCCCGGCCAACTGGTTTCTCGGCATTTCGCCGGAAGGCATCGGCACGGTCGGCATGGTCCTGAACCTGTGCGTCGCACTGACGGTCTCGCAATGCACCACGCCGCCGCCGGCCAAGATCCGGGCATTGGTCGAACGCATCCGCACGCCGGAGACGTGACCGCCGATTCCAGAGGATCAACTTGGAAACATAGCAGGCCGCGCTTGTGCATCGCGGCTCATGGCGAGCGCGACGTCCAACCAAACTCCGCCGCAGGCGAACCCTAGGGAACCGGACCAAGGCGGCTTCGTTAATCTTGAGATCGTTCACGCCCGGTTCTCCCCTTGACAAGTCTTTTTGTTGGTCATATTTTTAGTTAGTCATACTCTTAGCTAACTATACAACTCAAGGAGTTGACGATGGTTACAGTGAATGTCCATGAAGCCAAAACCAACCTCTCGCGCCTGCTTGCACAAGTCGAGTCGGGAGAGGAAGTCGTCATTGCCCGTAGCGGCACGCCGGTAGCCCGGCTCGTGGGTGTCAAAAAACGGGGCAAGCGGCAGCCCGGCTCATGGAAAGGCCGAATCAAGCTGGACGAATCCGTTTTCGACGACAGCTTCTTCTTTGACCCTCTGCCGGAGGAAGAGTTGGCTCTATGGGAAGGAAAGACGTAGCTTGTGCGCCTTCTGCTTGATACCCACACATTCATTTGGTGGTTCGCCGGAAACGCACGCTTATCCGCATCCGCCCGGCAGGCGATAGCGGATGAAGAGAACAACGTCCTGATCAGCGCGGCGTCAGCGTGGGAAATCGCCACTAAATACCGGGCGCGTAGACTCCCTGACGCGGAGGGGCTCGCCGAGGACATTACCGGCCACATAGCCGATGAGAACTTTGAAGGGCTGCCAATCACCGTGGAAGACGCAGCCCGCGCCGGCGCATTGCAAGGTCCCCTTCGCGATCCATTCGACCGTATCCTGATAGCCCAGGCACTTGCACGTAACCTCGTCCTCATCTCGATTGAGAAACTCTTCGATCAATACGGCGTTCGCCGGCTCTGGTGACAATGCACCACGCCGCCGCCGGCCAAGATCCGGGCATTGGTCGAACGCATCCGCATGCCGGAGACGTGATCGCCGCATTGGTTATTCCTGTGCACGGAAGAATCCGGAGTCCATATCCTGGCTAACGGAGGAAAAAGAAAAGACACTGGATCCTCGATTCCTTCTTTCTGTCACCCTTGCGCACACGAGGGTCCAGGGTTGTTGTTCTCACAAAAAGACAAGGCAAAGGCGCTGGATCCCCGATCGGGGTCGGGGATGACAAAGGAGGGGAAGGAACAGGCAAAACATGTCAACGAATGACTGAACACATACAGGGATGACAGAAAGAGGGAAGATCAGAACTCGACTCGCAGACTCGTCTGGGCTCCGTAGCTCAAGGCATCGCTGGTATCATCGCCGAGGGGCGAGCCGGTTCTGCCCTGCAGGATGATCGAAACCCCATCCATGATCTGTTTGACGGCACCCAATCTGGCATGCCCCCAGGTATCGCTGAACCCTGAACGAAACTCGAACCCATAGGCATTGATCGAACTGTCGTCCTGGAAATCGTGCGAAACGCTCAGGTCAACGTAAAGCCTGAGGTTCTGCTTCGGCAGTATCATTGCAAACCCCAGACCCGCCGAGGCTTCGAGACTGTCGCTGTCTCCCTTGACGACGGCCACGCCGTCACCGTCGGTGAAGTCGTCGAAATCCACCTCCGTATAGACCGCTTGCACGCGAGGCGTGATCCTGAAATCGCCGGCATCGAATTCCAAGCTGGTCTCGAACTCCCGGCCAATCTCGAACGAGACTCCCCATGAACGAGCGTCGAGAGATTCCGAAATCCTCCGCGAGGTGAAGTCAACGTCGACGTTCCAGAAGCTGAACCGGCTCTGTGCCTCCCAGTAGAAGCCGTTCGAATCAAACCGGGCCAAGGTCAACGCACCGCCGTACCCGACGGCTTCGATATCCGACGCTGCATAGGAACGGCCTTTCCGGGCCTCCGCCGTCGTGTGCATCGCATGGATCGAGATTCCTCCAACCACTGGGCCGGCCGACGGTATCGGGAAGTCATAGCCGACCTCGACCTGGCCGCGGTTCTGTCGCCACTTGCCACCGCCGAAGGAGTCCGTTGCCACGTCAACGTTTTCGATCCGGCGGTGGCCGCCTTTGGCCCGCGCCCAGATGCCCACGGCATCGGCGCCCGGCTGCGTTCGGACCGCGCCGAATTCACCAAAGCGACGTCCCAGACGCTCCAAGGTTGCGGGAAATTCCTCACGCATCAGTTCTGACAAAATCGAATACGCGTAGATCTGGCCGAATACTTCGGTGGCATTCCACAGCCTGGCACGCTGCATGAACGCGAGGGGGTCGGCATGCCACTCCACGTAGCCGATACGGCGCTGGTCCGTCAGCCAGTTGAGTTTGCCGTCTACACAGGCAGCCAACGCCTCGTCGTCCTTGTCAAAGGCAAAACCGCCAAGTTCGATCTCGGGATCGAAAGCCGTGACCACAAACGCACCACTGGAATCCACACTGGCCTCGCGGTTCCCGATCTCACCCCTTGCCAGGGCATCGACGTCTCCGCTGCGGAGCGCCTCGAATTGCTCGCCCTCGCTTCCGAAATACCTGACCTCGGCCACCGTACCTTGAGGGCCTTGAAGGCGCGATCGACCATCGAGGTTGGGCGTGGCACCGGCAGCGGTGATACGGTAGTCGGCACTGCCGTCGGCAGTGACCTGCGTGCCGTCCGCCTTGTCGACGATCGTCCCCTGAGCCAAGTCCCCATCGGCGTTGACCATGCCCGTCAGCTCCAGCAACCGGTGTTCGCCGGTGGTCCCGCCGAGGACGCCGACGCGCGCGTCAGCGAGATCGTCATGGCTTGCAAGGCGCTCGGCATCCTCGGCGCGCACCAGTAAGGATTGGCGAAAGGTGATGTGCCCCGAGGTAAAGACAACCGCGGGTTCGTTGGCGTCATTGCGGGTACGTGAATCAAGAATCGTGATGCCGCCTCCCACCATGTCAAAGTCCGGGCCCGCCGGTGCCAGCCAGATGCCGGGCCAGACGCCGATACCTCTGCGCTGGAAGGACAATCCCGCATCCTCCATGGTCTCAAGGGCAGTCAGCAGGTCTGCTTCGTACCCCCGGTGGCGATCAAATCCGGCTGTTCCCGGGGTGGGATTCTCACTGGAACTGACGGGCTTGAAATCCGAGAAGAACCCGAACTTGAGCACGCGCTCATCCGTACAGGCCTGCCGTAACCGGTCAACCTCCGATGCCACGGCATTCGCGGAACAGGCCAACAGACCGGCGATGGTGCCGAGCACAAGGGCCAGAAGCTCCCGGTGAAGAGCGTTGCGTGAATTGCGTTCGATGGTGAAAGACACGGCAGTCCGTCAGGAATTTTGGACGCACCGGAAGCCGGCGTGGGCGTGGGGATAGTCTTGACGAAACCAGTTCCGGAATGAGCGGCGCAACAGGCAGGAGGCCGTGGAGGGGGCGCCGCCTTTGACAATGAAATGATCGTCGTCGAAAAAGCGGGTGGAGTATCCGGGATAGGTGGGATAGGGCCGGAAGCCGTCAAAGGGATGAAAACTCGTCGCGGTCCATTCCCAGCCATTGCCGACCAACTGGGAAACCCCGAATGCGCTGTTCCCGTGTGGATTGGCCGTAACCGGGGTGGGGTCCCAAAATCGAAAGTCAAAATTTCCGTGCACGCCGTTGGTGATCCGGTTACCCCAGGGATAGGCACGCTCTTCGCCGCCCGGTGTCCCGTACGCCGCCCGATGAAATTGCGCTTCAGTCGGGAGCGAGAGTCCGGCCCATTGCGCATAGGCCCGCGCGTGGCTCAGGGAGACGTAAACGGGCCAATGCGGCGGAAGCGGAATGGCCTCGAACAGCGTCAACAGGAACCAGCGGTCTCCGCGTTTGACCCAAAAGGGCGGGACGGGACCGCCCTGTTCCACGAACGCTTCATATTGTTGATTGGTGACTTTATAGTTGCTGATCGCAAAGGCCGGCACGTCTTCCCGGTGTTCGCCGAATTCATTATCCCAGCCGAACCCGTCACGACGACCGAGCGTCGCCACGCCCTGGGGCACGTCGATCATGACGTGATTCGGTAGCGGACTTTCAGGCGGTGGGGACAACGACGGCGACGTTTTTTTCTCACAAGCAACGTGGTGCAGCAGGTAGGCCGTGGTTTCGGCGTGCATCCACCGATGCTCTATCGCCATACGCAGGACGGTTTCCGGAGCGTCTTCCAGCGCCGCATCAACCGACTCCCTCGCCCTGACGTTGTATTGCCGGATTTCTTCGAGCGAAGGCCAGTCCGAGGGGGCGTCTTCCTGTTGCGAGCCCACTTCGGGATCGATGCCCGCCTCGAACAGGGAATCGAACGTGTCGTGAAACGAGGGCCGGCCCAACGTCCAGCGACAAATCTGGTTCCAATCAAACGCCTCCACATGCCCGACGTAAAACACGACGCGATGGCGTTCAGGAATAGGACGCTCATAGAGCGCGTCCGGTTGAAACAGGGAAAAGACGTGGTCGGTACAGGCGCGCGCCGCGGATAATTCCTTCCGTATTTCGACTGAACGCGGCATAATTCACGACGTGATTGCAGTGTTGTTGCAATGAGACAACGTCCGAGTCCACGACGACTCCCTCACGGGAGAGTCCATGGCATCTCGAGCTTTTGTAATATCTTCATAGTCGAATCTTGTCAAGAAAAAATACCCGATGAAGCCACCCGTCCTGAGCGCCCGCGACGTCAGCAAGGAATTCAGCCCCGGTGTTCGAGTGCTCGACCACGTCGATCTCGAAGTGGTTGAAGGTGAAACCCTGGTCCTGATCGGGGAAAGCGGGTCCGGCAAAACGACCTTGCTGAGGATGTTCAACGCGTTGACTCATCCCAGTTCGGGTGAGGTGCGCATTCACGGGGAACCGGTACGAGCCAACGATCCCATTGAGCTGCGTCGCCGCATCGGGTACGTGCAGCAGGACGCCGGATTGTTGCCGCATTGGACCGTTGAAGAAAACATCGGCCTCGTACCGTTGTTGCTTGGATGGAAGCCCGAACAAAGAAGAGGCCGGGTGAACGATCTCCTGGACCTGGTTCAACTCGAGCCGCAACAATTTCGGGCGCGGTATCCCATTGAACTGTCCGGCGGACAACAACAACGCGTGGCGTTTGCGCGGGCCCTTGCGGCCGACCCCGGGATCGTCCTCCTCGACGAACCCTTCGGCGCGCTCGACGCAATCACCCGTCACGAACTCCAGCGTCAATTTCTGAGTCTCAAGCGGCACCTCAACAAAACCATGATCATGGTCACCCATGATATTGATGAAGCCTTGCAACTCGGCGACCGCATCGCGGTGTTGAAAGAGGGACACCTCCTGCAAACCGGAACCCCGGCCGGTCTGCTCAACGCCCCGGCACACGACTACGTGGGGCAATTGCTTCACCATCGTTCCCATGGGGATTCCTCATGACCAAGTCTCTTCATTCGGTATGCGCAAGGACGCTGATCATCCTCATGCTGTTGCTTCCTTTACCGGCCTTTTCGCAGGAAGACCGCATCGTCGTCGGCTCAAAGAATTTCATGGAGAACAAACTCCTGGCTGAAATCTTTGCTCAACTCATCGAAGCCCGCACGGATCTTTCCGTAGAACGGCGCTTGGGACTGGCGGGCACGCAGGTGTGCTTTGAAGCCCTCCGGACCGGAGCCATCGACCTTTACCCCGAATACACGGGCACCGGGCTCGTCAGCATTCTCAAGCAGCCGCCGGCCGGAGACCCACGAACGGCGCTCAACGTCGTTCGCGCAGAATTTTTACAACGTTGGGATTTGTGGTGGCTGAATCCATTGGGATTTGAGAATGCCTATGCCCTTGCGGTTCCTCGCTCTCGAACGGCCGGCATTCCCCTGCGAACCATTTCGGACCTCGTCAAGATCGCGCCTTCCCTGACGGGAGGATTCGGGTATGAATTCATCAACCGGCCCGACGGATTACCGGGACTGGAAACACGGTACGGCCTCGCCTTTCGACGCGTGCAGGCCATGCAACAGGCCCTGAAATACCAGGCTGCCGCTGCCGGCGAGATCGACGTGCTTGACGTCTATACCACCGACGGGCGGCTTGCCGAGTATGACTTCACGGTGCTCGAAGACGATCTCCACTTTTTCCCGCCCTATGAAGCGTCGGGGCTGATTCGAGGGGCCACGCTTGCGCAACACCCCGAGTTGGGAGGGATCCTGGGCTTGCTGACCCATGCATTCGACGCCGGGACCATGCGGCAATTGAATTATCGTGTGCAGGAAGGCGGGGAATCGCTAGAAGTGGTGGCGCGCGATGCCTTGTCGGCCCTTCATCTGTTCAAGACGGAAGACACCGGGACACAACCGGTTTCTCACCAGGAAGGACTCTTGGCGTATCTGTGGTCGAAGCGAACGGATCTTGGAAGGCGAATCATCGAACACCTGACCCTGGCCGGGCTGGCTTTGGGCTTGGGGATTCTGTTGGCTGTTCCCTTGGGCTTGCTGCTCGAACGTCGGCAAGCCATTGCCGAAACCGTCATCCGGGGTATCGGGCTGACGCAAACGATCCCGTCCATCGCGTTACTCGCCTTCATGATCCCGGTGTTCGGCATCGGTATGCTGCCGGCCGTGATGGCCTTATGGATTTATTCCCTGTTCCCGATCGTCAGGAATACCTATTCGGGCCTTCGCGATGCCGCACCCCAGGCCGTGAACTCGGCTCGCGCCCTCGGCATGACGGAATGGCAAATCCTCCATTGGGTACGATTACCGTTGGCAGCGCCCGTGATCATGGCAGGCGTCCGAACGGCCGGCGTCATCACCGTCGGGACGACCACGCTGGCCGCGTTCATCGGCGCCGGGGGCTTGGGCGTGCCGGTCGTCGCGGGATTACAAATGGCCAACACGACGGTCATTCTTTCCGGGGCGTTACCCGCAGCGGCCCTGGCATTGGTGATCGACGGGTTTCTCAGCCGGGTGGAAAGGTGGGTCAGACCGCGTGGCGTCTGACTCCTTGCAGAATTGAGGGCGACCCGTTAGAGTACGTATCCACGAATTTACTCCTCTCAATTCCATAACCTATCCCATTCAATCATAGCGGCAAAGAGTCGATTTCATGCTTAAGCAATCCAATATTATTATCGACGTGCACCTGAACAACCAGGATCCCGATTCCATCAAGGAAGAAATTCGCTCGGGACTGCTTTCGACGCCCCGGACACTTCCCACCAAGTATTTTTATGATGAACGAGGATCCGAGCTGTTCGAGCAGATCTGCGAATCGCCGGAATACTACCAGACGAAAACGGAACACGAATTGTTGAAAACCGTAGCCGATGACGTCGTGACCCGAAGCGGTGCCGATGAACTGGTGGAGTTGGGCTCGGGAGCCGCGACCAAGACCCGGGTCGTGTTGGACGCCATGGCTCGGACGAATCAACTTCGCTTCTACGTCCCGTTCGACGTCAGCGAAGGCATCCTCCGACGGGTCGCGCAAGAGCTTGTCGAGGAATACGAGGGATTACAGGTTCATGGCGTCGTGGGAGATTTCCTGTCCCATCTGGAACACATTCCGCAGGGCGGGAGACGCCTGGTCGTGTTTTTGGGCGGGACGATCGGCAACTTGGGACCTGAAGCCGTTCCGGCCTTTCTGTCGTCGGTCTTTGATGAAATGGATCAGGGAGATTCTTTTCTCCTGGGGGTTCAACTCATCACCGACGTGGCTCGCCTGGAAGCGGCGTATAACGATTCAGCCGGGCTCTCCGCCGCCTTCAACAAGAATATGTTGTACGCGTTACGGCCCGTGCTTGGATCCGCATTCGATCCAGACGCTTTTGACCACGTGGCCCGGTTCAATCACACCGAACATCGAATTGAAATGCACCTTCGATCGGTTCGAGCGCAAGTCATTCCTATTCCCGAATTGGAGTTGACCCTTCGGCTCGAAGAAGGTGAAGAAATTCTCACGGAGATCAGCACGAAATACACGCGCCACCACGTGGAAACCCTGTTGACCCATGCGGGGTTCAGCCCCATTGCCTGGTATACCGATCCGGCCCACCTGCACGGTCTCGCCTTGGCCCAAAAGCCTTCCGGCTGACTGGTTCCATGATCTATCTGAATAACGCAGCTCTATGCCCGGCTCTTGCGGCGGCTGAGGAGGAAGTTGCTCGGACGCTGGCCGAGTTCCAACGCTATTTATACTCGGAAGCCGGGATCGCGTGGTACCTCCGGAAAGTTCATGATTGCCGGCACAAAGTCGGCGCCCTGTTGCACGTCAGTGATCCCTCGACCATCGCGTTTACCACGAATGCCTCCACCGCGCACTATCTCGCGCTCTCTTCATTGAAATGGGAACCGGGCAATACCATTCTGACCACCACACACGAAAACCCGTCCATCACGAAACAGCTTCGCGCGCTCGAAGGCGACGGCGTCCGCGTCCATGCCATCAGGCCGACGTCCCTGCCTTCGTTTCTGCATGCGCTGGAAGAACGGCTGGACGAACCCGGCGTCAACGCCGTCGTGATAAGCCACGTATCGCACGTTGACGGGCGGATCTTTCCCATCCGGGAAGTGGCGTCATTGGCCAGGGCGCGGCACTGCCTGGTCATCATCGACGGGGCGCAAGCCGTTGGGCACATTCCCGTCGATCTGAACGCGCTGGAGTTCGACGCCTATTTTTTTACCGGACACAAGTGGTGTGAAGGCCCCCTCGGCACGGGAGCGCTGGTCGCACGTGAGAGTTTGTTGACGGACCCCCGCTACCGCGCGATCGACGAAGAACCCCGCGATGGGGCGGCATCACGATTTGAAATCGGCACGCACAACATCGGGCTCATTGCCGGACTCGCCAAGGCCTGTGAACAACGCAGTCAACGCGGCATTGACACGGAACCACAACGGACGTTTCGAGAAACGGCCAAGAAACTGCTGGGCGGGCACCGGAATTGTCGCTTCCTGGAATGGCAGGGGCCTCACGCACCCGGCATCCTCACGTTCAACGGAGGCGATCACCTGGATCATGGAGCATTGGTGAAACGGCTTGAATCAGAGTCAGGGATTATCGTGAAGCCTTTTGTGGATTATCCCGAAGGCCACGTGCCGGCGATTCGGCTGTCCTGGTCTTCGACCATGGAACAACAGGAGTTTCAGAAAGGCGTTTCGTTGATTGCGGAACGGCTTGGATCGTAGCTGCCGCATCCGATGCGGCCTCGTCCGGCCACCGTCTACGCGAAGGCCGTCAGGGCTCACGTTGACGATCCAACCGTTCCTCCATACGGCGCAAGGCCTTCTGGGTCGAACGAAGATCGCGCAGGATTTCTTCACGCGAGACGGGTTGTTCCAGTTCCCGCAGGCGCTCGGCTTTGGCCTCTTCAAGATTGTTGAGGACCACCGCGATAAAAAGATTGATCACCACAAACGTGCCGACCACCACGAAACTGACGAAATAGATCCACGCCATCGGGTACAGTTCCATGGCGGTGTACATGATGTCGGTCCAATCCTCCAGCGTCACGACCCGGAACAACGACAACAGGGAAATACCCAGGTTTCGCCAATGGACGGGGTCGTGTTCATGAAACAGTTGGTAGCCCGTAATCGCATAGATATAAAAGATGATGCTCATCAGGAGCATGACGTGTCCCATGCTCGGAATCGAGCGCACGAGCGTCGAGACGATCAAGCGCAGTTCCTGAATCGTGGAAATCAAGCGCAGCACCCGCAATAACCGGGCGAGCCGGGCGATCATGGCGTACTCGCCGGTCGCGGGCACCAGCGAGAACACAATCACCGAAAAATCAAAGACGTTCCACCCGTCCCGAAAATACCGGTCCACCTGCGGGGCCACGGCGATCATCTTCAGCAGGGCTTCGAGAATGAACACCGCCAGCACGAGATGATTCCCCAGGTGCATCCATTCCCCATAATGGCGAACCAGGGCAGGAGACGTCTCCATGCCCAACAACGCCCCATTCCCGAGAATGAGCGCGACAATCACGTATTCAAACGCGGGAGTATTGACCAGTCGTTGCGCGAACCTTTTCATCGTCTGTGACCTTTACTTGCCTTTGTGTTATGGAAAGAATGAAGAGCGGGAAGGCCATGAGAACCGGGGCTCCTGCCGTGCCGTGCCGTGCCGTGCCGTGCCGCGCCCTACCCCAACCCGCATTGTTCGAGTCGATGCTCCAAGGTTTGCGTTTGCGTCAAGGCATCGAGCTGAAGATCGTGTCCTTCAGACTGCGCAAGGGCCTCCTGAGGGAGCAGCCCCACCACCTCGCTTTTCACCACGGCGACACCTTTCAAGGCCGCCGCGCGTTTCACGGCTTCGAACGCCACGTGAACGGGCGTTTGATGATAGTTGATCAGATTCATCGACACCTGTACCCAGCCCTGGCTGTTCAGTTCCAGCCCGATGGCTTTGACCGCAGGCAACCCGCCATTCGACGCACGAATGGTCCCGGCGACATCCCGTGCCATGGAGACATCCTGACTCTGCAACACCACGTTGAAGGCAACGAGCGGATGGCGAGCCCCGACCACGATCACGCCGGCCGTCGGATGCGGCTCCGCCGGACCGAAATCCGGAGCCCATGCCCGGTCGGTAGCCATTCGCGTCCTCAGGGACTCCAACCCCCCTTTCCGGATCTGCTCCAATCGCCGGCGAAAGGGCCGTTCGCAGGCTTCCTCATACAGAAAAACCGGAATCCGCAATTCCCGCCCGATTTGCGCCCCGGCCCGGTGCGCAAGCCTGACGCATTGCTCCATGGTCGAGCCGGACAATGGAATGAACGGCAGCACGTCACACGCCCCAAGCCGAGGGTGCTGGCCGGCGTGATGCTTCAGGTTGATCACGTCCGCAGCCTTGGCCACCACTGAAAAAGCGGCTTCCTGCATCGACTCGACGGACCCGGCCACGGTCAGCACGCACCGGTGATGGTCCTCGTCCCGGTGCCGGTCGAGCAGGGCAACGCCTCGAGTCGTGGTCAGGGCATGTTCGAGTTGCTCGATGACCCCCGGATCGCGACCCTCGCTGAAATTGGGAATACTCTCGATAAGGCCGGCCATGTCCCTGTTTACTGAAATCGTGCTTTGTTGACAACCTCAAAAAGGTGATATACAACAACCTGCTAGGTTGTCCTGCTTGTCGGCATCTGTAGATGTTCACTCATTCGTTGACAGCATGGTCCGCCTAAGCAGGGATGACCTCGTTCTTTTCCTCCCCTTCGCCCCTCCTTACCAAGGCGGGGAAGGAACAGGCAAAACGTGTCAACGAATGACTGAACACATACAAGCATCGACCCTTTAACGGATCGGAACAGGTGCTCCCATGACAATGGCCCAAGTCGAACCAGCCGAGGCCCTCGCCGGGCTTCAAGAATCCAAACCGGAACGGGTGACCATCGTGCTCCTGAGCGGAGACATGGATAAAGCCATGGCCGCTTTTATCATTGCCACCGGTGCCGCAGCCATGGGCATGCACGTGACGATGTTCTTCACGTTCTGGGGGCTGAACGTCATTCGCAAACCCGGGGCAACCAGTGCCGCCAAAGACCTGCTGCGGAAGGCCTTCGGCCGGCTCAACAAGGGAGGCGCCGCGAGCCTGCCCCTTTCGAAATTCAACTACGGCGGGCTGGGCACCACGATGATGAAAAAGGTCATGCGGGACAATCACATGCCCGGGGTCCCCGAACTGATCGAAACCGCACAGGATCTCGGCGTCAAAATGATCGCCTGTACCACCACGTTGGGGTTGCTGGGTATTTCAAAAGAGACGCTGATCGACGGCGTGGACCAACTCGCCGGGGTCTCGACCTACCTCGCGGAAGCCAAAGACGGCTCGGTGAATTTGTTTATTTAAGTACAAGACTACCGTCTTACCCTCTCAGTTCTTCTCCTCTCCCCTTTGCGGGAGAGAGAAGAGTGAGGGGGAAGGCGAGGGGAATTCACATGATTCAATCCGACATCACACTCGATACGCTAGGGTACTTCTGCCCCATGCCCATCATCCTCACCTCCAAGAAAATCAAGGAACTCACCATGGGCCAGGTCCTCGAAGTCCTCTCCGACGACGAAGGGATCAAAAAAGACATGCCCGCCTGGTGCCAAACCACCGGCCACGAATGGGTCGGTCTCGAAGAAGAAGAGACAAACCCCAAAACGGTGTATAAGGTCTACGTGAAAAAGACCAAATAGCCTCTCTCCTGAATCACCCGCCCCCCCGCATTCAGGATCGCTGATTTCAAAACCCCCTGCGCCGTTTTTTACTTTTCCTATAAAACTCTTTACGTCGTTGCCCCTAAGTGGCCTCTCCGTCGGTGTCGCGGTACCATCCCCGCCCCCCTCCTGTCATCTCCGCCCCCCTCCTGCCATCCCTGCCCCCCCTCCTGTCATCCCCGCCCCTCCTCCTGTCATCCCCGACATCTTTAATCGGGGATCCAGGGTCTTTGCCTTTATCTTCGTAGCCGCGCCATCTATGGCGCTTCTTTTTTTTGACGGCCTCTTCCAGCCGCATAAGATGCGGCAGCGACAACTACAGAGAGGCCGGGACAACTGTAAAAAAACAACAACCCTGGACCCTCGCGTGCGCAAGGGTGACAGCAGGAGGAATCGGGGATCCAGGGTCTTTGCCTTTGCCTTCGTAGCCGCGCCTTTCCATATCTTGGTCTATCCGTTCCAGCTTAGTGGAATAAGTATTCTAGATTAGTGGAATAAATGTTCCAGACTAATGGAATAAATGTTCCAAAACTCTTGACTTTCTCCGTTGCCCCGCCCAAGATGAAGGAATGTAGGTAGGTGAAGGCGACTTTGCCTCCTACAGAGGAGGACGAACCATGACATGGTTCAGTAGCGCGGGTCAGGGCAATCTCCAGGCAAGGGACTCGACGGCGGCATCACGCACCGGCCGGCCCGCTTCCTCCCCCGACGGCTTCGACCTTTTCCGCGCCTGCGCCGTATCGGGTTCCCGTCGCGCCGCCCCGACGGGCGCCACCGGCGGGTCCCGTCGGCTCCGCCACGCACTGGCCGCATGGGCGCTCACCCTTCCGCTTCTCGCGCTGCTCGCGCCCGCCGCCGAAGCCAACTCCCCCGGGTGCAGCAGGGCGGACGGCAAGTACCAGGCGCACGAGAACTGGGCGCTCACGCCGTCGAACCTGAACGCAGGGGACAAGTTCCGCCTGCTCTTCGCGTCGTCGACGACGCGAAACGCGCAAGCCTCAATCAACGCACAGTACGACACCTTCGTCGAGAACCGGGCCAAGGCCGGCCACTCGGCCATCACCGACGGGTGTGCGGGCAAGTTCACCGCGCTCATCTCCACCCCGGGCTGGAGCGCGAAGCAGAACACGTCCACCAGATCGACCGATACCGACGCCTCCATCTGGTGGCTCGATGGCCAGAAGGTGGCTGACGACTATGCCGACTTCTACGACGGGTCCTGGGACAGCCGTAACCACAAGAACGAATACGGCACCAGAACCAGCCACGAACGTGTCTGGACCGGAAGCCTGAGTAACGGCAACGCTCACCCCACACAGTACGCCGGTCTCACCATCGGCAACACGAGACTTGCCAAGCTCAGCTCGGGCAACCCGCTGAGCTCCGACGCGCGCAGCTCCGCTCAAGCAAACCGAGTCTTCGGGCTCTCGCCCATCTTCACCGTGGTGAAGGACCCGCGCCTGTCGCTGTCGCTCGCCAGGACCTCGGCGAACGAGCTGAATGAGGGTAGAGGGAGTGTCGTCATCACGGTCAAGCTCGACAGGACGCGATCCAACGACACGTCGTTCAAGATGTGCGTCAAGAACACGAGCACCGCGACGTTTCGCACAAGCACCAGCACGAACGACCGCGACTTCGACCTTTACGATTTCGCTTCCCAGAATCAGCTCACCACCGACGCCTCGAACTGCCACACGATGACAATCAAGAAGAACGCCAGCCAACACCAGGTCCGTCTGCTCATCTTCGGAGACCAGCAGAAAGAAGAGAACGAGACCGTGGTGCTTGAGCTGAAGAGCCCGTCGTCGGGCGTCAAGATTTCCTCCTCCAAGCGCACCGCGACGTTCACCATCACCAACGACGATTCCGAGCCCACCGTCACCATTACCGGCGGTGCAACGGCGTCCGAAGGCACCAACGCGACCTTCACCGTCAAATCGAGCCACGCCCCCAGGCAGGCCCTCTCGGTCAAGGTGAACATCACCGAAGCCGAAGACGCCACCACGGAGAAGAACCACGTCGACGCCGCCAACGAGGGCGTGCGCACGGTGACGGTCGCGGCGGGCAGCACGAGCCAGTCGTTCACGGTGCCAACGAGCGAGGACTGGGTCGACGAGCCCGACGGCGTCATCACCGCGACCGTGCAGGCGGGGACCGGCTATGACGTCGGGGCGGCCAAATCCGCGCAGGTGAACGTCGAGGACGACGACACGCGCGGGCTCGTGTTCCGTCCCGCAAGTCTGAAGCTCAAAGAAGGGGGAAGCGCCACCTACACCGTGGAGCTCACCTCGCGCCCGGTCGACGTGCCTGAAGGCGTCACCGTCACGCTGGTGCCGTCCGGCGACCTGACCGTGGACACCGACAGCAGCAAGGCCGGCAACCAGACGACGCTACGCTTTGACGCCGTGGGTGGGAACCTCTGGCAGTCCGGACAGACGGTGAAGGTCACCGCGGGCGAGGACGCCGACAGCACCAACGACAGCGTCGCCATCAATCACATCGCTTCCGGGGCGGATTACGGCACGGTGGTCGAAGGCATCGCGGTAACCGTCACCGACATCGACGTGCCGCACCTGGTGGTCACGCCAAGCACAATCAAGATGAACGAGGGCGCAAGCGCAACGTTTGACATGAAGCTCGCGACAGAGCCGTCACAGCAAGTGACCATCGCCTTCGCATCGACCAACGGGAACCTCAAATTCGACCCGATGGCGTGGACGTTCACAACGACCGCAGGCTTCACGGAGACCGGCAGTTCCGGATGGGACACGGCGAAAACCGTGATGGTGACGGCCGCGGCCGACAACGTCATCGGCGACGACACCGCGACGTTGACCGTGACCGCCTCGGGCGGCGACTACGAGGGCAAGACCGCGACCGTCGCCGCCACCGTCACCGACACCACCACCCCGGCGCTCACGCTCTCGACCGGCACGCTCAGCGTCAGCGAGGACGCAAGCACCACCTACATGGTCGCGCTCGCCGCCAAGCCGACCGGGGCGGTGACGGTCGCCATCGGATCGAGCAACGGCGACGTCACGGTCGATACCGACAGCGGCACCGACGGCAACCAGAACAAGCTCACCTTCAACGCGACCGGCAGCAACCTCTGGAACGCCACAAACCGTGACGGTCAATGCACGCGGCGACGCCAACACCGCCAGCGAGGCCGTGACGCTCACCCACACCGCCTCGGGCGGCGGCTACGGCGCGGTCAAGAAGACGCTCTCGGGCACCGTCACCGACGACGGCAAGAAGACCGTCGCGTTCAGCCAAGGGGAGCATTCCGTCATCGAGGGCAAAGGGACCGTTGACGGTCACGCTCGTACTATCCGAGGCACGCAGCTCGACCACCAACGTGAGGGTCTCCGCGACGTCGGTGACCGCGACGGCCACGGCGTGGATTACACCGGCCAGACCTGGACCGCGACGTTTCCGGCAGGGAGCACGAGCGCGACCATCGAGATACTCATCACGGTGGACAACCTTCTCGAGAATGCGGGCGGAGAGACGTTCCGGCTCGACATCCACGACTTCGACTTTCCGAGCGACCTGAAGAAGGTCAATCCCAATCTCGCATACATTACCATCTTCGACGCGCCGGTCCTGTCCTTCACCCGCCCGGACACGACGACGGTCTTCGAAGGCGGCCGCCCGCTCGAGTTCACCCTGGACGCCCGCGCGCCGTATTTCGACGAGGCGGACGGGGGGCACGGCTTTGCCCATGTACGGCAGTCAGGGCGGGCGAGAGCGGATATCGACTACAAAATCGAGTACTGGTATCCCGGAATCGGCTGGCAAAACGGGAAGAATTTGATCGCGATCCCGGCGGGCAAGCCGAGCGCCCGCATACGCGTGACGGCGCGTGAGGACGGGCGCAAGGAAGGACGCGAGACGGCGACCCTCACCCTGATTGAGCTCCCGCAGGTCTACCGCGACACGGGGCAACCGTTCTACCGCGCCGGCAACCCCCGCACGGTGAGCTTCACCATGGCCGACCGCGAGACGGTCGCACCGCGGGTGGAATCGATCACGCACCACGACCCGGCCACGTCGACGGCCGTCTCTCCGGCAAACCTCACCTGGCGGGTGACCTTCGACGAAGAGGTGCACGACGTCGATGCGAGCGACTTCGCGCTGACGGGCACCACCGCGACGCTTGCCGTGAATAGGGGCGCAGGCACCACGTTCGACGTCACCGCCTCGGGCGGGAACCTCGGAAGCATCACGGGCGGACAGGTCGTGCTCGGCTTCGCGCGCGACAACGACATCACCGACGGCAACGGCAACGCATTCGCCCGCTGGGAAGAATTCACGAGCACGTACTGGGTCCACGACGGCACCAGACCGACGCCGCCCGGCCCAATGGTAACCGTCGAGGCACAAGTTCCGGGCGTCGCCGTGACGGAAGGCGAGCGAGCGAGCTTCCTGGTCCCAACGGACCCCGGACCGACGGAAGACCTCACCGTCAATATCACGTTGACACAGAGCGGCGACGTGGTGTCTGCCGCATCTCTGAGCAAGAACCGGATCACCATACGGCCCGCAACAGGCTACGGAGCCGTCGGCCCGGAAACGCAGGGCGACTCCGTCGATGAGCCCGACGGCAGCATCACGGTGACCATCGACAGCGGCACCGGCTACACCGTGGGGAGCCCGGCCTCGGCGACGATTGTAGTCAGGGACGACGACCCGACGGTGGTGACCCTCGCCCGCACGGGCAGCGGCGCCGTGACCGAAGGCGACAAGGTCGAACTCACGGTGACGCTCGGCCGCGCGCTCATCGACGGCGAGACCATCGACGTGCCGCTCACCATCGGCGGCACCGACGTAACCACCGACGACTGGAGCTTCGCGCCGAAGCCGGGCGCGACCAATACGGGCGTCACGCTCCAGGACACGGGCACCACGACCCCGAAGGTGCGCTTCGAGGGCGCGGGCGCGCAAACGGCGACGCTTGAGCTCACCGCGACGGCGGACGGTGCGGCGGAGAGCACCGAGACCTTCACCATCGCGCTCGGCGCGGACAGCGCCTTCGACGACGCCGCGCTCGGCACCAACGTCGGCGGCGGTGCGGACCCGCACGGCACGGACAACACCTTCGACGTGACGGTGAACGACGGCGCCGCTCCGCCGCCGGGCACGCCCGCGGTCGAGTTCGCCTCTGCCACCTCGAGCGCGGCCGAGGATGCCGGCACGCACAACGTGACGGTCGACCTCGCCCCGGCGGCGCCCTCGGGCGGCCTCACGCTCGCCTACGCCGTCACCGGCACGGCGACGGCAGGGAGCGGCAACGACTTCACCATCCAGAACTCCGGCGCGCTCATCGTCGACGCCGGAGCGACCACGGCGACCATCCCGGTTGCCATCAATGACGACAGCACCGACGACGACGACGAGACGGTGGTACTGACGCTCACCACCGGCACCGGCACCGGCTACACGCTCGGCGCCACGACGATCCACACGCTCACCATTACCGACAACGACGGCGGGACGCCGATTACGCCGACCACTTGCGTGTCGGCGCAGCTACTGAGCGACGTCCAGGGCTATGCGGGCGAGAACCGGCCGAACTCGCCGGACCATGTCGAGCGCTGGAGCCGGGTGCTCGCCGCCTTCGGGGAGAGCAACAGCTACAGCAACAACCCGATGACCGTCGCCGAAGCGCAGACCCAGGCGGACCGCGGCCTTCCGCGGTGGGTGCCGGTGGTGACCGCACTCGAATGCCTGGAGAACAACCCGCCGCCGAGCGGCCCCCAAATCACGGTCCAGGGCGGCAGTGCCGTCACCGAGGGCGGCAATGCGGTGTTCACCGTCAGCGCGAGCTCGGCGCCGGCGACCAGCCTCACCGTGTCGCTCACCGTCGCCGACGACGGCAGCAGCGACTTCCTGGCGCAATCGGACGAAGGCACACAGACGGTCACCATCGCCGCCGGTCAGACCTCCGCCACCCTGACGGTCTCGACCCAGGACGACAGCACCGACGAAACGGATGGCAGTGTGACGGCCACCGTCACCGATGGGGCCGGCTACACCGCCGGCAGCCCCTCTACCGCCACGGTGGCCGTTGCCGACAACGACCCGACGCCGCAGGGGACGCCCGTGGTCCGCATCGCCGCGGGCGCAGGCGTCACCGAAGGCAGCGACGCCCAGTTCACGCTCACCGCGTCGCCGGTACCGACCACGTCCATCACCATCGACGTCACGGTCACGCAGAGCGGGGACTTCGCAACCAGCGGACAAACGGGAGCGAGAACCGTCACCATCGGTTCGAGCGGCACCGCCACCCTCACCGTCGCCACCGGCGACGACAGCACCGACGAGCCGAACGGCAGCATCACCGCCACCGTGCAGACGGGCAC
Organism: Nitrospirales bacterium; assembly: GCA_965213715.1. Classification (GTDB taxonomy): domain Bacteria; phylum Nitrospirota; class Nitrospiria; order Nitrospirales; family UBA8639; genus Bin75. Next base: position 922,232 of record OZ243914.1, read on the forward strand.
CGGCTACACCCCGCACGGCACGCAGGCCTCCGCCACCGTCGCGGTGGCCGACGACGAGGTGCCGGTCGTGCGCGTCACGGGAGGCAGCGGGGTGACGGAAGGCACATCGGCCTCCTTCACGGTCTCGGCGAGTCCGGTGCCGGCCGCACCGCTCGACGTGACGCTGTCCATCACCCAGTCCGGCGACTTCGCCGCTTCGGGCCAGACGGGATCGCGGACGGTCACCGTCCCGGTCACGGGCAGCGCGACCTTCGAGGTCGCCACGGTGGACGATAGCGCGGACGAGCCGAACGGCTCGATCACGGCAAGCGTGGATACCGGCACGGGCTACACCGTGGCGGCGGCGCCGAACCATGCGGCCACGGTGGCGGTGGCCGATAATGACGCAGCGCCGGGCGCTCCGACGATCTCGATTGCCGATGCCATGCTCAAGGAGAACCAGCGCTTGGGGTATTTCACGGTGACGCTGAGCGAGCCGGTGGACTGGCCGGTCACCGTCCGGTACGCGACACGGGATTCGACGCCGGTGTCGGCCGTGGCGGGCCAGGACTACCTGGCGTGGGAGCGGACCTGGCAGATATGGGCCCGGTTCAGGCCGGGCGAGACCGAGACGCTGATCCATGTCCTCCTCTACAACGACAGCCATGACGAGAGTCCGGAGACCTTCGAGCTGGTGCTGTTCGAACCGGCCGTGAAGGGTCCGCCCGGGGTGTCGGTGTCGATTGCGGACGGCGTCGCCGTGGGCACCATCCAGAACTCGGACCCCATGCCCAAGGCGTGGCTGGGCCGGTTCGGGCGCACAGTAGCCCAACAGGCCCTGGACGGCATTGCGGGCCGCCTGGCCGCCTCCCGGACCCCGGGGGCCCACGGCACCCTTGCCGGACAATCGTTCACCCTCCAGTCGCAGGGAGCCAAGGACCCGGCGCCGGACGACCCGGCACCGGACGACACGGCACCTGAGACGTCCCTCCTGGCGGGCCTCGCGGCGCAGATTTTCCCGGCCCTGGCCAACGGGGAAGGGGACGCCGGGGCGCCGGGGCGTTTTGGTGAGGTGCCCGTGCGCTTTGGCCGGGACGGGGATGAGCCGGGGGCGCTCGGGACCGGCGGCACGGGAGCCCTCGCGCTGACCTTGCAGGACGTCCTGCTGGGTAGCCACTTCTCGGCCACCAGCCGGCCGGATGCCCACGGCGGGAGTTTTGCCTTCTGGGGCCAGGCCGCCCAGGCCACGTTCGAGGGCCGGGAGGGCTCCTTCGCCCTGGACGGGGAAACCACTACGGCCCAACTCGGCACGGACTACGCCCGGGACCGCTGGCTGGTCGGGGTCTCCCTGCTCCAGAGTCAGGGCACGGGCGGCTATGACGACCAGGACGCCGCGCCCCCAGAGGCCTGCGCGGAGATGACCGCGGCGATCCGGGAGGTCCTGTGCAACGGGGCGGTCCGGGAGGGAGCCGGGGCCGTGAAGACCACCCTGACGGCTGCGGTACCCTATGCCGCGTTCCAGGCCTCGGAACGCCTGAAGTTCTGGGGAGCCGTCGGCTATGGGGCCGGGGACGTCACCCTCACCCCGGAGACCGGGGGCACCCTCACCACAGACATCGCCTGGACCATGGCACAGATGGGTATGCGGGGCACGGTGCTGGCCCCGCCGGAGACCGGCAGCGGCCCGGCCCTGGCCGTGACCTCGGATGCCTTGTGGGCCCAGACCACGTCGGAGAAGGTGACCGGCGGGCTCGCGGCGTCGGCGGCCGACGTGACCCGGCTGCGGCTCGGGCTGGAGGGCCAATGGCAGATGGCCCTGGAGCGCTGGGGCCAGCTCACCCCGACCCTGGCGGTGGGGGCGCGCCATGACGGCGGCGAAGCGGAGACCGGCTTCGGGGTGGAACTCGGCGGCGGGCTGGACTGGCAGGTTCCCCAGGTCGGCCTGGCCCTAAACGTGGAGGGGCGCACCCTGCTCACGCACCGGGATGAGGAGTTCCGGGATCAGGGCGTGGCGGCGTCGTTCGCCTATGATCCCGACCCGGAGACGCCCCGGGGGCCGTCGGTGACGCTGCGGCAGGATTGGGGAGGCCAAGCCACCGGCGGGCTCGATGCGCTGTTTGCGTCAGCCCCGCTGGCCGAGCGCACGGGGGCAGCCGCCACCAGCAGCCGGTGGGCCGCAGAGGCGGCCTGGGGCTTCCCAGCCTTTGGCGGGCGGTTTACCGGCAGCCCGCACGTGGGCGTGGGGCTGGCCGCCGGGGCCCGGGACTACACCCTCGGCTGGCGCCTGGTGCCGGAGACCACCCAGTCGGCCCTCTCGCTGGCGCTCCAGGCCACGCGCCGGGAGCTGGACGCGGCCCAGACGGCCCATACCGTCGGGCTGGAGGTCACCACCCAGTGGTGAGGGGGGAACCGGGTCACAACTGATGTTGATTTAGGGCTCTTTCCTCAACCGGCTGATCGTGTCATCAATGGCTTGAGCCCATTCGCCGGCGGTGATTTCCACGAACGACACGTCACCGACAAACGCACTGCTCAGGACGATGTCGGGCTTGAGGTCTCGCAGTCGCAATAAGCTTTCGGCAAGCGATGCTTCGCTGCCGCCTGCCAGGGGAAATACCAGGGTCCCCCACTTCGCGTTCGACTGGAATATCGTATCACCGGTAAAGAGGTAGGACTTTCCGTACGGCGACTTATAGAAGAAGCAAATGCTGCCGGCGGTATGACCGGGGGTATGGATGATGTCAATATCACCCAAGTGACGGTCGCTTGACTGAAACGCTATATCAACGTGTGCATCTTTGCAGATGACCGGGGCTTCTACGACGCTACAACACAACCTGCAACCGAACAGGTCTTTGATACGGGTCAAAGACGGACCCGACTCGTCGCGGTGGCTGAGAAGTTGAAACCGGATACCTCCCAACTCGCCTATTTGCTCGAGATCACCATCATGACCGGTATTGTAAAAAAGCACGTTTCCTTCCTCCGCTCTCCGAAGGAAGTACGCATGGGTATTCAACGTGCCCATGCGGTGAATCGTGCTTTGCCATAAATCGTCCTGTAACTGCTTCATGGCCGTTATGGTAGTTACTGAGTTTCATCCACGATTGCTGTGCTCTTCTATGCCGATGCTGGGTGTTTCATTTTCATGTAGACGCCGCCGATTTCGAGTTCTTCAAGCATCTGGCGCAGCCGTTTTTCTTTCGTCTCCTGACGCTTGGCGCGGTTTATCCAACCGACATAATCGTTCTGCTGATACGCAGGACGCTTGCGATAGGCATCCATCAGACCCCTTTCTTCCAGCGCCTGTCTGACAAAGTCCGGCATCGGGCATCGCGGTCGATTCAGTTTGGAAAAGTCTCCGCCCATCTAGCGCTCTTTTCTTCTGGTTTAACGGGCCAAGCTTCCTCTTATGCATACTCCACAAATATATTATAAATGTGGAGTATAGTTAATGAATTTACTGATAACAAAAATGGCCGTCAGTTGGCACTCAAATACAAACTTTCCTACAATTTTCTCCACAATACATTGAACGATGTTCACATATACGTTAACATAGCTCGTGAGAGAAACAGCTTTCTACCGTACCGAATCAGGGGAATATTGAGAAATTCCTGGACGCGCTCACGGCCCAGCAAGCCCGGAAAATTGCTTGGGTTTTGCAACTCATCGAGGAAGTAGATGTTGTCCCCGTCCAATATTTCAAAAAGCTGGTCAATACGGATGGTATCTGGGAAGTCAGAGTACCGTTCGGCGGTAATATTTTTCGGCTCCTGGGCTTCCTGGAGCGCGGCAACGTGGTTATTTTAACTCATGGATTTCAAAAGAAAACTCAGGAAACTCCCAGGAAAGAAATCAAGCTCGCTGAAAATCGCAAGAAGGAGTATCTCAACAGGAGGCATTCGCAATGAGTGATCTAAAAGCCTATATCCGTAAAAGGAAGAAATCTGACGTTGAATTCAGAGATGGTTTTGATGAAGGCTACAAAGCGTTCAAAATCGGGGTACTGCTCAAGGAAGCTCGTGAGGCTTCAGGCTTAACGCAAGAAAAAATGGCTGAGAAACTGCATACCCGCAAATCGGCCATTTCCAGAATTGAAAACCATGCCGAAGACATTCGCTTATCCACGTTGGAAAGATTTGCCTCCGCACTGGGACGCAGCCTTGAAATTTCAATTCGATAAGGTCTGCGAGGAGTTCTTGTAGGTCGGGTTAGCCGTAGCGTAACCCGACAGTGTAGTTTGAACCGCCTCATCCCGGCTCAAAGGCAGGGCCATGCCTCATGACGCCTCCCATCCCCCTCACCCTACCCTCTCCCACCAGGGGCGAGGGTTTTCTTGTCAACGAATGATTGAGGCGCTACCCGCCTGTCAGGGACGTCAACACGGCAGGGTCTGAGGCCGTGGGCGCAGCAATATTCGAAAACATCAAGGTGGCGGCGACGGCCCAGTCGATGAAGGGTTTGGGGTAAATGCCGAGCAGGAGTGTACCGGCAATGCCGACGAAGATGACGGTCTTCAGCGGGGTCGATACCGAGAGCGGCGCGGGGTCGTGGGGTTCGTTGATATACATTTTTTTGACCACGACCAGGTAATAGTACATGGAGATGACGATATTGATCAGCCCGACGATCAACAGCGTGTAGAGCTCCTGTTCGATAGCCGCGACAAAGATATAGAGTTTGCCGATGAAGCCGGCCAACGGAGGCACGCCGGCGAGCGACAACAGAAAGATCAGCATGGCTGCCGCGAGAAACGGCGACCGACGATTCAACCCGTTGTAATCTTCAATCTCATCGCTCTTGATCAGGTTGCTGACGCCGATGACCACGGCAAAGGCTCCCAGGTTGGCAAACAGATAGGTGAGCAAATAAAAGAGGATCGCGTCACTGCCCCGTTTGGTTCCGGCCGCCAGACCGATCATGACGTTGCCGATCTGCGCGATGCCGGAATAGGCCAACAACCGTTTGATGTTTTTCTGGGCGATGGCCACGATGTTGCCGTAGGTCATGGAGATGATGGAGGCGACGACGAACAGGAGGACCCACGTGGGTTTGAAGGTCGCCAGCGCGACGTAGAACATGCGGATGAGAATGGCCAACGCCGCACCTTTCGGCGCGATCGACAGAAAGGCGGTGACGGGTGTGGGGGCTCCCTGATACGTATCGGGAATCCAGGAGTGAAAGGGAACGGCCCCGATTTTGAAGCCTAACGCGGCAAAGATCATGATGAAGCCGATAGCCAACCCAACGCTGCCGGGCGTCGAGGCCATTTCGGAAAACACCAGCGTCCCCGTCTCGCCATAGACGAGACTGATGCCATATGCGAGCAACCCCGCAGCAAAGACGCCAAGAATGAAGAACTTCAGTCCCGCTTCGCTGGATTTCTGGTCTTCCCGCAGATACGCCACCAGGACGTAAAAGCCGAAGGTGGAAAATTCCAACGTGACGAAGACGGAGAGCAGGTCCTGAGCCGAGGCCATGAACATCATGCCCAAGGCCGACATCATGACCAGGAAATAATATTCGCCCTTGAAAAACTTGAACGCTTTCACGTAGTCGATGGAGGCCAGCAGGACCAGCGCCGTGGAGATCAACACCAGAATCTTGAAGAAAATCGCCACCCCATCCAGGACAAACATATCTTTGAAGAGTGTGCCCTGGACTCCGGTGTAATCGAACCAGATCAGGTTGATGAGCGTGGCGATGACGCCACCGACACTCAGGTAGGCCAGGTTTTCGTGGTCGATCTGCTTACAGGTCACGTCGACGGCCAACACCACGCACAACCAGATGGTGAGGAAAATCTCCGGCGCCAGGAGAAGGAGATCTGAGCCCGATAGGGTAAGGTCGAACGTCATGATTGGTTACGGGAACAATCCCGTCGTATTCTGGGTGACCAGTGGAGCCACTTGATTGATGCGATCCAACATCGGCACGACCGTGGAGCGCACGACGTTGTAAAAGTGCATGGGGAAGATCCCGAAAAAGATGCTGCAGCCGATCATCAGGAGCAGCGGGAACCGGTCCACCCAGTGCGACGTGTCACGGGTATGCGCGTATTCAGGCGACAGTTGTCCGTAAAACAGGCCGCGCATCATTTTGAACAGATAGGCCATCGTCAACACAATCCCCAACACGGCCACCACCACCTGGAACGGATATTTCTCCCATGCGCCGACGATAATCATGATCTCGGCGATAAAGTTCACGGTCCCCGGCATGCCGACCGACGCCATACAGGCAATAATGAACGCCCCGGCCAGGAACGGCATGTTCTTGACCAATCCTCCCAGGGACGGAATGTCCCGGGTATGGGTCTGGTCATACACCCAGCCTGCCATGGCGAAGAGCATGCCCGTGGCCAAGGCATGCGCAAACATGTAAATCACCGCTCCGGTCAGGCTGATGTAATCCAGCGCGGCCATGCCCAGGAACACGTAGCCCATGTGACTGGAACTGGAATAACCGATGACGTACTTCGTGTCCTTGGCGAAATACGCGACGAACCCGCCGTAAATGATGCTGAACACACACAACACGGCGGCGATGGGCATGAGTTCCCGCGTGGCGTCGGGCAGGATTTCATAGGCCACGCGAATGATGGAGAAATGCCCGAGTTTCATCAGCACGCCGGCGTGCAACATGCTGGTTGCGGCCGGGGCCGCGGCATGCCCGACGGGAGACCAGGAATGCAAGGGCCAAATGGGTGCAATGGAGGCAAAGCCGAAGAAGACCAACACCCAGATAATCGTCGCCAGCGTGCCGTCGAAATGGGCCACTTCCCGCAGCACCAGGATATCGAACGTATGGACCGGCGAGAAATGATAAATCAGCAAGATGCCCATCAAGGCGAACACCGCTCCCGCCGAGAGGAACAGCGTGAGTTTCATCGCGGCGTATTCCTTGCTGTTCGACCCGAAGTTCAGGATGAACCCGACCGAATCCCGGAGCTTCAGGCCTTTTTCATCGGTCATGCTCAAATAGCCCTTGGTATGACTCCCCCACACGCCCAGCAGCACGTACATGGGCAACACCGACATTTCATAAAAGAAGTAGAGGAAGAACAGGTCCAGCGACATGAAGACCCCGATGGTCGCCGCCGCGAGAATCAACAGGAAGATGTAAAATTCCTTGATGCGATCCTTGATGTGCCACGAAATGAAGATGCCCGCAAACAGCAGAATGGCCGAGGCAAAAACCAACGGAGTCCCGATTCCATCGACCCCGATATGAAACCCGATGCCCAGTTCCTCCGACCACGCCCACTTGGTGATGAATTGGAAGCCACCCTGATCGGGGTCATAGGCCAAAAACACGTAGAGAGAAGCGAGTAACGCCACCCCTGCGGAGGCCGCGGCCACGACGCGCACCAGGAACGGCTCACGATTGGGAATGAACAGCAACACAACCGCCCCCAGGAACGGGGCAAACAACGTTGCCAGTAAGGCCAACTGTCCCATGGCTCAGTCCTGCCCTCCGAGTGCAAGGGTGACGGGATTGTGGGCTGCAGATTGTGGATTGCGGATTGTCATGGCTGAGTCCTGCCCTTCAGGTTCAAGCGCCACGGCATGAGACCACAGCATCCGGTCCCGTTCAATGCTCGCGATCGACCCGTGGTCCAACCGGTCCATCACGGCCTGCACCGAGCCGTTGACCATTCGCAAAAACGGTGCGGGATAGAGCCCGATCCAGAAAATCATGACACATAGGGACACGGCGATCATCGTTTCGCGCTGCGTCAGGTCCTTGAGCACGTGCGGGACATGCTCACCGATAGGGCCGAAAATCGCCCGCTCGTAATACCACAGGAAATAGGCCGCGGCGAAGATCACGCCCGAGACGGCCACGGCCCCATACACCCAATGCGCTTGAAAGGCGCCCAGCAGGATCAGAAATTCCCCGATGAATCCATTCGTTCCGGGCAGCCCGATCGAGGCCATCCCGATAATCAGGAAAAAGACGGCAAGAAGGGGCATCTTCGATGCGATCCCTCCGCAATTGTCGAGGAGTGTATTGCCGAGCCGGTCATAGAGAAACCCGGCCAGGAAAAAGAGCCCCGCAGTGGTAAATCCCAAATTGATCATTTGCAGCAGGCTGCCCTGCAGACCCTGGAAATTCAGGGCAAACAGGCCCAACACGACGAACCCCAAGTGGCTGATGCTGCTGAAGACAAGCAGGCGTCTGAAGTCCGGCTGCATGATGGCGATGATGGCTCCCCAGACAATGGCGGCCAGGGCCAACGTCATGACGATGACCACCACGGTGGCATTGGTCGAGGCTTCCGGCAGCAACGGAAAGCTGAACCGGAGAAACCCATACGTCCCCAACTTGACGCCCGCCAGCACGACGGACATCCCGATCGGCCCTTGCACCAGCGCGTCCGGCAACCACGTGTGGAACGGAAAGACCGGAGCCTTGAAGGCCAATCCCATGAAGATGAGCCAGAAGATCAATAGTTGATCCGAGACCGGAACAGGCACCTTCAGCAGGTCCAGCAAGTCGAAACTGTAGGTATTCGTGACGTCGTGGTAATTCAAACTCAGCAAGGCAAATCCGACCAGCATGAACACGCTGCCCAACAGGGTATACAACACGTACTTGAGCGCGGCGTATTCTCTTGCCTCGCCCACGCCCCACAGTTTGATCAGGAAATAACTGGGGACGAGCATGAGTTCCCAGAACACGAAGAAGAGGATCAGGTCGATGGACACGAAAATCCCCATAATCGTCGTTTCCAAAGCCAGGATACTCATGAAGTAGGCTTTGGCCCTGTCCTGCACGGTATCCCATGAATAGAGAATGATCAGGACCGTGATGAAGGCCGAAAGGCCGACAAACAGGATGCTGATACCGTCCACGGCGAGGTGATAGGAAATACCCAGAGCCGGAATCCAATTCAACCGTTCGCTGAATTGCATAGCCGCTGATTCAGGGATGAACCGGATCAACAAGAAGGCAGCCAGTGCCAATTCGAAGAGTGCGACGCCCAGCGCCGTTTTCTTGATCAGTTCGGTTTCCCGTTGTGTCCACAGCCCGATCGCCCCGAGAAGCGGGAGAAAGAGCAGGATCGACAAAATCGGGAATCCAAATTCCAATTCTTCAAGCATCGCCAATCACTCAACCCTACAAGAGAGAGGTTCCGGTCAACCACGCGAGGATAAAATGCGTGAGAATAAACAGGCCGATCACAATCACTGCGGCATAATGATTGACCAACCCGGTTTGCAATTTCCGCCAGGACCAGGCAACCAGGTGGTTGGCGTACCCGATCACGTTGAGTCCCGCGTAAATCACGTGTTTTTCGGTCCAGGTCACTCCGGCCGCACTCACGTCGGCTCCGTGACCGATCCCCCTGATGAAGCGATCGATGACGTGTTGATCGATCCAATCCCATAGCCGGCCAAGCCGTTTGCACGGCTCGACGAAGAGGACGTCGTACAGCTCATCCACGTAGTACTTGTTCAACAATGTCCGATAGGCCCCGGCGAACCGTTCCGACCATGCATCCGCGGTCCCTGGCTTGATCGCGTACAAATAATGCGCCACCCCCCAACCACCCAACGCGATCCCGATGGCCCCTGCCATCAATCCGATGAGGGTCCCCATGCCGACTTCATGCGTCACCGCGCCCACGGGAGTGGCCACGGATTCCAAAAATCCATGGAACCAGCCATGTTCCGGCGGCACACCCAGAAACCCGCCCAGCACGGAGAGCCCCGCCAGGATCATGAGCGGCACGGTCATGACCGGCGGCGACTCATGAATATGATGTTCCACCTTCGGGTCCACCCGGGACCGCCCGTAAAACGTCACATAGGTGAGACGGAACATGTACAAGGAAGTCAGGAACGCGCCGATGGCGGCAAAGGCATACAACACGTAATGGTGATGGACAAAGGCATGGGCCATGATTTCATCTTTGCTCCAAAATCCCGCCAAAGGCGGGATGCCGGCAATCGCCAGGGTGCCGATGAGAAACACGGCATGCGTGATGGGAATTTTTTTGGAAAGCCCGCCCATTTTTCGGATGTCCTGTTCCCCTTCGAGCGAGTGGATGACCGCGCCGGCGGACAGGAACAGGAGCGCCTTGAAAAATGCGTGGGTCACGAGATGGAAAATAGCGGCAATGTAGGCCCCGACCCCACAGGCCAGAAACATATAGCCCAACTGGCTGACGGTCGAATACGCCAGCACCCGCTTGATGTCGTTTTGTACCAGCCCGATCGTGGCGGCAAACAACGCGGTCAGGCCGCCGATGATCCCTACCGTGGCCGTGGACACGGGAGCCATGTCGAACAACACGTGATTACGCACCACCATGTACACCCCGGCCGTGACCATCGTCGCGGCGTGGATCAACGCGCTCACCGGCGTCGGGCCTTCCATGGCATCGGGCAACCACGTATACAGGGGAATTTGGGCGGACTTCCCGATCGCGCCCACTAACAGGCACAGCGTAATGGCCGTAGCCATTTCAACGGAGAGCTGGTTCGCGTTTTCGAAGACCTTCATGTAATCCAGGGTCTTGAAATTGACGAAGACCAGAAAAATCGCCAGCAAAAACCCGGCGTCGCCGATCCGGTTGACCACAAACGCCTTGGTGGCGGCCTTGGCCGCCGAGACCTTGTTGAAGTAATACCCGATCAGGAGATAGGAGCAGAGACCGACCCCTTCCCAGCCGATGAACAGCACCAGGAAATTGTTCCCCATGACCAGCAACAGCATGGAGACCATGAACAAATTCATGTACACGAAGAAGCGGGTAAAGCCGTCTTCTCCGTGCATGTACCCGACGGAATAGACATGAATCAGGAAACCGACTCCCGTCACCACCATCAACATCACGGCGGTCAGCGGATCGATCAAAAATCCGAAATCGACGTGCAGGTCTCCGCCGAAAATCCACGAATAGGCAATGACCTCACGGGGCACGGGATCGGAGAGTACGCCGGCCACCACCGCGACGGCACACAGAAAAGAGAGGCCGATGGAGCCCACGGCAATGCGGCCGGCCAGGCCGGTGGTGTACCGATGGCCGAGCAAGCCGTTGACCAGAACCGCGATCAGCGGGAAGGCGGGTATGAGAATGACGAGCAGGTCGGACACGTTACCACTTCAACAGGTTAATCTGGTCGACGTTCGTCGCAATTTTCCCACGGAATACCACAATAATGATCGCCAGGCCCACGGCGGCCTCTCCGGCTGCGATCGCAATCACGAACAAGGCCGCCATTTGGCCGGCCATTGATGAGAGATAGTGAGAGAACGCGACAAGATTGATATTCGCCGCGTTCAACATGATCTCGACCGACATCAGGACAATGATGAAATTCCGCCGGATCAGAACACCCAACAACCCCGTCATAAACAGGATGGCACTCAACGCCACGTATGCCGAAAGAGGAATCATGACGAGTTACTCGCGTTGGCCTGTCGGCTCCGGAACCGGACCCGTCGGCGTTTTGGCCAGGACGATGGCCCCGATAATGGCTCCCAACAGAAAGACTCCCACGATCTCGAACAACAACAAGTAGTCGCTGAACATGGTGATGCCCACGGCGTGACTCGGACCGGCCTGCAACACGACTTCCGGGGTCGCAGTCCCCTTGGCCCCGCCGTAAGGAGTTTGAAACACCAGAATGAGTAATTCCGCGAGGATCGCGACGCCGGCGAACAGGAAAAAGGGATATTTCTTATGCAGATACTGTTCTTCGGTTTTCAGGCTGAGCAACATCAGGACGAAGAGGTAGAGCACGAGAATCGCCCCGGCATAGACGATGATCTGCACGGCAAAGAGAAACTCGGCGTTGAGCAATACGAAAAGCCCGGCCACGTGCAAGAGCAACGCCAACAGGCTCAGGCCGCAATGGACAGGGTTTTTCAGGGCGATCGTAAAAATCCCCGACAGGATACTCACGGTCGCAAAGTACCCGAACAATACGTACATCATCATGAAGGACTACGAGTCGGAGGCCTCGGTTTTCCCTATAGGCTGCGGGAAATGATAGCGGTAGGCGCGACTCTCCTCGTCATCTTGTTCCTGGTTATGGGCATAAAGATATTTTTTGGCATCTTCCAAATGTTGCTCACCGATTTCGTAGAGTCGCTGTTTGTCGAACAGGAGGGTCCGTTTGTCATGCGTCGAATACTCGTACATCTTCGTCATGGCCAACGCATTGACCGGACAGGCTTCCACGCAATATCCGCAAAACACGCATTTGGTAATATCGATGTAAAACTCGGTCGCGTACCGTTGCAGGGGCAGGGACTTGTCCTCTTCACTGATGACCTTGATGCACCGTGACGGACAGGCGACTTCGCACAGGTCACATCCGACGCACCGTTCCTGCCCGTTGTCGTACCGCAACAAGCCCAAGGCCCCGCGATGCGCGTCAGGAATCGTTCGCTTTTCACGGGGATACTGGAAGGTCATCGGGCGATGGAACATGTGTTTGAACGTGACCTTCATCGCTTTCCAGATTTCGCGGAACAAGACCGCGTCCAAGAATCGTGTCGTTTGCTTTTGCGTATCCACAAGACGCTCCTAAATTTTTTCGATTGTCACCTGAGCGGATTTGAAATAGGGCACTTGCGTGACGGGATCCACGACAACCCGGATCAGATCCTTGACCGGAGGCTCATTGAAATGTTCAGGAAATGCACAGGTGCCCGGCAGCACATTGACGTCGACTTGCACGCCCAATTCCAGGCTACCTTGATCCGAGGTCACGCGCACGCGGCCGCCCTCGGCAAGACCCAACCGTTCACATTCCTCCAGGGACATCCGTAACGCGCCGGTATTCGGCGAAATGTCCATCAACCCGGACGCCTTCGTGGACAATTTTCCCGAATGATAAATGAGTTGAATCAATTTCAATCCGTACGGCCGGCTGGACTCTTGGGCGCGGACATCGGCATACCGAGCGCGAACCGAATCCGCATACCCGTTCTGAAGATACGCCGCGACATCAGCGACAACGGGGCGAGGTTCGCCGAGATTGTAGTAGCCGGGAAGCACCTTCCGAATTTCCGCTTGAATATCCTGCGTGTTGTCATACGGAAGCGAATGCCCCATGCCATTGGCGAGGCCCACCATGATATGCCAATCCAGCGCACTCTCACCCAGCGGATCCAGCGCCGGCCTCAGGAATTGCACCATCCCCTCCTGGTTCGTGACGGTGCCGTCCTTTTCCGCAAACGTACACGCGGGGAACACGACGTGCGCAGCGCGCGCCGTCTCCGTCAGGAAAGGATCCTGACAAATCAACAGTTCCAAGTGGCTCAGGGCTTCCTCCACGCCAAATGATGTTGGAAGCGTGCCCAACGGATTCTCTCCCACGAGGTAGAGGGCTTTAATCTTGCCGGCGCGGCAATCCGCTAAAATTTCGACAAGGGATTTGCCGGCTTGCGCATCCGGCAACGTCGCATCCCATGCTTCGGCAAATTTTTGACGCGCCTCGGCGTGCGGATAGGACACCGGGCCCGGAAGAAATTCCGGGGCGACACCCATATCCACGGCCCCCTGCTCGTTCCCCTCTTCGGTAAACGTATTGATCCCGCACCCGGGTTTATTCAATTTCCCCGTGACCCACGCCAAGTCGACCAGGGACAAGATATGGTGATACCCATCGGGCTGGCGCACGATCCCTTCCCCGCACAGGATGACGGAACGCGGGGCTTCCGCAAATATCCTGGCTGCCTCCTGAATCGTCCCGGCCGGGATTCCCGTTTCAGCGGCAATGGCGTCGAGCGAAACCGCCTGGGCCGCGGCTTTCAAGGCAGACAAGGCCTCGGGAGCCTGAGCGGTCGCGTCAGGATCGATGAGATCCTGCTCCAGGACCGATTTGACCAATCCTTTGACGAACGCGCCCTCCGAACCCGGTTTGACCATCATCGGATGCGACGCCAATTTGGCCAAGTTGGTTTGCATGGAATCCACCACGATGACCGATGCCTTGTAGGTGCCGACCGCGGCTTTCACCCGCAGGCTGGCCACGGGATTCGTTTCCGTGACGTTGGCTCCCACCACCAGGATCGCCTTGGCTTTCGTGAGGTCGGCCGAGGCGTTCATTGTCCGATTGATCCCGAGGGCATGATGGACCGCCCGCACGAAATTCATATGACCGTACCGCGCACTGCTGTCGAGATTGTTCGTCCCGAGCACGGTCCGCATAAATCGTTGGAACACGTACAGTTCTTCATTCGTGCACCGTGCCGTGATCAATCCTGCAATGGCTTCGGACCCGTACCGGTTCTTGATATCCGTCAGCCGCTCCGCAGTCGTGTCCAGGGCTTCGATCCACGGCGTTGGAGCCAAGCCCGTTTTGCGCCGAACGAGCGGTTCCTTGAGTCGTTCTTTACTGTCAATGAACTGGAAGCCGAAGCGCCCCCGCACACAGAGCCCTCCATGACCATTGACCGTATCCCCCCGGTCGCCCCATTTGTTTTTCCAGGACAAGGGAGAGGTCACCCGCACGACTTCCGTATCCTTCGTTTCCACGTACATCTGACACCCGTCCCCGCAGTACGTGCAGGTGGTCGTGGTTTTTCGAAGTTGCCAGGGCTTGTATGCGTATTTTGAAAATTTATTGGTAATCGCGCCCACCGGACAGACCGCCAGACAATCCCCGCAAAACTCGCAGTCCAAGGCGTGATCCCCCTTGGCCACGACCTGCGTAAACCCGCCCTTCTTCATGAATTGCAGCGCGTCGATACGCTGGACGTCCTTGCAGATGTTGATACATTCCCCGCAGGCGATGCAGCGGTTCATGTTGAAGTCAAGCACCAAGCTACGCGTGTCTTCCGGAATATGTTTCTGTTTGGCGTTGGCAAGGTTGGTAACCTGATGCTGGAACGCCATGTCCTGCAATTCGCAATGCCCGTCCGCGTCGCAGACCGGACAATCCAGGGGATGCACGGACAGGTGTTTTTCCACGGCTTTCTTTCGCGCCGCAAACAGGTCTTCCCCATCCGTCCGGATGACCATCCCTTCGGTCGCCTTGGCGGTGCAGGACCGCACCGGCGACTTCTTCCCTTCCTGCAGGACCAGGCACATGCCGCAGGATCCGAAGGGGTCGAACGTATAGTGATAACACATGGCCGGGACGATTTTCCCCATGCTGGAAATCACGTCGTACAGCGAAACCCCTGCTTTCGCGGTGACGGTTTCGCCGTCGATGTTCAGGGCAATCGTCGCGGCTTCAGTATCGGGTGTCGTAACCGGTTTGAGTCCCATCTCTCTCTCCCGCCCCTCCATTCGAGAAGCTCATGGTGTAGTGATCAGGCTGTTCAAAACGTTCACCAGCCGGGCCGCCGGCAGTGAGAAGGCTGAGGCGTACGGGAAAGGTACGTTGAAGCCTTCGAGCAACGAGAGCACCGCCGGTGGGCTTTTTCAGCAGTCTGTCAGCGATCGCATTCTCCCATCACGATATCATACGACCCGAAAATCGTGACCGCATCGGCGATCATGTACCCCTTGGCCATATAATCGAACGCCCCCATGTGGATAAAGGATGGAGAGCGGATCTTCAGGCGATACGGGTTCCCGCCGCCCGTGCTCACGATATAGAATCCCAGTTCACCTTTATGCGCTTCGGTTCCACAATAAATCTCACCGGGCGGTGCATCGAACCCTTGTGAAAACAGTTTGAACTGCTGGATCATGGATTCGAGATTCGTGAACACCCGGTTCTTGGGGGGCAGGGTGACGCTGGGCACGTCGGCCATCACCGGGCCTTCCTTCGGCATCTGGTCCATGCACTGGCGAACGATCTTGATGCTCTCACGCATTTCCTCGATTCGGATCCAATACCGGTCATACGTGTCGCCGTTTTTGCCGACCGGCACGCTGAATTCGCACTTGGGATACGCGCCATACGACTCGTATTTGCGCAAATCGTAATCGACCCCCGAACCCCGGAGCGTGGGCCCGCTCAACCCATAGCCCAACGCGTCCTCTGCGGAGATGACCGCCACGCCCACGGTCCGCGCCAGCCAGATACGATTTTTTTCCAGGAACACCACGTATTCATCGATCTTCGGAGGAAAGTACGCAAGAAAGTCCCGAATCTTGGTCTCCAGCGAAGCGGTAAAGTCACGCTCCACGCCACCGATGCGATACCAACTGGTCGTCAGCCGCGCCCCGCACAGTTCATCGAACCAGTCGAGCAGAATCTCCCGGTCACGGAACGTGTAGAAAAACACGGTCATCGCCCCGATATCGAGCGCCTGCGTCCCCAACCAGAACAGATGCCCGATAATCCGTTGGACCTCCGCCACGATGGTACGTAAATATTCCGCCCGCTCGGGCACGGTGACGTTCATCAATTTCTCCACGGCCCGGCAATACGCGAAGTTGTTGTACATCGCGCAGACGTAATCGAGACGGTCCGTATGAGGAATGAATTGATGATACGTCCCGTGTTCGGCGAGTTTTTCCACGCCGCGATGGAGAAAACCCATGACCACCGTGGATTTCGTAATCCGCTCTCCTTCGAGGTCGAGGATCACTTTCAGCACGCCATGCGTCGCGGGATGCTGCGGCCCCATGTTCAACAACAATTCCTCGGTCCGCAGGATCGGCAGATCCTTGGTCTCCGGATGGGCCGGGTCGACTTTATAGATGGTTTCGCGTTGGTCTTCTAAATGCGCCATGGTTGCCTTCGAAAAGTTCGCCTGCCCGTCAGGAGGCCTCACCTTCATTCAGAAACTCGAACGTATCGCGCCAGCCCTTGCCTTGCAGCGGGAAATCCTTTCGCAACGGATAGCCTTCGGGAAAGTCGTCCGGCATCAAAATCCGCCGCATGTCCGGGTGGTTGTTGAACCGGATGCCCATCATGTCGAACACTTCCCGTTCCATGAAATCCGCGCCCGGCCAAATATCCGTCAACGAATCCACGTAGCAATCGTGTTCCGGAACCCGCGTTTTCACGCGAATCCGATGGCGATGGCGGATGGAATAGACCTCGTACACGACTTCAAACCGTTCCTCTTCATCCGGCCAATCCACCGAACTGACGAGCACCATGTAATCGCAGGCCATGGCCGGATCATCCTTGAGGAACCGGCCGACCGCGTGCAGGGCTTCGCGTTTCACCGTCACGGCGAGGTCACCCCGCCATTCCTGAGCCTTCAGGAATCCGTCGGGAAACCGGGCCTGGATGGTTTCGGCAAGCGGATGCATTATCCGATGGCCTTGTCCCTCGGCCTGACTTCTTCGGGCTGTTTGGTAAAGACCCGCTTCTGCATAATCTGATCCTGAAGTTTCAAAATCCCGTCGAATAGGGCTTCTGGGGTCGGCGGGCATCCGGGCACGTAAATATCGACCGGCACGAAGCGGTCCACGCCCTGGACCACGCTGTAACTATCGTAAATGTTCCCGGACGTGGCGCAGGACCCCATGGAAATGACGTATTTGGGTTCGGGCATCTGGTCATAGATTTTGCGAATGACCGGAGCCATCCGCCGGCACACCGTGCCTGCCACGATCATGAGATCGGATTGTCGTGGAGAACCACGAAACACGCCGGCCCCGTACCGGTCGACGTCATACCGGGAGGAGACCGCGGCAATCATCTCAATCGCGCAACAGGCCAACCCGAACGTCATCGGCCAGAGCGACCCTTTCCGCGCCCAATTCGCAGCCTTTTCCAGGGACAGCGTGATGATCCCGATATCACCGTCTTTCTCGTGTTTTTTTCCTATTTGTATCAGCCCCATGGATACCTCATTTTACGGCGACAGCCGGAAGTCCGAGTCTCAATCCCACTCCAACGCGCCCTTTCTCCACGCATACACGTAGGCCACGACAAACAGACCGATGAAAATCATCATTTCAATGAGGCCGATCACGCCAAGTTGGTCGAAGGTAACGGCCCAGGGATAGAGAAAAATGACTTCGATATCGAAAATAACGAACAGCATCGCAATAACGTAATACCGGACGGGAAACGGCATCCGGGAATCGGAAAACGGCTCACTGCCGCATTCATAGACGCTGAGCTTTTCAGCTTCAGGATATTTCGGTTGGACGAGATAACTCAGGAGAAGCGTCACGACGCCAAATCCCGCTGCCAGGATAATAAACACGACTATGGGCAAATACTTCGCGAGATAGTCAAAAAACAGATCCAGGCCACCGACCATAAGGATTCGACCTCGCAGGAACTGGCCCCCGGTATCCGGAAGCGGGGGTCAAAAACTTCAATCTTTTCGCAGGACTTGGAATCGTAGCACCCCATTTTCCGACGAATCAAGAGAACAAAAGACCTACCATCCCGCTAGCAAAAGCCCCAAGGTCCTACTGCTACGTGACCGAAGCGGCGAAGGTGTTAGGTGTGGCACGACACACGCTCTCGCGCGTCTTGAAGAATAGGGGGAGCGGAAGATTTACGAGTTCCGCATGTCCTGCGGCGGGCGCTTCAAGCCCTTGGGAGGTTCAGCTTGCGAACTTTCCCATTCATTCGTCAGGGGAGAGACCGCCTTGGCCTTCTTGCGCCGATGGATCTGCGTTTCAATGCGTTTCGGTGGATTCGGCGACTCCGAATCTTGTCGCTCATTCACATTCTTCTTCGCCATCAAACATGCTCACGTTTCAATACTCCAACATGATCCCTTCAAGCAGACGAAGCTAGGGAACAGGCGCGGACCACTGTGGAATGCGCGAGGGCTGTTGTTCCAGAGGGCTGGGATCGTACGTCTTTTCATTGCCGGTGAGGCCATCCTCGTCCGGGTCCGACCACATCTCGCCTTTGCCCGTTTCAAAGTCCCCATTCCCGTTGACATCCAACCAATAGAACAACGGAGACCCGACCGTCACAACGACCGGGGTACCGAATTCATCCAACCAAACCTTGTAGGTCCGCCGGGCGGTCATATAATTCACCACGCCGTCCCCGTTCATATCGAATTCCCGGAAGAACAAATCATTGCGCCAGTCATAATACGCCTTCACCTCACGATCGTCGAATTCTTCCGGCTCTTCCGGGAGAGGAGAAAAATCCCGCAAATGCGTTTCCTGCGAAGATGGGGAAGTCGAAGGACTCGATGGCGAGGTTGGTGCATCGTCCTGTCCATACACCGGCAAAGCCGGCATGCTCATGATCAGGACGAGAGCCCAGAGCATCACCCAAAAGGCATCATTCCAAGTTCTCTTGGCAATTATGACCTGCATCTCAAGTCCCCATGGGTTCCAGAAGAGAAAAGCTCAGAAACCGGCTTTTCTCTCGTTGTGAGGTCACCATTCCTTTGGCACAATACCCCGTATGCCGCCATCCTATGCCGACGTCGTCTTTCCTCCCCGGACCTCTCAAGCGTTTACGTACCGTATTCCTCAGTCGTGGAGTTCCCGGCCCCAAATAGGGCAATGGGTTCTGGCACCGTTCGGACCGCGCGTCAAGCCGGGCATTATTGTCTCTCTTGCCGCAAACGCGAAGCAACCCCTGGTTGAGCCGGGCCGTCTTCGCGAACTGTATCGCATCACCTCGGCCCACTGGGAGCCGGACCCCAAGCTGGTTGCCTTGGCAGAATGGATGACCGACTATTACCTGGCTCCAGCAGGAACCTGCCTGGCACTTGTCCAGCCACCTGACGTCCCCTTTCGCAGCAGCATGCGTTGGACCATCACTCAGCAAGGACAACAACGCCTGGAAACCGCCAGGACCGGCACCTCCACGCACATCCTCCTCACCGCGCTCGCCAAGCGTTCCAAAGGCTTGGCGCAATCAACCGTTGAGACACTGTTGGACAACCCCTCCACGGTCTTACAAAGGCTCAAACGAAACACGTGGATTCAGGCCCGGGAGGACTGGACCGAACTGCCGGTCCAAAGCAGCCCAAAGCCGGCAACTCCTCCACAAGACTGTTGCCAAACCCCGGAGGAAAACCACGATTTATTCTCATGGTGGGGCCGTTTTCGGCAACACCTTGCAGCCAAACAATTCGGTGAGTTGCTGCTCACCGATTTGGAAGACCCGCAACCGCTGTTGGGTGACGTCATACAAGAAACAATGGCCCAGGACCGGACGGTCCTGGTCATTGCCCCGAATATCAACCGGGCGACATGCCTGGTCTCCTATCTTCGATATTCGGTGAAACACCCGATAGGCGAGTTTCACAGCGGCCATTCAGACAAACAGCGTCTTCAACTTTGGCAAGCCATCAAACAAGGGCACTATTCCGTGGTCGTGGGGACCAGGTCCGCACTGTTCCTTCCTCTCCCTGCCCTGGGCTGCGTGTGGATTGAACGCGAAGGGGACAGTGCGTACAAGGCCGATCCGAGTCCACACCATCACGCACGGGAGGTCGCACGAAAAAAAGCCGAGCTGGACGACGCCGTGCTCGTGCTGCACGCGCCTTACCCTACACTCGAGACCGTGCATCGCTTTGCCGGGGACGTCAAGTCTCCACGAGCTTTTGCCGGCAAGAGCGCACCAAGGCCGGTTCAAGTGCTCAACCTTCAGGACATGGCGTTCGGCACGATGTTCTCCGATGCCCTGCAAAACGGCATGGAGCAGGCCCTGAAGCAAGGTGGCGGAATCGTGATCTACCATAATCGCAAAGGGTTTTCATCGTCCATCACCTGTCGGGATTGTGGGACCGCGCCACAATGCCCGCGCTGCCGTATCCCGTTGGGTCTCCGGCAATCACAACTGCGGTGCCCGTATTGCGGCCAGGCCGAACCCAGCCCGTCCGCGTGCCCGGCTTGTTCCGGCACTCGTTTGGAACCGGTGGGATTCGGCACGGAACGTCTTGAAGAAGAATTGCGCCGTTTGTACCCCCACGCCGCCATTGCCCGCTATGACGGCAACACGATACGGACCGAAGCCGCTGCGGACCGTATCCGCGAACAATTTTCGCAAGGCAAGATCCACATCGTCGTCGGGACGGAACTGCTCTTCCAAGCGTCGCCGTTCACGCCGGTGAGATGCGTCGGCATCCCCTATGCGGACGCCGGCCTGCACGTTCCGGATTTTCGGTCGTCGGAACGCGTGTTTCACCATCTCCAACAGGCCGTGGATCTCGTACCTCCTGGCCTTTCCGGATCCACGATCATTCAAACCCGCCTCCCTTCACACCCGGTCATGCATGCCATCGGCCAACAAGAACCCGATCTCTTCTATGACCATGAATTGGCCTTTCGCCGCCTGGTGGGCTATCCGCCCTTCGGGCAGCTCATCCAGTTGCACGTCTCAGGGCAAGACGCAACGGAAACCGAAAAAACCGCAAAAACATGGCACCGGCATCTCACGGAACAACTTGCACGCATGATTGCGCAAGGCGAGATGCAACAGGGCGAACAGGACGCAGTCCTGGGACCCCTTGCCGCGTATGGGGCTCAACCACGAGGGCTCTCCCGCTATCATCTGCTGGTCAAAGTCGCAGATGGCACCGCCGGGCGAACCCTCGTCCGACGGACGCTCGAGTTGATGAACCAAGGACCAACCAATCGGCGCATGAAATTCGGGGTGAACGTGGACCCTATTGAACTGTTATAGGAAATGTCGTGAGCGGAATAGCCGTTACCGTTGCTTCTTTCGCTTGGTTTTGGCTTGGTTCGGCGTTAAGGGGGCAGCAGGTTCTTCGGTTTTGGGTTGGGTCCGTCGGTACAGGCCGTAGGCAAAGGTCAGCCAGAAGATTCCGGAAAACACTCCGAACAACACCGCCGTAAAGACCTTGCTCATCTCTTCGAGCGGCGGTTCGGGAC
Source organism: Nitrospirales bacterium (assembly GCA_965213715.1). Classification (GTDB taxonomy): domain Bacteria; phylum Nitrospirota; class Nitrospiria; order Nitrospirales; family UBA8639; genus Bin75. The sequence goes on from OZ243914.1 coordinate 943,917, forward strand.
CGAATTGTTGGAGTTCGCCCAACATGAGAAACGGCCATGCGAGGCTTTCCAGTCCCAGCAGCAGGGTGGACCACATCCATACGTGAGCAGCACTGGAGCAGGTTTTTGCAAACACCACCATCAGCCCCACCACTACTGTGACGGTCACGGCAAGCGAGAGACCTCCCTGAAGAAACCAGAACCCTCCCGTGACGGCCATGGCACCGAGAACCGCATTGACGAGCAATTTGGCATTGTCCGGCATGGACGCCACCTTAGCATAGTTACTCTGAAACCCGCACGGCACCATGGCCGTCACGGAGATGCAAGCGGACAAGAAGCCTTACAGAGAATCGAGGGGAAAAGACGGGTTGTCTTCCGTCTCGGAAGGAGAAGAAGCGGAGCGCATGATGGAAGACAATTCGCTGGGATGCATCAAGGTCAGGCAGTCATCAGCCACCGGATCTTTATGAAACAACGCATAGATGGAAAACATCCGGGGTGATTCCTCGCCTTGCGTCGAAGGAAACACGACCGGCACTTCAATCCACGGGCTTGACGTTCCCTGACCGGCCATTCTCAGACGCACCGCCAACAACAGATCACGGACGCGCAGGTCCCATTCATGGGGATCGAGATCCAAGGACTCGGTGATGTTCCGGTCCCACAAGGACTTCGTGATCCCAACCGCCACGTTAAATCCGATGCGTTTGGCCTTCTTGGTGACGTCCACAAGCACCCCGGTCTCGACGGCCTCATGACGGGAAGAGATCGGACGGCTGGAAGCCGCAGCCGGCTCACCTTCGGCTTTCTCTCTGAACGGGAGTGCGGAACCGACCATCTCCACAAACAGGGTCTCGGGAGATTGGGATTCTTTCACGGCTTCACGGTTGTTGTGCCCCTCGCCAAACGCATCGGCCGCATAACCTCGGGCCTTCAGAATACCGTCATACACGGCCCGGGCAGCCTGCGACCACGAGGCATCGAAGGCCCGGCCCCGGTAGGCCGCTTCCGCGGCTTTTTTCTCATCATGGGTTAAGGGACGAGAGTGAATCATACTGAAAGAGATAATACTCAAGACCGAACAAGTCAAGAGAGAGGAAAATTTCCATTTGACAGAACCGACAACGATTTGTCAGGGCTGTCAACGTTCAGTCATTCGATGACGGAAGAGAAAGGCTCGGTCATCTTCCGCCGATCGACAGGAAAAGCGTCGAGCGGCCTCGCCTGAGGAGCACCAGGACCGCATCGTTTTCGTCGAGTTGACTGGTGACGCGATCGAAATCGTCCGCATCCGCGATGGCGACCCGGTTGATTTCCATGATGACGTCGTCTTTTCGTATACCGGCCTGCGCGGCACGGCTATCGGGCTGGACCTTCATGACGCGCACCCCTGTGTCGCCGGCAGACTGTTCCACCGATTCGACGGTCAAGCCTGACAGGGCATGCCGCTCACCGACGGTACCCACTTCGCCGGTCCCGGCCATGTCCTTGGGCATCAGTCCGATGACGACGTCAAGGCGTTTCTTGCTGCCTTCACGAAGAAGCTCCACGGTCACCCTGGTCTCGGGAGGAGTTTCAGCCACGTAGGTACGCAATTTGGTCGAATTCTCGACCGCGCGCCCGTCGTATTCACGAATGATGTCACCCCGTTGAAACCGGGCGTCTTCAGCGGGACTCCCATCGACCACGTCGGTCACCAACGCGCCTTTGGTCTCCGTGGTTTCAAATTGTTTCGCCAGGTCTGGAGTCAGATCCTGGATGGACACGCCGAGCCAGCCCCGGACCATTTTGCCGTAGACTTTCAAACTCTGCGCCACCCCTTTGGCCATATTGCTCGGGATGGCAAAGCCGATACCCATGTACCCGCCGCTTCGGCTGAAGATGGCCGTATTGATGCCGATGAGTTCCCCCCGGACGTTCACCAGGGCCCCGCCGGAATTGCCCGGGTTGATGGCCGCATCCGTTTGGATAAAATCCTCATAGTCGGCTATACCCACATTGGCCCGTCCCACGGCGCTGATAATGCCCATGGTCACGGTCTGGTTCAGGCCGAAGGGATTCCCCACGGCCACGACCATCTCCCCAACCTGCAACAGGCCGGAATCCCCCCAGGAGAGAAACGGCAAATCCGACGCATCAATTTTCAATATGGCCAAGTCGGTCTTGGGATCAGTCCCGATCAATTCCGCATCGAATTTCCGCTGATCCCCCAACACCACCTGAATTTCATCGCCCTTGTCCACCACGTGATTGTTGGTGACAATGTATCCATCAGGATTGACGATGACTCCGGACCCCATGCCCTGTTGCCTGCGTCTCGGGGCCTGGCGACGTTCCTCCCTGAAGCGGTCTCCGAAAAATTTCCGAAAGAAGGGGTCGTCAAAAAACGGGGAATGTGGAAACGGAGAACTTCGCGGGGCGGTCGTCTTCACAATGGAAATATTGACCACCGCGGGTGTGACTTTCTTGGCAACCGCGATCAGGTGCTGATTGAACCGGAGGAGGTCTTCGCTCGTGGCGGGAGGAGAAAAGGCAGCCGGTTGAGCCATGGGGGCTTGCGCAAGTCGCTCCGGAGGCGCAGCCGGTTCTTCCGAAGCTTGGATAACCGTAGACGGCTGAAAGAACGTCGCACTCGCACCCAACGCCAGGCACACGCAGATAAAACTCCCGATCGCCAGGACGACGGGGTTTTTCAAGACGGAATTCAGGGACCGTTGTTCTCGCATCTTACCTTCCTCATCGTTCCTTGGAAATCTTCACACGCCTCGACGAGGAGATTATACCATACGCCCGGCGCCGAACCCGATAGCTGGAACCTTACCGAAAGACTTCTTCTTTTGCGGACTCGGAAATCGCCAAAACGGCCGGATGCTTTAAACGGCGTTCAACCGTAATGCCATAGAAGCGTTCCCTGAGCCCTGTCATCCGTCCCACTTTGTGCACTTGATTCTGTCGAGCGATTTCCGACTCAACGACCGAAGAGCCGGGAAACAGTCCATGCCCTTCCTGGGCGAACGCTTGCATCGTGGCTCCATCTTCAAACTCGCCGACAACGAATGGCTCGATCCCGTATTTTCGAAACCACTCATCCAAGCCCCGTCTGAGCATGGAATTGGGCGTGGGCAACAGAAACGGTGCCCCATCCAATGATTGTGGAAATTTCGGTCGATAGTGAGAGGCCAAGTGTTCGGGGCCGAAAAGCGTCACGCCTGATTCCCCGAGCAGGTGGCTATGAGCCTCGACACTGACACTGGGCGGGACGGGGGTATCCGTGATGACAATGTCCAGGGTATGGAGAGCGAGTTCGCCCAACAACCGTTCCAAACGACCTTCCCAGCACACGATTTTCATGTGTTCAAACTGTTTGTACGCAACCTTGAGTAGTTTATAGGCCACCATTTTGGGAACGACCTCCGCAATGCCGACCACCAGGCGAATGGGGCGCTGGGTTCCATAGCCTTTCAACGTGTTCGTTAATTCTCTGCCGAGCGAAAAAATTTCATCCGCGTAACGGTAGACCACTTTTCCGACGTCCGTCAGAACCAGTTTGCGGCCTACGCGAGAAAACAATTTCTCACCAATCGCGTCTTCAAGCGCACGAAGCTGCGCGCTGAGCGCGGGTTGGGACAACGACAGCACTTCACGGGCTTGCTTGATGGAACCTTCCCGGGCAATCACCCAGAAATAGAGCAAATGATGGTAGTTCAACCAGTCCATGACCAGAAACCATACATTTAAAAAAACAGATGGGTCAATAAACGATTATGTATTTGCTTATCGAAAAGGCTATAACTATTACTGTTAAGAGTTGAAGGGCACACCCTTTTCAACGAGGACAAAAACGGTGACAATGACAATGACCGCGCATTGCTCCATGAATACCGGTGCAAACGTAAGAATTTCCAGAGACTTGAGGAAAAACACACGTGCCCAGCGGATGGAAACCTAATCGGGAACTCGGGCTATTCAGCATCCATTTTCTTCCTTCGACCAAGCGGCTGAGATCCCATGCCGCGGTCCGCATTCCTCGTCGCTTGCGGACGTGGTCGCGCTCGGCCGTTGGGCTGTTTCTGGTCTTCGGAGTAACCGTGAGTTTCGTGCCGTGGACACAGACGGTCACCGTCCAGGGCCGGTTATCCGCCTATTCGCCGTCGGAACGCCCTCAAGAAATCCACGCTCAGATCAACGGACGCATTCGCGCGTGGCACGTGAATGAAGGCATGGCCGTCAAGAGCGGAGACTTGGTTCTCGAACTGGACGACGTCAATCCTGAATTCATGGCCCCGGATCTCCTGCAACGACTGGGGCAATCACGCAAAGCTCTTGAGGACCGGCGTCGAGCCGCGTTGACGCGTGCAGACATCCTGGCCAAACGGCTCGAAGAAATGACGAAATTGACACAGGCGACCTCGACCTCGGCCAAAGCCCGAGTGTCCGAGGCCGAGCATAAAGTCCAAAGTGCCAGGCAACACGTAGTCAGAGCAAAGGTCATCCAGGAGACCGCCGCACTCAACCTGGAGCGTTCACGCCTTTTGGAAGTTGACGGCTTGGTTTCACGACGGGAACTGGAACTGGCGATACAAACAGAGAGCGCCGCCCGCGCGGAAGTCAAGGCTGCTCAAGCGTCGCGACGCGAAGCGGAACAGGCATGGCGAGCCTTGGCGCATGGTCGCGAACAAATTGACGCGGAATTGATTCAGCGCGAACTGGATACGCGGTCCCAACGAGCTTCCGCCCTGGCCGATGCGGCCAAGGCATCCAAAGAATTGGCGGATTTGGAATTGAAACGGTCCAATGCCTTGCAACGACGTGCGGCCGGCCAAGTCGTCGCTCCTCTTGCCGGTACCGTGGTCCGTCTGACCCCGATCGGTCTCGGCGAAATCGTCCACCCCGGTGACGAGTTATTCACGATTGTCCCTTCGAGTGCCTCCCGAGCCGTTGAAATGTGGGCCGAGGCGATCGATGCGCCACTTCTGAAATCAGGCAGACCGGTCCGTTTACTGCTTCACGGTATCCCGGCCATTCCCATTCCGGCATGGCCCGAGTTGATGGCCGGCACCTACGACGGACGCATTCAAGTCGTGGATCAATCGGCTTCGGCAAACGGCAAATTTCGTTTATGGGTGGTGCCTGAAACTGTACGTCGAAACTGGCCGCCTCAAGAACAAGTCCGCCAAGGGACCCAGGTCATGGGGTGGGTCATCCTCAATCGCGTGCCCCTGTGGTACGAAATGTGGCGCCGGTTCAATTTGTTTCCGGCAGATTATGAAACAGGAGCAAAAGCATTGACCGACGTGTTGCTGCCGAAAGCCGGACGCCGCGGCAAGTGAAACGCGCTGATGGTCCGACTGCGTGCACGAGAACATCTATCAGAGGGGGGGGCAGAATGAAGAGTCTACGAATCGCCGTTGTGGTCTGGCTTATGGGATGCCACGTGGTCTCCGCGGGGGCGGAAGAAACGGTCAAACAATCTTTGAAAGAAACACCACGGTCTATTCTGACGTTGAAAGAAGTCTTGGCCCGAGTGGAACAGGGGCATCCACTTCTTCAGGGAAGTCAAACACAAAAAATCGTGGCCAGCGGGAAAGTCCTGAAAGCGCTGGGGACCTTCGAACCAAAACTTGTCAACGACTGGGAATTGGAACGACTGGCCGGCAGTACCGACACCACCACAAGCGTGGGCTTCAATGATACGTTCATGGAGTTCCAGCACCCATGGGGCATCCAAGGATTTGCCGGATTCCGGGCAGGTATCGGAGACGTCAAAATCGCTGATCTGGATATCAATTCTTCCAACCAACCGTTATTGGGAATCGTGTTTCCTCTCCTGCGCGGGTTGATCACGAATCCGGCCCATGCAGCATTAAAGAAATCCGCATTGGCCACGAAACAGGCTCAGCTCGAAATTCAACAAACACGGCAGGATTTGTATCGTGGGGCGGCAATGCAATATTGGAATTGGGTGGCGGCGCACAAGTTCATGGAGTTACAGGAACAAGCCGTCACCATGGCCGCCACTCGGTCACGGCAATTGTCACGTCAAGCCAAAGCCGGAGCGAGAGCAGAGTTCGACGTCATTGAAGCCAACCAGGAGGTGCAACGACGCCAGGCGATTTTGATCAAGGCGAGACGCACGCTTGAGAGGGAACAATTGAAACTCGCCTTGTTCATATGGGAGGGAGACAATCCGGTTGTCGTTCGACACTTTAAACCTCCGGAACGTTCGTTGATTCAACAACGGAACGTTTCTCAACATGAACGGGACAAGAAGCAGGCCATTTCTGTCCGTCCGGAAATCCAACTCATCCATCTGGAAGCCAAACTGAATCACATCGACTTGGAAGTGGCGAATAATAATTTTCTTCCAAATCTGACCGCGGAGGCCCAGCCAACGAGAAAGCCTGGAGAATTCGTCCTGGGCCTGGGGTATCGATTCGGCGTGCAGATGAGCCTTCCGTTCCTCCAGCGCGAGGCACGAGGCGACCGCCTTCAGATCGAGGGCAAAGCCCAACGCCTGAAACTCATGCAGCAATATCGCATTCAACAAGTGTCCTTGGACGTGGACAATGCCCGGTCAGCCGTCACCCGCGCACGGCAACGCATCCAGATTTCCCGGCAAGCACTTGACCTAGCCCAAGCCCTGGAAAAGGGAGAACTCACGCGATTTCGTCATGGTGCAACAAGTTTGGTTTTTGTCAATCTTCGGGAACGAAACGTCATTCAGGCGGCTGAGGAGTGGATTACCGCACTGGCCGACTACCAGAAAGCTCTGGCGTTGTATCAATGGGCAATCGGACAATGGATAGACGGACCGTCCACCGCCTGAATACCTGACGCAACCAACGATAGGCCTTGATGCACCATGGGGACAACCCTTCCGAATTTCAAAGATCATCTCGACCGCCTAGGACGGTTCATCAGGCATGAACGCATGCTTCTTCTGGCGATTCTGACCTATGCCGTCGTGGTGGGGATCTTTTCCCTGATCATTCCCCTCACGGTTCAGGAACTGGTCAATACCTTCGCCTACACGGTCTCGCCGGTGATGTTGGCGACCATTATCGGGATAATGGCGATCATCCTGCTTTTCGTCGGCGCCTTTCGTATCCTGCAATTCTATGCAACCGATATTCTCGAACGACGAATTTTTGTTCGCGTGACGCTGGCACTGGCGCAAATCGCCTCGCGCCGCAGGCAAGAGACGCCTCAATCCGACGCGATCAATCGTTTCTTTGAAACCGTCTTTTTGCAGCGAACCCTGTCCAGCTTGCTCGTCGATTTTACCAATGTGCTCGTCGGCGGATTGATCGGAATGACGCTGCTGATCTTCTATCATCCGTACTTCATCATCTTCGATCTCGCGTTGCTGGGCTCAGTGGTTCTGATCGGGGTTTTGGGCAAGGGAGGGGTGCGTACGACGATTCACATGTCTGAAGCCAAATACGACGTCTTCCGCTGGCTTCAGGAAGTGACAGGCAATCAGCATGCCTTCCAAGCCACAAGAGGTTCGGATCTGATGAAACAAGCGGATAGACTGGCGACCGAGTACGTCGACGCGCGCGAATCCCGTTTCGGCGTCCTGCTGCGCCAATACATCGGTTCTCTGTCGCTCCAGGTGTTTCTGCATACCGGCCTATTGGGAACCGCAGGGTGGCTGCTCAGCCAAGGGGAATTGACCTTGGGACAACTCGTCGCCGCTGAAGTCATCGTCGCAAGTCTCTTGCTCAATTTGGAATCCGTCACGAAACGCACCTATATCGTGTTTTATTTTTTGAGTGCCTTAACCGAACTGGATGCGTTATTCTCTTTTCCTGACGACAACGTGGCCGGCCCTGTCGACTCCGCTGGGTCAATTCCGGGAGAACGCAATGGCGAGGCATGAGAGAGCACTCGCTTCCCCGTTATGGCGTCAACATGACAAAACCCGGACTCCAAAGAGCACATGGTGGTCTTTCGACCAATCGATCGCTGAAAACCATTTATCCAAAAAACAGATGTATTCATAAAAAATTATTTATTTGCTTATACGGAAGACCTCGATTATTACCAGTAAGCATTGAAGAATGCGCTTCCACTTGAACGGAAAAAAAGACACAATCTAAGACCGTTAGCCGGCTCCCTCCTTCTTTGGCACAGACTGAAGGATGAAAAGAACTGAAGGATCGTGTGACCCAACTTCTCCGTTTTCGACGGCAAAGACCAGCGTGACCGGCAGCCCCAACCATTGGCAAGAGAGCAGTTGATGACGACGGCGGTACTCCTCATTCCCCTTCTTCCGTTTTTTGCCGGATTATTGATCAGTGTTCTCGGGAAACGATTCGCTTCGTATGTAACCACCGTAGGAATCAGCGCCACGGTCGGTGCCGGCATCCTCTCCATTGTGACGTTGTACTTCGTCAGTTCGGGCGAGCCTTTTCAGGTGACCCTCTGGCCTTTCCAGGACGATGGTTCCTCGTTTTTCACGTTCGGCATGCTGGTTGACCGACTCACGGCCGTGATGATGGTCCTGATCACGAGCGTCAGCACTGTGATTCACGTCTTTTCCGTTCGTTATCTCCGGGGCGATTCCGGCTATGCCCGATTCTTCGCATTACTCAGCTTCATCACCTTTGTCATCCTCTCTGTCGTTTCCAGCCCGAACCTCCTGATGCTGTTTGTGTTTTGGCAGTTGTTGAGTTGGGTCCTGTACCTCATTCTTGCGTTCAATTTTTCGCACGTGCCGGCCTATCAGAACGCGTTCAAAACGCTCATCGTGCACCGGGTCGGAGACGTCGCGTTCCTCTGCGGCCTTGTCTTGACGTATCACTATTTCGGCACGCTTGAATTTACCGAGCTCTTCCGGCGGGCCTCCGAACAGTCCCACGTGATTTCGCTGCTGCCCGGAAATCTGCTGGACGTGACGGCCACGTCCGTCATTGCGTTACTCATTTTCATCGGGGCCATGGCCAAATCAGCCCAGTTTCCTCTCCACGTCTGGTTGCCGGATACCATGGACTCTCCCACCCCGGTCTCGGCACTCATGCATGCAGGTATTGTCAACGCGGGAGGGTTCCTCCTGAACCGGCTCGCACCGCTGTATGCCCTCTCGCCCGACGTCCTTCATATCGTGTTCATCGTCGGCGCCGCCACCGTCCTTCTGGGAGCCTCCATGATGCTCGTTCAAAACGACATCAAGAAAACATTGGGATTTTCCACGATGGGACAAATGGGATACATGATCATGGAATGCGGCCTCGGAGCTTTCGCTCTGGCCATTTTTCACCTGATTGCACATGGGCTGTTCAAGGCATCACTTTTTTTAAGCGCCGGGACCGTGATTCACAGTGCCAGGCACGAACCGAAATTCCCTTCTTCGTCAACCCCGGCCCGCCCGCCCACCCAGGCAAGCTGGTTGACGGGATTGGTCATCACCTTAATCATGCCGCTGTTTATTTTGATGGTCGCCCACGGTCTATTGGAAGTTCCTCTGCAGGACGCACATGGAGCGGTCATATTCCTCTTTTTCAGTTGGGTCACCGCCTCTCAAGCCATTTTCAGTTTGTCTCGACTGCATGACGTGGCTTCCTGGAAGGTGTCGGGTGCCATGATCGGCACGCTGTTTCTCATTGGGTTCACCTACCTCTGGGCCGGCGAGCAATTTACGCACTTTCTGTATCCTGAACCGGGTGCGGCAGATGCATTCTTCGTGGCCGCGGCCTTGAACCCGGTGGTGTTCGATACGATGATCCTGCTGGCCACCGTCTTTATTCTTTTCGGATGGGGCTACGTCTATACCGAGGCCAAAGGACTCACGATTGTGAATCCTGACTGGATTCTTGCGTTGCACCAGCGGCTCTACATTCTTCTGATCAACCGGTTGTACGTCGATCTGCTCTATGTGAAGTGGGGCAACAAACTCTTCCAATTGGCACAAAAATTCGGACACCGATATTAACGGAAGATTGATCCTCAATGGCTTCAGAGTTTTTCATAACGTTGCTGGCTGTTCTCGTCCCCCTGGCTCTCTGGGTCATCAACCGGACTTGCCGCATTTCACATTCGATCTTTCGGGTTTTAGCCGTGCTGTGCATTGGGTGGGAAGCCGGAACGATCCTCTACATGGACGCCGCACTCGACACGACTCGAATCGCGATGTATCTGTCAGCGACGGTCATCTTTTCGACGTTTTGCGTCGTCGTCGGACAATGGGATTCGAAACGTTGTTCAAACGTTCTGGACACACCCTTGTTGGTATTGGGACTGAGTCTGGCCGCCTTGCTCGGCCCCATGCCCGCCAACAGGTATGGTCTCATCGGCTTGCTCGGCTATGCAGCCTTTTCTCTCTCCCGGTCGAACCTTTCCGCCACGCGCAGAACCATCGGTCTTGCGCAGTCGGCCCTTGCCATTATTTTTGTCTGCCTGACGATTTGGGCAGGGGGTTCTTTTTACGGACCAGCCGGTCTTTTTCTTGCAGTCACGCTCGTACCACTGCCTCCATTTCACGTTCTCTTCGCCTCCCTGGTCGGCTCCGCCCGGGGAGTCCTTTCCGGGGTATGGGCCGTGGCGTTCTTATCCCTCGGATTGGCCGAAATCCACAACCTGCAAACCGTCATTTCCATGGAAACGGAAATACAGGTCGCCATCGGATTCCTGGCCTTACTGAGCGCGCTGTACGCGGCTCTTACGTGTTTGGGGCAAAACCAGATCCATGGGTTACTGACCTATGCGACCATTGTCCAAGTCGCGCTTTTGTGGGGACTGACGACCGTTTTCTCTTCTTTTTCCGAATGGGGCATTCCGTTCGGAATCACGATCGGTTTGGTCATGAATGGACTGTTTGTCGCCTATGCTTTTGTCCAACAACGGTATGGCCCGCACACCCTCGGGACGCTTCCCGGGTTGGCATCTCCCATGCCGCGTCTCGGGACGTTAGTGAGCCTGTTGCTCAGCATCGCCGTCCTGCTTCCGATCATTCCACTCTTTGGGGGCATCACAACCATGCCGGCAATAGAAAATCAAGGAGGCTCTTTCGTCATCATTTCATTGCTGTTTCTCGGTGTCTGGATGTTTGGAAGTTGGCATTTCTCACATGTGCTGCACCACACACTTTTTGGAAAAGCACGATCGGACGTCCCCTATTCCGATCTGAGGGTTGCCGAAATTTGTTCCCTGGTCCTGATCATTTTCGGCGCAAGCGTGAGTATATTGGTTAATTAGAAAAACCACCCATGGCAGACGACAAACCATCGGTTGCATCGCAAGATACCCAGCGCATGGAGTTGCGTTCGCTTGTCAAGCTCGCAAGCGAAACCATTTCCCATTTCTGGCCCATGCAAACCTTTATCCACCATAATCCCCTCCATGGATTGGAACATTTGCCTTTTGAACAAGCCATCGAGGAGGCCGGAAAATTTATCGGCGGGAACGGCTATCTGCCCAATAGGCAATACCGGAAATATTTTCAACAAGGCCGGATCTCCTCGAATGCCGTTCATGAAACCTTACAGACCAAAGCGCAAGAGCAACACGTGGTTATTGGAAATCGAACGGTGACTCACCTGGAAGTCCTGAAGACCGTTTTCATCAATGGGACCGGAACCCTCGAGTCTGACATGGCCCCGGCCGTTTTAGAACATTCGTTGAGCGAAGCCGACGCGAACGGGCTGCATGAAAAGCTCCACGGCCTCTCCCGTTCACAGGAACGGCAATGTTCTCTCAACCTTCACGCTGACAAGGAACAACGCGAGCTCGGGGCGGAGTACACTCTTGCCCATTGGTGCGATGCCACGCTTGGGACGGGCCTCCAAGACCAGATCAACCAGGAACTCATCAAATGGTGTGGAGGCTTTCTCGACGAAGGGCATGCGCCGTGGCCGATGCCGCTTCGTCACAAAACGTTTTACGGCGGGTGGAAAATGTTGGCCCAAGAGGACTGGTCCGGCCCATTGTTCGACATCCCGGGTTGGAAATCCAAAATCCAAAACCTTCCAGACCTCCCGTCGGATGCCATTGGGGAGAGCTTGGAGACATTGGCCATTCCTCAGGATCTGTGGATAGACTATTTCACCTTGCATCTGGCTCAGTTGCCGGGATGGACGGGGTTCATCAAATGGCGGTCCGAACAATCGAACCACCAATGGCAACAGGCTTTCCCCATCGATTTGGTGAGGTACATCGCCATCCGTCTCTTCTATGAACGAGAACTCGTCGCTCGGACATGCGAAGCGAAGCTCGGCATCCCGGGCACGTTTACTGCGATCCAATCTTTCCTGCGCGACCATCCGAACGGCTACGGGCTCTACAAGGAATGGCGCACGAGAGGACTGGCCGAACAAGTCGTGGCGAACCTTGATCTTTCTCTCTTCATACGGGAACCGCTCCCGATCGACGAGTTGGACCGTCAGGAGGTCACCACACGTGTCACGTGGCAAACCGTTCGTCAACGGCAGGCAAGCGCGCGCGAAGCCTGTATCCTTGTCCATCTTGCCCGTTGCCTTGATTGCTCCGTGCAGGATCTCATCGGGAGTCCTTCGGAAAACTTGGAAATCCTGCTCGATTGGGTTGACCGTTTTCCGGAATCCCATCACGGTCCGTTATGGCTGCACGCGCTTGAACGCAGTTTCATCACGGACTTCGTTCAGGATTTTTCGCCGAACATTCAACGGCTTCATCAGAGCGATGAGTCGGAGGAACATCCTTCCGAGTCACGTCCGTTGACCCAAGCCATCTTCTGTATCGATGTTCGTTCCGAAGGATTTCGAAGGCACTTTGAAGAGGTAGGGGGAAATGAAACCTTCGGATTTGCAGGATTTTTCGGGGTTCCCTTGTGCTTTGAGAAATTTGGAAGCGAACATGAAACCGACCAATGCCCGGTCCTGCTCAAACCCAAACATATCATCAAAGAAGTGCCTCGCGCTTACCAAGCCAACGCTGCGGACAAATTTCTGGAACGACAACACCTTGCCAAAACTGGACACACCCTTCTGCATGATTTGAAGGAAAACGTCATCACACCATACGTGATGGTTGAAGCCATAGGATGGTTTTTTGGATTCAGGTTATTCGGTCAAACGTTGGCACCGTTGTGGTATCAACGGCTGACGTCCTGGGCGAAGGAGCATTTTGACATTTCCATCGGCACGGCTTTGACCGTTGAAAAGTTGCCCAAGGAGGAGGCCGAGGAAATGGTCGCCTCTGAACACCGGGCCATCATTTATCGTATATTAATCGAACAATACGGTCGCCTGGGCAACGCGGTCGCCCACGACCAGGTCGAACGTCTTCGCAAGCAAGCGTTGAACGACGTGTCGATAGACGGCACTGACGATCAGGAACTTCAACAACTGTTGCATTGGACTGAGGCAGACCATATAAAATTTCTCGAACAGCTCATGCGGGAGCATAGCATCCATAAACGAGCCGTGACGAATCGGATGCACCGAATCACCCAGACAGGATTTACGACAACCGAACAAGCGCATTTTGTCGAAACGGCGCTTCGGATTTTAGGATACACCAAAACGTTCTCCAGGTTGGTGCTCGCCTGTGGTCATGCCAGCACCTCGGACAATAATCCCTACGAGTCGGCCTTGGACTGTGGGGCCTGCGGGGGAAACCACGGCATTTCGAACGCCCGGGCCTTTGCCGCTATGGCCAACAAAGGCGAAGTCCGGCAATTGCTGGCTCAAAAAGGTATTATCATTCCTGCCGATACGCATTTTCTTCCGGGTCAACACGATACCACGACGGACGAGGTGGAACTGTTTGACCTGGAAGACGTTCCCACGACACACCGGAAAGACCTGAACAGACTGATTCATGACCTGGAAGAAGCCGGCAGGCACAATAGCCTTGAACGGTTAAGTCGCTTCCCGGAGGAAACCAATGGGCAATCTCTGGACCATGCGGTGGCGCGGACGAAACTACGCAGCCTGGATTGGTCACAAGTCCGGCCGGAATGGGGACTGTCGCGGCACACGGCTTTTATCGTCGGTCGACGTGCCTTGACGCACGGCCTCAATCTCGAAGGCCGAACATTCTTGCACTCGTATGATCACCGGCAGGATCCGACGGGAAAATATCTTGAAATCATCATGACCGCCCCCATGATCGTCGCGAATTGGATTAACATGGAACATTATTTTTCAACGGTGGACCCCATTGTGTACGGTAGCGGAAGCAAGGTCTATCACAACGTGGTCGGACGCATCGGAGTCATGTATGGGTCCCAAAGTGATCTATGCATCGGGCTACCGGTTCAAACGGTCTTGGACGTTGAAACTCCCTATCACGAACCCATGCGGCTCTTTGTTATCATTGAGGCCCCTATGGAACGAATCAGCACGATTATTGCCCGACACGACGTTTTAAAACGGCTCGTCGGCAATCAATGGATCAACCTTGTGGCATTCGATCCCGAAACAATGGACTTTTTTCACCAGCATTCCTTGGAAAAATGGCAACGCATTCAGTAATCCATCAGGCTGAGGAGGAATAGAAGACCATGAATAGCCTTATGCTTCACCCGATGAAGGAAATCAAGATTATTATTAACGGCGAACACCTGAGCTTCGTGACGGATGTGCTTGATCGGATAAAAGCCAGTGGCTACACCATCTTCAGCAGCCTGTCGGGCAAAGGTCATAGTGGCTTCCATGAAGGACACCTCATGTTTAACGACGAGAGCAGCCTGCAAATGGTCCTGACGGTCGTTCCCGAGGACAAAGTCGAACCTATCCTTTCGGGACTGAAGCCGTTCCTGGAGCGCCATTCTGGAAGTCTCTTTGTGTTGGACGTCGGGGTTCTCAGAAAAGGCCATTTTGAATCAACGGAACCCTGAACCCAGGTGAGGATGCCTGGGTGACGTCTCTTTCGCGGGAAACCTGACCAGGCAAGGCATTCCCTTACCGTCATTCCCGAAAGAGTCGGCTTTTTTAGGCACTTCATTCTCTTCCCTCCCGGCAGAACCATGCCCCCTTGAACATCGGCGTGTCACGCGTCCGATACCTTAATCCGGCTTGTCAGTAAGCCTCAAATATAAATCCAAATAATATATTTAAGTGTTCTGTATTATTTATTTGATAGATCAATTTTTATGGTTATTAATATATATTGACAATCAATGAACAGAAAACAAGAAAGGAGGACGACATGAAAATCTCAACCTTTGCGATTCCAAGTGTCGTGCTTTGCGTGGGACTCACGCTAACCGGATGTGCTGCGAGTGGAACCGTTTCCGGCGAAACCTTCGCAGAGAAGGCTCTAGGGCAATCCGTTGATGCTCACAAGGACGCCGTTCGGCAACACGAGAACATGGTTCTCACCCGTCAATCCGATTTATCGAATGCTCATAAGGACGCCATTCAGCAACACCTGAACAGAGTGGACATGCTTGAACAAAAAATCCAAAAACTCGAAGACCGATTGGACATGGTCAAGAACTCCTATCGGGACCCCAAAGGATTGAAACGCCAGAGCTGGACAAGGCTCCTGAGTCAGTGGCGAGGAGAGCTACAAGACCTTCAGGAACACATTGTCTGGCATGAAGAACAGGTTGCTCCGCTGAAAAAATGAACAAGGCGAGTAGCTATCAGAAACCCAACTAACGTCATAGAAAGAACGTTCGGCCGGCCGGCACGAGAGGGAGACCGGGGCATAGCCCCGGTCTCCCTCTCTCTTTAAGGGGAAATCCTGGAACAGGTAACCCAAGCCATTTTCAAAGCAGGGAGTAAGGCGGCATAAAGACGTCGAGGATGACAGGAAGAGGAAAGAAAAGGCACCGGCTCCCCGATCTGGTCGGGGAGAACGGAAAGAGAGGAAAAACGACCGGATTAGAAAATCTTGGCTAGTAACGCCCGAAAGGGATTGACGGTCGGTCCGGGCTGATCCTCATTTTTTACCTGTGAGGAGGTGTCATTTTTTTCAGTTTTCTTCGCTCGTTTCTGCTCACAATGCAGGCTTTTGTACAAGATGGAAAATTCACTCATGATATCCCTCCAAAGGCTTAAGCAGGCATTACCATTTATAAAGCAAAGGATGTGCCAGTTTCCCTTGGAAATTATTTTCCATGAAACTATTTGAAAATCAATCGGTTATAAATTGAAGATGCTGGATCGTCGTATTAAGCTGAGACAATCAGCAAAAACGCACGCACCCGGGTGAGCGAAATCGCACTAAGCCGCGTGCACGGGCAATTTTGACAAGAATGCGACGGCTATTGGCTTTATCAAGTAGGAGCAAAACAATACGACCTAATCCTTGGGCTTGATATGCGCCGCAACGACGGAGTCGGACATCGGACGGTGTTGCGCCAAACCCTTGATAAACAAGTCACATCCCTTCTCTTCGAATTGGCCGACCCATTCGTGAAGTTTTGACATGACACTGTGGTCGACAATTCTGGTTTCGGCTAAGTTCAGGGTGACGATTTTCCCTTCTTGGAGCAACCGGTTCAGATGTTTGCGCAAGGGGATCCAGGTGCTGAAGATAGCCGACTCCCGCACCACAATGGTCGCCGAGGTGTCGTCTTCTTGGGTAATCTCGACATTCAGTCTGAAAAACGAGAGGAGCGGGGCGCCATTGATGATGTGAAGGACAACCTTCACCCCAATGCCGATCCCGATGCCCATCAGGAGGTCCGTAGCGAGAACGCCGATGACCGTCGACACGAACACGATGAACTGGTATTTCCCCAAATGATACATGTGGACAAATTCTTGGGGGGAAGCCAACCGCAATCCCGTAAAGACCAACAGCGCGCCCAGGGCCGCCAGCGGGATCTGGTTGATCATCCCCGGAATCAAAGCGACGAAGATCAGCAGAAACAGGCCGTGAAACATGTTGGCAAAACGTGTTTCGGCCCCGTTGTCGATGTTGGCTTTGCTGCGTACGATTTCGGAGATCATCGGGAGCCCACCCACAAAGGCCGAGACGGTGTTGCCGACCCCGACGGCCAGCAAGTCGCGGTCCATGTCCGTCTTTCGTTGCCACGGGTCGATCTGGTCGATGGCTTTTGCACTGAGTAATGATTCCACGCTCCCGATCAGGGCAAACATGATCACGTACCTGATCCCGACGGACGTCGTCAGTCCGGAAAAATCCGGGAACGCGAGTGCGCTGAACATATTCGCCGGCACGTCCACCAGAAACTTCGGTCCCAAGGCATAGGTCTGGTCGTTAAAGGTGTAGGTGCCTTCCTGGCCAACATTCAAATACAGGCCCATCGGCACCGCGACAAACAACACGACCATCGGCGCGGGTATCACTTTGAATTTGGGATTGTTGATGAGCGGATATCCGAATACGATGAGGAGACTCACGATCCCGATCAGGCCAATCTTGGGGTTCATATTCATGATGAACGTCGGAATATTGGCGAGTAAATGAAGGGGAGAGCCTTCGGGACTGAGACCCATGACCACCGGAAACTGCTTGGCAATGATAATGACGCCGATTGAGGCCAATAGCCCATGAATCGCCGTCGTGGGAAAAAATTCTCCGAGGATGCCGGCGCGAAACACCCCGAACAAAATCTGAATAATGCCCGCGGCGACCCCGACGCCAAGCGCCAGCCGGTAGGCTTGATAGTCGGCGGCGGGGTCCTTTCCGCCGGTAAATCCGAATTCGGTCACGCAACCAATGGCAATGACGATGAGCCCGGCAGCCGGGCCTTTGATGGTCAGTTCGGAATTACTGAAAAACGTGGACAGGATGCCGCCGATAATGGCGGTCAAGATGCCGGCAATGGCCGGATACCCGCACGCCAGGGCAATGCCGAGGCACAACGGCAGCGCGATCAGAAACACCAGAAATCCGGATAGAAGGTCAGCCTTCCAGTTCTGCCGTAACCCGGCAAGCGTGCCTCGCGGTACGTCTGCTTTCTCGGTGTTCATGCTCATCTCCTCACGTGGACGATACGTCAATGGGTTTTGCGTCTACCAGGGTGACGTCAAAATTGACTCGAGTTGATCCACATATGGACCAGGATGCTCGCCACATACCCGAGCGCGATCGCCGGGGTCCATCTGAGGTGACTGAAGAACGTATATTGGCCTCGCGCCTGCCCCATTAACGCCACACCGGCGGCCGACCCGATCGACAACATACTCCCTCCAACCCCGGCCGTTAAGGTCACCAATAGCCATTGGCCCTGCGACATGTCGGGCTTCATGGTCAATACGGCAAACATCACCGGAATGTTGTCGACGATAGCGGACAGGATGCCGACCATTGTATTCGCAAACGTGGGTCCCCAATCGATATACAGCACCTGCGCCACCACCGCCAAATAGCCGAGGAAGCCTAATCCTCCTACGCACAGAACGACGCCATAGAAAAACAGCAAGGTATCCCATTCTGCCCGGGCGACGTGTTGATAGATCTCGAAGGGGATCATGTCGCCAAGCGTTTCCTGCGCCTTCTTCTCACTCCATGTTCCTGGTGCCGCGTATCGATTGTGCGTCCTCTGCAGGTAAAACCCAAAAAATTTCAGGTAAGCCAGGCCGGTCATCATGCCCACCATGGGGGGGAGGTGCAGGAAGTTGTGAAAACTGACGGCGGTACAGATCGTGAAAAAGAACAGGAGCATGATCACGTGGGCACCCCGCTTCATGCGTACGATTTCATCCGACGGCGGCGGAGAGACCTTCGGCACGGCAAAGTGCATGAACGCAGCCGGCACCACGTAGTTGACCACTGAGGGTACGAACAGGAGAAAGAACGTGAAGAAATCCACGATGCCTTTTTGCCATACCATCAACGTCGTGATGTCGCCGAAGGGACTGAAGGCACCGCCCGCGTTGGCCGCCACCACGATATTGATACATGCCACACCGACGAACCGGGGATTATCCGCCCCGACTGCCAGGACCACGGCACACATCAGCAAGGCCGTGGTCAGGTTGTCCGCCACCGGGGAAATAAAAAACGCCAGAATTCCCGTGAGCCAGAACAACTGGCGATAGGTAAACCCCTTGCGCACCAACCAGGACCGCAAGCTTTCGAAGACCAGCCGTTCTTCCATGGCGTTGATGTACGTCATCGCGGCCAGTAGAAATAACATCAATTCCGCGTATTCGAGAATGTTGTGACGTAGCGCGTGCTCAACGGCATGCGAGTCATTGCCGGGATACGACCACGCCACCAATGCCCAAATGATGCCCGCCGCCAGCATGACGGGTTTGGATTTCCTGAGGTGTGTGAACTCCTCGGCCATGACCAACGCATAGGCCAGGACAAAAATACCCAGCGCGAAATACCCGACGGCTGACCGGGATAGATCGACGTGGGTGATCGAGTCGTCCGTCCCCCAGCCGAGGTCGGGCAAACCGAGCACCAACGCCACGGCGCTGAAGGACAGCGCGGTTATTGTTCGAGCATTCATCATGATCCGTTTGTTGTGAGTCCGAATGGAAAGAACCGTAGCAAAGGCCATCATCAGTCTTCAATGATTCTTGAAGAAAAATGGAAAGAACGGGGATGTGCCCAGGAACAACCGAAGACTTTTTACACAGATGTCACGAATCCAACGGCACTTCGATGACCAGCCCGCCCATCACGTCATTAAGTTTGAAGTCGCGCTTCGGCGACTCGACGTGCGCATTGTGACAGGACACGCAGGCTCGACTCACGGCCCGGTCCGGATAGATCGCCTGAAAGTAGCGCTTGTCATTCGACGTCACTTCACCTTCCATGACCTCACCGAATTCGACGACTTGTTCCAACATTTGCCGTTCGTGGTCCGAAGCGGGCTGGTTTTGGGGATTCAGCGGCCAGAGGCTGACCAACCGATAGCGAAACGGCGCGTCGCGCAAACGCAGACTTCGCGAGGCTTCGCGCAAAAACTGCGCGGGCAGCGGCAGGGTTTTATCAGTGATCCACTCTTCCGACGCATTCACAATCAGCATGGCTTCCATGCGTTCAACCACGTGCTGCGTATAAAACGTCCGGTCGGCCTCGATGACCCCGTGGAGGTAATCGGCCGCAGTCCTGGCGGAAATGCCCTCGACGGGCAGTCGTTGGGTGTTGAGCGCCCATCCCGCTCCGAGCCCCAGCACAAAGGTCACAACGTATAATGCGACCGTTCGTTTCTTCATGCCTTTTCCGTTACGGACCGCAAGTCAACCGTCTTACCCTTTCCCGTATCACCGGCTCGGTTCGGAATCCGGCGAAGCCGTAGTCCATCATACCTGAAACCGGGTTCGACTCACCAGAGGACTTTTCAAATGCCTCGCCGCCTCCGTTTGTCAAACGCACGACGCCTCCTGATGGCCGGTTTGACACCCCCACGCGGCCTCCTTAATATATGGACAGAGTGTCACGATGCGAATTTTTCGACGATTCAACAACCTCCCGATTGAAAAAAAGCTCCTTCTTGTCTCGGTCATTCCGATCCTCACGCTTGCCGTCCTCAGCATCATCACCTTTAACAGCGTTCAGACCTTTTCCCGGGATGAGGACCGTCTCAATCAAGTGTATCACGTGCAAACCACGGCTGCCGATTACTTGCGGTTGGTTGTGGATTTGGAGACGGGGTTCCGCGGATTCGTTCTGACCCTCCAACCGAAATTCTTGAATCCCTATCATGCGGCCAAACAACGCGTACTGGAAGTCGGACGGACCCTCGCACACATGGTTGAACACGACCAGGAACAACACGCCGAAATCCTGAAAGCACAAGCCCTGGTTCAAACGTTGATGGAAGACAAAGATCGTCTGATCGAACAAGCCAAGCAGGGGCATGCCGATGAAGCGCTTGAGTACATCGAATCCGGAGCCGGACGGAGACTGATGTTGAGCATTCGAGAAGAAATTGCCCGTTTCGACAAGCGGGAAGATGAAGTCTTACGGCAAACGCTGGAACGCACGTCAAAAGATCGGGGATTTCTGTTGACGGTGATCGTCGGTGGAGGGTCTTTGGCGCTCATCCCCATGGTGTTTGTGATCCGCCTGTTGGCGCAATCGATAGCCGGCCCCTTGGTTTCACTGGCCAAATCCGTTGAAAATCGACCGGGCGGGACGGTCCCTGAGGTCCAGGTCCTGGACCGAGGCGATGAAATCGGCGACTTGACCAGGGTGATGCACGAAATGGGTCAACAGATTCGCGAATTCATCGGCCAAATCCAAACGTCGGAAGCCGCGTTGCGTAACCTGAATATCGATTTGTCGAATTCGGAAT
Organism: Nitrospirales bacterium; assembly: GCA_965213715.1. GTDB lineage: Bacteria > Nitrospirota > Nitrospiria > Nitrospirales > UBA8639 > Bin75. The sequence continues at coordinate 965,053 of OZ243914.1, forward strand.
CCAAATACCGCGGGATCGTGGACAATGCTCCATTCGGTATTTTTACGGCCAAAGACGGACGCATTATTTTTTGCAATCACCAGAATTGGCGGCTGGCCGGACACGACCCTGATCATGCCCTGGATCCGGAACGGATCTGGGATGCCATTCACTCCGGTGACCGTGACCAGGTATCTGACGCATTCTCCAAGGCAACCACGCAACAAGTTCCCTTTGAAAATGTCTTTCGTTTCGTTCATCCTGACGGCACCACGCATAAGGTCTTGAGCCGTGCCGTTCCCATCCAGGACGGACAAGGCAGCGGGTCGCTCTACCAAGGCTTTAACGTCGACATCACCGCGTTTGAACAGATGAAGGAAAAACTCAGCCGGACGGAACGCCTCGCCACCTTGGGACAGGTGGCCGCCGGCATCGCGCATGAAATTCGGAATCCCCTCGTCGGCATCGGCTCCACCACGTCGTTGCTTATGGAAGACTTTCCACCTGAAGACGCCAAACGGCAGGATCTGCAAACGATCCTCCAGGAAACCCGGAGACTGGACCGGATCGTGACGCAAATTGTGGAATACGCCAGGCCGCGTGATATCGTCCCCGGCTCATTCGAGATGGCCGCGCTGGTTGAAGAAACCCTGGACCTGGTGCGTCACTCCGCCGGCAAGAAACGTTTAAACCTGACCGTGTCCTTTACCCCGGATCTTCCTGCGCTCGAAGCCGACCGGGACCAGATCAAGCAGGTGGTGCTCAACGTGATTCAAAATTCCATCGAGGCGTTAGGAGAGTACGGAGATATCCGGATCGAAGCCTTGGAGGAATTACGGGACGGGCACAGGGGGCTACGCACCACCATTCAGGACAACGGCAAAGGTATCAATCCTGAGGACCTCCCAAGAATTTTCGATCCTTTTTTCACGATGGGCAAACGACGCGGCACCGGACTGGGATTGGCCATCTGCAGGAACATTATTGAGTCGCATGGGGGGAACATCCGGGCCGATAGTCAAGCGGGCATCGGCACAGTGATCTCCATTTGGCTTCCTCTAACCCTTCAACCGCAACTCGCGATGTCGGTCTGATATGCACGCATCGATTTTTGTCACGGATGATGATGAAGTCGTTCGTTCGTCGATTACCCGCCGGCTGACTCGCAACGGGCACGAGGTGCGAAGCTTTGACTCCGGAGAAGCACTTCTCGAAGGATTGGACGACGATGTTCCCGACATCATCCTGCTCGATTTGAAAATGTCGGGCATGACCGGCATCGAGACCCTCAAGCATATCCGGCCCAAAGCCCCGCAAACCCTGGTCATCCTGTTGACGGCCTACGGGACCATTGAAGACGCTGTGGAAGCCATGCGCTTGGGGGCGTATGACTTTTTAATCAAAAGCGTGGATCTGTCCGGAGTAGGTCCGGTTGTCGAACGCGCGATTGACTATCTGACACTTCGCCGCCGGGTCAGTTTTGAAAACCAAGGCAGTGCCGGCCGTTACGCCCTCAAGGATCTCATCGCAAACAGCCCCGGCATGCGGGAATTGGTGGTCCAAGTCCAGGAATTGAGTGAAAACTCAAAGACGACCGTTCTGCTCCAAGGTGAAACCGGCACGGGTAAAGAATTCATCGCCCGCGTCCTGCATCACAATGGCCCCCGAGGTCACGCGCCTTTTGTCGGCGTGAATTGCACGGCCATTCCCCAGGAACTCTTTGAAAGTGAACTGTTCGGGTATGAACGAGGAGCCTTTACCGGCGCCGCCCAGCGAAAACCCGGGCTCTGCGAACAGGCTGAAGGCGGCACGTTGTTCCTGGATGAAATCGGAGACCTGAATCCTGCCATGCAAGCCAAACTGCTTCGCGTCCTACAAGAACGCTCCTTCAGACGCCTGGGGGGGCAGGACGATATTACTGTGGATTTCAGGCTGATTGCCGCAACCAATCGCGATCTGAAAAAGGAAGTCGACCAAGGCACGTTTCGGGAAGATTTGTTTTTTCGGCTTAACGTCGTGTCGTTGCAACTCCCGCCCCTACGACAACGCGTCGACGATATTTATCCCCTGAGCCTTCGCTGCCTGGTTCATCATAGCCGGGAGGTCAACAAAGACATCAGCGAGATCGATCCTGAAGCCCGAACCCTGCTTGAACGCTACACGTACCCCGGGAACATTCGCGAACTGGAAAACATCATCGAACGAGCCGTGATCTTCTGTCGCGGCAAAACGTTAACACCCGGAGACTTGCCCCGGGAACTTGGCGAAGAGCCTAAGAAAATCGTTTCATCCGCCACCCAAACCGACGAATCGATTCTCCGGGTGGAGATGATCCTGGGACGGCAAACGTTGGCGGAAACCGAATACGCGATCATTGAAGAAGTGATGAAACTCTGCGGACAGAATAAAAGTTTAGCCGCTCAAAAATTGGGGCTAACCAGGTTTGCGCTGGACCGGCGACTGAAAAAGATTGCCGATGACCTCCAATAGCCTGGTCCGGCAAACGACTCAACGGTTCACCCGCCCCGGTCGATGCCATGGACTCCCCAACCAACACCTATCAAATTGCCGGGCTCGATGACCTGGGCCGGGGGTTTAATCGACAGGTCGAAATGAAGGCCTCGAACGGAACGTTTCAGGCCGTCTTCCGGTATGAACGCTTCCTGCTCGAAACCGAACCGGACGTGACCGAACCGGCTGCCATCAACAGACTCATCACCCAATTGCAGGACCGGGGCTACACCCAACTGCGCAGCCGGCTGCAATTTCAAGGAGAAGCCTATTTGGGCAATCAGGAACTGTGGGAAGAACACCCCGACCCCGAGAGCCGGGGACTGCTCGCCCGATTCGTCCAGACCCTCAGACAGGCGTTCCGCCGAGGCTAAGCACGCGAGGCAGGCTCCCGGTGCCGCATAGAGAATAGGCTCAGGTTTTGCTCAAGCGACTGATGCGGTCCAGCACTTTTTTGCGGATTGCGTGGTAGGCGTTTTTGTCTTCGGTCAGGGTCAGAAACATCCGGTAATGCTTGCCAGCCATTAGCTTGTCTCCCGTCACTTCGAGAGTATACGCCAAATTCAGTTGCACTTCGGGAAATTCAGGTGCCAATAACTCCGCTTGCCTGAGGGCATCCAAGGCTTCACCGAACCGGCCACGCTGTTGACTCACCAAGGCTCGCTGCACCCACAATTGCGGCACCGTGGCATCCCGCGCAAGCCCGTCCACCAACGACGCCTGGGCCTTCTCCAATTGACCTAACCCCAACTGCGCCGTTCCCAACCAAAACCAGGGTTCCCAGCGTTCAGGAGGCTTCGCAAATAAGGGGTCCAGAATATTGATGGCCTGCGCGTATTGCCGTTGCTTGATCAAAGATTGTGCACGGGCGAGTTTGATTTCAAAGGGAGTGGCATTCTGAAACCGTGGGGAACCCCGGTTTGTTCGTTGACCGGAGGAAGCCGAACGGAAATGACGGGTTGGTGGTGGTTGTGTCGTGAACTGAATGCCGGGAGAAGGGCCAGACTTGCGAACGCGTGCATTCCCGCTATCCGGCGGGGCCGGCGGCGGGTCGGGCACTGAAGCCGGCTCCGTTGAACCGGAGTCCTCACGCTTGTCTGTCGTGGTTATAACAGGAAGTTCTTCCCGTTGTTCAGGTATCGACTCTACAAGCCCAGATGGAACGGGCTTTGCGGATGGAACGGCCTCTACCTTCTCCTTCTCCTGCTCCTGCTTCGGCATCACCGTATCAGGAGTCGCAAAAAAGGGCAGACCCCATAGGTAGAGCACAATCCCAAGACCCCCCAACACAACCACAAGAGCCGGCAGACGATTCCCAAGAGCCCGGGACGGGATAAGAGGAGAGGAAAAATTCAGGTCTTGAAAATCAGCCGCTTGCTCGCGGTCCGGGGACACCGAAGACCGGGGTTGGTCCGGGTGCCCCGGACGTTCAGCCTGCAACCGCGTCAGCGTATCCGCGATAATACTCATTGTACGTCGCTGGTCGTCTGGCCTTTCTACCTGACGTTTTTTGTTTTCGGATCATTGCCTCGACGACTCAGGTCAGACCGATGATTTCCCGTCTGGCACGCAGGACCATGCGAAGACTGACTTGGAACCGGCGACTGGCATACGCGGCAAGCAGGGAACGATGACAAAGCTGGTTGATCCGGCGAGGCACGCCTCCGCTCAGGTAGTGCGTGAGCATCATGACTGCGGGAGGAAACTGGAACCGGGTCCGCGGGCCTGCAACCCGTAGACGATGCCGTATGTATGCCATGGTTTCCCGGCAATCGAACGGCTTTAATCGGAATCGAATGCTGATGCGTTGCGACAAGGGGCGGAGCACGCGATGGGACAACGTCCGCTCGAGTTCGGGTTGGCCCACAAACAACAAACACATAAGTTTTTCTTTTTCGGTGTCCAGGTTCGACAACAGCCTGAGACCTTCCAACACTTTCCCGCCTAACCGGTGCGCTTCGTCAACCAGGACAGCCACGCGCTCATCCCGCCCGGCCAATTCCAGCAACACGTGGGACAACCTGCGTTGCAAAGCGCCGATGCTGTGATCTTCGGGGGTCCGCCCCGTGAGGTCCCGATAAATTGAACCCAGTAGATCCACGTACGATTGATCAGGATTTAAGAGATACGCAAAGCGTATACCTTTCGGAGGATGCCGCAACAGATACCGGCATACCAGCGTTTTCCCGACCCCGACTTCACCAGTCAGCATCGTCAACTCACCACTGGCGATCCCGAATCGCAAATGTGCCAAGGCTTGCAGGTGTTGCGACGACCGGAAAAAATAATCGGTGTCCGGCGTCATCCGAAACGGGGCTTCGGTGAAGCCCAGTTGTTCATAGCACACGTTCAGATCGAGTTGATCCATCACGTCACCCGCAGAATACGAGGCATGAGGAAGATGACAAGTTCGGTGTTTCGCTCGGCCTGATAGGTGCCGCTGAAGAACGCCCCAAGCACGGGAATATCTCCCAGCAAGGGGACCTTCCGTTCGGTGGTCGTCAGTTGTTCCTGGATTAACCCGCCGATAATCACCAACTGGCCATCACGGACACGGACCAGCCCTCCGGACTGTTTCACCTCCAAAACAGGCGCGGTGGATCCATTCTGCGATTCAACGGTATCGGTCAACCGGGTGATAATGGGCGATACATCCATCATGACCCAGCCGTCTTGGGAAATCTGCGGGGTCACCGAAAGGACGAGCCCCGAGGTCACGGTTCGCACCTGTTCCGTAATAAGGTTCCCGGTCCCTGCCGTCCCTTGCGTCGTCGTTGAGGTAAAAAATGATTGATCCGTCCCGACCTTGATCAGCGCCGGCTGGTTGTTCAGCGTCAGAATCCGGGGTTGGGACACCACCTGCACGTCGCCCTGTTCCTGTAAGGCCTGGATGACGCCTTCAAAGTCACCGTCGTTAAAACTGAAAGCCGCAGTCGCCGCGCGCGCGGTAAAACCGCCAGCCGGTGCCGTGATGATGTTGGCCAGATTGAAACTGCCTTTGGGCGTGCTGAGATCGATCCGGCTCCAATCCACTCCCAGGCTGTAATCGTCCCGGAGCGCAATTTCATAAATCCTGGCCTGAATCTCAACTTGGCGATAGAGAGAATTGCGGACGTTGACCAGAAACGCCGCCACCTCTTGAACCCGTCTATGCAGGTCCGTCACTTGAATGGTGCCGGACAACCGGTTCACCACAAAGCGTCCTTCGGCTGAGAGGAGGGTGCCGATCTGTGTTTCGATTTCTCCCCAGAACTTGATCTGATCCTGTTGGCTCAAGACCACTTCGCCCGCGTCCTGCCCACCGTTTCTTCCGGACCCGGACGTGACTTGCGCTTTATTGCGTCCCTCACCGGAACGTTCCAGGCGAATGTAATCCAGTGTGAACATACGTGTTTTCAACCGGCGGACGACAATCAGCTCTCCATCTTTTTCCCAATAGTACCCCTGGGTATCCAGTAGCGCGGACATGGCTTGTTCGAGCGCAAGCCCCTGAAAGTCGACCGTCACCACGCCTTCGACTCCCGGCTCCACAACGATATTGAGCGTATTGGCGCGTGAGAACAGCCGTAAGGCGTCGACCAGCGGCATTTCCCTGGCCCGAAAACTGAACACCCGGACAGGTTCGCCGTCATCGAGAGGTCGTCCTGAAGAAGCTCCAAGCGCCATCCGATCTTCGAGAGAAAACGGGACTGGATTGGGTTCAGCACGTTCCCCGGGAGAGACCTTCGCAGAAGGAACGAAGGGCTGGGAAGCTTCCAGTTTGGGGAATTCTCGCTTCAGCGGACTTGTTGATTGCACTGGACCGGACGTGCAACTTGCCGCCATGAAGGCCAGAAGAACACTCAGCCCGACGATCTCCAGTGGCGGCACCCGATCTCGTCTGCGGCCACGGGGACAGCGGGGGGCCTTCATCGATACGTTCACCTCTTGATTAACCATGCTGTATGAAATCCCACGAGACTCCCGGCCTCCACAGAACGCACTCACAACTGAATTAATCAGTCTAATACACTCCTAATTTCACCTGTTTGTCAACCCATCCGGGTGGTTCACATGCCAGTCGGCGTGCAAGAGGCATCGGGAAAGAAGGAATCAAACGCGACGCAAAGATTCCGCGGAGACGGTCACGCATGATCCGTCAGAGAACCTCGGCAGAAGCCGCGATGTTCGCAACCATTATTCTGCTGAGCAGAGATTTCGTGAAGCGCGGTGAGAGAAGAGTGAAGACTCGGCGAGCGAGTCCTTGGCAGGAGTTTGTCTCATGGCTCGTCAATCGATCGAGGGCGTCTCTTGAGGGATGCCCGGATAGACCCCGTGATCAGGATCATCCAGGCATCCTACCTCTTGTTTGTCAATTGTTACCGTCCGGGCGGGAGCCCCTCACTCACCGTCACCAATGGCATGGGCCTATACAGGGCGGTGAGGCATGTCTTGATCCGCCTGAGCTATTTCACGTCCACGCTCATAATGACGAATGCTTTATTCAGTTGGCTACCCTGATGAGGTTCCACATAAGTCCCATCATAGTAATACCATTGGAGTGGCTCCATCTTTCCCAATTCACTGGGGTGACGAGGAAGTTTCGTGACGTCCATGCCGCTTTCGATAAACTGGGCAGGATTGATGAAATACACGACATCCTCATGTGTTTGTTCGGGTGTTTGCGAAAAATGGACCATATTGTGTTTGGTCACCGTCTCCAGCATGCACATTTCGCCACTGGCCTTGGTGGCATCAATGGGCACCATCTTTGACCCCGGAGCAATCATATTCGCAATCGCGTTAATCTCCTTACGGTGTTTTCCTTCCAACTTCAACACCGGGGCAAAGGCTTCGTTCATGTCATTCTTCGACGCGTCGGCACGAGCGATAGATGGTATGACCAACATTGCCGAGGCACAGACGCCAAGAATTCCCATGAGGAGAGACATTGATCGCCAATGCTTCCTCATGCCGTCCACCATAGAAATAGATTTGAACTTTTTGTCATTCATGAATGATGCTCCTCCGTTATAGGTTCATGACGCATAACGTCCCGCCAAAGGCGCAAACGTACATAAAAACGAGCCACGCCTTATCCGTGAAATCTCTCGTGAGCGTTCCTCGCAAGACTGGAATGTTGCCATATCCTGTGCCTGCCTGTCCATGACACGTCACGCAACACCCTTGGCCATGAAAACCCGCCGCGCATCTCTTTGTCCTATTCCACCAGCGTCCTGATGTAGTGAATCAATTGCCAGATCTGATTGTCCGGCATATTCGAAAAGGCCATCATGCCGGTGCCTTTGGAGCCGTTTTTGATGATCCAGAACATCTGACCGTCGGATATCCCCTTCATGGTTTCTCCACAGGTAAAGTTCCGTGGAGGCGGATTCAGGGCGGCTCCCATGGGTCCTTGTCCGTCACCTTTGGCCCCATGGCAGTTGAAGCACGCCAAGGGTTGCGCCGTTTGTTGGAACAGCGTTTCGCCGGCTTTGATGTTGTCCGCATTGGCAGGTAAGGGATTCGTCATGTTCCGGAACGTTCCGGGAGCGCGCTTGGTGTTGCGCGGCTGCGGGCAAACGCCGGACGGCCCGGTTCCCGGTCCGGCAGCCGTGGATTCCACCGCGCCCTTAAACGTCGCCTTCAGATATGCCATGACGTCCGCCACCCCCTGCTGGCCGATCGTCAGACCCCAATACGGCATGGTGGGCGATTTTCCCACGCTTCGCCCGCCGTGATAGATCACGTTGTAGAGGTATTCCACCGGCAGCTTGTCAAAGGCCATCTTCGCATGCACCGCGGGTTGGGGACTCAAGCCCGATGCAGCCGGGCCATCGCCTTCTCCCGTGGCACCATGACATTGTGAACAGTATTCTTTATACACGACGCTTCCGCGTTCCACGCTGGCCTTCGCGAACTCCGGGCTGGTCCATGGCTCGCGGTATTTGAAATCCGAAACGCCCAAGGTCATCACATATCCGACAAGCGCCCGGACGCCGATATCCGTGGCGTCGCCGACAAATTCCCCGCTGTGAGGCGCGAAGTCTTGGGGATTGAGCGTAAACCGGTAGAGCCAATCAGGATTATAGCGCTTCCCAGCCTCCGCCAAGTCGGCACTTTGCGGTCCTCCGACCAGTTGCCCATTCTCCTTGATGGTATGGCAACCGATGCAGGCATGTTCCTTGAAAGCCAGGGAGCCGAACTCCGCTTCTTTCTTGGTGACCCTCGACACGTCGAACCCGCCGACTTGCACGCGCGGGTCCACGTACTGTTGTTCCAGGTACGTGGCGACCACCTCGGCTTGATCTTCGGGAAGAGTCATGTGCACATCCGGCTCCCGCCCCCGGTCCCATCGATAGCTCTTGGCATACAACCGTTTTTCTTTCCCGGAGAGAAATCCCACCAGCCAGGCATGCTGGTACTTGCTCCCGGCCCACATCAGATCCGGAGCTTTCAACTTGAACCGGCTATCCGGCTCACCCTGAAATTTGTGGCAGGTCGAGCAGACGTTCCGCACCGTGGTTTCGGCCTGTCCTGCATCGGCAGCCCAAATTGGCGAGGCTGTCAACAGGGCCACGCAGGCTCCGATGATTGCAATCCAGCCCACTGTTTCCATGATGTCTGCTGAAGACCGGAACGTCTGTTTCATGTCGACACCTCCTTCTGCGATCAGGCAGGCCAACGGGTTACGTTCCGCCAAAGGCACGCACGTACAGGAGAACGTCCCAAGCCTCTTCTTCCGTCAATACAAGCGGAATGAACGAGGCCATATCCGTGCCCGGACTGCCGTTTTTCAAAATCCAGAACAGTTCGCCATCGGTCCGCGCAGCCTGCCACGCCTTATCCGTGAAATCTCTTGGAAGCTTTCCTCGCAGGCCAGGAATGTTTCCCAACCCCTTGCCGTCCCGTCCATGACACGTCACACAAAACCCTTTGCCATGAAACAGTTGCTTGCCGCGTTCAAGACGTTCGGGAGTTTCGAGAAACGGATTCTGCCACGTTCTGGCTTCTTCGATCCGGTCAGGCGGCACACGCGGCTTGAGCACCGCAGGGTCGGCACCCCAGGCCACCGAACCTCCCAACAGGAACATGGCGAAGACGCAACTCACCCCTCGTTTGCGTATCAACGACATCAAACTTCTCCTTCTCGTGAAGAAACGACGGTGGGAAAGGGCCGGTGCGGGCAGTCAGACGTTACCGCACCGGCTCGACGCTACTCGGTTCGGAATTTGTGACCGACCGAATTCGGAATCGTCACCGTTCCATCAGGCACCTTGAGGCCAGGCTGCCAGAGGTGGTAGATCACGCCGTCGGTTTTCGCGGCGGCGGCGGCAATTTCCTTCACCTTGTTTTCGTCGGCAATGTCAAGAATTTGCACGCGCCCGGTGGCGATTTCCACTTCATGGTCGTGGAAGTTTCTGTTCCATTTGATGAGCGGGACTTCCTTACGGGCCAAGTCCTTGGCCACGAAATATTCCACCCCTATTAAAGGTGCCTTGGGGTCGGTGGAGGGAAAGAGCAAGCATTGGATGATTTCAGCGGAAATGCCTTTGCAATAGTGATGGAACGGACCGCCGATCTGTCCGTCAGCCATCATATGCGGGGCTTGGACGTGCAGTCCGAAGCCATCCGCCGGGCCACCTTCGCTCATGGCCGGAGTGACCATCAATGCAATAAACAGACAACTGACAAGCGCAATGAAACTCATCGAGCGAATCGGATACGACATGACCCACCTCCTTGCAGTTAAATGAATACAGGAACCTCTGATTTCATGCACGATCGGGCGCATGGCTGCGTGGTATCCTCGCTCAACCCTCGCCTATCTCGATGATAAGCCTCGGGTTTCGCTCCGTGACGCCTTGCCCTGCATCCCGCCATCACAATACATCAGAGGTTCTTAACGTTTCCTTCTATACAAAGCTGAAAAACAACCATTCGTCTGCCAAAACATGCTGCTGATTGACGAATGTATCAATACTCCTCCAGGATGTCACCACAATTCATTGGTTCATGTGTATGTCAAGCAAGACTTGTGCCAGGCTTCAATTTCGTGCGGACAAAAAAATATCACACGATTTCAGTATGTTGTGACTTGGCTTAATGAGAGGAACAAAAGAAGAGCGATAACGTTAACGTCATGACGTTAACCTGATAAGTTAGCGTTAACGGTCTTGGGGGGATATTTCAGGAACAGAGAGTTTTTGCAGCTTTTTCCACAGCGTCACCCGACTGTATCCCAACAATTTGGCCGCTTTGGTTTTGCTGCCACGGGTCTGTTGCAGGGCATCAAGTATCCGGTCGCGCTCCACCTGTTGCTCCGGGGTCAGAGGGTCCGTGATAGACGCCTTCGGGACAGAGAACGTGGGCGTACGAATTTCCGGAGGCAGATCGAGCGCGGTCAAACAGCCCCCTTCCGCTGTCACAAACGCATGGTCAATGGCATTTCGTAACTCACGAACGTTTCCCGGCCATGCATACTTCAGCATCTGCTGCATCGCATCCTGCGCAATATCATGAATGGCACGGGGGTAGACGTTTGATCCTTCGGCCACAAAGTGACTGACCAACAAGGGTAAATCTTCACGCCGATCCCTGAGGGCCGGGAGAGAAATTTCAAACACTCGAATGCGATAAAAGAAATCTTCCCGTATGGCTTCCGTGGTCAACAGATGCTTGAGATTTTTGTTCGTCGCCGTGATGAAGCGCACGTCGACCTTCATGCTTTTTTCATCACCGACGCGCCGAATCTCGCTCTCTTGCAAGACCCGAAGAAGTTTGAGTTGGAGCAAAGGACTCGTATCGCCGATTTCATCCAGAAACAAGGTGCCTCCTTCGGCCGCTTGGAAGACACCGGTTTTATCACGGATTGCCCCCGTAAAGGCCCCTTTCACGTGACCGAACAACTCGCTTTCGATCAAGGTCTCCGGAATGGCCGAACAATTGATGGCAAAAAACGGCTTGTCTTTTCTACCACTCAGAGCATGAATGGCCCGAGCCGCCAATTCCTTTCCCGTTCCCGACTCCCCGGTCAGAAGGACAGGCACGTCACCTTGCGCGGCCAAACGCACGCGTCGAAAGACTTCCTGCATGACACCGCTACGCCCGATCATTTGCTGAAATGAATCTCTGGACCTGGCCTGTTCTTCTAGAACCTGGATTTTTTCTTTGGCTAAAATAAAGGAGGTAAGATCCGTAAACGTCCCGACGGCACCGACGACCGTACCGCGTTCATCGCGGAGGACGGACACGTTTCCATAGAGATAGAGCTCCTGGCCATCCTTCGCCGATACCTTACATTCCTGATTGCAGATGCCCCATGGATAGGGTGTCGGGTTTTCCAAAAAGTCGGTAAGCTTGTTAAACCCTTTACAGTTCGGCCCTTCCAGAATATGGCAGGTTTTTCCAACCACTTCATCGCTGGAATAGCCGGTAATCCGGGCCGCACCCGTACTCCACGCGACAATATGGCCTTGGGCATTCACGGTAAACACCCCATCGCCTATGGCGTCGACCATGGCACCGAGGACCTGTGGATTTTTGCGAAAATCGAGTTGGAAGTCTTCTTCTGAAATGGACACGGCCAGAACCCGTCAAACCGTAACAGTGTATGTCTACCGTCTCTGCCGCCTTGCGCGGCCGGTCTTCACATCCGGGTCGGGACTCGACACCGGTCTCTCCCTGTCCCGAGTGGATACGAAGGGGAACGCGAAACGTGTCCGGAGAGAGCCAGGGATGGCGAGGCTGGACCGTTCGGCTCCGGACACGTCCAGCCGCATCAACGTGACGACCGGTTGAATCCCGGCCGCCCCGCGCTCATGAAGTTGCTCCCATCAACGATTGAAACGTGGGATCCGTGTCCACGAACCCTTTCAAGGTATCGTTTTGCAGAAGAAAGGCCCAGGACTGGGGCGTGGCTCCCGGAATCTGCTGATACCAGCGTCGCGCTTCTTTCAAAAGTTCGAACATCGCCCCATCGTCACGCTTGGGGCGAAAAACCAAACTGTATGCCTTGGCATAGGCTGCGGAGAATTTGATCAGGGGATCAGAGGACAACGCAAAGGCCTCATCCGCTTCTTTGTACCCTTGGACAATATCCGGGTCGTCAAAGAAACGATTCCACGCGACCTTGCTGATTCGTGACCAAGCAATGGCCATCAACACCCTGGCCCGCATGTTTGGTTGATCCGTCGGTAATTCCGAAAGCAATTGCTGGGGAGTCATGATGGACGTCAGTTGGTCATTGGTCCACCGATAGGCCATCGTCAGTTTCAAGCGCGTTTCAAAATCTCCGGGTTGTAAATCCACCAAGGTTTCCATCGCGGGAATCAAGCGATACAGGTAGTCAGCCGGGGTCGGTTCGGTTTTGCCGCCCATTTCCATCTCAAGGGAAATATCCATCCGGTCGGTTGACGACTGGATCGTCCAATAGAGGGAGTTAAACGCCTGATACAGCGGACCGCTCTCTAATTCAACGCCGTGCGTCCGTGCGCCAAAATCCAACAAGCCGGCATACAATTCGGCGGTAATCGCTTTCAGCCCTTCCAGGTGTGAGGGGTTCACAACCAAAATCCTGTTGAGCATGGAGATCCGTTCCCGGCGCGTCGGCAACGTTTTCGCCCGCTCCAGCCCGGCGGTGAATGCCGCTTGCGCTTCATTTGCATTCCAATATTCCGTGGACCGCTGCTCAAACCCACCCGCGTCCACGAGGAATGGGATCGGCGTCCCCATGGAAGAAGTCATCGGCATATTGAGGACTGCGGTATCCACGGGAAACCCATGCTGTTGCAGCCCCGACAACACGACCCACTTCACCGTCACGGCTTTGACCGGATGGATCGGTTTTTTATACGGCACGACCCAATCCTGCTGACCCGGTCCGTTCGCGGCCGGTGACGTCATCGGATCCGGATAGGCAATGCGAGCCCGGACCAAGGTCGTGGGCACGGCCACCATGTGGTCGGAGCCCGGAACCTGAAAGGACGCATGTGGAAGCGGGCCGGTACCAATCACCTCCAGGGTGAACCCAGGCGCCCCGGACATGTCGCCGATCTCGGGCATGACAAAAAAGGACGGGGCTCGCTGATGTGCTTGGGTTTCCGCAATTTCGAACCGCTTGAAATCTCGAAAATTCACCAACTTGCCGACGCCAGGCCACAACTCGTCCAGCGCCCGGTCCCGGCTGTCGATCACTTCCGCATGCGCTTGAACGAGCCGGTCCCAACACCAGGAATAGACCGGGTCCGATTCAGGCAAAAACTGCCCTTTCTCCAAGGCTCCGGCTTCCACCATTTTCAACAGACAGATAAAATCATTTTGAGCCACCCGAGTCGAGTCCCGGTCGGCCACCGCCTGGGCATAGGTCAGGACCGCCTGCACGGCCGCCTCGCCCTGCGCAGCCGGAGCAGGTTCCGCAGCACCCGAAAAATCAGCAGCCCCGAACCCGACCAACGCCCAAATAAGGACCCCAAGGCCAAGACCACGCCGTTTCAATGCTTGCGATTGGGTTCGGCCATACGTGGGGGTCCGGCGACCACCATCAACCATATGATACGTCATGAGCACTTCTCCTCCTGAAAATCATAGTTGGACACAAAAATAGACATCTCAGGTTAACATATCCAATTTATCCTTCTAACCGTCAACCACGATCGTCCCGTTCATGACATGTCCCGGCAAATCACAGAAAAACGGGAATGAGCCGGCTTTCTTCGACGTGAACACCAATTCGGCCTGGCCGCCCGAAGGAATCAACACGCGGCGAAACCCTTCCCTGCCGAACTGCGGTGCCCCGTCGCCACTGACTTGGACGTTTGTCCGAACCAGAAGACCCGCCGGAACAAACGCATGCAGTTCAACGTCTTCATTCTTGAAGGTCAGGCGGACGCGTTGCCCCACGCGCAGGTTTACCACGTGAGGAATAAACCGGCGATTCTCGATGTGAACGGTCACGGCGACGTCTTCCTGACCCAATACCGCGGCGGGCACGGCTGCACCAAAGCTGGAACCGGGGCTCCACATGCCACACATCAAGGTCACAACGACGCCGGCCAGCTTGATTCTTTTCATCAGTTCGATGGCGTTTTTCCTCTCAACCGATTACGGATTCAGTGTAACAAAGTCCCGGAAACCCCCACAAATAGATGGTTCACACTTTTGCGTCCGACAACCGCACAATGATCTCCCATTCGCTTTTGCGGACGGGTTGAACCGAGAGACGGGAGCCCCTGCGAAGCAATTCCATTTTTTCCAGACCTTTCACTCCCCTGAGGCTTTCCAGGGAACACGGCGTGCGCAGCACCGTGTTCAACCGGACGTCGACCATCACCCATCGTGGATGCTGTTCCGAACTTTTGTCGTCAAAATACCGGTTCCCGGGTTGCCATGCGTAATAATCGGGATATGCGGCCTTGACGACCTCGACAATGCCCACAATCGCCGGAGGATCGGCATTGCTATGATAAAAAAACGCCAGATCGCCGACGGACATGGATCGCAGAAAATTGCGAGCCTGATAATTTCTCACGCCTTCCCAGCACGTCGTCCGTTTGGGCGAACGCGCCAGATCCTCAATGGAAAACGTCGAAGGTTCCGATTTGAGTAACCAGTAAGCGGACATCCGCTGAGCCTCCGCTCCTCGATACATGGAGCAGCATCCTATCCTGTTCGGCAACGCCCCTTCAACGGACTTCCGACAACAAATCCGCTTCCGAACGTTCTGCGATGCTTGTCGAATCGCTGAGAACGTGCTATTTCCCCTTGCGACGCACGGAACTCGCCCGATGAACACCGTATTGACAGTCTATGACGAACTGACCGCCCTGGTTCCCCCTGGGGTCCTGATTGCCGTCACCATCGTCTCGGTCGTGATGTTTTTCGGGACCATCCTGCTCATTCCCATCATCATCATCCGCCTGCCCGTGGATTACTTTTTGCACAATGAAGAACACGTGTGGCTGGAAGGATACCATCCGGTTCTGCGCTACGCGGGGTTGATCATCAAGAACTCGATCGGCCTGGTATTTCTCCTGGCGGGGATTGCCATGCTGGTCCTCCCGGGCCAAGGTTTACTCACCATGGTCATTGGAGTATCCTTACTCGATTTTCCCGGCAAACGCGCGATTGAACATCGACTGCTCACAAAACCCATGGTTTTCAACGCCATGAACGCCATTCGACAAAAGTTCGATAAACCCCCGTTTTCACAGCCGGCATGAGCGACGGGCTCAGCGCCGCGAAACGAGCGTCCTTTTACCATACGCGGCACACACGAATCGTTGGCTCAACGTTCTGAAGCACCATGAAGACCCTGAAGACGACCGCGTGGATTCTCGTTTCCCTCCTGTGCGCCGTGTCTTTCGGCTTTGTCACCGGCTTGCTGAATCCCGACGAGAAGGTCAACGGGCTCTGGTTGGTGACGGCTGCCGGATGCTTCTACGTGCTCGCCTATCGATTTTACGGAGGATTTTTAGGCCGGCGCGTCATGCAACTGAATGATGAACGCAGCACTCCGGCCTGTAGACTGGAAGACGGCACCAATTACTATCCCGCAAACAAATACGTGCTCTTCGGACACCATTTCGCAGCCATTGCCGGTGCCGGGCCGCTGTTGGGTCCGGTGTTGGCGGCCCAGTTCGGGTTCCTGCCGGGTTTTCTCTGGATCGTGATCGGGGCCGTGGTTGCGGGTGCGGTCCAGGATTTCGTCATCCTGGTCGGGTCCCTGCGTCGCAACGGCCGCTCCCTTCCGGAAATCGCACGCGCGGAGATTGGATGGATCACCGGTACGGCCACGGCCGTGGCCGTGTTGTTCATCGTGATCGTGGCCCTGGCCGGTCTGGGGCTGGCCGTGGTCAATGCGCTTGTGGCCAATCCCTGGGGCACGTTTACGATCGCCATGACGATCCCGATCGCCTTTCTCATGGGCTGGTACCATCACCGCGTACGACCCGGGCACGTGGGAGAAATGTCCCTGATAGGCATCATTCTGCTTCTCCTGTCCGTAGCCCTGGGGAAAATGGTGGTGCAGTCGGACCTGGCAATCTGGTTTACCCACGACCGGACCACCTTGGTCTGGCTGCTGGCCGGATACGGATTTCTGGCTTCGGTCCTGCCGATGTGGATGCTCTTGGTCCCGAGAGACTACCTCTCGACGTTTATGAAGCTCGGGGTCATCGGGCTGCTGGCAATCGGCGTAATCATTCTGGCGCCCGACCTGCACATGCCCAAGGTCACCGGGTTTATCGCCGGAGGAGGCCCGATCATCCCCGGCCCCCTGTTTCCGTTTCTGTTCATCACGATCGCCTGCGGCGCCATCTCGGGATTCCATTCGCTCGTGTCATCAGGCACCACGCCGAAAATGATTGCCCGCGAATCGCAGGCCATGGTGGGCTATGGTGCCATGTTGCTGGAAAGCTTTGTCGGAGTCGTGGCGCTAATCTCGGCGGCCCTCCTTATCCCAGGCGATTATTTTGCCATCAACACGCGCCTCCCGCCCGAGGCCTTGGCCGCCATGGGGTTTCCCGTTGAAAACATTCACAGGCTCTCGCAACTCGTTGAAGTGGACGTCTCTGGCCGGCCCGGAGGGGCCGTGTCATTGGCCGTGGGCATGGCCTGGATTTTTTCGGCTTTACCGGGCATGGCGGGACTCATGGCGTATTGGTATCAGTTTGCGTTGCTGTTCGAGGCCCTGTTTATCCTGACGACCATTGATGCGGGCACGCGCGTGGCGCGCTACCTGATCCAGGAAATGGGCGGATACGTGTATGCCCCGCTTCGCCGGATCAATTGGTGGCCCGGCGTCATCCTGTCCAGCGCGCTTGTGGTCGGGGCGTGGGGATGGCTGATCGCCACGGGCACGATCTCCACGGTCTGGCCCATGTTCGGAGCTGCCAACCAGTTGTTGGGGACCCTGGCGCTTTGTATCGGCACGACCCTGTTCATCAAAATGGGCAAGGCCCGCTACCTGTGGGTGACGGCCGTCCCCATGGTGTTCGTGGGCATCATCACCTTGACGGGCTGTCATGACCTGTGGTGGATTTTTCTGGACCGGGCACACACCGCGGCGGACCCGGTGGCACGCATCACCATGGCGCTCAACGCGGCGCTGGTCGGGCTGGTCGCGGTCCTGGCGCTCGTGGTCCTGACCGAGAGCGCGATGAAATGGTACCAATACCTGGTCCTGAAACGGCCCTATACCACCACGGAAATTCCCGACGGCGCAGGCATCCGGCTCCCGGAAGGGAAATGCTGCTGACAAAGGAGACCACGATATGGCGGAGACGTTCTCGTTTGACGTAACATCCACAGTCGACATGCAGGAAGTCAAAAACGCGGTTGATCAAACCATGAAAGAAATCGGGCAACGCTTCGATTTCAAAGGGTCACAATCCAACATTACGCTCAAGGAAAAAGAGCACGTCATGGAGATCGTGGCGGACGACGATTACAAACTCAAGGCGGTCATCGACGTCCTCAAGGGAAAGTGCGTGAAACGCAGCGTGTCATTGAAAGCCCTGAACTACGGCAAGGTGGAGCAAGCCCTGGGGGGGACCGTGCGGCAACACGTCACGGTGCAGAGCGGCATCGTCGAAGACAAAGCCAAAGCCATCACGAAGAGTCTGAAGGAGAAGAAGTTCAAGGCGCAGGCGCAGATTCAAGGCGATCAAGTGCGCGTGCAAAGCAAAAGCAAAGACGAACTGCAAACCGTCATCAATTTTCTGAAACAAGAGGACTTCGGCATCGATCTGCAATTTATCAATTATCGCTAGACGCTGCGACTGTTCAGGACCCGCCCCAAGCCTCTTTCAAATGCAATACCGCCTGGTTGATGGCATCGCCGGCGGCAACCGCTCGCATGACGTCGTGCGCATCTGCTTCTCTCTCAGGGTAAATGGGCGGGTCCTCAAGGTTCCGCCGAACCACCGGGTACTCGTTGGACTCGATGGGCGGGTCCAGCCGGTCCAGGGAAGCCCAGGCGTTCCCCTCGATTCGCGCCAACACGCGGCCG
Organism: Nitrospirales bacterium; assembly: GCA_965213715.1. GTDB lineage: Bacteria > Nitrospirota > Nitrospiria > Nitrospirales > UBA8639 > Bin75. The sequence continues at coordinate 983,531 of OZ243914.1, forward strand.
GCAGGCACGTCGACCAACGCCAATTCGGCCAGGGCCAGGTTTTCCGCACGATACCCGAACTGCAACCCCCGCGCGATGGCCCCCAGCGTAGAGCCCCGCCAGGGGAACCGTTCCGGCACTTCGATTTCGGTACTCGAGAGAATGGCCAGCACCACGCCATCGACGTGTTGGTCTTGCCCCCAGTGAAGAACCGTAGCAAAAGACGGAGGCGAGACGCCAAGATCCGATGAGTGGACAACGCGTACCTCGATGGGAACGGCATGCAGCAACTGCTGCCGCACATGCCCGGTCAGGTCGGCGAACGCGGTTTCAGAGAGTTTGGGGGCCGAACCCGGAGCACCGGTGTCGTTGATCACCCAGAGACCGGCGTGTATCGGACCCTTCGGCCATTCAGCAACTGCGAGACGCCCGTTCTCCGGCTGCTGGCCGAGAAACGTATCGAGGCGGGACTGGGGCCATCCACCGCCGCATCCCCCGAAGACGAGGCTCACGATTCCCAGGATGGTGGGGAGAAGACCAGAGAACAGGTTCCTGTTGAGTATCATCATGGCACCATCTTGTGCTTCTCTCATAACCGTGCCACGTTTCGTACTTCTTCCGGCAACCTCTCCAAGCGTCATGAGAGGCCGCGCGACCCAGGATGCGGCCCGACGACATGAGGCGTACATTCATTCTCTCCGGTGAGGCCAAGACCGGTCAAGCCATGTCTCTCGCGAAGCGAAACGAGAGGTTGCAATCCGTTGAAAGCATCGGGTAGGTTACTCGCCATGCGTCTCACAGCGTGTACCCTTCCGAGGCTCCTGCTGTCCATTTCCATCCTCCAGTTTTCAGCCTGCTCATATCTCCCGGACGTGAGTATGCCGGATCTGGACTTTCCGGACATCAGCCTGCCCAGCCTGGGGTTTGAAGAAGAAAAACCCAAAGAGCCGACTATTCCCATTTCGGTGGCCTATGCGTTTGATCCGAGCGTTACGGAAGCGACGCTCGAAATTCAAGCGTGCGACCTGCCGTATACACTGAACACGGGAGAGGCAATCGTCCAGAATTTTCTCACCCTGGGACAGGAAACCTTTCAGTCCGTCACCGCCTATTCGGGAACCGGAGAAGCCGTCCGTGTGACCAAACCGAGCGATCTCATTATCCAGGTCAGCATGGTCAACCAATTGTTTCAGGAAGCCGACCGTATGGCGGATGAAGACAATTATCTGGCCCGCCTTAATTTCAAACTGCAAGCGGTGTTTCTCGATAAAGACGGCGCTCAATTAGGGCAGCTTCCTCTGAACGTCGACGGCCAAGTCAGGGTCTGGGCACCGGCACTCACCGGACAATCCATTTCCTGCACGACCGGACAATATGACGCCAAAATCAACGGCGTGGCGGCAGAACTCGCCGAACAACTCGTGGCAGTGGTTCCGCAAGTGCTCAACAATGGAGGCACGCAGCCCCTCACGGCCCCGGAGCGCCAACCGGCGTTCACCCAGGCAGCCCCCCGATTTTCGGCACCGTCTTCTTCTGCATCGAGCAACCGGCCGTTCTTTACCTTTCGCACGATGCTGAAAGACGGCAACGACAATTTGATTCTCGAAGGCGGGGAAACCATTGTGCTGATGGTCGAAGCCACCAATCTCGGGAGCACTGCCATCAACACAGCCAATGCCAATGTGTCGGGGCATAGGACGCTGGTCGAGGCCTTTTCTCAAATGACGTCCCTTCCCATCTCCTTGGGCACGTTCCAGCCCGGAGAAACCAGAACGACGGAAATTCGTGGCCGCATGCCGGTCGACATGACCGCACAAAAAGCGGAGTTGGTGGTCACGCTCCAACTCGAGGATGGCACCCCCATCGGATCGCACCGCATTGTCGCGCCTCTCCAACCCAGCACCAGTGGGTCAGGCGCGCAATCCAGCCGGTCCAAGATGCAGGAAAAGACTCGTGACAAGAATGCGTACGTGGCCATGCTCGTCGGCATGGACACCTATCAGGATGCCTGGCCCGAAGCGTATCGTACACCCGAAGGTCTCCTGATGACCTTGCGGGAAACCTTGCAACGCACCGGATTGTTCTCGAATCAGAATATCCGCGTCCTCCAAGGGAACAATGCCGAAAAAGGAGACATCGCCAAAACACTGCTCAGGTGGGTCCGTCAGAGAATCGGGAAGGAATCCGTGCTGGTCGTCTATTTTTCCGGTCAGGCCGTTCAAGACCAGGGAAACGGCGAGGTCTATTTGGTCCCCTATGAAGGGGCACCCGAAGCATCGAGCAACCGGTTGATTTCTCTTCGAACGCTGCAGCGCCTCTTGGGAAAGCTTCACAACCGGCTGACCCTGTTGATCCTCGATACACCGCTTGTCAAGCAGGCCGGACAAGGGACGTCTGCCGATACATCCTCTCCAGTGCGTTGGAGCAGCGGCCTGGCCAAGCAGGACGCAACCCCCGTCATTCAACTACGCAGACAACCCGGACAAGAAATAGGGAGCCCGGCTAACATCCTGGCCGGCCTGTCAGGCAATGCGGACGGAAACAAGAACGGAACGATCACGGTTGGCGAATTTCTCGAATCCGCGTCCGCATCAAGCCGGATCACCCGTCTGCTGCCGGACGCCTCGCCCCTCTTGAGCATTCCGCTCACACGGTAATCTTCTTCTTTCTCTGCCAAACAGAGCTGGCTTATCGGGCGGATTCGGTGCGGTCAACCCTCTTTCGGAGGGACGGTGTGGCGGATGATTTTTCCCTCGACCAGGTACACCACGAGTTCCGCGACGTTGGTCGCGTGGTCGGCAAGCCGCTCGATGTATTTTGCAATAAAGGAGAGCCGGATGGCCCGGCTGATCGTCTTGGGATTTTCCATCATGAAGGACAGGAGTTCCCGGAACAGTTGTTCCGTCAGATTATCAACGAAATCATCATCCTGAATGACTTTCCTGGCCAGCGCCGAATCCATTTTGACAAAGGAGTCCAACGATTCTTTGACCATGATGCGGGCGCGCTCCGCCATGTGAGGAATGTCGATATAGGGCTTCAACTGGGGCTCTTCGTTGAGTTCGATCGCCCGCTCGCAGATGTTTTCCGCCAAGTCGCTCATCCGCTCCAATTCAGTGGAAATCTTCATGGCAGTGGTCACAAAGCGTAAATCCTTGGCGACCGGCTGATACCGGACCAACGCATCGAGAGACATTTCGTCGATTTCCACGTCGAACGTATTCACCTGGTGATCGTTCTCGATAACCTGCCGCGCCAGGGCTTCATCGCGTTTGATCAACGCGGTCAAGGCGTTCCTGATCTGATCTTCGACCAGGGAGCCCATCATGAGAATCTTGCTCTTGATCTTGTCGAATTCTTCTTCGAAGTGACGTTCCATTTCTTCTCATTTCCTCTTAACAACGGGGCACATCATCCAAACCTTCCGGTCACGTAATCTTCGGTCCGGCTGTCCGATGGATTGGCAAAGATGGTTTTGGTCTCGGCGAATTCAATCAATTCCCCCATGAGAAAAAACCCCGTCAGGTCGGAGATGCGCGCGGCCTGTTGCATGTTATGCGTGACAATCACCACGGTAAGTTGCTCTTTCAGGGAATGCAACAGCTCTTCGATCTTGGCGGTCGAGATGGGATCAAGCGCCGAACAGGGCTCATCCATCAGCAGAACTTCGGGGTTGACGGCCAACGCACGCGCAATGCACAAGCGTTGTTGCTGTCCGCCTGACAGACCGAGCGCGCTGTGATGCAAGCGATCCTTGACTTCTTCCCAGAGGCCTGCGCCCTGCAAACTCTTTTCCGCAATGCCGTCGAGCACTGAACGACGCCGTACACCCTGGAGTTGCGGTCCATAGACCACGTTTTGATAAATCGACTTGGGAAACGGGTTGACCTTCTGGAAAACCATGCCGACCCGGGTCCGCAGGTCGGTGACGTCCACTGACGGATCGTAAATATCCTTGCCGTCAAGACAAATCCTGCCGATGACCCTGGCCCCTTCAACCAGATCGTTCAACCGGTTGAAACACCGCAACAACGTCGATTTTCCACAACCGGACGGGCCGATAAAGGCCGTGACCTGGTGCGTCGGGACGGTCAGGGCGACTTTGAACAGCGCCTGCTTCTCCCCGTAAAAGAAGTCGGTATTCTCGACCGTGATTTTGAGTGTCTTGTCTTGAGAACGTTCCGAAGAGGCCATGGTTATGTCCGCCATCTGCATATGTCGGCCAACAGTGTGATGGGGTTGCGTCAACGTGTCAATCCGTGAACTCATCATCGTGAACCCTGCCGGGCTTCATACCGCCGACGCCTTGAATTTTTTCTGCATGTAATTGCGGAGCGCCACGGCGCTGAGATTCAACGCAATAACCACCATCACCAGGATCAGGGTGGTAACGTACACCATCGGTTTCGCCGCTTCCACGTTGGGAGACTGAAAGCCCACGTCGAAGATGTGAAAGCCCAAATGCATGAATTTCCGTTCAAAGTGCAGAAACGGGAAATGGTGATCCAAGGGAAGCGCCGGCGCCAATTTGACCACTCCGGTCAACATCAAGGGAGCCACTTCGCCCGTGGCACGGGCCACGGCCAGGATCAACCCCGTCAAAATCCCCGGCAAGGCACAGGGTAGAATCACACGCAACATGCTTTCAAGCTTGGTCGCACCCAACGCCAGGGACCCTTCACGGTATTCGCGCGGGACGGCGGAAAGCCCTTCTTCCGTGGACACGATCACCACCGGAACCGTCAAGAGAGCCAAGGTGAATGACGCCCACAGAATGCCACCCGTACCATACGTCGGCGTCGGCAGGGCTTCGGGATAGAACAGGGTATCAATGGTCCCGCCGACCGCGTAGACAAAGAACCCCAACCCGAACACGCCGAACACAATCGACGGCACGCCGGCCAGGTTATTCACGGCAATGCGGATCACCCGAACGATCAGTCCTTGCCGCGCGTACTCCCGCAAATAGAACGCGGCCAAGACGCCGAACGGCACCACGGCCACGCTCATGATCAACACCATCATGACGGTGCCGAAAATCGCCGGGAAAATGCCCCCTTCCGTATTGGCTTCCCGTGGTTCCTCACTCAGCACGGACCAGAAATTCATGAAATATCTGAAGATTTTTTCGAAGAAGCTCATGTCATTGGGACGAAGGGCTTTCACAATCTGACCGACCGGAAGGCGTTTCTCCTGACCGTTGGTTTCGACGAGCAGCACGGAATACTCGTTGAGTTGACGGCTCAAGGCCCGAAGAGTCTCAACGTGTCTCCGGTATTGGGTTTCCAACTGTCTGGTGACGGCTTGGAGTTCAGCCACTTCCCGGGCATCGCCTTGCCCACGTAATGCCAACTCCCGGATTCTCAAACGGGTTCCTTCGATGTCAAAATTAATGTCGCCGATGACGTCTCGTTGCAGGTGTTCGATCTCCTCATGCAGGTCATTGGCATGCTCGATCAGCGGCTGTAACGCCTTCCATCCGTCCTGATTGCCCGTGGCAACGACGTCTTCACCGCGCGAGACTTCACGAATCCGGCCGTAAAAATTGCCCCATTCTCTCCGTTCAAACGCGGCCACGTCGTTCGGGGAACCAGCCTGTGCGACCCGGTCGGTGTCCACCCACCGGAAGTCCAAGCCATAGAGGTCACGGTTCCCGACTTTCAGCCTCACCCGCGTTTTCCCTTCGGGAAATTCCGGCGTCTGTGAATACGGGATAACCTCTTCGCCTTTCAATTCTCCAAGCACGCGCGTGCCGTCCGTGAGCGTCATTTCCACAAGGGCATGAGGCCAGAAAAACCCAAGACCATTGATCATGATCAGGAGAAGAACGCCGCCGACCATGAGCAGCGAGGCGGCCACCGCCGTACCGCAAAACCACACGAACAGCGTTCCGGAACTGAGAAATTTTTTAATCCTGGCACGCATGATGTCACTTTAAAACTGGCTGTATCGAGCTCGAAGCCGCTGCCGGACAATTTCCGCGAGCGTGTTGACAATGGATGTAAACACGAACAGCAGCAGGCCGGCCAGGAACAGGAGCCGGTACAGCGTGCCGCCATGCGGGGCCTCGGGCATTTCCACGGCAATGTTCGCCGACAAGGTTCGGAATCCATTGAAAAGGTTCATATCCATCACCGGAGTGTTACCCGTCGCCATCAGCACGATCATGGTTTCTCCCACGACCCGCCCCAACCCGATCATGAGCGCGGAAAACACTCCGGGGCTCGCCGAGATGATGACCAGTTTCGTCAAAGTCTGCCACGGGGTGGCCCCGAGGGCCAATGATCCGGCGATCAGGTGCGGCGGTACGTTGCTCAGCGAATCCTCGCTGATGCTGAAAATCGTGGGGATGACGGCCATACCCATGGCAAAGGCAATGACCAACGCGTTTCGCTGGTCGTACGCCAACCCGAACGAGGACTGTAACCAGCCCTTGTAGTTTGAATCGAAAAGCCAGGATTCGATCTGTTGATTCAACTGGAGACAGCACCACACCGTCCCGGCGAGGACCAGCAGGAACACCGCCAATTCCGTCACGTTGCCGGAGGTCCCCTTGAAGCGCGAAGGAAGAAATTGCCAACCGACGCAGACGACGGCGACCGCCAGCGGAATCAGGAGAAACATGGCCACCACCGCAGGAAAGATCTTTTCCAACAACGGCGCGAACCACAACCCGGCCAGGAATCCCAGGACGACCGTGGGGAAAGCCGCCATAATCTCCACGACGGGTTTGACCACGGCGCGAATATTGGGACGCATGAACATCGCGGTATAGATCGCCCCCAGCACGGCGAGGGGCGTCGCCAGCAACATGGCGTAGATCGTCCCTTTCAACGTGCCGAACATGATCGGCCATAAGCCGAATTTCGGCTCGAATGCGTCAGACCCACCGGTCGATTGCCAAATATGGAGAGACTCTTCGTAACCTTCATACAACACGGGCAAGAACAAGGACGAGAACGTGGATTCGGGATGCTCGTTCTCAATGTGATAGGTAATCAGCCGTCCTGAATCATCGAGCACCAGGGCGCCGTCCGCCTTCGGTGCAAACATCGCAGCCAGGACGGCGGCACCGTTTCCTGGGATGTGGATGAGCGTCTGATCGGAGGTCGAATGGTGCAGGGCTACGCCGCCGGAGACGTCCGCCGTGAGAAATCCTTTGTCCCGTAGCGAAGGGGAAATGACGCTCACAGCCCCGTTATGCGAAGCCAGGTCCCGAATCTTTTCAAGACGCGGATCACCTCCCACGTCAGGATCGATCACGGACATCCAGACGGAGACCGTCCCTTTTTCCGTACCGACCACGATGGACCGGTCCCCGATGAGATAGGAAAGGGCGGTGATGGACGTGCCGGCGGAATACATCCCCATCAGCCTCGGGCTTTGGATGTCCCGAATGTCCCAATACAGCAACCTGCCGTCCTTCGTACCGCCCAACAGGGTTTCCCCCAAGTCGTCCAGGAGCAGCACGGACAGCCCCACCACGCCCTCATCAATGATCTCGGCCTGAAGGAGTTCCGATTCCGTTTCCAGCGCAAACAGCCCCTCCGCCTCCGATTCCTGCATCTTGGTGAGGAACAAGCGTCCCGACCCGGTCAAGACGGCGGCGATGGGTCCACTGTCTGTCTCCCGGTAGGCAAGTCGCGCAATGGAGGAACCGGCCGGGGCCGCCTCAACCGGCTCGCCCACCGTCACCACCGGTTCGGTGCGTCTGACGTCGTCTTCGAACGTCACTCGGAACGTGACGTAGAAAGGAATGACCCGGCCGATGTTTGTGCCAAGCCCATAGACGTGTTGTTTCCCGGGAGAGCGGGCCAGCGCGGTAATTGCCCCTTTCTCGAAAACCGGCACGGACTCAAGGCGTATCGGATTCCCGGCAGGAAACGTATAGAACGCAATGTCTCCATTGCGAAGCACGTATCCCACTTCCATGTATTCATTGATTCCCACACTGACGTGTGGCGGACCCTGCGGGACCTCATCCGACGTGTCGACGTGGACGGCCGTCTCTTCGCTCCATGAAGCGGTATAGAATAATGGGGCGACTTCGATAAACAGATAGGCGAAAATGCCAAAGATGCTGACAATGGTGGCCCATCCGCCCAGGGTGATGACTGCCCTTGCGCCATGATCCAACCAACGCCGCACGGTTCGGGAACTCAACCTCGCAAGGAACGACGGGGCCGGAGGGGAAGCCATCGTCACCGGATTCGCCGTGGGATCAACCTGTTTCACGAGAAAGTCATGGACGGGTAAACAACAAAGCCATATCCCAAAGCCGAGGCGATGCGGGACATGGCTTTGCTGCTCTATGGTTCGTCATAGTCGTACGCTTTGATTTGCAAGTCAAGACGGCGGGCTCTTACATTTCACCCAACTTCTTGGCGATCAGGGTTTGCGGCAATGGGAAATAGCCGTCCTTGATGACGATATGCTGCCCGGCTTTGCTGTACACGTATGTCAGGAATTCCCCGACCAGGGGCGGCAACGGCTTGCCCGGAGCTTTATTCACGTACAGGTAGAGAAACCGCGCCAACGGATACTTGCCGGCGGAGACCTTGGTAAACGTCGGGTCATAGCACCCGTCGCCGCTCTTGGCCGACAACGGAATCGCCCGGACGCCCGAAGTCCGGTACCCGATGCCACTGTACCCGAGACCGCCGCGATCCTCCGTCACGCCCTGCACCACGGAAGCCGAGCCGGGTTGCTCCTTGACCTCATCCTTATAATCGCCTTTCTTCAACACTTTTTTCTTGAAAAACCCGTAGGTCCCCGAAGCTGAATTTCGACCGTACAGGCTGACCCTGGTGTCTTTCCAGTTCCCATCAAGCCCTGCCTTCCCCCAGGTGTCGATATTCACGGAATGCCCGCGCCTCCGGGTCTTTGAAAAGGCGGCATCCACTTCTTCCATGCTCAGACATTTCACGGGATTATCTTTATTGACGTACACGGCCAGCGCATCAACGGCTACGGGGAAACTCGTGGCTTTATACCCGAATTTCGCCTCGAACTTGTCCATCTCTTTGGCTTTCATTTGGCGGGACATCGGACCGAGTTGAGCCGTCCCTTCAATCAACGCCGGCGGAGCCGTGCTGGAGCCTTTCCCTTCGATTTGAATTTTCACGTTGGGATATTCTTTTCTGAATCCCTCGGCCCACAAAGTCATGAGATTGTTGAGAGTGTCGGACCCAATGCTGTTCAGGTTCCCGGAGACACCGCTTACCTGCGTGTAGTCTTTCCAGGCCGGATCCACCATGGAGGCGGAGGCGGCCCAACTCTGGATTGCACTGCCAATACCGATTGCCAGGAAAAGGAAACTCACGGATACAATCCTCTTACTGAAAAAACGACTTGTGTCGTGTGCCAAGACGAAACGTCTCATCATGCTGCAACCCTCCTTCTGAAGAATGTATTTGCGGTACCGTTCCCTGGCAGTTGCCTACTCTAACGGTTGAATGTTTCCCGGGCGTAAAAAGTAGGTTACGGAATTGTTAAGCAGGGGCTACCCGGATGCCCTCCTGCTTCGGCCCTGCCGGTCTGCCAAACGAAACGGCCGTGTTCGCACGGAATGGACGTCTGCACTATACGGGGAGCGTATTGCAGTCACATATGAGAAGGGTTACACGTCCGTTAATTTTCTCGACCCTCTCTCCATGGGAGAGAACCTTCCCCTAGTCTGTCATTCCCGCGCACGCGGGAATCCAGCGTCTCTGATTTTTGCGAACGGAGGAAAAAGCAAAGACCCTGGATCCTCGATTAATAATGTCGAGGATGACAGAAGGAGAGGAGACCGTAGATCGAGGTGGCGTAACCCGACCAGCTAGCCGGCGGGTTGGAGTTGCGAGGCCGGAAGCAGAACTTCGATCGTCGTGCCCTTGCCGTATTCACTCTCGATGTGAAGCGTGCCGCCGTGCAATTGCACCAAATGTTTCACGATGGCGAGACCGAGGCCGGTACCACCTTCCACGCGGGCACGTGCTTTATCGACTCTGTAAAACCGTTCCGTAATGCGAGACAGATCGTTTGGCGGAATACCCTGCCCCGTATCCCGGACCGTGATACGAATTTGACGGATGTCCATTTTCGCCGCGAGCAAACTGACCGTTCCCCCTTTCGGCGTATACTTCACCGCATTATCGACCAGGTTCACCAGAATCTGAGAGAGCCGGTCCCGGTCGGCCTGCACACATAAATCGGGTGGAATCCGGTTGACAAGCTTCACGTCTTTCTTCGCGGCATCTTTCTCGAACATCGCCGAGACGTCCTGCACAAAGGCCCCGAGACTGATGGGAGTTGGGTCCAGGACCACTTTGCCCGTCTCAATATCGGACAGGTTCAGCAGGTCGTCGATCAAGCGCCCCATGCGTTCCGCATGGCTGTTCGCCACCTCCAGAAATCGCCGGTGCGTATCCGATTCCAATTTGGTTTCATCGAGGACGGTCTCCAGGTAGCCCTTGATGGCCGTCAACGGCGTACGCAGCTCATGGGACACGTTGGCCACGAATTCCGCGCGGACTTTTTCCAACCGCCGGAGTTCGGTGATGTCGTGCAAGACGAGTAAAAAGCCCCGGCGCTCCGACGATAAAGGCATGGGCATGGCATTCACCTCGATGATTCTCAGGGACGGCAAATGACTTTCGATTTCCCGCTTGCACGGCTCCGCAGTGTCGAGGGCCTGACACATCTCCACCCAATCGGCCAATCCCTTGTCCCTGACGACCTCCAAGAGGGTGCGCCGTTCTCCCTGATCCTGAGCAACGTCGAGAATCCTGCGCGCCGCGGGATTCATGAGCATCACGTACCCTTGCCCATCCAGGGCGATCACGCCCTCGATCATATTGTCGAGAATAGCCGTGCCTTTGGCCCGTTCGGACTCCAGGACTTCAACCCGTGTCCGGGGGTAAGCCGTGATGTAATCCAACGCCTTTCTCAAGCCGCTCAATTCATCTTCGTCGATTGGCTTGTCCTGCTCGCGCCATCCCTGCAACAGCCGCTCCGCCCGGATGTCGATTTCATGGACCGGTTGCAAAAGCCGCCGGCCCAACCACACGCCAAAAGGAAACCCCAACACGGCTACCACCAGACCCCCGACCCAGAGGGTTCCGCCGGTGAACCCGAAAGAAGTCAACAGCCACATGGCCCCCATGCCGACCAACGTCATGAAACTGAAGAACAAACCCAAACGGGAAATCAACCGGCCCTTCAACGTCGGTGTCTCCTCATCCTTCGACTCCGCTGACGCGACGCTCAGGACAGGTCTACCCTTCTTCCTCGAATCGGTAGCCCACGCCTTTGACCGTCACGATCCGGTGACTTTCATCTTTGAGTTTTTCACGAAGACGCCTGATGTGCACGTCCACCGTCCGTGATTCGATCTCCACGGCATTGGCATATCCCCAGACCATTTCCAATATTTGCTCCCGGTTCAACACCCGGCCGTTGGCTTGGATCAGCGCACCAAGCAAGTCGAACTCCTTGACCGTGAGGTCGATCAGACTGCCTGCAACCCGAACCTGGTGTTTGTATTCGTCAATTTCCAGCGTCCCGACCCGCCGGACGCCGCCCGTTTTCGGGTCGCGCCCCCGCCGCAAAACCGCCTTGATCCGGGCCACCAACTCTCTGGGAGAAAATGGCTTGACAAGGTAATCGTCCGCCCCCATCTCCAGGCCCACCACGCGATCGACTTCTTCCGCTTTGGCCGTCAACATGATAATGGCTATTTTGGTGAGAGCCGGATCACGACGAAGTAACCGGCAAATTTCCAACCCGTCGATCCCGGGCAGCATGAGATCCAGCACGATCAGGTCCGGGCGTTCGGTCCGGGCGAGTTGCAGTGCCGTTTCTCCCTCAGACGCCTCGATACAGGACAGTCCTTCTTTTTCCAAGTGGTGGCGAACGAGATCGACGATCGCCCGTTCATCATCAACGATTAAGGCTTTCAGCGGCATATTCCCCCGTCTTTTGTGAATCCCTTACCCCGGGAAGAATGGAATGAATCCGAGTGATTGTGTGGCCTTGATGTTTCATTTGTGTTAACGCTTTTATTCTATTCACAAAATTTTCATATCGATCATTCAATGTAGCACAAAACGCACAAGACAGACTATGGGCTCGCCCACGCACGGCACTTCACCTTTAGGATTGAATAAAATTTACACTTAAGGGTATTCTGTTAGCCGTCAGGTTACGCTACTATTTTCTCCCTCTCCCCTTGAGGGAGAGGGCCGGGGTGAGGGGAAACAATGTTCGACCTGAAACGACTGTGTGCGCTTGCACTCATTGTCCTCGGTTCGGCTTGTACCGACCCTGCTCCCGACGCGTTCCGTTTCGGTCTGGCCGGCGCGCCCGCGAACCTCGATCCGCGCTTTGCCACGGATGCGACGTCGGCTCGCATCAACCGCCTGCTCTATGACCGGTTGGTGGATTTCAACGACACCTTTGAACCCGTACCTGCCTTGGCCGATTGGGAACAACTGTCTCCCACCCATTATCGCTTCCATCTCAAAACGAACGAGCATCCGTTCCATGACGGCACCTTGCTGACCGCCAACGACGTCAAGGCCACGTATGACTTTATCCTCAATGCGGATAACGCCTCCCCGCACCGCGCCTCGTTGACCGTCATCGACCGCATCACCATTGGCAACGAAACGATTGTCGACTTTTTTCTGAACCGTCCGGAACCACTCTTTCCGGGATACCTGGTCATCGGCATCGTGCCGGCGCACCTGATCGCTGCGAACCATCCGCTCCACGAGCACCCGATCGGAAGCGGACCGTTTTCCTTTCAGGCACGACCGGATGAGACGCAACTCCACCTTCTCAGGGTCCGGGATCAACAACGCGTTGAATTCATCACGGTCCCGGACCCTACGGTTCGGGCATTGAAATTGATGGCCGGGGAAATCGACATGCTCCAAAATGATCTCCCGCCGGAACTCGTCGACTACCTGGAACGTGACCGGACACTGATCGTCCAACGAAAGGCCGGCACGAATGTTTCATACCTCGGATTCAGCTTCGAAGACGCCGTAACCCGCCAGGCATTCGTACGACGGGCTATTGCCCATGCCATCAATCGCCAAGAGATCATCGAATACGTCCTGGACGGCGCGGCCAGGCCGGCCCAGTCGTTACTGCCGCCCGAACATTGGGCCGGCGCACAAGACCTTGATCCGGTCACCTATGAACCGGAAAGGGCACAGGCCCTGTTGCGCCAAGCCGGATACTCCCGCAAGCATCCGGCCAAAATCGTCTATAAGACATCAAGTGATCCTTTTCGGATCAGACTCGCCACTATCCTTCAACGGCAATTGCAAGACGTCGGGATTGACGTGGACCTGCGCAGTTACGACTGGGGCACGTTTTATGGAGACATCAAAGCCGGCAGATTCCAGATGTACAGCTTGGCCTGGGTGGGCATCCATACCCCCGATATATTCGATTACGTGTTCCACAGCCGGTCGATCCCGCCGCACGGGGCGAATCGAGGCCGGTTCCGCAGCACACTGGCCGATGAGTTCATCGACCACGCGCAGGCAGCGCCCGACCTTGAAACCAAACAACGATGGTACGTACAACTCCAGCATCACCTTGCCGATGTGCTGCCGTACGTCCCTTTGTGGTACGAAGACCATATTTTCATCGCGCGCCGGGAGATCGAAGGCTTTACCATGGCCCGTGACGGCAACTACGACGGCCTGCTACAGGTGCGCCGTTCACCCCCTGACGCGTGGTAACCGATCGTGTTCATCCGGTTTCTCATATCACGGTTCCTGACGGCGCTCGCCGTGGTGTTCGGTGTCGTCTGTCTTGTTTTCTTTTTGCTCCACCTGGTTCCCGGCGACCCCGTGGAAGTGATGCTGGGCGAATCGGCACGCCCCGCGGACAGAGCCGCCTTACAACAAGCCCTTGGGCTCAACCAGCCGGTCCACGTGCAGTTCGTCCGCTACATGGCAAACTTGTCTCAATTCGACTTGGGAGTGTCCTTCTACTCGAAACGCCCAATCCGCGACCTGCTGCTCGAACGACTGCCGGCCACCGTTGAACTCGGGGTGGCGGCGCTTGTGGTGGCCCTGCTCATGGCCGTGCCTCTCGGAATTCTGGCCGCCGTGAAAAAAGGGACCGCGTGGGACGTCGGGGCTACCGGGGTTGCCCTGTTCGGCATCTCCATTCCCAATTTCTGGATGGGGCCCATGCTGATTCTGGTCGGAGCATTATGGTTAGGCTGGTTTCCCGTGAGCGGACGGGAGGGGGTCACCTCACTGGTCCTGCCGGCCCTGACTTTGGGTACGGCACTGGCGGCCATTCTCTCGCGCATGATTCGTAGCGCCATGCTGGAAGTCATGAATGAAGACTTCATGCGCACCGCGCGCGGAAAAGGCCTTGCCCAGCGGACCGTTATTCTTCGACACGGCTTGCGGAACGCGCTGCTTCCCGTGATCACGTTGGCGGGGTTGCAACTCGGGGCGTTACTCAGCGGGGCCGTCATTACGGAGACCGTGTTTTCCTGGCCGGGTATCGGCTCCCTGGTTGTCGAAGCCATTCACCGCCGCGACTATCCCGTGGTGCAGGCCACCGTGCTCTGTATCAGCACGTCCTACGTGGCGCTGAACGTGTTCACGGACCTGGTCTATACCTGGATCGATCCACGCGTCCGGACCGGAGTCCAACCATGATGCGCATCCGAATATCTCTCGGCGTCATCCTGTTCTGGGCCCTTGTCGCACTCCTGGCCCCGGTTTTACCCTTGTCCCCGAATACCATCGACCTGCCACAGATCCTCGTATCCGGAAGCCCGGACGAATGGTTGGGCTACGACGACCTGGGACGTCCGGTTTTGGATCGACTGCTGACGGGTGCCAGAACGTCGTTTCTCGTGGCCGTTGCCGTGGTCGGCGTTTCACTGGTCATCGGGAGCCTGCTCGGCACCGTTGGCGCCTATGTGGGAGGGTGGCTCGACCTGATTCTCGTTCGCGTCATGGACGTCTTTCTCGCCTTCCCCGGAATCCTGCTGGCCATTGCCTTGGCCGGCGTAATGGGGCCGGGCCTCGACAACGTGGTCATCGCCTTGTCGGTCGTGAGTTGGGTGGGCTATGCCCGACTGGCCCGGGCGCAAGTCCTCTCCATGAAAGAACGCGACCACGTCCACGCCGCCGTGGCGATCGGGGCCACCCAGCCGCACATCATTGCCCGCCACCTGCTCCCGCTCATCGGGGCTCCCCTGATTGTCGAAGCCAGTTTCGGGTTGGCGAGCGTGGTCATTGGTGAAGCGGGACTGTCGTTTCTGGGATTGGGCGTGCAACCGCCGGCCGCGTCCTGGGGCAGCATGATCCGTGACGGCACACGGTACATGCTGGTCGCCCCGCATATGGTCGTCGCCCCGGGCGCAGCCCTGATGGCCGTGGTCCTCGCCATCAACATCCTGGGAGACCGGCTACGCGACTGGTTGGACGTGAAGAGTCGCCAACCGCAGGGAGGCGCATTCGTTGACCATTTCACCCTCACCCGAGCTCTCTCCCGTCAAGGGAGAGGGAGAACAACGCCATGAAACAACGCATCATCGGTTTCCACCAGGACGAACACGGCGACTGGGTCGCCGATCTTGAATGCGGGCACGGGCAACACGTCCGGCATGATCCCCCTTGGAGCGAACGGCCCTGGGTCGTGACGCCACAGGGAAGAGCACGGATGTTGGGAGCAATACTGGCCTGCAAGAAGTGCGATGAGGAATTGCCCTGAATCAGTTCCGGTCTGTTTCTGATGGCCCGTCAACCGGCGGCGGCTGAACAGGTTCCCAATACTGCAAGCGGTTGATCAGGGGTTGGGCATCCGGGCTGGTGGATTGGGTGGGCTCACTGGGCCCATGCTCCCAAGTCATGCGGGAGTACCCGTGCGCATGCAGGGTATCGCGAATGACTTCGACAAGCGCGTCAAGGGCTACCTCGTCTCCCGCGCGCAGGTCCAACACGCGTTGCGATGGGTCCGTTGGCGGAGGCACGTCGTGCAGCAAGGCCCAACAGCGGTCGAAGACCGTGCGTCGAACGTCTTCCGGCACGTTCAAGCTCGGGATGTCCGCCGTACACAGGGCCGCCACCATGAGCACGAATTGGAGGTCCGGCAGTCCGGGATTGTCAACGTCGAGTATCTGCATAACCGGCCAGTATCTTATTGCGATCGTAACACGTTTTTCAATCCCTCCGTTTACGACCTGGCGACTTGGTTGTATCGGACAGTGACTCCACCCATAATAGGGTAATGGGACAAACGGCGTCATCACCTTCGCCATCAGCGTCTACGCACGTGACAATTTCTCACAGCCAGCCGTTCCTCTACCACCAAGGGCCGTAGGAGGGCCGTGAATGATGAATGCATCGTCCGGACCGGGGATTCTGTTTCCATTGACCATCGGGCAACGCCTGCTCGCCATGGTGGTCATCTTCATGCTGGCGCTGGGTGCCATCCTGGCTTTCACGCATAACGCGGTGAAAACGCTCGAACTCGACGTGGTGGTCTTGGACGTGGCGGGCCGCCAGCGGATGATGATTCAACGCCACCTCAACGAAATGCTGTTGTCGTCCCATGGAATTCTCACGGATTTTCAGTACACACAACGAGAGTTATTGCACTCCGTGGATGCCCTGCAAAACGGAGGAGACGTGATCGTGAACCTGTTCACCGACGAACGGAAGTCGATTCCCGCGGCCCCAACCGCCCGGATCCGGGAACTCCTGGAGCAACAGCGTGTTCTGCTTGAACAGTTTTTTGCCAAAACCAGAACCTTGCTGCTCGAAAACCCCGATCACTTCCCTTCGGGAAAATCGTTCTCCTTACTTAATCAACTTCACCAGGAACTGCAACGAAACGCCGACGCCGTATTCAAATTGTTCAGCGCCCATTCCCATCAGAACATCGTGGGGCTCCTGCAAAGCGAACCGGTCATCGGACTCCTGGTCATTCTCCTGAGCCTGGTCCTGGCCCGGCAAGTCATGTCCACCAGCCGCAGACTCGAACGGGAAATCGAACAACGCAAAAAAGCCGAGGGGGAGCGTGCCTTGCGCGACCGCTCGATCAATTCGGCAACCAACGGCATCCTCATTGCCGACGCCCGTCAACCGGACATGCCCACGGTCTATTGCAACGCCGCGTTTGAAAAAATCACGGGCTACGCCACGGAGGAAGTGCTCGGTCAAAATTGCCGGTTCCTCCAGGGAACGGACCATCAGCAACCCGGCCTCGACGCCATTCGCCAGGCGATCCGGCAGGGCACCGAGGCCAAAGCGGAGCTCCGCAATTATCGCAAGGACGGCAGCCTGTTTTGGAACGAACTCTACATCGCGCCGGTAAGGGACCCGCAGGGAAGGCTCACGCATTTCATCGGGATTCAAACGGACATTACGCAGCGCAAACACCAGGAAATCGAATTGGCGAATAAGACGCGGGAATTGGCCCAATCCAACGCGGAACTCCAGCAGTTTGCCTACGTGGCGTCCCACGACCTGCAAGAACCGCTTCGCATGGTCGCAAGCTATACCCAGTTATTGGGGAAACGATACCGGGGCAAGCTGGATCAGGACGCCGATGAATTTATCGGCTACGCCGTGGACGGCGCCACCCGTATGCAACTCCTCATTCGCGACTTGCTGGAATACTCGCGGGTCGGGGCAGAGCGTCAGTCCTTTGAGGAAACCGACTGTGAACTCGTGTTTCAACAGGCCATGCAGAATCTCTCCGCGTCGGTCCGGGAACGTCACGTCGAGGTCACGCACGATCCACTCCCCACCGTCCAGGCCAGCCCGACGCACCTGATCCAAGTCTTCCAAAATCTGATCGGCAACGCGCTGAAGTTCCAAGGCGACGCCCCGCCTAACATTCACGTGGGAGCCAAGGCGCTCCCGGATGGATGGGAATTCTCCGTCCGCGACAACGGGGTCGGGATTCCGGGCGAGCAACTCGATCGCATCTTTGCGATCTTTCAACGCCTGCACGGTCAAAGCGAATACCCCGGCACGGGAATTGGCCTGACCATCTGCAACAGAATCGTGGGAAAATATGGCGGGCAAATCTGGGCGGAATCCGAACCCGGTCAAGGCTCGACCTTTTATTTCACCCTGATGACCCCTCAAGAGGGCATGAAGTCCATACCGTCAAAGGCCGATCCCTCGGAATCCGCGACGCTCTCTTGAAGGGCCGGAGCACTCGGGCGCATGAAGACGACGACCATTCTCTTGGTAGAAGACAATCCCGGCGATGCCCGTTTGATCCGGGAACTGTTTCGCGACATCCAGGGGCGAGCCTTCACCATCATCACCGCTGAATCCTTCCGAAATGCGTATGGGTGTTTGCAAGCCAACCACGTGGACCTCGCGCTCGTCGACCTTTCCTTGCCCGATAGTCACGGGTTGGAAGCGTTTCGTAAACTCGCGGAAGGCTATCCCTCACTCCCGCAAGTCCTCCTGACCGGCCTGAACGACCGGGAAACGGCCATCCAGGCCGTTCGAGAAGGCGCACAGGATTATCTGCTCAAAGGCGAGGTGGACGGGCACGTCCTTCTTCGGGCCATTGACTACGCCATCGAGAGAAAACGTATTCAGGCCGAATTGGAAACCGCGAATTCCCGGCTCCGGAAAAGCGCGGAGGACCTCCATTCCATCCTGAATCAACTGCACATCGGGACGATTTTGATCGACTCCAAAGGCCGGATTCTGCATATGAGCGTGTCCGCCCTTCGATTATTGGGCAAAAGTGAATCTCTCCCGGAAGGCCAACCCTGGCAGGAAGCCGTGGGGTTCACCGACCATGAGGTCCGCAGCCTGGAACGGCTCATGCTGGAGGACAAACGGGAAAAATTCGTCGTTCATTTTACGCCCCCCGGCCTTCCCTCGCGCCGGCTGGAGATCGACATTCACGATGACCCTCGTGATGCGCGAGCAAAAATGTTTTTTCTCTATGACGTCACGGAAATTCATGCTCTCCGCAGACAACTGGAGGACAAATCCTCATTTCACGATTTAATCGGAAAATGTCAGCCCATGCAGGAGGTATACCGGCAGATTCGGAACCTTGCCCAAGTCGACTCGACGGTCATTATCGAAGGTGAAACCGGAACCGGGAAAGAACTGGTGGCCCGGGCCCTGCACAATTCCAGCCCGCGAAAGGACAAGCCCTTCCTTGCGGTCAACTGTGCCGGCCTGACGGAATCCCTGCTGGGCAGCCAATTATTCGGCCACAAGAAAGGCGCGTTTACCGGAGCCAACAACGACCACCGTGGGTTTTTTGAATCTGCTCAAGGAGGGACGATTTTTCTGGACGAGATCGGCGACATGCCGGCACCCGTCCAGACGAGTGTATTGAGGGTGCTCCAAGAGAAAGAAATTACCCGGCTGGGTGAGTCCCAACCGAGAAAAGTGGACGTCCGTATTATCTGCGCAACGCATCATGACTTACAGCAGCAGGTAGACCAACGTACCTTCCGGGCCGACCTGCTGTACCGCATTCGAGTAGGACGCATTCACTTGCCTCCGCTCCGTGAGCGCCAAGAGGATCTTCCCTTGTTGATTTGGGTATTCGTCGGTCAATGCCGCCAGGCGATGGGAAAACTGTTTGTACAAGACATCAGCGCCGATGCCCTGCGTCACCTGACCCGATATCCATGGCCGGGGAACATTCGCGAATTGAAAAGTGTGATTGAATACGTCGTGCTCCAATGCGAAGGAGACACCATCCAATCCCGGCACTTTCCTCCGGAATTGCTCGAATCAGCCAAAGCCGTGCATCCCGTTCCGGAACCGGCCACGTCCGCCAAGGACCGGGAACGTCTGTTAGGCGCTCTCAGAGAGGCCAACGGAAATCGAGCCAAAGCCGCTCAACTGCTCGGCATCAGTCGCGCAACGTTCTATCGCTGGTTGGATGATTTGGATATTTCCAAACGCGATCTCTCGTGAACCAGCTCTCTTGCCGGCTTCTCCATAAGACATCCATGAGACACTATAATGAGACAGCCAACGAACGTTCGATGAACGGTATACACGCGTAACGTGTTGAATCTACAAGACTGATCTCTTCCACCTGACTTTTGGCACAACATTTGAGTATTCCTGAAGAATCAAGGAACGAAAACACCGAAGTCAGCCCCTCTGAGTATACTCAATGAAGAAACCTCCCGTTATCCTGATCGTCGAAGACAATCCGGGTGACGTTCGCCTGATCAAGGAAGCACTCAATACGTCCTCCATCGAGCCCACCCTGTATTTTGTCCGTGATGGACTTGAAGCCATACGGTTTCTGGAAACAAGGATGCAGGACGGCTTCCCCCATCTGATGGTCCTCGATTTGAATCTCCCCCAAAAAAGTGGTTTTGACGTATTACAGTTCGTGAAACGCCATGAGAGGCTGAAACGGATACCGGTGATTGTCCTCAGTTCTTCGCAAAATCCGGAAGACGTCGCCAAGGCGTATGATCTTCACGCCAACTGTTACCTGACCAAACCGGCCAACTTCGAAGCTTTTATCGCCGTGGTCCAAGCCCTGGAATATTTTTGGATCCGGATCGAGAATCTGCCCTCGACGCACGCCACGCGATTGTCTTTGTAGCCGAGCCTCATCCCGCTTTTTCTTAACTGTCTCACGAGCAGGCAGTGAGACAGTTTCATGTCTCACCAAAAAACCATCTTTTCGACTGCTTCGTCCAGCATTTCTCTAAACCTATGAAATATCTATGAAAATTATCATCGAAGCATTTGGCACGCAATTTGATAGACAGTGAGTGAGAGAGACAGAAAAACTCATCAAAGGCTCTCTGGGAGAACACCGCAACTGGAATACTCACGGTTTAACCAAGAAGGGATGGAGATATGGCTACCTCAAAAAACATCCAAAGCCAGGAGTCGGTCACAGTGCAAAACGTGCACACGTGCAAGAGATGCGGTGGACTGTTGAGCAGGGAAGGCCTGTTCGATCTGTTCGAAGATACGGGACAGATGCACCGATGGGCACGGCGGTGCGTGCAATGCGGAGATATCGTGGATTCACTTATCCTCAAGCGCCGGATGGGAGCGGAGCCTCCGGCTCTCAAACTCTTGAGTCGCAGACGTTGGACGGGCGTCGGGGCTGTGGGCAGGAAGCCGCGGCACAGGTGACCGTCAATTTGGAAAACCACAACACCTTCAACAAAAAGGAGAGCGAACATGCACAAGCGTATTCTTTTACCAACCATGAGGTTATTCATGGCGTTGACCTTGCTCTTCAGTTCATCGGGTTCAGCCCTGGCCGCAGACACCACAGACATGGTCTTGATCCCAAAAGATGAATTCACCATGGGCAGCAAGGAGCACAGTGATGAAATGCCCCACCAGGTCGTACTGGATGGGTATTACATTGACAAATATGAAGTCTCGAACGGCCACTACCGGGAATTCATGAAGGCCACCGACCATCCGGCTCCGGCGTACTGGGATGATCCACGCCTGAACAAACCCGACCAACCTGTCGTAGGAGTGAACTGGTACGATGCCAACGGCTACTGTGAATGGGCCGGCAAACGGCTGCCCACGGAAGCGGAGTGGGAACATGCGGCCCAAGGGCCGGATGGGGCCCATTTCCCCTGGGGACATACCATCGACGCCACCAAGGCGAACTATGGCCAAAACGCAGGAAAAACCATGCCGGTGGATGCCTACCCGGACGGCATGAGTGTCTATGGGATCTACAACATGGCCGGCAACGTCTTTGAATGGGTCAGTGATTGGTATGAACCGAACTATTTCCAAGTCAGTCCGGCCTTGAATCCCCAAGGCCCTAACGATGGCTATGACTTCGCCAACCAAGGTCCGGTCAAGGCCCTGAAAGGCGGCTCCTGGCTGGCACCGCAAACGTCCCTGCACACCAGCCATCGCTTCTGGAATCAGCCGGAGAACAACTCGTATGGAGTCGGACTCGGATTCCGGTGCGCCCTGTCGGCAGGCGCCAACTCCGGCAACGTGGTGAATGACGATTTCATGCACGCCCTCATCAGCATGGGCAAGGAACAATGGAAGGATGCGTTGAAATCGATCGACCAGGCGATCAAAGGCGATCCCAACAACATGGAATACAAGGAAACGCGTGACATCATCATGAAGCAAATCAAGATGTAACGTGGGCTGGCTGGTGGGGAAAGTCCTCACCAGCCTGACGTGGGCTTTTGCTGAGTGATACCGGAAAATCCGAGAGAGGTGGATCATGAAAATCCTCTATGGCTTGACCTTGATCTTCATGGCATGGAGCATCAGTTTGGGTATTGATCCGGTGTGGGCCAACCACGCAGGAACCCATTTTCATCCCCGAAGCCCTGTACAGGAATCGCTCTACCTGGCCGACAAGAACCTGAATGAAGCATGGGAAGCGTTCCATCGGGCCGCACTCGGTGGCACCCTGGCGTCCCCGGCGGTCCAGACGCAGATCGAACAGGACCTGCATACCTCCCGACTGCTGTTGGCCGATGCTCGAAAGGCTGCACGGGACAACGACGCGCGTGCCGTTTCCTCACTCACCGCACGCATCGGGGAAATTTCCACACGCATCAAAGAAAAGAGTCGAAGGCAAAAACCATGAACGTGATATTGCTCAGCTCACTCACCATGTGCATCCTGTTGGGGCAAGTCTCTGCTTTCGCGAGTCCCCCCGTTCCGGCAAATGACCCCGTTTCCATGGTCACCATTGCGGAAGGCCGTTTCATTCGAGGAAGCGGGACCGAAAACGGACGGGGCGACGAGCAACCTCGTCGAACCATTTATCTCACGGCCTTCATGATCGATCAATATGAAGTCACCAATGACCAATACCTCAGATTCATTGCTGCCACGGGGCATCAGGAACCGTTCAACGTGTACGGCACGGGCTCCCTCTTCGACGTGAAGGGCATCGGGAACCTACCCGTGGTGCAGGTCACGTGGCACGACGCCGTGGATTATTGCCAGTGGGCGGGTAAACGGTTGCCCACGGAGGCCGAATGGGAAAAGGCTGCACGGGGCACGGATGGGCGGCAATATCCATGGGGGAACGCGGCGCCCTTAGCCCATCACGTCAATTTCAACCGTGATTGGGTGGAAAAAGGAACGTTGGTGTCGGTCGGCTCGTTACCCGGTGGCGCCTCGCCCTACGGCGTGCATGACATGGCCGGCAACGCCCGGGAGTGGGTCCAGGACTGGTACGCGAAAGAGTATTACCGGGTCGCGCCGGATCGAAATCCCAAGGGCCCTGAAACCGGGTTGCTCAAGGTCATACGCGGCGGGTCCTGGCACAGTTTTGAATCCGACATTCGCGCGGCAGCCCGAGGCAAAGGCGGGTTTGCTTTGAAGACCCACGGGACCGGCTTCCGTTGTGCAAGAGACGTTTCTGCAACGCCCCGGCCGGTGGCCCGAGGTCAACGATGACCGTCGTCATCATTGGAGGAACGGGTTTTATCGGAAGGAACATCGCTCCGGTTCTTGCCGCCAAAGGACACGTCGTGACCATTGTGGCCCGACACCAAGGCAAAGGGGGCCATGCCAAAGGCGATGTTCGCGTTCGAGACTGGGATCCGTCGGATTGGCGGACCCTGGAACAACCCTTACAGGGGCAGGACGCGGTCATCAATCTCGCGGGTGCCCCCATTGCCGACCGCCGATGGACACCGGCGCGCAAGAACGTTCTGCGTGCCAGCCGGGTCGAAGCCACAAGGACGGTCGTGGCGGCATTATCCCGTCTCTCCGGCCCCGGGCGCCCGAATATCCTCATCAACGCCTCGGGAATCGGGTTTTATGGACTCGAACCGGCCGACGGCGTCGATGAACGTCAGGGGCCGGGAAACGGATTTTTGGCTGACCTGTGCGTGGAGTGGGAACGTGAAGCCTTCCGGGCGGCGGACCATGGCATTCGGACCGTGTGTCTGCGAATCGGGATGGTATTGGGCAAAGACGGCGGAGCCCTGAAGAACATGCTCCTCCCCTTCAAATGTTTTCTTGGCGGTCCCGTGGGCCAGGGCACTCAGCCTGTAAGCTGGATCCACGTCGAGGATTTGGGACGTCTGATCGCGGCTATTCTCGAGCAGCCTTCGTTCAAAGGCGCGATCAACGCGACGTCCCCTCATCCGGTCACCATGAAAGAATTTTGCCGGCAACTGGGCCGGGCGCTGGGAAGACCGTCCTGGCTTCCCGTTCCAGCATGGGCGCTTCACCTCGGGTTAGGTGAATTGTCGACGCTCATGACTCACGGGCAATCGGTCAAGCCCTTCGTGGCAGAAGAGCTGGGATTTACGTTCAAACATCCGGACTTGGAATCAGCACTTTCCTCGATCATGGAAACGCCTGTGTCGTCGAGGTTCGTTTCAACAGAGTGATATCAGATCCTGCAACGTACGGTCATGATGGTGGATGAACACAACGTCGTGCGGTATAGTGAAAGTGTGCCGATGAGCCCATTACCCAACTTCACCACGGCCCCCGCTGCGGCTCGACGGGTCCTGGCCCTGCGCGACTCATGACATGATCGATTTGACGAAGAAGGAGGATACGGATGCACCCATCATCAACGACGGTATCGATTCAAAGGTCCTTTCGGAGCCACCTTCTATTTGCCGCCTTGTTTGTCCTCCTGCTGATGGCCCCGGTCCAGGGTCATGCGCAACAGGGGCATCCTCAACAAGGCAATCCTCACGGTGACCTGTCGGACCCCATGCTGCCCCCGCCGGGCATCATTGGTGTCGCCTTGCATCTCACGGCGAAACGCATCGGCGACCCAGCCGGCCTGTTCATCCGGGCGACCCACCCCCTGGGACCCGCAGTCAAGGCGGGGTTGACGCACGGGCAGGAAATCCTGGCCGTGGACGGGCAGTCCGTCACAGGCATGACGTATCGGGAAGTCGTGTCCATGATACGGGGTGAAATCGGGACGTCCGTCACGCTGCAAGTCAAAACCTTCTCCGACGTGAAGGAAGTGACGATCGTTCGCGCCAGCGAGACACAGTTGACCGAAGAAGAACAACGGATCTGAGTAGGGACAACCTCCCTGTGATTGTCCGTCAACCTCAAGGCCTGTTATGCCATCCCCCATCTCTCATCCGTTCTCCGCAGAGCCGCCTTTCACGTCGACTCTTCCCGTCCGGTTGGGTATCAGCCGCTGCCTCTTGGGTGAACCCGTCCGGTACGACGGCGGACACAAACTCGACCATTTCCTGGTGGACGTGCTCAGCCAACACGTGGAGTGGGTCCCGGTATGTCCCGAAGTGGAGGCCGGATTCGGCACCCCGCGAGAAGCCATGCGGTTGGTCGATGACGTGGCTGAACCGCGTTTACTCACGGTGCGTTCTCAGCACGATTACACCGGCCGGATGCGCCGGTACGCCAAAACGCGGGTGCGCGAATTCCAAGCCTTGAACCTGACCGGCTACGTGTTCAAGAAAAATTCCCCTAGTTGCGGAACCCGGCGTGTCCGCGTGTATGCCCGCGACGGCCGGCTCCTGGGAACCGGGAAAGGATTGTTTGCCGAGGCGTTCCAGCGCGCGTTTCCCTTGACTCCCGTCGAGGAAGAAGGACGGCTCCGGGACCAGGGCCTGCGGGAACACTTCATCGAACGCGTGTTCGGCTATCACAGGTGGCAAATGCTGAACGTCCACCTGACCAAGGGACGGCTGGTGGCGTTCCATACGGTCCACAAATACCTCCTGTTGGCTCACAGCCAACGCCACTATCAGGCACTGGGCCGATTGGTCGCCAATGCCAAACAGTATCCCGTTCGGGAGTTGGCACGGACCTACGGACACCTGTTTATGGAAGCCCTGGCCGTCAAGACGACCATTCGCAAACACGTGAACGTGCTGCAACACCTGGCCGGTCATTTCAAGAATGCCTTAAGCGCCAAGGCGCGGACGGAACTCCACGGGGTGCTGAACGACTATCGCAATGCATTCGTGCCTCTGAGCGTCCCCGTTGCCTTGATCGGGCACTACGTTCGGATATTGGACGTTCCATACTTGAGAAGCCAGGTGTACCTTGCACCTCATCCCAAGGAACTCACGTTGCGAAATCATGTCTAACATTCTGACACGGACCCCGGGCTACAGCATTAAACACCTGGCGGTGATGACGGGACTGAGTCGCCACGTCCTTCGAAAGTGGGAACAACGGTACAACCTCCTGTCCCCACAACGCGCAAAGAACGGGTATCGCGTCTATACTCCGGAAGAATTACAACTGGCATTCTTCCTCAAACATCAATTGACGACCGCCGCCTCGATCGGCCAACTCGCCCGGCAGGGCCGTGACGCCTTGATCCACGAGATGAACGCCGGCCCCATCGAGGTGCATCCCGTGATTCAGGAGGCCCAACCTCAGGCCCGTGCATTGATCCGGGCGGCACGAAAGAGCGACCGGACGGCCGTGAATCGCACCATCACCCTGCTCATTCAACAATGGGGGTTCGATCGAACCTTGACCGCCGTCTTTCTTCCGGTCCTCCAAATTATCGGCGAACTCTGGCATCAAGGCAGGATCAGCATCGACGGGGAGCAGTTGGTTTCACAAACGATCCAGCGGTTACTCTCTCACCAACTTCGAAGCGTACCCCGAGGCCCGGGCACTGACTATCCGCAAGCCTTGGTCGCCTGCGTCCCTCATGATTTCCACGAAATCGGCGCCATGTCGGCAGTCCGGTTTCTTCGTCACGGTGGATGGAACGTCACGTATCTGGGCCCGGACGTGAGCATCGACGTCGTTCGCTTGGCTTGCCGGCGACACCGTGGGGAACTCGTCCTGTTCTCCTGTGTGATCGAACTCGCACCGGCTGACATGAACGACCTGATTGACGATATTGTCCGTGAATTGCTGCCGCTGACCACCGTGTTCATGGGTGGACGAGGGGCCGACTGTTATAGGGACTGTCTCGAACAAAAAGGGGTCCGGTACATTGACGGCGTTGAACGCGTGAAGGAATTGACGCCCTGGTCACGTACCACAATGACGCAATGACGTAGAGACAGGCATCCGTGCCTGTTTGCAGGAAACCACGGTCGTTATTCCCTGCAGGCCGAGCCCCGGTTCTGCTTCCGGATGCCCTCATGGCCCATGAGACACCGCGCATGCACGTCCAACCAAACCCCGTCTCAGGCACCGACATCAGAGTCTTCGGCATCCTGTTCGTGGTGGCAGGGATCACCGACCTCATCTGGATTCTTTCTTATCCGGAATATGCCTTTAAAGTCTTCGGGACGACCTTCGGAGGGTGGACCGGCCTCTTCGTTACATATCAGCATCCGGTCATTCATTGGATGATCGGCTACGGGTTTTGGCACAGGCGACGATGGGCCTTATGGGGCTACCTGGCGTATCTCCTCATGGCGTGTTTGAGCGAAACCGTCAATCAAGTCGTGTTCGGCTTTCATTCTACACGTACGACCATGATTGTCGTGAGTTTGGTTTTCGGGACGTACATCGTCGCCCGACGAACAGTCTTCACTCCCAAGGACCACGCCATGTAGCAGACGGCGTCACGGGCCCTCCGGCGTCCTTCTACGCCCTGTCTAAGGTTTCGTCGATTTCCTGTTGAGTAACCATATCCTCCCGGCCATAATGTTTTATGGCAACCCACTGACAAGGAGGAGCATTATGGGAGTGAGTCATCATCAAAATAAATCTTTTAGCATTGCCGCCCTCGCGGCCGTCGTCGGCGTCGGCGTGATGCTGACGATGGGGCAAGTGCCGTTGGCCGTCAGCCAGCCTGTGACCATTCCGGTGGGGAGCATCAGCGGGCCGATTCCGATGGACGCGGCCAACCCGGTGTGGGAAACGGTGCCGGGGATCGTGGTGCCCTTGAGCGGACAAACGATTACGACGCCTATGCATCCCAACATCTCGGTGAAAACCGTCATGGTCAAGATGGCCACCAACGGCAAAGAGATCGGGGTCTGGGCCAACTGGGGCGATCAAACCCTGAACAACACGACCATTGGCCCGCAGGATTTCCGGGATCAGGTGGCGGTGCAATTTCCCGTCCAAACGTCGGGCGCGCCCCCGTTCCAATGTATGGGGCAATCCGGCGGCACAGTGAACATCTGGCGCTGGAACGCGGAATGGCAACGGGACATGGGCGCGGGCGTTGCGGGGATGTGGGACGTGGACCAACAATATCCCTCGATTGCGTGGGACTTTTACTATGAAGAGCCGGCCGGGGGCGTGACCTATCCGGACCGGATCGGCCGGAGCTTGGGGCCGTTCAATCCGGGGATTTGGTCGGGGAACATCATGTCGGACCCGGATTTACGGGCCAGTTCGGTGGAAGATTTGAACGCGAACGGGTTCAGCACGTTGACGACGCAGGCGTCGCAAGACGTGATGGGGAACGGCCTGTGGGAACCGTACGGCGCGTTGAAGGGCGGGTGTTGCAGCGGCCCGACGTGGCGCGTGGTGATGAAGCGGGCATTGACGACGAATGACGCAAACGACGTGCAATTCGGGGCCGGGGCGAGCATCCCGGTGGCGTTTGCGGTGTGGGACGGCCAGAACGTGGAACGGAACGGCATGAAGGGCATCTCCACCTGGTTCACCGCCAAAATGCCGTAAGCACAACTTACCGTAGACTTGCCCTCGACATTTTTAATCTTTTTCATCGAGGGACAGTCACACGTGGAGCCGCTAGCCTGCGAAAGCTAGCGGCTCCACGTGTTTAAACCTGGGGGACTATGGCGTGGAGGAACAGGCGCCGCAGGGCACGACGCCGGTGACTGAGGAACCAAGGCCACCGTGCGCCGCATCACAAGAAACTCATGTTGCATTCTGTCAACGGATACGTGAACATTGAGAATGTGGGACGGCACCCTTCGGCTTCACTTCCTTCGGCTTCGCTCAGGACAGGCAGGGCAGGCTCCGGCCGTCCCGTACACCGACAATGATGCAGGGATACCCCTGTGGTTGGCCATGAGAATTGCACGGACAGGCCTGCGTGCCGGTCCGTTATGAGGAGACGTACACATGGGTGATTCCATCAGAGGCGTGGTACTCGTCGGGCATGGCGGCATTCCCAAGGATTATCCGGGTGACCTGGTCACGAAACTCAAGCGGCTGGAAGCCCAACGACGCGCCGCGGGCGTTCC
Source organism: Nitrospirales bacterium (assembly GCA_965213715.1). Classification (GTDB taxonomy): domain Bacteria; phylum Nitrospirota; class Nitrospiria; order Nitrospirales; family UBA8639; genus Bin75. The sequence goes on from OZ243914.1 coordinate 1,012,611, forward strand.
GATGTCCCAGGAGGAACATGAACTCGACCAAAAAATACGGCAATGGCCCCGAACCCCGGAAACCGATCCCTATCAGGCCGGACTGGAATTATTGGCCACCCGCCTCAAACCCCTCTTGCACGGCACACGGTTTTCAACGGCGTATAACGAATTTTGCACCCCGACGCTCAGTGAAGCCATCGAACAACAGATTGCCGATGGCACCAAGGAGATTACCGTAATCTCCACTATGTTCACCCCCGGCGGATCACACTCGGAGTACGAAATTCCCGAGGAAATGGCCGAACTTCGTCAGAAACATCCCGGTGTGACCCTAACGTACGCCTGGCCATTCGATCTGGGTAAGGTCGCAGAAATGCTCTGCGAACATCTGGGCCAATTCCAGGGCAATCCCCTATGATGATGGCCTCCCGAGGGTAAAAATATTCGCTTATTTGTCGATTTCCTGTTGATTTCCTGTTGCATAACGCCATCCCCCAAGCCATAATAGTCCCTGTCAAACCACTTACAAGGAGGAGCATTATGGGAGTGGGTCATCATCAAAATAAATCTTTTAGCATTGCCGCCCTCGCGGCCGTCGTCGGCGTCGGCGTGATGCTGACGATGGGGCAAGTGCCGTTGGCCGTCAGCCAGCCTGTGACCATTCCGGTGGGGAGCATCAGCGGGCCGATTCCGATGGACGCGGCCAACCCGGTGTGGGAAACGGTGCCGGGGATCGTGGTGCCCTTGAGCGGACAAACGATTACGACGCCTATGCATCCCAACATCTCGGTGAAAACCGTCATGGTCAAGATGGCCACCAACGGCAAAGAGATCGGGGTCTGGGCCAACTGGGGCGATCAAACCCTGAACAACACGACCATTGGCCCGCAGGATTTCCGGGATCAGGTGGCGGTGCAATTTCCCGTCCAAACGTCGGGCGCGCCCCCGTTCCAATGTATGGGGCAATCCGGCGGCACAGTGAACATCTGGCGCTGGAACGCGGAATGGCAACGGGACATGGGCGCGGGCGTTGCGGGGATGTGGGACGTGGACCAACAATATCCCTCGATTGCGTGGGACTTTTACTATGAAGAGCCGGCCGGGGGCGTGACCTATCCGGACCGGATCGGCCGGAGCTTGGGGCCGTTCAATCCGGGGATTTGGTCGGGGAACATCATGTCGGACCCGGATTTACGGACCAGTTCGGTGGAAGATTTGAACGCGAACGGGTTCAGCACGTTGACGACGCAGGCGTCGCAAGACGTGATGGGGAACGGCCTGTGGGAACCGTACGGCGCGTTGAAGGGCGGGTGTTGCAGCGGCCCGACGTGGCGCGTGGTGATGAAGCGGGCATTGACGACGAATGACGCAAACGACGTGCAATTCGGGGCCGGGGCGAGCATCCCGGTGGCGTTTGCGGTGTGGGACGGCCAGAACGTGGAACGGAACGGCATGAAGGGCATCTCCACCTGGTTCACCGCCAAAATGCCGTAAGCACAACTTACCGTAGAACAAACACAAAGAGAGCCGCTAGCCCTTACCGGTTAGCGGCTCTTTTTTTTATCGCATCACTCCCCCCTCAAGGGAGGAGTGATGGCTGACGACTCTCTTTGGGGTTGTGTACCTTCATTCTCAAGCCTCCGACTGCTCGACACTATCCGTCCTGGCCTTGGGGGCGGGCTCGACCGAATTGGCGGCGGTTTTCTTGTTGGATGGCTTGCAGGCAGGCTTCACAAATTTCGCCGTGTTCTTCGGTCATGTAGGTTTCGGTAACTTCTCCACAGCGATCACAGATCATGGCTTGCCCCTTTCTCCTTGTCGTTCGGGGTGTCTGCTGTCGGCTCGGTGGGAGCGGGGCTTTCTCGTTTGTTATCCATGGAAAACAGGATCAGCAGTGACACGACGCCCACGCTGATGGCGCTGTCCGCCACGTTAAAGGCCGGCCAGTGGTACCCGCCCATGTAAAAGTCGAGAAAGTCCACGACTTCGCCATACTGCAACCGGTCGAGCAGATTCCCGATCGCTCCTCCGAAAATGCCGGAGACGCTGAGTTGACCCCACACGTCCGCCGGGTGCATGCGATAGAAGATTGTTCCCAACAGCCCGAGCGCGAAGATCGACGTCCCGGTAAAAAAGATGAGCCGAAACGCGCTGTTGGTCGTGGCAAGCATGCCGAAGGCCGCACCGGGGTTCCGGATGTAGGTCAGGTTGAAAAACCCGGCGATGATGGGGATGGATTCATGCAGATGCATGGTATGGATCACGAGGGTCTTGGTGATTTGATCCAGGACCACGATGACAAGCCCGACGCCAAAAAGGATGCCCCACCGGTGGGATCCGGGGTTCACGCTACGGCCTCGAGACACCGGTCACAGAGCGTCGGATGCTCGGGGGCACTGCCCACGGAATCGCGATAATTCCAGCAGCGTTCGCATTTTTCTCCCTCCGCCTTCACGACGGTCACACTCATGCCCAATGCGTCATCACTGGTCAACGGTCTTTCACCGGCCGGGTCCCCGGTTGGATGAAGGACCACCTGGGACACGATAAACAGCGTGGGCAACTCGTGTTCATAGGCTTGCAGAAACTCGTGCAAGGCCGGCATGACGTGAAGCACCACGCGCGCTTCCAGCGAAGACCCGATGATTTTCTCTCGCCGCTGTTCTTCCAAGGCCGACAGGACCACGGTGCGGACGGCAAGCAATCGTTTCCAGTTGGCATCCAACTCCGCCGCATCGGGTATGGCCGCGGGACCGGGAAAGTGCGAGAGATGGACCGAGTCATCCGGCGACGGTTCTCTGCCGGGCACGGCGTCCCAGACGTCCTCCGCGGTAAAGCTCAGGATTGGCGCCATGAGCTGGGCCAAACCCGTGACGATGTGGAACAACACCATCTGCGAGCCCCGTCGCAGGGGCGAATCCGGCGCAAAGGTGTAGAGCCGGTCTTTGAGAATATCCAGGTAGGTCGCGCTCATGTCCACGGAACAGAAATAGTCGAGTTCGTGCACGATCTGCCGAAAATCGAAGGTCTCGTAGCCTTTGCGGACCTGACCGATCAGGTTGTTGAATCGCAGCAAGGCCCACCGGTCCAACTCCGGCAACCGGGAGAGCTCCACCTGATGCGCCGGGTTGTGCGGGTCGAAATCGTAGACGTTGCTGAGCAAATACCGGCACGTATTCCGGATTTTCCGGTAGGCCTCAACCAATTGCGTGAGGATCTGCGATGAGATGCGCAGGTCCTCCTGGTAATCCTGGGCCGCAACCCACAAACGCAGGATTTCCGCGCCATGCTGTTTGATCACGTCTTGCGGGGCCACCACGTTGCCGGCGGACTTGGACATCTTTTTGCCCTGCCCGTCCACCACGAACCCGTGCGTGAGCACGGCCCGGTAGGGCGCCTGCCCGTCCGTGGTCACGGCGGACAAGAGCGCGCTGTGGAACCATCCCCGGTGCTGATCCGACCCTTCCAGGTACAGGCTCGCCGGCCACCAGCCGTCGCCCTGCCGTTTCACGACCGCGGCATGACTCACGCCCGACTCCAACCACACGTCCAGGATATCCTGTTCCTTGTTGAACTCGGCGGCCCCGCACGCGGCACAGGTTGTTCCATCCGGGAGCAACTCCTGCGCCGGTCGTTCGAACCACACGTCCGAGCCGTGCTCACTCACCAGGCCGGCAATCCGTTCGATGATCCGTGTGTTGATCAATGGGGCGTGGCATTGCGCGCAGGTGAATCCGGGGATCGGCGTGCCCCAAATGCGTTGACGGGACAGACACCAATCCGGCCGGTTCTCGATCATACCGAAGATGCGCTCGCGGCCTCGCTCCGGAATCCATTGCACGCGGTCGATTTCTTCAAGCGCCCGTTCGCGCAAACGGCCTTCGTCCATGGACACGAACCATTGTTGCGTGGCGCGAAAAATCACCGGCTTCTTGCAGCGCCAGCAATGGGGATAGGAATGGCGTAACGTCTCATGGCCCAGCAACACGTCCATGTGCTTGAGTGTTTCCACGATCCCCGGGTTGGCGTTGAACACGTGCTGCCCGGCAAACTCGTGGACTTCTTCCGTGAAACGTCCGTGATCATCCACCGGCACCTTGACCTGCAGGGGTTCCGTGAGCACCGGCCCGGCGTTGTATTTCAAGGCCAGCAGGTAGTCGTCCATCCCATGGCCCGGCGCGATATGCACGCACCCTGTTCCCTGTTCCAGCGTCACGAAGTCGCCGAGCAGAATGGGAGAAAGCCCGTTGTCCAAGGGTCGTTGGCAACGAAGAGCTTCGAATCCGTCAGTCCCTTTTTTGCGACCGAGCATTTCAGGATCTTGCAACTCACAGGCTTTGGACACGGCTTCGACCAGCTTTTCCGCCATGACCAGGACTTCGTCCCCGGCACGGACGAACGCATAGTCGATCTGGGGATGGATCGCGATGGCCTGATTCGCCGGAAGCGTCCATGGCGTGGTCGTCCAAATGACGATGGAAACCTTTTCGACGCCCTCGAGGCCGGCAAGACCGAGTCGTTCCCTTGAAGCCGCATCAAACGGAAATTTCACGTAGACGGAGGGCGACTCATGGTCCATGTATTCCACCTCGGCCTCGGCCAGGGCGGTTTGATCTTGCGTACACCACAGCACCGGCTTCAGCCCTTTGTAGACCCCGCCCTGCTCCACGAATTTGCCGAACTCCCGGATGATGGTCGCTTCATAGGCCTTGTCCATGGTGAGGTAAGGGCGGTCCCAATCACCCAGGACGCCCAATCGTTGAAACTCGTCCCGTTGGATGTTCCAGAATTTTTCCGCGTATTCGCGACATTGCCGGCGCAACTCGGTGGCGCTCATGTCTCTTTTCTTCTGGCCGAGTTGCTTCGTGACCTGGTGCTCGATGGGCAACCCGTGGCAATCCCAGCCCGGCACGTAGGGCGCCTGCATGCCTTCCATGGTGCGGGATTTGACAATGATGTCCTTGAGAATTTTATTGAGCGCGTGGCCGATATGAATATGGCCGTTGGCATATGGCGGGCCGTCATGCAGCACGTACAGCGGCTTGCCTGCGCGGGACGCTTGAATGCGTTGATAGAGCCCCTGCTTCATCCACCGGGCAACGAACTCCGGCTCGCGATTCGGCAGATTCCCTTTCATGGGAAACGCCGTCCTGGGCAAATTGAGCGTCGATTTATAATCCATCGCTTTCTTCTGTCATTGGCATGAAAATAGTCTTATAGCATCCCGAAAGGGTTATTCCTGCGCACGGGGGAATCCAAGGTCCGTATCCTCGCAAACGAAAAAAGAAAAGACCCTGGATCCTCGATTAAAAATGTCGAGGATGACAGATTAGAAAAAGACGTCATCTTTTCGTCTCTGGGGGTGCAGGCGGCAAGCCTGCATGAAAGATCTCTGCTCGTTAGCTGACCGCCATCATTCGATCGAGCGCAATCCGGGCCAGGGCCTTGTCGTCGACCGGCACGGAAATCCGGTTCACCACACAGCCTTGCGCGAGATTCTCCATGCTCCAACACAGGTGGGCCGCGTCGATCCGGAACATGGTCGCGCACCGGCAGACGGTGGGGGACAGGAAAAACACCTGCTTGTCGGTCTCTTCGTTTTTCAGCCGGTTGACGAGGTTCAATTCCGTCCCCACGGCCCACAGCGTCCCCGGCTGCGCCTCTTTGACCGTCCGAATAATACGCTCCGTGGACCCCACCGCATCGGCTTGATTGACCACGTCTTCGTGACATTCCGGGTGCACGATGACCTGAATGCCCGGGTAGGTCTTGCGGAAGGACTCCACGTGCGAAGGTTGAAACATCTGATGGACGCTGCAATGGCCCTTCCATAAAATCAGGACGGCTTGCCGGATCGCCTCTTTCGTGTTCCCGCCATACGGCAGGAACGGATCCCAAACGATCATCCGCTCCCGCGGAATCCCCATGGTATTGGCCACGTTGCGCCCCAAGTGCTCGTCCGGGAAAAACAGAATTTTTTCTCTCCTGGCCCAGCACCATTCCATCACGGCCTTGGCATTGGACGACGTACAGGTAATGCCTCCATGTTCCCCGCAAAAGGCTTTGAGAACCGCGGCGGAGTTCACGTACACCGCCGGCATGACGTCCGCTTCCACGGACAGCACGCGCCCCAGTTCTTCCCAGCACTGGTCCACCTGCTCAATGGCCGCCATGTCCGCCATGGAACACCCCGCCGCCAGGTCGGGTAAAACCACGGTCTGGTTCGACCGGCTCAGAATATCCGCGGTTTCCGCCATGAAGTGGACCCCGCAAAAGACCACGTAGGGATGCTGCGACCGTTCCGCGGCCAACTTGGACAGTAACAGGGAGTCCCCCCGGAGGTCGGCATGGACAATGACTTCGTCCCGCTGATAGTTATGCCCCAGGATCAGCACCTGCTCGCCGAGTGCCCGCTTGGCGGTCCTGGTCCGTTCAAAGAGCTCCCCGGCCGGGACCGACTCGTAATCGGTGATGGGGAAGGCCTTGGTTTCAACGGAATTCACGCGCTCACCTCTTCCTCCAGTGACTCAAATCTTCTCACCGGGTTGCTCCCTTCTCTCGATGCTTACGCATGGACGGGGTCTAAATTTTTGATTGTAGCAGATATGAAGCTTCCTGCAACAGTGGTTGGAGGGAACGTCCCTTGCCCCCTCATCCTGCCGTCTCCCATAGTGTGGAGAAGGTTCCAGTTTGCACGCCCAAATATCGCATTGCTATGTTTGCTATGTTTTGCTATGTTATTGCTATGTCTTTGCTATTCAATGTTGCGTTTATGCTATGAATTGCTATGATTTTGCTATGTTTCGCATAGCATGCTATGGCTATGGAAAAGAAACCTCTTGTCAGCGGAGCGTTCAGGATGGAGGAAGACGATGTCTGAGAACGATGCAAGCATGGATGTCTATCGCACAGTCTTGAAGGATCTGAAAAGAAGAAAAAAGGTCATCGACGCGGCCATTGCCGGCGTCACAGCTTTACTGGGAGAAAGTGAAGCCGCGTTGCAGGCCTGTCTGCCTGTTCCGCTTCCCACAACGCAAGAGTCCCGTGACGTTGCCTCCGCTTCATTTGCCGGTCTGACGTTGACCGAAGCCGCACAACGCTATCTGGATATTGTGAAAGAGCCTCAATCCACTGCCGAGATTGCCAAAGCCCTCGAACGCGGGGGATATCCTACCCGGTCTCGAAATTTCAGAAATACCGTCAGGTCGGTCCTGGACCGGCATGCGAAAACCGTGGGGGACATCGTGAAGGTTCACAAGAACTGGGGATTGGCCGAGTGGTCCCGGGACGGAGACACGTCATGGAATTGACCCAGCCTCTTCGGCACGGATACTCGTGCATACGCTCTCTCCAGCCGTCACGCCTCTGCCCCGGCACCATCGCCTGATTGACAAGGAAACGGACAAGGCGTATATTTTGCCGTCTAAGGAATAGCTAGGGGAGCCATATGGCTGAGAGTCTTCTGACGAAGACAACCCTTATAACCTGATCTGGGTAATTCCAGCGTAGGGAAGCGGACAGACAATCTAACGTCGTTTGGGTAAGCCGCTTCCAACCCGTTGGAACGCGGCTTTTTTATTTGCCGGAAAGGATTTCCGCATGAACAACCCTCAGACCTCTTCCACGAACGGGAATACCGGGCATAGGCCCACGTCGGCGTTGACCACGTCTCCGCTTCCCGCGTCCAAGAAAGTGTACGTCAAAGGGGAGCAGGACGGCGTGGCCGTACCTATGCGTGAAATTGCTCTTTCCTCAGCCAAGCAGGAGAACGGCGCGTCCGCTGTCTCTTCAACCGTCGTGTACGACACGTCAGGGCCCTATACCGACCCTGCAACAAAGATCGACATTCAACGCGGTCTTTCCCCGTTACGCCGGGATTGGATTCTGGCACGGCAGGACGTGGAGACCTTACCCGGCGTCTCTTCCGAGTATGGACAACTGCGGGCCAATGATCCGGCGCTTGCCGACCTTCGCTTTGGCCATATCCGCCAACCGTTGAGGGCGAAACCGGGGAAGAACGTCTCGCAACTGCATTATGCCCGCCGGGGCATCATCACGCCCGAGATGGAATTTATTGCGATCCGGGAAACGCAATTGCGCGAGCACGCACAAGCCCCCGTGAACGGTACCGGCCGTGGCGTTGTTCAACATCCCGGTCAGGCTTGGGGAGCGACGATTCCCGATGCCATCACCCCGGAATTCGTTCGTGATGAGGTCGCCCGCGGCCGCGCGATCATCCCGGCCAACATCAACCACCCGGAAATCGAGCCCATGATCATCGGACGGAATTTTCTGGTGAAGATCAATGCCAATATCGGCAACTCCGCGGTGGTGTCGTCGATCGAAGAGGAAGTCGAAAAGATGATCTGGGCCATCCGGTGGGGGTCCGATACGGTCATGGACCTGTCCACCGGCAAGAATATTCATGAAACCCGGGAATGGATCATTCGCAATTCCCCCGTGCCCATCGGAACCGTTCCCATTTATCAGGCGCTGGAAAAAGTCGGCGGGAAGGCCGAAGACCTGACGTGGGAACTGTACCGGGACACGCTGATTGAGCAAGCGGAACAAGGGGTCGATTATTTTACGATCCACGCCGGCGTCAAATTGGCATACGTCCCCCTCACCGCAAACCGGATGACCGGTATCGTTTCACGAGGCGGGTCCATCCACGCCAAATGGTGTCTGGCGCATCACCAGGAAAACTTTGCCTACACCCACTTCGAGGAAATCTGCGAGATCATGAAGGCCTATGACGTCTCCTTCAGTCTCGGGGACGGATTGCGACCCGGCTCGATTGCCGATGCCAACGACGCGGCGCAGTTTGCCGAACTCGAGACGTTGGGCGAATTGACCACGCATGCCTGGGAGCATGACGTGCAGGTCATGATCGAAGGACCCGGCCACGTACCCATGCACATGATTCATGAAAACATGGAACGGCAACTGGAGACGTGTCACGAGGCCCCATTCTATACCTTGGGCCCCCTCACCACCGACGTGGCGCCGGGATACGATCACATTACCTCGGGGATCGGGGCGGCGATGATCGGCTGGTACGGATGCGCCATGCTGTGCTACGTCACGCCCAAAGAACATCTCGGCCTGCCGACGAAAGAAGACGTGAAGGCCGGCGTCATCGCGTACAAGATCGCCGCGCATGCCGCGGATTTGGCCAAGGGGCACCCGGGTGCCCAACGCCGCGATAACGCGTTGTCGCAAGCCCGGTTCGAGTTCCGGTGGGAGGATCAATTCAATCTCTCGCTGGATCCCGACACGGCCCGGGCCTATCACGATGCCACGCTACCCGACCACGCCGCGAAGGGCGCCCATTTCTGCTCGATGTGCGGTCCCCAGTTCTGTTCGATGAAAATCACGCAGGACGTGCGGGAGTATGCCGCTCAACTCGAGATGGGCGAACAGCAGGCCCTGGAAACCGGGCTTCGAGAAAAAGCCGCCGAATTCCGGGAAACCGGTGGGGAACTGTATGTGCACCCCCACAAGCCGTAACCAACGGAGGCCCCTCACCCAGAGGAATTTCTGCCATGGATAATCTCCAGCCAGCACCGCTTCGTGAACGGGACGTCACCCGCCACATCGCGCGCGAATTCTATAAAGAATTTGATCAGCTCATTGAAAGTGACGTGATTATCGTAGGCGGCGGACCGTCCGGTCTGGTCTGCGCTCATGACTTGGCCAAACAAGGATTTCGCACCCTGCTGCTCGAACAAAGTCTCGCGCTGGGCGGAGGATTCTGGTCCGGCGGATACCTCATGAACAAGGCCACCCTGTGCGAACCGGCCCACGAGGTTCTCGAGAGCATGGGCGTCCCGTGTAAACCGGTAAAGGAATGTGCGGGCATGCGAATCGTGGATCCTCCACACGCCACCGCCCGCCTCATTGCTTCAGCATACGAAGCCGGAGCAAAAGTGCTGAACCTGACCAAGGTGGTGGACCTGATCCTTCGCGGCGAGGGCGTGCTCGAAGGCGTCGTGGTCAATAACACGACCGCGGAGATGGCCGGGCACGATATCATCCACGTCGATCCGATCGCGCTCGAGTCGAAAGTCGTCGTCGATGCCACCGGCCATGACGCGGTGGTGGTCGGCTTGCTGAATCAACGCGGGCTCTACCAAACAGTTCCCGGCAACGGAGCCATGTGGGTTGCACGTTCCGAGACTATGGTTGTAGAAAATACCCGTGAGGTGTTCCCGAACTGTTTTGTCACCGGGTTGGCCGTGGCCGCCGTGGACGGCTCTCCCCGTATGGGCCCGGCGTTCGGGTCGATGCTGTTGTCGGGGAAACGCGCCGCCGGCCTCGTTCGTCACAAATTGAAGGGCGAATAGGGATTGTATGGGTGAAGAGCGTTGGCCCCACTGCAGCAACCGGCGCCTGCCAGCTTGGCTGCTTGCGACTCCCCCTCAAGAGGGGAGCGGCAGACGATGAACCAGCAGGATTTTCTTCAACAGGGTGAAGGGCCGGAAGAGGACAAGCTGACCGCGTGGAATTTATTCCAGCAGGCCTACGAATGTCAGATGAACGGCAAGCTGGATGACGCCGTTAAACTTTACCAGAACTCCATCGACGCCTTCCCGACGGCCGAAGCCTATACCTTCCTCGGGTGGACCTACAGCTTCATGGGTCAGTTGGACGAAGCCATTGAAGAATGTCATCGGGCCATCCGGACGGACCCGGACTTCGGGAATCCGTATAACGACATCGGGGCCTATCTTATCGAATTGAACCGGTTGGATGAAGCAATCCCCTGGCTCGAACAGGCCACCAAAGCCAAGCGGTATGAAAGTCCGGCTTTTCCACATATGAACCTGGGGCGCGTGTATGAACGACAAGGCGATTGGAGGCGCGCAATCGATTTCTACAAAACCGCCGTGACGTTCAATGCCGACTATACGCCCGCGAAAAAAGCCATGATGCGGCTGATTGCCTTGATGAATTGATGTATTGCGCGATCGGGCGCATGGCTGCGTTGTTCACTGACCTCTATTCAGACGAAAGGATTGACCCGTGGAACAGGAAAAAATCGTGCTGGTAGGCGTGACCGACGTTTTTTTCTATACGAAGATTCGTGATGCGTTTAAACCGGCCGGGTATGGGCTCAAGCGCGTCAAATCTCCCGATGACATTCTCGAAAAGTCCAAAGCTCAAGCCCCGACAGCCATTGTGCTGAACATGAACGACCCCGGGCTGGATGCCGCGACCCTGTTAAAAACCGCCAAGAGCGATACGGCCTTGAACCACGTGCCGGTCCTGGCGTTTGCCAATCACGAAGAAATCGACACGTGGCGGCAGGCCAAGGAACTCGGGATCGACAAGATCGTTTCACGCAATGAGTTTTCCTCCCGAACCCTGGCCCTGCTCCAGGAAGTCATCCAACCCCGTCCGGCATGAAACAGTCTGCCCTGCATACCACCCATCAACAACTGGGAGCCCTGTTCGGTCCTGCGGGAGAATGGGAGATGCCGGTCCATTATGGCGACCCCATTGCCGAACATCACGCGGTGAGAACGGGCGTGGGGATTGCCGATCTCTCCCATCGAGGAAAACTGACGGTCACGGGAGAAGATCGCGTCACTTGGCTGCAAAGCATTATCAGCAACGACATTCTGCCGCTCCAATCCGGCGACTGGCTGTATTCGAGTTTCATGACGCACAAAGGCAAGATGCTGAGCTACTTCCGGGTCTATCGACTTGGGGACTCTCTCCTGGTGGAAGACGCGGGCGAAGCAGGAACCGTCACCCACGACACCTTTCGCAAATTTTTGCTCTACGGCACCAAAGCCAAAATGAAGAACTGCGGAGACACCTGGGGCATTATTCTGGTCAGCGGCCCCAAGGCCCCCGGCCTTATCCGGCAGGCGTTCGGTGTCGACGTCACCAGCTTGAAAACCGGCAACGTGCTGACTCACGATCTGGACGGCCAAGCGACCCTGATCGCCACGACCCAGGAAACCGGCGAACGCGACGTTGAAATCCTGATGCCGAATGAGGTCTTGGCCCAAGCCTGGAGCCGGTTATGGGAAGCCGGGCAAGCCGTCGACCTCCGGGCGTTCGGCACGGACGCACGGGAATCCCTTCGCATCGAAGCGGGTATCCCCAAACTGGGACCGGATTTGAATGAACGCATTGTGCCGCCCGAAGCCAACCTCGAAGGAAAAGCCTTCAGTCTGAGCAAGGGATGCTACCCCGGACAGGAAGTCGTGGCACGCATGGACACGTACGGCACGGTCAAGCGACGGCTGGTGGGCCTGGTCATCAATTCGGACACCATTCCCCCTCCCGATGCCAAAGTATTCAGCGACGATCGAGAGGTCGGCTGGGTCAGCAGCGCGATTCACTCCCCCACCCTGAACAAGACCCTTGCCTTTGCGTTTCCCTTACGGGACTTCACCGCTCCGGGCACCACCCTCGACGTGGAGGTGGATGAACAACGCCATCCCTCCGTCGTGCAGGCCCTTCCGTTTTACACGGCGGCCTAGAAGAGCCTTGCAGGGGGCAGCTGATGTGGCGGATAGTTTAGATTGCTGCAGAGATAATGAACCGAGTGCCCCAAGAGATGGCGACGTGCGATGGTCAGCCTTGAGAGCAGACTCACCCCATATCAGAGGTCATGCAGGAATGCATCCAGTGCCTCGACGCACTCGGGTTCGACCAGGGTCGGTGCATGCCCGGTCCGGGAAACGCTTACCAGGCGAGCGCCGGGATATTCTCGTTTGATCCGGGTAAAGCATTCCTTGGAAAACACGTCTGAGATTTCGCCACGAAAGGTCAGCAAGGGTATTGGGTGCAGCCCCCTGAAGTGTGGCCAAAGATCGGGAAAGGCCTCTTGGGCGCCTATGAACGGCTTGGTAATGTTCGGGTCCCAGTCGAAGTGAAGCAGCCTGTCGGGACCTTCGCGATACGTGTTGCGCACCATCGTATCGAACAGGGCCTCTGTTTGAAACGCTGCACCCGGCCTATGCGTCCTGATGGCCTGTGCCGCACTCTCCCAATCCGGCTGCGGCCGGTCCACACAGATATAGTCCAGCGTGCTCTTGAAATGGTCTGTTATGAATTCAGGGCCCGCGTCATTGAGGACCAGGCCTGCAAAGGATAAAGGCATGACCATTGTGAGGAAAAGCGCCAACAAGCCACCATATGAGGTGCCAATGACAACGACCTTGTGAATATTGCGGTGGTTGAGCAATTGGACGATGTCGTAGATATACGTCTTCAACTGGTAGTTGTGCCAGTCTGAATCAAATTCCGAGCGGCCCCGTCCGCGCAAATCGGGGCACAGGACCCATCGTTTTTGGGCAAGGATGCGTGCAGGCAGATCGAAATCGCGCGAATTGCGGAAGAACCCGCCCAGGCAAAGCACAGGCGTTGCCGGAGACGCTGGGTCCCCGTACTCGCGAACGTAAAGACTGAGGCCGTCCTGGGCCGTATATCGATGCTCCAGGTATTCCATTTCCTGGAAGGAATGTTTGCCCGTGGCTATTCCGGATGGCGGGCTAACAAGAGTTTATCGGCGACGGCCAGGATGCTGGCGCGCTGATCGTCGTCCAAGCCCAACAAAATATGCGCTTCGTCCCCATGCTGGAGCCGCAGGCTCAGAAAGGATATTTCTTCGCGCTTTTCCTCGTCTTTATAGATGCCGTCGATGCTTTGGAACTTGGTGAGATCGGCAGTGGAAAACACATCATAGCGGAAATATTGATCGCCGATGACCATGTCATACACCACGTTGCCTTCCGTCACGGCGACTGCATTGAAATGACCCTGGTCTTCATATCCTTCCGGCAAATATTGGTTGACGTGCAAATGGGCGACGGTCCGGGACCCCAAGGCCGCTGCTATTTTTTTCTCCAAGGCGTCATAATCGATTTGCAAGGCCCGTTCATCCTGGCCGGTCGCTGCCAGGGCCGCCGTTTTTACTTGTTCAAAGACTTCTGTTGCTGTTGCCACAAGACACTCTCCTTTCTCAATCCGTTCAGAATGGGTCTTTCACTGTATCAACTTGGCGGCTACGATAGCCAGACCGTCAACGAGAATGCAAGTAACGACCGTTGCCCCTTCCCTCGGCGCACCGTTGCACGGCAGCGTGACGGTTGGGCATACTGGCGCATAAGAGCGGCTCTGCGTGCCTGCCCACGTCACGAAGGAGTCAGCAGAAGAAGGAAGACCCCCCTCACCCTAGCCCTCTCCCTCGTTGGGCAGAGGGAAAAGGAGTCAACGGAATGATTGCTCAAGCTTGTATGATCGAGGGGTGCGCGAACCAAGGCTATGCCCCGGCCGGAACGGGCACCTTGTGCAAAGACCATTTTGCCGATTTTGTGACTTGGCGGCGCAAAAAAGGGGGCAAAGGGATATTCCGCAAATACACCGGCATGACGATGATCGAACGGGATGCGATTGTCAAAGACTGGTATGCCACCCTCGCCATCCCGCATTGACCAGGACGGACAACCATGGGGGTCTTCCTGCATGACGCCTATTCCATTAACAGGGACCCGTGATGGTGGATCATTTTCCAGCCTTCGTCGATGCGTTCAAACAGGTTGGTCGCCACGACCCGGCTGTTTTGAGTGTTATCGGCGTGCCGGCTTGAAATATTTTCGGTACAAATCACCCAAGCCACGTCGCCGGCGACTTGCACCTGCAATTCCGTGAGGGAAAATCCCATGGAAAACACGTTATTGAAAATAACAACCCAGGAATCCCGAACCATCGGCCAACCGATCCGCATACTCCAGCCGGGATGAATGCACGTGACGTATTCCTGATGTGCCCACACCTTATCCATTTCTCCGATGTCCAAGCTTTCAAAAGCCCGATAAAACGCCTCGTTGGCTAGCGTGACTTCCTCAATTCGCTCTTTCAGCATTCGATTTTACCTTTCTCCGTCCAACGCCTTCCGCATCGGCAGCTCGTTCGTGACGAAATCATCATCCCATTCGAGCAGCGGGTGAGCAACCCTCTATGTCCCTGATGAGCGGTTGACCAGCCAGACCCCGCCCAGGACGAATCCGATGCCAAGCATTTTGATCAGGTCCAACGATTCCCCCAGAATGACGAACGACAATAACAAGGCAGACACTGGGATCAGATTGGTAAAGATTCCGGCCCGTGAGGGACCGATACCGGATACCCCGTAAAGCCAGGCTTGCTGGCCAAGCGCGGTGGCAAACACGATGACGTAGACCAACGCCGCCCAACCGGAGGGAGGAACGCTTCCAACGCCTGCCTCCAACACCTGGGGATCTATCCACAGCAACGGAATTTGAAACACGATGGAGATGAGAAGCGTCGTCCAATTTACCGTCAGCGGCGACAACCCCTCCATCATCCAGCGGCTGCCGATGGTGTATAAAGCCCAGCTTACCAAGGCCAAAACGACCAACCCGCCGCCCAACACAGGATTCACTCCGCCATCCGTCGTGGCATTACTACCCGATACCAGGGCCACGCCGATAAACGACACGGCACACCCGACCCAAACCCGGCTAAACGGGATATCCCGCAGCATCAAGGAGGATAGAAAGGCCGTAATGGCCGGGCTGGCCCCGATGATCACCCCGGCGGCTCCGGCCCCGATGTGCTTGAGCCCATACAAGATCAGCAGGTGATTCCCAAGCACGCCAAGCCCCAAGGCCGTGAGGACCCCGAGGTCCCGTATGGTCAATCGCGTTCCGGATTGTTCCTGCCACCACCACAACGGAACAAGAATGCACAACGCGCCAAGGCCTCGAAAGACGGACACTTCCACGGCTGAAAAGGCACCCAGCGCCACTTTCTGGGCCACCACCGACCCGCCCCACACGACCGAAGCCGTGATCAATGCGGCATAGGCCGCTGATTTGGAAGGGCTACTCAACGCTCGCCTCCCGAATGCGTTTCTCTGTACAATACGACTCGGCGGGTCCCGGTCGTACAAGTACGCCAGCCATGGGTTCTGTACACGTCCTCTGAATCAGATATGAATCACGATCACTCCCTGACCTCATCATCCTCTCCATTGTCTTTCTTTGAGAACTGTCCCGAGAGCGGGCACCTGCTTCAGGCGGGCCATATCCACGTGTGGCGGGCGATTGTAGACGTACCCTCGACACGTCTTCAAGTGTACCAGGAAACCTTGAGTCCCGACGAGCAGGAACGCGCGCAGCGGTTTAAAGGTTCCCAACACCGGCGACGCTTTACCGCGGCACGAGGCATCCTGCGCAATATTCTCGCCCGCTACCTCCGGCAGTCACCCCGTGAGATCCATTTGGGGTCGGGGCCCTTCGGGAAACCGTTCCTGCAAGACCCTGCGGAGCGATCGCTGTATTTCAACGTGTCTCATTCCCAACAGTGGGCCGTCTATGCCGTTTCCCGCGATCTCGAAGTCGGCATCGACCTTGAAGAAGACCGGGACTCCCTGGATTATGCAGGGCTTGCCGAACGCATTTGCAGCCCCGAAGAATTCACGGTTTTTCAAAACCTTTCCCAAGCCGAACAACGAACGGCGTTCTTCCGGTGTTGGACCCGGAAAGAGGCCTTTGTCAAAGCACTGGGACACGGCTTCTCCTTTCCCCTGCAAAACGTGACGGTGACCTTCACCTCCGGTGACCCGCCACGAATCCTTCATCTCCAACCCAATCTTTCGGGGACAGGCTCACCCCCCGAGAATTGGTCGCTTTTTAATCTCCCTTTGGGACAAGGATTCTTGGGAGCCTTGGCGGTCGCAGGGAAGCCCTCCCTGGTCAGGGGCTGGGACTATCGACTCGACGATTGACGGACTGCTGGAACATGCTGTCCCGGTCCTCCTGTGGCGCCGCCGTTCTCATTGATATGGGTTCGCCCATTCCGTTGCCCATTCCCCCCTCACCCCACAGCCCTCTCCCACATGGGGAGAGGGAGTTGCAGGCATGAGGCTGACAGTCCAAATGGCTTAGGGGTCTAGGCCTTCTGTCCCGTTGACTACGCTACTCACGGGTGCCTAGAATATATTTTCCATATTGCTTGGGGATTCTTGCTGGCTTGATACAAGGAGGAACGTATGTCGTTATTGATAACGGAAGAATGTATTAATTGCGGAGCATGCCTCCCCGAATGCCCGAATGAGGCGATCTTCGAAACCCGAAGTGCCGCTGAAGAAAAAGGGTATGCCGTCGGTGAAGGACAAGGCGAAGGTGATACGGTGTACGTGATCACCCATGAACGTTGTACCGAATGCGTCGGACATTTTGATGAACCACAATGTGCGGCCGTCTGTCCGGTCGATGACTGTTGCATCTCCGACCCGGAGGTCCCCGAAACGACCGATGTCTTACTCGAAAAAGCGAAAACCTTGAACCCTGATAAAGAGATCGACCCCGAGAAGGTCTGGAGCGGCGTACGAAACTAAGGGACCCCTGATGTATGGTGATAGCGGGATGCAGGGCAAGGCGTCCCGAAGCGAAACCCGAGGCTTATCAGAGAGATAGGTGAGGGTTGAGCGAGGACACCGCGTAGCCATGCGCCCGGTCCTGCATGAGATCAGAGGTTCCCTAACGCTGAAACGCCCCGTCCTCGCATGAAGACGGGGCGTCGTGTTTCTCCCCTCGGGCCAACCGTTTTAACTGCTCGCCGTTACACTTTCTCGAAATCCGCAACTCGCACGGACACGAACTTCGAAACGCCTGGTTCTTCCATGGTGATGCCGAACAGTGAGTCGGCGACTTCCATGGTGCGTTTATTGTGAGTGATCACGAGAAACTGTGAGAGCGGGGTTAACTGAGGGAGAAATCGAGCGAACCGGACCACGTTCGGTTCATCCAATGGGGCGTCGACCTCGTCCAAAATGCAAAAGGGCGACGGCTTCGTCAGAAAACTGGCAAACAGCAAGGCCAACACGGTCAAGGTTTTTTCTCCGCCGGATAACATCGTCAGGTTCTTGAGTCGTTTCCCGGGCGGCTGGGCGATAATATCGACACCGGGCTCCTGCCCGGGCTCTTCTTCGTCTTCTTCGGCGTCCGGCTGCACCAATACCAACTCCGCCTGTCCTCCGGCAAAAAAGGCCGAAAAAACTTCCCCGAACTTTTCCTGGACAGCCTCAAACGTCTGCTGGAACATTCGATTCGTCGTCTGATTGAGGCGTTCGATGATTTCCTGCAGCGAGCGGATTGATTCCGACAAGTCTTCTTCCTGTTCACGGAGAAACCGGTATCGCTCTTCCAATTCCCGGTGCTCGTCGATCGCGGCCAAATTCAACGCCCCCATGCGATCCACCCTGGTCCGGATGGTCTGCAACCGTTCCCGCCAAGTCTCGGGCCCCTCACTCTCAGCGCCATTTGAAACGTCAGGCTGAGGCGTTTCGGGCTCACGTATCTCCATGGATTCCCCATAGGTGCCGGTCAGGGTTTCCTCGATGGTTTGCATCCGCGTCCGGACCTCAGCAAGCTGGACGTCCGACTCCCGTCTCGTTTCCTTGGTCGAAGAACACTGTTTTCGATTCTCATTGAGACCGTGTTCATGTTCCCGAGTCCGTTGCAGGCCGTTCGTATGACGCTCTTCGACTTCCCGAAGTTCACCCTGCAACGTCGTCTTTCTGGTTTCCAATTCCTGAAACGTCGCCTCCGCGCGACGGCGTTCTTCCTTACTCCTCCCGGCTTGAGCCTGCAGGGATTCGATCTGCCCGGCAAGACTCGCAAGTCGCGCCCGCCGGTGGCGATCCTCCTCTTGTAACCGGTCCAGGTCCGCACGGGCGCGTTCGTGACGTTCCCGATACGTGGTGAGGGTCAACCGCGTCTCCGTCAGGCGGTCATAGAGTACGCGTATGGCTTCGTCCAAGGCCTGGAGTTGCGTGGTGGATTCCTCCAGCCGTGTTTCTTCCTCGCCGTGTTGTCGCGCAATTTCTTCGAGCCGCGCTTGAGCCAGGCGCTTGTGCTCCTGAACCCGAGCAAGTTCCGCTTGGCAGGCTTCCAATTCCGTCCGATTCGCATTCAACCGCCGCTCAAAATCCTGCAGGGAGCCCGTCAAGGCTGAGCGTTTCTGCTCAACCACGAGCTGCCGCATTTCGGATTCTTTCAGGGAAGCTTCAAGGGTTTCGAGTTGTTGCTTGTTTGTCTCTATCCGTTCCTGGACGGTCCGGCGTTGGCCGTCAAACCCGACGATGCGTTGGTCCATTGAGGAGAGTTCCTGTTCCAATACCTGCACTTCGCGCCGTCGTTGAAGCAACCCGCTTGTCTCACCGGAGGACCCGCCGGTCACGATGCCCCTGGGATCAATGACTTCTCCGGTTTTCGTCACCAACAGCAGAAACCCGAGGTCGGATTCAGAAACGCGTGTCATCGCCGACAGACCATGTTCGAGCGTATCAACCACGACCACCCGGCCCAAAAGACTCTGCAACGCGCCTTGAAGGTCGTCGGGGACAGTGACCAAGTCGACCGCCCGGCCCAACACCCCGTTCGCCTGCTGCAAGTCAGGCCACGACGCCAGAGACGAAGAGGAACCAGGGGCTTGCGCGGTGACAAATGTCCCACGACCCCAGCCCTGTTCCGTGACGACCTCAAGCGCTTGCATCACGTCTTCGACCCCGCGTACGACCCAGGCACGAATATGCTCTCCCAAGACCGACTCGATGGCGATTTCATATTCTTGCGGCACCTTCAACCGTTCAGCGAACACTTCCCTGACCCCCTGGCACATCCGTCGCAAGGAAAGGGGGTTCCCTTCCTGGCCTTGCCGGTACCCCAACTCCTCCCGAAGCACGGCTTGCAGTGCCTGCAACCGCGATTCGGCGGCCGCCCGGTCGGTTTGCTCCTGAACCCGTCGTTGATCGACCTCTCGAATCTGTTCGTCGAGTTCCAATTTCTCGGCTGACAGGGTTTCTTGCTTCTCGCGGCCGGCGGCCAATTGCTGGGCGACGTGTTCCGCGAGCACGGTTTGCTCGGCCAGGGCCGATTCGGCCTTCGCTCGTTCCTGATCGCAATGGACTTGATCGCCTTCCACGTCTTGGAGGCGCGCCTCCAGCTCCCATTGCTTGGTATCGAGATTTGCCAACTGCGTTTCGGTTTGAGAACGTTCAACCGCAAGATCGAACAGACGTTGACGGCTTTCCTCTGTCCGGGTTCGTAACGCCGTCCGCTGTTCGCCCTGCCGTTGCTCTTCCGTTTCCAATTCCGTCAATCGTCCGGTCACGTCAGCCTTGTCGCCTTCCGCGCGTTGGACCTGCTCCTGAAGGCTCTCGATGCTCATCGTGGCTTCCTCGGACACCGCGCAGAGACGCGTCTGCTCTTCCACTGCCTGCGTTCGTTGCTGCTCAAACAAGTCGGCTCGATTGCGCTCAACTTCCATGGTCGTGAGGGCTTGCCCAATGCCGTGCTCCAACTGTCGAAGCTCCTCCTGCAGGTGACTGGCGCGCGCTCCGTCGCGGAGCAATGCCGATTTGGCCTCCTCGTACGACGCCATCAGGCGAGCTTCCTCGGCCATGAGTTCGACCTCGCGCCCTCCCAGCCGGGCCAGCTCAGATTCCACCTGCATCCGCTGCCGATGCAGGCTTTCAAAATCGTGCTTCAGGAGCAGGATTTCGAGAGCACGGGATTCTTCTTGCAGTTTCCGATAGTGCTCGGCCTGTTGCGCTTGACGTTTCAAGCTCCGCAGTTGTTTTTCCACTTCGGCAATAATGTCCCGTACACGAGCCAGATTCTGTTGCGTGGTTTTGAGTTTGTTCAGGGCTTCCGTCTTTTGTTTTTTGAAGCGGCCGATTCCCGCAGTTTCCTCGATGAACGTGCGGCGGTCTTGTGGAGACCCGGAAAGGAGATGATCGATATTGCCCTGTTCGATCACCGTATGCCCCTTGGCGCCGGCCCTCGCTTCCAAAAAGAGCGCGCGGATGTCTTTCAGCCGGCAGGGGATTTTATTGATGGAATATTCGCTTTCCCCGTCACGGTACAACCGGCGCGTGACCATGAGTTCTTTGTTCCCCGGCAAGGACTCCATCACGCCGGCCACAGCCTCCAGTTCCTGATTCGTCACGTCGCTGACGATCAGCGAGACTTCCGCCACACCCAACGGTTTACGGGATTCCGTCCCATTGAAGATGATGTCTTCCATACGTTCACTACGCAGTGCTTTGGTGCTTTGCTCGCCCAGGACCCATAAAATGGCATCCACAATGTTGCTTTTCCCCGATCCGTTAGGCCCCACCACCGCGGTAATACCTTGAGGGAAGTCGAGTCGAGCTTCGGGAAAGGACTTGAATCCGGAAACCAGGAGGGATTGCAACTTCATGAGAAACGCTTAGCGGGAAATGGGTGATGGGGCAAACGGACTCATGGCGCTACTGTACCACAGAAGACAAAAAAATCAAGGATTTTACACTAAATAATGTGGGGATTATGAAAATGCCGCGTATATGTTGTGGACTTAAGGGTATAGCCTGTGGATTCCCTGTAGATACGGAAAACGTCTGAAACTGCGACTAGACGAGCGCCCTTTGGTTGCGTTTTTCTCCGGGCATCATCAGTTCTCTGGGAAGCAGAAATTCGATGTCTTCTTCAACGACTGTCAACTCTTCGACCTCCTGGGCGCCGACCCCTTTGAGATACGCCACCACTTGACTGACGAGAATCTCCGGTGCGGAGGCTCCGGCCGTGACCCCAATGGCTTCCACGTCCTTGAGCCACTCAAGCTGGATGTCTTCATAGGAATCAATGAGGTAGGCGGGAACCTCGAATCGTTCGGCCAATTCACGAAGCCTGTTGGAGTTTGAACTGTTGGGAGACCCGATGACCAGGATCAGATCGACGAATTTGGCCAGTTCTTTCACGGCGTTTTGCCGGTTTTGCGTGGCATAACAAATGTCCTCCTGATGCGGACCTTTGATGCCCGGAAATCGCCGGTTGAGCGCTTCGACGATTTCGCTGCATTCATCCACGCTCAATGTCGTTTGTGTGACGTAGGACAGGTGTTCTTTATTTTCAACCTCGAGCATCTCCACGTCTTGGACCGAAGACACCAGATGAAATTTATCCGGAACCTGTCCCAAGGTCCCCACAACCTCGGGATGATCGGCATGGCCGATGAGAATGAGTTCGTAATTGTTGCTGTAATCGCGATGGACTTCATTGTGCACCTTGATCACCAAGGGGCACGTCGCATCGATGACTTTCAGGCTGCGCCGCCGCGCATCCTCCCACACCTGTTGGGCCACACCATGGGCACTGAAAATCACCAGTGCGCCGTCCGGGACCTCATCCAGTTCCTCTACGAACACCGCTCCCCGTTTGCGAAGAGAATCGACGACGTGCCGGCTGTGCACGATTTCATGTCGCACGTAAATCGGAGCGCCGTACCGTTTCAGCGACAATTCAACGATCTCGATTGCCCGGTCAACGCCGGCGCAAAATCCACGCGGATTGGCTAAATAGATTTTTTTCACGTTCATTCCGACCCCCTCAGGTCTCCGGAAAACCGGGCTGGGATGCTTGTCGCCTCAAACGTCAATTGACATTATGACAGAAACTGAGCATTCGTCAACTCAGGAATGGCCCTGCCCGTTGACACGCCTTACCATCGAATCAAGGCCGTGCCCCATGTTAATCCTCCGCCAAACGCTCCAAGCAGAATCAGATCACCCTCGTGAAATTTCCCCTGCCGGTGCGCCCAATCCAGGGCCATCGGCAAGGAGGCCGACGACGTATTCCCAACCCGGTCAACAATTGAGACCATTTGGCCCTGATGGACGCCCAAACGTTTGGCGATAGTGTGAAGCATCCGACCATTGGCCTGATGCGTAATCACCTGTTTAACCTCGGACAGGCTCGTCCCGGTCTCACGAAGGATCGCCTCGATCGCCTCCGTCAACCGCTTGACAGCCACGCGATAGACCGCCCCGCCCTGCAACTGAATACTGTGTTGATGATTTCGAATCGTGTCCTGGCTCATGGGGTGCCGCGATCCGCCTGCCGGAATCGTGATCAGATCATGGTAAGCGCCCTCCGAATGGAGTCGAACGGCCATGATTCCCACACCCGGACTGTGATTCGATGATTCTTCCCGGGTCACCACCGCCGCCCCGGCGCCATCACCAAAGAGGAGCCCGCTCGCAGGCTGGGATTTGTGAAGGAAGCGGGATTTGATCTCGGCCGCCACCACCAAACAGTTTCGAAATTGCCCTGACCGGATAAACGCATCGGCCATGGACAGGCCATACAGAAATCCACTGCATGATGCCGCAAGATCAAAGGCCGCAACGCGACGCATGCCCAGCCGTTCCTGAAGCACACAGGCCGTCGATGGAAATGGAGTATCCGGAGACGTGGTCGAGACCAGGATGGCATCCACCGCTTCACTCGACAGCCCCGAGGATTCCAGGGCTTGTCGAGCCGCGCGCTCAGCCAAGTGCGAACAGGTTTCGCCGGCCTGGCTCCAATGCCGGGCCCGTATGCCCGTGACTCGAAAGACGTCACGGTCCTGAAGCGCAAATTGCGTGGCCACCTCCTCGTTCGTCACGCAACGTTCCGGCACGGACGAACCGGTCCCACGAATTCGACTGGTACGGGAATGCGGCATTGACTATGACCTACCCCTCATGTTCAGGCTAGAGTAGCGTAGGGACGAACGATCGTTGGTTCCTGCCCGTTCGGGGAAGCCTTGGTGTTCAGGTAAGCGGAAACATACCATGCGCCTTTGTTTCTGACACCGTCAATCTTGTCTAAGCGGACTGAACTCTGCTATGCTTAGAGATTAGATTGAACCATTTAAGTATTTAAACGGAGATACCGCACGTGTTTCGCCATCCGGTCGCGACGTGGGTCGTGACCCTGACCAGTTGCCTGACCTTGGGCTGTTCGATGTTCTCGGACAATGAAGCCCCTGCCCCTACTGCCGGGGCCGACAGAACCGATGCCCAGATTTTTGTCGGGGATACCATCGAGATGAACTATGACCCCAACGTCATTTTAAAACGAGCGGAATCATATCATGAGCAAGAGGGATACGCGGAAGCGATCGTCGAATATCAACATTTTCTGGACCTGCATCGCAAGCACATCCTGGCCCCGTACGCGCAATACCGGTTGGCCCTCAGCCATTTCAAAATGATTCAAACGATTGACCGGGACATGACGCCCGTCAAAAAGGCTCGGGAAGAATTTCGGAAACTCATTGACGAGTTTCCTGCAAGCGAATACGAAGCGGAGGCACGGGTCAAGATTCGAGAATGCAAAAACCTCCTCGCTAAAAACCATTTATTTGTGGGAACGTTCTATTATAAGAGAGAACAGTACTTGGCCGCGGCAAAACGGTTCGAAAAAATTATCGGCCGCTTTCCCTCTATGGAGGAGGCCGTTGAGGCCAAGCTGCAATTAGCCAAAACCTATCGGAAGTTAGGGGCGCTGGAATGGGCACGCGATTGGGCCGTGAGCTTGGTTCAACAACACCCTCGGCATAAATTACGGGAAGACGGGCTCGAGTTGCTGGCGGCACTGCAAGACGAACATCCCAATATCATGACGGCAGCCCGACCGCGTCGTTCCTTCAGCCCCACCGTGTCGAGACCCGGATTCTTCCCCACGACCCCGGCAGCGGCCACATTCAATGGAACCGTTTCGCGGGGCTCGCAACCCGCATCAACAACGACCGACTGCCCTCTGGGATCCTGGTGCGGCACCACGGGCACATCCCTTTCCAATACCTTGGCACCCAATCCTCCCGTGGCCCCATCCGTGACGTGTCGTCCCGGCACATGGTGCCAATAACTGATTTATTGCACGATCGGGCGCAGGGCGGATGAGATCGCTTCCCGTGCACGGGCTACTGCCCGATATACCACCCGATCCCGTTGCGTTCGAGAAAACTTGTCAAACGTGCCAGGGAATCGACGTAAATCATCACGCCGACCAGAACCAGGCAGGCGCCACTGGCGAGAGAAACTCCGTGGAGGTAGTGCCGGGCCTTTTGAAAATAGTTGAGGAAGCGATCGACGCTGAAGGCGGTGACAAAAAACGGTAGCCCTAATCCCAGGGAATAGGACGCCAGGAGCAAAATACCCAACTGCATTGATTCCGTGGTACTGGCATAGGCCAAAATCGCCCCCAGAATAGGCCCGACGCAGGGCGTCCACGCGGCGGCGAAGGCCGTCCCGATCAGGAACGACCCGACGTACCCCACGGGCCGGCTGCCGAACGAGAAGAGCCGGCGCTCGGTCATCATCGCGCTCCACTTGATCAAACCCAACATGTAGAGCCCGAAGACAATAATCAACACGGCTCCGATTTTTCGAATGATATCCTGATATTCATACAGCACTTGCCCGACAAAACTGGCGGAGGCACCGAACGCAATGAACACGGAAGAAAACCCCGCCACGAACAGGAGTGAATTCAGGATAATGGCTTTGCGAAAATGCTGCCGCTCCGACGCATCCGCCAGCTGCTCCAGGGAGAGCCCGGTAATGTAGGAGACGTAAGAAGGGACCAACGGCAACACACAGGGCGAGATGAAGGACAGAAAGCCCGCACTGAAGGCTGCAAACAGGGACACGGGGTTCATCGCATCGATCATCGCGTTACGACTCCCGGAGAAGGCCGCGGATCAATTTACGCGCCTCCGCACTGTTCCAGTCCCGCGCTCCGAACACGCGTTGGATCAACGTGCCGTTTCGATCGATTAAGAAACTCATGGGCAGCGTGCGGACGCCATAACTCCCACTCACCTGGTAATCCGAATCGTGCAAGATCGGGAAGGTGAGCCCTTGGGATGCGACAAACGGTCGGGTCACGATACTCCCCTGCGGATCGGAAGAAATCGCAAGGATGGCAAAGCCCTCGTCCTTCAAATCCTGATAGACGCGTTCCATGCTCGGCATTTCGACACGGCACGGGCCACACCATGTCGCCCAAAAGTTCAGGAGTACCACCTTGCCGCGATAGTCCGGAAGCGCCTGCCAATTCCCTTGCAAGTCAATGAGTTGAAAATCAGGAGCCTGAGACCCCATGTCCGGCGGGGCCTGACGAACGGCAACGGGTTGCACTGAAGGTTGTGTTTGACGCTCATCCGAATACCCTGAATCACAGGCCGCCCCCGATGCAACACCCCACAACGCCAGGGAGCAGAGCACGACCTGTTTCCAGAAGCACATTCTCTTTTTATCCACAGCATTGATCCAGGCAGCCACCGTTATCCGATTGTATATCATACACCAGCCTGTTTCTCGCACGAACACGTCTACCCGGCCGAATTTCATCTTATTCAGGAATTCCCGAAACCGTCAACCGGCAAGGGCAAACGTGACCAGCTTACCCTCCCGGTACGAGTCCCTATGTGGACACGGGCCTGACCATTCAGTATAGTGCCTGGTTGAGACAACCGGGGCAGGTTATCCGACATGGTAACCGCCGGGCGCGTCCTTTCCCTGATTTTCCCATAACCACCATCAACGACCGACTTCCTTTCCATGATTGCTTGTCACGGCATCGGTAAAGCCTACGGGCATTTCCAGGTTTTACACGACGTGAACCTGACCATCGCAGAAGGTGAATGTTTTGCCCTGTTCGGACCAAATGGTTCCGGCAAGACCACGTTATTGAAGGTTCTGGCCACGCTTGAACGGCCCAGTACGGGGCATTTTGAAATGCTCGGCATGCATGGGCTCAAGGACAAAGAGGCCATTCGCGCCAATCTCATGTTTTTAGCCCACGGCACGCATTTGTACGATGAATTGAATGCCAGGGAAAATCTGGCGTTTGCCCTCGCGCTACGGGGCCACCACCCCACGGACCGGGAAGTGAAGCGCGCGTTGGATCGCGTGGCTATCGGCGCCTTTGCCGACATGAAGGTCCGGCACTATTCCGCAGGGATGAAGAAACGCTTGGCCCTGGCCAAAACCATGTTGGCAAAACCCAACGTCCTCTTGCTGGACGAGCCCTTTACCGCGCTGGATACGGCCGGGACCGAAATCCTGCGGGAATACGTTCGGGAACGCCTCTCGGACAACGGCACCGTACTCCTGTCCACGCACGATTACGACAAAACGCGTCCGATTGCCAGCCGGGCCGGTATCCTGCGGCATGGGGCATTACAGGAAACGGCTATCGAGGAGTTGCAGTCAGATGACCTCGTTTAACGTCATCCGCTGGATCGTATGGAAGGATTTCGTCACCGAGCTGCGAAGCCGGGAGACGATCTCCTCCATGGTGTTCTTTGCCCTCATTGTCATCCTGATTTTCAGCTTCAGCTTTTCCATGGACCAGCAAGCCGCGCGCGAAGTCATTGCGGGGATCATGTGGGTCGCCTTTGCCTTTACCGGAATCATCGGGTTGGGCAAGTCATTTTCCACTGAGCTGCAGAATGATTGCCTGGAGGCCCTCCAGATGGTGCCGGAAGCAAAAGGGGCCATCTATCTCGGCAAGGTCGCGGCGAATTTCGCGTTTATGTTCGTGGTAGAAATCCTTTTATTTCCGATGTTTGTGATCCTGTTCAATTTGGAGGTCGTTGAAGAGATTTCGCTCCTTCTGTTAGTATTTTTCTTGGCAACCGTGGGACTTTCCGCCATAGGGACACTGTTTTCGGCTTTGACGGTGCAAATCCGGGCGCGTGAGGTCATGCTCCCGATCCTCCTCCTTCCCTTGGTGGTTCCCGTGATGATCGCTGCGGTTGAAGCCACGAAAGGCGCCCTCAACGGGGACCCGCTGGCCATGTACGAACAGTGGCTGGAGCTTCTCGTGATATACGACGTGGTCTTTACGGTCGTCTCGTTTTGGATGTTCGAGTTTGTCATGGATGCATAAATCACGATGACGATCCACCGGGTTATCCGCAAAGTCCAACGGTTTGAAGGCTGGTTTGGAGGAGGTGCCGTCCTGTGCCTGATAACCGGCCTCTACCTGGGGCTCATCGGATCGCCCCCGGATTACTACCAGGGCGAAGTGGTGCGGATCATGTACATCCATGTGCCCCTCGCCCATACGTCCCTGCTCGGGTATACCGTATTGGCGGTGGGCAGCCTCTGGTACTTGTGGAAACGCGACCCGATCGTAGACAACATGTGCCAGGCCGTGGCCGCACTCAGCGCCGTATTTACCGCGCTCGCGCTGGGGACCGGCATGATTTGGGGCAAGCCGACGTGGGACACCTGGTGGACGTGGGATGCCCGCCTGACTTCCTTTACGGTGCTCTTGTTGATTTTGATCGGGTATCTCATGCTGCGAACCTTCGTTGACGATCCCGAAAAGGAAGCGCGCTACGGCGCCATCCTCGCCATCGTCGGGTTCGTCGATCTCCCGATCATTCATTTTTCCGTGGAATGGTGGCGAACCCTGCACCAGCCGCAATCCATTTCCATGCGTGGAGTGAGTATTTCTTCGGGCCTCCTGGTTCCCCTGGTGTTCATGAGCGTCGGTATGTCCTTGCTGTTTTCGTACATGTTGATGGTCCGCACGCAGTTACTCTATCTCGACCGGTTGCTTCACGCGAAACAAGGACGCCTCTTGAGCCAGTTTCACCTGTCGAAATCCGATTCATGACGAATTTGCACATACGATGGGTCGTCGTGTGCATTGTCGCGATCGTGTTAATCGTGCTCACCTATCACCACTATCGGGACAACCTGGCGAGTCTGGCTCCTCGACAGGTCAAGCAGGAAGCTCCCGCGGGGGATATCCGGGTTCTGGGCATGGTGCAAGGCGGCACGCTTGAAACCCACGGAGTTGGAGAAGCCACGTTCGCCCTGCTTGGGGAAAATGCCTCGCTTCAGGTGCAGTATGAAGGCCCGCCACCGGATAACCTGCGGGAACTAAAGATCCTGATCCTGATCGGGAGGTGGAACGCGGCCACGCAGGTCTTCGAAGCCCGCGATATCGGGATCGTGCCGAACTATGGATTTATCGCCGGCGCCTATCTCCTGGGCCTTTTGCCGTTGGCGCTGTTGCTGTTCGCCATGAACCGGCGAGTCAACGGCTTGTACGAAGAAATCAAAACCTCCAAATTGTATGAGGAAGAGTAACCACGCAATGGGCAAGAAAAAATTCGGAATGATCGTCAGTATCCTGTTGGTCGGCGGGGCCCTGGGTTATCTCGCCCTGGGGAACTTCGGGGAGAACGTGGTATACTTTTTTACCCCCTCTGAAGTGAAGGCCTTTTCCACCGACTATTATCAGAAAAAGGTACGCGTGGGCGGCATGGTCGTCAAAGGAAGCATGGAAACGTATCCCGATCGACTGGGCTTGACCTTTCGGTTGACCGATGGGGAGGCGACGATTCCTGTCACCTTTGAAGGTATCCCGCCGGACCTGTTCAAGGAAGGCCAGGGTGCCGTGGTCGAGGGGTATTGGACCAACCAACAGCGATTCGAATCCAACCTGATCATGGCCAAACATTCCGAAGATTACATGCCCATGGAATTGAAACGCGCGGGCGTGGAACTCCCTCGCAAGGACTTCATGAAATCGCTGGTAGACTAAATTCACCGTGCCCCCTGTAAAAAAATCCCATGATCATTGAAATCGGACATTTTTCCGTTGTTATCGCGTTGGTGCTCGCGGTGTTCGGTATCGTGTCGTCCGGCCTGGCGCTCCGCACGCGGGATACAGACTGGGTCCGCGCCGGGCGCATGGCCCTGACGCTCATTTTCATTCTGCTGGCCGTGGGCATGGCCGCGCTGATCTATTCGTTTCTCGCGCGTGACTTTTCCGTCCACTACGTCGCCACCAATTCGAATTCGCAACTTCCCTTGTTTTACACCATTGCGGCCGTCTGGGGCGGGCACGAAGGCTCGCTCCTGTTGTGGGTGTTCATCCTGTCCACGTTCAGCACGATTGCCGTGTGGCTCCATTGGCGAACCCAGCCGGCCATCATGCCGTACCTCATCGGCATGGAATGCCTGGTCATCCTGGGGTTCCTGCTCCTGATTCTTTTTCTCTCAAGCCCCTTCGACCGGCTCATCCCCGCGCCACCGGACGGCAAGGACCTGAACCCGTTGCTCCAGGACCCGGCCATGGTCATGCACCCGCCGATGCTGTACATGGGGTACGTGGGGTTCTCCATTCCCTTTTCCTTTGCCATGGCGGCGTTGCTCTCCGGCCGTCTGGGCGAGGAATGGATCAAGGTCACCCAACGGTGGACGATCTTCGCGTGGGTATGTCTGACCACGGGCATTCTCCTGGGCGGCTACTGGGCCTATTATGAACTGGGCTGGGGCGGCTACTGGGGATGGGATCCGGTGGAAAATGCCTCGTTTATGCCGTGGCTGGTCGGAACCGCCTTCCTGCATTCCGTCATGGTCCAGGAAAAGCGGAAGATGTTCAAGGTCTGGAACCTGTTTCTCATAATCGTCACGTTCTCGCTTTCGCTGATCGGCACGTTCCTGGTGCGAAGCGGCGTCCTCACGTCGGTCCATACGTTTGCCACCGATCCGGAACGGGGGCTCTATATCCTGATTTTCGTGACGATGATCATCGGCTTCGCCTTTGGTGCCCTGATGTTGAGAGCCAACAAACTGAAAAGCCAGATTGAAATGGATTCCATGGTTTCACGGGAGTCGGTGTTTCTCTTCAATAACCTGTTCTTCCTGGTGGCGGCGGCCACCGTCTTTCTCGGCACCCTGTACCCGCTCATGATCGAAACCTGGCAGGGATCGAAAGTCACCGTGGGACCGCCGTATTACAACGCGGTGTTTATGCCGATCGCGCTCGGGCTCCTGTTTTTGATGGGCGTCGGCCCTTATATTCCATGGCGCAAGGCCTCCCGCGCCAGTTTACGGAAAAATTTTCTGATCCCGGCCGGCGTTGGATTAGTCTCCACCGTCGTGTTATTTGCGCTGGGTATTCGCAGTCCCTTTGCCCTGACCGGGGCATTCGTCGTGGGATTTTCCGGCGCGGCCATCTTCATCGACGTCGGCAAAATTTCCTCGCTGTACGCCCGCCGGGAATCCATCAACCTGCTGAAGGGCTTTCTGTCGGCTTTCACGGCCAATCAGCGCCGCTATTCGGGTCTCGTAACCCACGTCGGCGTGCTGGTCCTGGTCATCGGCATTATTGCGTCGACCGTGTATCAAACGGAAAAAGTGGTCTCGCTCCGCGTCGGCGATGAGTTTGTCATCGACGATTATCGGGTGAAACTCGAACGGATTCATGATGTACGAGGGAAAAACTGGAGTGCACAGGAAGGCGTGTTTGAAGTCTATGAAGGCAACACGCTGCTCACCAAATTACGCCCCCAGAAGCGCGTGTACGATGCTTCACAGACCCCGACGACCGAATCCGCCATTTATGCAAAAAACATGGGACATATCTTTCTCACCATGCCGGACGTGTCCGCAGACGGCGTGGCGGTCGCCCGGGGCGTGATCAATCCTCTGATCCTGTGGGTGTGGGGTGGCGGAGGCATCATGGGCCTCGGGGTCTTGCTCAACATTTTCCGCCCACGGAAACGGGATGAATAGAGCTCCCGTATTCCCTTTCTCATAGCTGCACCATGACGCGTACCACGCAGATCACCCTTCTCGTCGTGCTCTTCGCCTTGCTGGCATTGTTTTACCAAGGCCTGTGGGGCGATCCCCGGCATATCCCGCCCGTGCTGGTGGACACCCCCGCCCCCGTGTTCGAAGGACCCGACGTGGAATCCGGCGACCCGTTATCCTCCGAACAATACAAAGGCAAAGTCATCCTCGTAAACTTTTGGGCCTCCTGGTGTCAGGAATGCAAGGTCGAACATGAGAACCTGCTGAGACTATACGAGGAATTCAAAGGTCATCCCGAGTTTGTCATGCTGGGGATCAACTACCAGGATGAGCTCCCCAAGGCGCGCGCGTATCTGCAACGCTATGGGTCGAGCTTCCCGCACATGCAGGACGTCAAAGGCGCGTTAGCCATCGATTTCGGCGTCTACGGCGTGCCGGAAACCTTCGTCATCGACAAGGAGGGGATCATCCGCCACAAATGGATCGGCCCGATTGTGGACGACGTGTATGTCAATCTGACACAAAACGTCCTGACCCCATTATTGTCCGATCCACCTCCCACCCTTCGACAAGGCTCGGAGCAGGCCACCTGAATGTTCCGTCTTGTCCCAATTCTGATCCTTTTGTGTTTTGTCTCTTCCACCGACGGCTTGGCCAAAGTCGTGGACGAAACGGAGATCGATCAAAAGGTGCGCGAGATTGCCAAAACGCTTCGCTGCACCGTGTGCCAAACCGAAAACATTTGGGAATCGGGTGCGCCCCTGGCCCATCAGATGCGGGACGCGGTACGGGAACGTGTCATGCAAGGCCAATCCACCGAGGAAATCCGTGAGTACTTTCACAGCCGCTACGGCGATTACATCATGATGGAACCACCGAAACAGGGGGTCAATTGGCTGATCTGGACGGCGCCGTTCCTGTTGCTGTTCGGCGGCGGGATCCTGCTCTGGAGAGAAGTCAAAGGATGGGTGACGCGCACCCCCGCGCCGCAGCCGCCGCCCACGCTCGATGAAACCTCCCGGCGCCGGATCGAACGGGAATTGCACGAAAATAAATGATCGCCGTCTAGCCATTCTACACACCAGACGTTTCCCGGAAATAGTGCATGTCAACCATCTTCTTTTTTGTCTGTCTCATGATCCTCGTCGGGGTCATTGCCGCGATTTCTTCTCCCTTTTGGCGGCAAGACTCCACGACGCCCGAACTGGTTAGCCGGGACGCCGAGGAAGACCAGGAACGGGCCGATCTCTCCGTCGAGCGCGAGGTCCTTTTGCAGTCACTCCAGGAACTCGATGTTGAATTGGCGCAAGGCCGGTTGGAACCGGAGGATTACGAACGCTTGAAAGCGACGGACGAACAGCGCCTACTGGGCGTCATGGATCGACTCGAAGCCCTTGCCGCCACGGCCCAATCTCCCTCGTCCCCAGAGCAAACCGGGCAGACAGGGAGTGCCTGGGGCCCGGCGATCGCGGTCAGCCTGGTCGTGGCCATCTTATCGGTCGGGACCTACGGGTTTCTGCAATGGCGGACCATCAACCGGCTCGTGGGCCTCCAAACCGAACGGGCCGGCCAAATGCCCGACCCGCGGGAAATGGTCGCGCGATTGGAAGCCAGGCTCAAAGAAAACCCGGACGACGTGCAAGGTCAAATGATGGCCGGCCGCTCGTATATGGTCCTGGAACGTATGGATGACGCAAAAAACGCGTACGAGAAAGTTCTGAAACTGGACCCTCGCAATCATGAAGCGCATTACAACCTGGGCGTCATCATGATCGAAGAACGAAAATTCGACGACCCCACAATCTTCGAAGCCGCGCTCAAGCATTTCGACCTCGTGTTGGTGGACCGCCCCAACGAACCCGGGGTGAATTGGTACAAAGGATTGTCCCTCTGGTATTTGAAGCGGTATCGGGAAACCGAAGAATTTTGGGCCACCGCCTACAAGAACCTCGATCCCGGCAGCCAGGACGCCGAGTTCGTCAAGCAGGCCCTCGCCAAATTACGTAACGGTGAGACGCCGTTTTAGTCTTCCCGACGCTTTTTCCCACATTGCGGGAGAGATGAGCGAGCACCATGTGTCGCGAACATCGCCCGCCACTCAATAGTCTGATGCCCTCCCATGAACCTTGACCAAGCCATTGACGAGACGATCTCACCGATTACGGGTGTCATCTCGGACGTCATATTTTTTTCGCTCAACATCGCCGGTGTTGATATTCCGGTGATCGCCTTTTGGTTGATCACGGCAGGCTTCCTCGGAATGGCAACAAAGATGGTGGAATGCACGCTCGGCGTCGCCTACCGCCGGATCAATACCGACGGCACGGTATCAGGAGGCCCAATGTATTACATTCCAGGCGACGATCGAGTTCGCCGATGCGATGTTCTTTGCCATGGCCGTCCCGAATGTGATCGCCCTGTATATTTTAGGGCCTCAAGTCAAACGTGAGATCGAAGGGTATGTTGCCCGTATCAGGAGCGGCACAATTCGCCGAGCCGGGTCCTTGCCGGGAACGCCGACCAGGAACATGTAAAACACGGCTCTAGATCTTCGCCAGATATGCAGCCACGAGCAGGACGGCCAGGGTTATCGCGATGACGGCTTTTTGCAGGGTATCGGCGCGCGCCGGGACGGTTGGTGAAGCCGGTGAGGCATGCTTGGACGACGGGGTATACGGATCGATAATGAAATCGTGAATAAGGAGGAGCCCGAAGGCGATGACGAACAGGAACAGCTTCAGCATCAACACCACGCCCCAGGTGGTTTCGATCCGGGCAGAGCCGCTTTCATTCAACATCTGATACGCGCCGGTCAGGATCAGGATGATGAGACTGACCCACGCGATCGTTCGAAAACGGCGCCCCGCCGAGCGGACGACTTCCCGGGCCTTTGAGTCGGATGCCGCGTTCCGTACCGACGGCGCGAGCACAAATTGGGAATATATCAATCCGCCGATGAGAGCGATAGCCGCAACGAGGTGAATCCACGTGATCAGATAGTCAGGCATAATCGCGCAAGGGAAGAGCGTTCAACCGTTTGCCGAAACGTTACCTACCAAGGTTTTTGCCTCGGCGGCAACCCTTTGACTCCGTTTAACAGCCATCTCTCGAATTGTTCCGGTAGAATAGAATAAGAGCCCCTGGCAAGAGATTGTGTGGGCTCAAGGAGGTTCTCGGATGAAACAACTCGCCACACTCCACATTGACAACCAAACCACGGCACTCCCCGTTGTCACTGGAACCGAAGGTGAACGGGCGCTTGACGTCACCACGCTACGCGCCGAAACGGGACTGACCACCTTTGACCCCGGGTACGTGAATACCGCCTCCTGTTCCAGCGGAATCACGTTTGTCAAAGGAGACCAAGGCATTCTTCGATACCGTGGCATTCCCATTGAGCAACTGGCCGAACACTCGAATTTTTTGGAGACCGCCTATCTCCTGATGTACGGCAAACTGCCCACCCAATCCGAGTACCAGCGTTTTACAGACGCCATCACCCGGCACACGCTCCTGCACGAAGACGTGAAACGCTTTTACGACGGGTTTCCCAAGGACGCGCATCCCATGGCCATCCTGTCAGCCGTGATCGGCGCGCTTTCGACGTTTTACCAGGACAGCCACGACCCGACCGACCCTCAACAGGTCGAGATCTCCACCTACCGTCTCCTAGCCAAAATCCCAACCATCGCAGCCTATTCCTACAAGAAATCCATCGGACACCCCTTTGTCTATCCCGAGAACGCGCTGGACTATTGTTCCAATTTTCTCCGCATGATGTTCTCGGTACCTTCCGAGCCATACGCGGTAAATGCCGTTGTGAGCAAGGTTTTGAGCCTGTTGTTCATCCTCCATGCCGATCACGAACAAAATTGCTCGACGTCCACGGTGCGTCTCGTTGGGTCCTCACATGCGAATCTCTTTGCGTCCGTGTCCGCCGGCATCTATGCGTTGTGGGGACCCCGACACGGCGGCGCCAATCAACAGGTGATGGAGATGCTCGAAACCATCCATGCCGACGGCGGCAACGTGCGGAAATATATCGAACTGGCCAAGGACCGAACCCATCCCTTCCGCCTGGCAGGATTCGGTCACCGCGTCTACAAACACTATGACCCCAGGGCCAGGATTTTAAAGCGGGCCTGCGAGCAAGCCCTGGAAGTGCTCGGCATGCATGATCCATTGCTGGACGTCGCCAAAAACCTGGAGGACGCGGTGCTCAAGGACGACTTTTTCATCTCGAACAAATTGTATCCCAACGTCGATTTTTACAGCGGGATGATTTACAAGGCGATCGGATTTCCCGTGAACATGTTCACGGTCGTCTTTGCGATCGGCCGGTTACCGGGATGGATCGCCCATTGGCGGGAGATGATGCAGGAACCTCACCTCAAGATCGGCAGGCCTCGACAATTGTATACCGGCCCCTCATACATCGACTACGTACCCATGGATCAACGAACAGAATGATTCCAGGAGCGGCCTGCGACTCTAAAATTCCACCTTGGGCGTGGACCGGGCTTCTTCTCCTATTTCGAAATATTCGGCCTGTTCGACGCCAGCCAACCCTGCATACAGCCGTCCCAGCAATTTCCGGATAAAGGTGTTCAGGACACGAACGCTGTCATTGTACCGTTTTCGTTCGACCGCCAAGCGATTCTCCGTCCCTTCCAGTTGGTCCTGAAGCTTTAAAAACGATTGGTCGGATTTGAGTTGGGGATAGGTTTCCCGCAAGACCAACAGCCGCGACAGCGCCGACTCGAACCCACTCGCCGCGCGGGCTTTCTCATTGACCGATTGCGCCTGAAAATAGGATTTGCGTGCATTGGCGACGCCCAGATAAATCTTCTCTTCCTGGCTCGCCACCCCTTTGACGGTATTGACCAGATTCGGAATCAATTCGAACCGACGCTGCAATTGATTTTCCACCTGTGCCCATTGGCTCTTCACCGCCTCATCCATCTCAATGGCCTGGTTATAGCCGGAATAGACACAGCCACCAAGCATCAGGATCAGGATGAGCAACCCGCCAAAGACCATGAGTAAGATGCGTCCAGCGCTCATGCTTGTTTCCTTCCGTTACATATGCCGTTTCGACGCAGGCAACCGCCTCACTACCAACCGGCGCCGCCCCCGCCACCCCCAAAGCCGCCACCGCCGCCGAACGATCCGCCGAAGCCTCCCCCGAATCCACCGCCAAACCCACCGGTTGACACGCCCCACGGGCTTCGCCCCGTCACGCCACCCAAGGCGCTACCGAGCAACATGCCGCCGACCATGCCGCCGGCCAATCCCCCGCCGCCCCACGTGGAATAATGCCGGCGACGGCGACGCATGTTGGAAAACAACATGAAGAGAAAAAACAGCGGGACGAGCAACGATCCCAAAACCGAGCCGCCACCGCCGCCACTCCGGCCCGGTCGATACCGGTGTTGGGGAATGCCGGTAAGCGTGACCCGTTGGGCGTCCGCGACCTGATTGGCCGTGACAACCGTCAATTGGAGAAGACCCTGGGCATATTGGCCCTGTTTAAAGAATTGCGAGGCCACCGCACGGGACGCCGAGCCCGCCCATGAGTCGGGCAATGCACCCTCCAATCCATATCCCGTATGGATTCGCACTTTTCGCTCTTTGAGGGCCAACGCGATCAGAGCGCCGTTGTCTTTCCCTTTTCGGCCAAGCTTCCAGGCTTCGGCGTGCCGCTGGGCAAAACCGAACATATCCTCTCCTTCTGTGGATTGAACGGTGAGGACCTTCACCTGTGCCGTGGTTTTCTGTTCGAGTTCGCGAAGCCAGCCTTCCAACTGCCGCTCGGTGCCGGGGTCGATGATGCCCGCGCTGTCCACGACGAAGGTGCCGGGGTCCGGCACAAACACCTCGCCCCAACTCAAAACGGGCGGGAACAGCAGAACCGCGACGGCTAGCCAGAATTTCCCGCCCATGGTCGTTACCAGCGATCAGCCACGGTTTTTAAGCCGTCGATTTCATCATAGAGCCGCATAAAGTCATTCCAATCATGCTGGCGGTTTTCTTGCAGCGCCGCACGAATGCCGGGAAGGGAGCGATCGGTTTCCTGCTCGATCAGGCCGACGACTTCAATCGCCGACAGATAGTCGTATTGTCCATGAAGCCACAATAGACCGCGGAGCGTGCGGATCAAACGCTCGGCGATATCGCCTTCCATGACCCCAAACAGTTTTTCACGACCCGCGGCCGCAAGCAGGCCCTGACGCATGCCGATCAGGATGGTTTTCAGTTCGCGCTCGCATTGCAGCCGAACGTGACCTTCCTCGAACGACAGATCCGCAAAATAGTCGGTGCCGACGAAACACACGTGGCATTGCTGAATCTCCAAAAATTCCAATGGGAACGTATCCAGGGACCCGGCGATGTAGACGGGTGTCATGATCAGGGGAGCGGCGATTTTGGCTTTCCCGAGTTTGACCCCGTCCTTGGCGAGTTCCCGGAGCATGGGCAAATCAATCGTTTCCAGAACCAGGACGCTACGCGCGGTATGCCGTGCCGGATCAAAGCCGGACGCGGCAATGGCGCCGACCCCGATCACCGCCAAACAATTCCCGCCGCCGAGCATCTGCACGCGATCAAGAAACCGCTTCACCGGCTCCTGCATGCCACTGACGACGCGTTCGAGATTCATCACGGGTTGGGTCATGGGGTGTGACTCCAGGTTGTCATTCGGGAACCGATTCCTTGTCTTGCCTGATCAGGCTAACGCACAAGGCCAACCCTTGCAAGCAAGAAAACCGGGGGAGAGGCGCGTTTGAATGC
Organism: Nitrospirales bacterium; assembly: GCA_965213715.1. GTDB lineage: Bacteria > Nitrospirota > Nitrospiria > Nitrospirales > UBA8639 > Bin75. The sequence goes on from OZ243914.1 coordinate 1,050,802, forward strand.
CGGTTTCTTGCATATCTTCCGGGTTTTTCCTAGAATGCACACCGTCATTTTTCAGTCTCATACTTTTCTCGTGATTGAGAAGAACCGCGATGGCGACCATTGGACAATTGATGCACAAGGACCTGAGCGTCGTGGCCGAGGACACGACGATCAAACAGGCTGCCGGACAAATGTACGACCAGCGCATCGGGTCGCTGTTGGTAAAAAAGGGCGACGATTTTTCCGGAATTGTGACGGAGACCGATGTGGTCAGGGCCGTGGCCGAACAAGACGACGTGGCGGCGATGTCCGTGGTTCACATCATGTCCAGTCCCATTCTGACCGTCGAGAAGAAACTGTCGCCCCACTATGCCAGAGATCTTATGGCCAATAAACGGATTCGTCACTTGGCCGTGAGCGATAATGGGAAGATCGTGGGGATTCTTTCAGCGCGCGACCTCCTGGCCTACTTCAAAACCGTGTCCAAAGAAGTTTCGTAATCCTCAACCTTCCCGTTCTTACGCCACCCCGAGTTTCTCCAATACCGATGTCGCAGGCACCAGATTGCGTGTGAGTCCAAGTGCCCGCGGCTCCAGGCCCATGGCCAGTCCGAGCAACTGAGGCAAATGTAGAATCGGCAGATCAATTTCCCGGCGATTATGTTTGGCGGCCTTGGCTTGAAGCCCGTCGAGGTTGAGATGACACAAGGGGCACGGCGTGACCATCACGTCGGCTCCGTGCTCTTTGGCATCGGATGTATGATGGGCAACCATCTGCAGCGAGCCGGGTTCGTTAATGGTCAGCAACGGCATGCCGCAGCATCGCGTCTTGCCGGGAAAATCCACCACCTCGGCACCCAGCAATGCGATCACCGTCTCCAATGATTGGGCCCTTGCCGGCTGTTCATCAAATCCCAGTGCCGCACTCGGCCGTTGAATGTAGCACCCATAAAACGGGGCTGCCCGCAACCCCGTCAACGGCCTCTTCACCGCTTGCCGGAGCTTTTCTTCCCCGACGTCTTCCAGGAGAATCCAGACAAAATGTTTCACCGTGGTGGTGCCGCGGTAGGAGAGCCCCTCTTCGGCCAGAACCCGGTTGACGTCGTCCAAATAGCCGGGCTCCGTCGTCAGCCGATGATTCGCCTGACTCATCACGCCTTGACACGTACTGCAAATCGTCATGATGGGAAGCCCCTGCTCCTCGGCCAAGGCCAGGGTATGGGCGTTCAGGATATCCCCCAAACGCAAATCCTTTTCCTGCAAGACTCCTGCGCCCGTACACGACGCCGTCGTCATTTCTTCCAACTCAATCCCCAATCGAGGGTACACCTGTTTCACGGATTGATAGAGTTCGGGGCATCCTCCCTTCGACACGCATCCGGGGAAAAACGCGTATTTCATCGTGGCTCCTTCGCTCGTCGAAACAATCGTCGGATTCGATCAATTCCCGGTATCGGGCGATGCAAAGGGCCGGATCTGGGGAGTTTGCCTCGGGGCAATGCTCGAAGAATCATCGGCAGAAAGGAAAACAGCTGCTTGAAATTGGCGAGACCGAACGTTCGGACGGCCAACATGGGTTCATCCAAGCGCCCTTTCTGCTCGATAATATCCGCAAACGCTTCGGTATGACGCGAGCCGGAGGTCGACGGTACGCCGTGCTCGATTCCCTTGGCACGAAGCGTCATAATGCGGTCCATGGCCCCCACGCCTTTGGGACACACTTCGATGCACTCCATGCAGCGGGTGCAATCCCACATGCCGCCCGGATCATTGAGTTCTTTCAACCGTGACGAACTGTTCCCGTCCCTGGGGTCTGCCACGAACCGATAGGCCTTGGCCAACGCCGCGGGTCCGACAAAATTCTGACTGACTTCCAACGCCGCACAGTCCGACACGCAAGCTCCGCACATGATGCAGTGCATGACCCCCGTCAAATGATTCATGGCCTCCGGGGCCGCGAGATATTCGCCTTCCGGTGCAGAACCCGTAGGCTGGAGCCAAGGCTGGACTTGGCGGATCTTTGCCCAAAACCCGGCCATGTCCGTGACCAGGTCTTTAATCACCGGCATATTGTTCATGGGTTCCACGTGGACCGTCTCACCCGGCGAGGTCAGAGATGCCACTTTGGTTTTGCACGCCAACGCCGCATGCCCGTTGATGCGCATCCCACAGGACCCGCAGATGGCGCCCCGGCACGAACATCGCAGAGTCAGCGATTCATCCACGGTTTCCCGGATACTGATCAACGCGTCAAGGACCGTGTCCGACCGCTCCGTGACCAATTGGTAGTCCTGGAAATAGGGTTGTGGCAATTCCGATTCCGGATTAAAGCGGCGAATGCGAAACGTGGTCAACATGAGTCCTTATGGCAACAAGAGAGAAACCCTCAATACACGCGGACCTGCGGTTCCCACCGGGTAATCCGAACGGGCAGAAAATCCGGTTGAGGCGGCCCGTCGGGACGATAATGAATCAAAATATGTTTCAGCCAATGGTCATCGTCACGTTCGAGACAATCCGTTCGAAAATGCGCCCCGCGACTTTCCGTTCGCGTTACGGCGCCCAGCGCAATGGTTTCGGCGCAATCCAACATAAAGTCGAGTTCCAACGCCCGAACGAGGCTCGTATTGAACACCTGTCCTTTATCACGAATGGCCACGCGATTCCACCGCTCACGGAGATTGCCGACCGTCTGTTGTGCATGAGCCATCTGTTCCTCATCCCGAAATACGCCGAAGCCCTCGGTCATGGCACACCCCATCTCATGCCGGATGCGCGCCACAGTGTCCCCTGTCTCAGGCCGGGCCAAGATCTCTTTGAGGGCGTTTTCCCCATCCTTCACCACGCCGTCGCTGATACGAGGAAGCGCCCGGGATTCCGCATATTCTCCGGCACAACGGCCCGCCCGGCGACCGAACACGACGGTATCCAGCAGAGAATTCGCTCCGAGCCGATTCCCGCCGTGGAGACTCAGGCATGCGGCTTCCCCGGCCGCGAACAAGCCGGGAACGCCTTGCCAACCGCCCGCGAGGTCCCAGCAGCGTCCTTCGACGTCCGTCTTCACTCCACCCATCATATAGTGCATGCCCGGGCATATGGGAACAGGCTCTTCAGTCAAGTCGATATTGGCAAACGACTTCGCTTCCTCAAAAATTTGGCTGAGGCGCTCCCGGATGACTGTTTTGCCCAAATGCCGGCAATCGAGCAACACGCAGCCGTTGATCCCCCGGCCTTCATTGATCTCGATTTGCTCGGCGCGAGACACGACGTCACGCGAGGCCAGTTCCATCATGTTCGGAGCATACTGCTCCATGAACCGTTCTCCCTCGGCGTTCAGCAAATAGGCGCCTTCCCCACGAGCGGCCTCACTCAGGAGCAACCCTTTACCCCGTAAGGTCGTGGGATGATATTGGACCATTTCCATGTCCATCAGCGGGGCTCCGCCCCGATAGGCAATCGCGAGGCCGTCACCGGTACAAATCAGCGCGTTCGTACTGGGCTCGAACACGCGCCCCAAGCCCCCCGCGGCAATGACCACGGCCTTGGCCTTGAACAACGCCATACGCCCGCTTCGTATCTCAAAGGCCAGGACCCCGCCGCATCGACCCTCCTCATCCTTGACCAACGACGTGACGAACCATTCTTCAAACACCGGAAGGTGCACCTTCATCGCCTGCTCATACAGGACGTGTAACAACGCCTGCCCGGTAAAGTCGGAGACAAAAAACGTCCTGGCGCGTTTCTGCCCACCGAAACGACGAGTGCCCAAGCGTCCTTCCTCATTCCGGTTGAAGATCACGCCCATGTGTTCCAAGGCCAGAATGTCCTGCCCGGCTTCCTGCGCCAGAATTTCCACGGCATCCTGGTCGGCCAGATAATCGCTGCCCTTCACCGTCTCAAAGGCATGCTCTTCCCACTTGTCGCCCCGGTCGGTCAGCGCGGCGTTTATGCCGCCTTGCGCGGCATTGGAATGGCTCCGAACCGGATGGACCTTGGTGATGACTGCCACGGTCGTCCCGGTCTGATGCGCCGCCAACGCCGCCCGCAACCCTGCCAACCCGGCCCCCATCACAAGCACGTCATATTCGTAGGTCGTCACCATGGTTCAAATAGATCGATGAACAAATGCGCCCTTACTATTCTATCATTGCTTTTCTCTGGATCAGATGCGCAGCGACATTTATCTGTAGCGGTGCGATCTTATCGCACTTGTTCCCCAGGTCGAAACCCAGCCCTGCACACACTGGCTCACGCCTGTCTCAATGCATGACCGATTATCTGCTTCAGACAATCGCCTTCGTCAAGAACATACACGCCTCGCTGCTTCCAGTCGTCTCGGCAGTCTCTATTTTTTTCAGTTCGCTTCTCAGGGCCTGCTCCTTCGATCTACTGGTCTGAATCCGACGTGTGGTCGTCTGCCAGCCTCAGGCGGCGTGGTGCGGCTTTATCTGTTGCGCGATCTGTTTACCGGTTTTCAACTCTGCTACCCGCAATTCGAAGGTCTTTTGCAGGTTCAACCAGAACTCCGGGGTCGTGCCAAGATACCGCGATAGCCGCAACGCCGTATCAGCAAGACGAAGGCTATCTCAAGTTATCCGGACCGCAACGCGGGATGCGGCCAAGAGAAGAAGGCGTCAGCATAGCTCCTTGCTGCCTTGCGACGTGCCGGAGCCATCGTGTAATGTGGCTTCGGCCGTCGTGATGATGAGTGAGAAGCCGTTCCTGATGTGAGTTGCATGAGCCCCGTTCAAGCTATCCCTTCCGACGTCGAATCGCTTGTCCTGGAACTCCAGGCACACCCGGTCAATACCAACGAATTCTTCCGAACGTTCAAGACTCGCAAACTCCGGCCTCGACAACTCCGGGCCTTTGTTCAACAGTACCACTATTTTTGCTTCCATTTCGTCAAGGTCCTGGAAGGGCTGTTATATCACACTCCGATCCACGAGATGGAAATGCGAACCGAGTTGGCCAAGACCCTGTACTCGGAGTTGGGCAGCGGATCACCGGATCGCGTACATATCCGTCAACTCGAGCGGTTTGCGTCTTCCATCGGGCTCCACCTTCAGGACCTCGAAGGCACGGTCCCGATCCCTGAAGTGACGACCTACCTCAACACGTTGGGACGACTCTTCCTTCACTCCGGACACTTGACCGCACTGGGTGCGGCCTTGGCCGTTGAAACCACCGCAGCATCAGAATTCAGATATTTCGTGCCGGGTCTGGAACAATATGAGCAGTTTCAGCCAAGGGAGTTGGAATTTTTTACGTTGCATCTGGCCGAAGAACAACACCACGGCAATTGGCTGGTGGAGGCCGTGCGCAAGACGGCCCGGTCCGAAGACGACTTGCATCGCGTGACTGAGGGCGCCAGGGAAACCGCCGATGCCTGGATGGAATTCTGGGCAGGCATGTACCGGATGGTCTTTGAGGCCGGCTCAACCAACGCACTTGAATAATTCGCCCTCACCCTACCCTCTCTCAGAGGGAGAGGGGAAAGAAGAATGACTTCCCCTGTCCCATCCCTTGAACCCCTTGCCCTGGAAGGCGAGATCCTCCAACAGCGGGCCTGGCGTATGCCGGACCTCGTGGTCTACCAGCACGGAGAGCAGGAATGGTGGGTCGCGCCCTTGGATGAGGACCTGCCTTTGGTCCGGCTCAACCGGATGGGCGCCTCCCTCCTCGGGGCCATGGATGGGCACCTGTCGATCAGTGCGCTTCTTGACCAGTTCGGCAAATGGGTCTGTGGCACGAATCAGGAAACCGGCCGATGGTTTCTCGAACGGTGGTCCTTGCCCCGCTATTCGTTGTGCTATTTCGGGACGGAACCGCCCAGCGGGCACAGCGTCAACGCGAAGTGGGATCTCCTTCTCCAGAAGGTCCGTGAACAATGGCATGAAAACGTCGCGGTCGAAAGCGAGGAGCACCTCACGGAATTTCATCACAAGGGGATTCAGAGCCACCACGGCCATTTCGAAATCGTGGAAACCACGGTTTCGCATCTTCTCCGGGAACCTTGCGACGCGCTGCACGGATTTTCCTATGGCCAATTGCTTGCCAAAACCCTCCGGCAGTTGGGCTGGTGGAACCCGAAACCGCAGCGGGTGGTGGAGGTGGGCGCGGGCCTGGGCTACCTGTCCCAGGAGATGGCAAAGGAATTTTCGCGGGTTGAACGACGCGGGGTGGAATACATCTTTCTGGATCTCACCCGGGCCTTTCTGCAATCCCAACTCGCGTTAGCCGGCAAAGCCGGATGGGACGCCAAAGTCCTGAACGCGAACGCGGAGCAGTTACCCCTCGCCGAGTCCAGCGTGGACCTGGTCATCGACAATGAGAACCTGGCGGATATGACCCCGGTTCATTTATCCAAAGAAGAACTGGAGACTCGCACGGGCGCGACTCCCGAACATCAGCAAAGCCTGGACCTGATCCAGAAACTCCGTTTGAACCTGGATACCCCCTATCCCGACGAAGCGATTTTCAATTACGGCGCCATTCAATTTCTGCAAGAACTCTGGCGCGTGCTCAAACCGGGTGGGCGGGCGTTACTGATTGAGTTCGGAATCGATTCAGGCTGGCCGGATCCCGTGCGGCTTCCCGGACATACGGAATACGAAGTGCAATACACCTACCTGCGCCACGCGGCCAGATGGCTGGGCTTTCGGGAACAATACTGTGCGCTGCCCCAACTGCTCTCGATCCGACGGGATACGCAAGTCCTGTGCACCGGTGCCGCCTATGCCATCCGTCGCCTGCAGGACGCTGAGGGCAAGGCGTTCGCCGTGCGGGCGTATACTGAAGGGGAATTAAAGGACGCGCTCGGCGAGACGCTGACCAAACTGACCGGCCTGCACTACCACAACGTCCTCGACCCGGCCTGGTTCGGACTGTGGGATTTCAAAGCCCTGATTCTGGAGAAACCCGGCGGGTTTCACCGCCCCGCCTACAAGGAATCCCACGGCTTCCGCTGGTATAGTCAACGGTAAGTGACGACGGACTCTAGTCGGGGCGAACGGCCTTCTTGCCCATCACCAAGTTATATCCAACCGTGTAACAGTATTCGCTCGCCGGGACAAATTCAAAGTTGACCTCGTCAATCACTTTGGAGACTTTCTGTTGTTTTGACGTGACGAGCATGTCTCTCAGATTGTTTGAATGGCAAAAGCGCAGACTGCTTTTGAGTTTACGGGAATTTTTCGAAAACTGGTCGGACCACATGACTTCCATGGCCCATTGAATGGTCGACTCGGGCCCTCGAAAAACCATATCAACTTCTCCGCCAAGCCACCGGGAATAATGAAACCTGGACATATCCGCATGAAACCACTGGGAGAAGACTGCCGTTTCGACTAATGAACTCATTGATTCGTCATGGGATTTGACCGGAGCAAACAATGCGCAATAGATGGACGGATTGGTCAGGTACACTTTGAAAAAATTTGCCCGTCTGAACCGTCGCCCATGCTGGTCAACCCGATGAAGCACCCTGAGCAAAAAAGCGGCTTCAAGATATTCGATGTATCGTTTAATGGTATTCTTCGCGACACCGGAATTTTGTGTCAGGTCTTCCAGGGAAACCTCGTTGGCCGTATTAAATGCAAGCGTGGTGAATAACGAGTTCAGTTCCTGGATGTCCTGGATGCCATAGAGACTCGGCAAATCGCGCAGGAGAACCTTGTCGACAATGTCCGCCTTGACGAATCTCCCCGGATCTTTCTGAATATCGGCTGAAAAGACGACCTCCGGGTACCCGCCGTAGTTGAGGTAATCAACAAACACCTTATTCAAACGCGCGATGTCCTGTGCACGGGAAAAGTTTGGTCCCTTCGGCAAGTTTGGACGGATCAATTGGGGCATTGGCTTGTCGGAACTGTCCAATAGGGTCAGATATTCGTGAAATGTGAGTGGAGGCAGGAGAAACTCCGTAAACCTTCCGGCCCCCGATTCCACGCTCTTCAGCCGTAAGGCCACTGCGGCGGAACCCGACGTGATCGGTCGCACCGCAGGGAACGAATCCATCAGTGTCTTCAGATGGATTTCCCAGTCCTTCAGATATTGAATTTCGTCAAAAAAGACATACGTGGGAGTTGTCTTATAGTCAGTCCCGCTGACCTCACCAAAAAATTCCAGCAGCTGCTCGAGACTGAGGCTGTTGTACAAAGGGTGATCAATGGAAATGTAGACGATTTGCTTTGGCGGAATGGTTTGCAGGAGCCGACTAATGGCGTGATGAATGAGAACGGTTTTCCCGACTCGTCGGGGGCCCATCAGAAGAATGGCTCGTCGAAGATTTTGATTTTCGACAAGGGGATAAAAGAGTTCCAAGTAGGGTCGCGGCTTCCACTGGGTATAGTTCGGGGGCACCTCATGGGGCCTATCCCACCAGGGATTTTCAAATTCAATTCGCTTTAATATCTGAGCTTTTGGAACGTCTCTCATCGGGAATCTCGCTCTGCAAAACCTTGCCGATCATGTAATATCAGAACGATCGGATAAGATCAATGCACTGACCTTCATCCGGCATTCGGCAAGACGTCATGATCTATCCAACGGTTGGACAAAAAAACGCGCATCGGCTTTTATCCGATCGTTCCCAGTTCCAATTTAGTTTGCCATTTTCGCAATACGGTCGCCTTGAGCAACTGATGATCCGGATGCGACAACTGCGGGTCCCGCTCTATCATGGCGAACGCCGCTTGCCGGGCCTGCTCCAAGGCCGTGGTATCCCGGACCAGGTTCATCACGCGAAACTCGGGAATCCCGGACTGCCGTGTTCCCATCATTTCACCCGGCCCACGGATTCGAAGATCCTGTTCGGCAATCGCAAACCCATCGGCACACTGTACCATTGCCTTCAAGCGCTGCCCAGCAGTTTGTGTCGGTCCGGCCGGCCTACGCAGGCGATCCGCTGCAGGCTCCGGGAGGAAAGACAACGTCGGCTCAAACGTGCCCTGCGCCGGCGCATCCGTCTCCAAATCCCGGCGCCGGCCCGCGGAACTGATCAGGAAACAGAACGAACGTTGTGCACCCCGCCCGACCCGCCCGCGAAGTTGGTGGAGTTGAGCCAACCCGAACCGGTCGGCGTGCTCGATCACCATCACCGTGGCATTGGGTACGTCCACGCCGACTTCGATCACCGTCGTGGCCACCAGGATGTGGACGTCGCCAGCCCGGAACGCTTTCATGATTTGGGCTCGCTCATCCGACTTCATGCGTCCGTGGATGATGCCCACGTTCATCCCGATAAATTCCGTGGACCGTAAGCGTTCCGCGGCCTGCATCACCGCTTCGAGGTCGAGCTTTTCCGATTCTTCCACCAATGGATACACGATGTACGCCTGCCGTCCTTCATGGACTTCCTTCCGCACCAACTCGTAAGCCCTGGACCGCGCGTTGTGGCGAAAAACGCGCGTCCGGATGGGTTGGCGCCCGGCAGGCAATTCGTCGATGACGGACACGTCAAGGTCTCCATAAATGGTCATGGCCAAGGTGCGGGGAATCGGGGTGGCCGTCATCACCAGGACGTCGGGGTATAAGGCTTTCTCACGCAGCTTCCCTCGCTGGAGCACGCCGAATTTGTGTTGTTCATCCACCACCACGATTCCCAACTTGGCAAATTGCACGTCCTGTTCCAACAGCGCGTGCGTCCCCACGATGAGTTGCACGTCACCCGCGGCGATGCGCGCCAACACGGCGGCCCGTTCCTTCGGCGACGTTCCACCGGTCAGGAAGGCTGCGGACACGTCAAGTGCGTCCAGGTACGGACGGATGGTCAACACGTGTTGTTCCGCCAAAATCTCGGTCGGAGCCATCAAGGCGGCCTGATACCCGTCCCCGCACGCCCCCAACATCGTATGCAGGGCCACGATGGTCTTGCCCGACCCCACGTCGCCCTGGAGCAACCGGTTCATGGGCCGGGCCGCGCGCATATCCGCCTCAATCTCGGCAAGCACCCGTTGTTGGGCATCCGTGAGTTGAAAGGGTAAGTGCTTCTGCAACAATGTGGTGTATACCCCGGAGAGCCGGAAGGCAATGCCGGGTGACGCCGATTGGCGCAGACGCTGCCGAAGCGCTAACGCCAGTTGCAGGAGAAAGCCTTCTTCAAAAGCCAACCGGTGATGCGCCGGCGTCTGCCAGTCGTTCAGCAAGGATAGGTCCGAACCCGTACCGGGAAAATGGAGCGACGCAATGGCCGCATTCAGCGAAGGCCACTGGTGTTGCTCCAGGAGACTTGAGGGAAGCGGATCCTGCAAATCGGAGCCGTACGTTTCCAGCAAGCCCCACAGAATCCGTCGAAGTTGCCGGGAGCTCAGCCCGCGCGTTTCATGATACACCGGGACGATGCGTCCCACGTGAAGCAGCAGGTCTTCATCCTCATCGACCACCTCATACTGCGGGGTCCGCATTTGGACCCCGACGCCACGGCGGTGCCTTACCACCGGACCACTGAGCACAACGCGCAACCCGTTCCTGAGTACGTCGTCGAGATACGGCTGATTGAAGAACACGACTTCCACGGCACCCGTTTCATCCTGAACCGACATCGTGAACAAGGTCATATTGCGTCGTCGCGTCCGCCGGAGTCCGGCATGGTGGATCGTTCCGGCTATCGTGGCTTTTTCCTCGGGAACCAATTGGGAAATGGACACAATGCACGAACGGTCTTCGTACCGCCAGGGTAAAAACCACAAGGCGTCCTCAATCGTACGAATTCCCAATTTTTCCAGTAACAGCGCACGCTTGGGTCCGACCCCCTTGGCAAACCGGATATCGGTCTCGTGTAATGCGCGATTTGACGGAACTGGAGGCTTCTCCGCACTCCGCGAATCGCCGTGACCGGGTGCAGCCCTTCGTTCCGGTGAGGATGCCCGGCTTGGAGAACCGGAAGTCTGCTGAAGCGCCATGGTGGATAGACGTCCGAGTACCTGCCTGGCCGTCTCTAACCGGTCAGGAGTCCTCCCTTCCTGCTCCTGAAACAAAAAGCGCAGGACCAATAATTCCGCTTCGACGCGGGCGGGAAAGACCATGCTCCGCAAGGCCTCCACGATTTGCGAGGAAACGAACGAATCAAGCTGTGCCGTGGATGTCCCTCTATTCTCATAGGCTGTTTGAATCGGGCGATTCAACCGGTCCAACAGCTCCTGCAATGCCTGGGGAGTCCGGGTGTGCGCCAGTGAGTTCATCTCCATGCCGGGACAAATAGTACAATAGATAACGGCTCCGGACAAAGGCCCTTCAACAGACTCGGAACAGGGTTGTCAGACGAATCAACGGTATGGTATCAAGCAGAACGTTGCGTCACGTTTGAAGAAAAGGAGTCACCGTCATGGCTTTTGCCTGTGTCGTATGCGGAAAAAAACGCATGAGCGGAAATAACGTCAGTCACGCCAATAACAAAACGAAGCGCGTCTTCCGGCCCAACCTTCAAACCGTTCGGGCGTTACTCAACGGCACGGCGCAACGCATTCGGATCTGCACCCGGTGCCTGCGATCCGGACGTATTCAAAAGGCGTAAGCACTTGATCGAAACACTCCCGGTTCCGCTCCCACACACCACATGAAATTTCCTCTCCCATCGGGAGAAGGGACGGTTAGGCGGCCCGAAACTGAAGTGCCGCGGCATTGATGCAATACCGCAAGCCTGTCGGCGGCGGGCCATCCTTGAAAATATGACCCAGGTGACCATCGCAACGCGCACAGTGCACTTCGGTCCTGGGATAGAACAACTTCCAATCGGTTTTGGTTCCCACAACCCGCTCCGATAGCGGCTGCCAGAAACTCGGCCAGCCGGTGTTGCTGTCATACTTGACTTCCGAGGAGAACAACGCCAGGTCGCAACCCGCACAAGAGTAGGTGCCGGTGTTCTTACTGGCATGATAGCCATTGGAATACGGCCGTTCCGTCCCTTCCTGGCGAAGCACGTAGTACTGTTCCGGAGTCAGGATCGCCTTCCATTCCTCATCGGTTTTGACGACTTTGACGATGCTACCCGGTTCCACTTGGGTCGTGGCTAACACCGGGGAGAAACCCATGGCCTTCACCAAGAGTCCCAACCCCGCCAATACCCCTATCTGCAAGACAGTCCGTCTCCCGATCTGCATATGCCTCCCTCCTTTCCGTGACTCACTGCCGTCCGGGGTTTTATCGCCAGCATGCTCCTGCTGATCCAGTCTACTCTTCAGCGAGCCGTGACGCCAGAGGAGGAAAGACGTCGAAAGGCAGAGAATCCCCTACCCGAACAGGAGCGAAAGCAGGTCGTTCGGTTTTTCACAATAGTAGTCGGGGTGGAGGGCTGATACTTTGTCCCGGTTGCCGTAGCCGTAGCCGACCGCGCAGGCCGACACCCCGGCAGCCTGAGCGGCCCGCACGTCGTTGGTGCTGTCGCCCACGAGCACGGCTTCTTCCGGGCGAACCGAGAGGCGATCCAGGATGCGCAACAACATGCCAGGATCGGGTTTCAGATCGGACTGGTCGAGGGGACCTTCGATCGCGGCAAACCGGTCTTTGATCTTCAAGCCTTCGGTGATGCGCAGGGTGTATTCCAGCGATTTATTCGTAGCCAGGGCCTTCATGCGCGTATCGCGTCCGTCAAACAATTCGTCCAGGCCGGGATACAACTGCGTGGCGTCCAGACAATGCGCGAGATAATGCCCGCGGAAGATCCGGAGCGCTTCTTCATAGCGCGCCTCATTGGCCTCCCCGACGGACAAACGCAACAGTCGTTTGACCCCGTCGCCCACGAAGGTAAAAATCCGTTCGGGCGGCAACGTGGGAACGTCCAGATCCCCGAGCGTGCGGTTCACCGCCGCGGCGATATCGTACTTGGAATCAATGAGGGTCCCGTCAAGATCAAAGATGATCAACCGGACGGAGTCCGTTAGGGCGCCGTGTTTCATGATCGGCCGGCGTTGACGAGGTCGTCCCTGAGCCTGCGCAGCGTCCGGGCGCGGTCGTCGTTGGTTTCACGGAGCATGGAGTCTTTGACAAAATCCGCCAAGCGGCTCCGGCCCACGTGCGGAGGAAACACCGGCGATACCATTTTCCAGTGATTGCCCACGGCCCGGATACGAATGGAGAACTGTTCCTCCCGCGGCTCCGGCACGAACGTGGCGGTTTCCATGTGAACGACGCCGAGGACCTGAAAGGTGACCGGAATGAGAGCTTCCGTGCTGCTGACAATCGTCCATTGCGTGACGTCGTCGCTGACCGAATACGTGCGGATCACCACAAACCGTTTCCAGGCCGGCTCCTCCCGGTCCCACGCCACGTAGGGCCGGACCGCTTCGTATGAGTGCGCCGCCAACCGGGCTCCTCGTTGATCCAGCGACAGATATTTTTTGATCACCTTGGCCGGATCGTTGGTCAGGTCGCCCGTAAGCGTCAAGGCGGACACGGGGAAAAGCCACGTACCCGCAGCCAAGACGACGAGGCACAGCAGGATTCTCACGGGTCTCTCGATCGTTTTCTTCTTCACATGAGGCATGAGAGGGAATTGTCAGGGAATGACGTGATCTCAGCTTTTCGGAAGAAAATCTTCGACGATAACCACCCCTTCAGGCGGATTCAGGATCAACACCGCGTCCTCCAAGCCCTTGTTGATCTCGAAGCCGGAGAACCGAAAGGTGGACACGTTACCATTGTTCTCATGCAAGGTGAGGACTTGAATCATATAGGTACGCGGTTGGATTTCCGACACGATCTTGACGAGCGACGATGGCGGCGCGCCGGCCACGCGTTTGGGGATCAGCGTCACCAACGGCAACCCGCCTGCCCCTTTCTCACCGTCTCCCGTGGGTTGCGGGGTAAAGTGTTCGGCCAGTTTCCCGACCCCCTGGAGCAACCGGAGTGGAGCCTTGGTCGAGACCATCATCGTGAGACTGCCCTTCAGCACCTGATTGTGGGCAGGCACGTACATGGCCACCTGATCCTCATGCACGTAGATGTGCTCCACCGAGGGTTCCAGGTAATCCCAGCGGAGCCGGCCGGGCTTCTTGAGATAGACACGACCGGAGGAGCGGATTGGCGTATCGAACCCTTGAATGCGCGTTTCCTGCACAAAGTCAGCCTGGAAATCCTTGATCTGCGCGTATTGCGCATCGACGCGATTGACCAAGGCTGTAAGCTCGTCGCTCGCCTTGGCCTGCGCGAGCGCCGGGACCATCACCAACACCCCCCCCATCACGATCCATACCAACTGCTTCATCCCGCCTCCTCTTCAAGTGCCATCCGGCGACCCAGGACTTCGCGACGGCCATCACGTCCGGGCGCACTCACTAAGCCTTCTTCTTCCATCTGCTCAATCATGCGTGCCGCCCGGGGATACCCAAGCCGCAACCGACGTTGAATGAGCGACGCGGAGGCCTGCCCGGAGGTCAGCACGACTTCTCTGGCTTGCTCATAGATTTCGTCGCGTTCCTGGTTTTCTTCGACGATGACCTGTTCTTGGAACGCCGGTTCGTTGCAGAAATCCGGACCGGCTTGCGCCTTCACGTACTCGACCACCCGGCGAACCTCGTCGTCTGAGACGTAGGAACCGTGCAGCCGCATCAGACGCCCGGTGCCCGGCGGCAAATAGAGCATGTCTCCCCACCCGAGCAGGGATTCGGCCCCATTGGCATCGAGGATAGTCCGGGAATCGGTCTTGGACGAGACCTGATAGGCGATCCTGGTGGGGAAATTGGCTTTGATAAGACCGGTCACGACGTCCACCGAAGGACGTTGGGTCGCCAGGATCAGATGGATGCCCGACGCCCGGGCCATTTGGGCCAGCCGGGCGATTTTTTCTTCCACTTCTTTGGGCGCCGTCATCATGAGATCAGCAAACTCGTCGACCACCACCACGATGTAGGGAAGCGGTTGCGGGGCCTCGTCCGGCTCATGGTCGCTGGCGTCATCGGCCGGGGATCCGGTTGTCTCTCCCGGGAGGGTTGACCGCGCAGGTCCTGGTTTGTGCGGGACGGCACGCAGTCCGTCCTCTACTTTCTCGTTGTAGGCCTGGATATTACGCACTCCGTATTCCGCGAGCAGACGATAGCGGCGCTCCATTTCCTGTAGGACCCAAGTCAGCCCGCGTGCCGCGGCTTTCGGAGACGTCAACACCGGATGCAACAGGTGCGGGATCCCGTCATAGATCTGTAATTCCAAAACCTTGGGATCAATGAGCAACAACTTGACTTCGTCGGGATGGGCGGAGAAGAGGAGGCTCAACAACATGCTGTTCAACCCCACGCTTTTGCCCGAACCCGTTGCCCCGGCCACCAACAGGTGCGGCATGGTCCTGAGATCTGCGACGCACGGCCGGCCGAAAATGTCCTTTCCCAGGGCCAGCGTTAATTTGGACCGGGACCGTGTGTAGGCCTCGCTGTTCAGGATTTCCCGTAAGGCCACGGTCTCCTTGACCGGGTTGGGGACTTCGATTCCCACCGTGGATTTGCCCGGCAGCGGGACCACGATCCGCACGCTCGGAGCTTTCAGGGCCATCGCCAAATCGTGGGCGAGCGTGACGATCCGCGCCACTTTGATGCCGGGCCCCGGCGCGAATTCATACATGGTAATGACCGGACCCGGGTGCACTTCGGTCACTTTTCCGGCAATCCCGAAGTTCTGCAAGGTGCCGGTAAGGATTTGGGACTGCGACTCCAGGTTCTCATCTGTCTGCTGCGTGTTTGACACCGGGGTCGCCTCAAGCAGAGCTACGGGGTCCGGCAGGTGATAGCCTTTCGCCACTTTCCTGACCGGTCCGGGTTGTCCCACGTCGGATCGCGAAACGGGACGAAGTCCGTCCCGTGCAGGAAAATCGATCTCAGCCGGAACCTGGACGTCTTGTTCCAGGGACGGCTCCTCTTTCGGGGCATTTTCTTTGAGAAACGCAAAGGCGGACCGCTGTTTTTTCCATTCGCGATTGATTTTGATTGGTTTATTGGCCTTGAGTTCCGAGCGGTCTTTCCGCCAGGCCGGCCACCGCCACGTGGGAAACCGGACCCATTGCCCCATTTTCCCCACGCCCGTGGGAATGCTTCCGACCCCTGCGGAGAGGGAAAAAGGCGTGATGAGCAAGAGGGAAACGAGCAACAAGGCTCCCAGGAGGATCGTGGTGCCCCATCGGCCGAACAAGGGTTCCAGCTTACCGGCTGTCCAAGCACCCGCGTGCCCGGCATAAACACCCGAGGTCATCCCGTCTTCCAAAACCTCTACGGAGACGGGATGATGCAACCACACGAGCGTACTCAACCCCAGGATGAGCACCACGGAGCCCAGGGTCGTCGTGACGGATCTGCGCTCCGTGAGGAACATGCGAATGCCGTACACGAGGATGACAAACGGGATCACCAAGGCTGCGGAGCCCACGAGCCAAATCAGCACTTTGGCAATGTAGGCACCCACCAGCCCGACCAGGTTCTGCGGGCTGCCGCGTTCCACCACGGCATCACTCTCCGGGAAGCCGGACCAGCCGACGTCATACAGTGAAAAGGACCACAGACTCAGAAAGATCAACACGGCCAGCGTGACGAGCAGAATACCAACAATTTCCCGGTTGATTGGAAAGGTGGAGCGCGGCGCTGCCGGCTTGGCGGATTTCTTGGCGGGCCTGAAAAATAGGCGCATGGATCGACTGTATCACATGGCTGTTCCTTTTATCAATCAAATTACCTAGTGAACATTCAGTAAGCCGAGTGGGCGGACGGAATGCGTCAGGGCGATAAATTCCTTGACCGTGAGCGTTTCGGCTCGGCGGCGCGGATCGATATTGGTTTCTTCCAGAGCCCGCCGGAGCACGGGTTCTTCCCAGCCTTCTTCACGGCAGGAGTTGATGAGGGTTTTGCGTCGATGGGCAAACGCCCCCCGGATGAACTGCATGAACACGTCGTCAAATCCGGGGTCGGTTGGTTGATGGGCGGCCTGGCCCGTCAGACACACCACCGCCGAGTCCACTTGCGGGACCGGGCGGAAACAACTGGCCGGCACGACGAAGGCCTTGCGGGGATTCGTCAAATATTGGGTGGCGACGGACAAGAGGCCATAATCCCGTGAGCCGGGCGCCGCAACCATGCGCTCGGCCACTTCACGTTGCAGCATCAGCACCATCCGGTCGATGCGCTCACGTTCCTTCAGCAACCGGAAGACCAGAGGGGTTGATACATAGTAGGGTAAATTGGCAATGACGACCGTGCCCCCGGTCAGCATGTCATAGGGAAAGTCCAACGCATCGCCGTGATGCAACTCCAGAGTGTCGTATTGTGCGCAGGTTTGTCCAAGGTATTCGACCAAGTGCCGGTCGAGTTCCACGGCAATCACCCGGGCGACGCGTTCACACAACGCCCGCGTGAGAGCGCCCCGTCCGGGGCCGATTTCAAAAACCACGTCTTCCGGATTCAACGCCGCGACCTGCAGTATCTTGCGGACGATGTTGGGGTCGATGAGAAAATGTTGCCCAAGGCGTTTTCGTGGGCGAGGCAGAACGGGCATGGGTATCAGGTTGACGGGGTTTCGTCCCGGCCTTGCAGCCCCTTGGCTTCAATTTCTTGGGAGAATTGGTAGAGGTGGCGGAGGCACATTTCGATGTCGTCACTCAATTCATCGTACATGTCCGCTCCAGCAAAGGCCGTTTCCAACCAATCCTTGGACAATCGTTTCCGGTAGGCATCGCCGAGTTGTTCTCCCGCCAGCGTGACCACCTGTTTTTTCCATTTGTAGAATTGTTCTTTTGCCAGGATCGCGTTCACGGCCTCCAGCAGGTGCGGTCGAATGATTTTGAGTTCGCGGATTTGCTTTCCGATGAATTCCAATGCCTGCTTGGTCTGGTCACTCATAGTATCCTCGACGGCGGTCACACCGCCCGGCGTTTACGATACGCAACGTTGCGGCCGTGGACAAAACGTTTCCTTCGCTTGAAGGGTATATCCTAGCAGAAACTGTTCTACGGACATGCGTTTTTTATTCGCGGGTTGCACTTCCAGCACTTCGATCCGGCCCTCACCCGTCTCCACCCAAAAGGATTTCGGACCCACGGCCAGGATGGTGCCGGGTCGTTGCCCGCTGCCGGCCAGGCCGCCTTGTGCATCGACGCGGCCTTTGCAGATGATCAAACGATGTTCATGATGAAAGGTGTAGGACCCAGGCCACGGAGAAAGCCCCCGGATCCGGTTGGCGATTTCCGTGGCCGATTGTGTCCAGTCGATCACGCCGTCTTCCTTTTTCAGCAAGGGAGCCAACGTGGCTCGCGCATGATCCTGCGCGCAGGGAACGACCGAACGTTCGGCCAAGCGCGTCAGCGTCTCCACCAGGAGCGTGCCGCCGACCTGTGCCAACCGGGTGCCCAATTCCAGGGCAGTATCCTCAGGTTCGATCGGGACCGGTTGCTGAAGCAGCACGTCACCCGTATCCATGCCTTCATCCATCATCATGGTCGTAATCCCCGTTTCCAGGTCCCCGTGAATGAGCGCCCATTGGATCGGGGCGGCCCCCCGGTAGGCGGGCAGCAGGGAACCATGGACGTTGACACACCCCATGGGCGGCAGATCCAGGATCACCTTGGGGAGGATCCGGCCAAATGCCGTGACGGCAATGACGTCCGGTTTCCAATCGGAGAGTAGCCGAAGGAAGTCCGGGCTCTTCATCTTCTCGGGTTGACTCACGGACAACCCCTTGGCCAATGCCAGTTCTTTCACCGGGCACGGCACCACGGCCTGTCCTCTTCCTTTGGGGCGGTCGGGCCGGCTAACGACGCCGACGACTTCATGATCCGAGTTGTCCAAGGCTTCAAGTGACGGCACCGCAAAGGCAGGCGTTCCCATGAACACAACGCGCATGGCGTTTCCTTACCATCCTCCCCACCTTCACGCAACTGCCCTGTTCGCCCGATCCGGATGACGTGGAACTCGCCGTCTGTCGTGAGCGGATTATGGGTGATCGCATGATAATACTTACGATTTATTACATAAATCTCGTTGACACAATCGGATGCCCTATCCTATGATGCAAGACAAGCAATGTATTCCCGAAACCATCAGGAAATCTCGCAAGAGCTTCGCATGTTTCGTATAAGGAAACGACGGCATGGGCGGTCATAGTCATTGGTCCACGATCAAACGGCACAAGGCAGGGGTCGACGCCAAACGCGGAAAAGTGTTTACCAAATTGATCCGCGAAATTACCATCGCGGCCCGCAATGGCGGAGATCCTGATGTGAACCCGACCCTGCGCACCTTCATTGCCAAGGCCAAAGAAGCCAACATGCCGGCCGACACCATCAAACGCGCCATCCAGCGCGGCACAGGGGAACTGCCCGGCGTCAATTATGAAGAATTTACCCTCGAAGGCTACGGACCCGGTGGAACCGGCATACTCCTTGAGATCATGACGGATAACCGGAACCGTACGGTGTCGGAAATTCGCAATATGCTGGGGAAAAATCACGGGACCATGGCCGAAGCCGGGGCAGTCGCATGGCAGTTTCACAAAAAAGGGCTCTTCGTCACGGAGAAGTCATCGATTGATGAAGACCAGTTGTTGAGTATCGTCCTGGAAGCCGGGGCCGAAGACGTCAAAAAAGCCGGCACCGACTTTGAAATCACCACGGAAGTCTCCGAGTTCGAAGCGGTGAAGGAAGCCCTGCAACAGGCCGATATTGAAACGTCCTTGGCCGAGGTCACCTATCTCGCCTCCAATCAAATCCGTCTTGAAGAAAAACCAGCCGAGCAAATGTTGAAACTGATGGAAATTCTGGACGACCACGACGACGTTCAAAAAGTCCACGCCAACTTCGACATTCCGGATGCCGTGATGGAAAAAGTCGCGGCCGCAGGCTGAGGTGCGCCAACCTCTCTCGCGGGACCCCGCTTCATGATTGCCAACCTGACGGGAATCCTGGCGGCCAAAGACCCCTCACGGCTCGTGCTCGACGTCCATGGCGTGGGCTATGAAGTCTTCATCCCGCTCAGCACCTATTTCGCCCTTCCGGACCTGCGTGCGTCCCTGACGTTACACATCTTGACGCACATGCGGGACGATGCCATTCAATTATTCGGGTTCTTGACGACCGACGAAAAAACAGCCTTTACCCTGCTGACCAAAATTTCCGGCGTGGGCGGGAAACTGGCCCTGAGCGTGTTGTCCGCCTTGAAGGTTGCCGACCTGCGGAAGGCCGTGCTGGCCAACGACGTCGACACACTCGCGTCGGTTCCGGGTATCGGGAAAAAGTCCGCGGGCCGCATTGCCCTGGAACTCAAGGACTCCATCGCCGGTCTCGGGGATGGAACGCCGGAAGCGGTCGACGCCCCGGCGTCGATTGACGCCCCACGGGAGGATGCCCTGTCGGCCCTGGTCAACCTGGGCTACCGGCATCGCGACGTAAAAAACGCCCTCGACCAGGTGAACCGCATGAGCCCTCCCTTCACTTCACTCGACGAACTGATCCGGGAAGGATTGAAAATTCTCTCGAAACACTAGACCACGAGCGGCTGCTGTCGGGTTACAACGTTTCCCGGATTTTCGCGCCGCGATAGCCGTTCAGCACGATGCGGTAAAAGAACCTGAGCACGTCCGCCAGGTCAAACCAAAATCCGCAATTGAGGCATTTGGCGTAGAGGTGCCGGGTCATCGTGGTGTAATGCCGCTCCACCATCATCAGGCCCTGACACTTGAGACATTCCATGTTTCACTTCCTTCGTCTTGTTCCGATGCTCTGCCATTCAGGTGGTGGCCGGTTCGCCGACCTGTTCTCTGAATTTTAACCCATGATGCAGAAAGATCGATACACTATTTTCCGCGTTGTTGACAACCGCCAGGCCGGGTTCTTCACCACGGTCCCGGGCAACGATCAGCATCGTCAAGGCAAACGGCCCGCGTGGCGTGCGATAGTGGCGCGGGGGATAGTGAAAGGTGCCGTCGCCTTTCCCGAACAACACCGAGAGACTGCCCGACTGAATGTTGACCACCGCGGCGTCAGGAATATCGTCTCCATCAAAATCCTGGGCCAGGCCGTCATTGGGACCGGCGTCGCCGCCTGAATCCATACCCTCCTGAAAGGTGCCGTCGCCATTGCCCAAAAAAACGGTGATGGTGTTCATCTGCCCGTTCACGACGAACAGATCCGACGCGCCGTCATTGTTGAAGTCGGCACAGGAGACGGATAAAGGCCGCTTGCCCGTCCGGTAATCGGTGGGCAGGAGAAAGGTGCCGTCGCCCTGACCCAACCAGATCGACACGGCACTGCTCATCGGCCCGCCGTTCGTGACCGCCAAATCGACGTGCCCGTCGTCATTGAAATCCGCGGTGGTCACCGACGTGGGCGTGTCCCCGTACTCGTATAACGGCCCGATCCGGAATTTTCCCTTCCCGTTGCCGAACAACAGTTGCAGCTTGTCGTTGCGCAGAGCCACCACCAAATCCAGGTACCGGTCGCTGTTGAAATCCCCACTGGCGATGGAAACCGGCGTCCGGTGGACGGGATACAGCCCGTCTTTTTCGAACGTCCCGCCCCCCTGTCCCGTGAAAATGGCGACTTGGTTACTCCCGGAACAGGCGATCGCCAAGTCCTCATGCCCGTCACGGTTCAGGTCAAGGACCGCCAGGTTCCGCGGTTCCTTGCACACCCGAATCGACATTTGCGCCTGAAAACTTCCATCCCCGTTTCCGAACAGGAGAGACAACGTGTTCGCCGAAATGTTGCTCGTCACCAGGTCGGAAAATCCATCCTGGTTGAAGTCCCCGGCTTTCACGGCGGTCGGGTTTTTCCCGACGTCATAACTGGCGAACAGATAGAGCAGGTCCGGGGGCACGTAGGGGTCTTTGGGTGAGCATCCGGGCAGAAACAGCACTCCACACAGCGCGAGGACACGGAGTATCCATCCTGCCACCCAAGACATTTCAGCCCTCCCTATCGGAACGCCACATTCCCGGAGTCTGTTTCCGGGACTTTCATCACATCCACTCAAACGAGGCAGTATAGGAGCTTTCGACTAAGCGATACAACGGGTTATTCGCGAGTCACCGTGTTTTTCGGCACATTTTGCCAGATTTTCTGCTCGCGGCAAGCGGGATTTTCCTGGAATCCTGTAATTTCTCCCTGAAACGACTGGAAGAGTTTGAAATAAATGTGCTATAGATTCTCTCCTTGGAAGGAGGAGGTTGACGATGTCGGAAACAAATTCGGGGAAAGTGGAAATCGAACTCACCATGTACGGGGTTGCCGAGATCCTGAAATGGTGCGTGGACAAAAATAACGGACGGATCCCGAACGTGGATACCGAAGGCTTTAAACAAATGCAGGCGGCAATCGCTGACAAACCGGAAAAAGGGGACTATTTTACCTTTGATAAATTCTGGAAGACGTCGAAAGTGTTCGAATTCACAAAGGACGAAGTGGCCACCATCGACCGGTGCCTGTACGACATTCCCAACTTCGAGGGCAAACAGCTCCCTCAAATCCGCTACAAATTCTGGCCCGCCCAAGCCGACTGAGCCCCGTTGCCGATTCGGGTGACGTTAAACGTCGCTCCGGGTCCAGGGGCTCAATGATGTCGCCAAGGATCTTGAATCTCCCCTAGTCGATGCCAAGCAGACTCGTCGGCTCCTCGCGATACGGCACGAGCCGCGAAACCGGGTGGCCGTTTCTGCCTTTGCGATAACGGGGGCAACCAACAATGCGGTGACACGTCAGGCCACCGTCATGGCGGCTGCTTCATCATTGACATATATATGCAAGCCATATATGTTTTTATGCATGCGCACCACTATTCACATCGATGACCATCTGTTCGCCGAGTTAAAAGGGATTGCTGCGGATACCGGGAAGACCCTGACGGCGGTCATTCAGGATGCTCTCCGCGAATCCCTGTCCCGACGTCGTGCAACGGATCGACCAGCCATCAACCTGCCCTTGTTCCATGGAACGGGAGTTATGCCCGGTGTGGACCTGAGCGACTCGGCCTCGCTGCTTGCTCTCATCGAAGAGGATCATGGTCCTCCCTGACGTGAACGTGCTTGTGGCGGCGTATCGTGACGACGCTCCGGAACATGGCTCCTGCAGGCCGTGGCTTGAGACCGTGCTTGGCGGAGACGAGGCATTCGCTATATCCGATCTGGTGCTGAGCGGATTCCTCCGCATCGTCACCCATCCTCGCGTATTCATCATCCCGAGTCCACCGGACAAAGCCCTGCAGTTCGCGAACGTGATCCGGAGTCAGACCCAATGTGTTCCAATCAGCCCCGGTCCCAGGCATTGGGAGATATTTACGCGTCTGTACCGGGATGCGGAAACGATGGGCAACCTGATACCTGACGCGTATTTCGCTGCGTTAGCGATCGAGTCCGGCTGTGAATGGATTACACTCGATCGTGACTTCGCACGCTTCGAAGGTCTCCGATGGAGTCGCCCCACGCGCAATCCATCGTGAAGAGTGGCAGACAACGACAGCGGCGAGGTCTTGACACAACCCCGGCACCGTTTTAGCCTCAGTCAAACTTGGCTTTGCGAGGCGAGGACCTCACCCGCTTCCTTGCAGGATGTCGAATGGGGAGAAGTCGTCGGTCAGGATGAGGCCGGGGTTCCAGTCCGGGCCTTTGGCGGCATTCAGGAAGGGGAGGACTTCAGGCGGCATTTTGCCTTGATTCAGCAGGATCATCGTGGCCAGGGCAAACTCGTCGGAGTCCATGTGTAACGGGCGGGGACCGGCAAAGAAGATCAGGTTAACGGACCCGGGTTTGGTACGGAGCCAGGTCGGGGCGGGAATACTGTACGTCTCCACGTGAGGGAACGAGGTTTTCATCGTGGAGACCACGGCCTCGGCCCTGATCCGGTCCAGGTCCGAATCCGAGGAGGCCAGGTTCACCGCCACCACGCCGTCCGGGCTCAGGTGCGCCCGTAAGTCGGCGAAAAATTCCGTCGTGGTCAGGTGAAACGGGATCTGGTGCCGGGCGAAGACGTCTACCCAGATGACGTCGTATTGCGTGGCCTTCCTTGCCAAAAAGACGCGCGCATCGCGGACGTACACGTGGTGGTTGGCGGGCGCCCGATATTCAAAAAACTGCTCAGCCGCTTCGACGACCGAGGGGTCCATCTCAACCACGTCCAGTTCCAAGTCCGGCCAATACCGCTCCAGCCATTTGGCAATGGACCCGCCGCCTTGCCCGAGGATCAGCCCCCGTTGCGGCTCGGGATGCAACGCCAGGGCGGCCATCATCATCTGACTGTACGGCAGCGCCAATCGCACCGGGTCGGGCTGCCACATGATCGCGTGGAAGGTATTGTCGAGCACCAGGAATCGAAGGCCTTTTTCATCGCGGACCTGCACCTGCTGATACGGGCTGTCTTCCTGGTGGATCACCGGCGGATAGACGAGAACCGGGTGGAACCCCAGCCAAACCAGCCCACCCAGGATCCCGATGACCGGCACCAATGCCGCCCCCTTGACCCGACGGCTCCACCACAACCAGCCCAAGCCCAGGATCACCAGCACGACGCCCAGGACCGCAACTAACGTCAAGCTCCCCAACCACGTCAACAGGAAAAACGAAGTGCCCCAGGTCCCGACCAGGCTGCCGATGGTGGAGACGGCGATCATCGCCCCGGTGTGCCGGCCCAGGTGTCCCATATCGGCAATGGCCAACCGCAAGAGCACGGGAAGCACGCCGCTTAACCCGAAAGCCGGAACCGCCAGCAGGACGCTGGCCGCGAGACAAGGCCCCCATCGCGGGTCCGTGGTCCATTGCGAAACCGTAAACACAACCGGCTGCCCCACCCCGGCCAACAGGAGGGTCCAGGCACCCGAACCCAACAGTAACCAGGGCAACACCGCACCGGGTGTACGCCGGTCGGCCAGCCAGCCGCCGGTGGAATACCCACTGCTCATGGCCGCGAGGACAACCCCGATCAACGCGCCCCAGACGAACAGCGAAGTGCCGAACACCGGGGCGAGCAGACGACTGCCCAAAATTTCCAGGGCCATGACCACGGCACCCGTAGTAAAGGCCGTGCCGAAAAACCACAGCCGGCCCCACGGGTCAGGCGATGAGGGAGTTTCTTGTGCGTCCATCTCGTGCGTAGGGGCGAATCCCGGGGTCCGCCTTCGAGGGTGCCGACCCATTCACCCGTCCTTGTTTCATGCGGTCTTTTCCAAAGACAAAAACCTCGAAAGATGCTATAGAAAGGGTCGTTTTAGTGTCAATGAAACAATGCGGCCGCGAGGAATGGAAGAGACATGGCGACCAGAGATTTTATTCTGGATCTCGGAAAATTGATGATCGGCATCGCATGGATCGACGGCCGGCTGGAGCAGGACGAAATCAATGCGTTGAAGGAACTCCTGTTCCTGCTCCCGGATATTTCCGGTGAAGAGTGGATGCAACTGGAACTCTATATGACGCATGCGGTGAGCGACGCCGAACGCCGTGATTTACTCGACCGTGTCCTATCCGGCATTCGATCTTCCGGGGACAAGCAACTCGTGTTTGAGACCCTGGAGAAACTGGTCGCGGGCGACGGGAGCGACCGGGCAAGTGAGTCGGCCTTTGTCGAAGACATTCGTCAGGACCTCGAAGGACGCAGTACCGGCCTGTTGGGCCACCTGACCGCTCCCTTTCGACAAACCCTGAAACGCAAGGCCAGCCAGGGAGCACGTGAGGACCGGATCGAAGATTTCATCAAGAACACGATTTATTTCCAGTTAACGTCGGAGTTGGAGCAGCAGGGACGCGCCCTGCCGATTCCCGAGACGGAAGCCCGGAAAATCTGTTTGGCCGCAGGCCTGATGGCCCACGTGGCCTGGGTGGACAACGAAGTGTGCCACCGGGAACGCGAGGCCATGAGTCTCGCCCTCCGGGAACTCTGGAACGTGCCCGCCGATGAAGCCCGGTTGATCAGCGAGATGAGTCAGGCCCGGATCATGCAGGGCCTGGATCTCGTGCGGCTGACCAGCGGGTTTTGCCACCATACCACCATCGAAGAGCGCAAAGCGTTTCTGCGGTGCCTGTTCGCCATTGCGAATGCCGCGGAGGACACGTCCCATGCCGAGATCGAAGCGATTCGCCAGATCGCCAAATCGTTCGAGTTGCCGCACCAGGAATTCATCGAAGCGAAATTGACGATCCCGCGCCAGGACCGTGGCGGCTTATAAGGCACGACCGGCACGATTCCGTGCGGCCCGCGCCGTTCGCTTCCTGGATTCCCCGGTTTCGTTCGTCTAGAATCCCTTTCATGTCTTCGGACCCCCAATCGCCGAACGCCGACGAGCACCGCACGATCGCCGGAACCGCCGGTCTCATCGGGACAGCCACCTTTTCCAGCCGCATCCTGGGACTGGTGCGCGATATCCTGCTCGCACGCCTGTTGGGGGCGACGATTGCGGCCGATGCGTTTTTTGTGGCCTATCGCATTCCCAACCTGTTGCGTGAACTCCTGGCCGAGGGCTCTATGTCCTCCGCCTTCATCCCCGTCTTCACCGAATACCACACCCTGCGCAGCAAACAAGAAACCTGGGAACTGGCCAGCGCCGCCTTCACCACGCTGCTGACCATCGTCACGCTGATCACCCTGCTCGGCGTGATCGCCGCCCCGGGCCTGGTGTGGGTCCTGGCACCCGGGTTTCATGATGACCCCGAACGGTTGAGCCTCACGACCATCCTGACCCGAATCATGTTCCCGTATTTGATCTTTATCAGTCTCGCGGCCTTGACCATGGGCATGCTGAATTCCCTGCGAGCGTTTGCCGCCCCAGCCCTGGGTCCGGTGTTTTTCAACGTCTGCATTATCCTCTCGGCGCTCGTACTGGCCCCGGCACTGGAGGAACCGGCCTTGGGCATCGCCCTCGGCGTCGTGGCAGGCGGACTGACGCAGTTCGTCATGCAACTGCCCGGCATTCAGAAACGCGGCCTGCTCTTCCAGTGGCGATTCAACCCAAGGCACCCCGGCGTGCGGAAGATCGGCACCTTGATCATTCCGTCGTTGCTTGGGCTCTCCGTGGTGCAGATCAACATAACCGTGAGCACGATCCTGGCGTCGTACTTTCCCGGCGGGCCCACGTACCTGTTTTACGGCATGCGCCTGATCCAATTTCCCCTGGGCATTTTCGGGGTGGCCCTGGCCACGGCCATTCTGCCCACCTTGTCGGACCAGGCGGCGCGCGGAGCCTTGGACGAACTGCGGGATACATTGGGATTCGGCCTGCGCATGATCGGCTTTATTATCCTGCCGGCCATGATCGGGATTATTTTTCTTCGGGGTCCCATCGTCCACCTGTTGTTTGAACACGGCGCTTTTTCCGCAGCCGATACCCAAGCGACCGCCGCGACCGTGTTGGCCTATGCCGTCGGGCTGTGGGCCTTCGCGGGCATTCGCGTCATCGTCACGGCCTTTTACTCACTCCAGGATACGAAGACGCCGGCATTCGCGGCCGTGGCCGCCATGCTTATCAATATCATCCTGGCGTTGCTCCTGATGCAGCCGTTGGAACATGCCGGCCTGGCTCTGGCTACGGCGCTCTCGGCCATGGTGAACATCAGTGTATTGACCGGCATTCTCACGCATCGACTGGGCGGCATTGATTGGCGGGGAATCGGCCGTTCACTCGGCCAAGCCGGGCTCGCGACCATCCCCGTGATCCTGAGCTGTCTCTGGATTGCGGATTTGGCGGTCTGGCATCGCACAGACGAATGGATTGCCAAGGGCATCATGCTGACAGTCGGCATCGGACTGAGCGTGACCGGCTACGTCGGCATACAGGCCCTGTTTCACTCCAAAGAATTGGAGGTCCTGTGGAATCTCGTTCAACGCAACGTGCCGTTCCTGCGCTCCCAAGCCTGAGGTCGGACAGGGGTACGGACACGTGAGGGCCGTGGTCCAACGGGTCCGCTCGGCCTCGGTCACGGTCGAGGGCGACACCATCGCGTCCATTGCTCAAGGGCTCGTGATCCTGCTGGGAGTGGCGAAAGGCGATTCCGAAGTGGACGTTGCCTACATGGCCGACAAGATCCCAAAGCTCCGCATTTTCTCCGACGAAACGGGTAAGATGAACCAGTCGATTGTGGAGACGAAGGGAGCACTGCTCATCGTCTCGCAATTCACGCTGATGGGCGACACCCATCGTGGCCGGCGTCCGGGATTCGATGCGGCCGCGCCGCCTGATACGGCGCAGCGGCTCTATGAATCCGCGGCACAGACCATTCGAGAACATGGCGTTCCCGTGCAAACAGGCAAATTCGGTGCCAACATGGTCGTGACCCTGGAAAATGATGGCCCGGTGACATTTATTCTTGACAGTCACCGGAGGTAATCAGGGAGAATAGAGCAGGCATTGAACGAACCCGGCCACGAACGGGACAACGTGGGGAGAAGATGGCGACCGCCGTTTCTCAACATCATCCACTCAGGCGACTATTCGGGGCGCTGACGGAACGCAGCTTTACCGAATCACTGGGCTGGCCCGACTTCAACGTCACCGCCTACCTCTCCAATCTCCTCGTCGAATTTTCCCACGTCGACCAACTCCGGTACATCAAGAACCAGCGCGGACAACCCGTTGAAACGGTGGCCGAACTGTTATATGAATCCGAACTCGCGACGGACGCCCCCACCCCGGACCGGGAACGGAGCATTCACCGGCACATCGGCGACTTGACGCTGTTCATCGCGGGGCTGTTTCCGGAATATCTCCGCTATCTCAAAACCGGCGGGCTGATTGACCACAAGGATTATTTCGTGAATTACGTGAAAGCCGGGAAACGCTCGTACCGGATCGTCGCCGGCTTTCAGCACGGGGAACGGAACGAACCGCCGGTGCTGTTTCAAAAACTCTCATCGAACTTCGAACTGTGCGTGACCGGTCTCGGTCTCGTGCGCCAGGACCTGGACCGCATGCAGAACCCTCCGCACCAACGGGCCAAAGACATTCTCCTGCATTAAGCAACGGCGGAATCGAGCAAGGTGGGATCCGTCATCTTTCATTTGGCCTTTCCCGTACACGACCTGGAAGACGCCAAGAAATTTTACGTGGGTGGCCTGGGCTGCACGCTGGGGCGCCAGTCGCCGCACGCCATGGTGATGGCATTCAACCATCATCAGATTGTGGCGCAATTGACCACGGAGCCGCTGCCCAGGCAGAAGGGCATCTATCCTCGACATTTCGGATTGGTGTTTACGGATGAAGCGGAGTGGCAAGCCGTGCTTGAACGGGCCAGAACCCGCGGACTGAAGTTTTACCAACAGCCCCGTCGCCGGTTTCCGGGGACCCGGCTGGAACATCAGACGTTTTTTCTCGAAGACCCGTCACACAATCTGCTGGAGTTCAAACACTACACGCACGACAGCGCGATTTTCGGGGAGCACGACGCGACCGTGATCGGCGACGAACACGAAACGCGGTAGCATGTCACGCCGAACGCGAAGAAGTATGGGGCCCAAACCCTTTCGCCCCATTTCATCGCATGCAGGAAACGCTTCGATTGACCTCCGACTGAATCACCTTCCTGGATGAAGCAGGAAGACGCAAAATTTCACGATTTTTTGACATGTGTAAAAAAATCGTGCAAGGTTTTTATACACCTGTACAAAAATCTTGATTTCCATGGAACATGAAACGTTATCTTGAATCTCAGGTTCGTCAGGATCTGAAGCGTAAAATGGTTTTTGTCGGTGGTCCCCGGCAGGTCGGCAAGACCACGCTTGCCCGTAAGATCCTGGGAAAATCCAAGGCGGGGTACCTGAATTGGGACGTCCCCGATCACCGCGAGAGTATCTTGCATCGGACGTTCCCCGGGTCCCGGCTCTGGGTCTTCGATGAAATTCACAAGTACCGGCGCTGGCGCAACTATCTGAAAGGCCTCTACGATGCTCGTGAAGCGAAGCAGCAGATTCTCGTCACCGGCAGCGCACGGCTCGACTATTATCGATTCGGTGGCGATTCCCTCCAAGGGCGGTATCACTATCTGCGACTTCATCCACTGAGTGTTGCTGAACTCAAATTGGCCTCAGCAGGTGACGTTGAAGCCTTGCTGAACCTGAGCGGGTTTCCCGAACCGTTCCTTGGCGGGTCGAAAAAAGAAGCACGCCGCTGGTCCAATGAATACCGCAGCCGCCTGGTGCGCGAGGATCTCCTGAGTCTGGAGCAAGTCCAGGACTTGGGCGGCATCGAATTGTTGATGACTCGGTTGCCCGATCTCACCGGCAACCCGCTTTCCGTCAATGGCCTCGCCCAACAAATGCGAATCAGCCACAAGACAGTGAGCAAATGGCTTGAAATTCTGGAGAGACTCTACGCGATCTTTTTCGTGTTGCCATTCGGTTCTCCGAAGATCAAGGCGGTGAAAAAGGCCCGTAAACACTATCATTTTGACTGGTCGTTAATACCGGATGCCGCATTCCGGTTTGAGAATCTCGTGGCATCTCACCTGTTGAAGTGGACACATTTCCGCGAAGATGCGGAAGGCTTTCCGACCGAGTTACGCTATTTCCGCGACATTGAAGGACGGGAGGTCGATTTCGTGGTGATTGAAAGTGGCAAGCCGGTACTCTTTGTCGAATGCAAATCCTCGGACCGCGCAGTCAGCCGGGCGCTCAGATATCTGAAACAGCGTTTTCCGGACACGGTCGCCTGGCAAATCTCCGCACAAGGAAAGAAGGACTACGTCACCCGCGAAGGCATTCGCGTCGCGCCGGCACTTGCGTTGCTGGCGACATTGAGGTAGAGGCACACGTTTGGCACCTGCCCGTCAGGAGGACTCTGCGGCTGGTCCGGCCTCTTCAATCGGATCGAAATCCTGGTCACAATGAAGCAGGCGGTGCCCATTCTTCATGCAAAAGGTTGCCATGGCAGGTACTTCACATGGACCTTGCAGCCTCTTCCCACCGGCACCGGGTTTAGGGCATGACGTCGAGTTCCGCCAGGACTTCCTCCAAGTGGCCGTCCACTTTGACTTTCTCGAAGATGTCGTCGAGGTTGCCTTGTTCATCGATGATGAACGTCGTGCGCTCGATGCCCATGAATTTCCGGCCGTACAGTGATTTCTCTTTCCACACGCCGTAATCCTGCACCATGGTTTTCTTTTCGTCACTGAGCAACGGGAAATTCAGGTTGTACTTTTTGACAAACTTCTTGTGCGAGTCCACGGAATCTGCGCTGACCCCCAGCACGACGGCACCGCTGGTATGAATTTCTTCCAGGCCGTCACGAAAGGCGCAGGATTCCTTGGTGCAACCGGGCGTATCATCTTTGGGATAAAAATACAGCACGACCTTTTTCCCTTTGAAATCGGAGAGTCGTATAATCTTGCCGTCCTGATTGGGCAAGGCAAAGGCCGGGGCCTTCTGTCCGACTTTCAACTGTTTGGTCGAAGGTCCGGGGGGAGCGGCCTTCGTCGCTTTCGCTTTGGCCGGCGTGGCTGATTTTTTGGTGACGGTCTTCTTTGTGACGGTCTTCTTCACGCCCCCGGCCGACGCTGGTTTTTTCGTTGCCTTGGTTTTCTGGGCCATTACTTCCCCCTTCCTCGTCGCTTCATGTATTGTCGCAATCATTCAGGTACACCGGTATTGTACCAGCCCACCATCTTCACCGACCAGTCATGAAATTTTATGATATACCAAGGCTAAAAGAAAAGGGGCAATTCCATCACGGTGAGGCAGACGTGCAATTCGTGATCGATGAAAATATTCCTTTTGCCCGGGAAGCGTTTTCGCATCTCGGGTCCGTGACCTTGCTCCCGGGACGAGGCATCACCCGCGAGGCAGTTCGAAAAGCCCACGCACTGATCGTCCGGTCCGTCACCAAAGTCGATGCCGCGCTGTTGGCCGATACCAACGTGCAATTCGTGGGAACGGCAACCACGGGCGTCGAACATATCGACCAGGAGTATCTGGCCGTTCGCAACATCGGGTTTGCCGCGGCCCTCGGGTGCAATGCGAACGCTGTCGCAGAGTACGTCCTGACGGCCCTGTTGGTAACGGCGCATGCCAAGGGCCTGACCCTCAGCGGAAAAACCCTGGGGATCATCGGCGCGGGCCGGATCGGCAGCCTCGTGGCAGCCAAAGCGCCCGCGCTGGGCATGCAGGTGCTTCTGAACGATCCTCCTTTGGCGCAGGCAACCGGCGAACAACGATACCGGCCACTCGCCGAAATCCTCCAAGCCGACTTCATTACCTTGCACGTCCCTCTGACGCTCGACGGACCCGACGCCACGTTTCATTTGATCGGAGCCGACGAACTGGCCCGCATGACGCCATCGTCCGTACTGATCAATGCCGCACGCGGTGAAGTCGTGGATAACACAGCCCTGCTTGAGGCATTGACCACGGGAACGATAGGAGGCGCAGTCATGGACGTCTGGGAAGGAGAACCGGCCATCAACTGGGATCTTCTGAATCACGTGACGCTCGGGACATCCCACATTGCCGGCTACTCCTCAGACGGGAAAATCAATGGAACCGTGATGGTGTATCACGCCTGCTGCCGCTTTTGGGGAATCGAGCCGAATTGGACGCCGCCCCCGGATCAGCCCACGACCGCCGCACCGGGGAATGATCCCCGCGTTGCGTTCGACGCAACCGGCAAAGATTTCCAGACGCTGGCCCATGACATAGCCACCACCCTCTACGACCTCCCGGGCGACCATGCGCGGATGCAGGACGTGCTCACCGTTCCCGAACCATTGCGTCCTCAGGCATTCGACCGGCTCCGAAAAGACTATCCGCATCGCCGGGAATTCGCCGGCACCCCGGTCTCCATCACGGGTGCCGACCGCAACCTCTTTTCGCGATTACATGCATTAGGTCTCCAGGCCGATGAACCTTGAGCCATGTATAGAAAAGGTCATGCATGGCTTTGGTATTTGTAGCCGCGTCATCTTATGACGCTTTCTTGCTCTTGATAGCCTCTCCAGGCCGCATGAGATGCGGCCGCTACAACTACGGAGAGGCTGACGGGCTTGCCGTTGAAAGGTTGCAGGGATGGACAAGACGGACTACTTTTTGTTTTCATCGCCTTCACTGCAAAACAAAGAGAGCCCTATTACAACGCCACAACCGTGATGAAGAAATACCTGTTTGCAACCCTGATCTTCTCATGCTGTCTGGCAACAGTCCTTCCGGCTGCCGAGCTTGAGACTATCGAGCACGCCACGCTGATCGAAGCCGGTCTGAACGACGGTGACAGTTTCAAGGTCCGGGCTCATGGCAAGGAACTGCACCTGCGGCTTTACTACGTGGATTGCCTGGAAACCACCGCGGGCACGGATGCCGAATTGGAACGAATCCGCGAACAACAATATCACTTCGGCCTCGCAGATCCTGCTGCCGTCATACGCTTCGGCAAACAGGCCGCCGAGTACGTCAAACAGGTTCTCTCACAGCCTTTCACCGTTCATACCGGTTACGCGTTTGCACCGGGACGTTCCGCCACGGGCCGCTACTACACCTTTATCGAAACGCACGACGGGCGTGACCTCGGGCATCTCCTCGTTGAGCAAGGCCTGGCCAGAATACACGGCAAAACCCGTCCGGACCCTCACGGCACGCCCAGTGAGACCGTACTCGAAGAACTCCAGGACATGCGCTCGATGGCCATGTTGAATCGTGCCGGAATATGGGGAGAAACCGACCCGCATCTCCTTTCCGACATGCACAAACGCCAGCGAGAGCAAGACTTGGAAAAGAAGGCATTCAGGGATAAGTTGAACGCAAAACGAACTTCCTGCGATACCCCCCTCGACCTGAACACCGCCTCGACCGACCAGTTCCAACAACTCCCCGGCATTGGCCCGGTGAACGCAGCTAAAATTGCCGCCGGCAAGCCCTACCAATCCGTTGAAGACTTGCTGAAGATTTCAGGCATCGGGAAGAAGACTCTGGAAAAGATGAGACCTTGTGTGACTGTCAGGAAATGAACTTCCCCCTCACTCTGCCCTCTCCCGCCAGAGGCGAGGGAGAAATACAAAAAACAAGACCCTGGATCCCCGATCAAGCCGGGGATTGTAAAGGTTCAGCAATTCGTTGACAGAATCATTTCCCGGCGCCTTCGGGCGTGGCTGCGCCCCAGTCCCGAGACCTCTATATTAGGGGCGAGGACTGTCTGAGCGAAGCGAGTTCCGCAGCCCAAGTAATCGGGACTGGGGCAAAGGCACCCTCTTGGGCCACGCACGGGCGCCAATGGTTTTGGGTCCTTTTGCCGAAACAAAAGGACCTCGTCGCGCGGGGGCGAAACCCCGCATGAAAAGGCAAAGACGCTGGATCCTCGTAGATGGACTGGATCCCCGATTAAGAACGTCGGGGACAAGCGTCGAGGATGACAGAAAGAGAAAAGCAGACTCCTCACTGCGTTCGGAATGGCCACTCAAGAGATGGCGGCAGGCAGATCTATCCAACGTGGTATTGACACGGCTGGGATGAATTTCTATAATTCTACAATTCCTATCGGAAATGTATGAATTAAGATGCTGAAGGTTCCGTTAAAAGTGACGTATGCGATTTTTGCGACGTTGGATCTCGCGTTGCGATACGGTGAGGGGCCGGTGCAGGCCAGGACGATCGCCCGGAGACAGACCATCCCTCCCCGTTTTATCGAGCAGGTGTTGCACGCCTTGAAGCAAGGTGGCATCGTTGACAGCATCAGGGGTCCGCAAGGAGGATACGTGTTGCGACAACCCCCAGCGGAAGTATCCGTGGCCGCCATCGTCGAAACGATGAACGGTCAAACAGAACCGGAGACCCGAGAGGCCGGCACGAATGGACGGGCCTTGCGGCCTCCCCATCGCGAGGCGTTATTATCGAGACTGTGGGATCGCGTGTACCAGGCCGAACAGGAAATTTTGAGTTCGGTCACGCTGCAATCCCTGATCGAACAATATACGGAGCTCGAACAACAACGAGCACCGATGTATCACATTTAAGGTTGTTGGGAGCCTATTCCCCATTTCATCCGGAGGCACATCATGAGCACGGGCCGTTCCACCACGTTTCCTGAGATTCAGACCATCCCCATCCCTCAAGAAATTCAAGAGGAAATCGAAACGTTTGAAGATGAGGTCAAACGGTTAGAGGCCGGCGACGTCACGTTGGATCTGTTCAAGCCGTTCCGGTTGCAATATGGCATCTACGGCCAACGGCAGGCGGACGTGCAAATGGTGCGCATCAAAATTCCCTTTGGCGGGATGACGTCCAACCAGGTACGCCGCGTCGCCGAACTCGCCGAGACCTATGCCACGGGCGTCGGTCACGTGACGACCCGGCAGGATATTCAATTGCACTTCGTGCCCTTGTCGCAGATCAGCACGGTCATGCGCAAACTCGAAGAAGTGGGACTCACCACTCGTGAAGCCTGCGCCAACACCGTCCGCAACGTCACGGCCTGCCACTTGGCCGGCGTCTGCCAAGGCGAAGTTTTTGACGTGACTCCCTACGCGAATACCGTGGCGCAGCACCTGCTGCGCAACCCGCTCAACCAGAGCCTGCCGCGAAAATTCAAGATTGCGCTTTCCGGCTGCAATCACGATTGTGCCCTGACGCCCATCCACGACGTCGGCTTGCTGGCGAAGAAGGCCGAGGACGGCACGATCGGATTTCGCATGGTGGTCGGCGGCGGATTGGGTGCGGCTCCGCGCATCGCGCACCTGCTCCGGGAATTTGTGCCCATGGACGACCTGATCCCGTCCATCGAAGCCGTCATCAAGGTCTTCGACAATCTGGGCAATCGCAAGAACCGCAGCAAAGCCCGCATGAAATTTGTGATCGAGAAACTGGGATTTGAAGAATTTAAGCGCCGGTGGGAAGCCGCCTATGAAGAGATGTTCGGCGCCAAGCCCGCGCATCCGCCGATGAAACTCCTCCCGCATGCCGATCCGGCTCCCCTCATCATGCCGGCCAAGAACGGGAGCAACGGCAATGGCGGGCATCCTGATGGAGGACAGGCTTCGCCGTTCGCCACGTGGCGACGTACCAACGTGGTGAAGCAACGGCAGGACGGGTTTTCCGCAGCCGTGCTGAGGCTGCCGACGGGTGACATCACCGCCGAGCAAATGCTGGTGGTGGCTGATCTGGCCGAACGTTATTCCAACGGCAACGTTCGTACCACGATCGGGCAGAACCTGATTATTCGCTGGGTGGCTGATGAACAGCTCGAGGCCTTTCACGAAGAATTGAACGCCCACGGGCTGGCACAACCTGGTGCCAACAAAACCGAAGACATCGTGGCCTGCCCGGGGACCGATACCTGCGGTCTGGGCATCACCTCCTCCAAAGGCGTGGCCCGGGCCCTGGCCGAAGTCTTTCCGCCCGGCCAAGTCCCCGAGGATTTGAAAGGAACCACGATCCACATCAGCGGGTGTCACAATTCGTGCGCCCAGCATCATATCTCGACCATTGGACTGCACGGGGTGGGCAAACGCATTGGGGACCACATTGCCCCCGTGTATGAACTGCATCTCGGAGGACGGGTCAACGGCACCGCAGAAGTCGGACACATGACGATCAAACTTCCGGCCAAGAACGTGCCTGCCGCGGTGTCGCACTTGCTCGACGTGTATCGACGCGACCGCCAGGCAGGCGAAAGCCTGCACACCTTTCTCAAGCGGGCCGGCAAAAACGCGCTCAAGGAAGAACTGATCGGCCATTCCATTCTGCCGTCCTATGCCGAGGATCCCTCGTACTACTTCGACTGGGAAGCGGAAGAGGAATTCTCGCTCGAAGACCTCGGACCCGGTGAATGCGCCGGTGGTGCCATCGAGATGATCGACAACCGGATCCTGGAAGCCGAGCAGGAACTGTACCAGGCCCGCATCCTGGCCGAGAAACATCAATATGCCATGGCCATCAACAAGTCCTATCGCGCCGTGGTCGCCGGAGCCAAGGCCCTGCTCGTGACCGAGGGCATCGATCCGAATACCGATGCCGACACGCTGGAGGAATTCGACCAGTTCGCCGACCGGCAAAACGGGCTCATTCCGCAAACGTACCGGGGGTTGGCCCGGACCGTCAGCGACTTGGGCACGAAAAACAACTCCGCTGAATTCACCAACCAAAAAATGGCCTTCGCCAAAGGGTTCGTGGAACATTGCCGGAAATTGACCGAAGCTGTCGGCGAGGATCTCAAGCTCGGACTCGCCGAAGAAAGCCCGGCCGCGACGGAAACGGCGCAGGACCCGGCGCACGGCGAACCCGCGCAGGACGTGACCGTGCTGGACCTGCGAGGGGTCATGTGCCCGCTGAACTACGTCAAGACCAAGTTGAAACTCGAAATGATGGATGACGGCGAACGCCTGGAAGTCTGGCTGGATGCCGGAGAGCCCATTACGAACGTACCCATGAGTCTACGCAACGACGGCCATAAGGTGCTCGGCGAGGATCCCCTGGAAGCCGACGAGCAACATTTCAAGGTATTGGTG
This sequence comes from Nitrospirales bacterium, assembly GCA_965213715.1. GTDB lineage: Bacteria > Nitrospirota > Nitrospiria > Nitrospirales > UBA8639 > Bin75. The sequence goes on from OZ243914.1 coordinate 1,088,139, forward strand.
GAAAAGGTCGAGAGTTAGGGGAATGACAAAGGCAGGAGTCACTCCGTGACGGAAACCGTGCAAACGAATTTTTCAGCAGAAGCGATTCAGGAACTGAACCAACGCTTTGAAGGTCAATCGCCGCAAGAGATCCTGGCTTATGCCTTGGAACGGTTTTTCCCCAGGATCGTGTTGGCGTGCAGTTTCGGCGCGGAAGACGTGGTGCTCTGGGACATGATGCACCGCCTCAACCCGCAAGCTTCACTGTTTTACCTGGACACGGATTTCCTCTTTCCGGAAACCTACGCCGTGCGCGACCGCCTGATCGACCGGTACAAGGTTTCTCCCGAGCAGGTGATTCAGGTCATGCCGGCGCTCACGCCCGCGGAGCAAGCAAAGCAGTTCGGAGACCTCTTATGGGTTCGGCAGCCGGATGAATGCTGCCGGATTCGGAAAGTCGATCCGTTGACCAAGATTTTGAAGAACTACGCGGCATGGATCACCGGCATTCGCCGGGACCAGTCAGCGACGCGCGCCACCGCAGGCTTGATTGAATGGGACGACAAGTTCGGCCTCGTCAAGTTCAATCCCCTGGCGGGGTGGTCCAGCGATGAAGTCTGGGGCTACATCAGGACGCATGACGTGCCGTACAATGCGCTTCATGATCAGGACTATCCCAGCATCGGATGCACGCACTGCACGTCACCGGTTCAGCCGGGCGACGACCCGCGGTCCGGGCGATGGCAGACTCTTGAAAAAACCGAATGCGGCCTGCACCAGTAATCATCTTCCCGAACAACAAGCACGTTAGACCAACCACCACACTGAGTTTCACACACCATAGACACCGCTGATGCACCAATTCATCACCAAAATCGGAAAAGGACAACGAGGGGCGAAAGACCTCTCGTGGGGAGAAGCCAAACAGGCCGCCCAGAATCTGATCGAAGGCAACGCGACCCCCTATCAGACCGGGGCCTTCTTGATGGCCATGCGGATCAAGCTGGAAGGCGTGACGGAATTGGCCGCCTCTACCGCGGCCGCGCGAAGCTACGTCCCCCCCCTCGCCGCGCCGGCCGGTCTTACCGTGGTTGACGTGCCGGTCTATGCCGAAAAACACAATACGCATCACGTGTGCCTGCCTGCCGCCATTGTCGCGGCCGCCGCCGGGGCCACCATGCTGTTTCACGGCGTTGACAATCCCGCGGTGTCCTCTGACCTGCCCCGGGTGTTGAAGCAACTGGGCATTCCCGTCGCGTTACAGGGAGACACCCTTGCCGGCATGCTTGAACGGGAAGGCTTCGCGTACCTGGACCTCGCGTTGTACCACCCGCCCTTGGCCAAGTTACTGGCATTGCGCGAACAACTGGGGGCTCAAAACCTGTTCCATCAGGTCGCCCGGCTCTTGAATCCCATGCGGGCACACTCGCAGGTCGTGGGGGTGGCTCATCCGCCGTATCTTGAAAAGATCCCGGAAGTCGTGAATATGATCGGCGGGCAGAGGCTCCTGGTGTTCCAGGGAGTGGAGGGATTTCCCGAACTCTCGATGACGACCCTGACGCCCATGCGGGAACTGCGTGACAATCGCGTGACCCCCTTGTCGCTCAAACCCGAGGACGTTCGGCTATCCCCGGGCGCATTCCAACACATGGCCGTTGCGCCCCAGCCCACTCACGGTTCGGAGCATGCCTCATCCGGAGAAATCCCGGCACGAGAGGCGGAGATGATTCATCGCATCCTGAACAACCAACCTCTTCGAGGCTCGGGACAAACCCTTCGACAGGGCTCAGGGCAGGCCCAATCCCGCGATTGGGTCGTGTACAACGCCGCCATGTTCCTTTATGCCGCAGGACGGGTCCCCTCCATCGCCGAAGGCGTGCCCCTGGCGCAAAGGAGTCTGGACTCCGGTACGGCTGCGCAAAAACTGGCAGACCTTGCTGCATCACCGGCGCCCCTTGAAAACGCAGGACAACCCTCAACGATGACGCCCCCCTCACCCCGGCCCTCTCCCTCCGGGGGAGAGGGAACCAGTGAGCACAAGGTCGTACACGCATGAGACATCTGCGGCAACTGGAAGACCAAAGCGTCTATATTTTTCGCGAGGCGTATAAACACTTCGATAACCTGGGCATGCTCTGGTCCATGGGGAAGGATTCCACTGTGCTCTTATGGTTGGCCCGCAAGGCCTTCTTCGGGCACGTGCCGTTTCCGCTCCTGCACGTCGATACCAGTTACAAAATTCCCTCCATGATCGAGTACCGGGACCGGCTGGCACGCGAATGGCGCCTCAACCTGGTGGTCGGGCAGAACAAGCAAGCCCTGGCCGACGGGATGAACCATGAACGGGGCCGGGTCGAATGCTGTACCGCGCTCAAAACCAACGGACTCAAACAGTTGCTCGAGGAAAAAGGGTACACGGGCATTATCCTGGGCGTCCGCGCGGACGAAGAAAGCACGCGCGCCAAGGAACGCTATTTCTCCCCGCGCGACAAAAACAACGATTGGGATTTCCGGGACCAGCCCCCGGAACTGTGGGATCAATTCAAGACCTCGTTCCCGCCGAACACCCACATCCGGATTCATCCCCTGCTGGACTGGACGGAAATCAACATCTGGGAATACATCAAGCTCGAAAACATCCCCTTTATGGACTTGTACCTCAACAGGGGCGACGGCACGCGATACCGGAGCCTGGGGTGCGCACCCTGTACCTTCCCCATCAAATCCACCGCGACCACGGTTGATGAAATCATTGAAGAACTGCGCGCCACGAAAGTGGCCGAACGCGCCGGTCGCGCGCAGGACGAAGGCCGGGGCATGGAGTTACTCCGAAAAGATGGCTACATGTAACACCGGGACCACCGTCGACGTTCGTGACCGTATGAACATCGTCATCGTCGGCAGCGTGGACCACGGCAAATCGACGTTGCTGGGACGCCTGTACGCGGACACGGGCACCCTGCCTGAAGGCAAGGTCGAAAAAATTCAGGCCATCTGCAAACAACAGGGTAAGGAGTTTGAATACGCCTTCCTGTTCGACGCCTTCCTGGAAGAACAGCAGCAGGGCGTGACCATCGACACGGCCCGCACCTTTTTCCAATGGGGCGGACGTCAATACATCATCATCGACGCGCCCGGGCACAAGGAATTTCTGAAGAATATGGTCTCCGGCGCGGCGCGGGCCGAAGCCGCCTTGCTGCTGATCGATGCGTTGGAAGGGGTCAGGGATCAATCCAAACGGCACGGCCTGCTGCTCTCGATGCTGGGCGTAAAACAGGTCACCGTGGTCGTGAACAAAATGGACCTCGTGGACTACCGGCAGGAGACGTTCGCGCTCATTGAAAAAGAATATCGCGCGTTCCTGTCACAACTCGACGTCACGCCCCAATTCGTCATCCCGGCCAGCGCCAAACGCGGAGACAACATCGCGACGCCCAGCCCACAGATGCCCTGGCACACCGGCCCCACGGTCCTGGAATCGCTGGCGCAATTTTCCTCGGAATCCGAACAAGCCGAACAACCCCTGCGGTTTCCCCTTCAGGACGTGTACAAATTCGATGCCCGCCGGATTCTGACGGGACGCATCACGTCCGGGCGCCTCAAGGTGGGCGACCAGGTGATCTTTTCGCCCTCAAATAAAAGCGCGGTCGTGCAAACGCTCGAAGCGTTCAACGTGGACCCGCCACCCACGCAGGCCCAGGCCGGGCAATCCGTGGGCATTACCCTGGACGAACAGATTTTCGTCGAACGCGGGGAGATCCTCAGTCACGAGGGGGCCCTGCCGCTCGTCTCCACGACCTTTCGCGCCAACCTGTTCTGGCTCGGGCGCCGCCCCCTGGACACGGAAAAACCCTATCTGGTGCGGTTGGCCACGCACGAAGTCGAATGCCGCGTGGCCGCGATCCATCGCATCGTGGACGCCGACAACCTCTCGTTGGATCAGCAACAGACCAACGCCGTCGTGAAACGCAACGAAGTGGCGGACGTCACCATCCAGGCCAAAGCCCCGATCGCCTTCGACCTGTACACGGACTTCGAGACCACGGGCCGCTTTGTCCTGGTCGATGAGTACGACGTATCCGGAGGCGGCATCATCACCGAGATGGTGCCGGATCGTGAAGAGACCCTGCGGATCGAAGCCCGGCAACGGGACTTTGCCTGGGTCCAGGGCGACGTGACCCTGGCGGACCGCGCCAAGCACTACGGCCATCGTGCCGCGCTGGTGCTGCTCACCGGCCCCGATACCACGGGCAAAACCTTCCTGGCCAAAAAATTGGAATCCATGCTCGTAGCCGAAGGCCGGCACGTGTACATGCTGGATCCCGAAAACCTGCGCCGCGGGCTCGATGCGGATTTGCAGGACGAAGACGCCCGGGAAACGATCCGCCGCTACGGCGAGGTGGCGCGGCTGCTCATCGATACCGGCGTCCTGCTGATTTCAACCACGAACTCCTTCAACCTGCCGGCGGATCAGGTTGTCGAAGCCATCCGCACGCTGGTGCATCCCGCGCCGGTGCTCACGGTCTACATGAGCCAGGAGACCACGCCCGCCTCCATCGACAGGGCTCAGGACAGGCCCTTCGAAGCCGACCTCTCCTTCACCGGCCCCGAAGACTTCACCCGCACAACCCACGACGTGCTCGCCGCACTAAAACAAAAAGGCATCCTGGCCGAAACCATCGGCAACCAACCCGTGTTCCAATTCTCGATTTAGCGTCAACCTCACTTCCTGTCATCCCCAACCTGATCAGGAATCCAGCGTCTTTCTTTTCCCCTCTTTTGTAAGGAGGGGCCAGGGGAGGTAGAGGCCTTCGTACCACCGCTATCTCCTGCTGTCATCCCCGACCTGATCGGGGATCCAGTGTCTTTCTTTTCCCTCCTCCTGTCATCCTCGACGCTTGTCCCCGACGTTCTTAATCGGGGATCCAGTCCATCTACGAGGATCCAGAGTCTTTTGTATTTTGTCTTTTGTAGCCGCGCCACCCTGCTCAGGAACAGGGACATGCCTCATGGCGCTATCTTTTGGGACTATCTCTCCTCTCCCCCGATGGGAGAGGATTAAAGGTGAGGGTGAGAACATCCATAGGTCGGGTTAGCCCTGAGCTTGTCGAAGGGCGTCACCCGACATTCAGCCTACCCCGGCGACGACAGTTTCAACCCCACCACCCCCGATACAATCAACGCAATAAACAACACACGCGCCAGATCGCGCGGCTCATTAAACAGAATCATCCCTATGATCGCCGCACCCGCCGCGCCGATGCCGGTCCACACGGCATACGCCGTCCCGATCGGGATGGCCCGCACGGCCAGCGACAAACACACCATGCTCACGGCCATCGCCACCACCGTCCCCACACTCGGCCACAACCGCGTAAACCCATCCGCATATTTGATCCCGGTAATCCAGACAATCTCAAAAACCCCAGCCACAAACACATACACCCACGCCATACACCCCTCCTATTCGCAACAAGAACACCCGAAGGCCCCCCTTGTAGCACGCCCCGGCCTTGAATGACCACTCCTGCCATCCCCGACCCTCCTTCAGTCATCCCCGACCCGATCGGGGATCCAGTGTCTTTTCTTTTCCCCTCCTTACCTATCTCCTCCTGTCATCCTCGACGCTTGTCCCCGACGTTCTTAATCGGGGATCCAGTCCATCTACGAGGATCCAGCGTCTTTGCCCTTGTCTTTCGTATCTCTCCCTCTCCCATTTCCCGCATAAAGCGGGAAATAGGGAGAGGGCTGGGGTGAGGAGGAAACAGGCGAAAGACACTCGATTCCCGCTGACGACCTGTGGAAATGACCAAAGGATACAAAAGTGTTTTGCTATGTCCTGCTATGATCTTGCTATGTTTTGCTACGATTTTGCTATGAATTGCTATGCCTGCGCTATGATCTGCTATGTTTTCTGCTATGTCATGCTATGATTTTGCTATATTTCGCAAAGCGGCTGGACAACGAGGAAGAACTTGACACAGTCGCGTCCGCCACAGTCTAGCTATTCTGTCAACGCCTGTCCTGAGCCTGTCGAAGGGAATGGCCGAGCACATACAATCCCCGACCCTCTTGCTGCCATCCCCGCAACCCTCTTACTGTCATCCCCGACCTGATCGGGGATCCAGTGTCTTTGCCTTTGTAGCCGCGCCATCTCATGGCGCTTTCTTATTGGCGTCATGTAGGCGAAAAATCCAGGCTAGCGCATACAGCAAGGGTTAGGATATAGTACCGAAAAAGGCAGTAAAGATATTGACCATCACACAAAGGGGGTGAATGGCTTCGACGGGGATCAGGAGGTCAACGGTGCGTGTCGAGCTCTCGGAGTCTCGTTAAACCTTCGGGAACCTTATAATTGCCAACGAAGAATTGGCTCTCGCAGCTTAATTGACTGCGACGTCTCCCCATTCTCTGTCTGCGGGCATGGATGAGGCGCTACTTTAGCAGGCTGGTCCAATGTTGGTGCTCAGCAACGGCGGATGAGACTTTTCTGGGCTAGCGAACGCTCTAAGCCGGTCAGTGGGCGTGGGCGGTTGCGAATTCTAAAACATTGGCTACACACGTAGGACCGTTGTGCTGAATATCTTCGGACGCGGGTTCAAACCCCGCCACCTCCACCAATAAGGGCCTCTGGATTCTTTGATTCAGAGGCCTTTTCTATTGAAAGTGCATATGTTCACTAACGCGCGACGGCCAATGTCGTGCGACGAAGAAAACAAAAAGCAAAGACCCTGGATCCCCGATCGGGGTCGGGGATGACAGCAGGAGAAAAGATAAAGATGCTGGATTCCCGATTACAAAACCATTGAAAGTTGATGTGTGTACCCATTCATTGACGGCCAATGCCGTGCGACGAAAAAGACAAGAAGCAAAGACACTGGATCCCCGATCAGGTCGGGGATGACAGGAGAAGGATGTCGGGGATGACAGCAGGGAATCAGGAGTTTCGGCATGACGGCCAAAGAGTCCGGCTTGCGCAAGGGCATTCGCTACCAGCCCGATGAAACACCGCCGGTGCCGCTGGCCTTTGGGCTCGGGCTGCAACTGGTGGTGCTCTGCATCGCGGGCATTGTCCTGACCCCGGCGATCGTCATCCGGGCCGGCGGCGGGAGTGAAGATTTCCTGTCATGGGCCGTGTTTGCCGCGATCCTGGTCAGCGGCGTGAGCACGCTGGTCCAGGCGATCCGGTTCGGCCGGTTCGGCGCGGGGTACGTCCTCCTGATGGGGACCTCCGGGGCGTTCATCGCGGTCTGCGTCGCGGCGCTTGCCGAGGGCGGACCGGCGATGCTGGCCACCCTGGTCGTGATATCCTCGCTCTTCCAGTTCATCTTTTCCACGTGGTTGTCGCTGTTCAGGCGTATTCTGACGCCGGCCGTCGCCGGGACGGTCATCATGCTGGTGGCGGTCACGGTCATGCCGATCATCTTCGGCATGTTGACGGATGTGCCGGACGGCGTCCCTGCGTCGGCCGCGCCGGTCAGCGCCCTCGCCACGATCCTCGTCATTGTCGCGATCGCGCTGAAGGCGACCGGCACGTTGCGTCTTTGGGCGCCGGTCATCGGCGTGGCCGTGGGTTCGGTGGTGGCGGCGATGTTCGGCCTGTACGACGTGGACCGCGTGGCCGCGGCGTCATGGATCGGACTCCCGGACAACACATGGCCGGGTTTTGATCTGAACTTCGGGCCGGTCTTCTGGGGGCTTCTGCCGGCGTTCATGTTCGTGACGCTGGTGGGCGCCATTGAAACCGTCGGCGATGCCGTCGCCATTCAGCGCATAGCCTGGCGGCGTCCCCGGGCCGTGGATTTCCGGGCGGTGCAGGGTGCCGTGGCCGCGGACGGCTTGGGAAACCTGCTGTCCGGTCTGGCGGGAACCGTGCCGAATACGACCTATTCCACGAGCGTGTCCGTCGCCGAACTCACCGGCGTCGGCGCCCGTCGCGTGGGAGTGGCCGTGGGGATTCTGTTCCTTGCGCTGGCGTTTTTCCCAAAGGGACTTGCCGTGATCCTGGCGATCCCGGGTCCGGTGGCCTCGGCCTATCTTACCGTGTTGCTGGCCATGCTGTTTGTCGTCGGCATGCGGGTGGTCTTCCAGGATGGGATTGACTATCGCAAGGGGTTGGTCTGCGGCGTCGCGTTCTGGGTCGGCGTCGGCTTCCAGAACGGCGTGATCTTCCCCGAGTATTTCTCGGAGTTCGCCGGCGGGCTGCTCGAGAACGGCATGACGGCGGGCGGGCTCACGGCCATCCTGATGACCCTGTTCGTGGAATTGACGGGACACCGGCGCAGCCGGATCCAGGTGGCGTTCGACCTGTCGGCCCTGCCGCAGATCAGCGAATTTCTGCGTGCCTTTGCCGCCCGTATGAGGTGGGACACGGCAATGGCCGAGCGCCTTGACGCCGTGGGCGAAGAGGGGTTGCTGACGCTCCTCCAGGATAAGAGCGAAGCCGAACGCGAACAACGGCGCCTGTTGCTGATCGCGTACGAGGAAGACGGCGGGGCGCAACTCGAGTTCATTGCCGCGACCGGCGAGGACAACATTCAGGACCGGATTGCCCTGCTCAGCACGCGGGCCACGGGGGATTTCGTCGAGATCGAACAGGAAGTGTCCCTCCGGCTACTGCGACACCTCGCATCCTCAGTCCGCCACCAGCAATACCATGACACGGACATCGTCACCGTCCGCGTGGACAGACCACCCGCCTAACAATGTCAGGGGCTTTGGTCGGTCCCATGTGACACCTCCTTGGAGGAAAGGCACGATCAGGGCTTTTGGGCTATGACTTTTCCGTCTTTAGCGCCCAAAAACCAAGAGAATCTTTGAAGCCGCCCCATTTGTGCCTTGCCATTTGGGAGACTATAATTCTTTTTTTACACCCTCACCTTCATCCTCTCCCATCAAGGGAGAGGAAACTAGGAGAGAGGAGACGTGGTGAGGAACACAACCAGAGGAGGACGTTCATGAGTTTGGCTGATAAGCAATGTGTGCCGTGCCGCGGGGGGGTGCCGCCGTTGGAACCGGCGAAGGTGGAGGAGTTGTTGGGCCAATTGGAACAGGGCTGGGCGTTGAATGGCGACGGGCATATCGAGCGCCTGTACGAATTCAAGGACTTTGCGGAGGCCCTGGACTTTGTGAACAAGGTCGGCGCGATCGCCGAGCAGGAGGGGCACCATCCCGATCTGTATTTGGCGTGGGGCCGGTGCAAAGTGGAAATCTGGACCCATAAGATCCGCGGGCTCACGGAAAGCGATTTTTATCTGGCGGCCAAGGCCGACCGGGTTTTCGCAGGCCATGGCTGAACCCCTCATCACCATCGAGCCGTCCGCTCAAGCCGCCGCCGCGCTGGCGGAAGAACCCTGGGGCGATCCGGACGGCATGCCGCAGGTGGCCCTGGTCACCATGCCGTTCGGGTATTCCAAATTCCCGTCCATTCAACTGGGCACGTTGTCCCGGGTCTTGAAGAACCACGGCGTCGGGTCCAGGAGTTATCACTTCAACCTGCTGTTTGCCCATCGCATCGGCACCCAACTCTACGAAGTGCTGTGCGAAAAACGCGGCATGATCGGCGAGTGGTTGTTCTCGTCGATTCTCTTCCGGGACAACCCGAAACACGCCCAATATCCCGACGTCTTCAAGCCCGTGTTCGAGAGTACGGCGCAGGAGGCCGGATGTTCCACGGGGTACCTGGAAGAAATCGCCCATACCCTCGCGCCACAATTTCTCACCGAGCTTCTGACGTCCTATGACTGGGGACAGTTCAAGGTCGTGGGGTTCACGTCCACCTTCGACCAGAACGTAGCCAGCCTGACCCTGGCCAAATTGATCAAGGAACTGTATCCCGACGTTCGGACCGTCTTCGGCGGGGCCAACTTCGACGGAGAGATGGGCCTGGAATATTTCCGGGCGTTTCCCTGGATCGACTACGTGGTGGTCGGCGAAGGCGAAGCCGTGTTCCCCGGCTTGGTGAAGAACGTGCTGCACGGGCAGGAAGACGCGCTCCCCTCCGGGGTGGCTTTTCGCAAAGACGGGGAGATCCGTTTCCAACGCAACACGATGCTCTTTTCCGATTTTCCCGAAGTGGGGCCGCCGGATTACGATGACTATTTTGACATGGTGCGAGAGCTGGAGGGCCAGGGCTCGACCGGACTCAACCGGATTTTGCTGTACGAAGGGTCACGCGGATGCTGGTGGGGTGAAAAACATCATTGCACGTTTTGCGGATTAAACGCGCAATCCATGCAGTTTCGCGCCAAGTCGTCCGACCAGGTGGCCCGGGAAATGGACGGGCTTTCCAGTCGCTATAACACCACGCGCTTCCGGCTGGTCGACAACATCATCGACTTGAAATACATCGACGCGTTGTTCGGCCGGTTCGCCGCGGACCACTATGACCTGGACGTGTTCATGGAGACCAAGGCCAACCTGACCAAGCAACAGATTCAGACCCTGGCCCAGGGCGGGGTGAAGTGCATGCAGCCCGGTATCGAAAGCCTGAGCGCCACGCAACTCAAGGAAATGGACAAGGGCGTCAGCCCGCTCCAGAACGTCCAGTGCCTGAAATGGAGCCGCTATTACAACCTGGATATCAACTGGAACATTCTGCTGGGCTTTCCGCAGGAAACCAACGCGGACTACCGGCGCCAGATTGCGCTCATTCCCTCGCTGTTTCACCTGCAACCGCCGGAAAGCACCGGCAAACTGTGGCTGGAGCGGTTCAGCCCGTATTTCATGCGTCCCGAAGACTACGGCGTGCGCATTACCGGACCGGGCGCGGCGTATGAATACGTGTACGACGCGAGGAAAGTGGACCTGAACAAGATTGCGTACGATTTCGAATATGAGATCGATTGGAAGGTGGACGCGGCCCTCTACGACCAGTTGTGCCGCCTGGTGCAGGAATGGCGGGCGCGGTATTTCTCGGAGGATCGCCCGTTCCTGTTCTATGCCAAGGCCATGAGTTACGTGACCGTCTACGACGGCCGGACTGATCAACCCACGAGCGAACGCTTCGATTGGCCGTTTTCGTGCGTTATCGAATGTTGCAATGAGACCCCGAAAACGCTGGAGCAGATCCGGCGGGCTTCCGTTGACGACCCGGCGGCGTCAACCCCGGCGACTTCTATCGAAGACGCGGTCGCCGCGCTCACAGCCAAACGAATTCTGGTGGAAGACAAGGGCCGCTATTTTACCTTGGCCTTGCCGGTCAATCCGCATTTGTAGGTCAAGGGTTGGCACACGTGCCGGGAGCTGAGGACGAGCGCCGTCCTTATGCGGTTCCCCCGGCTTCCGTCGGACCTTGCGCCAACATTTCCGAAAACCGTTTCCCCACGATGTCGGTGACTTTGCCCATAATGTCCGTCACCTCTTTCCATTCCTCGGGAGTCAATTCTTCTTTCAATCTCGGATTCAGCCCCCATTTGGCACTGACTTGTTGGCCTTCACGCTCAACGTGAACCGTCAGGATTTCGGTGTCGAGGGGTTCTTTCGATCTGGAAGACGGTTTCCGCGATGAGGGTTCACCTGCCACAATGTGCGCCTTTCTGGGTAGTGTCTAGGTTTGCATGCCCTTTTTTGTCATCCTCGACGCTTGTCCTCGACATCTCTAATCGAGGATCCAGTCAAGGAAAGGATCCAGTGTCGTTGCTTTTTCTTTCGTGCGCAAAGACAAAGTCTCTGGATCCCCGATCGGGTCGGGGATGACAGAAAGAGCAGGACAGAGTATCCCGTTTTACGGGTTGTTGCGCCGGGTGTCAAATGAGCCCCCCGCAAGCCCTTGTCTCCAGGCCTTCTCTCCGGTTAGAGTCACGGTATTCAGCGATGGAACCGGAGGTCATGCCCATGCGTCGTGACTGGAAAGAAATTCTGAAATCCCTCAAAGATGAAGTCATTCCCAAGCGCTGGGACACGCAGGAATTCGTGCAGAATTTCTTTAACGGCCTGTTTCTCGTGGTCCCGGTGGCCGTCACTATCTACGTCGTGTTCCTCGTGTTCAATGTTATCGACGGCTGGCTGAATATCCCCATTCCGGGGATTGGATTCATCCTCACCATCGGCATGCTCGTGCTCGTCGGCCGCCTGGCTTCGAACGTGTTCTTTCGCGGGGCCATGGGCTCCCTGGAAAAAATCCTGACCCGCACGCCCTTTGTCAAACTGGTCTATACGTCGCTCAAGGATCTCATCGAAGCCTTCATGGGTGAAAAAAAGCGTTTCGATCAACCCGTCCTCGTCACGCTGATCCCGGGTGGTCACACGGAAGCGATCGGATTCGTCACGCGCCAGAACCTGGACCTGTTGGGGCTGGAAGACCGGGTCGCCGTGTACTTTCCGCAATCCTACAATTTTGCCGGCAACCTGCTGATCGTGCCGCGCAGCCAGATCCGCCCGCTCCACGCCGATAGTGCGGACATCATGACGTTCATCGTCTCGGGCGGGGTCTCGGGTGGAACGGCCAATGAGAAAACCGGTAAAACGTCCTCGAGCACCGCCCCGGCGTTACCATCTCCGGTTGAGTCGCACATGCCTCCCGGTCCCGTTGAATAACCCGCGCCGTTGCCTGTTCCTGACGAGCCAGAGTTGCAAAAATCCTGACTGGGTGTTCTAATTTTCATGCATGGTGATCATTCATTGGAATCTATCTGTTGCCGGCTGATATGATGATCACAGGATCTCTCCGACCCCATGAAACGAATATGGATCTGAAACCAGACTGGAGGATCTGATTGCATCCGGCTCGCACCGACTTCGTTGATGGTTCCCGTTATGACGATTCCGCATCCGTTTCAGCCATTGTGTCGCAAAGCCGTCTGGCTGCTTTCTCTCTGCCTGCTCATCCTCCCGGCCTGTAACGAACAACAAGCCGCACCTCCTCCCCCGGCTCCTCCGCTGTCGCCGGTCCGCGTCGCCCCGGTTCTGCAACAGGAAGTGAAGCGCACCGTCACCTTGGTCGGGACCGTCGAACCATGGAAACGAAGCGTCGTGGCCAGCGAAGTCGAAGGGTTGGTCCAGGCCTTTACGGCTGAAGAAGGCATGAAGGTCAAACGCGGGGACCTGCTGGCCCGGTTGCGCACCAAGACCTTGCAGATCCGGCTCGATTCAGCCATGGCCATCTATCGAGAGTCCGGCGCCCGCTATAAACAGGCCAAACGGGACCTGAAGCGGTTCCGCGCTCTCTTTAAACGAGAACTCGTGACCCAGAAAGACTTCGACGACGCCGTGGCCGAGGAATCGGCGCTGAAAGAACACCTGTCGCAACTGGATGCCGAAATCCGGCAGGTCAGAGATTCCCTGAACAAGTCGAGGGTCGTCGCACCGTTCGATGGCTGGATCACACAGGAATTTACGGAGATCGGGCAGTGGGTGGAAGAAGGCGGACCGGTCGTCGAAGTGGTTGACCTGTCGCACGTGCAAGTCGAAATTCCCCTTCCGGAACGCTACGTGAGCCATATTCAAATTCATGATCCCGTCACCGCCACCTTCGACGGCCTGCCGGCATTCGAGGCCCAGGGCCAAGTGTTCTCCCTTGTGGCCCAGGCCGATCGAATCGCCAGAACGTTCCCGGTCAAGGTGGAGATTCCAAATCCCGGCCTGGCGATCAAAAGCGGCATGGTGTCCCGCGTCACGCTCCGGATCGACCGGCCCCATCAGGGGCTCGTGGTCCCGAAGGATGCCCTGGTCCTCCGGGGAGGCAAAACGTTTGTGTTTCGCGTGAACGAAGGGACGGCCGACCAAGTCCCGGTGACCGCCATCCTGCACGTCGAAGACCTCGTGGAAATCGAAGGGCCGCTCCAAGCGGGGATGGACGTCGTGGTGGAAGGGAACGAACGCCTGTTCCCCGGCCAACCCGTGCGTATCCTGGAGGCCCCCGTCAACGTCCAATGAACATCATCCAATTCTCCATCCGATACCCGGTCACCACGTCCGTGGCCGTGATTCTCGTGGTCCTCTTCGGGCTCGTGTCGCTCATGCAGCTTCCCATCCAGCTCACGCCCGACGTCTCCAAACCCGAGATTACGGTCTCGACCCCATGGCAGGGGGCCAGCCCCAAGGAAGTGGAACGCGAAATCGTGGACAAACAGGAAGAGCAATTGAAAGGGGTCGAGGGGCTGGAGAAGATGTTCGGCGAAAGCGCCTACAACTCCGGAGAAATCATCCTCCGGTTTCCCGCCGGAACCAACACCGACACGGCGTTGCTTCGCGTGTCCAACCGGCTCAACCAGGTCAAGGAATACCCCGATGAAGTCGACGAACCCGTGATCCGTAGCGCCGACACGCGCGGCATGGCCATGGGGTGGTTCATTTTTGAACCGTTGGCGGGCAACCCCATCGCCATCGACACCCTGCGGGATTTTGCGGAAGACGTGATCAAGGCCCGGTTCGAGCGCATTCCGGGTGTGGCCGCGTCGAACGTCTATGGCGGCCGCAAACGGGAACTGCGCGTACTCGTGGACCCCTTGAAGCTGGCCACCCGGTCCCTGACGGTCCTGGATCTGGCACGGGCACTGGACCAGGAAAATCGTGATTACAGTGCGGGGGACTTCGATGAAGGCAAACGATCGTACGTCGTCAGAACCACCGGCGAATATCAAAGCCCCGAAGACGTGGCGAACGTCATTATTGCCAGACGGGACGGCGCGCCGGTGTACGTGCGGGACGTGGCGACCGTCAGCGTCGCGTACCAGGAGCCGCAACACGTCGTCCGGGAAATGGGGCGGAACTCTATTGCCGTCAATGCCATCCGCGAGACGGGAGCCAATACCCTGAACACGATGGAGCACCTGCGAGAAGCCGTTCAGGAATTGAACGATGAAATCCTGCAACGACGCGGCTTCAAACTGTTTCAGGTCTATGACGAAACGGACTACATCTACAGTTCCATCGACCTGGTGCAAACAAACCTGGTCATCGGCGGTATCCTCGCCGTGACGGTCCTCTTCCTGTTCTTGCGCACGGCGAGCACGACCTTCGTCGTCGGTTTGGCCATTCCCATCAGCATCATGGGCACCTTCATCGCCCTGTGGGTGCTGGACCGGAACGTGAACGTGATCAGTCTTGCCGGGATGACGCTGGCCGGAGGCATGCTGGTCGACAATTCCATCGTCGTCCTGGAAAACATCTATCGTCACCGGGAGTCGGGCAAACCGCTGTGGGAGGCCGCCTATGACGGCACCGTTGAAGTCTGGGGGGCGGTACTGGCCAGCACGCTCACGACCATCGCCGTCTTCGTGCCCATCGTGTTCATCGAGGAACAGGCCGGGCAACTCTTTCGGGACATTGCCATTGCCATCAGTGCCGGCGTCGGGCTAAGCCTCCTGGTCTCCATTACCGTGATTCCCTGCCTGTCCGCCCGCCTGTTGACAACGAACCGTGAAACCGGTCGGCGGCGTTCCGCCTCACATGCCACACACCCCGAAGATGCGGCCGGTCAAGAGGCTCGGCCGGCCGGCCGGAAGAGGAACGTTTCCGACCGGATCGGCAAGTTCGTGTACTGGATATGCGGCAGTACCGGTTGGCGGATGGCGATCGTTCTCGGACTCACGGCGTTTGCCATCGGCACCATCGTGCAGTTGTTGCCCAAAGCCGAATACCTGCCCAGCGGGAATCGAAATCTGATCTTCGGCATTGTCCTGCCCCCGCCCGGCTATAACACGGAAAAGTTCATTCACGTGGGCGAATCCATCGAGCACGTCCTCACTCCGCATTGGGATGCCGAGCCCGGATCCCCGGAAGAAGCCGCACTGGATGGTCCCAGTATCCGCAATTTCTTCTACGTGGCGCGCGGACGTTCCGTGTTCATGGGCGGCCGCACCAATGACGATGCCTACATCCGTGACCTGATCCCGGTGTTTCAACGGGCCATGGCCGATATCCCCGGGATCTTCGGCATCGTGACCCAAAGCAGTTTATTTCAACGCGGGTTGGGCACAGGGCGAAACATTGACATTGAAATTACCGGACCGGAGCTCGACAAACTCCTCGCCCTGGGCGGGCAGATTTTCGGACAGATTCGAGAACTGTTACCGGGCGCACAGGTTCGACCGAAGCCCAGTCTCGACCTGGGAAGTCCCGAAGTGCGAGTCCACCTGAAACGGGACCGGGCAGCCGACGTGCAGATGACGAATCAGGAACTCGGGTTTACGATCGACGCCCTGGTGGATGGAGCCAAGGCGAGTGACTATCAATTTGAAGGGGACGAGATCGATCTCACAATCCGGGGCATCGACCAGTATGCCACCCGCACGCAGGACCTGGGGAACCTGCCCATATTTACCCCGGGTGGCCGCCTCACCACGGTGGGTGACATCGCCGATATCACGCTCATGGCAGGCCCCGAACAGATCAACCACATCGAACGGGAACGGGCCATCACCATCCAGGTCATTCCGCCAAGCGACATCCCGTTGGAGACGGCCATGGACCTGATCCAACAGCAAGTCGTCAATCCCATCGCACAGGCAGGCAACCTGGGGCGGCTCTATCAGATTCACTTGGCGGGCACGGCCGACGACCTCACAAAAACCTATGACGCCCTGAAATACAACCTGCTCATGGCCCTGCTCATTACCTATTTGCTCATGGCCGCCCTGTTTGAAAGTTTTCTGTATCCGTTTGTGATTATCTTCAGCGTGCCGTTGGCCGCGGCCGGCGGCATACTCGGACTCTCGGTCGTCAACCGCTTTATCGCCCATCAACCCATGGACGTTTTGACCATGTTGGGCTTTATCATCCTGATCGGCGTGGTGGTCAACAATGCCATCCTGGTCGTGCACCAGGCCCTGAACTTCATGGACCCGCAACGGCTCAACCTGTGGACGTCCGATGAAGACCAGGCGACGAGCGGCATGCCGGCCCGTCAAGCCATTGCCGAATCCGTACGGTCCCGGGTCAGGCCCATCATGATGAGCATGCTGACCACGACCTTCGGCCTCCTGCCGCTGGTCCTTGCCTCGGGCGCCGGCTCGGAACTGTACCGGGGCATCGGGAGCGTCGTGCTCGGCGGGCTCATGCTCTCGACCATGTTTACGCTCCTCCTGGTCCCGGCGATCTTCAGCCTCATGATGAGCTGGAAACACAAGAGAGGGGCCACACCATCGGAAGCGGTCCTGGGCCAGGAAATCCAGGAGACGTGATCGGAAGAATATGTTTCATCTGGTTGTCTGCACAGCAACACATGAAAAGAGGCCGTCATGATCGCCATCATTTTCGCCGGCATCGTGTGGTTCTCGGGAACGGCGGGCTTCGCCTGGGCTCAGGACGCCCGCGATGAGGCCGCGCTCCGGCAACCTCCGCTCGAACTCCGGTTGAGCATGCGTGACGCCATGCAAGCAGCCGTGGATAACAACCCCACGGTGCAGATCTTCAAAGAACGCGTGACCCAGGCGGAAGAGCAGGCCGTGACCCGGCGCGGAGCCTTACTGCCGAACCTGTCCGCCCGCGTCAGCGGAGCGAGAAGGCGACTATTCTTGGGCGCCTTTGGCGGAAGGGGGGGCACGATTCCCCGTGACTTTTACGAAGGCCGCGTCACGCTGAACCAGAATCTCTTCAGCCTGAGCCTGATCCAGAGATGGCGCGCGGCCCGAACGAACATCGAAGTGGCCGGACTGGACTCGGAAACCCAGAAAATGGACACCATGGCCCTGGTCGCTTTGGCATATCTGGAAGCATTACGGGTCCAAAAATCCGTCAAAGCCCGCTTGGCCGACGTCAAGCTCAATAACCAACTGTTGCGCCTGGCCATGGAACGCAAGTCGGTCGGGATGGCCACCCAGTTGGACGTCACCCGCGCGAAGGTGCAACTCGAAAATGAAAAACAACGGTTGCTCGTCGCCCGCAACGACTATGGCAGCGCCAAACTCAACCTGAGCCGTGGCATCGGGCTCTCCTTCGACATGAAGTTGATCCTGACGGACGAACTGAAACTCGTCCCCGTCACCCCGCAGACCGTGGATGACGCCCTGCAGGTCGCCAGGAAACACCGGATCGAGATCAAAGCCCAAAAGAAACGTGAACGTCTGGCTGAACTCACGTTGAGTTCGGTGGTGATGGAACGCGTGCCTTCTCTCTCGGGCACCGGAGACCTGGGCATGATCGGCAATCAACCCGGCGATGCGTTGACCACCGACAACGTCCAGGTCCTGCTCTCCGTTCCCCTGTTCGACGGCGGTCAGCGTGAAGGCCGCATTTCCGAACAGCGCAGTTTGCTTCGCCTGGAGTCCATCAGAACGCGAGACGTCGAAAAGCAAATCGGGTTGGAAGTCCGGGACGCCCTGTTGACCCTGAAATCGACCCAACAACAGGTCGCCGTGGCCAAGGAAGGGCTTCGTTTGTCGTTTCAGGAACTCTATCTCGCCAAACAGCGTTTCTCGGTCGGCTTGGCGACCAATATCGAAGTCACGGACGCCCAAACCCGGGTGGCCCAAGCCCGGGACAACCTCATTGGAGCGCTGTTCAATTTCAACGCGTCACGCGTCGATCTCGCCAGAGCCCAGGGGCGACTCGAAGAACTCTAGCCCGCCGCCACCCATGGTCACATCCGACCCGCACACTCAAAACGACGTTCGGGCACAGGCGAAAAAACGCCGCACGTTTGCGATTATCAGTCATCCCGACGCGGGGAAAACCACCGTCACGGAAAAACTACTGCTCTATTCGGGGATGGTCCGGACGGCCGGCATGGTCGGCAGCCGGAAAAGCGCCAAAACGGCGACCTCCGACTGGATGGAGATGGAACAGGAGCGCGGAATCTCGATCACCGCGTCGGCCATGCAGTTCCAGTACAAACAGGCCGTCATCAACGTCCTCGATACACCGGGCCACCAGGATTTCTGTGAAGACACCTACCGGACGCTGACCGCCGCGGACAGCGCCGTGATGGTCATCGACGCCGCGAAGGGCGTCGAAACCCAAACCCGGAAATTGTTCGAGGTGTGCCGCTTGCGCAAGATCCCCGTCCTGACGTTGATCAACAAAATGGACCTGCCGGGGCGCCTGCCGCTCGACCTCATGGCCGAAGTGGAAGACGTCCTCCGCATTCATGCCAATCCGATCAATTGGCCGATCGGATCCGGACAACAATTCATGGGCGTCGTGGACCGCGGCACCCGCCGGGTTTCGCTGTTCACAAAAATGGCGGCGCAGGGCGCCGCCAAAGCCGGCCGCACGGAAATCTCCTTGGACGGCCCCGAAGCCACGGCCCTGATCGGGGAAGACGTCCTGCAGGAAGTCAACCACGATTTGGAACTGTTGGACGTGGCCGGAAACCCGTATTCGCAGGAAGCCTTTCTCAAGGGTGAGGTGACGCCCGTGTTTTTTGCCTCCGCGCTCACGAACTTCGGCATTGAAAATTTCTTCGACGCCTTCGTGGAAATGGCGCCCGCCGCCACGCCGCGCACGGCTGACCGGCCGGACGGCACGCACATCATCGTGAACCCGGTGGAGCAACCGTTCAGCGCCTACATCTTCAAAATCCAGGCGAACATGAATCCCCGGCATCGCGACAGCACGGCCTTCCTCCGCGTCTGCTCCGGCCGGTTCGAACGTGACATGGTGGTCAAACATCACCGCCTGAGGCATGACGTGCGCCTGTCGCGGCCGCACAGTCTCATCGCCAAGGGCCGCCACACCGTGGACGAGGCGTACCCCGGAGACATCATCGGTGTGATCAACCCGGGACAGTTTGCCATCGGCGATACCATCTCACTGGATGACGGGTTCAACTATCAATCCCTCCCCCAGTTTCAACCGGAGGTCTTTGCCCGGATTCAACCCACCGACGTGGGCAAGCGCAAGGCCTTTGACAAAGGCATGGAGCAAATGGCCGCCGAGGGCACGGTCCAGATTCTCCGGAGCCTCGATGACCTGGATTTCCTCGTGGCCGCGGTGGGCCGCCTCCAGTTCGACGTGCTGGAATTTCGCCTGCGCAATGAATACCGGGTGGAGACGCGGCTTGAACCGTTGAGCTATGTATGCAGTGCCTGGGTGGTTGGAGATCTCGACACCTTTCGCGCCCCGAGCGACGCGATGCTCGTCAAGGATCACCGGGACCGTCCCATCGTGCTCTTCCGCTCACCCTGGTCCAAAACCTTCACGAAAGAACGTAACCCCGACCACGACCTGCTGGAGATGGGGTGACCCGGTTACGCCCTCAGTCCTGCCCTCCGGTGCGCCTCTATCGCCGTACCGGCGCGTTTCCCCTGTTTCTTCATTGGCACGGGAGGGTGAGCCTGCTGATGTGTTTCCGTAATCTGGTATGATGCGGACATTGAAGACTTTGCTGCTGACTCATGACAAAGGAGATGGAACATGGCCGTTCAAGTCTATGGATGCAACCACGTCGTCATCGAAGTGGACGACGCGCAAAAAGCCGTGGAGTTTTACTCAGACGTGTTCAACCTGGAAATGCTGCGGGGAGGAGAGGGTGCCGCCTGGTGCAAACTGGGGGAGCATCAGTTCCTGGCCATCTTCGAAGTTGACACTCTGCAGCCCGACCGGACGAAACATTTCGGCCTCATGGTCCGGGATGAAGCGCAGGTCAATGAAGTGCGGGACAAACTCGTCAACAAATACGGCCTGACGTTGCAACCGCCGTTCCGGTGCGACTTCCGCGACCCCTGGGGAAACCGCATCCAGGTTGTGGACATCCACGACGAGTCACTCGTCTGGCTGCTGCCCTACCGCGAAATACAGGACACGGGGATCACGTTTTCTCAATGATTTTAGAAACGCGGGCGATCAATGCTTCCCTGAAAGATTATCGACAAGGGCTTGTCGAGTGCCGGCGGGCGTCAATTGGTGCCAGGAACCGTATAACTTAACGTACAATTTCCGGATTATGCAGACAACGTTTACTTGCCGAACAATCCCTGCAACCATTCTTTCCCCACCCTGCCGATGGATTTGCCGAGTTGTGTGATACCCTGGGGCAGGAGTATCCCCGGTTTCATGACGGCCTTGTCAATGGCGTCGTAGATCTGCTCGAAGATGACGGCTGACGCTTGTGAGAACGTGGTGCCGCCTGACGGGTTTCCGATGTCACGCAATTCGAGATCGGGTAACGGCAATTGCGTGACCTCGCTCTGTCCGCCGACGAAACTCACGTTGATCAGCGCATCTTTGACCGTCACTTTCTTGACGTGAACGGACTTTTCGAATTCCTGTTTTTCTTCAGGCTCTCCGTCCTTTTCTTGACCGTCGCCGGAACCGGATCCCAAATTTCGCTTGACGTTCTCATGGATCGTGCCGAGGTTGCTGCCCCGTAACGACCATTCGAAGGTCATGGCCGGTTTGACGATCAGCACTTCCTCGACAATCACGGTATCCGTCAATAGCGAGTTCCAATCGACCTTTATGTGAATTTCCGGAAGGGACACGGCAAAGTCGGTCTCATACCCTTCAGGGTTGTTGACCGCGAGCCCGGTCAACCCGGCATGCAGGCTGGTGCCGGACAGCAGGGTTACATCCACGTCCTCCAACGTAACCGGGACGCCCAGTATTCGAGGCCCCATGGTCTCGATGCCGCCTTTGACCAAGGCGTTCAACGACAGGCTGACAAACACCAATGCCAGGAGTCCGATGACTCCAACGAGCACGAGAAATCTCACAAACACTTTCATGGGAGTGCCCCGACGATCCGCCCGCTACAATTCACGCCGGCCTTCGATGGATTTGGTCAGCGTCACGTCGTCGGCGTATTCGATATCCATGCCCACGGGGATCCCGTACGCGATGCGTGAGACCGTGACCCCGTAGGGCTTCAGGAGTTTCGTGAGGTAAATGGCCGTGGCCTCGCCTTCGATGGTGGGGTTCGTCGCCACAATGACCTCCTGTACTCCACCGTCCCGGACGCGCACTTCCAATTCCTGGGCCCGAATGTCGGACGGCCCGACCCCGTCCAGCGGTGAGAGTGAGCCCATCAGGACGTGATACAAGCCTTTGTATCCGCGACTTTGATCGATCGCATGCAACGTGCTCGGTTCTTCCACGACCAGAATCCTGGTGCGATCCCGTTGAGGATCCCGGCAGATGTCGCACAACTCGCTTTCCGCAATATTGCGACATTGCTCGCAAAACACCACGAATTCCTTCACGTCGCGAATGGCATCGGCCAGGCGCAGCGCTTCTTCCTTGTTGACCTTCATCATATGAAACGCGAGTCGTTGCGAGGTCTTTTGCCCGATGCCGGGCAATCGCACAAACTCTTTGGCCAGTTTGGCCAAGAGCCCCTGACGCTGTTGTCCACTCATGACGGTATTTTTGATTGGGGATGACGGATTCTCAAATCGGCAATCCCCAAGGCTCCATTCCTTACATTCCGGGGATGCCGAGACCTCCGGTCAGCCCCTTCACTTCATCAGCCATTAACTCCTTGGCCTTGCGCAAGGCTTCATTGGTGGCAGCCACAAGGAGATCCTGCAACATGTCAGGGTCCTCAGACTTCAAGACTTCAGGCTCGATCGCCACGTTGGTGATTTGCATCCCGCCGTTGGCCGTGACCGTCACCATCCCGCCTCCGGCCGACGCCTGGACGGTCTTCGCAGCGGCTTCTTCCTGAATTTTCCCCAGTTTCTCCTGCATGGCCTGGGCCTGTTTCAACAGATTTCCCATATTGCCAAAAGGATTCTTGGACATGCTTACGCCTCCTTCTTTCCACTCGGGCGACTGGCCTTCACCACTTCGCCGCCAAACAGTTCCATCGCGTGTTTCACCATGGGATTCGCTCGTGCCTGCTTCAACAGAGCCTCGTCATCCTGTTCACGCCGGTTGTTTCGCATCTGCCTGATCGTGAGCCCGTCGCCCGGTTCTCCGGTCAATTCGACTACCCGAAGGTGAATGGTCGCCCCGGTGACGGTTTGGCAGGCCTTTGCAATCAATGCGCGGGTCTCTTCTTTCTGGATTCTCGAACAGGCCACGGATGCGGTTTTGGAAAACCCTACGATGACCTGGTTGCCTTCGATTTTCACCAACGTTCCCATTTCCAAAAAGGTTCCAATGTTGGGAGAATGCTGAATCACGGAATCGACGACCCGCTGCCAGTCTTCTTCCCGGATAGCCGGCGGACTCCCCGGGGACACCGGTCTCGGTTGAGGCACGGATTGAGCCTCGACCGCAGGCCGCGCGGCACGCGGCGCGTTGGAAGTAGGGGGCTTTTGCGCCGGAGGAGAGGGACGCCCTCCCTTCCCGGACACGGGAGTCGAGGGCCTGTCCTGCTTGTCCTGAGCGGAGCCGAAGGAAGCGGAGCCGAAAGGCCGGCCTGACGTTCCGGCGCGATGGTCAGGTTGTTTTCCCGGTGACGGCGGCACCCCGGACGCCGGCCGGGGGTTTTCCGCCGGCACGCTTGCAGCCTGGGGTTGTGGCCCCCGTCCCGTTTCCGTCTGCCGCAACACCTGTGCGCCGGGTTGCAGCAACCGCGCCGCGCGAACGGCGGCGACTTCAAAGACAAACCGGGGATGCGCCGTTGACCGGAGGCGGTCTTCGGCCTGGGCAAACAGGTGAAAGACCTCTTGGACCTGCTCCACCGAGAACGACTTGGCTTCAGTCAACAAGTATTTCACGTCTTCATCCGGCAAATCCATCAAGCCCCGCGCTTGCTCGAACCCCGGCACCACGGCTGCAATCATCAGGTGACGCATACGCTCCACCACCGCCCCGCAATAGGCCCGCAGGTCGTACCCGTGATCGACCACCTCGCCGACCAGGGCCACGGCCGCGGCCGGGTCCTGGGTCACGACCGTCTGCACGATGCGGCCCACCAGTTCATCGGGAACGGCCCCGAGCATCTCATCCACGTCGTGCTCGGTAATCGATTGGCCGCCGAACGCCACGGCCTGATCCAACAGACTGAGCGCGTCGCGCATACTGCCTTCACTCGCCCTGGCCATCGCCCCCAGACTGCGTTCATTGATCGTGACGCCGACGTGCGTCACGACTTCCTGGAGACGCGCAATGATCTCCCGCCGGGGAATCCGGCGAAAGTTGAAATGTTGGCAACGAGACGTGATGGTGGGCGGGATTTTGTGGACTTCAGTCGTTGCAAAGATAAACACCGCGTGCGGCGGAGGCTCTTCCAGTGTCTTCAAAAGCGCGTTGAACGCCGAATTGGAGAGCATGTGGACTTCGTCGATGATGTAAATCCGGTAGGTGCCCCGGAACGGCGAAAATTTGACGTTTTCGCGAAGCTCCCGGACGTCGTCCACGCCGGTATTCGAGGCGCCGTCGATCTCGATGACGTCAACCGAGTTGCCGCGCGTAATTTCCAAACAACTCTCGCACTGACCGCAGGGTTCAGGGGTCGGCCCCTTGTCGCAATTCAGCGCCTTGGCCAGAATCCGGGCGGCCGTGGTCTTTCCCACGCCGCGCATGCCGGAGAAGAGATACGCATGGGCAACCTGTTGCCGGAGGATGGCGTTCCGCAGCGTCTGTACGACGTGCGGCTGCCCGATCAACTCTTCGAATGTGCCCGGACGAAACTTTCTGGCGGAAACCTGGTATTCCATCACTCGTCCTGCGCCACGCGCGTCATCTCTTGAGGCACCGCCGTGGGGTCACGACATGAAGATCGTCATAAGTGGGGCCGGGTGATCCTGTAGCACACAGACTCGCTTGCTTACCGTTGCTTCCTTCCGGATCTGGCGGGGTTCACAAGATTCCGCTGCACAGGGCCCAGCCCCTTTCCGTTGTCAATGAATGAAATTCATTATGGCGGAGAGGGTGGGTATTCGACGTCGCGGGCCAACCCGCTCTCGCGAGGGGGCCAGGCCCCCTCGCGCCTCCGCTTCGCTTTGGTCACCCCATGAAGGGGGCATACCCCCTTCAGATCCCCCGGTTCGAACCCCACCCTCTTCTTCGGCCAATACATGAAATCATGGCTCCACTCGGTCTGTCACAGCTTTCGACGGTATGGCGGAGAGGGTGGGATTCGAACCCACGGTGCCGTTGCCAGCACACGTGCTCTCCAGGCACGCCGATTCGGCCACTCTCGCACCTCTCCGCACGACGAAGCATGCCATCTTAGCATGGGTTTTTCGGGCCAACAAGAAAACTCGTTGGCAGGTATGAGGTGCAAGCCCCTCAAGGCCCCAATGACTGGCGTCGTTGAAATAACCGTTGTCGCCGGGAGGAACCGGTCAGGGCTTTATAGAGATGGCCGCGAAAGAGCATCATCAGGACTGCCGAGACGGGCGTCAGGCACAGAACCAGGATCATGGCCGTCGAGGAAGACAACCCGAGAGCCTGGAACCACTGGCTCAACACGGCGAAGGGCAATCCCAGGAGTTGAAGAAAATCCAAGCCCATCAACCGGCCGCTCCGGCTCGAAATCGAAAAGAAAAAGGACAACCCGAACGGCGCCAGGATCACGACCAGGGGGAAAAACCATTCAATCCAATTTTCCAGGACGAATTCGTAGCAGTCCTTGAGGATTTCAAGGGAGGCACCGGCACGGCTCTGATAAATCAGTTCGGGGATGGGATTGAGCAAAATAAACAGGAGCAGGAAGACGGCTGAAACGATCGCCGGCCCATACGGGTTGGCTTGCATGCCGAGTTCGAGAACTTGCAGGGGGACCCACACGATAAAGCCGACCGTGATCACGTCCCAGAAATAGCTGCCGGCCACGTCCCACAGGTCGCTCCACACCATGGGCCGCGCGCCCGTCACGGCCTGTTCGAGTAATCCCAGAAACGCCCCGACCACAAAAGCGTTGGCCACGCCCAGCAACAAGCCTCCCAGCATGCCGAGCCCCATGGCCAATCCGGTGGCCGCGTACATGAGCACGGCCAGGATCATGACCGCCGGGACGAGCAGCCAGTTTCTGGTCAGCGACCGCCAAGTCGCGAAGAGGGCTTGACGGTACAGTTGAAGAGTCGCTGGGACGAACTCCGACATGAGTCGTCGTGGGAAGTGAAAGCCGATTAGCCTGATGACCCTCGATCAGGTCGAGGACAGGCGTCGGGGATAAGCTTTTGCTTGAGGGCGAGAATCTCCTGCTGTTGGCGATCCCGTTCCTGCTCAATTTTCTTCAACCGGTTGGGCCGGTTAAGGGTCCACCACTTGACGCGATCCTTAAACGACACCGCTTTGGGCGCCACGCTTTTAAGCGGCTCCTCTTGAAAATGGAATCCCTTGTGGGACTCACGCGTTTGGATGAATTGCTCGTAAATATTCAGGTACAGTTTTTTGAGGTCCATCCGGGGCACCTTAGCCTACTCCATTGGTTTCTGGCAAGAAGAGGAAGGCTTAGGCCGTCCGCCCGGTGTTCAGGCCTACAGCACGGGCGTTGACACCCCACGCACCGTATGGGTAAATAGGAAAAACGGGTACACTTGCGGCCTTTGGGCTCCAACTGCCCGGTTTCGAGTGCTCCCGGGAAAAGAAACGGTTCAGCGACGCGAGAGTGGCGGAACTGGCAGACGCGCGAGACTTAGGATCTCGTGGGAGACCGTGGGGGTTCAAATCCCCCCTCTCGCACCATTCCCCGCTGTCTTTCATCAACGAACGGACTCGACATGAAATTGGAAGTCACGGAATTAGGACCGGTTAAACGTGCGCTTAAAATCGAAGTGCCGGAAGACGCCGTCAACCAGGAATTCGACCGGGTCTATACCAACCTGAAGCAGCAGGTGCGCGTCCCGGGCTTCCGTCCCGGAAAGGCGCCGGTCGCCATGTTGGAAAAACGCTACGCGAAGGCCGTCGAACAGGACGTCATTCAGCGCCTGGTGCCGGTTTACTACCAGAAAGCGATTCAAGAAGCCGGCGTGACACCCGTGTTGGTGGAAATTTCTCCTATGGAGCGAATGAAAGTCCACCGCAACACGTCGCTGACCTTTACCGCTACCGTGGAAATTAAGCCGCCGATTGGATTACGCGATTATCGTCCGCCCAACCCCATTGCCTTGAAACCCGATTCCCGGACCGTTGCCGACCAGGACGTGGATAAAGCCCTGGACCGGTTTCGAGAGCAACAGGCCCGGCTCGACGCCGCCCCTTCCGGCACCCTCCTGGCTGAGGGCCTGTATGCCGTCGTGACGATCGAAGGCACGGTCGAGGGCGAGCCGGTGGAAGGGTCGAAAAAGGAAGGGCACCTCCATAAGGTGGGGTCTCAGGAACCGGTGCTGGGTCTCACCATCGACGACGTGCTGGTGGGGAAACAGGAAGGAGACCGCGCGGAACTTCAGCAGGAATATGCCGCCACACATCCGGATACCCGGCTGGCCGGCAAAGTCGTGACGTTTCATCTCTCCATCCTTGGCGTGAAGCAGAAAATTCTCCCTCCGTTGGATGATGAATTTGCCAAGGATTGCGGGGAGTATGAGAACCTCGACGCGCTCAAAGACATGATTCGCTCCGAATTGGAGTCGGTCCTCAAACGGGATATCGAAAACGGCTATAAGGATCAGATCATGGAACGTCTGTTGGAAATGCACCACTTCGATCTGCCCGAGACCCTGGTCGAACGTGAAATTCGTACGCTGGTTCGACAACGCGTCATGGAAGAGCAACGGAAAAAGGGCGGGACGTTCTCAATGGATGATCAAGTCCAAATGGAAGAGCAAGCGAAACGCATCCAACAGGAGGTGGCACCGGGAGCACAGAAACGGGTCAAGCTCGCGTTGGTCTTGGAAGCCATTGCGGACAAGGAAGGGATTTCCGTCAGCGAACAGGAAATCGATGAGGAATTCACCAAACTCGCCAAAGGGCTTCAAGTTCCACTGGATGACATCCGCAAGATGGTGGAATCGGGAGGGGAAGGTTCGCTTCAGGAGTTCGAGGATCGCATCCGGTCTGAAAAAGCGCTGCAATTGGTCTATCAATTTGCGGTGATTCAAGGGTAAGGCGCTCCGCAAATCCGTTTGGCATAGAAAGGGTACAACCGTATGTTAATTCCAATGGTTATTGAGAGTACGAACCGCGGTGAACGGGCGTACGATATTTACTCCCGCCTCTTGAAGGATCGCATTATCTTTCTCGGCGCGCCTATCGACGACATCTTCTCCAACCTCATCATTGCGCAATTGCTGTTCCTGGAAGCCGAAGATCCGGAAAAAGACATCAACCTCTATATTAATTCCCCTGGCGGGAGCGTGACTGCGGGTATGGGCATTTACGATACCATGCAATACGTGAAACCGCCGATTACGACCATTTGTTTGGGTCAGGCCGCCAGCATGGGCGCCCTGCTCCTGACGGCGGGCACCAAAGGCAAACGGTATGCCCTGCCCAACGCCCGGGTGATGATTCACCAACCCATGGGAGGATTTCAGGGACAAGCGACGGAGATCGACATTCACGCGCGCGAGATCCTGAAAATTCGCGAACGCCTCAACCAGATCATGGCGGAACACACGGGGCAGTCGTTGGATAAAATCAGCCAGGACACCGAGCGGGATTATTTCATGTCGGGCATGGAAGCCAAGGAGTACGGTCTTATCGATGAAGTCATTATCAGGACGTCGGAAAAGGAACCGGCCGGCTCGAACGGCGCCTGACCGCTGAACGTCGAGTCCCTCATGGCCAAACCACTCAAATCGGACGAGAATCTACGGTGTTCGTTCTGCGGGAAAAGCCGCGATCAGGTGCGCAAACTGATTGCGGGTCCCACCGTCTACATCTGCGACGAATGCGTGGGCCTCTGCAACGAGATCATGGCCGAGGAATGGCAAGAGGCCAAAGAAGCCCTTTCCTCTAAACTTCGCAAACCCGTCGAGATCAACCGCCACCTGGATCACTATATCATCGACCAGTCCCGCGCAAAAAAGATTCTCTCGGTCGCCGTTCACAATCACTATAAACGCATCGCCGCGAACGAAACCGGAGACGTCGAGCTCCAAAAGGGCAATATTCTGATGGTCGGGCCGACGGGAACCGGGAAAACGTTATTGGCTCAAACCCTGGCCGATTACCTGGACGTGCCGTTTACCCTGGCCGATGCCACCACCTTGACTGAAGCGGGGTATGTCGGGGAAGACGTCGAGAACATTATCCTGAAACTGCTGCAAGCCGCGGATTATGAAGTCGAACGCGCCGAGCGTGGCATCATTTATATTGATGAGATCGACAAGATCACGCGGAAAGCCGACAGCCCCTCCATTACTCGCGACGTGTCGGGGGAGGGCGTACAGCAAGCCCTGCTGAAACTCATCGAAGGCACGGTGGCCAACGTGCCGCCGCAAGGCGGCCGGAAACATCCCCATCAGGAATTCATCCAGGTGGACACCAAGAATATCCTGGTCATTTGTGGCGGGGCGTTTGTCGGGATTGAACCCATTATCGAACGGCGACTGAACCGAAACCGCATGGGCTTCCAATCGGACCGGTCCGTCTCGCCGCAGGAACGCTCCGCATCCCTGCTGGCCCATATCCAACCGGAAGACTTACTGCAATACGGATTGATTCCCGAATTCATCGGGCGATTGCCGGTGGTGACGACGCTGGAGGAGTTGGATGAACACGCGTTAGTCCGGATTTTGACCGAACCCAAGAATGCCTTAACCAAGCAGTATCAAAAGCTGTTGTCCTTAGACAACGTGAAGCTGAAATTTACGGATGGGGCCCTCCATGCCGTCGCCAGAAAAGCCTATGCGCAAAAAACCGGGGCACGGGGACTTCGCGCGATCATGGAAGAGGTCATGCTCGATAGTATGTACGAGATCCCCTCGCAAACCGATATCAAGGAAGTGGTGATTACCGAGGACGTGATTCTCAAACAAGGTGAACCGTTCAAATTTATTGAACCATCACCACGCATGAAGCCCGCCGTGGGTTCGTAGCGAGGGGGCCAGCCAGGCCACCCGCAGGGTGATGCACCCCGTCACCACGTCCCCCGCCGTTTCCGCATGCCCGCATACCCCACACCGCGACTCCTCCTCACGCGCCGAAGCTTCGCGCGGCTTTCTTTCTGCCGAACCGTTTGTTCTTGCCGTCGCCGTTCACGTCGTTCTTGCGTGGGGCGAACTCGAACCCCAATTTACCGGAACCGAGGTCGAGCGTGAGATGGGCGGCGAACTTGCGCCTGTTCTTCTTCGACACGAAACCCTGCAGGAGGTCGGTTTTCCCTTTGTCCAATAATTGTCGCACTTCGCCCGCCTCGATCTGACGGTTCAGAATCTGCCGGCTGATTTTGAAATCACAAGCCGGCTGGGCACCGAGTCCGCTGCGACAGACGTATCGTCTCGGCGTATCAAGCACCGGCGCTTCGCATTTGGGACAGGGGCCGACTTGGTCGGAAGTCTGCGGATCAACGTCGTCATCCTCGGCGGTGTCACCGAAATCAAACGCCGTGGTGAAATCATCCTTGATGATCAACTCGGCGGAAAATTCCCGGCCGAGACGGCTGCGGAACCCGTTCAGGGGGCCGAGGCGACGGTCACGCAACAGGACGGTCACCTCGTTGGGTGACAACTCCCGCCCAGCGATGGATTTCCAAATCGAGAAATCGCAGCTATCGCACACGAACTTGCGATAGTTCTCCCGCACCGTACCCTTGCCGCACTTGGGACAGGGCACGTCGAGCACAGCGTATTCGTCGTCAATCTGGTCAACGTCACACTGCCGGGCGGCCTCGACGATATCGGCCGTCATCCTGCGAATGTGCCGCATAAACTCTTCGGAGGAGAACTGGTCGCTTTCAATCTGCTTCAGTTTCTTTTCCCACTCGCCGGTCAATTCGGCCGTGGTCAATTCGTCAATCTTGAGGGCGCGCAACAACCTGAGGAGCGTCGTGGCCTTGGCCGTCGGGATCAGTTCACGGAGGTCCCGCAGGACGTACCGGTTGCGGATCAATTCCTCGATGATCGCAGCACGCGTCGCGGGCGTGCCGAGACCACGACCCTGCAAGGCTTCCCGCAGTTCATCGTCCTCCATCAGTTTGCCCGCGCCTTCCATCGCGGACAACAGGGTCGCCTCGTTATAGCGCGGTGGGGCCTTGGTGTGCTTCCCTTCCATGTCGATTTCGACCACCCCGGCCGTTTCGGCACCGGCGGCTCCCGAAAGCGGAGGCAACGTCTCGTTGCTTTCCTTGCGCCCCATGACCTGTAACCAGCCGCTGTCGATCAACACCCGCCCGCGTGTCTCGAAGGTCTGCCCTTCAACGACAGTGCGGCGCACGGTGTTTTCAAAGCGGGCCGGAGGGTAAAAGGCCGCGATGAACGAGCGCGTGACCAGTTCATAGATGCGCCGTTCCTGTTCTTTCAGTTTACCCGGCACCTCCCCGGTCGGAATGATGGCAAAGTGGTCGGACACTTGAGCGTCGTTGAAGATGCGCTTATTGCTCCCATTGATGAAGTTCTTTTGAACGACCTGTCGGGCCCAGTGGCTGATCGGCCGGTCGGCGTTGTGCTCCGGCGGCACGGCGTCCCGGTCGGTGTTAGAAGAGCCGAGCGATTGCATAATGTTCCTGGCGGTATCCGGGTAATCCTCGGGCAACGTCCGCGAATCGGTACGCGGGTAGGTCAGGACCTTGTGCCGTTCATAGAGGGCCTGCGCGATGCCGAGCGTCGCCTTCGCCGAAAACCCGAACCGCCGGTTCGCTTCACGCTGGAGTGACGTCAGGTCAAACAGCATCGGAGGCTGCTGGCTCGATGGCTTCGTGGTTTCGGACACGCTGCCCTCCCGGTTCGCACATTGCGCCACGATGGCTTCGGCCCGGGTCTGGTCCCAGATGCGCTCCGGCTTTGTGGTGCCGTGTTGATCCTTGACCTCACCGGATGCCGCGCCCTGCTTCACCCGGACTTGCAACTGCGGATCAACCCAGTGCCCTTCGTACCGTCCTGAGGCAATCGCGAAGGTGGCCTTGACCTCCCAATACTCGCGAGGCTCGAAGTGCTGGATCTCTTTCTCGCGGTCGACAAGGATCGCGAGCGTCGGTGTTTGCACTCGCCCCACCGTCGTCAGTGAAAACCCGCCACCGCTCGAATTCAGTGCAGTCATCGCCCGGGTGGCATTGATCCCGATAAGCCAGTCGGACTCCGAACGACACACCGCGGCACGCTGGAGAGGCAACAACACGTCACCGCCGCGAAGACGCTCAAAGCCCTCGCGTATCGCCTGCGGGGTCATGGATTGCAACCATAGGCGTTGGACCGGCTTTGATCCCTTGAAATGGCGGACCAAGTAATGAAAGATCAGCTCACCCTCGCGGCCGGCGTCGCAGGCGTTGATGACGCGGTCAATATCCTTGCGTGCGTACAGTTTCTTGATGAGTTTGAGTTGCGATTCATTCTTCTGTATCGGTTTGAGTTCAAAGTGATCGGGAATCACCGGGAGGTTGGCGAGCGCCCACTTCCCTCGCTCGACTTCAACGCCTTCAGGGGCAACCAGTTCGAGCATGTGACCGACTGCCGACGTCACGACGTGGGCCGGCCCCTCGAAAAAATTCTTATCGCTCTGAAACCCGCCGAGGGCCTTTGTGATGTCGCGGGCCACCGAGGGTTTCTCGGTAATGACCAACGTCTTGCCCACTCCTTCGGTCACGCGGGAGCGCGCCTTCTTTTTCGCGGGTGTGGGAGACGGACGGGCAGGCATCAGCAGGACATCCTGACATAACAGGAACCGGGCACCTGTCGAATACAGCCTCGCAATTCCAGGCTGAGCAGGAGACTCATCACTTCGGCCCGATCAAACGGCGCTTCCATCAACACCTCGTCAATCGACACGGGGTCTTCATGCAAAAGAGACAGCACGCGTTGTTCCTGGGGGGTAAAGCGTTGCGAGGCTGTCTCCTGAAAACCGGCATTCTTTACTCGATCGCCCAGGGGTCCGTCAAGCTGAGGAAGCAATTCTTCAACGACGTCCCGGGCATCTTCAACGAGTTTGGCTCCTTGCTTGATGAGTCCATGAGCCCCTCGATGTTTTCCATATTTGACGGCACCCGGAATGGCAAAGACCTCACGGTTCTGCTCGAGCGCAAATCGTGCCGTGAGCAACGCGCCGCTTTTTTGATCGGCTTCCGAGACGATCACGCCTAACGACAATCCGCTGATAATGCGGTTGCGACGAGGGAAATGGTGCGGCAGCGGCGGAGCCCCAAGCGGCAATTCCGATACGACGGCGCCGTGGCCTTCAATGTCCCGTCGTAATTGTTGATGTTCGGGTGGATAGGTTCGATCCACTCCACACCCAACGACGGCAATCGTCGTAGCCTTGGCCGCCAGCGCGCCTCGATGGGCTGCCGCGTCGATTCCCCGTGCCAACCCGCTCACAATCGTCAACCCCATGCCGGCCAATTGTTGGCTGAGTTCTTGCGTCATGAGCGCCCCCGCCGGTGAGGCTTTTCTCGATCCCACGATCGCGACGGCACAATCGTCGGACGCAGGCAACGTGCCGCGCACGTATAACAAGGGCGGTGGATCGGGGATCATCGCCAAACGGCGAGGATAGGCGGCGTCCAGAATCGTGACGATCTCACTTTCGCCCTTTTCGAGCCGCCGCATTTCCTTCTGAACGTCCGCCACGACACTTGGCTCAGGGGCTTTTCGCAATGCGGTCACAACGGAAGGGCGCAACCCGGCCACATGCCGCAACTCGGACGCTGAAGCGGACAGCACCTCCTTCGGCCCGCCAAAATGCCGAACGAGCGTACAGATTGTCCTATCACTGACGCCTTTCACCGATCGCAGAATCAGCCATGCTTCCAGCAATTCCATGGTTCAGCAGAACGACAAACAAGACGTGGAGGGGATGGGCATCGGCCGGCTAGACGACTCCCGCCCCTTCGCCCAACACCACGATATCATACTGCTCGAGAGGGAGCAGAGGGTCGGTATTGACCATGATCCGATACTGAAACTCCCGTTGAAGCTGCTCAAACGTTTCGGGCTCGGCATCTTGCAGCATCTCCACGATATGAGGGTGGGCCCCGATGACCACGGTTTGCTGCCCGGCGGCTCGTCCGATTCGGCGGACGTCGCGGAAAATATCGTACACCACCGTGAGCGCAGAGCGGGTATATCCGCGACCGTCACAATCGGTGCAGACGTCGGAGAGCGTCCGGAGCAGGTCTTCCCGCACGCGTTCCCGTGAAATCTCGATCAACCCCAAGTCGCTGATACGGGAAATGCGCGTGCGCGCTTTATCATTGCCCATCGCGTCCACGAGGGCGTGATAGACTTTATCACGATTCCGTCCTCGTTCCATGTCGATAAAGTCGATAATGATGATTCCCCCGATTCCGCGAAGTTTGATCTGGTAGGCAATCTCGCGCGCCGCCTCCAAGTTGTTTCGCAAAATCGTTTCTTCCTGATCGCGCTTGCCGACGTACCGACCCGTGTTCACGTCGATGACCGTCATGGCTTCCGTATGATCGATCACAATGTGGCCGCCGGACTTCAGCCAGACCTTCCGGCTCAGGGCGCGAGAGATTTCCTGTTCAATCCCCAAATGATCGAACAGACTCTCATCCTTTTCATAATGATAAATGCGAGACGTCTGGTCGGGAAGATAACACCGGACAAACTCCCTGACGGCCTCACATTCCTCTTTCGAATCGATGAGAAGCCTCTTGACGTTCTTGGTAAATAAATCGCGCACCACGCGGAGCGTCAGGTCCAAATCCATATGCAACGCGGCAGGGGCCGGATGACGATCCTGCTTCTTGACGACATCTTCCCACATGGCGGTTAAAAACCTGACGTCGGCTTTGAGATCCTCCTCGCTGACCCCTTCACTCACCGTCCGGACAATGTAGCCGTACCCGGGTTCCCGGATGCGCTTCATGATGTCTTTGAGACGACCGCGCTCCTCCTCCTCGGCAATGCGTCGTGAAATCCCGATATGATCGACGTTCGGCATGAGCACCAGAAAACGGCCCGGCAATGAGCAATAGGACGTCACTCGGGGACCTTTGGTGCCGATCGGGCCTTTGGAAATCTGGACGACGAGTTCCTGGCCTTCTTCCAACAACTCCTGAATGGGCCGCACCGTTTGCCGTCGAGGGCGCGGGAATTCCGGCCCCTTCTCATCTTCATCACTTTCCACCAGAATATCGCCGGGTTCGGTACCGACGGACAAATCCGACACGTGCATAAAAGCGGCGCGCTCCAGCCCGATATCAATAAACGCCGCTTGCATGCCGGGCAGGACTTTTACCACTTTGCCTTTGTAGACGTTGCCGACAAAATCTTTCTTCTTGGCGCGGTCCACGTAGAGTTCCATGACCACTTTATTCTCCAACACCGCCGCACGCGTTTCTTGCGGAGTGATGTTGATGGCAATTTCAACTCCCATATCTCGACTCCTTTATTCCATCACCCGAGCCGCGATTGCGACCCGGGGAGAAGGCGACCCATGCCCCGGTCATGGATGACAATCCAAAAGCGTGACACGGATTTTCCATTTCGTCAAATGATCAATTCCGCCCCACGATGGGGAAGACCCCACGCGAACGGGTCACGGCGATAACTTGAGTCTCGCCCTCTTCACACTGAACAGCAGGCCCAACCCGGCCATTGTCATAATCGTCGCACTCCCCCCGTAACTGAGTAGCGGCAAGGGAATACCGACAATGGGTGCCAGACCAATGGTCATCCCCACGTTGACCGCCATATTGAACGTCAACATGCCCACAAGCCCGGTCGCCAACAGGGCACCCAATGAATCTCTGGCTTTCGCCGCAATATCCAGCCCCATGAGCAGCAACGCGAGAAACAGACTGACGAAGAAGATCCCACCCAAAAATCCCCACTCTTCGGCGAGGACCGCGAAGATAAAATCGGTGTGGCCTTCCGGAAGAAATTTGAATTGCGTTTGTGTCCCGCTATGGAATCCTTTTCCGACCAATTGCCCCGAACCCACGGCAATACGAGATTGCATCCCTTGGTAGCCTCTTCCCGCCGGATCATAGTCGGGATTGACAAAACTCAAGATTCGTTCCTTTTGGTAGTCATGAAGCGAACCCCATAATTCACTCCAGGCAAATGGGAACAGCATCAGCGCGGACAGCAACACCACCCCGAACGCTTTGGACTTGACGCCGACGACCAGAAGCAAGGTGACGTAAATCGACAAAAAACTCAGACTGCTGCCCAAGTCCGGTTGTTTGAGAATCAAGGAAAATCCCGGCACGGTGATCAACGCCGGGACGATCACCCGATGCCACCAACCTCGCCGATTTTGGGTGGAATAATAGACGGCCAACACCAAAAGAAGCGGAATCTTGACAAATTCTGCCGGCTGAAACGCCAGAGGCCCCAAGGCAATCCATCGTTGAGCACCATGACTGACCTTCCCCGCGAAGAGCACGACCACGAGGAGCAGCAAGGCAAAGCCGTACAGCAGAAACGACCATCGGGCGAGCGTATGGTAATCGATTCGCGACATCGTCAAAAAAGCCAGCACGCCCACACCGATCCATACCGCCTGTTTCAGATACAGGGGAAACTGAGTCCCGGCTTTTTCTGCCGTGACGCTGTAGATGGTCAGGACTCCGATGGCGGACAACGCCAAAATAATCGCGCAGAAGTACCAATCAAACCGGTCGAACTCTCGCCTGCGACGCCACGGTTGCTCAATCACGCCGCGGCTCCTGTTGCATCACCTGGCCGGAGGGCTTCGTCAGGGACACCGGTGTGCGCCGTTTGTCATCGCCCTCATATGACACAAAGGCCTCGATCAGCTCTTTAGCCAACGGGGCTGCCGCAGACCCGCCATGGCCCATGTGTTCGACCAACACGGCCACGGCAATACGGGGACGTTCAAATGGTGCATAGGCGACGAACCAGGCGTGGTCTCGAAATCGTTTCGGGGTTTCTTCTTCGGATTCCGAACGTAATGAGACCACTTGTGCCGTCCCGGTTTTTCCAGCCAACGGGACCACCGACGATTGAGATTGTCGCGCCGTTCCTTCGGTGACCACCGCGGCCAGCGCCCCTTGAATGGATTCCAGTTGATGGGCCGGTAACGTCAGAGGGTCCGTTTGCGTCGGACTCCACTCATCAATCCATTCGCCGCTTCGCCCCCATACGCCACGAAGGACATGCGGTTGAAACGGAATCCCGTTATTCCCGACCGTGCCAATGACTTTCGCCATTTGCAGGGGCGTAACCGTGACGTAGCCTTGACCGATTGCGACGGAAGTCGTTTCCCCTGGATACCAGGGTTCCCCTCGCGTCCGTCGCTTCCATTCCGAGGACGGGATCAGGCCCGTTCTTTCGGCGGGAAGGTCTATACCCGTTCTTTCACCCAATCCGAACTGTCTCGCGTAGAACGCAATGGTGTCCACACCCATGCGATGCCCTAAACGATAAAAATAGACGTCACACGATTGGGCAATCGCCTTCCGTAAATCGACGACTCCATGACCATACTTTTTCCAATCCCGAAACGTTCGGCGGCCCAATCGAAACCGCCCCCCGCAATGAAGCGTATCGGCGGATTCGATCTCATTGGTATCAAGAGCAGCCGCGGCCGTGATGATTTTAAACGTGGAGCCCGGTGGATACTGACCCTGAATCGCCCGGTTCGTGAGAGGATGGCGCTCGTCCTGAAGAATGTCGTTCCAGACATCGGCACGCAACCCACGGGATAAGGCATTGGGATCAAAACTCGGCCGGCTCGCCATGGCCAGGATATCCCCTGTTTGCGGATCTAAAGCCACAATCGCACCGGCTTCCTCTCCTAACAGGTCTTCCGCCAATTTCTGCAAACGAAAGTCAAGCGTGAGATACACGTCATTGCCCACTTGCGGCTTATCCACGGAAATCATTCGCTTCTCATGCCCCAACGCGTCGACTTCGATAAGTTTTCGCCCTGCGCGCCCTCGCAACGTCTTCTCGTAGATCCGTTCCACGCCATACTGGCCTATGACGCTCCCTGCGGGCAGCCCTTGAACCGCCTCACGTGTGAGTTGTTCCTCTGAAGCGACCCCGACGTACCCCAGCACGTGGGCGGCATAGCCTCCCTGGGGATTATTCCGCTGAAATTCCGGACGAATCATCACGCCGGGCAGATCCAACCGGTGTGATTCGACAATGGCCGCCTCTTTGAGACTGACGCCTTTTTTCAAACGAATCGGTGTTCCCCTGACGTGAGTGTCCATGGTTTTGGTCAACTCACTCCGCTCCAACGACAATAACTTGACGAGCTTCCCGATCAGGGCTTCGCGGTCCGGCACGTCACCGAGTTCCACGTACAAGTTGAAACTCGGGACACTGTTCGCCAGCAAGACCCCGTTTCGGTCATAAATGAATCCGCGAACCGGATGTAATGCTACTGACCGGGTCCGATTGTCATGAGAAAGATTGCGATAGTAGACCCCATCACGAACTTGCAGTTGCCATAAGCGCACAACCAACAGCCCGACAATGATCAACACGACGACCCTGATGAGCAGCAATCGTCCCTGGATGTCTGCTAACCCGGTTGATTGGAGACCGGGACCCGTTGTATCCAGCTTCATTGACGGACCTCACGCCGATTCATCACAGGACGTCCCTCACGGACTCGGGGCTTCGACCAGCCACCGGGTGAAGACCCAGTTGGCCATGATGGCCACAAGTCCATCCAAAACCGCTTGTGGCAATACGATATAAGAAAATCCGTAAAGCATCTCTCCCAAACCCATGCCCATCCGTGACCACAGCAAAAACACCATGGCGGAAAGACCTGAACATGCCAGAACCGGCACAAAGGCGGCATGGGGCTGCCTGTTCGACAAATTCCTGGCAAAGACGCCGGTCAGGAATCCCAATCCGGCTTTTGTGAGCGTATGGAGTCCAAACGGACCGGCGAAAAATAAATCCTGGAGAAAGCCCAAGCCAAAGCCCCCGATCAGGCCGTAAACCGGTCCGGTCCGAAAACCAATCAAACAAGCAATGGCGAGATAGAAATCCGGTTGGATCGCGAAAGGATTGAAAGAAGGCAATACGGTGACCTGAAAAGAAAACAGGGCCAGAGTCAACAGCGTATACGCACCAATCTTCATGGAGTCGGATTCTGTGGGTCCGGGGCAATCAACGCGTGATCTGGTGACAGCATGACTTCCGGTGACCGGGGAGAAACGACGATCAGCACTTCGTCCAAGTGCCGGGGCTGCACTGCCGGCACGATTTGGGCGGTGCGGAACAAACCGTCTTCACTTTCTTCGACGCGGTTGACTTCCCCTATCAACAACCCGCGTGGAAATCCTCCCGTCAATCCTGACGTCACCACGGCGTCCCCCGTTTTAACCGAGGAAAGCGGGGGAAGATATTTCATGCGGATCAGCCCTTCAGACATTCCCTGGACCATGCCTTCATCTCGCGTCCGTTGAATCATGCCTGCAATGACAAGATTCGGGTCGGTCATCAACAAGGCAATGCTTGCGGACCCCGAGGTTCGGACGATGCGTCCCGCCACCCCGGCCGGCGTTATGACGCCCATCTGTTCCCGAATCCCGTCATCTTCGCCTCTATTCAGAATCACGCCTTGATACCAATTCGACACACTGCGGCCAATGACCCTTGCCGCCACCGTTTGGACCGATTTGTCCTCCTGAAATCCCAACAGTGAAGCTAACCGTTCCGCCATGTAGGCCTGTTCCCGCAATCGATTCACCTCCCCATTGAGTTGCTGAACTGTCTTCCGAAGCTGACGGTTTTGTTGGGAAAGACCCTGGAGGGCAATATATTGCATCCACCATTCACGCACAGTCCGATCCAATGTGGCCATGCCCTTCACGGGAATAGCGACGAGGTCGGCAAGAGGTCCGCCGAACGTGTGGAAGAGAAATTGAGATTGCCGGGGCAAGAGGGCAAACACGACAAAGGCGATGACCAAGACGGCCACGCCAACCCGCATCACGCCGGACCCCCAAAACACCCCAGGCCGAAACCGGCCACGCATAAGAAGTTATTCCTTTACGAACTGACGGTCGACATAGAGGAGACGCTCCGCAGGAGGGTGAGCTCTTCGAGCGTCTTGCCGACTCCTAAGACGACTGACGTGAGGGGATCATCGACGTTGACAATAGGAAGACCGGTTTCCTCCCGCAACCGAGCATCCAACCCGCGTAACAGTGCTCCGCCCCCTGTCAACACGATGCCGAGATCCACGATGTCTCCCGCCAATTCAGGGGGGGTATGTTCCAACGCGACATTGATGGACGACACAATGGCCGAAATGCATTCTTGCAACGCTTCCCGGATTTCACCGTCTTCCAGCACAATGGTCCGGGGAATACCGGAAACCAAATCACGTCCCTTGACCATCATTTGGGCTTTCTCTTCCAACGGATAGGCAGAACCGATGCCCACCTTGACTCGCTCCGCCATATGCTCGCCGATCAATAAATTATGTTCACGCTTCACGTGATTGATAATAGCCAAGTCGATTTGGTCGCCAGCGATCTTCACGGATTCACTGTAGACAATCCCTCCCAATGAAATGACGGCGATATCGGTCGTGCCCCCTCCCACGTCGACCACCATGTTCCCCGTCGGCTCGGTGATAGGCAACCCCGCTCCAATGGCCGCCGCAACGGGTTCTTCGATCAAGTAGACTTCACGCGCACCGGCCGATTCCGCCGATTCCTTGACGGCTCGCTGTTCCACTTGCGTGATACGTGACGGAACACCAATGATGATTCGAGGCCGGACAAATGCCGTACGATTGTGAACCTTGGTAATAAAATACCGAAGCATCCGCTCGGCCATTTCAAAGTCCGCGATGACCCCTTCTTTCATCGGACGAATGGCGGAAATGTTGCCGGGCGTCCGGCCAACCATGCGCTTGGCTTCACTCCCCACGGCCAAAATTTTGTTTGACTGCTGTTCGATCGCCACGACGGAGGGCTCATTCAACACAATGCCTTTGCCTTGGACATACACCAAGGTATGGGCCGTCCCAAGGTCGATGGCCATATCGCTTGAGAACAAACTCAACAATCGGCTGATCAATCGCATGATCGGTTCACCGGCAAAGATGACCTTTCAGGCTGAACTCGGAGACGATGGTTCTCATAGAGGATGCTGGTCCCTTGGGCATTGACCACTCTTTTCGGCGACCAATTCTCCATGAATTCGCTCGGCGGGAGCAGACTGTCCCGGAAGAAAAACGACGACTCACATCCGGCAACAAAGAGAAGACCGTTGTTCGGAAAAAATGGACGTTCGAAGAGAAGGACGGACAAGAATTGTCCGGGCTTCAGGTCACTTATTATAGCAGACCTGCCGCTTAACCTCAAAAGATTATGCGCCCTGTTGATGGAAGCAACCGGGCAAGGAGTCGAAGACTTGTCAGGAGCCGACCATCCGGTGCCGGGTGAGACAAGGACAACAACGACAACCTCATTGACAGGCCTCGGGAGAGACGTAACAATGCGTGGCCGTGATCCCGTAACGTGAACGCCTCGTCTCCTTGCGCGGCTCGAGATATTCTCTCAAGCACATCCGGATTTTGCGATGAATCCAAACGACTCCGACCGTCGCACAGGTATCCGCTACCAGCCCGACGAAACACCGCCGATGGCGCTCGCCGTCGGACTGGGG
The DNA here is from genome assembly GCA_965213715.1 of Nitrospirales bacterium. GTDB lineage: Bacteria > Nitrospirota > Nitrospiria > Nitrospirales > UBA8639 > Bin75. The sequence continues at coordinate 1,129,562 of OZ243914.1, forward strand.
CTGCAACTCGCCGTTCTCAGTGTCGCCGCCACGGTATTGGTGCCGGCTATCATCATCCGGGCCGGTGGCGGGTCCGAATCCTACCTGTCATGGGCGGTATTCGCCGCGGTGGCGGTCTGCGGCGCGACCACGGTGCTGCAGGCGGTTCGGTTCGGCCAGATCGGTTCGGGTTACGTGCTCTTGATGAGCATTTCCGGAGCTTCTATCGGGATCAGTATCACGGCGCTTGCCAAAGGCGGGCCGGCAATGTTGGCCACCTTGATCGTTGTCTCCTCGCTCGTCCCGCTGGTGCTGTCGACACGGCTCTGGCTCCTTCGACGAATCCTGACACCGACCGTCACGGGAACCGTGATCATGCTGATACCGGTCACGGTGATGTCGCACGTCTTCGAGATGCTGAAGGACGTCCCGGATGGAGTTCCGGCCGTGGCCGCGCCGATCAGTACATTTGCGACCCTGCTTGTGATTGCCGGCTGCGTCCTGAAGGGAACGGGGGCGTGGCGCCTTTGGGCACCGGTGATCGGCGTCGTGGCCGGTTCGGCCGTGGCCGGGGGGTTCGGCATCTACGACGTCCACCGCGTCGCCAAGGCATCGTGGATCGGTCTACCGCAGGGCACCTGGCCGGGCTTTGATCTCGAGTTCTCGACAGCGTTCTGGACACTGCTTCCAGCATTCGTGCTCGTGGCCCTGATCGACACCATGCAAACCATCAGCGCATCGATCGCCATCCAGCACGTATCCTGGCGCCAACCGCGTGCCGTGGACTTCCGGGCCGTACAAGGCGCGGTGGCCGCCGCAGGAGTCGCGAAACTGTTCTCCGGCCTCTCGGGCACGGTGCCGAACACAACCTACTCGACGACCGTCTCCATGACCGAACTGACAGGCGTCAGCGCCCGAGGCGTCGGTATCGCACTCGGGACGGTGCTCATCCTGCTGGCTTTTCTTCCCAAGGCACTTGCCCTGGTCCTGGCCATTCCGGGCCCGGTGGTCGCAGCCTATCTGACCGTCTTTCTGGCCATGCTGTTCGTCATCGGCATGAACCTGGTGATCCGGGACGGGATCGACTACCGCAAGGGTCTTATCTGCGGGGTCGGGTTCTGGGTGGGGGTCGGATTCCAAGACGGCATAATCTTTCCCGAGTTGGTTTCGGAATTTGCCGGAGGTCTTCTTCAGAACGGGATGACAGCCGGCGGGTTCGTCTCCATCATCATGACCCTTTTTCTGGACCTGACAAAATCACGACACCGGCTGGAGTCGGAAGTCACTGTCCTGGCCCTGCCGAAAATCAGAGAGTTTATCCTGGGCTTCGCCTCCCAAAGCGGGTGGGATGCCGAGATGACAAGCCGGCTGGACGCCGCCAGCGAGGAGACTTTGTTGACGCTTATCCAACGGCAAGAGGCAGGAGGGACGGTGAAGCAACGACGTCTGTTGCTGGTGGCCTGCAAGGAAGACGGCGGGGCAGTCCTCGAGTTTGTGGCCTCGACCGGAGAAGAAAACTTGCAGGACCGGATCGCGCTGCTGGGCACGCGGACCAATGCCGATCTCATCGAGCAGGACGTGTCACTCCGGCTGCTACGGCACCTGACGTCCTCGGTTCGTCACCAGCAATACCATGGTACGGACATCGTGACCATCCGCGTGGAGGCGTAACCGTCGCTTGACTGCCGCCGGACGCACACGGCTTTCCGGGACGAATCGTTTGCAAGACGTGCCTGTCGTGGTGGGGGCCACGAATTGTTGGTTGCGACAACGGCCTTGCGCAGATGTATCTTACGGTGCGTTCCCGCTTCTGCACCGCAAGATCACGCGGTTGCGTTCGCCAATCCGCTCGTACGTGCATTCATCCGAAAGTTTTTTCGTAAGAAAGATGCCGAGACCGCCAATGGGACGGTCTGCCAAAGCCGAGGTGGTATCTGCTTCCGGCGCTTCCGTAAACGGGTCGAATGCGGGTCCATTATCTTCAACCTGGGCCACAACAAACGTGCCTTCCAGCGACAGACATAACTCCAGTTCCGGCTTGGACACCGAGGGCAGGGAGTAGTTGACACTGTTGGTGATCAGTTCTTCGAGCATCAGATTGAGGCGATTTTGCAAACCCAGGTCCAACTCGTGGGCACCGGCAAACTCTTTCAGAGCCTGTTCCAGTTCCGTAATCGAGGACAAATCCGGGGTAAGGAGAATCCGTTTCATGGCATTTCCGACCTGAACGAATCAGACATACCTCATTTGAGTGAGTATAACATAAACGGCAGATCTGTATCGTATTTTTGTGATACAAAATCAATAATTCAAAAATATGAAAGACAAACGCAACCGGATTCAGCCGCCCGGCAACTCTCCAAGGCCCCACGTTGGTCTTGGCATACCAACTCCAGTAGAGTATGATGTGTCGTCATTAAGGGCTGACGAGCCGATTCTACGTATATCCAAGTGATATCATGGGTCCTTCCTTGGCTATTGAAGAAAGCTTGCATGAATGCTATGGTAACTGCTTATTTCCGTATCTTGGAACAACTATTCTATTTTTATGAAACGTGAGACGCAAGAATTGAGGGAGAGGTGGGGGTAAATGTACTTATTTTGCCTTTTACCCAGCAGTAACGCTTGAATGCGATATATTTGGAGGACGAGCTCATGGAGGAAAAAGCCAAGCTGTCTGTGGAAGCCGAACACGGCGACAAGGCCACGGTCCTGATCGTGACCGGGCGAGTGGATGGTTCCAGTGTGGGAATTCTGGAAAGTGCCGTACAGGAACAGATCAACGCCGGGCATAAAACCCTGGTCTTTGATTTTACAGAGTTGAGTTACATCAGCAGTGCCGGTTTACGGGCATTACTCATTGCCGCCCGTCTGACCCAGAAAGAAGGGGGCAAGGCTCTGTTTTGCGCCCTTGCGGGTCACATCGCTGAAATTTTCGAGATCAGCGGGTTCAATGAAATTCTGGATGTTCGCACCACCAGAGCCGATGCCCTTGGAGCCGTCTGAGCGAAGACTCGTACTGGAGAATGGCCACCCAAACATTAAGAAAACCGGCGGGAGAGTCAAGGCGTGGGTAAATCACCAACTCAGGTGCTTGTAGTCGATGACGAAGAAGATCTTGAGTTGCTGGTGCGTCAGAAGTTCCGCCGCCGGATTCGCGCCGGGGACCTGGCGTTTCTTTTTGCCCACAACGGCAAAGAGGCGCTGGAGGTGTTGCAAGAACACCCTGATGTCTACTTGGTCCTCTCCGATATCAACATGCCGGTGATGGACGGCCTGACCCTGCTGGGTCAACTGACCGATAGCGAAAAGGATATCCAAGCGGTCATCGTATCTGCCTATGGTGACATGAAAAATATTCGCACGGCCATGAACCGTGGGGCGTTCGACTTTTTGACAAAGCCGATCGATTTCAACGACCTTGAATCGACCATCGAAAAAGGCCTCAAGCACGTTCAGGCTCTGCAACACGCCCTGGAAACCAGGGACCGGCTAACCGCCGTCAAGCAGGAACTTGACATGGCGCGAGACGTCCAGATGTCGTTTCAGCCGGAGCCGTTGGCGGCCAGTGAGCACTACGACGTGCAGGCGGTCATTATCCCTGCCCGTGAAGTCGGTGGGGACCTGTATGATTTCTTCTATATTGACGAATCGCGTCTTGGACTCGTGATTGCGGACGTATCCGGGAAAGGGGTGCCGGCGGCGTTGTTCACAACCGTGACCCGGGCACTCCTGCGAGCCGTGACGTCGAAAGACTACTCCACACCGGGCGATTGCCTGACGATGGTCAATGACCTGTTGTGCGAAAACAACCCGTCGTGCATCTTCATCACGCTGTTTTTCGGGGTGCTTGACCTGCAGACCGGCGAATTCAGCTATGCCAACGCCGGGCACAATCCGCCCAGATTGCTCAAAACTGATTCCCAAGTCGAGGTGGTGCCGAGAACCGGCAATATCGTCTTGGGGATTCAGCAAGGGCACAGGTATCTCAACAGCCGGATTCAGTTGACGCCGGGTGACACCCTGTTCCTCTACACCGACGGGATCACGGAAGCGGAAAACAGTGCAAGCGAGGAGTTCTCGGAGCCGCGACTCGACAAGACTCTGGCTCAACTTTCCGGCGCGAGTTCTGAACGGGTGGTCACAAACGTCTTGGAAGCCGTGCAGAAATTTGTCGGAGATGCCGTGCAATCGGACGACATCACCTGCTTGACAGCGCGCTTTCTCTCTCCTCTCAGCATTCATCCTTCATAATCCTGCTCTGCCCATGATGATGCAGATGCTCCTGATCGTATTGATGGTGGTGGGAACACCGTGGGGGGTGGCTCACGCAGCATCTGAACAGGAAACGATTGTATTCGGGCAATCCGCGGCACTCACCGGCCCGGCCCGCGAACTGGGTATCGGCATGCGCCTTGGACTCCTCGCCGCGTTTTCTGAGGCCAATCGCAAAGGCGGCGTTCACGGTTACCGGCTACAGATCGAATCGCTGGACGATCGATATGAACCGGAAGCTGCCATTGCCAATACCCGGGCCCTGATCGAAAAACACAAGGTCTTTGCCCTGATCGGCGCCGTTGGAACTCCGACGTCAAAATCAGCCCAACCCGTCGCCACGGAGGCAGGCGTTCCGTATATTGCCCCATTTACGGGCGCAGAATTTCTGCGGGACGCGGAGAAGCGTTCCAATGTGGTAAACGTTCGGGCCTCTTACTACCAGGAAACCGAGGAAATGGTCGTCCGGCTGAACGAGGATTTGGGCATAAACCGGATCAGCATTTTCTACCAGAACGACTCCTTCGGGCAGGCCGGGCTGAACGGGCTGCGCCAAGCCGTCAATCGCCACGGTCTGACCTTGATTGAAGAGGTGTACTATACCCGTAACACCGAGGCGGTCAAAATCGCCCTGCTGGATTTGCGCCGCGCCAACGCCGAGGCCGTGGTCATCGTGGGTGCCTACAAGCCGGCAGCGACCATGATCCGGTGGGCGAGACGTCTCAACTTCAATCCCTACTTCATCAACATTTCATTCATCGGCAGTGCCGCACTGGCGAATGCATTGGGGCCTGACGGGACCGGGGTCTATGTGACCCAAGTGGTGCCGTTTCCACGGGATACCACCCTGCCGATCGTCGCGCAATACCAAGAGGCGCTACAAACCATCGACGCCCACAGCAACCCGAGCTTCGTCTCGCTGGAAGGCTACCTCGCAGGCCGCATCGCCATAGAAGGGCTGCGACTGGCCGGACCGGCACCAACCAGAGAAGGCTTCCTGCAGGCTCTGGTACAGGCGGGAGACATAGATCTGGGCGGGTTTCGTCTACGCTACGGCGTCGATGACAACCAGGGATCGGACCGCGTCTATCTCACCCGCATTGATGACCATGGACAATTCCAGGCAGTAGACAAGATGTCGCCACCATGAATGAAGCCCCTCCCACCGGGTCCCCGGACCCGAACGACTCGAGCGCACCAGCGAGGCAAGTGCAATCGGTCGCCATGAACGAGCCGGAAACCAAACGAACATTCCGGATCGGGGTCGGTTCCAGGTTGTATTTCGTCCTGTTTGGTGCCGTCGTCCTCATGGGAGCGGCTACGATGCTGGCCTATTTTTCCTTCAACGAAACCCTGAGGCACGAAATCCAGTTGGCAGAATACAGCATGCCCAACCTGATCGACTCGGTCGACGTAGCCCGGAAAAGCGCCATCGTGGTCAATGGGGCCTTCCGGCTGGTATCGGCGTCCTCGAAGCAAGAGCATACGGCCGTGGTGAACGACACGGCTCGGGAAATCGCCTCCCTCGAAAACACCATTACGGAACTGGAAGCCCGATCCGCCTTCAGCGAACAAACCCAATTGATCAAGTCAGACCTGGAAAAACTCGGTTCGCATCTCGACAAGATCAAGCAATCCTCCTTGCGACGCCTGAACATTACCCAAGCACTCAACGTTTTCATTGATGAGCTTGGCGAAACCTCCAGGCACATAGAGCGGTTGCTGATCCAAGCCGTTGACGATCAAGCCTTTTACCTGGTCTCGGGATTACGGAGTTTGGATGACAAGGTCCGCCCTATTCACAAGCGGGCTTCGGAGGATGAATTGACCGCCTACCGCAACCTGATAACCGTGAATCAATCCGCCAATCTGGCCGTGCTGTTGCTGGATGAGGTCCTGGTCCTGGCGGACCGCCAGTTTCTCACTCCCTTGGAGGAACGATTCGAGAGTGCCGTCCAGAATTTCCTGCATGCCTATGAGAAGCTGCCGGCTTCCATGCAGGATAACCAACTTGAAGAAAACCTGGCCCGGCTCGGAGAAATCGGAAAAGGCCAGGAAGGGGTCATTGTCCTGCGCCAGGAAGCACTGCTCAGGTTGGAACAGGAGCAGGACACCTTGACAAAGGCACGAATCACCTCGGAATCCCTGGTATCAGAGGTCAACAATCTGGTTGCGCAAATCAACAAGGAAGCCCTTGAATCCAGTGCGGCGGCCCGGGAGGCCGCGCAGACGGGGATCCTTTTGCTCGTCCTTCTCAACCTGCTCGGGACCATCGGGGCCTTTGTGTTGGGCTCGCTGTTCGTGAGGCGCTACCTGGTAAGCCGTCTCGCAGGATTGGCCGGCGCGATGCGCGAGATGGCCAGTGGCGACCTGGAGGTTCCGGTACAGGTCGAAGGCTATGACGTCGCCAAGCCGGAAAAAGGGTCTGCCGATTACATGAGACAAAACATCAAATATCTCATCTGGAATGATGAGGTCACGGATATGGTCAAGGCCCTGGAAGTATTCCGGCGTTACGCCCATGAGGTCCAGCGACTGAATCTTGTGGAAAAATTGGCGAAAGAACTGGACGCCAAGAATGAAAACCTGGAACAGGCCATGACAAACCTGAAAGCCGCTCAGGAGCAGGTCATCGCCGAGCAGAAACTCGCGTCCTTGGGGCAACTCACCGCCGGGGTGGCCCATGAAATCAAGAATCCGCTCAACTTCGTCAGTAACTTCGCCAACGTTTCGATCGAACTCGCAGACGAGATCGAGGAACTGATGACACAGGCGGAAGCCCTGGACCTGGAAGAAATCAAGTCGATTTTGAATGAGCTGCGGATAAGCCTCGGGAAAATCAAAGAACACGGGAGTCGAGCCGACAACATCGTACGCAGCATGCTGGAACACTCCCGCAGCAAAGAAGGAGAGTGGCGGAAGACGAACCTGAACAACCTTTTGAAAGAATACGTGGACCTGTCCTACCACTCGTTACGCGCCGAAGATAATTCTTTCAACGCGGCGATGCACGAGGACCTGGACCCGAACATGCAAGAAATCGTCGTGGTTCCCCAAGATATCTGTCGCGTCTTTCTCAACCTCGTCACCAATGCCTTTCAGGCGATGGACGAAAAGCAGAAAAAGGGAGGCGGCGATTACCTGCCGGAGTTGACGATTTCCAGCCGGCAATTGGACGAGCACGTGGAATTCTGCATCCGGGACAATGGGCCGGGTATCTCGGAGACCATGCGTGACAAAATTTTTGAGCCATTTGTGACCACCAAGGAACCGGGGAAAGGCACCGGCCTGGGACTCTCCCTGACCACCGATATCCTGATTCGTCACGGTGGGTCCATTCAGGTGGACACCGAGACAGGACACTACACCGAGATGCGCGTCTTGCTGCCGCTGGAGCCTCCCGTTGAAGCACACAACAGTCTGGATAAGCAGACGGAATGAGAGAGAGGCGTGGACCAGGCTGAAGGCAGCACTGGGGAGGAGAAAGCCGGCTAGAAATTGTACTCCAGGTGGAACTCGAAGAAGCTGTCGCGCCGTCCCACATATTGCAGGTCCGCAGGGTCCATGCTGAAAATCGTGCTCGACTCCAGGTGCAGGGACCACTGCTCGAAGATCCGCCGGTCGAATTCGGCACCAAGGCTGCGGGTTTGACGGCTCGCGTCCGTCAGAAACCCGACGTTAATCATGGTGCTCTGGACGTCGTTGAACGCCAGACGCATGCCCACGAAAAAATCGTTATCCAGCGTCAGGGGCTGGCGCCTGGGGAGCGCTTGCCGCCCCCGCTCGTCATAATTCCATTCAGCCAGCACGCCGAAGTCGGCCGTCGAACCAAAGACGGAATAGAACGTGTATTCGCCCCCGACGACGGCAGCCACGTACTCCTCTTCCCGATACAGGCCAAGAATATCACCAAACCCTATTTCCCTTCCCGCCAACTCGGGACCGATGGACTCCTGTAGGAGACCGAGCGCGTTGCGTTCGCCCGAGCGATGCATCGCCTCCAGCTTGAACAACCAGGCACCGAGCGTCAGTTGCGCGTCGAGCCCGAACTGGCGAATTTGCGCGTAGTACGGAATTAAGACATTGGAAACGTCCGTGAGCCTCATCGGATTACAAGCAGGCGGAACACACACCAAGGTCGCTTCCCGGCTCGTGCCATCGAACACACTCACGCCGAAATCCAGTGGTCCGACGCTTCGACTGAAACGGACCGCGAAATCCGGATGCCACTCCCCGGCCCCGCTCTCATACTCCACCTGCTCGTCGTCCACGAGGCCCGCGAAGCGCAGGCGACCGCCTTGGCCCGGGAAGATACGCGAGCGGTGATACGTCATCCCGAAAAATTCCAAGACACCCCAATCGCCGGTCCACGTCACGTGCGCCATGGGTTGACCCAACTTCACCTCGCCGTTGGGACGTTCGAGAAAGTCGATCTGGTTGATGATATCGACCAAGTGTTGCGATTCGGCGACACCCCAGAACACCCGGTCCGCACCCAGCCGGACCTCCCATTCGCCCTCCCCGAGATCACCGAACAGCAGAGCATAGGCTTCCCGAAGGTCCCAGTGGGTGCGGCGTGAGTCCGCGCTGTCGTAACGAAAGAACGGCAACAGGGTGAAACTGCTCCCCCCGGCCTCTTCAAGGTAGAGTTTGGGCTCCACCACAAAGCCAGTCGTATGCGAGCTCTGATGGCTGGGATCAATGCCGGTTCTCGGAAAGTAACGGGCTTCCAAGCTCACGCGCCCGGACAGATCCCAGGCCGCAAGCTCGATTTCCGCATGGGCTTCGACGGCAACAACCAGAGCCGCGACCCAGATCACCATAAGGGCTGCGATGTCACGAGCGGTACGGCGTGGCATCACCGTGCCCGTTTCAAACCGGTTTTACTGAAGTCGCGGTCACGAAGGTTGGTCTGAAACTGATAATCCGACCAGGTCAAGACCGTACTCTTGCCCGTGAGATGATTGACCATGTTCATCTCCCCGGTCCGCCAATACCGGTCAAGATATTGCTTGTAGTTGCCGACGGTGAGCGTCTTCAGGTGCGCGTCCTTGCGATCGTAGTACTCGACTTTCCAGACGCGCAGCTCGTCCTTGTCACGCCAGACCACTTGGCGGCTATAGCCCGAGGCTTTCTTGTCCACCGGGAAGCGTTCGCAGACAGTACACGTCAAATCCCCGCACGGCTCGTCCCGCAGGTACCGGTACGTGAACTTCTCCACCTCTTGATCACTCAGGTCTTCATAGGAGAATTCGCTGCCCATGAAGGAGCCGGACCGGTTCGACGAACTGATCCGCTTGACTCGTTTCAGCGCGGGGAGATAGAGCCATTGGTCGTCCGCTTCATGCTTATGGGCGTGGGTGAGCAGCGCGGTCCCCTTGACGTCGCGCGGCTCGTCGAACACCGTCAGGCTCTTGTTGCCGTCGTCGGCAACCTCCAGCACCTTGATGCGGAGTTGCCGCCGGCTCTCCTGCCCCTGCTTATTGCGCAGCACCATGACTTGGTTGGCCGTGAAATTGCCAAAGCCGTCATCACGCGCCCGGGAGTCGGTGGCAATCTTCAACCCGATTTCCTCCGGGGTGGCCGGGTGCGCAAATGGGGGCATCCACAACCAGGACAACAGGACCAGGCATGGCGCGAGAAACAAAGATCCCAATCTGGTCGGATAAACGTGGATTCTTCTCATATTTTTCTCCTCTGGATAGAAGGATCGAACGGAACACCCGCTCGTATTATTGATCATGGACGGGACTCCAGCAACTTCACAACCTCCTCGGCCGCGTCGACCCCGCTCGCCAAGGCACCGTTCACACAGGGCACTCGCATGTAGTCGCCTGCCAGAAAGAGGTTCTTGACTTCCCGGTTGAGTTGACGGCGCATCTCCTCCATCGCCTTGAACATGCCAGGCAGCCCCATGCACACGGCCTCCCTCCAGCGATAGACACGAGTAAACAGTCCCTCGTCGTCAGCGGGCAGGATGGAGCCGGGAGGCGGATTTCGGCGCGCGTCGTCAAGCATCCGGCGCTTGATCTCTTCGTCGTCCAATGGAAACAACTCCTCCGCGCGTTCGCAACCGACGAGCAGGTCGAGCGTGCTCATGCCCGGCGGCACGCAAGCGGGCAGGTTGATGGATCGGTCCAGAAGCAAGGGCGTGTCATCCTCAGGATACAAAGCTCCGTTCCATCCTTCGGGAAGCGGCCGATGGTCGAGGCCGATCACCACTCGACATCCGCGCGAATACGTTACCATGCCGAGCGCGCTACGAATCCCTGCAGGCAGGTCGGGAATAATTTCCGGCACTTTCGTGGCGGGGACGGCGCAAATGATGGCATCCGTCTCAATGGGCCCGTCGTCCACGATCACGCGCATCGCCATCCCATCCCGGATGACCACGTGCCTGACGGGTGTCGAAACTCGGATCGCGTCTTGACAGGCAGCGACCAAGGCATGGGTCAGTTCCCCGGCTCCTTTCTCCGGCACATAGATCTGGTCGGCCTTCAGTAGCATTTCCGCCAAATAGGTGCGCATATATGCGGCGCCGGAGTATTCGACGTGGCCCATGGTCATCTCCAGGAATCCTCGCAACGTCACCTTCAGGGACTCAGGTACACCGAGTCGGTCCAAATAGTCGCCGAAGGTCTCCTCCTCTTCGATCTTGCCGATGTGGCAGTCGCTGGCGAAATTCAGGTGCTCCGATTGAGACTTGACGTCCATGGCCAGCTTCAGGAACCCGCGGGACAACAAACTCAGACTCCAAAACGACGGCAGATTCCGCATAAGAGATCCAAGGGATTTAATCGGCGTCGTCAGAACCCATCGACCATTTCTGTACCAGCCGAGGTTCATCTCCGAGCGAAGCAGGGACAAGCCCAACTCCTCGCATATGCGAAACGCCACATCGTAGGAAGAGCAGAAGAAATCCGCACCCTCATCCAGAGAAAAGCCATCCACCCTGTCACCACCCAGCCGTCCGCCCACCTTGTCGTTGCCCTCAAGCAAGATGGGGTTGATACCGTGCTTCTTGAGTGTCCAAGCGGCACTGAGGCCAGCCGCTCCCCCTCCTATGACGACGACGCTTTTTGTGTCCATGATATTTGCCTCCTCACGGTCAAGACGGGGTCACATGGTGGGACGGGCCGTGCAATCGCCGGGATAGTTCCTGCGAATGAAGCATCAGATCGTTCTCCGATCTATCGCGATCAGCAAGGCTGGAAGAAGGAGAAAATCGGCGACCAACGCGAACATGATCGTGATCGTGGCCAAAAGACCGAGTACCTGAGTGGGCTCGAACCCCGATAGGGTGAAAATCAGAAAGCCCGCCGACACTCCCCCGGTCGTCGTCCATAGCGCTTGGCCCACGGTGCGAAAGGTATAGCGTACGGCGTCAAGTGCCGGGAGGCCCTCCTCGCGTCGAGCCTTCAGATATTTGCTCAGGAAGTGAATCGTGTCGTCCACGACGATTCCGAAGGTAATGCCGAGAACCACCGAGGAAGCAATCCCTATTTGACCGACGAGATGGCCCCACAGACCAAAGGTCATCAGCGCGGGGACGAAATTGGGCAGAAGGCTGAGGAGTCCGATCCGGACACTCCTGAATACCCCGATCAGGATAAACGAAATCAGAGCCATGGCGATGATCGTGCCGCTCAACATGCTGTCGATGTTTCGTTGGGTCATATGAGCCATGATGACGCTCAGTCCGGACGCTTCTTCCGCAAAATCAGGTGCATTGGCCCGGAGCCAGGACTGCGCGCGCGTATCGAGTTTACGTAACTCTCGAGATGTCACGTTCTTGACCGTGACGGTCATGCGCGTCGCGGATTTGGCGATGTCGACGCGGTCGTTGAGGTCGCTGCCGAACGGCAGCGACAGTTCGTACAACAACAGGTACTGCGCCGCGAGTTCACGGTCTTCCGGCAGGCGATAGAAGGCCGGGGCGTCGCCGTGCATGTTCTTGTTGAGACGTTTCATTATATCCGAAAAAGCCTGGACGTGGGTCACTTCCGGTTGCTGCCGGTACCATTGGACAAAAGCCTCGACCTTGCGCAGGTAGTCGAGGTTGGTGACCCCGTTTTCTCTCCCTGCTTTCAACGAGTATTCCAGCCTGTCGAAGCCGGTCAGGTTTTCAATGATGAAATCGGTATCACGCCGGATCTGGTAACGTTCGTCAAAAAATTCCTTCAGGTTGTCGCCCAGCTCAATGCGGGGAATGCCGGTTATCAGGCCAACCACCACCAAGGTGAGCGACCAAAACACGACGGTACGCCGGCCGATGACAAAGTCGGCAAAACGGTCGAAGAACGCGACGCTCCCCGGCCGGAGAGGGGATGCACGCAACGGCAGAATCGAAAGCAGCGCCGGCAGGAACGTCATGGTGTACACGAAAGCGCAGAACACACCAAACGCTACATAATTGCCCAACACGTGAAAAGGCGGCGAATCCGAGGAGTTCAGGCTCAAGAACCCGAGCGCGGTCGTGATCGAGGTCAGAAACACCGGCCAAGCGTTGATGCGAAGTGATTCCGCAATCGCCGCATTTTTCTCCAGAGATCGTCTCATGCTCAGCAGGGCAGTCGTGACGACATGGATGGAATCCGCAATCGCGATCACCATGACGATGACCGGTACGCTGGCGTTGGTGGGGCTGAACATCGTGCCGAGCCAGCCCGCGAATCCCATGGTGGCGCTGACGGAGAACAGGAAAACGGCAATCACCGCCAGCGTAGCGAAAAACGAACGCAGGGAAACGATCGTGAGACCGACAATGATGAGAAACACCATTGGTACCAGTGTCTGGTTTTCTGTCTTTGGAACGTCGGCGAAAGCGCGGTTGATGACGACGGTGCCGGTTATGTAATAGTCGACGTCTGGATGGCTCACTCGGGCCCGGTCCAGGATTGTCGAAAGATAATCGGTGATGTGAACCACTGCGGGGTCCGGATGTTCCGGCAGGACGAAATTGATCGCCATGCCGGCCACAGTCCCGTCACGGGCAACGAGCCGGCCGGCGATGTCGATGGCGTTGAGGGCAATCTTCTCGATTCGCGCCAAATCGGCATCGCTCAGCGACTGCGCGTCATCCACAAGCGGGGCGACGACCAGATCGTCGCCGAACGCCTCGCTGTGGGAATAATTGGTAAGGGAATCGACCCGGTTGGAATACGGCGTACGCCACGCGGCGTCGGTCAGTTCCTCAATAGTGCCGAGTATCTCCCGGGTGAAGACCGTCCCCCCTCCGCGGGGTGCGATGGCGATCAATGCTGTATGGGACGTGGAGTAGGTGTCTTCCAGGGCGTCCAACGCAGCGAGTTGCGGATTGTCTTCGCCGAATAGAATGCGGTAGTCATGTGAAACGGTGAGAAAGCGGGCACCCGCCGCCATGATCAGCATGGCCAGCGTCGCGAGCACCACGACCGGCCACCGGAAGCGCAGAATAGCGGCGATGTATCGGTCCAACAGCGTCATCTGCAACGACCATCACCGGCTGAGAGCAAGACCGGACGCACCCTGTCCAAGCTTTTGCTTGATCATGAACATGGCTTACCAGGGGCTCGATTTTGAGTTGTAGGTGTGGTTGGGCATCTTATAACTCACTCCCCCCTCGTCATACATCGAGATTTGGAGAAGTTGAGAAAAATTTTCCGATCGGATTCCACCCTTCATGAACCATTGTTTGAACCATCGTTGCATGCGCTGTTTGCTCCGGAAGAGAAACAGGGTGCCTATGTTCAAGCCTTTGGGATACTGGAACTGATCGGCGAGTGTGTTCCCAAGGAGTGCGCGTGACAGGCGGTAGGCCAACGTGATCACTTTTTGCTTTTCAACCGGATCCGCGACTCCCGCGACGACCGGAATGGACTGGATCAAGGCATTCGCCATGGTTATTGAATCGGCATCCGGCGGTGGCTCGCACAGATACCCGATTCGGTAGATCTTGTCCGCCTCCGCGCCGTCGGTATAGAGGATGGTTTCAGGGATCCCCATGAGATAGCCGGTGTAGCGCCACACGGCCAGCACGCTTTCTTTTTCTTCATCGCTGAAACGCGCGCCCACCAACGCCGAATAATCCAACAGGCGCTTGGAAAAGACGGAGATGGCAAACCCCAAGTGCGCCGCGCTCAGCGGCGTGCCCCACGCGTCATGATTCCAATCGTCGGATTTCGCCAACAGGCTCCTGATACGAGCATGAACGAAGCGCACGCGCGTGGAGAGCTTCCAGCCGTCGCCGTCTCTCTGCAACCCACCGGGGTAAAAGATTTCCATCAGTTGACGGTTGTTCTGCTTGAGGCGCCTGTCGCTCGACGCGACCCGCTTGGTAATATTGAAAGACTTGGCGATCAGCGTCGAGAAGCCTTCCACCAGCACCCCCGTCACGAAGGCGACCAGCATGAGTTGGACGTATTCGTTGAAGACCAAGATGCCCGGACGAAAAGCTTGGCGGTCAAGCCAGGGGGGCTCTTCCGGATTGTTGAAGAAATCGCGCAGGCCCTGCGGCGCGTCATGGAGGTCTCTTCCCTTCTCCTCTATCCCCGCCTCGATGAACCGGTGCAGGTCGGCAGGCGGCAACGAGGAAAGTTCCTCCATCACCGGATCAAGCACAGGGTCGCCTATGGTGGTATGCCGAATATAGTTGTCGGCCGCGACTTCATCAAGGAGGCGGGCTTTCGCATACCCTTCGACATAGGCTGATGGGGGGACACTTCGTATATCATTTTTTTCGTCCATCTATACAAGCCTGTTTTGAAAAAACCGCACAGCCGGGGACAAACACTCGGGCAGAGGTTTTGATTTTGACTGAGAAATATAATGGAAATGGCAGGCGAAGACAATGATGGGACAGCAGGACTCAGAGATAGACGGTTTTCGCCGACAGGGGCTTCAGGGCAAACAAACTTAATGTTGCGGTAAAATCGTGCCATCCGGCGCGTAAGAAGGCGACATATTCGGACCCGTGCCCCCAGCGATTTTTTCCAACTCGTCCAAGTCCAAGGGCTCGGACTCCACGTCCTCCTCAGGACCTGTCTCTCTATCCATTTTTTCATCCATGGCGGACATTGTATCCTACTATCCAGAGGTAATTGAAATCGCCCTTATCCCTCCAATTCCATAGATTGCATTGTTTCTGATTTTCGGAGAATTGTCAATAATCTCTTAACGAGCCGAATGGGGGGGGGTTAATACCCACCGGTGGCGTCTCGGGTAATGAGTTCCAGGATCTGCCGGCTGGTGATCACGCCCAGAAACTTCCGGGACCCCCGTTCCCGCACCGGTAGCACCGTCAGTGAGTGTTCAATCATGTGCTGGAGCGCATCTTCCACCGCCGCATCGGGCCAAGTCTCCAAGGCCCTCGGGCGCGCAAGTTTGCGCAACGGCGTGTGGGACCATGCCCCCTTGGGCAGGTATCGCAGCATACTCAACGAGACAATCCCGGAAAGCTCGCCATGATCCACCACGGCATAGTCTTGCTGATGGGGAATAATCCACTGGTCGGCAAATGCCCGCACCGACATTGATGGATCGGGATAGGTGCGGGTCCGGTCGAGGATGTCCCCAACCGTGATGTCGTCCAGTACAAAGCGGGCCAGTGACGGCGGGAGCGATTCGGACAGCGTGAGCTGTTCCAGCGGTTTCACACGGTGGACGACGGCGCGGATGGCCAACGGCGTGAACAGGATGTAGGCGAGCATGATGAGCACAAGCAACGAGAAAACGTCGTGTCCGATCATCTCGATCTCGAGAAGCACCAGCAGAAGCGCCATTTCCGCAACGCCTTTGGCCATCAGCCCGGTGGCCAGAGTAAAGGGCATGGTCAAACGGGCCACGGAGGCGCCGATATAGGCTGCGGAGAATTTTCCAACCAAGGGAATGACCACCAATGCCGCGATGGTCCACACCGGTAACTCCGTGAAGGCCAAACTGAGGTGGAGCCCCGCCGAAGCGAAAAAGAGAGGCACGAACAGCCCCTCGGCGGTGCCTCTCATACCGGGCACGACGTCCCGGCGTACGTGGTACGGGAGTTTCGACAAGGCAGCCCCGAACAGGAGCGCTCCCAGGGAGCCGTGGAGCCCCATATGCTCGGCGCCGACGACCGTCAGGAACAGCACGCCCAAAATCAGTCCGAAGGAGAGTTGCGGCACGTGCAGGAAACGCTTCAGCAGGACGATCAGGGGCGGAAGCACCCGGCTGGCCAACACCCACGTCACCACCGTAAAGACGGCAATCTTCACCGGCAGGACGAGGAGACTTTCCCAGCTCAAGCGGTACACGTACTCGCCGATGGTGAATCCCACCAACAACAGGGTCAGCAACTCGGCAATGAGCGCGGTGGTGAAAATTTGGATGCCGATGGGTTGCTTGAGGCACCCTTCGTCGACCAGGACCTTGGCGACCACGCCCAAGCTGGTCAAAGAAAGAATCCCCGCAAGGGCCAGCGAACCGGTGAACGTGAGGCCCAGCCCGAAGTCGTAGAGTATATCGGAAGTCACGGTCAGCGCGACGAGCAGGGAGAGGAGGACCGAGATGATCGCGGTGGCGAAAAACCGGCCACGGATGGCGGCGATAAAGCCGGAAATATCGAGCTCATCCAGGCCGATGAGGAAGAAGAAGAGGAAAATGCCGATGCCCAGCAGGATCTGCATTTCACCGGTGGGCTCGACGATTCCGGCAACCGGTCCCAGCAGGATTCCCGTGGCTGTATACGCCACAATGGAGTTCAGCCGGAAATGCCGGAGAAGGCCCTCGGTCAACTTGGCGACGACGATCACCAGACCGATGGACAGTAAGGCTTCTTCAAGCATGCTTGATATATCTCGTGTGCCGCGCCGAACTCCACACGGAATGCATTCACTCTGTTGGGTGCCCGGATTGGAATTGAAGCGGAAATTGTAGCGAAGATGGATAACCAAGTCCATGGTGAAACAGGACAACGAAAGAGGTGAGCCGCCACCCCGCCCGGAGGGTTGCACGCCACGGCTTCAATACGCCATATTGACTGCCTACGAATAGAGAGCCGGATGATGGCAACACAAACGCTTTTCGACAAAATATGGAGTCCGCACGTGGTGTCCGAGGAGCCGGACGGCACGACGCTCTTGTATATCGACCGCCACCTGGTCCATGAAGTGACCTCTCCACAAGCCTTTGAAGGACTCAAGCTTGCCGGACGCCGCCCTCGCCGGCCAGGGGCGACGCTTGCGGTACCGGACCATAATGTGCCGACCACGGACCGGAGCGTGGGAATTGCAGATCCCTTGAGTCGCATCCAAATTGACACGCTCGAACAACATTGCGCCGACTTCGGCATTACGCTGTTCTCCATGCACGACGTGCGTCAGGGGATCGTGCACGTCATCGGTCCGGAGCAGGGGCTGACGTTGCCTGGGATGACGATTGTCTGTGGGGATTCGCATACCTCGACCCATGGGGCATTCGGGGCGTTGGCATTCGGCATCGGAACCAGTGAAGTCGAACACGTGCTGGCCACCCAATGTCTCATCCAGAAACGACCGCAGACCATGGAAATCCGGGTCGACGGCCGCGTCTCGCCCCATTGTTCGGCCAAAGACGTGATCCTGGCCATCATCGGCACCATCGGCACCGCCGGAGGAACCGGGTACGTGGTGGAATACACGGGTGAGGCGGTGCGATCCTTGTCGATGGAAGGCCGCATGACCCTCTGCAACATGTCGATCGAAGGAGGAGCCCGTGCCGGAATGATTGCTCCGGACGAGGCCACGTTCGCCTATATCAAGGACCGTCCCATGGCTCCCTCCGCCTCACTCTGGTCCACGGCGGTCCGGGATTGGGAAGCGCTGCACACGGACCCCGGGGCCACGTATGATCGCGTTGTCACGCTCCAGGGAGAAGACATCGCCCCGCAAGTGACCTGGGGAACGAATCCGGGCATGGTGGCCGGGGTGGACGGCGTGATCCCGGACCCGCGGTCCTTTGCCGACGTGGAGACACGGGACGCAACGGCACGAGCGCTCGACTACATGGCCCTCACGCCCGGCACCCCGATTGTGGAGATCCCCATCGACCGGGTGTTCATCGGCTCGTGCACGAATTCGCGGATTGAAGATTTACGTTTGGCCGCCTCCTATTTTAAAGGAA
The DNA here is from genome assembly GCA_965213715.1 of Nitrospirales bacterium. Lineage (GTDB taxonomy): Bacteria > Nitrospirota > Nitrospiria > Nitrospirales > UBA8639 > Bin75. The sequence goes on from OZ243914.1 coordinate 1,147,928, forward strand.
GGAAAGTGGCCTCGAGCGTACAGGCGATGGTTGTGCCGGGATCCGGTTTGGTCAAGAAACAAGCGGAAGAGGAAGGATTGGATGCGGTCTTTCGCGCGGCCGGCGCCGAATGGCGGGAGTCCGGCTGCAGTATGTGTCTGGCCATGAACGCCGACGTGCTGCAACCCGGTGAGCGATGTGCGTCAACGAGCAACCGAAACTTCGAAGGCCGTCAGGGCAAAGGCGGACGAACCCACTTGGTGTCACCGGCCATGGCCGCGGCGGCAGCCGTGACCGGCCATTTTGTCGATATCCGTCATTGGGCCTGACCCGGAAACCTTGCCATGGAACCCTTTACGACCCATACCGGACGAGTCGCTCCGCTGGACCGCGTGGACGTTGATACCGACCAGATCATCCCCAAGCAATATCTCAAAACGATTCACCGGACGGGATTGAAAGAGGGGCTCTTTGCCGATTGGCGCAAGCTCGCCGACGGGTCCCCGGACCCGGATTTTTTCATGAACCACCCGCAGTACGCCGAGGCCTCCATTCTGCTCACCCGCGACAATTTCGGGTGTGGGTCTTCCAGGGAACACGCGCCCTGGGCCTTGCTGGATTACGGCATTCGTGCCATTCTGGCTCCGAGCTTTGCCGAAATATTTTATAACAACTGCTTTCAAAACAGCATTCTGCCCGTCGTGCTGGACGCCCAGGAGATTCAACGGCTTTTCGACCACGTGTCAGCCGGTGACCGGTTGGAACTGACCATCGACCTGGCTGCGCAAACGGTCTCCACGCCCCAGAAATCCTCGTTTCAATTTTCCATTGATCCGTTTCGAAAACAATGCCTGCTGCAAGGGTTGGACTCCATCGGGTTGACCCTCCGGCGCGAACAGGATATTGCGGACTACGAAGCCAGACGAAAACAGGACGCTCCCTGGCTTTTCCAAGACTTGTGCTCGTAAGTCCGCTGTTCCGGACGCAACCGGCTCGTTCGACGAACCCAGCAGCGTTTTCGGATCCGCCTGACGTTGGTCAACGCGAAAGGATCACGATGCCATTCCTTTCCTCCGTTTCCCGGAGACTGCAAGATGGATGAATTCAGCGCACTCAGGGACGTCATCATCATTTTCTCCGTGTCCATCGCGGTGGTCTTTCTCTTTCAAAAACTCCAGTTGCCGTCGATTGCGGGGTTCCTGGTCGTCGGGGCGCTCGTCGGGCCCCATGGGCTCAACCTCATTTCCGACCTGGAACAGGTGCACGTGCTGGCCGAGATCGGAGTGATGCTGCTGCTGTTCACCATCGGCCTGGAATTTTCGTTGGCGCGGTTGAAGGCCTCCAAGAACTTGTTCTTGGTGGGAGGGCCGGCCCAGATGTTCAGTGTCCTGCTCTTTTTCGTCGTCGGCGCGTACCTGTTGGACATCGACGTGAATTCCGCAATCTTCTGGGGCTTTCTGGTCACCCTGAGCAGCACGGCGATCGTCCTGAAAGCCTTGGCGGAACGGGGGGAAAGCGACAGCCTCCATGGTCGATCCACGATCGGCATCCTGATATTTCAGGACCTGGCCATCGTGCCCATGATGCTCATGACGCCGTTTTTGGGCACCACCCACGGGTCGGAAGGCATGGGGCGCATCCTGTTGGCCCTCGGGCAATCACTCACGTTGGTATTCCTGATCGTGCTGGCCGCCAGGGTGTTTGTTCCCAAACTCCTGGAACACATCGTTCGGGCAAAAAGCCGGGAACTCTTTCTCCTGACCATCGTGGTCCTCTGCATGGGAACGGCGTGGATGACCTCCCTGTTCGGGTTATCCATCGCCCTCGGCGCCTTTATCGCCGGACTGGTCATCTCCGAATCCGAATACAGCCACCAGGCCCTGGCCGAGGTCCTCCCCTTTCGCGACAGCTTCAACAGCCTGTTTTTCGTCTCGATCGGCATGCTCATGGATACGCGCGTGATTCTGGAATATCCCCTACTCATCATGGCCATCGTCGGCGCCGTGGTCATCGGTAAATTCGTGACGGGAGCCGCGGCGGTGCTGGCGGTCGGGGCACCGCTCCGGCCGGCGATCCTGGCCGGGGTGGCCCTGGCCCAAGTCGGCGAATTCGCTTTTATCCTCGCCGGAGAAGGGCTTACGGCAGGGATTCTCCACCCTGAAACCTACAACATCTTTCTCGCCGTCTCGGTCCTCACCATGATCATCACGCCATTCCTGATCCAATGGGCACCCAGGATCGCGCGGCGGACGGAAGCCGTGCAGCGGTTGCACCAATGGTTGCCCGGGCGCGTGTCGCTCCGCGCGGAAACGGCCCAATTCAAACTCAGGGATCACGTGATCATTGTGGGATACGGTTTGAACGGCCGCAGTCTCGCGCGCGTTCTTCGAGAGTTCGAGATACCGTACGTCGTTCTGGATATCCGGGGAGAGGTGGTGCAATTGGAAATCGGAACAGGGGTTCCCATTCAATACGGCGACGCGACCAATCCGACGGTGCTGCACCAGGTTCAAATCGAAAACGCCAAAGTCCTTGTGGTGGCTACGTCCGACCCCTTCGGGGCACGCCGCATCGTCCAGCTTGCCAAAAGTTTGAACCCGTCGATTCACATCATCGTCCGGACCCGCTATCTCAAAGAACTCGAAGAACTGCACAAACTTGGAGCGAGTGAAATCATTCCGGAAGAATTTGAAACGTCGATTGAAATCTCAACCCTGGTGCTCCAGTCGTTTCACATTCCCAACAACGTCATCCTGGGGAAGGCCGAACAAATCCGGCGGGAAGGCTATGCGCTGCTCCGCCGGGGCGAACTGCCCGAACTGGCGCACCATCTCCGGTCCGGCACGCTGGAAGACGCGGAAGTGGAAACCTGCCGCATTGATGAGGATTCACCCGCGCTGGGGCACTCGCTCCACGACTTGGCCATCAGGCCGCGAACCGGCGCGTCCGTGATCGCCTTCATGCGCGACGGGATCACGGAATCCAACCCCTCCGGCAAAACCGTGCTCGAAGCCGGGGACATCGTGGTGCTGCTGGGCGGCCGTGAGCCTGTTCGCCGGGCCATCGGACTTCTCGTGGACACGAAGGTCGAATAGCCGGTCCTGCGAGGCGGCGTTCCCGTCACTCTTCCGCGTCGTCCTCCCCACCTGCCGGACCGGGACCAATGCCGGCCTTTGCCCGGTCGGCCCACACACGAACAACCGGGGAAGGATCGTCATGCGCTGCCTCCTCAAGGGCTTGCAGTTCCTGGTGATCGCCCAACTTTCCCAATCGATAGGCGGCTTCGGTCCGCACCCCCGGATCGGTATCGAACAGGAGCCGTTCCCGAAAATCAGGGAGAATCCGTCGGTCCCCCAACTCCCCCAACGCCGCCAGGGCCCCCTGTCGTACGGCCGGGTCCTGATCGAGCAGGGCTTCCCGCAACACCGGATAGGCACTCCTGGCTTCAAGCTGAGCAAGCGCGTCAACCGCAGCACGGCGGCTGCCGGCCTCTCCGGCGGCGACCACTTGGGTGAGGATGGCAATGACGTGTTGACGAGGGCCGATTTTCCCCAATGCCTGCGAGGCGGCCCGTTTGACGGAACGGTCACGGTCAGCCAACGTTCCTGCGAGGCGGACGGCTGCCTCGTCGTTTACGTCCTCCCCGATCTGTCCCAAGGCCCAAGCACTATATGCACGCACGTCAGAATCAGGATCGGATAACGCCTGAACCAAGGCCGTGGCGGCAGTGACATGCCCGATTTTCCCGAGAGAAAGCGCGGCGGTTCGTCGAACCTCCTCGGAGGGGTCTTCCAGGAGCAGGGTGGCCAGACGGGAGGTGACGTGTTGCGGGTCTCCAACAGGAGCTTCCGCCTGGCACCCGGCACTCAAGGAGACGGCGATGAGAAAAAATGCCGGGAGAAAAAAGCCGTTGTGCAGGGGAAGCCTTTCGACCCAACTCAGGACGTGCTTTTTCACCGTCCCGTTACGCAGGGGGCGGGGGATCTTTGGGGACCGGAGGTTGTTTGGCCGCTTCAATGGACTGTTCAACCTCTTTTTGCGCCGATTCCAGTTCTGCTTGAATGGTTCGCATCTCCGGATCAATCGCATTTCGCACGTCCGCCGTGGCTTCGCGGAAGGTTCGGAGGGTACTCCCCAACCCTTCGCCCAGCGATTGCAGGTCGTCACCGGCGGGAGCGGCGGCGGGGGGCTTCGCAGCTTTGGCCTGCATCGCGGCACGTTGTGCCTGCACACGTTCCACGGCCTTCCTATTCACAATGGCCGCCGGCCGTTTTCCGGTTTGCGTGGTCGCGGCCGAAGGAGGCACCGGTGGATACTGCGCCAGAGGACGAGGCACGGCATTTGTGGCACGCTGCTCCATGGTCACCGGTTCAAACTGCTCTTGATAGGCGGCATCCGGCTCCGCCTCGGCAACGGGTTGAGACGCCGGTTGAACCGTTTCGGGACTGAAACCGCTGTACACCTGCGCCGCTAACGTCCCCGGCGTCCGCTCGGGACCGGGCTGATGAGCTTGCTGGGTGACGGGTTGAGGCGCAGGCTCCGTTACGGGCGCTCCCTGAACCGCGCCGGGCTGAGCCGCAGCCTCCGGGGCAGGCTCGGGCAAGGCAGCCTGAGAATGTGGCTCCTGTTCTTCTACGGGAGGAGGAACCTCATTGACTTCCTTTTTGAACCCCTTCAGGGCCTTCCCAACGCCCTCGCCGATTTGAGGAAGCCGCCCCGCTCCAAAAATGATCAGGACAATGACCAGAATGATGATCAGTTCTGAAAAGCCCAAGGTTCCGAACATCGTGTATCCTTCAGAAAAGAAACGCCCACGTATTCCGTCAATTTACTGTAAAGACCAGGATGGAGCGTGTCAACCTGCTCACCCATCAGGAAAAATTTGCAGGGGGTCTCCACGTGGACGTCAGGGGTGTCCCTTGTATTGAGTGAAGCACATGGTAAAATCGCCAATGATGACGACCTCATCCTCTCCCCAAATTCCACGGTATCGAACCACGTTGTTTTTCGGACCCGAGGTTCATGAAACCCGTGCCGATATTCTGTATTGCGTATTCAACGTCAAAAAGCGGAGTTGGAAAGGAGGCATCCAACTCGTGGTGGAGATGGCGCAATCCGACGTTTCCCGTTTCAAGCACCTCCTGCAATTCGAGTCCTGGTTACGGAACTCCCTGCGCCATCTTCCACCGGAGGACCATGACGAATATGTTCAACGAGGCCAGGACCTCTTGCTCCAATACCTGTGTCAGGCCAAATTGCAGCTCGCGCTCGATGAAGGCCTTCGCCAGGAAACGACCCTGCTTTCGCACGAGGAGCTTTCCGAGGAACTTCAGCAGGCCCTGCGCCAGGACGGGGACGCGCTCAAGGAAAACCTGTTCGCCGAATTGGATATTCCTCCCGTGGGGGAAGAACAAGCGCCATGAACAAACCGATCATTGGGGTGACACCGGATTTTAATGCCGGCGACCGCAAGGACATGGGCGGCAAAGAGCCGACCTATTTTCTGCGCGCCCGCTACATGAAGGCCATTGAAGACGCCGGGGGCATTCCCGTGGTGTTGCCCCTGTTGTCGAATGGAGCCGCCTGGCGTCAGGTGGTGGCCCACGTGCACGGGCTCCTCATCACGGGAAGCGGGTCCGACCTGGCGCCTGAATTATACGGGGAACGGCAACGGCACAAATTTACCCGCATGAGTCGCGAGCGGGCGACCATGGAACTGGGGATCACCAAAGCGGCGTACCGGGCCGACGTGCCCACGTTGGGGATTTGCGGCGGCATGCAATCCATCAACGTTGCCTTGGGCGGCACGCTGTACCAGGACATCGCGGCGCAACTCAAGACCTCCATCAACCATCTTCCCTCCCATTCGGCGACCAAGACCTCGCACTCCGTACAGATTGCGCCGGGGTCCCTGTTGCGGCGCATTGCCGGAAAAGCGCGCATGGACGTGAACAGTTCCCACCATCAATCAATCAAGAACGTGGCCCCGAACCTGGCGCAGACCGCCGTCGCCCCTGACGGCGTGATTGAAGCCATCGAAGCCCCTGGCCGCGCATTTATCCTGGGAGTCCAATGGCATCCGGAATTCCTCTACGAGCGGGACCCCGTCGAACGGCGTCTCTTTACGGCGTTGGTCCGGGCCGCCAGGACATTTGCCGGCGGGCAGAAGCGAAGGGAATGAGGTTTTTTAAAGAAAAGACGGTCAGGGTTGGTCCTGTTCCGATGTCTGCGCTGACGGAGCAGGAGCATCCGGGGGCGGGGCGGAGTCGGAGGGTTCGGGTGAGGCGGTCTGAGGAGGAGCCGCAACCCGGCTCGATTCAGTTTGGGGTGTTGCCGTTTCCGGTTTGGGCACCGCCGGTTTCGGAGGCGGTTTGGGTTTTTCCGGCTTAATCCCCCCTTCCCAATGGGGCCCGGAGTACATGTCCGCGGCTAACGCCCCTTCTTTCCATTTGGCATCGAAATCCGCTGCCGCCTTGTTTGCGGTTTCACCTACGCCCACAAACCGGTTCCACGGATACACGGTCGGAGCGATGGAACAGGAGTCGTCCTCTTTTCGGAGATACAACCCGATCGGGTTGCCCCGATAGGGCCCGAAAAAAATGTGAACCGTACCGACAAATTCAGGAAGTGAGCTCATGACAGACCAAGACCGTCATACTGCCATACCGGGGGTTGTGACGCAAGATCGCGCATCCCTCCCTTTGGCATTCGAGGCGATGGGGACACGTCCTGAAGATGGAAGGCCACGGCCGTGAGGACAAACACGTGTGCTGAAAGAGTCGCGCCTATGACTCCGGAGGGGCGGCCGTCAATCCCAGGTAGGCGATGACCTGATCCACAAGTTCTTCCACGTTTCGCTCGCCGGCCTTCAACACGACGTCGGGATTCTCGGGCGGCTCATAGGGACTGTCAATGCCGGTGAAGTTCTTGATCTCGCCGGTCCGGGCCTTCCGGTAGAGCCCCTTGGGGTCGCGGCGCTCACAGACCTCCAACGGCGCATCCACAAAAATCTCAATGAACTCGCCTTCCTCCATCATCTGGCGGGCCATTTGGCGTTCATCCCGAAAGGGCGAGATCACCGAAACGAGCACGATCAGGCCGGCATCCACGAACAGCTTGGCAACTTCCGCAATCCGCCGCACGTTCTCGACGCGGTCGACCTGGGTAAAACCCAGATCCTTGGTCAGGCCGTGGCGCAGGTTGTCGCCGTCCAGGACGTAGCTGTGCCGGCCCATGGCGTGCAGGCGTTGCTCCACGGCATTGGCCGTCGTGGATTTTCCAGCTCCGGACAGGCCGGTAAGCCACAGGACGCAGGCTTTTTGGTTCTTCTGCGCCGAGCGCGCCGGTTTGTTCACCGTGAACGTGTGACGGGTCAGGTTGGACGCGCGCCGCAGGGCGAAATCGATCATACCGGCCCCCACCGTGGCATGGGTGTAGCGATCGATCAGGATAAAGCCGCCCGTTTCCCTGAGTTCCCGGTAGGGGTCGAAGGCGATCTGCCGGTCAAGACTGATGTTGCAGTAGGCGATGTCGTTGAGTTCAAGCGTCTTGGCGGCCACACGTTCCAGGCTTTCGACGTTGAGTTTATATTTGAGAGCCGTGATCTGGGCTCCCGCCACGTGCGTCCCGATCTTCAACAGATAGGGGCGCTTGGGCAGCAACGCGTTCTCGTGCATCCAGATCACGTGACAGGCGAACTGGTCGCTCTGGCCCGGTGGCTTCGTGGGCGACGCGATGACGTCGCCCCGGCTCACGTCGACGTCGTCGGCCAGCGTGAGCGTCACGGCCTGGCCCGGTCGCGCGCACGCGAGATCGCCGTCCGCGGTCACGATGCGACTCACGGTCGACGGCTTTTGGGCCGGACAGATCAGGACAGGATCGCCGGGACGCACGAGACCCGACGCGATGGTGCCGGCGAACCCGCGGAACCCGGCATCGGGCCGGTTGACCCACTGCACGGGCATACGAAAAGGTGCTTGCTCGCGGCCGGTTGCCACGTCGGCGGCTTCAAGGGCCTGGAGGAGCGTCGGTCCGTGATACCAGTTCATCTCAACGGACGGCTTGATCACGTTGTCGCCGGTCAGGGCCGACACCGGAATGCTCGTGACGTCCGTGACGCCGAGTTGTTCCGCAAAGGCACAATAGACCCCCGTAATCCCCTCGTGGACGGTTCGGGACCACCCCACGAGATCCATCTTGTTGACCGCCAGGATCACGTGACGAATGCCGAGGAGCGCAAGGATCGTGGTATGGCGGCGGGTCTGCGACATCACGCCCTTGCTGGCGTCGATAAGGACGATGGCGAGATCGGCGGTCGATGCGCCGGTCGCCATGTTCCGCGTGTACTGCTCGTGCCCCGGCGTGTCCGCAACGATGAAGGAGCGCTTGCCGGTCGAGAACGTGCGATACGCCACGTCGATCGTGATGCCCTGCTCGCGTTCCGCCTGGAGACCATCGACCAGCAGGGCCAGATCCAGCGCCCCGCCTTGGGTGCCGTGCCGCTTGCTGTCGGCTTCCACCCGGTCCAGTTGATCCTGGAAGACGAGTTTGGATTCGTAGAGCAGGCGGCCGATCAGCGTGGATTTGCCGTCGTCCACGCTGCCGCAGGTGATGAAGCGCAACACGTCCCGTGTCTCCCGGGCATTGACGTAGGCGCGGAATTCCTGAGACGGTGTCATTGGGCTCATCAGAAGTAGCCTTCCTGCTTCTTGCGTTCCATGGACCCCGCCCCGTCCCGGTCGATCACGCGACCCTGCCGCTCGGATTCCGTGGCGGAGAGCATTTCGCCGATGATTGCCGGCACGCTGTCCGCACCGGATTCGATGCCCCCGGTCAGCGGATAGCACCCCAGGGTGCGGAACCGCACCCGTTTCGTCTCCGGCTCTTCGCCGGGTTCCAGCTTCATGCGCCGGTCCGCCACCATGATCAGGACCCCATCCCGGCGTACCACCGGTCGCGGGGCGGAAAAATAGAGCGGCACCACGGGAATCTTCTCCCTGTCGATATAGTTCCAGACGTCCAATTCGGTCCAGTTCGAGAGCGGAAAGACGCGCATGGTCTCGCCGTGACTGACGTGAGCGTTGTACAGGCGCCAGAGTTCGGGGCGTTGGTTCTTGGGGTCCCAGCGATGGGCCCGCGTACGCAGGGAGAAGACCCGTTCCTTGGCGCGCGACGCTTCTTCGTCGCGCCGCGCCCCGGCGAGCGCCGCGTCGAAGCCGTATTGCTCGATCGCCTGCTTCAACGCCTGGGTCTTCATCACGTCCGTATGCAGCGCCGACCCATGAGTGAACGGACCGATACCCTGTGCGCGCCCCTCCTCGTTGACGTGGACGATGAGTTCCAGGCCGGTCTCGCGCGCCATGCGGTCGCGGAAGTCATACATCTCCGGAAACTTCCAGGTCGTATCCACGTGCAGCAGGGGAAACGGCGGCGTTCCAGGATAAAAGGCCTTTTGCGCCAGGCGCAGCATGACCGAACTATCCTTGCCGATCGAGTACAGCATGACCGGCTTGGCGAACGAAACCGCCACCTCACGCATGATGTGGATGGATTCCGATTCAAGCTCGTCGAGATGGCTGGGACCCTGCTGATTCGTCATGGGGCGCTCATTCTGGCCGCTCTGCTGAACCGGCACGACGCGTTCGCCATCCGTGCCGGCGCTCATGTGACTTCCCCTGGTCGATCATCGGTTTCCGGAGGCCCATATCCCCACTCTTTTACCGCAAAACCCCAGTCCCTGTCGACAACGTCGACGATGGCCGGATCGATCCGGTACTGGTTCTTTCGGTAGCCGGAGAGCGTTGCCACATACGCGGCAATAGACGCCCGGGCCTGCTGCTCCCACCCGGGAAGCTCCAGTTCACGATAGATGCGCTCGAGTTCCACCAGCGGATCACGTTCGAGGTCCTCGAACTTCACCTCGACCAGGTTGCCCTTTGGAATGGACTCGCGGTCCTGCATGTACCGCCGCATCATCATGGTGAAGTTGCTCCGCACGGCCGCGGTCACGGACTCCCAGTCGCAGTCCGCCACCTGGTATGCCGGCAGCAGACTCCGGTAGAGCTGCAGATTCGACATGTACATGACGTACGGGTTGCGCATGATGAAGATGAACTTCGCCTCGGGAAACAGACGGCGCAGAAGCGCCGTGCGCCCCAGATTCGCCGGGCTCTTCAACACCAGCCTCCGCCCGTCCGCTGCCAGCGTCGCCTGGCGCAGTACCAGCAGATACGCGCGCTCCCACTCCGCCATCTCCTCCGGGGTCAACCGCATCGATCCGAATCGGTCCGCGAACTCCTCCATGCGGTTCGGAAACGAGACTTGGTGAACGGGCGACAGGTGCGAGAGGCACGCGAGCGCAATCTCCTCCTCCTGCGGCAGCGAGATGGAGACCGCCACGTTGTCCATCGGTCGCGTTTTCGGGAGCGTCTTCGCAATCAAGGACTCCAGCCACCCCCGGGTGGTCAGGAACATCGGCGAAGCGAACGCCTGAAAGGTGGTCACGAACCCGAAACCGGGATCGTGCGCGAGCAGGTTATGCAGGTGCGTGGTCCCCGTGCGCGCAAAGCCGTGAACGTACACCGGCGAGGGATGGATCTTCGTTCGTGACACCCGGCGGTTGAAGCACAGCCGCTCGAAGGCCCGTAACGGTGACAGAGCGGCACTCGTCATCAGCACTCTCGCCAGCTTTCCCCAATAGGGTCGAGCCACGCCCCCGTTCTCCCGGATCAGGCGTAGCCAGACACCGAGCGAGGCGGTGGCGGCGAGGTGCGGTGGTGGTTTCTGTGACTTGGGCAAGGCTGGCCTCCTTCTATCCCCGCCGTCTGAGGACCCTGATTTTGAAGTTGGAGTCAGGGGCCGCCAACGCGAAGTATGTGGTCTTCATCTCGTAGCCGGGCGGGTCCATGGCAACGTCGACGCGGTGGAGAATTGTGGCGAGCGTCATGATCATCAGCATTTCCGCGAAGCCATCGCCGAGGCAGCGGTGAGTGCCCAGGCCGAAGGGGGTGTACACGCCGAAGGTACGGTGTTCGGCGCGCTCCGGCGTGTAGCGGTCGATGTCGAACTGTTCCGGGTTCGGATAATATTCCGCACAGTAGTGCGGGACCGTGGTGGCGACCAGGACGTTCGTGCCTGCCGGGATGGTGTATCCGCCGAACTCGAAGGTGTTGACCGCTTGCCTGATGGCGACGGGGGCCACCGGGTATAATCGCAAGGTCTCCAGCGCAACGCGGTGGGTCACGTCCATGGCTCGGATCTTCTCAGCGGTCGGGCCACCGTTCGCAAACAATTCATCGATCTCGGGTCGAATTCGGGACAGACATTCAGGGTGCTTGAGCACCGAGTAGAGCATGAATGCGATGACGCTGGCCGCGGTATGGAGCCCGGCCACAAACGGTCCGATGCAGGTGGAAAGAAGATCCTGCTCGGGCAGCAGTTGCGGATTGAGCCTGTGAAATTCCAGCACGTCGTCGATCAGGTCCGGCTCCTTTCCAGCCCGGTTTTCCGGCGCATGGGCCTCGAGGACTGACCGCACCAGCGCTTCAATCCGTTTGCGAGCCCGTCGCATGCGCGGGGTCTTCATCATCACCTTCGGGCGCCGGTGCATGGCATGCACGGCCAGCGCCTGCTCGAGATAGTACACGAGGTCTTCGATGTAGGCCTCCGGCGAGACACCGGTACACAGCTGGCCGACCTGCTCACCGACGATGCGCTGCACGGCGGGAACAACGGTGAATGGCCGTTCGGTCGGCCACCCGTCGACGATGCCGCAGGCGATGTCGTAGACCTGCGCCATGCGTTTCAGGGCGTAGCTGCGCGAATAGCCCTCCTTCAACGCGCGCCGCAACTGGAAATGATCGTCGCCGTCCATGTTCAGAATCAGCCGGTGGGCGCCGAATGCTCTCGCCATGCCCTCGAACGCCAGAAGCGAGCGAAAATAGGTCCGGCCCTCCCGCTGGAAGAGCTTGTTGGCGTCGAGTCCGGCGAGAACCGTAAAGGCGAGCGATAACGCGCGGACACGAAAAACGGGCCCGAGCGTCCGGTACTGCCTGGCGAGAAATCTGGCAATGTCGCCTCGCATGTTGAGGGCGTTCCCGACCAAGGGAATCCCGCCGCCATCGGCGAGGGGTTGAGCGGCCAGCACCCGAGCCCGCAGTTCGGGGTTGGCGGCGACCACCGCCCCGCCCCGCCCCAGTTTCGGAATTCCCGTACCACGGATCGCCTTGAAGACCGTACGCCCGATCAGTTCGAGATGGCGAATGAGATCGAGCCGTGCGGCCACCTCTTCTCGTTCAGACCGCGAAAGAAGACGTTCGAACAGGTAACAGGCGTCGACGAGGCAGATCAGCATGACGTCACGGGGACTGGGAATCTCGTCGTTGAACAGAACGCCCATGATGCGCAGTTCAACTTCCCGCTCGGCTTTCCCGTCCACCATGGGATACCTCCGGGCGCGAACAATGTGGCGTGCCATCGACAACAGGTTCCCATCTTCCCGATTCAGAATTTTGTTTTCGATCAAGCGTTCGATCGCTTGGTCACGGAGCTTGTCGGCGAAAGCCGGCCTGGCTAGATGCTTCAACCAGTACCCGGTATCGTGTACGTCACCCGTGCCGGAGATCTCGGCGAGCGAGGCGTCGAGCAGACTGTCGCCGACCGGCGCGCGGTCGACGACGAAGAGAGACTCGGGGTCGGTGTCGATACGACCTTCCAGCGCCAAGTCCATGAGGACTGCGCCCGCGAGCGCGTATCGTAAGGAAGCCTCGGGGATATGCAGAAAATCACCGTGGTCTTTGTCGATCAGCAGAATCAGCAGTTCTTCGGCGAATCTCAACATGGAATTCAAGGTTTACTACTTGATATTCTAGAGGTCAAGCATTGTATATAATGATTTTTTGTCCCGGTTGTCATGCCGGGCTCCCGCACGGCATATTTCAACGGGCCTTTCACGAAGGACGATTCGTGTCCGAACAACTTCCGCCCTGTCCTCGTTTTTCGTTGAATTGCGTGTGCAGCCGGGACGACGCACTGCGCCTTCATCGAGTCGAGCCGTTCATCGTGCCGGGTGATCCTCTCCTGGCTTTCGCCCGCTTGAAAAACCTCGTATCCAAGATGGAACGAACCACCATCCTCACGGCGACGGAAGTCTATCTCCACGCGGCCTGCCGGACCCGGATCGGGTTTACCGATGACCTGGAATGCCGTCTCTGCACCACCGGCCGCGTGATCCACGTTCGTTCGGCGTCGCGGTTCGGCATCCATGACCTCGGCGTGAACCGGAGGCGCGTCGAGAGACTCCGCCGGCAGTTTCAGGGCGAATCAGGTGGTTGAAAAGCGAAAATCGCCTTAACCGGGATCCGCAGAATCGAATCATGAACGGGACGTCCGAATGCCACGGGTGGTGAGAAAGTCCCGATACCGGGCGAACGCGGCATTGACCTCTTCCGGCGTGAGGCCATAATCCTTCAGGTCGTAGCGATGCCGTTTCTCGGTCCGCCGTTTTTCGGCTTGCCGGAATTGCCACTCTTCCATGGCGTCGAGAGCCTCCTGCTCGAGCGTCCAGCCGAAGCGCCGGTAAATGCGGCGAACCACATCAAACGGGTCCTCGATCAGATCGAAATAGTTCACGTCCATCCAGCGGTGCTCCAGTTCGGGATGGGATTCCCGGAAATGCACGACTCTATCCATCATGCCGCTCATCAAGGCCAACTGCTCGGCACCAAGGGTTTCTCGCGGCTGTGGTTCGTAGACCAGCGAGTGCGCTCGTTCCACGAAGCTATTCCAGGACCCCATGAATTGCGTGGGTTCGCGATGGGTCTGGATGAAAAGGGCATCGGGGTAGGTCTCGACGAGGGTCTCCAGCTCCATGAGATGAAAGGGCATCTTGAACAGCCACTGCGCCTGGTGATCAGTTTGACGCTGCCGGTGCTGCCAGGTGATATTCTGCATGATTCGGCGGTGGTGAGCGTAGACATGCTGCGAACCGGCGACAGCCAGCCAGCGTCCGAATTCCGGGATGCGGAATCGAACGATGAGGGTCCACGATCCAAAGGCCATACCCAGGATCGGGAAATCCTCCGACGGTTCATCCACGTCGAAATCGTGAACCCCCTCGAAAAGTTTGAGGACACCCGATGATGAGTTGAGCAGATCCTCGACCCACGCCCGGCGGGGGTCGTCCGGGGTATACCCGATCGTGGCATACTCCTCTCTTGACAGACGTGGTGCAGTGTACTCGTAGCCCCGCAGGGCCCAAAACCGTTGGTCGCGGGCCATGATGCGGTGCAGGTAGGTCGTTCCGGTGCGGTTGATCCCGACAATGAAGACCGGTCTGACGATCTCCTCCTGTTCAATCTCCGGATACCGCTGCCTTTCGCTGGCAAACCCAGCGTTGATAATCAAGTGACGGCTCAGGTCGAAGACGATATCAACGATCTTATTCTCCAAGAGCTTGGCATCGGATGTGTGAAAAGCCTGAACCAATTGCTGCAGGTTCTGGCGCATCCACGTGGGGTAGGTCTGTTCGAAAGAGACATTGTAGTCCGCAGCATAGTGTTCTGCCCGCGCCATCAGGCGGTCGAAGTCCAGACGGCCGTGCGATGCGGGATACGGCCAGTGTTGCTGATTATCCTGACCCAGTTGGTAGGAGCGCCTAAGCTTGGTCAACAGGCCCGGCCACTTGATCGGGTGCGGACAATCCTCGCGGAAGGCCCGGTCGCAAATGGGCAGCCCGCCATCCGGCTTTTCCTTGCTGAACCAGTATTTCCCAAAATGATCGAGCACCGCCCAGCGTCCGTGCAGCGGTGAGTTTTCGCCGCGAGCCTGGCAGGCGCGCTTGAAGAAATCGTAGGGCATCTTGGGGAAATACACCCCGAAATCCGCGAACTCGAGTTCGTAGTAATCGAGCTTCGGGTTGCAGCAGTGGTAGATGGTGTAACGTCGTTCAGGATTCAGGGAAATGGCCGCACAGGCTTGACTCAGCGTATCGACCGCCTCGTGGTTGGAGCGAAATGTGAACCCTTCCGGCATGGATTCACAATCGAGCACCGCGGCGAAAATTTGCATGGTCAGATCGTTCGGTTGGATATGTCCCGTCGTCGATACAGCGGTTTGCGGCAGCCGGAAAATTGCCAACGGCATGCCGGCTTGTTGGGCAAACAGAAGGACCTGTTCGGACGTCAGTTTGCTCCATGGGTAGCCAAGCAAACCGAGCGGAAACGTTTTCTTCATGCTGGCGAGATCCGGCTGCATGTGATGCTCGATGCCTTGGTGCCTGAATTCGCGGGCGAAGGCAAAGAAATACTGCGGAAACACGGCCATGGTCGAAGCATAGAACAGGTACTTGAAGCGTTGGCGCAAACACAATTCGAGCACATTGTGCAGGCTGAGCGTATTGGACTTGCGTATGGTGTCGTAGGAAGTCGCGAGATTGATATCGGCCGCAAGGTGATAGACCGCGTCGATCCGCTGACAGAGATCATCGAAATCCGCGGCGCTCAGTCCGAACCGGGCCTGGCCGATGTCGCCGACCACCACGCGAATGCGCGGCGCGAACTCCTCGTCCCAGACTTCAGCGTGCTGCAGGGCATGGCGAAGACGTTCGAATCCGTGTGCTTCATTCTTTGCCAGAACGAGACAGTGCACGATCAGGTTATCCCGCTGCTGCAAAAGGTCGCGCAGGAGGAAACGACCGATGAAACCGGTCGCCCCGGTCAGCAAAACCTCGCGAAAATCAGCCGGCGATACCGGACCGGCCGGCGGTCCTTGACTGATCGCCGTATGGACGAATCGGCGCAGGCTCTCAACGTCTCTCCGGCAATGCGGAGGCAGGGTGCCGACAAGCGGGGCCACCGTGGTGTCGCCGGAGGAGCGTTGAGTCATGCTTTCTGTCCTTTACGCGTATAGATCCAGAGTTATTTGTTATCTCACCGCATGTGTGAGCCGCTCGACCTGATCATGCACGGCGAATCGGAAACTTTCCAACGCGGGCTCGATGCCGTCTCCATGGTAGCGAAAATCCTCGGGGATCGCTTTGGAGCGCGCCCGGACGCGCGCGAATACCCCTTGCCACTGTTCCTTGATTGCTTCCACGTCCTGGCCGGCATGCGCCACCGCCTCTTTGAACCTCTCCAACTCGGCCGACAGAAATTTCCGGAAGGCATGGATCGCAATCTGCTGACGGGTGATTTTTTCAAAGTGGTAGCCCAGACTGGCCAAGTGGATCGCCTCCGGGAGCATACGGGGATGGTCCTTGGAGATTTTGGCGATGAACCTCCCGTAGGCAGGAATTTGCTCGGCGGAAAGCCGGCGGCGCACAGCCATCATGGCCACAAAAAGCGCGTTCCGGGTGGAGGATTTGAGCAGGTGCGGGACTGGCTTGAGATGCTTGAACAGCGTCAGACAGCGCGTGAAGTAATTCTCCAGCGTCGGGTCGTAGAGGGTCGTAATGACCCGCCGATAGCCCTCAAACAAGATTTCGGGATCCATTTCCGGCTTGAAGTTGAGGTTGACGTTGACGCCGGATAGATTGGCGATGACTGTGCCGCCGGTTCCGGTTGGCTCATCCAAGAGCCGGTTCTCCCTCTTCAGGCGTTTATAGAGATCCGTCCCCTTCAGCACATTCAACAGGCCTGCCATGGCCATGGGAATGCCCGCTTCCCGGATGAAGTCGATCTGGGCGTCAAACGCGCGCTCGTCATCGTCATCACCATCCGCACCCAGGATGAAGCCCCCATCGACGCGCATCCCTTTTTCCTGGATCTTGCGCACGGAATGGAGCAGGTAATCCTCGTCCTGCTTGCTGGTGTTCTGCGCCTTCTTCATCTTGATCAGAGCCTCGGGATTGGGCGTTTCAATGCCCAAAAACACCGAATTGAACCCGGCCTCGATCATCACGTCCATCAATCCCTCCATGCGAGCCAGATTCACCGTCGCTTCCGTGAACAGGGCAAACGGATACCCGCGCGCCTTCTGCCATTCCGCGAGCACGGGCAACAGCTTCAAGGCGTCTCGCTTGTTGCTGATGAAGTTGTCGTCCACCAGGAACAGCGGGCCGCGCCACCCCAGGCGATACAAGGCGTCGAACTCGTTCACCATCTGCTCCGGCGACTTGGTCCGGGGGATTCGTCCATAGAGCTGGATGATGTCGCAGAATTCACAATCGAACGGACAGCCCCGGGAGAACTGGACGCACATCGAGTGGTAGGCTTTCAGATCGATGAGGTCGAAGCGGGGGACCGGTGTCAGGCTTACGTCCGGTTTGCGCGGCTCCCGGTAGATGGCTTTGGCCGTGCCGTTCTGCAGGTCGCGCAGAAACCCGGGAAAGATTTCCTCGGCCTCATCCAGCACAAAATAGTCCACTCCTGTAATCTCGTCGTGATACGAAGTGGGATAGGGTCCCCCTGCCACCACGGGAACGCCGGCCTGATTGCACCGCTCGATAACGGTTCGGAGGGAGTCTCGTTGAACAACCATAGAGGAGGTCAACACCAGATCAGCCCACTCCAAATCCGCCTCCTCCAAGGAAGTCACATTCATATCCACGACGCGGAGATCGTATCCTCGTGGAAACATCGCGGCGACAGTGAGCAGACTCAAAGGCGGGAAGGCTGCCTTTATGCCAAAAATTTCCAGAGCAAAGTTCGCCCCCCAATAAGAGGGCGGGTATTCGGGATACACCAGAAGAGCGTGAGGCATGGGGACGTTCTACCTTAGTTTTTCATGTAAGAGTCAGCGGACAGGGGGGTGTTCCACGGCGCCTGTTTAACACCCGTCCCTTGAGGAAAGTGGTCTTCGGGTGCGTTGGCGAAAGCCGATGGTGCGCGGCGGACGCACTGCTGGCCGGCAAGGGAGTCAGCCTCTCGTTCGGTCGCATCCGTCTCGGCTTGATCCTCCTCGACATCCTTCTTGCCGTGGATGATATCCTGGGCCAAAGACAGAGCGGAGGCCGTCGTCATCAGTTCAAGAGCGCTAACCTGATAGTTGAATTGCATCCTGATGAACGCTCCCAACTCGGCGACCGAGATTGACGTGAGCCCGAAGCTGGACAACGGTTCCTCCGGACTGCCCTCGTCATGGCCGCACAGCTCGGCCACCTTGCCGGTGATTTGCTCCACCACGGCATCCAACGTGAGTTGACTGCCGGTATCGACCGCGAAGGCGTCCGGGTTGCTGAGCACTCGTCCGCTACGCAGGTAATCGGGCGAGTCGACCGTCCAAGGCGGGCGGAAGAACAGGGCGGTCATGACGTGATCCCGGTCGGACAGTGAGCGCATGGCGTAATCGAGGTTGGTCATGGCGAAATCGGCACTGACCGGCGGCATACCCGACGCCCGGGTCAGGCGCAGCACGTGCAGGCTGCGCGCGGCCATGCCGGCTTCGGCAACCGCGGCCAAGTTATAGCACAGTGCGGGCAATCCCTGGCGGCGGCGGAAGGCCGCCAGTCCGTCTACGAACCCGTTGGCGGCACTGTAGTTGATCTGTCCCGGATTGCCCAAGATCGAGGCGATGGAGGAGAACAGCACAAAGTAGTCGAGGGGACAGTTGGCTGTTGCGCGATGCAGATTGAGGGCGCCGCGCGCCTTGGGTGCGAACACCTTGGCCAGCGATTCGGTCGTCAGGTCCGACAGCAGGCAATCGTCCAGTACGCCCGCGAGATGGAAGACGCCCTTCAGCGGGCGCTGCAACCCGGCGACACAGCCCCGTACGGCCGCCTCCTCCGCGACGTCGCCCGCGACAACGTCGATGTCCACTTCTTCCGCGAGGTACCACAATGCACTGGTCTTCCGAACCCAGCCGGCACTGCGGCGGCGTTGCGGGTCGCGGTCCATCAGGGTGAAATGACGCGCGCCCATGGCTGCCAGATAGGGCAGCAAGAGCCTGCCGAATCCACCAAATCCGCCGGTGACCAGATAGGTCGCCCCGGGGTCGAGAAACGGCCGCCGGTCGATGATCGGAAACCGGTCGGCACCGGCGGCTGGCGGAGCGTTGAGGACTAGTTTCCCTGTATGCTGGCCGGTGGTCATCAGTCGCAACGCCTCGCCATAGTCGCGGTAGGAGAAGGTGGTGGTCGGTAACGGTGGTACGGCACCCTGCTCCAGCAGGTTCAGGCACGTCTGCGAGAGCTCGCGCGCCAGTTCCGGGTCGTCATTCATCAGGCGGTCCACGTCGATCGCCGCGAAGCGCAGGTTCTTGCGAAACACGCACAGGCTGAGCGCATTGTCGGCATAGATGTCCACCTTGCCGATCTCGCAGTGCCAGCCGCCCGGACGCAACGCCTCCAGACAGAGGGCGATATGGCGTCCGGCCAGGGAATTCAACACGACGTCGATCCCTTCGCCGCCGGTAGCCACCATCAACTCGCCATACCAGTCGAAGCTGTGCGAATCAAAAGCCGCCCGGACGCCCAACTCCCGCAATTGGTCGCGTTTGCGCTCGCTGCCCGCCGTGGCATAGATCTCCGCTCCCACGTGTTTCGCAAGAGCGATCGCCGCTTGGCCGACGCCACCCATGGCGGAGTGGATCAGCACGCGCTGGCCTTTCCGCAAGCGCGCGAGATGCACCAGCGAATAGTAGGCGGTGACGTAAACCGACAGGACTGACGCGGCCTCCTCCATGGAGAGGGAGGAGGGTTTGCGGAACACCAGATAATCTTTGACCACGGCGCGATTGGCGATACAGCCGCCTTGGGTAAAAGCCACGGCTTCTCCGGGGCGGCAGGTACGCACGGCGGCGCCGGTGCGGCGTACAATCCCACTCGCCTCCACCCCCACCGTGCGGCCTAGCGCCGAGCGTTCATAGGAAAGTGACGGCAGCAACCCCAGGGTGACCATAACGTCGCGGAAGTTGAGCCCCGCGGCTGCCACGTCGATCTCCACATCATGTGGCCCCAGGGATGCGGGTTCGCAGGTCGTCATCTGCAGGCCGCCGATCTGTCCGGGATTTTCCAGGGTCAGCCGGTAGGTGGCTTCCTCGCCCACCGGCACCAGCGGACCCCGCTCCCGGATGCCGGTCAGCCGCGGCACCCAGATCCGGTTGCGGCGGACCGCCAGTTCGCGCTCCCGCAGGTCGCACGCGCCGAGCCAGGCCAACGTCTCAAGATCGCCGGCGGCATCCAGATCCACCAGCCGGAATTCAATCTGCGACTCCGCGCCTACATCCGCGGCAACCTCCTGGCTGATGGCGCGTAGCGCGCCCCACACGGCGCTCGCGCGCGGCTCCGCTACCTCGAACGCAGCGCGGCGCGTCACCACGGTCATGCGGCAGAAACAACGCGCCTGCGACACACGGAACGGGATCAGCGCCTTGATGAAGGCGACCAAGCGCGCCACCAGTTTTTCACCCGTCGGATCGTCGGGGTCGCTGCCGCAGAAGAAGTCGATCGCTTGCACGTCGGCCGCCTGCGGCCAGCCGGGCAGCGTGCCGACACGGTCGTCCGCCAGATCCGCGTAGGGAATGACGTGCGCCTCGGATGTATTGAGGAGCGCCAGCCATTCCGAGGCCAGGCTGTCCGGCTCGCCGAGTAGCCAGCGGGGTCCGGGCAGTTGCCCCGGGCCGGAGGTATCCACGGCCTGGGACGCCTGCAACAGGGTGGTATGCCGGCTGGCGCGTACCGTGGTCCAACCGGCGCCCGGGTCGATCGCCGCGCCGTCGGGATGCACGACCAGCGCCAAGCCACCGGGGACCGCCAAACGTCGCAGCAGGTCCCACTGGTGCGTCTCCGACGGCGTGGCGTCGCCGTGGAACAAGAGAATTTCGGCGGCGTGCGGCCGCAGCAGGCCAGTGTCCAGGTTCGGTACCGGCTCCGCAGCGAGGTCAAGGCAGGCAAAGCGCAGGACGGCATCGCGGTTGGAAAACGCGTCGTAGTGCGCGCGCACCTGCTCTTGCGTGTCGCCGAGCAACCAGTACTCGGTCCGTGCCTTGGTGCTGCCGAGGTAGTCGAGGCATTGATGAAGGATGGCCTGCTCAGGAGAACGCGCGCCTGCGATCTCGGCGACGTGGCAGGCATAGCGGTCACCGTTGCCGGGCTGCTCCAAGGCGGCGATCAATGCCGCCGGTTCGATTTCGCCCTCCGGCAGGCGGTGCAGGAGAGCGACCGAGTCCGGCACGAACTTGGGCTGCCATGAGACGACGTGCTTGCTGTCCGGCAGTTCGTTCCAACGCGGGTTTGAGTTGAAGGAGACATAGGCGTCGATACACAAGACCAGGTCGCCCGTGGCGCCATCGTAGAACCGGATGCTGCCACCCGATCGCTCGCCGCGCCGTTCCGTGAACTGCCCGAGTTCGTTCACATCCGCCCAATCCTTGGCTTTCTTCACGTAGCAGGTGAGACGTGGTCCGGACGGCGGGCGCAGGAACGTGACCCCTTGAGCGCGCCGCGGCATGGCGAAGATGTCGGTCGCGCGCAGCAGATGGTAGAGAAAGATCTGCAGCCCGCCGTCGAGCAGTGCCGGGTTGGCGACGTACCCTTCCTCGCAACCGGTCGTCCACAACCGCTCATCCATTTCCACGTCGAACAGATAGTCGGCCGTGTCGCCTTCCCATAGAACGCGCCGTATGTTCCGGAAGTAGGGACCGTACTGGAAGGTCTCGCCGAGACTGGCGTCGATACGCTCGTAGAAGTCGCTCTCTCCAACAAAGTAGTAGGGCTCGAAACGCGTGGTGTCGATATCCGCCAGCCGCAGCGGCACGTGTACCGGGTGATCTGTGCCCACCAAGCGCACCTTGCCGCGGGAATGCAGTTCGCTCTTTGACTCGACGTCGTACGACCGGGAAGAGATGGTGAAGGTGAATTGGTCCGGTGCGTTGGCAACCGGGAACAATGCAGTCTGCAGCCGTACCGGCACCTTGGGGATCGGACACGGCTGCAGGAACTCAAGCGTTTCCACGTGCAGCGGAACGCCCCCGAACGCCTGGAGGATCAGTTCGATGTAGCCGGCCGCCGGCATGATCGAGGCATAATGCACGCGGTGCTCGGCCAGCCAAGGAAAATCCCGCTCCGATAGCCGCGCCTCGAACAGCAGGTGGTCGCATGGCACCCGGTGGCCGATCAACGGACCGTGGGCGTACTGGCCCTGTTGCAGGAACATCTCGTCGTCGCTCATTTCGTCGCCCGTGTCCTGTTCGTCGCGCGGATAGCCAGGCAGCAGATGGGCCATCGGCTTCGGACGGGGGTACTGCGCGGCGAAGTCCAGGTCCACCCCAGTCCTGAACAAGGCACCCAAGGCCCGCTTGAAGCCGAGGCAGACGTCCGTGTCCCTGATCAGCGTTGGAATGCAGGCCGGCACCGGAACGCGGTCTTCCAGGCACTGGGCGAGGGTGGATTGCAGGGCACCGTGCGGCCCGAGTTCCAAGTAGACGTCGGGTTCGTATTCGCGCTTGACCGTTTCGATCGCCGCGGCAAACTGTACGGTCTGGCGGATATTCGCCCACCAGTATTCGCTGTCCATCCTCTGCGTACGCTGTCCCGTCACCGATGAAACAAGCGGGACGTCGGCGTCGAAGGCGCAATCGTCCAAGAAGGACAGGGCAATCCGTGCGTCCTCCTTGAGCGGATCCATGGCACTGGAATGGAAGGCGATATTCCCCTGCAGCAGTCGATTTTGCAGACGGCGCTGGTCCAGTTCTTCCATGACGGGGCGCAAGGCAGCTTCCGTACCGCAAATGACGGTGCTGGCCGGCGAATTTTCGCAAGCGATCTCAACCTGTGCCGGCCGGTCTTCATCGGGTCGAAAGGGCACTCCCAGCGTCTCAAGCAGTTGCTCCACGCCCGGGCGGTCGAGGCCGATCGCCAGCATCCGACCGGAACCGGCCACGCGCTGTTGCAACGTGGCGCGATGAAAAATCAGGCGCGTGGCTTCTGCCAAAGACAGCGCCCCGCAAGCGTACGCGGCAGCAGCCTCGCCGGAACTGTGGCCGACCGCGCAGTCAGGATAGACTCCCCAAGTTTTGAACAGTTCCGCCAGGGCGCACTGGATCATGAACGTGACGGGCTGGGCCAACTCGCACTCGTCCAGTTCCGATTGACTGGCCGAAAAACAGGCCGCGCGCAACGAGATTTCCGAGTACTCGCGCCAGTGATGCTCAACGGCATCGATGACGCGGCGGAACACGGGATCGGCGTCGTACAAGCCGCGACCGCACCCGGCCCACTGTGTCCCCTGCCCTGAGAACACCATCACAAGCCGTGGCGTCCTCTCACCAATCGTGGCGACTGGTGCCGGGTCTTTTTCAAAGGCATCCAGTGCCTCAATCAGTTCTGCCTGAGTACGGGCGGTGAAGGCCGTTCGTGTGGCGAAATGGGTGCGGCGGCGGCTGAGATTGCCGGCCAGCGTGTACAGGTCCATCGGTTGTTTGTCGAGTGACTCACGCAACTGTCGCGCGCTCTTTTCCAACGCGCCGGACGTACGCGCCGACAGGGGAATCATGAAGCCCGCCTCCGGAGCCAGCGCCACCGACCAGATCCGTGGTTGCGCCGGGCGGTATTCCCGTACCACGCAATGGCCGTTGGCCCCGCCAAAGCCGAATGAATTGATGCCGACCACGACCGGACGTTCAGGAAAAGGTTCACAGATCGTCTGCACCTGCATGGGACACGCGTCGAAGTCGATTTCCGGGTTCGGCACCAGAAAATTCTTGGAGATCGGCGCGAACGTGCGGCGCTGCATCATCAGGATGACTTTGAGCAGGGCGCAATGGAACGCGGCGGCTTCCATGTGCCCGACGTTACTCTTGACGCTGCCAACCCGTAGCGGAACCTGCCGGTCGACACCGCCGAACGCCTCCGTAATGGCATTCCCTTCGATGCGATCACCCACCACGGTCCCGGTCGCATGAGCTTCGATGTAATCAAAATCCTGAGGGGCGCGATTGGCACGGGCGCAGGCGACGCGCATCAACTCAACCTGTGAATGACGGGTAGGCGCAGTGATGTAACGCCCTTGAACCAAGCCGTCGGTGCCGTCGGCCGCACCGGCCGCGTTCACCGCGGTGGATTCTATCACGGCGTAGATGGGATCCCCGTCCCGCTCGGCTGCCGCGAGCGGCTTGACCGCAAAGACGAACGCTCCTTCCGAACGCATGTAGCCGTTGGCGTCTGCGTCGAAGGAGTGACACTTCCCATCCGGACTGATCACGCCCAAGGCATTGAAGCCTGCGCTGAGCCGGGCGGACCCCAGGTAAGTGACCGAGCCGACAAAGGCTTGTTCGCAGTCGCCGTAGCGCAGGGCGTTCAACGCCGTGTGCAGGGCCGTCAGGCCCGCCGAACAGGCCGTGCAACAGGCGAGCGAAGGCCCCATCAAGTTGAAGTGGTAGGAGATGCGGTTGGCCATCATGGCCAGGCTGATGCTGGCGATGGAAAACTCATTGGCACCGCGTGGCGCACGCCAGTTGGAAGTTGCCGGAACCTGTGCGCCGACAAATACGCCCGTGCGACTGTTACGCAACGACTGCAAATCCCAGCCAACCCGCTCGCAGGTCTCCCAGGTGCAGGTCAGCAGCATTCGCACGTGCGGATCGGCTGACAGCATTTCATGATGCGACATCGCAAAGAGACTGCGATCAAAGAGCTTTTCTCTTCGCTCGGTGAGCAGCCCTTCGTATGGGCTGGCAAACCGACCCGGGCCGGAGAACTCGCCGATCGGCCGGTAACCTCGTCCGTAGCGGTCATTGACCGGCTCCTGCACGATCTCGCGTTCGCTGAGCAGGCGCCAGAAGTCATCGTCGGTAAGAATGCCGCCGGGCATGCGGTAACTGTATCCGACGATGGCAACAGGGTTTTGTGGATCATTCATGGTGCTCTCCAGCGGACCCGGCATCCCGGAGCTTGCCGCCCATCCGGATAGAAAGACGAAAACACAACCTGTTCAGGGGAGGGAAATTGAGCGTGAAGGGCCGGTCCCTATGAAGTACGATGGGGGAATTCGCAACGATGAAAAGCGCTGAGCTCATTCCACAACAAGCCTGCCCACGACAACCGTCTCTTCGTTGACACCAGCCGGTCAGAGCGTGGGCTTTTCACAGAGATGGAACAGATGCTATTTTCCTTTATTGATCACTTCATCAAGTGTCGTTTCCGCGAGCGTGAACATCTGTGCCAGAATCTGCATGCGCCGCTTTTTGAGTGCTTCCACCCGATCCCACAATGCCTCCTTGATCTTGTCCTCTCCTGCCTGACGCACATCGGAAGAGAGATTCGTGTCATTCTTGAATTCATATTTCTCAATTGTGAACGCCGCAATATCGCTTATGTTATCCCCCATGATCGAGAAATCGACTGCGCTTTTTATGGAAGCCATTTTTTCTTCGTCTTTCATTGTCACCTTTTTCCCCTCCATGATTTGGGATTTTTGATAGATAGATTCCCTGCACAGGAAAGTCTTTAAGGATTTTTGTGTTTCGGCATTACTTCGGCCCGAAACGACCTCCATCGCAGTGCATAAAGAAATCTATGGGGTTAATAAAGAAATCCGCGGGCTTATTTGGTTCATTTACCGTAACGGATTGAATTATAAACTTTACCATTCCGGTTGTACAGTGCAATACAGTGCAAATAAGAATGCCGGTCATTGAAGGCCTGGACAATGGCTTTCAGGCGTGACCGGCCGGTCCGGTTTCAGGCAGGGCTCCTCGCTGTTCTTCGCCGTATTTGAATTCTTTCATCGAATTGAGCCTGAGTGAATGACCGCAACACCTGATTTCCTGAAACCCTTCCCCCCCGTCCATAATCATGACACGGAGGCCGCAGGAATCCGGGTACAGTTTTTTCTCATCCAACAGTATGGCCGGCGGGAGGGTCCCACGTTTCCGTCCACGGCCGCGTGTAAATGCCGGGGTCACGTCTTCTTCCGTCAATTCATGCCCGCAGCACAGAACTTTTTCAAAACCCGCTCCCCCGGCCATGACTTTGATCATCAAACCACAACTCTCCGGGTGGCGTTTGTGCTCATCAATGATGTCGCCTTTTTTCAAGCCCATGCTCTCCTCCGTATACACACGATACCGGCACCGGTTCAACTTCGTTCAACGTCGTGAAGCCGGCTGCCATTTCGAATCTTTGTCAACAAGGCTTTGTGCCGCGGATGACCAACAGTTTGCGCGACCCGCGACGGGTCAACGGGTTGGAACGGCCCGAGATGTTTCTCTTTCAAGGCCCGTAGGCGCGCCGCGCTGTCCGTCAACCTCTCCCACGAAAGCTCGCCACGTTCAAGTGCCTGCTCAATGGCTGCCACGACTTCTTGTTGCCGGTCCTGCCGTTGACAGATCACGATCATATCGGCACCGGCCTGTACCGCTCGAACCGAGGCTTCCCCGATGGACTGATGGTCGAGAATGGCCCGCATTTCCATATCATCGGTGAGCGTGACGCCCTGGAAGCCCAACCGGTTCCGCAACAGATCGGTCAGGATGGGTCGGGACAGCGTCGCAGGCGCTTCCGCATCGAGCGCTGGGTAACGTACGTGCGCGGTCATCATGGCCGGCAGTCCACGACTGATCGCCTGCCGAAAGGGTTCGAGTTCCACGGCGTCGAGTCGCGCGCGGTCAGTCTCCACCACGGGCAGGACGTGGTGGGAATCCGTCACGGTGTCGCCATGTCCGGGAAAATGTTTGCCGCACGGGATGATGCCGTTGTCCTCCAAGCCCTGCATCACGGCCATGCCGTACGTGCAGACCCGTTCAGGCTGAGTACCATAGGCGCGATCGCCGATAATGGGATTGGCCGGATTGCTGTTCACGTCCAGGACCGGCGCCAGGTTCATGTTGATCCCGACCGCCCGCAGTTCCCGGGCTGTCACCTCCGCGGCCTCATGGACCGCGTCCGGAGAGTCACACGCCGCAACTCTGGAAGCGGCGGGAAACGTGGTAAAGCCCCGGGGTAAGCGGGACACCGCACCACCCTCTTCATCGATGGCAATCAACAGGGGAGGGTTGGGTGTCTGCGTTTGAAGGGCATTGGTCAGTCGCGCCACCTGTTCGGGGTCCACGAGGTTACGCGAAAAGAGAATCACGCCGCCGGGCCGGCATTCCTGCAGCCAATCGAGAACTTCCCGGGAGAGCTCCGTCCCTTCAAACCCCACCATCAAGAGTTGCCCAACAGTGTCTCGAATGGTCATGGAGAACTCACTGGAAGGGTCCCTATCGACCCGAGCAATTGATCAACCATTGCACCAACAATCGCGTGCCAATGGCCGTCGGGCCTTTACTGATATACGGACGCTCGGAGGAGCTCCAATCGGTGCTCGCAATATCAAGATGCACCCAAGGGCAATCGCCGACAAACTTGCTCAAAAACATGCCGGCCGTAATCATGCCTCCTCCGCGGCCGCCGATATTGCGCATATCCGCCACGTCGCTCTTGAGTTGTTCGAAATATTCTTCCCAGAGCGGCATCTCCCACACGCGCTCGCCGGCCTGCTCACCGGCTTTTTTCAAGTCGCCCTTGAGCGCGTCGTCATTTCCCAGCATCCCGATGGCAAACTGGCCCAGGGCCACGATACATGCTCCGGTCAACGTGGCAATATCGACGATACATTGCGGGTTGAACCGGGCGGCATACGCCAGTCCATCCGCCAACACCAGCCGGCCTTCGGCGTCGGTATTCTGCACCTCTACGGTTTTGCCGTTGAGCATGCACAGGATATCCCCCGGCTTCGTCGCTCGCCCACCCGGCATGTTTTCCGTGGCCGGCAGGATACCGACGACGTTGAGGGGCAGACGCAATTGCGCCGCAGCCCGGACCGCGCCCAACACTTCAGCCCCGCCCGTCATATCCGCCTTCATCTGTTCCATGTTCTCCGAAGGCTTGAGTGAAATGCCGCCGGAATCGAAGGTGATCGTTTTCCCGACGAGGACCACGGGCCGTTCTTTCTTCTTGCCCCCGGCATACTCCAACACGATGAATTTCGGCGGCTCCTGGCTGCCCTGTGCGACGCCCAGCATGCCGCCCATGCCCAATTTCTGTTGATCCTTGCGATCGAGCACGGTCACGTTGACGCTGAAATCTTTGGCCATCTTTTGCGCTTCCTGCACCACGCGGGAAGGCGTCATGACGTTGGCCGGGTGATTGCACAAATCACGGGCGAACCACGTGGCGTTGGCGCTGGCCTCTCCCCGCCGGACTCCCGTTTTCATTGCACTCACCTGATTCGAACGGTTGGCCAACAGGGTCATGGCCCGAACGTCTTTCGACGGGTCCTCATCATGAGACCGGTAGTGCGTGAACCGGTACCCGCCTAGAATCGCTCCTTCCACCATCGCCTGGGCAATATCGGCGGCAGGCACCTTGAGGGTATCGGTTCCGAACACCGGCGCGGAACACGTTTGCGCCCCGGTCCGCCGAACAGTTTTGAGCGCCGTGCCCATGGCCTGTCGAACGCGATCCAGGGTCACCTCATCTTTCTTCCCCAATCCCAGCAACAGAACCCGCTTGGCAGGCAGGGCCTTTCGCGTATGAATCAACGCCGACTGTTGATTCTTTCCTGAACACTCCCCATTGGTTCGCAACTCCCGGAGTTGTCCGTCCAATGCCTCATCCAACGCCTGATGGGCCTTTGACAACGTACTCTCGTCTTCATAGACGCCGAGAACGAGAACGTCCGTGGCTTCCCGGACAAGCTGACCTTCCTTGACCTGACACTTCATGTGACTCTCCTCTCCCTCCTGAACAAAACCGGCACGACCCTGAGAAATTTTATGGGCTCAGGGCACCATTGAATACCATTGTGAGCAGGACGTTCAAAAAGGCCGTCCGGCGCGACCGCAGCAAGCGAGGCGGCGAGGCGTACAATGAGAGTACGTTGAGCCGCCGAGCGCCGCGAGAACAAAGCCGGCGGCTTTTTTGAACGTCCGGCTACTTTCCCTGTACGTCGGGCCCCCAAATAAACTTATGCAATTGAACCTGCAAGCGCACCGGCAATCGATCCTGGAGCAGCCATTCCGCCAACGGTCGCAGGAGAGAACACCAATCGTCGTTCCCTTCCGTGGCACAGACCGGGCTGAACAACACGGGACACGTCTCCGTGAGCCGGTATCGCTTGACCACGTCGACGGCCCATTCATAATCGCGGCGGTCCGCAATGACGAATTTCACCTGATCGTTCTGACGGAGATGGTGGAGGTTGTCCCAACGCATGCGGTCGTCCATCTCACTGCCGGGACACTTGAGGTCCAGAATGATGCTCGCCCGGGAATCAACCGGAGTCACGTCGATGGCCCCACTCGTTTCGATGAGTACGTCAAACCCTTCCTCACACAGATGCGTAATCAACTCGAACGCCGCGGGTTGGGCCAGCGGCTCCCCGCCCGTGACTTCGACCAGGGAACACCCGTACCGTGTAATCTCGCCCACCACGGCATCGAGACTCATGTCGGTGCCTCCGTCAAACGCGTAGGCCGTATCACACCACGTACACCGAAGAGGGCAGCCCGTTAAACGCACGAACGCACACGGTTCGCCCGCACGGGTGGATTCCCCTTGAATACTATGAAAAATTTCCGTGACGCGCAGGGTGGACGGAGAGGCGGAAATTTGCGTCGTCATGGCTTGCATGCATTCTTCATGGCTTCACGCCGGACGTTACGCCCACATGGTCGTGGGCCACCGGTGCCGGCGCGCAATCCTCGCCATCCCGCGAATGGGATTGACGACGAGTGGATGCCCCACGGACTCCAATGCCTGAATGTCACCCGGGCTATCGCCATACGCGTAGCTTTGTGCAAGGTCCACGCCATGACTGTCCGCAAACGTCTGAAGCAGGCGCCGCTTGCCTTCACCGTACGGATAGGGCGAAAGGACCCGGCACGTGTAGCCGTCATCATTGGTTTCCAATCGTGCGGCGAGGACGTTCGGCACGTCCAGATAATGCGCCAGGGGTTTGATCAGGAACTCCGGGGTGCCGCTGACGAGGGCCACCTGATGGCCGGCCTGTCGATGCTGGGCCAAGGCTGCGGTGCCTTGCAGGGACAGTCGAGGACAGATCTCCGACCGCACAAACCATTTCGCCAAGGGCTCGATGCCTTCCGGTCGTTTATTGGTCAGGTAAATCTTTCGTTCTCGCAGAGGTCTCAGGGAAAGCTCGAGAACGTTGAAGAGCAGATACAATGCACTGTCGACCAACACGCGATTGGATAACAGACCGGTTTTCCACAGATACCGGACGAAATGGATTTCAATGGATTGACCGGGAATCAAGGTATTATCGACATCAAAAAATGCCGCAACCTTGCTGGAAGGAGAACCGGGCGTGTGGTGAGAAGAATCAGACATCAACAAAGCTTGGATCAGCACCAATATAATTTAGGAACCTCTGATTTATGGTGATAGCGGGATGCAGGGCAAGGCGTCCCGGAGCGAAACCCGAGGCTTATCATAGAGATAGGTGAGGGTTGAGCGAGGACACAACGCAGCCATGCGCCCGATAGTGCAATAAATCAGAGGTTCCTTTGCTAATTGTACCGAAGGTCCCGTTAATTGACAACCATTC
The DNA here is from genome assembly GCA_965213715.1 of Nitrospirales bacterium. Taxonomy (GTDB): domain Bacteria; phylum Nitrospirota; class Nitrospiria; order Nitrospirales; family UBA8639; genus Bin75. The sequence goes on from OZ243914.1 coordinate 1,178,386, forward strand.
GAACCCCTTCCTATAATTCTGTGATGCCGAAGTGGTGGAACTGGTAGACACGCACGTTTGAGGGGCGTGTGGGGCAACCCATCCGGGTTCGAGTCCCGGCTTCGGCACCATTAGCTTGACGTCTGACACAATGTCGCCGCCGCCCAACGACAAAACGTGGTAAGATGGGACTCGAACAGGTATCTCACATGACTCACATGCAGACATTCCCGGTCATCCTCATCGTCGCCATGACCCTGGGCGCCTGTGTTGACCCTCCTCAACCCTTAACCCAGCGCAATTCCCAGCTCACGCAGGGAAACGTCCAGATGAACCTGATCGTCGGGAAGACGACGAAAGCTCAGGTCCTGGAACATTTTGGATCACCGAACATCACGACCCGTGATGGAGCGGGACGCGAAGTCTGGACGTACCAGCGAGCCGCACAGGTCTCTCAATCCTCAAGCCAATCAGGCTATTGGACCATCATTCTCGCCGGCCAAAGCTCACGGTCATCCGGGTTCGAAAGCAGTTCGAGCATGATCACCCTGATCATCAAATTCGATGAACACGACGTGGTGAATGATTTCCGAAGCCGAACGTCCAAGTTCTGAGCAGCAGCAATCGACAGGCGTTTCTATCGACCACCTTGAGACATCCCGCAGGAGGACACGTGAGCGTGTTTCGGACAAGCATATGGGTGGTGCTGAGTGTCACAGCGTTCACCGTGACCGGTTGCGTCGGGCCACAACAACAGAAACCTCCCATGACGCCGTTGGAAATTCAGAGCCTCCAGACGCGGGAATATGAATCTCCCAAAAAGATCGTGTTTGCCAGCGTGGTCTCGGTCTTTCAGGATCTGGGGTACACGATCAAAGGCGCAGACCTGACCACCGGATTCATCAACGCGGAAAGCGCCGCGCAGAACACGTCGATTGGCCCCGAAGCGGAAATTTTCATCGGCGTCATAGGCGGGGTATTGGGCGGTCAACCGGCCACGACGACTCAGAACGTCGAACAGACGGCCGCGACAGCGTTCATCGAAGAAATCAAGGGCGTGACCCGGGTGCGATTGAATTTTGTGACGACGCGACAGTCGTCGTCGGCCCACGGCCAGAACAGCCGGCGGGATACCCCGATTCTGGACGTCAGGATTTACACGAACGCATTCGAACGAATTGAAAATGCCATCTTCATCCGGTCGGGAGAGTAGATTTGTCCTGGCAAAGATCTTTGATATACCGGTCAACCGCCAGTCGTTTCTTCACGACCCCCCCTATTCCTGCCGTAACACGGCCAGCGGCGGTTCGCCGAGAATTCTGAACGTGCTCAGAAACCCGACAGCCACGGCCAATCCCACGGTTGCCATGAGACCCCAGCCCAGCACCAGGGGTTGAAACATCCAGGCGAGATCGAGGAAAAAATGGAGAATGGCCCAGGAGAGCGCGCTGGCCAGCCCCACGCCGATCAGACCGGCCAGTCCTCCGATCAGGGCAAACTCCACGGCAAAGGATGCCACGACGATTCGTCGCGTCCCGCCAATCGCCTTGAGAATGGCCGACTCATACAAACGGCGGTACCGCGTCGACGAGACGGCCGCAGTCATGACGATCGCGCCGCTGACCATGCTCAAGAGCGCAATGCCTTGAATCGCCCAGGCCAACTGCTCTAACAGTTTCGCGACGTTGGCCAGCACGTCACCGACCTTGATTGCGGTCACGTTGGGCAGGGCTCGAACGAGCGCGTGCTGGAGGGGCATTTCCCGTTCCGCATCGACCTTCGCCGCGGCAATGTAGGTCATCGGCGCCCCGTCCAGCGCGCCTGGTGAAAGAATCATGAAAAAGTTCATGGTAAAACTACCCCAGTCAACCTGCCTCGTACTTTGGACGACCGCGGACACGGGAGCCCCTTGCACGGTGAACTCGATCGTGGACCCGACGTCCACGCCGAGAGTGACGGCGGCTTGATCCTCGACCGACACGCGGATGGAGGCTTCCTGGTGCTGAGAATCCGCTTGCTTCACTGGCGGCGAATCGGCCGCCCACCATGCCCCTTTGACGACGACGTTGTCGCGGGGGAGCGCCGAAAGCGCGGTGAGCACGTATTCCCGGGTGAAATACCATCCGTTCTTTTTGCCTTTGTGCTGTTCCGGATCAATCACGTGACCGTCAATCGCCCTTAACCGCGCCCGGACCACGGGGGTGAGCCGGTACGGAGCCTGGGCAGCTTCCCGTTGTACGATTTCTTCAAACGCCTCCCGTTGATCCGGTTGAATGTCGATAAAGAAAAACGTCGGGGCATCCTCCGGGATGCGTTCTCCGAGGGCAACGAGCAACGATGATTTCACCAGCGCGACCGTCACGATGACCATGACGCCGACCCCGATCGCCACGGCCATACCCCGGGTGAAATTCCCCGGCCGTTGCACGTTGCCTAACGCCTGCCTGATCACGAATGAACGGGGACGGGGAAGTTTGTCCAGACCATGGAGCAACGCCCCTACACCGACTTGAAGCAGAATCACGGCGGCACAAAACGCAACGATAAAGAGCGCCCCCAACGTGAGTGAGCGCGCTTGCCACGTGGCGAGGACGGTCAGGCCACAACCCATCATGACGGCCGTGCCGAGCCGATGGCGGTCCCGCATGAGTTGCCGCAACGTGTTCCACGTCCGCCGCAATCGCGAACCTGCGACCGGAACGTGATGCTGCTCCACTTCACGCCGGAAGACCAGCGCGGGCGGGATTTCCCTGATGGCGAGTAACGGCCAAATCGTAAAACAGCACGTCGTCACCACCCCCACCAGCAGACCTTTACCCAGGGGCAACACCGCGACATAGCTGCTGACGGCGACCGGAATGAGGTCACCCAAGAGCACGGGCAACAGCCTTTGCAGTCCGACTCCCAGGGCCACTCCGCCCAGACTGCCGAGGCACCCCATGAACAGGCTCTGGAACAGGTAGACCCTCATCAGCAGGCCGGCGTCGGCGCCCAGGGTCTTCAGAATCGCCACGGTCGTGAGTTTGTGCCGCATGAACCCATGGATGGTGCAGGCAATACCGATCCCGCCCACAAACAGAGAGGTGAGGCCAATGAGCCCCAAATAGGTGGTCAGTTGATCCAGGAATCTCCGAATCCGCGGTTGCGCGTCACGATACGATGAGACGCCGGCCCCCTCAGACCCGAGTCGTCCTTGCAATTCACCTCGGAGCGGGCCAAGGGCCAGTGACTCCGGAACGCGAAGCAGGTAACGCTCACGTATGCGGCTGCCCGGCTTAACCAGGTCCGTCGCCTGTAACGCCTGCCTGGAGATCAGCACTCGGGGCCCCAAACTGAAGGCACTGGCCACGCGATCCGGCTCCTTGACGAGAATCCCGGTCACGGCAAACCAGGCTTGTCCGATCTTGAGGTGATCATGGAGTTGAAGTCCGAAGCTGATGAGCAGGGATTCCTGCACCACGGCCCCGAAGCAGGGGCGTGAAGGACAGTCGAGGGGGGCAAGCGAATCCGGGAGAGATTGTTGAGGGGTCATCTCCACCTGTCCGTACAGCGGGTACTGGTCTTCAACGGCCTTGAGTTCAATCAACTGCGTCGCTTGAGCCTCGAATTCCCTCTCCCTCCGGGAACGGGGGCAGGGTGAGGGGCAATCATCGTCCGGGGGTTGGGAATACGCCATCGAAGGAACGGCCGCCATGCCCACAAGTTCCCTCACGTGCGTCACCTCGACGTGGCGCGCTCTGAGGTCATCCAAGGTCTCTCTCCCGGATTCACTCAACTGATGGGCTGCACGAATTTCCAGGTCGCCGCCCAAAAGACTCCTGGCATCGCGGAGAATGAGGGATTCCACGTTCGTCGCAAACAGGTCAATGCCCACCACGGCCCCGACGCCAACGGCCAAACAGGCCAGGAAGAAGACAAACTGACGCCAACTGCCTCGAATTTCCCGCCACGCCATGAGGAACGAAATAGGGACTCGTTGCATGAGCTATGAACGAACCGGCATGTCCGACACAATCGTGCCGTCGTGAAGGGTGATGACCCTCTCCGTTTGTTCGGCGAGCGAAGGATCATGCGTGACGAGGAGCAACGTACTCCCCTGGTCGCGATGGAGCCTGCGCAACAAATCAATGACCAGTTGCCCGGTGGCACTGTCCAAATTCCCGGTCGGCTCGTCCGCCAGCAAAATCGGAGGACGGCAGGAAAAGGCCCGCGCCACTGCCACGCGCTGTTGCTCGCCTCCGGAGAGTTGAGTGGAATAGTGGTGCTGACGGTCTTGCAACCCCACGGCCTTCAACAATTCACGAGCACGGTCCTTTGCCGTCGCATCGCCGCTCAATTCCATGGGAAGCATGACGTTCTCCAAGGCCGTCAACGTGGGGATAAGATGAAAGGCCTGAAAAAGGTACCCGACGTTTTGCCGTCGAAAATGCGCCAGTTGCGATTCCGTCCACGTCGTGATCTCCTGGCCGTTCAACCAAATGGAGCCGGTGGCAGGTTTATCCAATCCGGCCAACAGTCCCAGCAGGGTGGATTTCCCGCTCCCCGACGGGCCCACAATGGACACCATCTGTTTGCGCGGCACCTCAAAGGTCAACCCCTTGAGAATGGAGACCACGTGGCCACCGCCCCGGAGTTGCATGGTGAGATTCTCAACGCGAATCATGGCCTGAACCGTCTTTTTCCTCTTGGCAAACGTTCATCAATGCGGTCTATTATACACTATGACGACGGACCCTCACGCGTTTCACCCTTTCGTCACACAACGATTCAGGCAATCGGGACGATGGGTGTGGACCGCGATAGGGCTTCTCCTGCTTGTGTCAGGAATGGGAGGGTGTGACCCGAAAGATCCTGCTCTGCCGACAACGGCAACGCAACGTGCAGGAAACGTTGCCTCTTCTCACGTTTCGAACGGGTCAGACCGCGTTGCCGTGAAACCCGCTCGAATCGTGGCGTTCGGGAACAGTCTCACCGCCGGCCTGGGCGTTTCTCCTGATCAATCGTACCCCGCTCAACTAGAGCGTCGCCTGCGTGAGGCAGGCTATCCCCATGAAGTCATCAACGCCGGCGTCAGCGGAGACACCACGACGGGCGGGTTGCGCCGCCTCGACTGGATTCTCAAAAGCCGGCCGTCGATGGTGATTCTCGAATTGGGCGCAAACGACGGCCTGCGGGGACAGCCCTTGCCTCTCATGGCATCGAATTTAGCGAAGATCATCGACGGGTTGCAGCAAGCAGGCGTCGAGGTCGTGCTGGCAGGGATGCAGATACCGCCGAATTACGGCTTGGACTATACCACGGGCTTTGCCTCGCTGTTTGAGCAATTAGCCCGAGACCACTCGGTAACCTTCATCCCTTTTTTTCTTGAAGGCGTGGCGGCACGGAAGGAATTGAACCAGGCTGACGGTATTCATCCCACCGCAGAAGGATACCGGATCGTCGCGGAAACGGTGTTTGACGTGATCGACCCGTTACTCAAAAAGGATCGCCTCCTTTCACAGCCCTGACAGGGCATGAAAGGAGGCGATTTCCAAGTCTAAGAGGCGTCAATCTTTTTTGAAGAAAATATCCCACGCACCGTAGGCAAGAACCAGGCCGATCATCCCATAGTACATGGAGGTGATTCCTTCATAACCGCCACCCGGCGCATTGGCGAAAGCAGGCGAGGCACTGACAACCAGGACAGCCGCACCAAGAATCCCCTGTATGGTCTTCTTCATTGTCTCATCCTCCTTGGCAAGCAGAAGAATTTCATTCGAATCCAGAAGTGTTAAATTATATAGAAACTCTGTCAGGAAAGGCAATGCTATTCTTCGAGGTCGGAATGGGTTCCATCACAAAACGGCTGTTTGTTCGTATGCTTACATCCACACCACGCCACTCGCTTTTTCTCGGTGAGTTCGATTTCCACCGGGGAATGCTCCGTGCCCGTGTGTGATCCATCGCAAAAGGGTTGCGTCTTGGACCGACCGCACCGGCACCAATAGTACTTGCCGGGCTCCATCTCCAGCACGTACGGCATCCGTTGCGCAATGTTGACCGGATCTCCCATGCTTTTCCTCCTTGTTCGTGAAGACGATAGTTGTTTGGAAACCGTTTCTGAAGGAGCACGGTGCGTGCCTATTCCCCGCACCGGGGTTGCCTGCCCTGAGGGCCTAAGGCCGTCAGCCACACGTAGTCCGCAATACGTTCGTCGAGCAAATGATCGACGTCTTCGGGGTGTTCGGGGTCCAGCGCGTGAAGATACACCGTCACGTCTTTCGCCGGCACACCCAACTGTCGCTGCACCCGCTTGGGAATCGGAAGCCCGTATTGGATATGCCCGGCCCCGGTGTAACTGACAAAGGTCGTTGGCGCAGGCGTCTTCGATTTGACCGTCGCCGAAATGACGGATGCCATGCCTTCATCCCGAAAGACGGACGCTTCATAGATTTTCTGATAGACCTCCTGTGACAAGCCTGCATGACATTGTTCAATCTGATCGTAAATGACCCGTCGATAATCAGGATCGTCGGCAGGGAACGGAACGGGAATGGTCCATTCCCCGGTCGTGGCCGAGGGCCCCTCCGGACGGCTTTCAATGGCCCCGAGTCCTTGTTTCGCCACGTTCCTGACGAGAGGGCGGGGCGGATTGAGACCCAGCAACGTGAGGTCATGGGTTTTCGCAAAATCGACGAGCGGCGAGTAATCCGCGTAGGTTCCGCCCCAATTGTCCTTCCAGTGGGATTCGGCCAGAAAATCTTCCGTGGACGTCACCGCACCCGTGAGGTACCGGTCCAGTCCGGTTTGGCCGTCCCAACTGAACATTTCCATGCCCAGGACCGGGTTTCTGCCTCCGTTGACCACACTTTGGAGCACCTGCAGTGCGGCCTCGACGTGAGAAGGCGTGTAATGAGCCTCACCGATATAGATGATATCGACCGATTGAAGAGTCGCACGGAATTCCCGGTCTGACAGCGTGGTTTTTTCCCGGGTTTCAATAATCTGGCCGACTCGATAGTTGCCGGGGGAAGGGACCGTGGCGCAAGCACTGGCGGCAACCAGCATCACATACATAAACCCCATAAACGCCAACGTTTGACGTGAACGGCCGGTAACGGATTCCAGCATGAACATGGTGTAGCATAGGGGCTATGCCGCTGCAACTCATCTTGACGCCTGATCAAACCGAAAGCTACGCTCCCTGCGTGTCGAGACCACCTTCCACGCCGGCGACCGAACCGGCAGTACCACAAAGCCCCGCGCAACTTCGGAGGTTCCTCCAGGAAAGCAAATCCGCAGATCCCGCTGCCTGGGAATCTGCCAGGAAACTGGTACACCGCTCCAAGCTTGCACACACCCTGGCCCGGCTCGTGGAACGCATTCAGCAGAGCCCTTTGCCCGGCACGCTCCGGGACGGGTTGGTTGCCGGCCTGAACCCTGCTTCTGCAGAGGGAGGCGACCGGGGACGGCTCAGAGAATTAACGGGGTTCCCTCCCACAAAGGCAATTCGAGCGTTGTGCGTGTATTTTGCCCTCGTCCGCGAAGAAGCGCCCGCGTCCGGGCTCGCGCCTCATGAGGTTGAGGCCTTCGTGAAACAGGAGGGATCGCCGTATGATCTTCTTCTTCACGTGGAAAAGCCGTCACTACTGGATTTGGGTGCGGGAGATTTGTCGTTTGAAGAGGAATTTTTGGATCAGTACCTGCCTTCTCTCCAACACAGTGGCAAAGCTCTCGCGCTTCATGCCGTGGACCGCCTTCAACCCGGCTCGCAATTGGGTGGGGCCTACCATGCCAACCCGGAACGCCTGCGGCGATTGACCCGCGAGACCCCGGACACTTTGCATTTCCGGTTTTGGGGCGGCGTCGACATGATGAACCTTTCAACGCACCCTCACCTGCTCGCCCAGTACACCGTGTTGACCTGTCACGCGCCGGCCACGCCGACCTTTGCCTATGAACCCACGAGGTTGTCTCCGGCCACCATCCACGCGCACCTCACCAAAACCAAAGGCGAGCACCGGACGGTTCACATTCGCGGCGAAGAGGCCTTGGAAGTCATGCACCGGGGAAGACGCTTGACGTTTCCGGCCTGGAAATTCGTGATTCAAGGCCCGTTGGCGCTCTTGAACCTTGCGGTCCGTCGCGGGATGCTCTGTGTATTCGCTGCCGTTGATGACGAAGTGTTCTGGGAAATACTCGCTCAACTGGTAGAAGATCCCGGCATGCGACCCGGGAACGTCGTCTTCACCCCGGACGTTCTTCCGGAGGTCTTCGGACACGTTCACCAAGTTCTGTCTTCGTTAAAAGCCGGAGAACGCTGTCACCTGTCGGACGTCACCCCGCTCCGGCAGAATCTTCCCGCTGACACGGCTCCTCGAGAATGCGACCCCGGCACCCGTCGTTTCCGTTTTGTGGAAATACGCCGGGGCGCCGTATTTCCCGGCATGCCCGCCGGAAGCACTGCCCGGCATTTTCGTCACATGAGCGAAGAAGTCCCTCCCTGGCATCTCGTACTCGTCCCGGAACGAGTGCCGGCAGGGTGAAAGAAAGGGGCACACCCCTTTCGGAATCCCCGGTCAGGCGTTCAAATCTGTTGGATGCGTTGGGGAAGTTTGGAGCGGGAAAGGGGATTTGAACCCCCGACCCTCGCCTTGGCAAGGCGATGCTCTACCACTGAGCTATTCCCGCTCTCGGGAAGGACTTTCGATTTTGATTCTAGTTCGCCCCTGCTACCCTGTCAAGAAAACCCGGTTAGCCGAAGGGTGCCGTCGCGAATGGCACCCTTCATTTTCCCTCAAGTTGTGATACTCTCCATTTGATCGTTGACAGATGGTCGATCATCGACAAAAATTCAGCATGGGCATGATTTCTCATCCAAGAGGTTGTGATGCATATTAGTGTTCTCGGAACGGGATACGTGGGACTCGTCACCGGCGCGTGCTTTGCGGAATTCGGACTCAATGTGACGTGCATGGACGTGGACGCCAAGCGCGTTCAACAACTGGAACGGGGTGAGGTGCCGTTTTATGAACCCGGCTTGGCCGCATTGGTGACCAAGGGCCTCCAATCCGGACGGCTCACCTTTACCACCAACTTGAACCAAGCCGTGGATACGGCGTTGGTGATCTTCATCGCGGTCGGCACGCCCTCAAACCTGGATGGTTCCGCAGACCTGTCTTACATGGATGAGGTGGCCCGGAGCATCGGGAGCCGCATGACCGGATACAAGGTGGTGGCCACCAAGTCGACGGTGCCGGTGGGAACCGCGACGCGCGTGCGAGAGATCATCAAGGCCCACCAATCCAAACCCGTCAACTTCGACGTGGCCTCCAACCCGGAGTTTCTCCGCGAGGGGTCGGCGATCGAAGATTTCATGCGTCCGGACCGCGTGGTCGTCGGCGTGGAGAGCGAACAGGCCGCCGCGATCCTGAAGGATTTGTACCGGCCATTGTACCTGATTGAAACGCCGTTCGTGGTCACCACGGTCCAAACGGCCGAAGTGATCAAATACGCATCGAACGTATTCCTGGCCACCAAGATTTCCTTTGTCAACGAAGTGGCCAATTTGTGTGAGCTGGTGGATGCCAACGTGCAAACCGTGGCCAAAGCCATGGGGCTGGACAAACGGATCGGCTCCAAATTCCTGCACGCCGGACCCGGGTTCGGCGGCTCGTGTTTCGGGAAAGACACCGCGGCGCTGATTCACATTGGAGAGACAGCCGGATATACCATGAAGCTGGCAGCCGCGACCAAACGCGTGAATGAGCAACAGCGCGCGCGCATGGTCGATAAAATCCGTGACGCGGTAAACGGCGTCCAAGGGAAGACCCTGGCCTTGTTGGGGTTATCCTTTAAACCCAATACCGATGATCTCCGGGATTCGCCCGCGTTGATGATCGCGGAACACCTGATGAAGGAAGGCTGCACCATCCGGGCTTATGACCCGGAAGGCTTGGCCGGCGCGCTGAACGCGTTACCCGGCCTGGTCGGCTGTCAGGACGCGTATGATGCCATGACGGATGCGGATGCCGTGGTGCTCGCTACGGAGTGGAATCAATTCCGAAACCTGGACTTGGAGCACATGAAATCACGGCTGCGCGTGCCGGTGTTGATCGACCTCCGAAACGTCTACGACCCCGAACGGGTCGCCGCCTGCGGGTTTCGTTACGTGTCGGTCGGCCGTCCCGCCACCGGCGTGAACCCCTACCAGACGTCTTGACCGTACCGGCTACTTGCCCGGCGAGGGCTTACGCCTCTTTGGGTTTATACCCCATGCGATCCAACACCTTGGTAATCCGTTTTTTCAGCGGACTCTCGGCATCCACCAGGGCCGTCGCCAAGGGTTCGACTGCCGGCTTGCCGATTTTCCGCAGAATCTCGGTCGCGGACTGACGCAATTCATCTTCTTCCGACACCAGCAGCGGAATCACTTTGTGAACGGACGGCGCCCCGATTTTGATCAAGGCCTCATAGGCTCGATGCCGGACGTCACCCACCTCGTCTTCCAAGCACTCGACGAGGGGGTCCACGGCGTCGGCGGACTTGAGCTCTCCCAACGTCTCAATGGCATATTTGCGATTGAGCCAGTGTGAATCCTTCAAATCCATCAACGCGGCGTCGACTTTGACGACGTTCGGATCTTTCACCCGAATCCGAAACTGCTTGACCAGCCGCTTGCCTTCTTCCTCGACGATGCGGAGGGTCGCCCCGTCACCCGGCTTGATTTTTTGGAGATCCTCAAGCACGTCTTCGGCCACGTCCAATAACACGGTTTTCCCGTCATAGGCCAACAACTCGACTTCAAGCTGCCTGTCTTCCAGGTTGACGGCGATGACGTTTTCGGTCACCAGGTTAAAGCCGTCTTTCTTGGCATTCTTGGGACTAATTTGCACAAGAGGGGTCGGAGCTGGATCTGCCATATCTATGTCTCCTTCTTCTTCATGACTCGGGTTTCCATCCTAAACTCGCCAACACCCCTTCGGCGGTGTCGCGGACCATTTCATTTTCATCTTCCAACAAGGCGACCACCGGCTGAATGGCGCGGGCATCACCCAACCGGGCCAAGGATTCAGCCGCGTTCCGGCGTACCAGCCAGTCCTCATCCGTCAAGGCTTCTACCAATGGAGCGAACCCCTTGGAATCGCCGATTTTCCCCAAGGCTTCGGCGGCATGGCGGCGGACGATCCAATTGGAGCCTTGCAGCCCGTCGATCAAGGCATCCGTGGCCCTGGCGTCGCCGATCTTTTTTAACACGCGAGCCACGTCTTCACGCAACATCGCATCCATGAGGCAGTCCACCAGGGCCGGCACGGCTTCGGGATCGCCGATCCGTTCCAAGGCCCAGACCGCGGCGGTTCGGACGCCCCCATCCTTGTCTTTCAACGCCTTGGCCAACGATGGCACCGCCCGGGCACTCTTCAATTTCCCGAGCGCCGATGCGGCCTGCTCCCGCACGGTCCATTCATCTTCTTCCAACGCTTCGATCAAGGGATCAATCGCCGGTTCCCCGATCTGCACGACGGCAGTGACCGCGGCCTCCCGGATCACGAGATCATCATCCTCAAACATCTCGATCAGGCGGGGGATGGCCGAGTCGCCCATTTGCCCGAGTCCGGCCGCCGCATAATGTTGCAGGCCTTCGTTTTCATCCCGAAGCGCGGCCAATAATTGTTCAATGCGCTGACTCTCAGCCATTCACCTGCTCCTTCTCCGCCCACTGCGTTTCATCCATCTGCGCGGCGGCGGCTTCCAATTTATCGATGATGATCCCGGAGTTATATGAGACCAACCCGTCACGGTCGTCTTTCATTTTCTTGAATACCTCCGCATAGGGACGCAGGGCCTCCACATCCTTGATCTTTTCCAGGGCTTCTACGGCCAATACCCGTAACGGCTTGATCGGAATCATGTCAATCAGGAGAGGAACGGGCCTGGCGTCGCCGATCAATCCCAAGCCCTTGGTCGCCAGTTCTTTGACGCCCGTATCTTTATCCCGCTTGAGACGATCGATCAACGGCTCCACCGCCCGGACGTCGCCGATTTTTCCCAACACGTCCGCCGCGGCTTCACGCACCACCCAATCATCGTCTTGAAGGTATTCCATCAAAATCTCGACACTCGGGCGTCCAATCGGATGCAGCTTGTGCACGGCTTCCTGTCGCGCCCCTTCCCGGAGTTCGGACTCTTCCACGTCCCGTAATTCATCCATCACCTCGTCGATGCGATCCCGAATGGCGCTGAGTTTTTTCAAGGTCCCGATCGTCAGATCACACAGCGCGGGATCTCCCATGGCATCAACCAGCGCATCCGCAGAGCGTGGGTCCAGGAGATGATCCAGGATCTGAGCGGCGTTGACCCTCGCCGTTTCATCCGGGTCCTTGAGCATGACGGTCAGGGGGCCGATCGACGTGGGAATGACCCCCAAGAGCTTGGTGACCGAGGGACGAAGCGTTTCATGTTTCAACAGCTCGACCAGGGCCGCCGCGGTCTCTTCATTCACGATGCCGGCCATTTGTTCCAGTGAGGCCACCACGGCCTCCCGGACGCTCTCATTCTCGCCCTGCATCAACTCGACCAGCGGCACCCCGGCCTGAGGATCCCGGATCCGCGCCAACATGCGGGCCGCTTCAATCTGATAATCCGGTGACCCGGTTTTCATGGCCTCAATGACCAGGGCCACGACATTGGGACCGCCCTTCAGACACGTGGCCGTGGCGCGCATACGACGCCAATCTTCCTCATGGGCCAACTCGGACACGATGATGTCAAGGGCTTCTTTTGGCATGGCGGTGTGGCCTTATCCTTTTCGCAATCAGGGAACCTCAGTGTTATAAGCGCACCCGTTTGGGGTTCCATCCCAACTGGGTCAGGGTTTCCTTGATATGGTAGCGAATGTTTTCATCCCGTTCACGTCGCAGTTGGCTGACTAAAGGAGCAACGGCCTTCTGTCCGAACTGGACCAAGGCGTCACTCGCTTCGTTCCGTATCAACGTGCTTTGCAGGGCCGTGATCAACAGAGGAATGGCCTCGTCGTCATGGATGCGGGCAATCGCCCGAATGGCCTCCTCCACGCGGGCCAGATCCTCTTCATACCGGTTATCCTCACAAGCCGGGGTTCGATCTTCATAATCACTGGTCTTCAACTCCCTCACCAGCCGGAACAGCAGGGGGAGGACCCGCCGGTCGCCGATTCTCCCAAGCGCTTCGATGACGCGAACCTGCAGACGGGGTTCCTCAAGGACCCCCAAGAGGGGACCAACGGCGGCTTTGTCACCGATATGCCCGAGCGCCCGAATGGCCTCCTGGCGTACGGCCGTATCGGGATCGTGCCGCACAATTCGTATCAGGGGCTCGACCGCCGCCGGGGATTTCACGACGCACAACGCTTCCGCGGCCCGCAGGCGAACCCGCCAATCCTGGTCGTTAAGCGCCGCCACCAAGGGCTCGACCGCCGACTCACCAATGGTCACCAGCGCCGCAATGGCTTCATCACGGACCGCCGGCACCTTGTCCTGAAGCAGCAGCACCAGGGTTTCAACCGAGCCGGGGTTCCCAAGGCGCCCCACGGCCCGGGCGGCATGCATGCGCACGACCCAATCCTGGTTCAGAAGAGCAGACTGCAGGGGCTCAAGCACCCGTTCATCGGCAATCTCGGACAAAACGGACGCCGCAGCCTCCTGCACGGACAGATCCGGGTCCTGCAGGCAATAACTCAAGTCCACGACGGCCGGGGCTCCGATAGCTGTCAAGGCACTGGTGGCGGCAGTTTTCACGGCGCGATCGGAATCCCGTAAGGCCTCAATCAATGGGCACACTCCTCTGGGGTCACGGGATTCGCCAAGGGCAATGGCCGCATCTTCGCGGATACCCCAATCCTCATCCTTTAAGGCGGCAATATGTTCCGCCACACTATCGACCATGGTCATCTCTTTTCGTGAGAGCCCCCGTCATGAAAACCGGGAGCCCTTTCCCTTTGTTGATACGGGAAAGGCCGAGAACCACCATTCAGCCAACTTATCACAGCGATTTTTTAAGGGTCAATAAAATCGCGCACATAGAAGGGGAGACGCAACCGTCGCCATGAATGGATGAATGCCTGCCCCGCACGTTACGAGGGCGAGATGCCGCGCAGTCGTTCACTGCGTCGGCGCAATAATTCGAGGGTGGTCAATAACACGATCGACAGCAGCACGAGAATCGTGGCCGCGGCAAGAATCGTCGGGCTGATTTCCTCACGGACCCCGGACCACATCTGCCACGGCAGGGTATGTTGATCGGGCCCGCCAATGAACAGGATAATCACGATCTCGTCGAATGAGGTGATAAAGGCAAATAAGGCGCCGGAGATGACCCCTGGGGCAACCAAGGGGATCTGAATCTTGAAAAAGTTGTAGATGGGGGACCCGCCGAGAGTGGCCGCCGCCTTCATCAAGGTATTGTCGAACCCGACCAACGTCGAGGTCACGGTAATCACGACAAACGGAAGCCCCAAAATCGTGTGAGCCAAGACGATGCCGGGCAACGTCGAGACCAGGTTGACCTTGGCGAAGAAAAAGAACATGCCCGATGCCGTGATGATGAGCGGCACGATAAGCGGTGAGATCATCAGCCCCATAATGGCTCGGCGGAAGGGCACGTGGTCCCGGCTCAAGCCCAGGGCCGCGAGCGTGCCGAAGGTGGTGGCCAGGACCGTCGACATGACGGCGATGATCAAACTGTTGAAGGCGCCCACCTTCCATTTGTCCGTACACGAAGTCCACAGCGACGTCCCCTCTCCGTCGCACATTCCGAACAGGGACTTGTACCAGACCATGGAATACCCGTTCGGGTCCAGCGTCAGCATTTCCGGGGTAAAATGCAAAAACGGCGCCGAGTTGAACGACAGCGGGATCACCACGAGCAGCGGTGAAACCAGGAAAAACAGCACCAACGCACAGGCCGTCAGGTAGAGGTAGTGCCAGATTCGCTGTCCGGAAGTGGCGTAGAGCGGAAGTGCCATGTGTCAACCCATTTTCATGTTATCGACGCCGACCAGTTTGTCGTAGACCCAATACAGGGTGAGGATCGCGACCAACAGGATCGTCCCCATGGCCGCAGCCAGACCCCAGTTCAACGAGTTCTGCATGTGATAGGCGATGAGGTTGCCGATCAATCGCCCGTCTTTGCCGCCGACGAGTTCGGGGGTGATGTAGTACCCGATGGCCACGATAAACACCAGGATACAGCCCGCCCCGACGCCGGGAATCGTTTGCGGCATATACACCTTGATAAACGCCAGGGCCGGCGTCGCGCCGAGATTCTGCGCCGCCTTCATATAGCTCGATGGAATGGTTTTCATCACGCTGTAAATCGGCAGAATCATGAACGGCAGGAGAATCTGCGTCATGACGATGACCGTGCCGGTGAAGTTGTACATCATCGACAACCGGTTCTCGTCGTGGAGCACGCCCAGGAAGACCAGCGAATCATTGACGACGCCGTTCTGTTGCAGCATGACCATCCAGGACACGATGCGCACAAGCAGCGACGTCCAGAACGGCATCAGGACGCAAATCATCAACAGGTTGGAGAGCCGAAGCGGCAGGGTCGCCAACAGGTGAGCCACCGGATAGGCCATGACCAGGCAGCCGATGGTGACGATCATGCTCACCAGGAACGTGCGCCACCACAGCATCTGGTAAATCCTGTTGTGTTTCTTGACCCTCATGATGTTCTTGTTTCCATCGTATTTGAGATCGACGGCCTTCAGGTAATAGCCCAAGGTCACGGGGTCTTTCATCGCGCCGAGGGACTGCCAGAACTCGATATCGCCCCATCGCTTGTTGAGTTGCAGCATCGCCGGCTTGTACGGTGGCCCGTCGACGCGGTCCAGCCCGCGCGCCGTAATCTTGAGCAGGCTGCGCCATCCCGATTTTTCGTAATTCATGCGGGTACCGAGCTTGCTGAGGTCAAGCTTGTCCGCCGCCTTCATGTCGAGAACCATGGCCTCGAACATGGACTCATCCGGTTCGGAGGTCTTATCCCAGCGGTCAAACGCCGCCAGGGTTTTCGGCAACACCTTGTTGCTCAAGCCATCGTCGATGCTGCGCGTCAACAAACTGCCGATTGGAATGACAAACAGGATGATCAGAAAGAACAGTGGCGGAGCGATCAGCCCCAGGGCGCGGAGCTTGCTGAGCGTCAGGGACCGCTCCAGGCTGGTTTTCAGGGGCGTCCCATCGGCTGTCAGGACGGGACCGCCGGGTTTGGCCGAAGACGTGGACATCGTCAATACATTCTCAAGTCACGGAGAAGGGAGGACGCGGGGCTGGTCCGAAGACCGGCCCCGCCGTCTCAACCATTCAGGTTACCGGACTATTGGCTCATCCACGACGTATAGCGTTCGGAAATCTCTCCACCGTAGTCGGCCCACCAGTCCGGGTCAGCGAAAATAGAGCGCGGCAGAACCTCTTCCCGGGTCGGCATGTACGGCATGATATTCACGCCGCTGTGATGCCATGGCTCATTGGCCTTGATCAGGTCCAGAGCGGACTTGCGCATCGGGCCATAGTTGATCCACTTGGCTTGAGCGGCCTGCTGTTGAGGCGCCGTTGCATGGATCAGGAACTTCTTTGCCGCTTCGGCATTCGGGGACCCCTTCAGCACCACCCACCATTGTTCTTCCACCACCTGTCCATCCCAGATCGGCACCAACTTCTCTCCTTCGTTCAGGACCGCGGCCCCGACGCGGCCGTTGTAGGCCAAGGCCATCACCGTTTCACCGCTCTTGACGAATTCGATGGGCTTGGAGCCGGCTGACCAGAACACGGCGTGATCCTTGATCTGATCCAGTTTGGCAAATGCGCGATCAATACCCTTGTCCGTGCGCATGACCTCGTAGATCTTGTCAATGGGAACGCCGTCCGCCAACAGTGCCATTTCGATCAATGCATTAGGCCAGGTATGAATGCCGCGCTTGCCCGGAAACTTCTCAACGTCGAAAAAATCAGCAATGGTCGACGGTTGCTCGCCCTTGAACGTCCCTTCTTCATAGAACGCGAGGTACGACCAGAAGATATTCGGCGCCACGCAGTCGTTCGGCGCTTTGTTCATGGTGTCTTTATCCATCGGCGTCCCGTCCGGGGCGGGAACGAACATGCTGCGATCAAGCGTTTCGAATAAGCCTTCATCGCAACCCGTGCGGCCCTGGTCGGGCAGCACGTCGACGACGTCCCACGTCACGGCACCGGATTCAACTTGTGTGCGGATCTCGCCGAGTCCCCCGTTGTAGTTGATCCAGTTGATCTTCTCGCCCTTCCAGCTGTCGCCGTAGGCTTTCTGTTGCGACACGGCATAGGCCCCTCCCCACGTCACCACGTTGACCTCGGCTTGGGCGGCTCCGGTCATTCCCACGGCAACCACGGTGGATAACAAGGTTGTGAGTACATAATTGCGCATTATTTATTCCCCCTTCTTTCTCCGGTTCTTCCGGAGAAGTTTGTCAAACGTCCGGCTTTCGCATGTGGTTTATGAGTGAAGAGTCGGGCACGGCCACACATCCACGGCCCGACAATCTTCTACTTTCCAGCCGATCTTCACCTCATCTCCCTCCGAGATGGCGGCGTGGGCGGCGGAATTCGGAATCTTGACGATAAAATCATCGGTCCCGCAGATCGAAAACCTCGTGCGGATATGATCGCCCAGGTAGATCAACTGTTTGGTCTTCGCCAGAAACACGTTCGGCAGGCTGTGCGGCTCAGGATTGACGACCACGCGCTCCGGGCGCAGCGACAACGTGGACTGCGAACCAATGCCGTCCACATTGACCTTTTTCGCCTCGACGATATGGCCGTTGTTGACGTCCACCTTGACGGTGTCCCCGTTGTCCTCGACCACCGTGCCGATCAACCGATTGTTCTCGCCGATGAAGTTGGCGACAAAGGCATTCTCGGGCTGTTCGTACAGCACGTCCGGCGCGGCGCATTGCTGAATGATGCCGTTGTCGAACACCGCGATACGGTCGGACAAGGTCAAGGCGATACTCTGATCGTGGGTCACGTACACCATCGTGACCCCCAGGTTCTGGTGAATGGATTTGATTTCGTATTGCATCTGCTCGCGCAGATTCTTGTCAAGGGCGCCCAAGGGTTCGTCCATCAACACCAGGTCGGGATCGAAGATCAACGATCGCGCCACCGCCACGCGCTGTTGCTGGCCACCGGAGAGCTGCGCCGGTTGCCGGTCACCGTACCCGCCCAGTTGAACCATCTCCAGCGCCCGCGTGACTTTCTCCGTCTTTTCCGACTTGCTCATGCCGCGCACGTCAAGCGGAAAGGCAAGATTTTCTGCAACGGTCATGTGGGGGAACAAGGCGTAGTTCTGGAACACCATGCCGATGCCGCGTTTGTGCGGCGGCACCCGATTAATCGGCTGATCTTTCAGATAAATCTCACCATGGGTGGCCGGCTCGAACCCGGCCAGCATCAGCAGACACGTGGTTTTGCCGGAGCCGGACGGTCCGAGAATGGTCAGAAACTCGCCATTTTCGACGTTGAGATTGAGATTCTTTACAACGAGGGTTTCTCCATCGTAGCTTTTTTGGATATTGACGAAGCGAACCAGTGGATCATTGCCGGTCATTATTCCTCGTTCCCGGTCCCGTAGGATTTCATTAAAATAGTAATATGGAATCTATTATTTACATTACAAACGAAAAAGTATATCTTTCTTCGCCAGAACTATCAAATCATTGCCTTCCTCTTGCGTCCTTCCTACCTTCTCTTCTTCTTGCTTTCGGGGGGTTTCAAATATGCGAACCATGACTTTGCCGATGGTAGTCTTGGCCATGATGTGTGCCGGCTTGCTTTGCGCTTCACCCGTGCTGGCTGATACTGCAGAGGAACTCCGGCAGCGCATTGAAAAGCTGGAAAAAGAGCTGGAGCAGGCTCGAAAAGAGTTGGCCGAAGTGGAACCTCCCAAGGAGGAGGTCAAGGAGGTGGTGGCCGAGGCAGCGGAGGGCAAGAAGAGAGAACTGAAGATCGGCGGGACCATCGGGGTGAGCTATGCCTATGGGAGTTACCATCAGCGTCCCGCGTATGCGGATTCCGGCCCCGGGATTACAAGCGACCGGCGAGGCCGGAACGTCGGCGGGGTGCTGTTGGATACCTTCCGCCAGAACGTGGATTTCACCTATGACGACTGGAGCGGCTCCTTCGAATACCGGTGGTGGTGGTATCTCAAAAACGCTGGCTACAGTACGCTGTCCAGGGCATGGCTGGGATATGATTTCGGGGAGAACGGCACGCTCAAAGCCGGGATCGTGCGCGTGCCGTTTGGACCCGGCCCCTATGGAGTGTCCAGCAGTTGGTTCTACGACCAGCATTTTTACGTCGGCCTTGCCGACGACAGGGATACGGGCATCCGATGGACAAACACCTTTGATAAGCTAACGCTTGATCTTGCCTACTATCTTCAGGCCCAACCCAATGGAGAAGGCGGGACGACCCGTGACGCCATCCGATACGACTATGACGTGGCCAAGTGGGACACGGTCGTCAATCCTAAGGGTGATGCGACGTTCGCCGGCTGGAACGAGGGCCAACCTTGCGATTGCGGTTTTCAGGAGAAGCATCAATTCAACGTGCGTGGGATTTATGCAACAGATACCCTCGGAGAGTTCGGAGCGTCGTTTCAGTACGGGCTGCTGGATGGAACAAATATCCCTGGTAACGATGATGACGGCACCCATATCGCCGTTTCCGCGCATACCAAGCATTCGTTCAGCGACTTTACGCTCTATTCACAAATCACGTACTACGAGTACGACCTTCCGGATCAGGTGCCCTGGGGGGACAAAAACCTGATTCCGATGGGGGGCTATGATTTTGCCTGGCTGACGGCCTCCCGGGCATGGATCCCCGCGTTCAATATCCGCTACAGCGGGTTGGACCCCAAAACCATATGGCCGTCCCTGCTCGACGACATCAGGCCTGACAGCATCATGCCGTACATCGAGTGGAGCTCCATCATGAAACTGGCGAACGTTCCAGAGGGTATTACCAACGTGGCCGGCCAGGATATAGGCGGCCAGGCCTTCAACGACAACATGTTGCTCATCGTGGGCACGGCGATTGCCCGCGGGGGCTGGTACATCCTGGCCGATTATGCGTTTTCCAACGGGAACCTCTTCGTCGGCAACGATTATGGAGGGTGCAACTTCTGCAACATCTATGATACCGGCGGGGGCAATGGCGCCAGCGGCCGTGACGCCTGGCAAAGCCGCCTGAACATCAACTTCAGATATTATTTCTAGACGCGGTTCCGGTCAGAACCAGCTCCGGCTCCCAATCCTTTTTCCCATCCCAGGCGCCCGGTCCGGCCTTCTTCGCCACAAAGCCCTGCCCTCAAACGGCACCATGTCCTCCAGAACCTTCCTGCGAAAACGGGGTAGGGGTTGCTCCATGAGGCCCAAATCGTTAGAGTGGGGGTTCCGCAACCCGTTTTCCGTTGTTTCATCCAGGTGGAGCCTGCTCTACGGGAGAGGGATTGTGCGGTTGACTAGCGAGGAGGTATGCCATGGGCAAAGAACAGTTATACGGTGATAACCCCATCGCCCAACGAAAAACCGACCAATACAAACGGGAATACGTCCATGGATTTGTCCGAAAATGGGATGAACTCATCGACTGGGAGGCCCGGGCCAAGAGTGAAGGGGACTTTTTCATCAATATCATGAAAGAACGCGGGGTCCGGCGGGTCCTGGACGTGGCGGCGGGCACGGGGTTTCACTCCATTCGGCTCCTGAAAGCCGGATTCGACGTGACCAGCGCGGACGGCAGCCCGGAAATGCTGGCTCAAGCCTTTGAAAACGCCAAGCGTGCGGGCTTCATCATGAAGACCCTGCATGCCGACTGGCGGTGGCTGAGCCGGGACGTCCACACCCAATATGATGCGGTCATTTGCCTGGGGAACTCCCTGACCCATTTGTTTTCGGAACAGGACCGCCGGAAAGCCCTGGCCGAATTCTATTCGGTGCTCAACCACGACGGCGTCCTGATCCTGGATCAGCGGAATTATGACGGCATCCTCGACAACGGGTTCACCTCCAAACACGTCTATTATTATTGCGGGGATAACGTGAGTGCCGAACCGGAATACGTGGATGAAGGCTTGGCCCGGTTCCGGTACCGGTTCCCGGACGACTCGGAATATCACCTCAACATGTTCCCCCTGCGCAAGGATTACGTCAGGAAACTCATGGGAGAGGTGGGGTTTCAACAAGTCAAGACGTTCGCGGACTTTCAAGAGACCCACCGCGTCGATGACCCTGATTTCTATGTCCACATGGCGGAAAAACTGTATAAAAACGAGGAACGGGCCATCAAAGTTTCAGTGGAGTACTCCCAGCCCGTCGAAGCCGCCAGAAACTACTACAACAGCCACGATGCCGACCGGTTTTATGCCACCGTATGGGGAGGTGAGGACATTCACATCGGCCTCTACGAACACGACACGGATACCATTTTCGACGCCAGTCGCAAGACGGTTGAGAAAATGGCCTCCATGGTCAAGGATCTCGGGCCGGCGACCCGGGTCTTGGATATCGGCTCCGGATACGGTGGGTCCGCCAGGTACCTGGTCAAGCATTATGGATGCCAAGTGGGCTGCCTGAATTTGAGCGAAACGCAAAATACCAGAAACCGCGAACTCAACGTCCAAGAGAAATGCTCTCTGGTCATTAACGTGGTTGACGGAAGTTTTGAAGATATTCCCATGCCGGACGGCAGCGCGGACGTCGTGTGGTCGCAGGATGCGATTTTGCACAGCGGAAATCGCGAGAAAGTCTTCGAAGAAGTCAATCGGGTCCTTGCCCCGGGAGGGCAGTTCATTTTCACCGACCCGATGCAGAGTGAAGCCTGTCCGCAGGAAGCCTTGCAACCGATTCTGGACCGTATCCACCTCGACTCGCTGGGCTCAATTCCGCGCTACAAGGACATGCTGTTGGGACTCGGCTTTAAAGAGCTTGCCATCGAGGATTACACGGAACAACTGAGTACTCATTACAGGCGGGTCCTGGAGGAAGTCCTGGCCAATCAATGGAGTTTGGTCAGGGTCTGCAGCGAGGACTACATCGAGCGGATGAAATCCGGTCTGCAACACTGGGTCGACGGCGGGAAGGGCGGTCACCTCACCTGGGGGATTCTCCACTTCCAAAAGCCGTAATGCCTGAAGGCCCCTCGCCCACTGGGAGAGCGTCGGGGGAAGGGCAGCCCGGGATGGGTGCGGGCACGAACGTCAGCGTTCGATACGGTAGGGTTTGGCCGGCTTGGCAAAGTCCCCGGAGGGCCCGAACCGGCCTTCTTCACCGAGCACCTTATCCGGGTCGGTATATTCGATATCTTTGACGCCCACGTGGGCATCGTCTTTGGGCGCTTCCCAGCCGAGTTTCTCAAGAGTTTCCACGACGGTCCTCTTTAACGCACTCGACGCCGTCAGCCTGGTCGAGGCAAACGCCAGCACCCGCTCGCTTTCTTTTTCCACCTTGGATGCCTCGGGATCATGCAGAAAGGCCACCAGCGGTTCGACGGCCGAGTCGCCGATCAAGACCAACGACGAGGCGGCGTACTCCCGCAACACGATATCCTTGAGCAGCAGGATCAGATCCGGAATCACCTTCGGGTCCCGAAAATGGCCCAGCGCCGTGGCTGCGGCTTCTTTGATGAGTTGTTCTTCGCTGATGATACACCCCGGAGTCGGCCTTCCCTGTTGAGCAATACCCTTGCCTTTCAGGGCATCCAACACGGGGGGCAAGGCCCGGGCGTCTCCGATCATGCCGAGTGAGGCAATCGCGTGACGCTTCACGGCTCCGTCCCTCATGGCGTCGATGAGCCCGTCAACGGCCAGGGGGTCCCCGATGATACCCAAGGCAATCGTGGCATCTTCGCGAACCGCCCGGTCTTCATCCTTCAACGCCTGGATCAACGCCTCGACCACGCGCGCGTCCGTGGTCCACGCCCGCCCCATTTGATAGTCGGTTGTCATGCCGCCCAACGCCCGCACGCCATGACAGCGGACCACGAAGTGGGGATCGTTCAGTGTTTCCAGGAGGGCGGGAATAGAGGCTTCGCCGATGTACACGAGTGCGGTGCCGGCAGTCTCCCGGACAATTTTAGAGGTATCCTTGAACAGTTTGATTAACGCCGGCACGGCTCGCGAATCTCCGATCCGTCCCAGCGCCTCGGCCGCCGCGCTCTTCACAGCCCCGTCACGGTCACGACAGGCGATCATCAGTGGTTGAACGGCCTCGGGATCTTTGAGTGACCCCAAGGTCTTCCCGGCCTGCTGCCGAACCCGCCACCGGTCGTCTTTTAAACGGGGAATAAGTTTCGGGACGGTGCTCGTCCCTATGGAAGCCATGGCGGACACGGCCTCATCCTGCACTTCCATCATATTGTCGTTGAACAACGTGATGAGCGCGTCAATGGCCACGTCCCCGCCGATTTTGGCGAACGCCCACCCCACATGCACCCGAACGGCCCAATAATCGTCCTCCAGGGCCGTCGTGAGGGCTTCGAGGGTCTCCGGATCGCCCAACTCTGCGAGCGCCTTCGCGGCTTCTTCCCGCGTGGCATCGTCAACGTCGTCTAACGCTTCGATCCAGTGTTCTACAGTCTGTGACATGGTTCAGGAATTGATGCTGTGTCTTACGGGGCGGAGGGATAATCGTAATCGCGTTCTTGCTTGTAGGGTTGCGTGTGGCTGCACCGGATCACGAGCTTGGCCGTCCCGAGTCCGTCCACGCATTGCGCCAAGGTTCGATCAAATTCCAACGTGCCCTCCAACGTCACCAGAAACGCAAAGTCGAACGTGAAGGTCCCGAAACGATACTCGCCCGGCTTCAATGTAATGTCCCGCGCGTCGGTTGTCTTGTAGGACTCATAGGTAATGGGATCCTTGGTCCAGATCAACGGGGTCACGCCCGGCACGTGCCACCACGTTGGGGGGTCAAGCGCCGTGGGATCGATCGTAATCGTATATTCGCGCGTGAGCGGATTCACGGCCTCCCGCGCCGCGCCGACGTCGCCGGCCAGCACGGTCCCGGCGAGACTGCACGCCAGGATGCTATTTGTTGTGAATCGAAGAAGATTTAAGCTCGAACGTCTCATTTCCTGTTGTCCTTCGTTCGGGGCGCGCTTGAAAGATATCCGTCAACGCGCGGCTTTCCCATTCGGTATGGGTTTCCAATCCGAGTGCTTCAAGCACCGTGGCCCCGACGTCCATGATATTCACGCGATCGGGAATGACGTACCCGGGCTTCACGTTCACGCCCCAGGCCAGCCACGGAATCGCCGTTTGCTTGGGTGCCCCCATTTTCGCGTTTGAAGCTTTGGGGGAATCCGTTCCCTTCAAGCCCGTGACCATGACCATGGTTTTATCCAGAACCCCGTATTGCTGATAGAGAGCCATCAGGTCCGCAATGGCCGTATCAACGTTTTGGAGGGCCTGAGCATACTGTCGTGACTCCCATCCGCGTTTGTGCGCGACGTCCGCCGGCTCAGGGAGGTGGGCTACCAGGAGCCCGGGGACCTTGAAGATACGAAAATTAAAGCCGCCGGGGCTGGTCACTTTTCTCAGGTAATCATTGATATAGTCCACCAGGGTTGAGGGATTGCACTGGGGTTTGGCCTTCCCGCACGTTTGCATGTCTACGTAAATCTCCGGTCTGGCCAATTGATAAAACCGCTCATCCATGATGAAGAGCGCCGTATCGATCCCGCCAGCAAGATCAAGATAATCAAACATGGTGGGAGAACGCAGAAACGACCGGGAAAAATCGTAAGTTTCCCATTCCTGATTCACGCGGTGCTTCTTGACGGGCAGCCCGGTCAGGAGGCTGGCCATGGATGGAACCGCGTACGGAGACACCGATTGGGCTTTCCAGGTGACCGCCCCTTCCTGGGCGAGTTTTTGGAGAACCGGCATGGTCCCGTTTTGAATCACGTCATTACCCACACCCTCCAGGACAACCAGCAGGACGTGTTCGGCTTGGGCCGGGGTTGACACCGCAAACACTTGGGGCGTTGCGGGAAAACCGAGGGTCAAAATCGCAAGGACGGCAATTGTAATTTTTGCAAACATGGTTCCGGAATTCTGTTTTCAGGGTTGTTGAAAATTATTGGAGATGGTGATGGCGACAGGCAGAAGACCAGAGTACGCACCACCATTCTGTGTTTCCAATAATCGGCCTCTTCTACCTCTCTGTGACAGGGTCGAAAATCAACCTACCATGCCGGTTTTTCCATGGTCAACTACGCGAACCCGAGACCGGACCCGTCATCACCTGTGCCTTCGATTTGCGCGGTGATCCTCTTTCACGGTAAGACAGCTTGGCAAAGCAGTCTTTGACTCATCTGGATTCCGGATCATGCCCAGGGCCAATAATTTTCTGCATGCCAAGTATTCCCGTTCGGACCCGGGGGACCGGGTCCGGTACGTGTCGTTTGAACCCGGGGCACCGCCTTTGTCCCCTGCCTGGCGCGATGCACTCGGACTTCTGGGCACGCGCCTGTGGGAGGCGGGAGTCCGCGCGGTCGTTCTGGTCTATGGCTCCTATTTGGGAGCCGACCTCTTCGGGTCGGGACGGCTCGATGAAGTCGGCGGTCTCAAGCGAGGCTACTCCCGCGGGATTCCGGGGTTGGAGTCGCTCCTTGCGGCCCTCCGCCCCAATGACTATCAACGCTCGTCGCAAGATCCCTCCTGCCAACCTCCTTATGCCGACGCCGGCAAAACGAAGCTGGACCGTCTCCTCAACGACAAGGGAAACTTTTCCGAAGAGTATGCCAAGGGCCTCCAGGCCGGTCTCTCCCAAGCCCACGCGACGTTCACGGTCCAGCGACACCTGTGGTCATCCCTGCACCACCATCCCGGTCGAATGGAAGGCGCGTTGGCTCTACTCCACGAACTCAATCACCTCAAGCAACAGAAAGATCTACGGGCCGGCGATCGAATCCTGGTTGTGGCCCATGGCCACGCCGGCCAGTTGCCGGCACTGCTTTCCAATCTGATGGCTCCGGAGGACTCGCCGGTGCGCGAGACCGTGTTTGAAACCCTGGCCTACTTTTATGAGCAACAGGAGACCCCATCCGCAGCCGTTCAACATTTGCAGGAACTGGACCGCTTGCTGGCCGAGAACCAATTGTCCGCCTGGCCCTCGCTCGACGTGGTCACCCTCGGCACCCCAATCCGCTACGGCTGGGACACGGATGGCCTGGGCAAACTCCTCCACGTCGTCAACCATCGCCCGATCCGGCAGGACGGGAAACGATGGCTGGCCAAAATGGAGTTGCCCCAAGTCGTGGCGGAAATGCCCATGGCGTCCGGGGGCGACTACGTCCACCAGCTTGCCGTCGCCGGGACCGATGCTGTCCCCGCTTCACCGTGGGAAGTGGAACTGGATCAGGCGTTGCGTGAAAATTTGGAGCCGTATGACGGATTTGAACGGTGGCTGGAATGCGCTCGTCGCGTGACCCGTTGTCCCAACGACGGCCAGTGCTTGCTGATCGATTACCACGATGCAACCGGGGGCGACCCTGATGAACATCTCTTTGGCCATGCCTGCTACACGCGGCTCGACGCCTTGCTGTTTCAAACCGGCCGCATCGTGGAAACGCTCTATGGGGCCTAAGCCCCTTTCCGGCTTTTCGGTTCCGTTTCCTTAAAAAACCCTTTGATTCCCATAAAATGTTTATGCTATTCGTTCCCAGTTTTCCCTAGACGGCTTCTTGGTCGCCAGGGCGTGTTCCGTGAGATGAGATCATGATTATCGGTGTTCCCAAAGAGACCTATCCAGGAGAACAGCGGGTTGCCCTGATCCCCGCCACCCTCCCATCTTTGAAAAAGGAAGGGATGGACGTGCAGATCGAAACGGGGGCAGGAGCCGCGTCCGGTTATCCTGATGACGCCTATGCGGAGAAGGGGGGCACCATTGTCTCGTCCCGGGCGCAACTCTTTGAAGCCGCCCAAATTATTGCCCAGGTCCGGCTGTTGGGTGCGAATCCCGAACAGGGCAAAACCGACCTGCCCCTGATGCAACCCGATCACGTTATTGTCGGCATGGCCGATGCCCTTGCCAATCCCCACGGCGTCCGGGAATTGACGGCTCGACGAGTCCGGGCCTTTGCCATGGAATTGATGCCGCGTATCACCCGCGCCCAAAGCATGGACGTCCTCTCGTCCATGGGCACCGTGTCCGGGTACAAGGCCGTGTTGCTGGCCGCGGATGCGCTGCCGAAGATGGCGCCGATGCTGATGACGGCAGCCGGAACCGTGGCCCCGGCCAAAATCTTTGTCATCGGAGCCGGCGTGGCCGGATTGCAGGCGGTTTCCATGGCGCGGCGGCTTGGCGCCGCCGTCGAGGCGTATGACGTGCGACCTTCCGTCAAGGAGCAGGTCCTGAGTCTCGGGGCCAAGTTTGTGGACCTGCCGTTGGATACCCAGGACGCCGAAGACAAGGGGGGATACGCCAAAGCGCAGGATGAAACGTTTTACCAACGCCAGCGCGAACTGCTGACCAAAGTGGTCGCCGCGAGCGACGTGGTGATCAGCACCGCGACGGTGCCGGGGAAAAAAGCCCCCGTCCTGATTACGGCCGATATGGTGGCCGGCATGACTCCCGGTTCGGTCATTATCGATTTGGCGGCCGAACGAGGCGGTAATTGCGAATTGACCCAAGCCAACCAGACGGTGGTGGTCCATGGGGTCACGATTATCGGAACGGAAAACCTGCCTTCCCTCGTTCCGTATCACGCCAGTCAAATGTACAGCAAAAACATTGCCACGTTCCTGCTCCACCTGGTGAAAAAAGGCGAACTCAAGATTGACCGGGAAGACGAAATCACCAAAGGCACCCTCGTCACGTGTGACGGCGACGTGGTTCATCCCCAAATCCGTGAACTGCTGGGCGCACCCGCGAGCGGGGGAGAGGAGCAATAAGCCATGGAGATGTTGATTTCCAGCATTACGATTTTCGTCCTGGCCATCTTCGTGGGCTTTGAAATCATCACCAAGATTCCTCCCACCCTGCATACCCCGCTCATGTCCGGGGCCAATGCCATCTCGGGCATCACGCTCGTCGGTGCCATTCTCTCGGCAGGCAGCCAACAAACCTTGGTGACGACCGTGCTCGGGGGGCTCGCCGTCGTCTTTGCGACCCTTAACGTGGTCGGTGGCTTTATGGTGACCAACCGCATGCTGGAAATGTTCAAGAAGAAATCATGACCGCTATACTCATCAATGCAGGATATCTCGTCGCCGCCGTTCTCTTTATCTTCGGGCTGAAAGGCCTGACGCATCCGCGCACGGCCGTTCGGGGCAACCTGCTCGGGGCGTGCGGCATGCTGCTGGCCATCGTGATCACGCTCGCGGACCGAAACATCGTCGGCTTTGAAGTCATCCTCATCGGAATTGTCATCGGTGCGGCGATCGGCGCCGTCCTGGCCGTCAAGATCGAAATGACGGCGATGCCGGAACTCGTGGCGGTGTTCAACGGGTTTGGCGGTATTGCCTCGGTCCTGGTAGCCGGAGCCGCCCTGATCGAGAGCACCCTCGGCGGCGGAACCCCTTTCATGCAAGTCTCCGTAGCCATTGCGGCCTCCGGGCTGATCGGAGCCGTCACGTTCTGGGGCAGCTTGGTGGCCTTTGGAAAACTCAAGGGCCTCATCAGTGAAAATGCCGTCCTGTTTACCGGTCAACAAGTCATTAACGCGGCATTGGCGATTCTGGCCCTCGCGTTGAGCGCAGGGGTGCTCATGGATCCCGCCAATATCCTTCTCTACTGGCTGTTGGTGGCTGTGGCTTCCCTCCTGGGCATCCTGCTGGTGATTCCGATCGGTGGGGCCGACATGCCGGTCGTGGTCGCGCTCCTGAATTCCTACTCGGGATTGGCGGCTGCCGCCACGGGGTTTGTCTTGTCCAATAACGTCCTGATCATTACCGGGTCCCTGGTAGGGGCTTCGGGATTGATCCTGACCCAAATCATGTGCAAGGCCATGAACCGGTCCCTGACCAACGTCCTGTTCGGCGTCCTGGCTCCCACGGGTGGAGGGGCAACCGCGGACGAAGTCTATGCCGGCCGGGTCAAAGCCGCCTCGCCGGAAGAGGTCGCGCTCCTCTTCGACGCGGCTCGACGGGTGGCCATTGTCCCGGGGTACGGCATGGCCGTCTCACAAGCCCAACACCCCGTCGCCAATCTCGCCTCGCTCCTCAACGAGCGCGGCATTGAAGTGGAATACGCCGTGCATCCCGTGGCAGGTCGAATGCCGGGTCACATGAACGTCCTGCTGGCCGAAGCCGACGTTCCGTATGAGGCCCTCAAGGATATGGATGACATCAATCCCTACATCGATCAGATCGACGTGGCCCTGATCATCGGCGCGAATGACGTGGTCAATCCCCTGGCCAGAACCGATCCCACCAGTGCCATTGCCGGGATGCCGATCATCGACGTGGACAAGGCCAAAACCGTGGTGATTATCAAACGGAGTCTCAGCCCCGGTTTTGCCGGAATCCCAAACCCTCTGTTTGCGTTGGACAATTCCCTCATGTTGTTCGGCGACGGGAAAAAGATGGTGCTGGACATTATTGCCGCACTCAAAGATACATGATAAATATTTGAATTTATTGCTTTTTCTTGTATTTTACTCTCTCTGAGAGGCAAACTTGTCTCTCGCGAAAGAAGTGTGATACGTTAACCCGCGAGCCTGAAACGGGAGACAAAGACTTTTTACCCATCACGAGGGACAATGGAAATCAAGGTCGTGAACAACAATGTCGAGAAAGCGCTTCGTGTTGCGAAGAAAAAACTCGCAGCCGATGGCCTGTTTCGAGAGTTGAAGCGCCGACGTTTTTACGAAAAGCCGAGCGTGAAGCGGAAAGCCAAAGAGCGGGAAGCGGCCCGGCGACGACAAAAATGGTTGGCGAAGCGTGCGTTTCGTTAGTTCACACCGCCTCGTGATCTTCTCATCTCTTCCCGTTCAGTGCCCCACCATCCTCAATGCGTGATTCCGATATTCACGCCGTCGTCTCCGAAATCAAGAAAACCATTCGCCGCTGGAAAGAACCCGTACTCGGCGTCGTGGCCCGGGAAACCCGCGACCCTTTCCGCATTCTGATTGCCTGCCTGCTGAGTCTCCGTACCAAGGATCAAACCACGGCCGATGCCAGTCAACGGTTGTTCCGGTTAGCCGAGACGCCGGAGTCCATGCGCGCACTGTCCTTGAAAACCGTTGAAACAGCCATCTATCCGGTCGGATTCTACAAAAACAAAGCCAAACAGATTCGGGCAATTTGCCAAAGCCTGCTCCGGGACTTCGGAGGACGGGTTCCGGATACTATCGAAGAACTCCTGACGCTGAAAGGCGTCGGCCGCAAGACGGCCAATCTGGTGGTGACCGTCGGGTATCGAAAGCCCGGGATCTGCGTGGATATCCACGTCCACCGGATCAGCAACCGGTGGGGCTACGTTCAAACCGGGACCCCCGAGGAAACCGAACGTGCGCTTCGACAAAAACTTCCCACGAAATACTGGATCACGTTCAATGACTGGTTGGTCCCCTTTGGGCAACACCTCTGTCGACCCGTTTCACCGTTTTGCAGCCAGTGCCCGGTCAGCCAACATTGTAAGAGAGCCGGCGTGCGAACCTCCCGGTAGGGATCGTGCTTCATGACTCCGGCCGGTGCCGTTCTTGATGGGCCACAACTCCGGAGTTCTTGACAAAATCTATGATTTTGACATCATGGCCTTGTGGACGAGCCAATCTTACGGTATTTTTGAACGATAGGCATCGTGTGCCGGTGTATTCCAGGTACGGATCAGAACCCGACGGCGGGCCGATCCAGTCCTGATTACAAGATTATACGTTTGGAAACTGTATCCAATGTTCGATAACCCATTTCTCGACGGAACCGCCAACAACGCGAATAAGCGCCAGCAACTCGACCATCTTCTGAGAATCACGGCGCCTCACGAACGCTTCATCCTGGCCGGCATCGGCTTGGTCCTGCTGGTGCTCGTGGCTTGGGCACTGTTCGGCGACATCGTCCGGACCGTGCAGGTCGACGGAGTACTGATCAAGCCGGGAGTTCGCCACGAGGTCGTTTCGACCGAGAACGGATATCTCGTGGAGTTTCTGGTCGTTCC
Organism: Nitrospirales bacterium; assembly: GCA_965213715.1. Classification (GTDB taxonomy): domain Bacteria; phylum Nitrospirota; class Nitrospiria; order Nitrospirales; family UBA8639; genus Bin75. Next base: position 1,209,521 of record OZ243914.1, read on the forward strand.
CGGAGATCGCATCAAGATCGGCGATCCGGTCGCCCGGCAGAGCGTCCCGGCGTTGGAACGCGAAATCGCAGCCATGCGCGAACGAGTGGAACTGTTGGAGACAGAACTCAGACAGGTTGGCAAAACGGCAAGGACCTTGCGTGCGCAACTGGACACGGCCCGGGTGGCGTTGCTGCAGATGGAAGCCCGGCGCTCCGCGAGAGAGTTGATCGTCAGCCAGGGTGAGGGCGAGATCATGGCCCTGCGGTCCGCCCCGGGAGCCTACCTGCTGGCTGGTGACGCCGTCGCACTAGTCCGCGACGTAAAAGACGAACTGCTTCAAGCGGTACTAGGGGTCGCCCCACGCATGGCGCAACGCATTCAACCCGGCATGCCGGCGTCGGTCGAGATCGTGACGCCCGGCGGTGCCACGCGTCTGTTGAACGGCGAAGTGGCTTCCGTGACCCCCGGGCCGTTGCCGAACTGGCTGGCGGCCTTGCAGCCCACGGTCCCGGATTCCACCCATCGAATCGACGTTCTCCTCCATCAGACATCAGACCTCTCCCTGCCGGACGGCACTCCGTGTCGCGGACGCATTGTCTTTGGGATGCAGTCGGCGGCCGAACTCGTCGCCCTCGGACAATTCTGAATGTTCTCGCACGACACAAAAGAAGACGCGAAGTCAACCGAGAAGCGACGGGTGACCACTCCACTCCTGCTGCAAACGCACGTCACCGAGTGCGGGGCCGCGTGCCTTGGCAGCGTGCTCGGCTATTTCGGGCGGTGGGTGGCGTTTACCGAGTTACGCGAGAAGTGCGAGGTCAGCCGGGACGGCTCCACCGCCGCCGGCATCTCACGGGCCGCCAAGCACTATGGCCTCGAGTGCCAAGGCCGGAGCGCGCAAGTCCATCAGCTCAAAAAACTGCCGCTACCGCTTATTCTGTTCTGGGAGTTCAACCACTTCCTCATCCTCGAAGGCTTTGATCGCCAACGGTTCTATCTCAACGATCCGTCCACGGGTCGCCGGAAGCTCTCCGCGGAAGAGTTCGGCGCGAGCTTTTCGGGGATTGCCTTGCAATTCAAACCCGGGCCGGAGTTCCAGCGTGGAGGCATGCAGGCCAACATGCTGGAACGTATGACGCATTGGCTTCCCGGTGCTTGGGGTGCGCTGACGTATGTGGTCGTATGCGGGCTGATGCTGGCCGCGCTGGCCATCGTGACGCCGGCAACACTGGGGCTGTTTGTGGATCTGGTGATGGGAGAGAATGAACCTTGGGGAGGGTTTCTGGTCGGGGTGCTGGTGACTGCCGCCATCTTGGTCTATGGGCTCACCTGGATGAAGCAGCGGTGTCTGCAGCGCTTGATCGTCCGGATTTCCGTCATGTCCGGAAATCGTTGTCTGTCGCAATTGTTTCGTTTACCGATTGAGTATTTCAACCACCGGCTTGTCGGTGAAATAACGGCACGCGTCCTGTCCATCGACAAGATTGCCAAGGGCTTGTCGGAGTATTTTTTCGGCATGCTGATCGAACTCGGGATGAGCGTGGTGTTTTTTGCCGTCATGCTGACGTACGATCCGACGCTGGCGCTGATCGTCCTGGGGTTGGCCGTGCTGAATGCGGCGCTGGTGTACGTGATTACGCGGACCCAGACCGACGAAAGCCATGCATTGCGGCGCGAGCAGGGGTTGCTGATTGGCGTCGGCGCGTTGATGCTGAATCAGATGGACAGCCTGAAGATGACCGCCTCGGACAACCACTTCTTCGCTCGCTGGAGCGGCCACCAAGCCCGCGAATTGTCCGTACACCAGCGATTCTCGGAACTCAGCCATATCAACGGCGCCTTGCCGGTCCTGTTCATCATACTGGGCAACGCCGTCGTGCTGACCTTCGGGGCAACCCGGGTCATGGCCGGTGAATGGACGTTGGGTACGCTGGTGGCATTCTATATCGTGGCGGCCATGTTCCTGGAGCCCATCGGGCGTTTCGTCGGGTTCGCCGACAGACGTCAAGTACTCGAGGCCGACATACAGCGCCTGGACGACATCACGGAGACCCCTGAAGATCCAGGCTTGACGCGTCGACGTCTGGCGTCCGATTCCATCGCCACCATGAACAAACGGATGCAACTGGTCGGACAAGTGGAACTGCGCAACGTGACCTTCGGATACAATCGGGGCCGGCCACCGTTGATCAAGGATTTCAACCTGGTCATCAAACCGGGACAACGCGTCGCGGTAGTCGGACCAAGCGGGTCCGGCAAATCGACCGTGTCCCGTCTGGTCTCCGGCCTGTATCAACCTTGGTCAGGCGAAATCCTGTTCGATGGCCGTCCGCGAAACGAGATTCCCGAAGAAGTCCTCTCCCGTTCTCTGTCGATGGTGGACCAGCACATTGTCCTCTTCTCCGGCACCGTCCATGAAAACCTCACGCTGTGGAACCCCGCCATTCCTGACGCCGACGTGGTGGCGGCGGCCTTGGACGCTCGCATTCACGATGAAATCCTCAACCGTCCACTCGGCTATGCGACGAACGTTGAGGAAGGTGGAGTTAATTTCAGCGGGGGACAGCAACAGCGACTGGAAATTGCCCGGGTGCTGGTTGGCAAACCGACGGTGCTGATTCTGGATGAAGCGACGAGCGCCCTCGACGCCGCCACTGAAGCATTCATTGATGACGCAATACGGCGGCGGGGATGCAGTTGCCTGATCATTGCGCACCGGCTCAGCACGGTGCGCGACTGTGATGAGATCATTGTTCTCAAGAAGGGAGTGGAAACGCAGCGCGGCACCCATGAAACCCTGATGACGGACAAAGCCGGGTTGTACTACCGACTCATTCGGGAAGGCTGACTCAATGACGACTCCGGAACGCCGCTCGCTCGTTGACCTCGCCGCTGAATCGGGCATACCCGTGTCCTGCGCCGGCAATTTGCCATTGGAGACGAATGATCCGCAATATGTCTGGTTCATCGACAAAGGCGCCGTCGACCTGTTTCTGGTCGAGCACCAGGACGGAGTGGAGCAAGCGGCACCACAGCACCTCTTGCGCGCCGATTGCGGCCGCCTCCTGCCCGGCGTCGCACCACAGGTGGGAAACACGACCCTCAGTCTAGTCGCAAAGGGGTTGCCGGGCACCGTGCTACGGCGCTTCCCGGTCGCCAGCCTGGCTACCGTTCGGAATGCAGAATTGGCAGAACACGTCGACGCGTGGCTGATGGACGTTTCCGCCATGCTGTCACGAGACGTCATGCCCCGGCCCCGGCCGGACGCACTCCTTGAACCCGGACAGGTCACGACAGAAAAGACTGGTACGCTTTCAGCGCAACGTAGCGTGGTGTGGGTGTCGGAATTGCCTCCGGGCGCGGGACTGTTCATGAGCCTGATCGACCCCATAGAGGGCAAAGAGGGAACCATAAGCGCCACACCGCTCACGCCGGCCAGTTGGCTCACGCTGACGGATGAAGTGCCGTTCTCCACCCAGTCCTCTGAAACGCTCGCCGAAAAAAACCTCCTGTTGCCCGCCCTGGCACACTTCCACACCGTGGCGTTCTCCCTGGAGCGACTCAACCGCCGTCTGGAGGTCGTGGACGAGGCGAACCTGGAGCGGGCGCGGATGACCAACCGCATCACCGATGAGGAAGGTGCCCGGCGGCGACTGTTCAACCTCTACGGCTTTCCGGAACAGGGGACCGCCGGAACAAGTGACTCCGCGCTGCCCAAAATCCTGCGGATTATCGGCCAACATGAGGGAATCGACTTCAAATGGCCCGCACGGATGGACACGACCGATTCCGCCGCCGCCCTCAGTTCCGTTCTGGACGTGTCAGGAGTGCGCGGCCGGCGGGTACGACTCGCCTGGGAAGACAAGTGGTGGACCGGTGACAGTGGTGCGATGTTGGCGTTTCGGGCGGACGATGGTCAGCCTGTGGCTTTGTTACCGGGCAGACTGGGCACCTACCGGGCAATCGATTCCTTCGGGCGGAAAACCAGAGTCACGGCCGAACGTGCAGAATCGTTCCATGAACACGCATGGCTATTCTATCCAGCTCTGCCGTCCGCCAGCGTCGGGCTATGGGATCTGTTTCGACTCGCCAAAAAGGGGGCGGCCGCCGACTTCGTGCGCTTCGTATCGACCGGACTGCTGGGAGGGCTGGTCATGTTGCTGCCTGCCGTGATCCTGGGCTTGATTGCGAACACGGTTATCCCGACAGGTGAGCCCGCCCTGGTGTACATGGTGACGACGGCCCTGGCGGCATTCGCCTTGGTGGGGGCGCTGCTGCACATCCTTCAGGGAACGGCCCTGATGCGCATCGAAGGACGTGCGACGGCCCGGATTGAAGCCGCGTTCTGGGACCGTTTACTCCGATTACCGCCAAACTTCCTGCATCGCTACCCGGCCGGTGACCTCGCCATGCGGGCGATGACGTTCCAGAATCTTCGCGACGCCATCCAGGCCGTGATCGCCAATGCCGTGCTGTCAATCATGTTCCTCTCGCCCGCGTTCTTGCTGATCTTCCTCTATGATGTCGCGTTGGGCAGCATGGCTGTCGCCTTCGGGCTTCTGTCCCTGATTATGACCGTCATCCTGGGCTTGGGACAGATCTCGCCTCATGGCCGGATGATCCGCGCCGTCCATGATCTTGCCGGCCGGCTGTTCCAACTGATCAACGGGATTGCCAAGTTACGGATCGACTGTGCGGAAGGGTCGGCATTTGCCGTCTGGGCACGGGATTACCGCAAGCAGAAACAGGCAGAACTGGCACTCGGCGCCTTCCAGGCCCACTCGCAGGCGTTTAGTGCTGCACTGCCGTTCCTTGGCGGGGCGGCGCTGATCCTCGCGGCAACCCTGCCTGACCGGGAACCCATCGCGGTCGGAGACTTTCTGGTCGTCTACACCGTGTTTATGATATTCCAGGCGTCGGTCGTCCGTCTCGGTGCATCGTTCAGTGCCGTTGCCGCCATCATGCCGGCATTGGATCAAGTGCAGCCGTTTCTCGCCGAACCGCCTGAAAAGAGCACCGATGGAGAATCCCTTGAGACGTTGGGTGGCGAAATCACGTTTGACCGCGTCTCCTTCCAATACGGCCCCGATGGTCCGTTGATCCTGGACGACGTCTCGATTCATGCTCGTCCCGGCGAATTTATTGCCATTGTCGGTGAATCGGGATGCGGGAAAAGCACGCTCTTCCGGCTTGCGCTGGGTTTGGAGCAGCCGTCTGCCGGATCGGTGTACTACGACGGGCGCGACCTCAAAAACCTGAATATCAAGCAGGTACGCCGGCAGATCGGCGCCGTCCCACAGGCCATACAGCTCCATCCGCAAGACATGTTGGACAACATCGTTGGAGACTACGAAGAAGCCACGGCCGAGGCTGCGTGGGAGGCAGCCCGGCTCGCGGCCGTGGACCGTGAGATCATGGCGATGCCGATGCGGATGTTGACACCCGTAGGCGCCACTCTGACGTCGGGAGGCGAAAGCCAGCGCATCCTGATCGCCCGCGCGCTGATCCGTAATCCCCGCATTCTTCTGTTGGATGAAGCCACAAACTGGCTCGACAACGACAGCCAGTCCAAAGTCATGGCCAACATCGAGGGATTGATCTCGACGCGGATCATCATTGCCCACCGCCTTTCCACGTTGCGTCGGGCAGATCGCATATACGTGTTGCGTGCCGGAAAGGTGGTCCAGGAAGGGGCATTTGCTGAACTGGTCGAGACCGAAGGCGTCTTTCAAAATCTGGTTCGCCGGCAAATGGCTTGACAGGTTGACACCTAATGCAAAAAAATGTTGACCTGATACTCAGAATTTAATAGAATAGTGCAATGAGTTATATTGTTCACCAAACAAGGAGGAATAGTCATGAAATCTGCAGAAGAAATGCGTACCCATCTCACAGAGAAAGCGTTCGAGGATGCAGGCTTCCGGGCACAACTTGTAGCCGATCCCAAGGGCATCCTGAATAAGGAATTCGGCATCACGGTTCCTGACAATATCAATGTCGTGGTGCACGAGAGCGACATGCAGACCGTCCATCTCGCATTGCCGCCAAGCTCAGCCCTAAACGAGGAGCAACTCGAAGCGATCGCCGCCGGTCTCTGCTGCTGCGGAGTCTAAACAAGCCAAGCGCTCCGGGCCACCGGAGTGTGGAGCGGTCTGATGATGAGGATGCCCCTTAGCCAACTAAGGGGCATCTTTTTTTGGGGGTGGCTTTCTGGTCCGCCTTCGTGCTCCGGGCCGGCAGAAACTTTGCTCTACCGGTTCTCCTGAGCATGTGCCATAATAGCTTGAACAAAGCTCGGTATCGAACCCCCCTCTTGCCACATGACCGGCTACGTGCAACAGATCAATTCAAGCAAGAACCCCGCCAGCCTCAACTGACTTGTCGCCCAGTATCGCAATGCAACATTTGGACGCACGATTCGGAGAGTGGGTGGTTGCGGCCCGCTGGCCAATCGTCGCAGTCACACTCATTCTGGTTGCGGTAGCCGGCGGCGGCATCCTGTTCCTCGAGTTTTCCGCGAACTACCGCATGTTCTTCAGCAAGGATAATCCCCAGCTCCTGGCGCTTGAATCCCTAGAACAAACCTACGGGAAGAGCGACAATGTCCTCTTCATGATCGTTCCGGAAGATCACGACGCCACGTCCGAACAGGCCCTCGCGGCGGCGGTCTGGCTGACCGAACGCGCGTGGCAGACGCCGTACTCACGGCGAGTCGATTCACTCGCGAACTTCCAGCACACGACCGCGGAAGGCGATGACCTGTACGTGCGTGCCCTTGTCGACCCGGCGAAGCTGAACGATGCAGAGGAACGGGCGCGGATCCGCGCAACGGCCCTGGCCGACCCGCGGCTAGCGGGAGGCATCATCGCCCAGGACGGCGGTGTGAGCGCCGTCAGCGTCACCGTGGAATTGCCGGAGGATGATCAAGTGGTCAGGATTCCCGAAGTCGCGGGGTTTGCGCACAAGATTGCCGCCGAAACGGAAAAGCGGTTTCCGGGTATCGATGTCCGCATGGTCGGCACGGTGATGATCAACCACACGTTCTCGGAAGCGTCGGTGGAGAGCCAGAAGGTCTTCCTGCCTGCGAGCCTGGCGATCATGGCGTTGATCCTCTTCCTCCTTACCGGGAAGATCGCAGGCGTTGCTGCGACCGGACTGGTTATCGTTTTCTCCATCGTCGCGTCGATCGGGCTGGGCGGTTGGGTCGGCCTGCCATTTACACCGTCGACGGCTCCGGCGCCGACTATTGTACTGATGATCGTCGTGGCCAACTGCGTGCATCTGCTGGCGACGTTGCAGCAGCGCCTCCAGGCCGGCGACTCGAAACATGAAGCGATCGTTGAATCCGTCAGGCTGAACCTGCACCCTGTCTTTCTCGCGAGCGTGACCACGGCACTGGGCTTCCTGACCATGAATTTTTCCGAGGTGCCACCTTACCGCCACCTCGGCAACTTTGTGGCCTTCGGCATCGGCGCCTCCTTCCTGCTCTCGGTCACCTTTCTTCCGGCTCTGTTCTCCCTCCTGCCACTGCGTGCGCCGGCGATGCGGCGGCCCCACGACCCGGGCATGGCGGCCATCGCGGAATTCGTCGTGCGCCGCCGCAAAGCACTGCTGTGGGGCTCGGCGGCGGTTGTGCTCGCCCTCGCGGCAGCCATCCCGCGCAACGATCTTAACGACGTGCTTGTGCACTTCTTCGATGAAAGCATTGAATTCCGTCAGGATACGGACTTCCTGGACGAACGGCTGAGCGGAAACACCGTGCTCGAATATTCCCTCCACTCCTCCGGGCCCGGCAGCGTGACCGAGCCTGCGTTTCTCGCCGACGTATCGGCTTTCGCCGATTGGTACCGCAAACAACCGGAAACACGACACGTTGAGGTCATCACCGATACCTTCCGGCAACTCAACAAGAGTATGCACGGCGACGACCAAGCCGCCTATCGGCTTCCCGCAAGCCGCGACCTTGCCGCGCAATACCTGCTGCTCTACGAACTTTCGCTGCCGCAGGGCCTGGACCTGAACAACCGGATCGACGTCTTGAAGTCGGCAACGCGCGTGACGGTCACGGCGAAGACCCTCTCCTCGCGGGAAGTGCTGGCGCTCAACACACGGGCGGAAGCCTGGCTGAAAGGCAATACGCCGCGCATTACCCGGGTCGACAGTTCGGGCCCGGCACTGATGTTTTCCCATATCGGCCAGCGAAACATCCGGGCGATGCTGATCGGAACCGCGGTGGCGCTGTTCGGCATCTCCATCCTTCTCATCGCCGCGTTGAAATCACTCCGCCTGGGGATCGTGAGCCTCGTGCCAAATTTCGTTCCGGCCGTCATGGGATTCGGCGTCTGGGGGCTGGGGGTCGGACAAGTCGGGATTTCTCTGTCGATTGTTGTCGCCATGACCATCGGAATCGTGGTGGACGATACGGTGCATTTCCTCAGCAAATACCGCCGAGGACGGCTGGAACTCGGCTACGCGCCGGAAGATGCGGTGCGCTATGCGTTTCAGACGGCCGGCCGGGCCCTGTTCACAACCACGGCCGTGCTGGTGGCGGGTTTCCTGATTATCGTGCTGTCCCCGTTCATTCCGACGGCACAGGTAGGCCTGCTCACCGCCTTGATCATCGGGTTCGCGCTGGCCGCGGACTTTCTGCTGTTACCGCCCCTACTGCTGGCCGTGGATCGTGGGGACAGATCGCCTGAAACGGCGGACACGAAATCCGGCCGCCCCTAGCCCGGGGGCGCCGGGAATTCCGCGAATGGCAGGCCTTCTCCTCGGAAGACCTGCTTCGGATCGAACTCTCTCTTCCACCCGATTCCCATTTCAAGCTTCTCGCCATAGTGTTCTTTCCATTCCTCGCGTCCGTAGCCCACACCGCCGGACAGATAGCTCTTTCCTCCGAGACCGACGAGCGTTCCGGTGATGTCCTTCAGTCTTCCCGCCAACTCGTGTGCTCGTTCGTATTGGTTCAGAAAGGCAAGGATATGGTACGAGAACATGCGCTCTCCTTTCGGATGCATGAAAAGCGGGGCGTCGATCGCCCCTGTGTTGATCGGGTAGATGCCGATCCAGCTTGCGGGCGAACGCGGCACCCCATCCCGGTCCAGCCACGGTTGGTCGAGCACCGTTCGAAGGGTCTCCCAGGGCATGAACCAATCCCGCCACGGGTAGTAATGCCGCCGGCTGAAAAGCCATCTCAGATACATCCCGGCATGTCCAACCTCGGCGGTGTCACGGGTGCTGATGATCTCGTCGGGCCCCAGCCCTTCGAGCGCCTTCGCGTCATCGTGGTCCTCGTCGTACTCGACGCCGGCGCTCATGATAATTTCGTGATCGTGGACCCGGGTTTCCGCCCGTAGACGGTCGAACCGATCTTCGCCGATGACCTGCTCGAAGTCGCTTGTGAACCGATCGAAATCGCGATAGCGGAGTTCGTACTGCCGAAGCCGTTCTCCTACCTTTCGAAGCCGGATCCACGCCTCGGTAATGATGCCGAACTGGCCTTGGCCACCTCTCACGGCATCAAAGAGGTTCGCGTTTTGGGTGCGTGAGCACACGATTCGCTCGCCGGTTCCGGTCACCACCTCGAGTTGCTCAACCTGTCCAATCTGCATCCCATACCGGTGTGACGTGGTTCCCATCCCTCCGGCGGACAGTGTTCCGCCCACGGTCACCTCTGCGGTGTCCACCAGGACCCGTGGGAGCTGCCGTGTCCCGCGCAGCACATCCACGATCGTGCCCCATTGCGATCCGCCTTGTGCGCGCACCAAGCCTCCCTCCAAGAGTTGGACTCGATTGAGGTGCATCGTGTCGAGCACCCAACCGCGGTCCGTGAGGCTTTGTCCACCCTGGGAGTGTCCTCCTCCTCGAATGGCGAGCTGGACTTGGTCCCGGGCAGCCCTGCGAACGATATCCGATACCTCTTCGACACTCTTCGGTGTCGCTACGGCGCCCGGCATCTTCATAGTCATTCTTCCGAAGTCGTACGAGCGCGCCGCCCGCTCTTCAGGGTCTTCGCTCAACCCCGGTCCAAACCCCTGTTCAATCATCGTGATCCCCCTCCGTGCTCAGCCTGTTCTCTCCGTATCGGTCCTACCTATCACAGTGCAAATTTTTCTGCTACCTCAACCATCGTGTTTTCTCAGAAATGAGCCGTGTTCAGTCATTCGTGGACAAGATTTGTTCATTATGTCGGACATCATCCGCCGGTGTTCCCTCTTGCATTTCTGGGGACGGCTACCTAGACTGTGCAACATGGATGGCAGGCAACAACAGGCGAACCGTAGAGTGGACATGGAGACGCCGGTTTCCGACCATTACGCCGCTTTGACCGAACGCATGGAGAAGTTCGGCGGGGATTTGCTGGCGTGTCATTTCGGCCTGTGGGGGCCGGACACCACGACCGATCGTGAAGGCCTGCAACGCGCCAACCAAGCCCTAGTGCAGGGATGCGACCTCGGTCCGGGAAAGCATGTCCTGGATGCCGGTTGCGGCGTCGGCGGCACGGCGATTGCCCTGGCGGAGACGTATGGCGTTCGGGTCACCGGATTGACGATCTGCGAGCCTCATGTCGCCGTGGCGGCGCAGCATGCGGAAGAGCGCGGGGTCGGTCATCTGGTCGAATTCCGTTACGGGGACTTCATGGATCTGCCGTTTCCCGATGCCAGTCTCGACGCGGTTCTGAATCACGAATCCTTCTGTTATGCAGAGGACAAACTTGCCTATCTCCAGGGCGTCTACCGGGTGCTCAAGCCGGGCGGGCGCTGGCAGGCCCTCGAAGGACTGCTGAGTGGGGCGTCGATGTCCGAAGAGCAGCAGGCGCTTCACGTCACGGCGCAACGAGGCTGGCGCATGCCGCCGCTGGAGCCATGGCGCGACGTGCTCCTCGCACTCGAGAAAGCAGGTTTCGAGGGCATAACGGCACAGGATCTCTCTTCCGAAGCGGCGCAGTCCACCGAGAGAATCCGTAAAGGCTGGTTGATGTTAACGTTACTGAACCCCCAAATCGCCGAGATGAATCGAGCCTCCACGGAATTTATGGAAGCCTCCATCAGCTACGATCAGGGACTGCAGGAAGGCGTGTTCACCTACCACTTCATTGCCGGCGTGAGGCCGGCACGATAACCGTCGCCGACGGGTTTCAGCCGGTCTCCTCAGGTTTTCTCGCACAGTATCTTCTGAGTTCGAAACTTCCGTTTCTCCAGGCTTGGTATAGCGTTCCGAATTGGTCGATTAATCCGCGGATTCCGGGCGTTTCGATTCCGGAAAACTGAAGCGTTGAGAGGAAATTGTAAGCATTCTCGATCAGCCGCAAATTGTCGGCATCCTTATCGTCGAAATCCTCGAACTCCAGAATTTCCAGCCCAGCCTCGCGCAATATGTCGCTATACGTGGATTGGCTCTCCAGCCCGGATACGGCAAACGGCTTGCAGAGCGGCTCAATGAATTTGTCGTATTCCTCAGTCGTCAACCCGTCACGCGCCATCCAGTCCATTGCCACGATGATTCCTGACGGTTTCAGGATTCGACTGACTTCGCGAAGAAATTGTTTCCGGTCGTCGTAGTGGCACGCGCTTTCGATGTTGACCACCACATCGATCGACGCGTCGGCAAAAGGCAGGCTCAGGGAGCAATCCGCCAATTGGAAGCCGATGAGATGGTCCAGACCCGCCTCGCGCACTTTCCCGGCGGCAATCTCCAATTGCATCCTGTTCAGATTGACGCCGGTGATTCTGCATCCCCATGTTCTCGCAAGGTGGATGGCCGTTCCGCCCACCCCACATCCGGCATCGACCACATGATGGTGCGCCGCGATGCCCGCCGGCGCGACAATCACTTCAACCATGCGCTCCACGGCGCGCGCCAGCCCCGGTGAGTCTGCCAGAACCTCGCCGGGTCCGGGACATTCCCCCGGCTCGAACAGTCCGAAATGGATATGGTCGCGGTTCCACCCCTTAAGGTAGATGCCCGGCGTATTCTCGTCGTAGTAACGTTCGGCCGCTTTTTTCTTGTCTGAGGCGGATGTATCGAGAGGGTTGCTCATTGTCATTTCCTCATGGTTGCAAGACCGCTCGCGAGAGCATACCGGATCGAATTGTTTCCGTCACCCCGGAGCCACAGCGTCCGGGATGCACAGTGGAAGATGGACATCCCCTCAGGATTTCGGCATTCCTATCAGCGCCATGAAAGGATAAGCCTTGACCTGTTCAATCCGGTCGCCAGCCAGCACAAGCTTGATGTGGTGAATGCCCCGCAGGAGCACGAGCGGCCCGAACAGGCCGAACAGCGTTGTCGGTCCCGGCGACCACTTGGCCAACGCCGATAGCTTTTCCGGAACCGCAAGACCCTCCTCGCGCAAGCTCTCAAAGAACGCTGTCCAGAGATCGGGACGGTCCAGCCAATTACGCGGATCTTTCGCCCTTCTTTCCTTGGCGAGGCAACTCAATCCCAGCGTCGGACCGAGGCCGTCCGCATGCACGTCCAAATGGACCCCCATCTCGACGACCCCCCATCGTTTCTCAAAGCGCGCGATGGTCTCGGCGACGAACGAATGCCGTCCGGGCCAGCCGGCACGTTCCAGAAACGCCATGATGCCGCTCGAGGTGCGAAATCCTATCACCGCCAGCCGGATTGCTCTTTCGCGGGACGGAAAAACGCCGATTGATTCGATGCGCGTATCCGCATTCTGCGCCAGGTGCACCCGTTCCATTTCCCGGCGCTCGGCGGCATCCGGATTCCACCCGACAGCCGTCAGCACGGCTTCGAGCATGACGCCAATGTCCAGAATCCGCTGCTCTGCCCCATCGCCGACGATCGGCCGTTCGGCAGGACGCAGAAAGATCCCCGGATCCGGCCGCGAGCCGCCGGTCGCCCTACCGACGTCGAATTCAAGCATCATCTTGTGGCCGGCGACCTGACGCAGAGGGGAGTCGTCGGGTTCCAATTCAGCCAGCAGCCGTGCGATGCCCGTAGCAGCCGGATCTGCATTCCCGGACCGCGCCTTTTCCTTGAAGAACGCCGCCGGCGCGGACCCGCCGACCACCGAGAGGCCGAGATCCGCTCTAGGCCGGCGCTCATTCAGCAACAGCTCGAATCCGAACGGGAAGGCGGCCATGGTGGGGGGCAGTTCGCGGGCGACGTCGAGGAGATTCTCCCATTCCGTTTCTCCAATCAAGGCAGGGGAAATCAGGTTCCTGAGCCCTTTCAGCAGTGCCCCCATAGAGTCCGCCTCGCCAAGGAGGCGCTCTTCGGTAACGGCCAATGCTTCTTCAAAGTTCATCATGGTGTGTCACGCGATGACCGGTATAGAGTTGAGATCGGCTTCCGCAACGGGGCTGTCGCGCCATCCCATCTCGACCGGCACGTCGTACAGGCGTCCCCGTGCGAAGCGCTCCCAGAAGTGGCGGAGGCCGGGCACGATCACCCTAGCCACCGGCATGCCGATGTCGGGCCTGGTCTGGTCGAGCACCAGAAATTCCATGCCCTTGGCTTCGACCAGTGCACGGCACCGTTCCACGTCCTCTCCCACGTCTGCGGTTTCGGGAACGGGATAATCCGACGCGCCGCGTAGGGGAACATCGGGCGCCGGCGCCAGATAGGGATGGGCCTCCAGTTTTCCCGTCTTCCACCACCACAGGGCCAGCGGATCGTCGATGGCAAGCCGGGAGTCGCCGCCGTCCGGGCGCGGGGCCCAGGTCAGACATTGGTTCAACTCGCATACCGCGCGCAAGGCCGCGACGTGCGGGTCCACGTGCGCTCCGGCGCCGTAGATGATGTCCTCAACTTCCTTGTCGGTTCGGCGCGAGATGGCGACGAAGACCGGAATGCCAAGATCGCCGGTTGCGTCCAGCACCCACATGTCGCGATGGAAGTTGCGGTAGTAGTCGCGCGCCGACGCAAGATAGTCGTCGCCGAAACTCTCCAGGTCCACGCCGGGCAGGCGCAGCCGGTTATACCACCAGATCGCAAAGGCATCGCGTTCGACCAGTTCGAAGAATCCCTGCAGAATCGCTTCTTCGAGCGTGTTGCCGGCGGCGCAGCCGTTTGAATCCGCCCAGAGGTCCGAATCGCCACGCTGCTCGGGCGTCATGCCGTAGAGCATGGAGGTCGGCAGATACCGGTGCCGCTCATGCGTCAGCGACCACACGGGCGACCAGTCTCTTTCCCTATCCGGATCGAAGCACGGCGGAACGACGTTGTATGGATGGCCGCGGGCGTTGACTTCCGCCGCATGGTCCAGTTGCCAGTCGCTGAAGAGCTGGACGTCGTTGGGGTGGATCGCCTCCGACTCCCCGGCCGAAATGAAATCCGCAAAGCGTCTCCGGCAGCGGATCTCGTCTCCATGGAAAGCGCCGGAGTAGCGCTCGATTGCCTCGCAGAGCGCACTCGCCTCAGACTGACTCGGTGTACTCCCTTTGCCCGCGCTCTTGCTTCGCAAGCTGCGTCGCAACGAACTCAGATTTCTGATTCTCAGAGCCAGATTGCTTCCGGCCCAATGAACGTGCAACCAGGGATCGGTCTTCTCCGTGGTACGCTCGACCCACGTCACGACCCCGCTGACGGGACTGACCAGATGACGGTACTTGGCGAGGGTTTCCTCCGGGGACACCGAACGTATGCCGCCGCTGTTCCGAACGCCTTTCGGGCTCGGCCGCAGGCGCACCGGAACCGCCGGACGATCGGCGCGATACAACGCTTCATCGCCGCAGGTGAAGCACTGCGGGCGCCGCATGGTGGGATGATGCACGCTCTTCAAATGAACGACGTCCAGCGAGACGGCCTGCTCATGGATTGGCGCCATTTCCTCCAAGACCAACCACTTGGCGATTTCAGCCGTGACAAGACCGTACACCGCATCCAGGACAACAGGTTCGGCGGCACTCGGCAGGAAAGCGGCGTCCTCACCGCCAAGGTTGCGCAGGTAGGTATGGATTTCCTGGTGGCCACACAGGCGATATGTGAGACAAGTCCAGCAGGGCCCCTTCCCCGCCGGCCTGAAGACCGGTCCGAACAGGAGTTGCACCCCCCTTGGCCTGACCAGCATCCACGGCACGCCGGACGCGAGGTGGCGTTGATTGATGGCGGCGTGTTCTTCGTCGAGATAATCCGCGCAGACAAAGACGGAGAGAGTCGGGTGATCCGCGCCCACGGCCACGCCCATGGCGTCAAGCCGTTGGGCGAGGAGGCCGTCATCGCCCACGACGGCCACCCTTGACAGCCCCAGACGTTCCTCGACCCACCGGGGCGAGGCGCCCAGCGAGGACCAATACGCCGCCCGGCTCCGGTCCATGGCATATTCGCCCGAAACGATATAGCCCCTGGATGCCAGCGCTGCAAGCGCATTCTGAACTTCCAATTCGCCATGCACGCCGGCAAGCGCAGCCGTGATGTCCTGGGATGAGCGGAGGCCGTTGAGAAGCGGCAGAAGATCGCTATGGATCTGTCCGCGGAGCAAGGTGTTGAAGGTTTCGGAAATCAGAAGCACCTGCCAGTCGTCGATCCGGCGAAATTCCAAATTCGGCGTCAGCACCGGCGTCTTAATGAGGCCGGAGTCGGCGAGGGTGATCTTCTTCAATATCCCGCGCCCCGTGTTCCTGGACGCCGGCGCGCCGTCCGATTCGCGATCCGCCGACCCTGTCGCCTCATACGTTGGGGCTCGTTCGCCGCCGTGTTGATGCGATCCAGACATATTGATAAGCAACCCTTGGTAGTCAGGGGTCAGCGCTTATGCCGTCCAATGCATCGATGTCGGCGGCGGCGCGCGAGGCCGTTTCGCGGATTGCGGTCGTCACCGCGTCGAAGTCGTCCATCCCGCAGCCTTGGGCGATAACGGCCTTGACTTTCGGACCAGCCGTCTCAATCGCGAAGCCGTCGCCTGCAACCAGCCGCAGGATGCCCCGCAGGTTCCGCCACATCTTCACGGCCTCTGCCAGCCGCTCCGCGGCATCGACGGGGATCAACCCGCGGCCGGCGGCGGTCTTGAAGATGGAACTCGCGCTCGGAGCCGGATCGTCCGGGGCCAAGGTATGAGTCAATTCCAGAAACCGGGCGGCGCGTTCGACGTCCCGGAGGCCGCCGCGCACGTCGTCGATCGACAGCAGGCCGGGTTCGGCCGCGTTCCCATCCGCTTTACGCAACGCGGCGATCAGGCTGTCGCACGTCGCGCCATGGGTCAGGATTGCACGGCGCGCCTCGTCGAACCGCGTCCCGATATCGGGGTCGCCGGACGTGAAGATGCAGCGCGCCCGGGTCAGGTCCGGAAGCTCGCCGACCGATCCGCCGTGGTGTTTCGCGAGATCCGAGAGTGAACGGACGGGCTTCGCCTCACGGCCGGGCGGGACCGGCGCAAACAACAGGTTATCGTGCGACAACCCGCGGAGCGCCTTGAGGAAGCGACGACACAACGCTTCATAATAGTCAAGGGGACCGCCGTCGTACACGAACATGACGTCGAGGTCGGCGCCGGGTGCCGCCTCCCCACTGGCCAGATCACCCAAGACCGTCACCGCCACCCCGCCTTTGGAGCGGGGATCGCCGGAATCGTCGTCCGTAGCCGACAGCACGGCATTGACAAGGAAATCCTCCTCGACGGCCGACAGCACGGCGGCAATGGAAGCTTCAGCAACGTTGGACAGCGCCTTCCCCGCCTCGATCGGCGACAGGTTGCCGCGCATCGTATGCACACCGATCTGGAAGACCTTATCGTTCGACCAGTTCCGCGCGGCCTCCACCGCCTGCCCCCCGTCCTGGACGGGAACATCGGCAATCTGCTCCTTCATTTCGGCGACGCCCAATTCGCGCGTCCAGTACACGCGCGCGAGGCCGGAGCGGGCGATCTTCTCGAATTCCGGATCCGGTCCGAACCCGTCAGGGAGATCAAGGTCGGTGAACTCCTTTTCCCTGAGGTTATCAAGCAGTTCGGGGGCGCGATTGACCCACGCGGAGAGGCGAGGCGAGGCGCCGAAGATCTCAACGATGGCCTCGAAGGCCTCAGGACGCGCGGCAGTCGCCGGGCTGTCATAGGCGCTCCAATCGTCGATCTGCGGATAGAAGTGCGCGCGCCAGGCCTCGACAAGTGGGTCCACCGCTTGGAACCAAATCCGGGGAACCAGGGCCAGACCGGCCATCTTCATGTAGCTTCCCGGCAGTTGCGGCGCCTTGTCCCCGTCGTAAAACTGCAATAACGGGTAGCGCCGGCTTGCCACGACGTGGTGGTCGGGATGGCGCTGCATGTTGTAATAAAGCCAGTTAGTCAGTTTGTAGGAGGCGTTCCAGGAATGCCACGGCTGGACCCGCTCGAACCGGCCGTTGGGCAAACGGATACGCCGCAATCCGTAGTGCTGAACATAGTTGATGAGCTTCATCGCGAAGATCGCGCTGGCGCAAGCGATGGCGAAGATCAGGACAACCCAGGCGCCGCCCATCCAATAGACCAGCGCATACCACGCAACGGTTTCGAGGATGTACCGCCAGAACGGATTCGTGTAGTGCCAGACCGGCAGGTGAAGGCGTGCCAGCCGGTCCCGTTCGAAGCACCAGGCTTCGATGAGGTTACGCTCCAACTCCCGGGGCAGGTACTGCCAGAAGCTTTGGCCCTTGGGCGCGGACCCGGCGTCTCCGGGCGTACAGGCAAGGGCATGATGGATAGAGGTATGTTCTGTCGCATAATGCGGGTAGGAAACGGACGCCAGCAGGAATTCACCGATCCGGCGCTCCCACACGGAGCGACGGTGGATCAATTCGTGGCCGATAATGAAAGAGGCCTGGGCCACGCTGGCCAGCGCCGCCGCCATGATCAGGGCTTCCCAGGTGGACAGACGGCCGACCACAAGGATCTGCCAGAGCGAGAACACGAGCGTGACCGGCCAGAGTACCGCCCACAACCAAACGGGCAGTTTGTACCAGAATAACTGGCGTTCGAGCGTCTTCTTCGGGTCCATGTTCCGCTCTTCCACGCCGAATTGGGCTTCCAGGCCTTCCGCGATCCATAAGAAGAGGAACGGACCCGCAATCCACCACCCGCCGTACACTGCGGCGAGGGCAACGAGGGGAAAAACCGCGAGGGATAAGAAGTATGGAAGGGCGTTGAAGATCGAGGGCTTGATCATCCCCAATCTTCCGGCTGTTTCGGCGTTCAAGCTGCTTGAATCGGCCATATGTTCCGTCCTGTCAAGCATCCCGTCCGGATGCATGGAAAACAATATCACGTATTGCACAAGAGGGCAATCTTGTCAAGTGAAACGGAGCAACGCCCCGGAGCCGGTGCCGTGACCGGGAAACCGCAGGCTACACGAACAGGGTCGTCTCGGCACCGGCTGCCAGCGAGAGGATGGCCGGAAGGCCCATGACCTCATCCACCTGTTTGGCGACGGTTTCCGCGTCGACGCCCATGTATTCCAGGCCGGCGCTGCACGCGATGAGACGGAATTTCCCCACCTTCTTCGCCTCTTCAAACATTTCCGAAATCAGGGGAACCTTGCGTTCGGCAAGCAAGCGGGCCACGTCATCATGGTAGCGGTGATACTCCGGCGGAAAATCGACGTCATCGAGCCTCCCCTCGGCGAGCTTGCGAATGGTCCAGAACAACAGCACGACCACGACGTCTTTTCCCATGGCCGAGGCCGTGAGAGCCAGGGTCGCCACCTGGTGCAATTTGTCATAAGTGGCGTTATGGGCGTAGATGATAAAACGAGGCGGGGCACTCACCTGAAACACCTCTTGAGCTTGCAGCCCGTCTGCCTGCGTGGCAGAACAAGAATTATGATCGAGTGGGTTGAATGAGTTGCTGACCGGTCGCCTTGGAAGTGGGCCGTTCCTCGTTTTCAAACATCAGACAACATTTCAACCGTCCACAGACCCCGATGCGATGCGCGTCATTGGACCACGCCGCTTCACGACGGGATAACTTGAGGTTCACCGGTTTAAAGTCCGTGAGAAACCGCGCACAACAGAGGACAAGCCCGCAGGTATCGACTCCGCTCAGGCGGCGAGCTTCATCCCGGCTGGAAATTTGCCGCATTTCAATCCAGCAATTGAACTCCCGCGCCAAATCCTTGACCAGTTGCCGAAAATCAACGCGAGATTCCGCGGTGTAGCTGAAGGTCAGGGCGCGCCGCCGAAGCGACCCGTACACTTCGACCAACTTCATCTGCAACCCCAGCGCCTGAGCCCGCTCCCGGCAGAACGCGATGCCGGAGGAGGACAACTCTTGCTGGTGGGTAATGGCGGCTTCGTCTTCCGGTGTCGCTTTCCGCAGGATGCCCCGCATCACCCGCATGGGAGGAAGGAACGGTTGAGAATGCGGTGGGGAAAAGATGGTGCCGAAGGTCGTATCGTTCTCCAAGTCCAGGAGTACGTGGTCCCCGGCCTTCAGGGTGGTATCGGTCGTCCGGGCCGTTTTGACCTCACCCTGGTCGCGAATTTTCACCCCCACGACCGTGACCCATTCAGGAAACGACTCTTCCTCATCAACCACGGGGACGGGAATTGATTGATCGGGCATCACCAGTTCTCCACTTGTCAGGAGCGCGTATTCCTACCACATTGAAGGACCGGAGGCAAGAAAGGGTTCGTTAGGAAGGAGCGCCCTTGAGGAACGCGGGGCTTTCATGGTCGAGGTGATACAGCGCGTGCGGCGCGACGGCGTCGTTGTTGGGGACGATCCGAACCTGCCCGGACGCCGGCACCCGGACAATGTCCAAGGCTTGGCCGTAATGGTACTGACGGCCGGAGGCCGCCAGCACGTCGCGCAGGGATTCCGGGGGATCCCAGTGGGCGGTGAGTAACGACGTCCGGGCCTGATTGCGATCGCTGAACATGAACGACAAATGGTCCGGATACCAATCGGCGCCGCCCGTGGCGTAGGAGACGAACAACGTGGCCTGGGCGTGCTGCATCAATTCCGACAGGTACCGGTTGGTGAGAAATCCGTTTTCTCCCACCTCCAACCATTTGCCGGGAGGGGACAGACTCGCATGCGCCGCGTAGGAACGGATTTCTTTCAACTGTTGCTGCGAGGCATACACGGTGGCAATCGGACCATGCCGCTCCACGAGCCCGGCGATCACCCCGTCCTCGATGGCCGAACGGCCGTCGTTCGTCGGGCCGCTGTCGGCATGCACCAGGGTATTGTGTCCCCGGTCGCTGATCAAATAGCAATTGCGTGGCAGCGCAAGATCGCAAGGATCCTCGCCGAAGAACGGAACCGACACGACCTGCCCGCCTTCAAACGTCCAGGCTTCTCCGTGCGCCAGTTCAATGACGTTCGTAAAGCCCAACTCCCGCATCAGGGACAGGTAATCGAAATGCCACGTCTTCCGGTTTTTCCGGCTGGGCACGATCACGGGCACCTCCTTGGGCAGGTGCAGCAACGTGCGGGGATCGACGTGGTCGTCATGGTCGTGCGTCAGGAACACGGCGGCCGGTTCCGGCAGCAAGGACGTCCACAACGAGGGCACCGGCGATTCGGCAAACCAGGGCATCAGCCACGGATCAAACCAGAGAAACCGGTCTTGTTGCCGGTACATCAAGGCCGCATGACCCAGGTGCACCATATCCCGGTCCCGCGTCGCGTCGAGCCACTGCGTGCGAACGGAAGAACGGTCCGTCACGGCCAGACAGTCATGCGAGTCGAGTTGCTCAAGCAGGTGCAGCAACGGCTCCGCGTCGCGGCCCGCAGTCGTGACAATCGTGCGAAGTTCCGAGACGGTCCGGGTCCCGTTCAAACACCCCAGCAGTTTTCCCACTCCACGGGAACGCGGACCATCCAGGCCCATCGGCACGGCTTGCCGGGTCACCGCGTTGAATATCCGCAGGCCGGCGTAATGCATGACCGCCGACTTCTGACGATCCTTGGGAAATTCCCAGACGAAGGTGCCGTCCGGATTCCGGCCGCACCGGATATGGTGCCGGAGCCGGGGCCGGGACTCCACGACTTCCGCATAGGCATCCTCCAGACGGCGGCCGGCCATGGGATCATCGACCGGCGTTCGACGGGCAAACACGTCGCTGATAGCCGTTTCCACCGCACTCATGAGGATGCCGTGGACTTCATGCAGACTCGCCACGACCTCCGGAGCCACGCCGCCCATGAACGGGAAAGGACCCGGCGGCTCGGCGCTTTCCAGTTGCACCCATACCCACGGCTGAAGTCCGACAAACTGATTGAGGCCAACGCGATCCCAGAGAGCCATGGCGCTTTTCCGTGTACGAGGTGACACCCTCAGGTCATGAGACAACCAACCGGGGCGATCCTTTACGTCTCCGTTGAAAACCGAATCGGACTGATGGTGGGTTCGTATAAAATCTGGATCATGATGCGGTCGGGGTCCGCAAGGTAAAACGAATAACTGCCGTCCCGGTGGCGTTTGGGGTGATGGAGAATCTCGACGCCCGCTTGAACGACCCGTTCATACAGTTGGTCCACGGTTTCCGGTGAATCCATGACAAACCCCACGTGGTCGAGGAATTGCCCGTGAGGATCGGCCGGCACCCTCTCCTTCGGAACCTGATGCAGGGCCAAGTTATCGACCCCGGAACTCATGTACACGTTCCCGGCGTCAGGCTCCCACATGACCTTCATCCCGAACCAGGTCTGGTAGAACGTTTTCGAAACCGCCACGTCCGTCACGTTCAAGGCCACGTGGCGGAAGCCTTTTCCCTGCGGAAGCTCCTGTTGTTCGGACATGCTGATCCTCGTTCCCCGCTACAGGGCCGTCATCTTAACGGGGCGCGTTGAGTGGAGCAACCCCGCCGTTGAGGGAACCACGATCGTGGTTCCCCACGGGACGGGCCGTGTGGTACCATCCCACCCATGAACCATGAACCGGATCGAACCGGCGGATTCGAAGCCTGCCGGGATTCCCGGCCAAGGGGCAGCCGTACACAACGGGCACAACCGTCGCGCCGGACGCGCGACGCCGTGCTGTGCTGGTCCATCCTGTGGTGGATGGGCCTGCTCTGGAGCGGGTGTGCCTCACCGGTGGCCATGCATAAGGCGGTATTGGAATACGATTGGACGGTCAACCGGATCGAAACCGAGCTCCTCCTGCTCAATATTGCCCGCACCCGTTACCATGAGCCGATTCATTTCACGGCCGTCTCCAACATCGCCGCGACCTTCGACTTCCGCGTCAACTCCGGCCTGACGGGATTACTGGCCGGTGTCCCCGGCGCCGACTCGTTGTCGTTGACGTTGGGCAGCTCCGCCGCGGAAAACCCCACCGTGACGATCATCCCGATTCAAGGCAAGGAATTTACCACGCGCCTGCTGACCCCGATTACCGAAGAGACCGTCTTCTTCCTGGCGCAACAGGGAATCGATCCCGCGATCCTCTTTCGTCTGGTGTCTCGAGGGATCATCCTCGAATCGGAAGTCTTGTCGAACCAGCCTCATAGGCAAGAAGAATACCGCAAGGTCCGGCAACGGATCATCCATTGGTCATGGCTCCAGTCCGAACGACGTCTGTTTATCGGCCCGCTTGAATACACCGACGGAGGCCAACGGAAGACCGGACGGATCGTGATGACCAACTACGACCCCAACGCCCTTCCCAACGATGAAAGGCTGGCGTTACAGCGGCAAGCGGAACGCTTCGCCCGGCATCATCTTCTGGTCGATATCCGGCCAGGCCATCCGGGCGGTGATTTCCCCTTGTTCGGGACGATCCGGTTGCGGAGCTTCAAGGCGATCCTGGAATTCATCGGACGCGGCATTATCGAGGAACCGGAATTTCACGTGGACCCCGACCCGCGAACGGGCCCGGTGGCCATTAATCCGGCCAAGACGCTGACGATCCGGGAGTCACGCACGCAACCCGAAGAAGCCATCATCTCCGCGCAGAAGCGCGGGTTGTGGTATTACATCGACCAGGAATCCGCAAAAGGAGAAGCGGTCGACCGGTGGAATCACGAAGCCTTCGACCTCTTGTATCAACTGTATCACCTCACCGTAACCGATATTTCTCAAATCCCCTCGTTGCCCATCGCAATTTCCAAGTAGAGCACAACGATCGTCGTGCTCCGGCTTGCCGTTCCCTGCAACGCGGCTACGTGCTACCATGACCCTCATGAACACCGAACCGGATGCCACAAGCGGATTCGCCGGAATGACGGTCGCCGCCTTTGAAAGCCGGATGGCCGGTCAGATGGCCAAGCTGATTGCCCGGCATGGAGGGAACCCCCTGGTTGCACCATCCCTACAAGAAGTGCCCCTGGACAATAATGCCGAAGCGCTGGACTTCGCGGCGGACCTCATGGCGGGGAACGTGGACCTGCTGATTCTGCTGACGGGCGTGGGCACCAGGACGCTGGTGGACGTCTGGAAAACGCGGTTTCCGCTCGACGCCATCCGGCACGCCCTGACGAAGACCACCCTCGTCTGCCGCGGGCCGAAACCCATCGCGGCCCTGAAGGAGTTGGGATTGAAACCCCATATCACCGTACCCGAACCCAATACCTGGCGGGATATCCTCCAGGCCCTGGATGCGTGGAAGCCCGAGGGACTCACGGGGCTCCGGATGGCCATTCAGGAATACGGGACGGCCAATACGGAATTGGCGCAGGGGCTGATCGAGCGCGGCGCCGTGGTCAGGAGCGTGGCGGTGTACCGGTGGGCCCTGCCCAATGACGTGGAGCCGCTCAAACGCACGCTCCGCAGCATTGTGGACGGGAACGTGTCCGTCCTGTTGTTCACAAGCGCGGCACAAATCGATCATATCGTGAAATTGCTCGATGCGACCGATGCACTCGCAGCCTTTCGTGACGCGCTGATGAAAACCATGGTCGCCTCAATCGGCCCGGTCACCAGCCAGCGGCTCCGGCACCATCACGTCCCCGTTGACTTCGAACCCTCCCATGCGAAGATGGGGGTCCTCGTGAAAGAAGCCAGTGAACACGCCGCAGAGATTCTCATTCACAAGTGATGACAAAAAGAGCAAAACTGCATCATAAGTGCGTAATACTATCTCTATAATGATGCAAAACTGTTAAATATTGATGCGTTTTGTATGCATCATGTAGGGACAATCCCCTGTGGTTGTCCGGCGCTCCTTTCTTCTCCCATCCCATTCGTTCCTTTTGACACGGCGACACGGCGGTTCATGAACGATTTTCCGCCGTTCGTTGAAAACAACTCAGGAAACACGGGCCGGCCGTGTATAAAGCCCTTTTCAGAAATGAGGAGAAAACGATTCAACTCAGGGCGGACACGGAGGTTCGCCCCTACAATAGAGGGAGAGGTTCGATGACGAGTTTAACAACTGAATCCATCAGGCGGGCAGGGTTGATCCTTGGAGTTGCCCTTGCACTGCTTTGGGGAATGCCGCTGAACGGCTCCGCCGCTCCGGCCAGCCAGACGATAACCGGATACGTGCAGAATGCGGATTTGCGTCGCGTGGCACAGGCCACGGTAGAACTGCGGGATAAGGAAGGGACGTTGGTGACATCGGCAACGACGACCGATGCCGGTGGGTTCACGCTGTTTACCCCGCGCGACGGGGTGTTTTCCGTGCAAGCCGTCCAGGATACCTATCGGAGCGAGCACCTGGTGATCGAAATCAGTCAAGAAGCGCCGGACCCCGTCGTGTTGACTCTGACGGAAACCCAGGAAATTGCCTTGGAAATCGTGACGCCCCTCGTGCCCATCAAGCCCAACTCGTCCGGTGAGACCTATTCCCTCAGCCGGAAAGACATCGAAGCCCTGCCACGGGGCAACAATGTGGACCTGCACGACGTCCTGGTCACGATCCCCAGTGCAATATACGGCAGCCTCAAACAAGCACACATTCGGCAGGAACATGCGAATCTCCAATTCCGCATCGACGGCGTGCCCATTCCGGACACCGTCACGAGCCAGTTTACGGACCTGCTCTCGCCCCGGGCCTGGGAACGGGCTGACATTTTGCTGGGAGGCATGGATGCCCAATATGGGAACAGGACGACCGCGGTGATCGACATCACCAGCAAAAGCGGCACCAAACCGGGATTCGGGTCAATAGGCGTGTATGGAGGCTCGAATGAAACCGTGCTCCCGTCGTTTGAATACGGGGGGACGGCAGGAGACCGGTTCCGCTTCTACGTGATGAACAACTACCGGACGACCAACCGGGCGATCGATCCGCCCACGTTGGGCCAGTCGATCTTTCACGGACAGGGCGAATCCAACCAGACCTTCCTGCGCGGCGATTATCAGGTGAACAACCGCAACAACCTCACCTGGTTGTTCTTGAACAGCGTGGCGTACTCGCAGATTCCCACCCAACCGGGTCGGCCCGTGAATGATGAAATTGTCGATCTGATCCGGGACAACACCGACGCGAATTTTACGCCGTTGCCTTCGGCACGGATTGATGAAAACCAGGAGGAGAACAACCAGTACTCGCACCTGGTGTGGCGACACGACATGAATGCCAAACAGTTCGTGAGCGTAGCCGGCTACTTCCGGCACAGCCGCGCGATATTCACCACCGACCCCATGAATGTTCTGGCCTATACCGAGGAACATGCGCATGAGGACGAACATGGGCATGAAGAGGAGCCGTTTTCAGCTTCAGCGAGCAATCAGGACCGGTGGGGCTTTGCCGGGGGCATACGGCTCGATTACACGCACGCGTTTAATTCCCGGCATTTGATCAAAGCCGGGTTCCAGATCGACCGGACCACGACGAGGAACAAGAACCGCTTGTTTGCGTTCCGTCGTGGAGAAGCAGACGACCATGACATGCATGACGACCATGATGACGACCACGACATGCATGATGACCATGATGACGACCATGACATGCATGACGACCATGATGACGACCATGACATGCATGATGACCATGATGACGACCATGACATGCATGACGACCATGATGACGACCATGACATGCATGATGACCATGATGATGACCACGACATGCATGACGACCACGGGCATGGAAACGGCGAACCCGTGGGCGGAGTCATAGAACGCACTGGCAACCGGCGGGTGATCGGGTACCGGGAAGAATTCTGGATCCAGGATCAATACACGCCCAATGACCAATGGACCATCAACCTCGGCCTGCGAATGGACAACATTCACGGGTACGTGGAGGCCTTCCAGGTCAGTCCTCGTATCGGCGTCACCTATGCGCCCAACAAACGGCATGCGTTTCGCGCCTTTTACGGTCGCCTGTTTACTCCACCCAACCTGGAGGCCCTGCCTTTGCAAGCTCTCAATCTCGAAGGCACGACCGCGGCACCCCAGGATCCGACCAATATCAGGACCAAGCCTGAGCGATCGCATTACTTTGAAATCGGTTCGACCCACGCGATTGGGAAAAGGACCGTGATCCAGTTGACGGGCTACTACAAGGAAAACCGCAACATGACCGACGCCCACCAGTTCAATACGGTCCCCATGCTGAATTATTTTGCGTTTGAGCGGGGCTGGCAACGAGGGGTCGACTTTTCCCTGAAATCAAAGCTCACGGACACGCTCACGGCCCGCGGCAACGTGGCGTGGGGCCAGTGCAAGGGGTTTGGCTTGCAATCGGGGCACTTCTTGCTGCACGAACATGAGTTGGAAGATGCCCAGTCGAGTGGAGGCATATTTTGCGACCATTCTCAAGACATCACCAGTTCGGCGGTGCTCACGTATCGTCCCTTCACCAACACCACGATCACCGCACAGATGCTCTTTGGGTCAGGGCTGCGAAAAGCGGAAGAGGGACAAAAAACGAATTCGGGTCATGAGGATTCGAATACCACGTACAATCTTTCCGTGTCTCAGGTGCTGCCCTTTGCCAAGAAGCAGAAGCTGTTGCTGGCCGTGGACGTGGTCAATCTCTTCGACCAGCAGGAGTTCTTGAACACCGGCGAACAGAGTGTCGGACTCGGCGTGTCCCACGCCAACATGCCGCGCTCCGTGTTCTTCCGCGCACAGTGGTTCTTTTAACCTGACGAGAGCCGAACGGCTCTTCCTGTCAGCAGGCCCCTCCCCCGGTCCATGGGGGAGGGGTCCCCCCATTTAAGACCAAAGACAACCTCAACGCCGCTCGGCCTCTCTGTCGTTGTCGCTGCCGCATCTTATGCGGCTTGGAGAGGCCGTCATCCTTGCTTTTCCTTCTGTCACCCTTGCTTTTCCTTCTGTCACCCTTGCTTTTCCTTTTTGTCACCCTTGCGCACGCGAGGGTCCAGAGTTGTTCTCCTCACAGAAAGAAAAAGGGCAAAGACCCTGGATCCTCGATTAAAGATAGCCTGTCCTTGACGTTAGTAATCGAGGATCAAGGATGACAGGGAAAGGCAAAAGACAAAGGCAAAGCCGCTGGATTCTCGATTAAAGATAGCCTGTCCTTTCACCTAGGACGGTGAACGCTCATGCTCAAGAGCCGGTTGCTCCCTGCGTAACAGGGTTTCTACAATGAGATAGACTGTCGGGACGATGACGAGAATAACCACCGTCCCGAACAGGATGCCGAAGCCCAGCGAGACGGCCATGGGGATGAGAAACCGCGCCTGCAACGCCGTCTCAAAAATCATCGGGGCCAAGCCGAAGAACGTGGTCAGCGACGTCAGGACAATGGGACGAAACCTCTTCATCGCACCTTGAACCACCGCGTCATGGAGGGAGACCTGTTGCTCCTCGCGAATCCGGTTCGTGGCGGTGATCAGGACCAGGGAATCATTGACCACCACGCCGGCCAAGGCCACGATGCCGAACATGCTGATCAAACTCAGCCCATACCCCAACAGCAGGTGCCCGGCCACCGCGCCGATGAAGCTGAAGGGAATGGCCAGCATCACGATCAGCGGTTGCACGTAACTCCTGAAGGGAATCGCCAGTAACGCATAAATCAATAACATCGCCAGGGCAAACCCGGTGGCCAAGGCAGACAGCGATTCCTGTTGCTCCGCCTGCTGGCCTTCCACGGAATACGTGAGCCCCGGATATTTCTTCGTCAACGTGTCCAACTCATTGGCGGTCACTGCCGCCATGATGCTATTGGCATTGGCGATCTGATCATCGACGTCGGCCGTGACCGCCGCGATGCGACGCCCTTCACGTCGCTTGATTTCCGTATAGGCACGGCCCGTTTCAATCTCCGCGCCCTCGGCCAGGGAAATTTCTCCCCCTTGCTCCGTGAGGAGGATCAAGTGTTCGATCGTGAAAGAGGACCGGCGTTCGGATTCGGGCAGTCGCACCATAACCTTGACTTCGTCGCGTCCCCGCTGTTGACGCAACGCTTCCACGCCATAAAAGGCGCCGCGCACCTGCCGGGCCAAATCCGTCGCATTCAGGCCCAGGTTGCGAGCTTCGGGGTTGATGCGAAAGTTCAATTGCGGTTTGCCCAATGATACGCCATCGTCGATATCGAGCACTCCCGCGTACCCTGACAGCCTCTCCGCCAATTCCTGGGCAGCGGTTTCCAGTATCGTCCTGGAACGATGGGCGAGTTGGATATCGATCGGCAGTTCACCGGTCGGACCAACTTCCGCTTTAAACCCCAAGGATTCCAATCCCGGGATCGTCCCGATGGTGGACCGCCAGACCCTGGCAAAATCCGCTCCGCTGAAATCCCGTTGATCCGCCGGTTTCAAAAAAACCTGCACCGCGATGGTATGGCTGCCCAGGGCACCCGACTCAGCCTGCCGCGGTCCCCTTTGCATCAAGGCCGCACCGATTTGGCCATAGATGCCTCGTAACGCGGCGTCGCCCCCGAGTTGGGCAATCGTGGCATTTCCGGAATCGATCAAGCGACGCAACACCTTCCGGGATTGTTCCATGGGCGCACCATACGGAAGGGTGGCTTGGGCCGCGATAATTTCAGAATCAATCGCCGGAAGAAACGTAAAGGGCATGTGCCCGCCGGCCACAAGCCCGGCCGTCAGGATCAACAGGGCCAACCCCACCGCCACCGTCAACCAGCGATGGGCGATCGCACTCCGGAGAAACGGTTGGTAGCGCTCCCGGATGAAGGTTTGCATGGCCTGGCTGAACCACTGTCGCGGCCGGTCGAGCGTCTTCCAGAACCCCGACAGTTCCCGCGTATGGGCCAGATGCGCCGGCAACACGAATAAGGATTCGATCAGCGATACCACAAACACCGCCACCACGACTGAGGGAACCTGCTTCAAAAAATTCCCCAAAGCGCCGGGCACGAAAAACAAGGGTAAGAACGCGGCGATGTTGGTCAACACGGCAAACATGATGGGACCGGCAATCTCCCGGGCCCCGGCAATGGCCGCCTGGACGAACGGCAGCCCCTGCTCCCGTTTCTGATAAATGATTTCGCCCGCCACCACGGCATCGTCCACAATAATGCCCAGCGTGATGATGAACGCAAACAGCGAAATCATGTTGATGGAGGCGCCCGTGAACGGAATGAAGAGAAACGACCCGATAATGGACACGGGCAGGCCCACGGTGACCCAAAACGCAAGCTTGAGATCCAGGAACAATCCCAGGAGCAAGAGGACCAGGATCAAGCCAAGAAAGGCATTCTTCAACAACAGGTTCATCCGGTCCCGATAAATCTCCGATCGATCGTTCCACATGGCGAAGCCAATGCTGTCGGGCAATGCCGGTCGCAACTCCTCCAAATACGCGTACACGCTATCGGAGACGGACTGGGGCGTTTCCATGCCGACCCGGAACACCTTGACCTGGATCGCCCGTTGACCATTAAAGTAGGCTTCCTGGTCGACGTCCTCAAACCCGTCGCTGATCGTCGCAATATCGCCCACGGTGATCGTGGCTCCATCCGGCGTCGAGGCCACGGGAATGTCCGCGTATTCCCGGCCGAAATCACGCCGCTCCTGGGTCCGCAACAGCACTTCGCCGCCGGAGGTTTTGACCCCTCCCCCCGGCAGTTCAATGGCCGCCTCCCCGATCTCCCGGGCAATCCGGTTCAGGGTCAGGTCGTAGGCGCGCAGATGCCGTTGAGGCACTTCAATGGCAATTTCCCGGGGACGGGCCAACCCCAGTTCCACGAGCGTGATCTCCGGCCGTTGCAACAAGTCATCCCGCACGCGTTCGGCCACGTCACGCAGGGTTTGCTCTTCCTGGTCTCCGTACACCAGGACGGTCACGACCTGATTGCGGATTTCCGCCAGACTGATCATGGGTTCCTCCGCCAGTTCCGGAAACGACTGAATGCCGTCAACCTCGTTCGTCACGTCCTGCAGGACGTTGTCGGCATTGGCCCCGTCAATCAACTCGATCACCACCTTGGCCCGGCCTTCGGAAGCCGTGGCGTTGACTTCCTTCACCCCGTCCAGCCCTCGTACCACGTCTTCAATGGACAGGATAATCCCCTGCTCCACTTCTTCCGGACTGGCCCCGGGATAGGGGACGGAGATACGAATCTGATCGACTTTGAATTCCGGAAAGACTTCCTGCTTGACGTTGGTCAGGACGACCAACCCGCCGAGAATAAAAATCAGCATGACGAGGTTGGCCGCCACCGTGTGGTGGGTCATCCACGCAATCGGACCGGAAGAGGGGGAGGTGTGATCAGGAGAGGCCATGGACGGAGCTACTTGGTGGAGACGGGCGACACCCGTTCGGGATCATCGGATTCCGGAGAAGGGAGTGCCTCGACGGTTTGCAACGGGAGTCCGGGAATCGCCGCGGAGAGTTGACTCGTGATAATTTCTTCTCCGTCCCGGAGGCCCCCGCCGATCACGACCGTATCCTTTCGGGACAGGACGACGTCAACCGGACGAACGTCCAACTGATTCCCGGCATTCTTGACCCAGACGCGGGAGCCCTCCCTGATCGCGTGTCGAGGCAGGACAATGACGTCGTGTAACTCGGGACCTTCGATCTCCACGCGGACGTATTCGCCCAATAACAATGGACGGCGCACCCGGGCAGGTTTGTGCAATTCCAGAGGATCGGCAATCGAAACCAGGACCTGAGCCATTCGGCCGTTCTCCGTCACGTCGCCCAACAATTCCACGACCGTTCCCTGCCGCACGACCGGGTCACCGCCGCCGCGTTCACGAATCACCCGGACGGGCGACCCTTGAGGGTGACCGGCACCGGGAAAGGTCATGCCCTCCAACTGCCGGATGGGCACGCTGACCTGCACCCGGAATTCGTCCGTGCCGACCAGGGTGGCCACGGAACTTTGCGGGTTGATGAGTTGACCGACCTCGACGGATTCATTGAGCACCAACGCATTGAAGGGGGCTCGCAACACCGTGCGCCGCAAGTTCAACCGGGCCTTGCCCAGCCGGCTCCTGGCCGCGGCCAGCGCGATGCGTTTTTCCTTGAGATGCGGACGGCGGAGGGCCAGTTGGCGACTCAGGGTATTGACTTCGCCGGCGGACGGGTTCAACAGGCGCCATTCGCGCTTCGCCACGGCTTGATTGCCGAGTTCCAGCTTCAAATCAAACTCCGCTTTCGCCAAGGCAGCCCGTTGCTCATTCACGGCGACCTGATAATCGCGCGGGTCGATCTGCAACAACACCGCCCTCTTGTTCAGGGTCTCCCCGATGACCAGCCGCGGATTCAGCTTCACCACCCGGCCGCCGATTTCCGGTTGGACGATCAACCGCTGATGCCCCTGCACGGTCCCGTACGCGGCGATGACCGTCTGCTCATCCCGGACCCGTGCGGTGAGGACTTCGACAAAGGTGGGCTTCACCTCTCTTGAGACCTTCGGCACGGTCGGACCCAGCATCATCAACGCCTCTGCCCCCAGGATGGCCAATCCGATGATGAGCAGGGGAAGCACAATCCTGAGTATCTTCGATTTTTTATCCACTGAATCGACGGAGTCCGTCATTCTGGCGCCTCCCGCATGGCGAGATCTTCGGACACGGGTTGGGGCGTCCATCCTCCCCCAAGGGATTTATATAATTGCACCACGGCGAGGAGGTGATTGCGTTGCGTTTGCGCCAGGGCCGTTTCCGCGTTCAACGCTTCGCGCCGGGCCGTCAGGACCTCCAGGTACGACGCCTGCCCATTCAGGTATTCGAGTTGGGCCAACTCCACGGCTTCACGTGAGAGGCCGGCCGCCCGTTCACGTTCCGTCCGGATCTCTCGAATCTTTTGATATCCGATGAGGGCATCTTCCACTTCCCGAAAGGCTTGTTGAATCGTCCGCTCATAGGAGGCCAGCGCCTGCTCCTGCTGGGCTCGCGTCACTTCCAAATTGGCGAGATTGCGTCCCGCGTCGAACAGCGGCACGGTCATCGTGGGACCAAACACCCAGACACGGGAATAGCCGGCAAAGAGTTCGGAAAATTGCAGGCTCTGGGCACCGAAATTGCCCGTCAAACTGATCTGCGGGAAAAACGCCGCCTTGGCCACGCCGATCTTGGCATTGGCCGCCACCAATTTTTGTTCGGCTTCCACAATATCCGGTCGCCGTTCCAGCAACGCCGACGGCAACCCCGCAGGCACTTCAGGAGGCAGAGGTTGATCCCTCAACGACGTCCCGCGAACAATGCGTGCGGGGTTCCGTCCCATGAGCAGGCTGAGTTGGTGTTCCTTTTGGCCGATTTGCCGTTCGAGGTCGGGGATCACGGCCCGGGCCCGGGCCACTTCCTGGTCCGCACGACGAATGTCCAGCGTGGACCGCTGCCCCACGAGTTTTCGCAACCGGATCAGGTCGAGGGCCGCCTGCCGGGCCTCCAGGGTGCGCGTGGCAAGTTCCAATTCGGCGTCCAATTCCTGAAGCTCGAAATACGCCCGGGCCAGGTCGCTGACCAGCGTCAGCTCAACCGTCCGGCGTGCCGATTCCCGGGCCAGCAGGTCGGCCTGGGCCGCTTCCGTGGTTCGACGCAGCCGGCCCCACAAGTCCAGTTCAAAGGATAAATCCGCCGTGGCCACGAATTGATTCGTGGCGGGAATTTGCGGGATGTTCCCGGGAAGACCGAACTGCCGAACCCGGGCCTGGGACGTTTGGTTCCGCTGAATACTGCTCTTGCCGTCAATCCGCGGGAATTGATCGGCCCCGGCGGCCGCGAGCAGGGCTCGCGCTTCCCGAACCCGGGCAACCGCGATGCGCACGTCCGTATTCCTCACCAAGGCCTTGCGGATGAGAGCCTGGAGGTGTGCATCCTGAAAGAGTTCCCACCACCCCAGATCGGCCAACGACACCTCATCCAGGGATGCGCCCGGCTGCATCCGAAAGCTGTCCGGTTCCGCGACCGGCGGCCGCTCGTAATCCGGCCCCAGCGCGCAGCCGCCCCATACGAACGTCCCGAGGGTCATCATCAGGAGCAGGAAGTTCATGGCTGCCGGGCTCTCCCGCTCCGCGCCGCTACCAGCCGTTGACGCGGCACGGCACGCATACCGGCCAGGCTCACGTTGGTAATATGCTCGGCCAGCACGTTGACGTAGTCCTCGGTGAATTCGATATCGGCATACAGACGATCCATCACCGGACGCGCGAATTTGTAGTGCAAACACTGCCCGATCACGCTGAAGCAATGATGACGAATGGTGTGCTCGGTCGCGTCGTCCGGCAGCAAGGCCGCCACAATGGCCCGCAGCTTCAGGTGATTCGGGCGAATGAACGTGTCCACGAGCGTGTCCAGGACCGGACTGGGATTCACCATTTCCTGGATGTGGATTTTTTCCAGGGATGAAGAGGGTTTGTGTATGCCCACAACGTGATGCACGAACCAGAACACAAAGGTTCGTAGTTGCTCTTCGGGCGACTCGTCCCCCAAATCCATGTGTTCTGCATCCTGATCCAGAATCAGGGCATGGGAGACCACTTCACCGTAGAACTGAGCTTTGTCGCCAAAATGGTAATTGACGGCCGCCACGTTGGTGCCCGCGCGCCGGACAATCTGCTGGATGGTGGCATGGTGATAGCCCCGCTCGCCAAAGACCTCCAATGCGGCGTCGATCAGTTTTGCTCGAGTCCGTTTTCCCATCACGATCTAAATTTGCCAAATTGTAATTCATATTTCAAATATCAATTTGAACCGTACCACCAGCCTGCCCGATAATGCAAAATCCCCTTCCGCCGCTCTTTACTTTTCCCGTAAAAACCTCTATAGTTTTACCACTACTCGCCAAGCAGTCCATTGTCTTTGTGCCCTAAAACAAAAACTCATCGTCATGCTCCCACTGTTGTCAGAGCCCCAGCCGCTCCGTTATAGTTTAGCTTGGTGGCGTTCGCCACAAGCCACAAGCCACAAGCCACAAGCCACAAGCCACAAGCCACAAGCCACAAGCCACAAGCCACAAGCCACAAGCCACAACGGCCTGAGGCCACGGCCGCCCCAGCCGCCCGACGGTGGGCCTGGACGCTGCGGGGTACTCGTTGCTCCCCCGGCAGGAGCTCTGTCATGAGCCGCCGCCCGGTCCCGGCAATCTTCCTGACATTGATCGCCGGCTTGTTCTTCGCCGGCGCGAACGTGTGGCCTGACGAGGCGCACGCTCAAACCCCGGCCGACCAGGTCCAGATGAGAAATGCAAAGCGGGCACTCGCCGAGTTCGGCAATTACGAAGACGATGCCCGCAACGCAAGAGTCGTTGTGGAAATTGGCGACGGGGCCAAGCTGTTAAACAAATCCCGCACCATCAACTACACGGTGGACGGCACGGCGAGCCATGGTGATGGCAAGGACTACACCATTGACGGCTGCGAGCCGTCCCTCACGCCTCCGACGACCTGCACCGTGGAACTGCCTGCGAACCGACATAGCGCCGTAATCACCATCAACATCAAAAATGATGGCCTGGACGAGAACGATGAGACCATCATCCTCACTCTGAAAGGCGGCACCGGCTACAAGCTGAACAATGCCAAGAACAAGACCACGTTGACCATCCGAGACGACGACACCCGGGGCCTGACGTTCCATCGGCGCTGGCCGGACGTGCCCGAGGGCGGCAGCCAGACCTACACGGTGAAGTTGAAATCGCAGCCGACGGCAGCGGTGACGGTCAACATCGCCTCGGACAACCCGGACGTGACGGTCACCCCGACCTCGCTCACCTTCAACCCCAGCGGCAGCAATCTCTGGAGCACGGCGCGGCAGGTGACGGTCGATGCCGCGCAGGACAGCGACGCGGTGGACGATGAAGCCACCCTGACCCACACCACGTCGGGCGGGGACTACGGCGGCGCCAACGCGCTGAGCATCGGCCGGTCGGTCAGCGTGGACGACGACGACCCCCGCACCACCACGGTGGTGCCCCAACTGCCCCGGATCAGTCTTACCGGCGGGGCGGCGGTGCCCGAAGGCAGTCCGGCCAGCTTCACGGTGAACGCGGACCGGGCGCCGACCGCCCGTCTCACGGTGAACCTTGAGGTCGTGGAGCCTGGTGGCGGGGACTTTGTCGCCGCGAGCGAGGAAGGCGTCAGGACCGTGACCCTCAATGCGGGCGCGACCTCCACGACCTTCACCGTCCCCACCGTGAACGACAACACCGAAGAGGTCGATGGCGCCGTGCTGGTGCTTGTGAATGCC
The DNA here is from genome assembly GCA_965213715.1 of Nitrospirales bacterium. Classification (GTDB taxonomy): domain Bacteria; phylum Nitrospirota; class Nitrospiria; order Nitrospirales; family UBA8639; genus Bin75. The sequence goes on from OZ243914.1 coordinate 1,244,906, forward strand.
GGCACCGGCTATAGCGCGGGCGACGGGGATCTGGTCAACGTCAACGACAATGATGGCGACGGCCCGCCACCGACAACACCCACAGCATCCTTCGCCTCCGGGTCATCGAGCGCGGCCGAAAGCGCCGGCACGCACAATGTGACGGTCAGCCTGTCCTCGGCGGCACCCTCGGGCGCCTTGACGGTCGGCTACAGCGTCACCGGCACGGCGACGGCGGGCAGCGGCAACGATTTCACCATCCAGAACTCCGGCACACTGTCGGTCGCCGCAGGCGATACTTCCGCGACCATCCCGGTCGCCATCAATGACGACACCAGCGCCGAAAGCGACGAGACGGTGATCCTGGTTCTCACCGGCGGCACGGGCTATACGCTCGGTAGCCCGAGCGTGCATACTCTGACGATCACCGACAACGACGGCACTGGTCAGGCAACCCTGTCGCTCAGCGGGCCCACCGGCGCCGACGAGGGCAACTCGGGCACGTCCGACAGGTACTTCACGGTGAGCCTGTCGAGTGCGCCGTCGAGATTCGTGTCCTGGCAGCTCTGCTTCAGCGGCAGCGCGACCATCGACGCCGCGGGCGGCGGAACCATTCCCGCCGGCGCCGACTACCAGGCCATTTCCGGCCAGACGCCCATAGACCTGCGCGGCCGAAGCCCCGTGTGCACGAGCCGGACCTTCAAGACAACTGACAGCTCCTTTACGAACACCGACCTGGGTATCCGGATCAAGGGCGACACAGAGTCCGAGTCCGACGAGACGGTCACCATGACGCTGAGGATAGACGACGGGCCTGACGATGTCGTTCTGGGTACGTCCGTGGTGACCTACACGATCCGCGACGACGATGCCACATCGCAGCCCACGGCGGCGTCCTTCGCTTCCGGGTCCTCGAGCGCGGCCGAGAATGCCGGCACGCGCAACGTGAGGGTCAACCTTTTCCCGGCTGCCCCCTCGGGCGGCCTGACGCTGTCCTACGGCGTCACCGGCACCGCGGCGGCGGACAGCGACTTCACCATCCGGAACTCCGGCACGCTGAGAGTCGCGGCGGAGGCGACCTCGGCGGTCATCCCGGTTGCCATCAGCGATGACAGGACCGAAGAAAACGACGAGACGGTGATCCTGACACTTACCGACGGCACGGGCTACACGCTCGGCAGCACAAGGGTCCACACACTGACCATCACGGACAACGACGGCACAGGGTCGTCCCCGACGACGCCTGTCGCGTCCTTCGCCTCGGCGTCTTCGAGCGCGGCCGAGAGCGCCGGCACGCGTAATGTGAGGGTCAACCTGTCTGAGGCCGCCCCTTCGGGCGGCCTCTCACTCGGCTACAACGTCGGCGGCACGGCCACGGCGGGCAGCGACTTCACCATCTCGAACTCCGGTACGGTCAGGGTTACAGCCAGGGCCACCACGGTGACTATCCCGGTGGCTATCAATGACGACAGCACCACCGAAAGCGCCGAGACGGTCATCCTGACCCTGACCGGCGGCGGCACGGGCTACACGCTGGGCAGCCCCAGGGCCCACACACTCACCATCACCGACAACGATCCTGACACTACCGGTCCGCCCGGTCCGGGGAATAATGGGGGGAATCAGGGGGTGAGTGGGAGTGAGGGAGAAGATGATGACGAGAATGACCAAGATGGGCAAAACCAGGACCCGACACCCGCCACATCGGTCGTGGCGTTTACCGCTGACACCTCCCGCCCCAGTGAAGACGCCGACACGGCCAACGTGACGGTGACCCTCACCCCGGCCCCGGCAGCCGCCCTCACCGTGCACTACACCGTCACCGGCACCGCCACCGCCGGCCGCGACTTCACGGCACTGGCCGGGGCGGTGACGGTCTCCGCAGGGGCCTCCCGTGTGACCATTCCCGTGGGGCTCATTGACGACCGCACAGACGAGGGGGCCGAGACGGTCATCCTGACCCTCACCGATAGCGAGGGCTATACCCTGGGGGAGACCCAGGTCCATACCCTGACCATTACGGATAATGACACCGCCGGGCTCCGGGCATCGCCGACCACCGTCCATCTGGCCGAGACCGGCGAGCAGGCCACCGTGTCGGTGCACCTGACCTCCCAACCCACGGCCCCGGTGACTGTCACCTTCGCCAGTTCCCAGGGCCGCGTGGCAACCGTCACCCCGGTCGCCCTGCGGTTTACCCCCGCCACCTGGCAGACCCCGCAAACCGTTACGGTCACGGCCGGGGCCGATGGCGTCGCGACGCTCCGGGGCACGGTCCAGTCGAATGACCGGGGCTATGCGGCCCTGGCCTCGGGGGCCTTGCCGCACATCCGGGTGCGCGTGGGAGCCGATCTCACGGGCTTGACCACGCCCTGGCTGGCCCGCTTCGGCCGGACCGTCACCAGCCAGGCGGTGACCGGCGTGACTGCCCGGCTCTCCGCGGCGCGGACCCCCGGCCTCACCGGCACCGTGGCCGGGCTAGCCCTGGATCGCGTGGGGGAGGAGGCCGCCTCCACGCAAGCCACAACCCGGCTGGCCCTGGCGCCGTCAGATCCCCGTCTCAATCCCGGGGGGCAGCAATTGACTCTGCGTGACATCCTGGCCGGGAGTGCCTTTGCCCTGACCAGTGATCCGTCGGCCACCGGCGGCTCCTATGCCCTGTGGGGCCAGGGGGCCTGGACTCGCTTTGCCGGGCAGGCCGGGGCCCAGGACGTGGAGGGGAATGTCCTCTCCGGTACCCTGGGGGTGGATTGGGCTCAAGGCGCCTGGGTCCTGGGCGTGGCCGTGTCTCATACCCAAGGGGACGGGAACGCCGCGCAGACGACAGCCCAGGGGGACTTGGAGTCCAGCCTGACCCTGGTGACGCCGTATGTGGGCGTGGACGTCACCGAGCATCTCTCTCTCTGGGGCACGATGGGCTATGGCCGGGGCACGGTGGGCCTGACGCGTCCGACGGCGTCGGAGGTAGAGACGGATCTCTCGTTGTTCCTGGTGGCCGGGGGCGTGCGGGAGCGGCTCCTGGAACCGGCCCCCACCGGAGGGTTGGCCGTGGCCGTGCGTTCGGAAGCCCGCTTCCTCCGCACGATGGCCGACGCGGATACGGCCCAGGGCTTGGCGGCGAGTGAGGCCGACGTGGGCTTGCTTCGGGTGGGGCTGGAAAGTTCCTGGCAGCAGCCTTTGGCGGATGGCGGGGCGGTCGTGCCCCGGCTGGACTTGGGCTTCCGGCAGGATCTCGGGGAAGCCGAGACCGGCTTGGGGCTGGAGGTGCAGGGAGGCGTCCGCTGGGAGGCGCCGGCGCACGGCCTGACCCTGGACGTCACCGGGCAGACGCTCCTGGCGCATAGTGACCAGGAGTTTGAAACCTGGGGCGGGTCAGCCACGGTGCAGTGGGCTGCGAACCCGAACTCGGCGGCCGGGCCGGCGCTGACGCTCAGGCAGACGTATGGGGCCGGGACCGGAACCGGGGCGACGACGTTCTGGACGGAGAACCCGGTGGCGCTCTTGCAGGCCCCGGGGCCGGCGGAGTTGCGCCTGACCGCGGACTTCGGCTGGGGCGTGCCGCTCCAGGCCGGGCTGGGGGTGCCGCACGTGCAGTATGGCTGGGGCCCCACGAGCCGGGACGTGACGCTCGGCTGGCGCCTGCTGCCCACGCGGGCCACGGAGATGACCCTGGAGTTGACGGCCACGCACCGGGAGGCCGTCCGGACTGCCCCCGTCCAGGGAATCGCCCTGAGTCTGACCCGTCAGTGGTAGGCACTACACAAGCGTTCACACCTGCACTCACACCTTCCTCGCAAGTTTCCCAGAGATTGACATTTTCAAGCATCATCTTGTAGGTCTTTCCTTGTAGAATTTCCCGATACAGCGGTAGAGGCTTTCCCATACTTTTCAGGACATGACGGACCAACCCGTACTGGAGTTGAGCGGTTTCGACGCCGCGATTTTTGACCTCGACGGGGTCATCACCAAAACTGCGGCGGTTCACGCGGCTGCGTGGAAACACCTGTTTGATGATTACCTCCGGATGCAAGCCGGGCAAACCGGGGAGCCGTTTCAAGCTTTCGACCCTGTCACTGATTATTGCACCTACGTGGACGGCAAGCCCCGGTACGACGGCGTGACCAGTTTTCTGGCCTCCCGCGGCATCACGCTGCCCCATGGAGATCCCTCGGACCCGCCTGAGCATGAAACCGTTTGCGGGCTGGGGAATCGCAAGAACGTCCAATTTCTGAAGACCCTGCACGAGAACGGGGTTGAGGTCTTTCCCTCGACGGTCGCGCTCATGCGGCTACTCAAATCTCTGGGCAAAAAAACCGCGATCGTCACGGCCAGTGAAAACGGCCGGGTCATCGTGCACGCCGCGGGCGTGACGGACCTGTTCGAGGTGATGGTGGACGGCCGGGATGCCCGTGCCTTGAGCCTGCTTGGGAAACCGCACCCCGACACCTTCTTGAGAGCCGCCGAATGTTTGGAGGTCCCGCCTCAACGAGCCGTGGTGTGTGAAGACGCGTTGGCCGGGGTGGAAGCCGGCCGGGCCGGCCGCTTCGGCCTGGTCGTGGGCCTTGATCGCGTCGGCCAGGCCGAAGCCCTGCACACCCACGGCGGCGACGTGGTCGTCCCGGATTTGGAAGAACTCGTCGTCCGGGACGAAGCCGGCATCACGTGGCGCAGCGCCACGGCCCTCCCGTCCGCACTCGATCGATTCGACGACGTCCTGACACGAATGGGGCGACAACCGGTGGTGTTTCTCGATTACGACGGCACCCTGACGCCGATTGTGGACCGGCCCGACCTGGCCGTGTTGTCTCAAGACGTGCGGGACGTCCTGGACGCGTTGAGTCATCAATGTCCGGTGGGGGTCATCAGCGGCCGGGACCGCAAGGACGTCACGAACCTCGTCAACCTGGACTCGCTGATTTATGCCGGCAGCCATGGATTCGACATAGCCGGACCGGAACGCTTCGCCTTATCCCATGAAGTCGGCACGCAGTTTTCCAAGGCCCTGGATCACGCGGAGAACGTGCTCCGGCCCCTCCTCGACCCCATTGCCGGGACCCTGGTCGAGCGAAAGAAATTTTCCATCGCGGTGCATTATCGCCTGGTCGATCCCGGTGAGGTCTCCAAAGTTGAAGAGGCCGTCACCCGGACCATGGCCGCGTCTCCCGATCTCCGGCGCTCGGCAGGCAAGATGGTCTTTGAAATGCAACCGCAACTCGACTGGGACAAAGGCAAAGCCCTGTTGTGGTTACTGGAAAGCATGAAATGGAAGACGCACCACTACCAGCCCGTGTATATCGGCGACGATCTCACGGATGAACACGCGTTTCGTGAGTTGGTCGAGCGCGGCGCGGGGATCGTGGTGGAGCACGGCTCGCGCTTTTCGTCGGCTTCTTTTTCATTGCAAGACCCCCATGAGGTGAAAGCCTTTCTCATGCGATTGAGCCGTCACCTGGAAAGCCGGACGCCATGAGCGACTGGGCCTTGATCTACGACGGGTTCGACCCCGCGCAGGAGCGCCTGCGCGAAGCCCTCTGTACGCTGGGCAACGGGTATTTTGCCACCCGCGGGGCCGCTCCCGAAGCCCATGCCGATGCCACACATTACCCGGGAACCTACTTGGCCGGCGGATACAACCGGTTGCAGACCGAGATCGAAGGCCGGACGATCGAGAATGAAGACCTCGTGAACCTGCCGAATTGGCTGGTCCTCACCTTTCGCCACCCCGGCGACGAGTGGTTCAACATCCAGGCCGTTGACCTGCTCTCGTACCAACAGACCCTGGACCTGAAAGCCGGGGTCCTGCATCGTTCGTATCAATTCGAGGACAGCCGGGGGCGAACAACCACGGTGCACAGCCGCCGGTTCGTCCATCTGGGCGTGCCGCACCTGGCCGGGTTGGAGGTCGTCATCACCCCTGACAATTGGTCCGGCCCGTTGGAGATTCATACCGGCCTCGACGGCCGGGTTCGCAACACCGGCGTGCCGCGCTACGCGGCCCTGAACAACCGGCACTTATCTCCCTTGGAAGCCTCCGCGTTCGGTCACGACGGAATCTTCCTGTGTATGGAGACGACTCAATCGAAAGTCCGCATCGCCCAAGCCGCGCGCACCGGGTTCTTTCCCGATGCAGCCTGGGCGGACCTGCCCAGGACCACGGTGCAGGAACGGGACTATACCGGCCAGGAATGTACGATTCCCATGACGGAAGGCCGGCCTCTGACCATTGAAAAAATCGTGACGTTGTATACCTCCCGGGATCACGGCATATCCGAATGCGGAGAAGAGGCCCGCGATGCCCTTGTGCATGCCGGTCGGTTCGAGGACCTGCTCCGCTCGCATACGCAACGCTGGGCCCAGGTCTGGCAGCAGTGCGACCTGGGCCTGCAAGGCGGCGACGGCTCACAACTCACGCTCCGGGTCCACCTCTTTCACCTGCTGCAAACGGTCTCGTCGCATACGGTCGAATTGGATGCGGGCGTTCCCGCGCGGGGGTGGCACGGCGAGGCGTATCGCGGACACGTTTTCTGGGACGAACTGTACATTTTCCCGGTGTTGACCCTTCGATTCCCGGCCTTGACGAAGGCCCTGCTGTTGTACCGGCATCGACGCCTCGAACAGGCCAGACGCAATGCGGCCCAGGCCGGGTTCAGCGGAGCCATGTATCCCTGGCAAAGCGGGAGCAATGGCCGGGAAGAAAGCCAGGTCCTGCACCTGAACCCCAAATCCGGCCGGTGGATCCCGGACCTGAGTACGCTTCAACGCCACGTGAACGCGGCCATTGCCTATAACGTCTGGCAGTACGTCGAAGCCACCGACGACTGGGAGTTTCTTGCCGGCCAGGGTGCGGAAATGTTCCTGGAGATCGCCAGGTTTTGGGTCAGCGCCACGTCATACAATCCCGGCAAGGAACGCTATGAGATTGTACGGGTGATGGGACCCGATGAATACCACGACCAGTACCCGGATTCCGAAACCCCCGGGTTGAACAACAACGCCTATACCAACGTCATGGTCGTCTGGATTTTATGCCGGGCGTTGGAACTCCTGGACCGGCTCGCCGCGTCAACCCGTACCGACGTGCGAGACCTCCTGCACGTCAGCCCCACCGAGGCCGCCTTGTGGGAAGACATCAGCCGGAAGATGTTCGTGCCGTTTCACGACGAGGGGATCATCAGTCAATTCGAAGGGTATGAGGCATTGGCGGAATTTGATTGGGCCGGCTACCGGCAACGATACGGGGACATCCACCGGCTGGACCGAATCCTGGAAGCCGAAGGGGATTCCACGAACCGTTACAAGCTCTCCAAACAGGCCGACGTCCTGATGCTCTTGTATCTGTTCTCGCCGGAGGACCTGCATGCCCTGTTCGACCGGCTGGGCTACCCGTTTCCGGTGGACACGGTTTCGCGGAACGTCGAGTATTACTCCAAGCGGACGGCCCACGGATCTTCCCTCAGCCGGGTGGTGCATGCCTGGGTCATGGCGAGATCCGACCCGGACCTGGCCTGGGACCTGTTCAAGGATGCGTTGAACGTAGACGTGTCCGACCTGCAAGCCGGCACCACCGCGGAAGGCATCCACACGGGCGCCATGGCCGGGACCGTGGACCTGGTGCAGCGCGCCTATACGGGATGGGAAAGCCGGGACGGCACGCTCTCTTTCAATCCCTGCCTTCCTTCGGCAGTGGAAGCCCTCCACCTCCGGCTGAGGTATCGCGGGCATTCCCTGGACGTCTCCGTCGCTCCAGGCAAGTTTCAACTCGCCTCACGCCCGGGTCACGCCGCCCCGATTCAGGTTTCCATCAAAGGCCACTCCCACGCCCTCTCACCCGGTCACACCATCAAAACGAACCTGTAACCCCAGCCGGGGCCATGCTCTCCGGCCCTCGCGTTTTAGCTGCATTCTTCCTCATTGGATTGCTAGAATGGTAAATGTTCAGTCATTTCAGTTGTCTCCTTCTGTCATCCTTGACGTCTTTTATCGAGGATCCAGAGTCTTTTCTTTTTCCTCCGTTTGCAACGACAACGGCCCTGGATCCCCGATCGAGTCGGGGATGACAAAGGGGGAGAGTCGGGAATTGTAGGGGGAGAGTCGGCTGATAAAAGCACGGCAAGGACCAAGCTGACGATCATGACGCCAGAATCCCGAGACGCTTCAGACCGGCACCTGTGTCTGGTGGACGGGTCCGGTTTCCTGTTCCGGGCGTTCCACGCACTCCCGGTGCTGACCCGGCCGGACGGGACACCCGTGAACGCCGTTCTCGGGTTTACCAACATGTTGCTCAAACTGTTGGACGATCTCCAGGCCTCGCACGTGGCCGTGATATTCGATTCGGCCCGGGAGTCCTTTCGCAACGAGATTTTTCCCGAGTACAAAGCCAACCGCCCGGACCCGCCCGACGAGCTGATCCCCCAGTTTCCGCTGGTGCGCGACGCCACGCGGGCCTTCAAGGTCGCATGTCTGGAACGGCCCGGGTTCGAAGCCGACGACCTGATCGCCACCTATGCACGACGCGCCCAGGCGGAAGGGTTCGACGTCATGATCGTGTCCTCGGACAAGGACCTGATGCAATTGGTGTCTGACCGGGTGAGCATGTTCGACGCCCTCAAGAACCGCAACATCGGCCCGGCCGAGGTGAAGGAAAAGTTCGGCGTCGGCCCGGAACAAGTCGTGGACGTGCAGGCCCTGGCCGGCGATTCCACGGACAACGTCCCGGGGGTCCCGGGCATCGGGGTGAAAACCGCGGCCCAACTCATTCAAGCCTACGGCGACCTGGATTCCCTGCTCGCGCGAGCATCCGAAATCACACAACCGAAGCGGCGTCAAAACCTTATCGACTTCGCCTGGCAAGCCAGGCTTTCGTGGAAATTGGTTCGCCTGCGGGATGACGTGCCGATGGACGTGACCGTCTCCGAGTTGCGACGCCAGGACCCGGACCCCGCCCAATTGCTGGCCTTCCTTGAGGAGCAGGGCTTCCGGTCGGTCATGGCCAAGGTTCAACACCGGCTGGCCTCCGGGGAAGCCGCGTCCAGGACCGAAGACGCGCCTGCCGTCACCCGCTATGAACTGGTCCAATCCGTTGAAGTCCTGCAGGACTGGGTGACCCGGGCGCGTTACGCCGGTGCCGTGGCACTCGATACGGAAACCACGTCGCTGGATGGAAGCCTTGCGGACCTGGTCGGGATCTCCCTGTGCGTCCAACCCGGCCACGCGTGCTACATCCCGCTCGCGCACCGCCTGCCGGCGGCCGCGGCCGAACCGGAGGGATTCGCCGCCGGGCAGGAGCCGCCTTCTCCACAACAGGACCCCCTCGCACAAATTCCGCTCGACGCGGCCCTGGATCTCCTGCGGCCCCTCCTGGCCGATCCCTCGGTGCTGAAAATCGGTCATAACCTGAAATACGACATGGTGGTGCTGCGACGATATGACGTCGCCGTTTCGCCTTTGGACGACACCATGCTGATCTCCTACGTGCTGGACGGCGGCAATCACGGCCACGGCATGGACGAGTTGGCCGCGCTGCACCTGGATTACCGGACGATTCCGTTCAAGACCGTGACCGGCACGGGAAAATCACACGTGACCTTCGACCTGGTTCCCCTGGACCGGGCCCTGGCCTATGCTGCGCAAGACGCAGACGTGACCTTGCGGCTCCACCGGTTCCTCAAGCCCCGCCTGCTGACCGAACGCATGGTGACGCCCTATGAGACCCTGGAACGGCCCCTTGTGCCGGTCCTGGCCGACGTGGAAACCGACGGCATCCGCGTGGACCGGGAAAAACTGGAAGACCTCAGCCGGGAATTCGCGGAACGCCAACGCGCCTTGGAGCAGGACATTTACCGGCTCGCCGGTCGTGAATTCAACGTGGGCTCCCCGAAGCAACTCGGTGAGATCCTGTTCGACGAACTGCACCTGGAAGGCGGACACAAGGGGAAATCCGGCGCGTATGCCACCGGCGCCGACGTCCTGGAATTGCTCGCTGCCGAGGGGCACGAACTGCCGGCCACGGTGCTGGAATGGCGACAACTCGACAAACTCAAGAGCACCTATACCGACGCCCTGGTCGACCAGATCAACCCGCGCACGGGTCGCGTGCATACCTCCTTTGCCATGGCCGCCGCGTCCACCGGCCGCCTGTCTTCCACGAACCCCAACCTGCAAAACATTCCCATTCGGACCGAAGACGGCAGAAAAATCCGCCACGCGTTCGTGGCCGAACCCGGACGCCTCCTGCTCTCGCTGGACTACTCCCAAATCGAGTTGCGGCTCCTGGCCCACGCCGCCGGGATCGACGCGTTGAAACGCGCGTTCCACGACGGCCTGGACATTCATGCCCTGACCGCGGCCCGGATCTTCGGCGTTGACGCCGGCACGGTGGATTCGGCGATGCGGCGGCAAGCCAAGGCCATTAATTTCGGCATCATCTACGGAATCAGTGCGTTCGGACTGAGCCGCCAATTAGGCATTTCGAACGAGGACGCCTCGGCGTACATGAAAGCCTATTTCGAACGGTACCCGGGCATCCAGGACTACATGAACCGGACCAAGCAGTTCTGTCGCACACATGGATACGTGGAAACCCTCTTCGGGCGCCGGTGCCACGTGCCGGGCATCCACGACAAACATGCCGTCCGGCGCAACGTTGCCGAACGCGCGGCGATCAACGCCCCGATCCAAGGCACGGCCGCGGACGTGTTGAAACGCGCCATGATCCGCGTCCCCCCGGCATTGGCGCGGCATGGCCTCGACATGCACGCCCGCATGCTGTTGACGGTCCACGATGAGTTGCTCTTTGAAGTCGATGAAGCGGTCGTGGATCAAGCGGCCGGGGTGGTGAAGACCGTCATGGAATCAGCATGCCTGCCCGCGCTTCAGCTCTCGGTGCCCCTGACCGTGGACGTGGGCCAAGGCCATTCGTGGGGCGAAGCCCATTGAGACGTTTGCCGCGAATCAACGGAACGCTTTAGAATTTTCCCGGTATGAAGATTGTCACGTGGAACGTGAACTCCATCAACGTCCGGTTGCCGCACGTTACGGCCTATCTGCGAGAGGTGAGCCCGGACGTCCTGTTGCTTCAGGAACTGAAATCCACGGAGGAGCGGTTCCCCCACGCCGAGATTGAAGACGTGGGCTACCACGTTGCGCTTGCCGGACAGAAAACCTTCAACGGCGTGGGGATTCTCGCGAAACAGCCCATTGAGGTGGAAGAGCGGACGTTACCCGGCGATGCGACCGATTCGCAGGCCCGGTACCTCGAAGCCGTGATCGGGTCCGTCCGCGTCGCGTCGTTGTATCTGCCGAACGGCAATCCCGTCGACACAGACAAATTTTCCTACAAGCTGGCGTGGATGGATCGCCTGATCGCCCACGTGCGCATCCTGCTGGCCCATGAGGAGTCTTTGGTGTTGGGCGGCGATTACAACGTCTGTCCTGCGGACTCGGACGTCTACGACCCCGAGGGGTTTGCCCATGACGCCCTCTGTCACCCCGAAACCCGCGCCCGGTTTCAGACGTTGTGTTACCTGGGCCTCACGGATGCCGTTCGCGTCCGGCACCCGCACGCGGGCGTGTACACGTTTTGGGATTACCAGGCCGGGTGCTGGAATAAGGACCAGGGGTTACGGATCGACCACTTGCTCCTCTCTCCGCAGGCGGCCGACCGGCTGGCCGCCTCCGGGGTGGACAAAGGCCCCCGCGGCAAAGAGAAGCCTTCCGATCATACGCCCGCCTGGGTCGAACTACACGGCAACGCTTCAGACTCGACGTGAGACGGCGATCAAGGACGGTCGGCGGAAACGGGGCGATTGCCTGTCCCCACCGGGCGGTCATCGACTTTTTCATCCAAGCCCCCCGGTACGTTGCGGCGCGTCAGCGGATTATGTCTTCCATAGGGGTCCGGTCCGGACGTTGTTCCGCGTTCGGCCTTCGGCGTCCATGATTCCCCAAGAGGTTGCACGTCTCTGAGTGTAATCCCATCGACGACTCCATCAGGAGAAAAGCTGATGGAGAAGGACGACCGGTGCCGTTGACCGGGCACTGCAAAGACCCCGGCAAGCGGAACGTACTGAAACGGGTTTATGGAAGGGTTGGCGTTGGCATAGGCCCAGGATTCACTTCCCTGGTCGCGGTCGGAAGATAGTCGAATGTCCGTCGGGTCTCCCAACATCCGGCGGATTTCATCTTTCGTTGTGACACCAATGTGCACGCGATCAAGTTCCGTGGGATACGCCACGGCCGGTTCACGATCGGCCGTTGAGCCGGACAACCATTCTCCGGCTGTCGTGCATCCGGACAGCAAGCCCAGGAACCCTATCGTGAGCAAGAGCATTCCCATGTGTGCGCAGGTCAAGGTTGTGTGTCGCACTGTACGCTTCACGCGTTCCCCGTTCAACGTGTTTGTCGTCTCGAACGCGTCAGTATTGAAACTCTTTGAAGCTGACTCGAAACAAGACGGCGTACAATACCGGCACCACGCCCAGGGTCAGGAGGGTCGCAAATAACAGTCCCGACATAATCGCCATGGCCATGGGTTCCCACATTGAACCGCCTCCCATATACAGTGGAATAAGCCCGCCCACGGTGGTCACCGTCGTCAGCAAAATCGGCCGCAGTCGATGTTGCGCGGAGACCAGAATCGCCCGTGCGGGCTCAAGCCCGTTTTGCCGGATTTCAATGTTGATTCGATCAATCAACACGATGGCGTTATTGATGATAATGCCGGATAAGGAAAGCATGCCCAGCATCGTCATGAATCCAAAATACAATTGCGTCGCGTGAAGGCCAAAGACAACGCCGATCAACCCTAACGGAATGGTCAGGACAATAATGAGCGATTTTCGAATGGAATTGAATTGGCTCACCAGAAGTAACAGAATAATCAACCCCGCCACCGGCAACTTTTCGCCGATGGAGCTGTTTCCCTTTCCAGCCGCTTCCGCTTCTCCTCCAAACTCCCAAAAGTACCCCAATCCCCAGGTTTCTTTCTCCTGATTCAACCACGGCCGCAACAGCGCGTTGACTTCCGTCGCCGTTGTGCCCGGTTCCAATGCCGATTCGATCGAGATCGTTCGCAGCCGGTCCCGCCGATGAATCGTTCCCGGCTGCCAGCTTACCTCGACGTCGGCCACTTGTTTGAGCGGAACAGATTGACCAGTGGCCTGCGCATAGACGTTGATGCTTTCCAGCTTGGCAATATCATCACGGACGGCCCCCGCAGAACGGAGCGTCACCGGAATCAATTTATCGTCCTCACGATATTGGGTCACGTCCAGTCCCGCCAAAAAGGCCTGTAGTGAAGTGGCCACGTCCTGGCTCGTCACGCCGGCCCGGAGGGCTCGAGGCTGATTGACGTGAACCACCAACTTTTTCGACCGGGTGCCCCAGTTGTCATCAATGAGCTTTGTGCCGGGAATGGCATGCAGTTTGGCTTTTACTTTGTCCATGATTTCGAACAACGTATCGGTGTCGCGGCCCGTGATTCGCACGACAATGGGCGGGTAGGTGGACGGTCCGGTTTCAAGCGGCCGGATCACGGTCTTGAGGCCGGGAAAACGTTCCCGGCCAACCTGCTCGAGCCTCGGAATAATCGTGGAAAAATTATCCCGTGAGGTGGTGTTGACCAGCAGGTACGCAAAATTGGGACTCGCTTGAATGGGCGTAAACGGCAGATCAAAGCGGGGGGCACTTTCCCCAATAAACGCGCCCCACGTGACAATGCCGTCTTCCCGTTCCTCATTCACCATCAGGTGACGCCCGATGAACGTTTCGACTTCGGCCACCATGCGATCGGTTTTTTCGATCGGGGTGCCATTCGGAAATTCCAATTTGGCCGTGAACGTCGGCTTATCATTTGCGGGAAAGAAATACACCGGTAACTTCCCGAATCCAATCATGGCCAGAACAAATAGACTGCCCGTGGCGGTAAGACTGAGCCACGGATGCCGTACGCCCGACAACAGAAGAATCCGGTACCATCGATAGACCGGGCCGTCGAACGGCCTTCCCTCATTGGCGGGCGTCATCCGTAAAAAGAGCGAGCAAAACCAGGGAATCATGGTCATGGCCAAGAGCCATGAAGACAGCAGGGTGAGCGTCACCACTTCAAAAATCGGGGCCGTATATTCTCCAACGTTGGATTCGGCAAGATAAATCGGCAAAAACGCCGCGGCCGTTGTCAATGAAGAGATGAGAAGCGGAATGATCAGTTCATTGGCCGACGCGATCGCGGCATCCAGGACGCGTTTTCCCGTACTCATGTGCACCATCGTCGCTTCGGTCATGACGATCGCATTATCCACGAGAAGCCCCAAGGCAATGATGAGCGCGGCCAGGGACATTTGATCGAGTCCGATGCCAAACACCGACATGAGCCATAGACTCATCGCCATCGCCATCGGAATGAGGGCGGCGACAATCAGGCCGGTTCGCAAACCCAAAAAAATCAGCACGATCGCCGTGACAATGCCGACGGCCTGAAATAAGCTGTCCGTGAAATTTTGAATTTTCTTTTCCACGGCGTCCGGCTGAAATTGAATCTCGTGAAACTCGATCCCGATGGGAAACGCTTGCCGGGCCTGCGCAATCACTTCCCGAACCTGCTGCCCCAATTTGATAATGTTTCCTCCTTTCTGCATGGAAATCCCCAAGCCCACGGCCGGTTCAGCGTTGGAACGCATGAGGGTATCCGGCGGGTCGATGTATCCCCGGTAGACGTCGACAAGATCCTCCAAAAACAGGACCTCCTTGCTGCCGGGCAGGCCCACGACGGTTCGGCGAATTTCTTCTACGGATTCAAAATTTCCGGACGGTTCCAACGCGATTTTTTCATCGGCCGTCCGAATGTCCCCTCCGGGCAGGACGATGTTTTGCGCTTCCAGCAACTGCCGCAGTTGGGAAGGGGAAATCCCCAGTTCCGATAACCGTGCATTGTTATATTCAAGAAACACGCGCTGTTCCTGGTCGCCGTAGATGTCGATCTTGGCGACTTCGCTTTGGCGCAGCAGTTCATCCCGCACGTCATCGGCAACGGCTTGAATGTCGCGATAATTGAATCCGTCTCCGGTAATGGTCAAGACAATGCCGAACACGTCCCCAAATTCATCATTCACAAAAGGACCGCGAACGCCCTCCGGCAAATCCTGAGCGGCTTTATTGACTTTCCGCCGCACGTTATCCCAAATCGGTCGCATCGTCCTGTATTGTTCCAGGATATTGACGTAGATCAGCGACACGCCCGTTTTGGATTCGCTGCGCACATAGTCCAGTTCCGGAATTTCCTGAATGGCTTTCTCCAGTTTATCCGTCACGAGTTGTTCCACGCGCTGCGGGCTCGCACCGGGAAAATACGTCATCACCAACGCGGCACGAATGATAAAACCGGGATCTTCGTTGCGAGGCAGCGTGGAAAAAGACGACAGGCCGGCGAAAAAAACGATCAGGAGGGCCACCGCCGTGATACGACTGTGTTCGATCGCAAACCTGGTGAGATTCATGATTAATTGGCGACGTCGTCCATCAGACGAACGCGTTGCCCGTCGTGGATACGCCGCACGCCCGCCGTGACAATGCGGGCGCCATCGACAAGCCCATCGACAATTTCCAATCCTTCCGCGTGCAAGGTTCCAATGACCACGGGGGTTCTTTTGACCCTGGCGGTCCTGCCACTGACGTCTGCAATGACATAGACGTATCGGCCCTCACGATCTTCCCCAACCGATACGGGGGGAACCAGGATCCTCGCTTCACCCTGCCGGCCTTCAAATCGAAACGTGACTTCGGTTGCCAGCCCCGAGCGAAACCCGGGCACATGCTGTTGCAACTGAACCGTGACGGGAAACGTGGTGCCGGTTCGACCCGTTGCAACGCCGACTTTTGTGACGATGGCTGAAAACTGCCGCCCGGGAATGGCATCGAACGCGACCGTCACGGCCGTCCCCTTTTGAACGCGGGCAATAAACGCTTCCGGCATACTGACCTTGACTTCCAGGCGAGACCCGCAGACGACTTCCATCACCGTTTGGCCCGGTTGCACGTTTTCATTGACCTCCACGGGAACCGACGCCACGTGGCAGGTGGCAGGAGCCGAAAGGCGCGCATATTGCAATTGGAGTCGTGCGAGTTCCAATTCTTTCATGTTCGAGCCAACCTCTGCCCTTGACGATTCGGCAGCCGCCCGGGCTTGGTCCAACGCGTTCCGGGACGCATTGCGGTTTTCGTAAAGGGTCCGGACTCGCGCATAATCTGCCGACGTACTTCTTGCCGAAGCTTTGGCCCGTGCCAAGGCGGCTTCCGTCCGTTGCACGCGGATGCGATAATCCCGGGGATCGAGGACCGCGATCGTTTGGCCTTGGCGAACTTGATCGCCCACTTTCACGAACAGCCGTTGAATGGTCCCCGACACCTTAAAACTGAGTTTGGCTTCCAACCCGGCTTGGGACGTACCCGAGAAGGTCCGCACCTGATCGCTGCCCGAGAGAACAACCTGCTGGGAACGAACGGGGCGCACGAAGGCCTTTGATTGGACTTCCGGTTTCTCGCCACAGCCAATGACCATCCCGGTTATCACGATCATTCCGAGAGACACCGAGTCTCGAAAGCGGTTCATTCAAAGGGATTCCTTCCGGTATCTTGCGACGGCGTGACTCCGGCTTTCTCAAAAAACGCGTTCAACCGGGTAAACCACGCGGCACGCTCCTCTTGATATAAAAAATAATCAAATTGTCCCACGGCACGCTGAATGCGCATGAGATCAATGAAAAATTCATACACGGCGGTGGCCGCAGCTTCATTGGCCGTCAGCGCCGCATTCTGGCTATTGAGTAATTTGATAATATCCACGGAGCCTTGAGAATATTGATCGACGACCAATTCCAGATTCTTTTGAGCCGCACGCGCCGCTTCTCTCGACAGTCGAATGCCGGTGAAGGATGCCCCGGCTTGAAACATGGACGAGCGAATACGTTCTTCCACGCGCCCCACCGTGGCTTCCCGCTCCAAGCGCAGGGCTCGCAAATTCTCCAAGGCCTTGGTTTCCGTAGCTTCCTTGCGCCCTCCGCTAAACAACGGGAAGGACAGGCCCACTCCCACGGACCATTGCATGTTATCCTGCCCTGGTCCCGGAGCCTCGGGGGGACGATCCTGCCCCGCACCATCAGCGGCAAATCGCTGATCCACGTCAGCCTGTAACGACACGTCGGGGGCCCAGTACGCCCGCCTGGCATTCAACACGACGCGCTCCTGTGCTGCAAGCAACGCATTCAGGCGATTGATTTCCGGGGACGCCTTCAGCCCCTCCTGCACTCGAAAATCTCTGAACACACTAAAATGTTGCGGAGTATCAATATAGGCAAACAGGCGATTGAGGTCATGAAACAACACCGAATCTTCCAAACGGCCTTCAGCCGTGAGAAACGGTTCTTCAAGTGGACGATGCAGGACCCGGTTCAGCGATATGCTGGTTTGTTTCACTTGAGCCTGGACACCAAGGACCGCGCGCCGGCCATTTGCGATTTCACTTTCCCATCGAAACACTTCATCGCGGGCGGCCGACCCCACGGACTCCCGCATACGGGCTAATTCAAGATTGGAGCGGGTCAACTTCAAATTGTCTTTTTGAATGCGCAGGGACGTTTCCGCGCGCAGGACGTTCAGGTACGCCACCGCGGCTTCATGAATCACGTCCAGGCGCAATTCACGGCGTTCAGTCTCCCTGGATAACTGTGTTTTTTCCTGAACCGTAAAATCGCTCCAGGCCTTGTCGGAATAGAGGAGCTGAGACAATGCGCCCGTCGACCGCATCATGCGTTCCGGGGCTGAACCAAAACTCGCCGCCGCCCGGTCCTGATCAATCATACTCGCCTGACTGCCTATCTCAATTTGGGGAAGCAACGCCGAACGCGCACGACGCACCTCGGCCATGCCCGCTGCGACACGACGGTCCGCGGCCGCAAGGTCAAGATTCACGGTCACGGCTTCCCGAACGACCGAATACAGCGAGAGTCGCCTTTGGACGTACTGCAACTCCTCATGAATCAAATCCGCCTCCGTCAACACGCGAAACGTGGGCCACACGTCAATGGCCCGGGCCGTGGCCATATTAATGGTGAGCCGCTCGGCCTCCGATAACGTCACCAGCAAGGCCCCGGCGTCTTCGCCCAGCAAGATCCGATGCACATTCAGCGCCACCCGGCGGGCGGTCCGAAGCATATTCGCCTCCGGGGAAATGGAAGCCAACAGGCCCCGCTCGACTTCGTCCCGGCCGAATAGAGAAAAACTCGGCAATTGACGGGCCATCAACCCCTGGACGAGCGCTTCAAATTCTTGAAGCGGCAACCGAAGCAACGGCGTCACAAACACGGCTTCGGTCCGCGGAGGAATGGACTCGAGTGCGGATTGAATGGAGGTTCCCACGGGTATCGGGACGATGGCCAGATTATTGGCTTGTGCGGCTCGTTGAATTTTCACGCTCAGTTGCGGAAGGGCTTCAATGATGGCCTGGTCGAGAAGCAAGGCCATCCGCGTGAAAGGAAGCAGTTCCCGGTATGCTTTGACCGACCGTTCAAACGAGTGGGGCAACGTCAAATAATTGAGGTTTTGAACTCCTGACGTGCCATTGCGAAAAGGAAGGCCCTGGAGTTTCACGTCAATGACAAACGGGGCCACCACCGGTTTGCGCAACAAGGGCCGCCGGCTCACGTCATGCGACGCCAGGACACCTAACGCAAGAATGAGGTCAACGCCCTGGTCGGCGAGTAAAAAATCCACGGCTTTGTGCACGCCCTTCGCCGTCCAATTCCCGTGCACGAATTTGCTCTTGGGAAACGTCACCTCATATTCACCATGGGTGAGCAAAAGAATTTCCTTGAGGATTAACTTGTTGCTGATGATTTTCCCCCACCCATGGTTCTGGTACGGGCCATCAGCCACAATGCCAATCCGGACCCGAGGCAATCCAGAGGCCCCAAGGGACATGGCAGGCAACGCAGCATGGCAGAGAAGGAAAACCGTCAGGCAAACAACGCAGAGCCGCGTGCGTTTCCTTTCCGGATCACGGCGGGCTTGGGGTCCCTGTTTCACATGAGACCCCGCCGACTCCAGATCAGAGATTCGAACGCTCATCACACCACATGCCTGACGATGGCCCCTTTTTCCGGACGTACAAGCGTGACGGGGAAATGACGTGACTGCGAGTCTTACACCTGAAGGCCGAGATCTGCCGAACTGGTCACGATGGCTCCGGTCGCTTGCATTGCCTGAAAGGCCTTGTGCGAATCTCCGGGTCTCACGTTCATCCCGCGTACACCGTCACTCAGCACCACGACGCGAAAGCCCAGCCGGCAGGCCTCCAGGACCGTTTGCTTGACGCAATAGTCCGTGGCCAGCCCGAGCACGTACAGGGTCTGTGCCCCCAGATCTTCGAGCCGCTCGTCCAACGTGGTCCCGTCAAACCCGGAATAGGCTTCTTGTTTCGGATTGGTGGCCGCGGACACGATCAGCGTCCCGGGCGGCATTTTCAAATCCGGATGGAACTGGGACCCCAATGACCCTTGTACGCAATGCGGCGGCCACGGGCCGCCTTGCTCCTGAAACGAACAATGGTCCGCCGGATGCCAATCCCGCGTGGCGACAATCCCGTACCCCTGCCCGGCAAACAACCTGATCCAGTCATTGGCCACGGGGATGACGTGATCCCCCTCGGGAACCGGCAAGACACCACCCGGACAAAAATCATTCTGGAGCTGAACCAGCAGCAGCACGGTCTTCCGGTCCGGCGGCGGCGCCGCGGCACGATTCTTCCCCTCGGATTGCGATTTCGTGAGTTTCATGCCGTGAGCGCCGCGGGACGGCACAGGGACCGTCCCGGAGTTGACCATTCCCCCCTCATCCCGGCCCCCGGATTTACGCGACGATCTCCGTGCCGATTCCCTTGTCCGTGAAAATCTCCAGCAAGACGGCGTGCTCGATCCGGCCGTCAATAATGTGGGCCTTTTGCACTCCGGCTTCGATGCCGGCTAAACAGGCCCGCACCTTGGGCAGCATGCCTTCACCGATCGTGCCTTTCTTCACCATGCGTTCGACGTCTTTCCTGGACACCGTGGTCAGGTGCCGGTTGTTGGCACTCCGAATGCCCCGAACGTCGGTGAGCATCAACAGCTTCTCCGCTTTCAACGCACCGGCCATGGCACCGGCCACCAAGTCCGCATTGATGTTGTGCGGTTTCCCTTTGCGATCGACGCCGATGGGAGCGATGACCGGAATCAGATTTTCCTGCTGCAGTTTCGTGATGAGTTGTGGTTCGATTCGGTCAACCTCTCCCACGAAGCCGTAGTCTTCCTCCGCCTGCCCGTGAGGCTCATGGCTCAACCCCTGTGCCCAGGCCTTTGCGGAAAACGGTTTGCACACGATGCACTGCGCGTCCTTTCCGGTGATCCCGACGGCTTTCCCCCCGTGTTGATTGAGCATCGTCACGATTTCCTTGTTGATCTTTCCGCCCAGGACCATTTCGACCACGTCCATGGTGGCTTGATCCGTGACCCGGACGCCTCGTCTGAAGGTCGGCTTCATGCCCAGCCGGGACAGCATTTGATCGATCTGCGGCCCGCCGCCGTGCACGATCACGGGATTGAGGCCGACGTATTTCATCAGCACCACGTCCTCGGCAAAGCCATCCTGCAGGTCATCCTCGACCATGGCTTTCCCGCCGTATTTGATGACGATGGTCTTTCCCGCGAAGGTCCGGATGTAGGGCAACGCTTCGACGAGGACGTCGGCTTTTTTGATCAGTCGGTTCATGGCACAATCACCAGAGGGGCTTGCTCACAGGATATACCGGCTCAGATCCTGGTCCTTGACGATCTCCTTCAAATGCTCGTGCACGTAGGCCCCGTCGATCACCACGTTTTTCTCTTCCAGTTCCTGCGCCTCGAAGGAGACTTCCTCGAGCAGCCGCTCCACGATCGTGAAAAGCCGGCGCGCGCCGATGTTCTCCGTACGATCGTTGACCTCCACGGCAGTGGCCGCAATGGCGTCAATGCCTTCCTTTGTAAAGTCCAGCGTGATGTCTTCGGTTTTCATCAAGGCCTGATATTGTTTCACCAGGGCATTCCTGGGTTCCGTCAGGATGCGCACCAAGTCGCTTTTGGTCAAGGGTTCCAACTCGACCCGGATGGGGAACCGGCCCTGCAACTCGGGAATCAGATCCGTCGGCTTGGCCACGTGAAACGCTCCGGCGGCAATAAACAGAATATGGTCGGTCTTCACCGGCCCGTATTTCGTATTGACGGTCGCCCCTTCGACAATCGGCAGCAAATCCCGTTGCACGCCTTCCCGTGACACGTCGGGCCCCATGTGTTTCTCCCGGCCTGCGATTTTATCGATTTCATCCAAAAAGACGATGCCGGATTGCTCGACCCGTTCAATGGCGTCGCGCGTGACCTCGTCCATGTCAATCAGTTTCTGCGCTTCCTCCTGTGCAAAATATTTCAGGGCGTCGGGAATTTTCATGACCCGGTCTTTCTTTTTGCCGGGCACCAACCCGCCAAGCATGTCGCGCAGATGATTTTCCAGTTCTTCCATGCCTCCGACGTTGGAGATAATCCCGACGGGCAGCCCGCGCTCCTTGATTTCAATTTCCACGGTCCGGGTATCCAGCCCGCCCTCCCGTAATTGCTTGCGTAACTTTTGTCGCGTCGTGTCACCCGGTGCCGGTTGCCCCGACCCAGGCTCCTGCCCCTCCGCGGTTCGAGACGGATTCGGAGGAAGCAACAAATCGAGCACGCGATCTTCGGCCATGTCTTCGGCCTTCCGTTCGACTCGCTGAAGCGAGGAACTTTTCACCAGGTTGACCGACTGTTCGGTCAGGTCGCGGATGATCGATTCCACGTCGCGCCCCACGTACCCCACCTCGGTAAACTTCGACGCTTCGACCTTGACGAACGGGGCGTCGGCCAGTTTCGCCAAGCGCCGGGAAATTTCCGTCTTGCCCACGCCCGTCGGCCCGATCATGATGATGTTCTTCGGGAAAATTTCTTCACGCAGTTCCGGGCTGAGCTGTTGGCGGCGCCATCGATTTCGCAAGGCGATGGACACCATCCGTTTGGCGTCGCGTTGTCCGATCACGTACCGGTCGAGGACTTCGACGATTTCGCGAGGAGACAGGTTATCGAGTTTCACCGCCGGGGCGTCGGGATTCATGAGGGTGCCTTCAGTTCTTCGATCACGATCTCGTGATTTGTGTAGATATCGATACCGCCGGCAATCCGCATGGCTTTGTCGACGATTTCCACGGGCGTCAAGGCAGAATGGTCCATCAGCGCGCGAGCCGCAGCCAGCGCATACGGTCCGCCCGACCCGATGGCGAGGATCCCGTCTTCCGGTTCCACGACGTCCCCCGTGCCGGAAATGAGAAAGGACCGGTCCAAGTCCGCGACGACCAACAGCGCTTCGAGTCGCCGTAACACGCGATCCGTCCGCCAGTCTTTCGCCAACTCGACGGCGGCCCTGGTCAGATTGCCTCGATATTCTTCCAATTTCTCCTCGAATTTTTCAAATAAGGTAAAGGCGTCCGCCGTGGCACCGGCAAAGCCCGCCACGACCCGGTCATGATGGAGCCGGCGGACCTTGCACGCGTTGGCCTTCATCACCGTGGTCCCGACCGTCACCTGTCCATCGGAACCCATGGCCACCGTTCCGTTTCGACGAACGGACAGAATCGTCGTGGACCGGATCTTCATGGAGACTTCCTCGGGGTAGCGGGTTTTTCCATCTTCACGTCTCCGGACCGCGGATGGGCTTGATCGTACACTTCCATCAAGCGATCGGTGGCCAAGTGTGTGTATTTCTGGGTGGTGGCCAACGACGCATGGCCGAGCATTTCCTGGATGACCCGGAGGTCGGCCCCCTCGTCCAATAAATGCGTGGCATAGGAATGCCGAAAAGTATGCGGGGTTACGGCCCCCGCCTGCAAGCGGTCGCCGTAACGCCGGACGATCCGCTCCACGCTCCGGACCGACAACCGGCCGCCTCGATTGTTGCGAAATACCGGGCCGTCCGCCGGCTTCACGTCGAGGGGCGAGGCGGCGCCCTTGTCCGTGGCCGGATTCGCCCGAACCGGTGTCACCGCAAGATACTCCCGGATCGCCTCGATGGCCACGTGCCCGATCGGCACGAGCCGTTCCTTTTTGCCTTTGCCTTTCAACCGCACCATCCCTTCATCGAGACTCAGATCGCTCCAATTCATCCCTACCAACTCGCTCACCCGCGCACCCGTCGAATAGAGCGTTTCCAGAATCGCTTGATCCCTGGCCGCGCCGGATCCTTCATCGCAATCGGAAGATTCGATCACCCGGCCCGCCTCGTCTTTCGTGAGGACGCGGGGCAGGTGTTGCCCCAGCCGTGGAGAACGAACGTTCGCCACGGGATTGCTCGAAATCTTCCCGCGGCGGTGCAAAAATTTGAAGAGGCTGCGCAGCGTCGCAAGCTTCCGCGCCTGCGATGACTTTTTATCCCGTCGCTCGGCCAACCACACCAGAAACCGGCGAACCAGCGCCGCATCGACCATGGCCGGCTCCGGCAGCACGTCCGTGACGGTCTTCAGAAAGACCACAAATTGCCGCAGGTCAGACGTATAACTGCGAATCGTTTCCCGGGACGCGCCTCGCTCCACGTCGAGATACGTCAGGAAAGTGCGGATTGCCGTTTCCATGTTTGCCACTCTTCAAAGGCCCGTTCCTGGATCATGCGACGCTTGTGTTCTTTGTCCCGCACGTTCACGGGAAGGGGCGGGAACAAGCCGAAGTTCGTATTCATGGGCTGGAAATGCTTGGCGTCGCTGGTTGTAATATAATACAGCAGGGCCCCATGTGCCGTGGCCAAGGGAGGCGTCACCAACGGCAGACCGGCCAACGCCCGCCCGGCGTTGATCCCCGCCAGGCCGCCGGTGGCGGCACATTCGACGTAGCCTTCCACCCCGACGATACAGCCTGCCAGCCACGTGGTTTCGGACGCCTTCAGTTGCAACGTGTTGCGCAACACGGCAGGGGAGTTCACAAACGTGTTCCGGTGTACGCTTCCATAGCGGAGAAACGCCGCCCGTTCAAGGCCCGGAATCATCCGGAACACACGTTTTTGCTCCGGATAGGTCAGCTTGGTTTGAAACCCCACCATGTTATAACACGAACCATGGCGATTTTCCGCACGTAACTGGAGTACCGCGTGCGGCCGGACGCCGGTGCGCGGATCAACCAGCCCGACCGGCTTCATCGGACCGAAGGTCAACGTCTGTTTTCCGCGTTCCGCCATGGCTTCAATGGGGAGACAGCCTTCAAAGTAGGGAACCTGTTCAAAATCCTTCGGTTGCACCTTGTCCGCGGCCATCAGCGCCTCGTAAAAGGCCGAATAGGTTTCTTCATCCATCGGACAATTCAGATAATCCGCGCTGCCTTTTTCATAGCGTGACGCCCGGAACACCTTGTCCATGTCAATGGATTCGGCATCGATGATCGGGGAAATCGCGTCGAAAAACGCCAAGTTCGTTTTGTGGGTGAGCGCGGTCAAGGCCTGCGCCAGGCTCTCGGACGTCAAGGGCCCCGTGGACACGACGCACAGGGCATCCGTGGGGATCTCTCGAATCTCTTCTCGAATGATCCGGATATTCGGGTGGGATTCCAGCGTCCGGGTGATTTCCCGCGCAAAGATCTCGCGGTCCACGGCCAGCGCGGCCCCGGCGGGCACGCGTGCCGATTCCGCCGCCCGTATGACCAGGGAATTCAGCAACCGCATCTCTTCCTTCAAAATGCCCGGCGCGCTGAGAGGGTCCGCGGAGCCCAACGAATTCGAGCACACGATTTCCGCCAACTGATCGGTCTTGTGTGCCGCAGTCCCTTGCTTGGGTCGCATCTCGTACAGCGTGACCCGGGCGCCGCGCTCCGCCGCCTGCCACGCCGCTTCCGCCCCGGCGAGCCCGCCCCCTATGACCACCACGTCATCGCGCATCCTGCGTTGATTCTCCAATCAAAACAGTAAAAAAGCATTCTAGGGACGCAACAAAAAACCCGTCAAGAAAGTGTATGGACCCACCACGCCCCAATTCCAAATGTCGGGCACAGGCTTTGGCAGTCAGAGAGATGTTGGACTAACCGAAACACCAGTACCTCGTCGTGCGGGGTCGAAACCCCGCATGCAATCAATGAACGGAAAACCTAGGATGGAAGATTTACTTGGCCTTTCGGGGACTCACCTGTTTCGCCAACGTCTTATCCAACGTGACCAATTCGACGTCCAACTGCCGGGCGAGCCATAAGAAGGAAGCGTCATACGCCGTCAACTTTTTGGCTTCCGCAAGTGTCACGACTTCTGTCATGTTGACGGCCATGAACGTCAAGGGCAGGCGACGGACCATCTCATAACCAGCCAACAATAACTCCTTCTTAACCGGATGCCTTCGAATCTTGGTGAGACAAACATTCGCCAACTCAAAGGGTAACAGGTATGGAGCCATCAAGTCATGCTCTTCCAATTGAGCCGCGATCCGTTGGCCATCGGGTTCGGCAAACGCCACCGCCGCCAAGGCTGACGTATCGATGACCTTAACGGCCATCCCGGTCTTTCCTCACGATCGTCACCGATTCCTTGGGAGTGCGTAAGCCCTGTTCCCGTAATTCTGCCAACAGGCCTTGAGGGGAAATCTTGTCCTGCTGATTCAGGCTGTCCTCCAAAATGGAAAGCAATTCACCCTGAAGCGAACGATGGTGTCGACTGGCACGTTGCCGCAGGTGCTGCACCCATTCTTTCGGAACATTTTTGATGGAAAGATTGACGGACATCCTTGCCCCCTTTGGTTCTATTTTGGAACCATTATAGATCCACTGGAACTATCCCGCAACACCTCATTGGAGAGAGGCCACATGGTGTGATATAAAATGCGGAGGCACGACTCGCATGCTAAGTTTCTATTGCCATATGAAGCATACTAAGGTATTTCGTCTCTATACTTGAGACTGTCTCAGCGAGGCATGGGGCGAGCATACGTCTTATCACGCTTCACTCACCGTTCCTATGAGATTGAAGCGTTAAAGCATAAGTGTCGGGAAAGACATGGCTGAACACTCAGAGGACATAGGAGAAACAGCGTCGCCGGAGAATGAGTTTGTTGAAAAAGCGGGCAGTGAGTCGCACGACGGCCTCCGAATGGCACCCGAACTCATGCTTGATCTCGCACGCAAGACGGCGGAGCTTTTGGTGGAGCGAATCGAGGGCCTGCCCAAGGGAAGCGCCTGGGACGGCGATTTCCAGCAGGTCCTGGCAGACAAGCTCTTGGAGGATCCGCCCGAGCACGGTCGCCCTGCGGAGGAGGTTCTCGATCGAGCCGCTCGCGAGATCCTCCCGTTCGCGTTGCGGCTCGACCATCCCCGTCAATTCGCGTTTATCCCGACGGCACCCACGTGGCCCGGGGTGCTCGCCGACTTCATGGCCGCCGGGTACAACGTCAACCAATGCACGTGGTTGACGTCGAGCGGTCCAAGTCAACTCGAACTGGTTGTCATCGACTGGCTGCGTCGCTGGATCGGCTATCCTGAGAGTGCGGGAGGTTTGTTGACCAGCGGGGGGTCGGCGGCCAGCCTCGACGCGTTCGTCGCGGCACGTGAAAACGCGGGGCACCCCGAGCGCGCCACCGTGTACATGAGCGACCAGAGTCACAGCGCGCAGGTCCGCGCAGCCAGGATCATCGGCGTTCGGCCGGAGTGCATCCGCAAGGTTGCCAGCGACGGGCGCTTCCGCCTGGATATGGAGGCGCTCGCCCGCGCCGTGACCGAGGATCGCGCCGCCGGGTTCAATCCCATCGCGGTGTGCGCCAACGCGGGAGCAGGCAGTACGGGGGCCATCGATCCGCTTGAAGCCATGGCGGACTACTGCGAGACGGAACGCATCTGGCTGCACGTCGATGCCGCGTACGGCGGCTTCGCCATCGTGACCGAGCGTGGGAAAGCCCTCCTGCAGGGGATCGCACGTGCCGATTCGATCGGGCTGGACGCGCACAAATGGTTCTTCCAGCCGTACGAGGCGGGCTGCCTCTTGGTAAAAGACCAAAGGACGCTCGAACACGCATTCGTGATTCCGCACGATATGCTGCAGGACACGATCTGGGGCGCGAACCATCCGAACTTCTCCGACCGCGGCCTGCAATTGAGCCGCTCGATTCGAGCCTTGAAGATCTGGATGTCGGTTCAGACCTTCGGGATGGCCGCGTTCCGGCGGGCCGTGTCGAACGGGATGGAATTGGCCGCCCAAGCCGAGGCGTACATCCGGACGAGCCCGGTCCTGGAGATGTTGAACCCCGCGTCACTGGGGATCGTCTGCTTCCGGGTTAACCCCAAGGCCACGGCCTTGGACGAGGAAGCCCTGGAAAAGATCAACCGGAACGTACTCGCCCGCGTCTTTTGGGAGGACCCCGCGTTCATGTCATCGACGAGGCTCCGGCAGAGATTTTCGCTCAGACTCTGCATTCTCAACCACACCACGACCTGGGACGACGTGCGCGAGACCCTGGAAGCCATCGAGCGGTTCGGGCGGGAGGCGTTATCGAAAGGAAAGCCGGATGGACCGTGAACAAGAAATTTGGAACGACGCGCGTTGATCAGACCAACAGGATTACATACTTGAAGGATGTTCTTCTTTCTTTATATTTCATAACAATATAATACCCTTGGAGGAAGACCATGATTACCGCCACGACAGAGATAACTCCCCTGACTCAAGGCTTTTTGTCGACACCACGGAAAATCCTGATTGATGGAAAATGGGGCAATGCATTAGCCGAACAAACGTTTCCCTCCTTTAATCCGGCCACGGGTGACGTGTTGTGCCAAGTGCCGGATGGGCAAAAGGAGGACATCGATCGTGCAGTCAAGGCCGCACGGCACGCGTTTGAGCAGGGGCCATGGCGAACGCTGACCCCGTCCGAACGGGGAAAACTCCTGTGGAGATTGGCTGATCTCATGGAGCAGCGTACGGAAGAATTTGCGCAATTGGAGTCTCTTGACAATGGCAAACCGATTGCCGTGGCACGGGTTGCTGACGTCCCAATGGCGATTGACCTTTTCCGATACATGGCGGGCTGGACCACGAAAATCGAGGGCAACACGATTCCTATTTCGGTCCCGTACGCACCCGGGGCTCAGTTCCATGCCTACACCTTGCGAGAACCCCTCGGTGTGGTCGGACAGATTATTCCCTGGAACTTTCCACTGCTCATGGCGGCGTGGAAGGTAGGTCCCGCCCTGGCAGCAGGGTGTACCATCGTCTTGAAGCCCGCCGAGCAGACGCCTCTCTCCGCGCTCCTGTTGGGAGAGTTGGCATGTGAAGTCGGATTCCCGGATGGCGTCCTGAATATCGTCACCGGCTTTGGGGAAACGGCCGGAGCCGCTCTCGCCGCGCATCCCGACGTCGACAAGGTCGCCTTTACGGGATCCACTGAAGTCGGCCGTTCGATCGTCCATGCCGCCGCCGGGAACCTGAAAAAAGTGACGCTTGAATTAGGAGGCAAATCTCCAAGTGTGGTGTTGCCCGATGCGGACCTGGTTTCGGCGATCCCCGGTGTGTCCAATGCCATTTTTTTCAACCATGGCCAATGTTGCTGTGCCGGCTCACGACTCTATGTCGAGAAAAAGATTTTCGATCACGTGCTCGCGGGCCTGGCTGATCAGGCCACACAGATTAAACTTGGACCCGGCATGGAGGCGACCACCGAAATGGGACCCCTGGTTTCCGATGAACAACAACAGCGCGTCTTGGGATATGTGGAGTCCGGGATGAATGAGGGAGCCGAAGCGGTCGTCGGAGGGAACCGGTATGGTGACAAGGGATATTTTGTTGAGCCCACCGTGCTCGTGAACACCACTCAACACATGAAGGTCGTTCAAGAGGAAATTTTCGGACCCGTGGTCTGCGCGGAACCCTTTACTGACCTTGAAGAGGTCCTGGAAAAGGCCAACAACAGCATGTACGGACTAGCTGCCGCCGTTTGGACCAAAGACGTGAGTCAGGCCCATCGCATTGCCGCTCGGCTCAGGGCCGGAACGGTCTGGATCAACTGCCACAACATCCTGGACGCCGCGCTTCCGTTCGGGGGATACAAACAGTCAGGGTGGGGCCGGGAGATGGGCCATGCAGCCATTGATCTCTACACCGAAGTGAAAGCCGTCTGCGCTCAACTCTGACCGTCGCGCTTACGCTTCCCGTGGCGTCAGGCCCAGTTCTTCCACGACCGGTTTCAGGGCTTCCACCACGCGTTCGTGACAGAACCCGTTGCTCGCCAGCAGGCCATGGGTATTGGCGAGTTGATCCTTGACTGAAGCCTCCGAACGGTTCTCGCCATAGATCAGCGGCTGGCCCAGGATGGTGGTAAAGGCTCCGCCCGCGGCCCGGAGGATCGCTTCCGGGGCACAGGAATCCCAGAGTTTGGTATAGGGACCCGGCTCCATGTAGACGTCGGCTTCTCCCCTCGCAATCAGGCCGATCTTCAGTCCCACGCTTCCCGATGGAATTTCGTTTCCCACGCCGAGAGCCCGGCTGATCTGTTCGACCATGGGATGTCGATGCGACCGGGAAACCGCCAAGGTGAGCGGTCTTCCGGAATCCCGTTCCTTGATCACCAGGGCTGACCGGACGCCCTTCTGTTCCATCCACGCCTCACGTCCCAGGTCTCCGGCATACAGCACGTCTCCCTCCGGGCGATAGACGACACCGAGTTGCGCTTGCCCGTTGACGGCGAGTCCGATCATCACCGAGAACTCTCCGTTCCTGGCGATAAATTCTTTTGTGCCGTCCAGCGGGTCCACGTACCAGACACGACCCGAGGCCGGGAGATCGTCAGGGGGAGGGCTCTCCTCTGCCACCACGATATCCTGGGGGAACGCCTCCTTCAAGCCCGTCACAATGCAGTCGTTTGCTTGCCGGTCGGCCTCGGTCACGGGATCGTTGTGACCTTTGGACGCCACGGCAAATTCCGTGGCATACACGGCCATCACGGCTTGGCCCGCTCGGCGAGCCAATTCCACGGCCACCGATAATTCCTTGTTCATGTTTTCTCTCCTTCTTCCTATCGTTGCCGTTGTGAATCGTTGGAGTATGGGGACCTCGCCGGGCCCGGGGCTTGGCACATCGAGGCATCGAGCGAACCGCCACCTCTGTGAGGGTTGACCGAACCCTCCGGACCACGTGAGGAGAACGGACGAACACGGGCACCGGGATGCGTGGAGACGATGGTGTTGATGATAACATTCGCACCTGGGAAGGAACACGTGTGAGGGCTCAGGACCGCTTACGCCTCAAGTGCCCTTTGAGGGGCCGTGATGCACGAGTTGTTGGCCGGCTGCCATCAGCGCCTCCATTTCTTCACGAGTCGACGCTTCTGCATAACAGCGCACCAAAGATTCTGTCCCGGAAAGACGGAAAAGAAACCAACTCCCGTCTTCCAACACGAACTTGCATCCATCCAGCGTATTGACCTGCTGAACGGATTTCCCCGCAAGATTGCCAGGCGGGGATTTCTGAACCTTGAGCAAATTGTCCTGCATCATGTCCGCAAGGGGCTGGTCATGCCGGGTCGAAAAGACGGGGCCCACCCGTTCGAACAAGTCTTCTCTGAGTTCTCCAAGCGTCTTCCTGGTTCGGGCAATCATTTCCGTCACCAGCAGGCAGGCCAGAATCCCGTCCTTTTCCGGCACGTGCCCCTGAATCGACAGACCCCCACTTTCTTCGCCGCCCATGCGGATTTCGTCCTTGGCCAGGAGTTCCCCGAGATGTTTGAACCCGACGGGGGTTTCCCGCATGCCCAACCCGTGCTTGTGGGCCACGCGATCGATCAGATGCGTGGTGGCAACGGATCGTCCTACGTCTCCCGTCCAACCTCTGGTCGTCGCCAGATAGTCCACCAGTAACGCCAAAATGGTGTTGGCATCGATAAAGCTGCCGTCCCGGTCCACGATCCCGAATCGATCGGCGTCGCCGTCGGTGGCCAACCCGATATGGGCTTTCCCCTCTTTCACCGTTTCTTGCAGTTCCGCCGTCGTCTCTCGCGTGGGATCAGGACGGAGTCCCCCGAAATAAGGATCGCGCCAATAGTGCAGGACCGCCATTTTCGCCCCGGCATTCCTGAGGAACGTATCCAGATAACCGCGCGACGTTCCGTACAGGGGATCCATGACCACACGCAGTTCGGCCTCGCGGATCGCATCCACGTCGACATGCTTTTCCAGCGCAGCCAAATAATCGGGACACGGATCAAAGAGTTGCACCATTTGCGTTCGCTGGGCTTTTTCCCATGGGAGCCATTTGACGTGCTCCCCGTGCAACAGATGCACCAGCCGTTGTTCGATGGCACGGGTGGTTTCAGGAAGCGCCGGCCCGCCCCACTCCGGTGTAAACTTGATCCCGTTGTATTCATGAGAGTTGTGGCTGGCGGAAATATTCAACCCGCCGGCCAGGTTTTGCTGGAGCACGTGGTACGAAATGGTTGGAGTGGGTGTTTCCCGCTCACACAGGAATACCGACATGCCGTGGCCTGCAAAGACCTCAGCCGCGATTTTGGCAAATTTTTCACCAAGAAACCTGGCATCGTAGCCGATAATCAGGCCGCGGTGGGCGATTTTTTCTTGTTTCAGGACGTGAAAGATGGCTTGAGCGACAATGCGGACGCTCTGAAACGTAAAGTCTTCTCCCAGAACGGCACGCCACCCTGAGGTCCCAAAGGTAATTTGTCTCATGCAGTTTTATACGGTCACTTGCGTTGGATACTCAATGTTTGATTCTCCAAGAGTAACAAACCCGGGTATCCGAAGACTAGCCTTTTTCATCGGTGCAACGCACGGCGTCATTCCGATGACGGTCCATCCAAACGCGGGCCAAAAGAAAAGCCCACGGATTCACACCCGTGGGCTTCAAAAGAACCCGGCAACGCCCTACTTTCCCACAGCCTCGCGGCTGCAGTATCATCGGCCCTGGAGGGCTTAACTTCCGTGTTCGGGATGGGAACGGGTGTGGCCCCTCCGGCATGGTCACCGGGAATGTGATGATCCGTGTCCTCTCGAAATTCCACGACGGGCCGAGACACGAGGTGCACGGCACCATCTCTCGTCTTTCCCGTCATTGACATCCCACTCGTGAGAGGTCATGTCTATCAGAAGTAAAATGATGTTAAGTCGCACGGCCGATTAGTACTGGTTAGCTTCAAGCCTTACAGCTCTTCCACATCCAGCCTATCAAACTCGTCGTCTACGAGTGGCCTTTAGGGAGGTTACCCTCCGGGAGATCTTGTCTTGAGGCTGGCTTCCCGCTTAGATGCTTTCAGCGGTTATCCAAACCGAACATAGCTACCCGGCGCTGCCGCTGGCGCGACAACCGGCACACTAGAGGTCCGTCCATCTCAATCCTCTCGTACTAGAGACAGACCCTCTCAAATCTCCTACGCCCACAACAGATAGGGACCGAACTGTCTCACGACGTTCTGAACCCAACTCTCGTACCGCTTTAACGGGCGAACAGCCCGACCCTTGGGACCCGCTTCAGCCCCAGGATGCGATGAGTCGACATCGAGGTGCCAAACCTCCCCGTCGATGTGAACTCTTGGGGGAGATCAGCCTGTTATCCCCGGCGTACCTTTTATCCGTTGAGCGATGGCCCTTCCACCCAGGACCACCGGATCACTAAGCCCGACTTTCGTCCCTGCTCGACGTGTCCGTCTCGCAGTCAAGCTCCCTTTTGTCTTTACACTCGACGGCTGATTGCCGACCAGCCTGAGGGAACCTTTGGGCGCCTCCGTTACTTTTTGGGAGGCGACCGCCCCAGTCAAACTACCCACCAGACACTGTTCCTGCCCTGGATGACAGGGCCAGGTTAGAATGTCGGAAAAATAAGGGTGGTATTTCAAGGATGACTCCACGGGAACTAGCGCCCCCGCTTCACAGTCTCCCACCTATCCTACACATAGTCGCCCAACACCCAATGTCAAGTTGTAGTAAAGGTGCACAGGGTCTTTCCGTCTAGTTGCGGGCACCCGGCGTCTTCACCGGAACCACAAGTTCGCTGAGTCACTCCCCGAGACAGCGCTCCAATCGTTATGCCATTCATGCAGGTCGGAACTTACCCGACAAGGAATTTCGCTACCTTAGGACCGTTATAGTTACGGCCGCCGTTTACTGGGGCTTCCCTTCGAAGCTTCGCCTTACGGCTAACATCTCCAGTTAACCTTCCAGCACCGGGCAGGCATCAGACCCTATACATCCTCTTACGAGTTAGCAGAGTCCTGTGTTTTTGGTAAACAGTCGCCAGAGCCATTTCACTGCGACCTCGTTCCGCTCAAGGAGCAAGTCCTCTCACGTACGCGAGGCACCCCTTCTCCCGAAGTTACGGGGCTAGTTTGCAGAGTTCCTTAGGGAGTGTTCTCTCACGCCCCTGAGTGTATTCCACTCGCCTACCTGTGTCGGTTTGCGGTACGGTCACCATGTCAACTCACTACGAGGCTTTTCTCGGCAGTGTGGGATCAGCCCGTTTGTGGCCTTGCGGCCTCCCCATCACGCCTCGGCGTTAACGGATTCGCGGATTTGCCTACGAATCCCGCCTACACGCTTGGACCGGGTATTCCAGGGACCCGGCGGTGCCTACCCTTCTGCGTCCCCCCTTCGTTGATAACGCGAACATGATGGTACAGGAATGTTGACCTGTTTCCCATTGACTACGCCTTTCGGCCTCGCCTTAGGGACCGACTAACCCTGACCTGACGAACATTGGCCAGGAAACCTTAGGCTTACGGGGACGATGATTCTCACATCGTTAATCGCTACTTATGCCGGCATAATCTCTTCTCTGCAATCCAGCCGTCCTTGCCGGTCGACCTTCACCTCACAGAGAATGCTCCCCTACCGCTTATCCCTTTCGGGACAAGCCCGCAGCTTCGGTTGTAAACTTAAGCCCCGTTACATTTTCGGCGCAGGCACACTCGACCAGTGAGCTATTACGCACTCTTTCAAGGATGGCTGCTTCTAAGCCAACCTCCTGGCTGTCTGAGCACACCCACAACCTTTCCCACTTAGCTTACAATTAGGGACCTTAGCTGGCGGTCTGGGCTGTTTCCCTTTTGACCACGGACCTTAGCGCCCGTAGTCTGACTCCTGGAGATCCAGTAGCGGCATTCGGAGTTTGGTTGAGTTCGGTAGCGCGGTAACGCCCCTAGCCCATCCAGTGCTCTACCTCCGCCACGGTTACCCCAAGGCTAGCCCTAAAGCTATTTCGGGGAGAACCAGCTATTACGAGGTTTGATTAGCCTTTCACTCCTACCCACAGCTCATCCGAGCTTTTTGCAACAAACAACGGTTCGGGCCTCCTCCATCTGTTACGACAGATTCACCCTGGCCATGGGTAGATCACCTCGCTTCGGGTCTATTCTACGCAACTGAGCGCCCTATTCGGACTCGCTTTCGCTACGGCTCCGTCTTGTCAACTTAACCTTGCTACGCAAAATAACTCGCCGGCTCATTAAGCAAAAGGCACGCGATCAGGCATTCCCCTTGCGGGGCATAGCCCTTTCGCTGCTTGTAGGTATACGGTTTCAGGTTCTATTTCACTCCCCTCACCGGGGTTCTTTTCGCCTTTCCCTCACGGTACTGGTTCACTATCGGTCATCAGAGAGTATTTAGCCTTGGAAGGTGGTCCTCCCAGATTCCCACAAGGTTTCTCGAGCCCCGTGGTACTCAGGACCTGCATCCAACGAGCCAACCTATTTTCGCCTACGGGACTGTCACCCTCTGTGGTTGGCCTTTCCAGGCCATTCCGCTAACAGGCTGGTTTATCACTCGTTGACACCGCTGTACCGGTGTCCAATACAGGCCTACAACCCCTCATGTACAACGCGCACAGGCTTGACATACATGAGGTTTAGGCTATTCCCGTTTCGCTCGCCACTACTCAGGGAATCGCAATTGCTTTCTCTTCCTACGGGTACTGAGATGTTTCACTTCCCCGCGTTGGCTTCACGTCACCTATGGATTCAGTGACGGATAGGCGGCATTCATCGCCTGGGTTTCCCCATTCGGGCATCCCCGGATCACGGCCTGCTTGCGGCTTCCCGAGGCTTATCGCAGCTTGCTACGCCCTTCATCGCCTTCTGATGCCAAGGCATCCACCGTACACCCTTAATAACTTAACATCATTTACTTCTGATACACATGACCTGTGTTTCGGTCTATTCAGTTGTCAAAGAACTCCCAGCCCGCTCGGCGGGCCGAAAACCATATCTTGGTGGAGCTGAGCGGGATCGAACCGCCGACCCCCTGGTTGCAAACCAGGTGCTCTCCCAGCTGAGCTACAGCCCCCTCACCTGCATCGTTACAAATCCTGTGCTCGCTCCTCGTGGCGTCGGATAGACGCCCTCATGCAGCATGAGCCGGATGGCCGGAGCCAGATGGTGGGCCTAGATAGAATTGAACTATCGACCTCACGCTTATCAGGCGTGCGCTCTAACCATCTGAGCTATAGGCCCATCCCCCAGTTACGGACCGTCACAGGTTTTGTTGAGGAGAAGCTGTGTTGAAGAGGTGACCCTTGCGACATGTGTCATCGTTTCTTTGGAGCAAAGCTCCTTAGAAAGGAGGTGATCCAGCCGCAGGTTCCCCTACGGCTACCTTGTTACGACTTCACCCCAATCACCAACCATACCGTGGGCACCTGCCTCCCTTGCGGGTTGGCTCCAGCGACTTCAGGTACAACTGACTTTCGTGGTGTGACGGGCGGTGTGTACAAGGCCCGGGAACGTATTCACCGCGGCGTGCTGATCCGCGATTACTAGCGATTCCTCCTTCATGAGGTCGAGTTGCAGACCTCAATCTGAACTGAGGCCGGTTTTTTCGGATTGGCTCCTCCTTGCGGGATTGCAACCTTCTGTACCGGCCATTGTAGCACGTGTGTAGCCCCAGGCATAAAGGCCATGCTGACTTGACGTCATCCCCACCTTCCTCCCCGTTATCCTGGGCAGTCTCTTCAGAGTGCCCGGCATCACCCGATGGCAACTGAAGACAGGGGTTACGCTCGTTGCGGGACTTAACCCAACACCTCACGGCACGAGCTGACGACAGCCATGCAGCACCTGAGCTCGCCCCCCCGAAGGGGTCTTTACTCTTTCAAGTTTTTCCACGAGCATGTCCAACCTGGGTAAGGTTCTTCGCGTTGCGTCGAATTAAACCACATGCTCCACCGCTTGTGCGGGCCCCCGTCAATTCCTTTGAGTTTCAACCTTGCGGCCGTACTCCCCAGGCGGGGCACTTACTGCGTTAACTGCGGCACCGACAGTAACCTGCCGACACTTAGTGCCCATCGTTTACGGCGTGGACTACCAGGGTATCTAATCCTGTTTGCTCCCCACGCTTTCGCACCTCAGCGTCAGAGACGTTCCAGAGCGCCGCCTTCGCCACCGGCCTTCTTCCCGATATCTACGCATTTCACCGCTACACCGGAAATTCCGCGCTCCTCTCCCGCCCTCTAGCTTAGCAGTCCCCCTCGACCTTTATGGGTTAAGCCCATAGCTTTCCCAAGGGGCTTACTAAACCGCCTACGTGCTCTTTACGCCCAGTAAATCCGAACAACGCTCGCCACCTTCGTATTACCGCGGCTGCTGGCACGAAGTTAGCCGTGGCTTTTTCTGGAGGTACCGTCCGGGTGGAAAACCACCCCATCTTTCCTCCTAAAAGGGGTTTACAATCCGAAAACCTTCTTCCCCCACGCGGCGTCGCTGCGTCAGGCTTTCGCCCATTGCGCAATATTCCTCACTGCTGCCTCCCGTAGGAGTCTGGCCCGTATCTCAGTGCCAGTGTGGCTGATCGTCCTCTCAGACCAGCTACCCGTCGTTGCCTTGGTAGGCCGTTACCCCACCAACAAGCTGATAGGCCATGAGCCCATCTTCGAGTGCCACATCCACGATGCGGCTTTCCTTCCTTACCCGAGGGACCGGAAGCGTATGGGGTATTAGCCAGCCTTTCGGCTGGTTATCCCCCGCTCAAAGGCAGATTACCCATGTCTTACTCACCCGTTCGCCACTTTACTACTCCGAAGAGTCTCTCGTTCGACTTGCATGTGTTAGGCGCGCCGCCAGCGTTCGTTCTGAGCCAGGATCAAACTCTCAAAAATTATACTGCTTATCACAAGGGCCACCACTTCAACACACTTCTTCTTTGCCGTTGTTGCCGGCTATTCAACTGTCAAAGAACGACTCAACAGGGAAGTTGGAGAAAATACTGAATCCATGAGGGAATGTCAAGGAAATTTTCAGGAGAGATTCGATTCTTTTTTTTCGCTATTGCCAATTCCGTGCATGCGTGTGGGGAGGATTGAAAAACTTCACGTGGGGGTGTTTGAAGAACCTGATCAACAGAACACCGGCTAGGAACCCGCCGATATGCGCAAAAAATGCCACGCCGCCGCCTTCGGTACCGAGGCTCATGCCGCCGCTCAAGATTTGCATGACAAACCACAGGCCCAACACGATCGAAGCAGGGACATAGAGCATCTGGCTGAAGAACCCCAGCGGGATGAGCACCAACACCTGGGCTCGGGGATAGAGCAGCAAGTAGGCACCCAGGATTCCCGAGATGGCCCCACTGGCCCCAACCATCGGAATGGTTGAAACTGGATCAACGGCGGCATGACTCAAGGCCGCAATAATCCCGCACAGGAAATAAAAGACGATGAACCGGCCATGCCCCATGACGTCTTCAATGTTGTTCCCGAAGATCCACAAATACAGCATATTCCCGATCAGGTGCATCCAGCCGCCGTGCAAAAACATGCTGGTGATCAAGCTGCCATAGGGTGACACCGCCGCGAGTTCAACCGGGAGTTCGGCATACCCGAACACGACCGCCGGGATGGCCCCATACTGATATACGAACGCTTGCCCGGTCTGCTGTCCCAACGTCACCTGGTTCAGGAAAACGACCACGCAGGCAACCAGAAACGCGATGGTCATGACGGGCTTGATTTCCGTGGGGTTGTCGTCACGCAAAGGAATCATGGAACCATCCTGTTATGGATCAGGCGGTGTGTTATCGAAGAACACACCATTCGCTACATCCATTTCTCATTAGTGCATTTATGCACATAATTGCATCGTTTTGTTTTCAATTGCGTGATATTTTGCATTATTTAAGCGTAAAGGTAGCGCAATTCTGCGCTAATTCGCGTCACGTTCATCCAACGCCGTGCTATCACCTTATGGGATTCAGAATATCAGCCGTTTCGAGCGCAACCGAAAAACCGGCGGCATTGACGTGCCCACCGCCCCCATGCCGGACCGCGATGGCGGAGACGTCAGCGGCCCCCGGTTTGGAACGCAAGCTGAAATATCGCCGGCCGTTCCGTTGGTGCCAAATGATGCAAAACGGATAGTCCCGGCACAGGCGTTCTCCGATCTGACTGGTCATCACCGGACTGTAGACCGCCGGCACGGTTTCACCTTCAAACCCGACCAGGACCGACTCCTTGACGATCTTGGCGATCAGGACGTCTTCCCGTCGTAGAATCGCCCGGCCTTCGATTTCCAGCGTATCCTGCGACAGCCCGTCCCAGACCTGAAAATCAAACGGATACGAGTCC
Organism: Nitrospirales bacterium; assembly: GCA_965213715.1. Lineage (GTDB taxonomy): Bacteria > Nitrospirota > Nitrospiria > Nitrospirales > UBA8639 > Bin75. Next base: position 1,283,519 of record OZ243914.1, read on the forward strand.
AGCGCGGCGTTGATTTCCCGACTCTTGGGTAACCGCCATTCCCACAAATCCTTGTCCTGAATGTATTGCAGCAACCAGGGCGCCGGCTCCGGGTGCGCCCATTCCCACGCCAGCACCGCGCCGCTTTTTTTCATGTCGAAATACGCGTACGGGAGACCGGCCAACGCCGCCTGCGCCGTGACGTGGTGATCCAGGATTCGCAAACTGGCCGTGGATTCAGCGAGGCGTTCGATGATCTCGCGAGGATAACTGAAGTCCACCATCACCACGTGGTCGTTATCCAATCCAGACGGCGGGCTCAGGCCGTGTTCAACCGGCAGGTAGCGCGCGCCGGGATATTTTTTCCATATGGCCCACGCCGCCCCGAACCCGTCGAGGCAATCGGCGTGGTACAGCACGACTGTGGGGTTCTGCACAGAAACCATTTTCTCCGGGGATTCGCTCATCGTGCAAAACCATAGCATGAATCCGGTTGAAGACAAAACCCAATGACAATTCCGGTTGTCTTACCCGTGATGAAAAGTCACTGACGTTGCATATGACTGTGACATTGCGTATGGTAGAAGCATTATTTTTTTTCTACCTTTGGATGAGAGATGGGCCTCAACATCAAGAACGACGAAACCTGCCGGCTCGCCGGCGAGTTGGCCCGGTTGACCGGCGAGACCATGACCGGCGCGATTACCGTGGCGTTGCGCGAACGCCTGGAGCGCGAGAAGCGTGAGCGTAGCGCGGAAGCCCTGGCTCGGGAGTTGCACGCCATTGGACAGCATTGCGCCAGCCTTCTGGGGCCTGGACCCTCGGCCATCGAGCATGGCGACCTGCTCTACGATGAGCAAGGCTTACCCAAATGATTATCGATACGTCGGCCCTCCTTGCCATCCTGCTCGGTGAACCAGACGCGGGGCGTTATGAAGATGCGATAGCCGCGGCATGGCCCCGTCGCATGTCGGCGGTCGCATTGCTTGAGGCGGCAATGGTTGTCGAAAGCCGGGGTGGAGCCAAGGCAGGACATGAGCTGGATGTGCTATTGGAGAAAGCGGCGGTCGAGTTGGTTCCCGTCACGTCTGAACATGCCAACGCCGCTCGCCGTGCTTGGCGGCGTTTCGGCAAGGGGAATCACCGGGCAGCGTTGAACTTGGGCGACTGTTTTGCCTACGCCCTCGCAAAAACAACGGGCGAACCACTCCTGTTCAAGGGTAAAAATTTCGCCCACACCGACGTCGAGCCGGCATGATCAAGCCGGAACATAAGGATACATGAGTTTCTGGCATCACCTTCCGCGGCCCATCATCGGCTTGGCTCCCATGGACGGAGTCACCGATATTGCGTTCCGCCACATTATCGCCACCGGGGCCGGTCCTGAGCATAGCGCAGCGAAGTCGACGGACCGGCCGGACGTGATCTTTACCGAATTCACCAATGTCCACGATATTTGCCAGGGCCGGGTCATGGGCTGGGAGCCGTTACGGTACACCGACGGACAACGCCCCATCGTAGCCCAGTTGTACGGCAAAGAGCCGCTGTTGTTTTACCAAGCCGCCCACGTCGTCAGTGAACTCGGGTTCGACGGACTGGATATCAACATGGGATGTCCGTCAAAAAACGTGGCGTCATCCGGGTGCGGGGCCGGGCTCATCAGAACGCCCGAACTGGCGCTGGACATCATGGCCTCGACCGAACGCGGGCTTCATGACTGGGCCGAAGGGCAAACCCTGGCCGAAGCCGGACTCAAACCCGGCATCGTCGAAAAAGTGCGCATGGCGCGTGCCGCGCAGGACCATCAGCCCCCACCACGTACCGCCCTTCCGCTTTCCGTGAAGACGCGCCTGGGGTATGACTCCGTCATTATCAAGGAATGGAGCGCGTGCCTCGTCCAAGGCCGGCCGCAGGTCATATCCATCCACGGACGCACGTTAAAACAAATGTACCGAGGCGACGCGGATTGGAACGCGATCACCGAGGCGGCGGCGCAAATCCGCGAACAAGGCATTCTCGTGTTGGGCAACGGCGACATCGGCTCCTTGAACGAAGCCATCGCCCGCATCCTTGCGAGCGGGGTGGACGGCATTCTCATTGGCCGGGCGGCTCTGGGCAACCCGTGGATCTTTCACGGCAAGGAATCCGTTAGGGAGGCCGTGAGGGCATGCTCCCAAAATCCGGTTCCCGAACCCGCAGTTTCCCGGGAAGACCGGTTCGACATGATCCTGAAACATGCCCACACGTTTGAACGGTTTCATGATGCTCCCCGTTTCCCGCGCATGCGCAAACATCTGGGCTGGTACTGCAGCGGCTTTCCGCATGCGGCCGCCCTGCGCGCCGATATGGTCAAGACCAACAATTCCGGGGACGTCGAACGATTGCTGCACGAATACGTTTCCCGGCACGTCGCCCCAAACGTCGAAGCCCTCACCGCCACCCCGGCGTAACGCTTTCAGGCACCCGTGTCCATCATCCTGGCTTCCACCTCCCCGCGCCGCCGCGAACTGCTGGCCCTGCTCGGTATCGCGTTCGAGGTCGTCCCCCCCACGGTCGAGGAAATTCCTTCACCCGGCCTTTTGCCTCGTGAGCAAGTGAAACAATTCGCGTTCGACAAAGCGCGCTCTATCGCAAGCCGGCACCCTGATGATCTCGTGCTAGGCAGCGACACGGTGATTGAGATCGACGGAACACTGGTGGGCAAACCGCGGGACCTCGATGACGCCGCAACCATGCTCCGTCAGCTCCGGGGACGCACTCACCAGGTACACACCGGCATCGCGCTCATTCACGAAGCCGACTACGTGACCGTGGTCCGCGTCGAGACCGCCCTGGTCAGGATGACGGCATTCACGGACCGGGAACTGAGGCGCTATCTGGAAACCAAGGAAAGTTTGGGGAAAGCTGGGGCCTATTCGATTCAAGGAGAAGGGGCGCGGTTTATCGAGACGATCGAGGGGGATTATCCCACGATTGTCGGGCTGCCGCTACGACTGACCGCCGACCTGCTGGAGCAACGAGACGTCGTGCTGCCGACGCCAGTGGAGGAGATTTACCGCCTGAAGCCGTACGCGAATTGGGAGGCGTTTTAAGGCCTTCTGTCTTCGAAACTGGTGAAGCAACCATTATGGGGTTTCACTATCTACGCTTCTTTTTATTTACGTTCCACATTCCATTTCGTCCTAAAATCCAAACGTCTTGTCATTTCATGCGTATTTATACTTATAATGCCAAATTGCTTGCACACATCAGGAATGTGCCTGTTTTGTCTTGTCTTTGAAGGTTTCGATGCCTCAGTTGTCACGACGCATCGGGCTGATGGATCAACTAGGGCATATGCAATCAAAAATGGATCCCGGCCCATCGTTTCGATTTCAATATCAGATAGATCTCTTGCGTATCCTTCCTTTATCGCTTTTTGAACTAGATGAATTGCTACTTCCTCGTGAAATTTAAGAGCCTTTTCGGTTTCAGAAGTTTTGGCCCACACTGCTAAACGATCGTTTCCCTTTTTTAATTCTTCATAAATTTCCAGAGGAATTTTAACGTAGCCTTGTTCACCTTGATAAATCAGCCATTCCCAAAACTCATCAACTCGGCCAATGGGATAGTAATCTCTATTTGCATCAATCAAGACATTGGCGTCTAGAAGATAAACCAACCTAGTTCCCTTGTCCCTAAATCACACCTCGGGCCGCGTTGGGGCCCGTGATCTCTATAACGCCGTGAACATTTTGTGCTCTAACCCCAAGAACCTTTGCAGCCTTCGTAGTCGTAAGCGCACCGCTATACATCATCCGAGCCACCAAATTAATTAAAGCCCTTCCAACTCGATGTTTTTTTGTAATGTAATACGTTGGCCCATTCTTAGCCTCTCTTGCTTTTAAACGTTGCTCCTTCTTCGCTCTCAACCAATCTTCTTTAAAGCTAGCTTTCAACTTTTCGTACCGCTCAAATGTAATGCATTCAGCACGAAATAATTTATATGCAACCATTGTGCGGCTGACATTTCGGGTCTTGGCAAATTGATTAATCATATCTTCTGCTCGCCCCAAGTCCGTCTTGTTATCGATTACAAGTGTTTTCATCTTTTCCACTGGCAAAAGAAATTCGCTGGCCACGTCATTGCAGAACTTCTCAATCTCCTGATTACCAACGCTGGCGCTCACACCAGTTGCACCAAGCCAAAGATGGACAAGCTCATGAATGAGGGTGAAACACCATGCACCCTTGGAATCGTTGGCATTTATCGCAACAAATGGGGCGACATCATCTGCCAGAGCAAATCCGCGAAAGAGCGTGACATCAATTGTGGTATGGTGGCTGCCTAAATTATCAACCAACAGGACAAAAATGCCTGCCTGTTCAATCTTTCCACGTAAATGTGCAAACGCTTCCTCTATTGTTTGTTGGCTCGCATATTCATTTAGATTCCATTGCAATTGCTTCGTTAAGAGAGATAGAGCCTTCCCTACACCTTGTGTCATTTTTAGAGAACCAAGAAATGGCAATCTCACGGCTTCGTCTTCATCTTCTAGAACGCTCCGCACCAAGGCCTGTCTAGAGCGGATATCTCGAATAACCGCGTCAACCAATAACTTTTGAGTTATTTCTACAGTTTCAGGAAGGGTTCGGTAATCATGGCCACGATCACCAGTGCACGGCTTTTCAGATAAATAAAACGTTAGGAGAGGACGTCGGTACTGCAGAGACATTTTGACCAGCACTGCCCGCGAGGGAATGACATCACCTCTTTCGAGTGCAGCCAAACGATTTATTGCCGTTATATCCTTTAAATCCTTAATGCCGAGCTTTTTTACCGCCTGTTCTTCACTAAAACCAGCGGTTGTCCGCGCCCATTTCAGAATATCTGGATTTACTTTCGGCATACGGAAGATAGGGTTGACACGCTCAACTTACAGTTGTTTATTTCGCAAAGATCTAGGCATTCTCCAATGCCCATTACTATGAGCCTATTCTATGAAAAATTCCACACTCTCTATTCCTGAAGCATGATAAGAATTTGATCAAGAATGAAGGTCTAGAGGAGACGCTGGTTCCTGATTAGGCCGGGGATGACGGAAAAGAAAAGGCGACCCTTGGATCAAGAGCCGCCTTCGTTGAATCAATTCCGGCTCTCTGTCACATGAACTTCATGAACTTGTCCTTGGCTTCGTCCATGAGGTCGGCGGAGACCGTGGTTGCGCCGCGTTCCTGGGCCAACCGTTCGATTTCCTTGCGGGCCATGGGTTGAATGAAATCCGGGATGTTGCGCAGGCGCTGCTCGGCCTCCGGCGACCAACTCAAGCCGTTCGATGAATTCTTGGAATCATCCATGACTTGCAGCGTCACGGTCGAATAGCCGTTCTTCCGCGCGTACGTTTCCACGCTGCCCTTGACCATCGGCTGCACGAACGACGGCAGCTTGTCCAACCGTTCTTGCGCGTCGGGACTCCATTGCAGCGCGGCCGGCTGTGTGCCGGTGGAGGAGTCGCCGCTGGTTAATCCCATCTCCGCAACCATCGCGGAAAACGGACAGCCGCCGGACTCACCCTCTTTGGTGGTGGCCCCGGCTGCCGGGCTTACGCCTTGCCCGGCGCTGATTTTTTCGTTCAGATAGGCCGCCATGGACCCGGATGGCGCCGGAGCCCCGGCGTCTTCTTTTAGCGTCCCCCGCGTCATTTCCAATGGAGAAGGAGCCACCGTCCGTCCGCCAAGCTGGACGCCCAGGGAACTGACCATTTGGGTTTCGCCAGGATTCGTCACCATGGACACCTTCGCTTCGCAGGAAGGGCAGGCGAAAAACACTCCGAGCGATCCTTCGGCGGGTTTCTCCACTTTTTCAAAACTCATATAGGTTTCACAGTTCAAGCAGACAAATTTCATAACGGCCTCACGCGGGAGAGTTAAAGGTCATCAAGATACGGTCCATCGTTCGCCTAGAGTTTTTCGGCCAGGACTCTTTTGTAATCCAACATCGACTGGATGCGGCCGACAATATCCGTATAGCGCCGGCTCGTGGGGTATTCCCCGTCCAACAACGGAGTCCCTTTATCGAACGTCTTCGCAAAGTTCCGGTCAAAGGGAATGCGGCCCAACAAAGGCAGGTTGAGGGCCTCACACATGCCTTCGGTGTTGCCTTCGAACAGCTCATTCTCGGCACCGCATGCCGGGCACCGGTATTGGCTCATGTTTTCGACCACACCCAAGACGGTGATCCCCAGTTCCGTGGCATAGCCGATCGACTTCTGCACCACGTTCGAGGCGACTTCCGACGGCGTCGTGACCACCACTGCGCCGGCCAGATCCGGCAGGAATCCGGCGATGACCGGCGGCTTATCCGCTGCGGCGCCCGGGGGGAGATCGGCCAACAGATAATCCAGATCGCCCCAGAGAATATCAGCCAGGAACTCCCGGATCACGTTCATTTCCATGAGTCCGAGCCACACGGGACTCAAATCCATCGGGCCTTTCCATCGCACGGGAGCCGTCTCATTGAGCAAAAAATCCATGGACGCCACTTTGATGCCGTATGGCCCTTCCGGTGGTCGCGCCCCGTCCGGCGTAACCTCAAGCCCCTTGCCCAGAACCCCCATCATGCGGGGCACGCAGGGCCCGTTCAGATCCACGTCGATGATCCCGACCCTGTGGCCTTGTCGTCCCAGGGCCAAGGCCAAATTCACCGTGGTCATGCTTTTCCCGACGCCGCCTTTGCCGCTCATCACCACAATCTTGTGCTTAATCCCCGCCATGCGGTCCTGCACCTGCCGGGTCTGCTGGGTAATCTGCTGGACGACCTTGGCATCGTCGGTATATTGCAGCTTGCCCAGAATGCTTTTCAGATCTTTTTCCATAGAGCGCGTCTACTCATGTTTCAGACTAAATGAAAAACGTAGCATAGGGGATTTGACCAGTCAATCAACGGGCAAGGGAAGGGTGAAAGGCGAATTCGTAAACATTACAAGCCGTCCGGGCTGGCTTCAGGTGCTTCGGGCAAGGCGGGGTTCCGTACGGGCCTGAACGTAAACACGGCTTCCGTGTCCGGATCCACCGTGACCTCTACAGCATGCATGTGTTCCCCGCCGTACACCTCCACGGCAATCAGGTTACCGGCCGAACGGGGAAAGGGGTGAAAGATTCGGAACGCGTGACTGTCCCCGAACAGCAGGAGGACCGGTTTCCGGAAGGATCGGGCCTTCGCGGCGAGAGTTTCTCCGAAATCCTTGAAACCTGAAACGCGGGCAAAGGATTCCTCCTCCGGATCGAATCCATCCCTGAACATGTCGGCGTGAACGGCGATGACCACGGCCCCGGCGTCAGCAGCCATCGCCTTGTCGAACGAGTCCGCCAGCCACGTTCGGTTTGCCTTGTCACGTGGAAGGAATTCTCGAGTCGCATCAGAATCCGGGGCGTCGAGATTGTTGTTGGAACCGACCACGTGCGCGGTCATAAACCACACGCCGTCGTGGCGGAACCGGCTGTTCTCGACGAACGACTCGAAGCCGCTCAAGACGTCCGCCTGGCGCTCAAGGCGCATCGGGCGCCCGCCGAGACTCTCGTCCGTCGGGAAGTAGTGCCTGCGGATGAATACCAGTCGGTCGAGCGGATCATACGCGCCGGCCAGCAAGCGATGACAGTCGGTCCATTCGTTGTCCCCAGGGGTATAGATAAGGGCCGACGTGAAGCTGTTCATGAAATCCCGCTGCTCCAGCAGCCGGTCGTCGGAGCAGTTAGCCAGACCCGATTTGGTGTCGCCGACGTGGATGGTAAAGACGGGTGCCCGGCGGTTAATCTCCGCGATCAATGCCTTGAACGCAGGGTAGGCTTGCTCACGCGGGCCATACGGCATATCGCCCAGGGCCATGAACGTGAACTCCGCGCCCGTTGCCGTGGTCGTGAGGGTGAGGGTGAGGGTGAGGCACGTGGTGACGAATGCCGCTGCACACCGGCGTTTCATGTCATGGCCGGCGACCCGCTTCCAGCAGCAACCGGCCCAATTGCTTGACCCGTTCGAAATAGTCCAAGGGGTCTTCGCTCAATTCCGGCAGGACGGCCTCCAGATCGGACAGGCAATCTTCAAGGATTGCCACGCGTTGCGGGTCGAGTTGGTGTTCTTCAAAATAATAGGCGGCGCACCCGCTGACGACCGTATCCAGGGTCATGAGTTCGCCCTCATGGAAGCCCATCCCGACCGGCCATTCCGCCGCCTGATGGATATCCCACAATCTGGTCAGGTCCTGCTCATTCGATGAAATCATGGCGTTCTTCTCAACCATGGAGCATGAGGTCCGCAGCCAACCCAATTGCCAGGGCCAAGTCGATCGTCCCACCGAGCCGGTACAGCCACGGCGGCCATGTGCCGAGCCAGCGCAGCGCCCGCTCCCGCCACGACACCGGCGCCCCCAGCAACAGACAGGCCTTGATCGTGGCCAACGCGCCGCATGCCGCCCAGACCCAAAACCCCATGAGCGCCGTGGTGCCGATCATCAACAACAGCCCAATCAGCAGAATCGTCTGCCCGAACCAGAAGCGCGGCCAGGGATCCAAGAGAATCGGCCTGGCCCAAACGAGCGCCACGGCGGGCATAATGGCTACTGTCAATCCGGCCAACCCCCAGGCCAGGCTCGTCAAGCCTATGAAGAGGTCTGCCATCAATCCGTCAACGCCTTTCCTTGATAGGGCGGATACAGAGGTCCGTCCCCACAGCCACCCGCACACATACATCGACAACACCGGGAACGCGCACAACCCCAGCCCCCAAAGGTATCGAGCGTGGCACTCACCGGGTTTGAGTGTCAAGCGAAGCGCTTGCCTGAACCATGCCCTGCTGCGTATGCTGCCTGACGATTGTCGAAAGCCCTCACCCGAGCACGCCATGACCGCACAAGCTCAAGAGACCGCGAAAGCTCTCGTTCAACTCATCCCCCCGTCCGTCGCCCCCGATTTCCTCGAAGAATACGGACTGACCCTCACCACCAAACAGGCACAAGCCGTCACCAAAGAACTGTTGGCCCTGAGCCTGTATTGGATCACCTGCGCCGTACGCGTGAGCATTCCGGAACCCGTTTGCAGCGGGATGCACCAAGTCATCCATGAACAGATCCGTGAAAAATGGGGCAGCCGGTTCGGGCTGGTCCACGTTCCCATCGATGAGTTTTATGCCGTGATGGAACGCAAGCACCGGGCCTGGGAGGACATCACGCAACAGGGCGGGGAACCCATTGCGGTCTTAAGTGCCGCCGCAGAGGGGCTCGAGGACGACCACGTCATTACCTCCCACGCCCGGCAAAACATGCTGGCGGTGTTACTTGACCTGGTCCCGATCGACGAGATCGGGGAACTCGTCGCCGAGCTGGAGGAAACTTTGAGATAGGGATGGAAGAACAAGGCCGCAGGGAGCTCTCTCAATACACGCCAGGAAAAATCCGGTACTTCACCCGGGCCTGATACTCGGCCCACTTACCGGCGCCGTATTTTTCGGCACAGTGCCTGTCGTCATCGAGCTGACGGTAGAGGAACAGCGAAACGATAAAGGCAAAATACGTCCAAGCCCAGAGATTCGTGAAGTAGCCGAAGACCAGGGCAATTGAAAGGGCCAGGAACCCCTCGCCCAAGTAGTTGAAGTGGCGGGCAACGCCCCAGAACCCACTGCACAGGATTTTGCGGTCACCGGCCTCGATGTACTTGGGCTCGATGAACCCGAGGAACTTACGGTCGGGCCATCGCTTGAACGTGTATTTCTGCATGTTGGCGCCGCGCGAGATGCCCCACCCGAACAGGAACAGCGCAGACGTTCCGATGAGCCAACAATATGTCCATGCCGGCGAGAATCCGGGGTCCGGGTAAGCGGCCATGCCCCACAACGGGAGGATGAACATCCACCCGTAGACCACGAGGCCGCCCCAGAACAACTTGAAGCCGACATTTTCATGGATCAGGTCGTAGGTATAGAGCTGGACGCGCTCAAAGATGAAATAGTCCAGGATGTAGAACGTGAAGAACGCCGCATACAGGAACACGCCCGGATTGGAGTCTTCGCCAAAACGTTCGTAGTGGTACACAGCCCCGGACAGGGCGTTGAGCGACAACATCGTCCCACCGACGACGTAGAAATACATCTTGACGTCGAAGCGCTCATTGAAGAACGACAACTCCCGGGCCCGTCCAAACCACAGCGCCAGGAACGGATTCTTGACCTTGCCGGGCGGTTGGCTGAACACTCCCAAGAACGTGAAGATCGTGGCAAAGACCGTTCCACCGGCCACCGCATAGATCGAAGAGCGGTAGAACCAATCACGCGGCATTCCGGTGAGTTCGAGAGCCCACACGACCTCTGCGATGACGAACACCAGCAAGCCGTTCAGACGATAGTGACGGGGTACCCCGGTTTCCGGATTGATGACGTAGCCGGGAACCCACTTTCCCGGCAGGATGAGTTGGCCCAGGAAAAACACGGCAAAAATCGCCAGCGGGGTGAAAAACCCCGCAATGGCTTCCATCCGGGAAAGCTCGAAAAGGTGACCAATGCCAAGCCATTCCATCATGACTCAATCCTTCAGTTGCTCCCGATAGAGAGGATCTTGAGCATACTCAAGTTTTAACAATTAGTACACCGCGAAAGAGAGAGACACGACATGAGACGGCACGGCGAAATAGGAGGGCCAGAGGGTTACAAGTACCGGTGAGCGACAGCTTGGCCCTGGCCGTCCAGTTCATACAGTAACGGGGCACCGGTGGGGATGTTGAGTTCGAGCACGTCTTCGCGGGAAAGCCGGTCGAGCTGCATGACGAGGGCACGCAGGCTGTTGCCGTGGGCCACAACCAGGAGTGTCTCGCCCTTGGCCAAGCGGGGCCATATGTGTTCCCGGTAATACGGCAACACGCGGTCCGCCGTGTCCTGGAGACTTTCACCGCCCGGGGGCCGCACGTCGTAACTTCGTCTCCACAACTTCACCTGGGCCTCTCCGTATTGTTTTGCCGTTTCGGCCTTATTGAGGCCTTGCAATTCGCCGTACATGCGTTCGTTCAACGCCTGGTGTTGTTCGACCGGCAGCCCGGACTGGCCGATGACGTCCAACACGATCTCCAAGGTCCTGATGGCCCGCGTCAACACGGAGGTAAAGGCATGATCAAACCGGAAAGCCCGGAGTTTCTCCCCGGCGTCCCGCGCTTCCTGTTCACCCTTGGAGCTGAGAGGGACGTCCACCCACCCGGTAAACCGGTTTTCGAGATTCCATTGTGATTCACCGTGACGAATCAGGACGACGTGTTTCATGCTTCCTCCTCATGTCAAACCATCGTTTCGATTTCCATCTTCAGGTCACTCAGGGCACCCGGTTCCTTTCCCTTGCTTTGCCCGGCCGCACCCCGTACCATGCCAAGCACGTTCCGCTCCCCGTCAGTTCCAGGCAGGATCATGCCTCCGAGACAACCGTCATGCCGCCTATGACTCAACCCGACCGACATCGCCTCGACGCCCGGTGGTGGGTCGCGCTGGGGCAACGGCTCCACATCCAGGAGAAGGTTGAGCAGTTTTTTGAAAACGCGGCGGCGCCCCACAACGTGTTGGACCGCGTGGCGGAAGTCGATGGGGACATGCCGTACATCCTGTTCGTCCTGGTGCGCCATTGGATCCCCATCGTGTTGCCCCCGCCGGGTCGTGAACGCGTTTCAAAACACGATCCGGATTACTGGTTGGAATCGGCGCAGATCCTCAATGCCGCAGTGACGCGCCTGCGCGAATTAAAACCCCTGATTGACCTCTTGACGACACCCAATCCCCTGGCCGGCCAAAGGGCGCCCTCGGCTTCCCCGATCGTCGAGGTCGAGTTGGCCAACATGCTACAGGACATCGCCAAGGTCGCGGGCAGCTACGGCGGGCCGGACTATACCTCGATCATCAAGGACTTCAATCCCATTCCCCTGCGACAGACGCAACCCTTTAAGCACAACAAGAAACACAGCGCCGAGTTATGGGTCGTGTTCCTGCTTCGCGAACATTTCCGCACCCTGAACCTGGGGAAGGACCGCTATTGGCCCCTGCTCACGGACGTGGTGACCGCCGCCGGTATTCGTCAACCCAATGACTCTCCGTTTACCCCGGGCGAGCTCAAATCCTGGTGGACCAAAAACTGGCCCCGGACCTATACCCGGCTGAAGGAGAAAAGCGACGATGGACTGCCCACGGTGCATACGGCCTACCAAAGCGACTATGAGTGGTTCCAATCATGGTTCGGGTGGGAACTGTCGCAACCGGCCGGCCCCGGCCACTGATTCCCGGCTCGTTCACGGCCGTCACAGGAACATCCGGCGGCCCTCCGTCTCCTCCCCGCCGGAACCTCCGTCAGGCAAGGGAAACGAGTCTTCGAGCGGTGCGTCCCCGAGCACGGCAAAGAAGACACCGATCTTCAATAAGAATGACGCCGCCACCAACCAGAACACATAGGATTGGACACCGCCTTCATCCATGAGCTGCCGCATGCGGGTCGCATGGTCCAGGGCGGTCCGGGCTTTCGCCTTCAGTAACAGGTCTCTCAGGTGCCAGTAATACACGTAATTGGCGCTCGCGCTGGCAATGATCGACCACACAATCGGCACCGTGATATCGCTGGTGATAAACACGGACACGATGGGGCCGATAAAGTACACGAACGCAAACATGTACATTTTGCGATAGAGAAACCAGAGAAAGGGTTCGACCAAAAACGGGGCCCAGTTCCACGTGAGCGAAAAGCGGGGGCCGCGTGTGGTGTGAAACCGTTGAAACGCACGTCGGTAATAATCCCACGCGGGTTTCCACGACCAGCCGCTCGTCAACGTGAATTGGATACATCGCCCGGGACCGATCAACGTCCGCCAATATTGCTCCTCCTGATCCGTCTCGGTTTCAGCCTCAGCCGCGGCTTCCGGGGGAAACTCCTTGCCGCAACGCAGGCAAAACTGGGCATCATCGGGATTTTGTTGTTCGCAGGAATCGCACGCTCTCATGGTTGGGGTTATACCATGCGACTGTTCCGGAAGGCCACCGGGCGGGGACGTGGCTAAAAACTCCAAGGATGACGGGAGGAGGAATGCGAGAATGCAAAGACCGTAAAGACTCTGGATTCCCGTAAATTGGGTAATCAGGTCTATAATTCCCAAAGGAAAGCCCTTCGATTCCGGGTGGGCCAAAAACTGGAAAGCCATGGTCTGAGTGATTGACAGAAGTCGGTTGTTTCGTTATTTTTACGGTAAATTTAACGGAATCATCGACATGTATGCTCGAATACTTAAACTGCCGGAAAAAAGTTTTTTCCTGTTCGGCCCGCGGGGCACGGGGAAATCCGTGTGGCTGGATCAACGTCTCGGCCATGCGGCCTTGAGTCTCAACCTGCTGAAGTCCGGTGAATATCTTCGATATAAACGGAACCCGTCCCTGCTCGCCCAGGAAGTGGCGGCACTGAGAAACAGGAAAGCTTGGATCATTATCGACGAGATACAGAAACTTCCGGAATTATTGGATGAGGTCCATGCCCTGTTGTTCGAGAGTCGGCACGACTACCGATTTGCCCTGTCCGGTTCGAGCGCCCGGAAACTCAAGAGGTCCCAGGCCAACATGCTGGCGGGCCGGGCCTTGTCAAAAAAGATGTTTCCGCTGAGCATGATCGAGATCGGCGAGGACTTCCGGTTGCCGGAGGTCTTGCGCTACGGGCAATTACCCTTGAGCGTCACGTCGGCCGCCAGCGACGAGAAAATCGAATTTCTGGATGCGTACGTCGAGACCTACCTGAAAGAAGAAATTCAACAGGAAGCTCTCGTCAGAAACCTCGACAGTTTCTACCGTTTTTTGTCCGTCACCGCCCTGATGAACGGACAGATATTGAACATCACCAACGTCGCCAGGGACGTGGGCGTCGCCCGGTCTACGGTCCAAGGGTATTTCAGTATCCTGGAAGACACGTTACTGGGCTGGTACTTGCCCGCCTATCGCAACAAAGCCAAGATCAAAGAGGTCGCCCACGCCAAGTTCTACCTTTTCGATTGCGGGGTGCAGCGTGCTTTGGCGGGTCTGCACCGGGACAAGCCCTCGGCAACCGAAACGGGTGTCCTGTTTGAAACCTTTATCCTCAATGAGTTCAGGACGCTCAATTCGTGGCAGTCTCACGGGGCACAGTTTTTCTACTGGCGCACGGAATCCGGCAATGAAGTAGACCTGATTTGGAAGAGGGGCAGGCAGGCGGTCGGTTTTGAAATAAAATCTTCCGGTATGTGGAAAGAACGATTCAATAGAGGGCTGAACGTCCTGCTGCGATCCGGCGATATTCGGCAGGCCTTTGGGATATATCGGGGCGAACGGGTCCTGAAGGTCGGTGACGTCACCGTTCTCCCTTATGAAAAGGCTATCGAGATGGCTTCGAAGGGGAGCTTTATTCCGGCGTCTTCGTAAACGTTCACTCATCCGCTGACAGAATGGGGAGTTGCCCACACTGACGGCCCCCTCACCCCAACCCTCTCCCGCCGCAAAGGGAGAGGGAGATGGACCCTGTTCCGTTGCACCACTGAGAGGCCCTATGCTAGATTCGCCTGTTTCTACGCGAGGTTTCGTTGCCATGCTGACTGAAGATCTGCAACAGCGTTCCGCCCGGACGATCATGAATACCTATGCCCGGCTTCCCATCAGCCTGGTCCGGGGCAAAGGGTGCAAGGTCTATGACGCGGAGGACCGGGAATACCTGGATTTTGTCGCCGGCATCGCGGTCAATGCACTGGGGCACGGACATCCTGACCTGGTCACGGCTATCGAGCGACAAGCCCGGCATCTTCTGCATACGTCGAACCTGTACTATTCCGAACCGCAGGTCCTGCTCGCCGAGCGATTGGTCGCGCATTCCTTTGCCCACAAGGTGTTCTTCTGCAACAGCGGCGCAGAAGCCAACGAAGCCGCCATCAAGCTTGCCCGCAAGTATTCGTTTGAAAAATACGGCCCGGACCGTCACGAGATCATCACCATGCACAACTCGTTTCACGGCCGGACCCTGGCCACCTTGACGGCAACGGGACAGGCCAAAGTGCAGCAAGGCTTCGCTCCCCTCCCGCAAGGGTTCACATACGCCGATTTCAACGACGTTTCCTCGATCGAACGCCAAATGGATCAACGCACCGCCGCGGTGATGCTTGAACCCATACAGGGCGAGGGCGGCGTGGTGGTGGCCGAGGCCGCGTTTCTGGAACAACTGCACGCGCTCTGCCGGGAACGCGACGTGCTGTTGATTTTCGACGAAGTCCAGACCGGGGTGGGGAGAACCGGCACCCTCTTTGCGTATGAACACTACAACGTGCAGCCGGATATCATGACCCTGGCCAAGGGTTTGGGCGGCGGGCTTCCCATCGGCGCCTGTCTCGCCACCGACGACGTGGCGCAAGCGTTCGGGCCGGGTTCCCATGCGTCCACGTTCGGCGGGAATCCCCTGGCCTGTGCCGGGGCCCTTGCCACGCTCACCACCTTGCTGGATGACCACCTGCTCGAACGCTGCCGGGCTGCGGGGGCCTACCTGCACAAGGGACTCCAATCCTTGCAGAATCGGTCATCCGTGGTCACCGCAGTTCGCGGCCTGGGCCTCCTGCAAGGCATGGAACTGTCCATCGACGGGCAACCGGTCGTCCGGGATTGTTTGGCACGGCGCATGTTGATCAACTGCACCGTGGGCAACGTCCTCCGGTTTGTGCCGCCGTTGATCGTGACCGACGGCGAAATCGATCGGCTGGTGGACGTGTTGTCGGATGTGCTGCAGAAACGGCTGGAGTCGCCTCCGCATTCATGAAGACGGGCAAAAATAAGCAAACGTGATGTTGTACCCCAATCGACTCGGAACTGACGCATGACACTCTTGGGACAATCCATTCCAGAGTCCGGCCTTTCGGCGGCCCCGCCTGCGACGCCGCAAGGCGGAACGAAAGATTTGCTGGCGGTCTCGGACCTATCCAGCAGCGAGATCTTCCGCTTGTTCCGCATTGCGCGCGAACTGAAGGCGACCCCGCGGTCCGGTTCGGCTTCTCAATGGCTCTCGGGATTGACCTTGGGCCTGCTCTTCGAGAAACCCTCGACCCGCACGCGGGTTTCCTTTGAAGCGGGCATGCATCAATTGGGCGGGCAGGCCTTGTTCCTGCCGTCAGATACCATTCAACTCAGCCGGGGCGAAAGCCTCGGCGATACGGCCCTCGTGCTGTCCCGGTACCTCGATGGGCTCGTCATCCGTACGTTCGAGCAGTCCACGTTGGAAGAATGGGCCCGCCATGCCACCATTCCGGTCATCAACGGGTTGACGGACCTGTGTCATCCCTGCCAGGCCCTGGCCGACCTGTTCACGCTCATGGAAGTCAAAGGATCTTTCACCGAAGACGCGTTCCACGGTCTCAAGCTCGCGTACGTGGGCGACGGGAACAACGTGGCGAATTCATTGATCGAAGCCGGGGCGAAAGTGGGCATGCACGTCGTCATCGGGTGCCCGCCGGAATACCAACCAGATCCCGGCATCGTCGAACGCAGCCGGGAGGAAGCCGGCCGCACGGGCGCGACGATCGAGATCGTGCATGACCCCGGTGAGGCCGCGGAGAACGCCGATGCGCTCTATACGGACGTCTGGACGAGTATGGGACAGGAGCAGGAACAAGCCGAACGGGTGAAGGCCCTGGCCCCCTACCAATTAAACGAACGACTGCTCGGTCGGGCCAAATCCTCGGCTATCGTGTTGCATTGTCTGCCGGCTCACCGGGGTGAAGAAATTACCGCGGCGGTGCTGGATGGCCCGCAGTCCGTCGTTCTCCGGCAGGCGGAAAACCGCCTGCACGTTCAAAAAGCAATCTTAACGGAGTGGCTGGGGCGGCCCTGGCCCTGACCATCCTCATACCACGATGTTGACACGTTTACCGCAATCCCACGCGATCAGCAAAATCGTCCTGGCCTATTCCGGCGGGCTCGATACCTCGGTCATCCTGCAATGGCTTCGGACGGAATACAAGGCCAGCGTCATCGCCTTCTGCGCGGACCTTGGTCAGGGGGAGGACCTCCAAGCCATCAAGAACAAGGCCGTGGCCGTGGGAGCGGCGAAAGTCTACGTAGAGGATCTCCGGGAAACGTTCGTCAAGGACTACGTCTTTCCCATGCTCCGCGCCAATGCCGTGTACGAAGGCTCGTATTTGTTGGGCACCTCGATCGCGCGTCCGCTGATCGCCCGGCGCCAGATCGAAATCGCGCAACAGGAAAAAGCTCAGGCCGTGAGTCATGGCGCCACGGGAAAAGGAAACGACCAGGTCCGGTTCGAACTCACGTATACAGCCATCAATCCCGAGATCGCCATCATCGCGCCGTGGCGGGAATGGTCGTTGCAGTCCCGCGGCGAGTTGATCCGCTACGCCCGCAAACACGGCATTCCCGTCACCGCCACCAAGGCCAAGCCTTACAGCATGGACCTGAACCTGTTTCACGTGAGTTACGAGGGCGGAATCCTCGAAAACCCCTGGAAAGCCCCGCCCGAATCCATCTTCCAGATGACGGTTTCCCCGGAACGCGCGCCGGACAGGTCCCGCCAGATTGAAATTACGTTCGAGCGCGGAGACCCGGTCGCCGTGAACGGCCGGCGCCTGTCCCCGGCCAATCTTCTCGATCTCCTGAACCGGCTCGGGGGGCAACATGGCATCGGACGGGTCGACCTGGTGGAAAACCGCTACGTGGGCATCAAGTCTCGCGGGGTCTATGAGACTCCCGGCGGGACGATCCTGCACGTGGCGCACCGCGGCATCGAATCCTTGACCATGGACCGGGAGGTGCTTCACCTGCGCGACAGCCTGATTGCACGGTACGCGGAACTCGTGTACTACGGCTATTGGTTCGCGCCCGAACGCGTGATGCTGCAGAAACTCATGGATGAAGCCCAACGCGGAGTGAACGGCACGGTCCGGATCAAATTGTACAAGGGGAATTGCACGGTCACGGGCCGCCGGTCCGAGTCGTCGCTGTACCGGGAAGATCTTGCCACCTTCGAAGAGGACGAGGGCTATCGCCAGCAGGATGCCGAAGGGTTTATCCGGCTCAATGCCTTGCGCCTGGCGATCATCAAATCCCGGAAACCATCCCAGTCCCGTGGCGCCCCCAGTGGAAAACCCCGGCGATCGCAATGACCCCTCGCAAGCGTACACCGCGTCGCTCCGGCCCGGCCGCTCGTTCCGACGGGCCGGCGCCCACAAGCCCAAAAGGCGTTCCTTCAAAAGCCTGGACCGGCCGATTCACCGAACCGACGCATGCATTGGTCGAACGTTTTACATCCTCCCTGCCGTTTGATCGACGTTTGTTCGAATACGACATCCAGGGCAGCCTCGCCCATTGCCAGGCCTTGGAAAAAGCCAAGATCCTGACCCGGGGGGAACGCCGCACCCTGGTGCGCGGGCTTGAACTGGTTCGAGACGAGCTTCGTGAAGACCGGTTTCCGTTCGCGGATTCGGATGAAGACATCCACATGGCGGTGGAGCGACGGTTGACGGAACTTGTGGGCCCGGTCGGCGGCAAGCTCCATACCGGCCGGAGCCGGAACGATCAGGTCACCCTGGATCTTCGTCTTTACCTGCGAGACCACCTGCGGACGGTGGAGTCGCGCATTCAGGATTTGCAACGGGCGTTCGTTGGGCAGGCCAGGGAGAACCTCGACGTGATCATTCCCGGGTATACCCATCTTCAACGCGCCCAGCCCGTCTCGCTGGGCCATCACTTTCTGGCGTACGTGGAAATGCTGGAACGCGACAACGCCCGCATACGGGACGCGCTGAAACGCGTCAACGTCATGCCGCTGGGTTCGGGCGCGTTGGCCGGCAACAATTATCCGATTGACCGGGCATTCACCGCGACGCTGTTGGAGTTTCCCGCCCTGACCCGCAACAGCCTGGACGGAGTCTCGGACCGGGATTACGTGGCGGAAACGCTCGGGGTGCTGGCCATCATCATGATGCACCTGTCCCGGTTGAGCGAAGAACTTGTCCTGTGGGCGTCGTCTGAATTTTCCTTTGTGGACCTGCCGGACGACTTTTGCACCGGCAGCAGTATGCTGCCCCAAAAAAAGAACCCGGACGTGCCCGAGCTGGTCCGCGGCAAAACCGGCCGGGTCTACGGCCACCTTCTCTCGATCATGACAACCCTCAAGGGACTCCCCCTGAGCTACAATCGGGACCTGCAAGAAGATAAGGAGCCTCTATTTGACGCCATGGGTACCGTGCTCGAGTCGCTGGTGATCTACACGGAACTGATCCGGCGGCTTTGCATCCGCCACGACGTGCTGTCGGGAGCCGTGGGGTCGGGGTTTCTCCTGGCCACCGAGTTGGCCGATTACCTCGTAAAAAAGGGCGTCCCCTTTCGGGAAGCCCATGGTATCATCGGTCAATTGGTGCGATACTGTCTTGAGTGCCAGAAGGAATGGCATGAGCTCTCGTTGGGCGATCTCAAGGCCGCGTCCCCGCATTTTTCCAAGGACGCGTTGCGGTACCTGACCATTGAAGGGGCCGTTGACCGGAAAGCGCAAACCGGGGGCACCGCCCGAAAGCAGGTGACCCGGCAAGTGAACGCCTGGGAAGCGCGCCTCGCCAAGAAAGTCTGATGATGGTGTCCGATTCTACGCGCCCGGCTCTTCTTCGAATTCTTGTTTCGGCCATGCTGGTATCATTTGAAGCGGGCTGCGGGGTGATGGGTGCCCCAATCGCCCCAGAAGATATCGGGATCGAAGCCAAGATCCGGGCCCAGCGCCAAGCAGAAGAACGGCGCGCGACTCCCGAGGCACCATCCCCGGAGGAAGAGCCGGAAGTCGTCTTGCCTCCTCTCCGGCCCGTCGGAACGCAATAACCGGCCTTGAGCGAAACGACGTGATTCAGATAAGTTTCGACCATTCTCAACCTGTTGCCTCGACGCGAGAGTAAGGGAGATCGTTTCATGGATGAACCCGCAGGACGCGATACAACTCGGACGTTACTTCTTCTCGATCCCTACCCCAGAAACAATCCGTATCGCATGACTGCGAGCGAGCGGCGCTCCATCTGGTTTCCCAAACTCAGTTTGCCCGTCATCGCCGCGTACACCCCGCCCGATTGGGACGTCCAACTTGTAGACGAGGCGGTCCAGGAGATCGACCTCGACCAAGCCTGCGACCTGGTGGGTATTTCCGTGATGACCTGCTACGCCCCGAGGGCCTATGAACTCGCCACGGAATTTCGCAAACGCGGCAAAACCGTGGTCCTCGGCGGCGTCCACCCCACCTATTGTCCCGAGGAAGCCCTGCAATATTGCGACACCATCGTGTGCGGGGAAGCCGAAGACCTGTGGCCGCAAGCCATCGCGGACTTCGAGGCCGGGCAGATGAAACGTATCTACCGGATGGAGCAATTTCCCGCGCTGGACAACTACCGTGCCGCGAGAATCCAGCTTCTCAGCACGGATTCCTACATGACACGGCATTGCACGTTCACGACGCGCGGCTGCCATTTCGATTGCGAGTTTTGCAGCGTGTCGCCCTTCAACGGGAAAACCACCAGACGGCGGCCGGTGCCGGAAGTCATCGAAGAAATCAAGAACGTCAAAGAATGGATTCGAGCCGAGTTGGTCGAGCGCATGGCAACGGGAACGTTGCGGGAAGCCATGACCATCGCCGCGAAAGTCTGGGTGGGGCTCGAAGAAGGATCCATCGTGGCCTTCGTGGACGACTTGCACAACAGTCACCGTGCGTATTGCCGGGAGTTGTGGCAGGCCATGAAATCCCTGAACATCAAATGGGGGTGCCAATCCACCCTGTTTTTAGGAGACGATCCGGAGATGGTCAAGTTGGCGGCGGACAGCGGCTGCATCTCGGTATTCGTGGGCATGGAGTCGATCTCCGATAATTCCCTGGCCGAAACCAACAAAGGCTTCAACCAGGTCAGAAAATTCGAAGACCAGATCAAGATGTTTCACGACCACGGCATTATGGTGAATCCGGGCATGGTGTTCGGGTTCGATAACGACGATGAATCCGTATTCGAATCCACGCTGAACTTTCTCATCCGCAATCGCGTGGAACTGGCGTATTTCAACGTCCTGACGCCCCTTCCCGGCACCGCCCTGTATGAACGGTATACCCGCGAAGACCGGATCTTCGACCGGGACTGGGCGAAGTACGATGGGAAGCACGTGGTGTTCCGCCCAAAACGGATGTCGCCGGAACAACTGCAGGAAGGCTTTTTTTGGGTCAACCATGAGTTCTATTCGTTGCGATCCATTTGGAATCGACTCCGGCATACCAGCCAGCGCCTGGTCCCCCGCATCGAAATGAATTACGAATTTCGCAAGCTGGTCAAGCGATCCTGTCCACAAGGGAAACTCTCTCCCATTGCGGCCGTGCTTAAAAATCTCCAGGCGAAGCTGCCTTCGCTGGATACCGGACACCTCATTCCCAACGCCCTGCACAAGATCAAGGTACCCGCGAAGCCGCACGAGTTGTTCCTGAACATCAAGGGCCGGCGTCATGATACGCCCGTGGCGCTGTTTATCGACCTGGAAGGCACGCTGGATCATTTGAACGCCCGGGAACTCCTGGACCGCATCAAGGATGCCGCGCAACAAGCCAGGATGGACATCGTCGTCAACTTCGAGCATCTCCGGCAGGCCACCCCCGGGGCCATCCAGATGCTCCTGGATCAGGACGTGCTCAAGGCGGTCACGCCTTACGCGAAACTGCGTTATCGGAAATTGAAAGACGCGTTTCATTCGGCCCTCGAAGGGTTGACGCTGCTCGACCCCGAACTGTTTGACGAGTTGCCGCAAGATGCATGATTTTCACTATCACAATGATGCGCTCTTCTGTGAAGACGTCCCGCTCGAACGCTTGGCGAAGGAACAGGGCACGCCCTGCTATATCTACAGTCACGCGACGCTGACCCGCCATTTCCAAGCCTTTGACCAAGCCTTCGCGGCGGTCCCTCATCTCATCGCGTTCGCGATGAAGGCCAATTCCAACCTGGCCGTTCTCCGGCTTATGGCGTCACTGGGAAGCGGGGCCGACATCGTATCGGGCGGGGAATTGTTTCGCGCGTTGCAAGCCGGCATTCCCCCAAGCAAGATCGTGTTTGCAGGGGTCGGCAAGAGTCCGGAAGAAATTGGCTATGCCTTGGACGCCGACATCCTGTTGTTCAACGTGGAATCGCCCGCGGAACTCCAGGCCATCAATGACGTGGCGAGGGGGAAAGGCCTGCGCGCGCGCGTGGCACTCCGGGTCAACCCGGACATCGACCCCCAGACTCATCCCTACATCACGACGGGGTTGAAAAAGAGTAAATTCGGGATCGGCGCGGACCGGGCCCTGGAAGAATTCACGACTGCGGCGTCGCTCCCCAACATCGAAGTCATCGGGGTGCACGCGCACATCGGCTCTCAACTGACGCAGGTCAGTCCGTTCGTCGACTCCCTGAAAAGGGTGGTAGGGCTGATCGAGACCTTGAAGAGCCGGGGTATTCCGATCCGGTATCTCAACATTGGCGGGGGACTCGGCATTACGTATTCGGACGAAACACCGCCGCTTCCCACGGAATACGCCGAAGCCATCATGCCGCTCCTGAAGGCGTCTCGGTGCGAGATCATCATGGAACCCGGCCGCGTGATTGCGGGAAACGCCGGCGTGATGTTGACGCATGTCCTCTACATCAAGGAGACCGGCGCGAAGAACTTCGCCATCGTGGACGCGGCGATGAACGATCTGCTCCGGCCCAGCCTGTACCAGGCCCATCACGACATTCTGCCGGTTCGTCAGGTTCCGAATATCCCGGAAGCGGTGTTCGACGTGGTGGGGCCCGTTTGCGAGTCCGGGGATTTTCTCGCGCAAGGCCGGACCCTTCCCACGGTGAAGGCCGGTGATCTTCTGGCGGTGATGTCCACGGGAGCCTATGGGTTTACCATGGCGTCCAATTATAATTCGAGACCCCGTGTGCCGGAGATCCTGGTGAAGGGCGGGGAACATTTCGTGGTCCGGGACCGCGAGACGTTCGACGATCTCGTGCGCGGGGAACGGATCCCCGCATTTCTCGAGGCAAAGGCGTAAACGCGGACGCAATCCGTCCGCACCGTTAGTCCGACATATTTGCAACCAAAGGCCGCACGATGTTTTCAGGATCCCTCGTCGCCATCGTCACCCCGTTGAAAAACGGTGCCTTCGATGAAACCGCGTATCGCGAGTTGATCGAGTTTCAGATTGCCAACGGCACACACGGCATCGTGCCCTGCGGGACCACGGGGGAATCCGCCACGCTCTCGCACGAAGAACACGAGCAGGTCGTGGCATTCACCGTGGAGGTCGTGAACCGCCGGGTCCCGGTGATTGCCGGCACCGGCTCGAACGCCACGGACGAAGCGATCGCCTTTACCGCCCACGCCAAACGGGCCGGTGCGGACGGGGCCCTCCTCATCACGCCCTATTACAACAAGCCGACACAGGAAGGCCTGTATCAACATTATGCGGCCGTGGCCCAGGCCGTGGATTTGCCATTGATCCTTTACAACATACCGGGCCGTACCAGCGTGAACATGACACCGGCCACCATTGCGCGTCTCGCCAAACTCGATAACGTGGTGGGGATCAAGGAAGGCAGCGGGTCGTTGGGACAGGTCTCCGACATCATTCACCAATGCGGCGACGATTTGACCGTGCTCTCCGGCGATGATTCCCTGACCCTGCCGATGATGGCGCTGGGGGCCAAGGGCGTGATTACGGTGATCGCCAACGTGGCGCCGAAAGACATGGCCGATTTGGTGAACGCGGCCTTGGCCGGGAACGTTGCCGACGCGCGTGTGTCTCATTTCAAACTCGCGTCGCTGTTCAACGCCCTGTTCTATGAGACCAACCCCATTCCGGTCAAAGAAGCCCTGGCCATGATGAACAAAATCGAACCCGAACTCCGGCTCCCGCTCACGCCGATGTCGCCGGACAACCGTGAACGGCTCCGGCAGGTCATGAAAGAAACCGGGTTGCTCTGACACCATGACGGCTCCCCGGTTGCCCGAGAGTTGTCATCCTGAGCTTGCCCTGCTTGTCCTGAGCGAAACGAAGGAACTAGCGAACGGGCCTTGCGAAGAATCTCGTCGTGACCCGGGGCCAACCCGAGCATGTAGGCGCTCTGAACTTTACCCGATTACGTTATGAGTTTGCCGATCAACGTCACGATCACCGGCGCCGCCGGACGCATGGGGAAACGCCTGGTTGCCCTGGTCAACGAATCGGCCCGGCTGCGACTGGCCGGCGCCACGGAAGCAAAAGGGCACCCGGCCCTCGGCAAAGACGCCGGGGACGTGGCCGGCTGCGGGCCACTCGGCGTCGCGTTGACGGACGATTTCGCGCAGGCCCTGCCCCTGAGCGACGCCGTCATCGATTTCAGCGCACCAGCCGCCACGTTGCACCATTTGGCGCAAGCCGTCCAACACAAACGGGCCATGGTCATCGGCACCACGGGGCTGTCCCCCGATGCAATGGAGCAGCTTCGCCAATGCGCGGAGTCGATCCCCTGTGTTCAGGCACCCAACATGAGCGTGGGAATTACGGTACTGCTCCAGATGATCGGAAAGGTCGCCCAGGCACTCGGCGATGACTACGACCTCGAAATCATCGATGCTCACCATAGCAAGAAGAAGGATGCGCCGAGCGGCACCGCGCTGAAACTCGCCGAAGTCCTGGCCGCGGCCAAAGACTGGGACCTGGAAGCAGCGGGAGTCTACGCGCGTCACGGCCTCATCGGGGAACGCACAAAGAACGAAATCGGCATTCAGACCGTGAGAGCCGGGGACATCGTGGGAGACCACACCGTCCTCTATGCCGGACCCGGAGAACGCATCGAGATCACACATCGCGCCCACAATCGCGACCCGTTCGCACATGGTGCCCTGCGCGCCGCAGAATGGGTCGTCAATCAGCCTCCGGGCCTGTACGGCATGGCCGACGTGCTCGGATTATCCCGGTAACGCATTCATCTTTGTTTGTTATTGAAGAAGGAGGGTTGTGTCATGGATATGTTCGGAAAGATTCCACTCATTGAAATTCCGGTTCACGTAACCCCGGACCAAAAAAAGTGGTTGGAGAAAATGGTGGAAGAAGGCCGGATCGCGGTCCCACCCGGCGGGACGTTGGAAAAAGGTTCCGTGATTTCGATGTTCCTACGGCTGTTGATTCACAACGCCATGGAAGAGCAGCAACGGCAAGCCGCCCTGGAAACCGAGGATGAAGATGACGACGACGATGACGACGAATAGGATCGCAACCGATCCGCCGGCTTGCGTTTAACGCGCGTTTACAACCGCTTGAACGCTTCGTGAACGGCTTTGATGGTCCGGTCAATGTCTGCTGCGGTGTGGGCGGTGGAGACGAAGGCGGCTTCGAATTGGGAGGGGGCGAAGTAGGACCCGCGTTTCAATGTGTGGTGGAAGAACTTGGCGTATCGGGCCGTATCGGATTTCTTGGCTGATTGGTAATCCACTACCGGGCCTTCCGTAAAGAATCCGCCCAGCAGGGAACCGACCCGCGTTTGATAAAACGGGACGTTGGCTCGCCGAGCGGCTTGCGCCATGCCCTGCGCCAACTGGTTTCCTCGCCGCTCCAATTTCTCGTACACCCCGGACGCCTTGAGTCGTTTCAACGTTTCGATTCCCGCGGTCACGGCCAACGGGTTCCCTGACAAGGTCCCGGCCTGGTAGACGGGACCTGCCGGCGCGACCAGATCCATGATCGCGTGTGACCCGCCGTAGGCACCAACGGGCAATCCCCCGCCGATGATTTTTCCCAGACACGTAAGATCGGGGGCGATGCCGTACAGGGTTTGCGCGCCTCCGTAAGCCACGCGGAACCCGGAAATCACTTCGTCGAAGATCAGCAGGATGCCGTGTTTTTTGGTGAGCGTGCGCAGTTGCCGGAGAAAATCCGGTTGCGGCAACACGACACCCATGTTACCTGCGACCGGTTCAACGATGATGCAGGCCAGATCCCGCCAATGTTTTTTCACCAAGCTCTTGACCGACTCGATGTCATTATATGGTGCGGTGAGCGTCTGACGTGCCGCGGCCTTGGGCACGCCCGGGCTGTCGGGCAGCCCCAGTGTCGCGGCCCCGGACCCTGCCTTCACCAGCAGATGATCGGCGTGGCCGTGGTAGCACCCTTCGAATTTGAGGATGGCGTCCCGTTTGGTAAAGCCCCGCGCCACCCGGATGGCACTCATCACGGCTTCCGTGCCGGAACTTACGAGTCGAACCTTGTCGACGGACGGGAATGCCTCACAGATCATCCGGGCCAACTCCAGTTCCTGTAGGGTCGGCGCGCCGTAGCTGGTTCCCGCCCCGGCAGCCCGCTGGATGGCCCGTACCACTCCCGGATGGGCGTGTCCCAGGATCATGGGTCCCCACGAAGCCACGTAATCGAGGGACACGTTGCCGTCCGCGTCGGTCACCGTGGCACCCTGCGCGCGCGTGATGAACAACGGATGCCCGCCGACCGACCGAAACGCGCGGACAGGGCTGTTCACTCCACCGGGAATATATTTTTGTGCGCGGGCAAACAATCTTTTCGACGTGGCGCTCTTCACTGTGATCACCTCTCCTGGAATCGTTTAATCAAATCTCCATTCCTGGATTCCCGATGACAGATGTCGGGAATCACAGATAAGGCGGCTACTCGGGATCGCTGAAACGCTGTCCTTCCTCACCGGACCAGCGCACAATGCCGATCTCTTCCGATTCCCACAATTTTTGTTGTTCTTCTGCGGCCAAGTCGGCTTCTTTCATTTTGTCTTCCGCGGACTTTGTGTCCTGTTCACAGGAGGAAACCCAATCCGGCGGTTTTTCTCCTTTGGGAATATCTTTGCGGAGCACGTTGACTGGCATGTGATTCCTCCTTGTTAGCCACAATGATCCCGGCACCATTGTAGGCGGCCTTACCGATGTAGCCCAGACATAGGCCTAGCTGCGAAGGCCACGCTTTGTCAAGGGATGCTGCACCCGATAGGCATAAAGCGCCATGCCCGCGGCGACGACGGCGTTGAGGGATTCGACCGAGCCGGTCATGGGGACGGCGAGCCGTGTGCCGGAGGTGATGGACGGCAGACCGGGTCCTTCTTCTCCCACCAGCAGTCGAATATCTTTTGGCCAATGAAACGCGGGCAAGCTCTCACCCTGCGCATCAAGGGTGACCCACGTGGCGGCTTCCGGCAAATTCCTGATCGAAGGACCCTGCGCCAGGGATACCGTAAATGTCGTTCCGCTGGCTGCCCGGATCGCCTTGGGGTGATAGGGATGGGCTGATTCTTTCAGCAGGATAACCCGCTTGACCCCCAAGGCCGCCGCGGTCCGGATCAAAGCGCCCACGTTCGCCGGATCGCCCAAGGGGCACAGGATTTCGAGGCCCCGGGGTCGAGCCTCAAGATTTGCAAAGGGACAGGGAGGGACTTGGCAGACCAGGATCGGAGCTCCCGTGCCGAAGAGATCGATCTTTTCGAAGAGCGGCACGGACAGGGTATAGGCTTTAACGTGCGCCGGAATCGAGAACGGTAGGGGTGTCCCGGTGAGATGGATGAGTTCGAGACACAGCGTGGGGTGTTGTACCAGGGTTTCCCGAACGACTTTTTCCCCCGAGACGAGACACTGCCGGAACCGTTCGATCCCGTGAGCCTCCCGCAACGCCGCCCATCGCTTCACGTGGGCATTCTGCGCGCTGCTGATGGATCGGATCCTGGAAGGCGACGTCATAGGTCACGTGTCAATGCCGGCGCTAGGACACAGCGTCGTTGAGCCTGCCTTCAAAATGAAGAAAACGATTTCCCTTTCCCGCGGAGTCGCAGGTCAGGGGTGTGGATCACGACTTCCCAATCCTCGGGGTCCCGGTCGGTGACCTGCCCGAGCCGGTAAGCCTTTTTCCCAAACCTGCCAACCAGCTCAAGCGTCCGGCCGGCTTGGTTTTCCGGGACCACCAGACAGAAGCCGATGCCCATGTTGAACACCTCGAACATTTCCGGGTCTGCGATTCCGCCCAGTTGTTGAATGATGGAGAAGACCGGAGGCGGCGAGGGAACCGTCTCAATCACAAACGTGACTCGAGGGGGGACACGGCTTAGGTTCAGAAACCCGTCGCCGGTAATGTGGAACAGAGCCTTGACGTCGATGTCCGAATCCGCTTTGACGAGGGGCAGGATTTCCCGCGTGTAGATATGCGTCGGCTGAAGTAATTCTTCACCCAAGGACCGGCCGAGTTCGGGAAATTGTTTTTCATAGAGGGACACGTCCTGCCCGATTGCGCTTCGTGCCAAGGTGAGCCCGTTGCTATGCACCCCGTTGCTCTCAATGCCGATGATCACGTCACCCGGGCAAACACGTTCGCCCACGATGATCCTGTCCAGATCCACGATCCCGATAGCCGAACCCGCTAAATCAAACCCTTCGCCGTCTTTGCCTGTCTCGCTCTTGATGACGTCCCTGACCTGAGCAATTTCCCCGCCGGGGATGGAGATGCCGGCACGCAGGGCCCCCTCGGTTAATCCCTTTGCCAGTTCCCCCAGGCAGTCCGAATCAAGCGTCTGCACCGCGATGTAGTCCACCATGGCCAGCGGGGTCGCCCCCACGCAGAGCAGGTCGTTGACGTTCATGGCGATGCAATCAATGCCGATCGTATCGTATTTGCCCATACGCTGGGCCACCAGGACCTTGGACCCGACGCCGTCCGTGGTCATGGCGATACCCTTGTTGTTGCCGATTTCGATGATGTTGGCGAACAACCCGAAGTCCAGACGGACGCTGCCGATTTTTCCCTTGGGGACGGTCCACGTCTGGCGAAGCTGCTCGGTAATGCCGGCCAGGGATTGTACGACTTGATCGGTATCAACCCCAGACCCTTGATACGTCATGCGAGGCGAATCACTCACTTTTCAGGCCTTCCCGCAGTTATCGGCGCCAAGCGTTTCACTGGTGTCACCGCTCTCTTTCAACTCGTACTACCCTGCGACAGCGCGACGCCTTCAAGCTCGAAGGGCAGTTTTGTTTTTACCTCGCTGCCCGGAGTGACGGCACCAACTATACAACCTGCAACGGGAAATCGAAAGACGCGCCACAGCGCAACACGATTGTCGGTACGAAGTAGCCAGGCCCTGACAGAAAAATGGCTGGGGGACCAGGAATCGAACCTGGGTTCACAGATCCAAAATCTGTTGTCTTGCCCCTAGACGATCCCCCAACCGGGGAATCCACCTTACCCAGCCCGTCTTCATGCAGTCAAGACCGTTGACGGATGGGGACACTAATAGACACGGCCGGATACAAGCCAATGCCGGTCGTCGGGCACGTCGATCAGCAGGCGGCTTAAATTCATTTCTGCCAACTGGGCTGCGATTTCGTCTTCGGTGAAGGCACTCAAGAGGGAATGATAAAAGTCGTGGCGCAGTTGTTCCGGCCCATCCGCTGCGTATTGATCGACCAGGGCTTTGGCCTCTTCGGGAGTCTCGGGTCGTAATAAATCCATGATAAGCACGGGTGCCCCGGGCCTGGCTAAGGTTTTCAGGGCATACCAAAACTGAAACGCGTTGGGCACATGGTGCACCAGACTATTGGAGATCACGGCATCTGCCAGGCCGTCCAACTGCACGTCCTGGAACCGCCCGCAGATGAGTGTGATCCGGGTCTCAAGCCCTGCCTGGCGAACGGCGTCTTCCGCCCAATGCAGCATGGGACCGGATGCATCCACCGCGATGACACGCAGCCCGGGACGACTGCGGAGAAGCCGGACCGGAATGTCCGCCGGGCCACAGCCCAAATCCAACACGGTTCCTTCCTGGAGATCGGGATACAAGGCGAGAAACCGATCAACGAACCCCTGATTTTCTTCCGCGAAATCGGCCGTCGCATAGACCTTGGCCTGCTCTTCGCCGTCCATAATTTCCGGTTCAAGAATCCGTTCCATATCAGGATGTCCTTTCCACCACTCTTTTCTGTCAACACCGGTCGTCTGATCGTACCTACCCCCATCAGGAGGATTCAAGGTGAAAGGAACACAGCCATATTTTCCTTGCACCATTCCCGTGTTCTGGCTAAGGTCTGAAGGAGGAGACGCTGAAAGGAATCCAATGGCCACGTATGCATTTGGTGATATTCAGGGGTGCCTGACCCCCCTCCAAAAACTGTTGGATCGCATTCGATTCGATCCGTCTTCGGACCGGCTGTGGTTTGTCGGCGATTTGGTCAACCGCGGCCCTCATTCACTGGAAGTGCTGCGCTTCATCAAAGGGCTCGAAGGACGTTGCGTGGTCGTACTGGGTAACCACGACTTGCATGTATTGGCGATCCATTGCGGAATCGCGCGGCTCCGGAAACAGGATACGCTGCAACCAATTCTGGAGGCGCCCGACGTAGATGAATTGCTTGATTGGCTTCGTTGTCAACCCATGATTCATCGTGAAGGCGGCTATGTGCTGGTCCACGCCGGTATCCTTCCCCAATGGTCCGTGGAGCAGGCCGTGGTATTGGCCGGCGAAGTAGAGGATGCCCTCAGATCCGAACGGTATCAGACTCTTTTACCCTTCATTTACCGGAGTGAGGAGACTCGTTGGTCCGACACCATCCCGTCCCCTGCACGACTTGGCGCGATCACGAACGTCCTGACCAGAATGCGGATGTGTACCCAAGAAGGCCACATCGACCTGACGTTCAAAGGTCCGCCGGACCAGGCACCACCCGGCCTTTCTCCCTGGTTTCGCCTGCCCTCCTGCACCCGACGAACAGAAACCGTCATTTGCGGGCATTGGTCGGCCTTGGGGGTATGCATAGACGAAGGAGTGATTGCATTGGACGGTGGGTGCGTCTGGGGACACGAGTTAGCCTGTCTGCGACTGGAGGACCGGAAGCTGTATACGATCGCATGTCAATGAGCGGGCCCGTTGTCACTGGGTCGTCTCGGGCAAACCGGGAAGCCGCGTCCGGCACACCTGCGAGTGGCTCCATGAAGCTGCTTTCGAAAAAGCATTCCATCCTGGAAAGACCCGTCATGCAATTTCGTCCGTTCGGCGTCACCCCGGATGGACGGAAAATCCGCGACGTGAGCGGAATTACGATCAAGGCAAACGTCGAATACCTCGAAGAAGTCGTCGGCAAGAAAAATGGGGAAGCCGCCGGTCATCAAGCCATCGAGCACCTCTGCGATTCCCTGAACGCCCGGATCAGTGATCCCTCGTACCACGTTACTCCCGAATTCCTGCAAAATATCTGGCACAGTTATTCCTATGAATTCACCATTTACCTCGGTGAGTTCTGCATCCTGATCTCCGGGAATCCCAACTTTCAATTCGAGATGGGCAAACACAAATTTATTTCTCCCGTCATTCAAACTCTGGGACGCCCGTTTTCCGTTGCGCAAATCTTCGAACTGTTCCCGCGCTTCGGAGAAAAGTTTGCCAAAGACTCCCTTCGCTTCAGCGTACGCAACGTGACCAATGGCTCAGCCGTTCTGGGTATGACACTAACCGAACACGTAGCCCAACAATTCGGCCCTTACCGGAACCGGTGCGCCTATGTCATCTGCCAGGCATCGAAGGCCGGACTCCTGGCTGTGCCGCAACAGGTTCACCACTTGGGATTTGCCAGCGTCCGTGACCTCCAATGCATGGCGGATGGGGACGAGTCCTGTGAATGGGAATTCCATTGGCCCGCCCAGCCGCTCTCTGAAACTCGTGGATGGGTCGTAACCGGGACCGTGGCATGTGTGAGCATCCTGGCCTTCGTCTACGTTCGCTCGGCGCATCCGGAATTGTCCTGGTTGGAGACAAGCCTCTGGACCCTCATCCCGGGCTTGGCCTCCTGGTTCATCTGGAATTCGTATCGTCTCAAGAAGAAAGTGGAAGAACGGGAAACCTTGCTCAAGGAACAAGTGGATTCCGCGGACACCCGACATGAAGAGCTTCGAGAAGCCTATCTCGAACAGGAACGCACCGTGGTGGAACTTCGTACACTGAACGCGGACCTGGAAAACCGGATCCGGGAACGGACGCGCTCCCTCGCACTCGCCAACGAACGACTCCGCGAACTCGACGAACGCAAATCCGCTTTCGTCTCCATTGCGTCGCACGAAATACGCACGCCCCTGACTTCCATAAAAGGCTTCGTGGAAAACATGCTGACCGGCGTGACCGGGGATTTACGTGAGCGACAAGTCCTGTATCTCACGCGGGTCAAATATAACATCGACCGATTGACGCGAACGCTGAACGACCTGCTGGACTTGTCCCGTATCGAAGCCGGCCACATGGAATTACGGTTGACCGACGTCTCGCTGACCGAAGTCATTGCCGAAGCCTTGGACAATCTACGCCCCCAGGCGGAGGGAAAATCCCTCGTGCTGGAGACCGAGCCCCCTTCGCAACTTGCGCCGGTACAGGGAGACCGGGACAAGATTCTTCAAATTCTGACGAATCTCGTTCACAACGCCATAAAATTTACGCCTTCATCCGGCCGCATTTCGATTTCCTTCGTGCCGTTGCAAGACTCCACGGTCCAAGTGTGCGTCGCCGACACGGGCTGTGGTATCGCTCCCGAAGACGTGCCCAACGTCTTCGATCGCTTCTATCGGAGCGATAGCGGGACGACGGAGGCACGGGGGGCAGGCTTGGGCTTGGCGATTACGAAAAGTCTGGTGGACCTGCATCGAGGACGGATTTGGGTGGAAAGCACAGTAGGCAGCGGGACCCGGTTCTTTTTTACGCTTCCCACCCGGTGAACCGGTCCTATGGATCGTCTTTCTGCGTTTCCGCCCGTTTTTGCTTGAGGACGCGCGCGAGGTATGAACGCTGGAGCCCCAGCGCTTCCGCGGCTTTGGTCTGATTGCCACGGGCCCGTTTCAAGGCTTGTTCGATCAGATAGTACCGGTAATGTTCCATCGCCTCATGGTAAGACACATCACTCGCCTCCCGCACTTGAGGCTCTTCTTCCTGATCGTGAGAGAGACGTAAATGCTCGGGACCAATTTCGTGGTCCGTGGAGAGGACCACGGCCCGGGCCACGGCGTTCTCCAATTCCCGCACGTTGCCCGGCCACCGGTACCGTTGCATGGCCCCGAGGGCGGCCTCCGTCAGCCGCATGCCCGGTTTTCCCATCTCCTTGGTATAGCGTCGGAGGAACAGGTCGGCCAAATGAGGAATCTCATCAGGCCGGTCTCGCAAGGGAGGTATGGAAAAACTGATCACGTTCAACCGATGAAACAAGTCTTCACGGAACTTGCCTTCTTTCACGGCCTTTGACAGATCGCGGTTCGTCGCGGCGATGACCCGGATGTTGACCTGAACCAGGCGCGTCCCGCCCACGCGGTGAAATTCCCGGTCCTGTAGAAGGCGCAACAATTTGGCTTGCAGGTCCGGTGCCATGTCCCCGATCTCGTCCAAAAAGAGGGTACCGTCATCGGCCAGTTCGACCTTGCCTTTTTGTTGCGTGGTCGCGCCCGTGAACGCACCTTTTTCGTGACCGAACAATTCGTTTTCGAGCAAGGTCTCCGTCAAGGCCACGCAATTGATCACGACAAAAGGATTCTCAATCCGCCTGCTCCATTGATGGATGGACCTGGCAAAGAGTTCCTTGCCCGTTCCGCTTTCTCCCAGCAACAGCACAGTGGCATCCGAATCCGCCGCCCGTTTGATCAATGCAAGGAGGGATGCCATGGCCGGCGTGTCCGCCACGATGGTGCCGTACCGCGAATCGACGTCCTCACGCAACACGGCCACGTGCCGTTTCAGCGTCTCGCGTTCCAGGGCCTTTTGCATGACCAAAGTCAGTTGATCGACGTCCAGGGGTTTCATGAGAAAATCAACGGCTCCGCGCTTCATGGCTTCCACGGCCCGTTCAATCGTCCCATGGGCCGTCATCACAATGATCGGAGGAAGATTCGAGAGGGGTACCTGCTTTTGCCGGGCCAACTTTTCCAGCACTTCGAGGCCCGTCATCCGCGGCATTTCCAAATCAAGCAGAACGAGTCCGGGTTCCTCGGATTCCAGGAGTTCGAGCGCGCGCTGCCCGTCGGCGGCGGACCATGTCGCATAGCCCAATGACTCCAAACGATCCGTCAACATCAGCACGATGTCCGGATCATCATCAACGACGAGAACGTTTTTCTGCATCGGCAACTCAACGAATGTTAGTCCCGGCAAGCAATGTTTCTTCTTTCATGCCGAAACGACCGGAAGCGATTCTATGCCCACTCCCTCAGAAATCTCAATAGATATTATAATGATTGGTTTATAATTATGGCTCTCTGTCTTCATCGCTTCCCCCTTGAGGGGGAGTCGGAAAGCCAAGGGCGCAGCGTCCCACCGGCGCTTGGAGTTTGCCGGAAGGCGATGCTATAGTTTCGCCGGGAAACGCTTTAAGGCATGTCCCGGATTTTGACCCGGGATGGTGCCGCGACATCAGAAGAAAAATTATGAGCGGGGAATATCGGACCAAAGCCTTACTCATTGCGATGTCAGAAGACCCTATTCCGGTGCAAGCCTGCATCAACCGGCTCGCCCCGGAGTTTCTCTGTTTCGTCGTATCCGAGGCCCGGAAAGGCTCCATCGAAACCGACGTTCAACCGGCCATCACGACAATGCCGCAACGATGGGATTGGATTCTTGCGGAAGAATCCGAAAGTTTTACTGCGGTCCATCAAACGTTAACCAAGAGCCTTCCCGAGATGCTGAAGACCTGGAGGCTGCAACCCGGAGAACTCGTCGTGGACTTCAGCCGGGGCACGCCGGCCATCGCCGCAGCAATGGCGCTCGCCGCCAGGCCGTGGATGTCGCAAGTCGTCGGCTTGACCGCACGAGGGAGCGGCAAGGGTGATGTGGTCGAGATCGGAGACCGGACCTTCGCCTGGCAGGAAGGAAACCCCTGGAACGAAGAAGCCGTACCGGCACGGCAGGAAGCGGCCCTGTTATTCAATCAAGGAGGGTTCTCATCGGCAGCCAAACGGTTTCGACGCATTGAATCGTTGGTCGGGGGAAGCCTCAAACCGCTGTATCACGGCCTCGCGGATTTAGCCGACGGCTATGCCGCTTGGGAAAGCTTCAAGTACCGGGATGCCTGGGACAAACTCAAAACCGCGCACAAGGCCTTGGAATTGGCCTCGGTCTGGGGTGGGCCGGCCGGCATGTCATCGTTACTGTCCGGGGTCAAACAAAACCTGAAATTTTTGGAAAGCATCGTCATGGACCCCGATGACGTCAAGCTTCCCGTGGCGCATGATCTGCTCGCCCATGCCAAACGACGCGAGGGAGAGCAGCAAATCGATTCGGCCCTCCAACTGTTGCTGCGAGCCTTGGAAGCCTATGCCCAGTACCACTTATGGAAACAGTATCGCATCAAGAGTTGGGACGTGCAGGTCGAGCAGTTACCGCAGGATCTGCAGGAAGCCTGCCGGACCTGTTATTCCAGCGACGTGGACGGCAAGTTTCACCTGCCGCTTCATGCCCAATTTCGCGCCCTGTCAGGGCTGGGGCATCCCATGGGACAAACCTTCGTCAACGAATGGACCAAGCTCAAAACGCTGTGGGATGCGGCCCATCAGAGCGTCTTGGGCCATGGGTTTCAAACTACGAAAGCCGACCGGTTTCATCAGTTCCATGCCGCGGCCATCAAACTGACCAACGTCACCGAACCCAACTTGCCGGTCTTTCCGAAGATGACGCTGTAACGCCCGTGAACGTCAAAATCTATTATGAGGACACCGACTGCGGCGGCGTGGTGTATTACGCCAACTACCTCAAATATTTTGAACGGGCGAGAACCGAATACCTGCTCTCACACGGAGTTTCGGTCGCGGAGTTTCAACGGCAAGGCATCTATTTCCTGGTCACCCACGCGGAAGTTTTTTACCGCTCGGCGGCGCATTACGGAGAAACCCTCCACGTCGGAACGGTCGCCTCGGCATCCCGAAAAACTGCCGTCACCTTCTCCCACACGATCCGGGAAACAACCAGCCAACGCCTGATCGTCGAAGGATCAGCCACCCTCGTCACCGTCGACGCCAAGGGAAAAATCATCAAACGCCCCCCGCAATTACAGGCGATGTTTCAGTAGCCTGTTCCTCCTGTCATCCCCGACCGCCTCTTCTGTCATCCTTGACATCCTTCATCGAGGATCCAGCGTCTTTGCCTTTTCTTCTGTAGCAGCGCCATCTCATGGCGCTTTTCAACTTCCCCTTCCTGGAGAAGGCAGGATGAGGGGGTATTCGTATTTTCTGTCGTTGTTGCGAAACCATCTCATGGCACCATGCACCTGATGATGCCACAAGGCAGACGTTCCTCAGGGTTTGTCCCGAAACACCCAAGCCAAATACATGCCGCCAATGGCGACCGTCACCAATTCCACGGTCTGGAGGATGCGACTCACCACGGCCTCAGGCTCCGGGGGAGACAGGATAAAATGCATGCCCAGGTAGGCAGGAGGAGAACCGGGCGGCGACTCCCACGGCGGAAACAATACGGCCAACACCAACAATCCCGCCATGGCGTACAAGATCCGAACATTGAGAATCTCCTTGGCTCGAGCCTCAGTCTGCGGCTCCTGAACCAGCCGCTTCCCGCACCCGGTGCAAAAACGGGCCCCCGAAGGCAACTCATGCCCGCAAACCTGACACGCCTTTTCGCCGTTCATCACATCAGATTATAACCATGAGGAGAGAAATTGCCAGCGGGGAACTCCATTGGCTTACACGCTTCATGACAGAACTGGTGGTGGGCCAGTTAAAATCTGACCCTAGTGGCAGAGTAAGCTTCCCCTTATGTGACACAGGCTGAAGTTGGAGTTTTCTGGCAGGATAACCCTGTAAGGAGACGACCATGAGACAAAGTCGAGTCACCGAGACGCAAATGGTATCGATTCTGAAAGAAGCGGAGGCTGGGAAGAAGGCGCGGGAGAACGACGCACTGAAGGCATTGATTGCAAAAAAGCTCTAAGGCCATGAAACTCAATCTCCCCCGACGAGCGAAACAGCGCCTGCCCCAACGAGCCATGACAGCTTAGGAAGCCTCCCGCCTGCCATGTTCAGACGGCAGGTCGAACAGGCCAGACACTCTACTTGAGAACTGTCTCCTTGACGGGGAAGCTTACGCGGTGGCATGAGGGCGGATGAATTCCGTTTTACTCAAACAAACTCGTAAAATACAAATTCTTCGGAGAGGATGTGGTCGACGTAAGCGGATATGATGCAGACGATGGATGGTTCTTGATTCGTTCTCTCCAGAATTGACAGTCCTGAAAGGCCGTTCCTATAATCCGGCACCTCTTTCCACCTTGTCATATCGAAAGCCATGACGATTTCTTTGCCTGCTATTCATACTGCGTCGGTTATTGGAGCGGGGGCTTGGGGCACCACGCTTGCCCGGCATCTGGTGAGCCAGGGGCTCACGGTCAAGCTCTGGGCTTATGAAAGCGCAGTCGTTGAGAGCATCAATCTCAAACGGGAAAATACCGTGTTTTTGCCGGACGTCATCCTTCCCGCGGCGCTCTCGGCCACGCATTCGCTTCAGGACGCGGTTGCTGGCACCGGCTTGATCGTGCTGACCGTGCCTTCGCATGTCATGCGACCGGTGGTCCGGCAACTGATCCCTTCTCTCCCCGAACCGCTTCCGATTGTCGTGGCGTCAAAGGGGATTGAGGAAGATTCGCATCAATTGATGTCCCAGGTGCTCGAAGAACTGTTGCCCTCCGGCTGGGCGAATGGAATCACCGTCCTCACGGGACCCAGCTTTGCCGCTGAAGTGAGCCGGGACAAACCCACGACCATTTTGTTGGCCGGGCAGGATGCCGGCCTTGCGGCACATCTGCAAACGGTGTTCATATCCGCAGCCTTCCGGGTATACACCGGGACGGATCTGATCGGGGCGCAATTGGGCGGGGCACTTAAAAACGTCATGGCGATTGCGGCCGGCGTCGTGGATGGCCTGGAGTTGGGACTGAATGCCCGGGCCGCGCTGATTACGCGAGGACTGGCCGAGGTGATTCGCCTAGGGGTCGCGCTTGGGGCCGACGTGCATACGTTCTACGGTCTTTCAGGGTTGGGGGATCTGGTACTGACCTGTACGGGCGCCTTGAGTCGCAACCATGCCGTGGGATTGCAATTGGGCCGGGGCCGGCGGTTGGAGGATATTCTGCACGAAACGGTCACGGTGGCTGAAGGCATTCGGACCACCAAGGCCGCCATGGCGTTGGCCCGGCAGGTTCAGGTGGAAATGCCGATTGTTCAAGGCGTCCACGCGATGCTGTTCGAGGATAAACCACCCCGGCAAATCGTCGCCGACCTGATGGCACGGTCAGCCAAAGAAGAAATCCCGTTTGCGCATTCCGGACGCGCGCGCTGACTCCTCATGCACCCTTCAGTCCTCGAATCTCTCCTGCGGTCAGTCCAAACCGGGTCCACGTCGATTGCGGACGCGCTTGAACAACTGCGCACCCTTCCCTATGAAGATTTGGAATTTGCCAAGCTGGATCACCATCGCACGTTGCGTCACGGCTCACCGGAGGTGATCCTGTGCGAAGGGAAGACCGAGAAGCAGATCGTCACGCTGACCCGGGGCCTGCTCAAACACAAACAGCCGGTGCTCGCCACGCGCGCCGGTGCCGCCGTCGCGCGCGCGCTCAAACGCGTAAGCCGGAAGGCCGTGTATCATCAGGCGGCGCGCGTCGTGGTCATTCAACCGTCCACGCCCAACCCCTTGAAAGGCGATATCGTCATCGTGACCGCCGGCACCGCGGATATCCCGGTCGCGGAAGAAGCCAAGGTGACCGCAATGACAATGGGGAGCGCCGTCCACACGATTTTCGACGTGGGAGTAGCCGGGGTCCACCGGTTGTTCGATCAGGTGGACCGTCTCCAACGCGCGCGCGCGCTGATTGTCGTCGCGGGGATGGATGGCGTCCTGCCCAGCGTGGTGGCCGGTCTGGTGCAGACCCCGCTCATTGCCGTACCCACCAGCCGGGGCTACGGCGCGCACTTCGGGGGGCTTGCCCCGTTACTCACGATGTTGAACGCGTGTTCCGGTGGAATCGGCGTGGTGAATATCGATAATGGGTTCGGAGCCGGGCATCTGGCCCATCGCATCAACACCCTGGCTGATCGACCGTAAGCACAGACAAGGTCTACTCACAGCTCCCTTTTTTCAGCAGTCCCGGCATTCTCAGGTTGATCGGAACCGGTGACGCCCGAATCTTCGCCTTCGTCACTCAAGAGGTCAGGACCGGCGTCATCCGACACGAATGGCACGTGTTCTACATGCGGAGCCTGCCGGGCGAGGGTGTGTGGAGAAGACACGTCAAGCGTCCCTCTCGCAAACGGCGAAACGATCTTGACCTTGGTAAAGCCTTCCTCATGGGCCATCAACTTAGCTCTGGCTTCATAGGAATACGTGCCTTGCGGTACATGTTTTCGGGTCTGGTCTTTCCCATCCCAGAGCAGGGTGGTCGTCATGCGAGGCTTGCCGTCCTTGATGATGACGGTATCCAGGACCTGCCGTTTAACCAGGAATCGAATGGATCGCCTGGTCGGCACACTGATGAGCGAGGAGACTTCGAGCAAATCGAACCGATCCAGTTTTTCAGGCAACCCCACAGTCACCGTGATGACCATGGGCTCAGGACCCGGAGCAAACGGCACGGGTGAAGTCGTGATGTCCACGATCTTGAGTGGAGACGACGGGGTCCGCCTTTTCCGCTTGGCATCAAGGGACACCGGAGCCAGCACAAAAGCCAGAAGCGTGAACAGGCTGATAAAGGCCAGGCGAGAAGCGATCATTCGGGTTTTGATTTCGGATTGTGGCTCGTTGACTTCGGATCGCAGAGGAATGTGGATTGACAATCGGCAATCCGCAATCCACCATGTGCTTGCTTACATACCGTGACGCGGGTAGCTCGTCAAGAACTTTTCAATCAGAACAAGGCGTGAAGGCTTGCCATGCATCTTCACTTCGACTGTTTTTCCGGTATCAGCGGAGACATGACGTTGGGGGCTCTCGTGGACGCCGGGCTTTCGCCGAGAGCCTTGCGCCAAGGGCTCAAGGCCCTTCCTGTTTCCGGATACCGCCTCAAAGTCTCAAAAGTCCACCGCGGGGCAGTCCACGCGACGAAGGTGGACGTGATCATTGCCAAGGTCGCGGAAAAACGCCGCTCCTGGACGCAAATCCGGCGGCTGCTGTCCACGAGCCGGTTACCTCCCCAGGTCAAAAAACACGCTCTTCTGGTCTTCGAACGCCTGGCCACGGCGGAAGGCAAGGTCCATGGGCAAGATCCCGCCAATGTCTCGTTTCATGAAGTGGGGGCCATCGATGCCTTGGTCGATATCGTGGGCGGGCTACTCGGCTGTCATGAACTGGGAGTGAAAACCTTTAGCGCATCTGCCGTCAACGTGGGGGCGGGAACGATCGACGCAACCCACGGCATGTTGCCGGTTCCCGGACCTGCGGTTGCCGAAATGGCGAAAGGGTATCCCATTTATTCCCAAGGACCCGCCATGGAATTGACCACTCCGACCGGGATGGCCCTGCTGACCACCCTGACGCAGAACGTTGACCGGCTACCGCCCCTGGTGCCCGGTTCCGTGGGGTACGGAGCAGGCACGGCCGATCCACCCGGTTGGCCGAACGTCTTGCGCGTGTTTCTTGCCACTCCTACCCTCACCCCTTCCCCTCTCCCCGGGGGAGAGGGGTTTCTGGCAGATCAGGTTATCCAGTTGGAGACCAACATCGACGACATGAACCCACAACTGTACGACACGGTCTTGGAACGCCTGTTCGAGAACGGCGCCCTTGACGTCTGCATGACCCCGACCATCATGAAACGCAACCGGCCGGGGATCATCCTCACGGTGTTGGCCCAACCCAAGCACGCAGGCAGGCTCACGCAACGGCTATTTGGTGAAACGACCACCCTCGGAGTGCGAAGCCAGCTTATCAGCCGGACCACGCTTCCCCGGTCAATGCAAACGATCCGCCTGCCGCAAGGTCGCGTCCGGGTGAAAACCTCTCGCGTGGGCAAGGCCGTCAAGCATCGGCCCGAATTTCAGGACTGCCAAGCCATCGCCAACAAAACCGGCATCCCGGTTCAAGAAGTCATCGAACGGGTGATGCAAGCGGTCCGCGACGGGAACCGGGGTTAACCCATGCCGAATACACCGGCACGCCACAAGCCCATTCTCGCCGTGACCATGGGTGACGCGGCCGGCATCGGTCCTGAGGTGATTGTCAAGGCACTGGCGTCTCCCGCGGTGTGGCGTGTGTGTTGTCCAATCGTCATCGGATCCATTCCGGTTCTCCAACGGGAAGCCCGCCGTCTGTCCTCTTCCCTCACGATCCTCCCCTTAAAGGGGGATCACGAACGAGGGCCGGCCATTCGCAGGGGCTACGTTCCGGTGTTTGACCCTTTGACAATGCCACTGGGCCGCATTCGAGCAGGCCGGCCCGCCCAAGGCTCCGGAGCGGCTTCGGTCGAGTTCATTAAAACGGCCGTCCGGTGGGCGCAGAGCGGCTGTGTCTCGGGAATGGTCACGGCTCCGATCAATAAAGAGGCTCTTCACCTTGCCGGGTATCCATACCCCGGGCATACGGAACTGCTCGCCGACCTGACGGGCACCAACCAGGTCGGGATGATGTTAATGGGCGGGCCACTGAGAATTCTTTTTGTGACGACGCACTTGGCGCTCCGGGACGTTCCAGGTGCCTTGACGACCCCACGCGTGTTGCAGGCCAT
The DNA here is from genome assembly GCA_965213715.1 of Nitrospirales bacterium. Taxonomy (GTDB): domain Bacteria; phylum Nitrospirota; class Nitrospiria; order Nitrospirales; family UBA8639; genus Bin75. The sequence goes on from OZ243914.1 coordinate 1,325,253, forward strand.
TCGACTTGCCCATCGCGCGATGCAAGATTATTTCCGGATCCCGAAGCCGCAGATCGGCGTGGCGGCTCTCAACCCTCACGCGGGCGAGCACGGGCTGTTCGGCAGTGAAGAACAGGACTGCATTGCCCCAGCCGTTCGCCTGGCCAGGCGCGCCCGCATTCAAGCATCCGGGCCGCTTCCGGCCGATACCCTGTTCGGCGCCGCGGTCCGCGGAGCGTATGACGTCGTGGTGGCCATGTATCACGATCAGGGGCTGATCCCCCTCAAGACCGTGGCGTTCGGACGCTGCGTCAACGTCACGGCCGGCCTGCCGATCATTCGCACTTCGGTGGACCATGGTACGGCCTATGACATCGTTGGCAAAGGCAAAGCCGACCCCCAAAGCCTTGTGGAAGCCATCAAACTGGCCGCGGATCTGGCAAGGGGAAACGGCTGATTGCTGATTAAAAGAATTCCCAATCCCTAATCGACAAGCCGAAATGCGTGCATGGACCTGCCGAAGCCTGGCCCTTCAAACCCTTCTGGCCGTGGAACGGGAAACCTGTTTTGCCGATGAGGCGTTTGCCCGCTTCGCCGCGCGCGCGAAGCTGTCTCACGAAGACCAGGCCCTGGCTTTTGAACTCGTGTACGGGGTGCTCCGCCACCGAGCGGCATTGGATTGGCAATTGAACGCCGTCGCGAGTCGCCCCCTTGACCGGCTGCCCGCGGTTATAGCCGCGATCCTCCGTCTCGGGGCCTATCAAATGCGGTATCTGGATCGAATCCCGGTTTCTGCAGCGGTGAACGAATCGGTCAAACTCGCCAAAGGAATCAAGGGCCGTGACTGGCGTGGGGTGGTGAACGGCATCCTTCGGAATTTGGACCGGACGGAAATCGAGTGGCCTGATGTGGCGCTCAATCCCGTGAACGGGCTATCCGTCACGTACTCCTGCCCGCACTGGTTGACGCAACGCTGGATCGACCGGTGGGGACTCGAGACGGCAGAAGCCATGTGCCGGCACACCCTCACGATCCCGCCCCTGACGTTACGCACCAACACGCTTCGCTGTTCCCGCGAGCAACTCGAAACCAGACTCGGTGAAGAAGGGTATACGGTATCCCGCACGTCCGTCAGCCCCGAAGGGCTTATTCTGGAAAAGTGCGGGTCGTTGCAGGCCTTGCCCGTCTTACAGGAGGGCTGGTGTTACGTCGAGGACGAGGCCGCCCAGTTGATTCCCCTGTTGTTGGAGATCAAGCCCGGGCAGCGTGTCCTGGACGCTTGTGCGGCTCCCGGAGGCAAATGTTCACATATCGCGGCGTTGATGCAGAACACAGGGGAGATTGTGGCCACCGATCCGGAACCCCGCCGCCTTGAACGCCTGAAATTCAATCTGCGCATGCTGGGGATCACGTGCGTGGAAACGTGCGAACTCTCCCACGAGACGGACCGTGTCTCCCCATGGTTCCATGCCCAAGAAGCGTTTGACCGGATTCTGGTGGATGCGCCCTGTTCGGGATTAGGCGTGCTCCGTCGCCATCCCGAAGCGAAATGGCAGAAGACGTCCGCACAACTCGATTGGCACGGGAAACGGCAATCAGGCATTCTGGAACGCGTGGCTCCCTACTTGAGAACGGGCGGAGTCTTGGTCTATAGTGCGTGCTCAACGGAGCCTGAGGAAACCACACAGGTCGTTTCTCGTTTTTGCCAGGACCACCCGGAATTTTGCCATGAGTCGTCGGCACGTTGGCTTCCTCCCCACGCGCATTCTTTGACGAATCCGGACGGCGATTTCCTCACGTCCAGTTTCCGTGACAATATGGATGGATTTTTTGCCGCACGACTTCGACGAACGTAGAAGATGAGTTCCACGACCGTACACATTGCCCCTTCGATTCTCTCCGCCGACTTTGCACACCTGGGCGACGAAATCGCCGCGGTGGAAGCCGCGGGGGCCGACTTGCTACACGTGGACGTGATGGACGGGCACTTCGTTCCGAATCTGACGATCGGGCCTCCCATCGTCGAATCGCTTCGAAAAGTCACCGCGCTCCCCCTCGACGTTCATCTCATGGTCACGAATCCTGATTCCGTCATCGGCGACTTTGCCCAAGCCGGAGCCAACTACCTTACGGTGCATACGGAAACCTGTCCCCATCTGCACCGCACCATTCAATGCATCAAAGAGCTTGGGGTCAAGGCCGGAGTCACGCTCAACCCGTCGACTTCCTTGAACACCCTCGAAGAAGTCGTCGCGGACGTTGACCTGGTGCTGATCATGTCGGTGAATCCGGGGTTCGGCGGTCAGAGCTTTATCCCCGCCTGTTTGGATAAAATCCGGCGAGCCAGACAACTCATCGATCGTACCGACAGCCACGCCCTGCTTGAAGTGGACGGCGGCATCAAAGTCGAGAACGCCGGGGCCGTGCTCAAAGCCGGGGCCGACGTCCTGGTCGCGGGGTCGGCGATATTTCGCAGTCCGAATTATACCGATACGATTGCCGCGTTCCGCACCGTTGCCCGGGAACTCCAACCGCACTAAGTCCCATGCAAACCTCGGCAGTGTATGACAGTTTGCATCCTCTCGAAATCAACCTGCTGGCGGCGTTCAGCCAATCCGCCGATACGCCGGTCTCTGATTCAGTTTTACAGGAACTCTCCCAATTAGAGCCGTCTCAGGTCAGCATGGCCCTGGGGTGGCTTCAAGCCAAAAAACTGGCCGGTATCCATTCCGAAGTCGTCACGGCCTGGGTGGGGTTGACGGAAGTCGGGCACCGGTACCTGGCTGACGGGTCTCCACCCGAGTGGATCATCAGGACGTGCAAGCAAGGAGCCGAGGAAGACCGGCCGTTCACCGTGAAAGAATTGCAGGGCCTGAATGCGTTCCCCCCCACCGAGCTGAGCCGGGCCTTTGGCCTGCTCAAAAAAGAGGGGGCCATCGTCTTGGGAGCCGGCGGCCGCATAGAACCCACGGAGACGCCGAGCCCCACTGTCGAGAAGCTGCGCGGGCTCCTTCACGAGTTGAAGAAGAGCCGCCAAGCGTTACTCTCCTTTTCGCCGGACCAACAAATCCTCTTGCGCCAATACGCAGTCAAACGGGGCAGTGCCCAGGAACCATTTCGGATCGAGGAACGGATGCAACGCGAATACATCCTGACCAAGACGGGAAAGGCCGTCGCGAAACGCTGTCATGCCGGCTCCGTGGAAGAAGTCTCCCAACTGACGCCCGACATGCTCAAGGACGGCTCATGGCGGAGCAAGCATTTCCGGAAATACACCATTACCCTGAGACCCCCGCGGGTCGCGCCGGGACGGCGGCATCCGTATAGGGAATTTCTGGACCTGGTCAAATACAAATTGGTCGGCATGGGCTTTCAGGAGATGCGAGGTCCCCTGGTCGAAACCGAATTCTGGGACATGGATGCCCTGTATATGCCGCAATTCCATCCGGCACGAGCCATTCACGACGTGTACTTCGTGAAGACCCCGACCCATGCAAAGACGGTCGCCGAACCGTTTCTCTCTCAAGTGGCCGCCACCCATGAGACCGGCGGGACCACCGGTTCAAGCGGATGGGGTTACCGCTATGACACGGAACGGGCGCGGCGCTTGATTCTGCGAAGCCAAGGCACGGCCGTGTCGGCTCGCACCCTGGCGTCGAATCCCCTGGTACCGGGCAAATATTTCTCGATGGCCCGGTGTTTTCGGTATGACCAAGTGGATGCCACGCATGCCACGGATTTCTTTCAGATCGAAGGGATCGTGCTGGGCGAAGAGATCAATTTTCGCACGCTGCTGGGTCTGCTCACCATCTTTGCCAAAGAAATGGCGCAGGCGCAGGAGAGCAAGTTCTTCCCGGCCTATTTTCCCTTTACGGAACCGTCCGTCGAACTGCACGTCCGTCATCCGAAACTCGGCTGGATGGAACTGGGCGGCGCGGGCTTGTTCCGGCCCGAAGTGACCCAGCCCCTGGGAGTCACGGTGCCCGTGATCGCGTGGGGCTTGGGCCTGGATCGTATGGCCATGGTGGCCCTGGGCATCCATGATATTCGTGAACTTTTTTCCGTGGACCTTGAAAAAGTTCGCACCTTGCGCGGGCGGTTTGCCTAAATGCCCACCATTTCCTTCTTTCAGAAAGATTTCGAAGCGTTGCTCGGTCAAGCGGTTCCGCCTGAACAACTCGAGTCGTGGCTGCCATTGGTCAAAGGGGAATTGAAGGACGTGACCCATGCCACCGGCGAGATTCGGGTTGAACTTCAGGACAGCAACCGGCCGGACCTGTGGAGCGTGGAAGGGATCACCCGGCAGATTCGGATCAAGTTACAGGAATCGCCACTGGCCTATCCTTTTCTGCACGCCAAGACCAAGCCCAAACGGCGTATCCTGGTGGCCGAGGGACTCGACCAGGTGCGACCGTACGTGGCAGCCTGTACGGCCACGGGGTATGCCGTCACCGAGGAAAGCCTGGCACAGCTCATCCAGGTACAGGAGAAACTGGCCGACCTGTACGGGCATAAACGCAAAACCGTGTCGGTGGGGTTGTACCGTCTTCCCCGGATCCACTTCCCCGTGACCTATGGGTTGGTGAAACCCGCGGAAGCCCGGTTCACGCCCCTTGGCTTTTCCGAAAAACTCACGCTTCAGGAAATCCTGACGGTGCATCCCAAAGGCATGGAGTACGGCTCCATTCTCGCCGGCCAGCCCCTGCTGCCCTTATTGTGGGATACGGAAGGCCAGATTTTATCCTTTCCTCCCATCATCAACAGCCAGGACATTGGGCAGGTGCACGCCGGTGACTCAGACCTCTTGGTCGAAGTCACGGGCACGGACATGCGCATGGTCCTTCTGACCCTTAATATTTTTGCCACGAATCTGGCGGACCGGGGAGCCGTCATCGAGCCGATCGAGGTGCACTATCCGTATGATACGGGATGGGGCAAGTCGATCAGAACCCCCTGCGACATCAGCACCGTGCAGAAAATTCCGCTGAAAGCCATTGAATCCGCGCTCGGGCTCCCGATCGACGCCGAAATCGTGCAACAAACCTTGTGCGCCTATGGCTATGAGGTCAAAGCGAGTCGCCATACGCTCGCGGTGCGCCTACCGCACTATCGCAACGATCTCATGCACCCGGTGGACGTGGCGGAAGACGTGGCGATCAGCCGCGGGTATGACTCGTTTGTTCCGGTGATGCCGGCCCAATTCACCGTGGGGTCGTTGTCGGCTCTCGAAATGATGTCCGACTACATTCGCGAACACATGGTCGGGCAAGGATTCCAGGAGATCTTTTCCAATATTCTGTTGTCTCACGAGGAGCTCGTTGAACGGATGAGACTGCCGGAGGACGAGCAAGTGGTAGAAGTGGACAACGTCATGTCGCAAAGCTTCTCCTGTCTTCGGTCCTGGATTGTGCCGTCGCTGTTGCGCGTGGAGACGGCCTCGCCGCGCGCGTTTTATCCCCACCGGCTTTTTGAAATCGGCGAAGTCGCGATTCCCGATTCGAGCCAGGAACTCGGGTCACGAACCACCATTCGACTCGGGATCGTCATTGCTCATCCCCATGCGAACTTTTCCGAAGTGCACACCTGCCTGGACATGCTGATGTTTTATCTGGTGAAGGACTACGAACTCGAGCCCCTGAGTCACGAATCCTTCCTCGACGGACGAGCAGGGACCATTCTCTGCCAAGGTCACCCCGTCGGAGTGATCGGAGAACTCCACCCCGAAGTCCTGGAGAACTGGGGCATCTCCGTCCCCATCTCAGCGTTCGAACTCGACGTAGACTGGCTGTGCACCGACGGTTCGTAACCAGGGAAAAGAGTCGGGGCTTCTTCCGGCGTGATACTCACCAAAGAGGCTATGGCCAAACTCAAGGTCAAGAAATTTGTGACAGGATCGAGACGGGTGACGAGGAAGCGACCGGGCATCCTCGTCACCGATGAGGCGGGTTCAGGCTGCGGCTTTGGCCAAGTCCGTGAGGGATTTAAACCCTGCGGGATCGTGAATGGCCATCTCCGACAACATTTTCCGGTTCAAGGTCACGTTGGCTTTGGCCAACTCATGGATAAACCGGCTGTACGATAATCCGTGCGCTTTGACCGCGGCCGAGATTCTGGCGATCCACAGTCGCCGAAAATCTCTTTTCCGATGTCGCCGGCCGATGTACGCGTAGACCTGGCCTTTATCGACTGATTCCGTTGCGGTCCGAAACAGTTTGCTTCTGCCCCCATACTGCCCCTTGGCTAATTTCAGCCGCTTCTTTCTGCGGCGACGGGTTTGAGGGCCTCCTTTGACACGTGGCATGACTTTGAACTCCTTCGTTATATTGAATTAGGAACCTCTGATTTCATGCATTATTCAATCAGAGGTTCCTTTACTCCCCCTCGGGCGGCTGTGCGATTGCCTCACGCCCCGGAGAATAAACGTTTCGTCCGGCCAAACACCACGTTACGGTGTTCGCCCACTCAAAAAAATCAGGAATAGGGCAAGAGCCGGGCCAGTGAGGCCTGATCCGGTTTGGCAACCACCACCGTATCGCCCAGACGACTCTTCCGTTTGGCGTTTTTCGTGGTCAGGATATGTCGCAGTCCCGCTTTTCGCCTCAGGAATTTTCCGCTGCCCGTACGCTTAAACCGTTTCGCTGCTCCCGAATGACTCTTTAACTTCATACGTGCCATGTGTTCATCCCCTTAATTCTTGGGCGCGACAATCATATACAGGTTACGGCCTTCCATCCTGGGCTCCATTTCAATTGTTCCCGCATCTTTGAGCTCTTCCCGAATCTTTCCCATAGCCGCCCGACCCAACTCCTGGTTCGCCATTTCCCGGCCTCGAAACATGACCGTCACTTTGATTTTGAATCCTTCTTCCAGGAACTCCACTATCCGGCGAACTTTGGTTCCAAGGTCATGTTTGTCCGTTCGCGGACGAAGCTTGATCTCTTTGACCTGCGTCGATTTCTGATGCTGGCGTGTCTTATGTTCTTTCTTGCTTTGTTCGTACTTGAACTTTCCATAGTCCATGATCCGGCACACCGGCGGCGTGCTCGTGGGCGCGACCTCCACCAGATCAAACCCGCCCTCATGGGCCCGCTTGAGCGCCTCGGACGTCTTGAGGATCCCGAGCTGTTCACCTTCCGATCCGATCACCCGTACTTCGGGCACCCGGATCAGGTGGTTCACGCGGTGTTTGGCAGTAACCGTTCTACCCATCAGTGAACAGATGAACTGGTCAATGGTTCTGCCGGCATATCTTGTCGAATCAGGTCTATCACCTCGCTGATCGGTAGCGTCCCCACGTTGGTGCCACTGCGTTTTCGCACGGAGACCGATTCGGCCTCCCGTTCCCGATCCCCCACGACAAGCATGTAGGGGACCTTGGCTTTTTCAGCTTCTCGGATTTTGAGCCCAACTTTTTCTTTTCGCAAGTCCATCGAGGCACGCAACCCTGCGCCTGCCAAGCGGTCCCGCACCTGTGACGCATACTCCGCCTGTTTGTCCGTAATGGGCAGCACGATGGCCTGGACCGGAGCGAGCCACGTCGGAAAGGCCCCGGCATAGTGTTCAATCAGAATGCCGAAAAACCGTTCGATGGATCCCATCAGCGCCCGGTGAATCATGATCGGTTGGTGCGCCGCGCCATCTTCCCCGATATAGGACAACCCGAACCGTTCGGGATTATTGAAGTCGACCTGGACTGTCGAACATTGCCAGGCCCGTCCCAACGCGTCGTGAATTTTCAGGTCGATTTTCGGCCCGTAAAACACGCCTTCACCGGGGTCAATCTCATAGGGAAACCCGCTGCTCTTCAGCGCGGCTTCGAGGGCCTCCGTGGCCTGGTCCCACTTTTCCACGGAACCGACTGCTTTGTCCGGTCGCGTGGACAGATACAGCGCGAACTCCGTAAAGCCGAAGCGCCGGAGAACAAACATCGTGAAATCCAGGACCTTTCCGACTTCGGATTCGATCTGGTCCGGGCGGCAGAAAATGTGCGCATCATCCTGGGTGAATCCCCGCACCCGCATGAGGCCGTGCAGCACCCCTGACCGCTCGTAGCGATAGACCGTTCCCAACTCACCATAGCGAATGGGCAGTTCCCGGTAGCTGCGCAAGTGCGACTTGTAGACCATGACGTGAAACGGGCAATTCATCGGCTTCAACTGGTACTCCCCCGCCTCCACGGTCATGGGCGCGAACATGTTCTCCTTGTAATAATCCACGTGCCCGCTGGTCTTCCACAAATCCAACCGCGCCACGTGCGGGGAATAGACCAACTCGTAGCCGTTCTGCACATGGCTGTCGCGCCAGAAATTTTCGATCAGCAACCGAACCAACGCTCCCTTGGGATGCCAGAGAATCAAGCCCGGCCCCGTGTCGTCGGGGCTGCTGAACAGATCCAGTTCCTTGCCGAGTTTCCGATGATCACGGCGTTTGATTTCTTCGAGTTTCCGGAGATGGGCATCCAGGTCAGCCGGCGCGGGAAACGAGGTCCCGTAAATGCGCTGGAGCATCGGATTGCGTTCATCACCTCGCCAATAGGCGCCCGCGGCGTTCAACAACTTGAAGGCTTTGACCTGACCGGTTGAACCCACATGCGGACCCCGGCACAAGTCGATGAAGTTGCCCTGCTGGTAGAGGGAGACGACGTGATCCTCGATCTGTTCGATAATTTCGACCTTGAAAGCTTCCCCTTTTTCCCGAAACAGTTTGATCGCGTCTTCCTTCGACATTTCCAGGCGGTGCACGGAATAATTTTCTTGAATGATCTCCTGCGCCCGGGCCTCGATTTTTTCCAGATCTTCCGGCGTGAACGGCCGTTCAAAGGAAAAGTCGTAATAGAAGCCCTCGTGTATGGCCGGTCCGATCGTCAGGTTGGCCGACGGAAACACGTCTTTCACGGCCTGGGCCATGATATGAGTGCTACTGTGCCGGTAAATTTCCTTCCCGTCCTCCGACTCAAAGGTCAGGGGTTCCAGCGTGGCGCTTCTGGTCAGGGGCGCACCCAAGTCACCGGGTTGTCCGTCAATCCTGACGGCGAACACCTCAGACGGAAGAGGCCCCGTCAGCTCCTCCAACGCCTCACGCGCCGTGATCCCGGATCGAAAAGTTTTCGTACCGGTCCCCGGCAAGGATATCTCGATGGATTCGCCCTGCACTTTTTCGGTTTCAGTGGAAACGGACATAGTCCTGAAATCTCCCGTTCTCTGCCTGCCTTCGAAGGAAGAGGGTGGTAGGCGCGGGCGGTATTGAACCGCCGACCTCTACCGTGTCAAGGTAGCGCTCTCCCCCTGAGCTACGCGCCTATCACGAACCGGGTATGCTAGAGGAGCGCCTCGTCTCCTGTCAAGAAATCGGCTTATTGGGTAGCCCCAGCATCTCATGTGGCCAGGAAAATCGCGGCATAAGATGGCACGGCTACAATAAAGAGAAGGTGCCAACTATTCTCTATAATCCCCGATGGGTCGAATGAGGCTTTCCTGACGGCGGATCAGATGGTCAGGAGGATTCCATCTGTTGGCGGGAACGGCGGGTCACGGGGATGCGGTATTCGACGATTTTCTTGCGCAGGGTGTTACGATTCATGCCCAGAAGCTGCGCGGCCTGGACTTGGTTCCCATTGGTTTCATGAAGAGCATGTTGGATCAACGGCCGTTCTATTGCCTGGATGAGAGTCACGTGCAAACCCTTGGCCGAACTCGCCTTCATGGTGTGCACAAACTCACCGAACTTCAACTCGACGTAATCTTCGAGGGTCATATCCGGGAATGTCCGTAATCCGCGCTTGGCTTCCCTCCCATCACCTTTGCCGAGCAACCATTTCATGGTATCCAACGCCGCGTGAAAGGAAGGCGGGGCTGAGATGATCAACGTTTTTGATACGTCGACGACGTGCGGCAGGTCACTGAGGCTTTCCTTCGCCGTCTTTTCCGAAAGCACCAACCCGTCGATCGGCGCCTTTTGAGCCTCTTGCTTGACCTGCTGGAGATTCTCCACCGCCACCACGTGAACGGCTACCCCATCCCGCCGGAGCTGGAAAGACTTCCCTGCCGGATCGCCCACCACGACGATATGCTTCACTCGTGACACGGCCGTGACCCTTCGAAGCAGTGGCGTACAGGCTTTTCTTTCATGCGAACCCCATCAACGGACACAGGAGCCTGAGGGTCAACCAAACGAGCACGGCCCCGATGATATTCAAGAACACGCCGGCTCTCAGCATGTTCGGAAGCGGGACGAAGCCCGTGCCGTAGACAATGGCATTCGGCGCGGTCGCGACCGGCATCATAAACGCGAGGCTGGCCCCCAAACAAATCCCCAGGGTCGGGGGAACCGGGGAAACCCCGGCCGCGGTGGCAATGGAGATGACCACGGGAACGAGCATGCTCGTCGATGCGGTATTCGACGCAACTTCCGTGATCATCAACGCCATGCCAATGGCAACGGCCGTCAAAGTCCACAATGTGTTGCTCCCAAACAACGCCACCAGTGTTTCGCCGATAATCTCGGCCAGGTGGGTTTGCACCATCAGATGTCCGAACGTCAAACCTCCGCCGAATAACAGGATCGTACCCCAGTTAATGTTTGCGGCCTGGGTCCATTTCAACGTAAATTCCCCGGCCTTGAAATCGACAGGCAGCACAAACAGCAGCCCCGCCGCAAAAATCGGCACCATTTCCTTGGGCAGACGGGCATTGATGAACGTCACCAGATCAGCATCCCGTCCCAACATGATCCCCAACACCCCGGGTCCGATCCAACACGCAATGGCCAACAGCAACACGAAACAGGTATTCTTTTGGCCTCGAGTCCAGCCTTCCTGTTGCCCGCGAAGATTCTGAAGATGCCCGTCCGGGTCAGGGAGCGTTTGGGGCAGCGGGTGAAGCCAAAAAAGTACGGTCGCAATGCCCAACCAGAGCACACCTGCCAGCGGCAGCCCGATGGCCATCCAATCGAAAAACGAGATGGAAATGCCCGCCTGCTGGGACAGCAGACCCACGCCGATGAGATTCGGCGGCGTGCCGATCATTGTCGAAATCCCCCCGGCCGCCGAGCCATAGGCCAGGAACAGAAGCACCCCGGGCTCATGGGCGCCGGGCTCTTCCCGGACCCCGCGAATCGTCGCAAGGAGGCCAAGTGCAATCGGCACCATAATCGCCACGGCCGCCGTGTTGCTGATCCACATGGACAGGAAGGCGGTGGCCAATCCCATGGCTGCGAATATCCTGACCGGCTTGGCCGCGATCCACGTTCGGGACAACAACCAGACGGCAAACCGCCGGTCCAGCCCATGCACCACAAAGGCTTCGGCCAAAAAGAAGCTGCCGATAAAGAGAAAGACGATCGGATGGGCAAACGTCGCCAGCACGGCCTTGGCCGACCCCAACCCCAAGGCAATACACAACGCCGCACCAATCAATGACGTCACGGCCAGGGGAATGGCTTCCGTGGCCCAACTCACCACGACCCATACCAAAACGGCTGAGAGGATATGTGCCGAGGGAGGCAGACCGGAAAACGGGTTGAGATACACCAGAAACGCCAACACGGGCGCCGCATACAGACCGGTTCGTTGCCTCATTCCCCACGCGTGCCGGTTTGCGGTTTTCATGCCGATAGGACTGGTGGTGCGACTCCCGGACTCTGTTTCAGGACGAGCCTGGACGGGGTTGTTGCGGTTGCGTCAACACGTTCTCGTGAGTGCAAGCCATGCCTGACGGAAATGACGGAAGCGCACTGTACCATAGCGAGTTGAGGAAAAACCATTTCGGCACATGGTGAGGATCATCAGTCACCCACTTTCCGACCGCCGTTGCAGCGGGTATAATTTCACCAATTCACACACACTTTCACGGAAGGAGTCAGGAACATGAAACATATTCTGGGTATGGTTCTGGTGACCATTCTGTTCTCTGCTACGGCTCTGGCTGAAACCTTACCCCCGCATACCGCCGAGATAGGCAAGGGGGTGTATAGCTTTGGGAACCCGGCGAATGCCTATTTTTCGATGTTTGTCGTGACGAATGAGGGAGTCATCGCGATTGAATCGGTGAATACGAACCATGCGACGGATATGGTCAAAACCATCAAGGCCGTCACGGATCAGCCCATCCGGTATCTCCTGCACAGTCACAATCACTGGGATCATGCGAGCGGCGGTCAGGTGTTTCATGATGCCGGAGCGATTGTGATGGCCCATGAGGAAGCCTATCGATGGATGAAGGCGAATCCGGGTCCGGACATGATGGTGCCGGACGAAAGCTGGGCAGGCGATCGAAAAGCGCTCACCTTGGGCGGTACCGTTCTGGAATTACATTACCTGGGCATGAATCATGGGCTGGGCATGACCGTGTTTCTCCTGCCCAAAGAAAAAATCGTCTATATTGCCGACTTGGTCGACCCGAACGCGGTCCTGTTCAACATTGTCCCGGACTTCAACGTCAAGGAATGGGAGCGATCCCTCAAAGAAATCGAGCAAATGGATTTCGACAAAGCGCTCTATGCGCACAGCGGGAAAGCGCAGCCGTTATTGGGGGGTAGCAAACAGGAAGTGAGAGAGTATATCCAATTCGTTCAGGACATACGCGGCGCCATTTACGCGGAATTTGAGAAAGGGACGAACTGGATGGAGATCCCCAATGCCGTAAAGCTGCCTCAATATAAAGACTGGTGGATGTATGAAGAATGGTTGCCCATGAACGTGTGGCGCATTCTATTGGATGACTCGATGGGCCCATTCCCCTGGAGACCAAACCCGTAGCCGGAGTGACGGAGCCACAGTCTGCTGTTTCCTCTTTCCGTCATTTCCGTATGTGTTCAGTCATCGCCTTCGGCGTTTGTAGGCATTTGCTCTATCTCCAGCCAAGCCGGCGGCGCAATGCGCCGGAGCGTGGCCCGACCAGCCTCGACCGGGATCAGATATCCGTGTCGCCGGAGGGCACGGAGTCGCCGCTACGTGTCCGCAGGTCGATGATGCTCCGTGCGCTCGTCTGCGGCCGACCGGATGTCCGTTTTCGAAAAGTCACCGCCCTTGAACAGAAGTGGGGCGGCCAAATGCTTGGCCAAGGCGTAAGAAAAGCAATCACCATAGTTCAGGACCGCTCCACGACCGCGGACCTTCCCGTACCTCCGGTAGGCATCGAAGGCGATGTCGGCGATATGAGGAGAGACCTCCATGACGATCATCCGGCTCTTGAGAAGGAAGGCATCCAATGCCAGGACTGCGCTGTCGCCGGATCGGGCAAACAGAACCATCCGGGCCTCAAGCAGGGTGGCGGCACTGACATAGGTGGCTGTCGCCGCTTCGATCAATTCATTGAAACGGCGGCGTTCCGGTTCGTTTTGCATGATGGCGATGAGTGCCGATGTGTCGACCACCATCAGACCGGAAGGCCTCGTTTGTCATAACCGATGATCCGTTCCGCACTCCGCCTGTCGCGGCGAGGCAGATTCGCGCAATGCAGAGCAATGTGATCCAGTTCATCGGCAAGCCGGATGGCACGCCGGGTCTTTTCCACCTGCGCCAGTCTTTCCTGGACGGCTTGTTTGACGGCTTGGGTTAACGATTCTCCGGTCAGGCTTGCGAGCCGTTTGGTCAAGGCTTGCGTGTCTGCGTCTTTGATATTCAGTGGCATCGATAAATCCTCCATGGTTGAATATATGGAGGAATGAAGGAAAAATCAACCGGAGCGTCTCACGCACCGCAAGCTCCGGATGGCTGAACGTCACCTGCACCTCTATCGCAACAATGCTTCGGCCAGGATCGCCTTCAATTGGTCGCACAGGGCAGGGGTGATGAACTTGGTACAAATGTCGCGCTCGCTTAGGCTTTTTTTATCCATGAGCGCACAATTTTATCTGTTGTCTTCCGCTTGTACAATACGTTACACAATTGGAATCTGCTGCCGGAGCAGACAGAAGAGGGCGGGCTGGATTTTGCCAGGATGAGATGAGGTATCATAGAATTTCAGCATGAACAAGCCGTTCCAGGCATCCTGTGACCAAATTCTGGCTCCCCTGTTTGAGGCCCTGACCACCCCAGGGGCTCAACCGTTGGTGCTTGGGCCCCATGGCTCCGGCCTTGCGTTTATCCTGAGTCTGCTGAGCGCACCGGCCAACGAGGCTTCTGCCTCCGCCCCGCTACATGAAAGAATCATCCCCCAGCATTTGCTTATTCTGACACCAACCCAGGAAGAGGCGGAATCGTTATGCCAAGATATGGCGTTTTTCTTTGACTTGTTCAACCTGTCTGCCGAATCTCTGGCCTTTTTCCCGGACCGGGGCCAAGCCCCGTATGAAGCCGTAGCCCCATCCATCGATCTCATCACGCAACGGATGCGGACCTTGTTTCAGCTTCAAACCCATCGCCCCACGGTGGTCATCACGACGCCACAGGCCGCCTTGCAGTACCTCATTCCCCAGTCCGTATTCACGCAAGCCTGTTTGACGCTCAAAGTGGGCAGCGTCATCGAGCGGGAATCGTTGCTTCGCCATTTGCTGCGGACCGGCTACCGGCGGGTTTCCGCGGTGGACATCCCCGGAGAATTCAGCGTTCGAGGCGGCATCGTGGATATCTTTTCGACCGGCGCCACGGAACCCTACCGGATCGAGTTTTTAGGTGATACCGTGGAGTCCACCCGGCGGTTTGATCCGGGCACACAGGAATCCACCGAGTCGGTTCTCTCCGCAGTGCTCCTTCCCGCCCGGGAATACCTGCTCCCGGATGACGAATCCGACCATTCGCTGGTCGAGACCCCGCCGGATGCCGAGTGGCGATTGCCGGACTTTCACCCATCCATGGCCACCCTGCTGGATTATTTTCCGGCTTCGCCGTTCGTCGTCATGGACCGTCCCATCGTCTTGGCGCAGCACGCACGAGAGTGGGCAGAACGCTTGCACGCGGCATGGGAAGAACACGACACGGCGAACCCTGCCTTGCCGTATCCGGACCCTTCCTACCAGGCGGGTGTCTGGGATGAGTTCCTGCCGTTCCTTTCCGAGGGTCCGCTTTTGGCGTTTGACGTGGTCGCGCCCGCCGACGGCGCGTGGAATCCGGTCATCACCCTTCCATGCCAGTCGGCCAAGAGCGTGGGCTTGGGGCTCCGCGGAACGTCCTTTACCGAGACCCTGTCGATCCTGGAACGGCTTCGCCGTGACGGGCCCGTGATCGTCGTGGTCCGATCCTCCGGACAAGTCGGGCGCTTGTCGGGGCTCTTTGCCGAACACCAGGCACCCGCGACGGAACAGCACCCCTTCTCGCACGCGTTCGATCCTTCGGTACGCTTACCGTTCTCTATTCTGCAAGGGTTTCTTTCGTCGGGGTTTGTGGCGCCGTCGTTGCCGTTTGCCGTGATTACCGAAGACGATATTTTCGCCAAAATCTCGCGGCATCGCCCCCAACCCAAAAGCAAGACCGCAACCTTCCTCTCCTCGTTGGAGGATCTGAACTCCGGCGACTACGTGGTCCACGTCCAGCATGGCATCAGCCGGTACAAGGGACTTCGGCGCTTGTCCGTTCAAGACTTTGAAAGCGACTATCTCATCCTGGAATTTGCAGGACGGGACACGCTCTATGTGCCGCTGGACCGGTTGAACCAGGTCCAGAAATTTCGGGGCAGCGACCACGTGGCTCCGACTCTCGACAAATTGGGAGGCACCGCGTGGGGCAAGACCAAGGCGCGCGTCAAGAAAGCCATTGAGGACATGACCGACGAACTCGTCGATTTATATGCCAACCGGGAAGTCGTCAGTCGCCAACCGTACCAGCAGGACAGCTCCTTGGCCCATGAATTCGATGCGGCGTTCGATTATGAAGAAACTCCCGATCAGATCAAAGCGATCGACGACATTCAACGGGACCTCCTACTGCCCAAACCCATGGACCGGCTGGTGTGCGGGGACGTCGGGTATGGCAAAACCGAAGTGGCGATGCGCGCGGCGTTCCAGGCCGTCCAGGATAACCGGCAGGTGGCGGTGCTGGTGCCCACCACCCTGCTGGCGCAACAACATTCCGAAACGTTTACACGCCGCTTCGCGCCGTTTCCCATTCACGTGGCGACGCTCTCACGGTTTCAAACCCCCAAAGAGGTCAAGGCGGTGTTATCCGATCTCGCCTCGGGCGTCGTGGACGTCGTCATTGGCACCCACCGGCTCCTTCACAAGAACGTGCGCTTCAAGAACCTGGGATTGGTCATTATCGACGAAGAGCAGTGGTTTGGCGTTCGCCATAAAGAACGCCTGAAACAAATGCGCACGCAAGTGGACGTGTTGACGCTTACGGCGACTCCCATCCCGCGCACGCTGCAAATGGCCTTTTCCGGAGTCCGGGATCTGTCGGTTATCGACACGCCCCCGCCCGGCCGCCTGGCCATTCGCACCCAGGTCGTCAGGTTTAATCCCAACCTGATCCGCGAGGCGGTCCGCCGGGAACTGGCGAGACAGGGACAGGTGTTCTACGTGCACAACCGGGTCGAAACCATCGAGCGGACGGCCGGCTGGCTGCGGGAACTCGTACCTGAAGCCCGGCTGGTTATGGCCCATGGGCAAATGAACGAACACGTGCTCGAAGGCGTCATGCTCAAGTTCTTTCACGGTGAAGCGGATATCCTGGTTGCGACCTCGATCATTCAATCGGGGCTGGACGTGCCGCGCGCCAATACCATCCTGGTGGACCGGGCGGATACCTTCGGCCTGGCGCAACTCTATCAACTGCGGGGGCGCGTGGGGCGCGCCGGCGACCAAGCCTATGCCTATTTCTTTTTCCCCAATGAAGAAATCCTGGGTACCGATGCCCAACGACGGCTGCTGGCCATTCAGGAATTTGCGGACTTGGGGTCGGGGTTTCGCATTGCCGCCGCGGACCTGGAAATTCGCGGCGCCGGCAACCTGCTCGGCAAACAACAGTCCGGCAACATTGCCGCGGTGGGCTTTGATCTGTATATGCAGATGGTGGAACGAGCCATGCAACAGCGGCAAGGCGAAGCCGTTGAAGAAGAGATCGAACCCACGTTGCACGTGCCCGTATCGGCCTTTATCCCGGACGACTACGTCGAGGACGGCCACCAACGCTTGTCTTTATATAAGCGCCTCTCCGCCAGCCAGACGGTCGGCGACCTCGCGCTGCTGCATGGGGAGACGCAGGACCGGTATGGAACGCCGCCCGAACCGGTCGAACAGTTGTTTCAAGTCATGCAAATTCGCCTGCTCGCCAAAAAACTGAACGTGGAGTCGCTGGACGCCGCGAATGGCACCGTGACCGTGACCTTTGCCCCCAACGCCACGATTGCGCAACCGAGTCTCGATTGGCTCATCCGGTATTCGGAAAACCGGCTCCAATTCCTCTCCCCCGTCTCCTTTGCCGTACCCATGGACCTCGATGATTGGCCAGCCGTGGTCTCGGTCCTGACGACCATGTTGAACGGCCTGTTGGATGCTTCTTCGGACGCCTTGATGCCTTCACGCTCATGATCCACGACCATCACCAACCCGGTTCATCATCCCGTCACTCGCCATGCCGACGCACGTCAGGGACAACGGCCCTCCTGCTCATGGCTTTATGCGTGCTCACGTGCCTCGTTCCCGTTGCATCTGCTCAATCCCCGACGCCGAACGGTGAAGGAAGGGCGCTTACTGATGGGATCGCCGCCATCGTCAACACGGAGATCATTACGGTTTCAGAGCTTCAAGCGGAAATGGGTGATGAATTCTTTCGCTTGAAAGCTCGTTATGAAGGCGATGAACTCAAGGAGCGTTTCTCTCAGAAACGCCTGGCAGTCTTGAATCTGTTGATCGAACGAAAGCTCCTGCTCCAGGAGGCCAAGGCCAAGAGCATTTCCGTCAGCGATGAAGAGGTGGACCAGGCCTGGGAACAGATGCGCAGAAACCCCGCCGGGTTCCCGCCGGCGGCCACTCAATCAAAGGACGTCCTTCGGGAAGAATTGATGGCCCGCCGAATCAGGGATATCGAAGTTCGTCGAGGGATCGTCGTCGTACCTGAAGAGGTTCGCGCCTACTTTAAAGAGCAACAACCGCGCTTTACGGCTCCCGGCACACACCACATCCGGCAGATTCTCCTGCTCCCGAAGCTGGATGAAGACCGGGAGACACTGAGAACGCGGGCGGAAATCCTCATGAGTCAGTTCAAGGAAGGCACGAGTTTCGAGAAATTGGCTGAATTGTTTTCCGATGGATCAGAGAGCGTGATGGGGGGCGATTTGGGTTTCGTCACGAAAGACGAACTTCTGGCCCCGTTGGGTGAAGCCTTGGACAAGCTCAGCCCGGGGGAAATCAGCCCCTTGATTGAAACGGAAATCGGGATCCATATTCTCCGGCTTGAAGAAAACCGTCCGGGAATCACGCAACCGTTTGAGAAAGTGAAAGACGCGATTGCGAACCGGTTGTTTCAGGAGAAGATCCAGGAATCCCATGAGAAGTGGATATCATCGTTGAAAGACCGGGCCTATATCGAAATCCGGTTTTAAGGCCACATCATTGATGTGCGCATTTAATGCATTTTGATGTATTACTGCATCACTTTATGATATTATTGTCACATATTTAGTATTATTTTGATGCAATTTTGCGCATCGACATGTCACTCAGGGTGCGAAAGATCGTTCCATGATTCATAACGCGCTCTCAATACGTTCCAGAGTTCATGCCGGCCTTCATTCGTTTTTGAGGAATACCCCACCACCGCTTCATCATGTTCCACGCCCAGGGTTTGGCACACGTGCAAGAGGGCCTGCCGGCGCCGGCCGCGAGACAGTTTGTCGATCTTTGTCACCACCACGATTGGTCGATACCCGAGATGGGTCAGCCATTCCAGTGTCGTCACGTCATGAGCTTCGACCCCTCGCACGTCGACCAATTGCACGATCGCGCATAATTGAGCCCGGTCTTTCAGATAGCGCTCGATCATCGGCCCCCATTGTTCACGCACCGACCGGGCGGCTTTAGCATAGCCGTAACCCGGCAAATCCACGAAGTGGATCGGGGACCACGTCTTGTCACTCGTGAGGATCCGGAAAAAATTGAGCGTTTGCGTCTTCCCCGGAGTCGTGCTGACCTTGGCGATACCCTTGCGATTCAACAATGAATTGATCGCCGACGATTTGCCCACGTTGGAACGTCCCACGAAGGCCACCTCGGGCAGGTGCTCGCGAGGATAGTGGGCCGGCTTCATACAGCTCTTGACAAAATCCGCTGACAGAATCTTCATGCTCAGATCACAGACGGCCGCGCAGGCCTCAAGGTTTCCCGGTTTCGCGTTTCATGGCTCGTTGCATTTCACGCCCGGCCTCACGTTGTTTCACGGCTTCCCGGCGGTCGTAGTGTTTCTTCCCGCGCGCGACTCCCAATTCGACCTTGGCGATCCCGCGTTGATTGAAATACATGCGGAGGGGCACCAACGTCAGGCCTTTCTGCTGAATTTTCGCAGTCAATTTTTGGATTTCCTTTTTGTGCAACAACAACCCGCGGGACCGCAAGGGGTCATGGTTCGTGATATTCCCATGACTGTATTCGCCGATGTGACAATTATGCAGGATCGCTTTCCCCTCGGCCACCGTGGCATAGGCCTCGCGCAAGTTGACCCGGCCCTCCCGGAGTGACTTCACTTCGGTCCCTTTCAGGATCAGCCCGGCCTCGACCTTTTCCTCAATCGCATAGTCGTGAAACGCCTTGCGATTGCTCCCGATCAGTTTCGTCGTCGGATCCTGAGACATGCAGTTTTACCGGCTCCTTCGAGAAAGAGACATTCCCCAGTGTCGTTCCAGTCATCAATTGACCCTCTTCCACGCACAGCCTAGAATACCATTCCATGCACGCCTTTTCCTCCTCCAAGTCACTCATCGAGGAAATTTCTCAAAGCCATGGGTTTGCGGCGCGCCTCTGGGAGTATCGTCTCCAAAAACAATGGAAAGGGCTCGTGGGCGAGGTCGTGGCGGCCCATACCTGGCCGACCCGGATCAAGTTTCGAAAACTGCACGTGGCCGTGGACAATTCCGTGTGGCTACACCAGCTCCTCTATCTCAAAGCCACGTTAATGGAGAACATTCAAGCGCAGATGGGAGAACTCCAGTTGGAGGATATTATTTTCCGGATCGGTGAATTACCGGAACTCCGCGAAGATGACGCCGACGGCCCCGCCGAGCAGGTTTCTGTTTCCGCCGAGGCGCACAAGACAGCCCGCGAATCCACTCAATCCGTCAATGACGACGAACTACGGGATTCGCTCACCAGAGTCATTGCCCGGGCACTGTCGTCGGGGCAAAACCCGAAATAGCGTGCTGTTGATTGAATTCCAAGGCTTCGACAAGTGTGACGCGGAGGGTATCCAGCAATTCTTCTCTTCTCTTGTCTTTTCTTGACAATTCACACCGGGGATCTTTTCTATCCAGCCAATCCACCAATCCTTACGTTGTTGGATAAGTGCCGTGTACGATTGGGCCATGTTTTCATCATCCATGGTTCGTTTTCAGCGTTTCCGTGCTTCTCTATCACCGTTTATCGCGCTGGCGATTCCGAGTGAATTTCAGGAAGAAACCACTTGATTCCAACACTCGCATCCATCACGTAGCGGGTTACCGACCCCGAGCCTCTCGAATGAGGGGCATACTGTCATTGAACGTTCTGCCTGCCCGTTCGAAGGCTTTCCTCAACTTCGCAATCCGTTTCCATGCGCCTTCATAGTCGGGGGCCGCTTCTTCCAGAATGGTCTTGACTTCCGATTGCAACGACCGGCCATGGTCTTTGGCCCGTTTCTTTAATCGTTCTACCAATTTGTCATTCAGTTGCCGAATCAGAAGTTGTGCCATGTTTCTCTCACTAATCCGTTCGATGACGTTCCATGTGATAGCAAAATGATGGCATGCCGTCCGAGAAGGGGCAAGTAGAGCCTGATTCCCCGCTTGCGTGGAGATGATACAGCAGGGAAGGGCGGCATGGGATACCACAGCTACGAAGACAAAGATGAAGACACTGGATCCCCGATCTGGTCGGGGATGACGGAAAAATGACTACGCGCTACCTCCCCACGGACAGGCACGCAGGCCTGTCCCTACACCAAAGGATGGGAAAAGAAATAGCTAGGACGGGGGCGGAACGAGGTCGTTGAACAGGATTTGAATGTTCTGGCGTTGTTCGGGGATTGATGGGTCGGGAATGGGGCCGAGCCAGCCTTTGGTCCGGCCTTGGCTGTAGATAAACCCGGCGCGGGCCGAGCGCTGGAACTCGCGGCGAAACCCGGCTTCTACGCCACCGGTCCGTGGCCCGGCTTCCGCTGCGGCACGTGTCGCCAGGTAGCGATGGAGGGTTTCCGGTTGTGTCCACTGAGGATCGGAAAAGATGTAGAGGACGACTTCCCGATAGAGCGTGGCCGGATCGTCCGGAGTTGTGGGACGCACTTTCATGGACCGGAAATCATGGTCGGTCCGGCCGACTTTTTGGAACCGATGGATGAGGGTTTTAATCTCCGGGTCGCTGGTCCATGCCGGCACATGCACGGCCACCACCGTGCCTTCCTGGCTGCCGATGCTGAAGGGTGGGATGGTGCGGTCGGGCCTGGACAGGAACATGCCTCCCCCAATCAGCGTCAGGCCGCCCAGTAACACCGTGAGTCCTATCTTAACGACGGGGTCGAAGGGCTTTTTGGGCATGGGAATAACGAAGGACGCCCCCTCTTCCAGGGAGAGGGGGAAACGCGCGATAAGATCGCGCGGCTACGAATGCAAAAGGCAAAGGCGCTGAACCCCAGATGGACCAAGGATGACAGAGAGACACGGCCGCATCCCGTTATGAAAGCCCGGTCGTCTCTGCCGCGTGACCGGTGCCGTTGCTCTCTTCGCTTCCGTCGTCCTCGCTGCTTTCCGCGAGTTTCGCCACGTCCACGACGCGGTCGGTCTCTTCCATGTCGATGAGGCGCACCCCTTGTGCATTGCGCCCAATGTCCCGGAGAGCCTCGACCTTGGTCCTGAGGATCTTTCCTTCGGACGTCATGATCATGATCTCATCGGTTTCCTTGACCTGATGGAAGGAGACGGCCGACCCGTTTCTCTCGTTGACTTTGATGCTGATCAGCCCCCGTCCCGCCCGACCTTGCGTCCGGTATTCGGTGGCGACGGTCCGCTTTCCGAATCCCTTTTCGGTTACCGTCAGGATCGAGGCCTCGGCCTCGGGCTGGATAATGACCATCCCGATGACGTGGTTGGTGTCGTCCAGGCGAATGCCCCGGACCCCCCGAGCCGTCCGGCCCACCGGCCGGACGTCCTGTTCTCCAAACCGGATGACCAGTCCTTGCCTGGTGCCCAGCATGATGTCGCTGCGGCCGTTGGTGATTTCCACGCCAATGAGCTTGTCGCCTTCCTCCAAGGTCAGGGCGATGATCCCGCCCTGCCGGGGGTTCCCGAAGGCGGAGAGTTTTGTTTTCTTGATATAGCCCATACGGGTCGCCATCACGACGTACCAGTCATCGGGGAATTCCCGAACCGGCAGCGTGGTGGTTACCCGTTCATCCGGGCCCAGGGCCAACAGGTTCACCATGGCTTTGCCTTTGCTCGTCCGGCTGGCTTCGGGCAGTTCATGCAATTTGAGCCAATACACTTTCCCCGCATCGCTAAAGAACAGGATGTAATCATGCGTCGAGGCCGTGAAAATCTTCTCGACGAAATCCTCTTCTTTGACTCCCATGCCGATCTTGCCTTTGCCCCCGCGACGTTGCGCCCGGTATTCGGACACGGGATGACGTTTGATGTAGCCTTCATGGGAAATGCTCACCGCCATTTCTTCATCCGCAATCAAGTCCTCGATGTTGATCTCGGCTTCCTGCGGAATGATTTGGGTGCGGCGTTCATCCTGATACGCGGCCTTGAGTTCGGTCAGCTCGTCCTTGATAACCTGTTTGACCAGATCCTCCGAACCCAAGATGGCCTGCAGCGAGGCGATCCTGGCTTTCAGTTCCTCATATTCTTCCGAGAGCTTGCGTTGTTCGAGTTGCGTCAACCGTTGGAGCCGCATGTCCAGGATGGCCTGAGCCTGAATCTCCGACAACGGGAATTGTTGTGTAAGGCCCGTCCGGGCCTCGTCGGGCGACGCCGCCGCGCGAATCAACGCAATCACGTCATCCAAATGCGACAATGCCACGGTGAGGCCTTCCAGGATATGCGCGCGTTCCTGAGCTTTCCGTAACTCGTAAGCGGTTCGCCGGATGACTACTTCGCGCCGGTGCTCAAGAAAGGCCACCAGGATTCTTTTGAGATTCAAAATCTCGGGCCGGTTATTCACGAGCGCGAGCATGATGACGCCGAATGTATTCTGAAGTTGGGTATGCTTGTACAACTGGTTCAGGATGACGGGCGGAAGCTCGCCTTTCTTGAGTTCGATCACCACGCGGATGCCGTCCCGGTCTGATTCATCCCGAATGTCGGAAATGCCTTCCACGCGTTTGTCCTGCACCAACTCGGCAATTTTCTCCAGCAGCTTGGCCTTGTTCACCTGATAGGGAATTTCGGTCACGATGATGCTCGGCCGGTCCCGCTTCTCATCGGTTTCCACGTGCGTTTTGGCGCGGATGGTCAACAGCCCCCGCCCGTGTTCATAGGCGTCTCTGATCCCTTGCGTGCCATAGATGAATCCGGCCGTGGGAAAATCTGGACCCGGGATCATGTCCATCAAGTCCGCAATCGACGCCCCGGGATTCTCAAGGAGGTGGATCAGGGCGGTGAGGACTTCGCCGAGATTATGCGTGGGAATGTTGGTGGCGTAGCCCACGGCGATCCCGCCAGCGCCGTTGATCAACAGGTTGGGGGCTTTGGCCGGTAGCACCAGCGGTTCGACGTCCGATTCATCATACGTCGGACCGAAATCCACGGTTTCCCGGTCGATGTCCGCCAGCATTTCACCGGCCAACTTCGTGAGCCGCGCTTCGGTGTAACGCATGGCGGCCGGCGGGTCACCATCCACCGACCCGTAATTCCCCTGGCCGTCCACCAGGGTATAGCGCATGTTGAAGTCTTGGGCCATGCGCACCTGCGTATCGTAAATCGCAGAATCGCCATGGGGATGATAATTCCCCATGATTTCGCCCACGATCTTGGCCGACTTGCGGTAGGCCCGGTTGTGCGCCAACCCCATTTGGTTCATGCCGTACAGGATGCGCCGGTGCACGGGTTTCAGCCCGTCACGGACGTCCGGCAAGGCGCGGCCGACGATCACGCTCATGGCGTAATCCATGTACGACAGGCGCATCTCGTCTTCGATGGCGACTTGGGTGAAACGTTCTTCGGCGGGCATCGTGGGTAGGAGGATCGGGGTTTCTGGTGACTACACGTCCAACCGGCGGACTTCCAATGCGTGTTGCTGGATGAAATGACGTCGCGGCTCGACTTCGTCACCCATGAGAATGGTGAAAATCTCGTCAACTCCCGTCATGTCTTCGAGTTTCACCTGTAGCAGGGACCGCGTCTCGGGGTTCATGGTGGTTTCCCACAATTGCAGGGGATTCATTTCCCCCAGGCCTTTATAGCGCTGGAGATTCAACCCCTTTTTCCCCACCTCCAGGATCTCCCGGACGAGTTCATCCGTGGAGGCAAACGTGGTTTCCGTATCATTCACTTTCATACGATACCGGGGACGGCCCAACCCGATCGCATTGGGTGCCAATTTCTGCAGTTCCCGAAAATCCGCGGAGCCCACCAGGTCATGGTTCACCTCGAGCGTTGACACCACGCCGTTCGTCGGCATCCGGCAGACGATCTTGTTGGATTGATGTTCTTCATCTTCCATTAAGTCCACGTGGACCGCGGCCTCCGGATAGGCCATGGACAAGCGCTCTTTCACCCGCTCGATCAACTCCCGGACGGCCGGCCGGTCTCTTAAGAGTTCGCGTCCCAAGGCCGGCTCGTCTACAAACGCGCGTAACAGGCCGGAGCTCTGTTTTTTTCGGCCCAGTCTTGCCAGCAGCCCCTCGAACTCGATCATTTTTCTCAAGACAGGGTTGAGCGTCTGTCCGCTGATAAACTCGTGATGACTGTCCACATAGACGGCCACGGCTTGTCCGGCCAGTTCGGCGAGGTAGTCGTTCAGGGCCTGTTCATCTTTCAGATAATGTTCGGTTTTGCCTTTTTTCACCTTAAAGAGCGGGGGCTGCGCGATGTAGATATAGCCCCGGTCGATCAATTCATGCATCTGGCGAAACAGGAACGTGAGAAGGAGCGTTCGGATATGGCTTCCATCGACGTCCGCATCCGTCATCAAAATGATTTTGTGGTACCGGGCGCGGTTCAGATCGAAGGCTTCCTTGTCATCCTTGCCTTTTTCCGCGTCATCCCGCTTGCGACCGATGCCCGTGCCCAGGGCCATGATGAGCGTGCGAATCTCTTCGCTCGACAGCATCTTGTCAAACCGCGCTTTTTCGACGTTGAGGATTTTTCCTTTCAGCGGAAGGATGGCTTGAAATTTCCGGTCGCGGCCCTGCTTCGCCGACCCGCCGGCTGAATCCCCTTCGACAATGAACAATTCACTCAAGGCCGGATCCTTTTCCGAGCAATCCGCGAGCTTCCCGGGCAGTGATCCGCCATCCAGGGTACTTTTCCGGCGGATGAGATCCTTGGCCTTCCGGGCGGCTTCGCGCGCCCTGGCCGCATCCGCCGCTTTGCCGATGATCCGTTTGGCCACAGCGGGATTTTCTTCAAAATACGTCCCGAGTCCCTCGTTCACGGCGATTTCGACGATCCCTTTGACTTCGCTGTTGCCCAACTTGGCCTTGGTTTGTCCCTCGAATTGCGGGGCCCGCACTTTGACGCTGACCACCGACGTCAGGCCTTCTCGCACGTCGTCACCCGTGAGCGAGTCCATGTCCTTTTTCAGCAGGTCGTTCGCACCGGCATAGGAATTGATCGTCCTGGTCAGGGCCGCCTTGAACCCGATCAGGTGCGTGCCGCCTTCCCGCGTATTGATGTTGTTGGCAAAGGAGAAGAGGTTTTCGGCGTAGCTGTCGTTGTACTGGAGCGCGACTTCCAAAATGGCGTCCGGTTTTTCAACGGAAATAAAAATCGGTTTATGGAGCGGGGTCTTGGCTTCATTCAAATGTTCGACGAACGAGACGATGCCGCCCTTGTAACAAAAGACTTGCTCCTTTTGTCTTCGGGTATCGGTGAGCGAGATCGACAGACCTTTATTGAGGAAGGCCAATTCCCGCAGGCGTTGGGCCAGTACGTCGAAACTGCACTCGATCGTCTCGAAAATGGTCTCGTCGGGTTTGAACGTAATTTTCGTCCCCCGCTTTTTGGTCACGCCCGTTACCTGCAGCGGGGCGGCCGGAGTTCCCCGGCCATAGGCCTGTTCAAAGACCTGACCGTTTTGCCAGATTTCCAGTTCCAGCCATTCCGACAAGGCATTGACCACGGAGATGCCGACCCCATGGAGGCCCCCGGATACGGTGTAGGCGCCCTGCTCAAACTTTCCGCCCGCGTGGAGGACCGTCAGGGCGACTTCGGCCGCCGACTTGTGCTGGGTGGGATGGAGTCCCGTGGGAATGCCGCGGCCGTTATCCGTGACCGTGATACTGCCATCGATTTCCAGGGAAACCTCGATCGTTTCCCCAAACCCTGCCATGTGTTCATCGACACTGTTGTCCACGACCTCGTACACGAGATGGTGCAGGCCATCCGGACCCGTGCTGCCGATGTACATCGCGGGCCGTTTCCGAACGGCTTCGAGGCCTTCAAGCACACGGATCTGCTCCGCACCATAGCCGCTTTGTTCGACGGGGTTTTCGGGAAAACCGGAGGGATCAAAACCTGTGGCAGGTGGTGATTCGTTTGGCAAGCGCTGAGGGTTCATCTCCTCGTGAAACATGCTATTTCAGTATACATGACCTTTACACTTTGACGGGCATCACGACGGCTTTGAACATGGTGTTGTCCTTCTCCCGGATCAAACACGGGCTGAGGGACGCTTCCATATTGAGCATGACCGTCTCGCTTCCCATGACGCCCAACACGTCAAGCAGGTACCGGGCATTGAACCCGGCGGAAAATTCCTCGCCGTTGAAACTGGCGGGAACCTCTTCATTCGCTTCGCCCATGTCCGGATGACTCGATAAGAGTGTGATCGCTTTCGTTGAAAACGTGAGCTTAACGGCATAGGTCTTGTTCTGGGACAGCACCGAGACGCGTCGCAGGGCCCCTTCGAGATCGTCGCGGTTTACCGTGATCTGTTTGCTGCCCGCCTTGGGAATCACCTGCTGGTAGTTGGGGTAATTGCCTTCCATCAGCCGGGACGTGAGGACCAGCCCGCTTTTTCTGAAGATCAACATGTTCTTGGTAAAGCCGATCATCGGCTCGCCTTCATCCTCTTCCAGCAGGCGGCGAATTTCAGCCGCAGCCTTTTTCGGGACGATCACTTTTTCTTCTTGCGCACCAGCGGACTCCTTCTTCTCCGCTTCCAAAGTTTGCTCCGCCATCGCCAATCGATGCCCGTCAGTTCCCACCAACCGGATCATCGGCGTCCCGCCGACAGTCGTGACCACGACTAACAACCCATTGAGCACGTACCGCGTATCGTTGTCCCCGACGGCAAACAGGGTCTTCCGAATGAGTTGCAATAAGCCTGTACCGGGTAAAGGAATGAGGCCGTCCCGCTCAATGGCGGGCAGGGGCGGAAAATCCTTGCTGGGGAGCCCGACGACCTTGAATTCACCGCGGGCAGTCGTAATGGTAACCAGGCAATCCTCCGTGACGGTCATGGCGACTTCCCGGTCCGTGATTTCTTTGAGAATTTCATAGAACTTTCTGGCGGAGAACGTGACCGACCCGGGTTCCTCGACCGTGGCTTTGTAGAGTCCCCGCATCCCGAGTTCCAAATCCGTCGCCGAAACTTCCAGGCCATCCTTTTTCGCTTCCAGCAGGACGTTCGCCAAGCTGGGCATCGTATTGCGTTTTTCCACGATACCCTGGACGCGATGGAGGGCCGTCAACAGGATTTCTCGTTCCACCGTCACTCGCATGAGAGACTCCCTTCTGTTATGCCTTTCCGATTTCGTCTTTGAGGTTGTCCAGCGTCGCTCGCAAGTCGGTGTCTTTCTCCAGGGCTTTTTCTATCTGGCGACATGCATGGATGATGGTGGTGTGGTCTTTTCCTCCGAACTCGCGTCCGATTTCCGGGAACGAGGCGTCCGTGAGTTCCCTGCAGAGGTACATGGCAATTTGCCGGGGATGAACGACGGTTTTGGTTCGGCGCTTGGATTTGAGCTCGGCGACTTTGACGTGAAAACTCTTCGCCACCACGTCTTGCACGTCTTCCGGGGTGATCACCTTTTTTTTGTTCCCCAGCAGGTCACGAAGTACGGTTTTCACCATATCCACCATAATGGGCTGGCCGGTCAGCGCGCTGTAGGCTCCCAGACGGGTCAACGCACCTTCCAGTTCGCGTATATTGCTCTTTAATCCTTCGGCCAGAAGGTGAATAACGTCGTCGCCGATCACAATGCCCTCTTCCTCTGATTTCTTTCGCAGGATCGCAATCCGGGTTTCGACGTCGGGCGGTTGCAGGTCGGCGATTAACCCCCACTCGAATCGTGAACGTAATCGCTCTTCCATCGACGGCATCTCTTTCGGAAACCGGTCACTCGATAAAACGATCTGTTTTCTGGCCTCATACAGCGCGTTAAAGGTATGAAAAAATTCCTCCTGCGTCCGCTCTTTACCCGCGAGGAACTGGATGTCGTCGATCAGGAGCATATCGATGTTTCGATAGCGCCGGCGCAGGTCCATCATCTTGTCGTACCGGATCGAATTGATGACTTCATTGGTGAACTGCTCCGTCGTCACGTACGCAATCCTCAGTTCACCTTTCTGCATGACGAAATTCCCGATGGAATTGAGAAGGTGTGTTTTCCCCAAGCCTACGCCCCCGTAGATAAAGAATGGGTTATAGGAGCGCGCGGGCGCCTCAGCCACGGCCAAGCTTGCCGCATGGGCAAACTGATTACTGGACCCGACTACAAAATTCTCAAAGGTATATTTCGGATTCGGCAGTTGGCGATGGACCCGCGTCTGCTGGGGAGCAGCCGGTAATTTACCTGCTCCCTCACCAGCCACGGGTGATGAAGGCTCACCGACAATAAATTCTATGTCGACTTTTCCTTCTTCACCGGGCCGAACCGCTTGCAAGGCTTCCCCTATCACCTCTCGATAATTTCTTCCCAGCCATTCCCCGAAAAACTTGTTGGGAACGACAATTATTGCTTTCGTTCCATTCAATTTGCCTAATTTTGTCGGCTGAAACCATGTTTCTATGACTTCATCCCCCATTTTCGCCTGGATGAAGCCCAAGGCCTCATTCCAAATGCCCAATATCTGTTGCTCAGTCTTCTTCATTATAATTATTCACAGGTTTATCAACACCTGTTAATAAATCAGCTTCTCTCAGTAATATTATTCTGTTTATCCTATTTCACTCGACTAGCCAACCATTTTCTTCAAGACTCATCACAGGTCCTTGACCTCTTATCCCTCTACTTCTCCATATATTTCTTCATCTTATTTATCAATGTAATCAATGAGATATAAAGAAAATGCCTTATTCACAGCTCCTACTCCTCTTCCTACTCCTACGAATTTTTTCTTTTAAGGGGATCAGGAAATAATAGTCTCAGCTTCGAAAACCATCTTCAGTACGTCAGGATAATGAATCAATGGATATCCGGATTCTGCCGCTTTTTCGGTAGATGCAAGCATATAACACGGGAAAGGAAGCGACTGACCGGATTCACAACGCTCTTTCAGAAAAATCCCCTGGACTGAACAATCTGAAAAATCTGACGTTTTAACAAGGTCTTCCATGGAGGATTCTGATCCGGCCGATAATAGAAAGAGGACCTTCCTCATGATTCAAAACACCAGAACCCGGTCAGCATGACAGAGCAACGATGTGATTCCTGATTGTGAAACCTCTCGAACGGAAAAATCCGGATCAACGGGAAAAGCCTCACGACTCCCCTCAGGGAGCACAATAGGCAATTCCAGTTCCTGGACCGCGGGGAGATGTTGTTCGAGAATTTCCGCATCGACAACATCACCGACCTCTTCAGTGATGAGCATCCTCGCTTGTCCGAGCAAAACAACCGTGACTGAAGGGGATCCTGTTGACAAACCGAGTGCGATACGAAGGCCTTCGGTCGGACGATGGGTTTCCAGGGGGTTACTCTGAATCAATACGAGAATTGAAAGCCCCATAATTGAAAAGACAAGCGGATTCTCGCCGTGGAAGGAACGATAACCCGGATTTTATCGATGAAAAACCGTTGAAGATCGCCCCATTGTCTATGAGGCACGGACTCTGATGCTGAAGATAGAAAAGCTTAAAAAAAGAGATGGTATTGTAAGCATCACTACGTATAAACAAACAAAGAAAAAATCGTATTCCCAACACCCTAAAAAGTCAATTCATGTTTCTACGTGTTTGCGGAATCCGAGGCGTTGAGGGATAGCTGATGAAGCGGTATCCAAGGCATGAATCTCCTGCTCTTTCGTTGCCATATTTCTGAGAATGACGTGGTTATTCACGACTTCATCGTCTCCGATGATCACGACATAGGGCGCATTGAGCCGGTCTGCGGAACGCAGCAGGGTCTTCAAGGTAGAAGCATTATAATCCGTATCGGCTTTCATATGGTTTGATCGCAGGGAATCAATGAGAGTCTCACCGGCTGGTCTTCCTTTTTCTCCGAATGCTGCCACAAACACCCATGGGTCCGGGGCCGGCAGGGCTGATTCGGGAAGGGCCAATATGACCCGCTCAAGTCCGATGGCGAACCCAACTGCGGGGGTGGAAACGCCGCCCAACGTTTCAAACAATCCATCGTATCGTCCGCCGGCCCCGATCGCGTTTTGAGCTCCGAGCACGGAACTGGAGACTTCGAAGGTCGTCATGGAGTAATAATCCAGACCCCTGACGAGCCGGGGATTGAGCGAATACGGAACGGCTAAGGCTTGTAACCCCTGTAAAACTCGATCGAAGTGCTCTTTAGAGGAAGTGGAAAGAAAATCCGTCAGAAAAGGAGCATCCTTCGTGGCTTCACGACAGGTTGGAACCTTGCAATCCAAAGCTCGAAGAGGATTGGCCTCGAGTCGTCGCCGGCAATTTTCGCACAGCCCGTCCGCTTTGGTTTTCAGAAAGGAAACCAGTTCCTCTTTGTAGGCCTGACGGTCGGCACGTTGGCCCAGTGAATTGAGTTCCAAAGAGAGTCCGGGTAACTGGAGCGCTGAAAAATATTTCCAGAGTAGCGTGACAACCTCGACGTCGGCGGATGGATCAGCACTCCCGACATATTCCACTCCGAACTGGTGAAATTGCCGCAACCGCCCGGCCTGAGGGCGCTCATGGCGAAACATCGGCCCGATGTAATAGAGTTTTCGCGAGGCCTCATAGGTTTTCAGCCCCCGTTCGATAAACGCGCGAACAACCCCGGCAGTTCCTTCGGGGCGAAGCGTGAGGGACGTTCCATCCTTGTCCGGAAAGGTATACATTTCCTTTTCGACAATATCGGTGCTGCCCCCGATACTGTGAACAAAAAGGTCCGTTCTCTCAAAAACAGGGATCCGGATTTCATGGAAACCGAAAGTGTGGGCCAACGCATGCGCAGTTCGTTCCACCACGCTCCACTTGGGCATTTCGTCCGGGGTAATATCCTTGATGCCTTTAATACCTCGAATCACCGTGACAGTCCTTTGCTCAACACCGAAGGCAGGCTAACCTTCTGACTATAGAAGGGGGGCCTCAGGGAGTCAACGCAATGAACAACGGCGAAGCAGACAGGTCACGAAACCTGATTTGACAGTCAATAAGCGGGAATTTACAATCCCTTCATTATTACTGTTTCGGAAAGAGGGTCTTGACCATGTCCATGACGTATCGACAACCGTCGAATCTCAAGAGAAAACGAGACCACGGGTTTCGCAAGCGAATGAGCACCAAAAGCGGGAGAAAAATTCTCGCCCGCCGTCGCCGAAAAGGCCGCTACCGCCTGACCGTATCCGATGAGTGACGTTTCCTCACGGTGCCCGCCGGTATTCTTGAAAAAAACAGAAGACTTCGAGCGAGTCAAACGGGAAGGAAAGCGCATTACGACGCGATTCTTTAACGTGGTGTCCTGCCGTTCCGACCTTGGGAATCCCCGGGTCGGAATCGTGGTGGGACGTCGGCTGGGTAATGCGGTGGTGCGGAACAGAGGGAAACGCATTTTTCGGGAATTGGTGAGACACACGTACCAGTGCCTTGTGAAGGGCTATGACATCGTCATCTTCCCCAAACGGCCGGCATTGGCACTCAACCATCAACGCCTCCAAGAAGCCTGGATAACGACCCTGCTCAGCCAGGAACTGATGTTTTCCTCCAACCCCCCAACCCCTCTCGTCAAGGGGGCGTGAGAGAGATGCGCAAAATCGCGTTGTGGCTCATCGTTGCGTACCAGAAAATCGTGTCTCCGTATTTGGGACCGCAGTGCCGCTTTGACCCAACCTGCTCACGCTATACCAGCGAAGCGATAACCCGGCACGGCCTGCTGCGAGGAGTGGGATTAGGGGTTTGCCGGATTCTGAAGTGCCACCCCTTCCATCCGGGCGGGATTGATCCCGTTCCCTGATCGGCTAGAAGAAGGTTCTTCGGTTTTAAGGAAATGGAAAAACGGATTCTCATATTCCTGGTCCTGTCGTTCGCCATCATTTTCAGCTTCGACTTTATTCTGAAGGAGCTGGGGTTGATGCCGGAGCCCCCGCCCATTGAGGAGGGACAAGAGGCCATTCCTCAGGGGGAAGCCCCTCTCATTTCCACCGAAGGTATCCAGGACGCCTCATCCGGGGTTGGTGCCTTGGACGACGAATCGGAACGCCTTCTCCCGTCAAGGGAGAGCGAACTGGTCGAACAAGTCGAGACTCCGTTGTACCGCGTCGCGTTCACGAACCAGGGCGCGCAGATTCAAAGCTGGAAACTGAAACAGTATCTGACGCAAGGCGACGACGATCCCCAACCCATCGAGTTTGTGTACCCGGACGGGCATTTTGCCGGCCCGGTATCCATGCAGGTTGAAGATCCTGAGGTGAATGCCCTGCTCAACACCGGCCTGTTTGAAGTCAGCCGTGATTTTGAAACGCTCGATGAGGCCCACCCGACGGGCCACCTGACCTTTTCCTATCGAAACGAGGAAAAGGGCCTCCTGGTGGAAAAGGAATTTACCTTCACCCATGACACCTACCTGGTCGATGCGTCCATTCGTGTCGAAGGCTTGGACGAGCCTGTGGCAGTCATGTTGGGCACCAATTTCGGAGTGGTGGAATGGGGGCAAGGGTTCATCGGCGCCTTGGGGCCGGCGTGGATGGTCGACG
This sequence comes from Nitrospirales bacterium, assembly GCA_965213715.1. Lineage (GTDB taxonomy): Bacteria > Nitrospirota > Nitrospiria > Nitrospirales > UBA8639 > Bin75. The sequence continues at coordinate 1,358,606 of OZ243914.1, forward strand.
GCACGTTGGAAAAGGAATCCCCGGACCCGGAAATCCGGCGTACGGGAGACCTGCGCTGGGCGGCTCTGCAGGACAAATATTTCATCAGCGTGATAATTCCCCAGGGGGCCCAAGGGGTCTTCGCGAAAACCGAAACCGAACACGTGGTGACTTCGGGCGTGGAATTCCCGGTTGACGCCGAAGGCAGCCGGCTGCGGTTTCAACTCTATGCCGGGCCTAAACAATTCGATCTCATGCGATCGTTGGGTCACGAGCTGGAGGACACGATCGATTTCGGCTGGTTCATTTACGGGAGTTGGAGCATCGTGAAGGCGGTGGCCAAGCCGCTGTTCTACGTGCTGCGATTCGTCCATGACTACACCCAGAATTACGGCGTGGCGATTATCCTCTTAACCTGCGGCATCAAGCTGCTGTTCGTGCCCCTGCAATACAAGAGCTACAAATCCATGCAGGGTATGCAGAAAATTCAACCCAAGATCCAGGCCGTGCAGGCCAAGTTCAAAGAGGATAAGGAACGGCTCAACCGGGAACTGATCAAGTTGTACAAGGAGCACAAGGTCAATCCGGTGGGCGGGTGTTTGCCGATGGTGTTACAGATGCCCGTCTTCATCTCACTGTTTAACATTTTGTACATGACCGTGGATCTGCGGCAGGCCCCGTTCATGCTGTGGATTACGGATTTGTCGATCCCGGATCCCTTCTACGTGTTTCCGATCCTGATGGGTGCGTCGATGGTGCTCCAGCAGAAAATCATGCCCACCACCATGGATCCTACGCAAGCCAAAATGATGATGTTGCTGCCGGTGTTTCTGACGTTTCTCTTTTTGAACTTTCCCGCCGGGCTGGTGATCTATTGGTTGACCAACAACGTGTTGACGATCGCGCAGCAGGTGGTGACGGATCGATTCTTTTTAAAACCCGCACCTGCCGCACCGGTCCCGGCTACTGACAACTCTTCGACCAAACCCGAAAACGGAGAGCCGTCCAAAAAGAAGAAAGGGAAACCCTCACCCTAACCCTCTCCCAAAAGGAGAGGGAACCATGGAGCATGCACCAATCGCGAGTGAATAAGCCCACAACCTTCGACTGCGCTCAGGGCAGGGTTTTCTCTCATGGGAAACTCGGTTGACGATACCATTTGTGCGATCGCCACTCCCGTGGGGGAAGGAGGAATCGGTATCGTTCGGATCAGCGGTGCCCACGCCGTTGACATCGCCGCGCACGTCGTTCGTCCCCGCAACAAGCAGCCCCTGCAACAACTGGACAGTCACCGCCTCTATTTGAGCGACGTCCTGTATCCGGAATCGGGTTCTTCGCCGGCATCCCCTCTCCCTCTGGGAGAGGACCAGGGTGAGGTCCCGCTTCCCTCTCCCCTCAGCATCCCCTCTCCCCCTGGGAGAGGGCCAGGGTGAGGGGGAAGGCCGAGAGTCAAGCCCCGGCCATTGACGAAGCCCTGGTCGTCATCATGCGCAAACCGCGTTCGTATACGGGTGAAGACGTGGTCGAAATCCAGACGCACGGCGGGGCGTGGGTCTTGCAGGCTACCTGCCACAGCCTGATCCAACATGGGGCCAGAATGGCTCAACCCGGAGAATTTACCAAGCGGGCGTTCTTGAACGGCCGCCTGGATCTCACCCAGGCCGAGGCCGTGCTTGATACAATTCAAGCCACGACTGCGCGGAGCCTGCATGCTGCGCAATCCCTGATGCGTGGGTCCCTCTCAACGGAAATCGAAGCGCTCCGGGAACGCCTTATTCGCGTGCTGGCGCACGTGGAAGCCGGGATGGATTTCGCCGAAGAGGATATTACCTTCATTCAAGCATCTGAAGTGCAACAGGCCTTAGCGGACACACAACAGGCCGTGGAGAAATTGATCGCATCCTATGAAGAAGGCCGTCTGATTCGGGAAGGCATCAAGGTCGCCATCATCGGCCGGCCCAACGTGGGCAAATCGAGCCTCCTCAATGCGCTGCTGAAACTGGATCGCGCGATCGTGTCGGATCAACCCGGAACGACCCGCGACGTGATCGACGAGTCACTGAACGTCCGGGGGGTCCCGTTGCGTTTGCTGGATACGGCGGGCCTGCGACAAACACAGGATACGATTGAAGGCGAAGGCATCCGTCGAACCGAAGACGCGATTGCCGAGGCCGACGTGCTGCTGCTCGTGCTCGACGGCGCCGACGGGGTGACGGACGAAGACCGCGCCGTGTTCGAAACGTATGGCTCCCGACGACACCTGCTCGTGATGAATAAAATGGACCTCGCCGAATCCCGAGAATTTTCCCCTCTCCCTCTGGGAGGGGGCCAGGGTGAGGGTCCCGATCCCCTCTCCCTCTGGGAGGAGGCCAGGGTGAGGGAGAAGAGAGAAGGACCAAGGCTCGTCAAAGTCTCCGCCAAAACAGGCGAAGGCCTTGATCATTTGACGTCGCTCATTCACAGTGTCTGCCTCAAGGAAGGGCTGGAAGCGACCCCGTCCGTGCTCGTGACGCGGCTGCGACACAAGGCCAGCCTGGAGCAGGCGTACCGCTCAATAGAAGAGGCCATGCGTTCGCTTGAACGGAAAGAATCCGGAGAATGTGTGGCCTTGGATATCCGAGCCGCACTCGATGCACTGGGAGAAATCACCGGCGTGATCAGTACCGAGGACATACTGGACCGGATATTTCAGGATTTCTGTATCGGGAAGTAAGAGGGAATTTGCCCCGCCGAACTCGGTAGGAACCGAATCAAGCGCGTATTCGGTCCACACCTAGGTGAATTGGCGAGGTGAGGGAGAGAAACGGTTGGGCTCGGCGGACATTAAGGACTTCACGGTTCTGTAGCTAAGTAGCATTTTGCGAGATTTTTAGGTAATTATACCCATGTCAATTGAACGTGATATCATCGTCATCGGCGGCGGGCATGCCGGGTGTGAGGCGGCGCTGGCTGGGGCCAGGATGGGGTGCCGGGTGCTTCTGCTGACCATCGATCAGGACAAGATCGCGCACATGCCGTGTAATCCCGCGGTGGGCGGGATCGGCAAAGGGCATCTGGTCAAGGAAATCGATGCATTGGGCGGGGAAATCGGCCGCAACACGGATAAAGCGGGCATTCAGTTCCGCATGCTGAACACGCGGAAAGGGCCCGCGGTGCGGGCCACGCGCGTCCAGTGCGACAAGGCCCTGTATCGCCAAGCCATGCAGGATACGCTGGCGCATCAGCCCAACCTCGAGATTGTGTCAGGGACGGCCAATCGCCTGTTGACGAAAGGCAGTGCGATCTGCGGAGTGGTGACGGATTCCGGGGAGACAGTCCACGCGAAGGCGGTCATTATTACGTCGGGCACGTTTTTGAAGGGGTTGATCCATATCGGCATGAGCCACATGCCGGGCGGCCGGGCCGGCGAGTCTCCGGCGGAACACCTTTCGGATTGTATGCGGGATTTCGGCTTTGAAGTCGGCCGCTTGAAAACCGGCACGCCTCCGCGCCTGCACCGGGACACGATTGATTTCGGCGTGATGGGTGAGCAGCCCGGCGACGTGCCGCCCCGCCCGTTTTCATGGCGGACGTCGCGCATCACGAATCCGCAAATCTCCTGCCACCTCACGTACACCAATGAACGGACGCATGACATTATCCGCCACAACCTGGACCGGTCTCCAATGTATATGGGAGTCATCGATTCCACGGGGCCGCGGTATTGCCCGTCGATCGAGGACAAGGTTGTGCGGTTTCAGGATAAGACTCAACACCAGATTTTCGTGGAACCCGAGGAACTGGATTCCCCGTCTTTCTACCCCAATGGCATTTCGACCAGCCTGCCGGTGGACGTGCAGGCCGCCGTTCTGAAGACCATCCCCGGCCTCGAACGCGCCCAAATGCTGAAGCCCGGCTATGCAATCGAATACGATTACTTTCCGCCGTACCAGCTCCACCGGACCCTCGAAACCAAGAACGTGAAGTGCCTGTACCATGCCGGCCAGATCAACGGGACTTCCGGGTATGAAGAAGCTGCGGCTCAGGGCATCATGGCTGGGATCAATGCGGCCCTGCAGGTCAAAGGGGAGCCGCCGCTGATCCTGGACCGTTCTCAGGCCTATATCGGCGTGCTGATCGACGATCTCATTACCAAGGACGCCAGGGAACCGTACCGGATGTTCACCTCGCGGGCGGAATACCGGCTCCTGTTGCGCGAAGACAATGCGGACCAGCGCCTGATGAAAACCGGGCACCAGCTAGGCCTGGTTTCAGACGATATGAATGAAAAATTCCATGAAAAACAACGTGTTATGCATGAAGAGACTCGTCGTCTGTCGCAGACGAGGCTCACTTGGACGACGGAACAGGCAGAGCGGTGGACCAAAATAGAGCCAAAATTACCCGATCCCGGCGCCACGCTGGCGCAATTGCTCAAGCGCCCTGAACTGAACTACGCCAGGTTGATGGAGATCGCCGGCGAAGGGGATCCGGTCACCACGGAAATCGGCGAAGCTGTTGAAATTGCAATAAAATATGATGGGTATATCAAGCGTCAGCTCGGACAGATTGAAAAATTTCAGAAATTGGAAGGAAAAAGTATTCCCGAGACCTTCAGGTATGACCGGGTTACCGGGTTTTCCAACGAGGTTGCCGAAAAGCTGTCAAAAGTCAGACCCGCCACCGTAGGACAGGCTTCGAGAATTTCCGGTATAACCCCCGCAGCCATTTCGCTATTGCTTGTGGCCCTGGAACGATCCCAGCGGTCTGCTAACGTCGCTTAGATTCGTTTCTGCGCGTTTTTCTATCTTCTTCCCGAACGTTCCACGTGGAACAATCATGAAAACAGAACAACTTGAAGAACTCTTTCTAACCGGGTTTGCAGCCACTGGAATACACTACGATCAGGAAGAGATAGACAAATTTATTTTTTATTTACAAGAGGTTATGAAATGGAATGAGAAAACGAACCTCATAGGCCATAAGAAGGAAGAGGAGATGGTCGGGAACCTGTTTATCGACTCCCTGGTCGGGACCAAGGTGTTATCGACGGACACAGTCTGTTCCATTCTTGATATTGGAACAGGGGCAGGTTTTCCCGGGATTCCTATCGGCATTGTCTTTCCGCAACACAATGTCACCCTGCTCGAACCGAATTTGAAGAAAGTGGCATTTCTGCACCATATGATCGGTTCACTCAAGTTGAAAAACGTTCGCGTGGAACCGTTTCGGATCGAACAATTTTCAGGGGAACCGGAATTTCATAAAAACTTTGATTGGGTGTTCATGAAAGCATTGAGATTCGACGTTGGTTTGTCCTATGTTACCCAGGTACTATCCGCGTCTGGGAAATGTGTATGTTTCCGAGCCGACCCGTTGCCACCGGATTGCGTGCCGAAAGGGTTCTCAGTGGTCAAGGACATGCCTTACGAATTGCCGTTCGGGTTGGGGAAAAGGAACCTCAGTATTATAGGCCAGGCATAGGTGGTCTACGGAAAATTGTTCCACGTGGAACATCGTGACGAGAGAACAGCGCTCGATGAGTAAAATCCTTGCCATAGCGAATCAGAAAGGCGGGGTCGGAAAAACAACGACCTCCGTCAACCTGGCGGCCGGCTTGGCGCTCTGTGAACAGAAAATCCTGCTGGTTGATATGGATCCGCAGGCCAACGCCTCCAGCGGGGTTGGCGTCGAGCAGCCGGCACGAACGTTGTATGATTGTCTATTCAAAGATGTTCATCCGGACGAATCGATTATGCCTACTGTCGTTTCGCAGTTGGAGCTGTTACCCTCCGGTCCTGACCTTGCCGGAGCGGAAATCGAATTGGCCGGGGTCGCGTATCGTGAGGAACGATTGAAGCAGGTTCTCTCGGCCATTTCCAATCAGTACGATTTCATCATTCTGGATTGTCCTCCGGCCTTGGGGCTCTTGACGGTGAATGCGCTGACCGCGGCACAATCCGTGCTGATCCCGGTTCAAAGTGAATATTATGCCATGGAGGGTTTGGGAAGGCTGATGGAGACGATCGAGAGGGTACGCGGCAGCTTCAACCCGGACTTGTCGATCGAGGGGATCCTTTTGACAATGTGTGACACCAGACTCACCCTTTCCAGGCAGGTTTCTGAGGAAGTCAGAAAATTTTTCCCCGATAAAGTGTATCGCTCGATCATCCCGAGAAACGTGGCCTTGGCCGAGGCCCCGAGTTATGGACGCCCAGGATTGCTCTACAATTCGGCGTCCATAGGCGCCAAGGCCTATATGGATTTGGCAAAGGAGTTTTTGGCAAATGGAAAAGAAAGCACTCGGTAAAGGCCTGGCAGCCCTTTTGCCGGAAGGTGAGGCAAAGGAAACCGGGCAAACGGTTCACCTGATTCCCGTGACGCAGATCGTGCCGAACCGGTACCAGCCCAGAAAAACATTTGTTGAAGACGAACTGCGGGAATTGGTGGAATCCGTTAAGCAACACGGGATTCTTCAGCCTGTCCTGGTGCGCAGAAAGAGCGAAAATGCCTACGAACTCATTGCAGGGGAGCGGCGGTTCCGCGCGGCCACCTTGGCACAACTGCCGGCTGTGCCCGCGGTGATCCGAAAATCGAATGACCAGGAATCTACGATATTATCACTAATTGAAAATATTCAAAGAAGCAATTTGAATCCGGTTGAAGAAGCCAAGGCCTATCGCCAATTGATCGATGAGTTCGGGGTGACCCAGGAAGTCGTAGCCGAGCGGGTCGGGCGCGACCGGGCTTCGGTCGCCAATATCTGCAGAATTCTCGCTTTGCCCACGGACGTTCAGAATATGGTGGCTTCCGGGCAATTGACATTGGGGCACGCGAAGGTCATTCTGGGCATAAAAAATTCCGAAGACTGCCTGGCGTTGGCGAAGCAAATTCTTCGTGACCAGCTTTCCGTCAGACAACTAGAACAGTTGGTCAAAAAGCGGTCGGGAAAGGCGAAGCCCCGGCGAACGGCCGGACACTCTCTCCATGCCGACGTGGAAGAACGTCTCCGAAAACATTTGGGAACCAGAGTCGTGATTCGCTCGAAACAGCAGAAAGGTGAAGTGATACTCAGTTATTATTCCCAGGAGGATTTGACGAGAATCGTGGACGTCATTTTATCATAATAATCCAACGGGGCCGTCAGGACCAGCGAGATGCGGTCAAGAAGATGGGTAGCCGGCAGTTCTCCTTTTCTCGCGTCAACCGAAGATCCTGATCCGGTTCCGGTAAGGAGAGGGTATTCTTATGTGGGGGACATCCGACCAAAATGACAAAAAATGGGAAACGGTTCTAGGGGAAGGCGCCTACACGTTTCTTGGAAAGGGTGTGGACTTCAAAGGAAAAGCCAAGTTCGAAGGCAGTGTCCGAATCGACGGCCAATTCGACGGTCAGATTTTTTCGCATGATAGCTTGGTGATTGGTGAACAGGGAATCGTAAAAGGCGAAATCACCTGTGAAACCCTTATCTGTAGCGGAAAAATTGAAGGAAATATTGTTGCTTCCCAAAAAGTCCAATTACTGAAGCCGGCCGTACTGATCGGTAGCATTCGTACCCCTTCTTTTTCCGTGGAAGAGGGAGTCGTGTATCACGGCATGTGCGATATGGGTGCGAGTGGAATAGATGTCGTTTCCTCGCAATCGGCCGAGGTCGAAAATGTCGAGCATGGGATCTCAGCCTTCTGAGAACAACTCGCAAGCAGTCTGCCACGTCATGTCCAAACCAACGGTCCTTCTCGGGATGAGCGGCGGCGTCGATAGCTCAGTCGCCGCGTTACTGCTGACGGAGCAGGGTTATGACGTGCAAGGGGTGACGCTGCAAGTATGGGAACCTGAAGATGAACACGCGGCAGTGTCGAAAAAATGGGAAGAACGTGGTTGTTGCAAAGTCGGCTTGGCCCGGCACGTGGCGGGGCGATTAGGCATTCCGCATGAAGTGGTTGATACCCGCGAGACCTTTCGCAAAAACGTCGTGGACGATTTTATTGCAGGCTATGTGGGTGGAACCACCCCCAATCCGTGCGTGCGATGCAATGAACGGGTGAAATTCGGACAGTTATACCAACTGGCGAAAGCCCGGAGGATCGACTTTGTGGCTTCCGGGCATTATGCCCGGGTGTTACCAATCGATGAGGGGGTCGGCTTATTTCGGGGTGCCGATGGCAAAAAGGAACAATCCTATTTTTTATACAGGCTCCCTGCCGACTGGCTTCCCCATATCCTGTTTCCCGTAGGCCATTTACAGAAAACCGAAGTGTGGGCGCGTGCGGAAGAATTGGACCTGCCGGCCGATGAAATGAAAGAAAGCCAGGAAATCTGTTTTGTCACCCAAGGCGATTATCGCACGTTTTTAGCTGCTGAAGCGCCGCAGGCGCTCCGGCCGGGCCCGTTCCTCGATCCCGAAGGCCGCAAAATCGGAGAGCATCGCGGCATTGCCTTTTATACGCCCGGGCAACGGAAGGGGTTGGGGATTGCACTGGGCGAGCGTCTCTACGTCAAGGAAGTGAACCCCGAAACCAACGCGGTCGTCCTGGGGCGGGCGGAAGACCTGTCCCGGCAAACCTGCACGGTTCAGGATGTGAATTGGTTGGCCGATGCCTTGCCCGAAACCCTGGATCACGCGGACATCAAATATCGCTATGCGTCCCCGGCAGTCTCCGGCCGCGTTCGGCAGCAGACCGCGGGAACCCTCTCCATCGAATTCCAGGAACCGCAACATGCCCTGAGTCCAGGCCAGTCGCTGGTCCTCTATCAAGGCGACCGCGTCCTGGGCGGCGGAATCATCCAGCCATTCGAGCGTCATGGGGTTTCGACGCTATCACGGGAAACTCCGGAAAGTTCCAACCCCACCTGCGCTTGAGCGCTTCTTCTCCAGACTAAAGATCGAATACCAGCTCCGGTACCACCACTTCCCAGGTGTCGCATTGCGCTCCGTCCCTGTATTGCGGCGCCGATGTCTCGCGGTTCCAGACCACGATGGCAAAAACCGTTGCGGAGTGGCACCGCGTCCCTGGTGGGAATCGGAAGTTGTTGGCAAGCCTCCCAACTACCATTGCCGATTGGTTCAGCAATTCCCACCGTCCCTGTTCGTTTACCCTCGCCTTCAACGAATCTCCTGGCGACAGGTCGGCAATGGCACGATGTACTGGATGGTCGATGCTGTGACGTCCCGCGAAACCCAGATCGATTTCGTTCAGACCAGGCCAGCGATATTGACGGGCGAGTTCCGGAATTTCCGGTAGCTGGCCATCGGAAACGCGATGTAGAACCGAGCGACTGTTCGTCAAGGCATATTGTAACGAGTGAGACCCTGAAAAGCTTACGAGGGAGAGGGTTTGTCGCGCGCGAGTCATGGCGACGTAATAGAGCCGTCGTGGGGAGTCCGGGTCCTCGTCAGGACCGACGCGCTCCCAGCCTCCGTCGAGAACGGCCACGTGGTTGAACTCCAACCCCTTGGCGCGGTGCGCGGTCAACAGCAGCAGCCCGCGCTGGCGCCGCCGTATCTCCTTCCCCCACTCGGCCAGCCACTCGATGAAGTGGTCCACCGGCATTTCCTCACTGCCGGCTTCCAATTCGTATTCGTCCACAGCTTCCCGCAGCAGTTCGATCCATGGACCCGGGGAACCTGTATCCAACCAGGCACGGAGGGCTGTGGCGTCCACCAAGCAGGGCTCTCGTCCACGCAGCCACTCAACAAATGCCCGGGTCTCACGCAGGCGCCAGAATCTCGGAATGTCTTCGTTTGTCATCTGCGCCGGGATACCGTGGACTTCGCAGAATGCACGCACCGGATTCAGATACTTCCATTCGCGTGCGATCACTGCACACGTGGACCAGTCCCAGTCTGGCGAAAGGGTGGCAAGGCGCTGCAACTCCATCATTGCAACTTGCGCTTGTGCGATCGAATCCTGCTGCGCCGGTAGAACCTGCACCCGGCCTTGAGCGACCAGGTCCAGCTCCCGCCAAGCGCCACCGGGCGAATCTTGTGCGCGTGCCTGGTTGATGCGGATGGGATGCCCGGTCTTCATCCGTTGCTGCGCCGGTTCAATCAATACGTTGGCTGCTGAAATAATGTGTCCGGTGGAACGGTAGTTGTCGATCAGATAGGTGGGTTTTGGCCCGTAGTCCGATTCGAAACGACGAATGAACTCCACCGAAGCACCATTGAAAGCGTAGATATTCTGATCATCGTCGCCTACTGCGAAGAGGGAAAGCTTGCGATCCTCATCCTGTAGGGTTCGTCCGGCCAAGGCCGAGATCAACTCGTATTGGTCCTCACCGATGTCTTGGTATTCGTCTACGAGTATCCAGCGGAAACCCGCCAGAAGCCGTTCCCGCTGATCGTCCGCCTCCTCCGGTTCCAGCCCCTCGCCGCGCAACAGCGCCACGGCTTGGCGCAACACCTCCCGGAATGCCTGGTCGTCAAGCTGTCGCCTTTCTCGTTCTTGAAAACTGATGGCGGCCAGCCGCATGGCCAGACCGTGACAGGTGAGTACGGTTACCCCGCGAGCGTCGTTCCTGATCAAGTCCACGAGGCGCCGCCGGATCTCGACCGCCGCGTGCCGGTTGTAGGCCAAGGCCAGGATGCCGCGTGGGTTTTCGCGTCTTGCACGCACCAGGTAGGCGATACGATGCACCAGTACCCGGGTTTTGCCGGAGCCGGGACCGGCCAGTATAAGCATATTTATCTGGTCCCGATCGTCCGTGACGATGCGTTGCTGGACCGGATTCTTCAGGCTCTCGACGATGGCCCGCCACGATTCGGAAGTGGTCTGCCGTTCGATTTCCTTGTACCGGTCCGGTAGCCAGCGGCTAAGGAAGTGCTTTTCATTCAGGTGGAAGTAGTCCATGACCAAACGCAGGGCGTCGGCCATGGCGTTGAGACCCCGCCGGGCAAATTCCACCATCACGTGGATCTGCCTTACCTGTTCCTGATAATGGAGCTTGAGCGGCTGGAAGTCCGTGGCGGCGAAACTGCGTCTTGGCATTTCCTGCACGAGACGGATGGTCATGGCCGGGCGGAATACCGCCAGCCCCTTGTGAAGGCGAATGATCTCCTGATCGTGTAACCAGAGGAGGGCGTGATTCAGCAGTTTCTGCGGATTCCGGACGCTGCTCCTCAGAATGATGTCGGACATCAGCGCGTCCAAGAGCTTGCCCAGGGTGGTCTCGGCCAGCAGATCCGTGCCCCGTGTCTTGGGCGGCAGGCAAGCGAGCCAGTGATCCAGGAGGAGCTTTGCCCCTTCGCGTCGCTGTGCCGCGGTCTCCTTCAACGCCGACCATTCGCGCTGTAACGTCACCCGTACTGTTTCCGTACCCTGCTGTCGCACCTCAAGGCTACCGGTGCCGCTCCCCTCGCCCCGGCCGTCATGGGCGATGTTCCGGAGAATGCGCAAAAGCTTTTCCGGCAGCGGATCGGTCACCCCCGAATCTCGAAGAGTTTGCGCGGCGACACGCAAATGCAGGACGGACATATCACCTCTGCTCATGTCAGGCGCTGCTAGACGAAAGTGCTCAATCAGGGCGATCTCCAATTCCACCGCCTCATGAAAGCGTTTCTGAGAACTGCGTGCTACTCCCTGGTGGACAAAGGCGGTCAGCGCCGTATCGTTGCTGGCGATACCCAGTTGCTCCAGGTCATGGAGGGCGCCGCGTACTTCTTCAGGGCTCAGGCCTGAGACGCCCATCAACTCGTCGGTGGAGATGCCTTCGTCCGGGTCCGCGTCGAGCAAGGTCTCGGCGATGGGCAGCAACTTGCGGCGATAGACGTCCGCCATGTCGTTTCTATCCAGCCTGGCGCGCGCCTCCTCTACCGAGTTCACCTTCAAGGACGAAGGAAACACCTGTACCCGGTTTTCGTACCGGTTCAACAGTCCCGCCTCCTCCAACCAGGCGATAGCGGTTCGCACGCGGGTATCGTCGGTGGCCGAGTCCCGCTCGAATACTTTCTCCTCGTCCTCTACGAGGATCTCGCCCGCAGTGGCCACGATCTCACCGTCCAGACGATTCTTCCGGTCCAAGTTGCGCAGTGCCCGCAGCACGCCTTGGATCTCCTGCCGGGTCAATCGTGAGCGTGCCGACATGCCGAACTGTCTTTCCACGTCGTCTGTCGCATAGAGCAGCACGCAGCGGGCCGTTTGCGAGTCGCGCCCGGCCCGGCCCGCCTCCTGCAGGTAATTCTCCAGTGATCCCGGAATGTCGGCGTGAAGCACCAGCCGCACGTCCGGCTTGTCGATGCCCATGCCGAAAGCATTGGTGGCCACAATCACGCGGAGTCCGCCGTCGATGAAGCGTTGCTGGACGTTCTTCTTGGTTTCGGGCGGCAGCTTGGCGTGGAAGTAGTCAGCCGCGACGCCTCTCATCTGGAGGAATTCCGCCACCTCTTCGGCTTGCCGGCGAGTTGCGCAGTAGACGATGGCACCTCCGGGGATGTCCGGTGGCAGATCAGACATGAGGATCTGGTAGAGGTGGGTAAGTTTCTCCCCTCCCGTCGTCGGCACCACCAGGAAATCCAAATTCGTGCGCTGGGCACCGCCGTTGAAGACTTTCAGTTCGATACCAAGTTCATCCCGGAAATGCTGCCGGATGTCCTCCTTGACCTTAGGCTTGGCGGTCGCGGTCAGGCACAGCACCGGCGGAAACGGCCCCGATCCGGCGCTTTCTCGTATGAAGCGTCCCACGTAGCGATAATCTGGCCGAAAGTCGTGCCCCCACTTTGAGAGGCAATGGGCCTCGTCCAGCACCCAAGCTCCGATCTCGCGCTGATTCAGCACCCGGATCAGAGACCAGTTGCGGAGTTGCTCCGGCGAGACGATGAGAATGCTCGCGTCCCCGAGCCTGACCCGGTCGAGCGCATGAACCCGCTCGGGCATCGACAATAGCCCGTTGATGGCTACACACGACCCGATGCCGTGCGCCTCCAGACCCGCTACTTGATCCGCCATGAGTGCAACCAAGGGTGAGATCACCACTGTCAGCGCGCCGGTCTTGTCGTAGCGGGACAGGGCCGGGATCTGGTAGCAGAGCGACTTGCCGGTGCCGGTGGGCAGAATCCCCAGCACGTGCTCCCCGGCCATTGCCGCCTCGACAATGGCCTGCTGCATGGGCCGACCGTCCTTGTCCGCCGGCTCCGGGCGGAAATCGGTAAAGCCAAACCAACGCGTAAGCTCCTTGCGGGCATTGTGCCTCTCCTGGCACCAATCACATGACGGGTCGCCGCAGGCGGTGTCCCGCAGCCGGCGAACCAGTTGCCCCGCCCCAGGGAACTGGTGACGTACCCAAGGTGGCATGACCGAGTTGCCTCCGGATACGGACAGCCACGCCAGCGCGTAGGCCATGGCCCAACCATGGCGGGCCGTGTCTGCCAGGATTTCGCGGCCGTGTGTCAGGCAGGCGTTGCCTTTTAGCTGGTTCCTTATCGCTGTGTGCGCCTCGGCGTCCGACGGTTGTTGTGATTGCCGCAGGGCAGAGAAAAAGATGGCGAAACCAGCCTTTTCATTCTCTGAGAAGGCGTTGTTTTCACTCTCTGCCGTGGTGAGCCAGTGCCAAGCCAACAGACGATCTGGTGCGTCCCGCGTGGTGCCTTGCAAGGCGCGCCATTGGTCATGGAAGACTTTCAGCGCGAGCCGGGCATCGAGTTCCGGGTTGTTCAATCGCCCTCGTTTGAGTTGCCCGTCCTGGTAGTGCTTGACGAGGTGGTGATAAGGATTGCGGGGAAAGGCGAGGGGATTCAGTCGCAACGTATCCACCGCCGGCAGCGTCAACAGCCGGAGGTCCGATCTCGCTGCGGTCAGATGGAGCAGATCAAAGGCGATCAGGTTGTGGCCGAGCAGGAAGTCTGCGCCATCAGCGAAGTCGTCGAGTTTCGCCAATGCTGCTGCCAAGTCTCCACCGCGGAAGACCAAAGGGTGATCGATATCCGAGCGCACCGCGGCGAAGGCGTGGATGCGGCGGTCATGTTTGCCGACTTCGAGGTCCAGCGATAGACAACGGTAATTTTCAATTTCTAGGACCACGCTGTCCCCTTCTATGAGACGAAGATCATTTGCTGCGGGAGTATAAGTATTCTTGATAAAATAGGCGAGAGAGAACGGAGAGTTGTCATCTTATGAATGCCATTATCAAAGAAGTGTACAATGCCTTCAAGGAAGCTGGCATATAGGCCCCCTCGGTTGACACCCGGATTTTGCACGTGATAGCGTGACTCGTTTTTTGCGCGAGCAGCGCAAACGCTGGGATTTTGTCTTTTTCTTCACAACTGATTCACCATGAAAAATGCCATAGCACGGCGATATGCCCAGGCGTTTTTTCGCTTGGTACGCCAAGAGGACCTGACGGCTGCCCAAGACGGGTTGCACGCCCTGTCTCTGGCGTTGAAGGACTCTGCGGCGTTCAAGCACGTGCTGGCTTCGCCGGTGTTTACCCTGGATGAAAAACTCCAAGTCCTCACCGCATTGTGTGAACGGACGAACGGCCCACCGATCATGGGCCGGTTCTGCGAACAGTTGCTGAAGAAAAACCGGATCGCGTTTCTGCCGGAAATAGCCGAGGCCTTCAAAGTGTTGATGATCCGCCGGAGCGGCAAGCAGCAGATCGTCGTGGTTTCGGCTCACCCGGTTGACGACATGATGAAACAGGATATTCTGGCTCAGTTGGGCACCACGACCAAGAGGGAGGTGGAAGTCGATTTTCAATCCGACCCATCCTTACTCGCGGGCGTGCAAATAAAAATCGGGAGTAAAGTCTATGACGGGACGGTCAGGGCCCGGCTCCACAAGATGCGGGCTCAATTGGTAAAGGGGTAAGGCATGCAGATCAAGGCGGAAGAAATCAGTTCAATTATTCAGGATAAAATCAAGGGCTTCGATCAGCGTGTCGATGTGACGGAGACCGGCTACGTGATTCAGGTGGGTGACGGCATTGCCAAAGTCTATGGTCTCGAAGGCGCCATGGCCGGGGAATTGCTGGAATTTCCCGGGGACGTGTTCGGGGTGGCGCTGAATCTGGAAGAAGACAGCGTCGGTGCCGTGTTGATGGGATCGGACACCGGTATCAAAGAAGGCGATTCGGTCAAACGCACGGGGCGTATTGCCGAAGTTCCGGTGGGCGACGCGCTGATCGGGCGCGTGGTTGATGCGATGGGACAACCCATTGACGGAAAAGGCCCGGTGCAAACTTCGGAGACCCGGTTGATTGAAGTGCGGGCTCCCGGCGTGGTGGAACGTCAGTCCGTCAGCGAGCCGTTACAAACGGGATTGAAGGCGATTGACGCCATGATTCCCATTGGCCGCGGGCAACGGGAGTTGATCATCGGCGACCGGCAAACCGGCAAGACGGCGATTGCCGTGGATACCATCATCAACCAAAAGGGGCTCGACGTTTTTTGCATCTACGTTGCGATCGGCCAAAAGCGGTCAACGGTGGCCCGCGTCGTCAAGACGCTGGAAGACCATGGCGCCATGGCCTACACCACCGTAGTCTCGGCCACAGCCAGTGACGCGGCACCGCTCCAGTTCTTTTCCCCCTATGCCGGGGTGGCGATGGGTGAGTATTTCCGCGACAATGGGAAGCATGTGCTCATCGTCTATGACGACCTGTCCAAACACGCGGTCGCCTATCGACAATTGTCTTTGTTGCTCCGCCGGCCGCCGGGCCGCGAGGCGTTTCCCGGTGACGTGTTCTTCGTGCACTCCCGGTTGTTGGAACGAGCCGCCAAATTGAGCGAAGAGAATGGCTCCGGGAGTCTGACCGCGCTGCCCATTATCGAAACGCAAGCCGGCGACGTATCGGCCTATATTCCCACCAACGTGATTTCCATTACCGACGGGCAAATTTATTTGGCCAGTGACCTGTTCTATTCGGGTATTCGCCCGGCTATCAACGTGGGGCTGTCGGTGTCACGCGTCGGTGGGGCGGCCCAGATCAAAACCATGAAACAGGTCGCGGGTACGCTTCGACTCGATTTGGCCCAATATCGGGAAATGGCCGCATTTGCGCAATTCGGCAGTGAGTTGGACAAGGCGACGCAAGCCCAGTTGGCTCGAGGTGCGCGCATGGTGGAGCTGCTCAAACAGGAACAGTACAAACCTATGCCGGTGGCGGATCAGGTGTTGTCGATTTTTGCCGGGGTCAACGGGTTTGTCGATGACGTCCCCGTGAACAAGGTGCGTGAATTTGAAGAAGGCCTGTTGACGTTCATCAAGGAACGGCATCCTCAACTCCGCGAAGGTATCGTGACCAAAAAGAAGATCGACGATGAGTTGGGCGGGCAGCTCAAGCAGGCCATTTCCGAATACAAACAGACGAAACAATTCTGATCGAACCCACGGCCCATGCCAAGTTTACAGAGCCTCAGACGGAAGATCGCTTCCGTCAAAAATACCCAGAAAATCACGAAGGCGATGAAAATGGTCGCGGCGGCCAAGCTCAAGCGGGCCCAGGACCGTATTCTCTCATCCCGCCCGTACGCACATCAGCTTCGGGACGTGGTGCGGCATCTTGCGGAACGGGCGAGCCCGGTCTCGCATCCCCTGTTACGCAAACACGAAGGCCACAAGACCGAACTGCTCGTGATCACGAGTGACCGCGGACTGTGCGGGGCGTTTAATGCCAATATTCTCCGGCAAGCCACGGAGTTTCTGAAGGAACACGCGGAGCAGGGTGAACAGGTGAGCGTGTCCGCGGCCGGGAGAAAAGGCTGCGATTTTTTCCGGCGGCGCACGTGGACGATCCGGCAGGAATGGCCGGGCATCTTCGATCGCTTGAGTTTCGAACATGCCCTGGACATGGGACAGGACATCATTCAACACTATAACGACGGCACGTTCAACCAACTGTACGTGGTCTACAACGAGTTCAAATCCGTGATGCAGCAACGCGTGGTGGTGGAGAAACTGTTGCCGATTGAATCCTTGGATGAAGAAGCCGGCGAGGCATCTCCCAAGGCCGTGGGCGCGTATTTATTCGAGCCGGACGAGCATGAGTTGCTCGAAACCCTTCTTCCGAAACATTTTCAGGTCCAGGCGTTTCGCGTGTTGTTGGAATCGGCGGCCGCGGAGCAGGCCGCACGGATGACCGCGATGGATGGGGCCACCCGGAACGCGGGAGAACTAATTCAGAAAGTCACGTTGTTTTATAATAAAACCCGGCAGGCTGCAATTACGAAAGAATTGATGGATATCGTGGGCGGAGCGGAAGCCTTGAAGTAGAAATGGCATTCGTCAGAAAAGGAGTCATGAGGTGAGTACGGAAACAGGAAAAGTCATTCAGGTCATCGGCCCCGTGGTCGACGTGGAATTTCCACCCGGGCATCTCCCGAACATCTTTAACGCGCTCAAGATCACACGCGACGGCGACGGCGAAGCCGGGAGTACGGAACTCACCATGGAAGTCGCCCAGCATCTGGGAGAGAACCGGGTGCGGACCGTGGCGATGTCCTCCACGGACGGCTTGGTGCGCGGGTTGGAAGTCCGGGACACGGGTGGCCCCATCTCGGTGCCCGTGGGCCGTGAGACGCTGGGTCGGGTCGTCAACGTGTTGGGGGAACCGGTGGATGGGTTCGGTCCGGTTTCCGCCAAAAAGACCTATTCCATTCACCGGTCGGCTCCACCTCTCGAAGAGCAGGAAACCAAGACGGAAGTGCTGGAAACCGGCATCAAAGTAGTTGACCTGCTCGAGCCTTATGCCAAAGGCGGCAAAGTAGGCCTGTTCGGCGGCGCCGGCGTGGGCAAAACCGTGATCATCATGGAGTTGATCAACAACATCGCCTTGCATCACGGCGGCTTTTCCGTGTTTGCGGGCGTGGGAGAGCGCACGCGTGAAGGCAATGACCTGTGGCACGAAATGCAGGATTCCAAAGTCATCGATCCCTCCGACTTCACCAAGTCGAAAGCCGCGTTGGTGTACGGACAGATGAACGAACCGCCGGGCGCGCGGCTCCGGGTCGGGCTCACCGGGTTGACCATTGCCGAATATTTCCGTGACGAGGAAAACCAGGACGTGCTCCTGTTTATCGATAACATTTTCCGGTTCACGCAAGCCGGCTCGGAAGTCTCGGCCCTGTTGGGCCGCATGCCGTCGGCCGTGGGGTATCAGCCGACCTTGGGGACGGAGATGGGAACGCTACAGGAGCGGATTACCTCGACCAAGAAAGGCTCGATCACCTCGGTCCAGGCGATTTACGTGCCGGCCGACGATCTCACGGACCCGGCGCCCGCCACCGCGTTCGCGCACTTGGACGCCACGACCGTGTTGTCCCGGCAATTGGCGGAGTTGGGCATTTACCCGGCGGTCGATCCGCTGGATTCCACGTCCAGGATTCTGGATCCGTACATCCTCGGGGAAGAGCACTACAACGTCGTGCAACAGGTCCAGGGGACCTTGCAGCGATATAAGGACTTGCAGGACATCATCGCCATTCTGGGTATGGACGAATTGTCCGAAGAAGACAAACAGACCGTCACACGCGCGCGAAAGCTGCAACGTTTCCTGTCTCAGCCGTTCCACGTGGCAGAGGCTTTCACGGGTACGCCGGGGAAATACGTGAAACTCAAGGACACGGTCCGGAGCTTCAAGGAAATCGTCGAGGGCAAGCATGACGATTTGCCGGAGCAGGCGTTTTACATGGTGGGGGCGATCGAGGAAGCCATCGAGAAGGCGGAGAAACTGAAACAATAATGGCGGAGACAGGTCATACCGTGCCCTCGGGCAAACTGCTGTTGGAAGTTGTGACCCCGGACAAGCTC
This sequence comes from Nitrospirales bacterium, assembly GCA_965213715.1. Lineage (GTDB taxonomy): Bacteria > Nitrospirota > Nitrospiria > Nitrospirales > UBA8639 > Bin75. The sequence goes on from OZ243914.1 coordinate 1,377,307, forward strand.
CTGGTGAGTGAATACGTGGACCAGGTCTCTGCGCCCGGCGCGGAAGGCGACTTCGGCGTGTTGCCGGGCCATTGTCATTTTCTGACGACGCTTCGGATCGGCGAACTGCACTACCGGATCGGCGAAGCCGAGCATTACATGTCGGTGCTGTGGGGATTTGTGGATGTGACGCCACGTAAGGTCACCGTCTTGGCGGAGATCGCCGAGAAAGCCGAAGATATCGATGTTGACCGGGCCCATGCCGCCGTGGCCAAAGCCGAAGAACGTCTCGAGCGCGGCGGCCTGCCGTCGGAAGTCGAAGAGGCCCGAGTGAGTCTGGAAAAAGCACGCCTGCGTCAAAAAGTGGCCGAGCGCCGCAAGAAGCAAGGGCAGGCGTAACCGGTTCGTCCCGGATGCGGCTATGCCGTACGTTGACACGCGGACGGAGATTGTCGTTTCGCCTGGTGAAGGCCCGAAGCGCCTCGACCATTTCCTGGCCAACCGTGATCCGGATTTCTCCAGAACCATCCTCCAGCGACTGATCCTCGATGGACACATCACCGTCGACGGGCAGCCCACCAAGCCCAGTCATAAAATCAGGCCCGGCGACGTCATCGTGCTCCGGGTTCCCAGGGCGGAACCGCTGGATATTCAGCCCGAGCCCATTCCCCTTGAAATTCTCTATGAAGATGACGCACTGTTGGTCTTGAATAAACAGGCCGGCATGGTGGTCCATCCGGCTCCCGGCAATTGGTCGGGCACCTTGGTCAATGCCCTGTTGCACCATTTCAAAACCGGGACCGGGTCGTTTTCCACCATCGGCGGCAAGGAACGGCCGGGGATGGTGCACCGGTTGGACAAGAACACCACGGGCATCATGGTTGTTGCCAAACAGGATCGAGCCCATGCGGGATTGGTTGAGCAGTTCAAGCGGCATACCATAGACCGGGTCTACGAAGCCTTGATCTGGGGCGTCCCGAAAAAGGCCCAGGGGATGATCGACGTCGCCATCGGGCGGGATACCAAGGACCGGAAAAAATTTTCCGGGCGCACGACCCGGCCCAAGGCATCGGCCACGAAGTACCGCGTGACGGAGCGGTTTGCAAAACTGGCGGCGCACGTAGAACTCTTTCCCCAAACCGGCCGGACCCATCAACTGCGGGTGCATTTGTCGGCGATCGGGTGTCCGATTCTGGGCGATCCGACGTATGGGGGGAAAAAGGTGAGCACGGTCCGCGACGTGGTCATTCCTCGGGTCATGTTGCATGCGAAGGTGCTTGGCTTTGTCCATCCGATCTCGCAAGAGGCCATGAATTTTGTGGCCCCTCTGCCGGCCGATATGACGGAGGTGGTGAGCCAGTTACGGGCTATGCGAGAACGCGAAACAACGGACGTGAAAGAAGGATACGGGCGATGATCCCGAAAAAGGAAATGGACACGGCACAAGTGCTGGATGCCTTCGGCGAACTCATCGCCGCGTTGGCCGCGTTGGCCGCACAGGTACCGGCCACGTCGTTCAGCGCGATTCCCGGAGGGATCCGTCCGACTGAAGAAGCCATCGAGAAATATGAAACGGTTGTCTACCGGTTCCGGGATCAGGCGGGACCGCCGTATCGGGTCCTTTACGCCTTTTACGTGGATTCGCTCGAGGCCTTTGAAGCCGGCCGGATCTTCGATGCCGTCCCGCCCCTGCTCCAGGTGATCGAGCGGTTGGTGGATCTGCACAAAGAAGAAAAAGTCTGTTTCAATGCCACGGAGCAGGACCGCATTCGCGAGTTTCAACAACGCTTGGAAAAAATTCTCCCGGAAGCCAGCAAACCGGAAGTGGATCTTCCCACCCCCGAATCCTACTGACCCGTCCCGAAGCTGTCATTCCTGCGAAAGCAGGAATCCGGCGTCTTTTCCTTCCTCTCTCAGATCCACAATGATAGGGTTATCGGCAGCCGTCGTTGGAGGCCTCACGGGTTGACAGCCCATTGAAAATAGGTGAAAAAGACGATCCGACGCGCCCGTAGCTCAATGGATAGAGCATCAGACTTCGGATCTGAGGGTTGGGGGTTCGACTCCCTCCGGGCGCGCCAGCGCATTCGATGATTAAGGTAAGATCGAGTTCTAGTATCAGCTATGAAGAACCGTATCCTGCTGGTATAAATCCTCCCCGTTGCTCTGTCGGCTATAAATTCACTCGATACTCATTGAAGAGGCAGCAAAGTATCTGGTAAATTCTTTCCGGTAAGGTAAGAAATACCTTCCAAACATAAAGCCCTATATGGCATCACAGCCAAAAGTCCCTTCCTATTCTCGCCCACCAGTTCGAGAAGCCATCATTGATATTCAAATAGATGCGCTCCCTGAAGAGTTGCTTCCGAAACTGAAAGAGTGCGGCACTGAGTTCGAATCCCTCTACCCTAAGACAAAAACTCAATATCGAGGTACGATCTCTATGAAGGTTTCCGATGGTGACGTGACATCGGAACAAAACCGACAACTTTTTGGTTATAGTTTCCACTCCTCAGATGAAAACAAATGCGTTCAATTGAGACGAGATGGTTTTACTTTCAATCTCCTAAAGCCAGACCCTATGGCAGAATGGCCTGGTTGGAATGTTCTACGGAATGAAGCTCAAAAGGTATGGGATAAATACGTAATGGCAACAAGTACTGTGGAAATCAAACGTTTTGCAGTTCGTTACATCAATCAAATTGTCATTCCTGAAGGTGAAATAGAACTCCCTGATTATTTTACTGAACCACCGAGAATTCCAGACGGGCTTCCCCAACATCTAAATCATTATTTTAGTCGTATAGAGGTCAATAATCCTGACCCGAACGCCCTTGTTATTATTACCCAAGCCCCGGCACCTAATCGATACCAAAGTCAACCAACTTTCACCCTTGATATCGATGTCATACGAGAACGACGTATGCCACTAGACAGTTTTGATTTATGGCGTACCCTTGATAGCTTCCGTGATTTGAAGAATACTGTCTTTGAGGCAAGTTTACATCCAAAAGCCAAAACACTTTTTGGACCGGAGAGAAACATTTAATGAGTTTTGCAACGCTGTTAGAAATGGAACCCGCTTCCAACACCCTGGAAAATGGTGTCGGTGAGGATTCAAGGCAGTTGAGGAAAACAGAGGAAGAAGTGTTTCATCATGCCACCGAACCGCTCATGTCAGGTGGTTGGAAACGTCTACTCGCGGACGAAGTCTTTGAAATTTATAGCGAATGTTCAGAGTCTGGTTGGGATGGGTATGATGCTTCGCCACTTTCCGAAGATTCTATTTTACACGCGAGGAGCTTTATCGACCTGATTCCGGTCTGGATACCACGACCCGATCTTGCCCCCTCTCCAGATGGATGGATCTCTTTTGAATGGCGGTTGTTTCCGAATAGAATTCTTTCGGTTACTCCGGAAAACGGAGTCGTGATTTATGCGGCAGTGCTGGGTCCCCAAAACCTGCATTATGGGAGGGTCTCTTTGGAAGAATATCGAGAAAGGCTACCACCTCAAATAGCTGAATTGTTGTCTGAGTATTTTTGAAATGAAAGAGCTTTCTACTGCTGAGGTCAGTCCCGAGGAACGCATTACCCGATATATCCTCAATAGAAGGCACATCAAGCCTGAAAAGGGGGAAATAAAAGTTGATGCCTTTCTGCCAACTAACCCTAAACCGGAACTACCGGAACGGCAAACTTCCGTTTACCGTACTATAAATTGTGAAGAAACTGAGATCTGGGCAATCGGTGCCCAACATGTCGAAAATCCTGAGAAAAAACGTCTCGTCCTTGCAAGAGGTGATCTCTTGGCACAAACGATATCCAGCCAGGATTTGCGTATAGTTCCACATCCTTTTCCTCACCCGTATCATGCCAATATTGTCAATTGGCCAAATGAAGAGAGTCCTGAACATCGAAAAGCGAAAGCCTTATTGTTAGCGCAAGCAGCGAAACTTATTGTTAGGCCTTCGACATGAAGTCACTCACTCTGTTGATCATTGCCAACTAATTCATTTTCATATCCTAGAGCCATGCATCAAGGAGACAAGTGTCTTAGGGTTGCGGGAAGGCGGGTGTGCCATGTGTGTGATAACGAAATGAAGACCCTAGTCGCTTATAGAGGAAGATGACATGAGTGACTTGTTGATCTGGCTGCCGCTCATCCAATCGATGGTCATCGTTTTTCTGCTCGGTCTCATCCTCCGGAAAGTCTCGGCCCGTGGCGGAGAAAAAGCAGAGGACATCATACGGCAAGAGATCCGCGCAAGCCGGGACGAGGCGATGCAAAGCGCCCGTAGTCTTCGCGAAGAAGTCACCGCCGCGCAGAAAAACGCAAACGATACCGTCATGAAGGTCATGGGCGAGATGAACAAGTCTCAAAGGGACAGCCTTGCCGCAATCGAGCAGAGGGTCATGGGAATGAGTGACACGAATGAAGCCAGGCTCGGGGGACTTCGTGACACGCTGGATTCGAAAATGAAAGCGCTGCAGGAAAGTAATGATCGGAAACTGGACCAAATCCGGCAAACAGTGGATGAAAAATTACAGAGTACGCTGGAAAAACGCTTGGGTGAATCGTTCAAGATCGTCAGCGAGCGGTTGGAAGCGGTGCAACGCGGCCTCGGCGAAATGCAAAATCTTGCGACCGGCGTGGGCGACCTCAAGCGGGTCCTGACGAACGTCAAGGCGCGGGGCACGTGGGGAGAGGTCCAGCTCGGCGCGATTCTGGAACAACTGCTGACCCCCGACCAGTATGAGAAAAACGTCAAGGTCCGCCCTTCATCGGGTGAAGTTGTCGAGTTTGCCATCCGTCTTCCCGGGACAGGCAGTGAGGCAAGCGCGAACGTCTGGTTGCCCATCGATGCGAAATTTCCGCAGGAAGATTATCAGCGTCTCGTCCAGGCCAGTGAAGCCGCCGATACGAATGCTGTTGAGCAATCGCTGAAAGCCTTGACCCGTGCGATCGAGAATTCGGCCCGGGACATATCGGAGAAATATATCGAGCCACCGGCCACGACGGATTTCGCGATCCTGTTTTTACCCACTGAAGGCCTGTATGCGGAAGCGCTCAGGCAGCCGGGTTTGCTTGAAAAATTGCAGGATACCTATCGGGTCGTCGTTGCCGGCCCGACAACCTTGTCCGCCATCCTGAATAGTTTGCGCATGGGCTTCCGGACGTTAGCCATTGAAAAACGATCCAGCGAAGTCTGGCAGGTTCTTGCCGCGGTCAAGACGGAATTCGGCAAATTCGGCGAGGTATTGGACAAAGTCAAAAAACAATTGGAAACGGCATCCGGCACCATTGAACAAACCGGAACCCGCACCAGAGCGATGGAAAGAAAACTCCGTGAAGTCGAAGCCCTGCCCGAGGAAGAATCAAAAGAACTCTTGCGGCTGGAGTGAAAACTTGAGGTCAAGCTGACTCCACCAATAAGGTGGGTCAGAAAGCGTTCGGGGGTCCCATTCCCGTTCGTCAGAGCGGAAAAGCGGGCTGAACCCGCTTTGATTTTAGCTTGTTAAAGAGTTCGTACATCAGATGAACTTCTGAAAAAAGCGGTCAGATATGCCCGTGAGTTGGTTTTTTTAGGCCCATGCGTTGGATTCTTGACGTCAAGGTTGTGGGGGGAATGCCGAGTAACGCTGCGGCTCCATTTTTTCCGAAGATTTTCCAGTTGGCCCGGTGTAACGCGTTGAGAAGGTTTTGCCGTTCGAATTGTTTGACGTCATCAAACGTGAGAACCGGCCCGGCCGCATGACTGAGTGAATTCGGGGGCGCGCCGCCGCGACTTTTCGGATTTTTGGGCAAATCGAGCACCAGCCTGTTGGCCGGTGCAATAATCACGGCACGCTCAATCACATTTTGCAGCTCTCGGATATTGCCGGGCCAGTCATAATTCTCGAGTGCGATGATATTGGCCTTGGATAACTGAATCCCCGTGCGATTGAATTTTTCTTGCGCCAGTTTCAAGAAATGACCGGCTAATGCGGGGATATCTTCTGTTCTTTCTCGTAATGGCGGCATGACGATGGGAAAAACGTTGAGACGATAAAAAAGGTCTTCGCGAAACGTTCCGGTTTCAACCTCGTTTTTCAAGTGACGATTGGTGGCCCCGATCACGCGAACATCCGAGGTGATCGTTTTTTCGTCTCCCACCCGCTCGAACGTGCCTTCCTGAAGGACGCGCAGCAATTTGCTTTGCAAGTCCAGGGGGATTTCTCCTACTTCGTCCAGGAACAGCGTGCCGCCATTGGCCAATTCAAACCGTCCGACGCGGTCCTTGAATGCACCCGTGAAGGCGCCTTTCACGTGGCCGAAAAATTCGCTTTCATAGAGTTCTCTTGGAATCGACGCACAGTTGACTCGAATCAACGGCCGGCACGCCCTGGGGCTCCGTTTGTGAATTTCGTGGACAATGAGTTCCTTGCCTGTTCCGGATTCTCCGGTTATCAGGACATTGGCATCGGTGGGAGCCACCATTTCGATTTGTCTCAAGATGTGCTGGAGCAATAAACTTTTCCCGATGATGTTGCCGAATGCTTGGAGTTCTCTCACTTCTTCATGAAGGTACTCGTTCTCAAGTTCCAACTGTTTGCGCAATCGATTGATTTCTTCAAACGCGTTGGCTTTGTCCTCTTCAATTTTTTTTCGGCTTGTAATATCTCGGATAAACGCCACGGCGTACTCTCGCTCATCGAATTCTATATAGTTGATGGTGATGTCCACGGGGATAACGGAACCATTCCTGGAACAGTGGCGGGCCTCGAACGTCAGCGCTTGGGCCTGTTTCAGTTCCGGCCAAAACCGCTGCCAGGTCTCGTTCGTAGAATCAGGATTAATGTTCTGAATCGTCAGGCCGATTAATTCCTGCTCCGAATAATCGAGAAGTCTGCACGCAGCTTTATTGGCGTTCAGAATCACCCCGTGGCAATCATTAAAAATGATCGCATCACCGGAATGTTCAATAATGAACTCAGCCAGTGCTAACGTTTGATCCTTATCGAATCTTTTCCCCATCGTGAATCTCCTGGCTCTTTAACGGTTACCACCTGAAGACCTCACCCCCAAAGCTATACGAATTTGAGTAATATATCTACTCAATATAGTAATTTATGCATTTGAGTAGTATGTTATGAAGTAAAAGTGTTACAAAAAATCATTTGTGAAATAAGAGGTTATGCAGGTTGTCCTGTTTTGGCACAGCCATTGCTCATGTCATAGTTGCAACTGGAAAGGAAAGCACCGATGGACCCGATAGCGAACCAAATGGATATTACAATCTATCCTCCTGAAGTCCAAGGGACCGGCGCGTTCGATGAGGGGCGGATCACCGAGATCAAGCCCCTTGGTTTTCCCGGAGAAGGTCCCGGTGTTCCCGATACGGGCCCGCTGTTTTACTGGGCCTGGGCCACGGCCAAGGGGTACGGGAAAATCGGCCTCCATCCTCACCGGGCCTTTGAAATCATGAGTTATGCCCTTAAAGGAGAAATCGGCCATTACGATACCATGGGGAATCGAAGCCGGGTGAAGGCCGGAGGCGCGCAGGTGATGCAGACGGGGTCAGGCGTCTCGCATGAAGAGGAAACGGTCAGCGATCATAATGAATTCTTTCAGATCTGGTTCGAGCCGAACCTGAAAGAAACCGTCCGCCAGACACCGACGTATGCGGAATTTCGCCATGAAGACTTTCCCGTTGAAGTTCGTGACGGCGTGACCCTGAAACACGTCATCGGGAACGATGCGCCGGTCTCGCTCATGGCGGAGGCGGCCATGCAGGACATTCTCATCGCATCCAGCCATGGGTACCGGCGCGGACTGTCCACCAATCGAACCTTGGCCATGGTCGTCATCGACGGAAAAGGAACGCTGAGCGATGAGGCCGGTTCAGAACAACATGAGCTTCAGCCGAAATATTTTGCGGTCGTCCACGCCGGCACGAACGGTTCGATCGCGATCCACGCGGAGCAAGGCGGGCCGCTTCGCCTCGCCATGATCGAGGTCCCGGCAGCAGTGGAGTATGCCCTTTACAAGGAACAGCGGGGTTGAGAGATCCCGTTATCCGGCAAGGTGCCGAAGACGGCCGCTGAGCGTTGTCATCTTTAATCACCTGAGGAACCATCTGATGAACACAAGAACCTTCAACACAACAATCTCTTGCCATGTCGGGGTTTCAGGGCTACGCGCTCTGGGACTGGGTGCATACCGGGCTCAATATCCCCGCCGTGTATAAGGCGCTCTCGACGCAATAATGATCACGTGGTCGATCGACGTTCTATCGACCCGTTACAAAAGAAGTCCGAAGAAAAGACCGTTGTCATACCCCGTTTTTCAACGAAAGGAGAACGTCGATGGCAGATCCAATCATCGCACAACGCACGCCCTATGTCATGGAAGTCGAACCGGGAAAATACTATTGGTGCCGGTGCGGCCGATCCGAGAATCAACCTTTCTGTGATGGTTCGCACGAAGGGACCGAGTTTACCCCCTTGGAGGTGGACATCACTGAAAAAAAACAGGTCGCGTTTTGCGGATGCAAGCGCACCGGCAACCCGCCCTTTTGTGACGGCACCCACTCGACCCTCTGAGGGCGGGTTTCATGGCGTGGATACGGACAAACGACAGACAACACGACAGATCTGTCTCTCATTGACATAAATTTCGCATCTCTGGCATCTATTCTCTAGGAGATGATTCAACCGACCATAACGTGACTCTGCCGGAGTGACGGAACGGTTCCATGCCTGCTTATTGACATCGCACCCTCTTCTGCTATGATGACGGCAGTCGCAGGCAAAGGAGGAAGCGTTGGGTTTTGTGCTCAACACCTTTTCGTTCTTGATCTGGGGCGTGCTGGTGATGTGGATGTGCGCGGGCTTCACCATGCTTGAGTCAGGGTCCGTCCGTACCAAGAATGCCTCCGTCATCTGTCTGAAAAACATCGGCCTCTACGCGATTGCGGGTCTCGCCTACTTCGTGGTCGGCTACAACCTGATGTACGTGGACGTTGGGTCGTGGCTGGGTTCCTTCAAATTCCTCTACGGACCGTCTGCTGAAGAAATCGCCCTGCTCAAGGGTGATGCCTCCATGGAAAAAGCGGTCGTCGAGAACGGCTACGCCGTCATGTCGGACTGGTTTTTCCAGATGGTGTTCGTGGCGACCACGGCCTCCATCGTCTCGGGAACGTTGGCCGAACGGGTCAAGCTCTGGTCGTTCTTCTTGTTTACCTTACTCCTCACCGCGTGGATCTATCCCGTTGTCGGCGCTTGGACGTGGGGTGGCGGCTGGCTCAATCAAATGGAGTTCAAGGATTTCGCCGGTTCGACTATCGTCCATTCCACAGGCGGGTGGGCGGCCTTGGCCGGGGCGATTGTCGTCGGGCCGAGAATCAGGAAATTCCGGCCGGACGGCACCGTCAAGGTGACGCCTCCGTCAAACGTCCCGGCGGTGACCCTTGGGGTGTTCATTCTCTGGATGGGCTGGTTCGGGTTCAACGGAGGCTCACAACTGGCGCTGGCGGGGGTGAGCGATGCCGTAGCCATCAGCATCATCTTGGTGAATACGAATCTGGCCGCAGCGGCCGGGGTGATGGCCGCGATTTCCGTGTCCAAACCCATCCTGGGCCGCTATGATCTGTTTGCCGGCCTCAACGGAGCCATTGCCGGGCTGGTGTCGATTACTGCGGGACCGGATATCGTCCAGCCTTACTGGGCGATTCTCATTGGGGCTGCAGGCGGAGTCTTGTGTACGGCGGGGATCAGGCTGCTGGAAATCCTGAAGATCGACGACGTTGTCGGAGCGGTGCCGGCCCATCTCATCGGAGGGATATGGGGTACACTGGCCGTGTGTATTGCGGCCGGGGGCAACGTAGGTGTCCAACTCCTGGGGGTCGTGGCGATCGGCGCGTTTGTGTTTGTCACCTCATGGGTCCTGTGGCTGGTCATCGACAGGACCTTGGGCGCGCGGGTCTCGTCGCACGTCGAGGAACTCGGTCAGGACGTGGCGGAACTGGGCATTGAGGCGTATCCTGAATTTCTGGTGATACCCGATCCCGAGGATTTCGAAGACCTCAAGCCAAAGAAAGAGAGACCTCTCTCGGAGAAATGAAAGCAGGTCGTTCTTCACTCTTTTTCGATATAACCTCAGAATGATGAAATCTTTCAGGGTTCCTGACCGGTGCCTCGCCCGTTCCGGAGCACCGGCTCGTTGAGGGAACCCGGCGCAACCCGTTTCTTCTTCCTTCCATGGATTTGTTCGACATCCTTGCCATCGTCCTCACGCTGACGGCCGGATTCTCGTATCTCAATTACCGGTTCATTCGATTACCCGTCACCATCGGCGTGATGGTGATTGCCCTGGCCGGTTCTCTCCTGCTGCACGGCATCGATCTTCTAGGCTACCACGTGGAAGCCCAGGCCGCCGGGTGGCTTGAATCCATTGACTTCAACAAGACCCTGCTGCACGGCATGTTGAGTTTTTTGCTCTTTGCCGGGGCCTTGCACGTGAATCTCAACGACCTGTTCAACCAGAAATGGGCCATCGGATCGTTAGCCACCATCGGCATCCTGTTGTCCACGTTGTTGGTGGGCACGTTCACCTATTGGGTGCTGGCCCTGATCGGCATTCCGCTGTCTTATCTCACCTGTTTGGTGTTTGGAGCCCTGATTTCACCGACCGATCCCATCGCGGTCCTGGGCTTGTTGAAAAACGCTGGTGCCCCCAAGAGTTTGGAGGTGAAGATTACAGGGGAATCCCTCTTCAACGACGGCGTGGGGGTGGTGGTCTTTTTGGTCTTGGCCGAAGTCGCGGCCGGGACGCACGAACCCACCATCGGTCACGTCGCGGGGTTGTTCGCGCAGGAAGCCGTGGGCGGGGTCGTCTTCGGGCTGGGACTGGGCTCCTTGGCCTATGGACTCCTGAAGAGCATTGACCAGTATCAGGTCGAAGTCCTGATCACCCTGGCACTCGTCACCGGCGGCTATGCCTTGGCAGGTGTGTTGCACCTCTCCGGTCCCATCGCCGTGGTGGTAGCGGGTTTGATGGTGGGCAATCAGGGTCGCGTCCTGGCGATGTCGAAAAAAACCCGTGAACATCTGGACACGTTTTGGGAATTGATCGACGAAATCCTGAACGCGGTCCTGTTCGTGTTGATCGGGCTGGAAGTGCTCGTCCTCACGTTTACCCGGGACTATCTCCTCGCGAGCGTGGTGATGATTCCGCTCATTCTGCTGTCCCGCCTGCTGGCGGTCGGGGTACCAATCGCGGTGCTGAGCCGCGTGCGCTCATTCACGCCCGGTGCCGTGTGGCTGATGACGTGGGGCGGATTACGGGGTGGCATCAGCGTGGCCCTGGCCCTGTCATTGCCGGACGGACCAGAGCGCGACGTCATCCTGGCCATGACCTACCTCGTGGTGGTGTTTTCCATCGTGGTCCAAGGCCTGACCATGGAAAAGCTCGTGAAATACCTCGTCCCGCGTTGAGTGCAAGAAGCAATTCTTTCACAAAGATCGACCTGCAAGGAGGGAGTCGTTGAAGCGGCCTGCAGAGGGACTCGGCGTTACGCGTCAAACCCTCTCCGACCTCGTTAATGAGAACGCCGGAGTGTCCATCGACATGGCGATTCATCTGTCCAAGGTGTTTGGTTCCACCCCGGAGACCTGGCTTGGCATGCAGATGGCCTATGATCTCTGGCAGGCCCGTGACCGCGCCGCTCAGATCAGGGTCGAGCCGTTCGAGGTGGCATGATAAGTCACCAAACATCTCCTTCAAATCCATAGGTTACGCTGTCAAGTTAAGTATATAATTCCCAAATATATCATTATTGGTATTAGTGCAAGGATTGGCGTTTAGGGCTTGAAATCCGCCGGAGGAAAGCATTTTCAGCAAGACGAAGTATGGACATGCACACGTTCCACTTCACTCTCGCGCTGCTGGCTGCGGGATTTTGGGTGCCGGCCGGCATCTGGCTTATGAGTAAACGGCACGCGCTCACAGTGCTGGCGTCTGTCTCAGTCGAAGATGGTCACCTGCTCCCCGCCGTCTCGATTGTGATCCCGGCTCGGAACGAGGAACGAAACCTGGAGCAGGCCCTGGAATCGGTCCTGGCTTTGGACTATCCGGACGTCGAGATCATCGTGGTCAACGACCGATCGACCGACCGTACGGGAGCGATCCTTGAAAAAATGGCGGAGCGGGACTCGCGCCTCACTGTAGTGACGATTGAAGTCCTGCCGGTCGGCTGGATCGGAAAGCCATACGCATTGCACATGGGAGCGCAACAGGCCCGAGGCGAATACATCCTCTTCACCGATGCGGATATCGTGTTTCATCCCTTAGCCCTTCGAAAAGCCATGACTCACGTGCAGGCGCACGGGTTCGACAATGTGACGGTAATCCCGCAAGGCACCATGTCCGGGGTTTTCCTGAGAACGCTGTCCGCCACCTTCGGGCTTTTCATATTTATCCTCTTCAAACCGTGGAAAGCTCGAGATCCGCGGAGCCGGTGCTACATGGGCGTCGGAGCGTTTAACCTGATTCGTACGTCGGCCTATCGGGCCATAGGCGGTCATCAACCGGTGGCCTTGCGGCCGGACGATGATCTCAAGTTTGGAAAACTCGTGAAGGAGCATGGCTGTAGTCAGGACGTTCTGAACGGGACGGGGATGATCGGAGTGGAATGGTACCGGTCGGTGGGAGAACTCATAGACGGCCTCATGAAAAACATGTTTGCCGGTACGGAGTACCGCGTCTCGGGGGTGATGGTGTCGACGCTCGTCAGCCTGTTCATACACATCTGGCCGTGGTTCGGGGTCTGGCTGACCGCTGGATGGCCACAAGTCTGCTACGCTGTGGCCGTGGGCATGATGGTCGGGAGTTTCGGTGTCGTCATGGCACCGTTCGGGGTGAAATTCCGGCATGGCCTGCTGCTTCCGCTCACGATCGGCCTGCTGGTCTATATTCAATGCCGTGCCGCGGCCTTGGCGCTCTGGCGCGGCGGCATCGTCTGGCGCGGCACCTTTTATGAATTGCGTCAACTGAAAACAGAGGGCAGGTCGAAGTAGTTCTTCATCCGTTACAAACTTTAAAAAAATGAGCGGCCTTGGCTAAGGGTTGGCGCTTTGCTTAAACCGGGGTGTATACTGTGGATATGGGTAGCCGTGCTTCATGGCAACGTGACGTCGAAAAGCCGAAAAATGCTACAACGCAATGAAGTCATGAAAAATTCCGCACTGGGCATCCTGGCGGTGCTCCTCACCGCCTCCTGGGTCGGTGCCGTGTCGGGACCGTTCAGGATTCAAATGGAATCGTGGTCGCCGTATTTCGCCCCGGTCACCGCCACGGTGACGGCTGGCAGCCCGATTCGGTGGGAGAATCCCACCGGCTCGCATCACACGATTACGCATGACGGATGCCGGGGAAGCGGTGTCTGTGCCTTCGATTCCGGGTCCATCGGGCCGGATGGCGTCTTTGAACTGGCTCAACTGCCGCCCGGACAGTATCCCTACCACTGCATGCTACATCCGATCATGCGTGGGACGCTAGTCGTTGTGGATGTTGAGCGTCCCTCGGAAATCTAACCCCCCGACGTTCTCAAAATCCGCCAATGCCACTTAGAGAGAACCTGCAGATCGTGTACGGGAAAAATCCGGTCCAGGACTCTTGACTCCGGCACACGTCGTTATATTATGAAACAGGATGAAAAACCCGGAAACGGGAATAGAGAAAACAATGGACGTGATGGTTGAGCTGGGACAACTTCGGAAAACATTCGGGCCGATCGTGGCCGTGGAAGACGTGTCGTTCACGGTCGGTCGGGGAGAAGTGCTGGGCTTCCTCGGTCCGAACGGCGCGGGTAAATCCACGACCATGAAGATGATCACGGGGTTTCTGACTCCCACCAAAGGCATTGTTACGGTCAACGGCTTCGACGTCTGGAAACAGCCGCTCGAAGCCAAAAAGAGCCTGGGGTATTTGCCGGAAGGAGCGCCAGCCTATGGAGAGATGACGCCGCTGAGCTTTCTGGTGTTCATCGGCGAAATGCGCGGGTTTCGGAGAGCGGAATTGTCTCGCCGGGTCTCCGAGACCATGGAAAAAGTGAATCTCGAAGGGGTGGCGCATCAACCCATCGACACACTCTCCAAAGGATTCAAGCGCCGGGTGGGCCTGGCCCAGGCCATCCTGCATGATCCGTCCGTGTTGATTCTTGACGAACCCACCGACGGGCTCGATCCGAACCAAAAACATGAAGTGCGCGGGCTCATCAAAACCATGGCGCAGGAAAAGGCCATTATCCTGTCCACGCACGTGTTGGAGGAGGTCCACGCGGTGTGTACGCGCGCCATGATCATCGCCAAGGGCAAGGTCGTCACCGACGGCACGCCAGCGGAGTTGGAGGCCCGGTCCCGGTATCACAATGCGGTGATCCTTCGATTGCGGGGGGCGCGCACCGATGCGGTGCAGGCGACATTGGAAGGGCTGCCCGGCGTTGAGCGGGCCGAGGCCCTCGACGGAACCGCGCCGGAATATCGGATCCTTTCGAAGGACGGGCAACCCGTCATCGGAGCCGTCAGCCAGTGCGTCCATCGGCAGAACTGGGACGTGGTGGAGTTGTCCGTGGAACACGGGCACCTGGATGAAGTGTTCCGATCATTGACCATACCTGCCCAAGCTCTCACGTAGGAAAAGCCCGGCGGGAACGGATTGCGGAAAGGACCGGCAAGATAACAGGACATGGGCAGGATCGGCGTCATTTTCAAACGGGAATTGGTCGGGTACTTCGCCACCCCGATTGCCGCGGTGTTCATCATCATTTTTCTGATGCTGGCCGGGGCCTTTGCTTTCTACCTGGGAGACTTTTTTGCCCGTGGCCAGGCGGACCTCATCCCCTTTTTCGACTTTCACCCATGGCTCTACTTGGTTCTGATCCCGGCCCTGGCCATGCGGCTCTGGGCCGAGGAGCGGCGCGGGGGGACCATCGAATTGCTGTTCACGCTACCCATGACCTTATGGGAAGCCGTGATCGGCAAGTTTTTGGCCGCCTGGTGTTTTACCGGCATTGCGTTGGCGCTCACCTTTCCCATGTGGGTGACCGTGAATATCCTGGGAGAGCCGGACAACGGAGTCATCCTGACAAGCTACCTCGGCAGTTTTTTGATGGCAGGGGGCTTTCTGGCGATCGGTTCATGCATGTCGGCCCTCACCAAGAACCAAGTTATTGCCTTTGTGATCAGCGTGGCCGTCGGGTTGGGGTTCGTCCTCAGTGGCTTTTCCATGGTGCTGGATCTGTTCAGCGGGTGGGCCCCGCAATTCGTGGTGGAATTCATCAGCTCGTTCAGTTTTCTGACACACTTCAATGCCCTGAGTCGCGGGGTCGTCGACTTACGCGACTTGGTGTATTTCCTCTCGCTCATCGGCTTTTGGCTGTTTGCCACGGCACTGATGCTGGAATGGAAGAAAGCGGAATAGAGGACCCATGAACACCAGACTTCTGACAGGAAGCGGATTGGCTATTGCGGTGGTCCTGTTCTTCACGGTGAACGTCCTGAGTCACGTGACGTTCCGGTCGGCCCGTATCGATCTCACGGAACAACGCCTCTATACCCTGTCCGAGGGCAGCAAAAACATCCTGCAGGGGCTCGACGAGCCGGTGACCCTGCGGTTTTACCTGTCGAAGAAGCTGGCGGTGGAACTGGCCGGCATTCGCGGCTATACCAGCCGGGTGCTGGAACTCTTGCAGGAATATGAGCAAGCTGCCGGTGGCAACCTGGTCCTGCACGTCATCGACCCGGAACCTTTTTCTGAAGAAGAGGACCGTGCCGTCGGGTATGGACTCCAAGGCGTGCCCGTGGACCGGGGAAACGTGCAATTCTATTTCGGACTCGTGGGCACCAATGCGACGGACGACCGGGAACTCATTCCGTTCTTTCAACAGAGCCGTGAGGAATTTCTCGAATACGATCTCACCAAACTCGTGTACCGGTTGGCCAACCCCAAACAGAAAGTTGTCGGTCTGTTGAGCACTCTGCCCTTGGATGGTGGCCCGCAAATGCCTTTTTCACAGGCCGCGGGCGGAGGGCAGCCCTGGATGATCATGGACAGCATCCGGGAGGTTATGGAAGTCCAGGTCCTGGACAAGGCCGTCAACGACGTCCCCGAGGACGTGGACGTGCTCATGGTGGTGCATCCCAAGCAGTTGAGCGCCTCGACCCTCTATGCCATCGACCAGTTCGTGTTGCGCGGTGGCCGCACCATCGTCTTCGTGGATCCCCACAGTGAAGCCGACCGCGTGTTGCCCAATTCCCAAAACCCGATGGGCATGCAAGGCCCGCGCAGCTCTGATCTGGGGCCGGTTTTCGACGCCTGGGGAATCGAACTGGTCGACGGTAAAGTGGTAGGCGATCTCCCCTTGGCCAAACGGGTCAACTTTCCAAAAGAAGGCCGCATGATGGTCGCGGACTACCCCGTGTGGATCGACCTGACGCCCCGGCAACTCAATGCCGAAGACGTTGTGACTGCCAAGCTCCCGAACCTCACTTTGGCCTCGGCCGGGATCCTGCGCAAAAAAGAAGGCAGCACGGTCGAGTGGACCGCCTTGGTAGAAACCGATGAACAGGCCATGCAGATCGAGGCCGCACGCTTGCAGTTCATGCCCGACGTCGAAGGCATCCTGCGCGGCTATCAGCCGGGAAACGAAACTCTCGTGCTAGCCGCCCGCCTGACCGGCAAGGTGAAAACAGCCTTTCCCGACGGTCGCCCGCCCGCGGAGGAAACGGACGAACCAAAAGAACCGGAGGCTGCCCAGAACGACAAACAAACTGGACAACGCTCGCACGTGGCGGAATCCGCGGAGCCGATCAACGTCATCGTGGTGGCGGACGCCGACATGCTACAGGACCGGTTTTGGGTCCAATCCCAAAACTTTCTGGGACAGCGAATCGGGATTCCGACCGCCGCGAACAACGATTTCGTGACCAATGCCCTGGACAATTTGACCGGGAGTCACGACCTGATCAGCGTCAGGAACCGGGGAAGCTTCGCGCGCCCCTTCACGCTGGTCAGGGCCATCCAACAGGAAGCCGAAGCGCGATACCGGCAAAAAGAACAAGCTCTGCAGCAGCGCCTGAAAGACACCGAACGCAAAATCCAGGACCTGCAACGACGCAAAGAAGACCAGACCACCATCATTTTGAGTCCCGAACAACAAGCCGCGCTGGAGGGCTTCCGGCAGGAGCTGGTGGCGACCAGAAAAGCACTGCGCAACGTCCAGCACGAATTGCAGAAAAACATCGATAGCCTCGAAGCCGTCGTGAAGTTTATGAACATCGGCCTGATGCCGCTGGTGATCGCCGTGGGCGGTGTCGTGCTCGGCGCTTGGAATATGCGTCGCCGCCGGCGTCGTTCATGAATCGGGAACGGAAGTCGGCGCAAACCCATGAAGCTCAAGACCCTCAGCATGCTGGCCATCATCGCGGCCGTCCTGATCATCGTGGCGGTGTTCATGGCCGAACAACAGGAACCCGGCGTCCCGACGATGGGCCAACCCGTCTTCCCGGAACTGAAGACCGTAATCAACGACGTCGCGGAGTTGAGCGTGGAGACGCAAAGCGGCACCATCACGCTTCACCGGCAGGAAGATCTATGGCGCGTCGAGGAAAAATATGACTACCCGGCCGACCTTGCAACTGTGCGGGAAACGCTCATTGGCCTCGCGGAACTCACAACCCTCGAACCCAAAACCCGGAAACCGGAACTCTACGAAAAACTGGGGTTGCAGGACGTAGAGGCCGAAGGCTCGTTATCCACGGGCGTCACCCTCAAGGATGCAACGGACAACACCGTGGCGGCGGCCGTCATCGGCAATGATCGGCCGGCGCAGGGAAAGAGCGGGTACAAGGAACTGTTCATCCGCAAAGTCGGAGACCCGCAGACGTGGCTGGTCCAGGGCAGACTCACGGTCGAAAAAAATCCTGGCCAATGGCTGGACAAGGCACTCACGCAGATTGAAACAAAACGAGTGCGGCGCCTGATCGTGACCCACCCGGACAAGACCCGGCTGGTCGTGGAAAAAGCCAAACCCGCGGATCTCAACTATCAAGTGGCCAACTTGCCGGAAGGTTTGGAAATAGAGTCACAATTTACCGTGAACAATATCGTGTCCACGGTCACCTCCCTTTCGTTGGATGACGTCAAACCGCAGAACGAAGTCCCGTTCGAAGACCAACCGGTCAGGATTGCCGTGTTCGAAACCTTCGACGGCCTCCAAGGAACCGTGCAACTCCTCCCGAAAGACGAAAAGAGCTATGTGACGATCTCCGCAGTCTTCAACGCCGGCCTGGTCTGGAAACCCGAACCGGACAAAGAATCAGAACCTCAAGCCGGCGAGCCATCCGACGCAGACACGAAAGCCAACGAAGCCGATCCCGATCCCGAACAACCCAGGATCAAGTCCGAAGCCGAAGTCAAAGCCGAAATCGAAGCCTTGAACAAACGGGTCAGGGGCTGGGTGTATATCATACCCAAATTCCGGGCCGACACCCTCCTCAAAAACCCCCAAGACCTCCTCAAAACCTCCGGCAGCTAACGCCTTTCTGTTTCTCTACATTAGCCGGCCCGTCAGCCGAAGGCCATCGAGCAAGCTCAATCCCAGGAGAGTGAGGTTCAGTGCTCCCGCGGCAAGTTCCAGTACCTGTACAACATAGAAGGTTGCGTCGAACTCATAGGTGTCGGCCTTGAAGGCCAGAAACAGCGCGGCCGGAACCAGGATGAAGATGCCATTGGCGGCGATAAACGGCATCCGCTTTCTCTTGCGGCCGATAGCTTCGTCTGTTCGGCGGCGGGCGAGTGAAGAGCCGGTGCCCCCTGCTGCGACGAGTGACGGAACAAGAACCAGGAAGCCCCAGGGAATCATCAGCTTGACGGTCCGGATGGTGTCTTCCGTGCCGAAGAGTTCAGAGCCGAGAGTCCCGACCCAGAATACCGAGATGATCAGAATTGCAAGCACGCCGGCAATGGAGTGAAGTCGTCTTTTCATTTTTCAACCCTTTCAACCATGTAGCATGCTATGAGAAACGCGTTCCTACCGACAACGGCATCGCCTCTATTCGGACGATGATGGGCTCTGTGAAGAGCCAGGAGAAGGCTGCTGCGAATTGAGCCATGCGTCCTGGAGTTCCCCATAGACCTGCATGAGCCGGGAATCTTCAAGCCGGTAGGCCAGGGAGATCAGGATCAACCCGAACAGCAAGACCAGGGCGCCGAGTCCCGCTATGCCAAGGGCCAGGAACCAGCCGCTGACCGAATTGAATCCACCGTCGATCGCAAACGTGACCAGAAAGATCATGGTGCCGATCGCCACGAGTCCCAACCAGATCAAGGTGAGCAGGCCCGATGACCACGGCACGCGCTTGGTGAGGTGCAAGGCCACGCCGGTTTCGGTGGGATGAAGCATGATGGTGCCTTTGAGCGGCCATGCCGTGCGAAACCGCATGGAGAATAATTGATACGAGGGCCGAAGCGAAATCACTTCTTGTGCGCCGAACCAGCGGGCTACGCCGTGGGGCAAGGCCATGGTATCATGCTTGCCGAATTGCCAGAGCAGTGTTTGCCGGGTCAGGTTGTCGAGGCGGTCACGCCGGCTGGCGATGCCGAACCCGTATTGCGCGGCAAAGGGCCGGAGGCTGGTGAACTGATACCAGTCCCCGATAATCAGTAGGACAAACAGGATGCCTCCGAAAATTCCGGCCAAGAGCATGGTGCACGCATCATAGCACAACGGACCCCGATCCCGTGAAACCGTCCTTCCTCTCGGTCATCCTTGACATCTTTAATCGAGGATCCAGTGTCTTTGCCTTTACCTCCTTCCGTCCCTTCCGCTGGGAACCCATGCCAGGCGAAACATGTCGTGACGTACGGTTATTTGACTTTGCTCGCGAGGCTTCGCTACGATGTCCCTGCGGGGTGGAGCAGTCTGGTAGCTCGTTGGGCTCAGTACCGTGAGGAGTGATCCGCTGGTTGCTCAAAACATGTGCAACCCCTCCCAACAATGAGTGGGCTGTGCAGAAGGAAACTTCTGTACGATCACCTGTCAAATTCGGGGAAGCCGGTAGCGGGGTAACCCCGAGCCAAGCTGGCGGAGCCGTCGTGCTCCGGCAGAAGGTGTAGAGACTTGACGGCAGGCATCCTAACGGCGGCGAAGCCGGTCCGAGGATGAAGAGAAAGTCCGGACCACGAACTGGATTTCCCGGGCAGCGAAAGCTGTAGTGGCGTGCATAACCCAAAGGTCGAGGGTTCAAATCCCTCCCCCGCAACCAACGCTCTCTTCAGTTTGACGGGATCGTCCTCTTGGAACGGTCCCATTTTTTTGCCCTGAACATGACCGTGATGACAAGTGGCCACTGATGGAAATCCTTGTGTGGTATGTGGCCGGGGTCGCACCGGGAACAATTTTTTTATAGAATACCCCGGTTCCAAGTCCGGAGGTTTTTAGCGCACGGGAGGAAGAAGTGGTCAACGTCCGCTGGTTGTGGGTGCCCCTGGTTGGAGCGAGCGTCTTTCTGGCCCTGCCCGGCAACGAGACGCTCGGAGGAGTGCTGGGCGACGTGGTGGGGCATTTTTTCTCGGCGGCGCTGGTGGCCGTGGTGCCGGTCGTCGGGTATCGCCTGATTTTCAAAGACATCGGGGAGAAGGAAATCACCTACATCTTTGCCGCCGCCTGGGCCTGGCTTGTGATCTCGCAGCTCTTCAAGTTGTAGAAACCTTCCCGCGCGGTTCCTCTCTCAGACGTAGGGAACAACGATCGTGGTTCCTTACTCTTTTTTACATGGTTATCCAGCTACGTTCACACACCTGACATCGGATGTCTGTATCTTTCTCTCCATGCACGTGAACCCCAGCCGTCATGGGATGAGCCAATCATGGTAGTATTGAATATGAGCGGATACCGGATCTGTTCCCAATGCCGGGGAGTAATGGTCCTCGAAGATCAAGGCGAATTCCTCGAAGCCCTTGACGTGATGAGCCTCTTCGAGTATCGATGCCGGGCTTGTGGCCATCTCGAACGATTCGAGAAGAATTCGGTTCACGTGGAGACGAAGGAGGGACTCGACGACAGGGGTATGGTCCTGCATCGCTGCCGGGAATGGAATCCCGGTTTTACGCGTAGACCCGTCCAAAGCGATTCGAGAGAACCGCTGAGAGCGGAAACGTCTCCTGCACAATAAACCCGTGGTAGCGCACCGGCTCGGAGAGGACTAAATCCACCACGCTGCACACGCCGGCAGCGGTGGTCACCTGAATGGCCGACCACAGGTTCCCGGCAATCGTTCGCGGATAAAGCTTTTTGACGTAATTCTCTTCCATCAATGTTCCATGTTTTCTCCCCACCACGGATACGTAAATCAGGACCACGTCCTGCTCGGTTTTGGGGATGGCGTTCTCCAGCAGGTGTTTGAGCGTGTCCCGTTGCTGATTCAGTTTCAGGTCGTTCATCAGAAACTGAATTTTGTCGCAGTGCCCCGGGTACCTGAGGGTTTTATAGTTCATTGTCTCCACTTTTCCCGCATAGGTCTCCGCCAGGGTTCCCAATCCTCCCGAGGTATTGAAAGCCTCATAGAGCAGGCCGTCAACTTCAATGGTCTCATACCCTTCGAGCGGCCTCAGCGCGGTTTTGACTCCGTTTTCAATGCCGTAGCACACGTTGCCGTATTCATTGATCAGACCGTCCGTGGACCAGGTCAAGGAATATTTCAACGCGTTACTGGGGTGGACCGGTAGAGCCCCGACGCGCATTTTGACTGTCTCCGGTGTGTCGAAGTGTTGCATGACCTCATTGGTCACAATGCTGATAAACCCGGGGGCCAACCCACATTGGGGCACAAAGGCTTTCCGGCTGCAGCGGCTGATGCGTTCAATGCATTCGGTCACCTCGACGTCTTCCGTCAAGTCGAAATAATGGAGGCCGTGCTTTCTGGCGACACCGGCAACGGTGGGATTGGAGAAGTACGGGAGACTGGAAATAACGGCCTCGGGCCGATGCGAGAGCACGTAATGTTCCAGGCCTCGACGGTCATTGGCATCCAGGACCACGGGGACGACCTCCGGCCGCGCTTGAGCAAAACTCCAGTTTGTCGCCTTGAAGTCGACGTCGGCGAGATGAACCCGGTAGTCCCTGGTTTCCGCCAGAAAGGTGGCAATGAGGGAACCGATCTTTCCCGCGCCCAACAGGAGAATTTCTGGCATGGGTTACCCGTTGGTTAATCGTTCACCGTGGATTGCATCAGCGCGTCGGCCTGGGGCGGGGAAAACCCCTGGTAGCCGGCATGCCGTTCAATCAATTCCAGCACGGAAAACGGCATGCCCCGAACCTGCTCGGGCATGCTGAAAACTTGCCGGAGGACTCCGCCTCTCTCGCCGGTTACTGATCCGGCAAAGGTCACGCCTTTGCGCTGCAATTGCCCCATGGCCGTTTCAATGTCTTCCGTCAACAGAGCGATATGATGAAGGGTCTGGTCGCCGAACGTGTTCACCCAATCCGGGATGATGCTGGTCTTGCCCCGTTCGTCATTGTAGGCTTGGTCAATAAACAAGGCCGGAAATCCCGGGGCCCGATACACCTTGGCATACCAATCCCGGTACTCCAGGGTTTCGGAATAGACGTACCCGAGCCTGACGAATTCCCGGGCACGCCGGTCGATGTCTCCGGTTCTGATGGTGATATGATCGACAACGGGTTTGAGCCCGATTCCCGCGTCATCCAGAATGCCTTTGGCAAGCGTAGCCGTCTGATTTTGTGCCACGTACTTACGAACGTAGGCGTCGGTCACGCGTTCAAGTTGGACGTTGTGCATTGTGCCCCTCGCCCGTGAGTCACGTTTCTTATCAGTTTACGTCGATCTGCGCGCGTTGTAATTGGCCGCTGTAATCGACGTAAATGGATTTCCATTCACTGAAGGTCTCCAGCGCTGCCTGCCCAGCCTCACGGTGTCCGTTTCCCGTGGCTTTCACGCCTCCGAACGGCAAGTGGACTTCACTGCCGATGGTTCCGGCGTTGATGTACACGATCCCCGAGCGTAGCTCACGCATGGCGTATTGGGCCCGGTTAACGTCCTGCGTATACAATGCGCTTGAAAGCCCATACTCCACGGAGTTGTTCAAGGCAATGGCTTCCTCGAAGTCTTGGACCTCCAGGATGGCCAGAACCGGGCCGAAGATCTCTTCGTTGGCAATTCGCATGGAGGGTGTGACCTTGTCGAACAGGGTCGGCGCGTAAAAGGACCCGTAAGCATATTCGCCTTCGGTCAGCGGATATCCGCCTGCGAGCAGTCGTGCGCCTTCCTGTTGACCAGCCTTGACGAGATCGTGGACCCGGTCGAATTGACGTTGATTGATCAATGGCCCCACGTCGGTTTCGGGGTCGAGGCCGTTTCCCACTCGAAGCCTCTGCATGCGTTCCAACAGCAACGTCGCCAACCGGTCTTTCACTGCTCGATGCACAATCAACCGGCTACAGGCGGTACAGCGTTGACCGCTGGTACCGAAGGCGCTCCACACGATGCCTTCGACGGCCAACTCCAGGTCCGCATCCTCCATGACGAGGATGGCGTTCTTGCCACCCATTTCCAAGGCCACCCTTTTGTGATGAGTCGCGGCATCCAAGGCGACTTTTCCGCCCGTGGCCGTTGAGCCCGTGAAGGAAATGAGCGCGACGTCGGGATGTTTCACCAGGGCCTCTCCTGCTTGCGGGGTGCTTCCCAGTACCAGGTTGACTACGCCCGGAGGAATGCCGGCTTCTTCCAGTATCTTCACGAAACGCGCCGCCGTGAACGGTGTATCGGGAGACGGCTTGAGCACCACCGTATTACCCATAATCAGGGCCGGGAAACTTTTCCAGGCCGGAATGGCGATGGGGAAGTTCCAGGGAGTGATCAGGCCGGCGACACCAAGCGGCTCTCGTATTGCACAGGCGGATTTATGGGGTAATTCGGCTGGAGCAATGTGCCCGAACTGCCTCCGGCCTTCTCCTCCCATGTAATAGGCCATATCAATGGCTTCCTGGACGTCACCTCGCGCTTCGACAAGGACTTTGCCCATTTCACTTGTTAGGGTCAGGGCCAGGGATTCTTTCTCGTGTACCAACCGTTCGGCGACCCTGTACAACAATTCACCGCGTCGGGGCGCCGGCAAACGACGCCAGGAGTCAAACGCCTCCCGAGCTGCGGCGACGGCCTGCCGGACGTCTTCGACGCCGGAGTCGGCGCATTGGACAATCGTTTGGCCGGTGGCGGGATTCCGGCTTTCAAAGGTCCGTCCAGATTGGGCGGGTACCCATTTCCCTCCGATCAAATTACAGGCTTGGTCTTCCATGGCTTTTCCTCCCAAGCGACCGGCAATCGCGTTGAACGTATACGCGGGCCCTGTCAATGAAGCGAGGCTGCCGAATAAGAACGAGTAGAATGAGTCCGGTGACGCGCATAGCCTGCTGCGAAGGGAGTGAACGTTCTTGACGAATGCAGGTCCTACTTACACGGTACTCCCGGAGGAGGGGGATAACAAGGAAGTCCGGAGGGAAGCCACGATCGTTGATCCCTACGCCAGGAGTCAGGGATACCCTTGGGCACGTCAGTGAGAGCACGCATGGCGACGAAAAGCGGAAGCGTGGTCGCTTCAGGGGGAGTCAAAATCCGGCAAAACCCCGATGATCAGGTTAACCGGCGTAGAGAATTGGTGAGTCCGATGCGGGAGAGGCTAAAGATGAGCCATTTCGACGGATCGAAATTGTACCACTTGGGGCCATTCCGATAATCACTTTGGTACATGTGGTGGTAGTTGTGGTACCCCTCACCGAAGGTGATAAGCGAGACCCACCAACTGTCTCGACTGGAATCGGTTTCTCCGTGCGGCTGGGCACCCCACAGGTGGCAAATGGAATTGATGCAAAACGTCGAATTCAAGACGAAAAACGTTCGTCCGACTCCGGCGAGCAGGAAACACCCCAAGCCTTCAATCCAGCCGCCGTACACGAATCCCACCACAAAGGGCAGTGCCAGGCCGGACAGAACAATCGGGATATAATACCGGTTTTGCCACACCACCACGGGGTCCTGTTTCAGCTTGGTGGCATATTTATCGTCTTTATGGGGATCCTTCCAGAAGAGCCATCCACAATGGCTGTACCAGAAACCCAATTGCGCATTATACGGATCCTCTTCCTGGTCGCACCGGGCGTGATGGCGTATATGGTCCGCCGCCCATTTGAGTCCGGAATTTTGTAACGCCCAGCCCCCGGCGATCAAAAACGCGCCCTTCACCCAATCGGGGCACGTAAAACTTCGATGGGCCAATAAACGGTGATAGCCCACGGTGATGCCAAGGCCCGTAATGATGTAAAGCAGCCCGAACATGGTCCACGCCAGCCAGGAATAATCATAGAGATAGGCGTAGGTGGGCAATCCCACGACAGCCCCCGCCGTGACAGCGGAGAACATCGATACGGTCAAGAGATCAGTGGCACGCGGGATGGGAACGGCCGTTTTTGTCTCGGTCAGAGTCGACATGACGTTGGTATCCATTCAGTGATCGGTCTGGTCAGGGCTGAGAACAAACCGGCATTCCAAATTTTGAAGAATTGTTCAAAGGGAGGGTACGGCCCTTCACGAACTTCCGGCTTCTTCTCGATAGCTCGTCCACCGTCCGATGAAGCAGCACTCGAAAAGGCAAGTTGCCCAAGGATACCTGCCGAACGACCGATTGTAAAGGCTTAATCGAGTTTGACGGGTTTCTGCGAAACGGGCTTTTCGCGAAATTTCTTGATTTCCGTCGTCGCGGCTTTGAACGCGGAGCGAATCGCTTCCTCAAAACTCTTGGCTTCTTTCCGTGCCGTCACGGTATGACGTGGAGGAAGATTCAGCACGATCAGCGCCTCGGCGTTATTGTCTCCCTTTTTATGGTGTGGGTTTTTGGTCAACGTGATTCGGGCGTGAGTGATGTTGTCGTACTCGGTTTGCAGTGTGGTTATCCGGTCTTGGATTTCCTGCTTCCATCTCGGCGTCATACCGACGTTCCGGCTGTCAATTTTTAAATCCATCGGCCTCCTCCTTGCTCGGGTCCATCGCGATCACGAGTTTTAGAGACACCAACTACAAAATATTATCTCATGAATGCTCTCATCTTGTCATGAGAGATTGTGTGCCGGAGGGATGAAAAACCCTCACGAAATCCCAAAAATCATGTCATTTCAATCTTGTGTGATCCACGCCACGTGAGGTACCATCAACGCTTATTGCTTGAAGGAGGCGTCATGGATAAAACAAAAGGGTCCGTGAAGGAGAAAAGCGGCGCGCTCGATCAGAATATCGGTCGGTTTCGTCAACAAATTGAAAGCCTGAAGCTGTTTGTAATGGGAAGCGCATCAACGCAATCATCCATCGAAGAATTTGATTTGGGCGTGGAAGAACTGATTGCCGATGTCTTGGGCAGTTCTTCGAGTATGCTGGAGGCCTATGAATATGCCCAGTTGGGGGAAGCCGGGGGACTGGTCAATTTCTCGGATGAAGCTCAGGAAGGGGCGGGTCTGGATAGTGAACGGGAGGCCCTGCGACAACGGCTACGGGTATTGGAAAGTTGCGTCGCGGATTTGGAGGCCCGGCGGGCTCAAGCCAGTAGCGGTCGACGCTCTCAGGCGACGGGTGGCGCCACCGTGAGCGAATTTATGTCCCGGTCTATGCGCTCCGTCTCGCATGATGCCACGCTTCGGGAGGCCGGAGAATCCTTGCAAAAGTGGAAAATCGGCTCGCTGCTGGTCGAAGCCGGCGATGAATTCATCGGAAGTATTACGGAAACCGAATTGAGCCGGGAAGTGGTCGCCAACGGGGTCGATCCCACGACAACGACCGTCAAAACCTGCATGCGGGAACCACTTATCACGATCGAGAGCAGTGAGTTGGTAGTGGCGGCCGTGCATCTCATGAAAGAAAAAGCGACCCGTCACGTGTGCGTGACGGAAAGCGGGAAAATCATCGGCCTGATTTCCGTGTCGGATATTCTGCGCTACTACTCCGGGGTGGCCTGACGCTGGGTCCACCTCGGGGTGCGTGACGTCCCCTCCTCGCGTGTTGATTCGAGCCTGCCGACGACCTCGGCGGGATCAAACGGGTGCCTTGAGTGAAAGCTCAGGGTCGAGACTCGTTCATCCGGTGCCAGCGGTTCTTGGTCCCGGTCCTGTTGTTCCAGCACGGACAGGTCGGCTTCCGAGACATCAGCCGGCGCAACGGCTCCAGCCGTGATCCTTTTGCGAAGAGTGGCCGGCTTCGCCTGCACGTCCAGGATCAGGAAGGGGACGTTGAGCGAGGCCGCCAGCTTTTTGAACGCATCACGATGCTGCCGCTTCAAAAAGGTCGCATCCACGATGACCGGATATCCGAACAGCAGAAGCTGCTGCGCAAGGGCTCGCAGGTGGTCATAGGTCTTTCGCGTCGCTTCCGTTCCATACACGGCGTCCTTGATTGCCCCGGAACTCCGGTCCGACGGTGATAATCCAAACAGGCGTTTGCGTTCGACGTCAGACCGGAGACGGATGGCGCCTGTCTGTTCCAGTAACGTTTCCGAGACGGTCGATTTCCCGGTTCTGGTTACTCCGTGCATGATGACAAGCCACGGTGCGTGAGCGTGGGTCAAGGATTGGGCAGCCGAGAGATACCGAAGGCAATCCTCCGCGTGGGATGAACTCCGCTCCCCACGGACCTGGGCGAAAGCGAGTGCAGCGACTTTCACCCGGACAAGGGCCCGGTAGACTTGGTAAAAGGGGAGAAGTCCCAGGCCTTCATAGTCCCCCGTGAATTCGAGGTAGCGATTCAGGAATCGTCTTGCCACTGCCGGCTGTCCTCTGGCCTGGAAATCCATCACCGTAAATGCCACGTCGTTGATGACGTCGATCCATCGCAGCCGTTCACTGAACTCAATGCCGTCGAATGCGATAATCCGATCATCGAGAAGCGCCAGATTGGCCAGGTGCAGATCACCATGGCATTCTCGAATGAACCCGCTGACTTTGCGTTTTTCGAAATCACCGGTATGAGCCGCGTAGAAGCCCGAGAGCCAGTGCCGAAGGTGTTCCAGGGATCGGTCACGTTCGGAAACGCGGCTATCAGAGGGGATCTGTTCAAAGACGTCTGCGATGACTTGCGCGATCAATTCGGGACTTCCAAAGGACGTCTCCCGTCCCGCTCCGGCCGCGTTGTGATGAAAGGTTGCGATATCCTCGGCCAATCGGTCGATCTGATCCGGTCGAACGTGGGCCAGTACGTGATCCAAGGTGGCATCGGCCCTAAACTGGCGCATTTTCACGGCGAATTCGAAAGGTTTCCCTTGTCCATTCAGCCGCGGGTGTTCGGGCGTTCCGGAAATCGGAAGCACGTCCACGTAGATATCCGGTGCCGACCGTTGGTTCAAGCGAATCTCCTCGTGACAAAAAAATTGGCGTTGGGCGAGGGAAGAAAAGTCCACGAATCCAAAATTAACGGGTTTCTTAATCTTGTAAGCATAGGATCCCGTCAGCAGGACCCAGGAGATGTGGGTTTCCCGAAGATCGAAATCGGTGACCGGATGGGGATAAAGAAGGGGGTCCTGCAGGGCCAGAAGGAGTGTGGGCAGATTGTCGGGTTTCATGGTTCAGCAAGGGAAACGACGCGATAAGAGGATCCCAACTTTTGATGAGCCTTATGGGCGGTGTGCTTAGCAAAAATAGAGCCAAATGATCTTTCCCCAGAATCTGGGGATAACTTGGTGAAATTTTTTTTAGAATGCTTATTCCATGTCCGAATGATCAAAGAACGAGCAGATTGCACATTTTTTAGGCATTGTGGCGAATTATATTTTTCCACTAAATGTAGTGGTTTTAAAATAAATACGTGTATTTGGAGTTATATTTCAAGGTGTTATAAAAAATCCATGCCGTGGTAGAGGATTTTTATCATGACCTGCTGAGATTGACCTGGAAAATGACGATTATCCACATAGGCTGTTGACAAATAGCCGTGTCAGCCGCTCGATTTAAGCGTAGTGTACCCCTTTACGGGAAGCTAGGCTTATCCGGAGGAATCGCTTCTCGATCATGCAGGGACTCTCCGCACTGGCCACTATCCTTTCGGTTTCCACTTTTTCGTTGACGTGTATTGTGGTGCTGTACCCTACCCTGTCACGCTTCAAAAGTCGATGGAGGGGGGTCGCATTCTATGGAAGTCTTTCAGTGAGCACGTTATTGGTGGCCGCACTGACCGCCCCTGATCCGGCTTTGCCCGACCAGAACTGGTCCTGGGTTGATTGGACGGTGCTTGGCCTCGGTGTAGGGACCGGCATGGCCGTGATCCTGAACCGTTCGGGGTGGCTTCGACGGAATAAGGCTGCCGGCCGTGAAGATGAGACGAGGAGTAAGGGGTCCGTTAACAAGAAAGTCTCGCGTCGAACAAGCAAACGGTCCCAGTAACAGACCAGCACCAACCCCCTCGCGGGTCAGTCAAGTCCGGTGCCCGATCCGGTTCTTATCGGTGTGACCAGGTTGTTTTGATCGTCGCGACGCCGTATTGCAGTCCTTGTCGAAATGATTCGATCCAGCGTTGTCCAGTCGATCGGCGGACAATCAGGCTGGAAGAGCTGGTTCAGGGTCAATTGCAGAAATCTCGGTAAAAAGGGATCCATGATGGTGGAGTCGTGCAACACGTCGCCACGATCTTCGATCCTGAAGTGATTTTCGAAGAGGCGCCCGGTGAACCTCGTTTCGTCACGAGGTTCGAGTTGCAGCCTGAACCGGAGTGTCCCGGCGCAAACCTCAATGTAGCGATGGCAGATCAGTTGGTCATATGGCACGAAAGCCGCAAATTCGTACCGGCCCAGCATCGACGACCTGAGCCGGATCGTCGTTCCGGACGGTAAACCCGTCCGTTCTTCAAGCTCGGAGACGAATTGCACGTCATCGAAGGTCGCCTGCAACTCCGGCGACAGGCCACAATACGTCGCCCAATCATCTTCGCCGAGGAGTTGTTGAATGATCGTCAGGATATGCGACCATTCGTATCCAAGAACCCCGAAGTGCGAGTCGACAAACCGGCCCGCGTCAATGTCCGGCCGGCGATCCTTACTGAACTCGATCCGAATCAGGTCGATATGCGCAACGTCGTACCGTTTCAGCGCATGGACCATTTCCCTGACGGCGTGGGAATCGGCGTACTGCCTGTTGATCAGGACGCGCGCCTCTCGGTATTTCCTGAGAAGCGCCTGGAACAAATCGACTTCAAAACTCAGGCAAGCGGGTTTCTCCACGATGACCCGTGTGCGTGGATTTCTCGACAGAATCGTCTCAAGGTTCTCGAAGTGTTTTTCTGTGGGCGTACAGATGCACCAGACTTGAACGCGATGGAAGAGGTCGCCGGGTACGTCACTCAACGTGCCATAGGGACGGAGGTCCGGGTCACCGGTCCCGCGGGGGTCCACAATGACGAAACGGTCGGATAACGGTTCGAAAACCTTGTGATAGATGCGACCCATCTTGCCGCAACCGACGATTCCGATGAGTTCAAAGTCCTTCTTCACAACAGCCTGACATCCTTCCACCCAAGCGGGTCAGAGTATTCCAACGACCGAACCGGGGTCTGTGCCGTTCATGCCCCAATCCCTATCATGACGTCGTGGCGGGTTCGGGGAGTTGACGATCAATCTCATGAATCCTGTACCCGAACCCGGGACCGCTGATTGTCTTGAGGTCGAGACATCCGCCCACCCGTTGATACAGGCCCGGATGCACCATGGCTTCGTCTGCGGACGCGTCGGGATAAAACTGCATGGAGTTGGTCTCGAGGCCAATGCCGGGTGACGCATGTGCCCCGAGTTGGGCGTGCGCGATTTGCGCAAGCATGGGATTGGTCAGGTCCTGGGTCAAGACCTCCAGGCCGTGGAGTTTCGCCCAACTGAGCGTCAAGAGCGCTTCCGTCTGGGTCTTACACGTTTTCACCACGACGCCCGAGTACCCGAGTGTGCTCGCTTTTTCCATCACTCGCCAGTCATGGGCGCTTTCATCCAGGACGCATGGCGCCCACTTGGCAACGGCGGACACGTCCGTCTCGCGTTCCAGCAGTTCCGGCGCGAACGGCTCTTCGATGTAGCACAACGCGTCCAGGACGCCGGGTCGGTTCCGGCAAATGCGCTCGAACAGGTGTTCGACGTACATGGGATCTGTCACCGTCCCATTGAAGTCCACGCCCAACATCGTGACCCCGCGTGGCGTCGAAACGTCAACCACGTTCGTCACGCGCCCATAATCCCACTCGAAATCGGTGCCGCTCAACTTGATTTTCAGACGACTCAACTGGTCTTTGCGTATCCAAGCTTCCAAGGTCGCGGGAATCCTTTTCTCCGCCTCATCCGAAGCCGTCGTCTCTCCGGACAACGCGTCCAATCGCCCGACGGCATGCCATGCGGGAATCCTGCTTGCGCCGTACGAGAGAAAGTCGCTTGGGTACCGTCCTTTGAAGGCGACTCCTCCAAGATAGGCGGCTAAATCTTCGGGCATGTCGGAAGAGGAATAGCAGTCGTAGACCGGCCGTCCCGTCGCGTGGCCGTAGGCATCGTGAAGCGCGATATCAAAGGGCGCACAGCACATCAATGCCGCCAGGTAGGGCATTTGGCTGTCCGCACGTTGCCGCGTGTTGAACGAAACCAGCAACCCGGGCAGCGTCTCGCGCAGAAAGGCATGTCCGAGCGCCAGCGGGTGCCCCCCTGTGTCGTACGCCGACCATGCCGCCAGCACCTCACGGCAGAATTGTCGTAATGCCGCCTCGCGTTCCGGTAACGGAACGTCGCTGGGCCATGCCCATTGCGCGGAGAGAGGGGACTCCCCCCAACCTCGAAAGGGCCCGCGAGCGTCTTCCTCCACTTCACACATCACCCGGGCGCACGTGACTTGCTCGAGCGTCTCCTTACCGAACCGAAACGGCGCTTGTGCCCGGACGTCGATGAAGTAGAGCGCTGATCTGCTCGGACGAATCGCAACCATCATTCTGATCCGCTGGACGTCATTGCCAGGATAGGAACGCGCAGGAATACATTTTCAGGATGTGCCATGGTAGCCGGTCCGCTTTGACCCGTCAAAACGGCTTTGGTAGTTTTCGCGTCATGCACAACATTGAGAACTGGAACAGGTTGTACCGAACGCAGGGACATGACCTGCCGTGGTGTGTGGAGACCATGCCGGCCTGGTTTACGGAAGTCGTGAATTCAGGTTGGATGAGCCCGTGCAAGGCATTGGACGTGGGATGTGGGGTTGGCAATTATGCGTTCCACCTCGCACAAAAAGGATACGAGGTGTTGTGTCTCGACCATTCCGAGACGGCGATCGCGCTTGCGAAAGAAAAAAACAGCCATCCGTCTTTACGATTCGTGGTCGAAAGTACGGAAAACCTGAGTACCCTTGGCGAACAATTTGATTTGATCTATGACATCTCGTTACTCCATCATCTGGAACCTGGGAAAAGAGACGAATACGCGTTTCAATTGTCATCGCTCCTCCATCCCGGCGGGAAAGTCATGGTGTGCGTGTTCTGTGACGATGAAGCGCGGTTTGGAAAGACCGGCACGTTCATGAATCCGGTCACCGGTACCATCACCTCCCTTTTATGGAAAGAAGAGCTGGTGAGTACATTTGAACCGCATTTCACCTTCGACAAGCTCGAAAAAGTCCCCTTCGACAACTACCTGCGCTATCTGTGTTTAATGAGAAAGCCATCATGAGCCGTTTCACGAGTTGGATCATGGCTGCGCTGGCGATCCTGTCGATGGGGACACGTGCCGCGGCGATGGAAATGGCGCCTCCGAGCCAGTTTCTGCACCAGTCGATTCCCGTACTTGGGATGACCCTGGACAAGACCCGGCAGCCCGTTGGAATCGTGACGTACGTGATGATTCACTTTCGCCAACGGTCAGATCACGATGGACTCAAGGTCCACTTTCGAAAAATCCCCGGCCGGTTCGGACCTCTTGCAAGAAAAGGCGTGGCGACCGCCATTGACCGCGTCGCAAAATCCGCGAATCTGCAAGATGACTCGTGGACCGTGGTGTTGACGTTTCCTTACTCCGGGCTGACCTTGTACGGCGACAGCCTGTCGGCGATGGTGGCGTTAAGTGTCCTGGCTCTAGCCAAAAATGAGGCGATCGTGTATGGCCGAACGCTCACCGGAAGGATTACCGAGGACGGCCACATCGGGAAAGTCGCCGGGATCCCGTATAAAATTTCTGCAGCGTATTCGGAACGCCTGGACCGGGTCCTGATTCCTGATGAACGGCATCCCGGTGATAGCGAATGGCGCACCCCTTTCCTGATGCACGTCTCACACGTTGGGACGCTGGAAGAAGCCTATCAGGGCTTGACGGGTCGTTCCCTGTTTCCCAAGAAATCGTTGAAATAAGCGCCGGTGGCGCCTGGTTCCTGGTTTTCAATACGTCGAGTCTGTCAACGGAGAAATTCGTGCTTGATGGTGTCGGTGAAAATGGAGGATGGCTTGTGGCAATTTTTGTGTCGTCTGTCATTGCCTTGCTCGGCCTGTCATTCATGACGCCCACAACCGGAATCAGTATGGAATTCGAACCCCTCGCGCATCCTTATCCCCGACAAAGTGAACGGGACCACATGGTGCAGGCGCAACTCCTCACGCGCGGGATCAGCGACCGGGCCGTCATCCGAGCCCTGCGAGAAGTGCCTCGTCATGAATTCGTGCCGGCCGAGGATGCCACCGAAGCCTATGACGATCATCCGGTGCCGATCGGATACGGACAAACCATTTCACAACCCTACATCGTGGCTTATATGACCGAAGCGCTGGACCTGAACGGCGATGAACGCGTGTTGGAAGTCGGTACGGGTTCGGGGTATCAAGCCGCTGTCTTGGCAAACCTGGGAGTGCATGTGTTCACCATTGAGATTGTCGAGGAACTCGCCCAACGCGCGCGCGCCACCTTCGACAGGTTGGAAATTCCCCATATCACCAGCAGGGCGGGTGACGGGTATCAGGGTTGGCCGGAAGAGGCGCCCTTTGACGCGATTATTCTCACGGCGGCACCGGAACATATTCCCCAGCCGTTGCTGGATCAGCTTGCGCCCGGGGGACGCATGATTCTGCCCTTGGGGAAGACGTTGCAGAAACTGATCATTCTCACCAACACGTCGACGGGGATCCAGCGCAAGGAGTTGTTGCCGGTCGCGTTTGTGCCGATGACGGGAGAAGCGGAGACTCGCTGAAAAAGAGAACACCGTGATCACAAGACATGGAAAACCGGCAGGCACCCATCATTCGATGGTCAGGATGCCCGCGCCGTTGATCGTTCCGGCTTTGAGGGCTTGAAGAGCTTGGTTCGCTTCCTCCAGCCTGAAGGCTTGGGTGTGGGTGCGGACGGGAATTTCCGCAGCGACCCGGAGCAGGTCCAGCCCGTCCTGCCTCGTATTGGCCGTGACGCTTCGGAGGGATCGTTCCTGGAACAGGTCGCGGTCGTACACCAGCGACGGAACGTCGGATGAATAAATACCGGCCATGGCAACCGTGCCGCCCCGTTCAAGGGCCTGAAGTGCATGGGGTACGATATGGCCGACCGGGGCAAATACGATTGAGGCATGGAGCTTGTGCGGGGGTGATTCGGTCGAATGCCCGACCCAGGTTGCCCCGAGTTGTTGGGCGAGACGTTGGTGGGTATCCCGGTGAGAAAACACGTACACCGGGCAGCCCCAGTGCCGCGCGATCTGGATCGTGATGTGCGCGGATGCGCCGAATCCGTACAGGCCCAATCGTTGCCCGGGCTTCAGCCCGCTCCGGCGTAACGCCCGGTACCCGATAATCCCCGCACACAGGAGCGGCGCGGCTTCCGCGTCGGAAAAGATCGAAGGTATGGGGTACGCAAAGCACGCGGGCACCAGCGCATATTCCGCAAACCCGCCGTGCACGTGATAACCGGAAAACGTGGTGTGTTCGCAGAGGTTTTCACGACCCGTCGTACAAAACTCACAAGTCCGGCACGTGTTCTGGAGCCAGGCGATGCCCACGCGGTCGCCGGGCTTGAGGGTGGTCACGCCTTCTCCGAGTCGATCGACGATCCCCACCGTCTGATGGCCCGGAATGATGGGTCTCATGGCAGGCGGCAGTTCGGCTTCCACGACGTGCAGATCCGTCCGGCACATGCCGCACACGTGCACCTTCACCAGCACGTGGCCGGGTCCCGGTTCCGGCACGGGCACGTCCCGGAGTCGTAAGGGAGCCGTGCCCACGTCGCCAGCATGATCGAGGATCATCGCTCTCATACCACCACCGTTTGAAAATATACCACCGAAGGGGTTTCACTCTTCAAATTTCCATTGACTCCACAGCAAAAGAGGCATAGGATTTTCTCCTGAACTTTTTCAGATCAACAAGAGGGGTCAACCATGAACGACCTCAGCCCACCGAAAACGTAAGGCCCGTAGCGAGCGAAGGTTGCACCTTCTTCGGAATGCGGGCTCACGAGGTTGCCGAAAGGCGATAAGTCCGGACCGTGCTTCGCAGCACACAGTTGGAACGACCAACGGACAGCCGGAACAAGCAGAATTCCAGAAGAGAATTCTCCCTCGGGCAACAGCTACTCCGAAAGAAAACACGCCACGCCGCTGCCGGGTCCATAACAGCAGAAAAAATGCAGCGCACTATGCGCAAACAGACATGAGCCCGCTTTCTTCGGAAAACGGGCTCATCGTCGTTTGAGAACGGAATGCGTTCAACATACGTTCCATGCAGGTCCCTTGCAAAGAAATCCGAACCCCACATTCCTCACAAGACGGCAGGCACCGTCTGCTTCCTTTGACCGCAAGGCGAGCTTCCGTGTACATTTTTGTCGAGAACAACCTCGCAAGAGACAATGACCAATTCCTTTTTCAAAGGCCATGGCTTGGGCAATGACTATATTGCCCTTGATCCCTCGCAGTTGACGTTCAAACTGACCGCCAGGACCATTCGAGCGATCTGTGATCGACATTGGGGGGCGGGGAGTGACGGGATCCTGGCTCTGGTGCCCTCCAAAAAGGCCGACTTCGGCTTGCGGATTTTCAACCCGGATGGGAGCGAAGCGGAAAAATCCGGAAACGGCTTGCGGATTTTCGGCTGTTTTTTGTATGCCACGAAAAGGACCAAACGCCGGTCTTTCTCGGTTGAAACGAAAGGCGGGCTGGTTCACGTGGAATTGGCCCTGGACCGGAACGGGCAGGTGAACGGCGCGACCGTGGAAATGGGGCGAGCCTCGTTCAGGCCGAGGGATTTGCCCTGTACCATTAAGGCCCCGGAGTTGATCTTGCAGCCGATCAAAGCCGTCGGGCAGTCCCTGCGTTTTACGGGGGTGAGTGTCGGCAACCCGCATTGTGTGGTGTTCAGGGACCGGGGTGGGTCGTGGACGCGCGAGGATTTACTTCGCATGGGGCCGGAATTGGAAACGCATCCGACCTTCCCCAAGCGCACGAACGTGCAATTGGCGGCTCCTACCGGCCCGCACACCGTATCCATATTGATTTGGGAGCGGGGAGCCGGAGAGACCCAGGCATCCGGGTCCTCCGCCTGCGCAGTGGCCAGTGCGGGAGTACGCTTGGGGTTGGTGAAAAGCCCGGTGAGGGTGCTGGCTCCCGGCGGCCGACTGGACATCACGGTGGATGCCCAGTACAGCCTGACCATGAAGGGTGCCGTCACCGAAGTGTATCAGGGACGTTTCAGCAGGGCCTTGTTGGCTGCCGCGCGGTAGCCGCCGTCAAGACCCGTCTACTGGGGGAATTGGGTCGGCGGCGTGACGTTCCAGCCCTCTCCGTTCAACGATTCCATAAACTCCACCAGGTCCACCTTTTCCTGTTCCGTCAACTTCAGGGGTTTGATCGCGGGGTCGAGCCGGGGATTCGGAATTCCGCCCTGATCGTAGAAATCCACCACCTCGCGCAACGTCGCCAAGTGGCCGTCATGCATGTAGGGTGCGGTGTTGGCGATTTCACGCAGAGTCGGCGTTTTGAAGGCACCCGTGTCCTCGGGCTTGTTTGTCACGGCCTGGCGGCCAGCGTCGGCAAATGATTTCGACTGCTGATCCCATCCCGCACCGAGATTGTGGTATTGCTCATCCGTAAAATTGAATCCGAAATGACAGCGGAGGCATTGTCCCTTGCCCAAGAACACGCGAAGCCCGTTTTGGGCGTTGGCCGATAACGCCTGTTCTTCATTCCCCTGGGTAAAACGGTCATAGGCGCTGTTCCCTGAGAGGAGGGTGCGTTGAAAACTGGCAATGGCTTTGCCGATCAGGTCGGTTGTAATGGCAGGCGACCCGAAGGCCCGTTCAAATAAAGGTTGATACCCGGCGATGCTCTTCACTTTGGCCACGAGTTCGTCGTGGTCCTTGAATCCATGCTCGATGGGGTTGGCAAAGGGACCGACGGATTGTTCCTCGAGCGTGGCTGCCCGGCCATCCCAGAATTGGGCCGAACTGAAGGCCCGGTTGATGGCCGTTGGAGCGCTGCGTCCTCCTTTTTGTCCATGAATGCCTGCGGAGACTGGCTGCCCGTCCGTAAAGGCCATGGATGGCATGTGGCAGCTTGCACAGGCGATGGTGTCATTCGCCGACAATCGCTTATCAAAGAAAAGCCATTTCCCCAGTTCCACTTTTTCTTTGGTCAAGGGGTTGTCCCCGGGGATCACGAGGCTGTCTTTTTCCAGTCCCAACGGGAGGGTCAGTTGAAAAGGTGTTTGCCCCGAGCCCGTCGAAGGGTCTGCCTGGATCATGCCGGTGGTGACGAAGAGCAGCAGGACTCCTGCGATCAGAACCCATCGAGGGCGAGAATTTTTGAGGACGTGGAGAACCCCCTTTTGTGCGTTGTTGCCGGTCATGTCGTGCCTCCTGTTTAGCGAATCATCAATGGCAATGCGGTAGTGCATTCTCTATCTTCATCCTGCAAGGCCGTGGCGACGGGGCGCCCCGTTTCGGCAAGCCGCGAGCCGTCGCAATCCGGCATTTTCGTTCGAATTGAGAATTTAGTCAAAGCGACGTTGACAATTGCCTCAAACTCCAGGCAGTTGTGAGGATCGGGTCTTCGACACGAATCCAATCCACGGCATGAAAGTTCGGAAGGCCTGACGCGAGGGTTCGCTGCGATTTCATCATGGCGGTCAAACGTTCAATTTCCTTCTGGGTCAAAGTGGTTTGGGGTTTGGGGGCATTGACGTCGCTCAGCCTCGCGCTTTGGATGCTCCTTCCCGGCATGGCTTCTCATTTTGTGGAACGCCAATTGGAAGCCTTCGGTTGCAAGCATGTCAACGTGGAGATCGAACGTCTCGGTTTGCGACGAACCGTGGTCCCGCTGGTGTCCTTTCAAAAAGACCTGGGAACGGAAACGGCTCACCTGACGATCAGAGGGGTGACGCTCGACTATGAGCTTGCGCGGTTGCGGGAAGGTTTTCTCAATGAGGCGCGGATCGAAGAATTCCATCTGGACCTCAGAAGAAGGCCAAGCGCTCAACCGGAGCCTGTCCCCCATGAACCGTCGATCGCCACGGTTGCCGCGATCCTGGATTCTGTATCGGAATTCCTGCTCCATCCCCGGGTCGAGCGATTCGCTTTGACGAATGCGAGCATCGTTCGAGAGCAGGCGACCGGGCCGTTCCAGCGCGTGAAGGTGTCAGGAACACTTCACCACGAACAAGAAACACTGACCGGAGCACTCACGTTTCAGGGAACGCAGGGAGAGCCGTATGCCCTGCAACTGACCATGAATCCTCATGGCAGGACGAAGGTGTTGCTGCACTCCGGCAAAGACCCTGCCGAATTCCTGCTGGACGTTGAATCGACCGTCCGGGTTTCCCAAGCACTGCACTGGCAAGGCTCCTTGAAGGCGAATCTCAAGCGAGCAGCCCCCTTCCTGGCCTTACTGCTGCCGCTTGGGTCTGATCTCGAACGAGTCGATGGCGTGGTGGAATTTCAGGGGGATGGATCCACGAAGCAAATCGGTTCGTTATCCCGTATGCTCCGGGATGCCTCAACCCGTCTGCAAGGCGTACTTCAAGCCTCCGTGGAACTCCCGGCTTGGGGAGAGAACAGTGAAAACATCGCCGTGACGCTTTCCGGTGAAGTGGACGCGAATGCGACCGGCGTCGCCGTGACGCTCTTTCCGTCCTCTTTTGTGAAAGGCCTGGTTCGTCCTCCGGAGCATCTTTTGCAGGGGACTTCGTTCCCGGGCCAAGGGAGCGAGCCGGTTCATCTTCACGTGCAGGATAGCGTCAACGCCCGGGTTTCCTGGGATGACGATCCGCAATGGCATTTCGATGGCCCCATTCAGGTTCGATACGGTGCGGAGAGTTCGCCAATTGGGGTCGATGCCGTCGTGACCGGTGCCTCCGGTCTGCTCCGGGATCCGTTGTCCACGAAAGCCAACGTGCATGGTCGCCTCTGGGGGACGTTGCCTGTTCTCGAGGCAGAACCGGTCCACGCAAAAGATCTCCGCTGGAACGTGACGGGCAAGCTGGCGTTCCAGAAACCCGCCATCGACGCGGAAGTGGAAAAAGGCTCCTGGGTCAAGACCGGCCCTCTTCGATTTGAGCAAGGCAAGGCAAATCTTGCGGAGTTCTACGTCAGCCGCACTTTCCCGGTTTCCGTGGAATGGGCCTCAAAGAGATGGAAGGTCGGGCCAACCACGACACGCGTGATGCTTCCCCGGCTTGACTGGGACGGCCGCACGGTGACTCTCGAAAGAGTAGGGCTGCGTCTTCAAGAAGCGAGCGGACAAGGCCAGGAATGGCAAATCACGGGCACGGCGCACGTCAGGCGTCCCCGGCTTGATTGGGGCGGCCGTACCGTCACCATGGAGCGTGTGGGATTGCACGTTCAGGAAGCGCGGGGGAACGGCCAGGAATGGCAAACCACGGGTACGGCAAAGGTTTTGGAACTGTCGTCAGAATTGGACGAGTTTGTTCCTCCGAAGATCAATCTCGCCATGAAATTCGATGCGACCCCGGCCTTGGTGCAGGCCAGTCTCCTTGCAGGGACCGTGGATCAGTCTGTCAAGGCAACCGGGCGGGTGACGCACGATGTGTCCACGAACCGGGGATCTCTGCGCGCGACGCTGGTGCCCCGTCCATTTTCTCCGTCAGGCACGACCCTGAGTCGGTTGATCACGCCTTGGGAGTATCCCTTTGACGTCACCGCCGGGCGGCTTGCCTTGTCCGCGGCTGTGGCCTGGGGAACCGGTCCCCCCCGCGCGTCTACGGGGAACGACGAGAGACAGAAGCCGGGAGGCGTGATGGTGAAGCAAGGCCGGGTCGCCATCATGGCCAGGGACCTGGACGGATATTACGAGGACATTCCGGTCGAAGACGTCAATACGACCATCACCGTCACCGCCACAAGCCTGGATGACGTGACGATGGCTGGTCCGGCAACGGTGCGGATAGGCCGCGTCGATCCCGGCGTCGCACTCGAAAATATCGCGTTGACCCTTCGACTCGGACGTCTCGGGTTCGGTGACAGTGCGGAACAACCCAGCGTGGATCTGCAAGATGTTTCGGCGCACACGTTGGGAGGGCATGTCTCGAGTCCGCGGATTCACCTTGATTCGGCGCGACCCTTGACCCGGTTTACGTTGAACGTTGACGGCGTGCAGCTTGATCGACTGTTGCAGTTGGAACAACAACAGGGGTTGGAAGGGAGCGGCGTACTTGACGGTAGTATCCCGATCACGTTGAATGGTAAGACCGTCACGATCCACGAGGGTCACGTGGCGATCCGGCCTCCGGGAGGCGTGATTCGTTTTGCGCCGGTCGAGGAAACGAAACAGATGCTGGTCCAGGCAAAACCGGAAATGAAACTTGTTTTGCGGGCCTTGGAAAATTTTCGTTATGATGTGCTGCGAGCCTTGGTGAGTTATCAGGAGGATGGAACGCTTCTCTTGGAGACCCGGCTGGAAGGCAAAAACCCGGACATGAAAGAAGCTCCGCCCGTTCATTTCAATTTGAACGTGCGGGAAAACATCCCTGCGCTGCTGCAAAGCGTGCAGGTGGTCAAGGATATCCAGAACCGGCTGGAAAAGGCATTCGGGCAACCATGATTCGGAGAAAGAGCTGGGTGCCCGTGAGTTCGTCTCGCTCGACGTGATCCGGTGTAATGACCTGTGACAAAAGCCCATGACAGAAAAGGATAAGACGAGGATGAGCCATTATCAGATTCTCGGAACGTGGTTGCTCGTAGGACTGGCTTTCATGCTGTCGGGTTGTACGAGGCATACCGTGCAAGTGGAAGCCCCGGATAAACCCATTACCATCAATTTAAACGTCAAGATCGACCATGAAATACAGGTGAAAGTGGAGAAGGAACTGAATGAAGTCTTTTCGGAAAACAGTGAATTGTTCTGAACGTGAAGGAGTGCCGGTTATGCAGATGAACATGCGACCCACACGATGTCTCGTTTTCATGATCCTGCTGCTGGTCCTGCTCGGAGGCCCGACCGGTCTTTGGGCGTTAACCTTGGGGGAAGCCAAGGCCAAGGGGCTGGTTGGCGAAACTCAAACAGGCTACTTGGGAATCGTCTCGGGAAAAGGGTCACGTGAAGTCCAAGTCTTGACGAAGGACGTGAACCAGAAACGCAAGCAGAAATATCGAGGCGTGGCCAAACATAATGGGACCAGCCTGCAAACCGTGGAAGTCCTGGCAGGGAAAAACCTCATCAAAAGAACCCGGCCGGGTCACTTCATCCAGCTTCCATCTGGAAAGTGGACAAAAAAATAACGCACGGCCTGCAGCCGTTCCCATCCTCTTAGTCATCAAGAGCGAACGATGATGGATTTCGGCAAACACGTCGCTGAGGTATGGCACACGGACGTACTCGGAGTCAGCCTGGGTGCCGTCGTGACGGCCATTCTCGTGGTCTTGGTTTTTCTGGGCCTGCGCCGCGTCTTTTTCCGGTTCGTGGTGTCCTCACTCCGGACCGTGACCAGGAAGACCAAATCGGAACTGGATGACCTGGTGCTCCACGCCGTGGAAAAGCCCTTGGAATTCGGTTTCGTGGTCGTGGGGTTCTACTTGGCCGGACAGGCCCTTCCCCTGTCCGCGGCCGCTAGTGACGCGTTCGACACGTTCATCCGCTCCCTGATCTCGCTGACGTTGTTCTGGGTGCTGTTTCGGGCGATTGATCCCCTGTCTTCCTTCATGGATCGCGGGATCGCCATGCTGGGCAGTTCCAGCATGCGCGATACCATGAAGGGCTTCTTCGTGAAGCTCACCAAGTTCGTCGTGATCTGCCTGGGGATCGCGGCCGTGTTTCAGGAATGGGGATTCAACGTGGCGGCGCTTCTGGGCAGTTTGGGACTGGTCGGCATGGCCGTGGCCCTGGGTGCGCGAGAATTCATTGCGAATCTGTTTGCGGGCCTGACCATTTTCCTGGACCGGATGTTCGAAAAGGGCAATTGGATTCGCACGCCGGACGTGGACGGAATCGTCGAGGACATCGGCTTTCGCGCCACCAAAGTACGACAATTCGACAAAGCCTTGGTGACCATTCCCAACTCGCGGTTGGCGGGGGACGCGCTGGTGAATTTTTCCCGCATGACCAATCGAAGAATTTATTGGACCATCGGCGTCGAATACCGCACGACCCGCGACCAATTGCATGCGATCGTTCACGATATTCTGGAGTACCTGAAATCCAGCGAGGATTTTGAAACGGACCCGGCACGAACCAAAACGTTCGTCTTCGTGGATGCCTTTGACGCGTCCAGTATCAATATCATGCTCTACTGTTTTACCAGGACCACGGACTGGGGGGAATGGCTGGCCTGCAAGGAGCGCCTGGCCTACAAGGTCAAGGACATTGTCGAAGGCCACGGCGCGGCGTTTGCGTTTCCCTCGACTTCGCTCTACGTCGAAACGCTCCCCTTCGGCAACCCCGAGACGTTCCCCATTCCCGGCAAGGCCCCGCCGCAACAGACTCCCTCAATCCCTTCCTGACAGGGGCTGCAGGGTCTTTGTCATTCAGAATCATCGCGCGCAGGGCCGTTAGTGATAGCCCTGGCGCTGGTAACATTCCAGGGCGTTGAGAAATGCCCGGTTCGCCAGGTTGGCGGCTTTTGCCATAAAGTACCGCTCCACGGTGTTGCAGTATCCGTTCTCCTCCGGTCGCTTGCACGGTTTCAATGGTCCGTCCGGATTGCCGGAGACGTCGCGGGCGATGAAGTCGGCACTTTTTTCCACCCGGACCTGGTGTTGGATTTCTTTCTGAAGAAAGGCCATTTGTGCCTTGATCCCGTCGGCCCGCCGGATGGCTTGAGGGATGGACGCCTGCAAGACGGAG
The DNA here is from genome assembly GCA_965213715.1 of Nitrospirales bacterium. Lineage (GTDB taxonomy): Bacteria > Nitrospirota > Nitrospiria > Nitrospirales > UBA8639 > Bin75. The sequence continues at coordinate 1,420,640 of OZ243914.1, forward strand.
CGCATCGTGCGTTTGAATTCCTTGACGTGCACGCCTTTGAGTAACGCGTCCATGTCTTCGCTCAGGTGTGACAGGGTCTCCGGGCACGTGTCCGCGGCCTGCGCCGCCGGTAAGAACAAGGCCAGGGCCAAGACGCCCAAGCACATCGTCATCAAGAAAAATCGTGTCATTGCTGGTTCATTCAACCTTCACTCTGCTAGAGTATACTGGTTATCGTTTTTCATCAATGCCCGTGAACGCCTCCCATGGAACCCAGAGAAATTCCGTGCAAAACGATTCTCAATCCCACGGGTGGATTTTTGGGTCAAGGGTTCACCCATACCATCAACCTGTATCGGGGCTGTGCGCTCGGCAACTCGTTGTGCGGGGTGTACTGCTACGCCCAATGGAATCCCTATCACGTGCGGGGACGGACGTGGGGACGGTTCCTGGACGTCAAGCAAGGAGCCGTAGAAGCCTATTGTACCCACTATGACCGGCTGAAGATCTCCGGCAATCCCAGGCCCATCAGAATTTTTATGTCCAGCGTCACCGAACCCTATCCGCCCCAGGAACGGACCCTGCGGCGTACGCGGGAGTTACTGGAAGCCATGATCGGGCGCCCGCCGGATCTCCTGGCCATTCAATCGCATACGCCGCTGGTCGTCGAGGACCTTTCGCTGTTGCGGCAACTCCAGCAGCAGTGCGACGTGCGCGTGCATATTACGGTGGAAACGGACAAACCGGCACTGCCGGCTCCATTTCCGAATCAGGCCTATTCGCCCCGTTCCCGGATTCAGGCCCTGCACGCCCTGCGAGCCGCGGGGCTGGACTCGGTGGCCGCAGTGAGTCCCTTGTTGCCACTGGATGATCCCCGGCGATTTGCCGGTGAGTTGGAACAGGCGTGCACGCGGGTCATCCTGGATCATTACCTGCTCGGGGATGGGAGCAACGAAGGACAACGGACGAACCGGACCGCGTTCCCGCGGCTGTTACGGGAGGCGGGCTATGAGGAATGGACGACCTTGGAGAAGTTTCATGAAATCGCGGACGTGTTTCGGACGGTGTTCGGAGGTCCTGAGCGGGTGGGTGTAAGCCGGGAAGGATTCAATGCCGGGCGCAACGGGGTACGTGATGGACGACAGAGCGCGGGTGCGGGGTCCGGGACATGAGAAAAAACAGCGATTCGAGGGGACTCGCAGGCCCCTACCTTCTGGTTGCGGTGCTCCTGGTTGTCCTGGGGCCTGCTCCCGCGGTGGCCCAAACCGAACCCCATCCCCTGGATACGTTCCTGACGGACATACTGAACTTTACAAATCCGACGGGGATTCGCGGCACCATTCGCTTTATTGACTTCGATGGACCGGTTCTCTGGTTGGATTGGCATGAACGCGCCGACGATCCGTCATTCAAAATGGGGTGGCACCCGGTTCCCGGTGAGGCCATGCTGGCGGTGCATCCACACGACGCCGAATCCATCGTGGATTTGCGGACCCTGAAAATGGGGACCGCCGTCGAATTGATCATTCAACTCGATTCCGAAGGCAAACGCCGGATCCTGTCGTTTCGCCGGATGTCCCAGCCGCGCGACGTGCCTTTGTAAGCGACGTCGTCCGGGTCGGACGTCTTGCCCAAGTGGATGCATTGACCGGCAAGATGCCGTATGATGAAAGAGGTGCGCCGGTTCACAATTTCCCCACCCTTTCTCAGGGCCGGAAGATCTTTCCGCTCCCCTCGGGTTTTGAGCTTTCAACAAAGGAGGTGCCAGGATGTTCATGCAAGCATACACGAACCAAACCTATGCCTTGCTGAGAATCTTCACGGGCCTGACGTTTGCCTTTCATGGTACGCAAAAACTCTTTGCCTTTCCCGCGCCCATGCAACATGACGCACCGGCCTTTGTCATCTATACCGCCGGTCCCATTGAATTGATCGGCGGCCTGCTGGTCGCGACCGGCTTGTTCACGAGGTGGGCGGCCTTCTTGAGCAGCGGGCTAATGGCCGCGGGGTATTGGATGGTGCATGGGACGCAGGCCTTTTTCCCGATCATGAACGGGGGAGACTTGGCCATCATGTACTGCTTTGCCTTCCTGTTCATCTCAGCCCAGGGGTCGGGAACGTGGAGTATGGATGAGGCCCGCGGGGCCGCGTAACGGGTGCCGGTTCTTGTCCGGTTGTGCCCGCCCCGCCTACCACTGACGGGTCAGACTCAGGGCGACTCCCTGGACGGGGGCAGTCCGGACGGCCTCCCGGTGCGTGGCCGTCAGCTCCAAGGTCATCTCCGTGGCCCGTGTGGGCAGCAGGCGCCAGCCGAGGGCGATGTCCCGGCTCGTTGGCGCCCAGCCATACTGCACGTGCGGCACCCCCAGCCCGGCCTGGAGCGGCACGCCCCAGCCAAAATCCGCGGTCAGGCGCAGCTCCGCAGGCCCTGGGGTCTGCAAGAGGGCGACCGGGTTCTCCGTCCAGAACGTATTGGCCCCGGTCCCGGCTGCGCCCCCATACATCTGCCTGAACGTCAGCGCCGGCCCGGCCGCCGAGTTCGGGTCCGCAACCCACTGCACCGTGGCGATTCGCCCCGGGCCGCACCCTTTGGGTCCTTCCTGACGCCAGGCTCACAAGCGCACAGTTCATTTGCTACAGAACCGGACATTTCCATTAAACATGCCCTCCTTCTGTATTCTGTGTGAGGAATTGAGCCGTGAACGTTGGGGTAGCCGACAATGCTAGATGCACGAACTTTATTGGCCAGCCCAATCCAATGTAACTATAGCGAAGTGGTCGGGTCTCTGGTAATGGCGGGGTCATGGGGGTACGTTCCTGATTCATGAAACAAAGACGAAGTACATATACACTAGGTGCAAAAACTTAAATAATTCGACGGGAAAAGTAAATAGCGGAAGAATTGTCTTTTTTGAATTATTGGTCTTGATTGCGTTGGGCTGTGTGGCGGGCGAGGTTCGGCCCGGCTCCCAAGCCGTCGGGGCGCACGAAGACAAATGCAAAAAGCCAAAGACCCTGGATCCCCGATCAGGTCGGAGATGACAGTGAAGTAAGGAAAAAGAAAAACCCTGGATTCCCGATGAGATTCCCGATGAAAGATGTCGAGGGCAGGTCCTTGGTTGTGCTCCGGACAAGCTCAGGATGACAACTCAACTGCTCGTGTGCCTGAAATTATCCTATTTCTCCGCTCATTTCCAGTTGTGAATGTCAGGCAGGTCTTCGCTGAATTTTCCGATGGATGCTGTGCGGGCGCACTGCCTGACGTCGCCGGTTTCTTGCAAAGACGGGTGCGTCTGCGTATGCTCAATCGTACGCTGGGATGGCGCAGGTTACGGCATGTCGGAACAAGAAAAAATAGACGCAGCCCGCAAGGCAATCGACCGGTTGGATGATGAGATCCTGCGGCTTCTCAATGAGCGCTCCGGTCACGTCATCACGATCGGCAAGGCCAAGCGGCAGGCGGCCCCTGGGGCCCTGCTGCACACCGCCGGGCGGGAAGCCTCCGTGATAGAACGTCTGTCACGTCAGAACACCGGCCCCTTTCCCGACGAGGCGATTCGTCCGGTCTATCGGGAAATCATGTCCGCTTCATTGTCGTTGGAAGGCGCGCAGACCGTGGCATACCTGGGCCCCTCGGCCACGTTTACGCATTTGGCGGCCTTGGGAAAATTCGGTGACTCTGCCCGATACGTGCCGGTCAACGGGATCCAGGAAGTGTTTGATGCCGTGGAACGCGAGCGTGCGATCTATGGGGTCGTGCCGATCGAAAACTCGACCGAAGGCGTGGTGAATCATACCCTCGACATGTTCATCGATTCGAACCTGACGATCTACGGGGAAGTCCTGCTGGAAATATCCCATCATCTCATGTCGAAGAGCGAGCGGCTCGAGGACATCGAGAAGATCTATTCCCATTCGCATGCCCTGGCGCAGTGCCGGAATTGGTTGAAGACCCACGTGGCCGCGGTGCCGCTGGTGGAATCCCCAAGCACCTCCCGGGCGGCCGAACGGTGCCGGGAGGAACCGCGCGCCGCGGCCATTGCTTCCCAACTGGCGGCGAACATGTACGGCCTGCACGTGTTGAAATCGCGCATCGAGGACAACGTCAACAATTCCACGCGATTCCTCGTGTTGTGCCGGCACAGCGCCGAACCCACGGGAAATGACAAGACGTCCGTCATGCTGTCGGTGAAGGACAGGGCCGGTGCGCTCTATGACCTGTTGCGGCCCTTTGCTTCCAACGGCATCAGCATGACCAAAATCGAGTCTCGACCCTCGCGACGCAAGGCCTGGGAATATATCTTTTTTGTCGATTTCGAAGGACATATGCAAGAAGACCGGATCCGGCGGACTATCGAGGAACTGAAAGGCCGGTGTTTGTTCATGAAAGTGCTTGGTTCGTATCCCGCCCATTCCTGAGCCAAGGCAGGACGCCGCTCGTCTTGCGGAAAGAAGACGCGCGCCGCGAACGAACGCGTGAGGTGCGAATGCCTATCCGAGTGCATCCCGACATCGTCAGACTCGTTCCGTATTCACCGGGGAAACCCCTTGATGAATTGGAACGGGAATTGGGCATCGGCGGCGCCGTGAAGCTCGCGTCCAATGAAAACCCGCTCGGCCCTTCCCCCGAGGCGCTTGCGGCATTGGATGAGGGCAAGGCCACGCTGCATCTTTATCCAGACGGCGGGGCGCATCATCTCACCCGGGCTCTGGCCGACAGGTGGAAGACGTCCGGCGATCAGGTCATCGTGGGCAACGGGTCCGATGAAATCATCAGCCTGCTGGTCAAGACGTTCCTGTCCCCCGGGGAGGAAGCCGTGATGGCGGACCACACCTTCGTCATGTATCGGCTTGCCGTGACCGGCGGACACGGGGTCTGCGTGGACGTGCCCTTGAAGGACTGGCGTCACGATCTCCAGGCCATGGCGGGGGCCGTCACCGGCCGCACGCGGTTGGTGTTCGTCTGCAATCCCAACAATCCCACGGGCACCATGGTGACCCGCGATGAAGTCCGGGAATTCATGGCCGCCGTTCCGGATGACGTGATCGTGGTGTTCGATGAAGCCTATTATGAATACGTCCGGGACCCGCAATACCCCGATACTCTCGAGTACGTTCGACACAACCGGCCAGTGGTGGTGTTGAGGACGTTTTCCAAGATTTACGGACTGGCGGGATTGCGGATCGGATACGGACTCACGACGCCGGAGATCGCCGGGTATCTGCATCGCGTGCGCAACCCCTTCAACGCCAATGCCCTGGCGCAAGTCGCGGCGCGGGCCGCGTTGGGTGACGAACGGCACGTGGCCGCCAGCCGGGCGCTCAATGAAGCGGAACTGGCATCAGTGGACAACGGGCTTCGCGCATTGGGATTGGCCCCCCTTCCCAGCCAGGCCAATTTTCTCTATTTTGATACGCACCGCGACGGCCGTGCCGTGTTCGACCGGCTTCTTCACGAAGGAGTCATCGTTCGCCACATTGCCGGTTCGATGCTTCGCGTGACGATCGGGCGGCCCGAGGAAAACCGCCGATTTCTGACGGCCCTGGGCCGCGTGCTGGAGACACTGCCGGTGGATAAGGATTGCCGATGATTATCGTATTCAAGCCGACTGCCACGGAAGAGGACATTGATCACGTGACGGATCGACTCCGGGAGCTGGGCCTGAAATCGCAAATGTCCCGCGGGGAGGAGCGCACCATCATCGGGGTCATCGGTGACGAACGTCTGTTGGACAACCAACCGCTCACGGTCTTCCCCGGCGTGGAAAGCGTGACGCCCATTTTGACGCCGTGGAAACTGGTGGGCCGGGAATTTCAACCCCAGCACTCGACGATCGTGGTGGATCAGGTCACGGTGGGCGGCAACCGGTTGGTGGTGATGGCCGGCCCCTGTGCCGTTGAGAAATTGGAAGTGACCGTCGGGATTGCACATGACGTCAAAGCCGCCGGGAGCACGATCCTGCGGGGCGGTGCGTACAAACCGCGAACCTCTCCGTATTCGTTTCAAGGTCTTGGCCGGGAAGGGCTCGATTTCCTGGTGGAAGCGAAAAAGCAGACGGGGATGCCCGTGGTCAGCGAAATTCTGGATCCCCGTGACACGGACGTGTTCCTGGAAAAAGCCGACGTGATTCAGATCGGGGCCCGGAACATGCAGAACTTCGAATTGCTCAAGGAAGTCGGGGCCTATGATAAGCCGGTTCTCTTGAAACGGGGGCTGTCCGCCACGATCAAGGAATTTTTATTGTCGGCCGAATACATCGTCTCCCGCGGCAATCGCAACGTGATGTTGTGTGAACGCGGCATCCGCACCTTTGAAACCCAGTACCGGAATACGTTGGACCTGGCTGCGGTGCCGACGTTGAAAGAACTTTCGCACTTGCCGGTGATCGTCGATCCCAGTCATGCGACGGGGAAGTGGAACCTCGTGGCTCCCATGGCCAAGGCCGCCGTTGCGGCAGGTGCCGACGGGCTTCTGATCGAGGTCCATTCAAATCCGGAATGTGCCCTCTGCGACGGCGAGGAATCGCTCAAACCCAGCCGGTTCAAGGAATTGATGGACGAGTTGAAAGTCCTCGCGCGCGCCGTGGGACGGGAAGTCTAAAGGCTCGCGTTCTCCGTTCTCGGGAGAGTGGAAAACGCACATCGTCAACGAATGACTGCACGCGGATGCCCATGACCGTCCATTTCAAACAAGTCGCGATTGTCGGAGTCGGTTTGATCGGGGGCTCCATGGGGATGGTGCTGAAGCGTGAGGGGGTGGCCGGTCGTGTCGTCGGCGTGGGCCGGAGCCTGGCCAATCTGGAATTGGCCGTGCAACGCGAAGCCATCGATGCATTTGAACGTGATCCCAGGGCCGCGATACCGGGGACGGAGTTGGTCATTCTCGCCACGCCCGTGGAACGTTACGCCGAGCATCTCAAGGAGTGGGGACACCTCCTGAAGCCCGGAACGATCGTCAGTGACGTGGGAAGCGTCAAGGGCCCCCTGGTGGGACAGGTGGAATCGCTGGTTCCGGCCGGCGTGCATTTCGTGGGTGCGCATCCCATCGCCGGGAAGGAGTCGTCCGGGGTCGGGGAAGGGTCCGTCGATTTGTTTGCCAATGCCCTGTGTCTGGTCACGCCGACGGCGAACACCAATCCCCAGGCCCTCCGCATGGTGCAGCACGTCTGGGAAACCATGGGAAGCATCGTCCGGTCGATCGATCCGTTTGTGCACGATTGGATCCTGGGCGCGGTCAGCCACCTGCCTCATGTGGCAGCCTTCGCACTCATGAACGCCTTGACGGATCTTCAGGAACGCGGCGAGGCGGATTTACTGGACTATGCCGGCGGTGGCTTGCGGGATACGACCCGCATTGCGGCCGCGTCTCCGGAAATGTGGCGCGATATTTTTCTGTGGAACGCCGACAATCTTCTGGCGATGACCGAAGCCATGGAACAACACCTGCAACGCTTCAAGGCGTTGCTCCAAACAAAGGACGGCCCAGGCTTGGAGCGCGAAATCGCCAGGGCGAGAGAAGCGCGGCACCGGCTGAAATGAGCACGCTCACGATTACGCCGCAAGGCCCCTTGCGCGGGACGATGCGGGTGCCCGGTGACAAATCCATTACCCATCGGGCCTTGCTTGCGAGCGCCTTGGCCGAAGGGTCCGCCACGATTACAGGCTATTGTCGAGGAGAAGATTGTCTGAATACCCTCCATGCCTTGCAGGTGTTGGGCATCGACGTCGACGTCGAAACGGATCAGCTCCGGGTCTGGGGCAAGGGGTTGAACGGGTTGACCGAGCCCGTGCAGCCGTTGGATTGCGGCAACTCCGGGACGGGCCTTCGCCTGCTGGCGGGGGTGCTGGCCGGCCAACCGTTTTTTTCGATCCTGACGGGTGACGACTCGTTACGCCACCGCCCCATGGGCCGGATCGTCAACCCCCTGCGCATGATGGGTGCGGCTATCCAAGGCAGGAAGGGTGGAGAATTGGCGCCGCTGGCCATCCAGGGAGGAGCCTTACGGGGCATCGACTATCAATCGCCGGTTTCAAGTGCGCAGATCAAGTCGGCAATCCTTTTTGCGGGTCTGTTCGCCGAAGGAGAGACGCAGTTTTCCGAGCCCTGGCAATCGCGGGACCATACCGAGCGGATGTTCCGGTATCTGGGGATTCCGCTCGAAACCGACGGGTGTCGCGTCGTCCTGAAGGGACGCCCCGCCTATGCGGCCAAGGACCTGCCGGTTCCCGGCGACCTGTCTGCGGCTGCCTTCTTTCTCGTCGGTGCGACCCTGGTTCCCGGCTCCGAGGTCCGGATCGATCATGTCGGCCTCAATCCGGCCAGGACGGGGATATTGGATATTCTCGGCGAAATGGGGGCTGATATCAGGATTGTCAACCCCAGGGAAGAGGCCGGTGAGCCGGTGGGGGATCTGGTGGCCCGCACGGCCCCGCTGCGCGGGGTGACCATCGAAGCCGCACGCGTCCCCAAAATGATCGACGAATTTCCCATTTTTTGCGTGGCCGCGGCGCTGGCCCAAGGCCGAACCGTGGTGACGGGTGCTGAAGAGTTGCGCGTCAAGGAAACCGACCGGATCAGGGCCATGGCCGCGGAACTCACCACGCTCAACGTCCCCATTCAGGAAACCCCGGACGGATTCATTCTCCAGGGGGGTGCCTCCATCAAGGGCGGGACCTGCATGAGCCATGGCGACCATCGCGTAGCCATGGCCATCGCCATCGCCGCGTTGACCGGCGACGCGCCAACAACCATTCTCGATACCGGCTGTATTGCGACCTCCTTCCCTGATTTTCATGGCAACCTGTTGGAATTATTGACAATTTCACATTGAATTCTATAATAATGTCCTTTTCCGAGGACCGTGGAGACATTTGCCCAAAGGCGAGGCTTCCTCATCACGATTGATGGCCCTGCCGGGGCGGGGAAAAGTACGACGGCGCGGGCGTTGGCGTTGCGTTTGGGCTATGCCTATCTGGACACGGGCGCCCTTTACCGCGCGATCGCCTGGGCGGTCCGACGAGCAGGGATAGATTGCGCCGACGTCAAGGCCATGGAGGCACTGTTGTCCTCAATGGATTTTCACGTGTCTCTCGACGAGGGGGTGACACGAACGTTTATCGACAACGAGGAAGTCACCGGACAATTGCGTTCACCCGAGATCAGCCTGTTGGCGTCGACCGTGGCGGCGCTACCGTACGTGCGCGACCGGTTGTTACCGATTCAGGCACGGTTTAGCCGTGAGGGCGGAATCGTGGCTGAAGGCCGGGACACGGGAACCCGGGTGTTTCCCGAAGCGGACGTGAAATTTTTTCTCGAGGCGGATCTCGAGACACGGACGACTCGCCGGCACCGGGAAACGGTGCGCGACGGGCATCCCGAAACACAGCCGGACACCCGGCGGGCCATTGAGGAACGGGATGCCAACGATCGATCGCGAGCAACCGCGCCGTTGAAACCGGCCGGTGACGCGGTTGTGATCGATTCCTCGTCCTTAACGGTTGAGCAGGTGGTGGAACGTATGCTGGCGTGGATTCCGGGTCACTCGTGAGTACCGTGGTCTATGGAGTCCTGTGGATTCTCACTCGCGTGGTCGGCCGCGTGTTCCTCCATTATCGGACGCGGGGCGCGGAACACGTCCCGGCTGCGGGTGGGGTGTTATTGGCGGCCAATCACGCGAGTTACGCGGATATTCCGTTATTGGGTTGCGGGGTCCGGCGCCGTCTCTTTTATCTGGGACGGGCCAGTTTGTTTTCCTATCCCCCGTTCGGTCGCATCCTTCGCTGGCTCGGGTGGATTCCGTTGAAGACCGAGCGTTGGGACCGTCAGGCATTCGGGTCAGCGGTGGAGTTGCTCAAGGCGGGCAAGGCCGTGGTCATTTTTCCGGAAGGGACGCGAACCCCGGACGGCATGCTCCAGCCGGGAAAACCGGGAATCGGACGGCTGGTGGCTCAGGCCCAATGTCCCGTGGTGCCGGTCTATCTCAGGGGGACGTATCAGGTGCTCCCGGTCGGGGCATCGTGGCTGAGGCGGCATCCCGTGGAAGTGTCGTTTGGGGAGTCGATCGATTTTCAAGAGGAATGTCGACAATATCAGGGCAAAGAATTGTATCAACGGATCAGTGAGATGGTAATGACTCGGATTGCCGAATTGCGCGGCGTGGATCATTCGGCCGTACCGACAACATGAACCCCAGGGCGATTGAGCCTCCGCGTCGGTTCCGGCTCGATCCCCGTCACAACGGTTGCCGGGAGGCGATCGTATAGGTGCGGACCCCCGTGTCCGCCCGAGGAATGAGGAATCATCAATGAGCACGGACGTCGTTGAAGAAATGGACCGCGGGGCCCTGGAAGCCCTGTATGAAGAAAGCTTCAAGAATTGCGAAGAAGGCACGATCACGGAAGGCCGGGTCGTGGTCATTCAAAAAGACCGGGTGATCGTGGACATCGGCTATAAGTCCGAAGGCATCATTTCGACGAACCAGTTTATGCCTGACGAACTGAACACGTTGGCGATCGGTGACCGCATCCAGGTGTACATTGAGCAGCGTGAAGACGCGGAAGGGAATTTGCTCCTCTCCAAGGAAAAAGCCGACAAGATGAAAATCTGGGATGAGCTGGAAGTCGCGCATCAGGAGGAGCGGGAAGTCCAAGGGAAAGTGGTCTCGCGCATAAAAGGCGGCATGATGGTGGATATCGGGGTGAAGGCCTTTTTGCCCGGTTCGCAAATCGACCTGACGCCCGTCCGCGATCTGGATGGCCTGGTCGGGAAGACCTTCCCGTTTAAAATCATCAAAATTAATCATCGCCGCGGCAACGTGGTGATTTCCCGCAGGGCCCTCCTGGAAGAAACGCGGGACAAGCGGCGGCAAACCACGCTTTCGACCCTCGCCGAGGGGCAGTTGCTGGAAGGCACCGTGAAAAATATCACCGACTACGGCGCGTTTCTGGATTTGGGTGGCATCGACGGCCTGCTTCACATCACCGACATTTCCTGGGGACGGGTCGGCCATCCCTCCGATATGTTCGCCGTTGGGGACCGGCTGGAAGTGCTCGTGCTCAAGTACGATCGCGAGTCCGGACGCATATCCTTGGGGCTCAAGCAGAAGACCGCCGACCCCTGGATGAACATCGCCTCCAAATACCCCGAGGGGTCGCGGGTGAACGGCAAGGTCGTCAGCCTGACCGATTATGGCGCGTTCGTGGAACTGGAGCCGGGCGTAGAGGGGCTTGTCCACGTTTCGGAAATGTCCTGGACGCATGAAGTGCGCCATCCGTCACGGGTGGTCTCGGTGGGAGACGCCATCGACGCGCAAGTGCTGCACGTGGACCAGCAAGGTCGCAAGATTTCGCTCGGCATGAAACAGACCGCACCGAATCCGTGGGACGTCATTCAAGCCCGCTACCCGGTGGGCACGCAAATCGAGGGGAAAGTCAAGAGCGTGACGGACTTCGGGGCCTTCGTGGGATTGGACGAGGGTATCGACGGCCTGATTCATATTTCGGATATGTCGTGGACCAGACACGTCAAGCATCCTTCGGAATTGTTCAAGAAAGGGCAACGGGTGTCAGCGGTCATTTTGCGCATCGACAAGGAAAAAGAGCGGTTGTCGCTGGGCTATAAGCAGCTCACGGCAGACCCGTGGGAAGCGGACATCCCGGCGCGGTATCAAGTGGGCAGCGTCGCGACCGGGACGGTTTCCAAGATCGCGGATTTCGGTGTGTTCGTCGAACTGGATGGGGACGTGGAGGGGTTGATCCACGTCAGTGAAGTCGGCCCGGACGGGGCGAATAAGCTGGAAGAGAACTTTGCCATAGGCCGGACCGTGACGGCGAAGATCGTCAAAGTCGATTGTGAAGAACGGAAAATTGCCTTGAGCGTGAAAGACTGTCCGCAGGAACCGGAGAGCCAGGCAACCGGGACGGCCGGCGAACCGGATGTCCCGACCTCGACGGAAACCGCGTAGAGGATTGACGCTGAGCTTACGGATATGGACGACGGACCTTCAAGAACATCTCCTTTCAAGTGGCGACGGGTTCTCTGGATCGTCGTCGTTGCCGTGACGTTAGCCGTGGCGGGGAATGCGTTGTTGCCGGAACTCGCCACCGTCGGCAAGGAGCGCATCGCGCTCGTCAGAGTCGAAGGCCCCATTCTGGATTCGCGATCTACCGTGGATGAGTTGGAATCGTATGGCCATGATCCGCTCGTCAAGGCCATTGTTCTTCGGATCGATTCTCCGGGCGGCGGGGTTGCCGCCTCTCAAGAGATTTACAATGCGGTCAAACGGGTGCGGGCGGAAAAGCAAAAAACGGTCGTGGCCTCCATGGGGACGGTGGCGGCATCCGGCGGGTATTATATCGCAGTCGCCTCCGACCGTATCTTGGCCAATCCCGGAACCCTCACGGGCAGTATCGGCGTGATTATGCAATTGGCCAATTTTGAAGAGCTCATGAACAAAATCGGCATAAAAAATTTCGTCATCAAGAGCGGACGGTATAAGGACGCGGGGTCTCCGTTTCGCATGATGGGTGAAAACGAACGGAAGCTGTTACAATCGGTCTTAGACGATGTTCATCATCAGTTTATCGAGGCCGTGGCCGAAGGGCGCGCGCTGGACGTCGCCGACGTTGAAGCCTTGGCCGATGGACGGGTCTTGACCGGGCAACAGGCCAAAGACGTGCTTCTCGTCGATGATCTGGGAGACTTGAACGACGCCGTCAAACTGGCAGCGAAAATGACCGGGATCAAAGGCCCTCCGGCGGTGATCGAAACGACACCGGAATTTTCATTCCGGGATTGGCTGGTGGGGTCCTTGTTCGGCAACACGCCCGCGTTGCCGCTTCAAACGGGCATGCACCTCATGTATTTCATGGCACTCTAAGCACCCTCTCCCGTTTCCTGCCTGAAACCGGCAGGACAATCAGGGGAGGGCTGGGGTGAGGGAGGATGAGCGAGGTAAGCGGGGAACGAACATCATGGACGCAAAAGGCGCAGAACCGATCAAGGAGTGGAGTCATGACCAAGGCACACCTGATTGAGAAAGTGGTGGAAAAAGCCAAAACGCTCAGCCGCCGTGACGCGGAAAAAGTGGTGAATGGTATTTTCGACTCCATCCGTGACGCCTTGAAGCGAGGTGAGAAAACGGAGATTCGCGGGTTTGGCAGCTTCCGGTTGCGTATCAGACGCACCAAGGACGGGCGAAACCCGAAAACCGGAGAGACCGTATCCGTGCCTGAAAAACGCATGCCGTTCTTTAAGGCGGGTAAAGAGGTCAAGGAATTACTCAACGAAGAAAGGCCATTGCATGAGCAATCCTGACCCAACAGTGACGGCTCCGACTTGGACCCCTGACGCCCTCGCGCGGCTTGGGCGTGCGCCGGTCTTTTTACGGGGTATGGTCAGACGCTTGGCGGAAAAGAAAGCCCGCGAATTGGGGGAGAACGAGATCACCGGGGACATGTTGGACCGGTTCAAGCGGCAGATGATGGGGAGCATGGGCGGGGAAGCGGGGATGGCCGAAGCGGCCGATCAGATGGCCCAAGGGAAATTGCCCTGGACTGCGGAAGCCGGCAAACGGTTGGAAAGCGTGCCGGAGTTCATGCGGGGCATGATCAAGCAAATTACCGAAGAGGTGGCGCGGGAACGGGGACACCTGGAAGTCAACGTGGAACTGTTCGAAAAAGTCGAAGCCATGGGGGAACAGGCCGAGGTCCGCATGGTGCCGGTGGAATGGACCGAAGGGGCGCAGGCGATGCTCCGGGAAAAAGTGAAGGATTCTCCACCCATTGCCTTGGAATTCGTCACGGATATGCTGAAGCGGGACGCGGAAGACTTGGCGCGGGAAGCCGGCCTGACCACGATTGATGAATCCGCCCTGGTCAAGATTTGGGAGGCGCCGCAGGAAACTGTGGCCTGGACGGACGAAGCCTGGAAACGGTTGCTCACGTCGCCGGATTTTGTGCGTAGCGGGATCCGCAAGGCCGCGGAGCGGCGAGCCAGAAAACTCGGGTTGCGGGCAATCGATTCCGAACACCTGACCACGTTCCGGAACGAAGCCATGATGAAAGCCGTCAAGCGGATCAGAAGTTTCGGGTACCAGGAATTGACCTTTGACGCCTTTGACGACGCATTGGTGAAAGTCAAACGCTTGAAAGGGAACAGCCAGGCCGAGCAGCGCCTTGGAGAAATCCGTGACTTCATGACCAAAGAGAAACCCGAAGTCGGCGTACTCGGCGAAGAACTCATGGACCGGTTTCGCAAGTATCTCAAAGGCGAAGGCAAGCTGTAGCGTCGACTGTCAGGTGGTCGCTCGTCATTCACCGTGCAGGCCGGTCCTCTTTGGCCTTCGTTGAGATTATGATTCCCGGCTTGTGTGATTGTCCGGTGTGGACTGGGCGGCTTTTCTCGCCAGTTGGTCAACCAACTCGTTATAGGGTTCGCCGGAATGCGCTTGCACTTTGTGCCACGTGAGGGTCATCCCCAAGGCCCGGACCCGTTCCGCATACGCCCGGGTAAAGGGCGTCCTCGTCTTCCACGTGCTTTCCACCCAACTGGCCAACCCCTGATAGTCGAAATGGATCTCGGCGGCTCGAATGCCGCGAGCCCGGCACCATTCCAATGCCTGCAAGACCGCCTGTATTTCTCCGGCCACGTTGCGATGCCGGCGCGCCTCGGCAGGCACGTCATGACCGCTCGCGCGGTGGAGTTCCTCTCCGCCGTCGAGAATGACGTACGCCCAGCCGAAAGTCAGGCGGCCATGGCTGTTCGGCAGACATGACCCGTCGACCCAAACGTGGATGGCATCGTTTGCCGGAAGGGTCCCGGCCGGTGGAAGGCCGGTCGTCGCCTGGAGATGGGATTCTCCCATAAACGACAAGGCTTGAGCTTTCGTTGGAAAGGCTTTGTAGATGGCTCCGGGAAATCCCTTGACTTGCTCTTCGCACGAGTGCCAGGTGGTATAGACCCCGGGCCGGCGTCCCTTACGCACAGCGTAGAACTTCACGGCGCTTATTCACCTTTGAGGCGGTTCACGCGTTCCAGGACGAACCGGATTCGTTTGGCTTCCTTGGGGATGCCTTGGGCCAGGGCCAGATAGGTTTCGTATTCTTCGATCGCGCGCCGGGTGTTGGTCTGTTCGAGGCTGGTTGCCATATAAAACCGGGCTTCGACAAAGTTCGGGCGCAGGATGAGTGCCCGTTGAAAGAGTGCAATGGCACGGTCCTGCTGTTGTTGTTCGGCCAGGACCCGGCCAAGGTTGCTGAGGATCGCCGGAGCATTGGGGCGTAGCGAGAGGGCTTGCTCCAGTTCACGTTGCGCGTCGGCCAGTTGGCCTTGATCAAGAAACGCCAGGCCCAGTCGATGGTGCGCTTCGGCAACGCGAGCCTCGTCCTTGAGCCCAAGTTGAATGGATCGCCTGTAGGCGTCAACGGCAATCGCCGGTTGGGCGGTTCCGCAGGACCCGAATAACGCGGCTTCTCCTCGTGCGAATTGTTGAAGGCCCAGGAAATCGTCGCTTGAGTCCCTCTCCGGCGAGGGCTCTCCCGGCGTTGTGGAACGGCTTCGGTTGAGATCCGGCAGAAAGGTTTCATGATAACTTGACAGGAGTTGCTCGTAGGGATCGATCGCCAGGGAAGCCACGAGTAGCGTCGGGTCTTCCTCGTTCTCCAGCACCAGGTATTGGGTCGTGCTGGTGTAATCCCCGGTCCGGTACAGGACCGCGGAGCGCGCGCCCTCCTGGGAGAGGAGCTGCGTCGGGTCGATATAAAACCTGGACGACGGGAGGAGTTTAGATAAGGTTTCCCGCAGCACGGGATACGCCTTTAAGGAGAGCCCTTGGTTGTAACGAAACACGGCCCCGACCAGGTG
The DNA here is from genome assembly GCA_965213715.1 of Nitrospirales bacterium. GTDB lineage: Bacteria > Nitrospirota > Nitrospiria > Nitrospirales > UBA8639 > Bin75. The sequence goes on from OZ243914.1 coordinate 1,436,481, forward strand.
CTGCTCCTCATTGAAGAAGTAAAACCGGTCGTGGTCGGGTTGCCCGCTTTGCGCCGAACGTTGGAGCTGTTCTCCGGAGCCCCAAGGCATTTGTTCATAGCGGAGGCCCTGCCAGTGTTTGACAACACTTTCCTTGGCGTCGCACAGGTTCGACGCGCCCAACAGTTCAAGATCACTCGCCGAAGGGGGGAGCATGGGGTCGAGGCTCGGTGCCGGCGTGGGTCCACAAGCCGTCAACAGGCCCAACCACAAGATCAACGTCCATGCCCCTGGCGGGTTGACTGCTGAACGTGTGGGGAAAGACTTCAAGCTGTGCCGTCCGGTGAAGGATGGAGAAATGGTGGGCGATACTGGTATCGAACCAGTGGCCTCTTCCGTGTGAGGGAAGCGCTCTCCCACTGAGCTAATCGCCCACAAGTCGAGTCTATCATAGCCCGTTGATTGCTGACAATGAACCGCCCGCTTGTGGCCCTGTTCATGAAGGCGTTGACAGCCTATGGGGTGGCCCACATAGGATGACAGGGCTGCGTGGGGTGACAAGGTGATGGACGATTTCGAGAGACAATCCGCCGGAAATCCACATCCGGCAAAACGCGTTCCGGCGAGCGGCGTTCCGTCCTGGTTCAAGCTGCTTCAAGACGGCTTTCTCGTATGGGTTGTCCTCGGAGCTGCCTGGGGCTGGTTCATGCCGGGTCCCGCGGCTTCAGGGAAAACCTGGATTCCCGAAGCGTTGGCCGCCGTGATGCTCGGGATGGGACTGACGCTGACGCACCGGGATATGCTCACCCTGCGTCAGGGAGGCCGGATGTTGCTGCTGGGCGTAGCCTTGCAGTACGTGGTGATGCCGCTGGGTGCATGGGGCATCGCGACCATCCTGGGTTTGCCGAAACTCTTGGCACTCGGCGTGATCTTGGTTGGGGCCTGTCCCGGAGGAACGGCCTCGAACGTGGTGGCCTACCTCGCGCGAGGCAACGTGGCATTATCCGTGGGGATGACGACGGTCTCGACGTTGCTGAGCCCGCTCCTGACGCCCTTGTGGATTTGGCTGCTCGCCTCCACGTGGTTGTCCATTGATCCGCTCCCGCTTTTATGGACGGTCACGAAGATCGTGTTGTTGCCGGTGGCGATGGGCATGTTGCTTCGCCGTGTCTGGCAACCGAGTCCCTGGTTTTTTGACGGCCTTCTGCCGCTCGCGTCAATGTTCATGATCGCATGGATCATCGGGGTGATCGTCGGGTTGAATCACGATCAACTGCACGTGGCCGGTTTGATCGTGCCGGTCGTGGTCCTGCATAACGCACTGGGGTTAACGCTCGGGTATTGGGGGCCTCGACTGGGGAACGTTTCGCCTCGTCTTTGCCGGACCGTGGCCCTCGAAGTCGGCATGCAGAATTCCGGCCTGGCCGTGGCCTTGGCCGTGGTCCATTTCGGCCCGGTGGCCGCCGTCCCCGGTGCGGTTTTCAGTATCTGGCACAATGTAACCGGCTCCTTGCTGGCGACTATCTGGCGCCGGCAGCATAGAGATTGACAACAACACGTAGTATCCATACTCACCGATTTCCACTACATCTTGACTTTGTAAGTGTAACTTGCTAAGTTTTACAAATTAAGGAGTTCGGCTGGTAGGCGGTGCGTGGGCGGGCGGTATGGTTGCAGGTGCGAAGCCGCAGCGACTACGCGAGTGCCGGCCCCGACTTCAGGCCGGTCGAGGGATACAATAACAAAAGGAGGGTTCTGCATGGCCATCACAAGGGCGAAGAATGTCGTGGCTCTGATTGTTACCGGCATCGGTCTGTTGATGACGTTGTCGGCATGTGAGAATTCAAAACATGCCAAATTCATGAGCACGGAAGATTCATGGGCGGACGGCCAAGCAGCGGCAATTCCTGATACCGGCATGCAGACAGAGACACAGGCGCACCGTGACCACCTGGGTGGTTCACTCGAAGGACAATCGATCGAGGAGGAGTCATTGGGCCTGTCGGAATCCCTCGTGTTTGCCTCGGAACCTTCGCCGGGTCCGGCCTTGCCTGCTCGCGATGCATCCGGTGCTGAGGGGACACCTTCATCGCCTGCGCGTGTTCTTCCGGAAGGATATTCGCAAGCCCCGCATGTGGAACGAAGTCCGGCATCCGGCTACGTTCCCGGCCCACCCCCTCAAGTGTTTCGGGATGCCCGTGTCAGGGAGTTTCGCGTCAATGTCTTGGACCAGCCGGCGAAGGAAATCGTCCACGCTGAAATCGTCCAGCCTGAAGTGCCGACACCAACACCGGCACCCGTGACACCGGCACCGGCACCCGTGCGGGAGGTCGCGGAGAAAACCTTGTCAACCGAGGAACCCGTTGCCGCGCCGGAGATGGAGATCGTCAAACTTGACCCGTCCGATTTCGTTTCCGAAGCGCCAGTGCCGCCGCTGGAAGCCGGTCGCGTTGAAACGGGCGTGGAGTCGGGGTTGGCCGACGTCTTTTTTGATTTTGATCAATACGTCATTCGTTCCAATGCTATCCCCGTATTGGAGAAGAATGCCGAATTGCTGAAAGAGGCGGCTAAAGTATCCAGCGTGCTGGTCGAAGGCCATTGTGACGAACGCGGGACCGGGGAGTACAACTTGGCATTGGGAACGCGCCGGGCACAAGCCATCAAAGGCTATTTGATTGATCTGGGGATTGAAGCATCCAGAATTCAAATTGCCAGCTACGGGAAAGAAAAACCCTTTTGCGCGGAATCCACGCCGAACTGCTGGCAAAATAATCGACGCGGACATTTTGTGCAGCGCGTCCTCCAGACCTCCTTGTCGAAGTGAGTGGACGCAGAAAGTTGCGCAACCCAAGCGTTCGAGGACATGATAAGACCACGTCGGCAGCCGTCGTGGGCGAACCGGCGAAAATCCTGATTGCCGAACTCATGTCCCTTTACGGGTTGCACACGTGCGGACACTCGAAACACTGAATTTTGACAACACCTACGCCCGGTTGCCCGAAGCGTTCTTTGAACGGGTCATGCCCACGGGCCTTGAAACCTCGCATCTGGTCAGTTTCAATCCTTCGGCTGCGGCCTTGATCAACCTGGACCCGGATGAAGCCAAGCGCCCGGAGTTCCACGAGGCGATGGGCGGCAAACTCCTCATGCCGGGCAGCGACCCCATTGCCATGCTCTATGCCGGCCACCAGTTCGGTCACTACGTGTCACCGCTGGGCGACGGGCGGGCGATCCTGTTGGGCGAAGTGCGCAATCGGCAAGGCGAAAAGTGGGACCTGCATCTGAAGGGGGCGGGGCTGACGCGGTTTTCACGGGACGGCGACGGGCGGGCGGTCCTTCGTTCGACGATCCGGGAGTACCTGTGCGGTGAAGCCATGCACGGCTTGGGCATCCCGACGACCCGCTCCCTGTGTCTCATCGGCAGCGACGAAGCCGTATTGCGGGAAAGCGTGGAGACCGGCGCGATGCTCGTGCGCATGGCCCCGAGCCACGTCCGGTTCGGGACGTTTGAAGTCTTCTTTTATCGCCGCCAGTTCGAACACCTTAAGACCCTCGCCGATTACGTGCTGACCGGGCATTTCCCGCATCTCGTTGGTGGCCCGGATCCCTATACACGGCTGCTGTGCGAGGTGGCCGAACGGACGGGCAGGCTGATTGCCCAATGGCAGGCCGTGGGTTGGGCGCATGGAGTCATGAATACCGACAACATGTCGATCCTCGGGCTGACCCTCGACTACGGGCCCTATGGCTTCATGGATGATTTCAGCCCCGGGTTTATTCCCAATCATTCCGACCATCATGGCCGCTACTCCTTTCAGAACCAGCCTGATATCGGCTATTGGAACGTCCGTGCGATTGCGCAGGCCCTGTCCCCCCTGGTGGAGGACGCCGACGTACTTGGAGCCCCTGAAATGTATGAAGCCGCCATGCAGCAGACCTATGCGGATTTGATGCAGGCCAAGTTGGGATTGAAAGAAGCCCGGGAAGGGGACGACAAACTCCGGCGCGACCTGCTTGCCCTCATGCAGAGCAACCACGTGGATTACACGAATTTCTTTCGGGCGCTCGGAACCTTCAATCAGGATGACCCCTCTGCGAACGGGCATCTGCGTGATCAGTTCCTCGACCGGGAAGGATTCGACTGGTGGGCGGACCGGTATCGCGCCCGGCTCAAAGCCGAGCACAGTGTGGACGCCGGCCGCAAGGCGCGCATGGACGCCTGCAATCCCAAATACGTGTTGAGGAATTACTTGGTCCAAATCGCCATTGAACGGGCGACCCGGCACCGGGATTACTCCGAGATCGACCGCCTGCGGGAACTCCTGTCCCGCCCGTTCGACGACCAACCCGAGATGCACGAGTATGCCGCCCCGCCGCCGGATTGGGGAAAACAGATTGTGGTGAGTTGCTCGTCGTAGTTATGGGATTCGCCCGTCTGAGTGAGCTCTTCTCATCGTCAGGATGAAATAATGATACGGGGCGTCCTGCTGTTACTTCTGATCATGGCCGTGTTGCTCGGGCCGCAGTTGTGGACGAAGTGGGTCTTCAATAAACATCGCGGGCATCGTAACGACTACGCGGGAACGGGTGGCGAACTGGCCCGGCATTTACTCGATCGGTTCGAGATGTCGCACGTGCAGGTCGAGACCACGGAACTCGGGGATCACTATGATCCGCAGGCCAAGGCGGTCCGGTTGCTCCCGGATCACTACAACGGCAAGTCGTTGACCGCGGTGACGGTCGCGGCGCACGAAGTGGGACACGCGATTCAGGATCGCACCGGGTACGGGCCGCTGCACGAACGCACAAAGCTCATCCGGTTGGCGCAAGGCGCGGAAAAGGCCGGGTCCTTCGTCATGCTCGGGATTCCCCTCGTCGCCGGGCTGACCCGTTCACCGGCCGGCGGCGTGCTGGTATTGCTGGCGGGGCTTGCCGTGATGTCGATGGGGGCGTTGGTGCATCTCGTGACCTTGCCCGTGGAATGGGATGCCAGCTTTCGCCGGGCCCTGCCGATCCTCGAACAGGGTCACTATATTCCGCCGAAGGACATGGAAGGGGCACGAAAGATTCTAACGGCTGCCGCACTGACGTACGTGGCGGCGTCGCTGGGCGGGTTGTTGAACATCTGGCGATGGATCATGCTCATGCGCCGGTGAGGAGAACGGATAGTCGTTTCTTTCAAGAGTCCTGCACCGTCGTCCTGATGACAGCAGGGCTGTCCCTCAATTTTCTGAAAGTCTTCGCAGCATCTCCTCCGCGGGCGTTTCCAGCTTTTTTTTTCGATTGCACTCGTGACATGCCGGGACGGTGTTGCCCTTGGTGGATTTCCCGCCGCGGGCCAGCGGTACCACGTGGTCCATCGACAGTTGGTCCGGGTGAAACGAGTGGCCGCAGTAATGGCAGCGCCCTTTGTGGAGTTGCTGTTTCCACCAGGGCGTCCGTTTGAGCGCGCGGGCTTTGTCCCGCTCCTTGCGAATCCGTTTGGCGGTTTCGGGATCAGGGTCGATTTCGAAGTAGGGTTCGGGGGCCATTCCCGGAAGCTTAAAGGAGTTGCCGGAATTTTTCACGTGTGTGCCCGAGCAGAAGGGCGTCGGTCGGATGAGCGAAGCGTAATCCGACATTGAATCTTCACCCTAGTCCAAGGCAAGCGTGAGGCATTTGGCGGAGCCGCCGGATTTGAGGAATTGGTCCAGGTCGAGGGGGTGGGGCGTGTAGCCGCGGTCTTTGAGCATGGCCGTGGTTTCCGGACATCCCGAGGGCAGCACCACGTGACGCCCGACGCACACGGCGTTGCACGCAAAGCGCGCAGCTTCGGCGTGGGGCACCACGAGGCGTCGTTGCGCATCCACGCGGTCGGCGATCGCGGTTTGGGCGTAGGTGTCGAACGCGGCAGGATAGTACAGCAATTCGCCGTTGCTGAGCGGGCAGAAGCAGGTGTCCAGGTGATAGAACCGGCTCTCGACGAGTTCCAGGGGCAAAATTTCTTTGCCGTAGACCTCGCTTAACACGCGATGGGCTTTGATGTCGCTACGTTGCCGATACCCTCCGAACCAGATATCGGAAAAGCCCAGCAGGTCTCCCGCGCCTTCGAAATAACAGTCCTTGTCCAGGTGGATCACGCGGTACCCGTGTTCTTTGAACCACCGCGCGAAGTGTTCCTCTTCTCCGCGTCGCTCCGGATGCCGGAACCGGCTGATGACGGCCGTGCCGTCGTGCAGGACACCGGCATTGGCGGTAAACACCAGGTCGGGGAGGCCCGCAACCGGCGTCAGCCGTTCGAGCTTGGCGCCGACGTCTTCTTCCAGCACATGGGCGAGGGTCCGCCATTGGACCTGGCTCACGTGCTTGTCCACGGTGTTGGACAGACGCATCCACGGATTGATTTCGTACTGAATCCCGAAATAATCCGGCTGACAAACCAGCAGGTGAGACATGCGGGCTACCCCCTCCAGCCGAGGGCTTGGGCCAATTGTCGAAGGAAGGAAGCCGCATCCATCACGAGGCCGATGGATTGAAAGCTGCCACGGTCGCTGAGCTTGGTCGGAACGGCCGGGTTGATATCCACGCACACGGTGGGCACCTTCGCCGGCAGGCAATTGCCCGTGGCGATGGCGTGCAGCGTCGTCGCGACCAGTAACGCGAGCCCGACTCCCGGGAGCGCGGCGCGCATGGCCGTTTGGGCTTCTCTGGTGTCCGTGATGACGTTGGGGAGCGGGCCGTCGTCGCGGATGCTGCCCGCCAGCACCATGCCGACGTTGTTACGGACGCAGGAGGCGACAACCCCGTCCCGGATGAGCCCGGATTCCACCGCGCGTGTGAGGCTGCCGGCGTTCCGGACGCGGTTGATGGTGCGAAGGTGATGTTCATGACCGTGGGGCATGGGGCACCCCGCGCGCAGGCCGTATCCCAGGGACGTACCAAACAGGCTGGCTTCCATGTCGTGCGCGGCCAGGGCGTTTCCGCAAAACAGGACGTGAATGAAGCCGGACTCGATCAACCACGAGAGGGCTTCCCGGCCTCCGGCGTGGATGATGGCCGGCCCCCCGACGAACAGCACTTTGGTGCCGAGGTCGGGGTTGTATGCGGTTTCGCCGTTCGTCCGTGCCTTCTGCCGGTTGTCGCGAATCAGCCACATGCGCCGGGCCACGTCGGAGATCATCGCATGATGCGGCCGTTCCGACGACACGTCGGCTGCCATGAAGGCGAACGCGTCCCGCTCTTTGGGCCGTTCCAGTGGGAAGACCCGAACGCCGGTTCGACCCGTGACGATCAGGTCACCGGCTTTCACGTCGGCCATGGGGACGGTGCGGGCCGCCGCCGGATCCATGGTCACGCGAATGGCGACGTCCATTTCGATCGGTTCCACGTCGAGCCAGTGGTGGTTGAGGCGGATTTGCGTACGGAGGTGCGAGGTCGCATAAAACGCATCCGGCAACACGCCGTCTTTAGGCGCGGGTTCCACGGTGCAATCGGCGGCATGTTCGAGGATGGTCCCATGCGGTTGAATGGCGTGCAGGATAGCCGCGAGTCGTTGTGGGGAGTCGGCCTGCACGGCGATCGTAGCCGAGGATGCGTCCTCTCGCGTGGCTCCGACGTGCATCTCGTTGATGGTGAAGGTGCCGCTTCGCTGGAGAATCGTGTCGAGCACCTTCGCCAGGATCAGCGAATCGATGATGTGGCCTTCCAAGGTCACGGTTTCAGTCGCCATACGTTCATTGTACACCCGGGGGGCTCGGATCGGGGGGTGGGGCCTGGCGTCGAACGATCGTCGTGGTGCGGGAAAATGACTTTGGCGATGAATCCGGGAGGGTGTATACTGTCGTCATGTCTCAGACGGAATCATGGAAACGGGTCCTTCGGTTTACAGCTTTGGCGGTAGCGCTTTGCATGGGCGGGCTGAGTTGGGCGGCGGTCGGGAACGGCGTGTTCCAGGGATTCCTTCACCATATCGCCCGGCAGATTGACCGGGACAAAGTTGATTTTGCAGTCGCGGAATCCTGCACCTCCTGGTTCTATGAGCAATTGAAAAAACCGGTTCGCCCCGACGTGCAACAGCTTTCTTTCGTCACGGAAGAAGACCGCTCCCATGCATGTGCCGGTCGATACCCCGGCATCAATGACGCGCGGCAGGCCTTTGCGCACAGCCAATCCACGCTCTCGTTGAGCCTGACGTTCTATCAGTTAGCGTTGGTGGCCGACCGTGACGATGATGAGCACTATGACGCGGGCGAGTTGCAGGATATCCTGGCGTCCCTGAACGTGGCGCCGTTGCCGGGCGACCATCTTCAACTCCTTGCGAAGCTGACGGGCAAATTCGACGACGTTCGTGAGGCGGTCGCATTCACGGTCCTGACCGACAGCATGCAGGCGTTGTACAGCAAAGGATACCGGTTCACCCAAGCTGATCAGGCCGCGATGGGCCGCGTGACGGGTGAATCCTGATTTAACGGGAGCCTCCTGCTTGTTGTGACGGCGGGATGCAGGGCAAGGCGTCCCTAAGACATTCGTTCGACGGCTTCCTTGGACCGGCTCCGCACGGTCTGATCCCAGTCCTCCTTCATCGTATATTCCAATTTGGTTTTGGCTTCCGTGGCGCGCATGCGTCCCAGGGCCAGCGCCGCAGAACTCCGCACGTACGCGTGGTCGTCTTCCAACGCCTTGATCAACAGGGGAATGCTTTCCCGGTGTTGCACGACGCCCAGGTAACTGGCTGCCATGCCCCGGAAGCGGTGCTGTTTGTCGCCCAGGGACCGTTTGAACGTATACAGGAACACCTCGGCCATGTCTGCAGCGACACTTTCCAGCCCTTCCAGTTGAAACTCGTTCAGTTCAATCAGTTGGCTCGCGAGATCGAACCGTTTGCGTGGCGCCTTTTCATTGGAAAATTGTTTGAGGAGCCCGTCTCGCCGATTTTTCTTGTGTTTCGCACGCTTGATCTTTCGGACGTTGACCCATGCAAGGATGGTGACGGCGACGACCAGAAACAGGATGGGGACGACTTCATCGACGATAAAGTCCTGAGTATCGAAGTCCAAATGATTCCAGATCCAGACCCCGCCGACGATCAGGATGATCAGGGCCAAGGCCATGGTGATGTTGGCTTGTCCCCGTTGATTGATAAGATGAGATGAAGACGCGTCGATGGCCATGACGCCAAGTGCTAGTGGACGTGCGGGTGGTGCTCCCGGTTTTCAAGGGCGGTCAGGAGCCGGCGAAATCGCCGGCCCTCGGTCGGCTCTTGACGGGTTTCGTACACGGCGATGAGGTTGCGAAGCATGCGTGCCAGTATCTGAACAGGGGAGCAGGGTTCGAGATAACGCCGGTCGAACTCGACGCCATGGTTCTGCAGCAGTCTCGCACAGTCCTTATCCGTCAGCAGGGTCCCTTGGTGAAAACAGTCAATGAACACGGGCTCCGTCCGCAACCCGACGAGAAAATGGCCCGGCAGCCCGATTCCGGCCACGGGCACGCAAAGCCGTTGCCCCAAGAGTAAATACACGACCGACAAACTGATCGGGATCCCGACGCGGTCGTCCAGGACGCGATGCAAAAAACTGTTGTTGGGATCGTAGTACTGTTGCGTGTTTCCCCGAAATTGCAGGGTCTGAAACAGGTACTCGTTCATGGAGCGCACGGCTTGGCGAGGGGTGCCTGAGGAAAGGGGGCGGAGTTCGGCAGCCATCTCGTCGAGTCGTTGTTGATAGGGGCTCGTCTCAACATGCGGGTCTCCTGTGCGTGCAATCAGGAAGGCCCCGGCTTCCAGGTCGAGTGTGTGTTCCGAAGTCTTGAGGAGCGCATCCCAGTGCCGTTCAACGTCCGCTTGAGCAATGTCCCCGATGACGGTCCGGATGCGCGTGGCCAGGGAAGGCTCGTCGCAGTTTGCGAGGGCTTTTCGGAGGACAGGGAGAGCCTCGGAGCCGGCATCGACGAGGTGCCGGTGAATCTGCCGGGCGATGCGTGGGTCCCGGTCGGACAGCAGGTGGACCAGCGCGTCGACGCCGGTTCGTTCCGTTGAGGATGACGGTGCGTTCTTCATCGCGCAGAAGTCCGGTGCCACGAACCCTACCCGATTGCCCGGCGGAAGGCTTTCGCCCCGCCGTACAGGCAGACGGCGTCGAAGATGGCCAGGATCACGAACGCCATCCCGACTTGGGGAATGGCCGCGTCCCATCCCGTAATGATGAGCGGGCGGACGGCGTCGATGACCCAGGTCATCGGATTCACCATGGCGACCACCTGCATCCATCCCGGCATGGCTGACAGGGGCACAAGCGCCGAACTGAGAAAAATCATGGGTAGGGACAGAAAGCCCAGCATGGAAAAGAAATCTCCGTGGCTTTTGACGGAAAACGCCAGGGCCATGGAGATGGCGGTCAGTCCCACGCCGAACAGCATCCCGATCACCAGGATCACGGCGATGCCCGGCAGACCGGTTTCGAGGCGCACGCCGAAGACGAACGCGATACTCAGAATGACCAGGATCTGCATGCCGGTAATGGCCATCACGAAGAGATACCGGCTCAGGATCACGGATGACCGGTGAATGGGCGTGGACATCATGCGTTCCAGGAATCCGTTCTCCTTGTCGAACAGCAGATCGACGCCGCCGGCCAGCCCGTTGTTGAGGACCGTCATGACGACCACCCCGCCCGCCAGGAAGCTCATGTAATTCGGGGCTTGCAGGATTTGGATGTTGGCGGCGTGCTGAAAGAGGCTCCCGAAGAAGATCAGCCAGAACAGCATCGGTTGGACCAAGGTGAACAGCATGCTGAACTTCTCCCGGCTGAGCCGGCGCACCCACCGCATCGTCAGGGCGAGCACTTCCTGTCTGTAGTGTTGAAAGGTCATGGTTCGGCGCCCGGCTATTCCTCCACCGCGTCCGGGTTCCCGCCCCGTAATCCGTGCCCGGTGTAGGCGACGAACACGTCATCGAGCCGGGGCCGATGGTATTCGATCCCATCCAGGCTGCACCCGAGGCGTTGGGCCACTTCGATCACCGCGGGCAGGGATTTTTCCGGAGATTCCACAAGAATATCCAGCCCGGTGGGGTTGAGGCGCACGTCCCGGACCAAGGGTAAAGCCATGACCCCTTCGCGCAGGCGAGGCAGCGTATCCGTTTCGTGTTCCTTGATCGTCACCGAGAGGCTGTCGCCTCCCAGCCCGGTCTTCAATTCCAGAGGCGACCCGATGATCCGAATGGCCCCGCCGTCGATAATTGCCAGTCGATCGCACAGTTGATCGGCTTCTTCCAGGTAATTGGTCGTCATGACGATGGTGATGCCGTTCTCACGGAGTTGCCGGATATGGTCCCATATCTTGAGCCGGCTTTGGACGTCCAGCCCCAGGGTCGGTTCATCCAAAAACACGATTTTGGGATTGGGGAGCAATCCGCAGGCAATATCCAGTTTGCGTTTCATGCCCCCGGAATAGGTCTTGGCCACGCGGTCCGCGTGCTCTTCGAGATTGACGAGCTTCAACAGTTCGTCGATCCGCGCGTTCGTTTCCGTCCGGGAGAGATGGTAGAGTCCCCCCAACAGTTCGAGGTGTTCGCGACCGGTCAGAAACCGGTCGACGGCGCGTTCCTGCGGCACGTAGCCGATCAGGCTCCTGACGGTATCCGCCTCCCTGACGACGTCGTGGCCCAGCACCGTTGCGGTGCCGGTGGACGGGGGCAGCACGGTGATCAGCATCCGCAGGGTCGTGCTTTTCCCGGCGCCGTTGGGGCCCAGGAGTCCGAAAATCTCACCGGCGTGGACCCTGAACGACAGGTCCTCGACGGCCGTCACCGGGCCGAAGGTTTTCCCCAAACGTGTGACGTCGATCACCACGGCGGGATCCATCATCCCCACCCTGGCAATGGAGTTTCACCGTCGAGTTTGAACTTCAGGAAGTCGATCAAGCGGCGGGTCTGTTGATGCAGGCTTTCGGCTTCGAGCAGGAACTGTTTCTCCAGCGGCGTCAAGTCCAGGCACGAGGAGAGCCCGTTGACAAGGATGCGATCCGTCATGGCTTCATCGGTCATAAGCTCGCAGAGTTTCCCGGCTTTCCGGGATTGCAGGTAACGCATCGCCACCGCGGTGAGGGTGGTGCGTACGGATCCTTCGACTTCGCTTCCTTCGACTTCGCTCAGGACAGGCAGGACCGGCTTCTCGGCAATCGTTTGAAACGGCTCACTCGGTCCCAGCGTGATTTTGGCCTTGCGATACCGGGCGTCAAAATATTCCTCTTGAATCGTATAACGATACAAGCCTTGCAGGATCAGGTTTGACCGGCCATCCTGTAGCGGCTCGATATGGGTCATGCGACCGACGCATCCCAGGGAAAAGATCGGGGGATTGCCGTAATACTGGTCCTCCCATCCCTGTTTGAACAATGCCATCCCGATGCAGGAGCCTTCACGGCTGGCATCGGCCACCATGTCCCGGTAGCGCGGCTCGAAAATATGCAGGGGCAAATAGGTGTCCGGAAACAGGACGACGTTGGGAAGCGGAAAGATCGGGATGATCTCGGGAACCGGAAAGGCCTTCGAAGAAGGCGTGTCATTGACCACAGGCATGCGGTACGATAGCCGACGCTCAAAATTCCTGTCAACGTGGTGATTCCGGGAAGGATCGGTTGATGAAGAACGCGTCGTCTCTCGTGAAAAGGCGATCGTGCAAGTCCCATTCGCGGGACGGCACCCTTCGGCTTCGCTTCCTTCGGCTGGGTCCAGGACGGGCAGGGCAGGCTCCGGCCGTCCCCTGCGGAGGAGGATGAAACGTCATGCCGGGACTGCGTCATAGGGTGATGGGCCTTGTTTGTGCGCTGGCGACTGTTCTCCCTCTGTCCTTGGGAGAGGTCCGGGGTGAGGGGGAACGCCCTGCTCTTGCCGAAGGGCTCACGGGTGCGGCACCGGTCTCCGTCTCATCGGGCACCTTGATCCCGGCACGGCCGGGGTACGTCTATACGTTCCCTCGCGATCACGGTTCCCATGATGCCTACGGCTTGGAGTGGTGGTACTTCACCGGTCACCTCTTTGATCAATCGGCGAGACGGTTCGGCTATGAAGTCACGTTTTTCCGCAAGGCCATCGATGACGTGCGCGTCCGCGAACATCCTTCCCGTTGGGCGTTGCGGCACCTGTATTTCGCGCACTTGGCCTTGACCGACGTGGAAGGGGGCACCTTTTCCTTTTCCGAAAAAATCAGTCGCGCGGCCTTTGGGAAAGCCGGCGCCGATCCCGGGCGGATGAAGGTTTGGATCGACCGCTGGAACCTGGACCCCGTGACCGAGGAGCATCGGCAGTTGCATCTCACGGCCCACGATGCAGGATTCGGGGTGGATCTGACGCTCACCCTGAACAAGCCACCCGTGATCCACGGCCGGGAAGGGATCAGTCGCAAGGGTGCCGGCCCCGGCCAGGCGTCGCATTATTATTCACTCACGCGTCTGGCGACACGGGGCACCATCCGGGTCCGGGACGAACCGTTCGAGGTCACCGGGATCAGTTGGATGGATCATGAGTTCGGGTCCGGCGGCTTGGGCGAGGATCAAGTCGGGTGGGATTGGTTCAGCGTGCAATTTGATTCGAACGTCGAATTCATGCTGTATCTCTTGCGGAAACGGGACGGGTCCCATGATCCGGCCTCCAGTGGGACGTTGATCCTTCCGGATGGCACGAGCCGGCACCTGACGCGCGAGGACTTCGTGGTTCGAGCGACGGAGCAATGGATCAGTCCACACAACCGTACGCAGTACCCGGCGAAATGGATTGTGGAGATCCCGTCCGTCCCGCTTGCGGTCACGATCATGCCGGTGGTGCCCGATCAGGAGCTGCGGACCGAACACAGTACCCGGGTGACGTATTGGGAAGGCGCCGTGGACGTACGCGGTCATTACCGGAATGCGCCCGTCGCCGGGACCGGATACGTGGAACTCACCGGATACGCGGACCCGCTGAAAATGGACCGTGATTCACGCCGACACCACCTGAGCCGATGAAGACCGTCATGCGACATGCCGTTGTGTTTTCGATCGCGGTGGGTCTGCTGCTGGGATGCACCCAGCGCAGCGATCGAGTGGTCACAGTCGTCATTCATCCGGCCAAATCGAAGTTGGTATACGTGGCGACGGAGGAAGCCGTGTATAAGACCCGGGACGGGGGACAGTCATGGGAGCGGTTGTCCGAGGGGTTGACCCGCGTTCGGGTCATGAACCTGGTCATCGATCCGCGGCTCCCGGCGAACGTGTTTGCCGGGACGCTGGCCGACGGGGTGCACAAGAGTCCCGACGGCGGGCGGCGTTGGCTCCCGCGCAATGCCGGCATTCAGAAAGGGACAATCTCGGCCAACGTGAATGAACTGGTTTTCGATCCGCGGGACTCGCAAGTCCTGTACGCGGCCACGACCGTGGGGGTGTTCCAGACAAAGGACGCCGGCCAGTCCTGGACCGAACGTATGCGAGGCATGACCGAAATCAATTTCATTGTGGCGTTAGCCGTCGATCCGATCAGCCCCAATATTCTCTACGCGGGGACGAGCGGTGGGGTCTATCGCAGTGTGGATGGCGCGGACCATTGGACAAAGGTCAATAACGGGCTTGTGCCCGGCGATGCCAAAATGGCGTCCATGGCCTTGGGCGTCAATCGTTTGTTGATCGATCCTGCCGATCCGGACGTGGTCTACGCGGGGACGACCCAAGGCGTGTTCAAGACGCTTGATAAAGGGGAGGCATGGTCGAGACTCGCGGCCGAACTCGGAGAACTCTACGTGAGCAGTCTGGTATTGGAACCGGGAAACGGGCAACATCTCTACATGGGGACCAGCACGGGCATCTTTCAAAGCCGGGACAGCGGGCAGACATGGCAGGCGACGAACGAAGGGTTGGCCAACCTGAATATTCGAGCGATTGCCATGGATCCACGGGACTCACAGGTTCTGTATGCGGGTACGAACGGCAGCGGTCTTTTCCGCAGTCAGGATGGCGGGGAGTCCTGGATCCACCTGCCCTTGACGGCCAAGGCTCAGGAATGATGGGATTTTGCCACACATCAGTTACCGAAAAGTAACAATCGAAGGGAATGCCAAAGTGCCAGCCCGCACCTTTGAATAAAGATCGCCTCCCGTATTTCTCGTGAAATTTGTGTCAAAAAACAGAAATAATGTCATGAATAGCACAGAATAATCGACATTATTTAACTTTATGTCAAATAGTAGAGGTTTTTTGTCAAGCCACATAGGCTGAATTGACCATTGCGTTACGAAAACTACACGTCTGATGATCATCCGATGAATGACCGTTTATTTAAAGAAATCATAAGATATTGTTTTTATTGATATATAATAGAATTTTGAAGATGGCGTGATCGTCCGGTCACATGGTGTCGAAACTTTTGGTCATCAGGGGTATGGTCGTAGTCCATTCGTGCTACCTAATGGAAACATTAGGGAAAACCAATCATTATGCATAAAACATATTTCTTTTTATTTTCATATATTTATGAATTTCATGCTGCATCGTTCGCAATGGCCCGAAAATTGCTAGAATCTACGTGATATTAATGTTAGTCAGCCTGAAGTCAAGGCAGAGGATGAGCGGAATGATGAAACAAGGTTCAGGAAAGGAGGTGATTGGTCAAAAATTTTCCCCATCAGGGGGTTTTTTCATTAATCCATTCCACGTTAGGCCGATCGGCCTTTACACGAGGAGGTTTCACAATGTTTCTTTCTAGACGTCAATTTTTAAAAGTGACCACCGGGACGGTGGCGGCAGTGGCGTTGGCGGATAAAGCCTTGGCCTTGACCGCGCTGCAACCGGTTGTCGAAGTGGGCAACCCGCTGGGCGAGTATCCGGATCGCGCCTGGGAGCGGGTGTACCACGATCAGTATCGTTATGATTCGTCGTTTACGTGGGTCTGCTCCCCGAACGACACTCACGCCTGCCGCATCCGTTCCTTCGTGCGTAACGGCGTGGTCATGCGGGTCGAGCAAAACTACGACCACCAAACTTACGAAGACCTCTACGGCAACCGCGGAACCTTTGCTCACAACCCGCGGATGTGCTTGAAGGGGTACACGATGCATCGCCGGGTGTATGGGCCCTATCGGTTGAAAGGCCCCTTGATGCGCCGTGGTTGGAAAGCCTGGATGGATGCCGGTAGCCCGGAATTCACCCCGGACGTCATGAATAAATTCAAATTCACTTCGCGGTATCTGGATGACATGTTGCGGGTTAGCTGGGATACGGCCTTTACGTACCTGGCCAAAGCCATGGTCATTATCGCGGAGCGGTACAGCGGCGAAGCCGGTGCCCGTCGGTTGCGGGAACAAGGCTATCCGCCGGAAATGATCGAAATGACCAAGGGTTCCGGCGTGCGGACCATGAAGTTCCGCGCGGGGATGCCTATCCTGGGCGTGATCGGCAAAATGGCCATCACCCGGATGAACGGTGGCTGCGGCGCATTGCTCGACCACTACATTCGGAAAGTGAAGCCTGCTCAGGCCCAAGGCGGCCGGTACTGGTCGAACTACACCTGGCACGGTGACCAAAACCCAGCGCATCCGTTCTGGTCCGGGGTGCAAACCTCTGACATCGACATGAGCGACATGCGGTTTTCGAAGTTGAACACCAGCTGGGGCAAAAACTTCGTCGAAAACAAAATGCCGGAAGCGCACTGGAAGCTCGAAAGCATCGAGCGTGGCGCGCGGGTGGTCGTGATCACGCCGGAGTACAACCCGACGGCGTATCGTGCCGACTACTGGATTCCGGTTCGGCCGGAAACGGACGCGGCGTTGTTCCTGGGTGCCTGTAAAATCATGTTCGACGAGAACATGCACGACCATGATTTCTGCGCGGCCTACACGGACATGCCGATTCTGGTTCGTACGGATACCCTGCAATATCTGGATCCGCGCGACGTCATCAAGGGCTATAAATTGCCGGACTTCTCCAAGACCTATTCAGGGAAAGTGCAAACCCTGAATCCGGCGAAAATTGCCCGCCTCGGCGGTTTCATGGTGTGGGACATCAATAAGAACCAAGCCGTGCCGATTCACCGTGAATTGGTAGGCTGGCACTACCGGAACAGCGGTATCGAGGCAGCGTTGAACGGGACCTTCCGGGTGAAGTTGCTGAACGGCCGGGAAGTCGACGTGGCACCGATCTTCCAGTTGTATCAAGTCCACTTGCAGGACTACGACCTGGATACGGTCCACCAGATCAACCGGGCCCCGAAGGACCTGATCGTCCGCTGGGCCAGAGATTCAGGTGCCATTAAACCGGCAACGATTCACAACGGGGAAGGAACGAACCACTACTTCCACCAAACCATCATTGCGCGTGGCGCGGCGATGGTGTTGATCATCTCCGGGAACGTCGGGAAGTTCGGGACCGGGCAACATACCTGGGCCGGGAACTACAAAGCGGGGATCTGGAACAGCACCCCGTGGTCCGGCGGTGGTTTGGGCACGCACACCGCGGAGAATCCGTTCAAGATCACGACGGATCCGAACGCACATGGTAAAGAAGTGCACGTGCGTGGCTACTACTATGGTGAAGAGGTGGCCTACTGGAACCATGGGGACACGGCGTTGATCGTGAACACGCCGAAGTATGGGCGCCGGGTGTTTACCGGAAAAACGCACATGCCGACCCCGACCAAGTTCCGGTGGGTGGCGAACGTCAACGTGTTGAACAACGCCAAACACCACTATGACATGGTCAAGAACGTGGACCCGCACATCGAATGTATCGTCACCCAGGATATCGAGATGACCTCGGACGTGAACCACGCCGACATCGCGATGGGTGTGAATACATGGATGGAGTTCACGTATCCCGAACATACGGCGACGGTGTCGAATCCGTGGTTCCAGGTGTGGAAAGGGGGCATCCGGCCCTTGTATGACACCAGAAACGACCTGGATACAACCGCCGGCGTGGCCGCCAAATTGACCAACATGACGGGCGATGGGCGGTTCCGGGATTACTTCAAGTTCGTCTATGACAACCGGGTGGACGTGTACGTGCAACGGTTGTTGGACGCCAGTTGTACGGGGTACGGGTACAGCGTTGACACCATGCTCAAGTCCGAAAAGGGCTGGATGGTGCTGTGCCGGACGTATCCACGGCAACCGTTCTGGGAAGAGACGAACGAATCGAAGCCGCAATGGACGCGGACTGGCCGGTATGAAAACTACCGGACGGAGCCGGAAGCCATTGAGTACGGTGAAAACTTCATTTCGCACCGGGAAGGGACGGAAGCCACTCCATACCTGCCGAACGCGATTATGACGACGAACCCGTACGTACGGCCGGATGACTACGGTATTCCTATCACGGCGCAGCACCATGACGACAAGACGGTGCGGAACATTGCGTTGCCGTGGCAGGAAATCAAACGGTACTCCAACCCGCTGTGGGAGAAGGGGTATCAATTCTACTGCGTGACGCCGAAGACGCGGCATCGTGTACACAGCCAATGGTCAGTGAACGACTGGGTGCAGATGTATGAATCGAACTTCGGTGACGCGTATCGGATGGATAAACGGACACCGGGCGTGGGTGAGCATCAACTTCACATGAACCCACAATCGGCGAAAGACCGGGGCATCAACGACGGTGACTATGTGTACGTTGACGGCAATCCGGTTGATCGGCCGTACCGCGGATGGAAGCCGAGTGACCCGTACTACAAAGTGGCTCGGTTGATGATTCGTGCGAAGTACAACCCGGCGTTCCCGTACCACGTGACGATGGCGAAACACGCTCCGTACGTGGCAACCGCGAAATCCGTGAAGGGTCACGAAACCCGGCCGGATGGACGGGCCATCGCGATGGATACGGGTTATCAATCCAACTTCCGGTATGGGGCGCAACAGTCCTTCACCCGGGACTGGTTGATGCCGATGCACCAAACCGACTCACTGCCGGGTAAACATGCAGTGGGCTGGAAGTTCAAATTCGGTTATCAAGTGGACAACCACGCGGTCAACACCACTCCGAAAGAATGTCTGATGCGGATCACCAAAGCAGAAGACGGTGGTATCGGCGGCAGGGGTCCATGGGAGCCAGTCCGGACCGGGTTTACGCCTGGGCAGGAAAATGAGTTCATGATCAAGTGGCTCAAAGGCGACCACATTAAGATCAAAGTGTAACATCAGGATCAAATGTGGATTTTTAGCAATTGACCTAACTATGGTTCAAAGAAACGGAGGAAACCATGCCAGAAGTCTATAATTGGCAATTAGGGCGGAAGATGCTGTATCCCTACGAGGAACGGCATCCAAAGTGGCAGTTCGCCTTTGTGTTCAACATCAATCGCTGCTTGGCCTGTCAGACCTGTTCCATGGCGGATAAATCCACCTGGTTGTTCTCGAAGGGCCAGGAGTACATGTGGTGGAACAACGTGGAAACGAAGCCGTATGGCGGATATCCACAGTTCTATGACGTGAAAATCACGCAGTTGATTGAGCAAGTGAACCCAGGCGGGCAGGTGTGGAACGTGCGGGTCGGCCGCAAACACCATGCGCCG
The DNA here is from genome assembly GCA_965213715.1 of Nitrospirales bacterium. GTDB lineage: Bacteria > Nitrospirota > Nitrospiria > Nitrospirales > UBA8639 > Bin75. The sequence goes on from OZ243914.1 coordinate 1,455,970, forward strand.
TATGGGGTGTTCGAAGGAATGACCATTTTCGATGCCGGGGCCAAAGTCGGCCAGGCCGCGATCGGGTACATTCCGACGGACCAAGAATGGCGTTTTGTCAACATTTATGAAGACACGGCCACGTCAATGCGCGCCATTGTGGAAGGCATTGATAAGACCGGGTTTACCAAGGAAGAACCATGGAAGATGACCGGCAGCAGCTTGCCGGAACATGAAACCTACTTCTTCTATCTTCAACGCATTTGTAACCATTGTACCTACCCGGGTTGTTTGGCTGCGTGCCCGCGGAAGGCCATCTACAAGAGGCCGGAAGACGGGATCGTGCTGATCGACCAGAACCGGTGCCGTGGGTACAAGAAGTGCGTGGAGCAATGTCCATTCAAAAAGCCAATGTATCGGGGTACGACTCGGGTCACCGAGAAGTGCATCGCCTGCTATCCGCGGGTCGAGGGGAAAGATCCTCTCACCGGTGGAGAGCCGATGGAAACCCGGTGTATGGCAGCCTGCGTGGGTAAGATTCGCTTGCAGAATCTCGTCAAGATCGGTGATGACGGACTGTGGGCGGAAGATCGGTGGAACCCCCTGTACTACACCATCCGTGTGGAACAGGTGGCGTTGCCGCTGTACCCGCAATGGGGCACGGAGCCAAACGGGTTTTACATTCCCCCGCGGCAAGCGCCCCGTGGCTACATCCGGCAAATGTTCGGGCCGGGCGTGGACAATGCGATCGAGAAGTACTTGGTGCCGAGCCGGGAACTGTTAGCCGTCCTCCAGCTTTGGAGAGCGAGCCAACAGATCATCTTCCGGTACGACATCATTCCTGGACCGAAAGTGTTCGAAACCCAAATTCACGGTCGGAAGTTCGAGATGTACAACGACACCGTGTTAGGGTTCAACAAGTCCGGGAAGGAAGCCGTCCGGCAGCAAGTGGAAGAGCCGATTTACATTCGGCCAGCCGAACGCGCTACCTGGCTGTAAGAGCCTGGTAGGGTATGAAAAAAAGCCGGAGGTTTTCGGACCTCCGGCTTTTTTTTTGAACCTCCCCCGGGGACGCGGGAAGAAATCGCAAAAGAATTTACTGAGATTCCTTCTCGAAATGGTGTATTCTAAGGAAACGTTGGTGCTGTTATCCAAAGACCGCAAGGCAAGACGCGATCCCGACCCCAATGAGTTTCTCTCCTCCCGACCCCGTTCCGGTTTCAGCTCAGGCCATTCCTTTTTGGGAACTCCTGGAGACCGGGCACGTGCCTGACGAATATCTCAAGACGGACTACGTCGCGCAGCAATTTGTCGAACGGTTAGTGCATTACGTGTTGAGCGTTCCCTCGAAATCCGTTTCCCTCCCCCAGCTTTCGGCCATTCTCGAACAAATTGACGCCCGTCAGCAGATATTCTTTTTTAAGCGCTTAAAGGAAACGAGTCCCCACAGTTTAAAGGAGTTTGCTCCGCTGTATTACGGCTTTATGGCAGAATTTCATCCGTTATTGTTTACCTGACCCCGGAGACCCCTGTGTTAGGAAAAACGTAGGAGGAACAATGAACTCAACTTTACATCGAGCGATTTCAAGTTTTTACAACCTGATTTATGAAGCACAGGCGTTTTCCACAACCATGGCCCGAATCGATTCGGCTGACCATGACCGGTATTTGGGGCGAGTGGAAGGGCTCAATTGGGTCTTGGACCGGTGTCAGGAATTTGAAGACGTGGACCAGAATCTCACCACGCCCTCCCTTCACAAACTGCTGGGTGACGTCAAATCCGATCTTGACCATGAATTATCCGTCCAGCGTCGCGAAAAGGGCCGAAGGGCTGATGGCCGGGAAGAAGCGCTCATCTTCGTGACCGATTACCTCACGAGTTTGATCACGGCCACGGAAATCGAATCGGCCAAAAGCCCGGTCTGACGGGGTTCATGGCACAGGCCTTCCCGGGACGGGGACGGTAGGGGCGGCGCCTGTGGCCGCCCAAAAAATTTCCCGTGTCCCGCGGCGATTTCGGGAATCCCGGAATCCCGTGTCGTCAGACAAAGACCCTCATGTTTGCCGCCGACAAATTCAAATCACGCTGGATACGGGAGTGGATTATTTTCGCCATCTGCCTCGGCTTGGGCGGGCATATTGCCCTCGGCCTCTTGCTGCACGCTCCGGACCAATGGCCGGCGGGCAGTTTGTGGCTGTATGGTTTGTTATTTGCGCTTTCGGTCTACGTGTGCGTCCAGTTGTTGCGCTCGGCGTGGTGGTTGTGGAGGGGGGAGCGAACGGCCGATTCGCAGGACTGAATCCGACCCGCATTCAACTGACCCATTGATTGGGCTCACAGGATGCCGTCTGTGGGGAGCCCTTCCTCAACGAGCATGATCGGAATCATTTCCCTGACCGGATAGGTCACCTGTTTGTCGCTACGGATCAACCCGCCATCGAGGGGGTCTTTGACCGGGTTCCCACCCACATTCTGCACTTCGCCATTCGCAATTTTTCGGTTCAGGACGTGGAGAGAGGCGGCATCCAGAAGCGTCACCGCCTGTTTGGTTTCCGGGCAACATAAAATCTCCAGAAGCGCCGCGTCCAACGGCATCGCCGGCGTTGACTCGCTGTCAGGACTCATCATATCCCTTTCCGGTTGTGCAGTTGTTTTCCACGGCTGTCTTTCATACACTAGATAATACGCCCATGGATTGCAAGGCGAAGCATGAGTGACGGGCGTGGAGACGGGATGCATGGATACGCGCAGTCGACTGCAGCAACTCAAACGCTATTTCGTCGCGGGACTCTTTGTCGTCGTCCCGGCCTGGGGAACGTTCCTTATTCTCTCCACGTTGTTCGTGACGTTGGATGGCCTGTGGGAGGACCTGCTGGGCCCCGTGATGACGTTTGAAATGCCGGGAGCGGGAATCGCGCTGTTATTCCTGCTGATTCTGGGGGCAGGGATGCTGGGAACCCGTCTCGTGGGGCAACGCTTCGTCAAACGAATGGAGGATCTGTTCGAGCGGATCCCATTGGTCAGGAGTATCTATTACACCCTCAAGGGGATGACCGACGTGTTTCAATTCCGGGAACGGTTCGGCCAAAGTACGGTGGTCGTGTTTCCCTTTCCCCGTACCGGCATGTGGGCCATCGGATTTCTCATGGGCGGCGCCCCGGCGATGCTCCAGATTGCCAAAGACGATTCACTCATCATGGTGTTCGTGCCGACGGCCATTCACCCCTTTACGGGCTATTTGGCGTTCGTGGGCGCATCCAAGGTCCACCGCGTCAATCTGCGTCCCGAAGAGGCCATGAAATTGGAATTCTCCGCGGGGCTTTATCGACCACCCCGGGGCTGGCTGGCCGCCGCCCCTCACATCCGGCCGCTTCCCTAGGTCTGCCTCGGAGGACGTATCGGCCTCCTGAATTCCCGCTCACATTGGATCCCGCGACCATGAACCAGTCAGACTTCCATATCCGGTTGGCCGAACCCCGTGACCTCGAGTCGTTAGTCACGTATAACATGGCGCTCGCATCGGAAACCGAAGGGAGACAATTGGAACGATCCCTCCTCCGGTCCGGCGTGGAGTCAATCCTGGCGGACGCCACCAAGGGGTTTTACGTGGTGATGGAGCACCGGCCCACTGGGGAAATGATCGGACAGGTGTTGATCACCTTCGAATGGAGCGATTGGCGGAACGCGGTCTTCTGGTGGCTACAGAGCGTGTACGTTCACAAGGAATGGAGACGGCAAGGGGTGTTCAAGTCCCTGTACGACTACGTGTTGGCAGAAGGCAAACGCCAAGGCCACGTGGCCGGTATCCGCCTCTACGTGGAACAGGACAACACCGTGGCCCAGGAAGTCTATGCGAACGCCGGATTATCAACGGCCCCCTACAAAGTCTTTGAAATCGATTTCATCCTGCCGTCCAGGCCGAGTGAATAACGCCAAGCCCGTCTCGGCCTGGCGACAATGGTCATCGATACGAAAAGAGCCTTCTTCTCCCATTCCCGGTTACTTCTCCTGTCATCCTCGATCCGCGATTACTAACGTCAAGGACAGGCTATTTTAATCGGGGATCCAGCGTCTTTGCCTTGTCTTTTACCTTTCCCTGTCATCCTTGACATCTTTAATCGAGGATCCAGGGTCTTTTTTTTGTGAGAACAACAACCCTGGACCCTCGCGTGCGCAAGGGTGACAGAAAGAGGCAAGAATCCATCATCCCCGACCCCGATCGGGGATCCAGCGTCTTTGTAGTCAGGGCAGGTTGGGTTTCTGCGCAGCGCAACCCGATAACGAGGCCTAAAATCTTACAAAATGGAGAAAATTGTACAAATTGTACAAAAATAAAATTTCGCAAGAAATGTAAAAAATAAAGAGAGACGCCAGAACTGCATGTCGTTTCTGCGTTCGGTGCGGCCCACCAGGAACGCGCGTTTCCGGTGGACTTTCGTGCGGACCCGCTGTTAGACTTCCGAAGCCTCTGCTTTATTGCACGATCGGGTGCATGGCGGCGTGGTGTCCTCGCTCAACCCTCGCCTATCTCATTTGATAAGCCTCGGGTTTCGCTGCGGGACGCCTTGCCCTGCATCCCGCTATCACAAGAAATCAGAGGTTTCTTTTGATCCGAAGACGCTCCATGCAATTCCATGTAGCCATAGCTCATGATTCTAGCGCGGATCAGGCGGCGCAGACGTTAAGCGCGTCCGTGCGGGAGGCGTTCGGCCTGGCGTCGCCTGATTTGATCTGTCTGTTTTTTTCACCGCATTATGCGAAGACCGCGCGTGAATTGGTCGAGACACTCCACCGGCAGTTGGCCCCACGAGTGATGGTCGGCTGTATGGGCGACGGCGTGATCGGACCAGCCGAGGAATACGAGAATGCCTCAGTCGTGACCTTGTGGGCAGCGCAACTGCCTGACGTGCGGATGACCCCCTTTCATTTGACGTTCCACGAAAAGGAATCCCAACCCTCTTACACCTTTGAGGGGTGGCCTCCGGAATTGGAATCACTGTCTGAGCGGCCCACATTCTTGGTGTTTGCCGATCCCTTTTCCACGCCGATTGAAGACGTGTTTGAAAGCATGGAGGCACGCTGCCCGGGTGCGCCCGCGATCGGGGGCGTTGCCAGCGGGGGCACGGATCTGGGTGAAAATCGATTGGTGTTCAACGGCGGGGTCGTGCAGGAAGGCCTCGTCGGAGTGGCCCTGTGGGGACCTGTGTGGATTCGGACCCTGGTGTCCCAGGGTTGCCAACCCATCGGGGAACGTTACGTGGTGACCAAGGCTGAACGAAATATTATGTATGAGTTGGGCGGCGTGCCGACTCTCGAACGGCTCCAGGAGATACTCGAACGCTTGGGACCGGAACGGGGGAAACAGGTCGCCATGGCCGTGCAGGTCGGCGTGGCGTTTGATGAGCAACGCGAGGAGTTTGGCCGGGGAGATTTTCTCATTCGTGGATTGTTGGGGGCGGACCAACGCTCCGGGGGTGTGGCGATTTCCGATATCGTGAAGGAAGGGCAGACGATTCAATTTCACGTGAGGGATCCGGCCGCCGCCAGCGAAGATTTCAATTTATTGCTGGCACAGGATCGCCTGGACTTTCCGAAATCTCCTTTCAAGGGGGCCTTGTTGTTCAGTTGCAACGGCCGGGGCCGGCGATTTTTCGCCGAACCCAACCATGATATTACGGCCCTCCAACGACAGGCCGACGGGATTCCGGTTGCGGGGTTTTTTGCCGCCGGCGAGATCGGGCCGGTGGGCGGGAAAAACTTTATCCACGGGTATACCGCGAGTGTGGCGCTTTTTGCCGAGCCCTTCCCGGAAAGCTAGATTCTCCAAGCTCATGGGAACAGGCTGCAACACCGTGAGGCCATCAGTGAAGCGAAAGGAATAAGCACATGTTGTTCAGAAACATTCGGGCATGGGTAGGGGTCATGGTGGTCAGTGGTGTCTTTATGCTTCAAGGGCCGGGAACGGGACTTGGAGCCGGACCCGAACCGGTCAAGACGTCGTCCGGGCTGCAATACGTTGACCTGGTGACGGGCGACGGCCGGGAAGCGCACGTGGGAGAAACCGCGTTTGTCCATTATACGGGCTGGCTGGAAGATGGTACGAAGTTCGATAGTTCGGTGGACCGCGGGGAGCCGTTCTCTTTTCGGTTAGGTGCGGGTCAAGTCATCAAAGGGTGGGATGAAGGAGTCGTCGGGATGAACATCGGCACGAAACGTAAATTGATTATTCCACCCGATCTCGGATACGGCAGTCGCGGGGCGGGGCGCATCATTCCGCCGAACGCCACGCTGACTTTTGAAGTGGAATTGCTGGATCTCCGGTAGGGGTCGTTCTTTTCGCTCGTTCCCGTGATAGCACGGTTCACTCAGTTGCTGACAATTTCCCTCTTCTCTTCCTTTCTTTTGTAAGGAGAGGTAAGGGGCGGTATTTTCGGATCCGATTTCGCATTTCTCTCACTGATGAAACAGACCTCCCTGTATGAAGCCCACGTGGCCCGGAAGGCCAAAATGGTGGATTTCGCCGGTTGGGCCATGCCCTTGCAGTATTCAGGCGTCCTCGATGAGTATCATGCCGTCCGCACCTCCGCGGGCTTGTTTGACGTGAGTCACATGGGGCGCCTGCACGTCGAGGGCCCAAGCGCCGTGCCGTTCCTGCAGCGAGTGACCACCAATGACGTGCAACGCGTCGAGCCCATGGCCGCTCAGTACTCGATGATTTGCAACCCTGACGGGGGCGTCAAAGACGACATTTTCATCTACCGGCTGGGCGCGGAAGAATTTCTGCTGTGTGTGAATGCCTCCAATCTGGCCAAGATCAGACGGTGGCTGTTTCAACAGCAAGGCGACGAGGAAGTACGCATCGTCGATCAATCAGAAGCGATGGCCCAACTGGCGCTGCAAGGGCCTGCCTCCAAGTCGCTGTTACAGGCGCACGTGCAATCGTCACTCGATGAGTTGAAACCGCGACGCTGTCTGCCAGAAACGGTCGGCGGCGTCGAATGTCTGGTGGCTCGGACCGGCTACACCGGAGAACTCGGGTATGAATTGTACGTGCCGGCGACGCAGGTTCGCCACGTATGGGATCAACTGATGCAGGCCGGGGAAGAGTTCGGCGTGAAGCCCGCGGGGTTGGGCGCGCGGGACCTGCTGCGGTTGGACATGGGGTATTTGTTGTACGGCAATGACCTGACGGAAGCGACCACCCCCATAGAGGCCAACGCCAAATGGGTCGTGAGCTTTGACAAAGGTGCCTTCATCGGCGAGCCCGTGCTCACACGGCAAGTCCGGGAAGGACCGGCTCGACGCCTGGTGGCATTCGAATTACTGGAAAAAGCCGTGCCCCGTCACGATATGAAACTGTTGGCGCAGGACAAACCGGTCGGCACGGTGACCAGCGGGAACCTGTCGCCCATCCTGCAGAAAGGCATTGGCCTGGGGTACGTGGAGCCTGCGTATGCCGGGGCCGGCACGGCGTTCGACGTCGAGATTCGAGGCAGACGAATACCCGCACAAGTGGTCGCCCTTCCCTTTTATAAAAAGCCCAAGCCGGCGGCGTCAGGTCCGGTATGAATGCAGGGCGATGAAGAACCCGGTCTATAAAGGAAAGATCATCGATCTGTCCGTGGAGACGGTGACCCTGCCGAACGGGGCCACGGCCGACCTTGAGGTGATCACCCATCCCGGGGCCGCGGCCGTCGTGCCGATGAAAGACGACCGGACGGTGATCATGGTCCGGCAGTATCGTCATGCCGTGGGACGCTTCATCTATGAAATCCCTGCGGGTAAGCTGCATGCCGGCGAGAACCCCAGGGATTGCGCGGCTCGGGAAATGGAAGAAGAGACCGGGTACCGCGTGGGACGGTTGGAGCCGCTCCTGAGCTTCTTGACCACGCCCGGCTTTACCAATGAAATCATTCACATCTTCGTGGGACGCGATCTCTCTCCGGGCACACAAAACCTGGGTGCGGATGAAGTCCTGGAGATCATCGAAATGCCGCTCGACCAAGCCGTCGCTCATATCAATGACGGCGTGATCCAGGACGCCAAAACCATCATCGGCCTCCAGGCGGTTTGTCTCAAGATGAAAAGCTAAATAGAAAACATGCGCCGGGTGATACGGGCTTGAGTTCTCAAAAAATCTCATCCCAACAGAAATCCCTCCTTTAAGGGGTCGTCCGGGTCGATCATGAATTCGTGACGCCCCGTGAGCCAGGCGTGGCCTTCCACTTCCGGAATAATCGCCGGGTAGGGGCCCAGTTGCGTCTCTTCCACGATTGTCCCGCCGAACACTGTGCCCAAAATGCTTTCAAACCGTAAGGATTGTCCCACTCCCAGTTTTTCTTTGGCGTGGAGGAGGGCCAGGTGTGCGCTGACACCGGTTCCGGTCGGGGATCGATCCAAGGCGCCATTGGCAAAGATGCACACCTGCCGTACGTCCCTTCCGGGTGTCTGCGGAGGGCCGGTAAAGATCGTGCCGTAGAGGTAACCGAGTTCCGGCTCCGTAGGGTGGACAAGAGTGCGTTCGGCCATGATGGCCTGTTTGATCGCCAAGCCGAGGGCCTGGAGCCGCGGTGCGTGTTCGGGGTTGAGGCTGAGCCCCAGCGTCTCCGCCCGGCAAAAGGCATAAAACGCCCCGCCAAAGGCCAGATCATAGTCAACCTGGCCGATGCCCGGCACGTGGACCGTTTGTCCGACGTCAGGAACAAAGGACGGGACGTTGCGAAACGCGACGCTTCGAACCTTGCCTTCATCGACGGAAGCCTTTGCCGTCACCAGGCCGCTGGGCGTGTCGAACCGGATGGTGGTGGCCGGAACGGAAGCCGGAAACAATCCCTGTTCCAGCATGACCGTCGTGAGCCCGATGATCCCGTGTCCGCACATGGTACTGTAGCCTTCATTGTGAAAAAACAGGACCCCGGTATCGGCTTGCGGGTGCGCGGGCTTGACCAACAGGCACCCGTACATCTCGTGGTGGCCTCGCGGTTCCCACATGAGCGCTTTCCGAAGATGGTCGAGATGGGATCGGCAATATTGCCGTTTTTCCAGGACGGTGGAACCGGCCGGCTCGGGAACCCCTCCGGTCACCACGCGTAGCGCCTCGCCGGCAACGTGACAGTCGAGGGTGGTGATCACGTGCATGGGTACAGTGAAAAAAACGCGACGGCCGTCATGATCACGGTCCGAAGTCCAATGCGGTTCTCGTCAGGTGAAGTGTTCCGTCATGAACCAACCGGCGATCGAAAGCCGTTTGTGTTCGCCCGCCAAGGCATCCACCCGGCACACGCGATGGAACCGGGGTACGGCAAAGAGGGCAAGTGATCCCGGTTGCGGGGCAATGCATTGCGCCACGTCCATGACGCGGTTTCCGCGTGAATCCTTTTTGGCATGATACAGGATGAGTTCCCCGCCCCAATCGGTGTTCCATTCGGAATGGACGTAAGTCGCCAGGGCCAGCCGCCGGAGCGGCGGTGGGCGGTCGCGGTTGCCGGCGTAGGCTTCATCCGTATCATCATGTGTCGGCAAACAGTCTCCGGCACCATAGGAATAGAAATTGAAATTCACGTGGCGTTGGCGGATATTGGGAAAGGATTCCACGTACTCCATAATGCACGGCATCGACAGTTTGTCGAGAAAGAGTTGCCGCTCGCGCGATCCGATTTCGGCTTTCAGCCAATTGCCTGAATCGGGGAAGGCCCGGGATACCGCGGGCATGTCCAAGAGACCCGTCCAGGTCGAATGCGTCATTGCCTCTCGAAAGGTTTCCATTTCCTTTTCGGTCCAAAAATTTTCCAGCACCAGCACCGGATCTTTCCGGAACGAAAATTTCTTGGGATTGAATTGATGAAACGAGACTTTCATGCATGGACCTCACCCCGGCACGACGCCGGCTGGAACACCGAGTATGGACTGAAGGGTAAGGGAACCGGGTGAGGAGGGTCAAGAACGCTCGGGACTTGGCTGGGACAGGCGTTTGGCGAATCGACGCGGCACCGGGGTCACGGCGGTGGCGCGGTCCTTGGGGTTGCGCATGGGCATCCGCGACAAACCCGGCGCAATCTTCGCGAGTCGTGCCGGCGTGCTCATGGTTTGTGCTCTATTGATTAGGGCATGGGGAAATGGGTATGGTTGGTCCGGTGGCATCGATACGGAAGCGGGCTCACATATTTTACGCAAGGAGGAAAAGCGATGCACAATGCCAAGACAGTTTCCGGGGTCACGGCGTTACGCCCCGGTCTACGGCGTTTCTCGAAGGTCATGAAAGGCATGCTGGCTGCACTCACATGGGTGGTCGTCTCGTCCGGCACGAGCGCCGTCGCCGGCGACGGGCCTTACGTCGGGGTCGGGGGCAGTCTCAGTATTCTCAATGATTCCGACGTCACGGCTTCCGCCGGTGATTATCCAAAGCTCGACGCCGACGCCACCACCAAGAACGGGTTTGCCGTGAGAGGCATGGCCGGGTACGCCTTTCCCAGCGGCTTCCGCTTAGAGGCCGAGATCGACTACCGCAGGCACAAGACAGATAAAATGGACGTCAAAAGCCCGGGCGGTCTGGTGGAACTCGCCGCTCCACGTGTGGCGCAAGGCATAAACGCTCAAACTGGTCAAACAATATATCCTGATCCCGCGAACACATCCTATAGTGATCTCAACGATGCCCACAAAACGGCCGCGGCGGAGGTTGTTAAGGGAAAACAGATCATCGACGGCAATTTTTCGATGCTCGCTTTCATGGGCAACGTGGACTATGATTTTGATACCGGATCCAGGTGGGTACCCTATGTCGGCGGCGGTCTCGGGGTCGCGATTATTTCGATTGATACGGAGAGTGCGACAACAGGCAGGTCGCTCTCCGACGACAGCGATACCGTTTTCGCGTATCAGGCGGGTGCGGGCATCGGCTACGAGTTTCCCTTGGAGGAGGGCCGTTCCATCACGGTCAGCCTGGACTGGCGATACTTCGCGACCCAGGACCCGACCTTCAAAGGGGACCTGACCGGCGGAGATTTTGAAGTCGGAATCAGCGGACACGACATCGGCATCGGGATTATCTACGGGTTCTAAAAACCTGCTTGCGGAACCGGGCGGCAGGTTCACTCCCTGCTGCCCCGGTTCTCCAACCGGTCAATCACCGCCGAGCCCGCGGCGTCTCCCCAGACGTTGATCGTGGTGCGGCAGCGGTCCAGGAACCAGTCGATCACCAGAATGAGGGCAATGCCTTCGATGGGCAGGTTGACGGATTTGAGCACGATCACCATCGTGACCAGCCCGGCCTCGGGGATGCCGGCTGCGCCGACCGCGGCCAGGGTTGCCGTCAGTACGATAATCACCGTTTGGGCAAATCCGAGTTCGATGCCATAGGACTGCGCAATGAACACGGCGGCCACCGCCTCGTAGAGGGCCGTGCCGTCCATGTTGATCGTGGCCCCCAGGGGGAGCACAAACCGCGCGGTCCTGGGCGAGACCTTGTTTTCCTCGATCACGGCTTCCATGGTGAGCGGCAGCGTGGCCGAACTCGAACTGGTGGAGAACGCCGTGGTCAGGGCGGTCCCGATGTTTCTGGCGTACGCGAAGACGTTCTGTTTCCCGATAAAGTGAAGGAGCAGGGGAATCACGATCAGGCCGTGGATCAACAAGCCCAGGATGACGGTGCCGGCATAGGCGCCTAATTGCACCAGTTGCGGCCAAAAGCCGCTGAACCCTCCTGCCTCGCCCAACCGGCCGGCAATCAATGCACCGATGCCCACCGGTGCGGCCCACATCAGCAGATGGACCATGGCCATGATGGCTTCGTTCACGCCTTCAACGACTTGAATCACCAGTCTGCCCCGTTCTCCAATCGTCGTGAGGATCCCACCGAACACCAACGAAAAAATGATCAGCGGCAGCACGTCGGCGTTGGCCATGGCCGAAAACAGATTTTTGGGGATGAGCCCGGTCAGGATGGTCCGGAGCAGTTCGGGCACGCTGTCGGGTTTGTCTGCCAATCGTTCGGACACGGTGGTCATATCGCCGGCAGCGGATTCACCCGCTCCCGGGGTTCCCGGCTGGATCAGCAGGACCAGGACCAGTCCGATGACGACTGCGATGCCCGTGGTCGTCATGAAGTACAGGACCGCCCGGCCTCCCAGGGGGCCGAGTCGCCGCACGTCGCCGAGACTGGTGATCCCCACGATGATGGAACACATGACCAGGGGGACGACAAGAACAAACAGGGCTTTGAGAAAGACTTCCCCAAGGAACGCCACGGAATGCCCGGCTTCCGGCCAGGTCCCCCCGAGGATCGTTCCGGACACAATGCCCGTGAGAATGGCCCACAGGAGCGTGTTTGTCGATTTGGTTTTCATGCGGCTTTCTTCGGTTGCTCCTGCCGTCAGGGCATTCCGAGGTTATTGATACTGCTCGATTGGAGGGCACGTACAGAACACGTTGCGGTCTCCATACGCACTGTCGATGCGTGAAACGGCCGGCCAGAATTTCAAGTCCCGGAGCCATGGCAAGGGAAAGGCCGCCTGGTTGCGGCCATAGGGACGGTTCCAGTCAGGGTTCGTGACGTCTTCCATCGTATGCGGGGCGTGTTTCAGGGGATTGTCTTCTCTCGGGAGTCGCCCTTCTTCAACGTCCCTGATCTCTTGTCGAATTGCCCGCAGTGCATTGCAATACCGGTCAAGTTCCGGCTTGGATTCACTTTCCGTGGGCTCGATCATCATGGTTCCGGCCACGGGCCACGAAATGGTCGGGGCATGGAAGCCAAAGTCCATGAGGCGTTTGGCCACGTCTTCCACTTCAATCCCGGCGGACTTCTTGAACGGCCGTAGATCCAGAATAAATTCATGGGCGCACCAGCCGCCTTTTCCGGTGTACAGAATGGAAAAGTCCTGCTCCAGTCGCTTGGCCATGTAATTGGCATTCAGAATGGCGACGCTGGTGGCCCGGGTCAATCCCTGTGCGCCCATGAGTGCAATAAAGGCCCAGGAAATCGGCAGGATGCTCGGGCTTCCTTGTGGCGCCGAGGAGACCGGCCCGATGCCGCGTTCCCCACCCGTATCACGGAGCGGATGTCCGGGCAAAAACGGGGCCAGGTGTGCGGCGGCGGCAATCGGCCCCATCCCGGGTCCGCCTCCGCCATGGGGAATGCAAAAGGTCTTGTGCAGGTTGAGGTGACAGACGTCGGCACCGATATCGGCCGGCCGGCACAGGCCCACCATCGCGTTCATGTTGGCGCCGTCCATATAGACTTGGCCGCCGTGCTCGTGCACGATGCCGCAGATTTCCTGAATCGTTTCTTCAAAGACCCCGTGCGTCGAAGGATACGTCACCATGAGTGCGGCCAGCGTCTCGTGGTGATGACCGGCCTTGGCGCGTAAATCGACCAGATCGATATTTCCGCGTTCGTCACAGGCTACGGGCACGACTTGCAGGCCGGCAATCGCCGCGCTCGCGGGATTGGTCCCATGAGCCGACGCCGGGATCAAACACGTGGTCCTGTGCCCCTGCCCGCGGCTTTCGTGGTACGCCCGGATCACCAGCAGTCCGGCATATTCTCCTTGGGAGCCGGCATTGGGTTGGAGTGAGACTGCCGGGTACCCCGTGATTTCGGAGAGCCAAGTCTCCAATTCCCGGAACAGCCGGGTATAGCCTTCCGTTTGTTCCGGAGGAGCAAACGGATGAATCTGACTGAATTCCGGCCACGTCACGGGAAGCATTTCCGCGGTGGCGTTGAGTTTCATGGTACAAGAGCCCAGGGGAATCATGGAATGGACCAGCGAGAGATCCCGGGACTGGAGGCGGTGCATGTAGCGTAACAACTCGTGTTCGGAACGATACCGGTGAAAGACTTCATGCGTCAGAAACGGGGTCGTGCGGGCAAACGGGGCCGGTAGTGAGACGGAGCAGGTTGTTGCGAGGGCTTCTCCCGTCAACCGCACCTGCCCGTCTTTGGAGAACGTTTTCCAGAGGGTCTCCACGTCCTCCATGGTCGTGGTTTCGTCCAGGGCGATGCCAAAGGACCCGTCTGCATATTCTCGAAGGTTGAGACGATGCTGCTTTGCCCGGTCGCGGATGCGTTCCGCCGGCAGGACGTCCGTAGACACCCGTAACGTATCGAAAAAGAGTTCTTCCGGAACGCGACATCCGAGACGGGTCAGGCCCTCGGCGAGGACAAGGGTTAAGCCGTGCACGCGCTCGGCAATGCGTTTCAGCCCGTCGGGCCCGTGGTACACGGCATACATGCCGGCGATGTTGGCCAACAGCACCTGAGCCGTGCAGATGTTGCTCGTGGCGCGGTCGCGGCGAATATGTTGCTCGCGGGTTTGTAACGCCAGCCGGTACGCCGTTCGGTCTTGGCTGTCCTTGGAGACGCCGACGATTCGGCCGGGTATTTGGCGTTTGTAATCTTCGCGGGTGGCCAGGAACGCGGCATGAGGTCCGCCGAATCCCAACGGAACCCCAAAGCGCTGGCTGGATCCCACGGCGATATCGGCATCGAATTCCCCCGGCGGTTTGAAGAGGGTCAGGGCGAGCAGGTCCGTGGCTACGACGACCTGTGTGCCCGCATCGTGGGCCCGCCGGACCAGTTCGTAGTCATCGCGAACCGTGCCGTCCGTGGCGGGATATTGCAGGAGGAGCCCGCCATACGACGTCCGTTCCCAGTCGATCGTATCGACCGGGCCGATATCCAATCGGAGGCCGAGCGAGGCGGCACGAGTCCGGACCACGGCCAATGTTTGCGGGTGGCAGGTTTCCGAAGCGAAAAACGCCGGCCGGCCGGTAATGGCTTTGCACATGGCCATGGCTTCCGCCGCCGCGGTCCCTTCATCCAGAAGGGACGCATTCGCCAACGGGAGACCGGTGAGGTCCGCCACCATCGTTTGAAAATTGAGCAGGGCTTCCAGGCGTCCTTGGGCAATTTCTGCCTGGTAGGGCGTGTATTGGGTGTACCACGCCGGATTTTCCAATATGTTCCGGAGAATGACCGGGGGCGTGTGACAATCGTAGTACCCCATCCCGATAAACGACCGGAACACCTGATTCTTGGAAGCCATGCGCCTGAGGTCGGACAAGACCTCCTGCTCACTCTGGGGGGGCGGCAAGTCGAGTGGGTCCTGCAGGCGAATGTCTTCAGGGATCGTGGCTTGAATCAACGTTTCCAGCGACGGGAACCCGAGGGCGTTCAGCATCTCCCGGGTATCGGCCTCCGTCGGCCCGATGTGTCGATCGGCAAACGTCTTCGCGGGGCTCAACCAACTTTGTGCGGTGCGGTCAGTCATGAATCAGGAACAGGCCATGCTCAGAATGGATAAAACGGTTCATGACGGCTGTACAGCGCGAAGCAGGGGAAGGCGTCGTCAGACGCCACGTGCGATTGTGTTCGACGAATCCGAAGAGGATTATGCGGCGACGGCTGGTGTCCGAGGCCGGTCGCACGCGTTATCGAGTCACGAATAACCCTATCATGCTCTCACGGACCCTGCCAAGTGACCGCCGTGGTCAGGGATCCTTGCGTTGCACGCGGACGGTGACGGTCAAGGATTCCAGGGCGTCTCCCGTCCGGATGCCGGATATGGGCGCCGCGTCTTTATAATCGAGACCCGTTGCCACGCGCACGTAGCGTTCATCCGGCGAGGCACTATTCGAGACGTCGAACCCGGTCCATCCCATTTTGTCTATCCATACTTCCGCCCAGGCATGGCTCGCGTCCTGTTCCACGCGATCGTCCATCAGGAGATACCCGCTGACGTATCGAGCCGGAAAACCCAGGAGCCGTGCCGCACTGAGAAACACGTGCGAGTGGTCCTGGCAAACGCCGTGCCCTATTCCCAGTGCGTCTTCCGCCGTGGTGTGTGAATGTGTCCGTCCCTTCGTATAGGCAACGGTCTTCGCAATGAGGCCGGAAAGCGCGTGCAGCCGCGTCAGGCCGTCCCGGTTGTCATCGGCCAGGGGTTTGACGAGATCACGGATTTGCTCACCCGGCGTGGTGAGTGCGGTCGATCGTGTGAAATACCACAGCGGCGTGTAGCCGTCCGCCCGTCCGTCCGGCACGCTTTGCTTGATGGTTTCGATCTCCCCGTGGCAATGGATGCTGATCTCAGACTGCTCTTCCGCCAGGCTGATCAGGGTCACGAGGTTATTGTGCTGGTCCGTCAACTCGAGCTCTTTGCGGCCGCCTTCAACCGTCATGTCCCACGTGAACACGTTCTGTGACGCCTGGGACTTCGGCGTCAGCCGGACCTGTTGTAACGCATAGTGAACCGGCTTGTCGTATTGGTACGTCGTGAGATGGGAAATGCTCAGTCGCATCCTGCTATCCGTAAAAGCGGTAATCCTTTTCAATCTGGCTTCCCAGGGCATTGTTGTCCCGGATGAAGTCCTGGATGAATTCGTGCACCCCGGAGTCGAAAATATCCTCGATGGAACGGTTCGTCAGCCTGGCCAATACGGTTTCCGCTTGCTCGGTGCAGCACTGGCGAACGCCGTAATCCTTGGCGAGATGCGTGAGATTGTCCACGATCTTTGAATAGCAGAAGGCGAGCGAACGCGGCATGCGGAGGTCGAGCATCAGGAAATTCGCGATCTCCCTCGGGCGCACGTCGCCTTTATGGATCCGGTGGTAGGAGCGTTGGGCCGATACCGACCTGAGAATGGTTTCCCATTGCACGTTATCCAGCGAACTGCCGACCAGCGAGACGGACGGCAGCAACAGATAATACTTGACGTCGAGGATGCGCGCCGTGTTGTCCGCCCGTTCCAGGAACGTGCCGAGACGGGCGAAATTGAATATCTCATTTCGCATCATGGTGTTGTGGAGCGTGCCATTGAGCAGGGCATTTTGCCGTTGGATCGTGTTGAGGACAAAGGGCAACTCCCGCTCTCGCACGGGATGGGCCAGCAATTCCCTGAGGGTCAGCCAGCATTCATTGGTGACCGACCACAGCTCACGCGTCAGCGCGGTGCGCAGGAGCCGGGCATTGTCGCGTGCGGCCTGAATCATCGATATGACGCTGGATGCATTGGATGGGTCGCGTAAGAGGAAGTCGATGACGTGGGCCGTGTCTATCCGTTCGTATTTTTCCAGAAAAACCTGCTTGACGCCGATCGTGGTGAGCACGGAAGCCCACTCGTTCTCCGCGGCGTCGGCGCGAGTCAGGGCAATGCGAAATCCGGCGTCCAGAAGGCGTGCGGTATTTTCGTTTCGTTCAAGGTACCGAAACATCCAGAACAGACCGTCTGCGGTTTTCCCGAGCATCGAGGTTATTCCTCCAGGACCCAGGTGTCCTTGGTTCCGCCGCCTTGACTGGAATTGACGACAAGCGATCCCTTGTTCAACGCCACGCGGGTCAACCCGCCGGGAGTCATCTGAATCTCATTCGGTGAAACCAGGACAAAGACGCGCAAATCCACGTGGCGAGGGTCCAACCCGTTCTTGGTCAGGATCGGAGTGGTGGAAAGCGACAGGGTGGGCTGGGCAATGTACTTGCTTGGCGTGGCTTCCAACTTGTTCCGGAACGCGACGAGGGCTTCGCGGCTTGCGGCAGGGCCAACCAGCATGCCGTACCCGCCTGAACCATGGACTTCTTTGACGACCAACTCGGCCAGGTGGTCCAGCACGTAGCGCAACGCATCGGGTTCTGCACAACGCCAGGTCTGCACGTTCTTCAGCAGTGCCTTTTCGCCCGTATAGAATTCGATGATGTCCGGCATATATGAATAGAGGGCCTTGTCATCGGCAATGCCCGTGCCCGGGGCGTTGGCGATGGTGACCCCGCCGGCCCTGTAGACGTCGAAAATGCCCGGCACTCCCAGAAGCGACTGCGGATTGAAATTGAGCGGGTCCAGGTAATCGTCGTCCACGCGTCGATAAATGACGTCAATGGGGGCGTACCCTTGGGTGGTACGCATGGCGACACGTCCATCCACCACGCGAAGATCATGGCCTTCGACCAGTTCCGCGCCCATCTGGCCGGCCAGGAACGCGTGTTCAAAATAAGCCGAATTGTATATGCCGGGCGTCAGGACCGCGATGCCCGGCGTCCCCTCGCACGAACGCGGCGCGCAGTTGCCGAGAGAACGTCGCAGGTTTTTGGGATAGTTGCCGACGGCCTGCACGTTGATCCGCGCAAACAGTTCCGGAAACATCTGGAGCATGATTTCCCGATTTTCCAGCATGTAGGAGACTCCGGACGGCGTGCGGGCATTGTCCTCCAGGACGTAGAATTCGTCTTCGCCGGTGCGGACGATATCGACGCCGACGACGTGGGTATAGACGTTCCCTGGCGGCGAGACCCCGATCATCTGTGGGAGAAAGGCGTCATTGTTTGCGATCATCTCCACGGGAATGCGACCCGCCCGGATAATTTCCTGCCGGTGATACACGTCGTGCAAAAAGGCATTCATGGCCTGGACCCGCTGCCGAATCCCGCGAACGAGCCTCGACCATTCGCGACTGGAAATAATCCGCGGCACGACGTCGAACGGGATCAGTCGTTCGCTGGCTTCTTCTTCTCCATACACGCTGAAGGTGATCCCGATCCTGCGAAAAACGGTCTCGGCTTCATCGGACTTGCGATGCAGCCACGCTGCGTCCTGGGATTCAAACCATTGGTGATAGTCACGATACGGTTCGCGATGCCGTTCGCCCATCCCGAACATTTCATTGAAGTGCTTGAAGTCAGCCATAGGATCAGAAATGGTTGCACCGGGTGGTGGCCGGTAGTGGCGGAATGTCCAATCGTTCCCTGCTTTTTTCGACGTTCTCACGAACGATGACGGCGTCTGCCTCGTGGTGGCGGCGGGAGTGGCCACAAAATAGGAAACAGACCATCAACCATTATCCAGATATTTCAGCATTTTTCAATCGGGCAAGCCGCGTAGGCTGCACGTTGCCGGAATCTCTGCTTTTCCTTGCTTGAGAAATTCTCGATGTTCCGGTACACAAGAACACGTCCGGTTTCCACGCGGGGAGACACGATGATCATTTTTTCCAACGTCAAGACATTGTATGACGGCACCTCGGGCACCGATGCCGCGGTTCATGAAGGCGTGGACGTGTGGGTGGAAGGGGGTAAGATAGAGGCGGTGAAACCGCATCGGGCCGACCCTTCTCCCGGGCAGGCCGTTCGGCGCGTCGATTGTGCTTCTCTCACTGCGACCCCGGGACTTGTGGACTGCCATAGCCACGTCACCGTGTTGGGCATTCATGACGAAGACCTGGCAGCCATGAACGGACCTGCCGGCCTGGTCTATACCGAGCGGATTCTGTATGCCACCTTGGTTCATGGCGGGGTGACGACCGTTCGTGACGTGGGCGGAGCCACCCACGTGGTCAAACGGTTGGTGGAGGAAGGCCTTATCATCGGACCCCGGTTGCAAATTGCCATTTGCATGCTGTCCACGACCGGCGGTCACGCGGACTTTCGAGGCACGGACCGGTGTCATGACACGGTGTCCCGGCTGTGGCCCGCCGGCCCCGGTCGTCCTTCGAGCATTGTGGACGGGCCTTGGGATTGTCGAAAGCGCGTGCGTGAAATCGCCGCATGCGGCGGGGACCTGGTGAAAATTTGTACGAGCCCCGGGGTCGTGTCTCCCTCGGATAAATTGGAAAATCGGGATTTCACGCAAGCGGAAATCGAAGCGATTTGTGACGAAGCCGCCGGTCGCGGCATGATGGTGGCGGCCCATGCCCATAGCCGGCAAGGGATCGAATTGGCCATTGATTGCGGCGTGCATGACATTCAGCATATCTCGTTTCTGAATGAAGCCTTGGCGGAAAAAGCCTATGCCAAAGGGTGTACGGTGACCCCCACGTCGTGGATCAATTACGAGTTGCCCGAGGCGGAGAACCTCTCGCCTTTTGTCGCCGAAAAAGTGCGACAGGTGACCGAGGCACATGCTGAATCGGTCAGAATCGCGCAGGCGAGCGGTCTCAACATGATTACGGGGACTGACCCGATCCTCCCTCGAATGCATGGCCGGAATTACATGGAGATGGTCTCGTTGATCAGGGACGGCCTGTCTCCCTTGTCGGCATGGTACAGCGGGACGGGGCTTGCGGCCGAGCGCATCGGGCAACACGATACCGGGAAATTGGTGCCGGGGTATCGGGCCGACATCCTGTTCAGCCGGGGCGACGTGATTGCCGATCCGCACTTGTTCGATCAAGGGGCGTTAGCGGAAGTGATCAAAGACGGTATCGGCTATCGCGGCTACTTGGACGGCGTTCCTCAGAAAACGTTTCGTTCCGGGGTAGACGACCTGCTGGCGGTACCGTCTTCCGAACAGCCAGATAATAAAAAGAACCGATGATTGCTTGTGATCGCGGGATGCAGGGCAAGGCGTCCCGCAGCGAATCCCGAGGCTTATCAAACGAGACAGGCGAGGGGTGAGCGAGGACCCAACGCCGTCATGCGCCCGATCGTGCCATCAATCAGCGGGAGGTCAGGACGGCTGGATTTCCGGTTTAGAGAAGTCCTGCTGCGCAGGGTCGTCCTGCAAATCCACGACGAGTTCCCCCTTGGGTGAGAAAAAGCCCTGCCCGTCGATCTGGACAATCCCGTTACAGTTTTCCTGAAAGAATTCCAAGACCCACCCATTGAAATCATACCCTTCGTCGGTGATGTCGTTTTTGAGGATTCGAGTTGCAAGGATAAAGTGGGCTCGAACGACGAATTCTCTCGCCAGATCCGCCTCTACGTCTCCAAAGGCGGAGAGGTGCGCGGAAAAGCCTTGCTGTTCTTTCTCAAAGACGTCTTGATAGGTGCCTTCATGACGAATGCAAAACAGTTGAATCGGTTTCTTCTCACGATGATAGCCGACAGCCATTTGGACCCATGAATAGTCATCGAGCACTTCAGGCTCCACGTTAGGGATGAGGGGAACCTGGCTTTTCGATCTCAAAAAATCCAACAACAAGCGGAGAGCCGGTGGGTCCTTGCGTTGGCAAAAAACCCGGGAATAGAGAAACTCGTTTCCCGCGTCATCGGATTTTGTCAATGAAATAACGGATAATTCTCTCCCCATGGTTACTCCCTTTCACTTGAATCACGAAGGTGCAGCACACTGTACCGTGGTCGGAACCCAGGCATCAAGGAAACCAATTGATGCCGTCGAAAAGAATTCGCAGATATCTCTCATCATTCAAGGGTTTTGTGGTTGACAGTATATAATGCTTTCGGTAGACTCGCCTTCGTGTTTTTCGTGTATATCTCCAGAAATGGTAAGCTTTTCAAAATATCTTCCAGTTTGAGCTGATTCTGCACGTGTTACATCCTGCTGACACGTATCCTTATTGAATGAAGAGGAGGTTCCTCATGGCTAAAGCTATGACCAAGTCTCAAATCGTTGATCAGTTGGCGACAAAGTCAGGAGTGACAAAAAAGATCACAAGTGAAATTCTCGATAACTTGGCTGCCTTGGCTTACAAAGAAGCAAAAAACTCCTTTACCGTACCCGGACTTGGAAAGTTAGTGCTGTCTCATCGGAAAGCTCGGACCGGAAGAAATCCTCAAACAGGTGAGCCGATCAAGATTCCGGCCAAGAAAGTGGTGAAGTTCCGCGTGGCTAAAGTCGCCAAGGATTCCATCTTGGGCAAAAAGTAACGTTTCAATTTTGACGGTGAGACCGGGATCTCCTGTTTGACGAACAGGGGCGACGAGTCAGCGGTTTTTTCAGATACACACGAGCGCTTCACACAACAAAACCTTTTCGCCGTCTGGGGGTTTCCTGCAGGTAAGCCCCAACCCTTCGTTTAATAAAACGAAGGCCCTAGCCCTTTCGTACTCATTCCATCGTGAGCCACGAGGCTGATTTCGTCTCCATCGTGGACGGATGTATCTTCACTCGCCACCCGTCGATTAATCGTCACCATAACTTTATTTTCCCGTAAAAGTCTGGTCACCTGTCGAAGTTTGCGCCCCTGCTGTTTAATCAGTTGTTTCACCGAAAGAGGATCTTCCAGTTCACAGGACAAACTTCGTTCGCCGTCAGACGTTTCCAAATCTCCCATAAGGGTTATGGTGATCATCAACAACCTCTCATTTGCAGAAAATTGACAGGGGAACGTCGACCATGCGGTGCAGCCGGCACGAACCGGGTCTTCGCGTTCGGCACGGCTCAGGAGCGTGACAACCTGAACATTCGAGGACGGCAACGCAGCATGAATTCCATGCCCCATCCTATCAGGATGAACACGTATCCGGCAATCGAACGTGAGGGGGAGTGAAGCCGGGGCATTGGCCGATGGCAAAGAAAGCAGTATACTTGGGAATCATCCAACCGGAGAGCTCCCGAAAGACTCATGTGGCGCATTATTATCATTTTAGTCCTTCTGATCATTCTGTTTTTGATGATCCGGAAATCCGTTCGCGATTTTCGAGGCCGAAAAAGCGCCGATCCCTCCCTGCCCTCGAAAGACATGATGGTGCAAGACCCCGTCTGCAAATTGTATATCACGGCGGGTTCAGCGGTGGTTGAAAAAATCGGGGGGCAGCATTACCACTTCTGCAGCAACGAATGTGCCCACAAATTCAAAAGTTATATGTCCGGATAAAGCCGGAGAAACAGCGGTCTGGACCGGTCGGGAAAAGTCAGGCGAGTACCCCACCGCAGGATGAGCCCGCGCCCGCCGTGCACCCATAACAATGTTGGCCGGTCACGACCGGCCGCCGGGTCAACGCCTCGTAATCGAACTCCGCGATGGTGTGCGGTAGGTCGTGGCGCACGGGGATATCGAGCATCTGGTTAAAATCGCAATCGTACAGCCGTCCGTCCCATCCCACGCTAAGCAAGCTGCGGCACATGACGTGTTCGACCGAATGCGGGTTGAAATTCTCAACCAGCAGGCTCATGTACGCTTCATACTGGCCTTGGGTGTACAGGTCGTCCAGGAAACGGTTAATGGGCATATTGGTGATGGCATACAGGTGATTGAACCGGATACCGAAACGCGAAAGCAGTTGATCCTTATAGGCCTCTTCCAATTCCCGTTGCTGAGGAGGCAGTTGCGCACCCAACGGATTATAGACGAGATTCAACACCAAGCCCGTGCCTTCGAGTCCATAGCCCAACGCGTTCAATTGTCGTAAGGCGTCCAGACTCCGCGCAAAGGCCCCCTTGCCCCGTTGCTGATCCACGTTCTCCTCAAGGTAGCAGGGCAGGGAGGCGATGATCTCCACCTGGTGATCAGCCAGAAATCGGGGAAGGTGGGATTTCCCTTTGACGGAGAAAACCGTCAAATTGCAGCGGTCGAGCACCGTTTTCCCGAGCCCACGAGATTCTGAAACGAGATATTCAAAGTGCGGATTCATTTCCGGGGCCCCGCCGGTGATGTCCACGGTGGTGATCTGAGGATGGCGTCGAAGGACCGCGAGAATGCTCTCGACCGTCTCCAGGCTCATGATTTCCGTCCGGGAAGGGCCGGCGTCGACGTGACAATGGTGACAGGTTTGGTTGCAGAGTTTCCCGACGTTCACCTGTAACGTGTGAATGGTTCTGGCGCGGAGGGGTCGTCCCCCGTGTTCTGTCAGGGTTTCCGAAAAAGTATGGTTGGGGAGCACAGAAAGAGGCGTCACCGTTATCCGTGCATTCGTGAATGGAAAGGATTTCGCATCAATGGCAGAACACTTGTAACAAGGCCGCAGTCCGTTGATCAAGGGATTTCACGAGCCGGAAATGCGGGGCTTCAATCCATTGTACCACGAGGAAATGTTCAAAGGGCCGCAGTCTGAGGGCCTTCGTTTTCCTGTGCATGCCCCGGGAGGCAGCCTATCGTTGCAAGAAGGTCAGCGCGCCGCCGGCTTCCTGGTCCACCAACCAGGTCAGCTTTCCCGCCTGCGGCCCGATGATTTGAGCAGGAAGCGCGTCAGGTTGAAAAGGCCCTTCAAGCACGGCGTGGAGCGTTTCGGCTTTTGCGGTGCCACAGATGAGAAACGTGACTTGTCTGGCGTGATTGAGAAGAACCGGAGTGACGGTGATCCGGGACGCCTGAAATTTTTCGACCCAGGGAGCGGCAACGAGCCGGCTCGTTTCATGTACGGTCCGGCTGCCCGGGAACAGGGACGCGGTATGTCCGTCCGGTCCCATGCCCAACAGGATCAGGTCGAAACGAGGGACGTCCGGTTCGGCGGCCTCGAATTGTTCACGCAGCGTGGCTTCATATTGGTCGGCAGCGGCTTGGGCATCGGGGAGTTCACTCGGCACGCGATGAACCTGCGCCGGGGAAATGGGCAGGTGGCGAAGGAATGTTTCATGGGCCATTCGGTAATTACTGTCCGCATGATCCGGCGGGACGTGACGTTCGTCTCCCCAGAAAAACCGGATTCTCGTCCAATCCAGTTGATCCCGGAAAGGCGGGGCGGCGAGCATCGCATAGAGGCCTTTTGGGGTTGAGCCTCCGGCAAGTGCGATGGTACACGAATCCCGCGCTGCGATGGCTTGCTCCGCGTGATCGAGCACGTGGTGCGCCGCGGCTTCCAGCAACGCGGGGGTCGCCGGGTAAACGTGTATGTCACGTTGAGACGAGGGCATGTGAAACGTCAGGAAGGTGAACGCATGGCCATGTGTTCAGGAGCCGGAATAGCCTGAATCTTCGAGTTTGCCCTTTTCATCGAAGCCCAAACGGCTTCCTCTGCACTCTCTTCCGGAATCGTAACTTTGGCTCGGTGTCCAGTCAAATGAGGCAGTGGATGCTGCCCTGAGCCCATGCGGGGGTGTTTCTGATTGTCAACGTTCGACAAGCTCAATTACAATAGACGCCAGTCGTGTGGTGAAAACGATGATCGTCAGTATGCCATGCGCCATTGTGTGACCGGGGAAAAGCGCCAACAACGTGCCGAGGGAGGAAGAACATGAAAATCTACTTGGATACGGGAAACGTCAAGGAAATTGCCGAAGCCGCCCGGATGGGGATCTTGGACGGGGTCACGACCAACCCGTCATTGGTCTCCAAAGAAGGGCGGGACTTCAAGGATCTGATCCTCGAAATTTGTCAACTTGTGGATGGCCCGGTGAGTGCGGAGGTGGTGAGCGTGGAGGCTGATACCATGGTTAAGGAAGGCCTGGAATTGGCCCGCATTCACCCCAACGTCGTGGTCAAATGCCCTCTGATCCCGGAAGGACTCGCGGCAACCAAACGCCTGGCCGCCGAAGGCATTCGGGTGAACGTCACGTTATGTTTTTCAGCGACACAGGCCCTGCTGGCCGCCAAAGCCGGTGCGTGGTGCGTGTCGCCGTTCATCGGCCGCCTGGACGACCTCAGCAGTGACGGTATGGAACTCATCCGGCAAATCGTGACCATCTTTCACAATTACGATTTTCCGACCCAGGTGCTCGTGGCCAGCGTGAGACATCCGCAGCACGTGGTGGAAGCCGCATTGGTCGGCGGGGATATTTGCACCATGCCGTATGGAGTCTTTCAGCAATTGGCCAAGCATCCGCTGACGGACATCGGACTCAAGAAATTTCTCGCGGATTGGGAAGCCCGTAACGCGCCGAACGGGTAACCGCGTCAAGGCAGCCCATCCACCAATTGCCGGGCGCGTTGAAACACGCCATGAAACATGGGCCGGGTGAGTTTGCCGGTAAAGGTGTTTTGTTGGCTGGGATGGTAGGACCCCAACAGCGTCACGCCCCCGGCCATGACATGGCTGGTTCCATGCCCGAACGTGGGTTTGCCGCTGATTCGTCCCGTTGTTCCGGCCGCCTTCAAGTATTCGTCGAAGGCGATTTTCCCCAAGGCCACGACGACGGCGACACGTTTCAACAATCGAAGTTCTTCGAGGACGTACGGCCGGCATGTTTCAAATTCTTCTCTTGAGGGTTTGTTGCCCGGTGGCGCACAGCGCACCGCCGCGCCCACGTAACAATCCAGCAGCCGCAGCCCGTCGTCCCGATGCGTGGACTCGGCTTGATTGGCGAATCCGAATTGAAACAGGGCTTCATAGAGCCAGTCTCCGCTTCGGTCGCCGGTGAACACGCGACCGGTTCGATTCCCGCCATGCGCCGCCGGAGCCAACCCAATGACGTAGAGTCTGGCACGAGGATCGCCAAACCCGGGAACGGGCCGTCCCCAATACTCCCATTCCTGAAACCGTTTCACCTTCACGGCGGCGACTTCTCGACGGTAGGCGGTCAAGCGCGGACAACGCGTGCAATCGGCGATCGTCTGATGTAAAACCTTGAGGCTGCGCATCAGGGGAATCGTACCATAACGAACGAACTGGGAAACACATGCCCATCCGTATCGAGTGCCCCGACAACAACGCCCGAACGATGCTCAAACACCTGTTCCTCGCGGGGCTGGAGGCCGCCGATCCCGAGACCGCGATTGAACGCGCCGTCCGGATCAGGAACAACAAGCTCAAAGTGGGTGCGCGCGAGTACGATCTCACCGGATTTTCGCGCATGCTGTGCATCGGGGCGGGGAAAGCCTCGGGGGCCATGGCGGCGGCGTTGGAACGTCAATTGGGAGCGAGGTTGGAAGGCGGCCTGGTGGTGGTCAACGACGGCCGGGCAGGGAAAACGAAACGGATACGATTGCTCGAGGCGCGGCATCCGGTCCCTGATCGTCGAAGTGAAAAGGCCGCACAAAGGATGGTTCGCCTGTTGGAGTCCTTGACGGATCGCGATCTGGTCCTGATGGTGCTGTCCGGTGGCGCTTCGAGTCTGTTGGCAGCCCCGGCCGCCGGTTTGACCTTGAAGGAGAAACAACTCACCACCCGGCTGTTGCTCCGAAGCGGGGCGCCTATTCAAGACGTCAACACGGTGCGCAAGCACCTCTCCGGGATCAAGGGCGGGCGCTTGGCCAGTGCCACGACGGCGACGGTCATTTCGCTCATCCTGTCGGACGTGCCGGGCGATGATCCGGCCACGGTCGGGTCGGGCCCCATGGCCCCGGATCCCTCGACGTTTTCAGATGCGAAAAGAGTACTCGACACGTTCGACGTTTGGCCCCGGATTCCTTTGGCCGTTCGACGACACGTGGACCGCGGAGTCCGGGGACGCATACCCGAGACGCCCAAACCCGGTGAGGCGCCGTTTTCCAGGATCCAGCATCACGTGATCGGCAATAACCGCGCGACCATCGAACGGATGGCTCAACGAGCCAAGGCGTTGGGGCTCAGGCCCATGATCCTGACCACGACCCTGTGCGGAGAAGCGCGGGACATCGGAAAGCTTTTCGGCGACCTTGCCAAGGAGATGCACGTTTCAGGAAATCCCGTCCGGCCTCCGGCCTGTCTTCTGGCCGGCGGCGAACTCACCGTGACCGTGAACGGGAAGGGGATGGGCGGGCGTGCCCAGGAATTTGCCTTGGCGGCCGCTCCCTCTCTCGAAGGGTTGTCCCGGGTGTTCGTGGCCGGGTTCGGCACCGACGGGACCGATGGTCCGACGGAGGCTGCGGGAGCCATCGCGGACGGCAACACCATCAGCCGGGCCGGGAAGAAGGGAATGAGCCATGAAGCGGCCCTTGTCGAGAACGACAGCTATGGGTTTTTTCACCGGGCGGGTGGACACGTCATCACCGGCCCGACGGGCACGAACGTGAACGATGTCTATATGATATTGGCCTTGTAAGTTACAGTCGATGAAAGGACGGGGAATGGACGAAGCGCAAAAAATGGTTCGGGAGTTTCACAGGGAGTTCGATATCCACGTCGCGGAGAGCCCCAGCGTGCCGGACCCGAAGACCATGGTCCTGCGCGAACGGCTCATTCAGGAAGAGTTTGACGAATTGAAGGAAGCCATGAACGCCGGAAATCTTCCCGGCATTGCGAAAGAACTCGCCGATCTTCTCTACGTCGTGTACGGCACGGCCGTCTCCTATGGAATCGACATGGCGCCGGTGTTCCGGGAAGTGCAGCGTTCCAACATGAGCAAGGTCGGCGGGTATAAGCGGGAGGACGGCAAGTGGGTCAAACCGCCGACGTATTCACCGGCCAGGATTGAGCCCATTCTCGAAACGCAGCGGAGACAGTCGCACTCGACCCGTTGAGGGGTGGTCTATAATCCGTCATGACCACAAGGCCGGCCTTCAGGGCTGGTGATGGCTCTCAAGAGCCAGTAACGCTTCTTTAATGGAGAGCCCGCCGCCATAGCCGACCAGCTTCCCGTTGCTTCCGATGACGCGATGACAGGGGACGATGATGGAAACGGGGTTCTGCCCGTTTGCCGCGCCTACGGCGCGACTCGCCGTGGGCTGGCCGATGGCTTTGGCGATGTGTCCGTATGACAGCGTTTGTCCATAGGGGATGGTTCGAAGGGCCTGCCAGACACGTTGTTGAAACGGGGTTCCTTGCGGGGCCAGGTTGATGGCGAACGTTTTCCGTTTCCCGGAGAAATATTCGTTGAGTTGCCGGATGGGTCGTTGAAAGGGCTTTTCGTCATACGTCCACCGGGGATCCGGCTCGATCGGATGCCGGCCGTCCTGAAACGAGAGGTGCGTCAACGCGCGCGCGGTCCCTGCCAGGAGGAGCCTGCCGACGGGGCTGGGTATGACACAATAGGACACGGCATCGTGCCGCGCGCGGCTTTTGGCAGGAGAAGCTTCTTGACGGGAAATGGTTGAAGGCATGTTCACCGGCCGTTTTGACGGATGCAATTGTAGCATAGGGGTGTCAACTCACCAAATTGACGACCGGGGAAGAGCGGGCCAACGAAAATTGGATCTCATTTTCCACGTTGAACAAATTGGGGATGAGGAGAAGGAATTGTTCCGTTAATTCCGGGTCGAATCGCAAGCCGGCGCCTCCCTTGAGGACCTGGACGGCCTTTTCAAAGGGTTGCCCGTCTCCGTGAGGATACGGGGACGTCAATTTATCAAACGTGTCGGCAATGCTCAGGATGCGGGACCCCAGCGGGATCAACGTGCCACGAAGTCCATAAGGATAGCCATAACCATCCCATCGTTCATGATGGTGCGCGATCAGGACGGACGCGGTATTGAGACTGGGCCATTGCTGAAGGAGGGCGGCGCCGACCCGGGGGTGGCACTGGTGTTTCATCTCTTCTTCCGGCGATAAATTGGCGCCGTTTCGCACGTGAGGCGGGAGCAGGAATTTCCCGAGATCGTGCAGCAGGGCGGCATAGTGAAGTTGGAGCAGTTCCTGGTCCGCCAAGTCCACGGCATGCCCAAGGGCCAAGGCAATTTGGGCCGTCCGTTCGCAATGGCCGACAATAAGCGGGTCATGGCGTTCCATGAGTTGCAGAAATCCTCGAACAAGACAAAACGGATTTTCCTTATTGGGAATACAAGAAGCAGGTTGTCGTAGCGTCAGGGTATAGGAACCTTTCATTGATGAGCTCTCCTTTGTTCTCTTGCGTGCGAGTTTTCTCGAATGATGGAACTCCCTGGGGCTCCCTTGCGCATTAATAGTAATGATTATGATAATCATTACTATACGTAACATGATCTGTCAAGGGGTCCCGCAAGAAATTTCAGAATCCTCTCCGATTTCCTGCATTAAGCGGGAAATAGGGAGAGGTACGGTGATGGGGGAACGAGTGCTTTTTCGCGGTTGCACAAACCGTGGGAAAATGAAACTGTCGAGCTTTTGCGGATACGGGCGTAAGTGGAGAGACACGTGTTATCGGTCAATTCGTCCACATTGAATCAGGTGCTGAAGGTTGTAAGTCTGATCCTTCTTTGGGTGGTGTCGACCGGATTCGCGTCCCCGGTTTCCATGATGAATGGTCAGGGAACGTGGGAAGCGCATGCTCTCTTCACGATCGGAGATCGTCTCCCTTCCCGGGACCCACGTTTCGACAATCACGAATTTCAACCCGTGGGTGCGTTGGACGGCCTCGGGGCCTATCAATTGGATCAAGAGACCGTCCGGGTGCTGGTGAATCATGAATTGGACGGGAAGGCCGGATATCCGTACCGGCTCGACAACGGCACGAAATTGACGGGGGCGCGAATCAGCTTTCTGGATATCGACCGCCGGACTTTGCGGATTCTCAACAGCGGCATCGCGTATGGAACGATTCGCGACCGGCAAGGCCGGATCGTCGAAACGGGATTTCAGGTCAATGAGGTCTCCCGGACCGAACAGGGTTTGTCGCGCCTGTGTTCGAGCCAATTGATCGGCAAGGGCACGTTCAATTTTGTCGATACCATCTACCTGACCATGGAAGAACTCTCGGACCCCTTGGGCCATCCGTCTGGCGGAACGGTCTGGGCCCTGGACGTGGAACATCGGACCTTGCATGCGGTGCCGGTGATGGGGCGCATGGCCGGAGAAAATGCCACGCCCCTGTCCGGCCCGAAGGATGCGGTGGCCCTCCTGATCGGGGACGATACGGTCCCGCAAACCGACGCGGTCGAGGCCTTTGGAAACATGGCAGACCAACAGACGTCTCCCGACCATCTCGTCACGGCGCCACTCTGGTTGTACGTGGGTCAAAAACATGCCTCGACTCAGGCGCTTCCTTCCGGCGTGGAGCCGTCAAACGCGACCTTCCTGAACCGGAACGGATTACTCGTGGGGCAATTGTATTACTTCGTGGCGGAGCATGGAGTACGCACGGTGGCCCAATTCAACGGGACGGGCTCCACCCTCACCGGTGCCTGGAAAAAGATTGAGGTGTTGGACACGATGAAGGCTGGGGAACAGGGGTATGACTCATTGGGCTATAAAACGGGATTGACGCTTCGGCGAGAGGCGAAAGCCGGTGGTGCCTTTCAATTTTCAAGGCCCGAAGACGTGAGTACGCATCCGTCCATCGGCACCCGAGCGGTCCTGGCTTCGACGGGAAGGGATACGGTGGTGCCGGATCATGATGCGTGGGGGACCGTGTATCAAATCGACGTCGACCTGACGGGCATGAAGGCCACGCTCACCATCTTATACGACGGCGATGATGCCGGCGGCACCCGGTTTGCTCATCCCGACGCGGGGATTCGCAACCCGGATAACCTGGTTTGGGCGGAGGACGGCTTGATCTACATCCAGGAAGATAACGCGAAACAGCGGGATCCGCTGTTCGGAAGTCATTCAGGGCAGGAGGCCTCGCTGTGGCGTCTGGATCCGCGCACGGGCGAGGCGCAACGGATGGCCAGGATCGATCGATCCGTCGTGTTGCCCGAAGGCAGCACCGATGAAAGCCCCGGTGTGATCGGAGCCTGGGAGTCGTCCGGGATTCTCGACGTCACGCATCTCTTCGACTCTCGCGTTGGAGAACGTGTGCTGCTGGCCACGGTCCAGGCACACACGGTACGTGACGGCACGATCGCAGAGCATCAACTGGTCGAAGGAGGTCAACTCATCCTGCTCAGGAGTTCTCCGGCAGCGTTGTCCGAACGGTCCGGCAAATGAGCGATCGAAGCGTCCCATCGACCGGTACGTCCTCCCGGCATGCCTTGCAAGTTCTAGGGCTTGCGACCGGAACGGTTTTCCTGGTCTGCTGTGTTGCAGTCTTGGAAAGCGCTGCCAAGGAAACCAACGATCCGGCTCCGCCGCCGGAGTTGGAGCAACATCTGGCGGCGATCGCCGGGTTATCTCAGCCATCTCCGATGGTGAAGATTCCCGCGGGGTGGTTTCTCATGGGGACCGTGCGTAAGGATGATGATCCGTTCGGGTTGGAAACGCAGTATGACGACACGGAGTTTCCGCAGCGGCGGATTTGGTTGGACGTCTACGCACTCGATCGAGATGAAGTGAGTCTGGCCGAGTACCTGGCGTTTCTGTACGGGCAAGGGCTGCCGGTTCCGCACAAACTGCGCCATCTGATTTGGCATTTGATTGACGTTCATGTGCTCCCGGATTACGTGATGGCGCGGTGGCCGGCCCTGTACATGACGTGGGAAGAAGCGGACCGATTTTGTCGCGAGCGCGGCAAACGCTTGCCGACCGAGGCCGAATGGGAAAAGGGCGCCCGGGGGACCGACGGCCGGGTCTTTCCCTGGGGCGCAGACCCGCCCACCCCGGATTTGGCGGTGTCCGGGTTGTATCACGTTCACCAGATCCCATTGGTCGCGGCCGTGGATAGTTTTGAAGAGGGACGAAGCCCGTACGGACTCCATCACATGGCCGGCAACGTGCGGGAATGGGTGCACGATTGGTTCGGTCCGGACACGTATCCCCTGATGCCCGAACGCAATCCGCAGGGCTCCGAGGCCGGTCGGTATAAGAGCGTGCGCGGCGGGTCGTGGCGCAGCCGGCCTCAACTCTTGCGAACGGCCACGCGCAACGGCGCGACGCCTGACACGCGTTCGCCCAATATCGGGTTCCGGTGCGCCCGAACGTTACCGGCGAATCCGGACGATGAGATTATCGAGGAAGCGCACCCCGCCGATCCTGATCGCGCCGAGTAGGACCACGGTTCCCCGGAGACGGGCCAGCGGTTCAAGCGTGCGGGCGTCACAACAGGCCAGGTAATCGACGTCCAGCCCGTGCCCTGCGTCGAGGACTTTTGCCATTCTCTTTTCAACCGGACCTGTGCGGCGCATGCCTCTTGCGATCGCTTCCTTCCCGGCCGACAGGGCGTGGTAGAGGCCCAGCGCCTGCTGGCGTTCCGTTTTCGTCACGTAGCGATTTCGTGAACTGAGGGCGAACCCGTCGGCATCGCGAATGGTCGGGCACAGGGTGATCCGTAAGTCGAGGTCGAGGTCCTTCACCAATTGCCGGAGCACGCAACATTGCTGGTAGTCTTTTTGACCGAAGAACGCGCGAGCCGGACGGACCAGGTTCAACAGTTTGGTCACGACCGTGGTCACACCCTGAAAATGCGTGGGCCGGTGCGCTCCCTCCCAACGTTGCGCGAGTGCGTCGACGGTGACGGTCGTTTGAAAGTCTGGTGGGTACAGGGTGTCCGAATTCGGAATGAAGACCAGATCGACCTTCTCCTCACGACAGCATGCGAGGTCCTGCGACAGGTCTCTCGGGTAGCGACGGTAATCCTCGTCCGGGCCGAACTGGAGCGGGTTCACGAAAATGCTGACCACCACCGTGTCGCACGTTCGACGAGCGCGTTGTATCAACGACCGGTGGCCGGCATGCAACGCGCCCATGGTCGGGACCAACCCGATTGAGGTCCGGAGCGGATCGTGCCGGCGTCGCCAGGTTCGCAGGGCCTGAGTCGTTCGGATGATGCGCATTTAATCAGCGGGGGGCGCCGCGCACGAGGGCCGGGTGACGAAACGGGAACCGGGAACGACGTCGAGCTTGCGCACGTGATGGGCATCCGTCAGCCGGTCGAGCAAGGCTTGCATCGTAAGTTCGTATTGGGGATGGATCCAGTCCGGATCGAGTTCGGCCATCGGCGCCAGGACGAATCGCCGCTGATGGAGACGGGGATGCGGAATAGTGAGCGGCGGGGTCTCGATGATCCGTTGTCCATAGAACAACAGATCCAAATCAATAGGGCGGGAGGCGTTATGTGACTCGCGGTCACGCCCGAGGCCCCGTTCGGTTTCCCGGCAAATGGCCAACAGGTGTTCCGGCTGGAGTTGCGTCTCGAGACGAACGACCCCGTTATAGAACCACGTGTCGTCGTGCCCGTGAGCCATGTCGATGGGTTCGGTCTCATAATACGACGAGACGCCCGTCAGCGTGGAATGAGGGAGCAGCCTCATCAAGGCCACGGCCCGGTCACAAAAATCCTGCCGGTCTCCCTGGTTCGATCCGAACGCGATAAAGACGGTTTCGACGCTCACGAATGCTTAAACGAACCGGCCCGGGTGCCGGCCCACCCCGTTACCACCCGATGTGTTTGAGCCGGTCCACGGCCTCGGCCAATCGCTCTTTGGTCGTGGTGAGGGCCATGCGAATGTATCCTTCACCCGGAGATCCGAACCCGTTTCCCGGAGTGGTCACGATCCCGGCTTTTTCCAGCAAGTGCGCGGTAAAGGAAGCGGACGTATAGCCTGTGGGTACCTCGATCCAGACATAAAACGTGGCCGAGGGGGTGTCAAATTCGAGCCCGAGATTTCGCAACCCTGCGACCAACACGTCACGGCGTTCCTGGTAAATGGTCCGGAGCCCGGCGGTGAGCCGGTCGTCGGACTCCAGGGCCGTGATCCCGGCTTCCTGAACGGCTTGAAATTGCCCCGAGTCCAGATTGCTCTTGATCTGGCTCACCCCCGCAATCACGTCGGCGCGGCCCACGGCAAACCCGATCCGCCAGCCCGTCATGTTGAAGGTCTTGGACAACGAATGAAACTCGATTCCCACGTCCATGGCGCCTTCCGCTTCCAGGAAGCTCGACGGGCGAAGGCCGTCGTAGAAAATTTCCGAATACGCCGCATCGTGGCAGACGATCACGTGATGCTCTTTTGCAAACGCAATCACGCGACGGAAAAACGCCGTGTCCGCAATGACCGACGTGGGATTGTTCGGTGAATTCAAAAACATCAGTTTCGCTTTTCGGGCCACGTCCGGGGGAATCGCATCCAGGTCGGGCAGGAACCCGTTCTGTTTCAACAGGGGCATCTCATGGGCAATGCCGCCGGCAAAGCTGGCGGACACCGGATACACGGGATACCCGGGGCTGGGGACGAGCACGAGGTCGCCCGGATCGATAAACGCCATGGGCACGTGGCCGATCCCCTCCTTTGACCCGATTAACGTGACGACCTCGGACTTGGGGTCCACGGTCACGTTGAACCGTCGCTGGTACCAGCCGGCGACCGCGGTGCGAAACGACAACATCCCGCTCGACGAAGGATATTGATGGTGCCGGGGATCGGTGACCGCCTGTTGCATGCGCTCCACAATAGGATCGGGCGTGGGCAGGTCGGGGTCGCCGATGCCCAAATTGATGATATCCACCCCGCGAGCGACGGCCTGCTGCTTCATCTCGTCAATGGCCGCAAACAGATACGGGGGTAAGGTCCTGATGCGTTCAGCATACGTGATGGGAACACCACTCATTCCTGCCACTCCTTTTTCAACAATCGAACATGTTCAGGGTTTCGTGTTCAAACATACGAAGGAGCCACGTTACTGCACCGGCAACGCGCGAATCAAGGAACGGTTCACGAAGGAAAGATTGTGGGCGGATACGACAAACACGGTCTGTATCGCAAAGATCGCTCTTTCTACTGTTGGGCCAAGTGGGCGATGAGGCGGTCGGCGAGGCGGTGGGATTCGGGGAGAAGGGTTTCTGCTGATGCCAACAGGGCCTCGGTTGTGGTGTGGGCCCGTTGGACGTCGGTGGCACATTCGCGGCAGAGGGCTGCGACGCCGTCGATTTCCAATTCCAGGTGAAACAGGACCCCGTAGGCACGGTCGCCGTAGCGAAAGGCTTGGACCGGGTAGAATTCGGATGAGGCAAGCACGCAGGCTCCCGGCGGCAGGGTGAGTCCTTCGCCGTGCCATTGAAACACCGTGAACTCGCGGGGGAACGTGCCGAACACCGGGTCGGCGTCTTCCTCGACGGTCCGCGTCACCGGGGTCGGTCCGATTTCCAGGCGAGGGCCGGGACGCACCTCTCCGCCCAAGGCCTTCGCCATGAATTGAGAGCCCAGGCACACACCCAACACCGGGACCCCCGCCTTGATCGCATGTCGAATGAACGGCAGTTCTTTTTCAATCCACGGGTCGGAATCATTCACGGACATGGGTCCGCCCATGACCAGGAGGAAATCCGGAAGCGTGCGAGGAAGATCCCGTTCCGGGACCAGCAGGGTATCAAGCTGATAGTGACGGCTCTCCAACGCCTGCCGAAACGCCCCGGGGCCTTCGAAGGGAACGTGTTGGAGGCACAGGGCCTGCTTCATGGGAACGATGGGTTGAAGAGGTGATCAGTCGCGGTACTTACGAGTGGGAATATCCGTTTTTCGCGTTCACGCATTCCACCAGGTACCAATATTGGAAGGGATTCATTTTTGCCTGTTTTGTGACCTGGAGGGTCGTGCCTTCGAGCACGTGGTGGAGGGACAAGTCCGTACGGAACCCGATTCGCTGGCAGATGGGGGAAATCAGTTTCTCCACGGCTGCGATGAATTTATTGCCGTTGCTGAAGTGGTTCAACATGACGATACGGCCGCCGGGGCGGCAGACGCGAATCATCTCCGAGACGACTTTCCGGTAATCCGGGACCGCGGTGACCACGTAGGCGGCCATCACCAGGTCGAAGGTATCGTCCGGGAACGACATGGCTCCCGCGTCCATGCGCTGGAGCGTGACGTGCTCGAGGCCATGCTTGGTAATGCGCTCCTCGGCCTTTTTCAGCATGCCTTCCGAGAGGTCGATACCCATGATCCGGCAGTGGGCCGGATACAGGGGCAGGGCCATGCCCGTGCCCACGCCGACTTCCAACACGTGCTCGTTGGGAGCGATTTTCAGCCCTTTCACGGCCGATTCGCGTGACTCGTCAAAAGCCTTCCCGAAGGTTTGGTCATAGACCGACGAGTAGTTCGTATAGACGCGTTCCAGGCTTTCGAGGTTCATGGCCTGTTCCTGTTGGTTGATTCCATTTCCCATGCCACACCCCTTGCTAATTGAGTGACCAGATCACTTGCGGCTACACGAACATTCATTCGGGAGAGCGGGAAACGGGAATGCTCCCGTGCTGCCCCGATACCGTTGGAAAGCCCATATGAAGCGGGCTCGGTAGGGGCAGAAATTTAACACTACGCCGATAATGAGTCAACCGGTCGGTTTTCCGTTTTCATCCGGTCGGGAGGCCGGCCGGTCGGCTGATAGGCATTGAAAAGAGGTAGGGAGGTTTCTTACAATTCAGCCGTGCCGTCAGGTCTACAGTGATTCCTTCGTTATCCGTGCCAATCTGAAGCAAAAAGGAGAGACCGCATGAGTTCACGTGAACGATACCCCCACTGGAAAAAGGCATTCGGGCTCATGCTGTTGGTTGCGTTGGGAGCGATGGAGTCGCCGGCGTTGGCGATCGACGTCGAATTGACGTTGGCGCAAGCCAAGCAAGTCATGGCGTCAGCCCGCGAGCCCATGGAAGCGGCGGCATCCAATGACGAAATGTTCACCATCATCACAGCCGCGGATAAAAACTCCCGCATCGGGGACGATCCGGTCACCACCCCCTGTGGAAGCAGCGCGATTCTTCGAACGAAAACCTATTGGTTCGAATATTTCGGACGTGAAGAAGGCCGGCGGTCCAAGGTCGCGAAACAGGAAGTCCGGATGCCGGAAGCCAAAATCCAGGAAATCCTGAATATGCCCAACCTTGAAATGGAGATCGGGCTGTGCGGACAGGAAGAGTTTTTTGCCGAAGGGGCCGACGTGGCCCTGCAACAAGGGGCCACGAACGTCATGGCCGTGGACAAAGGCAAGCCCAGCCGTGGCCGGAAAATTCCCGGATCGGAGACAGACTACGTGTCGCGGTTTTCCGCCCGGTTCGCCTATCAGGATTTTGACCCGCAGGCCGTGACGAATATCGTCGTGTTTTTCCCCGACGGCAAATTGGTCACGATCGAAGCGGACTTTTCGAAGATCAAGTAAATACGGCGGGCAAGAAAGATCGGGTGTGATATGATGACGGGTCGTTGGTTGGCGATCTGCAGTCGTTCACTTTAGGGATCGACAAACGATTTCCGAGACACCGTTGCGGAATTTGGCCCCATTGAGCGAAGACTCTATCTGTTAGTCTTCAGGGAGTCCGTTTCCGATTCGACCATGCGGAGCGTATACAGGTGACGGTACAGGCCGTCTTGCTGCATGAGCGCCGCATGCGTGCCTTGCTCGACGATCTTCCCCTTGTTGAGCACGAAAATCCGGTCGGCTTCCTGAATGGTCGTGAGGCGGTGCGCGATCACCACGGTCGTGCGTCCCGCCATGAGTTCCTGTAACGCCCGTTGGACCAGCAACTCGGATTCGGAGTCCAGCGCCGACGTGGCTTCATCCAGAATCAGGAGCCGGGGGTTCTTGAGGATGGCCCGGGCGATGGCAATGCGTTGCCGCTGCCCCCCCGACAGGTTGACGCCTTTTTCCCCGACCAGCGTGGCATAGCCGTCCGGGAGCGCCGAAATGAATTCATGGGCATGCGCCGCCCGGCTCGCTGCCAGAATATCCTCTTCCGAGGCGTTTTCCCGTCCGTATCGAATGTTTTCCATGATCGTGTCCCCGAACAGCACGGTTTCCTGGGGCACGATGGCCAGTTGCTGATACAAGCCGGACAACTGCACGTCCCGCAGGTCCTGCCGGTCGAGCGTGACGGCCCCGTCCGTCGGATCATAAAACCGGTGCAAGAGGTTGGCGATCGTACTTTTTCCGGAACCGGTCGGCCCCACCAATGCCACGATTTCGCCCGGGTGCACTTCGAAGGAAAGATCAGTGAGCACCGGGTGACGCGGGTCATACGCAAAACTCACGTGTGAAAATTTGACGTGGCCTTGCACGTCACGCAACGCGCGGGCGTGCGGGGCATCCGTGATTTCCGGCGTGGTATCGAGCAATTCGAACACGCGTTCCAGGGCGCCCTGTCCCTCCTTCAACTGGGAAAAGATGCGTGCCGCGGCGCCGAACGGACCGATGAGAATCCCCGCGAACAACACGAAGGCCAGGAGATCCCCGGGAGTCATGGCCCCGTCGATCACTTGCTTGCCGCCGTACCAAAGGACGACCCCGGCCATGATGAACGTCAGGAGGGTAATGACGGGGACGAACACGGATAGAATTTTGGCGCGCTGGAGCGTGCCGGATACCAACTTGTCGACTGCGGCACTGAATCGGCTTTCCTCCCGGTTCGTCCGGACAAAAGATTTCACGACCCGAATCCCGGAAAGGACTTCTTCGATGAGCGTGGACAGCGCGGCGGTGTGATCCTGTATTTGCGTGGAGAGGGATTTCAACCGCTTACCGAACAACCGGGCCACCAGGACCAGGAGCGGCAG
Source organism: Nitrospirales bacterium (assembly GCA_965213715.1). Classification (GTDB taxonomy): domain Bacteria; phylum Nitrospirota; class Nitrospiria; order Nitrospirales; family UBA8639; genus Bin75. The sequence continues at coordinate 1,494,741 of OZ243914.1, forward strand.
CAACAGGACGATCAGCAGGCAGAGTTTCCAATTCATGAACAGGAGAAACGCGATGCCGCCCGCCAGCGTCACCAGTTGTTTGGCGGAGTCAATCGGGGTTTCGGTCACCAGGTTCTGGATCACGCCCACGTCGTTCATGAGCCGCGAAAGAATTTCCCCGGTTCGCCGTTTGGCAAAGAAGTGGAGTGACAGGGTTTGCAGATGACGAAACAGGTGGATGCGGAAATCCGCGATGATCAGTTGGGACAGGCGGGTGCTCAGGTAGCTCTGGCCCATACTCAGGACGCTTTGGACGACAGCGATCACCAGAAACAGCAGGATGGTCTGCGTCATGCGTTCGACGTCCCGTTGGACCGTGATGAGGTCCCACAGCGTGCCGCCGAGTCTCAACAACGTCAGGTTGAGAGCCGCCACACCCATGATCAGGACACCGGCCAGGGCCAGTTGAGAAAGATGCGGCCGGACAAACGGGAGCAGGCGGGAGAAGTGACTCATGGCACGGGTTGGTCGTCAGACGCGGCAGGAAACGAGTGCAAGCAAACAGGTGGTCATGGACCGTCGTGGGTTCGAAACCAAACGGGATGATTGTGCCGTCTGTGCCCCTCCTTTGCCTGCCCTGAGCGAAGTCGAAGGGTAAGGAGGGGCGAGGGGAGGTAGAGCGTATTTCCTTGGCCCACCTGGTGCCGGAATCGTGAACCTCAGTTCCGCCGACGGGCGAATTTCATGCGGCGGCGAAGTTTCTTATGCTTATGCTTCCGCATTTTTTTCCGTCGTTTTTTAACTACGCTCGCCATTCATACTCCTTGGTTTCTTCCTCGGGCGGAATCTGGGAACTGGTCGCCGATCCGGGTCTCACTGCTTGGGAGACAGGTGATCGAAACAGAAGTTGCAGAGGTAACACAGCGTCCCAAGAAGTGTCAAGAAACGCGCGGGTTTAGTGAGGGCTGTTTGCGAGAAATCCAGATCCGAGGGGATGGCCCGAGCAATTTGATGATCCGGCGTTTAGCCGTAAGGTGCTCGGACTCGAATAAAGATCCATTTGACGAAATCCTGCTCGTTCAGGCTCAGGAAGAGGGGCTCAAACTCCTCACCATCGATCGGCATCTTATCGGGCACCCCTTGGCAGTCAGGGCATAGAAAGGGACGGCTTTTGTGGTTTTCTCACGCACCCGCTATAATGGCCCCATGATTCGATCGCGTCTTTCTTTCCTCAGCCTGTCCCTGTTCCTCGTCGTGGTGATGACGGGGTGCCAGTTCTTCTCCAGTGACAAGAAAGTTTCCAAAGACCATGAACGATTTGAGCGAATCGTGCAGGCGGTCGAAACCTTACGCTCGGCGTATGAACAGCAAAAGTTCGACGCGATTCAAAAATTGCTGTTGCCATTACGAGGCTTCCAGGATCTCGAAAGCCAGATCCAGCGGGATTTCGACACGTATGCCACGATTTCCTTACAGGTCACGATTGAGCGCATTTACATTAAGGGCGAACAGATCAACGTCAACGTGCGATGGGAAGGGGCTTGGCAACGTTCTTCCGAAGAAACGCTCGTGACGGACCAAGGCCACGGGGTGTGGGTGTGGAGCGGCACCAAGGATATCTTGCTGGCGGGCGTGGAAGGCGCGACGCCGTTCGGAAAGGCAGACCGCTAACCCCCGTGTCCTTTTCCTGATGAACTGCCCCATCATGTCTCATGGAACCTCTGATTTCATGCACGATCGGGCGCATGACTGCGTGGCGTCCTCGCTCAACCCTCACCTATCTCGATGATCAGCTTCGGGTTTCGCTCCGGGACGCCTTGCCCTGCATCCCGCTATCACCATAAATCAGAGGTTCCTCATGTTTGAGAGGGCCGGCGTGACCGGCCGTCTCAGCGTCAACCACGCGTCATTGCCATGACAAACAGCACCACACCGTATTGTTGGGGGCCGGAGGCTGACTTCCTGGTGATCGGAAGCGGGATCGCCGGGTTGCGGGCCGCGATCGAGTTGGGTCGATATGGACGGGTGTTGATCGTGACAAAAGGCAGCCGCCTCGAAAGCAATTCGATCTATGCCCAGGGCGGAGTCGCCGTGGCCCTGAACGCCGAAGACGACGTGAACCTGCATTTCTCCGATACGATCCGGGCCGGACATCAGCTTGGCCGGGAAGACGCGGCGAGGGTCCTGGTGGAGGAAGGGCCGACGCGGATTCAGGAACTGATCACCTGGGGCACACAGTTCGATAAGGTCGGCGGGAAATTCGCCTTTACCAAGGAAGGGGCGCACAGCCGGAACCGCGTGCTGCGGGCCCGGGGCGATGCCACGGGCAATGAAATGATTCGCGTCCTGCTGGAACGGGCCCGGCAGCACGAGAACATTCAATGGTTTGATCGTCATTTCACAATGGACCTGTTGGTCGTGGACGGCCGGTGCTGCGGCGTAGTGGCGGTGAGTGAAGCCACGGGGGACATCAAACTCCTCCCGGCCACGGCCGTGATTTTGACCACCGGGGGGGCAGGTCAGATTTACGGGAGAACCACCAATACGGGCAATGCCACGGGCGACGGCATGGCGATGGCCTATCGGGCGGGTGTGGTGTTGGAAGACATGGAGTTCGTTCAGTTTCATCCCACGGCACTGTACCTGCCTTCGAGTCCCCCGTTTCTGTTGTCCGAAGCCATGCGGGGCGAAGGCGGGTTACTGCGCAATCGCAAAGGCGAGCCGTTTCTGTCGCGCTATCATCCGGCTGCGGAACTGGCCTCCCGGGATATTGTGGCCAGGGCGATCTGGTCGGAAATGGCCGCGTCCCGGTCGCGCCACGTGTATTTGGACGTCACCCATTTGGGGAAAGACTTCATCAAAGAACGCTTCCCGACGATCTACCAGACCTGCCTGCGGTTCGACATCGATATCACGGAAGAATGGATTCCGGTTGCTCCAAGCGCCCACTATTTCATGGGTGGCCTGAAAGCCGGGATTGACGGCGAGACCACCTTGCCCGGCCTGCTGGCCGCCGGAGAAACAGCCTGCAACGGCGTCCACGGAGCGAACCGGTTGGCCAGCAATTCGTTGTTGGAAGGACTGGTCTTCGGCTACCGTGCCGCCACGTCGGCGGCGTCTCTTCCGTCGGGTCCCAAACGGGCGCACCTCGAAAGTCTGGCCGCGAAATTCGCCGCGGAACCGGTCGGTGTGTTGGAAGACAGCGAAAAACTCAGGAACTCCTTACGCCGGCTGATGTGGACCAAGGCCGGGTTGGTCAGGACCGGCGATTCCTTGATCCAGGCGTTGACGCAACTCTCCCGGTGGGACCCGCAAATCCAGGTTTCGCTGCACACGCGGTCCGATCTCGAAGTCAAGAACATGCTACAGGTGGCACGATGTGTCACCGAGGCGGCGTTGTGGCGGGAAAACAGCCTGGGCACGCATTACCGTGAAGATTTCCCAGGCTGCCGGGGCGAGGCGTGGAGAACGCACAGCCGAGTCTGTCTGGACGAACCGCTCGATTCGTCTCCCAAAACCCGGAAACGCGCCGGGTAGTTGTAGAGGACGGCCGGAGCTTGCCCTGCCTGTCCTGAGCTTAGCCGAAGGGTGCCGTCCCGCCCCTTCCTTGGGCTTTCAACAACTGCTCGTACCGGGTTTGCAGGACAGCCACCCGGGAACGGGCCGTTTGCCTGGGGAAGGAATGCCCGTCGATGGCCCGGACCGGGAGAATGCCGATCCCGCTACCGGTCAGGAAACATTCATCCGCTTCGTACAGGAATGCCGGACGGTAGCGGCCTTCCCGCCGTTGAAGCCCCAGGGGCGGGGCCATATCCAGCACAACTCCCCGGGTTATTCCGGGCAGGACGCCACAGGCCAATGACGGCGTGTACAGGGTCCGGTCCTTGATAAAGAAAATGTTGCTCATCGAGCCTTCGGCGACGTGCCCGCTCGTTGTTAACAGCAACCCGTCAAAGGTTCCCCGTTCCGTTGCCTCCCATTTGGCCAAAAGGCTGTTCAGATAGTTCAGGGTTTTGGCTTGCGCCGGACCCGTCAGCGGCGACGGCCGGCGAATTGTGGCGAGGGTAAGCCTGATGCCCTTGCGCCGTTGGGAGGGCGTCACGTGTGGAAGGGGCCGGTGAAACAGCACGACCGTGCCGGTCTCCCCCGCCTCATCCTGGCCCCCGGATCGAGTCCGGGGCAGGCTCTCTCCTTCTCCCTCGCCGAAGGCGGAAAGGGGGGAGGAGAACGTTGTTCCACGCGAGAGCGTCAGGCGGATCAACGCGTGGTCCAACCGGTTCTTGTCGATAACCTTCTGAAAAATCGCCGGCCAGGGTTTGTCGGGTAATGGCAGCCGGATCTGCTTACAGGCGGCGGCGAGCCGCGCAAGGTGACGGTCCAGCCACACCGGCCGCCCGTCATGGATCCTGACGGTTTCGAAGACGCCGTCCCCGTACAGGAATCCGTTATCGAACACGGAGACCCGCGCCCGTTCCGCCTGCACGATCCGGTCATTCAGATATACCCACATGGAACACACGCGGCGTCTTATTGTAACGCTTCGAACAGAGCCTGGGCTTTGTACAAGGTTTCCTGGTACTCGCGACGGGGATCGGAGTCCGCGACGATCCCCGCACCGACTTGCAGATAGGCACGCTGCTGCGTCAGCACCATGGTGCGGATGAGAATATTGAAGTCCACGTCGCCGGTCCAACTCACGTACCCCAAGGACCCGGTATAAGGTCCGCGACGAACGGGTTCCAGCTCCTCGATGATCTCCATACAGCGGATCTTGGGCGCGCCGGTGATCGTGCCGCCCGGAAACACGGACCGGATGAGATCCAGGGTGGAACAGACGGGCTTCAGCGTGCCCACGACCTCGGACACCAAATGCGCCACGTGCGAATACTGCTCGATCGTCATGAATTCCTCAACGTGAACCGATCCGTATGTGCAGACCCGTCCCAGGTCATTGCGGGCCAAATCGACCAGCATCAGGTGTTCCGCGCGTTCTTTCGCGTCGAGCCGCAGGTTGTCCATGAAAACGTGATCTTCACTCGTGGTGCGGCCGCGAGGTCGAGTGCCGGCAATGGGACGGGCAGTCACCCGGTCGCCGGTGACCTGCACGAGTCGTTCGGGTGAGGACGAAACCAACGCGAGGTTCCCGGTGACGAACAGCCCGGCAAACGGCGAGGGGTTCACCCTGCGCAGGCGGTGATACAAGCCTTGCCCGGCCGTGTGCAGCGCGGGGTCCTCTGCCGGATTGAACGCGACGGAAAAACGTTGAGCGAGATTGGCCTGATAAATGTCCCCGGCCCCGATAAACGCCTGGCACTGTTGAACGCGCTCGATGTACTCCCGTTCGGAATGCGTGCCTTCCATCGTGGACGCGACGATCGGCGATCCCGACGGATCCGTGCACGGGGCACTCAAGTGACTGTCCAGTTCGTCCATTCGGGCGTTGCCTTCACGCTGCAAGGCCTCGTGGGATTCGGCCAGCAATCGCTCGGGGGGCGGCGTGAAAATCATATGCAGCAACTGCGTCTGGTGATCGATCACCACCACCAGATCGAAAAACAGGAACTCCAGGTCGGGCAGGGACAGGTCGCGGCGGGCTAGCGACGGCAGTGTTTCGTAGTGCCGGACAGTATCATAACTCACGTAGCCGATGGCGCCACCGATAAACGGCGGCAGGGCAGGGGAACGGGGCACGAGGCACGGCCCCAGCATGCTGAATAAGGCGGAAAGCGGATCGCCGCGATGATGCGTGGTGCCGTGCGCCGTGTCCAGGGTGTAGCAACCCGGACTCCCGGAGAAGACCAGGTACGGACCGGCGGCCACAAACGACCAGCGGGCCAGGTTCGACGACGGGTTCCCGCTTTCCAGCAGCACGGAAGGCCGGTCCGGCACGGCGAGACGTCTGTAGACGTCCCAGGGACTCCCTTCAAGAAAAGGCCTGGTCCGGACCAGCGGGAACCGCCCGGTATGGGGACGCGTGGACGGACCTGAAGAAAGAACGGGCTGGCTCATGGTTATCGGAACGGGGTTCGGATGATTGTAGGCCTATCATAGCGGAGCGGGTGGAGGAGAGAAAGTCCCTCCGTGATTTTCCCCTCCTTTGCCTGTCCTGAGCGCAGTCGAAGGACCGGAAAAGATGAGGGGCGGTGGTTGTGCGGCGGCCTCTCCGGGGGTATCGCGGGGCTCTGTTGGGGAGTGGCGGAGCCGGATAGGCGTTGGACATTTGGTTATTGGAATGCCACAATCCCGGACCGGCTGTGGAATGACAAGCCGACCTTCCTGTCTCACGACTATCGACGGGCCATGCGTATGATGATGACACGACGAAATCCGATGTGTTTGCCGGGCCGCGCCACGACCGCCTTCAGTACCGCCTTCATGTGTATGTTTGTCATCGCTGTCCTGTGGCCGTCCGCAGCCACGGCAGGACAAGCCGAAGACGTTGCAGTGGCCATGCCCCTTCGTCTCGTCAACCTGAACCCCTTTCATCTCCCCTACGGCGTTCCCGCTTCCTTTGGCACGCGAACGGTGCCACCGGGGTCATCGGAACTCACGGTCGCCCTCGACACCGCGTCGTATCTGAATAGCGCCGTCTCAGGCTCCGAGCGTCTCCTGCTCGATGGAGAGACGTACCGCAGCAGCCTCATGCTGCGCCGGGGGTTCCGGCCTCGTTGGGAATATTTTCTGGAACTGTCCGCCGTGGGGCACCATGGCGGGCTGTTCGACGGCTTTATCGAGGGTTGGCATGAGTTCTTCGGCCTTCCTCAAGGCGGGCGGGACGTGGCTCCGCGTGATCGCCTGGCTCTCATCTACGGGGACGGATCCGGCACCCGCGTCAATATTCAACGGGATACCTTCTCGCTGGGCGATCTGGTGCTTGGCGTCGGGTATTCGCTACCGGAGTGGCCGGTCCCGAATGACGGCTTGACGGTCCGGGGCACCGTGAAGATCCCGACCGGCAATGCCGGCTCGCTCGCGGGGTCCGGCCGCTTTGCGACGTCACTCTGGGCGGAAACCTCGGGTGCCCTGCCCTGGTCGGCCACGTCGCGCGAATGGTTGTATGCGGCGACATTGGGCATCGTCGTCGCCGAGCCGCCGAAGCGCCTGTCGAACGTGGGCGAACCGGTTATCGGGTTCGGACGCGTTGGCGTCACGTGGCGTGCCCTGTCCCGCGTGCATTTCACCGTGCAGGTGGACGTCCATTCTTCACCCTATCGTGCCTCGAACATCAACGTGCTCGCCGACCCGGTCGTCATCCTTGGCTTCGGCGGCTTCGTGCACGTGACCGAAAACACGATACTTGAAATCGCCGTCACCGAAGATGACGGCATGCAGCGTGCAGCCCCCGATATCGGCCTGCATACGGCTTTGCGCTGGAGGCTCTAGCCACGATTCCTGCCAGGCCGGAATCACGGACCAACGGGGGCGGGTATGGCACGACACCAACGGCTTGACAGTCGAATCGGGATTTTGTTTGAATAACCTGCCCGGATTCGAGAGAGCGGGCCTATGCCTTCGTCACAAGATCCATTATTTGCAGGGTTGGGACAAGCCGTGCGTATCAGCACGAATCTGCTTGCCACCCTGATTGTGGGCGGAGGGTTGGGGTGGAGCATCGATTCCTACCTGTTGCCCACTGAACCGTGGGGTTTGGTGGGGGGTCTGATCCTCGGGCTGATTGCCGGTATTCGAAACACCTACCGTACTGCCCAACGCCTGCCCTGAGCGAGTCGAAGGACGGGGATCAATCGTAGCGTTTCCCCTGAACGTTTTCTCGAACACGAAGACGAGGTTCCGTTGGAAGATCCCCTGCATTCTTTTGAGCTTCATACGATTGTCCCGCTGTCCCTGTTCGGCCTGGACGTGTCCATCAACAAGGCCGTGATCATGATGTTTGTCGTGGTGGGGCTGGTCATCCTGTTGCTGACGAAAGCCCGTTCGTCCGGCTCCCTGGTCCCCACGAAATTACAGAGTGTGGCCGAACTGCTGGTGGAGTTCATCCGCGGGATGATTCACGAGACCATGGGTCCGGACGGGATGCGGTTTTTCCCGCTGATCGCCACCCTGTTCTTGTTTATTCTGTTTTGCAATCTGCTGGGGCTCATGCCCGGCGCCTATACGGTCACGAGTCAACTCGTGGTCACCGGCGTCTTTGCCTTGGGGGTCTATGCACTCAGTCTCCTGGTCGGGTTCAAAATACACGGGATGAAGTTTCTGGGTATCCTCGTCCCGTCGGGCACGCCGGGGTGGCTGTTGCCGCTCATGGTGCCGATTGAAATCATCAGTCAACTGGCCCGGCCGGTGTCCTTGTCCGTCCGGTTGTTCGCCAACATGACCGCGGGGCACGTCATTCTCGGGGTCCTCTTCGGGTTGGCGATCAGCGGCGGGTTGTTGATCGGGTGGCTGCCCTTTTCCTTTACCGTGGCGCTCTACGGGTTGGAAGTCGGGATTGCCTTTATTCAAGCCTATATCTTTACCATTTTGACGTGTGTCTATATGGGAGACGCCTTTCATCTCCATTAAAACGAACCATCGGTTTGCCATACTGTTATTAACGATTTCACCAGGGGGAACAGAAGATCATGGATTCTGCAGCGTCAGCATTATTGGGCATGGGGCTTGCGGCGGCGGGGTTTGCCGGCGCCGGGGTGGGCATCGGGTATATTTTCGGCAAAATGATCGAGGCCGTGGCCCGTCAACCTGAGGCCGAAGGCCGGGTCGGCAAGTACATGTGGATCGGCTTCGCGCTGGTCGAGGCGATCGCACTCTACGGGCTGGTGATCGCGTTCATCATTATGGGTCTGCGGAAATAGGACGCGCGCGCCATGCCTCAATTTGACGTCCATTTCTTTTCGTCCCTGATTTTTTGGGAAATCATCTCATTCGGCATCCTGCTCTGGGTCCTGTACAAATTTGCATTCCCGCCGATCCTGGAGGCGCTGGAAACGCGTGAACGCAAGATCCGCGACAGCATCGAGCAAGCGGAACAGAACCGGCTGACGGCCGAACAACGTTTGGCTGACTACGAAGCGAAACTGAGCGGTGCCGCGCAGGAAGCCGAGGCGATCGTGGCGGAAGCCAAAGCCAAGGCTCAACGGCTGCTGGAAGAGAACGAGCAACGGCTACGCACTGATTCGGAACGGATCCAGGCTGAGACGACCCAGGAAATCGAGCGGGAACGGCGCAAAGTCCTTCAGGACATTCGGAACGAAGCCGCGGACCTGGCATTGACGGTGGCGGAAAAAGTTCTGGCGCGAAGTCTCTCGGACGACGATCATCGCCGCCTCGCCCGGGAAGCCGTCCAAGCCGTCGCCGCCGGTGAATCCCAAAAGTAAGCGTTTACCTCACGCGTCCGCCCAAACGGTAGCCTTCCAGGTCCACCGTGACGAATTGGAATCCGAGAGCGTTCAGGCGCCGGGTGACGTGGTCGCGCCGGATTGGATCGAGAAGGGCCGGAAGTTCATGGCGGTCCACCTCGATGCGCGCCAGACTGTCATGATCCCGGACGCGCACTTGCCGGAACCCTTCTTCCTTCAACACCCGTTCGGCTTGTTCCACGCGCCGTAATTTCTGTGCGGTAATCCTCGTGCCTCGCGGAATCCGTGAGGACAGACATGCGGCTGCGGGTTTGTCCCAGTTGGAGAGGCCCAGGGTCTTGGCCAGCGTCCGCACGTCGGCCTTGCCAAACCCGGCTTCGACCAGCGGGCTTTGGACCCCGAACTCCCGGGCCGCTTGCATCCCCGGCCGGTCATCGCCCAAGTCGTCCACGTGCGCGCCGTCGACAATGGTGGCAATGCCCGTATCCTGTTGGACGGGAGCCAACAGCCGGTACAAATCGGTTTTGCAATGGTAGCAGCGCATTGAGTCGTTCCGGACGAATTCCTCGAGATCCAGTTGATTCGTCGAGGCCACGATCAGCCGCGCTCCAATTTCGTCACTCAATTGACGAACGGCTTCCAACTCCTCGTGCGGCAGGGTCGGCGACGCCGCGGTCACGGCAATCGCCCGGTCGCCTAACACGTCCGTCGCAATCTTGAGCATGAGCGTACTGTCGACGCCACCGGAAAACGCCACCAGTACGCCGTCCAACCGGTGAAAGAAGTCACGCAGGTTCGCGGTTTTGTTCCGCAGGTCGCGGGAAAGAGGGAGCAGGTGCAGGTTTGGCATCAGGTTCCTGCTGAAAGAGACGCGGGTCCTGTTCGCGCGGGCAGGGTTCCGAGTTGCCCGCAGGCACCCAGGACGTCACGCCCGCGATTCTGTCTGACGAATACGTCATGGCCCTTTTGCCGGAGGATCGTCTGGAACGCCGCAATGACGGGGTCCGCCGGCCGGCGGAACGGGCTATCCGGAAATTCATTGAACGGAATGAGATTGATTTTGCACCGGATGCCGTGAAGCAGCCGGCTCAAGCGGACGGCGTCGGCTGTGGAATCGTTCTCGCCTTGTAGCAACACGTATTCGAACGTCAAGTGCCGGTTTGCCGGGATGGGATACGCCCGGCATGCATCGAGAAGGTCGGCCAGGGGGTGTAAGCGATTCATCATCGGCATGAGCCGGTCTCGCTGCTCGGACGTGGTGGCGTTCAACGACACGGCCAGGTTCACCCCGAGCCGGGCGACGTCGTGAAACCGTGGCGAAAACCCCGCCGTGGAAATCGTGATGCGTCGTTTGGGAAAGCCCACACCCCATTCGGTATCGGTCAGCCGGGCGAGGGCCTCCGACAGGTCGTCCCAATTCGCCAGCGGTTCGCCCATGCCCATGAACACCAGGGACGAGATCCGGTCGCCGGGCCGGAGTTGGTCCTGGGCCGTCAAAATCTGATCGACGATTTCATGCGCCTTCAGATTTCGTTTGAGTCCCATTTGTCCCGTCACGCAAAAACCGCAATCCAGGGTGCACCCGACCTGCGTGGACACGCATTGAGTCAACCGTTCTCCGTCGGGGATCAGCACGCTCTCCACCGTGAGCCCGTCTTTCAGGGAAAACAGGAATTTCCTGGTCCCATCCGCACTTTGGAAAAGCGTGGGCGTCGCCAACCGTTCAAGAACGGCTTCTCGCCCCAGCGTCTCCCGGTCCCGAAGTGAAAGATTACTCATCCCGGTGATCTCGCGAATACGGTACTGGTAGATCCACTGAAGGATTTGACGGGTTCGGTAGGCGGGCCAACCCAGTCGTTCCACCAGGGAAGCCATATGCGGAAAATCAAGCGCAACGAGATTAGTCGGGGTCAGCATGGTCATGGCAAGGGTGGGCGAAGGATTGAGAAAAAAACTCTATCACAGGCGTGAAATGCGCGACAACACACCCAAAAGAGAGGTTGTCGTGTGGTTTCGTCCACGCACAACGAGGGAAAGATATCTACCCTTTATTTTGTGGAATTACCTTAAATAGTAACAAAATATAGGCTTAGAAATATTACATGACAGCAAGTTCATATAGTGACTGTATGACTGAAATAAAATAAAATTGAATTTCCATGAAAATTTACTCATTTATATATTCATAAAAATGCAAACATTTCATATTGACTTGCTTTTAAAACTTTGTTAAAAGCAAGCGAACATCAAGCTTGCTTTAGACATGGAAGAAATCAAAGATGAACTCAAGGATATTATCGTCGGCTTGGAGCAGCGTATAACTGCGTATGAAACCAAACTCAAAGACTTCAAGAAAAAAAGGGAGAGGCTCAATGAAGAAATTGCGACCATTGAGAAATACTTGGAGTTGGCAAAGACGCTCTATCGAGTTGAAGCTGACAAAGCGAAACTGGCCAGTCTCTCCAGCCAAATCATTTCGGATGAAACGGGTGCTCCACCACTACCGGTCACGGATGTCACGGATCAATCCAAGGAAATCCTTCTGGGGCGAAGCAAATACGTTGGGATGAGCGTTCCGGACGCCGCGTTCATCATTTTCCGGGAAACGCGAGGATCCATGCATGCCAAAGAATTATGTCAGCGTCTCCTTGAGGGTGGGATGCAGATCAGAGGAAAAACACCGGTCACGTCGATTGCCACCTCGCTCAAACGAGACCCCCGTTTCAAAAAAGTTGGACCGAATACCTTTGCTAACGTGGAATCAACCGAAAAGTCCGTGAACGCTTCCGGATAACAAGTCCGGAGACACGTGACTCGATGAACAAGAGAGTCGTTCATCATTATTGCCGCAACGCTGGAAGGAGGTGAGACTTTTGGCAACAGCAAAGAAGAAAGCGCCGGCCAAGAAGGCTGCGAAGAAGAAAGCGCCCGCCAAAAAGGCTGCGAAGAAGAAGGCGCCAGCCAAGAAGGCGCCAGCTAAGAAGGCCCCGGCCAAGAAGGCTGCGAAGAAGAAAGCTCCTGCCAAGAAAGCTGCCAAGAAGAAAGCGCCCGCCAAGAAGAGGTAATTCTTCTCTCCGCTTAACGACACTGCTGGGAGTAGATCCGTCTACTCCCAGTCAGCCCTCCTGCTCATCATCAGAATTTCGCCGTTGTTTTTGAAAGCCCTCCAGAGCCATTCACGGGTTTTGCGTCCCGCAGTGGAGCAGGCGTAAGATCGCTCCTGCATGGATCCTTTCTCCTCGTTGACACCGCGACCCGGTTTGCGTTCGGGGTTTCCCGGTGAGATCCTCTCGCTTCCGCTGACGGACTATGACGTGGCGCGCCGGCTCCAATGGCGTCTTCACGAAGAACGGGTTTCAGACGTGCGGCCGGATACGTTGGTGTTGCTGGAACACGAGCCCGTGCTGACGCTCGGCCGGACCGCCAAGGACGCGCATTGGAATGGGGCAGGCGCAGCATCCGGGGTGCACGGTCTTCGGGTGATTGCCAGTGAGCGCGGTGGGTCCGTGACGTACCACGGACCCGGGCAGGTCGTCGGGTACCCGATCGTGAAACTCAAACACTTTTGTCCGGGCCCGAAAGCGTACATGCGCATGTTGGAAGAGGTGATCATTCGTGTATTGTCGGACTGGGGGATCACAGGCCGGCGCGTGGACAAGTTCGTCGGGGTTTGGGTGCAGGACCCCGTCAACCCCGGCGGGCCCTTGGCGAAAATCGCGGCGATGGGGGTGAAAATCACTCGTGGCGTGACCTTGCACGGTTTTGCGTTGAACGTCACGGTCGATCTCGCGCCGTATGCCGGGATCGTGCCGTGCGGCATTGAAGGCTGCCGCGTCACGTCCATGGCCGAAGTGCTGAAGGGGAAGGTCGAGCCGAACGAAGTCCGTGACCGGATCGCGCGATGGTTCGGGGACGTGTTCGGATTGGACTGGAAAGACTCACGCGATGAGCGGGGCGCAGCATGAGCCGCGTTACAGGCCCCAGCCGCCGCTGACGTGAATGTTCGTGCCCGTCACGTACTGGGCCTCATCGGATAACAGATACGTCACCACCGAGACCACGTCGTTCACTTCGCCGATGGCCCCGGCCGGAATTTTTTTCGCCATCCCATCCAGTTCTCCCGGCGGGGCGCTTCCCGAATCAATAAAGCCCGGTGAAATCGCATTGACCGTAATTCCGTGCGGGGCCAACAGTTTCGCCAGAGTCCGGGTCAGGATCAGAATGCCCGCCTTGGCGATATAATGCGCCGTGACCATAGGCTGGGCTTCCATCTTGTCCGCGTTGGCCATGCCGAACGAGATGATGCGACCGTACCGTCGCGCTTTCATGCCGGGCGCAACCGTCTGGGCCAAATAAAAAACCGGGTGCAGGTTATTGGTAAACATGTCCGCCCAGCCTTCCGGGGTTTCGTCGAACAGATTGACCCGGTGATACGGTCCTGCCCCGTTCACCAAGACGTCGATCTTCCCCCAGCGCGCTTCAACCTGCCGGACCAAGTCCCGGCAGGCCGCGGGATCGGACACGTCGCAACGAACGGCGAACCCGTGACCGCCTCGCTCGACGATAGCCTGAGTGGCCGCAGCGGCATCCCGTTCGCTGGTTCGATAGCAAATGGCAACGGACCATCCCCGTGTTGCCAGTTCGAGGGCAATGCCTTTTCCGATACCGCGCGCGCCACCGGTAATCAGGGCGACTTTCGGGTCCATGGCCGTGCTTCCTTCCGTCGAATTGAATGGAACATTGCGGTGATCCCGCAGTCCGGCACCTGTATCTTCAAGCGCCTCCTCAAAGCCATTGTAGCGGCGGCATCGTATGCCGCCAAGTTCCGGTGCCTGAGGACCGGCCGCGCCCCGGTCCCGAATCTCGACATTCTTCTTCGGTCATCCCTTGCCGTCTCTTTTTGTCATTCCTGTATGTGTTCACTAATTCCTTGTATGTCTCTTGCTGTTATCCTTGCTTTTTCTTTTTGTCATCCTTGCGCACGCGAGGATCCAGGGCTGTTTCTTTTTCCTTCATTCGAAACAGCAAAGACCCTGGATTCTCGATGAAAAATAGCCTGTCCTTGACGTTAGGAATCGAGGATCGAGAATGACAGGAGGAGGTCATCCTTGTAGATGTTCACTAATTCGCTGGCACTTCGGTTATTCAGGTGAGGAGTTCCCATGCCGTTGGATCAACGTGTGCAACACGTTGCTTGTTCGGGTAGACAACGTCTTTGGGCCGGCGTCTTCGCGCAGGAAGGCTTGCACGTCGTCGAACGTATCGAGATCACGTTCGGGATCCAGCAGCCCGACAACCAGCCCCGCCCGGTCGGCGCGGGCCCGGCTTTGAGCGAGTACCTCGCCGGTCGACCAGGAAATATCGGCGAAGAGTGCGGGGACGGGGCGTGTGGCTCCGACCAGATAATAGCCGCCGTCTTCCGTAGGCCCCAACACCACGTCCGTCGTCTGCAAGAGGGCTTTCGCGCGTTCATAGTGCCGGGCGGCCAGGTTGGGAATGTCCGTCCCGACAAGCACGGCATGGGCGTACCCGCGGTTGAACACGGCAGTGAGCGCATGATCCATGCGCTGTCCAAGATCCGCACCCACCTGGTCGCATAAACGGATACGGTGCCGGGCCGCCAGTGCTTGAAAGAACGGGTGGTCCATCCCGGGCGAGCAGGCCAGGAATCTATCGACCCCTCGTAGCGACTTGGTACGTTCCACGACATCCATGACCAGACTCCCGTGCAGGCTCGCCGCCTCATCGGGTGCCAGGGGCGGGCACATGCGCGTCTTGACCGTGCCGGGCACCGGCGCCTTGGCAAAAATAATGATCGCGCCCTCCGCAGGCACAGGACGTCGTCCTGCGACGGGTCGCGAAGACGGGCCGCCGCTCCGTTTGCGGTGGTCCCGACGCGATGAGCCGGTGTTACCGGATTGCGCCATACCAATGCTGCAACATTCTGGGCGGGACGCCCATCCAGTACAAAAAGCGGAGGAACCACATCTGCAGAATGGTGAGGAGAGTCCCCTGTCGCTGCCATCGCCGGAACGACGTCGTCACCGTGACGCGTAAGGCTGCAAAGGAGCCCAGGCGGTTGAGTCGCCGCGTCAACTCGATATCTTCCATCAGGGGAACGTCGGCAAACCCGCCCAGGGTGTCGAATGCGGAACGACGGACGAACAACGCCTGATCCCCCGTGGCGATGCCCGACCATCGCGAGCGCCAATTGATCAGACGGCTGATCACCCATGCCCACCCGCGATCGTCCTCGAACCGGACGTCGAAACGGCCTCCCACGTACTTGGGGTTCTCCATGACGCGCTCGATCTCGGTGCGCGTTTCCGGCGGCAGGAGCGTATCGGCATGCAGGAACACCAGCACGTCGGAATGCGTGGCTTGGGCCCCGGCATTCATTTGCCTGGCCCGCCCCTGCTCCGCGACAAGCATCTTCGCGGGCTGCAGGCTGAGCCCCTGCAACTGGCCCCGCGCAATGGACACCGTCTGGTCCAGGCTCCCGCCGTCCACGAGCACGACTTCATCGAAACGCAACTGTCGCAACGAAAGCAGCGTCCGCGACAACACGCGTTCCTCGTTCAAGGTGGGAATCACAACGGCGATCGAGAAGGCCATGTCCCGGAAGGGAGAAGATGTTGGATGTCCCAAGCCGCTACGACGGTTTGGAGGGTTTCATCGGGTTCTGGAACATGAAGTAAACCACCATGGCGATGGTGCCCCAGTAAATGACGTATTTGTGCCAGAAGAGCACTTCGCCGATGTTGATGAAGGCGACGATGCAGAAGAGAGAAAAGGCGATAACCGCATACCGGACAAAGGGGATCCTGACGGACGAATACGCCCACAGGGCGAGGCCCGCAAAATACAGGATCATGGGAAAGATGGAAATCTCCGCACCGGTGCTGGCGGACATGAAGACCTGGATGAACCCGATGAAGACCATGGCGGAGCCCACCATCTTCATGGCCACTTTCATTTGCAGGGCTTCGTGCGCTTCCTGGTCCACGTCCGAATCCTGGCGCGGCGGACCCACGGGGACCCCGGGCACCTGCCGCTTGGGGGGCTCAGGTGGCTCGGACGGCCCGGAAGCGTGCGAAGGATCAGGCGGTTTCGTCTCGGGTATCATGCGCTACCACTTGAAATGTTTACTGAGCGTGAGCCCCTGTTGATGATAGCTGGACCCGAGGGAGGCCCCGTACAGGCGTTCCGGCAGGTCCAACATCTTCTCATAGACGACCTTGAAAAACGTCTGGCCGTCGTGAATCAAGAACGGCACGTCATGCGACCTGACTTCCAGCACGACCTGAGTGCCTTTCCGCGGCCCGTCCCCGGCGCCGAAACCCGGGTCGAAGAACCCGGCGTAGTGGGTGCGCAATTCCCCGAATGCCGCTTCATAGGCCACCATTTCGGCCGCGTACCCTGCGGGCACTTTGATGCGTTCATGCGAAGCCAGGATATAAAACTCCTCGGGCTCGAGCAACAACGTATTGTTGTGCTGCCGGTAGATGGGCTCCCAGAAGTCCAAGGCCGAATAATGCCCGGTTCTGGACAGATCGACCACGTGACTGTTTTTTTTGGCCCGGTACCCCACGACCTCACGGTCCGTGCCGGAGCCCCGTAAGTCGATCCCTAGAAAAAGGCCGTGATCCACCCGTATCTCCTGGGCGGCGAGGGGACGCGATTCCCCCGGGTCCTCATCATTGTGGTAAAGCACTTTGGTCGAACGGTGCAAACGGCGGAGTAAATGCGAATCGGAGACCGTGGGCCGGCCGGTCAGGAGCCGGAGTTGGTTCAACGTCAACCCGGTCTGCACGCGAATGGTAAACGACCGGGGGACGATTTCCAGGTAGAGACCGCCCTGATAGCCGGCCGGCACCTCGTCGAACCCCGCATGCAGGTCCGTGATGAGCCGCGTGAAAATATCCAGGCGACCCGTGGAACTTTTCGGGTTGGCCCGGCCGCGAACGTGTGGGGGCAGGCTCACGCGTTCCAATAATGGCACGAGGTAGACGTTTCCTTTATCCAGTATGGCCCCCTCGGTGAGATCGACTTCAAACATGACCAGCCCCTCATCCTGATAATGTTTCAGCAAGTCCAGGAAGGTTGCAGGTTGTTGGTAGGGCCGTGTCTTGATCTCGGGCCGGGAAGGGAGGAAGCTGCTGATCAGCCGGTAGGCTTTGGTCCCGAGGCGCAAATCCAAACTTGCGGGCTGAATTTGGCTATCCTCAATCGGAGGATTCGCAGAAATGGATTCTTCGGCAATCAGGTGCTTCAGGTGAGTGTCGGACAGAATTCCGTGCTGGAGCGTCCCGCCCATCGTTATTCGTCCATGGTGCCCAGGCTGCACCGTCCCTCGGAAGCGGAAGTGGCGACCATCGGGAGTTCTCGTAGGCGACCCGCGTCGGGCTGCGGATAATGGTAGGTCTTGTTTTCGTAATTTTTCAGGACCGCACCGTTCTCATCCAGGTTGAGCAGATAGTCGGACGGCAACAGCGGAATTTTCCCGCCGCCGCCCGGGGCATCGATCACGAAATGTGGAACGGCCATGCCGCTGGTGTGCCCTTGCAACGACTGGATGATGGACAAGCCCGTTTCCACGGTTGTGCGGAAATGGTTGGTGCCCTTGGTCAGGTCGGCCTGGTACAGATAATACGGCTTCACGCGGGCCAGCAGGAGTTCGTGCATGAGCCGCTTCATCACGTCCGGATCATCGTTCACCCCCTTCAGCAACACCGTTTGTGCGCCCAAGGGCACGCCGGCGTTAGCCAGGCGTCCGCAGGCCGCTTTCACGTCCGGGGTGAGTTCGTCGGGATGATTGAAATGCAGGTTCATATAGATTGGATGATACTGCTTGACGATCTCGCACAGTTCCGGGGTAATGCGCTGGGGCAGCGTCCCGGGCACGCGGGTGCCGAACCGGATGAGTTCGAGATGCGGAATGGTGCGAAGCGCTTTCAGGATGCGTTCGATCAGGTGATCCGGCAACAACAGGGGATCGCCGCCGGAGAGGATCACGTCACGGACTTCCGTATGCTCGCGGAGATAGGCGATGGCTTGATCCAGTTCGCCTTTCTTTAAAAACCCCGGTTTGCCGACCAGCCGCTTGCGCGTACAGAACCGGCAGTAGATCGGACATTGATTCGTGACCATCAACAGCACGCGGTCCGGATAGCGATGGACCAGGTGCGGTACGGGACTGTCGGTATCTTCTTCCAGGGGATCGTCTGGCGCGTCGAAGTCGTCCATCTCAACGGCATCCGGCACGACCTGTTTCCAGATCGCGTCGCCCGGTTCCTTGATCATGGCGAGCACCGTGGGCGTGATCCGCATCGGGTACGGACCGACGACCTGCTCCACCTCTTTGGGGTCCACGCCGAGATGTTTCGCCAAATCGCCGGGTTTGGTGATGCTCTTGGCCAGGATACGTTTCCAATCATCCATCGGTATGCCTCGTGACTCGGAGTGGTAGGGGGGTGCGCATCTCTGGGGGAACACCCGTGGTTGTGTTCTCTATCCGGACGCCAGGTCGTCAAGGCGAGCCAGAATGTCCGGTGTTTCCGTCAGGACGGTGTCTCCATCGACCAGGACGGGCACGTAATACTGTCCCGAGACCTCAAACACCTGTTTGCGGAACGGGCGGACTGACGGAACAATAACACTTTTATACTCGATCTCCAACTCATCCAGCCGGCTTCGGACCAGAGCACATTCCGGACACCATTCAGTATGATACAACGTGATCGAGGGCATGGGGCGTCCTGTGCCTTCTTCTACCTTCGTCGCCGCGCCATCCGTTCAGGCCGTCACGTCTTCCTGGCCGGCCGGTTTCGCGCACGGCGCCAGGATGGCATCGCGCATCCCGTGCAGCAACTTTTTGTCCTTGGGACACACCGTCGCCAGAATCCCGCCGAGCGTCACCTCGTCGCCGGACACGAAATAATACGGGGACAACCGGGCCCGCCCCTCCATCGATTCAAGTTGCCCCGTGCGCTCGTCCCAATAGGTCATCTCATACGACCGGCCCTTGTGGAACGCCTGAAACACGTAGGGCGTCGAGGTAAAGGCATCCAGCGCATGCTCCAGCTTCGCCGCCCAGGCGGATTGCGGGATATCATGCCCCACGATCACCCCGCGGCTGCCCCAGGCCAATTCCGAAAACCCCGACGGCTTCAACACGTATTGTCGCTGCTTCTGCGTGGCCCGGGCCAACTGTCGCCAATCGGACACGGCCTTCCCGTCAAGCGTGAGGTCCGGGATGATCGCGGACGGCGGCAAGGGGCGTGGGTCCACGACCCAAGTCCGGGGCATGATCTGCCGGAGATGCTCGAACCCGGCCGGCCCCAGCGCGTCGGACCAGAAACCCGCCAACATGGGGTGATGCAGGAGCGCGAAAGCCAGCTTCTCCTCCATCCAGGGCTTATACGGCGGCGTCACGCCCACCCGGCCCTTCTTGGCGCTGTACAGAAGCAATTCGGATTTCGGAACGTTTTCCAGGTCGAAGAGTTCAAAAAACCGGTAGACGTGCGAGACGGGCCGTTCCCCGGAAGGCGTACGTGCGAACAACGCAGGGGAGAACGAACCTTCGTCCTCGCTGAACCGCAGGTCCCGGGGATGCACGCAATACACGTTCATTCCCACGGACCGGAGCCGGCACGCTACCCAGTCCATTTCGGTCCGGTAATCTTCGGCCTCATCGGACACCACGATAGCGACACAACCCGCTGTCTCGCCGGCGGAGCCTGTCGAAGGGTCTCCGGACCGGAACAGCCCGGCAAAGCCCTCGATCATGCCGTCGGCTCCGCCGACCAGCGTATCACCCAACTCGGCATAAGCCGCGGACAAACTGCCCGTGATCCCGATACCGCCGGGGACGGAGTCCAACTCCGTGATCGCCATCCCGGCTTCGGTCGGGATGACGTCGGGCCGGATCACCCGGGGGAGCGCCTCGCGAAACCGTTTCATGCGGGCATACTCCAACAGGGCCGGCGGCTTGCCTTGATCCAGGTACTGGTGCACCCAGAACGGTTGCCGGCCCTTGACGCTCTCCAGATACAGCCGGTTGAGCGCCTTCGAAAACGACCAGAGCCGGACGCCCAGGTCCTCGAAGAACGACACCTCATCTGCAGTCAACTGGAACGGAACGGGTGAGACGCGCCAGGCCGGTGAAGACTCGAACAGCCCTGCCGTTTGCAGGGCATGATGCACGGCCGAGCAGCGCCGGCCCTCTTCGCTCAGCGGAGACGCGGGAGAAAAGCCGGAAGGGGATGCCGTATCCGAATATTGCTGAAGCATAGGACCTGCCGTCGGGCCGTGGGCCATGAAAACCGTCTACCTCAGTGGATCGTAATGATGAAGAGATGAAGAATGGACGTTGGTGGAATTCGCAGGGCTGCAACAGAACACCCCACAGAGACCATACTACCACGCCCCTCGCGGAGAGACAAGGCGAAGCAGGGATGCGCCTCCCAAAACGGCGCTGTGAGGCACAGTTGACGATGATACGTAAGTTGGCTACCTTTCACCGGCAGACATGAGAATCTGGTCTTGGGCGTGCCCGAACGTAAAGGAGAGGGCCTGATGAAACGATCTCGATTCCTCATGGCAATCGGCCTTGTGCTGGTCCTAAACGGCTGCGGCGGGGGCGGCCTGCTCCCGATGATGGGGGAGCCGCTGGACCGGGAGACGGCAATCATGGAGTTGAGCGCGGTCCGGGCGGCGCGCAATTCGTTACTGGTCAGCGATCTCGTGTTCGCGCCCGGTGACAGGCAGGAAGAACGAATCCGTGGCCACACGTCCTGTGGCCGGACAGCGTGTCTCTCCAACATATTAGGCCAGCCGTATCTCCGGATCATCTTGGGCACCAGCGCCGAGGCCGAGGCTTTAGGGTTTTTTGCCGGGAATGCGGAAATCAGTGCGCTGGAACGCTACCGGGGCGTGGCCCTGGGCGCGTTTTTACGCACGGACAGCCTGCGGAGTGAGCACGTGGAAGTGGATACGGATATGCTGTCGTATGAAGGCTGGATGCAGTACAGTACGTTTAGCGCGGAACTCAATACCATCACGCATGGGATCATCCGCTATGGAGACTATCAGCGGGTGCTGACCGGGGAGCAGTATGGCTTGGCCATTTCCTCCGGGATGGCGACGGATACGAATCCGGTCGACGGCGGCGCCACGTGGACGGGAGTCGTGATCGCCGGGAGAATCAGCCATGCCGCCGCAGTCGGAATAGGCGTGCGGGGCCATGCCGCGCTCACCTATGATTTCATGAATGAGAACATCGACGTGTTCCTCACCAACCTCCAAAATTCCAACCCCGAGGTAGATGGACGGCAGATCTATCCGAATATGACGTGGCAGAACCTGCCGGTCAGGGACGGCCGGTTCGGGGCGGACTTCGATACCCCCGAGCTCCAAGGCCGGTTTTATGGTCCCAACCATGAAGAAGTCGGCGGTATCTTTGAACGAAACCAGATCATCGGAGCGTTCGGCGCGAAGCGCTAGCCCCTTGGACGAAAAGAGCAGCCGCGTGAAAGGCCACGAAATCGACGTCGAACAATACCGGATTGCCGAAGAGCCGTTTTATGAAGAGATCAACGGGGAAATCGGGCTCGCGGACATTGCGGCGCAACAACATCTGCCGGTGATGCTCAAAGGCCCGACGGGCTGCGGCAAAACCCGGTTCGTGCAACACCTGGCCTACCGGCTCAAGCGCCCGCTGATCACGGTGGCCTGCCATGAGGACCTGACCGCGTCGGACTTGGTGGGCCGGTATCTCCTCAAGGGCGAAGAGACCATATGGATGGACGGCCCGCTGACGCTCGGGGTGAAACACGGGGCCATCGTCTACCTGGATGAAATCGTCGAAGCCAGAAAAGACACCACCGTGGTCGTCCACCCGCTCGGTGACGACCGCCGGTTTCTGCCGGTCGAAAAACGCGGGCAGGTCATCGAAGCGGTCGATGACTTCATGCTCGTGATTTCCTACAACCCCGGCTACCAGAGCGTGCTCAAGGAATTGAAGCAAAGCACCAAACAGCGGTTCATGGCCATTGAGTTCACGTATCCGCCCGCGGACGTGGAAACGAAAATCATCGAGCATGAAGCCGGCGTGGCCAAGGACGTGGCCCACCGGCTCGTCAAACTCGGGGGCAAGGTGCGGACCCTGCGCAACCACGGGCTCGAAGAAGGCGTCAGCACGCGACTGCTCATTTACGCCGGCACCCTCATGCGGCAAGGCGTGACTCCGGAGCGGGCCTGTGAGGTGGCAGTCATCCAGCCCATCACGGACGACGCGGACATGCACCGCAGCATACAAGAACTGGTCAAGGCGATCTTCTGAGTTACGTTCCCGGCGAACCGGTCCCGTTGGCCATGTTTCATTGGTGTGAAAATACCCTGAGTCGGTCAGTCCCTGACCCCGATTAAAATAGCCTGTCCTTGACGTGAGTAATCGAGGATCGGGAATTGTAGATGTTCACTCATTCGTTGACACGTTTGGCCTTTCCCTTCCCCTCCTTTGTAAGGAGGGGCGAAGGGGAGGTAGAGGAAAGGGGAGGTAGAGCAGGCCCCGGAAGGGCTTGGTGCCAAGGCGCCCGAAGCCTGCGACTCTACCCCACCTATCCTCCCCTTACAAAGGGGAGGAAAAGAACGAGGTTGTCCCTGCTTAGGCGGACCATGCTGTCAGCGAATGAGTGAACATCTACAGGAATGACAGAAGAAGTAATCAAGGATGACGGAAGGGGAAGGCATGTCCGAACCACAAAACATTGTTGCCGTCATCTACGATTTCGATCACACCCTGAGCCCGCAGTACATGCAGGATCAGACGATCCTGCCGCACGCCGGGATTGATCCGCAGGCCTTCTGGGAAAGCTGTACCGCGCTCATCAAGCAACACGGCTATGACCAGGAACTCGCGTATATGAAGCGGATGCTGGAGCACGACGCGATCCGCACCCTTTCCAACCAGGACCTCCAAGGGATGGGCACGCAACTCACGTTTTTTCCCGGCATCCCGGACTGTTTCGGCGAATTGAACGCCGTCATCCAACAGCCCAAATATGAGGAATGGGACATTCATTTGGAACACTACGTGGTCAGTTCGGGGTTGGAAGCGATCCTGGCAGGCAGCGAGATCGCGAAGTGGACCAAAGCCATCTGGGGATGCCAGTTCGATGAAGCCGACGGGCGCATCAGTTTCCCCAAGCGCACCATCAGTCATACGCAAAAAACGCAATACCTCTTCCGGGTCAACAAAAACCTGCTGGACCCGGGGCAGGACGTGAACGACCACATGCCGGAAGAGGCCCGGCGCGTCCCGTTCTCGCATATGATCTACGTGGGCGACGGCCCGACCGACGTGCCGTGTTTCACCGTCATCAAGAAGCACGGTGGCCTTGCCGTGGCTGTGTACAACCCGGACGATCCTACGCGCCGGTCATTCAAAAAATGTTACGACCTCGCGCACCATGCCGATCGCGTGCATTTCATGGCCCCGGCCGATTATCGCAGCGGGAGCCCACTTCGCCTGATTCTGGAACAACACCTCACCGAAATCGCCGACGGCATCGTCGAACGCCGCCGCCGCACCATCGCCGCCACCCGCGTCGCCGCCCCCCCGCCGTAATTCCCGACTCTCCCCCTGTTGTCATCCTCGATCCTCGATTCCTAACGTCAAGGACAGGCTATTAGTAATCGAGAATCCAGCGTCGTTATCTTGTCTTTCGCCTTTATCTGTCATCCTTGACCCTCCCCCCCCCCTCTGTCATCCTTGACATCTTTAATCGAGGATCCAGCGTCTTTGCCTTTTTCTTTCTGTGAGACAACAACTCTGGACCCTCGCGTGCGCAAGGGTGACAGAAGGAAAAGACAAGGATGACTCTCCCCTCTGTCATCCTCGACATCTAGTAATCGAGGATCCAGGGTCTTTGCCTTTTTCTTTCTGTGAGACAACAACTCTGGACCCTCGCGTGCGCAAGGGTGACAGAAGGAAAAGACAAGGGTGACTCTCCCCCTCTGTCATCCTCGATCCTCGATTACTAACGTCAAGGACAGGCTATTAGTAATCGAGGATCCAGCGTCTTTGCCTTTTTCTTTCTTTTACCGTTCCGAACGCATCCGGAATCCGCAAACGATTGCGAAAACGCCGCCGGAGGGGTAAAGTAATACTGGGGACAAGCCTTGACCGGGACAGAGATATCATGACCAAAGAACCATCATCCGCATATTGCGTACATCGCGTTGACCGACCCCTCAGCCGCATCGGCCTCGTCATACTTCTGCTCGCCCTCGTGATGCCCGCAATGGCCGTAGGGAAAGAAGACAAAGGCTTCGCGCCCCAGGCAGCCACGAAAGAGAGTGAAGGAAGCGTGACCACCACGACCGAACTGATGGCACTGGATCAGGAAAATTGGCAGCGTCCCCAATCCGCCTTCAAATGGATCGCCATGGCCCGGGACATCGAGGTGCCCTGGGACACGTTCGGCCGGCAAGGATGGATGACGGATGACGCCTACGTGGAACCGGTGGACCCCGGCGCGTCCGAATTTCCGGCGGACACGGACATCTTCTATCTCGTTTTTGCGGTCTCGGCCCTCGACGCGCCCTCGCAATACCGGGCGGCATGGTTTCACATGCCGGACGGAAAGACGCCGTCAGAAAAATTGACGGGTACCGACGCCCTGTTCATGGAAATGAATGAAAAGGCGGGGTACCTGGAAATCTACCGACCCGAAAACGGCTGGAAACAAGGCAAATATCTCGTCAAGCTCTATTTTGAAAGTCCCGGCCAGGACCTGTACGATCCCAACGTGATCGGCACCATGGAATTCACGATTACGGAGTGACGGCCGCGGGAATCCCGCACGCATCCAACTCCCGCAGATCCCCCTTACGACGCGCGTTGCCGCACCGACGGGCGGGACCGCAACAGTTCTTCCAGGGTCAGCAGGGCATCCCGGCCCGAGTTGGCTTCCAGGCCTTTGGACAGGCTCTGGTCCGCGTACGTATGGCCGTGATCCTGCGTGGCGCTTTGACTCAGACTGCCGGACCAGGGCCGCGGGTCGCGGCTCCCATGTTTCCGGTTCCAGGCCGCGAGGCAGGCCTTCGCAATCAGTTTGTTCAGCGGCGCGGGGTTGTACAGCATCTTCTTGATGTTCCACGGCGTGAGGCTGAGGGGATTGTAGCCCGCCGACAGGTAGCCGTCGGACAACAACCGTTGTTCCAGGTCCGTATTCGGCTGAACGCCAAGAAAGAACATCAGCGGGAATACCCGGTCCTCCCCAAGAATCGACGCCACCACCTTATACGACTCGATACTTTGTAAAAGCGTCTCTTCGGTTTCCTCCGGCGAGTTGAGGGAATAATTCAGGATCACGCGGCCCGCAAATCCCGCTTCCTGCAAATACCGGCAGCCGTCATACAGGTGTTCCAGCTTGAAGCCCATGTGCAAACTGTTCAACACCTGCTGTGATCCCGCGGTAATCGCCACTTCCAGGTCGCCCACGCCGGACCGGACCATCAGCTTCGCCAGGTCCGCGGAAATCAGCGACGTGCGCACGTACCCCGACCATTCAATCGCCAACCCCTCACGAATAATCCGTTCCAGGATCTCCGTGCATTGCGGATACGCATCCTTCCCCGTAATGAACTGCGCATCCGTAAACCAGAACCGCCGCGCCCCCCACTGGTGATAATACTGGGCCAGGTCATGCACCACGTTCTCGGGCGGCCGGTACCGCACGCGCTTGCCCTCGATGTACGGATACAAACAAAACGCGCAGTCATACGGGCAGCCCCGTTTCGTCTGCACCCCGATACAGTCCCCCACGTATTCGCGGTACTGCGGAAAAATCGACGTCAGGTACGGCAGGTCCACCGTCAACGAATCCAGCAAAGCCGGCGTGTGCTTCTCGCCCTTGGTCACGCGCCCGTGCTCCCGGACGATAAACCGTTCATCCGTCAGCGGCTCGTCGTTCAACACCTTGAGGATCGCGTCCTCGCCTTCGCCCAAAATGCCCAGCATGTGATCGGGGAGCCGTTCGATCAACTGGTCCGCGAACGCGGTAAACGCCCCGCCGCCGATCATCAACCGCACGTCCGGAAACTCCGTGTGCACGAGCCACGGGTACGAGAGGTTCCGGCGGATGTCCTGGTAATAGCGATACAGGTTGCGCAAGCCCTGGACCGACGCCGTCACGCGCTTCAGGGGATTGCTCGCGTAATAGAAATTGAACGCCTGCTCCAGCGACGCGTCCCCCTCATGCGGCGAAAAAATCTGGATGTCGCGCCACGAAAAACACACGAGGTCCGGCCGGAACGATTCCACGGTCTCCCGCAACGCGCGCGTGCGGCCGGCCAGCGGAAACAGCGACAGATCCAGAATCTGCTGGCGGACCTCCGGCCGGCGCCGGTGAATGAAATCAGCCAGATACGTAATGCCGGTAGGATACACCTTCTTGCACGGCAAGAAGACGTAGAGAACGGAATCCATCACGCCTCATCCTTGTCTGTGTTCACTAACGCGTTCACAAGTTCGGCCTTTTCCTTCCCCGAGCGAAGTCGAGGCATCTCTTCCCCTCCTTTGTAAGGAGGGGTGAGGGGAGGTAGAGGCATTTGCAGTCACCCTCGCTCAGACTTGACGGCCACGTGAATTGCCACGATCCCGCCGCTCAGGTTGCGATACTCCACCCGGCCGAAGCCGGCTTCCCGCAGCATCGCCGCCAACGCGTTCTGATCCGGAAACGTGCGGATGGATTCAGGCAAATAACGATACACGTCCGTATGATCCTTGGCCACCCAGGTGCCGATCGCGGGCAGGAGATGAAACGAATACCAGTCATACGCGCGACGGAGCCATGCCGGCACCGGCCGGGAAAACTCGAGGCAGACGAACCGGCCTCCCGGTTTCAGCACGCGGTAAATCTCACGAAAAGCCTGCGGCCGGTCGCCCACGTTCCGAATACAGAACCCCGCGGTGACCGCGTCGAACGTCTCGTCGCGGAACACGATCCGTTCCGCGTTCCCGCGGAAACACGCGATGCGGGAGGCCAGGCCGCGCCGGGCGATCTTCGCGACGCCGACGCGGAGCATGGCGAAGTTCAAATCCATCGCCACCACCCGGCCGTGCTTGCCCATGCGGCGGTCCAGCAAGAGGGCCAAGTCCCCGGTGCCCGCGCCCAAGTCCAGGGCGCGTCCATGCGTGAGGGGGGGAATGGACCCGGCGGCCAGCGCCTTCCAGCGGTGATGAAGCCCGAAACTGAGCAGGGAATTATTGAGGTCGTACCGGGCGGCGATCGCCGTAAACATGCGCTGAACGGCCTGTTCCCGCGGCGGCCCCGACCACTGTGACACGGCCTTACCCGAGGAAGCATCGGCGGCGTGTTCCACAGACGGCATCATGCAGGCAGTTAGCACCGGCCCTCCAAATTTGTCAAGGTAAACAGCCCCAGCGGCCTCTCTGTCGTTGTAGCTGCCGCATCTCATTTTACTCTTTCTGTCACCCTTGTTTTTTCTTGCTGTCATCCTTGCGTACGCGAGGATCCAGGCTTTTTCTTTTTCCTTCATTCAAAACAGCAAAAGACACTGGATCCCCGATCGGGGTCGGGGATGACAACAGGAGGGAGGTCACCCTTGTCTTTTCTTTCTGTCACCCTTGCGCACGCGAGGGTCCAGAGTTGTTGTTCTCACAAAAACAAAGACGCTGGATCCCCGATTCCTCTTTCTGTCACCCTTGCGCACGCGAGGGTCCAGGGTCTTTTTCCTCGCAAGTTGTAGCTGCCGCACCGGTCGTATGGAAAACCACTAACGGGTTTGCTATAACTGATGCCTCATGCTCCACACATGATCCACACGTTCTCATCGACGATGACGAAACCCACCTGCGGGAGGCGCACCATGAAAAATCATCAGGCTCATTCCAGGAAAGCAATAACGTATGGCTGGAAACACGGAATAACGTGGCTCGTGCTCTTGCCGTTGGTGATCGCGTGGGGTGTGGGGGAAGCCGTTGCACAGGGTGACGCCGGCACGCCGCAAAGCCACAGCGTCTCCGACATCCATCGACTGCAGGAAGTCGTGGTCACGGCCACCAGGCGGACCGAAACGGTGATGGACGTCCCCTTCTCCGTCAACGTGCTGGAAGAAAGCGACATCCAGCGCCTGAATACCTTCAACCTCGAAACCCTCTCCCGGAACATCGCCGGCCTGAACATCCAAAACCTGGGGCCCGGCCAGAGCGTCGTGAACATCCGCGGCATTTCATCCGGCCAGATCGTGCGCGACCAGCCCGGCGTCAAGGAGCAGGTGGGCGTCTACCTGGACGACACGCCGATTGCGATCTCGCTGTTCACGCCGGACCTGGACCTGTATGACGTCCGGCGCGTGGAAACCCTGCGGGGTCCGCAAGGCACGCTGTTCGGCTCCGGGTCCATCGGCGGCACCGTGCGGTACGTCACCAACAAGCCGCAACTCGGGGTCAAGGACGTGCGGACGCAATTTGACCTCAACACGATCGACAGCGGTTCGACCGGCGGGCACGTCAAGGCGGCCGTCAACGCGCCCCTGGGCGACAACGCGGCCATGCGCGTGGTGGGCTACGGCACGCGATACGGCGGGTTCATCGACGCCTTGGGCGCAACGGGCGAAATCGACAACAACGTCAACGACGGCGGCCGCTTCGGCGGACGCGCGTCCGTGTTGTGGCAGCCCACCGCGAACGTCACCATCACGCCCCGGCTGGTGTATCAGTCGATCGACATGGACGGGTTCAACCGCGAAGAATTCTTCAACCTGTTCGCCAACCCATATTCCACCACGCGGCCCCGCGTGCAGCTTGGCAAACGCCAACAATTCCTGTTGTTGGAAGAAGCCTTCGAAGACGAAACCCTGCTGCTCGACAACACGATCAAATGGAATCCGAACGACCGCATCGAGGCGACCTACGTGGCCAGCTACACCCAGCGCGACTTGCTGGTCAGCCGGGACTCCAGCGCGTTGGCGGGCAGTGTGGCGGTCGACCTCGAACTGCCCGTTGCAGCGGTGCTCATCCCGTCCAACCTGCGGGATACCACCGAATTAGAGCAGATGACCCATGAGGTGCGAGTCGCTTCTACCGACAACAGTCCGTTCCAATGGCAGGCAGGCGTCTTTTATTCGAATATCAAACGCGACTATGCCCAGCGGTTGCCCATGCCGGGGTACGATGGGTATCTCTTTGACCCGTCCACGCTCAACGGATATACGGTCAAGGATTCACCGTACAACTCCAATCTGACCTACGACCTCAGGCAGGTCGCCGTCTTCGGCGAAGCCACGTACACGCTCTTCGACCGCCTCGGCCTGACCGCCGGGTTGCGCTGGTACGACTGGGAGGAAGACAAGACCTTCAGGTCGGGCGGAGTCTTTTCCAATTCGGCGGCGCAGAACCAGAACGTCACCGTCTCCTCCAACGGCTTCACGCCGCGGTTCATGGTCAACTACGACGTGACCGACCGCGTGGCCGTGAACGCGCAGGCGTCACAGGGGTTCCGGCTAGGCGGCGTGAACGACCCGTTGAATGCGCCGCTGTGCAGGGCTGACTATGACACCTACCGGGGATTCCAGCGGTTCAAGGACGAAACCCTCTGGAACTACGAGGTCGGGCTCAAATCCTCATACGACAAGGTGACGCTGAATGCCTCGCTGTTCTATGCCGACATCGACAACCTGGGCGTGAACGTGGATGCCGGGGAATGTTCATCGCGGGTGACCGTCAGCGTGCCCGAAGCGCATACCATGGGCGGCGAACTGGAGTTCGCCGTGCATCCTACGGATGCCCTGCTGCTGACGTTTGCCGGCAGCTACGTGGAGGCGGAATTCGATTCCACGGTGCCCAACGTGCCCGGCATCAAGGACGGCAACCGCATCCCCTCCGTACCCAACTGGCAACTCTCCGCGGTGGCCACGTATACGTTCCCAGGCCTGTTCCAGTCCAAGGAAAGTTACGTCACCGCCTCCTGGCAATTTGTCGGGGATCAAATCACGCAGCCCGGCGACCAGGAAAACACCAGTTACCCGTCCAGGCTTGTAACGGGTCTGACAGGAGCGGACATGGCTGCGCACAATTTCCGGGATCAGATGGAACTCGACGCGTACCACCTCCTCAACCTCAACACGGGCCTGCTGTACAACGAGTGGGAAGTCATGCTCTACATCAAGAACATCACGGACGAAAACCCGCAACTCTCCTTCGACCGCGAACGCAACGGCGCCGCCCGCCTCGCCTATCGCGTAGGCCAACCCCGCACATTCGGCATCCTCACCCGCTTCTACTTTTAAGTCCGGATCCCCGCCCGAAGCCGGGGGATGACAACAGGAGGAGAGGGCACCCTTGCTTTTTCTTGCTGTCATCCTTGTTTTTCCTTCTGTCACCCTTGCTTTTTCTCTCTGTCATCCTTGCGCACGCGAGGATCCAGGGCCTTTTCTTTTTCCTTCATTCAAAACAGCAAAGACCCTGGATTCTCGATTAAAAATGTCAAGAATGACAGGAGGAGAGGGCACCCTTGCTTGTTCTTTCTGTCATCCTTGCGCACGCGAGGATCCAGGCCCTTTTCTTTTTCTTTCATTCAAAACGGCAAAGACCCTGGATCCTCGATTAAAGATGTCGAGGATGACAGGAGAGGGGCAGGTCGGCCTTGCTTTTTCTTGCTGTCCTTCTTGTCTTTTCTTTTTGTCATCCTTGCGTACGCGAGGATCCAGGCCGTTTCTTTTTCCTTCATTCAAAACGGCAAAGACTCTGGATTCTCGATTAAAAATAGCCTGTCCTTGACGTTAGTAATCGAGGATCGAGAATGACAGGAGGAGAGGGCATCCTTGCTTGTTCTTTTTGTCATCCTTGCGCACGCGAGGATCCAGGCCTTTTCTTTTTCCTTCATTCAAAACGACAAAGACTCTGGATTCTCGATTAAAAATAGCCTGTCCTTGACGTTAGTAATCGAGGATCGAGAATGACAGGAGGGAGGGATCCTTGTCTTTTCTTGCTGTCATCCTTGCGCACGCGAGGATCCAGGGTTGTTTTCACAAAAACAGCGCCACAAGCAGGGTATTTGACTCCATGATATAAAACCGGCATAGTCGGGGGCCCGCGTGAACCGGCGCGGGGCAGGTTCTTATGCGCAAATCCCTCCGCCTGTTACTCGCTCTGCTGCTTGCCGTCATGGCCGGGGCCGCGGGCTGCCAATCCATCCCGACGGACCGGCAACTCAGCACCTTCGCACACGCCACGAGCATGGTCGCTACCGTCGCCAAGGACACCCTGTCGGCGTCCAATGCCGCCGTGGTCACGCGCAAACTGCGCGAACGGGCCGAACTCGGCAGCAGGGTAGACGACGCGCTCTTCACGCCGCTGGTCGCGGACGACGCCTACGCCGTGCGCATCGCGTTCCTGGACGCGCTGGAGCGGTACGCCACGGCATTGGCAGAACTCGCGTCCGCCGACCGCAGCAAAACCATGGACAAAGCCGTCACCAAATTGGCGGGTGCCCTGGACGCCCTGGGCAAGCACTATGAAAGCATCACCGGGAAGAAAGAACCGGCCGTGCGCCGCGGGGCCGTGAAGCAACTCGTCACCATGATCGGCGGTGAAGTCACGGACGCCCAGCGGCGCGAAGGCATCCGCCGCGCCGTGGCGCTCCAACATGAAGTCATGCCGGACCTGCTGCCCGTCCTCCGCGATGAAGTGGGGCCCGCGGGCATCTTCGGGATCGCGCATCACAACCAGGCGGAAGGCGAAAAAGCGACCCTGATGAGCCGCTACAACACGGACCACCAGCAGGAGCGGTTATCCAAAAAGCCCGACACACGGCTCAAGCGGTTGACCCGCATCCGGGCGGCGTGGGACAGGGCGACGACCATCAAAACCCTGTACGAGCACCTGCAGAAAGCCGTCGAACACCTCACCAGTGCGGAGCAGGCACTCTACGACGCGACCACGGGCACCGGCAGCCCCGAGCACCTCTTCGAAACGGTGAGCCGTGCCGCCGACGCGGCGCAGGCGGTGAGCCGCATCCGCAAGCAACTCAAGGAGTAAGGCATGAACCTCTGGTCCCAACTCGTCGAACTCATCAGCGCCTTGGACGAACTCCTGCGCAACGTGGCAATGACCGACGAACTGCGGGAGCAGTCCCTGCGCCAACGGAAGCGGCTCTCCGCCATGCTCGACGAGGTGCTACGCCAGGAACTCGACGAGCGCACCGGCACATACAAAGCCGCGGTCGAGCAAACCAACACGGCGGTCAAGCTGGCCAAACGCGCCCTCCGCGAAACCGAAGAACGCGAGGCCGTCATCCAGGAAATCACCAAAGCCGCCCAAGCCATCGACGCCGCCCTCAAACTCACCACCTAACACGCACCACCCCCACCATGCTCGACCCCCATATACCCCCTCGCCCTCCCCTTCCCCCTTCCCCTCCTTTGCAAGGAGGGGCCAGGGGAGGTAGAGCAAAGGGAAGGTAGAGTCGAAGGGCAAGGAGCAGCAAGCAGGCAGAGCAAAGAGCAGGCAGAGGCTACGAACGCGACCGCAACAACCGTCACGCATGCCGCAAAACAATCAAAAAAGAATACACAAAAGAAAGCCAAAAGGCTTGACACATGCACCCGTCATTCGTACAATCGCCCGCAGTTATGTGGTTGCAGCGTTGTCCGCTTCTTTCCAATCCTCAATTTACCCGAATTCAATTTCAGTTCTTCAAGTAAGGAGATTTACACAGATGAAGGCTTGACTTACGCACCCGCCGAACGTAGAATCGCGCAAAACACGCAAATAGTATACTTGGTCTACTCTCTATAACTCTCAACTCTCATTCATTAAAGGAGACAAGACAACATGGACATGAAACGATTCTTCTTGTATGCAATCGTGATTGCCGCCTTGGCGCTGGCCGGGTGCGGAAGCGATGGCAATGGCGGAATGGTAGACAATGGGATGCGGTGATGACCCCTGACGCCGATGTGTGCCCCGATGGTCAAGTCGGGACTCCCCCCAACTGTGCCCCTCCAGGCCCCACCCCTGAAGAAATAGCAGCGACGACGAAAGCGGCTGATACGAAAATGGACGGCCATCGCGATGGAGGCTGCTCAGAATGAAAACGCTGGTCCGGGTGGCAGTGACTGATAGTGACGACACTAACGGCACTACTAGATACCACTTATTCGCTCGCCATCGAACGTGGTGCATCATCTGCCACGAAGGTGACGATCGACGATTCCGAGTTGCCGAGAATGGATGATGACGATCCCAAATTCATGCAAGCCATGGACTTGGGTGGACGGGTGGCTTCGCTGGCACCATGCATACCGCACGATGAAAGCGGATGATGACGGCAACGTAGAGTCGGAAGTGGTGGTGGTCCGCACCGACATCGCCGCGCCCACGTCCACGGCGTTCGCGAAGGTCCCTGGGCAGGCACTGGACGCCAACCCTAAAACGTGAAGGTCAACAGTGACTTCCAGTCCTTGAATATAGCCATCGGCGGTAGTAGAGCTGAAGATGCCATTGACTTTTCGAAAATTATGGGACCACCCGCCGCCGCCTCTGAGGGCGGTTCGCAAATAACCACGTATGAGGACGATACGGCTACACAGGACGTGAACGAACGAAGATTCATGGGTACCTACAATGGCGCGGCAGGCACGTTCGTCTGCGGCACCGCTGGAGGTGGTGACTGTAGCGCCACGACCAACAACAAGGGCGAGGTGACGGTCATGGTAGGTGATTGGACGTTCACTCCCGTAGAGGGTGCCACCTCCGATGTGGTAGACGCCAACTACCTCGCCTACGGCTTCTGGCTGAAGCGGACGACGGATGCGGATGGAGTGCTCACCTACGACGAGGTCGAGACCTATGCAATGGCGGTGGGTCACCCGATGACGGAGGCCGGTCTTGGGCTCGTTCAGGGTTCCGCGACGTATGAAGGCGGTTCCGCAGGCGTGTACGTGAAGAACGTACAGGACAACCAAGGCAATATCACTTCGGCCACCTCCGGCCACTTCACGGCGGACGTCGTGTTGACAGCGAACTTCGGCGGTGGCAATGTTTCGGCCAACCAGCAGTTCACCATCGATGGAGACGTGACGAACTTTGTCCTGAACGGACAGTTCGGACAAGACGAGAATGACTGGGCCGTCAAGCTGGGACCCGCTGACTTCAGCGGCGGTCTGATAGGACCCGTTCCACGGATGGCTCAAGCTTCACTGCCGGTCCCGGCTCCAGCCACACGGGCAGTTTCGACGGCGTGGCCACGGGTGACAGCACGGCGGACTCCGGTATATGGAATGGAGTGTTCTACGGTATCCTCGGCAGCTACCGATCATGATAGCAACGCTCCACGCCCGATATCAATCCGCAGCGGGCCGGTATGCCGTGAAGGGCGAGTTCAACGCGCCCTTCATGGACGGCAGTGCAGCCGGTGGATTTGGTCGACTTCCCAGTAACCTTTCCACCCAAGGCCCGCAACAGCGGATCGTAAGACAAAAGAAGGGCAGCCATCATGGCTGCCCTTCTTTTTTTTATGGACTTATCCAGCCAAGGATTGTGTTTTGACTTCCCCCTCTGTTGTCATCCCCGACCCCGATCGGGGATCCAGGGTCTTTGCCGTTTCGAATGAGGGAAAAAGAAAGGGCCCTGGATCCTCGCGTGCGCAAGGGTGACAAAAAGAAAAGACAAGGGTGACTCTCCCCCTCTGTCATCCTTGACATCTTTAATCGAGGATCCAGGGTCTTTGTCTTTATCTTTCTGTGAAAACAACAACCCTGGATCCTCGCGTACGCAAGGATGACAAAAAGAAAAAGCAAGGAGGACAGAAAGAGAAAACAAGGCTGACCTTCCCCCTCTGTCATCCTCGACATCTTTAATCGAGAATCCAGAGAGCATGTGCCGGGGCTTTCTCTGTTTTGACTTAGGCGGGGGAATGCGTTATAAACACATGGGCCTTGGGGTTTGTGGTTGCCGTGTGGCACGGTCGTTGTGCGCCGTAACCAACCAACGTCAGCGTCTCTTCGTTATTCAAACCTGTTACGTTAAAACAATCATTCCATTCTCTTCGTCATTGCCGTGCCGTTGATTCTTTGCGCTCTCATCGTTGTGATTCTGTTTCCTGCGCTGCCGGCTTTGGCGAAGTCTCCCGAGAGTTCTCCCCTCAACGCAGTGTCTGACCCCAGTCCGGCCTCTGCCCCCCTCACCCTCCAGGAGAGAGGTGAAGAGGGAGACCCCTCACCCCAGCCCTCTCCCTCCAAGGGAGAGGGAGTAAAGACACTGGATCCCCGATCGGAGTCGGGGATGACAACAGGGGAAGGGTCGGGGATGACGGCAGTGGAAGGGTCAGGGGTGACAGAAAAAGGAAGAGGGAATGAAGAGGTGGCGGAGGCGGTGGCGCTGCCGTGCCGGGATTGTGGGTTGCCGTATTTTCCTCCGTCTGAATCGATGGAGTCTTCTGCCCCCTCACCCTCCGGGGAAAAGAAGACGCTGACGTTTGATCAGCTTGTGCAGGTGGTGCGGGGGATGGTCAAGAGCGGGAGGTTTCCCGAAGCCTTGGCGATTTTGCGGCAGATGGCGGTTGACCGTCCTGCTGAGACGGAGGTGCAGTTTCTACGGGGTATGGCTGCGACGCGGTGGTCCCAGGTTCGCGGGATTGAGGCGGACCAGCGGCTCGCGCTGCTCGATGAGGCGATTGCGGCGTATCGGTCCATCCTGATCCGCCGGCCGGATCTCGTGCGCGTGCGCCTGGATCTGGCGTTGGCCTTCTTTTTCAAGCAGCAGGATGGCCTGGCCCGTGAACATTTCGAGCGGGTGCTGGTCGGTGAACTGCCTCAGCCCGTGGTGGCGAACGTGAACCGGTTTTTGAACGTGATACGGGCCCGTCGCCGGTGGAACGGGTATTTCGGGTTTTCCGTTGCCCCGGATACGAATATCAATGCCGCGTCGGATGCGTCCATCATCTACATCAATGGCCTGCCCTTCCGCCGGGGCCAGACGGGTCGTGCCAGTTCCGATATCGGCGTGGTGGGCTGGGGCGGCGGGGAATACCAGTATCCCCTGACCGATCGCTGGCGGCTGCGGACGGGGATCAACGTCAACCACCGGGAGTATAAGGGCAGTCAGTTCGACCAGACGTTTATCGGCGGCTACGCGGGGCCGCGTTGGCTGATCACCCGGAATACCGAAATGAGCCTGTTGGCGACTGCCAGCCAGCGCTGGTGGGGCGGTGACAGCTTCAACTATGATTTTGGCGCGCGCCTGGAAGTGGAGCACCGGCTCTTGCCGGGTTTGTGGGTGAGCGGGCGGGCCTCCTGGCAGGACCGGAAATATCAGCAGCAGAGAGGGTTGGAAGGGTCGCTCATGGTGTTTTCTCTGGGGGCGTCGTACGTGCTCCTGCCGACGGTGCGGGTCAATTCGCAGGTCGGTTATTCGCAACAGGGTGCGCTGGCGCACCGGTGGAATAGTACCGGGTACTGGACGCGCGTGGGGACGAACGTGGCGTTACCGTGGGGCTTTACGGTCGGGGCCAGTGCCGAGTTCCGGTGGGATGCGTACGAGGACGGGTGGTTCCCCTTCACCCTGGATAATTCGACGCCCCGCGAGGACCAGACCCGCATTCTGCAAGCCACGCTGCTGAATCGCGCGGTGACGGTGTTCGGGTTCAGCCCGCAGGTGGCCTTTTCCAACCAGGTCCGCCAATCCAACGCCCAATTGTGGGACTACACCCGCAACCTCGTCGAAATGCGCTGGGTCCGCCAGTTCTAAAGGGGGGTGCTGCGCAGCCATGTGGGGTGTCGCCCCCACACGACGAGGCCCTTTTGTTTCGGCAAAAGGACCCAAAACCATTGGCGCCCGTGCGTGGCCCTTCGGGTGCCTTTGCCCCAGTCCCGAATGTTAGGGCTGCGGAACTCGCTTCGCTCAGACAGTCCTCGCCCCCAAGAGAAATATCGGGACCGGGGCGCAGCCACGCCCGCAGGCGCCATTTTGTGGCGCGATCGGATCGCGCGTTCTTCTCCCATCCGTCATTCTCGATCCTCGATTACTAACGTCAAGTACAGGCTATTAGTAATCGAGAATCCAGCGTCTTGGCCTTGTCTTTTGCCTTTATCTGTCATCCTCGACATCTTTAATCGAGGATCCAGGGTCGTTGCCTCTTTTCTTTCTGTGAGGAAAACACCCCTGGACCCTCGCGTGCGCAAGGGTGACAGCAGGAGGGAATCCGAGGATCCAGGGTCTTTATCTTTGACAGCCTCTCCCAGCCGCATAAGATGCGGCGGCTACAAAGACAGAGAGGCCGGGGGGCGTTGTGTTACCCGAACAGGTTGGGGTTGGCTTTGTTGCGGCCGAAGTGCTCGAAGGCTTTGGCAGTGAGCTGGCGGCCGCGGGCGGTGCGGTCCAGGTAGCCGGCCTGGAGGAGGAAGGGTTCGTACACGTCTTCGAGCGTGGCCTTTTCTTCCCGGACCGCGGTGGCCAAGGCTTCGACGCCCACAGGCCCGCCGTTGAATTTGTCGAGGATGGTCAGCAGGATTTTGCGGTCCATTTCATCGAATCCCGCGTCGTCCACGCCCAGCCAGTGCAGCGCGTCCTGCGCCACCTTGCGGGTAATCACGCCTTTGGCCTTGACGTCGGCGAAGTCCCGGACCCGCCGGATGAGCCGGTTGGCAATGCGCGGGGTGCCGCGCGCGCGCCGGCTGATCTCTTCCGCGCCGCCCGGTTCGATGGTCACGTTCAATAGGCCGGCCGACCGCTTGACGATGGCTTCCAATTCCTCCGCCGCGTAAAAGTCGAGCCGGTACACCAGCCCGAACCGTTCCCGGAGCGGGGAGGTGAGTGCGCCCGCCTTGGTCGTGGCACCCACCAGGGTGAACGGCGGCAGGTCCAGTTTCATGGTGCGGGTGGCCGGGCCCTGGCCGATGACGAGGTCGATCTGGAAGTCCTCCATGGCGGGGTACAGGGCTTCTTCGACGCCCGCGGGCAGGCGGTGGATTTCGTCGATGAACAGCACGTCGTGGTCTTGCAGGTTCGCCAGGATTGCCGCCAGGTCGCCGGCGTGGTTCAGGACAAGCCCGGAGGTCGGCCGGATGCCGCCGCCCATTTCCTTGGCGATGACGTGCGCGATGGTGGTCTTGCCCAGGCCGGGCGGGCCGTAGAAGATCGCGTGGTCCAGGGGTTCGCCGCGGCCCTTGGCCGCTTGGATGCAGACCCGCAACGATTCCTTCATGCGCTCCTGGCCGGTGTATTCGTCCAGGGTCTGCGGACGCAGGGTGCCTTCGGTATTCTGTTCTTCTTCCAGGAGGTGGTCGGTGACGATGCGGTCTTCCATGAACGGAGCGCCTGAATTTGGGACGTTGCTTCGCTCAGGGACGGGGCACAGGGGCCGTCCCCCTATAGGACGGTGCGGAGTCGATCCCTACGAGACGGTGAGCGGCGCCCCACCCCGCGGCCGGTTTGCGGATGGGGATTGTATGTGATTCCCCTCCTTTGTAAGGAGGGGCAAGGGGAGGTCGAGGCGAAGGGGAGGTAGAGAATACGATCGTTCTCATTCAAGCCAACCATGCTGTCAACGCCTGTCCTGAGCGTCACATCGTGAAGCCGAAGGAACATGAGTGAACACATACAGGGATTACGGAAGCGTGAATTCGACGTTGATGTCCCGCCCCAGGTAATTCACGAGAAAGCCCTGATTCTGGTAGTTCAACATGGCACCCATGACGTTTTCGTCGCCAAAGTCTTCGGGGCCCAGCAATTCACGGACTTCCTTCGCGCTCTGGGCCGTGAGCACGCGCCGGAAAATGCCCCGCGTCTTATGCACGAAGCGGTTGTTGATGAAGATCAGCGTGACGCGGCCATCCATGATCTGCACGCCGGCCATGGCACCGGTGGGGTTGGATTGATCCCACAGCAGCACGAAGACGCCTTCCTGTTCGGCACGAACCCCGGAGATTTTTTCGTTGATCAGCATTTCCACGGCGTCGATTTCCGAGTCGCCCAGCTTGACGCCGTACAGGGATACCAGGGCACTGTCGACGTTCTCAGGTTTCTGCACGTTGTTTCTCGTGAGTTCGTATTTCCTGGCCTTGGCCACGGCGTCATCAGCCACGGCGTCGGTGGTGACGGTCATGGTCCCCCCGAGACCCACCAACAGGGTCAATGCGATCATTGACAGTATGCGCATGAAATTTTCCTCCCCCAGTCTGGTAAAAGACACTCGCTTTCGTGACGAACGGAAAGATGGATCACGAGTGCCGGTGTGTTGGCATACCCTGATATGTGCCGCTGCGCCATCCCGGGCTTTGCCCCGGAATGCGGCAGCTACGCCGCCGAAACGGCTGCCGCTACATTACTCCGATTGTAACGAACGCCCTGCATATAAGCAAATGGTTCCGCATGTATTCCACGCCGATTTCTGCTGCCATCCTCGACCCTCCTCCTGTCACCCCCGACCCTCTTCCTCTGTCATTCTCGATCCTCGATTACTAACGTCAAGGACAGGCTATTTTTAATCGAGAATCCACTCTCCCTCTCTGTCATTCTCGACATTTTTAATCGAGAATCCAGGGGTCTTTCGTTTTGAATGAAGGAAAAAGAAAAGGCTCTGGATCCTCGCGTGCGCAAGGATGACAGAAAGAACAAGCAAGAAGGACAGAGAGAAAAGACAAGGGTGACAGAAACAGACGACAAGGATGACAGAAACAGAAGACAACGGTGACTGAAACAGTAATAATATCTGTGAGGAAGAATCCGACGCCGTCCTATGAACGATCAACAGTATTATGTTTACATTATGGCCAGCAGACGTAATGGCACTTTGTATATTGGTGTCACCAATGACTTGATCCGGCGGGTGTATGAGCACAAGCATGATTTGGTCGAAGGATTCACCGACAAATATCGGGTTCACAAATTGGTCTATTGGGAACAATCGAAGAATATTGAAGCGGCCATAGAACGGGAAAAGCAGCTCAAGCATTGGAAGCGTCAGTGGAAACTCGCATTAATCGAAGAACACAATGCAGGTTGGGACGACCTGTATGACCAGTTGCTTTAGGCAATTGCAAAAAAATATTAAGGCCCTGGATCCTCGCGTGCGCAAGGCTGACCCCCCTCTCTGTCATTCTCGACATCTTTCATCGAGAATCCAGAGTCTTTGTCGTTTTGAATGAAGGAAAAAGAAAAGGCCTGGATCCTCGCGTACGCAAGGATGACAGCAAGAACAAGCAAGAAGGACAAAAAGAACAAGCAAGGATGACTCTCCCTCTCTGTCATTCTCGACATCTTTCATCGAGAATCCAGAGTCTTTGTCGTTTTGAATGAAGGAAAAAGAAAAGGCCTGGATCCTCGCGTGCGCAAGGATGACAGCAAGAAAAAACAAGAAGGACAGAAAGAACAAGCAAGGATGACTCTCCCTCTCTGTCATTCTCGACATCTTTCATCGAGAATCCAGAGTCTTTGTCGTTTTGAATGAAGGAAAAAGAAAAGGCCTGGATCCTCGCGTGCGCAAGGATGACAAAAAGAAAAGACAAGAAGGACAGCAAGAACAAGCAAGGCCGACCTGCCCCTCTGTCATCCTTGACATCTTTAATCGAGGATCCAGTGTCTTTGCTGTTTTGAATGAAAGAAAAAGAAAAGGGCCTGGATCCTCGCGTGCGCAAGGATGACAGAAAGAAAAGACAAGGATGACAGCAAGAACAAGCAAGAAGGACAAAAAGAACATACAAGGATGACAGAAGCAGGGGTGCGGTGGGGATGGCGGAGGGGCTGGTTGACGGCATAAGATGCTGCGGCTACAACTATCTTGAGAGGGCGGCTGGAAGGTGTCGCGGCTGCACCTGCGAACAGGCCGCATACTCACCCATGAGCCAGACGATTCATATCAAAGGGGCGCGCGAGCATAACCTGAAGAACCTCGACGTGGTGCTGCCGCGCGACTGCCTGGTGGTGGTCACGGGGTTGAGCGGCTCCGGCAAATCCTCGTTGAGTTTCGACACGATTTATGCCGAAGGGCAGCGGCGGTACGTGGAGTCGTTGTCGGCCTACGCGCGCCAGTTCCTCGAACAGATGGGCAAGCCCGACGTGGATTCCATTGAGGGCCTGTCGCCCGCCATCTCCATCGAGCAGAAGAGTACCAGCCACAATCCCCGGTCCACGGTGGGCACGGTGACGGAGATTTATGATTACCTGCGCCTGCTGTTCGCGCGGGTGGGCCGGCCGTTTTGCGTGAACTGCGGGCAGCCGATCACGGTGCAGACCGTGCAGCAGATGGTGGATGCCATCGGCGCGCTGCCGGTGGGGTCCCGGTTTCAGGTCCTGGCACCCATCGTGCGCGGCCGCAAGGGCGAGTATCGCAAGGAGTTGGCCGAGGCCCGGCGCGCGGGCTACGTGCGGGCCCGCATCGACGGCACGATCGTCGGGCTGGACGAGACGATCTCGCTGGATAAGCAGCGGAAGCATACGATTGAGATCGTCGTGGATCGCCTGGTGATGAAGGATGACGAGTCGTTGCAACGGCGGCTGGCGGATTCGGTGGAGACGGCCCTGAAGTTGACCCAAGGGTTGGTCGGGGTGCTGGGGGAGACGGACGAGGTCACGCTGTACAGCGAGCAGTTGGCGTGCATCACGTGTGGGGTGAGTTATCCGGAACTGGCCCCGCGGGTGTTTTCGTTCAACAGCCCGCACGGTGCATGTCCCGCGTGCGACGGGATCGGCTACGAGGTGTCCGCGTGCCCGGAGGGGCAGGAATATTCCGAGAGCTACCGCTGCCCGGTGTGCCGGGGCACGCGGCTGAAGGCGGAGAGCCTGGCCGTGAAGGTGGGCGGTCAATCCATTGCCGAGGTCACGGGGCTGTCCATCCGGGAGGCCGTGCCGTTTTTCGCGGACCTCAACTTGAACGAGCGGGAGCGCATGATCGGCCGGCGGATCCTCAAGGAGATTCGGGAACGGCTGGAGTTTCTCTTGAACGTGGGGTTGGATTACCTGACGCTGGACCGGGCGGCCGCGACCCTGTCGGGCGGCGAGGGGCAGCGCATCCGGCTGGCGACCCAGATCGGGTCCGGGCTGGTGGGGGTGTTGTACATCCTGGATGAGCCGAGTATCGGCCTGCACCAGCGCGACAATCACCGCCTGCTGCAAACCTTGCTGCGGTTGCGCGACCTGGGCAATACCGTGCTGGTGGTGGAGCATGACGCCGCGACCATGCACGTGGCGGATCATATCGTGGATATGGGCCCCGGCGCCGGTGTGTACGGCGGGTCGATCGTGGCGCAGGGTTCGCCCGCGGAGGTGATGCGGCATCCCGATTCGCTCACCG
The DNA here is from genome assembly GCA_965213715.1 of Nitrospirales bacterium. Classification (GTDB taxonomy): domain Bacteria; phylum Nitrospirota; class Nitrospiria; order Nitrospirales; family UBA8639; genus Bin75. The sequence goes on from OZ243914.1 coordinate 1,537,354, forward strand.
GGCAGTACCTGCGCGGGGAGAAACGGGTGTCGTTGCCCGCGCGGGTGCGCCGGGCGAAACAGTTTCTCACCGTGGTCGGGGCCGACAAGCATAATCTGCAATCGGTGACCGCGAAGTTCCCGCTGGGGCTGTTGACGTGCGTCACCGGCGTGTCCGGGTCCGGCAAGAGTACCCTGATGCTGGAGGTCCTGTTCCCGTCGCTGTCGTCGTGGTTGTCTCATGGGCCTGCCCTGAACGTCGCGCGCCGGCGCGGAGCCGGAGGGAAACCCCGGATGGAAGGCTGCCGGACACTGAATGGGGCCGATGCCCTGGACAAGGTGATCGATATCGACCAGTCGCCCATCGGCCGCACGCCGCGTTCCAATCCCGCCACGTACACGGGCGTGTTCACGTTCATCCGCGACTTGTTTGCCGGGTTGCCGGAGTCGCGCGTGCGCGGGTACCGGCCCGGGCGCTACAGCTTTAACGTGAAGGGCGGCCGGTGCGAGTCATGCCAGGGCGGCGGCCTGCTGAAAATCGAGATGCATTTTCTGCCCGACGTGTACGTGACCTGCGAGGCCTGCAAGGGGCGGCGGTATAACCGGGAAACGCTGGACGTGCGGCATAAGGGCAAGAGTATCGCGGACGTGTTGGACATGACCGTGGCGGAGGCCCAGGAGTTCTTCACGCACATCCCGGCGATTGCCAGGAAACTGCAGACGCTCGCGGACGTGGGCTTGCACTATGTCAAGCTGGGGCAGTCCGCCACGACGTTGTCCGGGGGCGAGGCGCAACGCGTGAAACTGAGCCGCGAGCTGTCCAAGCGGCCCACGGGCCGAACCCTGTACCTGCTGGATGAGCCGACGACCGGGTTGCATTTTGCTGACGTGCAACGCCTGCTCGACGTGTTGAACCGGTTGGTCGAACACGGAAATACCGTGCTCGTGATCGAACACAACCTGGACGTGATCCGCAATGCGGACTGGATTCTGGACATGGGGCCGGACGGCGGGAACGCCGGCGGCCGGATCGTGGAACAAGGCCCGCCTGCGGAATTGATCAAATCCGGCACCTCCTGGACCGCACAAGTCCTACGCGAGGACCTCCCTCTCTGTCATTCTTGACCCTCCCTCCCCCTGTCATCCTTGACATCTTTAATCGAGGATCCAGTGTCTTTGCTGTTTCGAATGAAGGAAAAAGAAAAGGCCTGGATCCTCGCGTACGCAAGGATGACAGAAAGAAAAACAAGGATGCCCTCTCCTGTCCTGTCATTCTCGATCCTCGATTCCTAACGTCAAGGACAGGCTATTTTTCATCGAGAATCCAGGGTCTTGGCCTTGCCTTTATCTGTCATCCTCGACATCTTTAATCGAGGATCCAGTGTCTTTGCTGTTTCGAATGAAGGAAAAAGAAAAGGCCCTGGATCCTCGCGTACGCAAGGATGACAGCAAGAAAAACAAGGAGGACAGCAAGAGAAAGACAAGGAGAACCGCAAGGGCGGCGGGGTCAGGCGAGATTGATGACGGCCAGCAGGACCAGCGTGCCGAGCATGTAGGGAATCATGCATGCATAGACGACCATTCGTAGCGGAGCGATGCCCGTGACGGCCGCATGGCGGGTTTGATGCTCTTTGTAGATGAATTCATAGACCAGGATGATGACTGCGCAGGTGAGCGCCACGACGCGACTCGACCGGGGCCACGTATAGATTCCGCTGAGCAGGAAGTCCATCGTGAAGAACCCGCTCCAAGCCGACAGGAGCACGGCCAGCACGAGGCTGACGATCGCCGATAGGGGCAGTTTCCCGAATCCTGTGGCTTGTGCGTCCGGAATGGGGTTCACCGGCATCTGCCTCACCCGGTCGGGGTGGGGGAACTCACTTGCTCTCGCAGTTGAGACAAACGCGGGGTCGCCGTTTGAGGTATGCCACCTTGCCGTCAAGAAGACATGCGTAGTGGACGAATCGCTGGCAGACCGAACAGCGCTCCCAGCCCCCCTTGAGCATGGTGGTGTTGCGATACAGGACTTGGTTGCACACCCCGCAGTATTCAGGTTCGATGCCCAGGAGCAGGGGTTCCCATTCGCCTGCGCGATTCCGGATACTCATGGCCGCGAAGTATAGCCGGAGGATCGAGGGAATTACAAATCGTCTCCTGGCGCGGTGAGAGGCCGGTCCTTGTTTGACACCCTCCCGGACCTTTGTTAGGTTTTTAGTCGAGCCGCGCTCGCGACAATGACGTCTTCTGTCATCCCTGACCCTCTCCCTCTGTCATTCTCGACATTTTTCATCGAGAATCCAGCGTCTTTGTCGTTTCGAATGAAGGAAAAAGAAAAGGTCCTGGATCCTCGCGTGCGCAAGGATGACAGCAAGAAAAGACAAGGATGACAGCGAGAAAAGACAAGGGTGGCGGCAAATGACAAGGGAATGACGGCAACGGAAGGGCACTTCATTTCTGTGGAGATTAAATCCTATCTTGAGGAAAAGCGGGCTGTCGTCGACCGGTATCTGGAGGCGCATCTTCCTGATCCGCAGACGCCGCCGGCGATCCTGCACGAGGCGATCCGGTACAGTCTGTTGGCTGGGGGCAAACGCGTCCGGCCCATCCTGACGATAGCCACGGTGGAGGCAATCGGGCCATGCCCGGCCTCGACGTTGCCCGTGGCCTGCGCGTTCGAGTTCATCCATACGTATTCGCTGATCCACGATGATTTGCCGTCGATGGATAACGATGATTTTCGTCGCGGGCGGCCCACGAACCATAAGGTCTATGGCGATGCTATCGCGATTCTGGCGGGCGACGGGTTGCACGCCATGGCGTTTGAATGGTGCAGCCGGGCCGATCTCGTGACGGACCTGGACCCGCAGTGTCAGGTCCAGATCATCGCGGAGCTGTCCCTGGGGGCCGGACACGGGGGCATGGTGGGTGGCCAGGTGCTGGATATTCAAGCCGAGAACCGGCCGGTGGATCTGGCGGAGTTGCAACAGATTCACGTGCATAAAACCGGCAAACTGATTCGCGCCGCGGTGCGGGCCGGCGCGTTGCTGGCCGGCGCCGGGATGCCCCAGTTCGAACACCTGACCGGGTATGCCGAAGACATCGGGTTGGCGTTTCAGATTGCGGATGACGTGTTGAACGTGACCGGGACCCGCGAAGAGTTGGGGAAAGATGCCGGCACGGATGATGAACGGGGCAAGCAGACGTATCCCGCGATTTACGGGCTTGAGGGCGCGCAACAACTTGCGCAGGACTGTGCCGCCAGGGCCATCGGCCGGCTCGATGGATTTGACGAAAAGGCCGATCCGTTGCGGGGCATTGCCCGGTATATCGTGGACCGCAAGAATTGACGATTCCGTCCCTGAAAGTCGTGCATAAATGTATCAGAAAAGCATACAAATAGCATAAAAAGTCATATAAATATGTCACAAATTACCTCAATTCGCATCATTTCTGCGCATTAACTGTTTTGTGTCGCAGGCTGTGACGCCTCATTTCGCTTCATTCGCATCCGTGCCGCTTCTGTTTGCATCATGAAAGCCTTGGTCACAGGGGTCACGGGGTTTGTCGGGTCCGCGGTGGCGCGGGCCGTGGCCCAGGCCGGCATAGAGGTCAGGGGGTTGGTCCGGCCCGGCGGGGACCGGCGGGCTTTGGACGGACTGGCGATCGAAACCGCGCCCGGCGATTTGACTGACGCGGCGTCGCTCCGGGCGGCGCTGCACGGCTGCCGGCAGGTGTACCACGTGGCGGCGCATTACGCCCTGTGGGCGCGCGACCCGTCGGTGTTCTACAAGGCGAACGTTGACGGCACCAAAGCGTTGCTGAACGCGGCACGCGAGTCGGGCGTGGACCGCGTGGTGTACACGAGCACGATCGGCGCAATCGGGTTGCCGGCAGGCGGCGGGCCTGGAACGGAAACGACGCCCGTGTCCCTGGCGCAGATGACCGGGCATTATAAACGCTCCAAGTATCTGGCGGAGCAGGAGGTCCTGAAAGCGGCGGACGCAGGCATGCCCGTTGTGATCGTGAACCCTTCGGCCCCGGTGGGGGTGCGTGACGTGAAGCCGACGCCCACGGGGCAGATCGTCGTCGATTTCATGAAGGGGCGCATGGTGGCATATGTGGAGACCGGCATGAACCTCATCGACGTGGATGACGTGGCCGTGGGCCACGTGCGCGCCATGGAGTGCGGCCGCACGGGTGAGCGGTACATCCTGGGATGCCGCAACCTGTCGCTGAAAGCGGTGTTCGAGATCCTGGCCGGTTTGACGGGCGTCAAGGCACCCAAGGTGAAGTTGCCCCGGGGGTTGATCCTGCCCCTGGCCCACGTGGAGAAGTGGCTGGCCGATTACGTGACGCATCGTCCTCCGCGCATTCCGCTCGACGGCGTCCGCATGGCCAAATACGTGATGCACTATGATTGCTCCAAGGCTGTCCGCGAGTTGGCGTTGCCCCAGACGCCGCCGGAAGTGGCCCTGGAAAAAGCGGTGCGCTGGTTCCGGGATCATGGGTACGCCTGACTGAGGGACCCTGACCGTGGACGTTGCCCTGCTCTTCTGGAAGACCCTCCTGCTTCGGCCCTATGTCTTTTTCTTCCTGGCCGTGGCGCTGGTTGCCGCGTTCCGTGTGTTGGGCCGGACGCGCACCGGCGCGCTGTTCGGGGTGACGTGGCTGACGGCGTTCCTCTGTGAACTGTCCTCCACCCGTACCGGGTTCCCCTTCGGCGATTACTATTACACGGGTTCGAGCGTGGGCGAGGAATTGTATCTGTCCAACGTTCCGTTCATGGATTCGTTGTCGTTCACGTTCCTGTTGTTTGCGAGTTATAGCCTGGCTCTCTGGTTGCTCCTGCCTGCCGAACCCGGATCGCCGGACCCCGGCCGGGGCCGGCCCGGCCTGGGCCGGCATTTGCTGACGCGGGAATCGCTCTCCTGGCCGGTGATCGGCCTGACTTGTGCGTTGTTCACGTTGATCGACGTGGTGATCGATCCGGTGGCGCTACGCGGGGATCGCTGGTTCCTGGGACAGATTTACGGGTATCCCGACCCCGGCGTGTATTTCGGCGTGCCCCTGGCCAACTTCGGGGGGTGGTTCGTCGTGGGGTTGATGGCGATGACGGGCTACCGGGTGCTGGACCGGTGGGGCGGCCTGCTGCCCGCGTTTCCCCACGCGATCGCGGCCCGGGAGGTGCTGCTCGGCTGTGGCCTGTATTACGGCGTGCTGCTGTTCAATCTGGCGCTGACGTTCTGGATCGGCGAATGGCTGCTGGGCCTGGTGGGATGCCTGCTCTATGTTCCCGTGACCGCCCTGGCGCTTCGGAAACTGCGCCGTTAGCCGCCGTCCGCTTTTCTCCCCATGAGCCGAATCAAGGCTTGTCTGAAACCGGAGGCACGGGTAAGATGAACGCAGACGTCCTTTCACGATTCACCTATTCCCTTGAACGGTCCATGATGCACCCTTTTTCTCCTCCGTCCGAGATGAGTGTCCGATGTCTGCCGGCGTGAAGAAAATTGCCATAGCCGTGGCGCTGGCGGTTGCGGCGTGGTTCGGGAGCGGGGCCACGGGCTTCCCGCACGTGTTCCAGGCGATGTTTGTGGCGTACGTGGCCTTGGGTTTGGTTGTGTTTCTCCTGTTGGACGCTCCGCCGATGAAGCGGTTGTCGGGGTGGACGGCCGTGGCGGCCCTGTTGGGCTTCTATCTCGTGCTGTCCGCGATGTATATCGGGGGCGCGTCGTCGTTGCCCCAATATGATCCGGAAGTGGAAAAGGGGAAGATCGAAAAGATTCTCAAACGCAAACGGGCCATGGCCTTGGCCGAACACACCCAGGTAGAGACGTTACTCGAACAGGTCCGGGTGCTCCAGGGTGATTCGCAAACGGTGATGGCGCGACTGGGCCGGTTCGCCCCGGCCGCCGCGGTCGCGGAGGCTCCGCCGGAGCAGGGCGCCCTCACGGTGGTGGAACGCGGGGCCGAGGTCTATGATTTGTACGAGTGTTATAACTGCCACAAGATCGGGGGCAAGGGGAGCGTCAAGAAACGGGGGCCGATCCTGGACAACATCGGCAGTTTTTTGACGGTCAACGATATCAAGCGAAAAATTTTCGACCCGACGTACCTGTATGCGGCGGGGTTCGAGAAAGAGCATAAGAAAGGCCGGATGCCGGACAAATACAAGGATTTGATGACGGAGGAAGAGGTGACGACGCTCGCCACGTATTTGTCCACGCTGAAGGACCCCGCGGCCAAGACCCCGAAACCCGTGTTCGTGAAATCCAACGTGGAGCATGGGTTTACGGTTTTCGGGTACGTTCGGGACGCCTCGGGCCGGGCGTTGCCCGGGACTGAGGTGCATGCCGTGCCCCAGGTCAAGGGCGGGCATGGGGCCTCCGGCAAGACCAACGAGGCCGGGTATTATGAAATATTCCTGCACATGCATAATGAAAACGCCGGTGTGACGGTCGAAGTCTCGGCTCACGGCGTGAAGAAAACGTTTGTCGCCGACTATGATCCGGGTGATACAATAACCCGGCGGCAGCAGTCTCTGGATTTGACGGTGGCCGCACCAAAAGGATAAGGCTAGGCCGTATGAGAGGTTTTGTTCTTCGTTTGATGGTGACGGGGGTTGCGGTGGTTGTCGCTGCCCAGGTTATTCCGGGTATGGCCATCGATTCGTTCGCCGCGGGCGTGGTCGGCGTGCTGATCCTGGCCATTCTGAATGCCGTGGTCCGGCCGCTCCTGTACGTGCTCTCGGCGCCCTTCATCGTCGTGACGCTCGGCTTGTTCATGATCGTGATCAATGCCTTCCTGTTGAACGTGGTCTCCTTCCTGGTCAAAGGGTTTCACGTGGACGGGTTCTGGCCCGCGGCGGCCGGAGGGGCCGTGTTAATCAGCCTCGTCAGCTTCGTCGCGAACATGGTGGTGGCCGATCGCGGCCACGTGCAGGTGTTCATGTCTCCGTCCCGTTCACGAAAGATTCGGCATATCAATTGAATGCGTCTCATCCCATTCAACGGTTCCGTCCATGACTAAAAAGAAAACGCCAGAGCCGGGCCGGCCTTCGAAGCAGACGATGCTTCAGCGCATTTTGACCGCCACGGTCAATGATCTGGGCATGGATGCGACGGTGGCCATCATGAACCAACCCAAGGGACCGTTGGTGTCGCAGGTGTCCAAAGGGTTTTCGGTTCGTGAAGTTCGCGCCGTTGTCCGGACCCTGTCCGGTGGAGACGGCCAGTCCCAGGGCCTGCTCGGGAGAGCCGGGCCGGAAGCGGCGAACGGGGCGCTCGAACTGCGCATGGTGACGCCCGGTTCAAAAAATCTGTTGGCGAAGTTCCTCCGTGAGGGGAAAGTGACGTATGGGGTGCTGGTCGTGGGCAAACAGGAGCGGCGACCGTTTACGAAGCGGGAAAAAACCACCATCGATGCCACCGGTCAGCGGATCACCGAGCAATTGCGTGAAGCCAAACTGTTCGATCATTCCGTGCTCCTGGCGCGTCCCTGGATTCTGGAGGAGCCTTCAACCGAAGAACCTGCGGCGACCGGCGACGCGACGCCGCCGACGTATACGTCGCCCCAGGTACAGAAGCGGGTTGCCGGGTGTTTGACCGAGGCGCAGTCCCTGGTCCCGTTCGACCGGGGGTGGGTCACCTTGTATGATCCGTTGGCCGCATCCCTGGAAGTGTTGGGTTGTCTGGCCGGGCATAAGAAAGAACTGCTGCCGGGACACCGCTTGTCCCTGAACGAATCGGCGTCGGGGTGGGCGGTGCGGCATCGCAAGCCGCGGATCGATCAGAACCTGGCCTCCACGCAAGGACGCTTCCAGGATTACAAACAATTGTACCGCGACCGGTTCCGGTGCACGCTCGTGGTGCCCTTTTTTGTCAGGGGCCGCGTCGCCGGGACGATCACCCTGGCGTCCAAGACGGCGGCGCAATACGAGCACACGGAAACCGAGTCCGGAAAGCTCGCACCGGTCACGACGCAATTGGCGCAACTGTTTGATGACCCGTCCCTGAATGTCCAGGCGTCGCCGGATGCGTCGACCCCGTCGACCCCGGAGGCGGCGGCCGCCGGTGTCCCGGAACCGGTCATCCGGCGCCAGGAACGCCAGGCGGCCTTGAAAGAAGTCAGTTCGTTTCTCGCCACCGAAATTCGTGAACCCATGGGCTACATCCGGGCGCAATTGGAGGAAGTGACGGGTGTCGGGACCCTCGGCTTCGAAACCCAAACCTCCATCGAAGCGGCCATGCGGGATCTCATGCGGATGGAAAGTATGTTGAACGACATTCTGGATTTCGCCAAGCCTCTCCAATTGGACCGGCGGCTCTGCCGCGTCACCGACTTGATCGAAGACGGGCTGGCGTTGGTCGCCACGGACTTTCGGGTCAACCGGATCGACGTCACCAAGGAATTTCCCGCACGTCTGGGCCAGGTGCGATGGGATCGCGAGAAAATCCAGCATGTCTTTCTCAGCATTTTTACGAATGCCCTGGAAGCCATGTCGCCTGGCGGGAATTTGCGAATCTCCGTGTCGCAGAAACGGGGTCGCCAGCCTGAAATGGTCATTCGCATCCATAACGACGGCGTGCCGATTCCCGAAGAATTGAGCGAGAAAATTTTTGAGCCCTATTTCACCACGAAACGGTCGGGCACGGGGTTGGGCCTGCCCATGGTGAAAAAAATCGTGGACGAACACGAAGGCCACATTGCGATCGACAGCCGCCCCGAGGCAGGGACGCTGGTCACCATCACCCTGCCCGCCATACGCCCCAGACGGCCCTATCGGGGGAAAGGGCGCTCGCCCCGGCAGGACTAGGAACGGGGCCGCGACCCGGTCGAAGAACGGATCAGGGGCCTCTGCCCTTGGGGTCTACTCGTGCTTGACACCTCCGCATGAAACGAATAAGATTGGCCTTCTTTCTTCAGGAAAATGGTTCATTCGGAAATGCATGTCTTTATCGTCCATAACCTGTTTTAACAAAAGGAGCGGAATTATGAAGAGTATTCGCCTTCTTCTTATTGCGGTCGCGGGTACTGCCTTGATGGCGTCAATGGCGTATGCGAATCCGGGGCTGTTGCCCGCACATCCTGGCTATCCTTCTGCGGACACGAAATCTCCGGTCGACGGGACGCGGACCAGCCATGATGCCGGCCAAGGAAATGCCGTTGGTTCGAAAGCTTCGGTCGCCGCGTCTTCAACCGCTGATGGCGCTGCGATGAACGATACGAGCGACCCGAATCGTGAGCGGGTTACGAAATCGCAAGGTGCCGGACGTTTGCCGGAAGTTGAAGGGCCGTTGAACACGGTGAATATCAACCCGGGCGGGGCCACGTCGACGGTTATTAAGTAAACGTTTTAGGATCGATGAAATGGCAAGGGAGGCTATCGGAACGATAGCCTCCTTTTTTTTTGCCTTCGCAGCCGGCAAACGGATCTTGTTGTCGAGGATCTTGTTATCGAACTAGCCTTCCGCCTGAAAGGCCTTTTCCAGGAGCGGTTTCAGTTCCCCTTTTGACTGCATAGGACCCAGGATGTCGGTGTCGCCGTAGAATTGGCCGTTGATGAAAACTTTGGGCAGGGTCGGCCAGTTGGTCATCTGTGTGAGCGCTTCCCGCTTTTCCGGATTTTCCAACACGTTGACAATTTCGAAGGGATATCCAAATTGGTTGAAAAATTCTATGGTTTCGATGGTAAAGCCGCATTGGGGCGCGGTCCTGGTCCCTTTTCCGTAAATGAGGATTTTGTGTTGCTTCAATTCCTGCTGAATTTCTTCCTCGATAGGATGTGCCATGCTTTTGTTCCTCCTATGAGCCGTCCGTTGTTTCTGCCGTCAGTTCAAGCGCATGGATGCGTCCGTCCTTCAGCGGTTCGTCCAAGGCTTGATAAATGAGGCGGTGACGATCCAGTAGATTTTTCCCCTTGAACCCATCCGAGACGACCCGGACGTTCAAGTGATCCCTGGTTCCCGTGCGATCCGTGACGGTGACCTGGGCATCGGCCAGGACTTGCCGGACATAGTCCGTGATGGTTTGTGGCGTAATCATGATGGGTCTCCCCCATACCAAGGTGGATCGAACTGGGTACAGAATACAGAAGGCCACACGTTTGCGCAATGACGCTGCCTGCCTCCTTCTGCCAGCCTTGTAGGTGTTCAGTCATTCCCTTCGACAAGCTCAGGACAGGCATTGACGGTTTTCACTGTCTCCTTCTGTCATCCTTGACATCTTTAATCGAGGATCCAGGGTCTTTATCTTTCTGTGAGAACAACCCTGGATCCTCGCGTACGCAAGGATGACAAAAAGAAAAAACAAGGGTGACAGAAAGAAGGAATCGGGAATCCAGGGTCTTTGTCTTCGTAGCCGCGCCATCTTATGGCGCTGTTTTTTCTTTGACGGCCTCTCCCAGCCGCATGAGATACGGCATGAGATGCGACAACTACGGAGAGGCTGTTGGGCCGCAGGCGTTTGTCACAAACTGACCGAGTTGCTCCAGCACCGGGAAGGGAATTTCGTGCCCTCCGCGAAATTCATGCCAAGTCACGGGGAGCCCGTGTGCGAGGAGGGAATCCTTGAGTTGCACCGCCGTGCCGTGCGGGAGTAGGGGGTCATCCGTACCATGGCTCTGAAACACCGGAAGCCCTTTGCGGGCGGGCCATCGTGCTTCCCATTCCGGTCTCGCAATGATGCTTCCCGACATGATGATGAGTCCGGCAAAGGCGCGGGGACTCCGGAACACTGTATCGCAGGCCAGCATCGCACCTTGAGAAAACCCGCCGAGGAACACGCGATCCTGGGGCAGGCCCTCATGCCGGTCGAAGTCGTCCAGCATGGCGCACACCCGTTCGCGGGCAGCCGTCAGCCCGTCCGGCACCGCGTCGAGATCGCGGCTGCGTCCCTGAGCCGTCTGCCTGGCGATCAGTTCCAGGTCGAGCATCCACCACGCCCGTCCTTCGAACGGGCCCTGATCCAGCTTGAGCGGCGCGACGGGGAAGAGAAACCGCACGTCTTCCGGGACCCGCAACATTCGCCACAGGGCGACCAGGTCGTCCCCCGGTGCGCCGAACCCATGCAACAGGATGACCAGGGGCCCATTCCCTCCGCCCTCGCGGTCCGGTCCTCCCGCGATATAGACGTCGAGTCCTCCATAGGTGTGCATGCGCATCGGCATCAAATCCTTGGGAATGTGAGCGTCCGGGGTTAATGGCCCATCTTCGGCGCGCCGGCATTGACGCCTTCGGTCACGAGCGGAATGCGCAAGACCTGCTGGCAGTGCGTACAGGTGACCCGTAGAATATCCTGGTTTGACCGGTCGACGTCCTGTTCCTTGATCCAGAACAGTTTTTCACATTTCGGACATTTTCTGACGAGCATGGGCATGGTGACTTCCCCGGGTTGTTGGAACACTCACAAATTGGGTGTATTGGTTGTTTGGTCTCCTGCTGGTAATTGCGACGGATTTAGTGTAATACAAACAGGTTGCCCCTCGCTACATGATCATCTATGCCGACCATAACGATTTTCCCCCTGCCGCGTTATTGCCCCTGTTTGAGCAAGCACCCTGGGCCCACGGGCGGACCGTGGCCGAGACGGCCGAGATGCTCCGGCAGACCGATCTGTTCATCACGGCGTGGGACGACAACCGGGTCATCGGGTGCGGCCGGGTCCTGACCGATTACGTGTATCGCGCCTCCATCTGGGACGTCATCGTGGATGCGGCGTACCAGGGCCAGGACGTGGGCACGGAAATCATGCATCGCATCTTGCACCATCCGGCCCTTCAACGCGTCGAACTGTTCTGGCTCTGTACGCGTGACAAACACGCATTCTATGAAAATCTCGGCTTCAGTGCCAAGGAACAGACCGGCATGGTCCTGGATCGACGGGCACGGTCCTCCTCGCGCCGCTAGCCGCTACTTGTCGAATCAATGCAGGCCGGTGGGTTCGAGGTAGTGCAGCATATAGGCGAGGCCGATTCCTGCGAAGAACGCCAGCGTGAGCTTGGTGCGGTCATGGCTGTGGAAATGCACTTCCGGGAGCAGGTCGCTCAGGGCAATACACAGTAACGCCCCGGCTGCGAAAGACAGCGCGACGCCGACAACATATGCCTCCCACTCGCCGAGCAGTCCCACGCCCCAGAACGTCAACAACGCCGTCACCGGGCAGATCAGGGAAAACAGGACATTGGCCAAAATGCGCCGGCGTTGATTGAACCCCGCGGCCCGCATCGTGCCGATGATGGAGAGGGCATCAAGAGGTTTATGAAGCACAATCGCCAGGAATACGCTGAGACTGAGTCCAATTGCATTGTCGGAGACACCGGCCCTCATGCTTGTGCCCAATGTCACCCCTTCCGTCAGCGTGTGCAGTCCGAGGCCCATGGTGATCCCCACCCAACTCATAGGATGCACCGAGATGTACCCGGGTTCTTGGTGATCGTGGGTATGATCGTGCAAACCGTGATTTTCATGACTGAAGTCATGCTGGTGAAAGGAGAAAACGCGTAACAGGATCACCATCATAACGGTGCCTGCCAGCATCCACCACACGGCTGTTTCGGTCGAATGTTCGCCGGGAATCTCCAGCATCCCGTGGGGGAGGAGATAATACAGGGCGACGCAGAGAATCACGCCCGCCACGAAACTCGTCATCATCTGGGTACGGGTATGCGTCAACTGGAAGATGGACGGCAGCCATCCCCCGAACAGGGAGACGGCGATGATGACGACGGAGTACCCCGTCAGGAGCAGCAGAGAGTCAACAGAATCCATGATGGGTGACGATACTCCTCATAACTGATTGCTGTTTCCTTCAGACCGTCCCGGCCGGGTTGTTTCGCGTTGGAAAAACGGAGAGCCGCTCAAACGGAACAGCGGCTCTCTCGATTTTCGGGATTCGGTTCCCTGCGATCTATATCGTGCCGTGATCGTCGCAGTGGTTACCGTGTGGATGATGCAGGTGACTGCCGACAAGATAGTCCGTGTGATCCCCGTGAGGAACGGCCTCATGGCCGCAATCGGCGCCATGTTGATGGCCTGTGTCATGGTCGCTACATGCATGATTGGGCGTACAGGCGTCGGGATTCCGGCTCGTGACGCTCACGGCATGTTCGTCATGATGCCCTTCATGCTGGTGGTGCATGTGACCGTCGTGCAAATAGTCGGTGTGCCCCTCGTGCTGAATTGGGGTATGGCCGCAATCGGGGCCATGGGTATGATCGCCGTGATCGCCGTGAATTTTGTGATCGTCGCTCATGGGTTGTTTCTCCTTCCTTTTGGATTAATGATACGTGAGCATGTACATGCATACATATTCCACTCATGCTTGCCCCTTGGTATCGAACGCTTGCCCCGGTTTCCTCCCATCGACGAATATGAATTGCAGCCCCGTGGGGCTCTCGCGACAATGGAGGGTTGCTCCGGTTCAGTCAGCCGGAGCGTGCATGGGCAAGCAGGTGGTCAACATGGTGATCTTCGGTGCATCCTTTCCGTGGTCGTGCCCGTGATCATGCCCTGTACGTTTGCTGGATGGAGAATCCACAGAAGCTTAACAGTAGAATAAATTATATTATTAAAGAATGTATTATTAAGAATATATACATTTTACATAGTTGAGGGTCAATTAGTCTTATTCACGTCCCATATGAATATTTAGTCAATTTATTGGACGTTCCAGTCTGCAACGGCTTTAGACGATCCATGCTTCACTCCTGACTCTATCATTCCACCTGCCGGGTGCAGTATGATTTGCTGTGCGTCTCTGAACCCGTCCGCCATGCGTCGGGCTATGTGGAAGGCAAGAGCCGGGAGGCTGGAGAATTGCCATGAAATGTCTTGGGTTGATGTCGGGAACCTCGATGGATGGCGTGGATTGTGCCATCATCGACGTCCGGCCCGGCCGCTCTACATTACGGATTGCCCTGCTTGCCCACCGGACTGACCCGTACCCGCCTGCGATTCGGGAGCAACTCCTGTCGCTGGTTCGCACCGGTACGGTGGCAGCGCGCACCGAAATGGTGGCAGATGTGTGCCGGCTGCATGCGGCCGTGGGAGAGGTGTTTGCCCGCGTTGCCCGCCGGACCATCCTGCAGGCGAAGCTGGCAGCCCGGGACGTCGCCGTGATCGGTTCTCATGGACAAACCGTGTGGCACAGCCCGACGCGGGTGCCGGTCGCCGGGATCGGCCCGGTCCGGTCCTCGTTGCAGATTGGCGATCCGTCGGTCATTGCCGAGCGCACGGGGATTCTGACGGTTGCCGATTTTCGCGCCCGGGACCTGGCGGCCGGCGGAGAGGGCGCGCCGCTGACGCCGTACGTGCATTACCATGTATTCCAGTCCCGGCGACGGTCGCGGCTGATCGTCAATCTCGGCGGCATTGCGAACGTGACGTATTTGCCCCGGGGAGGTGGCCTGGAGGACGTGGTCGCGTTTGACGTGGGGCCCTGCAACCTGTTGTTGGACGGGTTGATGGGGCACGCCACGCACGGGCAACAGCCGATCGACCGGAACGGGGCCCTGGCCTCACGCGGGTGTCCGCAAGACGTGCTCGTGACCGAACTCCTGCGTCATCCGTTTTTTGCGCGGCGTCCCCCCAAATCTACGGGACGAGAAGAATTCGGCGAAGGCTATATCCGGCACGTCCGGCGGGTCGCCGCGCGACACCGGCTTTCGTTGGAAGATACCCTGGCGTCGAGTTGTACGGCTATTTCGCGAACGATTTGTCAGTCCGCGTCATGGCCGGTGGATGAGGTGATTGTCGGCGGGGGCGGAGTCCGGAATCGCGCTCTCCTGCGGGCCGTGAAGCGGGAATTTGGGCCGGGTCACGTCATGTCCATGGAACGAGCCGGTGTGAAAAGCCAGGCGTTGGAAGCCATGGCCTTTGCGGTGTTGGCCTATGAAACCATCCGGGGCGTGCCGGCCAACCTGCCTTGGGTCACCGGCGCACGGTCGCCGGTCGTGCTGGGTACGGTGACCCCCGGACGGGGTCCATTCGCAGTTACAACATAGGACGTTCGGAGCAATCATGGATTTTTTCCAGAGTCTTCCGGAGCGACTGCTTGCGTGGCTCCCCTTTGCCACTCACCCGGTGCTCTCTCAGGTATTGGGGCTGGGCCTGATTGTTGTTGTGGCGCTCGTGGTGGTGTCGTTGTGGCTTTGGCGGCGGAGCCCCCAACTCGTGCCTGCTCCCAGCGTGCGGATCGATGGTCTCGGCAACAAGGTTTCGGCCATGGTCCGGCCGCTCATGACCGGCTCGGACGTTTCAATGTTCAACCTCCTGCTCCTGGCCGTTCGCGAACACTTTTTGTTGCTGTCGAAGATTCCTTTGAGAAGCCTTATGCACCTGCGCGTCGAGGACGATTCCGTCAGGCGGGCGTTGGCGCCGGTCCTTCGCAACGTCACGGTGGACTTTGTCGCGGTCCATCCGGGGACCCGGCTACCCGTCAAAGCCATTTTCGTCAGAAAACCGGAAAACCCTGTCACGGCTTCGAGTTCAGAGGACCGGCTGGTGGAGGCCCTCTTGCGCAAGGCCGGGATTGAAGTCCTCAGGCTCGATCCGGAGGTCCTGTACAGCGTGGAGCGATTGACCAACCTGTTGGGCCTCGAAGAAGACCCATGAAACGGGGAGGGCCATTCACAACACTCTCCGGTTGACGCCGCCATGCGCCCGGTCGTGCCGTCACGCAACCGCTATGCGGTAATCACCGGCAACACGGCGCGAAGGGTCTGGTGGGCCAGGTGATGGGCTTCACCGTTTTGGACCGCCGGGTCACTGAATGGAACGAATCGGGCCAGTTTGAAGAAGGGGCGATGTGCCAACACGGCCGCCGCTTCGGAGGACCGTCCCCTGGTGAGCTCCAGCGTGTAGCCGGAGCCTTGTTTCCATTCCCATGGGGAATGGCTCAGACAGAGATGGATCTCACGATCCGCCACCGAGGGAAAGCGGTTGATGAGGTTTTCCTTGTACCGGCGGAGATGGCCGCCTTCAAGGATGAGGGCAAAGACCATGTGATGGCCCCACCAGATCAGGGAACGGAAGGAAAATTTGACGTCTCTGGTAAAAAACCTGGGGTAATCCAGATATTGATACGGGAAGTCTTCCAGGTGTTCGCCCTTGACGAATTGGCTGGCACCAGGGTCGAAGCCGTCCGGAGCCAGCAGGCAATGGGCCGTGAGTTCGCGTTGAAAGGTTTCATGGATGTGTTCCAACAGGTGACGGATTTTCGGAGAGATACGGGCTTTGGTTGCAAAGAACTCGGTGTCGGACAGCAAGGCAATGTCTTGGGCGTTGAAATTCATGGGTTTTGAAGGGACGGCAAGGCAACACGGGCATACTGGCATGGTCCGGGAAACGGCTGCAAGCACTGGAGTGATCTCATGAAGGTGGCGACGTTTAACGTGAATTCGATCAGGAAGCGGTTGCCCGTGGTGAAGCGGTGGCTGAAGACCCATGCCCCGGACGTGTTGTGTCTCCAGGAAACCAAGGTGCAGGATTCGGAGTTCCCTTCACAAGCGCTTGCTTCTACCGGGTACCACGTGCGGTTTTGCGGCATGAAGGGCTACAACGGGGTGGCGCTGTTCACCCGGTGTGAACCTGAATGGGTTTCGTACGGGTTGAGCAAGGGTCCGGCGGGGGACGGGCCGCGTTTGCTTCACGCCGTGGTGGGCGGCATTTCCATCATCAACACGTATATCCCGCAAGGGTTCAGGATCGACCATCCCAAGTATCAATATAAATTGGATTGGTTCAAGCGGCTGCACCGGTATTTTGCCCGTCACCTGTCTCCGGATGAACCTGCGATCTGGTGCGGGGACATGAACGTGGCCCCGCACCCGCGTGACGTGCATCACCCGGAAAAACACTTTACCCACGTCTGTTTTCATTACGAGGTCCGGAGAGCCTACCGGCACGTGGTCGAGTGGGGATTCGAGGACGTGTTCCGGCGTCTCCATCCGGACCGGCAACAGTTTACGTTTTGGGATTACCGGCAACCCGATGCGCTCAAGGCCAACCGGGGCTGGCGCGTGGACCATATCCTCGCGACCGGGTCATTGGCCCGGTGCTGTACGGCCGTCGAAGTGGATATCAAGCCCAGGAAGGGGAAAACTCCGTCGGATCATACTGTGCTGTGGGCGGAATTTTCTCTGTAACTTTTTCGCTATCTTTTGCTATGTTCTGCTATGCATCAGCGATGTATTGCTATGCCTTGCTATGCTATGTTTTTGCTATGCTTTGCTGCAACTTGCGATGTTTTGCTATGCGTTGCGGCTCTGTTGTCACTTCATCGTGTCGGGAATGTTCTCAAGCGGGATGAACACCGCCAAGGCGACCACGGTGCTCCACAACCCGGGTTTTCCGATCGCCGACTGGGTGATGTTCTGTGTCCGGACGATCTTTCCCCCCATTTTGAAGACCTGCTTCCGTTCATTCCAGGCCACGTCCGGATCAAAGTCGATCCCCAACGTCGTGGCCAGCATTTGCGCTGCAAGATCTTCCGTGTACTCGCCGGCTTCTTCGTCGGTTTCCCCGTATGCGTGATGTTCGGACAGGTACCCATAGGTCTTATGCCGGCCTTGGGGGATCGCCACGCCGATGGATGCCGAGATCAACCTGTTGCGTTCGTTGGTTTCACTCCTGGCCATGACGCAGTAGGTGATCTCACCGGGGTTCAACAGGCCTTCCCCTCGCTTGCGCGGGATAATTTTGCAATTGGGCGGCAGGATGGACGACACGGTGACCAAGTTGCAGTAGGCCACCCCGGCACTCCGCAAGGCTTCTTCAAACGAGGCCAGTTTTTCTCGATGGACACCGACCCCCCTGGACAGAAAAATATGTGTCGGAACCATGTCGCCTCCCGGTCATCAAGACAGGACGTGCCTGTGTATGGACAAAACGAGCGCTATAGTGACAAATCTTTACGGGACCCTGCAAGGCAGGTGCGGAAATTTCGTGCCCCGGGACAGGCCTGATGCGGCTGAGAACAGCCGTCAAGAAAAATCAACCCCGCAGGTGGTGCAGCTCCAAAACAGAAAAGAGGCAGAGAAGAAACACGCGTTATGGCGACAGGTGCAGGACCAGCAGCTTTTGGTCGGAGAGTTCCTGGATCGCGTATTTGACGCCTTCACGTCCCAGCCCGGAATCTTTTACCCCACCGTACGGCATGTGGTCGGCCCGAAACGTCGGGATTTCATTGGCCAGCACCGTCCCCACGTCCAGGGCCCGATAGGCACGGAAAATCGAATCGACGTTGCGGGTAAAAATCCCGGCCTGGAGCCCATACGGGGAGTCATTCACCATGTCGAAGGCCTGGTCGAGATCCCGGTACCGGGACAGCGTGATGACCGGGCCAAAGACTTCTTCGCAGGACACTTTCATCTGTTGGTCCACGTCGGTCAGGACCGCGGGGCGTAGCAAGGATTGCTCGCGGGTTCCTCCGGTCTTGAGCGTGGCGCCCCGTTCGACGGCTTCCCGGATCCAGGTCTCCACCCTGATGGCCGCGCGTTCGTCAATCAGCGGACCGACGACCGTGGCCTCCTCGGCGGGATCCCCGGCCGGCAGGGCTTCCACGAGCGGGATCAACCGGTTGAGAAAGGCGTCATACACGTCATCATGGAGGTACACGCGCTGGACGGAAATGCAGGTCTGTCCGGAATACGCGAATCCGCCCGCGACGCATCGTTGGGCGGCCAGGTGCAGGTCGGCATCGGGTTCGATGATGACCGCGGCATTGCCTCCCAGTTCGAGCAGGACCCGTTTTTTCCCTGCCTTGTCTTTTAACTTCCACCCGACTGCGGCACTGCCCGTGAAACTCAAGGCTTGAATTCTCGGATCGCGGACCATGGATTCCGCCAAGGCGTTTTCGCACGGCAGGATGCTCAAGGTTCCTTCAGGGAGATCGAGTTCCTGAAACAGCCGTCCCAACTGCAGGGCGGTGAGCGGGGTCTGCGGAGCCGGTTTCAGCAGGATGGGATTCCCCACCGCGAGGCACGGGGCCACTTTATGCGCGACCAGATTCAGTGGGAAGTTGAACGGTGTAATACAGAGCACCGGCCCGATCGGTACGCGTTGCCCAAGACCCCAGTGGTGCTCCATCCCCGGGCTGCTGTCCATCGGGATGACTTCTCCCGGTATCCGTTTGGCTTCCTCGCCCGCGATGGAAAACGTTTGAATGGCCCGGTCCACTTCGCGCCGTGCATCGGTGATGGGTTTGCCTGCTTCCAGGCAGATGGTTTGGGCAAAGTCTTCCTTTTGTGCCTTCAGCTTGACGGCGACTTGTTGGAGGGCCGTCGCGCGCGCGTGGGATGAGGAGCGGGCGAGACCGGCAAAGGCTTGCCGGCTGAGCGTGACGGCCTCTTCGACGTCTTGCGGGCGGGCGAGACAGACCTCTGCAACGGGGTTGCCGGTAAACGGGTTGATCACGGCCCGACGCGCAGGCGTGTCACGCCATTTGGACCCGATGAGGATGGGAGCGATCGTTTCCACGGCCACGGCAGGAAATCAGGGGCAACGTTGCACGTTCAACCGTACTCGCATGTTTACGGCAGTCTCTTACAGGGGCTCGGACGACACGTTGGGGGAAGACACCGTCTGGAGCAGCTTGTCGATCTCTTCCTTGAACACCTCGTAGGGAAAGGCCCCGGGGATCGCGATGGCCTCCTGAGGATCATCCGTGGCATACAGGATAAAATGCGGGGTGCCCCGGATGCCCAGTTGTCCCCCCTCCATGCGATCCTTGAAGATGTCCTGGGTATAGCGTGACCCTTCAAGGCATGCCGCAAATTGCTTGGCATCGAGCTGGAGCTCTTCAGCCTGCTGCTGGAGTTGGGGCATTGAAAATTTGTTGCTGCTGGCGAATAACCGGTCGTGCATGGCCCAATACTGTCCCTGTTCTCCCGCACAGCGTGCGGCGAGGGCGGTATCGACACTCGGCCCGCTGGGGGATCGCGGGAAATCACGATACACCAGGCGCATCTTTCCGGTGTCGATGTATTCGGAGAACAGGATCGGCCAGGTTTCCTCGAAAAATTTCTCGCAGTACCCGCACGTGAAATCCGAATATTCCAGAAGCGTGAGCGGAGCCCGGGGATTGCCGCGAACCCGGTCATCTTCCTCGGTAAACCCCGGGGCCGCGTCGGCACCGGTCGCGAGCCCGAGGCTCAGGACCGCGATGGCCAGCCCCGTTGCGACGTTCAAACGGCCGAACGGATATGCCGATGCTGAAGATCTTCTCATTGCGTCTCCTTTTTTCTGACGACAACGATTCCTTGCTTACAGTGTGGGTTGACGGAACGCGCCTGTCAAGCTGCCCGCCACGGCAGCCGTCTCACGATTCGCCGGAGGTGCCTTCGAGCAAGGCCATGAGCAACAACGGCCAGACCACGGTCGCGTCGCTCAACACTTCGGCGAATCGGCCTCCTTGTTCGGGCGGCACGAACTTCCCCCAGGAAATGCCTTCCTGGTAGGTGCAGCCGCTCAGCCCGCCCCAATAGTCGGGTTCCGGGCAAATGCGAACGCCGTAGTGGAACCGGGGAGGGGTGATGGTCGTGCCCATCCGCATATTCAGGATTTCGATGTACGGCGGGACCTGTTGTGCCCAATTCCGCGGCACGCCGCCGCCGATGGTAAAGATGCCCAACTTCTTGGCACCCAGGAGGTTGCGGGTATAGCTGTTGAGATCCAGAAACGGATTAAACGCGGGACGATGCTGTTGCAGGCGGTCCCAAATCGTCTGGTTATCGCCGGGTTCCGTGCTCGGCGGAACCTGTTCCTGCTTTTTCATGGCCCAAATGGATGTATCGAGACCCAGTTCGGAATCCGTAAACGCGGGAACGTACACCGGGACCTCTTGCAGGAAGGCGCTCTTGAGAATTCCCGGACCGGAAAATTGTTCGGCCAGCGTGCGTCCCAGTTCCCGGTTCAGGATCTCCGACGAGAGCGGTTCGTTGGGATCGAGCCGGGTCAGGGTGGCCGCGGCCACTTCCTCCACGTGGTTCAGGTTCAATTCCATTTCCAGCGTGTCATAGACCCGGTTATAGCCCTTTTCAAAGAGTTCGACGTCATCCATGGCCGGTTGATATTTATAATGTGTCTGTCCGACGGCTTCGCTCATCCCATGGGCCATCAAGGCCCCGGTCGAGACGATGGCCTGGACCATCCCGCGGTCCAGCATGGTACAGATGATTTTCCC
Organism: Nitrospirales bacterium; assembly: GCA_965213715.1. Lineage (GTDB taxonomy): Bacteria > Nitrospirota > Nitrospiria > Nitrospirales > UBA8639 > Bin75. The sequence continues at coordinate 1,558,509 of OZ243914.1, forward strand.
CATTTTGGCGATGGTCATGGCCCCCGACAGCGTCATGACCACGAAACAGCCGGGATCCTCGATCATGGCTTTGAGCACTTCGAAGGCTTCCCCGAGCCGCCGGCCGCCGAACGCGGTTTTTTTCATCGCGGCCAGCAGGTCCGAGAAGGAATGGATGCGTGCGGGGTCCAGCGCTTCCAGGGCCTCAAGCCCGTCGTCCGCCCCGTCATGAAAGGCTCGCGTCATGGGAATGTCCGGTTGTTTGCTTGCCCGGTGCGGAGTTGGGGTGTGGTGAAAAAGGGCGAGACGGACATGAGAAAAAAGACGGTTGTCATGGGGACATCGGGAGCGGGAAATGGTGGTCCCAACGGGATTTGAACCCGTGTCTGCACCTTGAGAGGGTGCCGTCCTGGGCCAAGCTAGACGATGGGACCAGCCTATCGGTTATGCCGTTCTGATCAATGCGTCGAAACGGCAGCACTCTATCATTACTGAAACATGCCGTGCAATCCGGGACCGGGCTTGGGACTCATTGAAGAAGAGCTTGCCAAGGTGTATTATGTGCATTATTTGTCACGCAAGTATTACAACTGAAGAATAGGGCCCAGTGAATAGGGAAGGTACAACGTGGCGTCTCTTCGTTTGAATAGGGAACTGGAAAACAGGCTGGATCATCTGGCAAAAACAACCGGACGAACCAAAACGTTTTATATCCGCCAACTCATCGAAGACCATATCGATGAGTTGGAAGATCGCTACATTGCCGAATCCAGACTTGAAAATCCTGCTACTCGCCTGACAAGCAAAAAGATGAGGCAGGAACTTGGGCTGGAACATTGAATATGACAGTCGGGTTCTGAAGGATATGAAAAAGCTGGACAAAAGAGTTCAGCGGCAAATCCTTGATTACTTTGACGAATGTATTGCTCCTGAGCCTCGCCGCTTTGGCAAATCCATGAAGTCCTTTTTCTCCGGGCTATGGCGCTATCGCATAGGTGATTACCGTGCCATTTGCCGGATCGAGGATGAAAAACTGGTCGTCCTGGTCGTTCGCGTCGCACACCGGAGCAAAGCGTATAAAAAGCCGGTGTAGGCCGCACATGAAAGAACCGGTCAGGACGGGCACTGTTTGATCTGAACGCCGTCGGGCGAGCCGATGATGAGTGTGGAGGTCCGGTTGCCGAAGAGGCCGTTTTCCACGACGCCCGGTATGCGATTGAGACGTGCTTCGAGTTGAACGGGGTCCGGGATCGAGTCTACCAGCCAGTCGAGAATATAGTGTCCTCCGTCGGTTTCAACCGCCGTTCCCTGTTTCTCCCTGAGCGTGGGGACGCCTCCCAACGCCTCGAGCTGTTTGGCGGACTGCGGCCATCCGAACGGTGTCACTTCCACGGGAACGGGCATGGGCTTGCCCAGTACCGGCACGCATTTTGTGTGATCGACCAGGACGATAAACGTGCGTGCGGCCGCCGCCACGATTTTTTCCCGCAGTAAGGCTCCCCCGCCGCCCTTGATCAAATGCAACCGGGGATCAACCTGATCCGCCCCATCCACCGCCACGTCCAATTCCCACTCGCCCTCCTCCGGGCAAAGCGGAATCTGCAATTGTCCCGCCAATTCCGCGGTTTCGCGAGACGTGGGCACGCCATACACCCGGAGCCCGGCCTTGACGCGTTCGCCGAGGGCCAACAGAAAATATTTCACGGTGGAGCCGGTCCCCAATCCCACGAGCGCCCCGTCTTGAATAAAGTCCAACGCGGCTTCGCCGGCCGCGCGTTTACCGGATTCCTGTTGGTGAAGCGATGACGGGGCCTGCGTCATGGTTGGCTTACGATTCCGTTTCCATGCTTGCGGCCACGGACGCTGCGCCGAGCAGGGCGGTTTGATCGTTCAGGATGACGTGGACCGGAATCGATGCGAGTAGCCGTTTGTACCGGCCTTTGCTGACGAATGCCTGGGAAAAACGTTGCTCGCGCAGCTTGTCGATAATTTTCGGCGGGATTCCCCCGCCGATATACACCCCGCCCCGCGCCAAGGTCTTCAGGGCGCAGTTCCCGGCCTCCGCGGCCAGGACGGACACGAACACGTCCAGAGCCTGGACGCAAATCTCAGGCTTGCCCACGAGCCCGGCTTCGGCGATCAGCGCCGGCGGGTCCCCGGTGGGAAGGCGTTCGGCAAACCACGTGGGTTCGTTCCTCTTGGTGTCACGGAGAAACTGATAGATGCCGTGCAGGCCGGTTCCCGACAGCACCCGTTCGTAGCTGACGTGCAGAAAACTCGTCCGCAGGTACCGGAGCAGGTCGATCTCGAGATCGCTGTTGGGAGCGAAGCTGGCGTGCCCGCCTTCGGACGGCAACGCGTGATACCGTTCCCCGTCCCAGTACAGCACGGCTTCGCCCAGTCCGGTTCCCGGAGCGAGCAGGACTTTGGTTCCGTCTTCCTGTGGTTCGCCGTGCACCACTTCGGTTTCTTCCGGCTCGAGGACCAGCACGCCATGGGCCATCGCTTCGACGTCGTTCAGGAGGCGCACGCCGCCGGAGGTGTTCAAGGTTTCGGTCAGGGCGTGACCGTCGATGGTCCATGGGAGGTTCGTCGTGCGGCAGCGGTTGTCCACGACCGGGCCGGCGACACCGAAACAGGCTGCCCGGATGGGCATGTCCGGAGAAATCTCGACGGTTGCCTTCTCATCGTCCGTGTCTTCGGATTCTTCCCCTTCCCCTTCCCCTTCCCCTTCGTCCTCGTCCTGAGGGGCGGGGGGCTGCAAGAACTCCTCAAGAATTTCCTCGAACGACTCGAAGTCCGCGTTCCAGAATTTTTCCTCCCGGATGGGGGCGACGCGGCTCTCCTGCCAATCAAACAATCCCAAATAGGTTTTGGTTCCGCCAATGTCTCCGGCTACTATCATGGTGCTCCTTTTTTGTGATCCAGATGTTCACGGCTTCATGGGCCGCTCCCGCTATCCTTCTTCCCCTCTTTTGTCAGGAGGGGTGAAGGGGAGGTAGAGACTGAAGTCGTTGTGAGGATGTCAAGACGATACACGTTCTACAACAGCCACCATAAAAGAAGCGGATGACCGTTTGCAACGGACGTTCCACGAGGCATGCGTTTTTGCCGTCACGTGTGTGTCTATCCGGCAGGAGAAGCTTCAGTTTGTCTATGGACGGGATTCAGTCAGCGGTTGCCAGTGTGAAAAGGTCGCAGCTTGCCCTTGGATGGCCCCGTGGTCGTCCAGGATGTTCCAGACCGTGGCTTGCTGCACGAGAAACCGCCGGCCGGTTCGTGAAATGCGTATCCCCTGGTAGTCGGTAATGAATCCGTGTGTCGCCACCTGCTCGAGCATCCGGGCTCGCTCGGGTTGATTCACGGGTTCTGCGGTCAATCGCGAAGGGATGCCGGTAAAGTCCTCCCAGGTCCCTTCCCATAATTCGAGAGCCTGCCGGTTCCCGTAATTGAGGATGGGGTCCTCCGCCTTGGTGTGAGAAGCCACCACAAACGGCGCAACATGGAGCCGTTCGCTCTGCTCCTCAAGCGTGCCCGTCCGGTCGATAAGTTCGCGTTTCAACCAGCGTGCGTAGCTGTCCAACAGCCAGCGAATCCAATTGAGATCCATGGGAGGCAGTGGCTCTGGGGGATTGGCGCTCATGTGTCTTGTTGATACGGAAGTCCCACGAGGCGGCTAGCTCGATCACTCGATGCCGTGGTCGCGGGCAATGGTCAGGATTTGAGAGACGATTTCCTCCGGTGAGCGGTCGTCGGTTGCAATGGTGTGATCGGCCGCGGCTTGATATTTCGGCGTCCGTTCGGTCAGGACTTCCTGGATTTCCTCGACAAACGTTTTCCCGGCGGTGAGTGCCGGGCGTTGCGTGTCATCCGAAATCCGCCGGGTAATCGTCGTGATTGTGGCGGTCAACCAGAACACCAGGCTGTTGGGCTTTAACGCTTCCATGTTCTCCGGTCGCAGGATTAGCCCGCCGCCGGTATCGACGACCAGCCGGTCCCGGTCTTTGAGCGCGAGGCAGACCTCCGTTTCGAGATGGCGGAAGTGCTCCCATCCGTTGTGAGCCACAATATCCGGAATTGTCATGTGCGCCTGTTCAATGATTTGGGCATCCGTGGAAATCGTCCTCCGCCCGAGTCGCGTCGCGAGGCGTTCCGCCACGGTGCTTTTCCCTGTGCCTCGATACCCGATGAGTACCAGATTCATGGCCCTCACCCTTACCCTCTCCCAGGGGGAGAGGGAGATTTTGAAAAGCGGGATTCCAGGACTTGGCGCATGACGGGGACCGGTGCGGGTTGGCCCGTCCACAACTCGAATTGCGCAACAGCCTGATGCAGGAACATTTCCAGACCCCGGATTGTGGGGGATCCGGCGTTCCGAGCTTCCTTCAGCAATCGCGTCTCCAATGGGTTGTACACGATGTCCATGACTGTCAGGTCGGGATGGAAAAATTGCTGAGGCACGCAGGTCTGATCGACGTGGGGATCCATGCCCACGGGGGTGCAGTGAATCAAGACCTGGGCTTGGTCCAGGGCCGGTTCCAGGGTGTCCGCGTTGAGCATGTGGTCTTCAACGTGCAGCGCCGTGCCTTCACGAAGATGGCGGGCCAGGGTTTGGCGCTCATCCTCTTCGATTCCCAAGATCGTGAGTTTGCTGACAGGGGTCTCCAGCGCGAGCCCGAACGCAATGGCTCGTGCGGCCCCGCCGGAGCCGATCACGACCACGTGTTTGGCCGCGAGGTCGACGCCCGCGTGCCGCAGAGCCAGGAGGGCGCCGGAGGCGTCCGTATTATAGCCGGCCAGGGTTTGGTCCGCTTTCACGATGGTATTGACGGCGCCGATGTGCCGGGCCGTCGGCTCGATCGTATCCAGGTGGGCCATGACCGACACTTTATGGGGGATCGTGACGCTGAATCCCCTGAGGTTGCCCAAGGCGCGGATTCCGTGAATGGCATGGGGCACGTCTTCAACCGGAAACGCGAGGTACACGTAATTCAGTCCCAAGTGCTGAAACGCGGCATTGTGAATGGCCGGGGAAAGCGAATGTTTCACGGGATGGCCGAGGACGCCGCACAACTGCGTATCGGTATTGATTTCCATGCAGGCTCCTACTGTTTCGCCGGTTGGGAATATACGGCATGCCGCATCCCACAAGGTGCGTCGTTGCCGCGTGATGGTCGTCCCGGCTCAATTTTTGGTGCCGGTTTTCGAGCATCAATCAGCATCAGTCCGTCATCCCATTCTCACGCGCGATCAGTCAACCCCGCTTCCATGGCTGGTGTCAGCCGCAGGCTCTTGTGAATCTTCGGGTGGCGAAAATTCGTTCATCCACAGTCTCACTTGACTGGTTCTTGTACACGCCCCGTCCGATAAAGTCACGTCTTGACAAACAACGCGTCTATTCGACACCATTTCATTGCCAACATCTTGCAGGCTGTCCGAGTGTGTCGGGCCTCCTGCTGAATATAACAGCCTTGTCGTGATGGATAGGGTAGCTCCCTCTCCAGATCGGCTATTTTTCCAATGGTAAATAGGTAGGACCTCCCTCGCAGTCTGCGGGATGTTGGCTGGCCCGACCTGTGTCTGGTCAGGCCAATGATGAACGTCTCTTCCCGTCGAGGGCAGTCTGATGCAAGTCATTTATGGCGTGAATGCCGCCTATGTGTTACCCGCCTTGGTGTCGATCTATTCCCTGTGGAAGCATGCCAGCCGGTCCGTGGCTATCACGCTGTATGTTGACGGGATCACGGAACAGAACCAGTACGCGATTCAGTGCGTCAACGAAACATGCGGCATGTCCATTCAGGTGAAGGATTTTGATGGATCCGGATTGGAGGACTACGTCAATACGCGCTTTCCGGCAGTTAGTCTCTTGCCCCTCCTGTTACCAAGTTTGGAGAAGGGACGATGTTTGTTCATTGATGCCGATACCTTAGTCAAAGGTGATGTGTGGGAACTTCTGTCAGCCGACCTTGACGGCAGACCGATTGGGGCATGTACAGACATGGGCCAGGTGACATACTTGGAACGGCGGTTTCTCAAGACAAGAGTCTCAGACGTGTTTCGGCCTGCCCGTGCTCGACGCAAACGAATGAACTATATTGAGCGTATTGCGGGTTTGGGCTTTGTTCCATATGAGAACTACTTTAATTCCGGCGTGTTGATGATGGAGTGTGACGCCATTCGCAGGGAATGCCACAATTATGTTGATCTTGCCAGCATCGACAAACTCCGACCTTTTCGAGAGTTTCCCGATCAGGATCGATTGAACGAGTTTTTTGCCGAACAGTGGTTCAAGTTTCCGCTCAAGTGGAATATTCGTCCAGGACTTATGCGAGATGTGAAGCACCGCCACCATCGGTTTCAGCATGTATCGGAGGCGTTGCGTGTGCAAATGCGAGACGCCATGGTTGATCCGAAGCTGTGGCATTTCATGGGTGGGAAAAAGCCGTGGATCAAACGGTGGAGTAATGTGTTGAGGTTTCGACACGCCTATCAGGATTATGCCAACACCTGTTTTGAATTCTGGACACAAACTGGGATCAGGTTCGGCATATAACCCACGATCATTGCCGATCTTTTGTAATACCTTAAACGAGGAAATTGTAACCAGGAAAGATGATCTGTCACTCATAGAGTTGGATTGCGCGTTGCTAAACGGCAAATACCGATAGTGCAGGATAACCGGTGCAAGACAAAAGTCTGCCGGTTCTTGGCAGAAACATTTTTGACGAAGTCCAGGACAAGGAAATCAGAGCGACTGGGATACGTCGAAATTCATGCGGAGATTCAAGGACACCACGTGGATGGTGGTGTCCCATATTCCGTGGACCCGAGGATCCTGATTGTTTGAAATGCCGCGTGATTGGTAGAAAATGCCCTGATAGGCGACGTCGAATCCCAGGGCGGTCAGGCCGAAGCCCTTCTGACCCGTGCCGCAGGGAATCACGCCCAGAAAGGTCCCACCGCGCCGGCACAAAAACCCGATCCCGGCGGAGTATGAATGTGAATTGGAATCCGGCACGTCAGGCTTGAACGTCCGTTCCGGCACCGGGCTGTCGGCAAACACATACCCGCCCCGGATGGACACGTCCCACGCCGGCAACCACGCCGGCTTGACGAATTTGTACTCGGTACCGGCCATGACGACGTATGCGTTTTGCCAGTTTCGAGGGTTGGGAAGCACCGCGCCATTGGATAGGGTCACGTCCAGGTGATCGAACGAGGTCCAATCCGCGTAGTCCACGTCGATTTCCACCTTCCACTCGCGCCGGGCATCCCTCACCGGCCACACGGCAAGGCCGGTTGTGACAACCTGCGGCAGGTTCAGGTCGGCCTTGGCTCCCAACGCGAACCCTCGACTTCTGTTCAAAAACTGTCCCGTCAAGTTCAATGTCGTCCGGCTTCGATAGACCAACGCGACGTTCACAAGCGGTTGCCCTTGCTCATTGCGCAAAGGCGTCAAGAGCAACGCGGCATGGTACCCTAGGGCCGTATCCCGGCCGTTCAGTTCGATGTCGTCGTCCGGGGCAAACGGAAATCCGGCACGTGCCAGGTCTGCCGCCGTTTGCTGTATCTCAACGTGGCCCTCACCGAATAGGCCGGAAAACGTATAAATGTCCAACCCGGCGCCGAGTGCCAACATGGGATTTGCCCTGAACGCGACGGTCGGGGTTATGTCCAGAATCGGAGAAGCCGTTCTTGTGAGAACAGGGGCAAGGCTGGACGTCCGGGGGTAGCGTGTGATGTTGCCGAAGGGCGAGTAGACTCCCAGCCCCAATGTCAACGAGTCGAATGAAGGCCACCCCAAATCGCCGGGCTTGGCGCTCACGAAGAAACTGCTCGGTGGAGGATTGGCAACGGTGCCGCCGAAATCACCTTCAATGGCCGGTCCCGAGGATGGCCTGAAATCAATGGCTCCGTTTACGAGGAGCGTGCCCGCCGTCAGTTGCAGGCCCGGCAGATCCGTGATGGCAGCCGGATTGTAATGCACGGCCGATGGATCATCGGCCTGGGCGGCGAATGCTCCGCCTTGAGCCGTGGCCGATGCGCTCTGGTCCAGGATTCTGAAGCCTTCGCCAAAGGCCGGGAGAGAAAAGCTGGCTGTTGCGACAAAGGCCAAAAAGGTCCCAAGTCGTGGGGCAAACAAAGAAGGGCGGGACTGGTTGCGATACGGCATCATGGGAAATCGTGGAGCATGGTTCGCCCCTTCATATTATTGTATCGTCCGGTCTATTTTACGTCGATGGAAAAGAGAAGGCAACGTTGTTGGTCGCCGTGCGGTGCAGTACAATAGGCGTGGTATGTGCGGGGCCACATTTCGAGTGATCGACCAGCCCCGGGGCCTCCCCGCATTTGTCGCTTCGGCATCGTATGCCGCCAAGAAGAAGCGCCATGAGATGGCGCGGCTACCAAGACAGAAGAGAATGGAAGGTGCTGCGACAGACCATGATCGTCAAAAAATTACTGCACACGCGCATGCGCGTGAGTGACATGGATGCCACCATCGCGTTCTACCGGGACGTGTTGGGGTTGGACGTGCTGGAACGCAAGGTGTCGCCGCGCGGGTCGCACTTGGCCTTTCTGGCGGTTCCCAACAGCGAAGAACTCATTGAACTGTGCAGTTTCCCGGCAAGTGGGCCCGTCAAGGTCCAGGAAGACCTGGTCCATCTTGCGTTCGAGGTGGATAACCTTGACCGGACCATGGATCAGTTGAAGGCCAAGCACGTGCCCATCACGGACGGCCCGACGCATACGTCGTCGGGGAGCCGGTTCATTTTCATTGATGCGCCGGATGGTTATGAAGTGGAGTTGATCGAACGGCCACCGGGCACGGCGATCGTGTAACGGGTTTCATCCGTGGCCACTCCCGCCTCTCCTGAATATAGCGTCGTGAAGCGTCGCGAAGCCGAAGGGCTCGAATCGACCCTGGCGCACCTGCCCAACCAGCCCGGCGTGTACCTGCTGAAAGGCAAGGGCGGGGAAATCCTCTACATCGGAAAAGCCCGGGTGCTGGCGGACCGGGTTCGTTCGTATTTTCAGAAAGGGCACGACCCGACTCCCAAGACCCGCGTGTTGACGTCCCTGGTTCGGGACATCGAAACGATTGTCACGCGCTCCGAATTGGAAGCCCTCTTACTCGAAAGCAACCTGGTCAAACGTCATCGCCCCCGGTTCAACGTGGTGCTGCGCGATGACAAACACTACCCGTTTCTTCGCCTGCCGGTGAAGGAGAATTTCCCGCGTCTCTCGATCGTGCGTCGCGTGAAGAACGATGGGGCCCTGTATTTCGGACCCTATGTGCCCGCGGGCGCGCTTCGGGAAACGCTGAAGGTCATCAAGAAAGTGTTCCCGCTGGCCACGTGCAAGATCGACATCGACGGGACGGCCGATCGCGCCTGTCTGGAATTTGAAATCAAACGCTGCATGGCGCCCTGTACCGGCAACCAGTCACAGGCCGACTATCATCGCATCGTCGAACAGGTTCGCTGTTTTCTGGAGGGGCGGGACACGGAATTGCTGGACGGGTTGCGCAAGGAGATGGAGGCGGCCGCCGGTCGCGAAGAATTTGAAGAAGCGGCCCGGCTGCGAGACCGGATGGCGAGCATGGCCAGGACGTTGGAAAAACAGCGCGTGGCGCAAACCGGGCCCATGGATCAGGATATCATCGGCTTGGCTAGGATGGGACCGGCGGCGGATCTGCAACTGTTGTTTGTGCGTGGCGGTCTGTTGATCGGCCGCAAGGATTTTTTCTGGGCGGATGCGAAAGGGGCTGCCGATGAAGAGTTGATCCGGTCGGCCATTGAGCAGTTCTACAATAAGGACACCCTGCCCCCCAAGGAGCTGTTGATCTCCGAAACCCTGTCCGACCGTGAATTGCTTCAACGCTGGCTGAGTTCAAAAAAAGGCCGGCGGGTGCGAATCCTGACTCCCGAGCGAGGGGCAAAACGTCAACTACTCCAATTAGCCGAAGAAAATGCCGCTGTGGCCATTGCGGAGCATTTGCGTAACACCGCGGTGGAACACCAGGAGGCCGAGGAGTTGCAGCGACTCCTCGGGTTGCTGAAGACGCCGGGCAGGGTGGAAGGGTTTGACATTTCCAACACCATGGGCACCGATTCCGTGGCCTCGATGGTGGTGTGGGAAGACGGCAAAATGAAAAAGTCGGACTACCGCCGGTTTCGTATCAGAACGGTCGAGGGAGCGAACGACTTTGCGAGTATGCAGGAAGTCGTCAAACGCCGGTACGGCGGGACCCTTGGTCTCCGTGGGCAGAGGGCGTTGCCGCTTCCCGATCTTATCCTGATCGATGGGGGAATCGGGCAATTGGGAGCCGCGGTGGATGCGTTGCGCGACGTTGGTCTCGGTCACCTGCCCATCGTCGGATTAGCCAAGGCCAAGGGCGAGAAGGAAGAGCGGATCTATGCCCCCGGACATCGCGAACCGGTCATCCTGTCTCCCACGTCCCACGTTTCCCGCCTGGTTCAGCGCATCCGGGACGAAGCGCACCGCTTCGCCATCGCCTACCATCGCAAACTCCGCAGCCAAGCCTTCATCACGCCCCTGTCAAAATCCGGCAAAATTCGCAGGTGAAAGGAAGGTTCTGCGCGTCTTCTTTAAAGGAGCAAAAAACCGTGGGGACATCGCCAAAGCTTTGGCTGAATTTGCAGGCGACGTATGACTTGGCCAAGGCTGTCGAGGCAAGACGGGTGGCGTGAATCACGTGTTCTCTGCCAACGGGTAGCGCTTGGCTTGTCGCCTGTCTGTTGCTGTGGTACATTTTTTCTTCATCCCAGGCGCGGGGCGACTCTCGCCTGACCGCGTGCATCCGGCCCATGTCCAAATTTTACGATCACCAGGCCATTGAAACGAAATGGCAAGCCTACTGGCGCGAGCATCAGCCGTTTCGTTCTGATCTCGACCCTGCCAAGCCCAAGTTTTACATCCTCGACATGTTCCCGTACCCGTCGGGCGCCGGCCTCCACGTCGGCCACCCCAAAGGCTATATCGCGACCGATATCATCGCCCGTTACAAACGGATGCGAGGGTGGAACGTGCTGCACCCCATGGGATGGGACGCCTTCGGCCTGCCCGCGGAACAATACGCGATTAAAACCGGAACCCATCCGCGCGAGACCACGAAGCGGAATATTGGAAATTTCAAACGGCAATTCCAGGCCCTGGGCATGGATTACGACTGGTCCCGGGAAATCGATACGACAGACCCCCGGTACGTGCGATGGACGCAGTGGATTTTCCGGAAACTCTATGAAAAGGGACTCGCGTATCTGGCGGAAGTCCCGGTGAATTGGTGCCCGGCCCTGGGTACCGTTCTGGCCAACGAGGAAGTCATCGATGGGAAGAGCGAGATCGGCGGGCATCCGGTGGTGCGGGTGCCCATGCGGCAGTGGATGCTGCGCATCACGGCCTATGCCGAGCGGTTGGTCGATGATCTGGAGTTGGTGGATTGGCCTGAATCCATCAAGCGGATGCAGCGGGAGTGGGTCGGCCGTTCGGAAGGCGCGAAGATTTTCTTTGAGGTCGCAGGCCATGCGCAGCATTCGATCGAGGTGTTTACCACCCGTCCCGATACCTTGTTCGGGGCCACCTACATGGTCCTGGCCCCGGAGCATTCATTCGTCACGGCTCTCACGACACCCGAACAGCGTCCGGCGGTGGAAGCCTACGTGGAAGAGGTCTCCCGGCGCAGTGAACGCGCGCGCATGGCCGAACTGGGTGAGAAGACCGGAGTGTTCACCGGAGCATGTGCCGTGCATCCGGTCACCGGCAAGCCCATTCCAGTCTGGATTGCGGATTACGTGTTGGCGACCTACGGGACCGGTGCGATTATGGCGGTGCCGGCACACGATGCGCGGGATTATGCCTTTGCGAAGCAGATGCAGTTGCCGATTGTCGAAGTCGTGGCCGGCGGTGATATTTCCGCCGAAGCGTATACGGGCGATGGCACGAACGTGAATTCCGGCTTTTTGGACGGATTGGCCACTCCCGAGGCCAAGGCCCGCATGTGCGAATGGCTGGTGCAACACGGCAAGGGCGAGAAGACCGTGAATTATAAGCTGCGCGATTGGCTCTTCAGCCGGCAGCGGTATTGGGGCGAGCCGTTCCCCGTGCTGCACTTGGAAGACGGGACGACGACACTCGTTCCGGAATCCGGGTTGCCGGTCGTGTTGCCCGAGTTGGAGGATTTTCGTCCGAGCGGAGAGTTCGAACCCCCGCTGGCTCGTGTGCGGGATTGGGTGGAAGTGACGGATCCCGAGACCCGGCAGAAAGCTCTCCGTGACACCAACACCATGCCCCAGTGGGCCGGGAGTTGTTGGTATTACCTTCGCTTTTGCGATCCCCGCAATGACCAAGAGCCATGGTCCAAAGACGCCGAACAATATTGGATGCCGGTGGACTTGTACGTGGGCGGAGCCGAGCACGCCGTTTTGCACCTGCTCTATTCACGGTTTTGGCACAAGGTGCTGTACGATCTCGGGCTGGTGCACACGCCCGAACCGTTTCAGAAATTGCTGAATCCGGGCATGATCCTGGGGCACAGCTATCGCTACTTCGACAACAATCTCTCCGATGATCCCGCCTTCGCGGCGCAGGCGTATCCCGCGTCCGAGGTGCATCTTGACCATGAAACTCCGGTCCACAACAAGACGAGGGAGGAAGTCAAAGCCCGTTGGGTGGCTTCTCAGGACGTGCGGTGGGACAAGGGGACGCCGTTGCATCCGACGCTTGACGGGTTGGTGTTGGAAGAAGTCACGGAAAAGATGTCGAAGAGCCGGGGCAACGTGGTGAATCCGGATGAGATCATGGCCGAGTACGGGACCGATGCGTTGCGGCTGTATGAAATGTTCATGGGGCCGTTGGAAAAGGGGGCCCCTTGGTCGTCCGAGTCCATCCCGGGCGTGGCGCGGCTCCTGCAGCGGGCCTATCGTCTTGTGGCGGGGGAAGACGCGGTCGTCGAAGGAAGTGGAACGCCCGGTCAGGCGCGGCTCACGGCCCGGACGATTCAGGGGGTGACACAGGACCTCGAGGAGATGAGTTTCAATACGGCCATTTCAAAGCTGATGGTCTTTGTGCGAGATATTACCAAGGACGGTCCCCTGCCGCGTGCGTCGGCCGAATCCTTTGTCCTGTTGCTGTCGCCGTTTGCCCCGCATTTGGCTGAGGAATTATGGGAAGGCTTGGGGCATTCGCCAAGTCTTGCCCACCAGCCTTGGCCGGTGTTTGACGCTGCCTTAGTGGTGCACGAGGCATTGACCATCCCTCTCCAGGTCAACGGCAAGTTGCGCAGCAAGATTCAAGTACCGGCCGACGCGCAGAAAGACGAGATTCTCGAGTTGGCACACGCGGATAAGAAATTGGGTGAATGGTTGCAGGGGACCACGCCCCGCAAAGTCATTTACGTCGAAAAGAAGTTGGTCAATTTTGTGGTCTGAAGGGAAGCTCTCCGGATGAAGATCCTGGTTTTCGTTCTGCTGTTGCTCGTCGTTCTCCCTGGCTGCGGGTACCGGTTTTCCGTGGAAGGGCCGGGCCCGCGGGTCGGAGGAGGGTCTGTTTCCGAGCCGGAAGGCCTTCCGGTGCGGTTGGTCATTCGGGATTTGCGCAACAACACGTTTCAGAGCAATTTGGAATTTGCCTGTACCAAGTCCATGCGTGAGCAGTTTGCCGTCAGCAGCGGGGCGCAAGTCGTGGCGGAGGACGCGCAAGCCGATTATGTCATGACGGGAGAGATCGTCTCGGTGACGGTCCCGTCGCTCACGTTTTCGTCCGGCCAAACGCGGGAACGCCGTGTGAACGTGGTCGTGCGCGTCACGGTGGCCCATCGACAAACGGGAGAGAGTCTCTGGACGGAAACCGCCACGGGTACCGGAGAGTTTTTTGTGAATCGCGCCCCCGAGGTCGAAGCGCGTCAGGATCAGATCCAGTTTAACCGGGTCCTGCAAGACCGGGCCTTGGAACAGGCCGGGCAAGCGGCTGCGGAAGCGTTGGCTGCAGCTTTCTGGGCCGCGAGAGATCAAGGGGTCTTTTCCGGGTCTCGCGCCTCATCCCCTTCTTCTTGAAACCGGCCCAATCGTTGTTTGGTGGTGCGCCCTGTCTCCATGACAAAAGACGCCTGATTCAGAAGCAACAGGCTTGGCGTGTGACTGGCAATGCGGATTCGCTCTCCCTGGGAGCGCGTGAAGGTGAGGGTCCGGTGATCAAACCTGCTGAACTCGGTCCGGCTCTAAACAAGACTCGGCTGTTTCTGATCCTTGGAGAAGAAGACGGCCTGCGCGATGAGGCCATCGAGACGATTCGAACCCATTACGCCTCGCGTTCCCAGGACGACCATGCAGGCGACGCAAGGAGCAACGCCGGCGACTTTTCCTGTGACGTGCTCTACGGTGATGAAACGAATGCCCAGGAAATATTGGCCCGGGTCCAGGAGGTGCCTTTCTTTTCACCCCACCAGGTGGTTCTCCTGAAATGGGCGGATAAGCTTTCCGCCAAGGAAGGGGAAGCGCTGGTCCCTTATTTTTCCGCACCGTCCGATTCGACAACCATGATCGTTTCCGCAGGAAAACTGGACGGCCGGTTCAAATGGGTCCAGGCCTTGAAGAAACAGGCGGTGGTGGTGAACTGTGCGCCCTTGTACGACAATCAACGATTGGGCTGGGTTCGCCAGGAAGCCACGCGGTTGGGGGTCCGGCTGGATGCCGAAGCCGCCGGGTTATTGAAAGAACTGGCAGGCGAAGGGTTGTCCGTCGTCCGCCGGGAATTGGAGAAGTTGGCACTCTACGTCTCAACGAAAGGCACGGTCACCGCCCATGACGTCGTCGCCGTCCAGGGCGCGGAGCCCGGTGCATCGGTGTTTGATCTGTCGGGAGCCATCATCCAGGGCAAGGTGTCGCAAGCCCTCCTGATTTTGGAGAAAACCTTGGAGGCGGGTGAGGCCCCGCTCCGGATTCTCGGCGCGTTGTTGTGGCAGTACCGGCGATTGTGGAAAGCGAAAGACGGACTGAGCCGCCGGGTTGGTGAGACGGCAGTCGCAAAGTCCCTAGGGATCACGCCTTTCCGTCAGGGCGAGTTTTTTGCCATGGTCAAACGTGTTCCCCCGGCGCATTTTCCCGAGGCGTTTCAGGCTTTTTCAGCTACGGACCGTGCGCTGAAAGGTGGGGCGGCCGGGTCCCCGCACCGGATTATGCATGCCTTGATCATGGACTTGTGCCAGTCGGCGAAAGCCTCGTCGCGCCCGCCGTTGCGAGGTCAACGCGTGGGGTGAGGCCGGATATGCCCCCGCATGCCATACAAAACCCTCTCCCCTGGCGGGAGAGGGCAGGATGAGGGGGTATTTTATTGAGCTTTGAAGGTGTTGAACTGGGTCGAAAGTTGAGAAATGCGTCGTGAAGCGGTATTCCGGTGGAGGGCGCCTTTGGTCACGGCCTTGTGGAGGGCCGAGGTGGCTTCCCGGAGAAGAGGTTGAGCCGCTTCCGCGTTCTGTTCCTGGAGAGCGGTTTTAAATTTCTTCACCACCGTCTTGGTGCGATGCAGGATCGCGTGGTTCCGCGCGTGACGCTTCTCAGACTGACGGGCACGTTTAATAGTTGATTTATGAACAACCGGCATCTTTTTTCTCCCTCAAGAGGTTCAAGGCAGGCATTATTAACATAGCCCCGTCTCGATGGTCAACGGGAAAGAGACAAGCATGGAACGGAACATCAAGGGATCGGATATTCCAGCCAAAGAGCGACTCGTGTTCGCCTTGGATGTGCCGACGGCACAGGCCGCCGAGGCCCTGCTGGATCGTGTGCATGAGACCGTGGGGGTGATCAAGATCGGGTTGGAACTCTTTACGAGCGAAGGCCCTGCATTCGTTCGGATGGTGCAGAGATACGGCAAACCCGTGTTTCTCGACTTGAAGGTATTGGATATTGCGGAGACGGTGCAACGGACCGTCGCGCGGGTCGCGGACATGGGCGTTTCCTTCCTCACCGTGCATGCCGAGCGCAAGGCCTTGGCTGCCGCCGTGAAGGGACGGGCCGGGAACCAGGCGATGAACATTCTGGCGGTGACGGTGTTGACGAACCTCGACCAGGCGGATCTTCGGGAATCGGGATGCGACGGAACCATCGAGCAAACGGTGGTGGCTCGCGCCAGAATGGCCGCCGAGGTGGGGTGTGACGGGGTGATTGCCTCGGGCCGGGAGCCCGCGGCCATTCGTTCGACGATCGCCGCACCGTTGTTGATCATGACGCCCGGCGTACGGCCTGCCGGTCGGGGAGTGGATGAGCATGCTCGTGCCGCGACGCCCCGTCAAGCCATCCACGCGGGAGCGGATTATGTGGTGGTGGGCCGTCCGATCCGGGATGCGCCTGATCCGTGTGCCGCGGCCCGGGCGATTGTGGACGAAATGCAGACGGCGTTTGATCAATGACTCTCTCCTTGAGGGAGAGCCGGGGAGCCAAGGGCGCAACCCACCCTACGATAAGCCGCGGCAGCGATCGTTGCCTCAACGCCGAGGCGTCTGTCTTGCGTCGCATCCGGCCTTTTCAGTAAGATCATTTTTCGCAAGGGCCTTGTCCCGGCTTTTGGGGTGGTGGGTGTAGCTCAGTTGGTTAGAGCGCCGGATTGTGGATCCGGAGGTCGCGGGTTCAATTCCCGTCACTCACCCCATTTTTTGCCTCGCAATGTCCGTCCTTCCTGTTCCGTTCAGCTTCTTGCACTGAGATGTGGTCCACACCCGGTCGAACGATGTCGCGTGAACACAAACGTTGGTCAAGCGTGAGGCCGTCTCGTCCATGGAAGCATTGGGGAACGTTCCTCCTCGTTTTCCTTATGGCAAGTGTCTGTCCATGGTCCGAGGCTCGGTCCTTGGCTTGTGAATCGGCGGAAGCCTGTTTTCAACGCGCTGTGTCGTTTGCCGACGAACAGCCCGATCAAGTGGCGTTGCTGGTCGAACGGTTTCGCCACGTGCAGGAGGTCTATCCGGGAACCCTCTGGGCCCGGCGCGCCGGGTTTCGCATAGGATGGGCCCTGCTCGAACGTGACCCGGACCGGGCCATTGACTACCTCCGTAGGGCTCGTAAGGATTTCCCGGTCCTCGAAGACTACGTGTTACTGAAACTCGGTCAGGCCTTGGGGCGTATGGGTTCCTTTCATGAATCCGCCCTGACATTTGAAGCGGCGTTAGGATCGTCCGTTCCTTCCGTCTTGCGTAACGAAACTTCATATGAAGCGGGGTTCGCCTGGCTTGAGAACGGACAATGCCGGCCTGCTGTCACGTACTTGAAACAAGCAACGTCCGGTGATCCGGATTCTCCGTCTGCTCCTCGAGCGTTGTCTCTTCTTGCCGATTGTGCTGGTCGCTTGCAGGAAATGCGCTTGGCGCAACACGCGCTGGGCGAGCTTTGGCGAAAGTATCCCGAGTCTTCCGAAGCCCAGGCCATGGAGCGTGCCGTGCAGGCCGGTCAGCCGGGTGCACGGCCTTGGGAACCTTCTTTGGAAGATTATTATGAACGAGGCCAAACGTGGTATGACTCGGCGCGCTTTGAAGCCGCGATTCGGGATTTGCAGAAGTTCTTGGCGGGTCAACCGCATCGTCCCCATTACGAGCAGGGGCTCTTTCGGTTGGGAATGGCCCACGTGCGGTTGAAGCAGTATCCCCAAGCCGCACAAGTGTTCCGCCGGCTGGTGGAAAACCCTTCTGACTATACCGGGAAAGCCGCCGTGTGGTTGGCCAAGGTGTACTTGCGACGAGATCAAGGCCAGCGTCTTCTGACGTTTCGTGACGCGGCCCCTCCCGGCTTAAGCGCGGACGAACGGGCCCGGATCCAATGGCTGAGCGGCGTATGGGCCGAAGGGGAACGTGCGACCCCGCAAGCCGTGCGAGCGTATGAGGACGCCTATCGCACAGCGGATCTTTCCAAAATCAAAAGAGACGCGTTGTGGCGGTTGGGATGGCTCCACTATCAACAAGGGGCGTGGGAAGACGCGGTTGAAGCCTTTGACTCCCTTGCGGGGACCGGCCCCGGCCATCATTGGCAAAACCGGACGCATTATTGGAAGGCACGGGCGCTTGAACGCATGGGCCGGGTCGATGCGGCGCAAACGGTGTATGGGCAGGTGGCTGCCGAGTGGCCCATGACCTACTATGGGCAACTATCCGAGTCGCGCCTGCAACGTCCACGTCCCGCGGGACCCCAACCGCGTGAGAACCGGATGAGTCCGGTCATGAACGGTCCCGCATCATCCGTCTTCCGTCTCGACACACATTTCCAAAAGGCCACGGAACTCTCGAAGTTGGGACTTCGCCGGGAAGCGCTGGAAGAATTCTTGGTGGTCAAGAGGCAATATCACGGCCGGCCACAAACCCTGTATGCCTTGGCGCGGCATATGCTTGAGCTCGGAGATTTTGAAACCCCGATCGCGATCGCCAAACAGTACTTTCGGGAATCTTTGGAGCGTCGCCGGATTTCGTTTGATTCGCCGTTATGGCGCATGGCGTATCCGACGGGATACATGCCGCAGATTCGACGCTATGCGGCTTCACACGTGGACCCTTTTGTCATTGCGGGGATTATCCGTGAGGAAAGTTTATATAATCCCGAGGCATTGTCGTCCGTCGGTGCCATGGGGCTGATGCAATTGATGCCGGAAACCGCGAACCGCATCGCACGCCGCTTGGGCCTTGGTTCCGTGGAACGGGAGGATTTGTTGCAAGGCGAAGTGAACGTACGGTTAGGGGTGGCCTACGTGGGGCAATTATCGCGTGATTACCAGGGAAATCTCATACGTACCATCGCAGCATATAATGCCGGCCCCGCGGCCGTGAAGCGGTGGGTTGCCAAGTTCGGCGGTCGAGATCCGGATGAATTTGTCGAGCTGATTTCCTATAGGGAAACCCGTCGGTACGTGAAGCGGGTTCTTACAAGTTATCGTATCTATAAGACCCTGCATTCCACAACATGTAGTACCATTCCTCTTGACAGAGCCTGTTAAAGATTTTATCTTAACCATATTTTACTATTTTGGATTCTAGCGAAGGAGTCGATCGTCAAATGAGCCTTGAAAAAATGGAGACACTGGAAGTTCGCGTGCGGGGGCTAGTGGAGTTAATCCAAGAGTTAAAGGAGGCCAATGCATCTCTTCAAGAGCAGTTGGCCGTGGTTCAAGAGGAGTTGTCACGGCGTGAGGAGTATGGACGCGAGTTGGAAGAAGAGCGCGGGAGTATCAGGTCGCGCATCGAAAGGGTCTTGGAGCAACTCGATAGCATGGACACGTCGGAGGCCAGCCTGCAAGAGGCGGTACATGACTAAAAGCATCGAGGTCAACGTATACGGGCAGAAACTGGCTTTGCGGCCGATTGAAGATGAGAGCTATGCGCATGAACTTGCCCGGTACGTGGAAGGGCAAATGCACGTCATCGCACAGGGGGCGACCTCGACGACGCCCATCAAAGTTGCCATTCTGGCCGCGATGAACATTGCGGATCAATTATTTCGGCAAGAACGTCGTCGGCAGGCTGGCGAAGCTGAAGTCGAACGTCGAGCCGAAGGGCTCTTGGAGTGTATCGACTCGCATTTGGAGCTGGACTGTTCCTGAACACTCGATGTTCTTGCATGAAATGTGCCGCTTTGATAACGTGCGAGAAACATGATTCAAACATTTAACCTTTGAGAGAAGGATATATTCGTCGATCAGGAAGAACGAGTGACATCTGACATGGAATGAATCGAGTGTTATAAAACCGAGGGTGTGAATAACCGACGGGCCATAAAGATGAGAGTTGAAGGATGACTCCCCCTGTCGGGCTGAGACGGTAGTCATAAGGCAGAAAGAGTCATCCGGGCAGATCGTTTATCAACGGGTCTGAGCTTCATGGATCCAAGCAAATGGCGGATAGAATTTTAAATCGATGTAGAACTTGGGTGTTAGCCAATATCTACCCTTTGCGATGTTTTTCACACCCCTGACTATCGCGTAGTATCTGTTTCTTGTCATTCCCTGCCTTTTCTTTTTCGTTCTGCACGCTTCCTGTCGCACGAATCCATGTGAGTGAAGGATCAACGATGAGTGCTGTCCTTTACCCATGGCCACACAAGCATTGTCAATCATTCCAAAGGCTGACGGGGGAGCGCCTTTGTCGTAGAGATAGTGCCTATGTACCTGTCCTGTGAGAGAAGGGAGAGACGACCATTTTGACGGATATCATCATCATGGCTGTCGTTGGAGGCATCGGTCTTGGTGCGGGGTTTGTGTTGAATGGAGTGATCCAACGCACGCGCTTCGCCTCGCAACGCCGTAAAGCTGAAAGCGAACTGCTTCACTTAACGCAATCGGCCGAACGTGAGGCCGAACATATTGTCAAGGAAGCGAAAATCGAAGCCAAGGATTTGGTGTTTCAAGCCAAAGCTCAATTGGAAAAGACGGAAAAAGAAAAACGCAGTGAATTGCAGTCGCTGGAAAAGCGCATGGGGCAACGTGAAGAAGGGCTGGAAAGAAAAATCGCCAATTTCGAACGTCGTGAGGAAGAATTTCGCAAGAGAGAGCGTGCCGTTTCGGACCGGGAAGGCTCATTGACGAAACAGGAACGAGTATGCGAACAGACGATCCGGGAACATCGTGAGGCCTTGGAGCGGGTGGCCGGATTGACGACGGAAGAAGGCAAGCGACAATTGTTGGCCGGGATTGAAAGTGAGGTTCGTTTGGAAGCCACTGGCCTGACGAAACGGATCCTCGACGAAGCCCGTGAAAACGCGGAACGGGAAGCCCAGCAAATCGTGACCAACTCCATTCAACGGATCACGCGTGATTACGTCAATGAAGCCACCATCTCGGTGGTGTCCTTGGCCAGTGACGGGATGAAGGGTCGAATTATCGGACGGGAAGGCCGGAACATTCGAGCACTGGAAGCGGCAACGGGCGTGGATCTGATCGTCGATGAAACACCGGAAGCGGTGATTGTGTCCGGGTTCGACCCCTTGCGACGCGAGATTGCCAAAATCTCGCTGGAGCGGCTGATGCAGGATGGGCGCATTCATCCCACGCGGATTGAAGAGGTTGTGGAAAAAGTCAAAGGCGATCTGGAAAAGGTAATGCGGGAAGAAGCCGAAAAGGTGATTTTCGAGGTCGGCCTGTCGGATTTTCATCCCGAGATTGTGAAACTCCTGGGCCGGTTACGTTACCGAACCAGCTATGGGCAAAACAATTTATATCATGCCCGCGAAGCGTCGTATATCTGCGGCATCATGGCTGCGGAATTGGGCTTGGACATCAAGTTGGCCAAACGGGGGGCGCTGTTGCACGACATCGGGAAAGTGGTCAGCCACGAAGAAGAGGGTACGCATGCGATGTTGGGCGCCGAAATCGCCAAGAAATACGGCGAATCGGAAAAAATCGTGAATGCCATTGCCGCACACCATGAACAGGTGGAGCCGATTTGTCCGGAATCTGTACTGGTGGCCGCGGCGGAAGCTTTATCCGCCGCCAGGCCCGGTGCGCGGCGGGAAACGCTTGAGGCCTACGTGAAACGGTTGGAAAAATTGGAAGGCTTGGCCGTGGGCTATGACGGGGTGGATAAGGCCTATGCCATTCAGGCCGGACGGGAAGTGCGCGTCATCGTGAGACAGGAAAAACTGTCCGACAATGAAGCGCTTATCCTGTCCCGCGACCTGTCCAAGAAAATCGAACAGGAAATGACGTATCCCGGGCAGATTAAAGTGACGGTGATTCGGGAGAGTCGATTCGTCGAATTTGCCAAATAACGGGACGAAAGCGGGAAAAGGTAGTCTTTGTGGTTGTGTTGTTTATCGGTGACATTGTTGGTGAACCCGGACGGCGGAGCATCACCAATAACATCCACAGGGTGAGCGAACAGTATCACGTCGATCTTGTGATCGGAAACGCCGAGAACGTGGCCGGCGGGTTCGGTTTGACGGCCGATTTAGCGAATGATTTATTTGACTTGGGGTTTTCGGCCCTCACCACGGGGAATCACGTGTGGGATAAAAAGGAAATGGTGGACTACATTCGCAAGGAGCCCAGGATCCTGCGTCCGGCCAATTATCCCGACGGTACCCCAGGGCAAGGGTCGTTCATCATTGAGCGGGCGAACGGCGAGAAAATCGGACTGATCCAGGTCATGGGCCGGGCGTTCATGCCGCCGCTGGATTGTCCCTTTCAAGTGGTCAAACGCGAGGTCAAAAAGCTGCAAGCCCATACGTCCAGCATTATCGTGGATATGCATGCGGAAACCACGGCCGAGAAGATGGCCATGGGGTATTTTTTGGATGGCCACGTGACGGCCGTCGTGGGTACGCATACGCACGTGCAAACCGCGGATGAGCAGATCCTGCCTAAAGGGACGGCTTATTTGACGGACATCGGGATGACCGGTCCCGTCAATTCCGTCATCGGCATGAAAAAAGAACTGGTGATCGACAAATTTCTCACACAGATGCCCCGACGGTTTGAAGTCGCCTCCGGTCCGGCGGTGCTGGGTGCCGCCGTGATCGAACTGGATTCCTCAACCGGAAAAGCCACCGGCATCCAACGCGTGCGAGAAATCGTGTAGCGTGACCTTCCGACTCGTGTCTGCCGCCTCTCCAACGGTTTTGACGGTTACCGAACTGACGGCGGGCATTCGCGCGACCCTGGAACACGCGTTTTCGGAAGTATGGGTCGAAGGAGAGATTTCAAACCTGCGCACCCCCTCTTCCGGACACGTCTATTTTTCCCTGAACGACCAAGACAGCCAAATCCGCGCGGTTCTCTTTCGTCGCTTTGCCTCGGGGCTCCCGTTTCGCGTGGAAAACGGTCTCACCGTGCTGGCCAGGGGCCGCGTCAGCGTGTACGAACCGAGAGGCGATTATCAGCTGCTGTTGGAGTCTCTCGAACCCAAGGGCATCGGCGCGCTGCAAATTGCCTTTGAGCAACTCAAGCGACGATTCGATCAGGAGGGCCTGTTTGATCCCGCGCGCAAGCGCCCGCTTCCGTTTTTTCCTCGCCGCGTGGGAGTGATCACCTCAGGGACGGGAGCCGCACTGCACGACATTGTCACGGTTGTCCATCGCCGATGTCCGGTGACCCGCCTGCGAGTATTTCCCGTGTCCGTGCAGGGCCCCGGGGCTGCCCAGCAAATCGCGGATGCCGTGCAACTGGCCAATCAACACACGGATCTCGACGTGCTTATCGTGGGGAGAGGAGGAGGGTCCTGGGAAGATCTCTGGAGCTTTAACGAAGAGGCCGTGGTTCGGGCCATTGCCGGCTCCCGCATTCCGGTGATTGCCGCGGTGGGCCATGAAATTGATTTCACCTTGTCCGATTTTGCCGCCGATTATCGGGCTCCGACGCCTTCGGCCGCGGCAGAATCGGTTTCTCCCGTTCTTGTCGATGTGATCGAAGACATACGGGGCAAGCATTCAAGGCTCACCCAGGCCATGCGCGGTATATTCAGGTTTCACAGGAATCGGGTGGAGTTGGCCTTGCACGTGCTTCCCGTTCCTTCGCAAATCCTCCAACGTCAGGTGCAACGGGTAGACGAACTCAGCTTCCGTCTTGGCAGCGGCATCCGGTCAATGCTTGCGGCAGTGCGTCCGAGACTGAATGCGTTAACCGCCGGCCTGCGAAGAATCGGCCCAGGGCAATCGTGGCAACGGGGGAGCCTGATGCTGCCCCAGCTTCTTCAACGGCTTTCCAGGGCCATGCCGTGGATGCTTACCGGGAAAAGGCAGCAATTGCGAACCGTGGCCAGTACGCTGGATACCCTGAGTCCTCTCGCGATTCTGTCTCGTGGGTACAGCATTCTCGAGACCAGTCCCGGTGGCACGATCGTGAAGGATACGCAATCCGTCCGGGTCGGCGACCGGATTCACGCGCGACTGGCCGAGGGGCGGCTGTCCTGTCTCGTTGAACAAACGGAGCGGCAATCTTGACGTCCCATAACCACCGGGTATAATGCGGTTCTCCGCGTCGTTGGTGGTGTCCGGGCCGCTGTGCGAACGCAAGAAAGGTCGTCGACGTCGCAAGAGACGCCGGACGGCAATCGTTGATCCGACATCGACGTCCACAGGTAAATATGGCAGCCTTAAAATTTGAAGATGCCTTAGCCAGGCTGGAGACGATCGTCACCGAACTGGAAAAAGGCGACCTCCCACTGAATGATTCCTTGAAGATGTTTGAAGAGGGAATCAAGCTCTCGAAAACCTGTCTCAAGATGCTGGATGATGCCGAACGGAAAGTGGAAATCATGGTCCAGGACAAGGATGGGAAAAAGCGGGTAGAAGCGTATTCCATCGAAGAAGAAACAGGCTGAACGCCAACGGCTTGTCCCGATACTCGCGCAAGATGTTTTCTCCCTCAATCGATGTCCCCCCCAATCCTCAAACAGCGACTTGACGAGGTCCTGGTCACGCGTCAGTTGGCCGGAAGTCGTGAGCAGGCGCAACGAATGATCCTGGCGGGATTGGTTACCGTCGATGGGACCCGCGTGGAAAAGCGGGCGGCACTCGTGTCCGGGCAAGCGGCCATTGCCGTGGAGGGCCCCGCGAGCCCTTTTGTGAGCCGGGGTGGCGAAAAGCTTGAGGCCGCGTTGGACGCCTTTTCCGTCCATGTTACCGGCCGGACCGTCTTGGACGTTGGGGCTTCGACCGGTGGGTTTACGGATTGTCTCCTGCAGCACGGGGCCGGACGGGTGTATGCGGTGGACGTGGGGTATGGACAATTGGATTGGAATCTCAGAAACGATGACCGCGTCGTTGTCCTTGAGCGGTGTAATATCCGGCATCTCGACCGTCCGGCCGTGCCCGAGCCTATCCAACTGGCCGTCATTGACGTTTCCTTCATTTCGCTGCGCCTGGTGTTGCCTTGTGTGGTGAAGTTCCTGGCTCCCGGGGCGACGGTCGTTGCCCTTGTCAAGCCGCAATTTGAAGCCGGCATAAAACAGGTAGGACGAGGCGGCGTGGTCCGGGATAACGGGGTCCGGCAGGACGTGGCCCGGCGTATCCAAGAGATGGCGCAACAATTAGGATTTGAGTGTCTCGGGCTTTTCGACTCCCCCGTGCAGGGGAAAAAGGGGAATCGAGAAATTTTCCTGTGCCTGCAATGGACGCTTCCGTGATGATCAATAGCGTGGCACCGAGTGGTCGATTTCAACGGACCAGGCGTCAATGCCTCCGATCAGGTTTTTCACGTTGGAGAATCCTTGCTGGAGCAGAAATCCCACGGCGTCGGCGCTACGCATGCCTTTATGACACAAGGCCACGATTTCATCGGTCGGGTCGAGTTGATTGAGCGATTGGGGTAACGTGCCCAAGGGAATGAGCGTGGAGCCTTCAATCTTGGCCAGGGAAAATTCATGCGGTTCCCGGACGTCCAATAAAAACACCTTGTCCCCTTTATCCAAGCGATCCTTCAGTTCTCGCACGGTCATGGTATAACTCATTTGCGGACCTCCTTTGAAGAAATATGATAGTCTTGGCAGTGAGTCGGTGTCAATTCGTGTCTGCGGCATAGGATCGCAGGAGCAGCAGTGCAAGCCGCTCACGTGTAGGGCTGACGTTCTCGTCGAGATGATCGAGTCGTTCCATTGTCGGACGAAGGCATAGATGCTGGTATGAGTATCCCAATTGTGTCCGTCTCTCAGATTGCTCAAATGCTCGGGCAGGAAGTTCGTCTCCGGGGGTGGGTTCGGCATCATCGATCGAGCGGTAAACTCCAGTTTCTAACGCTTCGGGACGGCACCGGGGAGATACAGGCCATTTTGAGCAAGGGGACTCTGGGGGAAGAACCCTTCAGTCTCGCGAATCGCCTCACTCAAGAATCCTCCTTAACGGTCACCGGCGTCCCTCGTGCGGAGTCTCGGGCTCCGGGTGGGTACGAAATAGAGGTGACCACCCTTGAGATCATTCACCTTGCCGAACCGTTTCCCGTACAACCCAAAGAGCATGGCGTCGGATTTCTGATGGATCACCGCCATCTCTGGCTTCGTTCAACTCGGCAACAGGCGATCCTCAAAATCAGGCACGCGATTATCAAGGCCTGTCGGGATTTTTTCGACGAACGGGAATTTGTCCTGATTGACGCGCCCATTTTCACGCCGAATGCGTGCGAGGGGACGACCACGCTTTTTCAAACGCAATACTTTGAGAACACGGCATACTTGACGCAAAGCGGGCAATTATACGGGGAAGCGGCTGCCGCGGCTTTCGGAAAAGTCTATTGCTTTGGCCCGACGTTTCGGGCTGAGCAATCCAAGACCCGCCGCCATTTGATGGAGTTTTGGATGGTGGAGCCTGAAGTGGCGTTTGCGGAATTGCCCGACGTGATGGACTTGGCAGAGACGTTTGTGGCGATGGTGGTGGAACGAGTCATCGAGAACTGCCGGAACGAATTGGACGTGCTGGAACGCGACGTATCCAAATTGGAAGCGGCCGTCCCGCCTTTTCCGCGACTGACCTATGATGACGCGATTCTACGCTTGCAGGGCCTCGGGTCGTCGATCCAGGCAGGCGATGATTTCGGAGCGGATGATGAAACCGTCTTGTCCGGACAGTTCGAAAAACCCGTCCTGGTGCACCGGTATCCCGCGAAGATCAAGGCCTTTTATATGCAACCGGACCCTGACAATCCCGACCGGGCGCTCTGTATGGATATGTTGGCTCCGGAAGGATACGGCGAAATCATCGGGGGCGGGCAACGCATCCATGATTATGCGACACTCGCGGCACGCTTGGAGGATCATCACCTGGCCCCGGAGGCCTTCCAGTGGTACCTGGACCTGCGGCGCTACGGGTCCGTCCCCCATGCCGGGTTCGGCATGGGCATCGAACGCGCCGTGGCCTGGCTGTGCGGCATCGCGCACGTGCGCGAAACCATTCCCTTCCCACGCATGCTCCATCGCCTGTACCCGTAGGCCCAGATTGTTCTGCGGTGACGCGAAATCCTACCGGATCGTCTACATTCGTTTCGTCGGCACCCATCGGATGTACAACGCCATCAATGCACAGACGATATGAGAGGTGAACCATGGAGATAGCACCAATCAAGACCAAACGGGATTACCGCCGCACATTCAAGGAAATGGAAGGCCTGATGATGGCCCGGCTCAACACGCCGGCCTTGCTGACTTGCGTATACAAAAGAGAGGGAGGTGCCATGAAAAATTCTCTTCGCGATAGAATTCCATTGACCATAAAAAACCATGAGGAAATGCGCAAACTGTGGGCAGAATTCAAGGAATATATGAGGAAAACAGAAGGTAATTCGCCTCATTTTGTAAATTTTTTGCAATTCAATGCTAAACTTTTCAGGTCAATCCTCTCTCCAGAGCCTTAAAATCCCTTCCCCTCGCTAAACCTAAGTAAAATTTTTGAGTAGCAGGCGTCGCCTGCCCCTTAGTTTGTCAAGATCAGTAAGTATTTGATTTTGCTTGACAAAATTATGAATGCGAGTATATTTCACGCATGAAGTGGAAAAAAGTGGAAGAAAGTGGGACAAAATAGGAGTAATAATAGGAGTAATTGGAAAATCTGAAGCATGTTCCGGTGTTATTAGAGGAGGTCCTGACCTGGTTACAACCGCGTAAACAAGGGTGTTACTTGGATTGCACGATAGGCATGGGTGGAACTGCAGAGCAGATCCTGAAGGTGGGCGCACCCGATGGCATCCTCATCGGAATCGACCGGGATCCTCAGGCGATTGCCCATGCACAGACAAGGCTTCAAGCCCATGAGTCTAGGATCCGGTTGTTTTGTGAAAATTTTCAACGTGTGAAATCGGTGATGAACATAGCCAATAGGGAACACGCAGACGGCATTCTGTTTGATTTGGGTGTGTCGTCGGCGCAATTGGATCAGCCGGAGCGGGGGTTGAGCTTTCAGCAGGACGGCCCCTTGGATATGCGGATGAATCCCACTTGCGGGCCCACGGCTGGAGACCTCGTCAACACGCTGCCTGAAACGCAGTTGGCCCGGATCATTCATGAGTTCGGGGAAGAACGCTATTCCCGACGGATTGCGCGGGCCATCGTGCGGGTCCGCCGCCAATCCCCTTTGCGGAGTACGCTGGATTTGTCGCGCGTGATCAGAGAATCCGTGCCCCGGTCTTACCGGTCCGGCCGCCTTCATCCTGCGACACGGACCTTTCAAGCGTTTCGGATGGCGGTCAATGATGAATTGGGCTCGCTGCAAACCGGGCTCGACGAGGCGATCGACGTCTTGGCGCCGGGAGGCCGACTGTGTGTGATTTCGTTTCACTCGCTGGAAGATCGTGTGGTGAAACAAACGTTTCGCCGCCTGGCTCATGAGGCTCCGGATCAATGGACGATCCTGACGAAGAAGCCCGTTTCCCCTTCCTTGCAAGAACGTCGGGTCAATCCCCGCGCGCGTAGCGCAAAGTTGCGAGTTCTTGAGCAAAAGCCAGGGTGGGGAGCCGGACAAAGAGGCCACGCATGAAGTGGGTTCTCAGGACGGTATTCGTTGTGAGCGTGAGCGGGGTGCTTCTGTTTTACGTGTGGGGAAAGGTCGACATCGTACGAGTCGGGTATAAACTGGATGCCTTGTTGAAGCAAAAAGCCGCCTTGATGCAGGAGCACGAACGATTGCAGGCCCGGTTGTCTCAATTGACCGCACCCGAGCGAATTGCCTCGGAGGCCGGTGATAAGCTGGGCATGCAACCACCCGGCGCGCGGCAAGTGGTTTTGGTCCCGAGCCGGCCTGAGAATGGAGATCCCAGCGACGGACCGGAACTTCCACTTCGCTTGGCTCGGCAAACAGGAGAATGACGATGAACGGGTCATTCATGAAAAAAGACGTCAAATCAGCCGGAGCGGGAGCCGGACGACGGGCCTTCATTGGTCTGTGTTTCCTGTTCGGGTTCGTTATTCTGTTCCTGCGTTTTGGCTACCTGCAGGGCCTTCAAGCGGAAACGATGAAACTGAAAGCCCGTCAACAGCACGAGAAGCCGATCACCCTGGCGTCCAACCGTGGTGCCATTGTGGACCGGCAAGGGAAACCGCTGGCCTTGAATCTGGACGTGTCGTCCGTCTATGCCACGCCGTCCTCCATTGACGATCCTGCCGGGGTCGCGCACCAACTCACGCAGGCCTTGGGTGTTCCTCGCGAGTCTCTGGAAGAGCGGTTGCGGGCCAAACGGAACTTTGTGTGGATTCAACGGAAAATTGAGGATGCGCAGGTCAAGCGGTTGATCGATCTGGAACTTCCCGGCGTCGATGTTGTGGTGGAATCGCGTCGATTTTATCCCAAAGGAACGTTATTGGCTCATGTCCTGGGATTCGCGGGGATAGACAGTCAGGGTCTTGAGGGGCTTGAAAACGGATATGATGAGCACCTCCGAGGCCAAGTGCGCCAAGTGGTGTTGCAGCAGGACGCGCTGGGACGAATCATTGTTCCCGAAAACCGGCGGAAACTTCAGGCGCTGTCCGGACATGCCATCTCCCTGACCATTGATGAAGTCATTCAGTATATAGCGGAGCAAGCTCTGGACCAGGCCGTCAACGCCACCAAGGCGCGGGGCGGGGCCGTTCTGGTGATGTCTCCCAAAACCGGCCAGATGTTGGCTTGGGCCCTTCGTCCCACGTTTGACCCGAATCATATCCCGCAGGCGTCACCCGAGCAGTGGAGGAATCGCGGCGTGACTGATCCCTACGAACCGGGATCGACTCTCAAGGTGGTGCTGGCTGCTGCCGCCCTGGAATTGAACCGCGTCAAACCCGACACCTTGCTGTATGCGGGTGATGGGGAGATCCCGATCAATGGAACCGTCATTCATGATCATGACAAAGCCGGATGGGTAACGTTTCGTGAAGCCGTCCAGCGATCCAGCAACGTCGCCTTCGTGAAGATGACGTGGGACTTGGGGAAAGAACAGGTCTATCAGTTCTTGCGCACGTTCGGCTTTGGTGAAAAAACGGGCATTGATCTTCCCGGAGAATCCATCGGCATCCTGAGGAGTCCGGACCAGTGGAGTCTGCGGACGCTCCCGTCTTTAGCCATCGGGCAGGAAATTGCCGTTACGCCGTTGCAACTCCTGACGGCCGTGTCGGCCATTGCCAACGAGGGATGGCTCATGAGGCCGTTTCTGGTGCGGGAAATTTCCGATCACCAGGGACGAAGCGTCCGGGAGTACGTCCCCCATATTCGCCGCCGCCCTATCAGCGCCGAGACGGCAAAAACCGTCACGGACCTGCTGGTCAACGTGGTGGAGCGGGGGACAGGGAAGCGTGCGGCCGTTCCGGGCTACCGCGTGGCGGGTAAGACAGGAACGGCTCAGAAGGTCGATCCTGAAACGGGCACGTATTCGTCAACCAAATTCGTGGGATCGTTCGTCGGCTTTGTCCCCGCGGAGGATCCCCGGCTCTCCATATTGGTGGTGATTGACGAACCACAAGGCCCGGCTTGGGGAGGGGTGGTGGCGGCTCCGGTATTTCGGAAAGTGGCGGAGCAGGCGCTCCGGTATTTGAGCGTGGCTCCCGGCGATGACCCCCGGGTTCCGGCGTCACGTGCAAGGCCCGCCCTGGACGGGTATCAGCCAAACTGGGAATGACGTTAGCGACGTTACTGTTGCCTGTCGACGTGGTCAGGACGACGGGCAATCTCGACGTGGAACTATCCGGGATCACCGATGATTCACGGGAGGTCACACACGGCAGTTTGTTTGTCGCTGTCAAAGGGCAGCAGGTCGATGGGCATGCCTTTGTCGCTCAGGTCTATCGGCAACAGATAGGGGGCATTGTGGTTCAAGCTCCGTTTCAAGCTCCATTCCACGTCAGGAAACAAGGCGGACCCGCCTGGATCGAAGTCGAGGATTCCAGGAGGGCGCTCGGTCAGTTGGCCGCGCGGTTTTTTCAGCATCCCTCCGAAACCTTGTGTCTGGTCGGCGTGACGGGCACGAACGGCAAGACCACGGTGGCACACGCGAGTCAGGCGATCCTGGAGCATGGTGGCCACCGGACAGGTCTCATGGGGACGGTCGGGTATCACGTTGGGGCGGAGTGCCACGCGGCCAGTCACACAACACCGGGTGCGATTTCGCTGCAGGCGTTCTTGCATCGTATGGTGGGCGCTGGGCTGGATACCGCGGTCTTGGAAGTTTCCTCGCATGCCTTGGCCTTGGACCGGGTCGAAGGCTGTGAATTCGACGTGGCGGTCTTTACGAATCTGACCCAAGACCATTTGGATTTCCACGAAACGATGGAGTCCTATTATCACGCGAAATCACGCCTCTTCCGGGAGTTCATCGTCCCTGCCGCCAAAGCGGGACCCAAACGGGCGATCATCAACATCGATGATGCATGGGGCGTCCGGTTGCAGGACGAGACCACGGTGCCGGTCTGGACGTATTCTTTGCGCCAGCATGCCGATCTGTACGCGACGAACGTGACCCTCTCGATGGAGGGAACCCGGTTCACCGCCCATACGCCCCGGGGGTCTTTGGATATCGAAAGTGCCTTGGTCGGGGAACACAATGTGTCGAACTTGTTGGCGAGTATCGGTGTCGGTCTTGCCCGAGGCCTCTTGCTCGAAGATGTCCGCGAGGCTATCAGGGCGTTTCGAACGGTGCCGGGCCGGTTCGAACGGGTGGACGCGGGGCAGGGTTTTTCTGTGATCGTGGATTATGCCCATACGGAAGATGCACTGGCCCGGCTCCTGGAAGCCGCCCGGCAACTGCAACGGGAACGAATCATCACGGTTTTTGGATGTGGTGGCGACCGGGATGCGGGGAAACGGGCGAACATGGGACGAATCGCAGCCCAGCGCAGTGACGTGGTGTTTCTGACCTCCGATAATCCTCGCACCGAAGATCCCGAGGCGATTCTGCGCGATATTGAACAAGGAGTGCGGGGGCTTTCGGCGTCGGAACGGGCTGCGTCGCACGTGATCCCTGACCGTCGAGCGGCCATTCGAGCGGCGCTTCTTGAAGCCCGCCCGGACGACTTGGTGTTGATCGCCGGCAAAGGGCATGAAGATTATCAGATCATCGGCACGACGCGGCATCGTTTTGATGATCGGGAAGTGGTTCGTGAACTGTTGGCTGGTCTGCCGGACGGGAAATAGGCTCTCCGGCAATGGCGCTGTTTACGGGAGACGAAGTGTTGGTTGCAACCGGTGGAACATTACTGAAGGGCACGACGGGTCGTCCGGTTCAGAGGGTGTGTACCGATTCCCGGAAAGTGCGCAAAGGCGATTTGTTCGTCGCGTTGAAAGGTGCGCGGTTTGACGGGCACCGTTTTATTGATGAGGTCTTCACCCGTGGAGCCAATGGGGTCGTGGTCGAAACGTTCCCGCGTCAGACCAAGGCCTCCACGCCTGTCCGGGTGCGGTCGGTTCCGTTTGTCGTCAAGGTCGCGGATTCCTTGAAAGCGTATCAGGACTTGGCCGCGTTTCATCGAACCCGCTTCGACATTCCCGTTGTGGCGGTGACGGGAAGCAACGGCAAAACCACGACGAAGGAGATGGTCGCGAAAACACTGTCACAGTGCTGGCGCCTCAAGAAAACGGCGGGCAATTCGAACAATCGAATCGGCTTGCCCCAGACGGTGCTCGGGTTGACCGCAGTCCATCAGGCTGCGGTGCTGGAATTGGGCGTGGATGCCGAAGGGCAAACCACGCGGTTGGCGGAAATCGCCCGTCCGACCGTCGGTCTCATCACGAACGTCGGTAACGACCATTTGGAATTCTTCGGCAACGTGGAAGGGTCCGCCCGGGCAAAAGCCGAATTGCTGGCCCGTCTTCCTCGAGACGGCGCCGTCGTGTTGAATGCGGATGACCCGTATTACGAGTTTTTCCGGTGCCGGGCCCGCTGTCCGGTCGTCTCGTTCGGATTCCGGGAGCAGGCTGACGTTCGCGGGAGTCACGTTCAGCGGAAAGGTGCGCGAACCGAATTTCGTTGCCATGTGGCCGGACGCCGCCGGGCGCATCGATTGGCCCTCCACGTGCATGGAACGCATAACGTGTCGAATGCCCTGGCCGCGATTGCAGTCGGTCACGTACTCGGGCTGTCGGTTGCGAACATGGCAACCGGCTTGAGCCGGTTTCGTCCCGTAGCCCTGCGGTCCCAGGTTTCCTCCTGGCAGGGCG
Organism: Nitrospirales bacterium; assembly: GCA_965213715.1. Lineage (GTDB taxonomy): Bacteria > Nitrospirota > Nitrospiria > Nitrospirales > UBA8639 > Bin75. The sequence goes on from OZ243914.1 coordinate 1,591,577, forward strand.
TCACCGTGATTCAGGACTACTATAACGCGAACCCCGATTCCATGAAGGCGGCTGTGTCGCTGTTACAGGAATTGGGTGCCGGCCGCCGGACCATTGCCGTACTGGGAGACATGTTGGAGTTGGGAACCGAGACGCGGACCCTGCACAGGGAAGTCGGCGCCTTTCTCGCCGGCCGCTGCGTTTCATTGTTGGTGGCTTGCGGGGAATTGGGTAGGGAGGTGGCTCATGGGGCCTCCACTGAGGGCATGACGGCATCGCGGGTTTTCGAAGCCCGGGGAGTCAACGACGCGGCCCGCATCCTCAAAAAACTGGTCGAACCCGGAGACGTGGTCTTGCTTAAAGCCTCGAGGGCCATGCAGTTCGAGCGCCTCGTGGAGGCCTTTCGTCTTCGGACGGCACGGACATAAGGACAAGAACAGCCTATGTTGTACTGGTGGCTTTACCCGCTGCACACGGACATCGCATTTTTCAACGTATTCCGGTATTTGAGCTTTCGGATCATTTACGCGGCGCTGACCGCGTTTATCGTCGCGTTTTTCCTGGCTCCGCCGCTGATCAAGAAATTGCAGGAACTCCGGTTAGGACAACGGATCCGGGAAGAGGGACCGCGTCATCACCAGGCCAAACAAGGCACCCCCACCATGGGAGGCATTCTCATTATTTTCGCCGTGTCGCTGTCGACGTTGCTGTGGGCGGACGTGCACAATCTCTACGTGTGGATCGTCATGTTGTCCCTCGTGGGGTTCGGGCTCATCGGATTCATCGACGACTACATCAAAATTTCGCGGCAGCGTTCGGAAGGGCTGACGGCTCTCCAAAAGTTCGTGGCGCAGATCGGCATTGCCTTGAGCATCGGCCTCTTCTTCTATGCCTCTCCCGGGTATTCCACGGAACTCAGTGTTCCGTTTTTCAAAACGTTTACGCCCGACCTGGGGCCATTCTACATTCCGTTTGCCATTCTGGTGATCGTGGGTTGCTCCAATGCCGTCAATTTGACGGACGGATTGGATGGGCTGGCGATCGGTCCGGTCATGGTGGCGTCGATGGCGTACGCCGTCGTGGCCTATGCCGCCGGGAATAAAGTGGTATCGGAGTATTTGCTGATCCCGTACATCGAGGGTGCGGGGGAATTGGCCGTCCTGATGGCGGCCGTCTTCGGCTCGAGTCTCGGATTTCTGTGGTTCAACACGTACCCGGCGTCAGTATTCATGGGGGACGTGGGGTCCTTGCCTCTCGGTGCGGCCCTGGGCACGGTCGCCGTGGTCAGCAAGCATGAGTTGCTGCTGATCCTGGTCGGCGGCGTGTTCGTTATGGAAGCGGTATCGGTCATCTTTCAAGTGCTGTTCTATAAATCCCGCAGGAAGCGAATTTTTCTGATGGCACCCATTCATCATCATTTTGAAATGAAAGGATGGGAAGAGCCCAAGGTCGTGGTTCGATTATGGATCGTGGCGATTCTCCTGAGCCTGTTGAGTCTCAGTACCTTAAAACTGCGATAACCCTATGCCCATGACAAGGGAGAAGATGTCTCGACGGATGCATCGCACGAATCCACGGGACCGGATCCCCGGTTTTGCCGGGCAATCCGTGGCCGTGGTCGGAGCAGGCAAGAGCGGGGTGGCCGCGGCACGGCTGCTGGTTGCGCTCGGAGCCGAGGTGGCACTGGTCGATCACCAACCTGAAACGGAATGGGCCATGGGGGGCGACGGCATCCAGGGAGTTCGCCCGTTCGGCGCGGAACGTTTTGCCCAGGGGCTTGAGGCCGTGGACTTGGTGGTTGTGAGTCCGGGCGTGCCTCCGGTTCTGGATGCGTTTGATGCCGCACGGCGGCAAGGTGTTCCTATAATCGGCGAGGTCGAATTGGCTTCGTGGTTTTTGTCCGTCCCAATCATCGGAGTCACCGGAACAAATGGGAAAAGCACGGTCGTGTCGCTGATCGGAACGCTCTTGCAGGAATGCGGGATCACGCCGTTCGTCGGGGGAAACCTGGGGACGCCGTTGACGGAAGCCGCGTTGGCCATGCACCAACGCGCCGGTATGGGCACGAAGGAGCCGGTTCCCTTTCAGGAAATCGTCGCCGAACTGTCGAGTTTTCAATTGGAAACGATTGACCGGTTTCATCCACACGTGGCGGTGCTGCTTAACATCACCCCAGACCACCTGGACCGCCATTCGAGCTTTGCCGATTACGCCAAGGCCAAAGCCCGCGTGTTTCGCAATCAGACCGCGGGGGACTTTGCCGTGCTGAATGCCGACGAGGCAGAAGTTCTGTCCGTTCGAGATTCGCTACGCGGGCAACTCGTCGAATTCAGCGTGTTGAAGGAAGTGCCTCATGGCGTGTGGGTGGCCGGTGACACGATCATGACTCGATGGAACGGACAGCAGGATGAAGTGATGCCGGTTTGCGATATTCCTCTTCCGGGAACTCACAACGTCTCTAACGTGCTCGCTGCTCTCGCCGTCGGTTTGGTCAGGGGATGTTCCCGGGAAGGTATGCGACGGGCCGTCCAATCGTTTCGAGGGCTGCCCCACGTCTGTGAATTCGTGCGTGAGCGACGCGGCGTGACCTTTATCAACGATTCCAAGGGCACGAACGTCGATGCCACACTGAAAGCCATCGACAGCCTGCGGCAGCCGTTCGTCATCATCCTGGGAGGACAGGAAAAAGGAAGGACCGAGTTCGGTCGGTTGAAGGGCGCGCTCGAGTCGGGCGCCAAACACTGCATCGTGCTGGGAGAATCGGCAGAAGCCATTGCCCGGGCCATTACCGGCGCAGGGCCGACCAGCCGTGTGTCTTCCCTGGCCGAGGGGGTCGCCTTGGCCACGGATCTTGCGGTGCCGGGTGACGCCGTGTTGTTTTCTCCGGCTTGTGCCAGTTTCGACATGTTTCGGGATTATCGCGATCGAGGTCAACAATTTCGCGATCTTGTGAATGCCTTGGCCGATTGATGGATGAGGTGAGCAACGATGTCCCGCGTTCGCGGCAACAAGATTCAACTCCCCTTGACGTGGAATGCCGGCACCGACAAGCCGGTTTCGCGTCCCATGGATCGGACCGTCTTGATCGTGACGTATCTGTTGACCTTCATCGGGCTGATTATCATGTTCAGCGCGAGCGGCGTGATGGCGGAAACGCGTTACGGAGATTCGACGTTTTTCTTGAAACGGCAGAGTCTCTGGCTGTTGTCCGGACTCGTGGCCCTGCATTGGGTGGCTCAACGGGATTACAACATGTGGAAAACGTTCGCACCCTATGGCTTGATTTTGACGTTTGTCCTCTTGGTTCTGGTCCTGCTTCCTTTCTTGGGCACACAAGTGAATGGCGCGCGTCGGTGGTTTCGTCTGGCAGGATTTTCCATGCAACCGGGAGAACTTTCGAAACTGGCCATTGTGTTGTACCTGGCGTTGTTTCTTGTCAGGAAAGAGCAGGATCTCGGGTTTTTCACTCGTGGCGTGTTGGCGCCCATGGTGGTCGTCGGGTTGTTTGCAGGGTTGCTCTTGCTCGAACCCGATATGGGAACAGCCGTGGTTCTGACGCTGCTGTTGTTTGCTCTGCTGTTTTTGGGTGGGGCCAGGATTCCCCATCTTGTTGTCCTGGGATTGGTCCTGCTCGCCGTGGCTTATATGTTGATCATGCACTCCGATTATCGCCGTCGCCGGTTGTTGAATTTTTTGGATCCCTGGAAGGACTCGGCAGATACAGGCTTTCAACTCACGCAATCGTTTGTCGCGTTGGGGAACGGCGGGTGGTTCGGCGTGGGCTTGGGTGAGGGGCGGCAAAAGTTGTTTTTTCTGCCTGAAGCGCACACGGATTTTGTCCTGGCTCTTGTCGGGGAAGAACTCGGGTTTCTCGGGACGGGATTGCTGATCGTCCTGTTCGCGATCCTGATCGTCAAGGGGTTTAAAATTGCAGGACAGGCTCCCGATGCTTTTGGCCGTCATTTGGCCTGCGGCATCACCTTGCTGGTCGGGATACAAGTGCTGATCAACATGAGCGTGGTGTCCGGTCTGCTGCCGACGAAAGGCTTGACGTTGCCGTTTGTGAGCTATGGAGGCTCTTCGTTGATCGTGAGTTTGGTGGCGATGGGCATTCTCTTGAGTATTTCCCGGGCTGGTCCACCGGACCGCCCTCTTTCTTCGTTTGGAATGGGATGAACGTGGTGATTGCAGCAGGTGGTACGGGAGGACATTTTTACCCGGCGTTAGCGTTGGCCGAAGAGTTTTGCCGTCAGACGGCCGCGACCTCCGTGACATTGGTGGGAACGGGCCGCGCTCTCGAGCGGACAATGGCGTCCGGCACGCCGTGGCGGATGGAACCTCTACGAGTAGAAGGCGTGATGGGTCGAGGGATCTGGTCTTCCATCAAGGCGCTGCTGTTGATCCCCGCGGCGGTGTGGCAATGCCTTCGCTTGTTGCGCTCGTCCAAAGCGGAACTCGTCGTCGGTACCGGTGGCTATACGAGCCCGCCGGTTGTCTTCGCGGCTTGGCTGCTGAGAATTCCTCGAGCCATCGTGGAATTGAACGCGATACCGGGCATAGCCAACCGTGTCTTGGGAGCCCTGGCGGATCGAATCTTCGTTTCGTTCGAACGCGCCATGCCCTATTTTCGCGCCGACAAGGTTGCCGTGGTGGGGACCCCGTTGCGACGGGCGTTTGTCGCTCCGCCTCCGAGCCCCGGGTCGGGCCGGATCAACACGCTATTGATCTGTGGCGGCAGTCAAGGCGCCCGGACCATGAATTCCATTGTGCTCGAAGCGGTACAGACCTCTTCCCGGATTCGAAGCCGGCTTGCGATGATTCATCAGTCGGGATCGAACGACTTCAATCGTGTTGCTGAAGCCTATCGCCACATGAACGTGAAGGCGAAGGTGGTGCCGTTTGTCGAGGATATGCCCGGGACGCTTCGCCTGGCGGATTTGGTCATCTGCCGGTGTGGGGCTCTGACGTTATCGGAAATCGCCGCCTGTGCCAAGCCTTCCATCCTCATTCCGTTTCCGCAGGCAACGCAGAATCACCAGGAATCCAACGCCCGCGTTGTCGAGGAGGCCGGGGCAGGTATCGTCCTGTTGGAGCCCGCGCTGACCGGCGCGAAATTAGCTCGAGAGATTGAAGATTTGCTGGACCACCCGGACCGCGTTCGACACATGGCGGAACAAAGTCTGCGTTTGCGAAACACCAGTTCGGCCGAGGCCATGGTCCATGAGTGCTATCGATTGTTGGGACAACGTCCCGCTGAACCTACGATGACGAGCGGTGTTTAGAAAGATTCGGCATATTCATCTCGTGGGGATTGGTGGGAGTGGGATGAGCGGTATCGCCGAAGTGTTGTTGACGCTGGGTTATCACGTCACGGGGTCCGACGTGGCTCCGTCGGAGAATACGCGTCGGTTGGAAACCTTGGGGGGACGTATTGCCATCGGGCACGACGCTTCCCACGTGGAAGGGGCGCAAGTGGTGGTGATCTCTTCAGCCGTTCAGGCATCGAATCCCGAAGTGGTGGCTGCGAAACAGCGAGTCGTGCCGGTGATCCCACGAGCCGAAATGTTGGCGGAACTCATGCGACTCAAATTCGGTGTGGCGATTGCCGGGGCTCACGGGAAAACCACGACGACGTCCATTGTCGCGTCGGTGTTGGCGCATGCCGGTCTCGATCCGACCTTTGTTGTAGGAGGGAAGGTGAACGCCATGGGGACCCACGCCCGGTTGGGTCGAAGTGACTTGCTCATTACCGAGGCCGATGAAAGTGACGGGTCGTTTCTTCGACTGTCTCCCTCCATTGCGGTGGTCACGAATATCGACCGGGAGCATATCGACCACTATGGCTCCATGGATCGGCTCGAGGCGGCCTTTTTGGAATTTGTCAATAAAGTGCCGTTTTACGGTGTCGCCATTCTATGCGCGGATGACACGCTTCTTCGACAGATGCTGCCGCAGGTCCAGAAGCGATACGTGACCTATGGCCGGGAGGCATCAGGCTCTTCCAGGCCGGATTTATATGCCACGGATATCGAAATCAAGGGACAGACCACGAATTTTCGCGTGCAGTTTCACGAACAGAAATTGGGGCCGTTTCGGCTTATGATTCCGGGCGTCCACAACGTGTCCAATGCGTTGGCTGCGATCGGGGTGGGTTTGGAGCTGGACGTCCCGCTGGACTTGATTCGTGCCGGCGTGGCCTCGTTCTCCGGTGTCGAACGGCGATTTCATATTCGTGGAGAGAAACGGGGCATTGTGGTCGTGGACGATTACGGCCATCACCCGACGGAAATTCGCGTGACCCTGGAGGCGGCCAGATCCGTATGGCCAGGGCGGTTGGTGGTGATCTTCCAGCCTCACCGGTACAGCCGGACGCGTGATCTGTTGGATGAATTTGAGCAAGCCTTTGAGCAAGCCGACGTCCTGTACGTGATGCCGATCTATGCGGCAGGTGAAACGTCGATTGACGGCGTATCCGGGGAAATCCTGGCCGAACGAATCCGCTCTATAGGACACCCCGCCGTCCATTGGGTGGAAAAACGGGACGAGTTGGTCGGGCGATTGGCCTCTGAACTTCGATCCGGTGATACGGTCCTCACGCTGGGCGCCGGAGACGTGTGGAAGGTGGGAGTCGAGTTGTTGGCGTCAGTGTGAGCGTATGGATCGGATTGCCAGGGAGTGGGAGACGTGTTGACCGTGTCGAGCCATCATGATTTGAAAACGGCCCTGTCGGGGGTCAACGGAGAAGTCGTGTTTGACGCGCCGTTGGCGCCGTTGACGTCGCTGTGCATCGGGGGACCGGCCGATGCGTTGGTGAGCCCGGAAGACGTGCATGACGTGTGCCGGATCGTTCGTCAAGCGCAGACGGCTCGGGTTCCCATCATGGTGTTGGGGGGGACGAACCTGTTGGTGCAGGACGGCGGCATTCGAGGCATCGTCTTGAGTTTAGCCAATTTGGCAGCCATTGAAAAAGAGGACACCCGGCTCGTGTTCGCCGAAGCCGGCGCGCGGATGCCGGTTCTGCTGGGCTTTGCCGTGCATCACGGGTTGTCGGGCCTCGAGTGGGCGGCGGGCATACCCGGGACCGTTGGTGGCGCGGTCATGATGAATGCCGGCACGAAGCTGGGAGCAATGCAGGACTGTTTGGACGCCATCCAAATGGTTGATCTCGATGGTCGTTTAGTGACCTATGCTGCGGCGTCCGTCGGTTTTGCGTATCGTTCGGTCAGCCTGCCCGAAGGCGTTGTGGTGGGCGCGTGGCTTCGTTGCACCCCTGCCTCTCGGGAAACCATTGATTCACGCACCAAGTCGTATCTGCAATATCGAAAGCAATCGCAGCCCCTTTCGCAACCCAATGCCGGGTCGGTGTTTAAGAATCCTCAAGGGACCACGGCCGGCCGGCTGATCGAAGAAGCCGGTTTGAAGGGGTACCGGGTGGGGGACGCGCAAGTCTCCACCAAACATGCGAATTTTATCGTCAACCTCGGACAGGCACGTTCCGCAGACGTGCTCCAGCTTATCGAAACGATCCAACGGGAAGTGTCGCAGCAAACGGGCATCATGTTGGAATTGGAATGGAAAGTAGTGGGCGAACGGTAAACGGTAGGGTGTGAATGCCTCGATGCCTTTGACTTCAGCTCATATAGGAGTCCTCATGGGAGGGCAATCGGCGGAACGCGAGATTTCCTTGAAGACCGGACAGGCGGTGTATGCCGCGTTGGTTCGCAAAGGGTATCGCGCTACCCGCATCGACGTGGACGTTTCCCTGCCGCGTAAGCTACGGGTCCGCAAGGTACAACTGGCCTTTCTCGCCCTGCATGGGCGGGGTGGAGAGGACGGTACGGTACAGGGCTTGTTGGAGGTCATGGGCATTCCATATACCGGTTCGGGAGTCCAAGCCAGCGCCATGGGCATGAATAAAGCGGTGACAAAGGCCTTTGTGCGGATGCACGGGGTTCCCGTTGCCCCTGGCGTCGTCATGCAGCGGACCGGTCACAGGGGCATGCCGGCGCAACTCTCGTGGCCACTGGTCGTCAAACCCGCGAACGAAGGTTCCACGGTGGGCATATCGGTGGTGCGAAAGCCCTCGCAGTGGAAGGGTGCGCTGACGCGCGCCTTTGAATGCGATCATGAAGTGCTCGTGGAATCGTTTATCGGCGGTCGTGAACTTACCGTGTCCGTATTGGACGGCGAAGCCTTGCCCCCGGTCGAGATTGTCGCATCCAATGCTTTCTATGATTATGCCGCCAAATATGAAAAAGCCGAAACACGGTATCTGTGCCCGGCTCCCGTGACCATTGGCCAAGAGCAACGCGTGAAAGTCCTGGCGGTTCGGGCCTACCGGGTGTTGGGTTGTGCGGGCGCAGCCAGGATCGACTTCCGGCTCAACCGTTTCGGCAGGCCCGTTTTTTTGGAAATCAACACGATCCCCGGGATGACCCGGAGAAGTTTGTTGCCCATGTCCGCGGCCCAGGCCGGTCTGGATTACGATTCGCTGACGGAACGGATTTTACGATCCGGTCTGGCGCGGCAATCGAATTGGAGTGCCACGAAGGGGAGGAATGGTCGGGCATGAGCCGTGACAATCGATCATTTCAGCCGTCGTCGTCACGAAGGCGATGGCCCCGCATGATTCAGGGAGTGCTGGTCGGAATTCTGGTGACCCTCGGCATGCTGGGTTATCAGTGGCTCCCCTCGGCCGTGGCCGGGTTGTTGTCCATCGAGCGCGTGTCCATATCCGGTACCGACCGGCTCGATCGCCGAGTCGTGCTGTCGCTGTTGGATTTGCCCGCTGATCGTTCGTTGCTTTCGGTGGATCTTTCGAGCCTGGAACAGAAAGTGGCGACTCATCCTGCGGTGGCGTCCGCGTCGGTAGGCCGAGTCCTGCCTCACACCCTGACGGTGGTCGTGGTCGAGCGAAAGCCGGCCGCGTTGTTTCACCACGCGGGAGGGACGTTGTTTTTGGATAAGGAAGGAGTGGTGTTGTCCCTTGCACCGGACAGGTCGGTGGGGACGTTGCCTGAATTGACCGGGCTTTCAGCGGTGAAGATTTTGGGTGGGGATCTCAAGGTACAGGCTCAGGCTCGGAAAGGGCTCCGTTTCGCCAAACACCTGCAGGGCCACGTCGGCCCTGCCGTAAGCGTCGATTTAAGTGATCCACGGTTCATGGTTGGAAAAACCGATGGGCTGGTTTTTCGGGTGAAGAACGACTTCCAACACATGTGGCACCCGTATCTCGAACTGGAGCCGGCTTTGCGAGAGCGTTTCCGTCAAGGACCGCATGAGATTGATCTACGGTTTGCCGGCAAGGTGATCGTCCGAAAGGAAGGGTGAGCAAGTCTCATGGCCAAAAAAGAACACATCGTCGTCGGACTTGATATTGGCACAACCAAAATTTGCGCCATCGTGGCGCAGGTGACGCCTGATGAGGGGGTCAACATCATTGGCGTGGGCTCAAGCCCCTCCCGTGGGCTCCGAAAAGGCATCGTCGTCAACATCGACAGTACCGTGGAGTCGATAAAGAAGGCGGTGGAAGAAGCCGAGTTGATGGCGGCCGTCCAAATCAACTCGGTCTACATTGGCATCGCCGGTAGCCATATTGCCAGTCAAGCCGTCAAGGGAGTGGTGGCGCTCAAGCGGAATGAGGTGTTTCGAGGCGACGTGCTTCGCGCCGTTGAGACGGCCAAGACTTCGGCTGTGGTGCCGCCGGACCGACAGGTGCTGCACGTCTTGCCCCGGGAATTTATCGTGGATGACCAGGAAGGCATTCAAGAGCCGGTCGGCATTTCCGGGGCGAGGCTGGAAGTCGACGTGCACATTGTCACCGGGGCGATCCCGCCGGCCAAGAATCTCATGAAGTGCGTCAACCGTGCAGGGCTCGACGTGGTCGACATCGTCTTGCAGCCGCTGGCCTCAAGCGAAGCCGTCCTCACGGATGAAGAGAAGAGGTTGGGGATTGCCATGGTCGATCTCGGAGGCGGGACGACCGATTTGGCTATTTTCTCAGATGGGACGATTTGCCACTCGGCGGTGTTGCCGGTCGGCGGTCAGCATATTACGACCGATCTGCAAATCGGGTTGCGCACCTCGCTTGCCGACGCGGAAAAAATCAAGGTTCGTTACGGATCGGCCCTTGTGAGCATGGTGAAAGAGACGGAAGTTGTCGAGGTCCCGAGTGTCGGCGGCCGTCCCCCGCATCCCATGAGCAGGCGGGAAATTGCCGAAATCATTCAACCTCGGGTGGAGGAGATCTTTGAATTGGTTCTGCGGGAAATTTATCGATCAGGTTATGAGGGCAAACTGGCTGCCGGCGTGGTGATCACCGGAGGGACGTCGATGCTGGAGGGAATGCCGGACGCGGCCGAACTCGTGCTGGACCTCCCGGGAAGACGCGGTGTCCCGTACAATGTGGGCGGCTTGCTGGATATTGTGCGCAATCCCATGTTTTCCACGGGGGTCGGGCTTATTTTACAGGCGCATCGCGCGGACCATGAATTCGAGTTCGTCGGCGGAAGCCGGAAGGCCGGGAGTGGGTTGGGAGGCGTTTTGGGTCGTATGAAAAGTTGGGTCTTGAACCTGTTCTGAGGAACTTGTGTGCCAAACGAATATGTTCAGATATCGCGTTTACCGGGGAACCGCGAGCCGTGACCCCTGCAGGCGTGGATGTGGGGTTTTATAACAAGGAGGCGTTCCATGTTTACATTTCACGAAGAAGAAATGGCACCGATTCGGATCAAGGTCGTCGGGATTGGCGGCGCAGGGTGCAATGCGGTCAATACCATGATTGCCGCGGGTCTGAAGCCAGTGGAGTTTGTGGTGGGGAATACCGATCTTCAATCATTAAGCAAATCCGCCACCCCGTACAAGATTCAGTTGGGCCCGGAGCGAACACGAGGTCTCGGGGCCGGGGCGAATCCGGAAGTCGGCAAGGAAGCCGCGCTAGAAAGTGAAAGCGAAATCCGTGCGGCCCTGGAAGACGTGAACATGGTGTTCGTCACCGCGGGCATGGGAGGAGGGACCGGCACGGGCGGAGCCCCCGTCGTGGCGAGAATTTCCAGGGAAATGGGTATCCTGACCGTAGGCGTGGTGACGAAACCCTTTCAGCATGAAGGCCATCGTCGGATGGGTTACGCGGAAGAAGGCTTGCGAGAACTCCGGCGGCACGTGGATTCCTTGCTTGTGATCCCGAACCAGAAACTGCTGACCCTGGTGGACAAGAGTACGCCGGTGATGGAGGCGTTCAAGGTGGCCGATGATGTCCTGCGCCAAGCCATTAAAGGCATTACCGACGTCATTACGACTCCCGGCTTGGTCAACGTCGATTTTGCCGATGTGCAAACGGTCATGTCTTACAGGGGGCGAGCCGTCATGGGGATGGGGGTGGCCAGAGGGATGAATCGTGCCAGGGAAGCAACCCAGCGAGCGATTACGAGCCCGCTGTTGGAAGAGAATGGTATCGAGGGAGCCAAAGGATTGCTGTTGAACATCACTGCCAGCATGGATTTGTCTCTGCATGAGCTCGATGAAGCGTCAACCATTGCGAAAGAAGCCGCGGACCCCCAAGCCAATATTATCGTCGGACACGTGATCGATCAGGGATTGGGAGACGAGGTCATCATTACCGTGATCGCAACCGGATTTCAACAACAGCAAGACTCGCTCCGAACCATGCCGGTTGTGGCTCCGGAAGTACAAGAACGGTCCCGTCTGCCTGTGCCTCCGGTCTCCCAACCAGTGTTGACCATGGCAGGGCCGGCTCCCATGGACGGATCAGCCGACGACCTCGACCGTCCGGCATTTATACGGCGAGGGGAATCGGATTCGAGAGTTGAACAGGGTAATTTGTTAGTGGATGCGGATTGGGAAGTTCCCACGTTTTTGCGCAGGAGAGCCAATTAACAGGTTGGGAGAAAGGAGGGCAGGAAAAATGGTCTTGGTTGCGGAACCTCAGATACGTAAACCGATGCTTCCCTTCACAAGTTGGTCTTTTGGGCGGATGAGCCAACGTGCCTTGCATTTCTTCGGGACGCGTGATGGGCCGGAGTATGGACGCATGAACGGAGAACAGGGGATGGTAAAGGCCGGAGATCCCGACTATCCGTTGGTCGTCTCCATCCACCAGGTCCATGGGACGGACGTCTTGAGCATTGATCGTCCGTTGAAGGCAGGCCAAACGTTTTTGGGCGGCCATGACGCCGTGCTCACCAATCAAGCCGATACGTTATTGACCGTCCACACCGCTGATTGTGTTCCCGTATTGCTGATGGATACCTCACGCGGCGTGATTGGGGCCGTGCATGCGGGCTGGCGCGGGGCGGTGCATGGTCTTGTGGCGAAAAGCGTGCGGAGTATGGTGAAACAGTTCGGCGCCGGTTTGGCCTCGCTGCACGTGGCGATTGGGCCGTCGGCCGGGCCATGTTGTTATGAAGTCGATACGCTGGTGATGGACCAGTTGCCACCGGATGTGCTCGGGGACCCGGCCATCCTCAGACGAACCGGCCCCGGGACCGGCCACTTGGATTTAAAAACATTCATTCAGTGGCAAGCCCTGTCGCTCGGTCTTGCCGAAGACCATATCCATATCGTGGATCTCTGTACGATCTGTCGCCCGGACCTGTTTTTCTCCTATCGCCGGGAGGGAAAGGTGCATGGGAATATGGTCAGCGGAATCATGTTGAGGAACTTCTGATTTATGGCACGATCGGGCGCATGGCGGCGTTGTGTCCTCGCTCAACCCTCGACTATCTCGCTTGATATGTCCCGGGTTTCGCTGTGGGACGCCTTGCCCTGCATCCCGCTATCACCATAAATTAGAGGTTCCTTGAGGTCATGAAGAAGATTTCGGGGATCATGCTTTCAAGGACGTCACGTTGGATGACCTCTCGACGAAGATGCAGGCGACACGAGATCGAATTCGCCGGGCCGCGGAACGCGCAGGGAGGGATCCGTCTGACGTGCGATTGGTTGCGGCGACCAAATACGTCGAAGCATCACGGGTCCTCGATGCCATCCGGGTTGGTCTGACCATCTGTGGAGAAAACCACTGGCAGGAAGCACGAGCCAAGATGCAAGCGGTGGGTGAACGTGGAGATGTCGAGTGGCACTTCATTGGCCGGCTTCAGCGACGAAAGCTCAAGTGGCTGGTAGGCCGATTCACCCTCATTCATTCTGTGGAATCCCTGGAGCAGGTTGAAGAGATTCAACGACGGGCCCATGAACGACACATTTCTCAAGCCGTCCTGCTCGAAGTCAACGTGGGGGGCGAAGCATCCAAGGGCGGGTTTTTGCCGGACGCGTTGCCGTCAGCCATCTCGCAAATCGATACCTTCCCGTCCGTGCGCGTGCAAGGACTCATGACGGTTCCTCCATGGAATCCGGACCCCGAACTGATGCGGCCATATTTCCAACGGCTCAAACAGTTGGCCGACTTGCTCAGCCGTTTGCCATTGCAGCGCGTCCGGATGCGGGAACTTTCCATGGGCATGTCCAATGATTTTGACGTCGCGGTCGAGGAAGGCGCGACGTTCGTTCGCGTTGGCACCGCGCTGTTCGGGGCGCGTCGGCCGGCGGTGACGTGACGTGTCGAATTGATGCAGCCGTGGTCATGACCGGTGAGCGTGCTCCTTCTGAAAAACGGAATGGCACGCAAGGAACGCAATACGTTATGAGGAGAAGAGGCCATGTTCGTCGCAGGTAATATTTTGCAGGGGCTGGCCTATGTCCTGGATACGATCCTGTTCCTGTATATGTGGCTGATTATCATCCGGGCCCTGATTTCATGGGTGAATCCTGATCCGTGGAATCCGATCGTTCAATTTCTCATGAGGGCGACCGACCCGGTCCTGATCGTCATCAGACGCAGGGTGGGTCTACTCGGAGGCATCGACGTCTCGCCCATTTTGGCGATTTTGCTGATTATGTTTTTGCAATATGCCGTGGTCCAGACTATTCGGGACATTGGTTTGCGGTTGCATTGAAGACGGAGGATCGTCTCCATGCGCTCTCATGACGACGTGTGTTGCGCCACGCTGACGCGGAGCTTGCCCCGAGGGCGAGACGGCCGCTGGTTCATGTTCGCGTGAGTGCCATCCGCCAGGCCTTTCAGCGGGCCGTCAATGAAAACGTGTTCCCGGGTGCGGTGGCCCTGGTGCGGTCTCGCGGAACTGTCGTGTTTCACGAAGCCGTGGGAACTGGCGGGGTTCCACCCGACGACCAGCCGGTCCACCTGGAGTCGATCTATGACTTGGCTTCTTTAACCAAACCACTGGCCACGAGCACGGCTCTGTTGTGTTTGGTCCAGGATGGGCACCTGCACTTGGACCAGCCTGTGTCTCAATGGGTGGACGAGTTGCGGGGGAGCCTGTTTGCCGGTGCCGGTCTTCGTCAACTGCTCTCGCATCAAGCGGGGCTGCCGGCGTGGCGACCCTATTATGAACAATTGGCGCCCTCGGGACTGCCGCCCCGGAATGAAGAAGAACGACGACAACGCGTACACGCGTTGCTGAATGCCATTGCATCCGAACCCATCGAATACCAGCCGGGGAGTCAAAGCCTCTACAGTGATTTGGGGTTTATGGTGCTTGGCGAGATTGTCGAGCGGTGTGCAGGGGCGTCTTTGGCGGCCTATTGCCGGCGGAGAATCTATGAGCCCCTGGGCATTTCGTCCTTGGCGTTTCTCGGTTGCGGGGAAACGATAACGGAGGACCCGACGCGTATCGTCCCCACGGAACGGGAACGCTGGAGAAATCGGTTGCTGCGCGGAGAAGTGCATGATGAAAACGCGTACGCGTTGGGAGGCTGCGCCGGCCACGCCGGGTTGTTCGGAACGGCTCACGCCGTCGGCCAACTTTCTGCCGCATGGCTTCAGGCGGTACAAGGCCGTGAGGGGGTATTGAGTCCTGCTCTTGCGAAACAGTTTACTCATCGTCAATCCGATACGTCTTCTTGGGGGCTGGGCTGGGATACCCCTTCTCCCCCCTCATCCTCGGGTACGCGGTTTTCGTCACGGGCATTCGGCCACGTGGGGTTTACGGGTACGTCTCTCTGGATCGATCCGTCCTGTGACCTTGAGGTGATGATTGTGTCCAATCGAGTGCATCCGACCCGAGCGAACCCGGCCATCAAGGCGTTCCGTCCGCAGATTCACGATGCGATCTATCAAGAATGGGGTGGGAAATGAGGGCCGGGGAATGCCGTGCGCATTCCGTTCGAGAAGGAAACGGGTCAGTCGGGGTACTCAACCCATGTTTCTTTTTCAGCGAGATATTTTTGACCCTTGAAATTCAACCGCGTCCGCATGTGTGTGAAGCCTAGATGACGAAGTTTATCCACGATGTCCGTGATGGCGCCACCCACGGTCTGGTGAACGCCGCTTTCCGTTACCAAGGCTTCGTAGGTCATCGTGGCCGTGTAGCCGCGATTCACGTGTTTGATCGGCACGAGGCGGTTAAAATAGCGATCGCTGGGATCGGTGCCTTCCAACTGATGTTTCTCGATTACGGCGTTTCGTAACCGGAATGACAACGGCAACGTACTCATGCGGATGGATCCTTTCGGCTCACTTTCATAGGCGACAATTATAGGGGGGACAACTGGAACCTTCAACCATGTCATGCGATCGGGTTTGTGCGCAAAACCGCAGGCCCGGGAAAAATGATTATGCTTCGGTTGACTTACTCACGTCTCACCCTTAGTCTTGTTTCGCTAAGGAGGATACTCGTGATTTCCAAGCAAGGGCCAAGTACGGATGTCATTGATACCCGTTTCTCCATTGGCGGCGTGGTTCCGCTGAATGTCCCCAATAGTCTGACCATACTCCGGATCTTGTTGATCCCGCTCATTGTCGGGTTATTGATCTACGAGCACGTGGAATATGCCTTGGTGACGTTGATCATCGCAGCCCTGACCGATGCGCTGGATGGCACAATTGCTCGTATGGCGAATCAGAAAACGCGGTTCGGGGCCTACCTCGACCCGCTGGCGGATAAGCTGTTACTCATGGCGACGTTTGTGACGTTTTCGCTCTTGGACATGGTGCCGGTGTGGAGCGTCATTTTAGTGGTGAGTCGCGATGCGATTTTACTCACCGGCACGCTGCTGGCTCATCTCACCGGTACGGCCATCGATGCCTCGCCCACGGTGTTGGGCAAGGCCACGACCTTGTTTCAGGTAAGCTATATGATCCTGGTTCTCGCCTTGATTGCCCAAGATCTGAACCCCATTTTGCTATTTCCCCTGTTGTTGTCGATGAGCCTGCTGACCGTTCTTTCCGGCATGCACTATATTTTCCGCGGTGTGAGTCAGTTGAACAACGCCGAGGATTCATAAGGAATTCCACGTTTCGTAGCGGGGTCTTATGCTGCACACCCGGCTGGGTCAATTACTGCTTGATGCCGGATGTGTGACCGCTGCTCAATTGCGAGAAGCGTTGGCTCAACAGCAGGAGACTGGCCAACCCCTCGGCCAAATCCTCTGTGAACGGCAGGTCATTTCCGAAGAAACGTTGCTGAAGTTTCTGGGCCAGCAGTATGGATTGGCCACGGCGTATCCCTTTCCTTCCGATGTCGCTCCCCAGCTTGCGAGTTGCGTTCCCCAGGCTTGGGCCCGGCAACACGTGGCTGTCCCGGTCAATCAAGTCGGCCGCCGGTTAACGGTCGCCTTGGCGGATCCGGCCAACCTGCACGTGTTGGATGAAGTCCGGTTTCGGACCGGATTGCAGGTGATTCCGGTGGTCGCACTGGAATCGGATATTCGCCAATGTTTGCAGGTGTTGTACCAGGGCCAGGATGACGGTCGACGTGACGGCGCATCCGTACCGGTGAGCACCTATGACGCCATTGTCTCTGCCCGCGATGCCTCCCATTCCAACGAAGGCGAGTTCCACGCCCACACCGTCGATTCAATCCTGCAATCCGAGGAAATGACGTCGTTGTTGGACAAAGCGTCGTCGAGTCTGCGGTACGCACAGCCGGAAGCCGGAACCGGGGCCGTGGTCGAAGAAGAGTCTCCAGTTGCCCGGTTGGTGCAGACGATTCTTGAACGCGCGGCTGGCATGGGCGTGAGCGACGTGCATTTGGAACCCGGTGAGAGCGGTGTGCGCGTGCGGTTCCGGCTGGACGGCGTCTTACATACGGCGATGACCTATTCCCTGGGACTGCGGAACGCCGTGATCTCTCGACTCAAAATCCTTTCGCATCTGGATATTGCCGAACGCCGCCTGCCGCAGGATGGGCGTATGACGTTGGAGTTGGGAGGACAGCGGACCGTCGACGTGCGTCTTTCGGTTTTGCCCTCCTTGCACGGAGAAAAAGCCGTGCTTCGATTGTTGAACAGGGCAGGGCAACTGGTCGAACTGGCGGGTTTGGGCTTGGATGCGACCGACACCGACGCCGTCCTCACGGCTTTGGAACGTCCGCATGGGATGATCCTCGTGACCGGTCCGACGGGGAGTGGAAAGACCACGACGCTGTACGCGGCGCTGCAAGCGTTGAACACGCCAGACGTGAATATCGTCACGGTTGAAGATCCGGTGGAATACCATTTCACCGGCATCACGCAGGTCCAGGTCAAGGAAGAGATCGGTTTGGGGTTTGCCCGGATCTTACGGGCTTTTCTGAGGCAGGATCCGGACATCATGATGGTCGGCGAAATCCGGGATTTGGAGACCGCGCACATCGCGATTCGGGCTGCGCTGACCGGGCATCGGGTGCTGTCCACGTTGCACACCCATGATGCGGTTTTGGCGGTGACGCGGTTACTCGATATGGGCGTTGAACCTTTTATGGTGGCGTCGTCGGTCAGTGTCATCGTGGCGCAGCGACTCGTGCGTCGAATCTGCCCGAACTGCCAAAAGCCTGATGCCCGGTTTTCGATACAACAGCTTCGCGAGGCCGGGTTCACCGATGCGGAGGTGACATCCGTCGCCCCATTGCGTGGCCAAGGCTGTGTCGCGTGCCACGGGACAGGGTATAAAGGGCGCATCGGTCTGTTTGAGGTCTTGCCGATCTCAGACCAGTTTCGACCCCGGATCCTTGAACGCCAGACCGCGGAGCAACTCAAGCAGCAAGCCTTGGCCGATGGCTTGAAAACCATTCGACGAAGCGGTTTGGATAAAATCAAGCAAGGGCTGACCACGATGGAAGAGGTGGTGAGCGTTTCCACCGAAGATTGAACCCAGGGGAGGAGAGCTTTCTTTTCTTGAGCCACACCAGATCATGCCGACGTTCGTGTATCGCGTGAAAACCCGGCAGGGAGGAGTCCGGCAGGGAGAGTTGGAGGCCGTGGACCAAGGCGCCGCACTGCGAACTCTTCGCCAGCAGGATTTCTTTGTGACCCGCATCCGGCAAAAGCCCGACTTCTCTGCCGAAGGGTGGTCCTTTCCGGGGATAGCCCGCGTCTCTCAAAACGACTTGCTGGTGTTGACTTATCAACTCGAAGCCTTGATCAATGCTGGAGTGCCCCTTGCGCAGAGTCTCGACATGCTGGCGACACAAGCCTCGTCTTCGGCGTTGCAAGCCGTGCTCCGTGCCGTCAAGCAGGAAGTCAAGTCGGGATCATCCTTGGCCGATGCGCTTCAGGGCCACCCCGCGGTGTTCACGTCCTGGTACGTCAGTATGGTCCAAGCCGGAGAAGAAAGCGGAACCTTGGACCAGACTTTCGGCCGGCTGGCCGAGCATCTGGACAAGGTGGTGCGGCTCAGGCAACAGGTGAAACTGGCGTTGGCGTATCCCCTGTTGGTGGTCATCGTGGCTTTGCTCGTGCTTTGGGTGTTGCTCATTTGGGTGATCCCCATGTTCGCCACGATGTTTGCCGATTGGGGCGACGCGCTGCCTTGGCCCACGGCCGTCGTGCTGGGGCTGAGTCGATGGCTCCAAGAACAATGGGTGTCGGCACTCCTCGGCGTCATCGGTTTGGGGATAGGCGGACGCCTGTGGGCGAAGACCCGGTCCGGGAAACGGATGATCGAAGATGTTGTGCTTCGCGTGCCGTTGCTGGGTAAACTGTGGCGAAACGTGGCCGTGGTTCACGTCGCGCGCACGCTCAGTGTGCTCTTGGGCAGCGGCGTGCCGATTTTGCGCAGCCTGGAAATCGCCCAAAACGTGTCCGGGTTGCAGCGAATGGTACGGGCATTGGAGGAAGCGCGATCGAGTATTCGCGAGGGACATACCCTTGCCGACCCGTTGGAGCGGTCCGGGATGTTTCCCCGCCTGGTCTCCAACATGGTCGGGGTCGGCGAAGCCACGGGGAGTCTCGATACGGCTTTGGGAAACATCGCGGACCTCTTCGAGCGTGAAGTGGACCGCGACGTCGCCGCATTCACCGCCGTTCTGGAGCCGCTGATCATCGTCGTATTGGGGATCGGCATCGGGTTTATTGTGGTGGCCATGTACTTGCCGATTTTCTCGATGCCTTCCGTGTTCGACTGATTCCTCGGAGAAGGAGGCTATCCCGTCGTTGCGGACGAGTCCGGCAGGTTGGTAAGAGCACTTCATGGGTAACGTGGATCAATCCTTGCTGGTCTATCCGCCAGCCAAGGTCAACCTCATTCTCAAGATTTTCGATCGACTGCCCAATGGGTATCATGCCCTGTGGTCGTTCATGCAAACGGTCGGTGTGACTGATGAATTGACGATTCGGATCACGGACGCGTTTGAAGGGGTTCGCCTTGAATGTTCGGATACCGCCCTGCCGGTGTCGACCGGCAATCTCGCGTATCGTGCTGCCGAACTGGTGTTGGAACGGGCAAGCGTCTCCACGGGTGTGGCCTTGCAATTGGTCAAGGGGATTCCGGTAGAGGCTGGGCTTGGCGGCGGGAGCAGTGACGCCGCGGCGACGATCATGGGCCTCAATCATCTGTTGGATCTCGGCTGGACCAACGGCGATATGGCCGCCTTGGGACAGACACTGGGCAGCGACGTGCCCTTTTTCATGGAAGCGCCGACGGCCGTGGTGCATGGCTGGGGCCAGCAGATCATTCCGAAAACCTTGGATGGCGTCCGGTGGATCGTGCTGGTGAATCCGGGGTTTCCAATCAACACGGCTCAGGCCTTCAGGCGTCTGGATGAGGTGCGGCAGACGATCCCTGCCCTGCCTGAAGCTCTGGAATCGATTGAAAGTGCGTCTTCCGTATCCTGGAGCGGGATCCTGGCCCGGATGGAGAATGATTTTGAGGCCGCGCTGATCGACGACTACCCCGTATTGGCCGACATCAAGCGCACCTTCTTGACCATGGGAGCAGAGGGGGCGCTCTTATCGGGGAGTGGATCCACCGTGTTCGGCGTGTTTCAAGAGCAAGCCGAGGCCATCCGTGCCAAAGAGCTTTTCTCCGAAGCCTCGGAGTATCGGATTGCCCTCGGCCCTTCTCTTCAGGGCGGGCTATTGGAGCGGATCTCGAACGCGGGTGCGCTGTCTCGGGACACGGCCGGCCAGACCGGGGCAAATCAAGTATATAATTCCCTAAACAAGGGGGCTGTTGACAACCATACGAGGATGCCCTAAATAATGATGATTCAGGATTTTCCCCCGTCTTCCCCTGACCGATCCCGCTTGTGACCGCGGGGATACGCTTCGCACACTGGAATCGTGCTCATGACCAATGACCTGAAACTGTTTGCCGGAAACTCCAATTCGCTTCTGACCAACGAGATCAGCGACTATATGGGCGTGCCGTTGTCTCAGGCGGTGGTCTCGACCTTCAGCGATGGAGAAATCCGCGTAAAAATCGAAGAAAACGTGCGAGGGGCGGATGTGTTCGTCATTCAGTCCTGCTGTGACCCGGTCAATACGTCCGTCATGGAACTGTTGATCATGCTGGATGCGTTGAAACGGTCGTCTGCCTATCGGATTACGGCCGTGATTCCGTACTTCGGCTATGCACGCCAGGATCGAAAGGACCAACCACGGGTGCCGATCAGCGCCAAGCTGATGGCTGACCTGATTACCACGGCGGGGGCACATCGAGTGCTGACCATGGATTTGCACGCCGGCCCCATTCAGGGGTTTTTCAATATTCCAGTCGACCATCTGTACGCCAGGCCGGTCCTATTGGACTATGTCAAAAAAAGTCACTTGCAGGACGTGGTTGTGGTTTCGCCTGATGCCGGTGGGGTCGAACGTGCTCGGGCGTTTGCCAAACGATTGGATGCGAACCTGGCGATCGTCGATAAGCGCCGGGAGGGGCCCAATCAGGCCCAAGTGATGAATATCATCGGAGAGGTGCGGGATCGCCACGTCTTATTGCTGGATGACATGATCGATACGGCCGGTACAATCGTGGAAACGGCCAATGCCTGTCTTGAGAAAGGGGCCTCCATGGTTTGGGGGGTGTGTACCCATCCGGTGCTGTCCGGTCCCGCGATCGAACGAATTGAACAATCCGCGCTGGCACAAGTCGTGGCCACGAATTCGATTGCCCTCCAGGGGAAAGATCAGGTATGCTCAAAGATTCGGATTCTATCGGTTGCTTCCCTTCTGGGGGAAGCGATCCAGCGAATCCATAAGGAGCAAT
This sequence comes from Nitrospirales bacterium, assembly GCA_965213715.1. Taxonomy (GTDB): domain Bacteria; phylum Nitrospirota; class Nitrospiria; order Nitrospirales; family UBA8639; genus Bin75. Next base: position 1,613,058 of record OZ243914.1, read on the forward strand.
CAGTCACCTCATTGTTCGACTGATTCTATGATGAACAGACTTGTCCAATAGCAGCCTGAAGCCATCGGACGAGTCTCGGGTATCCCGGTTGTCGGCGAGGAACACCGTCGCTGAAACCGGGAAGAAGACATAAAGGAGCGTTATGGAGTTCGTCGCTGAAGCCACCATCAGAACGCAATCCGGAAAAGGGGCGGCCCGTCAAATCCGCCGGAACGGACAGATCCCCGCCGTGCTGTACGGCCAGGGGACGTCGCGGTTGATCCAACTGGAACCCAAGTCGATTCAGCATATCCTGGTGACCCAAGCCGGGAGTACGGGGCTCATTGCCTTGACGATTCAAGGGGACGAGCAGGCCCCACAACGAACCGCCGTCATTCAAGACGTGCAACGGGACCCTCTGGATGGGTCGCTGTTGCACGTCGATTTATTGGAAGTGTCGATGGATAAGCCGGTTCGCGTGAAAGTTCCGGTCCACATGACGGGGGGCGTGCCCATTGGGGTCAAGCGTGACAAGGGCGTCATGCATCAATCGATGAGAGAAGTCCATATCGAATGTCTGCCCAACGTCATTCCGGACCAAATCGACGTGGATGCATCGGCCTTGGGAATCAATCAGGGTATTCACGTCCGGGATCTGGGGGTCGCTGAAGGCATCAGGATTCTGGACGATCCCGAGAGCATGGTCGTCAACGTGACCGTGCCGATTTCCGATGAGAAATTGTCCGCCATGCTGACGTCGGAAGCGGCCCCAGCCGCCGAGGCTCCGGAACCCGGGCGTGCTGCCGAAGCACCTGCGGCCCCAGCCACACCCAGTGAACCTTCCAAATAACCCGCGCGTTATTGTCGGACTCGGGAATCCTGGCGTTGAGTATGCGATGACTCGTCACAACGTCGGACAACAGGTCGTGGCTCAAGCAGCGGTCGAGTGGTCGATTCCGGTCCATTTCAATGGCCTCACGCAACGGGGTGTCGGCCGACTCCACGGTCACTCCGTTGTGCTGGCCTTGCCTGTGACGTTTATGAATATGTCCGGTGAGGCCGTGGAGGAACTCGTCACGGCGCATGACGTCCAAGCGCGGGACGTGATCGTGGTCCATGATGATTTGGACTTGCCCAGTGGGTGCCTGCGAATCAGGCCCGGAGGGGGAACAGGAGGGCATAAAGGCTTACAGTCCATCATGATGGCCTTGGGCACCGAATCCTTCGTTCGTCTGAAAATCGGGATAGGCCGTCCGGTCCCGGAGGTGGACCCCGCCGATTTTGTCTTGACCCCGTTTACGTCTGCAGAATGGGCAGACCTGCAACCCGTTCTGACGCGGGCGGTTGAAGGGTTGGCCTGTCTTGTGACGAACGATGTGCAGGAAGCGATGAATCGTTTTAATCGCCGCTTGCCGGCGTAAGCCATGAGACGGCAAGGGAGAAGGACCCGCGCAGCGTCCTGGTTTGACAGTCCATTTTTTCCTATGGTACCGTCGTTTCCCTTGTCACGAAGCTGGTGAAGGGCGATCAATCAGGATTCTTCGGAGAGAGGATAGGGTGGGCTATGGCATGTTATGAATCAATATTTATTCTTCGCTCGTCGTTGGGGGATGAAGAAGCCGAGACGGTGATTGAAAAGATGAAATCCGTGTTGACGAAACACGGGGCGACGATCGTCAAGGTTGAGAATTGGGGCAAAAAGAAACTCGCCTATGAAATCAAACATGACCGGCGCGGCACCTATATTCTCCTTCAGTTTGAATCGGAGCAAGAGAACGTCGTGAGTGAACTGGAACGGCTCTATCGACTGGAAGATTCGGTCATCAAATTCTTGACCGTGCGGGTGGAAGAGGAAGCCTTGCAGGCGGTTGTCGCCGAAGAACAGGGAGAGTCCGAAAGTGGTGGGATTCAATAAGATCATTCTCATCGGGAATCTGACGCGAAACCCGGAGCTTCGATACACTCCCAGTGGGACCCCCGTCGCCAATTTCGGGCTGGCCGTCAACCGACGGTTTCGACAGGCCGATGATCAAAAAGAGGAAGTGTGTTTCGTTGATATCGTGGTCTTTGGCAAACAGGCCGAGCATTGCGGCCAATACCTGAGCAAGGGGGACGTCGCCATTATCGATGGCCGACTCCAGCAGCGACGGTGGGAAACGGAAGATGGACAACGCCGAAGCAAACATGAAGTGGTGGCGCAATCGGTCACCTTTGGCCCGAAAAAACAGAGTCACACTGGTGAGCCCGGCGGCGGAGAAGAAGAATACCCCCACGATCATTCTTACGAGTCGGAAGAGTACGCATAAATTTTGCATACGAGGAGAACACGTACGTGGAACGAGGGAGACTTTTTCAGCGACGGCGCGTTTGCCGGTTTTGTCACGAGAATACGCCCTTGGATTATAAGGATCTGAACCTGTTGCGTAATTTTTTGACGGAACGTGGGCGTATTATCCCGAGACGGATATCGGGCAACTGTATGCGGTGTCAGCGAAAGCTCACGATCGCGATCAAACGTGCCCGCAGTATTGCCCTGTTGGCGTTTGCCGAAGAGCGGTAAGGGTTGGAGAGCCGCCGTGACGTTGCGGTTCCCGTCCGCATTCCCGTGTTAAGGGAGATCCGGGGAACGTGGCCTCGCTCAGCTTCAGCGTGAAAGATATGCCCCCGGAAGGCACGCGTGTCGCCTGCGTGGTCGGGAAAGAGGATTTGCAGTTAGACGAGAACGATCCCGGCATACAAGACGTCCTTGCGTTGACGGCAACGATCCAGGCCGGAGAGGCAGATTTTCTGGTGGAAGGCGAGTTGAACGGCTTGCTCCTCCATGAATGTGTCCGTTGTCTTGAAACGTTTCCCGCGCCGACGGACCTTTCGTTTCGAGCCGTGTACCAGGACCCGGGACGCCGGCGGTCGAAAGAAGCGGAAGCTGCCCTTGGGGATTCGAGGGCTGAAGAGATGGACTCCCATTCGGTCGTTGAACAACGGATTGAATTGCAAGAGATGCTTCGCGAGCAACTCATTCTTTCCATCCCGATGCATCCCCTCTGTTCAGAGGGGTGTCAAGGTCTATGTCAGGTGTGCGGGCAAAATCTGAACGTGCAGAGGTGCGGATGCAAGGAGGTCAAAACGGCGTCTCCTTTTGCGATCCTGCAAGCGGCCTTCAAACAGTCACAGAAACCGTTGGCGTAAGTGACGCGCGGAACAGACGAACGCGGGTCGTTTCCGTGACGTGAGGAGAACACAATGGCAAATCCCAAACATCGACATTCCAAGTCCAGGCGGGATAAACGGCGTACGCACAAAAAACTCGGCATGCCGAGTTTTTCCATTTGTCCTCAATGTCACGAGCGTATGTTGCCTCATCGGACCTGCCTGTCGTGCGGTTACTACAAACGGATAGCGATCATCGCGATTCAGGAAAGCTAGGGAAGCGCTGATCCGGAATCGGCGGCTCCTTGCGCGTTGTATCTGTATCCTCCCGATTGGAGGCTGGCGCACGATCCATGAAGATTGCTCTTGATGCCATGGGCGGGGACCATGGCCTGAGTCCCGTCGTCGAAGGCGCTCTCCAAGCCCTCAAAGAGCTTGACGTCGAATTCATCCTCGTCGGTCACGAAGACTCCCTCCGCGCTGAATTGGAACGCGTACAGTGCACGGACCCGCGCGTGACGGTCCACCACGCCTCCCAGACTGTGGATATGCATGAATCCCCTACGCAAGTGGCGAGGAAAAAACGCGACTCATCCATCTGGGTCGCCACCAATCTGGTCAAGACCGGTGAAGCCCAGGCGGTGGTGAGCGCCGGCAACACGGGCGCCGCCATGGTATCGGCGTTTTTTCTGCTCGGGACCATCAAGGGTGTTGAGCGACCGGCCATTGCGGCCACTTTGCCGACGATACGGGGCACGGCCATCATGTTGGACGTCGGGGCGACGGTCGATTGTTCCGCTCAACAGTTGCATCAGTTTGCCATTATGGGCCATGAGTATGCCAAACACCTCATGGATATTGCGCAGCCTCGCGTGGGACTCCTCAGTATCGGGGAGGAAGCGACGAAAGGGAATGAAGTGACGAAAGAGGCGTTTCGCCTGCTCAAGGAAAGTTTCCTGAACTTCATCGGAAACGTCGAAGGCAAGGACGTCTACAGCGGAACAGCCGACGTGATCGTGTGTGACGGGTTTCTGGGTAACGTGTCGCTGAAAATCTCCGAAGGCCTGGCCGAAGCCATGAAGAAAATCTTCATGAGTGAAGTCATGAATTCGACTCTGGGCCGCTTGTCGTTGGCCTTTATGACGGGTCCGCTCATGCGATTGAAACGGCGGACGGATTACGCCGAATTCGGCGGCGCCCCGCTTCTGGGCGTGAATGGGGTGTGCATGATTTGTCATGGCCGGTCCTCGGCCAAAGCCATTAAAAATGCGATCCGGCGAGCGAATGCCTTGGCCCAGGGCCGGCTGATCGACCTGATCCAACGTGATATTACCGAAAGTCTGACTTCACCGATGACGCCCAGTCCGCAAATGGCCTGTGAATGAGAAGCCGGATACTCGGGACGGGGTCCTATGCTCCTAAACAGGTGCTGACGAATGCCGACCTCGAAGCCATGGTGGAGACGTCGGATTCCTGGATCGTAGAACGCACGGGTATTCGCGAGCGACGCTTGGCCGCCCCCGATGAAGCCTGTTCGGACCTCGGCGTGCTGGCGGCGCAGCAGGCGTTGGCAGACGCCAATATCCAGGCAGCCCAACTCGATCTGATTCTGGTGGCCACCTGTACCGGGGATTCCCCTCTTCCGTCCACCGCGTCCTTGATTCAACACCGGCTTGGCGCCGGGAAAGCCGCGGCCTGCGATATTTCCGCAGCATGTTGCGGGTTTGTGTATGGCCTGTCGGTGGCCGATGCCTTCGTGAGGACGGGGCACCGGTACATCCTGGTCATCGGGTCGGAAGTGATGTCGTCCATCACGGACTGGACGGACCGGAACACCTGTGTCCTCTTCGGGGATGGCGCGGGTGCCGTGGTGCTGGGGCCGACGGAAGAGGACCGGGGTGTCCTCTCCCTCCATTTGCACGCGGATGGGCGGTTCTCCGATTTGATTTGCGTGCCGGGTGGCGGGTCGAGTCTCCCTCCATCGGAACGCGTGTTGGCCGAACGCCTGCATTGCGTCAAAATGCGCGGAAATGAAACCTTCAAGGTTGCCGTCAAAAGCATGGAAGAGGCCATACGCGAGGCCGTCGCGGCGCATGGGCTCGGCATGGACGATATTGATTGCCTGGTTCCCCACCAGGCCAATATCCGCATTTTACGGGCCGTCGGGCAACGCATCGGGTTGCCTCTGGACCGGATCATGATCAACGTCGACCGGTACGGCAACACCTCTGCCGCATCAATCCCGTTGGCCTTGGACGAAGCCGCTAGAAACGGAACGATCAGCGAAGGAAGTCTGGTGGTCATGGCGGCGTTTGGGGCGGGTCTTACGTGGGCCTCCGGGGTGATACGATGGTAGAAAGGATCAGACATGGCTACGGATGAACGACCGGGAGAATGGGCGTTGGTCTTGGGTGCCTCGAGTGGGTTCGGCAAGGCCGTGGCGCTGGAGTTGGCGGCGCTTGGTATGAACATCGTGGGGGTGCATTTAGACCGGAAATCCACGCTCCCGGATGTGGACCGTCTCGTGATGGATATCCATGACCTCGGCAGGGAAACCCTCTTTTTCAACGTCAATGCCGCGGACGCGGAGAAGCGACGGGAAGTCGTGGACGCCGTTGAAGCCAGATTCCGGGCGCATCGCGAGCCGGCAACGATTCGCGTTTTCCTGCATTCCCTGGCCTTCGGAACGTTGCGACGGTTCGTCACCGAAACGCGTGCCGATGCCGTGAGTAAAGCCCAGGTCGACATGACGCTGGACGTCATGGCCAACAGTTTGGTGTATTGGGTGCAGGATTTACTCGCGCGGGGACTCATGGGACACGGTGGACGAATTTTTGCGATGACCAGTGCAGGCGGCGCGCGGGTATGGGCAACCTATGGCGCCGTCTCCGCGGCAAAGGCGGCACTGGAATCCCACATTCGCCAGCTTGCGCTCGAATTGGCTCCCATGGGGATTACGGCGAATGCGATCATGGCCGGCGTCACCGATACCCCGGCCTTGCGGAAAATTCCGGGATCGGATGACATGCTCGCCATCGCCCAACGGAAGAATCCCTCGGGCCGCTTGACCACGCCGCAGGACGTGGCGGAGGCCATCGGCTTGCTGAGCCATCCCAAGTCGCATTGGATGACCGGCAACGTCATCTGTGTGGATGGCGGCGAGTTCATCGTTGACTGATCGCCCCGGGTTCGTTCCCACCCGCGGGCGTTTTTATCCGTTGACTTTCCCAACGGTTTCACTCATATCTTAACTGTCTATGTCCGACCCAATCGCATTCCTATTTCCCGGTCAAGGTTCGCAGGCCGTCGGCATGGGGCAAGCGTGGCGTGAGGCGTATCCGCAACTCATGGCCTTGTTTGAGGAGGCCAACTCGATCCTGGGATATGACCTTCAGGCCCTGTGTTTTGAAGGACCGGCAGAACAACTCAATCGAACGGAATATACCCAACCCGCGTTGCTGGTGACCAGCCTTATTGCTTGGCGGGCCTTGGGTCCGCGTCTCCAGCCTTCTGCGGTGGCGGGGCACAGTTTGGGCGAATATTCGGCTATCGTGGCCGCGGGCGGGCTTTCCTTTCCAGATGCCGTCGCGTTGGTCCACAAACGGGCGCGATACATGGAAGAGGCCGTTCCGTCGGGAAGCGGGTTGGTCGTGGCCCTGCTCGGGTTGGCAGGTGAAGTCGTCAAGGACATTTGTCGTGAGGCTCAATCCGTAGGCGTCGTGGCCGCGGCTAATTTCAACTCTCCGGGTCAGGTGGTGATCGCGGGGGAAAAAGCCGCGGTGGAACGGGCTATCGAGTTGGCCACAGTGCAAGGATGCCGGAAATCCATTCCGTTGCCCGTGAGCGTACCGGTTCATACGTCCTTGATGCAGCCGGCCGCGGACCGGCTGGCCCCGCACGTTCACGCGGCGCAACTCTCCGATTTGACCGTGCCGCTCTTTAACAACGTCGAGGCACGTCCATTGGTCCGTGCCGAAGAGGTGCGCCGTTCCCTGATTCGCCAGTTACCCTCCTCCGTGTTATGGGAGCACACCATTCGCGCGATGTGGGAGCAGGGCATTCGGACGTTTATCGAGATCGGGCCGGGGATGGTATTGACCCGTGTCGCCAAGCGTATTGTGCCGGAGGCGGAATTACATCATATTCAAGACCCGGAGTCCCTGGAAAAGACCTTGACGACCCTACGTCGTTGACGGTAAGACGCAGTTCCCGAAAGACAACGAACGAGGGAAGCATGCTGGAAGGGAAAAAAGCCATTGTGACGGGCTCGGCGCAAGGCATTGGGCAAGCCATTGCGGAATGCCTTGCGAAAGCCGGAGCCGACGTGGCCGTGGTGGATCTGGATGCCGACCGATGTGCCCACACGCTGCAATTGGTGGAATCCCAGCAGAGGCAAGGGCTGGCGTTGTCGGCCAACGTGGCCCAGTGGGAAGCCGTCAAGGGGATGGTCGATCACGTGATGAAAGAATGGGGGCGCGTGGACGTGTTGGTGAATAATGCGGGTATTACCCGTGACGGGTTGATCATGCGTATGAAAGAAGAGGATTGGAATGCCGTCCTTCAGGTCAATCTCACCGGGACGTTTTATTGTACCAAGGCGATTCTTGGTCCCATGACCAAACAACGATCGGGACGGATTATTAATATGGCTTCGATCGTGGGGGCGATCGGGAACGCAGGACAGGCGAATTACGCCGCATCGAAAGCCGCAGTCATCGGGTTCACGAAATCCGTCGCTCGTGAATATGCAAGCCGGAACATCACGGTGAACGCGGTGGCCCCGGGGTTTATCGACACGGCGATGACCCGGGCCTTGAACCAGGAGGTCAGGGACGCCTTGTTGCAACAGATTCCTCTTGGTCGATTGGGTCAACCCGCCGAAGTCGCGGAAGCCGTCCGCTTTTTGGCATCGGACGCTGCAGGGTATATTACCGGACAGGTATTTCACGTGAATGGCGGGATGCACATGGCGTAACAGGATGAATGACTTCTATTGTTTAACAGGAGGTGCGAAGGTCGATGGCCGCTGAAGAACGTATTCGAAAGATCATTGCAGAACAATTGGGTGTAGAAGAAGAAGACGTCGTCCCCGACGCGTCCTTTGTCGAGGACTTAGGGGCCGACTCTTTGGATACGGTCGAACTGGTGATGGCGCTTGAGGAAGAATTTGACGTGGAAATTCCCGATGAAGACGCGGAAAAAATTCAAAAAGTTTCCCAAGCCATTGAGTATATCAAAGAAAAAACCTGATCCACGGTGCCCATGACCGAGTATCCCCCCCGTCGGCGCGTGGTGATTACCGGCTTGGGAGCTGTGACGCCCTTGGGAGTCGGTGTCGACAAAACTTGGCACGCGGTGTGTGCCGGGAAGTCGGGAGTCGGCCCCGTCACGCGCTTCGATGCATCAGGTTATCCCTGCCGGATTGCAGCCGAGGTCAAGGACTTCGACCCGGCCGATCACATCGAAAAAAAAGAAATCAAGAAAATGGATACGTTCATCCAGTACGCCATGGCCGCGAGTCAGGAGGCGGTGGATGACGCAGGAATCACGATTACATCCGGCACGGCTGAACGGGTCGGGGTCTATATCGGGGCGGGTATCGGCGGCCTGCCGGCCATTGAGCAGTATCACAAGGTACTTCAGGACAAAGGGCCGGGACGCGTCAGCCCGTTCTTCATCCCAATGGTCATCGTCAATTTGGCTTCGGGCCAAGTGGCGATCCGGTTTGGAGCCAAGGGCCCCAATTCGTGTGCCGTGACGGCTTGTGCCACGGGGAACCACTGCATCGGAGACGCCTGCCGGATCATTCAGCGTGGGGAAGCGGACGTGATGTTGGCCGGCGGAACCGAATCCACGATTTGCCCGTTGGCCCTTGCGGGTTTCGCCGCGGCCAAAGCGTTATCACGTCGTAATGACGACCCGCAACGGGCGAGTCGTCCGTTTGACCGTGACCGGGACGGCTTCGTGATCGGAGAGGGCGCCGGCGTGCTGGTGTTGGAAGAATTGGAGCACGCGCAACGGCGCGGCGCCAAAATCTACGGAGAACTGGCCGGCTATGCCATGACCAGCGATGCCTTTCACATCACCGCGCCTCCGGAGGACGGCGCCGGCGCCGTGGATTGTATCGAGAAGGCCATTCGTGACGCGGGGATCCCGAAAACGACGATCGGGTATGTGAACGCACATGCGACCTCGACCTTTGCGGATACAGTCGAAACGCAGGCGATCAAGACCGTATTCGGGCCCCATGCCGCCCAATTGCCGGTGAGTTCCACGAAATCCATGCTCGGCCACCTCTTGGGCGCGGCCGGCGGGGTTGAAGCCGTGGTGACCACCCTGGCGCTGTATCATGGCTTGTTGCCGCCGACGATGAATCTGGAGAATCCTGATCCCGAGTGCGATCTCGATTATATCCCCGGACAAGCCCGTCAGGTTCCCATCGACGCCGCGCTTTCGAATGCCTTTGGCTTTGGCGGAGTGAATGCCTGTCTGGTCATCAAGTCCGCACGAGGGAACCGGGACGTCTAAGTGCGTTCGACGCCGGCCGAACCCCACCATCAGAAAAAGAGCACGAAAGTGTCCGAGGAGGCGCATCAACGACTTCCGTATGAGTTCCGCGAACTCGCGTTATTAAAAGAGGCGTTGACGCATCGTTCCCACCTTCAAGAGAAGCCCGCTTCGGAGGACAAACAAAATGAACGCCTCGAGTTTTTGGGCGATGCGGTATTGGGATTGATCGTGAGTGAGTATGTGGCGGAAACTTTTCCCGAGTCGGATGAAGGGGATTTGTCGCAAATCCGGGCCAGGCTTGTGGGGCGGTCCGCGCTGGCGGAGGCCGCGCGGCGCTTACGGCTCGGCGAAATGCTCCGTCTGGGTCGCGGAGAAGAACGCACCAAGGGCAGAGATAAAGCGTCCCTTTTGGCAAACGCGTTGGAGGCCGTGATTGGGGCCGTGTATAAGGATGGCGGACTGTCCGCGGCCAGGACGTTTACGTTGCAGGTTCTGGATGCGCCACTCAAGGTCTTGCATCAGGATGATCTCGCGGGGTTCAGGCTGGACTATAAAAGTCAATTGCAGGAATGGTGTCAACGCCACGTCCATGTTCTGCCGGTGTATGTCGTGATCGAAGAATCGGGGCCTGATCATCGAAAAACATTTGAAGTCACGGTGGAAATTGAACAACAATGCCGCGGGAGCGGGAAGGGGCCTAGCAAGAAAGAGGCGGAACAGCAAGCGGCGAAACAGGCACTCGAGCACCTTCAGGCTGCGAGCAACGCGGGTAAGGGGTTCACGGGTAGCATCTGAGAACACAACACAATCAGGAGGATGAAGGAATGATCGGATTACGTGCAGTAAGAAAAGTCCTGTGGGTAATGGGAGTCGTGGCTTTCCTGGCGGGAGTCACCGGAGAACGTGTCCTGGCCGTGAATCCGCAGGCAGTGCCGGTTGCGGAGGGCAAAGCGCCTCGAGCGATCATCACCACCAAGTTTGGTCAAATGGAATTGGTCTTTTTCCCGGAACTGGCACCCAAGCACGTGAAAAGCTTTTTGGATTTGGCGAAGAAGGGATTTTATAACGGGACGCTCTTTCACCGGGTCATCCCCGGCTTCATGATTCAAGGTGGCGATCCCAACACCAAAGATCCAAGCAAGCGACATCTCTACGGCATGGGAGGCCCCGGCTATAACGTGCCGGCCGAGTTTAACCGGATTTCTCATGAACGGGGTATCGTGTCCGCGGCACGGTCGGCTGATCCCGATAGCGCCGGCTCCCAATTTTTCATCGTGGTAGACAAGGCCTCGTTTCTGGACGGCCAGTATACGGTCTTTGGCGAAGTGGTGAGTGGCATGGAGGTGGCCGACAAAATCGTCAGTCAACCCCGGGATTCGAAAGACAATCCCTTGGAACGCATTGAAATAACCGTCGAGGTGAAATAAGGCAAGCCGCAAGCCGGGGCTTAGCCGGGAATTCTTGGCTGATCTGCCACGGGAGTGTTTCCCGGAAGGATGATGCGTCCGCCGGTCGTGCCGAGTTTGCCCAGCTTCTCGGCCACGTCGGGGTGACGGCTTTTGAGAAATCCGATCAGCCCGCTGAGAAAGCGAGTGGACCGAAGCCCGGTTCCCGAAAATTCGGAAATAAACGCCAGGCCGCGATCCAGCACCTCACTGACGAGTTGGGTGTCGGGTTTTTCTCCCTCCATGAAGGCGTCGTATTCTTTCTTGAGCGCTTCGGTAAAAGGAGGGGCCATCCCTTCAGGCACGTGGATCGGGCTGAAGGATCGACGCAACGCCTGGATGGCCGCAATGACCTCTCCGTCCTGCGCGTCACTCTTCGCGTGAAAATGTTTGAACGTCACGGCTTCGAGAAAGTAAAACATCTCCGCGGCCTTGTCGCCGGATTGCTCCAGCAGGTCCTTGTAGAACGTGCGCCGTTCCTGTTCAAACTGGTCCCCGACGCGTTTTTGTTGATATTCCACGTTCGTATCCAGGTACACGCAATCGGAATGGCACGCAATACTGACGACGCGGTGCGTCCCGCAGCATTGGCTGCAAATGGCGCCGTTCAACGCCGGACAGGGCCGCTTGCCTTTGCGTTCGTGGCAGTACAGGCATTTGCTCACGGTTTCTCGTCTCCTTCCAGCCACCCCATCCCGTAATCGGAGAGCGTCCGCTTGCGTTTCCGTTGCTTGCCGGTATTGGTCGGCTGTTCCAAGCCGTTGATCTCAGCCCCATCGGCGTACAAATACGGGACCAGGATCATATGTTTCCGGCGGTCGATTTTGACGGAAGACGGCGAGATCAAAAACTCGGCAATGACCTGCATGGATTGGTCCGGCTGGACCCGCCAGATTTTTCCTGCTGTTATGTCGGACAGGTACAGGCTGCCGAATCGATCAAAATCGAGTCCGCTTAAATTGCGAAATTTGCCGGTAAAAAACGAGTTGGAAATGACTTCGGTCATGGTGCGGTCTTCCGCAATCTCCATCACGTTCCCGTTGTCGAGGCTGGCAATCCAGAGCCGTCCCGACCTTGGGTGAACGGCCAGTCCGCGCGGCGAGCCCATGTCCTCGTGTTGGAGATAGAGGGACACCTCGAAATCGTGTTGAGGGTCGATCCGGTACACGGCGTTTCCGGCCGTGTCCAGAACATAGAGTTGCCCGCTGCCGTCGGCAATCAGATCCGTCAACGCCTCGACGTGAAACGGGTGCAGCGGAACGGTCACCGTGGGGGCCCCGGATTGCGCATGAAATCCGCGGATCACGGTGATATCGGCCACGTAGAGGGTATCCCCGGCGATACCCATGCCGTGAGGAGAATGCAGGATCGTGTCGTCCCGGCCGCCTTGAATGAAGTGCCGGTCCAGCAGGTTGCCGTCCTGATCGAGTTTCGAGATGAACCCGTTATTGTCGGCTGTGCCGGGTTCACCATTGGCATTGGCGATGAAATAGCCCTCACCCGAAGGATGAGCGATAAAGGATTGGGGGCTACTCAGTTTGACGATCGGATTGGCGAGAGCCGGCAAAGGCCACCAACCAAGAAGCAGAAGCACGGCGATGGCGCGGAGCGTCGTCCGAAACAAGGCTGGCTGGGAATACAAGGACGGGAATAAAATAACTTGGAGGGTAAAACGGTGTCTCACAACGGCATGCTACGGAACCCTTTGGGAGGTGTCAAGGCAGTGCGTACGTCACCTTTTCTCCTTGATTGACGGGAATTTTTCAGCCCTGTTATCGTAGCGCGAAACGTAAACGGTTCCCTTCCACGTTAAGGAGGACAATGTGGCGGCTCAACTCATTGATGGGAAAAGTTTGGCCCAGGACATTCGGGACGGCATTGGCCGGGACGTGCAAGCGCTTGAAGCTCAAACCGGCATTCGGCCCGGTTTGGCTGTGGTGTTGGTCGGCGACGATCCGGCCTCCGCGGTCTACGTTCGCAATAAAAAGAAAGCCTGCGATACCGCCGGCCTGTACGTGGCCGACCATCATTTGTCCACGGAAACCAGCCAAGCCGAGTTGTTGACCCTCGTCGACCAGTTGAATGCGGACCCCAAGATCCACGGAATTTTGGTGCAGCTTCCTTTACCGGCGCATATTGAGGGGCAGGCCGTTCTCAATGCCATCTCACCCGACAAGGACGTCGATGGCTTTCATCCATACAACATCGGCCGGTTGGTTGCGGGGGAGCCCGTGTTTGTACCCTGTACGCCCAAAGGGGTGGTCCGCATGATCGAATCCACAGGCGAACCCATCGCCGGGAAGAAGGCCGTCGTGGTCGGGCGCAGCAACATCGTGGGTAAGCCCGTGGCCATGCTGCTCCTGCATCAGCATGCCACCGTGACCATGTGTCATTCCCGGACCAAGGACCTGCCCGCGGTCTGCAGGGAAGCCGATATTCTGGTGGCCGCGATCGGCAAACCCCGGTTCGTCACAAGCGACATGGTGAAAGACGGGGCCGTTGTGCTCGACGTGGGTATCAATCGACTCGATGACGGCCGGTTGGTCGGCGACGTGGATTTTGAGCCGGTGCGTGAACGCGCCGGATGGATTTCCCCCGTGCCCGGAGGCGTGGGCCCCATGACCATTGCCATGTTATTGGCGAACACGTTGGGAGGAGCCAGGCGAACGGCTCCTTGAGCGGAGCCGTTGTGATCCACGCCATGACGCCCCGCACGTTGCAACACACGTTGGCCCAAGGCCAGTTTGCCGTGACCGTCGAGTTGAACCCCCCGAAAGGGACGGACGTGTCGGAACTGCTCGAGACCGCCAAGTCGTTGAGCGGGCGCATCCATGGGATCAACGTGCCTGATAACGCCGCCGCTGTGCTGCGTGCGAGTCCGGTGGCCGTGGCCCGCCTGCTCTATGAACAGGGGCATGACCCCGTGCTCCAGCTCACGTGCCGGGATCGCAACCGGCTCGCCCTGCAATCGGACCTCCTGGGCGCGCACGTCCTCGGAATCCGGAACGTGCTGTGTCTGACCGGCGACAGCCCGAGTACGGGCGATCACAAGGATGCCAAACCGGTGTTCGACCTGGATACCGTGCAACTCATGCACGCAGTGCAGGAACTCAATGAGGGACGGGATCTGGCCGGCAACGCGTTGGAAGGACGGACCGCGTTCTTTATCGGTGGAGCCGCAGCCCCCGGCGCCGAACCCACCGAACTCCTACATAAGAAATTCGAGGCCAAGGCCAACGCCGGCGCGAAATTTTTTCAGACGCAGCCCGTCTTTTCGGCGAAGGTCATCCAATCTTTCATGGAGGCAGTGCGTCCCGGTTCCCGCAAGGTGTTCGCCGGGGTCCTGGTGCTCCGGTCGGTAAAAATGGCAGAATACGTGAACGCGCACGTGCCGGGCATCGACGTGCCCGACGAGATCCTGCAGGAACTGCGGAACGCCGGAGACGCGCATGGATCCGAAGCCGGGCTCGAAATTGCGGTGCGAACCATTCGAGCCGTTCGTCCGTTCTGTGACGGCGTGCACCTCATGGCTGGCCGGTTGGCACATCGATTGCCCGAGATTATTCGAAAGGCCGAGTTGAACTGATGACGGTCCCGGAATTTCAAAACCGGAAAGGGAAGGGCAAACTGGTGGTCGTGACGGCCTATGATGCGCTGTTCACCCGCATCATCGAACAGGCCGGCATCGACGTCATTCTGGTTGGCGATTCGCTGGGCGTCGTGGTTCAGGGCAAACCGGACACGTTGTCGGTCACCATGGACGAGATGGAGTATCACACCCGGCTCGTGGCGCAAAGCCGGCGGCAGGCCCTGGTCATCGCCGACATGCCGTTCATGAGTTATCAGGTCAGCCGGGAACGGGCCATTCACAATGCGGGTCGCTTGATCCGGGCGGGAGCCGCAGCCGTGAAAGTGGAAGGGGGCGGGGCCATGGTGGACCGGGTTCGCGCCTTGACCACCGTGGGGATTCCGGTGATGGGTCATCTCGGCATGACGCCGCAATCCGTGCATCGCTTTGGCGGCTACAAAGTGCAAGGCCGGGACACCACCCAAGTCGACGCGTTGCTCAACGATGCCAAGGCACTGGAGGCGGCCGGGGCATTTGCCCTGGTTCTGGAGGCGATGCCCGCAACCCTTGCACGGTCCATGACCCAAGCGGTCTCCATTCCCACCATCGGGATCGGGGCAGGCCCCCACTGCGACGGCCAGGTGTTGGTCCTGTATGACCTGCTCGGCCTGTTCGACGAGTTCGTGCCGAAATTTGTCAAGCCCTACGCCCACCTCAAAGCCGACGCCCTCCAAGCCTTGCGGCGTTTCAAGGAAGAGGTGGAGTGCCAGAAGTTTCCCACCGATCAGGAAAGCTATCAGTAGATTCAATTCAATGGTTTTTGGTCTGACGGTATCCGGCCTGGGAGTGCCTCATGCGGTCATGTGGGCACGGGCCTGCTCGAATGCTCCTCCATACTATTGACAAATACTGAAGGGGGCCCTAGGATCGTTGGATGGGTTCTGGCATCAGGTTGGCCGGGCCCTTTTTTTGTGACTATTTTCCGGAAAAGGCTGGACACATGGGAAATTTAGTCGTCATTGGCTCCCAGTGGGGGGATGAAGGCAAAGGAAAAATTGTCGATATCCTGGCCCGGGAGGCAGATCTCATCGTGCGTTTCCAGGGCGGCTCTAATGCCGGACACACGGTCGTCACGAAGAAAGGCACGTTCGTCTTTCACTTGATTCCATCCGGAATCCTCTCCAGGGGAAAACGGTGCGTCTTAAGCAACGGGGTGGTGATCGACCCCGGGGCCCTGATCGAAGAACTCGATCAATTAGCGGTCCAGGGTATCAAGGTAGGAAGGAATTTTGCCATCAGCCAGCGCGCGCATCTGATCATGCCGTATCATAAAGCCATCGACAAAGCCGCGGAAAAGGCCAAGGGCGCTCACCGGATCGGGACCACCGGCAAAGGAATCGGCCCGGCCTACGTGGACAAAATGGCGCGTATCGGGATTCGGATGGGAGACCTGCTTGATCCCGAAGGGTTTCGGGACAAAGTGGAACGGAGTTTGGCTGAAATCAACAGTTTTCTCCGGCACGTCTACGGCGTGCGCGTGTTTCAGGCCGACCGGATTTGTGAAGAATATCTGGCCTATGCCCGACGACTGGCTCCGTACATGACGGATGATTCCCTGTTGATTCACAAGGCCATGGAAAGCGGCCGGCGCGTGCTCTTTGAAGGGGCCCAAGGGACGCACCTGGACGTGGATCTGGGGACGTATCCTTTTGTGACGTCCTCCAATGCCTGTGCTGGTGGCGCCTGTACCGGAGGGGGAGTAGGTCCGACAAGAATCGACGCGGTACTGGGCGTCACCAAAGCCTATACCACGCGTGTAGGCAGCGGGCCGTTTCCCACGGAGTTGTCCGATGACGTGGGCAGTGGGTTACAGGAACGCGGGCAGGAATTCGGCGCCACCACGGGCAGGGCCCGTCGGTGTGGATGGTTGGACGCGGTGCTGCTGCGCTACGCCGTTCGAGTAAACGGCTGCACGTCGCTGGCGGTGACGAAACTGGACGTGTTGGATGGGACGCCCGAACTCAAAATTGCGGTCGGATATCGTCATCAGGGCAAACTGTATCGTGAGATGCCCATCGACTCGCGTATCCTCGCGCAGTGCGAACCCGTCTATGAAGTGTTCCCGGGGTGGAGAGGGACGACGACCGGTGCGACGTCCTATAAGGCTTTGCCGGTTGAGGCCAAGCGGTATATCACGCGCATTGAGGCCCTCACGTCGTGCCCGATCGACATCGTGTCAACGGGTTCGCACCGGGAACATACGATCGTGCTGAAGAACCCCATGACGCAGACGCGGCGTCGGCGCAAACTTTCCAAAGTCAGTGCCTGATAATCACGCCCCTACGGTGGAGCCCGTGCAAGCTCCGGCGTTTGACAACCCCGGGACCGGTTGTTAGCATCAGGTGCAAGTGAGCCGCTAGCTCAGTTGGTAGAGCATCGCCCTTTTAAGGCGAGGGCCCTCGGTTCGAGCCCGAGGCGGCTCACCATTTTTGGCGAAGCGACAAGCCACCTGCTGTACGAGAATTCCATCGTCCGAATATGTTGAAGTCCGTTGGAGGCTGATGCCGGCGCCGGCAGGACGCCAAACTTGCCTTCGGTCGGGGAACATGCTAAGTTCTTGACAGTAAAGTGGGCGGAAGCCCACTTTTTTTTGCACTGCTGTTCTCCAAGATCATTCCGGAAGACGTGGAATTGCGGATATGAACGGGCTGGAGAGCCAAGTTCAGCGTATCGCCGAGCCGATTGCCAAGGCCCTCCGCCTTGACATTGTCGACGTCGAGTGTCACGGCAAGGGTGCCAAGACCATCGTGCGGGTGTTCGTGGAGAAAGAGGGGGGCGTCGGGATTCAGGATTGTGAACAGTTGCACCATTCGCTCGGGCGAGCGCTTGACGTGGACGATCCGCTTCCGCACGCCTATCGTCTCGAGGTGTCATCTCCGGGTCTCGATCGTCCGCTGAAACAGCGAAAGGACTATGATCAGGCGGTTGGACTCAACATTCGAGTCAAGGTCCATGCCCCCGTTCAGGGGAAGGGAACGGTGATCGGTCAGTTGACCGAGGTCGATGATCGAGGCATTACCCTGCAGGTTCCGGTGCGAAAATCTCGGACGTCTCAACGGGTCGTTCTTGAATGGGATGCCGTCGCCCAGGCCAAACGCGAAATCGAATGGTAACGGAGGACGTGAAAGGGAATGACGCAGTCGAGTCTTGGCTGATTACAGGTCGGCACGAAAAGGGGCGGTTATGAAGCGTGAACTGATGGCAGTCATCGAACAGGTGGGACGTGAAAAAGGTATTGATAAACATCGGGTGCTTGCGGCCGTGGAATCTGCGTTGCTGACTGCGGCAAAGAAAAGGTATGGCAACAACGAGAATATTCAGGTCCAAATTGATCCGGAAACCGGGGAAATTTCCATCGTGTCATTGAAGACCATTGCGGATCAAATCACCGATACCACTGCTCAGATTTCTCTGGAGGAAGCGCGGTCCATTGACGGAGAAGCTGAGTTGGGTGATGAGATCGGCTCGCTCATCGACGTCGAGGAATTCGGGCGGATCGCGGCGCAGGCGGCGAAACAGGTGATCTGTCAAAAAGTCCGGGAAGCCACGTGGGAAGCGGTCGAGCGGGAATATTCGAAGCGAGAGGGAGAGTTGGTGCATGGTATCATTCTTGGACAGGAGCGCCGGAATTACCTGGTGGAAATCGGTAAGACCGAGGCGGTACTCCCCGTCCATGAACAAATTCCCCGTGAGGTTCATCGGCGAGGCGATCGTGTTCGGGCGTTGTTGTTGGAAGTGCGCCGAACTCCGAAAGACGTCCAAGTGATCCTGTCACGGGCACACCCGCAATTCGTGGTCAAACTCTTTCAATTAGAGGTGCCGGAAGTCACGGAAAAAATTCTGGAAATTAAAGGGGTGGTGCGTGAACCCGGGGATCGAACCAAAATCGCGGTTTCTTCCAGGGATAAAGCCGTTGATCCGGTCGGTGCCTGTGTGGGAATCAAGGGTTCCCGCGTTCAGGCCATCGTACGGGAACTCAAGGGAGAAAAGATCGACATCATCCCGTGGACCACGGACCCCCGCGTGTTTATCGGCGAAGCGTTGAATCCGGCCTCCATCGAGAAAGTCGGCATCGATGAGGAGAAAAAGGCGGCGTTGGTCGTGGTGGCGGATTCACAATTGTCGCTGGCCATCGGCAAAAACGGGCAAAACGTCCGTCTCGCCGCCAAATTGACCGGATGGAAAATCGACATCATCAGCGTCAGCGAGTATGAAAAGGAAAAACTCGAGCGGGAACGGGAAATCAAAGCCGCCTTGGCCGAAGAAACCGCGGCGCAACTGGAACAAGAGACCGGTGCTGAGAAGCCGTCATCGGCCACGGCCGGTGACGGGGAAACGGGTGAAGCGCTTGAGGTTGCGTCCGGAGAGACAGTTGAATCCAGGGAGGCGTCCGCGTAACGAATCACAATGCGAGTCTATGAATTAGCCAAAAAGCTGGGCCAGGAAAGCAAGGCCCTGATTGCCGAATTGGGCAAACTGGGAATTGCGGTCTCCTCCCATAGCAATGCGTTGAGTGAGGAGGACACCCAGAAAGCCTTGAAAGCGCTTTCGGGCAAGGCGGATCTCCAGACACCTGTGCGGAAGAAGGCAACCGGATCGTACAAACCGGGCAAAACCGCAAAAACCCCGTCGACTGCATCAGCCAAGGCCCGTGGCCAAACCGCTCGGGAAAAGGAAAAGGCTGCGGAAGAGGAGGTTCGTAAACCCGAGAAAAAACACATTTTAATCAAGCGACGAAAAACAGAAATCCCCTCTCCTTCCGACCCCGACACCGTGGCAGAAGACGCGTTTCCTGGAGACGGCAGCAGCTCCGTGGTTGCCAAGAGCGAAACCCCGGAACCGGTCAGCGTGATTGAGGAGCCGCCCGAAGTTGCAGCCATATCTCAGGCCTTGGCTGCGGAAGCGACGCTCCCCGACGTTGTTCCGTCAATCGAAGATAACGTCTCGCCTGTTGCGACCGGCGAACCGGCCGCGACTCAACCTCAACAAACGGTTGATGAGCCCAAGAAGGTCAAGGAAGAGGAGAAACCCAAAAAGAGCCGGAAAGCCGGGAAGCCGCGTGATGAAGACCTCTTTGCCGAGATCTATGAAGATGCGGCTCGCTGGCAGGATCTTCGTCCCCTTCCCACACTCAGACGCGAAGAACGCACTCGACACGTTCCTTCTGCCACGCCGACCGAAATCACGAAACCCAGACGAAAGATGGTCAAACTTGCATCGGGCATGACGGTCAAGGAGTTTGCGGAACACTTGGGAATCCGGGCGGCGGACGTGATCCGTAAGTTGATGGAAATGGGCATCGGCCTCACGCTGAATCAACCCATGAATCTGGATGCCGGGGGGCTGATTGCCGAAGGACTCGGGATTCAAGTTGAGATTCAGACGGAAAAAGAGGGTGAGGCATTGTTGG
The DNA here is from genome assembly GCA_965213715.1 of Nitrospirales bacterium. Lineage (GTDB taxonomy): Bacteria > Nitrospirota > Nitrospiria > Nitrospirales > UBA8639 > Bin75. The sequence goes on from OZ243914.1 coordinate 1,633,177, forward strand.
AAGAAATGCTTGAGCCGACGACCGAATCACAATTTGCGTCTCGGGCTCCGGTGGTCACGATTATGGGGCACGTGGATCATGGGAAAACGTCGTTGCTCGATGCCATTCGTCAGACCAAGGTGACGCAACAGGAAGCAGGCGGCATCACGCAACATATCGGGGCCTATTCCGTGCAAGTAGGGGAAAAAAGCGTGACCTTTCTGGATACTCCCGGTCACGAAGCGTTTACGGCCATGAGGGCACGCGGGGCACAAGCCACCGATATCGTGGTTTTGGTGGTTGCCGCGGATGACGGCGTCATGCCGCAAACCCTCGAGGCCGCAAATCATGCGCAGGCCGCCGGGGTCCCCATCGTGGTGGCCGTCAACAAAATCGACAAACCCGGTGCGAATCCCGATCGAATCAAGCAGAGCCTGTCGGAACAGGGGCTCGTTCCCGAATCCTGGGGTGGACAGACGATCTACGTGGAAGTGTCGGCGAAGGAAAAACAGGGATTGGACACGTTATTGGAGATGTTGTTGCTGCAAGCCGAGGTCATGGAGTTGAAGACGGACGTCACCCAACCCACGAAGGGAGTCGTGTTGGAAGCCAAGTTGGATCGAGGTCGTGGTCCCGTGGCCACCGTCCTGGTCCAAAGCGGAACGTTGAAGGTCGGGGCCGCGTACGTGGTGGGAGCGACCAGCGGCCGCGTCCGGGCACTGGTGTCGCACGACGGAAAGAAAGCGCGTGAGGCGGGACCCTCCACTCCCGTGGAGGTGATCGGCTTGTTGGGGCTGCCGGCGGCCGGCGATCAATTGGTCGTGGTCAAAGGTGAGCGGGTGGCCCGGGAGATTGCCGAGTCCCGTCATCAAAAGCGGCGCACGGCGGAGCTTGGGACCGGCCCGGGTCGGCTCACACTGGACGCGCTGTTTGCTCACAGCCAAGAGCCGGATAGGAAAGAACTGGCGGTGTTGGTGAAAGCGGATACGCAAGGGTCGGTCGGGGCCCTATGCGAATCCATTGCCAAAATCTCCTCCGAGAGCGTCAAGGTGCAGATTATCCATCGGGGTGTGGGAGGGATTACCGAATCGGACGTATTGCTGGCGTCCGCGTCAAAGGCGCTGGTGGTCGGATTTCACATTCGTCCGGACCCTAAAGCCACGGCACTTGCTGAACGCGAGGGTGTCGAAGTCCGGCTCCATACCATCATTTACAATGCGCTCGCCGACGTCAAAGCCGCGGCCGAGGGTTTGCTGGATCCGACCTTTACGGAACGCGTATTGGGACGCGCGGAGGTTCGACAGGTCTTTTCGATCCCCAAAGTCGGCTCGGTCGCAGGCTGTTACGTGACGAATGGGCATATTGCCCGTGCGAGTGAGGGCGTTCGCTTGTTGCGGGACAGCGTGGTCGTCTATGAAGGAAAATTGGGCTCGTTGAGGCGCTTTAAAGACGACGTCCGGGAAGTGCAACAAGGGTATGAGTGCGGGATCGGCATCGAAAATTTCAATGACATTAAAACCGGCGACGTGATTGAAGCATACGTCTTTGATAAAGAGCCGGCTAAATTGTAATCCTGCGGCATAGTCGGCCTGTGTTATGAATATCGCGAGTCGTGCTGAAAACAGATGGTGGTCGGAGTTTGTCGGATAGAATTGCATTTTCCCGAAGGGCATTCGCTGAAATCGAAACGCCAGATTCTATCCAGCCTCAAAGCACGGCTGTGCAGGACGTTCAAAGTGTCGGTGGCCGAACTTGGCGATCATGATCTGTGGCAACGATCCGTGTTGGGCATTGCCTGTATTGCAAATGAATCGAGTCACGTGAATCGGGTTCTCGATCAAGCGATGAATATGATTCGGGCCACTCCGACGTTGGAGGTGCTCGATTTTCGCATCGAACTCTTGTAGAGCGGGAGGCAGCGCGAGTGTCGTGTCGAAACCGGGGTATAAACGATCGGTCAGGGTGGCTGATCAGGTCAGGATGGAGGTTGCGGACATTCTTGCCAGAAAATGCAAGGATCCCCGGCTCAAGTTTGTGACGGTCACCGGCGTGGAGATGAACAACGATCTGCGGAAAGCCTACGTCTACGTGTCCTTGTTGGGGAACCACGTCGAAGTGGAGACCGCCCGTAAGATTCTCGACCGTGCGTCCGGCTTCATCCGGCTGGAGTTGGGTCGGCGCTTGGAGTTGCGCTATACGCCGGAAATATCATTCTGGTTGGACTCGAGCGGCTCACGAGGGGACAAGATCGACCGGCTTCTTGATACCGTGTTCTCTGAGGACGAATCGGAGCGTCAAGGGAGCGGTTGGGGGGAATCCGGGGAAGCGGGCCAAGTATGATGACGGAATGTCTTGATGGTTGTCCTCCCGGTCAGGTCACGCCGGCTGTGCCGCACGGCGTGCTGAACGTCTCGAAGCCTGCCGGGTTGACGTCGCATGACGTCGTGGCCAAAGTTCGCCGCCTTCTCCAGGTCCGTAAAGTCGGGCATGCGGGAACCTTGGACCCCGAAGCCACCGGCGTGCTGCCCGTCCTGCTGGGGAAAGGGACGAGACTCTCGGCCTTCCTTCTGCATTGGGACAAGGAATACGAGGCTGTCTTGTGCCTGGGACGGGAGACCACGACTCAAGACGCCACGGGGGCCATTGTGCGGGATTGTCCCGTCCACGGACTCCGTCCCGAAGCCGTGCACGAGGCCGTTGCGCAATTTTGCGGTGAACAGCAGCAGGTACCGCCTATGTATTCGGCGGTCAAAATCGGCGGGCAACCCCTGTATAAAGCCGCTCGTGCAGGCAAAACCGTTGAGCGTCAGGCGCGTCCCGTGACCATTTATCACATCGAGGTCCGGACGTTGTCCCTGCCCTACGTCACGCTTCGGGTTCGCTGTTCCAAGGGCACGTACATTCGCACGTTATGTGCGGATATCGGCCGGGTCCTGGGTGTGGGAGGGCACCTGAGCCAATTGACTCGCAGTCGCGTGGGACCGTTTCACCTCGACCGGGCGTGGCCGCTTGATGACATCGGACGTGTCGATGACTTGTTCGAGCACCCGGGGGTGTTCCTGGGTCTCGACGAAGCGTTGGCCGATCTTCCGGCCGTGGTCGTTGAGCCCGCCATGGTTGGGAAGGTCTTGAATGGGGCACCCGTTTCGGACGCGGCCCTGTGGTCTGAGGATCATCGAGAGACCTCCGTCGAGACGTTGATTCGAGTGAAAGACGATATGGGGCGGTTACTGGCTCTCGGCAAATGGGCCTCATCGACGTCGTATGCACCAACACATCAATTACGGATGGTCAAAGTGTTTGCCGAGACGTCATTTCCGTCTCATGAAGCGTAGACTTTGAAGAAGGGAAAAAGGAGGCTGGTATGGCAGCAGTCAAGGAAGCAAAATCGGATATCGTGCAGCAACATCGCGCGCATGAACGGGATACGGGTTCGTCGGAGGTGCAAGTTGCCTTGTTGACGAACCGCATCACCTATTTAACCGACCATTTGCGTACGCATAAAAAAGATCATCATTCGCGGCACGGGTTGCTGAAAATGGTGAGCCTGCGCCGGCGGTTGTTGGATTATTTGCATCGAAAAGACGTTGGGCGCTACCGGGCCCTGCTTGGCAAATTAGGGCTACGGAAATAACACGCCGTTTCACGACGGGTGTGCAGAAGGTCGGAAGACAAAAGGCAAAAAGGAGAGAAGTACATGGTACAAGCAGTTGAAGTGGAGATCGCGGGACGGACGTTGAGGTTGGAGACGGGGCGAATGGCCAAACTGGCCGATGGGGCCGTGTTGGCCTCTTATGGGGACACCATGGTTTTGGCGACGGCCGTGGCGTCCAAGACGTTGAGGCCGGACACGGATTTTTTGCCGCTCACGGTGAATTATCAGGAAAAGGCCTATTCGGCCGGAAAAATTCCGGGGGGGTATTTCAAGCGGGAAGGGGCTCCGTCGGAAAAAGAAACCCTGACGAGCCGGCTCATTGACCGGCCGATTCGCCCATTGATCCCGGAGCGCTTTTATTATGAGACGCAAGTCATTGCGTCCGTGCTCTCCGTAGATCAATCGATGACCTCGGAAGTGGTGGGTATTACGGCTGCCTCCGCCGCGCTCACGATCTCGGATATTCCCTTTTCCGGCCCGTTGGCCGGTGTCAAGATCGGCCGCGTAAACGGCCAATTCGTGGTCAACCCCAATATGCAGGAACTCCAGAACAGCGAACTCGAGTTGGTGGTCGCCGGCACTCAGGACGCGATCCTGATGGTGGAAGCCGGGGCGAATGGGCTGTCCGAGTCCGTGCTCTTGGAGGCATTGGCGTTGGCCCATTCGGAAATCAAGAAGATCGTGGCCAAAATCGTCGAATTACAGGGACTGGCGGGACGGCCCAAGCGGGCAGAGCCGGTAGAGCCGGTCGACGAGGATTTGGAGCGACAGGTCTGCGAATTGGTGACGGGCCAGATTCGGGAAGCCGTGCTCATCCCCAACAAAACCGACCGGCAAGAGCGATTGGACCAGATCCTGTCCGAGGCGGTCGACAAGCTGGGTGACGAGGATCCGGCACGCGGTCGGCAGGTCAAAGGGGTCTATCATGACGTGGAATATCGCGAAGTCCGCGAGATGATTTTGGAAAAACAGATCCGTGCCGATGGCCGGGGGCCGGCCGATATCCGGCCCATTACGTGCGAAACGAGCCTGTTGCCGCGTACACATGGCTCCGCCCTGTTCACCAGAGGGGAAACCCAAAGCCTGTCCGTGGTCACATTGGGTACCTCGGAGGATGAGCAACGTATCGACGCACTTGAGGGGGAATATTTCCGCAATTTCATGCTTCATTATAATTTCCCCCCGTTCAGCGTGGGGGAAGCCCGGCCTTTGCGGTCGCCCGGTCGACGTGAAGTCGGACATGGAAAACTGGCGGCGCGCGCGCTGACGTCGGTGCTGCCGGACAAGGAGGCTTTTCCCTATACCATCCGCATCGTGTCGGACATTTTGGAATCCAACGGCTCCTCCTCCATGGCCACGGTGTGTGGCGGGACCTTGGCCATGATGGATGCCGGTGTGCCCATCAAGGAGCCCGTAGCGGGTATTGCCATGGGGCTCATCAAAGAAGGCGACCGGGTCCTGATCTTGTCGGATATTCTCGGACTCGAAGATCATCTGGGCGACATGGATTTCAAAGTGACGGGGACCAGAACGGGCGTCACCGCGCTCCAGATGGACATCAAAATCGAGGGGATCACGGTCGAGTTGATGAGGCAGGCTCTCGAACAAGCCCGGGTCGGCCGTCTCCATATTCTGGAAAAAATGCAGGACTCGCTCTCATCGCCACGGGAATCCTTGGCGCCCCATGCTCCTCGCATTTATACGATCCAGATCAAAACCGACAAGATTCGGGACGTCATCGGACCGGGTGGGAAAGTCATCCGCGGCATCATTGCGGAATGCGGAGTCAAGGTCAACGTCGACGATACGGGCCTGGTGACGGTTGCGTCGGTGGACGAATCGTCGGCCCAGCAGGCAATTGACATGATCAACCGGTTGACGGAGGAAGCGGTCGTGGGGAAAACCTACCTCGGGACCGTCCGGAAGATCGTCGATTTTGGCGCCTTCGTCGAGATTTTACCCAACATCGACGGCTTGGTGCATATTTCCCAATTAGCCGAGCATCGCGTCAAATCCGTGGCCGATGAACTGGCAGAAGGGGAACAGGTCTTGGTCAAAGTCTTGGAAGTCGACAAGCAGGGCAAAATTCGTCTGAGCCGCAAAGAGGCGATGGCGGAGTCGGAGTCGGAACAGCCTTCTGTTGCGTCCTAGCGGGAGGCCTGTCTGTACGGTCCTCGACGGGCGTCTTGCAGAGTATTCTTTGACACTTTCCCACTTCAATCTTGGGTAGCGAAACAATGACCTGGACGCGCAAGCTTGTCCTCGATAACGGCGTTCGTGTGGTGATGGAACGGATGCCGTCCCTCAAGTCCGTCGCCATCAGTGTTTGGGAAAACGTCGGCACCAGGGATGAAGGGCCTCGGCAGAAGGGGTTTGCCCATTTCCTCGAACACATGATGTTCAAAGGCACGCGCCGTCGGTCTGCCACGCAGATTTCGCACGAAATCGACAGCCTGGGTGGAGAGATGAATGCCTTTACCACCCATGAAACCACCACCCTGTACATCAAAGTGTTGGACCAACAGGTCGGGCAAGCGATCGATTTATTGGCCGACGTGTTTTATCACTCCCGTTTTGACCGCAAGGAAATCGAACGGGAAAAACAGGTCGTGTTGGAGGAAATCCGAATGGTTCGGGACGACCCGGAAGATTTCGTGCAGGAACTGCATGCCAAGCAGGTGTTACGGGGGCATCCTTTGGGCCGGTCGATCCTGGGGGATCAGGCTACCATGAAGCGCATGCAGCGACGCGACCTGCTTCACTATCTGGAGGAACACTACCATCCGGAAAAGACCGTGATTGCCGTGGCGGGGAATTTCGAGGTGAAGAAAGTCGAGGCCCTGGTCCGGGCTGCATTTGGAACGTGGCAAGCCACCGGTCGTGATGGGAACGGTGGGCAACGGCAGAAACCGCCCCGTGTTCGGGGAGGGATCATGGTCCATCACAAAGAGTTGGAGCAGGTCCATCTCTGTCTGGGATTCAAGGGGTTGCCCGTGGCTCATCCGGCCCGATACGCGGCCCATACCCTGAACGCCCTACTCGGAGGAGGGATGAGTTCCCGGCTCTTCCAGGAAATTCGCGAGAAACGCGGTCTGGCGTATACGATCTATTCCCAATTGTCGAGTTTTTCAGACGGAGGGGTGTTGACCCTTTATGCGGCGAGTGGGGCCAAAGAGGCGCCCTCGGTGGTGGAGATCGCCTGTCGGGAAATCAAAAAATTGCAGAAACGCGGGATCACCTCCCATGAATTGGAGCGAACCAAAAACCAACTGAAGGGGACCTTGATGCTGGGGTTGGAAGGGACCTATGGGCGGATGAACAAATTGGCCAAGGATGAACTCGCGCAAGGGCGGTACGTATCCCTCCGTGAACTCGTGTCTGCCATCGATCGCGTTTCCGGACAGGATGTTCAGGCCATCGGCCGGGAGCTTTTGGATTTTGGTTCGATGTCCGTAACGGCATTGGGACCCGTGTCCCCTGAGCCCCTGCAGGAAAAATTTTTTGTGCAGGGGTGAAAACCCGTAAATTTTCTCTGGAAAGACACTTGACTTCTTGCAACGGGATGAGTAGCATGAGCCACTCTGATTAAAAGTGTGGAGGTTGTGAGGGTCGAAAGGCCCCTTGAGTCATGAGAAAAAGGGGTACTGTTTTTTCGTTGCAATGGAAACGGTTTTTGGTTAAAAAGTACGAGTCGTTATTTTTATTATCTCATCCTAAGTAAAGGAGGGGGAAATGAAGAAGTCATTTTTCCGTGGGGGCGTTGTGGGAGTGCTGGCTGCAGGTCTGATGCTCGTTGGCTTCATCGGTCTGGCCGATGCCCAAAAGGGCCCCTGTTCCAGCAACAAGAAATGTAGCGGTAATCCAGAAGATGTAGCCACGATCGGCGACATGTCCCTCAAAGGGGTCGCACCTTCCAGCTTGAAAGGTCGCGTGTATGCCCATTGGGCCGACAATCCGGCCGGCGAAATACTTTTTGGCATTCAATATTGGAACACCAGCCAGCCCGGCGAAACCGGTGATCCCCTTGGCCGGGCCTCCGATGACCGGGATGTGTCCATTCCTGATCCGTTGTTCGTCTGCTGTGGGTGGGGGTATCAAGGTGGCGAAGATCGCAATAATCCCTATGCCGGTTGGTACAATCCGCAAACAACGGTGCGGTTGCGGGTGAAAGATTCTGCCCTGATGAAGCAGTTGACCGACGCGTCCCAAAACTTGGTCGCCATGGAAGTGCAACTCGACGGCAACACCGTCACGGGCTTCAAGGTTCTTGCTGGAGAGTAACCCGACGAATTTGACGCTTGCGATATAGAAAAGGATTCATTCAAAATTTTCTTAGCGCTTTTTTGACGCTTAATTGAGGAGGAAGGAATCATGAAAATTGGGAAATCAGGGTTGGCCGTTTTAACTGCCTTGATCGTGGTGGGTTGCATGGCCTCCAGTGCGCTTGCCATTGAAGCGTTCCAAGAACGGTTCGAGTGGGGCGATCTCAGCAAACCGACCACCATGCATGGACGGGTTGCGGTCGCCGATCCGTACGACAAAGCCGCCTGGGTCAACATCGCCGTGTTTGGGGGCAATGCCGAGAGTGGATACTATTGGCAGAAGTATTTCCCAGGGAAGAATTTGAAAGTCTATCCGAAAGATGACGGCGTGTGGCAAAAGCTCGTAGCCTTGGGCAAAGGCTCGCACAGCCAAGCAGTCATGAGCGGGACCGAGCCTTCCAAGTATACCTTGGTCGAACTCGTGATTCAGGAAACCGAGCAGAACCATCGTGTGGTGTCCTCGGTTAAGGAAGTTCCTGAAGTGGCTGGTACGCCAGACAAGCCCAGAAGCATTCATAGCCTGCGGGCGATCAGCGTTGTGGATTCCATCGACAACAATAGCTGGGCTCAAAACAAGAAGATGCAATATGACGTGATGGTCCCGGGCGTAGGTCCGATTTCCGGGGTCATTCCGTACTCCAACCAAGCTCCCCATACCTCCAAGGGGACCAAGGAAGGCAAGTTCGGCGGGTTGTTGCAATAACAGACGTCTTTAGCAAAACAAAAAGGGCAGGACTTCAGAAAGGTCCTGCCCTTTTTTATTTGTCATCGAGACGTTTTTGAATCTCAGCCAAGCGGTTTAATGCTTCAAGCGGCGTCATGGAAAACAATTCCAACTGTTTGATTTCTTCAATCACGGGGTGGGGCTGTGGAGTTGACGGCAGTATGTCCCCGTGGTTTTCTTCCTGAATCCGGTTGCCTGCATTCTCAGAAGACGACTCCTGTTCCAGTTGTGTCAGGACTTCTTCAGCCCGCGAGATGAGAGATGAGGGTAACCCGGCCAGTTTGCCCACGTGGATCCCGTAACTGCGCGTGGCCTTCCCTAGCGTGATTTTTCTTAAAAAGATGACGTCCTCCCTGTCTTCTTTGACGGCGACAGTGAGGTTTTGAACGCCATCGCGAAACTTCTCCAAATCAGTCATTTCGTGATAGTGCGTGGCAAAGAGAGTCCTGGCCCCCAGGACACGCCGGTCCTGAATATGTTCGGCGATTGCCCAAGCCAGACTCAACCCATCGTAGGTACTGGTTCCTCGCCCTATTTCATCCAACAGGATGAGACTGCGCGATGTCGCCCCGTGCAAAATTTTGGCGGTTTCCAGCATTTCCACCATAAAGGTGCTCAACCCGAATGCCAGATTATCGGAAGCGCCCACCCGGGTGAACAATCGATCGATGACCCCGATTTTCGCTTCTGAGGCAGGCACAAAGCACCCCACGTGCGCCATGAGGACAATCAACCCGGTTTGCCGCAAGAACGTACTCTTTCCTGCCATGTTGGGGCCGGTCAGCAACAATAAACGATGCGAGTCCAAGTCCAGGTAGGAATCGTTCGGGATAAACCCATCGGGTAAGTCGAATTGTTCAACAACCGGATGCCGTCCATTTTTGATGAAGATGATTCCACCGTCGTGCATCTCTGGTTTGACGTAGCGATTCTTGGAAGCGACCTCTGCGAAAGTCGAGAGCACGTCGAGCAGGGCCACGTGTTTGGCCATTTTTTGAATACGGAACACGTGGCCGGACAGCATGTGCAGCATCGCCCGAAAACGTTCCTGTTCGGCGCGGCGCAACTTCTCATTGGCCCCGGACAGTTGGGCTTCAATGCGTTCGAGATCTTCTGTCGTATACCGCTCGGCATTCACGAGCGTTTGTTTCCGTCGAAAATATTCCGGCACACGCGACAGGTTCGCCTTCGTCACCTCGAAATAGTATCCGTGCACTTGATTGTATTTGATCTTGAGCGAGTCGATGCCGCTCTCTTCCCGTGCATGTCGCTCCAGATCGGTCAACCATTGCACGCCGTTCCGGCTCATCATTCGCAGCTCATCGATGACGGGATCGACACCGTCCTGAAAAATCGGTCCCTCTTTGACGGAACCCGGCGCATTGGGATCAATGGAGTCTTCGACCAGCGCGGCGACGTCGGCAAGCGAATCCCAGCGCTGCAAGACGGAGTTGAGTAAAGAATCGGCCGCACCGTCGAAAAGCTGAAAGAGTTGGGGCAGAATGGCCAGGGATTCTTTCAAGCGAAGAACGTCCCGTGGAGTTGCCGTTCCCATGACCACGCGGCTGCTTAACCGCTCGAGGTCATGCAGGTCCTTGAAGAACGAGCGAACGTGCAGGCGAAGCTTGAGGTTGTCCATGAACGCGGACACCGCATTCAGCCGGCGTTGAATGGCTTCGTGGTCGAGCAGAGGCCGAACGATCCACTGTCGTAACAGCCGGCACCCCATGGCCGTGACCGTATGATCGAGAACCGACAGCAAGGTGGCGTGTTGTTGATCCGGATGCAAGGGCTGGATCAGTTCCAGGTTGCGCATGGTCATGGCGTCCAGGTGCATCTCCCGCGTGGGTTCCAGGAGTTCCGGTTTTTGGATGTGGTGGTGTTTCAGGGTGGGTTGGGTCTGCTTCAGATAACGCAGAATACAGCCGCCCGCTTGGACGCCGGGTCCTGCGGGAGAGAGACCAAGTGCATCCACGCGGTCAACCTCGAAATGAGCCCGGAGAATCTCCTGCGAAGCATCCGGTTCGAAATACGCAGACGGTTGCTCCGTCACGCGAGGTAACCGCAGGGGTTCCAGGATCTTGTCGAAGGCTATCGTATCCGTTTTATCCGGGATAAGGACTTCTTGCGGGCCGAGGCGGATGAGTTCATCCAACATCGAGTCCTGGCCGTGTTCCCCGGAAAATCCTGCAATGAGAAATTGTCCGGTGGACAGATCGATCGAGGCGAGGCCAAAACGATAACGTGAATGGGTCGGGTCGCGTTGAACGGACAAGGCCGCCAGGTAGTTGGCCGTATTGGCGTCCAGCAACTCATCATCGAAAATCGTACCAGGGGTATAGAGTCGGACGACCTCTCGTTTGACCAGACCCTTGGCCGATTTGGGGTCTTCGACCTGCTCGCAGAGCGCCACGGTTTTCCCGGCTTTCAGCAACTTGGCCAGATAGCTCGTGGCCGCATGATACGGCACTCCGCAAAGAGGAACGGGGTTGGCACTGTTCTTGTTTCTGGTCGTCAGGGCGATGTTGAGCAGGGCTGCAGCCTTTTTCGCGTCCTCGTCAAACATTTCATAGAAGTCACCCACGCGAAAGAACACAATCGTCTCCGGGTACTGTCGTTTGATGTCCCAATATTGTTTCAGCAGAGGGTTCAGTTCCGATTGACCCATGAGGCAACTACCTTGCGTCCGACGTGAGCGCGTGAAGCAGACTGGAACTTCGCGGCCCGAAAGCCTGAACGTTCACGCGACGGGTGTTTTGTCCCGCATAGGAAAATTGAATGGAAAGATAGTCATTGGGCATCCACGAGGCAGGCAGCCGGTCGGCCCATTCAATCAGGATCACGAAGTCTCCGTCCAAATACTCGGCCAATCCCGTGTCCGCCAATTCTCCCGGCTTTTCCAGTCGATACAAGTCCACGTGGGCAAGCGTCAGGGGACCGGCGTATTCCTGGATAAAGGTAAACGTCGGACTGCTGACGACGTGGGGTTCAAGCCCTGTACCCAAGGCGACCCCGCGCACGAACGTCGTTTTTCCTGCGCCCAACTCACCGACGAGCGCAATGACGTCGCCCTTCTGAAGATGCCGACCGATGGTCGAGCCGAATTCCTCGGTGTGCGATGACGACCGCAGGGTCAGGGTCCAGGATTTGGTCTGTGCGGTGGTCATATGATTAGGGAACGGCTTCATGGTCGAGAGGCAACGGCGTGAAGCACCTGGGTGATGGCTTGCGGCAGGTAGGCCAAAAGGTCGCTGGCCATCAAGCTGGGATACCCATAGACCCGAGCCGCGAGGTCGCCGGCCAAGCCATGAAGGAAAACGCCGCTTTGAGCCGCTTCCCACGGTGAGACGCCTTGTGCCAGCAATCCAGTCAGGACCCCGGTCAGCACGTCTCCGGTACCCGCAGTAGCCATACCGGGATTGCCGGTGGGTGAAATGGACGTCGTTCCTTCAGGATGGGCCACAATTGTGCGTGCCCCCTTCAGTACCACGACGCTTGAATGGGTACGGGCAAAATCCTGAGCGATCCCCAAACGATGGCGGTTCACGGTTGCCGCCGTCGATTCGCCAAGAAGCCGGGCCATCTCTCCGGGGTGCGGCGTCAGGATTGGGGAGATCGGGCGTGACTGGAGGAGACTCGCATGGCCTGCCAAGGCATTCAGCGCGTCGGCATCAATGATCAGCGGCCGGTCGCATTGGTCGATCAGCGTTCGAACCACGTCGGCGGTCTCAGGCTGCGTCGAAAGGCCGGGGCCTATGCCGATCGAACTGCGCGATTCCAGAAAGGGTTGCAAGATGGGCAGCGCGCCTCGTGAGAGCGTGCGATCCGCAGTTTCAGGAAGCGGCAAGGTCATGACCTCGGGAATGCCTGAGGCAACACTGGCTTGCACACTGGATGGTGTGGCCACGGTGACAAGCCCGGCTCCTGCCCTGAGGGCCGCCTGGGCTGCTAAGGCGGCGGCTCCGCTTTTTCCGGATGAGCCGGCAATGATCCCGGCGTGACCGAACGTGCCCTTGTGCGACGAAGCCGGGCGCTTGGGCAGCCACGGCCGAATCATCGTGGGAGTCAACATCTCAATGGAAACAGGCAGGTCTTCGACGTACTGGCTCGGAATGCCGATATCGACGCAATGAACGCGACCGGCGTGATCAATGCCCGCTCCCAGAAAAAGTCCGAGCTTGGGGTTTCCGAACGTGACCGTCAGGTCGGCTTGAGTCGCGGTCCCTAACGTGTCGCCGGTATCTGCGTCGAGACCGGAAGGAAGGTCCACCGCAACAATGGACGCCTCGGACGAGTTCATGGCCTGAATGGCCTCCTGGTACGGGCCGGTGACCGGTGAAGACGTGCCGGTTCCCAAGAGCGCGTCCACCAGCACGTGGCTGTCCCGGGCCAACCCGTACACGCGATCCGGTGAAGGGCTGCTCAAGACCTTGGATCGGCCGGCCCCTTTGACAAACCGCTGATACATGAGTTTGGCGTCCCCCTTGAGATCCTTGGTATGCGCAAGCAGGCAGATCCGAACGTCACTCCGTCTTTGGTGCAGGAGTCTTGCGACGACGAATCCGTCCCCTCCATTGTTGCCTTTCCCGCAGAAGACCGTCACGGTTTTTCCCTTCAAAACGCCGAAGGTGTCTTCCATGACCGACACCGTGCCGGCTCCTGCCCGTTCCATCAACGTCTTGCCGGGCACGCCGGCCTCGTGGATCGTGCGACGATCGAGTTCTCGCATCTGGTGGGAGGTGACGATTTTCATGACGAACCGAGCGCGAACACGCCGGGCCACTAACGGTGAAGCGATGAAGGGATGACGGCCCGCATTTCCCTGACGGCCCGTTCGAGACCGACCAGAACCGCGCGCGAAATAATACTGTGCCCGATGTTGAATTCCACGATTTCGATGATGCCCGTCAGGCGATGGATATTATGGTACGTCAGTCCATGGCCGGCATTCACCTCCAGCCCTAATTGCCGTGCGAGGCGCGCACCCTGTTGAAGGGCTTCGACCTCTTTCCGGATCTCTTGAGGCTGGCGACTGTTGGCATACGGTCCGGTGTGTAGCTCGATGGCATCGGCCCCCACTTTGTGGGCGGCGCGGATTTGACGACGGTCCGGATCGATGAACAGGCTGACTGGAATCTGCGCGTCATGGAACAGGCGGATGAAGGTGGTGAGCCGTTTCCGGTGTTCCGTCACCGCGAGCCCGCCTTCGGTGGTCAATTCCTGTCGCCGTTCAGGAACCAGCGTGACTTTATCAGGCCGGACGCGCAACGCAATCTTCGCGGTCGCGTCGTCCGCGGCCATTTCCAGATTTAGAGCGGAAGGAACCATGTCCCGAAGCAGGTTGAGATCACGTTCCTGAATGTGTCGACGATCTTCGCGGAGATGCACGACCAAGCCGTCCGCGCCGCCCAGATCCGCGAGCACCGCCGCGGCAATGGGATCAGGCTCATGCCCGCCCCGGGCCTGTCGGAGAGTAGCGACATGGTCGATGTTGACGCCAAGTCTGGCCATGACAACCTATGGAACCTCTGATTCATCAGGTGGGAAGCGAGCACCTCTGGCGTTTCATTATGGCAAAACGGGCAAAGGGTCGCAATGAACCATGATCGATGACCGCGGGCAAGGCGCGTTCCTGAACGTTTTTCGAACGTCGAAGAAAAAGCTGAAAAAACAAGGCCTTTCGTTGACTGGTCATCCGGCCTCTACTACAATAGCAGGTTATCATTGTAACGTGTTGTCACAAGCTTTTTCCCTGCAATGACGCTTTGTTCTGCTGACCCGTGCAAAATTTCTTTCGCATACAACGCCTTCCCGCCTACGTCTTCAGCCAGGTCCAGGATCTCAAAATTCAGGCACGGCAGCGTGGCGAGGATATTATCGACTTCGGGATGGGGAATCCCGATCAGGCGACGCCTCCCCACATCGTCGAGAAATTGGTCGAGGCAGCGGGGAAAGGGAAGAATCATCGATATTCGGCGTCTCGTGGCATTACGAGGTTACGCCACGCCATCAGTGCGTGGTACGGACGGCATTACAACGTGGACATCGATCCTGAGACCGAAGCCATTGTGACCCTGGGAGTCAAAGAAGGACTGTCGCATCTGGTGCTCGCGATGTTGGGCCCCGGCGACGTGGTGCTGACGCCCACGCCCACGTATCCCATTCACATGTACAGCGTGATCATTGCGGGCGGAGAAGTGCGCGGCGTCGATCTGGGTCCCACCGAAGATTTCTTTGAAAACCTCACGCGTGCGTATCGTCAAAGCCAGCCCAGGCCGAAAGCCTTGATCATGAGTTTCCCCCACAATCCGACGACGATCGTGGTAGATCTGGAGTTTTTCAAAAAGGTGGTGGCGTTTGCGCGCGAACACGATCTGTATGTCATTCACGATTTGGCCTATGCGGACATTGTCTTCGACGGCTATCGGGCGCCGAGCCTGCTCCAGGTGCCGGAAGCGAAAGAAATCGGCGTGGAATTCTACTCGTTGTCCAAAAGTTACAATATGCCGGGCTGGCGTGTCGGATTTTGCGTCGGCAACAAGGAGATCATCGGGGCCCTGACCAAGATCAAGAGCTATTTGGATTACGGGATGTTCCAGCCGATACAAATTGCCAGCATCATCGCGCTGAATGGGCCGCAGGATTGCGTGTCGTCAATCGTGAACCAATATGCAAGCCGGCGGAACGCGTTGGTCTCGGGCCTGAATCGAATCGGCTGGCGGGTCGACTATCCGCGAGCCACGATGTTCGTCTGGGCTCGCATTCCCGCGGCTTACGCGGGAATGGGCTCGCTGGAGTTCTCGAAGTTTCTGCTCCGTGAAGGGAAGGTGGCGGTGTCCCCCGGGATCGGATTCGGAGAAGGCGGTGACGAATACGTGAGATTCGCATTGGTGGAAAATGAACAGCGAACCCATCAGGCCGTTCGTGGGATCAAGACCGCGCTGAAACTGGACAATCAATCATGAACGGCGAAATCGGCATAGGCCTGATCGGATTCGGCACCGTCGGCTCCGGGGCCGCGAAAATCCTTGTCAACCAGGCCGAGTTGATCGCACGGCGGGTGGGGGCGTCCCTGTGCCTGAAACGTATCGTGGATCTTGACGTGACCACGGACCGCGGCTTGACGCTTCCCAAAGGCGTCCTCAGTACGGATCTCGACGGACTCCTGAATGATGCGTCCATCCAAATCGTTATTGAAACCGTCGGCGGATATGATTTTGCCAAGCGCGTCACGCTGGAAGCCATCAGCAAAGGCAAGCACGTCGTGACCGCCAATAAAGCCTTGTTGGCGGTGCATGGGGAGGACGTTTTTGCCGCGGCCCATCGCGAGGGCGTGGACGTGGGCTTCGAGGCCAGCGTAGGGGGAGGGATTCCGATTCTCCGGGCATTGACCGAAGGTCTGGCGGCCAATCATTGCGTGTCCCTGGCCGGCATCATGAACGGGACCTCCAACTACATTTTGACCCAGATGAAACGCGAGGGATGGGAATTCCAGGATGCCTTGGCGCAGGCGCAAGCCGCGGGCTACGCGGAGGCGGATCCGACGTTCGATATCGAAGGAGTTGATTCCGCGCACAAGTTGGCCATCATGGTGAGCTTGGCCTATGGCACGCCCGTCAACGTCAAGGAAATGTATACCGAAGGGATTCAACGCCTGACGGCCTTGGACATTCGCTATGCGTCGGAGTTGGGGATGACCGTGAAACTGCTGGGGGTGGCGAAATGGGGTGAGGACGGAATCGAAGCGCGCGTGCATCCCACCATGATCGATAATACGGCGCCGTTGGCTCAGGTGCATGGCGTGTATAATGCCATGCACGTCGTGGGCGATGCCGTGGGGGACGTCATGTTTTACGGGCAGGGAGCCGGGTCAATGCCCACGGGAAGCGCGGTCGTGAGCGATGTGATTGACATCGCGCGTAATGTGCGCAAGCAGGCCTGTGGTCGTGTGCCGCCGACTTCGTTTCAAATGGACGGGAGGGTGCCGGTCCGGATTCGCCCGATGGAGGAATTGACCACTCGCTATTACCTGCGCTGCATGGTGCCGGATAAACCCGGGGTCCTGTCCATGATTGCGGGCGTCCTCGGAAATCATGCGATCAGTATTGCCTCCGTGTTGCAGCAGGGCCGGCAGGAAGGGCAAACGGTCCCGGTCGTGATCATGACGCATCGTGCGTCGGAACGCTCGGTGCAAACCGCCATTCAGGAAATCAATCACCTCCCCTCGCTGGTTTCGGAACCGGTCACGGTCATCCGGGTGGAGGATCAGGAATCATGACGGGCATGGGCTGCTCCACGTGGCGCCCCTCTTTCACTGAGAGAATGTGATGATGCCCTGGCGCGGAGTCATAGAAGAGTTCAGGAAATTTCTTCCGGTCACGGAACAGACGCCGGTCGTCACCCTGTGCGAAGGCAATACGCCGTTGATTCGAGCCAGCCGGCTGGCCAAACGAATCTGCCCGCACGTCGAACTGTACCTCAAAGTCGAAGGGGCCAACCCGACGGGGTCGTTTAAGGATCGCGGGATGACCCTGGCAGTCTCCAAAGCCTTGGAAAAAAAGGCCCGTGCGGTGATGTGCGCATCCACCGGCAATACGTCGGCCGCGGCGGCAGCCTATGGCGGGCGGGCAGGCCTGCCGGTCTACGTGCTGGTGCCGGCCGGGAAGGTGGCGTTGGGGAAACTGGCCCAAGCCATGGCGCACGGGGCAATCGTGATTCAAATCGAGGGCAATTTCGATCAGGCGCTGTCAATTGTCAAGGATCTCTGTGCGAACGAGGAATTCGAACTTGTCAATTCGTTGAACCCCTTTCGCCTGGAAGGACAAAAAACCGCGGCCCTGGAAGTCTGTGACCAGTTGGGGCGCGCTCCAACGTACCATTGTCTGCCGGTGGGCAATGCGGGCAACATCTCGGCGTATTGGAAAGGGTACAAGGAATACCGGACCGCAGGGCAGATCGTAGAATGTCCGAAAATGATGGGCTTCCAGGCTCAGGGAGCGGCGCCGATCGTTCTCGGCCACGTGGTCGGGCAACCCCAGACCGTGGCGACGGCCATTCGTATCGGCAACCCCGCAAGCTGGAAACTGGCCGAGCAGGCCGTGGAGGAATCTTCCGGCGCGATCCAGATGGTGACGGATGAAGAAATTCTTGACGCGTACCAGGCGCTTGCCAAAGAAGAGGGCATTTTTTGCGAGCCCGCTTCCGCCGCCTCGGTGGCCGGATTGACCAAGTGCACCCAGGCCGGGGTGTTCCCCGAAGGCGCCACGGTCGTCTGTACGTTAACCGGCCACGGACTCAAAGACCCTGATATCGCCGTAGAAATCTCACCTCGGACCCTGACGGTCAAAGCCACACGGGAAGACGTGCTGGCATTGCTCCGGTCGTGAGCGCAAGGCAACGACTCGCGTTCCCTGCCTGTCCATCTGTATTCATCCCGGGTCAAGCGGAACACAAGATCATGAACACATGCATCAGCCCAAGGAAGAGAGTGGCCCAAACAAGCCGGCCCGTGGGGACCTCGGCCTCCTGCGTGGTCTCGGCGTTCAGCGGAGCATTCAGGTGATCGACCCATGGCGTTGCTAGTCGAAAAGTTCGGCGGGACCTCCGTCGGGACCACGGAGCGAATCCATCGGATTGCCGAACAGATAGAACAGACCTATCGAGCGGGCAACGAGGTCGTCGTGGTCGTGTCCGCTATGAGCGGGGAAACGGATCGATTGTTGCGGCTGGCTCATGAAATCACTCCACAGCCGGACGACCGGGAACTCGACATGTTGTTATCCTGTGGAGAGCGTGTCACCATTGCCCTGCTGGCGATGAAACTGCGGAGTCGTGGCATCAATGCGCGTTCGTTTACCGGGCGCCAGGTCGGGATCGTGACGAACAGTTCGCACACGCGGGCCAGGATTGCGAAGGTGCCGGCCGGTCCCGTCAAGCAGGCCCTTGACCAAGGGATCCTGCCCATCGTGGCGGGGTTTCAAGGTGTGAATGAACGCTCGGAGGTGACCACGCTCGGACGAGGCGGCTCGGATCTGACGGCCGTGGCATTGGCCGCGACGTTGAAGGCGGACCGGTGCGTCATCTTTACCGACGTGGACGGCGTGTATACCGCCGATCCCAACGTGGTGCCCTCGGCCAGGCGGATCCCGAAATTGTCCTATGAGGAAATGCTGGAACTGGCAAGTCTGGGGGCGAAAGTCCTCCAGGCACGTTCCGTTGAATTTGCAGCGAAATACGGGGTTCCGGTACAAGTAAAATCGAGTTTTCAAGAAGGAGAAGGCACCCTCGTGACACATGAAGACGTGGATATGGAACAGGCCGTGGTCTCCGGGGTCACGGGCGACCGGAACCAGGCCAAGCTCACCGTGGTGGGCGTTCCGGATCGACCGGGCATTGCGGCGAACCTGTTCGGCGTCGTGGCGGAACACTCCATTGTGGTGGATATGATCATTCAAAACGTGAGCCACCAGGATGCCTTGACGGATATTTCCTTTACGGTTCCGCGGAGCGACTTGACGCGTGCGATGGCCCTGGTCAAGCAAACGGCCGCTGAAATCGGCGCAGGAGCCGTGGAAGTCAAGGAGGAAATTGCCAAGGTGTCGTTGGTGGGGGTCGGCATGCGGTCCCACTCGGGCGTGGCGTCGCGCATGTTCCAAACGCTCGCGCGTGAAAAAGTCAACATCATGATGATCAGCACGTCCGAGATCAAGATTTCCTGTGTCCTGGATGAACGTGACGTGGACAGGGCCGTTGGGGCCCTTCACGAGGAATTCGAATTGGACGGGGAGGGCGACCGCGCCGAATCTGCGTGAGGAGGTCTTGAAAAAGAAAACGCGATTCGAGTATGTACGTAAGGAACCCTCCGCTTGGTCCGGGTGATGAATGGCTAGGAGGGAATGAGAATCTGATGACGGATCATTTGGAAATCTACG
Organism: Nitrospirales bacterium; assembly: GCA_965213715.1. Lineage (GTDB taxonomy): Bacteria > Nitrospirota > Nitrospiria > Nitrospirales > UBA8639 > Bin75. The sequence continues at coordinate 1,652,788 of OZ243914.1, forward strand.
ATACCACGTTGCGGGACGGCGCCCAAGCCGAAGACGTCAGTTTTTCGGTCGAGGACAAGGTCCGTATTGCGCAGAAACTCGATGAGTTGGGCGTCCATTTCATCGAAGGCGGCTGGCCCGGCGCCAACCCCCGGGATATCGAGTTTTTTCAGGTCATCCGGACCATTCCGCTGCAACAGGCGAAAATCGTGGCCTTTGGCTCGACCCGAAAGGCCAATCAGGCCGCCGGGACCGATACCAATCTCCAGGCGCTCCTGGCCGCGGAGACCAGCGTCATCACGATTTTCGGGAAAAGCTGGACCTTGCACGTCACGGACGCGTTGGGCACCGCCTTGGAAACCAATCTCGAACTGATCAGGGATTCAGTGGCGTACCTGTGCGCCCATGGCAAGAAGATCTTTTATGATGCCGAACATTTCTTCGACGGGTTCAAGGCCGATCCCGCCTATGCGATGCAGACGATACAGGCGGCGGTCGAGGGCGGGGCTGACCGGATCATTCTCTGTGACACCAACGGCGGCACGATGCCGTGGGAAGTCCAATCCATCTGGGAGCAGGTGCAGCAAACGTGTCGCGTGCCCTTGGGTATGCATGCGCACAACGACGCGGAAATGGCGGTGGCGAATACCCTGGTCGCCGTGCAGCAGGGTGCCCGGCAGGTGCAGGGAACCATCAATGGGATCGGCGAGCGATGCGGAAACGTCAATCTCTGTTCCGTGCTGGCCAATCTTGAATTGAAGATGCAGGCGGATGTGTTGGGCGGCGACCGGATCCGGCAACTCCGGAACGTGTCCACTTTCGTTTCGGAAATTGCAAACTTGCTGCCGAACAAGCGGCAACCCTACGTCGGGGACGCGGCGTTTGCCCACAAGGGCGGCGTCCACATCCATGCCGTGCAGAAAAATGCCCGGACCTATGAGCATATTGAGCCGGAAGCGGTAGGCAACAGGCAACGGGTGCTGATTTCGGATAATACGGGCCGGAGCGGCGTGGTTCAGAAGATGGAAAGTTTAGGCTTCAGCCTCTCCAAGGACCATCCGCATCTTCAGGAACTGTTGGCCCAACTCAAGAACTTGGAACGGGACGGGTATCAATACGAAGGCGCCGAAGGATCATTCGAGTTGCTGGTTCGTGAAGCGATGGGCACGCATCGTCCCTCTTTTGAACTGTTGGGGTTACGGGTCATCGTTGAAAAACGGCAAGCCGACGAGGTACCGATGACGGAAGCCACGGTCAAAGTCAAGGTCGATCAGACCGTGGAACAGACTGCGGCCGAGGGGGACGGGCCAGTCAATGCGTTGGATAATGCCTTACGGAAAGCGCTGGAAAAATTCTACCCCGAACTCCGCGAAGTCCGGTTGTTGGACTACAAGGTGCGGGTGCTGGCAGGCAGACACGGGACCGGGTCGAAGGTCAGGGTGCTGATTGAATCCGGCGACCACAAAAGCACTTGGGGTACGGTAGGCGTATCGGAAAATATTATCGAGGCCAGTTGGCAGGCCTTGGCCGATAGCATCGAGTATAAGCTCCTGAAGAACAAACCCGAGGAGGCGGTGGATTCGAAAATGGGCAAATCCCCGCTTCTTGACAATCGGGTGCCTGCTCGATACGGTGCAGGGCTGGAATCTCCTCGTACTGTACGGGATTAGGCCCTTGGGGGACCATGCGCAAAGCCGACATTGCCAATCACATCTGCGAACAAGTAGGCGTCTCCAAAACGGAGGCCATGGATTTGGTCGAGTACGTTCTGCAGTGCATGAAGGACGTGCTACGCAAAGGCGAATCGGTAAAAATTGCGGGATTCGGAAATTTTATGGTGCGAAGCAAAGGAGAGCGTAAAGGGCGGAACCCTCGAACTGGCGAAGAAATTGCCATCACCCCTCGAAGGGTGGTCACCTTTCGAGCGAGTCAAATCTTCAAAAGAGATGTGAATTCGTAGGGCCTCCCTCGTGCATCGGCCCTCGGAGGCCGTCGTGCCCATGGCGAGTAAGTTCCCGGACAAGGCGTTTTATAAGATTGGTGAAGTCAGTACGATTACGAAATTGCCGGCTTCCGTGCTTCGCTTTTGGGAATCCGAGTTCAGTTTCCTTCGTCCCAGAAAGAGTCAGGGGCGGCACCGCGTCTATGACAAACAGACGATTGAAGTCGTTCTGGAAATCAAACGGATGCTCTATGAGGAAGGCTACACCATCATGGGCCTCAAACGGCACTGGCGTCGCCGTCGAGGGCGTGGCCGGGAGGAGACGTCAATGCCGGCAGGACAGGTGCAGCAAATCAGGGAAGAACTCCAGGGAATCCTGGATATTTTGAATGCGTCGAGTTATCGGAAGACCGGGACCTCCGCTCGTTGAGAGCTCCGGCCTTTCTGTCGTCATGGAATCATTGTCGGGGCGTGGCGCAGCCCGGTAGCGCACTCGCTTGGGGTGCGAGAGGTCGGCCGTTCAAATCGGCTCGCCCCGACCATGACCGTTGTGGTTCCTTTCCCGTCACAAGTATCAGGCTTGAAGATCGTCCTCTTCTTCAATGAGATCTTCGCTCTCCGGCATGCCATAGGCCACAAATTTCGCATAGGACAGGTAAATACCGCTGCTGTCTTTCATGGCCTTTGTGCCGGCGGTCATGCGTTCGAGTTTTTGGGCATCCGCTCCCTCCGTGGATTGAAGCGAAATCAGATATTGATTGAGAACTTCATTGTAACGTTGCATCGAACGTTCAACATCCAAATAGGCCTGCATGAGCTGGTCATTCATGAGCGTACCTCCCGCATGTAGCGGCTCACCATACACAAGGCTCCGTCAGGGGTCAATATCCGGCAGGACAGGTTCGTTCATCACGCCGCGACGTTTCGCGCGACCGGGGCAAGGAGCGCCGGGACCATGAACTGGCAACTTCCCGTATGGGCCTTGCTGCTGACCACGCCCATCATGGTGGGGTTGTGGCTGGGCTATCGTTGGGTGCACCGGAACGCGTCTTTGGCGGACGTGGGATTTTGTGCGGGCTTCGGCCTGGTGGCCGTCGGCTTCGCGCTGGTGACCACGGGCGACCTGAGTCATCGGCTGGTCGTGGCTGTCATGGCAACGGGATACGCGATTCGCCTCGGGGTCTATATTGCGGTCAACCGGGTCCGTGCCCCCGAAGAAGATCATCGGTACAGGACGCTTCGAGCACAATTCGGCAAGCGGGCGGAGTGGTATTTCTTCGCGTATTTTGCCGGACAGGCCGTTGCCGTCGCCGTCTTCTCGGTGCCCTTGGCGGTCCTGATGTCGAATCCCGACCCCGTGTGGCATACGTGGGAAGTCCTGGGGCTCGTCATCTGGGGCATCGGAGTAGTCGGAGAAACCGTGGCGGATGGTCAGTTAAATCGATTCCGGCGAGCCCCCGGCAATCGGGGCAAAACCTGCCGGCAGGGACTGTGGCGATATTCCCGGCACCCCAATTACTTTTTCGAAGGCGTGTGCTGGTGTGCGTACGTGGTGATGAGTATCGGATTGCCGGACTGGTGGCTGACGTTGCTGGGCCCGGTCGTCATGGTTAGCGCATTGCTCAACGTGACGGGTATCCCCATGGCCGAAGCACAGGCAGCCGCAAACCGGGGCGAGGACTACCGGGAGTATCAACGCACGACCAATGCGTTCATCCCATGGTTCCCCAAGGACTGATTCGACTCATGCGGATCTTGGGAACGCGGAGGAGCTAGTCGCCTTCGGGCTCGGTGCTTCCGTGCTGGTGGGTCACTTCGTCTTCTTCGAAGAGCTCAGCCATTTCCTGGGCAATCATGTCATCTTCGTGAGGAACCGAGACCACGTGAATTTCCTTCTTGGCTTTGGTCTCGTCCTGGTCGGGAGCCGGTTGGGGGGCAGAGGGTTCGGAGTCGTCCATGAGCGTTATTCAAAGATCTCCAAGTAGGACCGTTCGGTGAATGAATGACGGCAATGCTCGCAGGTCACGAAATAGAGGGATTCCCTCACGGACATCACGATGCGAAATTCGAGCGTCACGCCGCGATGGGTGCACAAGGGACAGGTAATTTCTTTGAGCCAATATTGCACGTCGGGTTGGATGCGGAGATAAAACTCCATGTCCGTGTGGACCGGAAAGTTGTAGTGACAGTCCAGGCAGATCCCCTTCCATTCCCCGTCTTCCTTCATGGAGCGGCTGTCGATGACGAACCGGCTCTTCTTGCACACGGCACATTTGGCTTGGGTGAGTCGGTCTTGGACGTATTGGACTTCGAGGCTGGACATTGTCACGTGTTCTCCGGATGAAGGGGCGTGAGTGATTGTGTGGACAGTATAGAAGCCGTAGGGGGTACGCGCAACCGCTGGGGAGTGAAGGCCTGCCCGGCTTCGTTGACAGAACCGGCACCTGCCTCCACGATAAGCGGTCCTTGATATCCTGGGAGGAGCGTGATGCCGGAACTTCCCGAAGCTGAAGTGGTTCGACGACAATTACACGCAGCCGTGGTTGGGGCCACGATCAATCACATTCGGGTCGGGCGGGAAGACATCATCCGGCAAGGCGTCGAGTCGCTCGCTTGGTATTCCGGCTCTCGCATCACGGCGGTGCAGCGGCACGGGAAGAGCGTCGTCCTGGTCTGCGAGCGAGGCGCCGAAACCCGGGTGATGGTGGCGGAACTCGGAATGACGGGCCTGTTGCTCTTCGCGCGCGAAGCGATCCCGAGCGCGAAACATGTGCACGTGACGATGAGCTTGGCGAACGGGCCGCAACCGAAGGTGTGGTATTGGAATGCGCGTCGATTCGGCAGGGTGTCTCTCCTGGACCAGAAAGAGTGGAAGGCCTATTGCCAACGTCGCTTCGGCAGCGATCCGTTCACGATGACCGGTGACGAGTTTGTGGAGCTGGTCAAGTCCTGCCGTGGCCGGATCAAGGCCATGCTGTTGAATCAACATCGCATCGCCGGCATCGGGAACATCTACGCCAATGAGGTGCTGTTTCGGGCGGGCATTCATCCGTACGCCCGCGGGTGCCGATTGTCGAAGAAAAGACTCCGTGCGTTGTTTGCAACCCTGCAACGCGTGCTGGAAGAAGCGATTCTCAGCGGCGGCTCGTCGATTCGCAGCTTTGTTGCGCCGGATGGGCAACCGGGACAATTTCAGCGCCGGCACTTGGTGTATCAGAAGACAGGCGCATGGTGTCCGGCCGGGTGTGGAAACAGGATTCGAGTGCTCATGGATGAACGCTCATCGTTTGTCTGTCCAACCTGCCAGAAGCGGTAGGCGAACGGTCTCCTCTGTGAGATTTCGCCGGCATGTCCCAGGCGTGTCACGCATCTTTTTCTTGTCGGCCCGTGGACCCTTTGCTAGAATGGGCCAACCCAGCTTGTGTCTTTCTTGGACTAAAACGCTTTCGTGAAAAAAGTCACACTTCGTGAAGGGGTCGATCTTCCCAACCTGTTTGGCCCGAGAGACTTACATCTTCGGTTGATTGAAGACGGCCTGCACGTACGGGTGTCGGCCCGCGGTAATGAGGTGACCCTGGAAGGGCCGTCCGAAGCGGTGGGCAGAGCCGAAGGGCTGCTGTGTGAATTGGCCGAACGCACGATCGGCCGGCGCCAGCTACGATCGGAAGACGTGACCCGGGCGCTCAAGGCTGCCGAATCCGACCAACCCGAAGCGTCGTCCTTCCCGGATACGGCCCACATTCTCACGCCCAAGGGGTGGGTCGTTCCCAAGACTCCCTCGCAGCAGCTGTATCTCCAAGCCATCCGGCAGCATGACTTGGTGATCGGGATCGGGCCGGCCGGAACGGGTAAAACGTATATGGCCATGGCCATGGCGCTGGCGGCACTCACGAAAAAGGAAGTGCAACGGATCGTCCTGGCGCGTCCGGCCGTGGAGGCTGGTGAGCGATTGGGCTTTCTCCCGGGGGACATGTTCGCCAAGGTGCACCCGTACCTGCGTCCTTTGTATGATGCCTTGTATGCCATGATGGATATGGAGCGAGCGAATCGCCTGATCGAACGCGGTGATATCGAAATGGCGCCCTTGGCGTTCATGCGGGGCCGTACCCTCAACGATGCCTTTGTCATCCTGGATGAGGCCCAGAATGCCACGGCGGAACAGATGAAAATGTTCCTCACGCGGTTGGGCTTCCATTCCAAAGCCGTGGTGACGGGAGATATTACGCAGGTCGATTTGCCACCCGACCGCCCCTCGGGCCTGATTCAGATTTCTGAAATCCTGCGAAACGTGGACGGCATCGAATTCGTGTATTTCCACGACCGCGACGTCGTCCGGCATCGATTGGTGCAGGAGATCATCAAGGCCTACAACCAACATGGAAACGGAACGGGTGCGGCGCCGGCAAAAGCCGACACATGAACGGACCTCCCGTCATGAACCCGGACAAACCGTCTTTTCCGCGTAGCGATTCGTGTGTATCAGCATTCAATGTCGCTTGAAAAGCATGTCGGTTCGTGAAGCGGCGTTACGCCGCGTCACCGGGAAGCTCTTGCGGCTGCTTGACGAGGCCGGAGCCGAAGTCTGTGTCGCGTTAGTCGGCGATACCAGGATGCGACGGCTGAACCGGACGTATCGGAACAAAGATCGAACCACGGATGTCCTGGCGTTTGCCTACCGGGAAGTCAAATCCGGTGTGGCCCCCCTGCTCGGGGACGTGGTGATTTCTATTCCCGCGGCCAGGCGCCAGGCCAAAGCATGCCGCCATTCCCTGGATGAAGAAGTCCTGCGATTACTGATTCACGGCGTCCTGCATTTGGCCGGTTATGACCATGAGCGGAGCAGGCGGCAGGCCCGGCGTATGCAACGAAAAGAAGCAGAGTGCTTTGAAAGACTCACCCCATTGCCTGCGTTGGTGGTTGAGTCCTGATCCCTCTCCCCGGCGAGGGAGAGGGATCAGGGGGCGTTTATCAACGAACGAGCACGGACGGGAGCCGCGATTCCATGGGCTGGATTGATCGACTGAAAGAAGGGTTGGGGAAAACGCGAAAGGGTGTCGAGCGCTCGTTAATGCAATTGATGGGGCGGGGTCTCGATCCCGAGGTGTTGGAGGAAGTCGAAGCCTCGTTGTTGGGGGCGGACGTCGGAGTTCGAACGACGGACCGGTTGGTCGAGCGGCTTCGGGAAACGGCGGGCGGCGATCCCCGGGAATCCATTCAGGAATTGCAAAGCGCGATGGCGGACATTTTGGCGTCCGTGGAATCGAAGCCGATGGAGGAACTCATCCGCACGGGTCCCAAACCCTTCGTGATTTTGGCGGTGGGCGTGAATGGCGTGGGGAAAACCACGAGCATGGCGAAACTGGCCGGCCGGCTGCGCAAGCAGGGGTTGACCCCGCTTCTCGTGGCGGCGGATACCTTCCGGGCCGCGGCTATCGAACAGTTGGAGGTGTGGGGTCAGCGAATCGGGGCCGACGTGATCAAGCACCGGCAAGGAGCGGACCCGTCGGCCGTGGTGTTTGACGGGCTTGCGGCCGCAAAGGCCAGGGGCGTGGACGTCATGCTGATCGACACGGCCGGCCGGTTGCATACGAAAATCAATTTGATGGACGAACTCAAAAAAATGAAACGGGTGCTCGATCGTGAATATCCCGGGGCCCCGCATGAAGTGTTGCTGACGCTTGACGGCACCATCGGTCAGAATGCCTTGGCCCAGGCCAGGCAATTTCACGAAGCCATCGGCGTCACGGGATTGGTCCTCACGAAGCTGGACGGGACGGCCAAGGGCGGGGTCGTGGTGGCGATTGCCGAAGAATTGGCCATTCCGGTTCGGTTGATCGGCATCGGCGAACAGGAAGAAGACTTGCAGGATTTTCACGCGCGAGCCTTTGCCGAGGCCCTCCTGGAGGTTCACCCGTCATGAGGCTGGGCGTGACGATGACAGCCGCGTGGGGCATCAGTCTGCTCATGAGCCTGCCCGTACAGGCCACGGGCGTCACCGTTCGGCATCACGATTTGCAGGTCGAACTCCGGCCCGGGACACACACGATCATCGCCCGCGATACGCTTCGATTAACCGGTCATTCGGCGACCGGCCAGGTCCTCCGCGTGCAATTGAACCCGGATCTGGAAATCGAAGAGATTGTCTTGTCGAACGGCCCATTACTGTTTTGGGAAGAGGACCTGCCCGCAGCCAACAACCAACAGGATGCCTCCGGATGGACGCGCGTCATTGACGTTCATCTCCCGGAGCCGTCTTCCACCTCCGCTGAAACCAGCGTGCACATCGCGTATCGTGGTCGTATCCAGGACGCACCCACGGCATCGCCGGGCCTGCGGTTCGTGCGGCCGGACAGAACCCTGGGATACATCGGTGAAGAGGGGGTCTATTTGACCTCGGAAACCGCCTGGTATCCTCATGTGCGCGGGTCGCTCGCCACGTTTCGCGTGACAACGACCGTGCCGGCCGGCTGGAGAGCGGTCACGCATGGGCAGGAAGTGTCGTTGACGAAGGGCGAGACGACGGCAACGTCCGAATGGGACGTGCGCGCCCGAACCGAAGCCCTGACACTGGCGGCGAATCGGTTCGTGAAACGGGCATCTGAATGGAATGGAATCGAAATCGCGGCATACGTCTTTCCCGAGGACGCCCGCGTCGCGGATCAGTACGTGGACGCCACCGCGCGCTACCTCGAGTGGTACACGAAATTACTGGGCCCGTATCCCTTTCCCAAGTTCGCAGTCGTGGAAAATTTCTTCCCCAGCGGTATTGGCCTGCCGTCCTTTACGTTGTTGGGCAGCCGGGTGATGAAACGAGGCTATACCCAACCCTATTCCTTGGGGCATGAAGTCGTGCATTCCTGGTTGGGGAACTCGGTGCACAATCATTTCGAAACGGGCAATTGGGTGGAGGGGCTGACGACCTACCTCGCCAACTATTATTACGACGAACGAATGGAGGGTGAAGACAAGGGGCATGCGCATCGCAAACGGATGATCATGGAATACAACTTGTACGTGCGGCCGGCCGACGACTATCCGGTGGTGAACTTTCATCATAAAGAGAACCGTGTGGATAATGCGATCGGATACCAGAAGACCGCCATGATGTTTCACATGTTGCGGCGCGAACTCGGGGACCCGGCCTTTTTTGAGGCGATTCGTGAGTTGATAGCGGAGTATTCGGGCGAATACGCCGATTGGCCTCAGGTCCGGCACGTGTTTGAGGACACGTCCGGAAAGGAGTTGTCGTGGTTCTTCAAGCAATGGCTGCACGGCAAAGGAACGCCGCACCTCCGGGTCGCCGCGCGTGTCAAGCGCGACGCCCGCACGGGCTACTGGGTCTCCCTGACGGTGACGCAAAACGGGACGGCCTATCGGTTGCGTGTTCCCGTGGTGGTGCAGTTGGAACAAGGGGAAGCGTATCGCACCTTTGTGGAAGTTCGGGAAAACAAGCAAACCATGGAATTGTGGATTCCGGCCAAGCCCGTGCGAGTGCAACTCGATCCGGAGTTTGAGACCTTTCGCGGGTTGGACCGCGAAGCCATGAGCCCGATGCTGAATGGATGGGTGACGGACGCCCGTCGAGCCGTCCTGTTGGCTTCAACCACGCCGGAACGTGAGCAACAAGGCTTGAAGCCGGCGCTTGACCGGATCCGCTCGCAGAACGACGACACGGTGTGGCTGGATGAACGGACCGTCAGGATCGGGCCGCAGTCGGTCTTGGCCTTGGGCCATCCCCGAACCAATCCATGGGCCGGCAAGATCCTCGAGTGGTGCGGACCACAGGTCCGGTTGCAAGAACAAGGCATGACGATTCAAGGGACTCCATACTCGGGAGACCTCACGGCCGTACTGGTCACGTGCGCCAATCCCGGCCATCCCGGCCACGTGGGCACGGTCTTCTTCGGCTTCTCCCCAAAAGCCGTGCACGGGCTTTCCCGGTTGTTGTTTTTTTATGGATGGGATAGTTATCTTGTGTTTGAAAACGGCAAGGTCACGGCGCGCGGCTCGTTCGATCCGCCAATACCTGATCTGACCGTTGCGTTACATGACCACGAGTAGTTTCTTGTGATTGGCATGAAAAGAGTCAACAGCATCCGGAATCGGCTTTTCCCCTTTTGTCATCCCCAACCCGGTCGGGGATCCAGGGTCTTGGCCTGTATTTCATGGCTGGTCATGGGCGTGGTGGCGCTGTCCGGTCTGATCCTGGCCGTAGCCCCTCCGGCCCGTGCCGACGAATCGCCAAGTGCCGGCAAGGCCGAACGGCATTTACGCAACGTCCGGCAATTGACCACGGGCGGCAAAAATGCCGAAGCCTATTTTTCCTTCGACGGGTCGCGCTTGATTTTTCAATCGACCAAAGATCCGGCCAGTCAAACGCTCGGGGATTGCTATCAGATGTACGTCATGGATTTGGACGGTGAAAACGTTCACCGGGTGAGTACGGGATACGGCGCCGCGACCTGCGGGTACTTTTTCCCGGGCGGCCGGCGGATCCTGTATTCCTCGACGCATATGGCCGGATTGCAATGCCCGCCCGAACCCAAGCGGGGGCCCAAATATCGCTGGGCCCTGGATGACTATGAAATCTATTCCGTGCGCTTGGATGGCCGCGAACTCCATCGTCTCACGTTTTCGCCGGGATACGACGCCGAAGCCACCGTCTCGCCGAATGGAAAAAAAATCGTGTTCACGTCGGTGAGGGACGGCGATATCGACCTGTATTCGATGAACATCGACGGAACCGGTCTCAAGCGGCTCACCGACGACGTGGGCTACGACGGTGGGGCGTTCTACTCCCCGGACAGCAAGCGGATCGTGTACCGGGCGCAGCATCCCGGTACGCCGGAAGAACGCGCAGCCTACCAGGAATTACTCAGCCGGAACCTGATGGAGTCGAGTAATCTCCAACTGTTCGTGATGAACGCCGACGGGTCAGGCAAACGGCAGGTGACCCAAAACGGCGCCTCCAACTTCGCGCCGTTTTTCCATCCGGACGGCCGCCGGATCATGTTCACGTCGAGCGGGCGTCCGGCCGCAGAGGCCAAGGAGCCTGCCCCGAGCTTGTCGAAGGGCCGGCCATCGTTTCACCTGTACCTGGTCAACGACGACGGCACGGGCTTGGAACAAATCACCGTTGAAGGACACTTCAACAGCTTTCCCATGTTCTCCCCCAACGGCAAACATCTGGTGTGGGTCTCCGACCGCAACGCAAAAGAAAAAGGCGAATTCAACGTATTCCTCGCCGACTGGGCCCCCTGATCCCCGCCTCCGTCATCCTCGTATGTGTTCACTAATTCGTTGACACGTTTTGCCTGTTCCTTCCCCTCCTTTGTAAGGAGGGGCGAAGGGGAGGAAAAGAACGAGGTCGTCCCTGCTTAGGCGTTGACACATTTCCCCTCGCGAACCCCTCCAATTTTTGTGATACCATGCGGCGCGACGGCGTGTTCAACCAGCAGCGAGCGATCTTGTGTCTCGAATCAAAGCCCTCAGTGTGGTGTTCCTCTCCGGCGGGATCGTGCTCTTTTGCCTGTACCAGCTTTCACAACTGGATTTTCGGACCGTGCTCTTGCTCCGGTCCCTGCACGATCCCGTCGTGGCACGCCTGGCGTATTTCGGCAACCGGTTGGGGGATGGGCTCACGTTGGTGCTCCTGGGCGTCGGGCTGTGGGGGATCGGGTATCTCCGGAAGAACAAGGTGTGGCAACAGGCCGGGATCGACGGGGTCCTGGCGCATGCCTTGGCCGGAGTCGCCGTTCAAAGTTTCAAACATCTCATCGGACGGCCCCGCCCGCGGTGGACACATCAGGACGCCTTTGAATATGGCCCGTCGTGGCAGGGAGGGCTCGATGCGTTTCCGTCCGGCCATGCCGCAGCGTCCTTTTCCGTGGCGGCGGTGCTGGCGCGCTATTTTCCTGAATGGAGGGGGCTCTGGTACGGCGGTGCCCTCTTCGTCGGGATGGCCCGGGTGGCGGGCGGGTCCCACTTCCCCACCGACGTCCTGGGCGGGGCGGTCCTGGGGTTTCTCATCGGCTACGTATGGGCGCGTGCGCTCAAGGACTGGCAAGAGAACGCGGTGCAGGCGTTGCCGCTGACCCTTCCGTTGCTGATTGGCGGTTGCGCCATGTTCTGGAACATCTTCAGTCATCCGGTCTCCGGTGAAGTGGCGAACGGCATGTTCTGGACCGGGCTGCTGTTGTTCGGATCGGGAATCGCCGCCCGGTGGAGAATGGCCTGGCAGGGGAGCGGGACCGGGCATCGAACGCTGTTGGCCAATAGCGTGATTGCGCTGGGCCTGGCAACCGGTACCCAGACGTTGTGGGTCGTTGTCGTGACCCTGTTGGCCTGTATCGCCTGGTGGTTGAACCATCAACCGGAACGGCGAGCAGCCGAGTCTCCGGGGTGGTTGCGCGAGGCATGGCTCACGAGCGCCCTGGTCGCCGGTCTGGTCACGTTACAGGGTCTCCACGGCCTGGTGCCGTAGCGGCTTCACGGCTTCTGACCCTCGGGTACGTTTTCGATCATCGGGTCGCGGGACAGGAGCAAAAACCCGAATCGCTGGAGAATCGGCGTAAAAGAATCGACGGGGTGGGGGAGGCGTTCACGAAGGTTGGCCGGCAGAATGACCATGACGCGGCCGTCCTTTTTCAGATGCGGAAAAAATTTCTCATGGTCGCCCGCATTGATGAATTGCACTTTCCGTTCGGCATAAAACGTCAACGACGGCAGCTTGCGCCCATAGTGAATAAGCGTGTCCTGGGGGCCAAGGTTTAATCCGGCGATCGTGGCCAATGCCTGAGGCGGGTTGACGAAATATTTCCCAAAGCGCGGCAGGGCAAACAGGATCACGATAAGAAGAAACAGCCCCATCATCCCCGACAACACCCAAAATGCCTGCGGCCGGCGGGCTTCCCCGCGAACGAGGTGACGAAAGATCGCCACCCCCAAGAAGACGAGGACGCCCAACACGATCGGCGTGACGCCCACGCCGATCTTTGCCGCGGCCGGAAAGTCTACGGCGATTTGGTCCTGTAGGTTGGCATAGATGAGCGGCACGGAACCCAGCGCGATGCTGAACAGGTACCCGGTCACGAGAACAATGCGCTTCGAAACGGTCAGGCCCGCGGGCCGGGCGTTGTTCAGGAAACGGGACCAGAGCACGGCCACCAGCAGGGCGGCCGGCGGATACAAGGGGAGGACGTAGTGGGGAAGCCGGGTGGCGGAAAGCGTGAAGAAGAGGAAAATCCCGGAGACCCACAGGGCGCAGAACAGCAACAGGCCGTCTTCGCCACGCGGGTCGGCCGTGCCCGTCCGAAACGACTTCCACGCCTTTATCGAGTGCCAGAGGGCGGCCGGGAGCAAACCGCTCCACGGGAAAAATCCGAGCAGGAGAACGGGGATATAAAACAACAGCGTGCCGCCGTGCCCTTCCATGGGGTTCGCAAAGCGGCCGGTGGTATTGGCTTGGGCTGCGGCAAGATAGTCCGCACCGTGGATCGAGAGCATCACCAGATACCAGGGCGCGGCAATGAGGAGGCAGAGGGTCCAGCCGGGCAGCGGCCGGCCTTCCGCGAAATAGCGTTTCCATTGCCGGGTGAGCGTCAGGTACGGCACGATGCCCAACAGGGGAATGAGCAGGCCCACCGGTCCTTTGGCCAGCGTGCCCAGCGCCATGCCAAGATACAACATCCACAGGAATTGCGGATTTCGATTGGCGTCGCAAAAGCCCAGCCAGAAGCCGTAGGCGGCCAGCGTGGTGAAAAACACCAGGGCCGGGTCGGTCAGCACCATGCGGTGAATGCCGACGAATTCCACGTTCAACAGGAGAACGAGCGAACCACAAAACGCCAGAGCCGGTCCCAGCAGGCGATGCAGAAAGAGGTACTGCAGAACGAGCAGCGCAAGGCCGAAGAGGGCCGACTGCAGCCGGGCCGTGAAGTCGTTCACGCCGAACAGGGCATAGAGGCCGGCGGTGATCCAGTACGTCCCCGCGGGCTTGGCGTACCGCGGTTCATAGTTGAGCGTGGGAGAAATCCAGTCCCCGGTTTCAAGCATTTCACGCGCGGCACCGGCATTGCTGCCTTCGTCGCGATCGGTCAAGCCCACGTCGGCCAGGCCGAGCAGGAGCAGCAGACATCCGCAGACGAGCAGAAACACCAGGTGGAGGGTGCGCGTGGAAAACGGTGGCGATTCGACCGTGGAAGAATCAGTCACGGGTTGCGCGCTTCCCCTGCTTATAGATCAGCATCAAATTCCGCAGGTACACCACCGTGCCGGTTCCCTGTCCAATGATGAACACCGGGTCGTGGCGATGGATCGCATAGGCCAGCACGATCAGGCTGCCGGACAAACTCATGTGCCAAAACGCCACAGGAATTTGGCTCTCCGCTTTGCGTTCGGACGCGATCCACTGGACCAGCCAGCGGGAGAAGAACAGGGCCTGTCCGAAAAAGCCGATGCCCAGCCAGATACCTTCCGCGGTCGTCAGGTTGGCAAAATAGGCGCTGATTTCGGAAAGAAATTCGCTCATCGATCAGGACAACGGGTGAAAGGGTGTGAAAGATTCATGCCCGGCATTCGTCCGGGCGTGGTCGAATGCAAGACGGAGGGGTCAAGACAGGGTGATCCTGACGTGGTCCGGCAGATCAAGCAACCTTCAACCGTGCTTCCCACAAGTCGTATTCCGCTTGCATACGGACCCACATCTCCGCACTGGTTCCAAGGGCGGATTCAAGGGCTATGGCAAAGACAGGGGAGATGCCTCGCCGGCCATTCACAATCTCGTTGATCTTTCCGGGTGAGCACCCACAGCGTTGTGCGAGACGGGTTTGGTTGAGATCCATCTCTGCCATATAAATTTCAGAGAGGACTTTGCCGGGATGGAGTGGCAACGGATTGGAAATCATCATGATCACCGATGGTAGTTGTTGATGGTGACTTCCGAAAATTCGCCGTCTTTAAACTTGAAGGTCATGCACCACGGCAGCTTGATGGTGATGCTCCAATATCCTCTCATGTCACCGGATAACTTATGCAACCTGATAGTGGGCGGTTCCCCCTGAATACGCAAATCATCAAGCGTTGACGTGGCGTGCATGATCGTCAGAAGGGCTTTGGCCCGCACCCAAAGATCTCTGGGAAGGCCTTTAGATTGATGGGTTTCCCAAATGTCTTTGGCAATCTTTCCTTTAAAACTGACGATCATTGAGTTGTGACGCCATCTATTACACTATCCGAGATAGTATAATAGATGGCCACAAGTCACGCAAGCGGTCATTTCGGAGGCGCGTCGGAAGAATCGGCCGGCTCCTTGACGATGGTGTAGTGAAGGCAGCGCATTTGCATCCACCGGACGGCCATGAGATCGTACAGGCCGGCGAAGAGACGATTCCCGACTCCGTATTTGGAACGCCCATGGGCTCGCGGGAAATGTTGAACGGGCACTTCGGTCACGGAGAACCCGTGCATCTTGGCGAGTGCGGGGAAAAACCGGTGCATGTTGTGGAACAGGGGAATGCGTTCGATGACCGCGCGCCGGAAGACTTTCAAGGAACAACCGGAGTCGTGGATGCCGTCGCGGAGGACGGTGTTGCGGAGCAGGTACGCCATGCGCGACGAGAGACGCCGGATCAACGTATCGAGCCGCTGCCGGCGACGCCCGCACACGAGGTCGTACTCCGTGATCAGCGGCAGCAGCAGGGTAAGGTCCGCGGGATCATATTGCAGGTCGCCGTCCAGCGTGGCAATCAATTCCCCGCGCGCGTGGTGAAAACCCGCGGCGAACGCCGCGGTTTGTCCGTGGTTCCGGTCAAAATGGATGACCCGGACTTCCGGGGTCCGTCTGCCAATCTCATCCAACAAGGCGGAACTGCCGTCAGTGCTGCCGTCGTCCACGTACACAATTTCAAACGGCGCGTCATGTGACGGCTCCAGGCTTCCGAGGACGTTCGTCAGTTGAGTGGTCAACGGCTGAAGGTTGTCCCGCTCATCCTTGATCGGGATCACCATGGAGAGCCAGGGTGGCGGAGCGTGCATCATACGGGAACTCAGGCTTTCGGCGTCACCGTGAAACGCAGGGTGCCCATGCGCGTGATCTCATTGGCCTCATATCCCACGAAAATGTCAATGCGGTACTGCCCCGGAGTCCAGCCGGCCGGCGACGGCGGGAAAAATTTGAGATACCCGCTTTCATCTTCCAGGGCCAGGTAGGCGCTTTCTTCGTCGGCGAACGTGTGCCCTGACAACCCCGGGACGTTCTCCGGGAACAGGCGCCCGATGATCTCATACGCGCTATAGTGCTTGAACACGCGAAACACGACGTGGATCGCCAGCGCATCGGCTGAAAATTCTTTGGTAGGACGGATGGGGTAATAGCGATGGCCGCGACGGAGATCCAGGTCTTCTTCAAAGCTTTCCGCCAGGGTGATGTGACGCAATAGTCCGCCCGGTGCTCCATCCGTGAAATCGGACAGGTCCAGGGCGGGGTTCTTGTAATAGTCCATTGGCTCGGAAGCCAAGTCCTCCGGAGCAATGGGCATGGTGTCGAACTGGAAAAAGCCGTGTTGAAGTTCGTCGGAGCTGAACGGCGTCGGTCCTCCGTCCTGTGCCCAGCCAGGACCCGGCAAGCCCAGGAAAAACAGCATGAAGCCGAAAAGACAAATGTGCATACGGCATAAGATGCCGTCGCTACAACCCATATGGAAACCTGCCGACCAACGATCTTCTGATATCATCTTCTATGAAGGGCCATGCTTTGGGGTGTGCAAGTATTCTTTCAAGCGTCCGCTGCTTTGCCGTCAAACTATAGCAGGCCAAGGCATTGCCTTGCGAGGCGAAAAAAGCCTTTGTTAGAATCACTTTTCTTTCAGGACGTCCGTATCGTCCTGTCTGTGTTCAGTCATTTGTTAATAATTCCCCCTCACCCCAGCCCTCTCCCGTCGTGGGGCAAGGGGGTCTCTTGTGTTCCCCTCTTTTCCTGCCCTGCCTGCCCTGAGCAAAGGCGAAGGGTAAGGAGGGGTAAGGGGAGGTAGAGTCTAAGGCATGGTTGATCCAGTGGTCGAGCCAGTCACTGAAAACGAAGAAGTGTTACCTCAACTATTGGGGGAGTTTGCCCCGATCGACGTCTGGCAACGGCACATGAATGCCGTGTTCTATGGCCTGCACGGTGAACATGTGCGGGAACTCTACCAGACCTTTGCGGCTGCGGATTACCGCCTGGGCTACGCCCTGGCCGCGGATTACGTGCAACGGGCCACGAAACGCCAAAGGGCCGGCCGGGATAAAGAACCCGCGGTACTCACCATCATGGAGTGGGGCTGCGGCAACGGCAATTTGGCCGCGTGCTTTCTCGATCACGTCAAGGCCCTGGACCGCGACGCCACGCTGTACCCCCGCATGCAATACGTGCTCATCGATGCCTCGGAGACGGTGCTTGACGGTGCCAGGGCGAATGCGGAGTTGGCCAAACACGGGGACCGCGTGCAATTCGTCCAGGCCACGGTGCCGGACCTGCCGTCGTATGCCGACGGGTCGGTCGACCGGATTTTCTGCAACGAACTGTGGAGCGAGTTGCCGACCAAACTCCTGCTGCGCAAGGCCGGTGACGTCATGGAAGAACACATCCGGCCCAATTTGAAGGAAACGCGACTCGTCGACTATCCCGATTGGCCGGGCTTGGTCCAAGCGTTCGATGAAGCCGACGTCGCCGGGCTGAAACCGCTCCCGGCTTTTCTGGAAGACATCCTGTGGGAACGCGAGTATCACGAGATCGAAGCCAAGGACGTACCGTTCCGTCGCTTGATCACGGATTTCCTCAAACTCTTCGATGAAGAACTGTTGATGCCCGTGAACGTCGGCGCGGCGCTCTCCCTCAAGGAAGCGCACCGGCTGCTGGCCCCGGACGCGCTCGGGTTCAGCAGCTTCGAGGCCGGCACCGCGGATGAGGCCGTGCTCAATGATCCGGAAAAACCCTGCTACAACCTGGTGGGCGGGCAATTCAGTTTTATGGTCAACCTGGCGCTGTTGGAAGACGTCGCCAAGCAGGTCGGCAGCGGGCAGGTCACGATCGAACCGCAAAAAGAATTTGTCGGAAGAAGTCTCGGGATCAACGTGATGAGTCTCATGGACGTGCTGGCCTCTCATCCGAACCTGCCGCAGGACGCGCCATGGCAAATAGACCGCTTGCTCATGAAGACCGTCGAGGCCGTGAATGCCGGGTACGTGAGTCCGTATGAGAGAACCATCGACTTGCCCCTGTCATCCGGGACTCCTGAAGAGACGCGCCGGGAATTGGAGCAACTGCTGGCAGGACAAGCCAGGCAAGGCGTCCCGGATACCGTGGCCTACCTCGCGGAAGAAGAGGTCATGAAGGCGGCCGGGCAATTGGAAGCGTTGGGCTACGACCGGAGTATCCTCCAGGCCGCGTTCATGGCCCCGCCGCAGCCCGTGGATTATTTCCACTTCCACATGGGGCCGGATGCCTGAGGCAAGGCCGGCTATTCGGAAAATGCGCTCGTTATTTTAGAATACTCGTTTGGGACTTGCCGGAATGCCTGTTCTGAAAAATCGGCTTGACCGTAACTTTTTTGTAGACTTCTCCAACATATGCTAGTATAGTGCCTTAGTGGATGTAACGAAAACGCCCGACGTGCGTTGAATCGAAGTTCTAGCAAGAAGGTGAAATATGATTGGTTCCTTTGGGTGGATGGAATTATTGCTCATCCTGTTCATCGTCCTCATCATTTTCGGGGCGGGGAAAATCCCGCAATTGGGAGAAGGATTGGGGAAAGCCATCAAAGGGTTCAAAAAGTCGATAAACGAACCGGAGGCCATGGACGTGACGCCGCCGGATGAAGCAGACATGGGTACGCCGCCGGCAGCGCAGCCGGGGCAGATCACGGAGCCGGTCATGGCACAACCCGTTGCGGGAACACAGGCCGGAGAACCGGTCCCGCAGGCGGCACCGGCACCGCAGCCTGAAGCCCAAACGCAAGAAACCAGGCAAGCATAAATGTAACCACTCTCCTTCTCCCTACCCCCTCTCCCGCGGGAGAGAGTAGGGGTGAGGGAGAGCGCATTCCACTCAAACTAGCGGTTATTGATGGAGCAGAAGAATGTTCGGCTTAGGGGCAATGGAAATCCTGATTATTCTGGTCATTGCCTTTCTGTTGTTTGGTCCCAAAGAATTACCGGAAATCGGAAAACAGGTCGGGAAAGCCGTCAAGGGGTTTAAGGAAACCGCCGATGATTTACGGCAGTCCGTCGAGCCGGAAATCAATATGATTCAACAGGAAGTCAAAACAGTGGAGCAGGATCTGCAATCATCCATGAAGGAAGCGGAAGACACCATCAAAGGCGCAGGCGATGCGGCATCCGCCGGCATCAACGAAGGCAACAAACCCGTGTAACATCGTTTCCCCTCCTCCTTCCTATCCCCCGCCTTTGTAAGGAAGGGTGAGGGGAGGCAGAGGCTGGAAATACAAAAAGAATCTTGTTTAGCCTCTTGCAATAAAATGGAAATTAGCCTATATTGTGCAGCTAATTTTTAAGACGACGGCAAGAGTTTGACAAGCAGACAACCCGATTACGTCACTTACCGAGGAAGGGGGGTGTAATCAAAACAAGAATGAGGGAATGCTTGTTCCAATAGAATTCCGAAGTCACGGGTCTCAAGTGTCTTCAAGCAACAAGACTCGGGTGAATGAAAACAAGTTGTACTTATGATAATACAGGCAAGTAAAAAGAATCGATTATCATCATACGGGGCTGGCAAGGATTACGCACTGCCCGTAGGGGGGAATCAACTTACAGGAGGAGTCACAATGAAACGATTGAGCTACGGTATCAAATGGACAATGGCCGCGGTCCTGCTTGCAGGATTCATGGCCGTTCCGGCTTTTGCCGAGAAGACCACGCCGGCCACGGGTAAGAACTCGGCGGTGCCGGCAGTGCCGCGTGCGATTCCGGATCTGCTTCCGTACCATAAATTCGATCCACCCAAGAGCAAACTGTTCGACATCAACAACCTCACCATTTCCGGCGACCTGCGTGTCAGGCCGGAATTCCGGACCAATACAGGCTTTGCTGGAAATGGTGGAGCAAAGAACAACACGTTCTTGGTGCAGCAATGGGCGCGGTTGGGCTTCAACTACTCCATCTCGCCTGACGTGACCTTCTTCTTCCAGCCCCAATACTCCAAGAACTGGGGTGCCAACCCAGGTACGGACGCCGTCTCTAGCAACGCTACCATCTTTATGCGGCAGTCGTTCATGCTGGTGCGGAACTTCCTGATGCCGAACCTGACCATCAAAGCCGGCCGTCAATTGGTGGTGTGGGGCAACCATCGCATGTTCGGGCATTTTGACTGGAACAACGTGGGATGGGCCCATGATGGTATCACGACGAACTACAAGCTGAGCAAGAGCGCCAACCTGCAAGTCGGCTGGTTGCGGACGGCTGAGAGAAACTGTGCGGGTCCGTCAACGGGTAACTGTATTGGTAACGTACGGCAGGGCGGGACTGGGACGCCATTCGTAGACGCAACAGACGATGGCAATGTGGTCTATGTACGCGCGCCTATGAAGGTTGCGGGCATGGTGCTCGAACCCACCTACATCTGGCATGACGGCGGAACGGGTGGAATGATGAATGCGCCTCGTCCTATGGTGCAGGACCGGCATACCGTCGGTGGACGGGCCGTCAAGAAGTTTGCTGCGGGAAGTGCCCGCGTTGACGCCACGATTGAAGGCTACTACCAATTCGGAGAGATCGGTGAAGGCGCTGGCAGTATGGATATTGAGGCCTTTGCCTTCCATGTCGACGGCGGCGTGACTCTTCCGGTTCCCATGCAGCCCCGCCTGAGCGCCGAGTTCAACACGGCCTCCGGTAATAAAGGCGACGGCAAATGGAGAAGCTTCGATCAGTTGTACCCGACGAACCACATCCACTTTGGGTATATGGACCGCATGTCCTGGAAGAACATGAACCATGTCGCGTTAGGTCTCCAAATGCGGCCCAACGCGGACAGTCACTTCGAAGTGACCGGTCATATCTTCAATCGCCAGGAAACAGCCGATGGCGTATATCATGCCGGTCAAGTTCAATTTTTAGCGCCTGGTACCAGCAATTCGACCGATGTTGGCGAAGAAGTCGATGTGGTCTATACCCACTTCTTCACCCCAGGTAACCATGTGGCCTGGCAAATCGGCGGTGGCGTCTTTCTCCCCGGTCAGTTTCTCGATGACAGTCGTGGTGGGGATGCCGGTGAACAAAGCTGGGGCTATACCCAACTCTGGGTGAACTTCTAAGGAAGGAAACCCGCATACAGACCCTGATCCCCGCTGAGGCTCAACCTCAGCGGGGATTTTTTTTGCGCCCTCATCGCCGCTCGTACCTAGCCCGCATATGTTCCGTCATTTCCTTCAGCGTCACGACGTGACACTCACAACAGACCCTGACCCTTCCCCATGCGCTGACCCTCCCTCCTCTGTCATCCTTGATCCTCGATTACTAACATCAAGGACAGGCTATCTTTAATCGAGGATCCAGAAGTCTTTCTCTTGTCTTTTGCCTTTATCTGTCATCCTTGACATCTTTAATCGAGGATCCAGTGTCTTTGCTTTTGTCTTTGTATGAGGACAACAACGCTGGACCCTCGCGTACGCAAGGGTGACAGCAGGAGTAATCGGGGATCCAGGGTCTTGGCTTTTTCTTTTGCCTTTATCTGTCATCCTTGACATCTTTAATCGAGGATCCAGGTTTTTGCTGTTGTCTTTGTATGAGGAAAACCAACCCTGGACCCTCGCGTGCGCAAGGGTGACAGCAGGAGTAATCGAGAATCCAGGGTCTTGGCTTTTTCTTTTGCCTTTATCTGTCATCCTTGACATCTTTAATCGAGGATCCAGGGTCTTTGCTTTTGTCTTTCTGTGAGGACAACAACCCTGGACCCTCGCGTACGCAAGGGTGACAGCAGGAAAAGACAAGGATGACAGCAGGGGGAGGGTCGGGGATGACAACGACGAGATTCTTCGCCTTCGGCTCAGAATGGGAATTCTGGCGAGCTAGCGAGGCGAGGCCGTTACAGGGCACCTGTGCCGCGGCTGTTCCAATTTTCGAGGAGCCAGTCCTGGGAGTTGAGAGGCGCCTGCTCGGGCTCGAGCTGGAAACGGGTATAATCCCCGTTCGACAACAATTGGCGGGCCTTGACGTTATCGTGAAGCGCGATTTGCAGGAGGTCATCGACCAGGACCTTCCGGAGGTGCGGAGATTCGATCGGGAACAGGAGTTCCACGCGCCGGTCCAGGTTCCGGGGCATGAGGTCGGCGCTTCCGAGAAAGAGTTCTTCCTGCCCGCCGTTCCGAAAATAATAGAGCCGCGCGTGTTCCAGGAATCGTCCGACGACCGAGGTGACGGTGATGGTTTCACTGATGCCGGGAATCCCGGGACGAAGTCCGCACACCCCTCGTATTTGAAGGTCGATGGTGACGCCGGCCTGGGACGCCCGGTAGAGGGCTTGAATACATTGTGTGTCCACGAGCGAGTTCATCTTGAACGCCAGGTACCCGTCTCCCTTTTCCTTGTGCCGTTGTGCCTCCCGCTCAATCCGCTCCAGAATTTGGTCCCGCATCAATTGGGGCGCGACGAGCAGTTTGGCATAGGAATTCTTGCGGGAATACCCGGTTAACGAGTTGAAGAGATCGGCCACGTCCGCTCCCATGGCCGGGTCACACGTAAAGAAACTGAGGTCGGTATACATCCGGCTCGTCACCGGGTTGTAGTTGCCCGTGCCGAGGTGGACGTACCGCCGAATGCTGTCCTCGTCGCGCCGGATGACCAGGCACATCTTGGCGTGAGTCTTCAGCCCAAAGACGCCGTAGACCACGTGGATGCCTTCATCTTCCAGTTTCCGCGCCCATTCGATGTTGTTCTCTTCATCGAAGCGCGCCTTGAGTTCAAGCAGGACCGCGACCTGTTTCCCGTTCACTCGCGCGTCCATTAACGCCTCGACGATCGGGGAATTGACGCCCACGCGATAGAGGGTCTGTTTGATCGCCAGCACGTTGGGGTCGCTCGCCGCCTCGCGTACGAAATCCACGACCGGGGTAAAGCTGTCATAGGGGTGGTACAGCACGACGTCACTGCGCCGGATGATTGCGAACAGGCTTTCCTTCTTGCTGAGGGAGTCCGGGATCTCCGAAACGAACGGGGCAAATTTCAAATCCGACCGGTCGATGCGCGAGAGTTCCATGAGCTTGGACAGGCCCAGCGGCAGGTCCTGCGTGTAGACCTGGTACGGAGCCAGGGAGAGGTTCCTGATCAGGATGTCCCGGATATGATCGGGCGTTGCCTGGTCGATTTCCAGCCGGATGACCGAACCAAAGTGACGGTTGTCCACTTGTTCTTCAATCGACGCCAAGAGGTCGGCTGCCTCGTCTTCTTCAATTTCAAAGTCCGCGTCGCGCGTGACCCGAAAGAGGTAGGCGGCGTGAATGGTGATGCCGGGGAACAGGAAATCGAGATTGGCGGTGACCACGTCTTCAATCCAGACGAAGTTGTCGGCGGCCGAATCGGGCAAGCCCAATTGATCAGATTCGTCGACCATGTCTTCGTTGGGGATGCGGACGAGACGCGGGAACATATCGGGGATTTTCACGCGGGCGAAACAGTCGCCGCGTTCAGGGTCCTTTCCCACGACGGCCAGGTTCAGACTCAAGTTGGAAATATGGGGGAACGGATGGGACGGGTCGAAGGCCAAGGGCGTGAGGGCCGGAAAAATTTCTTTGGCAAAATACCTGCGGAGCAAGTGTTGTTGCTTCGGTTGCAGTTGATCGTAGCGCAGCACGTAAATGTCCCTGGCGTTGAGCTTCGGCAGGATATCGTTCTGCCAGCAATCCGAAAAGCGGGCCAGTTGACGAAGAATTTCCTGCCGGACGGTCGCCAATTGTTCCGAGGTGGTCATGCCGTCCGGCGGGCCTTCACGCACTCCGCCCGACAATTGTTCTCGCAACCCCGAGATCCGGATCATGAAAAACTCATCCAGGTTGCTCGAAAAGATCGACAGAAACTTGACCCGCTCCAACAGCGGGTTCTCCGGATCTTCCGCTTCTTCGAGCACGCGAGCGTTGAATTGGAGCCAACTGAGTTCGCGATTCAAATACAGCTTGGGATCGTCGAGATCCGGTGGAGAAGCCGTGGTCGAGAGTTTGACGTTTGTCATGTTCGTTCACATATCCCGGAGTTGTTTGTGCAAAATGGTTTTGAGGCGTTCCGGGAAGGATATGGTTTCGGGAAGACATGGCTCCGAAACAAAATCAACGGGGTCGAAGTAGGTGGAGGTCAACAACCGGGGAGGAAGCGGCTCACCCGGAAAAGGGAGCAGGCGAAACGCGTGGCCGGTCTTGAGCTTGACTTCCCGCTCCAGTGTTTGCCGTAGAACGTATTTCATCACATGAAATATGGTCGTGGGAAAAACCAAGAATAGCATGACGGCTGAAAGAAGACAAAGGGAGATCCGTTTTTCGCAACAATTTGTTATCTGATGGTTACATTGCCGCCGCCCCGGTGTTAAATTATCACGTCAGAACCCTCTCCCCGTGGGAGAGGGCAGGGTGAGGGGGAAGAGGAACAAGGGTCGGGTTCACGAAGCGTCAGTGAACCGGGTCAGAATGAGGAATGTGAGCCGCTGATGGAAGCCGCCGAACTTAAACGCCTGTTGGCCCTCGCCGTCCGCGCCGCACAAGCGCCGGCCGGAATGCTTCTCGACTATTTTACGGATCGTGCGCTGTGCGTCGAACGGAAAAGCGACGGCTCCCCTGTCAGCATTGCGGACCGCGAAGCGGAACACGTCATTCGGAACGTCTTGCTGGGCGATCCGGTTTCCGCGGGCTTTGCCGTGTTGGGCGAAGAGTTTGGAGAGAAAGACACCCGGACGCGCTACCGCTGGTTGATTGATCCCATCGACGGCACGCGTTCATTCGTGAATCGGATCCCCTTATTCGGCACGATCGTGGCGTTGGAGGACCGGGAAACCGGTAAGGCGCTCATCGGGGTGATCCATTTGCCCATGCTGAACAGGACGTATAGTGCGGCGCGAGGGTTGGGGTGCGTCTGTAACGGGGCGGCCGTGTCGGTTTCCCGGGACGCGGAGTTGGAGACCAGCATCATTGCCACGGGAGATATTGCGCAATTCATCAGTGCGGGCTGCGAAGACATGTTCCGGCAACTGGCCGGCATGTGTCCGTATCTCCGGGCTTATACCGATTGTTTCGGCCATACCCTGGTCCTCAACGGATCAGCCGGCGCCATGATCGATCCGGTCCTCAATCCCTGGGACGCCGTCGCCACCCAAGTCCTGGTTGAAGAGGCCGGCGGCATGTTCGTCACTCGTCCGTCCCGCGTGGAGAACAAATTCGACGTCCTGTTCGGAACCCCGGAACTGGTCGAACGATTGGTGTCCTTGCTGCGCTTCTAGCTTTTTAGATCTGGTTCGGGTCGTGCAACCCAACCTGCTCGTTCCTCTACCTCCCCTTCGCCCCTCCTTACACAGGAGGGGAAACCGGGAGGGTGGGGTAGAGCCACACACATATTCATAACATGCTCATAACGGTACTGTTAAAGAACCCGCCTATGCTGTTAAGATGAAGCCGAATGGCACGGAACGACGGGAAAGGGTGACACGATGTCGAAGATTGCCGTGATAGACATTGGGACGAATTCCATCCATATGGTCTTGGCGGAAGCCGAACCGGATGGCTCGTACAAGATTCTTGACCGGTTCAAGGACATGACCCGTCTGGGTGATGGGACGTTTCGTCAGCGGCGTTTGTCGGAGGAGGCCCGGGTGCGGGGCGTTGAAGTCCTGAAAAACCTGACCACCCTGGCACGAAACAAAGGGTTTGATCAAATCCTGATGGCGGCGACCAGTGCGGTTCGGGAAGCGCGCAACAGTGGCGAATTTATCGAAGAGGTGTCCGAGAGCACGGGTGTGCGGGTCAAAGTCGTGACGGGGCAGGAAGAAGCGCGTCTCATTTATTTGGGAGTTCGCCAAAGCATGGATTTGACCCATCGTCCAACGCTCCTGGTGGACGTGGGCGGGGGATCGGTTGAACTCATCGTGGGGAACCGGGATCGCCTGTTACACGCCGTGAGTCTCAAGCTCGGGGCCATACGCCTGAAAGATCTGTTTTTAACCAAGGCCCCGCCCACGAAAGCCAAACTGCGTGCCATGCATGAAGCCATCAACAAGGAACTTCGCGCGGCTTTCGAGAGATTTCGTCAAACGGAGTATGACCGGGTCGTCATTTCTTCCGGCATGGCCGCGAACTTGGCGGAAATCATTTATCTGGAACGGACCGGCAGTCCCATTCCCCAGCTCAATCTCTCGACGATTACCCTGAAAGAAATGCGCGCCGTCGAGCAGCGGCTGGCAACGAGCAACGTGGAAATACGGCTCGGCATCCCGGGCCTGGACCCGCGACGGGTGGATACGCTGTTGGCGGCCACGTCGGTGATTCGCCAATGTCTCGAGGCCATTGGGCATAAGGAAGCGACAATCAGCGACAGGGCCATGCGTGAAGGCTTGGTTTACGATTTTATCCAAAAAAACCGGGAGCGGTTGCAGATCGAGAAGGCCATTCCGAATATTCGATTGCGGAGCGTCGTGGCCTTGGCCAGACGGTGTCATTACCCCGAGACGCATTCCCGTCACGTGGCGGTGTTGGCCAAATCCCTGTTCGACCAGACGAAACCCCTGCACGGCATGGACGAACAGGAGCGCGAATGGCTGGACTATGCCGCGTTACTCCACGACGTGGGGTATGCCATCAACCCACGGCAACATCACAAGCACAGTTATTATCTCATTACGAACAGCGACTTGGCCGGATTTACGGCCGAAGAAATCGAGATGATCGCCAACGTCGCCCGTTTCCATCGTCAGGCATTACCCGGTCCTCGGAACGTGTCGTATAAAGTCCTGTCTCCTGTCAGGCGAAAAGTGATGGAGAAACTGAGTGCGCTATTGCGGATTGCGGATGGGTTGGACCGCAGTCATTTTTCGATCATCCATGACGTCCGCGTCATACTCGGGAAAACCGTCAACATCGAATTGAAGGCGCTTGCCGACTCGGAACTGGAAATCTGGACTGCGCAATCGCGAGCGGACCTCTTCCAGAAAATCTTCGGACGGGAGGTCACGTTTACCATTCAGATGGAGCCGGGTCTTTCGACAAACGGCAGGGCGGTCCATGACCATACGGACAACGCAGCGGCTACGGTTTCGCCAGCTTCCTGAGTTGCGCCGGTTCCAGCCACCATTGGAGCACGCCGTTCCCGGGCCGGGGCTTTCCGTGAAACCGGATGCCGCATGCTCCGGCTTTTTTGAACGACAATCCTGAAACGGGCTGGCCCAGGAGCATGGTGCCGGCGGTATGCCCCAAAAGCGGTTCATGGCCGACGCAGAGCACGCAGTCATCCCCGGAAAATGTGGCCAGCACGTTGAGGACGTCTTCCGGCGATGCATCCGGCCTCAGTTCGGCACATTGTTGAAGCTGACCGGTAAAGCTCAGGGATTCCTTGGCAATATCCGCGGTTTGCCGGGTCCGGAGGTAGGGGCTGCAGAGCAGGTGAGTGGGGGTGACGCCCAGCCGAATCAGGCCTTGCACGGCTTTTCGTGTTTTCTCGATCCCCTCCTCGGTCAAGGGACGCGAGCGATCGGCCTGCTGCCAGTCTCGCCAATCAGCGGCAATGCCGTGTCGGAATAAAATACAATCCATAGCCGGGGTCTCGGAAAAAATTCTAACACGATTCTCCCCGTCCGTCATCTTTGCAGTTTCTCCTTCTGTCATTCTTGTATGTGTTCACTCATTCGTTGACACATTTCACTGCCTCTTTCTGTCATCCTTGACATCTTTTATCGAGGATCCAGCGTCTTTTCTTTTTCTTCCGTTCGCAACAACAACCCTGGATCCCCGATCGGGGTCGGGGATGACAGAGGGGGAGAGCCGGGGATTGTATGTGTTCAGTCATTCGTTGACACGTTTCACTGCCTCTTTCTGTCATCCTTGACATCTTTTATCGAGGATCCAGCGTCTTTTCTTTTTCTTCCGTTCGCAACAACAACCCTGGATCCCCGATCGGGGTCGGGGATGACAGAGGGGGAGAACCGGGGATTGTATGTGTTCAGTCATTCGTTGACAGCATGGTCTGCCTAAGCAGGGACAACCTCGTTCTTTTCCTCCCCTTTGTAAGGGGAGGATAGGTGGGGTAGAGTCGCCGGCTTCGGGCGCCTTGGCACCAAGCCCCTTCCGGGACCTGCTCACTTCAGGTCCGGCTCTACCTCCCCTTCGCCCCTCCTTACAAATGAGGGGAAGGAACAGGCAAAACGTGTCAACGCATGACTGACCGCATACAGGGATGACGAAGAGAGACGTCACCGCATGAGTGAACGTTGGCAATTCATGTGGGTTCAGGGATTTGTCCCGTCCAGGAAGGACGGTCCCAACTCTTGCCGAACGAATTCTTCAATCCGGCCACGGATCTGATCGCGGATAAGACGAAAAACGGCCCGCCGTTCTTCAGTCGTCCCTTCTGCTTTGGCAGGGTCCGGAATGCTCCAATGCAGAAGGCGGGGTGAATCCGGAAAGGTCGGGCAGCGTTCTTGGGCCTGGTCACAGACCGTGATGACGAAATCAAATCGTTGCCCGAGAAATTCACTGATGAATTTGGAACGATGGCCGGAGATATCGACGTCGCGTTCCTTCATGGATTCCACGGCCAGGGGGTTCACCGTGTGCGGATCGGTCCCGGCGCTGAACGACTCTATGGGTGGTCCGGTCAGATGCCGAAGCCACCCTTCGGCCATTTGGCTACGGCAGGAATTTCCCGTGCAAAGAAAAAGGATTCGGGCCATGACTTGGGTCGCGGCTTCCGGTCAGGTCCCCGATATGGAGAGAGAGTTCGGAGTGGGCAAGCCCTCCGGCGCGGAATCGCATTTCGCCGGCGACCACCTGACCGCGACGACCCGGAGAATGGCGAGCGCCAGCAGAATGCCTCCAAGGGTCAGCCATCGTTCGAGCGAAGCGTCTCTAAACCATTGTGAAATGACTTCGGTCAACATGACCACCAGAATCGTATCGACGATAAAAGTCACTTTCACTCGTCCTTCGGAAAAATACGTGACGGTCGTTTTCAGCACCTCGACGATTGCAAGGAGCAGGAGGGTATTGACGATAATCGTTCTAAAGACCACTTCCAAGGGTTGGGAAAACAGCAGATACAGGTCGGCAAAGGTTTTCACGGCTCCGCCGGTCAGCGCCATCAGGAGCGTCAGAATCAATAAACTCAGCACGACTTTCGTGCCGTGCATCCAGATCGTCGTCATATCGAAAAAGAACGTGCGTGTCAGAAAAGACATAAGAGAACACCTTAAGCTGGAATTGGTCGACAAGGAATGCCTGATCATTAGAGGTCATCGACGGCCACTGGATGCAGCATGTCCCGGACGGACAGGACCCCGACGATCTCGTTTTCCTGCGTGACGGCCAAATGGCGCGTACCGTGTAGTTGCATCATGTCGGCGGCTTCAAAAACCGGCCGGTCCTGGTTGATGCCGATGACCGGCGTGCTCAGCACCTGAGTGACGGGTGTCTGTTCGGGAATCCGGCTCATCGACACCACCTTCTTGACGATGTCGGATTCGGTGACGATGCCGATGATGGTATCCTGCTCTTTCACGAACACGCTGCCGACGTTCAGGACGCGCATGAGCAAGCTGGCCCCAAACGCGGTTTCGTCGCTCCGGACTGAAATCAAGTCTCGTTTCATGAGTTTTTCGATGCGAAGCATAGGCCCCCTTTCTGACCGTGGATGGCCTAGCGTATCCGCGCAATGTAAAGAGAAGGTTTCCGTGACATTAGGGTCAAGTAAATAAATGCCGAAATCGCCGGAATGCCCCGCGCAAACGGGAAACTTCGTCTTGACGTTATGCTAGAATGGGTCTTCGTAAACTCTCGCCCCTGGAGGGAGAGGGTAGGGTGAGGGGGAGCATGCCTCCTCCGATCCGGAAAAAATCTCTGATCAAGAAAGGAGTCAGAAGAAGGATGAAAGTCTTGGCAGGACTCGGATTGAGTATGGTGTGGTTGCTCGCGGCGTGCGGCGGAACGCCCCACGTCGTGGCCCAGAAAGTCTATACGGACCCCAACCGGGAGGTGGGGCTTCAAACTGTTTCAGCGCACAGCCGGAGCGAGGGGTTTTCCCATCCGGCGTTTCTCAAGAACACGGATATTGCCAACGTGCTGAAAGGGCTGTACGTCGAACGCCCAAGCTCCACCATCTCCCTGCCGGGTGGAGGCGAATCGGAGCGCTACCCTGTCTTCAATCAGAAGGAAATCGCATTTTTTGCGCCCCTGCTGGCCCAGGGGTTCGGTTTGGCGCAACCAAACGAAGTCGTCACCTTTTATGAGCGCGGGGAGATTTCCAATATCCATGAAGTGAGGACGTCCGGCGGGCTGTATCTTCAAGGCGACATACTGTACGTGGTCCTCAGCAACCATGCGGCCCAGACCGAAATCTGGCAGGACGTCGAAGAATATCACTCGCCCGTCAGACTCCAGCCCCTCAAGCAACTCGAGCCGCAACCCGGGCGATTGGTGTTTGATCCGCCTCAATTCATGGCTCCATCACACAAAGAATCCTTCGGTACCATCGCGACCGGGAAGCCGTGGCAGGTCGGGGTACGCTTCAAAGAATTGCGGTAAGAATGAAAAGAGTTTGAACTCACGCTCGTTTATTGCAGCAGTGCCTTTCTCAATTGTCCCGGTCTTGATTCGCCTGAAAAAACAACGCGGGACTTATGCCAAATCGTTGACTCAATGCCTCGATGTGATCGCGCGTCAGACGGCGATCGCCGCGTAATATTCTGGACACCAGTGATTTGCTGCCAATCTCGGGCAGGTCGGCAACCCCCAGGTGATGTTGCTCCATGATGACTTTTAGCGTCGTGATGCCGCCATCGAGTTTTTCAATGCGGTCATTGAACGCGCTGAATTCAGGAGACGTATTTTCCCACCGCGCGATTGAACCGGAAAGCACGTCAATCAATGCTTTTTGGTTGTCGTAATCTTCGATCAATTCATCCATGAGGGCCATAGCCCGTTCATAGTCACGTTTATTCCTGATCTGACTGATAAAAGACGCCTCATTGAAGAGCGCAGAGGCCTTCTCTTTAATGGCTGTAAATCCCATGCCAATTCCTCTCCTTTGCAGTATTCTTTGTTGGTTATTGTATATGTGAATATGGGATTGATTAACGATTCAGATGTATTTCCCCGTGATTACCTCCTTTCGTATCGTCTGGAAAGCCTGTCATATTCGGCATGGTTCACAATGTGCTTGACGTACAGGCGGTTGTCTTTGAAATTGATGAAGGCGATCAGACGCAGGTTGTTCCCACCTATATCAATGACCCACCATTTGTCCTCATGTGTAAAGTTGTCCAGTGATGGAAACACTTTTCTCAGGTCATCCGGACGCTTAAAGGTGCCGTTACATAAAACCTTGTATGTTCGGTCGATAGCCGCGGCGTCATTCGGATACCTTGCCGCAGCATCGCGAAAAGGTTGTCTGGATATAACGTGCAATATTTTCCCTTTGCCAAAAGTTTCCTTTTTGGAAACTATGGAAGAGACGCTGTACCTTTGTCAAGATGGGATGGAGGGACGGTAGGGGGGAGGAAGCTCCCTGGACCGTCGCGGTCCAGGAAGCTTCCCAGGAGGAGGAGTCACAGCTCCTCACAGGATAAGAAGTCGATCAGAAGGACACGTCCCACTGGAGACGGACGCGTTGTTCCGTCCACGCTGGCAAGTTGGGAGTTGGTTGCTCAAGTGTCAGGTGTGAGGCGTCGAGCGTCAGCTTGTTGCGGTGTCCGGCAAAGAACCAGTTGAACCCCGTGGTAAATTCCTGGCGCAGGTCTCCGCCGGCATCGGTGTTCGGATCGACGTGTGAATACCGGAAGGCGATTTCCAATGGCTTGGGCACGGCCGAAATCAAATAGTGCGGGAAATAGCCGGTCTGCAAATAGCCACCGAACATGTTGGTGACGGGATTGCCTGTTGCCTCCGTATCCTTGATTTCTTTCCAATGCGTTTCATGCTGCCAGGACCACCCGCGATACTTC
The DNA here is from genome assembly GCA_965213715.1 of Nitrospirales bacterium. Classification (GTDB taxonomy): domain Bacteria; phylum Nitrospirota; class Nitrospiria; order Nitrospirales; family UBA8639; genus Bin75. The sequence goes on from OZ243914.1 coordinate 1,684,878, forward strand.
ATGGCCGACCCGGCCTGCATGCCGCTGACCTGATATTGGCCGTCGGCGCTGGCACTATCAAAACCAGACACCTGTCCGCAGCCGCCGGACGACCATCGCGTGCATCGACCCTTCACCGTGTACGCGCCGTACGAGACACTGGCCGTGGGTTTCTTGTGGTATTTGACGTCGCTCTGCCGCCATTTGAGCTCGCGACCGAACACGTTCCACTGGATGCGTCCCATGTACATCATGTTATCGTCATCGTTGATCGTCGCACGACCGGACCCGGAATAGATCCCGAGGTAATAGTTCGTATCAAGGATCGTGCCGGGGTTCACGCGGCCGTACAACATCATCCCCACTTGCCGGTCAATGGTAAACACCCGGTTCATGATGGACCGTTCCACCATGGTCTGTTTCCCTGAGGAGTCGACCCGCTCTCTGCTGTAATTGATTTTCCATTGGCCGACCCGCAATTTGAGCCATGGATATTTTTCCAGCATGATGCGCCAGTCGATCAGGCGGGTTCTGTCGCCACAACACTCATAACGGGTATTCGTGGGTTGCCAGTCCACCTCGAAGTAATATTTGATCCAAGGCTTGTACCCGTGCCCGCCGACCTTCATCCGGACCCGCCGCAACTCGAAGGTACTTTCTTCGTTGTCAGAGAACGCGCCTGCATTCCGCGGGTCTGACCGTTCGGGAAAGGTGTACCGGCCTTGAAACCGCCATTGGATTTTGGTTTTGAACAACCCGTCCGTGGTGGCTAGGGTAAACCCTTTTTTCCCGAAGCCGACTTTGACCCCGGAATCCTTCTTTTTGGATGGCTCCGATGCTTTCGCGACTGCCGGCGTCTCCTGTCCGTAGCCGGCTTCGATCTGGGGTGTCTTCCTGGAGTGCGTCGCGGCTCTTGCGGCTTCCCGTTTCTTTTCTTCGGCTTTGATCTGGGTCAACTCATCCTTTGTGATGATGCCTTTTTCCAGCAAAATTTCGAGGAGTACGTCCCCTTCGATGGCCGTCGCCGGCGACGGCATGAGGGTCATCATGACAAACAGTGCCATCATTCCAAGGATCCCTCGCTGAACACTCATAAAGAAATCTCCCCTCTTGTAAATGGTCAATGGCATGGAAATATCGATTTGCGTTTGATGAAAATTCGTGCTGGAGCAGGTGTAAAAAAATTTCGTTACGGTGGCGTTACAGAGGGGTCAACGAGCCGTAAATTGTCGGAACGAATGGTTGGTTATACGGAAATGGGAAGGACAATGAGGCGGATGTGAACGCCGATCTCCTGAGTGAAGATCACGTCTTTTTCAAGATCGCTGAAAAGCCGGCTCTCCGGTTGTTACCGGTTTGATGGGTTGGGCGGGGTCGCCTCGGTGTTGGAATCCTCGAAGCGGCGTTGGTAGATGAATTTTCGGCCGATCAGGATGAGACCGAATGCCACCACCAGGGAAATGGGGACGAACAGGCCTGAGAACAGTTCGGGTTTGTCAATCCATCCCAGGACTTTCATTCCTTTGAATACGTAGCTGCCCAAGCCGCTCAGGTAATACGAAATGACGATCACGGAGAGACCTTCGACCGTATTCTGGAGAATGGCCTGCCGGCGGGTCGTTCTGTCCATGCTGTGCAAGAGTTTCAGGATCTGGTTTTCCAGTGCCAGGTTCTGGTCTTGCAGTTGGAGCTCGACCTTGGTGCGGATCACGGCAATGGAGCCTTGAAAATCGTTCACCAGCGCGTTGATTCGCCGGATGAATTGTTGGTACCCATCGGCGACCCCGACGGTTTTTCCGTCTACGTATTCGGAAATTTGCCGGCAATTTTCAATGGGTTGTTCGTGCAGCAACGACAGGTTTGCCCGAATGATGCGATCGTAGGGCACGGACGCGGACAGCTTGTATCGCATGGATTCGGCCATGCGGCTGACGTGCATGAAATCCTGCGTCATGGCCGTGAGCCAGTGTTGGAGCTTCTGCGGCGTGGCGGTGTCGATTTCCGCGGCAATGATGCCGCGTTGATCCAGGTGTTGCCGTTCATATTGTTGGACCTGGTCCACGGCTTTGGCAAACGCGTGAAACGGAAACAGGATCAGGTGCGTATAGTTTTCAATGGACACGAGGGTCTCGACGGCATGGGCCACGTGCCTGAGCAGGACGTCAAACGAGGGCGCGACGATGAGGTAGCGTTCACGGTCATACTCGTCCGGGGTAAAGGTGGTCATCATGGATATGTCCTGCCCGAAGATCCGGCTCCCATAGACCTGGGGGCCTGGCATCATGTGTTTGACTTCTTCGATGTCCGGTGTGGTGTGCGACAAGACCAGAATATCCAAGGCATTGACCTCAGTGCCCAACGGAGACAAGGGCATGATATAGTCGGGGAACCGCAGCGGACCGAATTCGGGCGGCGTGAGTTTGTCATCGGGGATGTGCCACACTTGGTAACTGTAGTATTCGGTGTGGGCTTCCCACGTGACGAGCAAGCGGTCTCCGTTGGGTGCGACTTTGGCCCCATAGCCGAACTTTTCCTTAATGACGGTCTGGTCTTCGGGCACGTCCAGGCACTCAAGCAGTTGTTGAAACTCTTGCCGGCTTTGCGGGCGGTCCACCGGCGGGTTCGCCATGTGATGGGAGAAATGATGAACGTGTGCCGGGACGTCCAGCCATTCTTCCAGGTATTTCTTTTTAGAACGCGCGTGCAGGTGCCGGAGAAAGCCTTGGTCGGAAGTGGAAGGATTTTGACTCATGATGTTCGTTCGGGGTGGACGTTGTCGATCGTGTATGTTGCCATGTTCTACCTGATCCCTTGAACGAGGATCAAGGGGCCATGGGTGAGCAAAGAACGTTGACGCCCGCGATCGGTCTGATTACAGTGCCATGTCTGCCGCCTTTTTCGTCTACAGTGTTGAGAGAGAAAGAACATGATCATGAATGATGTGTGGAAATCCCCAGCGGTATTTGAAACGAACCTCGGTCTTGACGGAAAACGCCAGGGTAAGGTCCGGGACATGTACGACCTGGGCGATAGCTTGCTGTTGATCGCCAGTGACCGGATTTCGGCCTTTGACGTTGTCCTGCCGGAAGGGATTCCCGGCAAAGGCTACGTGCTCACGCAACTGTCGAAATTCTGGTTCGATCGCCTGTGGCAGGAGGGCGGCCTGGTGCCGCATCATCTGCGAACCATGAATCCCGAGGAATTCCCCGAGTCGTGCCGGCCCCACGTGGACCTCCTGGCGGGGCGCAGCATGATCGTGGAGAAAGCCGACCCGTTGCCCGTGGAATGTATCGTGCGCGGCTACCTGTCCGGGTCGGCGTGGAAAGAATACCGGACCCAGGGGACCGTCTGCACGCAGCCGCTTCCCGCGGGGTTGCGGGAATCCGAGAAATTTCCGGAGCCGTTGTTCACCCCTTCGACCAAGGCCACCGAAGGGCATGACGAGAATATTTCCTATGACGCCATGAAAGCGCTGATCGGCGCGGAGTTGGCGGAACAGGTCAGGACGGTCAGCATCACGCTGTATCAGCGCGCGGCGGCCCTGGCCGAGGAGCGCGATATTCTCATTGCGGATACGAAATTTGAATTCGGGCTGCACCGGGACACGAAGCAGCTCCTGGTCATCGACGAACTCCTCACACCGGATTCTTCACGGTTTTGGCCCAAACAGCAGTATGAGCCCGGAAAGTCGCAACCCAGTTTCGACAAGCAATTCGTCCGGGATTATCTGGACTCCGTGGGTTGGGATCACACTCCGCCCCCGCCGCATTTGCCCGATGAGGTGGTCACGCAGACGAGCGCGAAGTATCGAGAAGCCCTGGAACGCTTCCTGAACCCCTGAGTGACTCCTGCTGTCATTCCTGCGCACGCGGGAATCCAGGGTCTTTAACGTCTTGGCATTCCTGCCTGCTTATGCGGAAATTGCCAATGTTCAACTGCTGATTGTCGGATTACGCTTCGCTAATCCGACCTACCCCGACCTGCTACCTGAAGGCCTTGTTTATCACTCCCGTTGAATGAACTCGACGATTCGGTTTTCCGCCCACCATTCATCTTCGCTTGCAGGTGGGTGCCGGAGAAAGCCGCAATGCCCGCCCTTCGCCGGGGCGATGAATTGAATGCAGGGATTGCGACGGATGCGTGGAACGTCAAATGAGGCAAACGGAACAAACGGGTCATCCTGGGACGTGATGAGCACGGTGGGCACCCGAATGGATTCGAGCACGTGACGGGCTCCCGTTCGTTCGTAATACTCGGCCGCATTCCGGTATCCACCGTCAGGAGCGGTGTAGGCGTCATCGAATTGAGACACGGTCCGGACGTTGTTCAACAGGGACAGGTCCCATTGCCCCGGAAAGTGTTTGGCTTTGCGTTTCACTCGCGCCTTCAGCTTGCGCAGAAAGTATTGATGGTAGATCCCATTGCGCCGTTGCTCCAACGCCGCCACGCACGCGGCCGGATGGACGTTGGGACAAACCGCTGCCACGCCTCGCAGACCGGGGCAGGTCTCTCCGGCCTCCCCGGCCATTTTCAACACCAAATTCCCACCCATCGAATACCCTGCGACCCAGAGAGCCTCAACCCCGTCCTTGTTGACGAGTTCATCCACCACGGCCCGGATGTCCCGGCTCAATCCTGCGTTGTAGAGTGTGGGTGTGAGGTGCTCGGTCCCCGCGCAATTTCGCTGATTCAGGCGGATGACGTGTAATCCGGCGTGCCAGGCCTTGTGGGCGATCCCTCGCATGTAATGCGAATCATGGCACCCTTCCAACCCATGTACCAGGATGAGCCCTGGGGCCTGCCGGTCCGGTTGCCAACTGCACATGCCCTTGATCTGCGATTCGGTATCGACGCGGAACAGGCGTTCCTCATGAGGCACGCCGGCGAGGAGATGGGGCCGGTGTCGATACTTGGCCACCAGGGTTTGGACATGCGGATTCGTCAACCAGGGATGGGGGGTAAACGGTAACACACTTTGATTCGGTCGCATGGATAATCGTCTTCCCGGTGCCAGCCTACCAAAAACGCGTGCCACAATGCTGCCCCGGTTGGTGGGACCCCTCGGCATGTGCTAGAACTACGCGGTTAAACGGCACCAGTTTGACTCCTGCCGAGAGAGAAGTCCCGTGGCTGCGAAGAAGAAATCGATTCAGTTCAATAAAGAGACGATCATCATCTTTCTGCTCATGTGCGTCGTGTTCTTCTGGACGCTTCAACGCATCGGCCTGGATGATCAGCCTCAGGAGGAAACCATTGAACAGGCGAAGGTTGAACAGCCCAAAGAAGGGACCGTCAAGGTGGTCGAAAAGGCCTTGGTGCCCTTGGCCACGGGGAAAGAGTCCATCGACAAGATTTTCATCCAGTCCGGGTGTACTGCCTGTCACATGATTCCGGGTATTCGTGTTGCCAAGGGACGGGAAGGCCCGAAATTGGAGCTAGGCACGAACGCCCGCCGGCGCCTGGCCGATCCGAATTATCGCGGGCAAGCCGAAACCGATTGGGAATACGTGCAGGAATCTATTCTCTATCCCGGCGCCTACATCGTCGAGGGGTATCCCGATCACGTCATGCCGCGGTGGTACGGCCAAAAACTCACCGCCGGTGCCCTGGACAAGATCATCACCTATCTCCTGAAGATCGAAGAAGTCCCGTAACTTGGCCCATTCGTGCATGTATTGAAAATTGTACAAAATGTAAAGTTTTGTACAATTTGTACAAAAATAAAATTTGTTACAGTTTTTTATTTTTGTACACTTTGCTCGAAATTTATAAATTTTACACTTCTTGCCGCTGGATCGTTCTTCCCAATGAGTCGAGGCCGGTCGGGGTCGCGTCGCGTAGCCCGACCGGGAACCTGGAAGCCTCTATTTCCTGAGAGAGACTTTCGTTAAATCACACCCAGGGTTTGTCCTGCTTCGTGCAAGCTCCTCACCACGTTCTCTAACTGTTCTTGTGTATGTTCCGAACTGACGGTGAGGCGTAGCCGGCTGCTGTGTTTGGGGACGGTGGGCGGGCGGATGGCGGGGACGTACACGCCGGCTTCGTACAGGGCTTGTGACATCTCTCCCGCTCGTTCCGGCGATTTCACGATGATCGGCAGGATCGGGCTTTGTGTGTCGGTGAGTTGAAAGCCCAGGTCTGTCAGTGCTGCGTGCAGAGTGTTTCGGTTGGTCCTGAGGCGTTCCCGGCGAGCGGGTTCGCGTTGGATGATTCGAATTGCGGCTGATGCGGCGGCGGCGATGGCGGGTGGTTGGGCAGTGGTGTAGATAAAGGCCTTTGCGGTGTTGATCAGATAGTCTTTGAGGGCAGCCGGTCCCGCGACGTAGCCGCCGCTGGTGCCGATGGCTTTGCTGAGTGTTCCCATCTGGATCACGTCTCGTGGGTTCAATCCGAAGTGTTCGACCGTTCCTTGCCCGTTTTTTCCCATCACGCCCGTGCCGTGGGCGTCGTCGACGACCAGCGTGGCCTCATGCTGCCGGCAGAGCGCCAGCAAATCCGGGAGTGGGGCAAGGTCGCCGTCCATGCTGAAGACCCCTTCGGTGACGACCAGGGCCGGCCGGGCTCGGTCCCGTTTCTTGAGCAGTTTTTCGAGGTGCCCGGCGTCGTTGTGGTGAAAGACGCGCAGTGTGGCTTTGGCCAACCGGCAGGCTTCGATGAGGCTGGCGTGACAGTAGCGGTCGGCGAGGATGAGGCCATCCCGGTCGATGAGTGCCGGGATCAGTCCCAGGTTCGTGGTGTAGCCCGTACCGAAGGTCAGGGCGGCTTCGACTTGTTTGAATTGGGCCAGATCCCGTTCCAGTTGGTGGTGAGGTGCCATGGTCCCGGAAATGAGCCGCGCGGCCCCGGCTCCGACGCCCCATTGTTCGATTGCTTCGATGGCCGCCTGCGTGACTTCGGGATGATTGGCCAACCCGAGATAGTTATTCGAGGCCATGGAGATGAACCGGCGACCTTCGATGGTGATGGTCGTATCCGACGGCGACTCCACGATCCGGGTCTGCCTGTGCAGGTGTCGCATTTCCAGATTTTTTATCTCTTGTTTAAAGTCGCGTAACATGCGGTGGCGTTCGGGTGAATATGTTTGTATGGGTTCGTTGTCGGGTTATGCTGCGCCTGTCCTCCCGTGCCGTCTCTTGACTTGTGGATAACGCAGGTTTATCATGGCTCATTTGGGTCTGCAAACCCTCGAAACCATTAGGTTTCTTGGTCGACACGGATCGAGTCGGGTGGACCACCATTATTTTTCACTGAACCGTTCATGCATGGTTTGGCATGGATGGTTCAAACCAATGAGGGAGATCATGGCACAGCTTACAGGAGCCGAAATTTTTGTGGAAGCCTTGAAGCGCGAAGGAGTGAAAACGATTTTTGCTCTTCCCGGCGGGGTCGTCCTGAAAATTTTCGACGTCCTGCATCAACAAAAAGATGTCGAAGTCATTTTGACCCGGCATGAACAAGCGGCCGGCCATATGGCGGAAGGCTATGCAAAGGCTACGGGGAAACCCGGAGTGGCCTTGATTACGTCGGGTCCGGGCATGACCAACGTGATTACTGCGTTGGCCGATGCCTACATGGATTCCGTGCCCATGGTGTGCTTTTCCGGTCAGGTCCCCACGGCGCTCATCGGGAACGATGCCTTTCAGGAAGCCGACAACATCGGGCTCAGCCGCCCCTGCACGAAATATAACTTTTTGGTGAAGGACGTGAACGATTTGGCGCAGACCATTAAGGAAGCGTTCTACATCGCGTCCACCGGCAGACCCGGTCCCGTGCTGGTGGATATTCCCAAAGATATTTCCATGGACAAGACCGAATTTAAATATCCGGACTCCGTCTCGATTCGCGGCTACAATCCGACCTATGAAGGCAGCAAGTGGAAAATCAAGCAAGCCGCCGATGCCATCATGAAGGCTCGCCGGCCTGTCTTGTACATTGGCGGGGGCGTGCAGTTGTCCGGTGCCTCGGCGGAAGTGCGCGAATTGGCCGAAATGACCCAGATCCCCGTGAACCAGACCCTGATGGCCTTGGGTGCGTTCCCCGGTCAGCATCCGTTGTCCCTGGGGATGCTGGGCATGCACGGCACCTACGTGGCCAACATGGCCATCCATTATTCCGATCTTGTCATTGCGGTAGGCGCCCGGTTTGATGATCGCGTGACCGGGAAGGTGGCCGAGTTTTGTCCGAATGCCAAGATTATCCATATCGACATTGATCCGACGTCGATTCGCAAGAACATTCACGTGGACGTTCCCATCGTGGGTGATTGTAAATGCGTGTTGCAGGAATTGAACAACGTGTTGCGCGCGACGGTGAACGGCGACCAGAAAGAATTGCGCAAGCCGTGGTGGGATCAACTGAATGAGTGGAAAACCGCCCACCCCTTGAGCTACCGGCAGGATGCCGACAAGTTGATCAAACCGCAGTACCTGATTGACCGCGTCTATCAACTCACGAAAGATCGCGACCCGGTCGTATCCACCGACGTGGGCCAGCATCAGATGTGGGCGGCGCAGTACTTTCATCTCACCAACCCGAATACGTGGCTCACGTCCGGCGGGTTGGGGACGATGGGGTTTGGCTTCCCCGCGGCCTTGGGAGCACAGGCGGCCTTTCGGAATCGACTCGTGTTGTGCATTGCGGGTGATGGGAGCGTCCAGATGAATACCCAGGAACTGGCGACGGCCGTGATCGAAAAACTGCCGGTCAAAGTGTTTATCATCAATAACCGGTTCCACGGCATGGTGCGACAGTGGCAGGATCTGTTCTATGAAGGCCGCTACGCGTGCAGCTACCTGGACCAATCGCCGGACTTCGTGAAACTCGCGGAAGCGTACGGCGCGGCCGGCCTGCGGATTCGAAACGTCAATGAAGTGGATGATGGGATTCGAGAGGCCATGGCCATTGACAAGCCGGTCTTCATCGACGTGCCGGTTGATCAATTCGAGAATTGTTATCCCATGATTCCGGCCGGTGGCTGCAACCATGAAATGATTCTGGAAGATCCGCCGGAGTTGCAGAAGCGGCAAGGGGCGACTGGCAAAACGGAGAGCAAGGACACGATTTTGACGGCGTAGGGAGCGAGCCCCTCCTCACCCCAGCCTTCTCCCTCCGGGGGAGAGGGGGATGGAGAGGCCGAACGGGGTCTTGTTGGGCAGCGTCAACGGCAAAAGGGTAGAGCATTCGTGGAACATATTATTTCAGTGACGTTGGAAAATAAATCCGGGGCCTTGTCACGGGTCGCGGGCTTGTTCAGCGGGCGGGGATTCAATATCGAAAGTTTATCGGTGGCGCCCACGCTCGACCCGAGCGTGTCGATGATGACCGTGGTCACCAACGGGGATGAGCGCATCATTGAACAGATCCTCAAGCAATTGAATAAAATCATCGACGTCATCAAGGTGGTGGACCTCAATGACAGTGACGCCGTGAGCCGGGAGAGCGCCTTGATCAAAGTGCATGCCCGGTCTGAAGATCGGGCCGAGGCCCTGCGGATTGCCGATATCTTCCGAGCAAACGTGATTGACTCATCCCCAACGTCCTATACGATCGAAGTCACGGGTGACGTGCAGAAGATTCACGCCATTATCCAGTTGCTCCAACCCCTCGGCATCAAGGAAATCGTCAGGACCGGCCGGATTGCCATTGCCCGGGAACCCGTTCGCGCGGTGGCGGCGCAGTCGCGCCCGCTTGCCAAAGCCAACTAGAAGCTGTGCTGAGTATGTGGAGCGCGAAGGTTTCGGGCGTGGTCTCTACCCGCCAACGGAAAGCGCCATAAGATGGCGTTGCGACAGAAGCAGGAGAAGCGAATCAGCCTGGACGTTCATTCCCCAAGGAGTTCGTTATGAAAATCATGTATGACAGAGACGCGGATTTACACAACATTCTGAAAAAGAAAGTGGCGATTGTCGGATTCGGCAGTCAGGGGCATGCCCATGCCCTCAATCTGTCGGAGAGCGGCGTGGACGTCGTCGTCGGGCTGCGTGAAGGCCCGTCCTGGAAAAAGGCTGAAGCCACGGGCCTGAAAGTGATGCCGGTCGCCGATGCCGTGAAACAGTCGGACGTGATCATGATGCTGGCCCCGGACGAAGTGCAGCCGGCCATTTATCGGAACGAGATCGCCCCGCAGTTAAAGGACGGCGCGTTTCTGGCATTCGGTCACGGGTTTAACATTCACTTCGGACAAATTCAGCCACCGGCCGGGGTCAACGTGTTTATGGTGGCACCCAAGGGGCCCGGTCACTTGGTCCGTTCTGAATACACGAAGGGAAGCGGGGTGCCGTGTTTGCTGGCCGTCCACCAGGACCCCAGCGGAGAGACGGCGCAGGTCGGTTTGGCGTACGCCTCGGCCATCGGGGGCGGTCGCGCCGGCGTCATCGAAACGAATTTCCGTGAAGAGACTGAAACCGATCTCTTCGGGGAACAGGTTGTCTTGTGCGGAGGCCTGACGTCGTTGATCCAAGCGGGGTATGAGACCCTGGTCGAAGCGGGCTATTCGCCGGAAATGGCGTATTTTGAATGCCTGCACGAAGTGAAGTTGATCGTCGACTTGATCTATCAGGGCGGGATCGCCAACATGCGCTACTCCATCAGCACGACCGCCAAATACGGCGATGTGACCCGGGGACCACGCGTCATTACGAACGAGACCAAGCAGACCATGAAGAAAATCCTCCGGGAAATCCAAAGCGGCCGGTTTGCCAGGGAATGGGTGCTGGAAAATCAGGCGAATCGTCCCGTGTACAATGCGCTGCTGAAACGAGGCAAGGAACATCCCATTGAAGAAGTTGGGGAACGCTTGCGCGGCATGATGCCTTGGTTGCAGAAAGACAAACTGGTAGACCAGAAAAAGAATTAGTGGAGGGAACAAGACTCTTGTTCCTCACGGGAAACGGGTTCGAATGACTGATCGTGCGAAAGGCCTTCCCATTGCGCCGGAAGGGGTCCCCTTTGTCCTGGGAGCGGCGACGCCGGCCCTGCTGGCCAGGTTGCTGGGCTTGCGAAAAACCGCCATGGCCTTTGGGGTTCTCGCGGGGTTTACCGGCTGGTTTTTTCGAAATCCTCCTCGCACTCCTCCTCGGGGTGACGAGTTGATCCTGGCACCCGGGGACGGGAAAGTCATCGCGATTCAGAAGGAATTTGAACCGAGATATTTGAAAGAGCAAAGTCTGCGGGTCAGTATTTTTCTGAATATTTTCGACGTACACATCAATCGAATGCCCTGTGCGGGGACCGTGATGGACATGGCCTACCAGCCGGGACGGTTTCTCGACGCCAGCGATCAGGATGCCACGGTGCATAACGAACAGAATGCGTTGATGCTTGAAACGCCGTCGAAGAAAAAGGTGCTTTGTGTCCAGGTCGCGGGGCTCGTGGCGAGGCGGATCGTGTGCTGGGCACAGCCTGGCGATACCGCCGTGTCCGGTGAGCGCTTTGGGCTGATCCGGTTCGGATCCCGGATGGATACGTATTTCGACGTCGACAGCCGTGTCCGCGTCAGGGTCGGAGACCAGGTGAAGGGTGGCGAATCCATACTGGCGGAGTTCACGTGAAGGGGAAAATATTGAACAATAAGGAGGGGTCTCGCCGTCGTGGCGTTCACCTGATCCCCAACATCCTCACCACGGGCAATCTGTTCAGCGGGTTGGCCGCGATGGTGTTTGTGTACCATGGCCGCTTGGAGGCGGCGGCAATTGCGATCCTGATTGCGATGGTCTTCGACGTCCTGGACGGCACGTCCGCCCGTTTGACGAATAGTACGAGCGAGTTTGGCGTGGAATACGATTCCCTGTCCGATCTGATTTCATTCGGGCTCGCCCCCGGGTTTTTGATTTATGCGTGGGCCCTGAAATCCCCGGGCATGTTGGGTGCGGCGATCATGTTTGCGTACGTGGCCTGCGGTGCCCTGCGTTTGGCCCGGTTCAACGTCACGGCGAGCAGTGTGGAGAGTCGGTTTTTTACGGGGTTGCCCATTCCCGCGGCGGCCGGTTTTATTGCGACGTTTTATATTTTCGACATGCGCATCAGTCATCTGCCCGCAAGCGTGCTTCCCTCGGTCGTTATCGTCTTGAGCCTGCTGATGGGGTTCCTCATGGTGAGTACGGTGAAATACCGCAGCCTGAAGCAGTTGAAATTTGCAGGCCACAACCATTTCATGTATTTGGTCTGGGCCGTCTTGATTCTGGTGTCCGTCATGGCCTATCCTGAATTGATGTTGTTTGTGATTTGTTTGGTCTACGTGAGTTCCGGTTTATTGGAAAAAGGCTGGAACGTTGTCACCGCACCAACGACGCGGGAGACGCCGGCTCGGGTGCCCGTGTCGTCGGAGTCAAAGGACTGATTCCGCATGGATCAATGGCAAGGAACAGGTAGCGTCCCCCTTCTTTTAGGTGATGCGACACTGACACTGGCAAGTCTGCTTAAAACAGCCGTGTCCCCCTGATGACCCCGAAACAGGTTGAAAGCCTTCACCTCTTCGGGGTGAAGGCTTTTTTATTGTGGGGACTGGTTATGCTTGGGTGAATGATTGCGGTATGATTGAGAAAGGCCGGGAGCAGGGCTCGATGAACGTGTGGGCAAGGTCTTGCCGGAAGGCCGCGAAACATCTTCGTGAGGAGCACGGGCGATGAAGCGACACATCAGGATTTTCGACACCACTTTGCGTGACGGCGAGCAGTCTCCGGGAGCCAGCATGAACGTGGAAGAAAAAGTGCTGGTCGCCAAACAACTGGCTCGCTTGAACGTCGATATTATTGAAGCCGGGTTTGCCTTCAGTTCCCCCGGCGATTTCGAGGCGGTGCAGCGTATCGGGCGGGAGGTGGAAGGCCCCACGGTCTGTAGTCTGGCACGAGCCAAGCCTGCGGACATTGATGCGGCGTGGAAGGCCTTGAACGGGGCGCCCAAACCGCGTATTCATACCTTCCTCTCCACGTCGGACATTCACCTGAAACACCAATTCCGCATGACGCGAGAGGAAGCGCTTCAGCGTGCGGTCGAGATGGTCCGGCACGCGCGTAGCTACGTCGATGACGTTGAGTTTTCCCCCATGGACGCGACGCGGTCGGACGTCTCCTACCTGTGCGAAGTCGTGGAGGCGGTCGTGGACGCAGGCGCGGGGACGGTGAATATTCCCGATACCGTGGGGTACACGACCCCCAAGGAATTTGAAGAGATTATTCGAACGCTCAGGACGCGGGTGCGTGACTGTGATCGGGCGATCATCTCCGTCCATTGTCACAATGATTTGGGATTGGCGGTGGCGAATTCCATGGCGGCCATCCACGCCGGTGCCGGGCAAGTGGAATGTACGGTCAACGGCATCGGTGAACGGGCCGGCAATGCGTCGATGGAAGAGATCGTGATGGGGCTGCGGACCCGCAAGGACTTTTATGATGCCGGGACGCAGATTTGCACGGAAGAAATTTCCAAGACCAGCCGGCTGGTCAGCAAGATCACGGGGATGGTCGTCCAACCCAACAAGGCCATCGTCGGGGCGAACGCGTTTGCGCATACTTCCGGGATCCACCAGGACGGGCTGCTCAAGGATAAAAATACGTATGAAATCATGCGGCCCGGTTCCATCGGGTTGACGCAAAGTCGCCTGGTGATGGGGAAATTGTCCGGTCGCCACGCCTTTCGAGCGGAATTGACGAAGTTGGGCTATGCGCTCTCGGACGAAGAAATGAACGCGGCGTTTGAGCGATTCAAACGGCTCGCGGACCAGAAAAAGGAACTGTTCGAGGAAGATTTGGAATCGATCGTGTCCGAAGCCGTCACCAGGGTGCCCGAACGGTATTCGTTAAAGGCGCTGAGCACCCAAAGCGGGACGAATCAATTGCCGACGGCAACCGTGGAGTTGGAAATGGACGGGCAGGCGATGAAAGAGACGGGCACCGGCGATGGTCCGGTCGACGCGGTCTATCGAACCATTGCCCGGATTACGCAAACCAAAAGCAAATTATTGGCCTACGTGGTCAAAGCCATCACCGGTGGGACGGACGCGCAAGGAGAGGTGTCGGTGCGGGTCGAACAGGACGGCGAAATCGTCACCGGGAACGGGGCGAATACCGATATCATCGTGGCTTCGGCCCAGGCCTATCTGAATGCGCTGAATAAACTGGCGTCGCAATTGGAGCGTCGCGCCAACCAGGGCGATAAAATCGGGCTTTGTTGACCAAAAATGTCCCCTCTCCCTGGATGGGAGAGGGTTAGGGTGAGGGTGAAAGAAGGGGCATGAAGAAGAAGATCGCAATATTGGCAGGGGATGGGATCGGTCCGGAGATCGTGCCGCCGGCCGTGGCGGTGTTGGAAGCGGTCGGAAAACGCGGTGGTCATGCGTTTGAGTTTGTTCGCGCCGCGGTCGGCGGTCAGGCCATTGACGACACGGGATGGCCGCTCCCGGACGACACGCTTCGGTTGGCCAAAACCAGTGACGCGGTCCTGTTGGGGGCGGTGGGAGGACCGAAATGGGAAGGCCTCGACTATGAGCGGCGGCCGGAACGGGCGTTGCTGGGCTTGCGGGAACAACTCGGGTTGTTTGCGAATCTCCGGCCGGCCAAGTTGTATTCGGAATTGGCCGATGCCTCCACCCTCAAACGTGAGGTCATCGAGGGCATTGACGTACTGGTGGTGCGTGAACTGACGGGCGGCATCTATTTCGGGAAGCCCAAGGGCGTGGAGGAGACCCCGGGAGGCCATCGTGGATTTAACACCGAAGTCTATACAACGGAAGAAATTACGCGGATTGCCAAGGTCGCCTTCGACGTGGCACGCAAACGCCGGGGAGCCGTCACTTCCGTGGATAAGGCCAACGTCCTGGAATCCTCGGAGTTGTGGCGGAAGGTCGTCATCGAGGTCCACAAGGACTATCAGGACGTGGAACTGCGACACATGTACGTAGACAATTGCGCGATGCAGTTGATCCGGAACCCGAAACAGTTTGACGTGATCCTGACGACAAATCTGTTCGGTGACATTTTGAGTGACGAAGCCGCCATGTTGACCGGGTCAATCGGGATGTTGCCGTCGGCCAGCGTCGGCGCGTCCGTCGGCATGTATGAACCCATTCACGGGAGCGCCCCGGATATTGCGGGCAAGGATGCAGCCAATCCTATCGGCATGATCGCCTCCGGTGCGATGATGCTCCGGTATTCGTTCGGCATGGACGAGGAAGCGGACCTCATCGAGAACGCGATTCAGGCCGTGTTGGGCCAGGGGTGCCGAACCGGGGACATCGCGGCACCTGGAACCACCCTCGTGGGCACCAAAGAGATGGGCGACCGTATTCTTCAACACATCGGTTAGGCACAAGGAGAGGCAGGAGAAGGATGTTGGATGCCATGCAAGCCGGCACGATCGGGACCATCGCCGGAAGCGGGGAGCCCGGCTGCGGCGGAGATGCCGGTCCAGCCACGGCGGCCGCGTTGAACGAACCGAAAACGGTGGCTCTCGACGACGCGGGCAATCTCTATATCGCCGATTCGGAGAATCATCTGGTGCGCAAGGTTGATGTGCAAACCGGGGTCATCATGACAATAGCCGGAACCTTCGAACCTGATGCCCCGGCGTCGATGTCTGTCGAGCCTGTGCCCGATCGCGCAGAAGACGATGAAGATCCATTGGCGGATCCGGTGAACAAGCCGGGTGACGCCTACGCACAAAGCCCCGATTTGAGTGGCATGGTCCGCTACGTGACCGGAACCCAATCAAAGGATCAGCGGTTTGCAGGTGATGGTGGCCCGGCAACCGAGGCCGCGCTCAATTTTCCCTCGGCCGTGGCCGTGGCCGAAGATGGCACCGTGTACATTGCCGATACCTGGAATCACCGGATTCGCCGGATTGATCCCGCCACCGGGTTTATCTCCACCATCGCCGGAACGGGCCAAGCGAAATTTTACGGTGACAATGGACCTGCTGTAAAAGCGGCGCTGAATGAACCCGTGGCCCTGGTCCTGGACGGACCGGATTGTTTGTACATCGCGGATCAAAGCAACAACCGGATCCGAAAACTCGACGTGTCTTCCGGCGTGATGACGACCATTGCCGGGACCGGGGAGTCGGGATACAACGGCGATGGGGCCGCCGGCCCTGAAACCGCGTTGGCCGGTCCCAGCGGACTTGCCGTGGATCAGGACGGAAACCTGTACATTGCCGATACGTTTAATAGTCGTATTCGGAAGTGGGATCGACAGACCGGGACGGTGGAGACGGTGACTGGCGGAGCGGATGCGTTTCAATTCACGCCGGGTGAAAATGAAACCTCTCCCAGCGTGTCCCGGCCGTATGCCATTGCCCTTCATCCTGACGGTCGCCTGTTCATGACGGACAACGACAACCACTTGATTCGGGTGTGGCATCTGCAGAAACAGGAAATGTCGCTCTTCGCCGGGAACGGGAAGGCGGAGTTTTCCGGCGATGGGAAGGATCCCTTGCAGAGCAGTCTCAACTATCCGTTTGGAGTCGCCCTGGATTCTCGAGGGCGCGTCTACATTGCGGACACCTTCAGTCACCGTATCCGCGTCGTCGTGAATGGAAATCCGTGAGACAACCGTTTTGCACAAGATGAAGAAGAAAGCAGCCTATACCGTTGCCGTGGTCGGGGCCACCGGTGCCGTGGGTACGGAAATGCTCTCGATCCTGGAAGAACGCAAGTTTCCCGTGGATGAGGTGTGTCCGTTGGCGTCGTCCAAGTCCGCAGGCGGGACCGTGTCGTTTCGCGGCGGCGACGTCACGGTGAAATTACTCACCCGGGACTCGTTTCAGGGGATCGATATCGCATTGTTTTCCGCCGGTGCCTCCGTGAGTAAGGAATACGCGCCGGTTGCCGTCAAAGCCGGGGCGGTGGTGATCGATAACAGTTCGGCCTGGCGCATGGACCCACAGGTGCCGCTGGTCGTTCCTGAAGTGAACGCGCACGACCTGGAAACCCACCAGGGTCTTGTGGCCAACCCGAATTGTTCCACCATTCAAATGGTGGTGGCGCTCAAGCCGTTACATGATCAGGCCACGATTACCCGCGTCGTCGTCTCGACCTATCAATCGGTGTCCGGTACCGGGAGAGAGGCCATGGACGAATTGGCGGAACAGTGCCGGCAGTTGTTAAGCTTCGGCGACGTGACGTCCACGGTGTATCCGCATCAGATCGCGTTCAACTGTTTGCCGCACATCGACGATTTTTTGTCGTCGGGGTCTACCGGTGAAGAAATGAAGATGGTCAACGAAACCCGGAAGATACTTGATGACCATTCAATCGGGATATCCGCGACGACGGTGCGTGTGCCCGTGTTCGTCGGCCATGCGGAATCCGTCAACGTCGAAACGAAACAGAAGTTGTCGGTGGAGGAAACCCGGGCCATCCTCTCGACCGCGCCGGGCGTGCAACTGTATGACGATCCCTCGCGGAAGTTGTATCCCCTGCAGATCCACGCCGCGGGAACGGATGCGGTGTTCGTGGGACGGATTCGTGAGGATGACTCCATTCCCAATGGGCTCAATTTGTGGGTGGTGGCGGATAACCTGCGCAAAGGCGCTGCGCTCAACGCCGTCCAGATTGCCGAGGCCTTGACAAGGTGAGCCATGCCGGAGTTCATCGGGAAGACGCTCATCATGCTGGGTTTGGGAATCGCCGTCCTCGGCATCGTGGTCTCGTGGCTCGGCAAGTGGCCGGGTGAGGGGACCGGGTTCGGCTGGCTGGGAAAGCTGCCGGGCGATATGTTCATCAAGCGAGACAACGTCACCGTTTACTTCCCATTAGGGACCAGTATCGTCATCAGCGTGGTGGGCAGTCTCCTTCTTTACTTCTTCCTCAAACGATGACCACGTCCACCTTCTCTCCGGTTTGGATGCTCCTGCTGATCATTGGGGCGGGGTTGGGACCGCTGCCCTCGGTTCACGCAGCGGATCATGTACGGGTTGCCTTGGCCGAACGGGCCGGCCGTGTCACGGTCGCCTCCGTCGGAGATTTGCGTCTCGAAACGTCTTCGGGAGACCACGTCGACGTGTTGTCCGAGGCCACGGTGGTTCTCAAGGGGCATGAGTTGCAGGTCGATGGCAACAGGGTCCGGGGCCACGGTCTCGCCATTCACGGGACACACAATGAACTGCACGTCACCATTCAAGGATCGTCTCCTCATGCGGTGAGCCAACGTTGGGCGGTGTACGGGCATCTTGAAATAACGGCCCGGGACGAACACCTGCTGATCGTGAACGTGGTTGATCTCGAAGCGTACGTGGCGGGTGTCGTGAGTTCGGAAGTCAATCCGGATTGGCACGAAGAACTCTTGCGAACGCAGGCCGTGGCGGCGCGGACCTACGTGTTGTACAAGAAACTCGAGAACGCAGCTCAACCGTTCGACGTCTATGCGAGCGTGCAGGATCAGGTCTATACGGGCCGCCAAAAGGTGAATCGCGCCGTGCTCGATGCCGTCAACCGGACGCGTGGCCAGGTCCTGACCTATGAAGGCCGTCCCATTTTCGCCGTGTATTCATCCACGACCGCGGGCCCCACGGAAGACGCTGTGAACGTGTGGGCCAAAGACTTGCCCTATCTCAAAGGGGTGGCTTGTCCGTTTGATCGGAAGTCGCCCTGGTACGAGTGGCGAGCAACCATTCCGTTTGACGTGGTCGAAGCCCGGCTTAAGGAAGAGGGGTATCCCATTGGCTGGCTCGCGACGCTCACGCCCTATGGCATGACCACCGCCGGCCGGGTCAAGGATATGAGGATCCTGCATTCCCGGGGAGAACTCGTTATCACGGGACAGGAATTTCGGAGGATCCTCGGGTATGCCAAAGTCCGCAGTACCCGGTTTTCCATTGAACGCATTGACAGACACGTGGTGTTTGCGGGAAAAGGGGCAGGGCACGGGGTCGGCCTCTGTCAATGGGGCGCCAAGGAAATGGCCGAGTTGGGGTATCCCTATCAATCCATCCTGCGCTATTACTATCCGGGGACGGAAATCCTGCCGCGCGATCGGGTGGTCATGACCCTGCCGTCTTCATAACTGATTCCCACGGTTCCTCACCGTTTTTGGTGGTCTGGTCTCAATGTTGTCGAAGTGGGTATCCGCCTTGCGACTCTCCGAGTTTGACTTTCCGTTTGACGAATCGCTGATTGCCGATTATCCGGTTTCTCCGAGAGATCACGCGCGTCTGTTGGTTGTGCCGCGCAAGGGGGAGCCCGCGTTTCAACATGCCCGGATAAAAGATCTGCCGAATCTGTTGCGGTCCGATGACGTGGTGGTGTTGAACGACACGAAGGTAATCCCCGCCAGGCTCCACGGCACCAAACGGCCCACCGGCGGGAAAATCGAGGCATTGTTGGTACGGCCCTTGGAGGAAAAGAGTTGGGAAGTCTTGCTGAAAGGGCACGTCGATGTTGGTCAGGTCCTGCAATTTCAGGATGAAGCGACCGCCGAGGTTCTGGAACGGAGTCAGGAACGCACGGTTCTTCGGATCAATGCCCGAGGGTCCGTCACCGAACTACTCGACCGGATAGGCGAAGTCCCGCTCCCTCCCTACATCAAGCGTCCCGCAACCGAGCAAGACAAAGAGACCTATCAAACGGTGTTCGCGCGATCGGAGGGGGCGGTTGCCGCCCCGACTGCCGGGTTGCATTTCACCGACCGGCTCCTCGTTGACCTCACGCAGAAGGGCGTTCAACTCGCAACCGTCACGCTGCACGTGGGGCCCGGGACCTTTCGTCCCGTCACTGTTGACCGGATCGAAGATCATCGCATGGCTGCCGAATGGTTTGATATTTCCGAGGAGACGGCGCAGCGTCTCAATGTGGCAAAGGCTGAAGGGAGGCGAGTCGTGGCAGTCGGAACCACGTCGGTGCGCACGCTCGAATCGGCGGTCGATCAAGCCGGACACATCCAAGCCGGAGCGGGTGAGACCCGCCTGTTCATCACGCCCGGGTTCCGCTTCACCATGGTCGATGCCCTGCTGACCAATTTTCACCTGCCGCGCACCACGTTGCTCATGCTCGTCTCCGCCTTCGGCGGTCTCGACCAACTGCGTGCGGCCTACGCAGAAGCCGTCACCGCCCGGTACCGCTTCTACAGCTACGGCGATGCCATGTTGATTCAATAGCCGAGGAAGGTTGAGGCTGCACATGTGAAAAACGCCTCAAAAGGCGCTCCTTGTGGCCGCTCCCTGACTCGCAAGCACGCATGGAATTGGAAAAAGATCTAGAGGAATTCCTGACGGATTTCCACGGCGGAGGAAGCCCGGAGGGCCTGTTGGAACGCTGCGAGCGCTTGCTGTTTCTTTTGAATCAGGAGTTGGAGCCTGATTCGGTCATTGATCTTTTCGATTTCTTTTTCATCTTCAAGTCCGGCGGTTTGCCCCGCGGCGAGTTCCTTGACCAGTTCTTCATCCACTGGGTTGAGAGTCGCCACGTCTTGAACAAGGGCCTGAACTTTTTGTATGCGAAGATCCTTGGCCAGGCCCTCTTCAAACTTCGCCGGAGAAATTCGGTTGAGCGACAGGAGGCGATGATAGGTTTCCGGGTCGAAGGCCCCATCTTTCTGAAATTCATCGCGGTTCATGATGGCGTCTCGCAGTTCGTCCTGGTGCACGCCCAGATTGAGGTCATCGGCAGCCACGAGCCACAGTTTCCGGTTGACGAGAGAGTTGATGGCGGTTTGCTTGAGTTCTTTGCTGTCCGGGGCTTCTTCCTGCGGCTGATTTCTATAGAAGGCATCGAGTCTGTTATAGGCCTTGCGGAATTCTTCCAACTCCACCTGATACGCCCCGACCACAGCCACCACGTTGGGTTGTTGTGCGGTTTCATACCCGAACCACCCCATCCCGATGGTGAAGGTGACCGCGATGGCCAACACGATGATCTTGAGGAGCCAGGGGTATTTCGTCGAACCTTCGCGGATGAGCTTAATCATTGGGCCGTCACATGCGTGAAATCATGAACAAAAATTTGTAACATGCAAAGTGCCGCTCTTTCAAATTTCTGGTGGCTGGGGGAAGACTCGCTTAAACGGATGGATTTCGACCCGTTCGAATATTCCATGCGTGACGTAGGGATCGCCGTTGGCAATGTTTTCGGCTTTCTCCATGGCGTCGGCTTCGATGATGACCAGGCTTCCGGCTTGATCGGTAAAGGGTCCGGCGCAGATCAATTGGCCCTGTTGCTGCAAGCGCTCAAGGTAGTCCAAGTGGGCGGGTCTATGGTGCTGCCGCTTGCTTTGCCCTTCGGGCCCATCCCATCCAATGATCACGTACGTCATTCACCGTCCTCCGCGTTGCGGCTTGCCAACACGGACAAGTGGTTGAAGGTTTGGTTCAAGGTTGTTGCTCACGTGATGCCTTTGGGCAGGGTTTGGCGTCCCTTGTAGCCGTCGTCGATTTCATGCCACCATTCGATCGTTTCTTCACCGAGTCTCCAGCAGAGATAGACGACCCGTCCTTCCATGAGATACGGAAAGTCGCATAAGCCCATGTCCAGATCTTTGACAATCACGCCCATTTCATTGATGCTGTTGAGGCTTTCATAAATCGTTTCGAGTGCTTTGATGTAGCGTGGCCCTTCACAACTTCCGCCTCCATACGAAGCGTTGGCGCTTGCTTTTTTGATTTCATCCTTGGTTTGCTGCAGGATCGTTTTGCCGGCTTTGGCTTTGGTCAGATGCGCTGCCAGCTTGGGGATCAGTTCCGTCGCCTCGGCAAAGGAGAAAATCCTGCTATGTGAGAAAGACTCGTCGGGCTTAGCCATTTTGGACAAGAAATTTTCTATGTCAAAAAAATTTTCCCCCTGCTTCCGTTCATTTATCACAACGCTCGTGGCATCGCAAACCAACAATGGTTGAAAGTAGCTATTGACAATCAGGAGATGCATGTTATACAAAATAGACATACCTTCCAGATTGAAGAGGCAGTTACTTCTCCCTACATGAATTTTCAAGTCCCAAAATTGTAAATCAATTTTTCGTAGCGCCAACACCCTTCTGTCCAAAACATAATGAAGAGGTTCCCTTCATTCAATGCATCGGCGGAATTGTCTGAATGACTGTTCTGGAATACAAACGGGACGGTTTGTTCACCACGTGTCACTAGTTTGCGAATCCGTCGATCTCCAGAAAGACACATTTTGACTCGTTGTCACGACCCGGTCGCTTCAACGATCACCCACCTTTTTAGGAGAAGGTTATGCATCTTGCGGAATTGAAACAACAATCCATCGGCGATCTTGCGGATTTGGCCCGGTCATTGAAGATCGAAGGGTGCGCGAATCTGAGGAAACAGGAACTCATCTTTGCCATCTTGCAAGGGCAGGCGGAGAAGAACGGCGTCATTTTTGGTGAAGGGGTCCTGGAAACCCTTTCCGACGGCTTTGGGTTTTTGCGTGCGCCGGATTCGAATTATTTTCCAGGTCCCGATGACATTTATATTTCGCCCTCTCAAATCCGTCGTTTTGGCTTGCGAACGGGCGACATCATCTCGGGTCAGGTTCGTCCGCCCAAAGGTGGGGAGCGGTATTTTGCCTTATTGAAAGTTGAAAAGATCAACTACGACGAACCGGAAGTGCAGCGGGACAAAATTTTGTTCGACAATTTGACGCCGCTCTATCCCGAGGAGCGCATTTCCCTGGAGTTTGACCAGGAGGAATATTGCACGCGGGTGATGGAACTGACCACGCCCATCGGGAAAGGACAACGGGGGCTCATCGTGGCTGCTCCGCGGACGGGAAAAACCATGCTGCTTCAAGCTATTGCCCGTGCGATCCTGCATAATCACCCGGAGACCCTGCTCATCGTCTTACTCATTGACGAACGCCCGGAAGAAGTCACGGATTGGCAGCGTCAGGTCAAGAGTGCCGAGGTCATCAGTTCCACGTTTGACGAACCGGCCCAACGGCACGCGCAAGTGGCCGAGATCGTGATGGAAAAGGCCAAACGATTGGTTGAGCACAAGCGCGACGTGGTGATCCTGCTGGACAGTATTACCCGGTTGGCTCGCGCCTATAACACGATTGCGCCTCCAAGCGGAAAGGTGCTCTCCGGCGGGCTGGATTCCAACGCGCTGCAACGGCCCAAACGGTTTTTCGGTTCGGCTCGAAACATCGAAGACGGCGGGAGTCTCACGATTCTGGCCACGGCGCTGGTGGATACGGGTAGTCGTATGGACGACGTGATTTTTGAAGAGTTTAAAGGCACGGGGAACATGGAAGTCCATTTGGACCGCCGTTTGGCGGACAAGCGCATTTTCCCGGCCATTGATATCAGTCAATCGGGAACCCGGAAGGAAGAATTGCTGGTCGACCGGGACCGGTTGAATAAAATGTGGGTGTTACGCAAGGTCTTGAGCCCCTTGGGGACGATGGAAGCCATGGAGTTTCTCATGGATAAGATCGCCGGGACCAAGGATAATCAGGACTTTCTCCAGTCCATGAATCGATAACCTTTCCGTTCGCTTTGCCAACGACCGGCCGTTCATGCTAGATAGAGGTATGGGAACAGTTTTCAGGAGGACATCGGTATCATGAAAGCAGGCATTCATCCCGAATATTCCGAGGCGACGGTCAGTTGCGCGTGCGGCATGAAATTCCAAACCCGTTCTACCGTGGGCGATATCAAGGTGGATATTTGTTCTGCCTGTCACCCCTTCTTTACCGGCACGCAGAAAATCGTTGACACCGAAGGGCGTGTGGAACGATTCAGGAAAAAATACGCCAAGAAGTCCCAAGCCTAGCCTCCCCGCTCGACGCGATCTCGCACTCCTCGATTTTCTCGCAGACTTTCGTTCAATGATAGAGAAGGGCATCCTATGTCCGGCGACAAGATGGAAAACCAGTTTGAGGGTTGGCTTGCCCAATGGGAAGCCGCGGCCCATCGTTACGACGAATTGACCCACCGCCTGGCCGATCCGGCGGTCCTCGGTCAACTGCCGATGGTGATTGCCTACAACAAGGAGCGGGCTGACCTGGAAGACGTTAGCCAGTTGTTTGCGGACTACCGGCGTCTGCTCCAGGAAATTGCCAATACCTCGCGGATGCTGGATGATTCGAAACTGGATCCTGAACTCAAGGCGTTGGCTACCGATGAATTGGGCGCGTTACAGGAGCAACGGGCACAGGTTGAGGAACGCGCGCGGCAACTCCTGCATCCTCGAAATGCCGAAGATGATAAAAACTCATTCGTCGAAATACGAGCCGGGACGGGCGGCGAAGAGGCTGGGTTGTTCGCCGGGGAGTTGTTGCGCATGTACATGCGTTATGCTGAGAACCGCGGGTTGCGGGTGCAGATGATTGATGCAAATGAGACGGGCATCGGTGGGATCAAGGAAGCCATTTTTCTGGTCGAAGGTCAGGGAGCGTACGGTGCCTTTCGATATGAGAGCGGGGTGCACCGTGTCCAAAGAGTTCCGAGTACGGAGGCGAGCGGGCGCGTTCATACGTCCACGGCGACCGTGGCGGTGATGCCGGA
This sequence comes from Nitrospirales bacterium, assembly GCA_965213715.1. Classification (GTDB taxonomy): domain Bacteria; phylum Nitrospirota; class Nitrospiria; order Nitrospirales; family UBA8639; genus Bin75. The sequence goes on from OZ243914.1 coordinate 1,709,291, forward strand.
GGTTGAAGACGTCGACGTACATCTCGATTCGAGGGATCTTCGCATCGATACGTTTTGTTCCTCTGGCGCGGGAGGGCAGAGCGTCAATACCACGTATTCGGCTGTGCGAATCACCCATCTTCCCACCGGCATAGTCGTCACGTGTCAGGATGAGCGGTCGCAACTCAAGAATCGTGAAAAAGCCATGCGCACGCTTCGAACCCGCATTGGCGACGCCGAACGTGAAAAACAGGAAGCGTCGATTGCCGAGCATCGGCGTTCCCAGGTCGGGACGGGTGAGCGAAGTGAAAAGATCCGCACCTACAATTACCCGCAGAATCGCGTCACGGATCATCGGATAGGGCTGAGTTTGCATAAACTGGAATCGATCATGGACGGAGACCTTGAGGCATTGGTGAACGCGTTGGACGATGCTCGTGAGCCGGAGAGTCGCGGGGCTGAAATTGCGTCCAACAACGGATGATGCAGACTGATATGGAGGCTCCGAACAGTTCCTTGCCATCCCCGTCCACACTCCTGTCCGCCTATCAACGGGGCTTGGCGATCCTTCAGGCCGCCGCGGTGGACAATGCGGATAATGAAGCGTTCTGGCTGCTGGAAGCCGGTTTGGGCATGTCGCGTCTCAGGGTGTATGCCGACGCAAACGCGAGCGTCGGGCCGGCAGATTGGGCCAGAACCGAATCGCTGTTTCGGCGCCGGGCGTCACGGGAACCCCTGCAATATATCGTGGGCACCCAGGTCTTTCGCGGACGCGACTTTCGCGTGAACTCAAGTGTGTTGATTCCCCGGCCTGAAACCGAATTGATCATCGAGGAAGTCCTGGCTTCACGCTTTTCCACGCTCGACTGTCACATGGTGGATATGGGAACGGGGTCGGGCTGCCTGGCCGTCTCGCTGGCTCTGGATTGCCCGGGTGCCACCGTCTCGGCTACGGATTGCAGTGCCCCGGCCCTGCAAGTCGCTGGCGAGAACGCGCAGCGTCATGGTGTGGCCGATAAGATCCGGTTCTTCCTGGGCGAATGTCTCAAACCGCTGGCCGCCGGTGCGTTTGCGGGCAAGGTGTCGGTTATTGTCTCGAATCCACCGTATATTCCGTCGGGGCAATGTGATCTCCTGCCACGGGAAGTCCGGGCCTTTGAGCCGCTTCCTGCCCTCAATGGCGGTTCGAACGGTTTGGCGTTTTACGATCGCCTGCTTGCGGAGAGTCCGTCATTGTTGCATCCGGGCGGGATTCTGGTCATGGAAATGGGCATGCATCAGTCAGAGGCCATTCGTCGAAAAGTCGGCGAAGCCTTCATCGTCAAAACGATCCGGCGCGATCAGGCGGGTATCGATCGCGTGATTTGTCTGGAGCGAACGTCGTCGATATGGACAGTTTGATCGTCACGGGAGGGCAGCGCTTGGAAGGGCGCGTCCGGGCGGGCGGTGCCAAAAATGCGGCGCTCCCGATTCTGGCTTCGACCTTGTTGGGTGGCGGAGAATGCACGATTTCCAACCTGCCTCAGGTGAGAGACGTCGCGACCATGATGACGCTGCTCAGCTTACTCGGCGTTTCTGTCAAGCAGGAAGAGGGGCGGGCGATTATCGATGCGGCTCAGGTCCAATCACTCGAGGCGCCGTATGATCTGGTCAAAACCATGCGGGCTTCCATCTTGGTATTGGGCCCGTTGTTAGCCAGGTTTGGGGAAGCCGTCGTTTCCCTTCCGGGTGGATGTGCCATCGGTCCGAGGCCGGTCGACTACCATTTGGATGGTCTGCGAAAGCTGGGGGCCACGGTCTCCGTGGATTACGGCTACATTCGGGCCCAGGCCCCGAAGTTGGAAGGCCAACGCATCGATTTCGAGGTTCCGACCGTCACCGGCACCGAAAATTTATTGATGGCCGCCTGTCTTGCGAAGGGCACCACGGTCATCAACAATGCCGCCATGGAGCCGGAAATTGTCGATCTGGCCGATTTCCTGATCAAGCGCGGGGCCAGGATTTCCGGGGCCGGGTCCGGACGTCTTGTCATCGAAGGGGTTGCGGCGTTGCGTGGCGCGGATCACGAGGTCATTCCTGACCGGATTGAAGCCGGAACGTATGTGATCGCCGGGGCCATGACGGGGGGGCGGGTCGAAGTGGATCAATGCGTGCCCGAACATCTGGAGGTTGTGACTTCCAAACTCAAGCAATGCGGTGCCAATCTTTCGGAGGGGACACGGTCGATCACCATCGAGGCCGGATCCCGGTTGCAGGCTCAAGACGTTCAAACGTTTCCCTATCCGGGGTTCCCCACGGACCTGCAAGCGCAAATGATGGCCCTGATGTGTCTGGCGGAAGGAACCAGCGTCATCACCGAATTGGTCTTTGCGGGGCGGTTTCTGCACGTCCCGGAATTGCGACGCATGGGTGCGGTGATTGCGGTTGATGGACACCGTGCGGTTGTGAAAGGATTAGGACGTTTGACGGGCGCGCCGGTCATGGCGTCGGATCTGCGCGCCAGTGCCGCGCTTCTGTTGGCCGGGTTGTCGGCAGAGGGTGAAACGCGGATTTCCCGAATTTATCATTTGGAACGGGGATACGAACGGATCGAAGATAAATTACAAAGCTTGGGCGCTTCGGTTCGTCGAGAGGGCTCCGGTTATGAGTGACATGGTGACCGTCGCGCTATCGAAGGGAAAACTCCTGGATCAGACACTGGCCTTGTTTCAGAAAGCGGGCTATCTGAGCCCGGAATTGTCCGCCGACGATCGCAAACTGGTTTTCGACGTGCCCCAGTCCGGGCTGTCTTTTTTGGTTGTCCGCCCCACGGACGTGCCGACGTACGTGGAGTATGGCGCCGCCGATGTGGGTGTGGCGGGGAAGGATTTATTATTAGAGCAGCAACTCGATGTGTATGAACCCCTGGATCTGCGGATCGGATGGTGCCGGATTTCCGTCGCGGCCTTGGTGGGATTGGATGAGCACACGCGCTTATCGTCAAAACTCCGGGTTGCCACGAAGTATCCGAACATCACGGAATGGCATTTTAACCGGCAGGGTATTCCCGTCGAGATTATCAAATTGTACGGGTCGATCGAATTGGCGCCGGTCGTGGGATTGGCGGATCGTATCGTGGATCTGGTGTCGAGTGGAGAGACGCTGAAAGCCAACAACCTCAAGGAAGTGGAAACGATTGCGGAATCGACGGCACGCTTCATCGTGAATCGTGCCAGTTTGAAAATGAAGCATCAGGTGATTACGACCATGATTAACCGGCTGCGCAAGAGTCGTCCCAAGACGGCCTGTGCCTGAGGGCGTGATGAAGGTTATTTCTTCAAAATCCAAAATCTATCCCCGGGCACTGGCTGAAGTCTGCAATCGCGGTGCGCGGCAGCATGCCGAGATTGAAACTCGCGTGAAACGTATTCTGAAGAACGTCGAACGGCACGGCGACGCCACGGTTGCGCGCTACGTCAAGAAATTTGACGGGCTTACGTTGTCACCCGAACGGTTTCGGGTGTCCTCACAAGAAATTCGGCAGGCGTATGCCGCCGTTCAACGAACCGATCTGCAGGCCTTACAGTTTGCCGCGAAACGCATTCGGGCGTTTCACCGCAAACAACGCAAATCGACGTGGGTCAGTGAGGAAAAAGGCGTGAAGCTGGGGCAACTCATCACGCCATTGGACGTCGTGGGCTTGTACGTACCCGGAGGGAAAGCCTTGTATCCTTCCACGGTCTTGATGAACGCGATCCCCGCCAAAGTTGCCGGGGTGCCGAGGGTCGTCATGTGTAGCCCCACTGCGTCCGGGGCCATCGAGCCTTGTTTGTTGGTCGCGGCGGACCTCGCCGGCGTAGATGAGGTGTACCGGGTCGGAGGCGTGCAGGCGATCGGAGCGTTGGCGTACGGCACCAAGCAGATTCCCCGGGCGGACAAAATCGTCGGGCCGGGGAACATGTACGTGGCCGCGGCCAAACGGGCGGTGTACGGGACGGTCGATATTGACATGGTTGCCGGACCGAGCGAACTGCTGGTGATTGCGGATGAATCCGCTGATCCCGCTCATTGCGTCGCGGACCTGTTGTGCGAAGCCGAACACGATGAAGAGGCCCGCGTCTATTTGGTCACGACCTCGACGGCGTTTGCCAAGAAGGTTGCTCGGGAAATTCGTCATCAACTGCCCAAACTGACGAGGCGACATATTGCCGCGTATTCCATCGGCCGGTATGCTAAAATCTTCGTCGTCCCGAACTTGGACGAAGCGTTTGAGGTGGCCAATGCCATTGCTCCCGAACATTTGGAGGTTCTGTTGCCCAGGCCCTTCGACTACGTGAAAAAAATTCGGCATGCCGGTGCGGTGTTCATGGGGGCCTATACCCCGCCGGCCGTGGCGGATTACGTGGCCGGTCCGAATCACGTACTGCCGACCGGGGGCTCCGCACGGTTTTTTTCGGCGTTGTCACTTGATGATTACATTAAACGAACGAACGTCGTGGCGTATACCCGGGCGCAACTGAAAGTCGTCACCCCTTACGTCACGCGGTTGGCCGCCATGGAGGGGCTCCAAGCCCATGCTCGTTCCATAGAAAGCCGGGGATCATGACTCTTGCAGGCAAACCGAGACGGGCGGCGGTAGACCGGTCCACCTCCGAGACCACCATTCGCGTGGAATTGGGGCTGGATGGGACGGGGCAACGCCGGATTGCCACTCCCGTTCCGTTCGTGGACCACATGTTGGATGCTTTCGCGCGACACGGGTTGTTCGATCTCGTGCTTGATGCCAAGGGCGATACCCATATTGACGATCACCATACGGTTGAGGACATCGGTATGGTGTTGGGCAGCGCCTTCCGGGAAGCGCTGGGAGACAAAGCCGGTATCCGCCGATTTGGATGGGCCATTGTCCCGCTCGATGAAACGCTGGCGGAAGTCACAGTCGATCTGAGCGGACGGCCGTTTCTTGTGTATAACGTAACGTTGTCCCATCGCGAAGTGAAAGGGTTTGATCTCGGCTTGTTTGAAGATTTCTTTCAGGCCCTGACAACGCAAGGCGGGTTGAATCTGCACGTCAACGTCCGGTACGGCCGGAATCCGCACCATATAATCGAAGCCGTATTTAAGGCTTTTGCAAAAGCCATGGATCAGGCAACTTGCCAGGACGATAGGGTGGTTGGAGTCCCATCCACAAAAGGGGTGCTCGCCTAGCCGTTCGTCAAGGGGGATTTCGGAGCGAGGAGGGATGACGCAGGTATGATCGCCATCGTCGATTATGAGAGAGGGAATTTGCGAAGCGTCCAAAAGGGATTTGAAACCGTCGGTCATCACGCGGTCGTCACACGCGATCCTGCGATGATTGATCGAGCAACCCACGTCGTGCTTCCCGGAGTGGGGGCTTTCGGCGATTGCGTGAACAATCTCCAACGGTTTGGTCTGGTCGAACCGTTGCGCCGGACCATTGCTCAGGACAAGCCGTTCCTGGGTATTTGCGTGGGGTTCCAGGTCCTTTTTTCGGAAAGCGAAGAATTTGGCGTGCATCAGGGGTTGAATATTTTCAAAGGCAAAGTGAAACGGTTTCCTTCCGGACCCACTCAGGCGTCGTTAAAGATTCCACATATGGGCTGGAACACGATTCAGGTCAGGCGGCCCATGCCGTTATTCGAAGGCATCAGTCCGGAGACCCATGTCTATTTTGTCCATTCCTATTACGTAGAACCGGAAGAGACCGACGTGGTGTGTACCGAAACACGGTACGGCGTTCCTTTTGTGTCCAGTGTGACCAGGGGAAAGGTCTTTGCCTGCCAATTTCATCCGGAAAAAAGTCAAAAGGTCGGGCTTCAATTGCTCAAAAATTTCGGGGCATGGAATTGAGTGCTTTCCTCACCACTGGTGTGCACCGGCGACAGGCACGTTGGCTGTCGGCGACATGCCTTCTGCTTTGGGGGTGTGGGGCATGTGCTGCGGACCCGGTCACCGTTAAATCGCATCCCCAGCTTGCATCCCAAGCTATCACCAAAGTTGCGATTGCGCCGTTTCGCGTGGTCAAAGCGAAGCAGGGAATCTCTCTTGCTTTCAGAACACCGCCTCCGGCGGACCTTGCTAATCCCCAAATTCACCAGGCGTTGGGAAGTGTCAGCGGTTCATCGATTCCCGGCCGGTCTCGCCCGGTACAGATTTCCGTGCCGGATTCCGTTCCCGATATGATCCGGCATATGGTGTATTCCCAGTTACGGCTCAAGCCCCGGATTCAAGTCATCCCGCCTGAAACCGTTGGACAGGTTCTTGACAGCGTGGAAGGATCTGCCCAAGCCAAGAATCGTCGGGAATCGACGCGTCTCTTGGGCGAACGGCTGGGTGTGGATGCGGTTCTTGAAGGCGTTGTTCGAGTGTACCGTGAACGGGAAGGCACGAAGTTCGCCGCTCATCCCGCGGCGGTCGGATTCGAATTCCAGTTGGTCGGGGTCAAGGACGGCAAGGTGTTGTGGGTGGGCGATTATTTCGAAGAGCAAAAGCCGCTGACTCAGGATTTCAAGGGATTCCTCGAACGAGGGGGAACATTTGTTACGGCCGAAGAGTTGGCGCGCACAGGGGTCGTTCGCGTGCTACAAAACTTACCCTTGGGTACGGAGTAGCGTACGTTTCCGTCCCGCCTTACCGGGGATGTCTCCTTCGAGGCATACACTCAACAACAGCAAGTTCCAGGCCACGATCGACGGGAAGGGTGTTCAACTCATGATGGTCATCCCTGCAATTGATTTGAAAGACGGGCGGTGCGTACGACTCCGGCAAGGTGACATGGCGCAGGAAACGACCTATTCAGACGATCCTGCGGCCATGGCCCGGCAATGGGAAGCTCTGGGTGCCGAACGGTTGCACATCGTCGATCTCAATGGTGCGGTCAACGGGAAACCTCACAACATGGCGCAGGTGCGAGCGATTGCCGCGGCCGTTTCCATCCCGATTCACGTGGGTGGGGGAATCCGGTCGCTGGAGATCCTGGAAGAGTATTTTTCTTATGGCGTCGGCCGGGTGGTGTTGGGAACGGCCGTATTGGAAAACCGGGCATTTCTCGACGCCGCATGTGCAAGTTTCCCCGAGAAAATTTTCGTCGGGGTCGACGTGAAGCAGGGAAAGGTCGCATTGCAGGGCTGGACAAATCTTTCCGAGTCAACGGCGAGGCACGTGTTGGCTTCCTTGACGGACTATCCGCTCGCTGGAGTCATCTTTACTGAAATCAGTCGTGACGGGATGTTGGAGGGACCGAACGTATCGGCTCTGCGGGAGGCGATGCAGGTCTCTCCGGTTCCGCTGATCGCCTCGGGGGGCATTACGCGCGTGGAGGATATCCGTGCGATCAAACGGTTGGGGCAAAAGATTATCGGGGTCATCGTCGGCAAGGCCTTATACGAAGGCGCGTTGGATCTTCCCGCGGCGTTGGCCGAGGCTCGGACGTGAGTCAGGGATGTTGACCAAACGGATCATTCCTTGTTTGGACGTGAAGGATGGCCGGGTGGTCAAGGGCGTAAGCTTCGTGAATCTTCGTGACGCCGGAGACCCGGTCGAGGTCGCGAAGATCTACGATCAAGCCGGCGCCGATGAACTGTGCTTTTTGGACATCACCGCTTCTCACGAAAACCGGGATACGCTCTTGGACATCGTGTCCCGGACGGCCGAGCAGGTGTTTATGCCGCTCACGGTTGGCGGCGGAATTCGTACCATCGAGAATATTCGGCAATTGTTGAACGCGGGGGCGGACAAAGTCAGCATCAATACGGCCGCTGTGAAGAATCCGGAATTCGTGACGGCTGGAGCTCATCGATTCGGTTCCCAATGCATTGTCGTGGCGATTGATGCGAAACAGGTCAAGGAAGCGAACTCCGCGCGTTGGGAGATTTTCACCCATGGGGGACGCAACCCCACGGGATTGGATGCCGTAGCATGGGCCCGGCACATGGAAGAAAGAGGGGCCGGTGAAATCCTGTTAACCTCGATGGATCAGGATGGCACCAAAGACGGCTATGACCTGCCGTTGACCAGGGCCGTTTCGGAAGCCGTGTCCATTCCGGTCATCGCGTCCGGTGGCGCCGGAACGATAACGCATCTGTATGAGGCCCTTGGAGAGGGAAAGGCCGATGCCGTACTTGCGGCCTCGATTTTTCATTACCAAACCTACAGCATCGGTGACGTAAAAACTTACCTCAAGGAACACGGGCTTCCCGTGCGTATCGTGAATGGCTGTGGAATTTGAAGGAAGCGCGGCTTCCAACGACCTCAAGGTGCAGTTCGATGAGCACGGGCTGGTGCCTGCTGTTGTCCAGGATTGGCGTGACGGCGCAGTGCTCATGGTGGCTTATATGAACCGGGTCGCGCTCGATCAGACGTTGCAAACCGGGTACGCGCACTTCTGGAGCCGTTCGAGACGGCAGCTTTGGAAAAAAGGGGAGACCTCCGGAAATTTTCTGCTTTGCAAACGGGTGTTTCTTGATTGTGACGGGGATGTTCTCCTGGTCAAAGTCGAACCCACCGGACCCGCGTGTCATACGGAAGCCCGTACGTGTTTTTTTGCGGAAGTGACCCCTCAGGGCGTGGCGGCGACGCACGGCGATGAAGAGGCAAACGGAAGCATTTTCGATCGACTGTATGAAATGGCCCGGCAACGGAAGGCTCATCCACAAGAGCATTCCTATGTATCCTCCTTGATGAAAGACGGGCCGGACCGTATCCTGAAAAAAGTCGTGGAGGAGGCCGGGGAAGTCGTGCTGGCCGTAAAAGCAGAAGACCGGGAAGCAATCATCTACGAGGTGGCGGATCTGCTCTTTCACACAATTGTGGCCATGGGACATTGCGAGATTCCCATGACGGCAATTCAGCAGGAACTCGGTAAGCGCTTCGGCAAAACGGGTATCAGGACGCCGGAGCAATCCCGTTGAGACCCACTACCTTCCTTTCCCGCAGGTTGACTTGTGGGTATATCCCTGGTATAGTCCAAAAAACATTACTTTCCAACAAGTTGTGACCGCCTAGCTCTTCCAGAAAGAGGGTACCGACAGGGTACCGACAAAGGCTTCGGAGAAGAGCCTTGACAACGGCACGAGCTGGAATCCCTCCCGCTACCCTTCAACAAATCCGTGACTCCGTTGACATTGTGGACGTAGTGTCCCGCTATGTCACGTTGTCGAAAACGGGTCAGAATTTTCGAGGCCTTTGTCCGTTTCATCAGGAAAAAACCCCGTCTTTTACCGTGACCCCCGTGCGACAGATGTTTTACTGTTTCGGGTGTGGAATCGGAGGCGATATCTTCACCTTCCTGATGCGGAAGGAAGGATTGGAGTTCCCGGAGGCGGCGAGAGATCTTGCCGAACGGGCGGGAATCTCTCTGCCTGCATCACAGGGCTTTTCGCAATCCCAAACGGGTCAGCGAAAACGATTGGAAGGTCTCCATGCCTTGGCCGATGGGTGGTTTCAGCAGAACCTGCATGATCCGTCCAAAGGCCGGTTGGCTTTGGCATACCTCGCCGAACGTGGTCTTGAATTCCCGACCCTGAAAGCGTTCGGTGTGGGGTATGCGTTGCCTTCGTGGGACGGACTCACCAACTACTTAACCAGGCAAGGCGCGACGCCTTCCGACCTGGCCGCCTCGGGTTTGGTGGCGGCCAAGGATGCCCAGGGCTCTTCGAAGTCCACGAGATTCTATGACCGGTTTCGGGGCCGGGTCATGCTGCCGATCCACGACCTGGGCGCCAAGGTGATTGCATTCGGCGGCCGGGTATTTGAAGAGGGCACCCCCAAGTACCTGAATTCTCCGGACACGGCGCTGTTCCAGAAGGGGCGTGTCTTGTATGGGTTGCACAAGGCGCGGGAGACGACCCCGCACCTTGACTCTCTGATGCTCGTCGAAGGCTACTTCGACGTGTTGGCGTTGCATCAGGCGGGCATTCGTCAGGTTGTCGCGCCCTTGGGAACCGCACTGACGTCCGAGCATGCCGTCCTGCTGCGGCGGTTCGTCAACACCGTTGTGCTGATCTTCGACGGCGATGCCGCGGGGACCGGTGCGGTGTTACGTGCACTTGACGTGTTTCGGGAGAGTGGGATCACCGTCAAGGTCGTGGTCATGCCTCAAGGGCATGATCCCGATTCCTACGTTCGAGCACATGGGGCTGAAGATTTCCTCGCATTGCAGGACCAAGCCCTGACGTTGTTGGAGTGGGCCGTGGCTCAACGTCTGGAAGGGGCGACCCACGCGACGATCGAAGAGCGAACCCGGCGAGTCGACGATATACTCCGTATCCTGGCCAAGAGTTCAAACCCTATTGAAAAAAACGAACAGATCCAGCGCGTCGCCGAGCGACTGGGCGTCAAGCCGCAATTGCTTCTCGATCGATATCCTGCCGTGCTCGATCGTCGTCAGGGCGGTCCTCGATCTCAAGGGAACGCACCAACGTCCGGCAAACGACGCAACGAAACAAGGGAATTTCGAGAGGAACGCGAAGTCGTCTCGTTCATGGTACAGGGGGACTTGCATCCGGAACACTTCAAGGCGTTGCGGCCTGAGGCTTTCCGGTCCGCCCTCTATCGCAGGCTCGTGGAAATAGGAATGCGACATCTCGACACGGAAGGAGGCATTGATTTGTCGGGATTCTTCGCGGAAACCGAATTAGATGAGACGTGTCGCGATTTAGTTGCGGAATTGGCGGTGTCCGTGACGCATTTTGAGAACCGCGATGAGTATATTCAGGGTTGTTTGAGAGCGTTGTCACAAAAACATTTGAGAGCCCGGTTGGACGAATTGATTGCTCAGCTTCGAATCGCCGAACGAGAGCAACGAACGGATGACGTGGATTGTCTGAATTCCCAAATCGAAGCGTTACGTGGGAAAAAAGCCGGGTTAGCCTCCTCCACCTTAGCTCCATGATAAGGGTTCTTTATGGCAAAGACGATCGCCTCCAAACTACGGAAAGAAGAGTCGGTATTGGCAACAAAGAGTCAACGGGGCAAGAAGGCGCTCCCATCCTCCACAAAGGTTCTTTCCCCTGTAGGGGACGGCCCCCGTGCCGTCCCGAATCCCCTACCCGAACAGGTTGAGACGCTTGTTCAGAAACGCGGAAAAGCTCAATCTCGTACCGAAGCGCCCATTGAGCCGGAATCGATTTCCAAGAAGATCGAGGAACAGGAAGATTTGCTGGAAAAGAATGTCCCGGAAATCGATCTGACCCCCGGTGACTTGAGTCGAACGGATGATCCCGTTCGTTTGTATTTGCGAGAGATGGGAAGTGTCTCGTTGTTGAGCCGCGAAGGGGAGATTGAGTTAGCGAAGAAGATCGAAGAGGGGAAAGAGGAGATGACGCGGGCGATTGCGGGGATGCCGATGACCTTGGAGACGCTGGAGACGTGGCGGGGGCGGCTGAAGAAGCGGGACGTGAGCGTGGGGGCGGTGGTGCTGGTGCATGACCCGGGCGACGACGACCTGGAGGACCCGGAAGTAGCGGAGGCGCAGGAAGAAGAAGAATTACGGCACCAGGCCCTGGCGGACTTGGACGCCGTCCGGCGGTTGGGGAAGACGCTGCGGCGGCTGTATGACCGGCAGCGGGCGGCCCCGGCGGCGCAGCAGGCGCGGTGGAGTGCCAAGGTGCGGGACGTGCAGGCACAATTGGGGGCGCGCGTGGACGGGTTGCACCTGCAACCGGCGGTGCGGGAAGCGCTCGTCAGCCAGATCAAAGAGGCGGGCCGGACGGTGCGGCAAGCGGAACGGCGGCTGCGGGAGTGCTGCCAGCGAGTGGGGCAGCCGGGGCCGGACGGGCTGAAACTCCTGGGGCGGTTGAGCCGGGCGGGGACAGGGGCGGCCGCCCTACGACGGCAAGTGGGGCTCAGTGAGGCCGTGGTGCGGCAAGTGGTAGCGCGGAGCCAGGACGCGCGGGCGACGCTGGACCACGTCGAACAGCACGCCACCTTGCTGCCGACAGCCGAATTCACCCGCGCCCTGGTGGCCTTGGAATGGGCGGAAGACAAGATGAAACGGGGCAAAGCGGAACTCATCGAAGCGAATCTGCGGTTAGTGGTGAGTATTGCGAAGAAATACACGAACCGGGGGCTGCAGTTTCTGGACCTGATCCAGGAAGGAAACATCGGGCTGATGAAAGCCGTGGATAAGTTCGAATACCAACGGGGGTACAAATTCAGCACGTATGCGACGTGGTGGATTCGGCAGGCGATCACGCGGGCGATTGCGGACCAGGCGCGGACGATCCGGATTCCGGTGCACATGATCGAAACGATCAACAAGCTGGTGCGGACGTCGCGGCATCTGGTGCAACAATTGGGGCGGGAACCGACGCCGGAAGAGATCGGGGTACGGATGGAGATGCCGTTGGAGAAAGTGCGGAAGATTCTGAAGATTGCGAAAGAACCGATTTCGTTGGAGACGCCGATTGGGGAAGAAGAAGACAGCCACCTGGGGGACTTCATCGAGGACAAGAAAGCGGTGTCGCCGTTGGAGGCGGCGGTGCGGTACGACTTACAGCGACACATTGGGAAATCGCTGGAATCGTTGACGGCGCGGGAGGAGAAGGTGTTACGGAAACGGTTTGGGATTGGGGAGGCGACGGACCACACGCTGGAAGAAGTGGGACAGGACTTCGAGGTGACGCGGGAGCGGATTCGGCAGATTGAAGCGAAGGCGTTGCGCAAGCTCCGCCACCCGAGCCAGAGCAAGAAACTACGCAGTTTCGCCGAAGGCTTTTGATCGTTTCACAACAGGAAACGCAAACGTCCCGGAATTCCTGAAATGGTTGGCGCACCAGGATGAACAGGACCGAACGAAGACGACAGGCCAAGTTGATGGCCAAGTCTCCAACGCCGGCAAAGACGGTCTTTGCCAAACAACTGTTGGAGGAGGCGATCAACCATCATCGGGCGGGTCGATTGTCTCAGGCGGAAACCTGTTATCAGAAAATCATCGCGCGGGACCCGGACCATGCCGACGCTCTCCATTTGCTCGGATTGGTGGCGTACCAGCAAGGCCAATATAACCAGGCGCTCGACTGTATCGTGAAAGCCGTTCAACGCGACGCGACAAAGCCACTGTATTTTTACAATCTGGGACTCGCCCACCAAAAACTCAATCAATTGCCCGAGGCCGAACGCGCCTACCGGCAAGCTCTCTCGCTCAAGGGCGATTCCATCGAAGCGTTGGGGAACCTCGGCAACGTTCTGCGGGAAAAAGGCGAACTGGACGAAGCCTGCGCGACGTACAGGCAGATCCTGACGATTAAGCCCAATCATCCTGAAGGGTACAACAACCTGGGCGTGGTTCTGAAGGAGCAAGGCCGACTGGACGAAGCACGGGACGCGTACCAGCGGGCCATTGCGCTTAACCCTGACAATGCCGAGGCCCATTACAATCTCGGCGTCATCCTGTTTGAAGACGATCGCCCGGACGAGGCGATCGCCCGGTTCCGGCAGGCCGTCTCCATCAAGCCCCAATATGCGAAAGCCCATCACCATCTGGGATTGGCTCTATTGTGGAGACAGGATATGGATGGGGCCTTGCACGAACTCCGCACGTCGGCTCACCTGCTGCAAAACCATGGAAAGCCCGTCCGGATCGATGCGCTTCATGCCTCCCGGATCAAGCACGATGAGGACCAGATCCACTATTTAGCCGAACGCGGATTGTTGGTGCAGTCCGATACCCGATACCAGGCCACCCTGACTGCGTTACGAGAGCGGGCCTCGGAGGAGGCGAACCAACAAATCCGTCTCAGCCAGGAAGAGGCCGGGGCCCTTGCTCCGTCGCTGAACCGAATCCTGCATTATGCCGACAATCCGGCATTGCCCCGGGGAGCATTGAATCCGGAATTGAACGTGAAAGAAATTGAACGGCGTTATCATGCGAGTCAGCCTGAAATCATTTCTATCGATACGTTGTTGCGGCCGGAGGCACTTGCGGCCCTTCAGCAGTTTTGCCGGGAATCGACAATTTGGAAGAAGGATTATGAAGACGGCTACATCGGGGCGTTTCTGGGCGAAGGGTTTTCCTCGCCATTGTTGTTGCAAGTAGCTGAAGAATTACGCACCGCCTTTCCGGGTATCTTTCACCAACACCGGTTACTCCAGGCCTGGGCGTTTAAGCAGGACAGTGCCCGTCGTCCTTTGAAAATCCACGCCGATGCGGCGGCGGTGAACGTCAATTTCTGGATTACCCCCGATGACGCGAACCTCGACCCTGCGAGCGGAGGACTGATCGTTTGGGACAAGGAGGCCCCGCGGGACTGGGATTTCAAGGTCTACAATTCCACGGCGTTTCAGCCGAAAATCCGGGAGTTTCTGAACCAAAGCGGCGCGTCGCCCGTGAAGGTGCCCTATCGGGCGAACCGGGCCCTGGTCTTCAACTCCGATCTCTTTCATGAATCGGACACCTGTGTGTTCCGGGATGACTATGAATCCCGGCGCATTAATATCACCTTCCTGTACGGCCGGCGACGCTGAACGTGTGATGGACGGCCCTTCCGCCAAAACGCGGGGCGAGTCATGAAAAAAGGGAGCAAGCAGGCAGCGCGTTACAGGCTGATGAATCGATCGCAGCCCGTGATGATTTGGGAGAGGACCACCAGTCCGCAGAACGTCACTTCCTGCCCATAGCCTTCCGTGGACACCTTGTGCTGCTGACATCCGTAGGCACAGACGCTCAATTTGACGCCTGCCGAAGCCAGGCTGAGGATCGCCGCGTTTTCCAGGTTTTTCACGCCCTCATCAATGAGATACAAGTACACGTCCACGTGTGAACGCAGGGCTTCGCGGCTCAAGCCGACGACCACGTCGGCGTTGGGGTGAGAAGGGGGAGTTGACAGAAGCAACCCCAACTTTTTGCCTGCCAGATCGTTCATGGGCACAATGTCCTGAGAGAAGGGAAGATCTCGACTATAAAAATCATTGAATCTCGATCGCACCACCCTGTAGGTCGAGTTCTGCGTCTTTCAGTTCCATCTTGTTTCCGACGTGCCAATGTTCGGCCGTCACCTCGGACACGGTCCCGCCCGGCAGGTAAAATTTGGCCTGCGGGATTTGGACGCCGTGTTCTTCGTTCCTTTTGACGAGGAACACCACGCCTTTGAGCGTATTGTCAATCACCGTCACCGATGCGGGCTCGGCCCGGAGTTCGAAGCGGTCCTGGTCATTGGACGCCCATTCGTTGCGTTCCAGCTTGGCAACCTGTGATCCGGCGGGATTATAGAGGACCATGCTCAGGAGGATACTCCCGTCTTCAGCCTTCTGTTCCACCTTGATCAGGTCTTGGTCCTGCGCCACAAAAATGCCGTTCGTATTGCGAAGCTGATTTGAACCGATTGAAATATCCATGACGTCCTTTATTCGCGGTCCGTGGTTTGGTACGGCTGAGGATTGATCCCGGACAGCGGCTCCGTTTTCCCCTGCCGGCAGAGACGAAGATACCGACTTGAAAAGCCGGGGTCAACCAACCGGCGCGGTCACTGCCGGCCCTTTCCTGTGCTTGCCTCGTGGCCCTGTGATATCCCCAGCGGTTGAATGCCTGATGGAGGGTCGGCGAGACATTCAAGGGAGAAACCAAGAGAGCAGGCAAGCAAAACGGATGCCGCTGTGTGGAAAAGACATGGCCGGCGATTCATGGCGACGGCCATGGAATCCGGATGTCGTTGATGAACAAGTGAAAGTTTTTCACGTAGATCGTGGTGGACTCTCCCGCATGTTGCCGAAAATCAAATGACGTTCGTGCCATCAGCGATTGTCCTTTGACCATCATATGCACGATGGAATCATGGCCGAGGTTTTCAACCAAGTCGATGGTTCCGGTAACCGCAACGTGCCCCGGCCCCTGAGGTTCAAATGTGACGTCTTCAGGACGGACCCCCAAGGTCGCCATTCCCGTGTCTGCGCCGATTCGTTCGTGAGCCTGAAACGGAAACCTGAACGTCAGGTCTCCCACGAGAAATTCGAGTTGCCGTTGATCGAGGCGAAAAGAACCCTCGAACAAATTCATCGGAGGGTTGCCGATAAACCCGGCGACAAAGGGATTCGCGGGCTCATGATAAATCTGCTCGGGCCGTCCGATCTGCTGAATTCTGCCGCGATTCATAACGACAATGGCGTGCCCCAGCGTCATGGCTTCGCTTTGATCATGCGTCACGTAGACCATCGTGGTGCCCAAACGCTGGTGCAATTTCTTCAATTCCACTCGCATCGATGCCCGAAGCCGGGCATCCAGGTTTGACAGTGGTTCGTCAAAAAGAAACAACTTGGGTTTCCGCACAATGGCTCGACCCATGGCCACGCGTTGCTGTTGCCCGCCCGAGAGTTCCTTCGGCTTTCGGTCAAGCAGGTCATGAATTTCCAATAACGCAGCGGTTTCAGCGATACGTGCTTCGATCACGGGTTGGCGTTCCCGCCGCATGGTCAACCCGAAGGCCAAGTTTTCCCTGACCGTCAGGTGTGGGTAGAGGGCGTAGTGTTGAAAGACCATGGCGATGTCGCGGTCCGGAGGGGATACGTCGTCCATGCATTGCCCTCCGAAGGACACCGAGCCTCGGGTTTGCGGTTCAAGGCCGGCGATGATGCGCAGCAACGTGGATTTGCCGCATCCCGATGGACCCAGCAACACAACGAATTTGCCATCGCCGACTTCGAACGACACGTCATGCAGAACCCGGGTCCGGCCGAACGTTTTCTCGATGTGTTGCAGTTCCAGTCCGGCCATGCCTTACCTTAACGCTTCACCGCACCGGCCGATAGGCCGTTGATGATCCCGCGTTGAAACAGGAGCACGAGGATAATCAGCGGCAGCGTGGCGATCACGGAGGCCGCGGCGATTTCTCCCCACGGCATGATAAATTCTCCCTGAAACAGGGCGATGCCGACCGGCAGGGTTTGGCGTTCGGGGTCCGTGAGAATCAACAAGGCGAAGAAAAATTCGTTCCACGCATAGATAAACGTGAGGATGGCCGTGGTAAACAGCCCGGGTGTCGCGAGGGGGAGCATGATTTTGTACAACGCCTGCCACGTTGTGCAGCCGTCGATGCGTGCGGCTTCTTCCAACTCGACCGGTAGTTCGTGAAAGAACGTGGTCAAAATCCACACGGCCAGGGGCAGGGTCAGTGAGACGTAGGGCAGGACCAGTCCCCAATGGGTATTCAGCCCACCGAGACGTTCCAGGATTTGCCAGATCGGTCCCGCAATGACGATAGGTGGAAACATTGCGACACAAAGCAGTCCACCCAGGATCCACGGTGTTCCCGGCAACCGCAGCCGTGCCAAAGCATAGGCGGCCGGAGTTGCGACGACCAGTGCAATGACGGTCGTACCCCCGGCAACGGCGACACTGTTTCTCACGTAGTGCAACAATCGATGCTCGAAGAGTGCCGAGGCATAAAACACGAGACTGCCGTCCGGCCACCAGGTTGGAGGGATCGCTTCCACTTGGATTTGTGACTTGAACGAAGTCAGGACAAACCAGAGAAAAGGACACAGGCTGCCGAGCACGGCCAGGAGAATCCCGCCAAGCAAGACCGGACGATGCATCATGCCGGCTCCCGTTGCAGGAGTTTGGATCCAACGGTACGAACGTAGAACAGGGAGAGAATCGTCATCGCGACAAAGATCGTGACCGAGATCGTGGTCCCATAGCCCACGCGTCCTTCGGTGAACAGGGTTTTATAGACGTAAAATTGAATCACTTGCGTGGCGTCACCGGGGCCACCTTGCGTCATGACGAAGACGAGGTCAAAGACTCGAAACGCATCAATGGTCCGAAACAAGAGGGCGGTGAGCAGCGCAGGCTTCAGCAGGGGGAGGGTGACGTGCCGGAAGCGTTGCCATGCCGTGGCGCCATCGACGCGCGCCGCGTCATAGGTCTCCTCGGGAATGACTTGCAAGCCCGCCAGGACAAGGAGTCCGGTGAACGACGACGTTTTCCAGACGTCGGCCAGGATGACCGCGCCGAAGGCCAGCCACGGGTCGGCCAGCCACGGGACGTAGGCGGTGACCCGGTCGCCGAAGAGAATTGCGTTGATGGCGCCGTATTGATCGTTCAATAGAAACCGCCACATTTGTGAAGCCACAACCGTGGGAATCGCCCATGGAATCAGCACCGCCGTCCGGACCCAGCCTCGCCCTCTAAAGCGTTCGTGAACGACCAGTGCAATGCCCGTACCCATGAGCAGTTCGAGGGTCGTCGAGAGCAGGACGAAGCCCAGGGTGACGATGAAGGCCTGATGAGCGACGGGGTCCTGCAACAGTTCCGCGTAATGGCCGAAACCGATGAAAGAGCGTTCCGGACCGGGAAAGTCCGAATACAGGCTCAGCACGAACGAATCCATGGCCGGATAGAGGGAAAAGACGGCCACGAACGCCAGGGCCGGAAAGACCATGAACCAGCCGGTGGTGTGCTCTTGGATCGATTTCGTCACAAATCACGGAGTAAGGCCAAAAACCGGTTGATCTTCCGTTCGGCTTCTTGTGCCTCTTCTCTGATATCCGTCTCGGGAAAAGCCAACACGCGACTAAAGTACCGTTGGAGAATGTGCGAAATAATGGGATAGACAGGCGTGCGGGGTCGCGGTCGGGCAGTTTGAAAAACCAAAAGCAAATTCTTGTATTGAGGATTAGCGTGGAGCACCTCCGGATCGGCATACAGCACAAGCCGGGAAGGAGCCAATGAGGCATGGATCGCAAAATGTTTCTGTATCTCGGGACTGGCCATGAACTCGATAAAGGCCCATGCCTCATCAGGATGTCGCGAATAGGCGCCGATCCCGTAGAGCCATCCGCCCAAGGCGGCCGTACTCCTGCCTTCGGAAAAACGTGGAAGGGGCGTCGCGTCGACCTTGCCCACAATCTTCGAATACTGCGGATCATTCGTCAATCCCCATGCATACGGCCAATTGCGGTGAAACACCACGTTGCCTTGGAGAAACACGGCGAGGGATTCGGATTCCTGATAGGTCAGCGCGGCCGGGGTCGCCAGTCGTTGAATGATCTGCTCCCGGACAAATTGTACGGCTTGCAAGGATTCGGGTGCCGTCAAATTCGAGCGTCTGCCGTTGTCCGTCAGAAACGAGCCGTTGTGGCTGCCCACGAACTCCAGCATGTCGCACACCAGTCCTTCATACTGCTTGAACTGGCCGCTGTAACCCCTGAGGAGCGGATTGGTGGTTCGTTCTCCTTCCAGAATGGCCTCCGCTTGACGCACCAGTTCATGCCACGTGGCGGGGGGAGAAAACCCATATTTCTCCAAAAGATCTTTCCGGTAATACAGCATGCCGCTGTCGATACGGGAAGGAACCCCGTAGATATGCTGCCGGTACATGCCCGATGAAATTGTGGCCGGCAGAAATTTCTCACGTTCGTCCGGGGAAAAATACTTGTCAAGCGGGAGGGCCCATTCCATGTCGGCGAACTCTGCGGTCCAGATCACGTCCATGAAGAACAGGTCGAGTGAAACGTCGCGGTTCCGCAACTTTTGCGTCAGCAGATCGTGATAGGCCGTGGAGGAATGAGGTGCAATTTCCCGCTTGATCCGGATGTGCGGGTGGACCTGCTCAAATCGTTGAATGGCCTCATCCCAGACCCGAGGATAGTCCGCCTTCCACGTCACAAAATGAAGAGTAATCAGCGGTGAAGCGAGAGTAGGGGACGGCCCCTGTGCCGTCCCGAATTCCCGGCAGTGCGCGAAGGGAACGTTGAACAGGAGCGACGCTGCGAAAAGCCCGGCTACCCATGGCGAGCAGTGACGAAGGAATGAAGACACCGCAATGGAGAAAGAGACGTGAAGGCCGTTCCAGGACAATCGGGACAATCTGAAGGTGTTTGTTTCCAAAACGTGTCACCCCACGATTTTCCGAAATCAAGAAGTCGATTCCATGTTCCAAACAGACTGCAACAATCCGGGCGTCAAAGACAACGTTGCCGGTTGTGTGTCCACGGAAAATCCCGTTATGCAAGCAAGACCAGTACCGGTTATCCGGCCACAAAAGCCTGCCGGTTGAACAATGTTTAGCTGGGACAGCTTCAAGAGGTTTCTTGTATCATCATGGCAATCGTGACACGGTTTCCCAAAATCGTTGGCTTACCTCCACGAACCACGAACGGGGAGAAAAGGTGATTGCCCTCACCCGCCGGCCTGCGTTTGCGCTCGTCAATTGTGAAGTCAGGTACGCGCCACGCCAAGAAATCGATCTGCATCTGGCGTTTCACCAGCATGAAGTCTATTGCCAGGCCCTGCGGCAATTGGGGGTGGCCGTTGAAGTCCTTCCATCCGAAGAAGCGTTTCCTGATAGCGTCTTTATCGAGGACAACGCCGTTATCCTCGACGAATTGGCGGTGATGACGTCAATGGGGACGCCGTCCCGGCGGGGCGAACCCGCGTTGCTGTTTCCCGTGCTTGCCCGGCATCGTCGTCTCGCGACGATAGCGCCGTCCGCGACGATCGAAGGCGGGGACGTCTTGCGCATGGGCCAAACGTTGTACATCGGCGTCTCGACCCGAACGAATCACGAAGGCGTGGAAGCCCTTCGGGCGATGGTGGAACCCTTGGGCTACCACGTGACGCCTGTCGGCATACAGGCATGTCTCCATCTGAAGACGGCATGTACCTCCCTCGACGATGAGACGTTGTTAGTGAATCCGGACTGGATCGATTCGGATACCCTGGGGGCGCTCCGGCTATTACACGTTCCGGCCAAAGAACCGTTCGGAGCGAACGTCCTGCGCTTGCCCGGTGGGGTGCTGGTTCAAACCTCCTTTCCATTGACGCGCGACGTGATCGAGTCACAGGGGTATGCCACGACGTCCGTGGATCTCGGCGAGTTCGCCAAGGCCGACGCGGGCCTGACGTGTTTGAGCCTTCTCATCGAATAATCCGAAAATTTGGGATTCGATTGGTGCGGTCTCTCCCTGTATTCCCGCTTGCATTGGGCCTGCCTCCCTACCTACAATCCGGGCACGGTCTGTGATGCGTCCGATCAAAACTTCCAAAAAGTCCAAATCGATTCCTCCTGTCTTGGTCAAACTCGATCGAGGCACAAAACGCCGTTTCCAAATTCGGTTACTGAAATGGTACGACGAATATGGACGCGATCTGCCTTGGCGACGGACCGCGGACCCGTACAGGATTCTCGTCTCCGAAGTCATGCTTCAGCAGACACAGGTAGACCGGGTCATTCCCAAGTACCATGAGTTCCTGGAAAAATACCCGACGCTCAGGGATCTGGCCGAAGCCGAACCGGATGACGTCCGGGAGACGTGGTACCCCCTCGGGTACAACGTGCGTCCGTACCGCCTCCACAGTATTGCCTGTGAGGCGGTGGCCCATTACGGCGGAAAGATTCCGCGCGATGCCGGACAATTGCAGTCGATGAAAGGGATCGGTCGATACACCGCGGGTGCGGTTCGATCCTTTGCCTTTCAGGAAGATGCCCCGATTCTCGATACGAACGTGATGCGGGTGCTGCATCGAATTTTTGCGGGAACGGGTGATCCGAAAATGCAAAAATCGAAACTCTGGGCCTTATCCGAAGCTCTGATCCCCAAGGGTAAGGGCTATGATTTCAATCAGGCCCTCATGGATTTCGGCGCGGTGATGTGTACGGCACGTCGTCCATACTGCCTGTATTGTCCGATGCGGGAATTTTGCAAGGCGTATCCCGTGGACACGAAATAGTTGTGCCGGGTATGGCTGAAAGGGAAATCCTCCAGGTCGCCGCCGCCGTGATTGAACACCGGGGCCGGTATTTGATTGCCTGCCGGGAAGCCGGCGTTCATTTGGCGGGCTATTGGGAGTTTCCCGGCGGGAAGCGCGAAGGGGACGAAACGTTCGAGGCCTGTGCCCGCCGTGAGGTGTTGGAAGAAGTGGGCATTGAAATAACCGCGCCCAAACCGTTGACGGTGACGCGTTACGACTATCCGGACAAGAGCGTGGAACTGCATTTTTTTACATGTTCCTTGTCCCAGGGTGAGCCGCGGCCATTGGGTTGCGCGGAATTCCGGTGGGTGACGCCCGAGGAACTGGCCGAGTATTCCTTTCCTCCGGCTGACGGGCCGGTCGTGGCTCACTTGATGAAACTGGCCGGGAGCAGGGAAACGTAAAGGAGGACGGCCATTTGGTTGGCAACCCATGAAAGTCGTGTTGGACATAGAAACCATTCAAGCTCCACGGGAAGAATGGGCGAGTTTGGTCGGGATCGATTCGGTTGCCCTTGAACCCTGCGAAGGGAATGACACGGGTGATTTATTCACTCAGGCCGAGGCCCGGGAGCAAAGGCGAAAGGAAGATGAGAAATATGAGCAGTCGTCCTTTGACGGAACCTTCAGCCGGGTCGTGTGCATTGGGCTCCTGGTATTTTCCGACGCCATGGAGTTCCGTGGGGCGGTGAGTTGGTATGGCGCCCGGGAGCAGGAACTCCTTTGGAAATTCTGGACTCGTCTGGGCGAACTCCGGCCCTCGCTCTTTATTACATACAATGGGCTGGGTTTCGATCTCCCGTTTCTGAAAAAGCGTTCGATCATTCACCGCGTCAAACCGTCGATGGAGATCAATTTGGCCAGATTTCGCACGGAGCCGGTCTATGACGTGATGGCCGTGTGGAGTAACTGGGACAACCGTGGCTGGGTCAAACTGGACGTGTTGGCCCGGGCGTTACAGGTCGAAACCAAATCCGGAAGCGGCAAGCAGGTGGCTGACATGTGGGCTCAAGGGCAAAGACGGGAGATCGCCGAGTATTGTCTGCGCGACACGTATGTCACCTATGCCTGTTACCAACGAATGATGTTCCGCGCTCCGCTCGGCAGTGACGTGATCCTCAAAAATCCCCAACTGATCGAGGTGGGTTAAGGGGACTTCCGTTGTTTCTTCAAGCGTTCGATTTCCTGTTTTTGCCTGGACAATTCACGGCGCAAGGCCCGGAGTTCCTTCATGAGAGCTTCGGACGGTGGGGTTTCCAACCGGATAATGGGGCGGTCCGGAGGAATGACCGGGTGGGCAGCGCGGGATGGCGAGGCACCGGGTATCGAGGGTGTCTTGGTGCTGTCCTCGGAAACGGATGGAGGAGAAGGGGTCAACCGCTGAGGAGGAGGGGCTTGAGGATTGGCTTTCGGAATTATGAGGCGTGGCACGTCATTGGGCGGCGAGGGCTGTGCGGAGCTGTCCTCGAAGCCCGGTCCGTCCGGCATCGCCAGCGAAGTAATATCAATGGTGAAGTTCATGACGGTTTCCTGATCCCAGGATGTTTTGATGGCGGTCTTGGGTAGAAACACGACTGTGGGCCTTGTGACCCCCAAGGCTTCGGAGTTCCTGGGTTTGGTTTTGGAATGCGGGCGCCGGTCCGAGAAACCGGATACACTCAAGGCCATATGCAGGTCATTCTGTTCGAAGGATAGCATGCCGGTCAGGCTTTGAATCTCCGGTGTTGACGGTAAGGGAATCCGCAAGAAGACGTGTTCTTCAGCCGTGACTTGTAGAAAGGCCCGTCGTAAGTGAGGGGCCCAAAACGCGACCTGTTCGTGGGAAAGCAGCGGCGACGGTTGTGCCCCTCTGTCCATCAGCTGTTGCAGCCACCTTGCAGGGGATCGCCGATAATGGATGCCGGTTAAAATCTTTTCGAAGGTTTCAACCGAAACGTGAGCCGGATGAGAAGGCTGGAGCGAGCCTTTCGAGACGGTTTGCAGCATAAGGGAGCCGTCCGGCCCCTCATGAATGGAAGTCTCGATTTGAGGAGTTCCTGCACATCCACTCAGGAACAACGTCCCCAGAAAAGCAACCAGCAAAATACGTGGGCGAGGATTCATGGCATCACCGGAGTCTCGAATCATATCAAAAATTCGGGAAGGTTGAAATGCCCCCGCATCATCGCCCCCCCCTTGAAGGGGAGTCGGGAAGCCAAGGGCGTAGCCCGCCGGTGAACCGGTGGGGGTGTCGCATGCCCCGATCGTTGGCGGCAATTCTTGGAGATGCCGCCTTGCACTATCTCCTCGTGCGGTGAAACGCAAGGGAGAGGAGCGTGTCGGAAATCAAGCGGGGCAAGCAGACCTCACGGCTGCCTGAGGCCGCAGGCCCGGGCAATACCGTCACGGTATTGGAGCCATATGTTCAATCCCGTTTCCAATTTCTCCAGGATCAATTGTTTGGTGCTGGATTCCACGGCTTCTTTGACGATCAGGTCATAGACGACGGAACGGTTGCAAGGCTCGATCATCTCGCGTGCGCGGATCAGGTCAAGGTGTTCCGGGGAGAGTCCGTGGTAGGCCACGAGGGGATGTTTCTTCACGATGTCTTCAACGTCCGCATTGGATTTTGGGGTTTTCTGATTCATGACTTCGTCCCGGTCGTGGACGGAGCCCTCCACGAAAATGGTGAGCACCGCCGCGCCCACAATCCAATCTTCCCGGTCGCAGATTTCATCAAGCCATTCCCGATACGCATAACTTCTTGACAACAATTCGACGTCACGAAATTCAGCCCGTTTGTACCCCAATCCCATCATCATTTGAAGAAAGAGTTCCTGGCGCGGTTTGCCCAGCGAAAGCCTGCCGGTTTCTTCTTCGTAAATCGTCGTGGCCAGGTGGCGACGGATCTGCCAGGGGGGATTTTTCCCGACGATTCTCGCGAGCAGGACGGCAAAATCGCGAAGATAGACGGCGTATTCCTGGCGGAAATGAACGTTGAGTTGTCCCTTCGTGGCGGTGCTTCCGTTGAAGTGGGTTGTCGACCAGTGTTGCTTACGGCCGAGAACGTCGAAAATGCGGTCGCGGAACTGTTCAGCCGAAAGCTTCCACATCATGGAGGAGGATAGGTGATTGATCGACGATCACGTGCAGGTGGAACGTGAATATGAGCAGAACATGGATGCCGGGACGCGATGATTTGCGTTTCCCGTTTTTGTCACCCTACAATGCCATTGCCATCAGCATATCATAACCAAGGTAAAAACAACATGGCTTTTGATCCGGTCTCGTTGGCGGACCCTGACGAAATTCTGACTTTTCTTTCGCATGTGGCCTTGCGGGGAAAAGGGATGACGACTGAAAATCTGATGGACTACGTTCTGGATGAAGGATTTACGGAGCCGACCTATCTGACTGCCAAGGGCGAGGATTCGCAAGCGTTTTTCCAGGGACAGCCCAATGCATGGGCCGTCTATCAAATTCGAGAGTGGAAGCGGGTGCTCGTGGTCAGCGGTGGGGCTGAGCGAGAGCGGAGGGTGCAGATTACGGAAACCCCCTGAGGGCAGCAGCGCCGGCGGGACGGGCTATGGGGCGATCTGGAGCAAAGGGTTATTTCCACCCCCCGACCAGGACGCCTTCTTCAAAATACAGATAGCGGTGCTTGACGGATCCCGCCTCGATCCAGTCTTCGTAAACCCATTCTTCCCGGCGGACGCCGCGGTCGGTATACGTGATGTTCATCTGGTAGGGCGAACCCCAGGCCTCAATAGCTTGTTCCCGCGTCATGCCCACGATGACGTCCTTGTTCTCGATATGGCGTTCAAACGTTGGGTCCAGGAACCCCGGCAGAAACCCCCAGGCGAGCATGGACAGGGCAAAGGCGCCCAGGAAAACATAGAGGGTGATCCGGACGGAGCGCCGGTGCGGGAAGGAGGTCGATTGCCTTTCTGTCCGGTCGGTCTGGAGAGCCGCGTCGTGAGTATCCGGAGCAACGGAAGTGGGGAGGGATTCTGGCGGTTGCATGGGTCGTGATCCCAGTCTAGCAACCGTGAATAAAAGCCGTCAATACGGGAGCGGTGATGTTTATCGAGGTAGAACAGAACCCCAACAATGAAACGTCCGTCTTTCTCCGGTTTAAGGAATTGGGTCCCGCACAGCGGCTGCGACAAGTGAAGAGTTACGAACGCTCGTCGCGGGGCGAGTGGTGCGACATCGTGGGATGGACCGATAATGAAGACCGTCCGGAATGCCAGGCCATGGTGCAGCCCGTTGAGGAATCCGGACGCGGGGCGGCGTACGTGGTGTATGGCGGCATGTGGGGGGTGCGTTTGAAACCGGAGGAAGTCCGGGAGCCTTGGAGCTTGGATAGTTCCAATCAGTGGGGTGAGGCCTACATGCTACTCACGGACGCGCATGATCTTCGATTGGAAGAAGGCAACTAAATCAGAGGTTCCCTCACGGAGATTCGGAACCGCCTATTCGGCGTAAACCGGGACCGGAATGATTTTCCTGGGCTTGGGCGGTTCGGGGGGGCGTTGGGCAAATTTCGGGGAGTAAGGGTTTATCATGGGTTCATGGGTATGCCGGCCGATTTGATGAATTCGCGACAGGCTCTGCACGGTAAACTCCAAACGGTCGATGGCGGAATCCACGGTCAAATAGCTCGGAAGACCGTTCAAAGAAAATAATTGATACGCCAGCGACCAATCCTCATCCTCCTTATCCCATTGCTCGACCACGAGTTCCGCGTCTTTTGACGGAGGCCCCTTGAACAACAGGACCCACAGATTCGAGCGAAACGCCGGGTCATCCGGGCTGGCCGTCGGGTTGAATTCACCGACTAACGACGGAATGGTCTTCAAGGGGACACTGGGCGTGAATTCGACTTCAACCCGTTTGACGTGGAGCGTTGGGAAATCCACGGCTTCGCGGAAATCCGGTTTATACACAAACGAATAGCGGACTTGAACCCCGTCGCGCGAGTAGGTGTACACGTCCTCGCCGTTCTGAGGAGACACGAGCTTGCTGAAGTATTTTTTCCAGTCCTTGGGCGAATAATAGCTGAAAACACGAAGGGCGGATTTTCTCGAGCGGATGGCGTGAGGTGTGCCCAGCTTGGCATGGACCTCCTGTTGCGTGAGTCCAAGAAACCCGTCCTCGAAAAAAGGTTTCGCGTGCAAGGAGGTTGCCGGTAGAACAATAAGCAGGCCCGCGGACAAGAGCAAAAACCGGAGAATTCGCTGGAAACAACGGTATTGCATGAATCAACTCGATAAGAATAAATGAAATTCATCCTAACCCCGCATGGCTATCGAGTCAAGGAAACGGAGACGGCTTCCAGGTTTCGTGTCTTTTGACCGGATCGGACGGGGTTCAGTATAGTCAATCCTTTCGTCCGGAGCACCGTTGCTCGCCCGCTTTCACTGGGAGGGGGCTGGGGTGAGGGGGCGTAGACAAAGTCTACCAGGCAAGCATTTGATGATGGGAAGCACACAATGAATCCGACAACCTGCATTGAGGAACTGAAAGACCGGCTTCACCGGCGCATCATTGTGTTGGATGGTGCCATGGGCACGATGATCCAGAAGCAGAACCTGATGGAAGCGGACTTTCGCGGGGAGCGGTTTGCCGCGCATTCCTGTGACCTCAAAGGCAACAACGACCTGTTGGTGCTGACCCAGCCGGAACTGATCGGCTCGCTCCACAGGGAATACCTGGAAGCCGGCGCAGACATGATCGAAACGAATACGTTCAACTCCACTTCAATTTCCATGGCCGATTATCAAATGGAACACTTGGCCTATGAGTTGAACGTGGCCGGGGCCTCGGTGGCGCGGAAGGCGGCGGATGCGGTGATGCAAAAAGATCCTTCGCGGCCCAGATTCGTGGCCGGGGTGATGGGGCCCACGAACCGGACGGCGTCCATGTCGCCGGACGTGAACAACCCGGCGTTTCGCGCGGTGACGTTTGAACAGTTGCAGCAAGCATACGTCGAACAG
Source organism: Nitrospirales bacterium (assembly GCA_965213715.1). GTDB lineage: Bacteria > Nitrospirota > Nitrospiria > Nitrospirales > UBA8639 > Bin75. The sequence goes on from OZ243914.1 coordinate 1,736,932, forward strand.
GTGCGAGGCTTGGTGGAAGGCGGAAGCGACCTGCTGCTTGTGGAAACGATCTTCGATACGCTCAATGCGAAGGCCGCGTTTTTTGCCATTGACCAATACCGCCAGGAGCAAGGGCTGTCTATTCCGGTCATGGTGTCCGTGACCATCACCGATCAAAGCGGACGAACACTTTCTGGACAGACAATTGAAGCCTTTTGGCATTCCGTCGCTGGTACGGATCCTTTCAGCGTGGGGATCAACTGTGCCTTGGGGGCCAAGCAAATGCGTCCCTATATCGAGGAACTCTCGAACTTGGCCCCGGTGTACATCAGTTGCCATCCCAATGCAGGCCTGCCGAATGCCTTCGGGGGGTTCGACGAAACACCGGAACTGATGGCCGAGGACTTGCGGGAGTTTGCCGGGAACGGGTGGTTGAACATCGTGGGCGGGTGCTGCGGCAGCACGCCGGAGCACATTGCCGCGATTGCCCAAGCGGTGCGTGATCTGCCGCCTCATGCGGTGGTGGAACCCGATCACGCCACCCGGTTGAGCGGGTTGGAACCGCTGGCGATCCGGCCCGAGTTGAATTTCGTGAACATCGGAGAGCGGACGAACGTCACGGGTTCACCCAAATTTGCCCGGTTGATTCGCGAAGATCAGTTCGAGGAAGCCCTGGCCGTGGCCCGGCAGCAGGTGGAAGGAGGCGCACAACTGATCGACGTCAACATGGATGAAGCCTTGCTGGATTCCGAAAACGCCATGGTGCGATTCCTGAACCTCATTGCGTCGGAGCCTGACGTCTGCCGCGTCCCGGTCATGGTCGACAGCTCGAAGTGGTCGGTGATCGAGGCCGGCCTGCAATGCGTGCAGGGCAAAGGCGTGGTCAATTCCATCAGCCTCAAGGAAGGCGAGGAGAAATTCAAGGAACAGGCCAGGCTGGTCAAGCGGTACGGCGCGGCCGTGGTGGTGATGGCGTTCGATGAAGCGGGGCAGGCCGATACCATCGACCGGAAGGTCGAGATTTGCACGAGGGCGTACAGGATCCTGACGGAAGACGTCGCGTTTCCGCCGCAGGACATTATTTTCGATCCGAATATCCTGACGGTCGCCACGGGCATCGAAGAGCACAACGACTACGCGATCAATTTCATCGAAGCGGTTCGGCAAATCAAGGCCACGTTGCCGCACTGCAAGACCAGCGGCGGCGTGAGCAATATTTCCTTCTCGTTTCGCGGAAACAACGTCGTGCGTGAGGCCATGCACGCGGTGTTTCTGTATTACGCGATTAAGGCGGGGCTGGACATGGCGATTGTCAACGCCGGGCAGTTGGGCGTCTACGAGGAAATCCCCAAGGACCTGCTGGAACTGGTCGAGGACGTCCTGCTGAACCGGCGGCCGGACGCGACCGAGCGGTTGGTCGATTTTGCCGAAACCGTGAAACAGGAAGGCAAGGCCGTCGTCAAGGTTGATGCCTGGCGGGAAGGCGCGGTCGAAGCACGGCTCTCGCATGCGCTGGTCAAGGGAATTGTGGAGTTCATCGACGAAGACGTGGAAGAGGCCCGGCAGAAATACGATAAACCGCTCAAGATCATCGAAGGGCCGTTGATGGATGGCATGAACATCGTGGGAGAACTCTTCGGCGACGGCAAAATGTTCCTGCCGCAAGTCGTCAAGAGTGCGCGGGTCATGAAAAAAGCCGTGGCATATCTGCTGCCCTTCATGGACCAGGAGAAGGAAGCCTCGGGGCGTACGTCCCAGGGCAAGGTGCTGCTCGCCACGGTCAAGGGCGACGTCCATGACATCGGGAAAAACATCGTCGGGGTGGTGTTGGGATGCAACAACTACGAGGTGATCGATCTCGGGGTGATGGTGCCCTGTGACAAGATTCTGATGAAGGCCAGGGAGGAACAGGTCGATATGATCGGCCTGAGCGGCCTGATCACCCCGTCATTGGAGGAGATGGCGTACAACGCGAAAGAAATGGCCCGCCAGGGCTTCGACGTGCCGCTCCTCATCGGGGGCGCCACCACCAGCAAAGCCCACACGGCCGTCAAGATCGCGCCGGGCTATCCCGAGCCCGTCGTGCACGTGACGGATGCGTCGTTGGCCGTGAACGTCGTCCGGCAATTGTTGAATAAGGACGAAAAACCCGGGTTCGTGGAAACGGTTCGGCAGCAACAAGAACAGTCGCGCGAGGCGTATGAGGGCAAGAAGACCTTGAAGAAATTGTTGCCGCTGGAAGAGGCGCGGAATCGGCGGATTCCGATCGACTGGCACACGTCTGAGGTGGCGACGCCGGGTTTTCTGGGAATACGGGTGATCGACGATCAGCCGTTAAGCGACTTGGTGCCGGTGATCGACTGGTCGCCGTTCTTCCACACGTGGGAATTGAAGGGGCGATACCCGCAGATTTTCGAAGATCCGGTTGCCGGGAGCAAGGCCAAGGAGTTGTTCGATGATGCTCAGCGGTTGCTTAAGGACGTGCTCGACAACCGGTTATTCACGGCCAGGGCGGTGTATGGATTGTTCCCGGCCAACAGCGTTGGCGATGATATTGAAGTCTATACGGATGACTCGCGCTCTGAGGTGGTCACGACTTTCCATACCCTTCGCCAGCAACTCGAAAAACCGAAAGGCGATGCCAATTATGCACTCGCAGACTTCATCGCGCCCAAGTCAACGGGGCTTGCGGATTACCTGGGCGGGTTTGCCGTGACCACGGGAATCGGGCTCGACGCCCTGTGCGAGCGATTCGAACAAGATCATGACGATTACAATTCCATCATGGCCAAAGCCTTGGCCGACAGGCTGGCGGAAGCGTTTGCCGAATGGCTGCACCGGGAAGTGCGCAAAGCCTGGGGGTACGGCAAAGAAGAACACCTGTCCACCGAGGACCTGGTCCGGGAGCGCTATCGGGGAATCCGCCCGGCTCCGGGCTACCCCGCGTGCCCGGATCACACTGAAAAGCAGATCCTGTTCGACCTGCTGGAGGCTGAGCAGCATACCGGCATTCATTTGACGGAAACCTATGCCATGGTCCCGGCCGCGTCGGTCAGCGGCCTGTACTTTGCCCATCCCCAAGCCAAATACTTCGCCGTGGGAAAGATCGACCAAGACCAAGTCAAGGACTACGCCGTGCGCAAACACATGGACGTAGCCGACGTGGAACGCTGGCTCTCCCCGAATCTGTTGTAAGAGCCCTATCCCCCTCCTGTGCTCTTCTTTCTGTCATTCCCGGCCTGATCGGGAATCCAGTGTCTTTGGCCTTTGCCGCCGCGCGACCTCATCGCGCCGCCGTTTTCCCTCTCCCGCTGGGAGAGGGTTGGGGTGAGGGGGAGTAACCCGACAGCCCCGCTAGTCAGCCACCGCTTTTTTAAACACGATGTCGCCGTAATAGGCCACCGCGGATTCCTGCGTGTTGTCGGTGTCCGTCATCACGGCCACCCCGGAGACCGCAGGCGGGTCATCCCCGAACGCCTTTTGATAATCCTCATACAGGTTCCGCGATTCGGTCACCCACTGCCCGACCTTGTCCGCTCCGCTTTCAATGACGATCATGATCGCGCGATCCGTGTACGGATTAGGGACCATGGTCCCGACCGGACTACGACTCTCCCAGATGTAATTGATGGCTCCGGTCGGGGGATACTTCCCGTGGAGCGCCCGGGCCAATTCATATTGCATTTGATCCAAAAAGTCGATTTTGCTCTCGTCATAAGCGAAGGTGATATACAACCGGGCAGGGTAATCGTCGCCCTGCTTGGTGGTGACGTCGCCCTTCTGCAACACGTTCTCGATCTTCCAGCGCCATTCGACAATGGGATACTGCTTGGGGTCGATGGTTATCTCCCGGGTCAACCCCGATGAAGATGCGCGGCTCACGGCTTTGACGACCACGGTCCCATCGTCTTCCACCAATGAATATTCGGTATGCTTGTCGATCTTATGGAAGGTGAGGGGCTTCCAGGAATCAGGATAAGGTCCCCCCGCCTGCGCGTGGGAAAAGGCCCCCACGTGAACGGTGGCCGGCGATTCCGCTTGAAGCGTTCCGGCGAGCAGGACAAGACACAACCCTATCCCGATACACCAGACAAACGCGTTCCGCCCGTGCCAAATGAGTTTCATGATAGTGTCCGTGAAGAGACGGTCAGGTGGTGGGCTGCCTATCTTACCGCTTCGCCTGTCAAAATCAAAGTCAAACTGGCGTGGCTACAGAGACCAACTAAAAGCTACTAGATTCCCGATCAGAGCCTGCCCTCGACGTTTGTAATCGGGGATCGGGGATGATAGAGCGAGCAGGTCGGATTAGCTTAGCGTAATCCGACACGCTCTATGCTTGTTAAACGGCAAAGCTGTCAGGTTATGCTACGCCAACCTGACCTACGGGCTGTCCCCCTCACCCTGCCCTCTCCCTCCAGGGGCGAGGGTTTTATAAGACCGGGGACATGTTCTATGCTGCCTCACCCATTCTTACACAATCCTTGACCGGTTATTTCCCAAGGCATAGAATGAATGTCGTCAAGGGGGTCCTTGTGGTGGATAGTCTTTTCTTCTGTCCGGATTCGGGCCTTGGAAGCGACGATTATGAGGATCGACTATAATAAAGGCGGGCTGATCAGCCCCCAGCTTTTAAAGCAGCGTCGCACGGCATCGCAGGATGACGGCGGGCCTAAGAAGAAGGTCATGCTGCTCTTCCCTCCGGATTGGTATCCCTCCGAGCCCTACCTGAGTCTTCCGACGTTGACCGCGTTCTTGCGCCGTGCCGGGCACGACGTGGTGCAAAAGGACGTCAACCTCGAGATGTACGATTGGTATTTCAGCGCGGACTTTCTCAAGCGCGTGTTGAAACGCGTACCCCAGCAACTGGACCGGTTGAAAAGATTGGCCCGGGACCGGGGCCTCTCGGAGGAAGAAACCCAGTTGCAGTTGGCCTTGTGCGAATGCACCCGGTCCAGGATGGCGGATCTGATCGAACAGGCGGAGCGCGCCAAGGCGATCATCCGTTCGCCGGATTTCTACGACGCGGCGAAACTCGAATGGGCCATGAACGTGTTTCGGGAGGTGACGGCGACCATTTCCCTGGTCTACGCGCCGGCCCGCATTTGCATGCCGCCGATGGAAACGGACCTGTCGTACAAACTCTTCATGTCGTCGGAGGTGCTGGCTGCGGTCGAGGATACGCAAGTCAACGTCTATCGCGACGTGTTCGAGCATATCATCAAGCCGGCCATTCTTGAAGAAAAGCCGGAGATTATCGGCATCTCTATCGTGCTGCGGCAGCAACTGTTTTCGACCATGACCTTCTGCGCCATGATCAAGGAGTCTTTTCCTGATATCCACGTGACCATCGGCGGCAATACCGTGACCCGGTTGCGCGATGTGCTGCCGACGACTCCCCAACTGTTTGCGCTGTTCGACACCGCAGTGGTGTACGAGGGCGAAACGGCGTTCCTTCAATTGGTGGACGCCATCGGGACGGATCGCGATTTCAACGAGATTCCGAACCTCCTGTGGCGTGACGATGCGGGCATTCATACGTCGCCGGTCACTTCTTCCGAAAACATGGCGGACCTGCCGCCCCCTGATTTCGACGGGCTCCCGATGGACCGCTACTTCGTGCCGGAACCCGTGCTCCCCTATCTTGCGACGCGGGGGTGCTATTGGGGCCGGTGCGAGTTTTGCGATCACGGCGAAGGGTATACGGCCGGTTACCGGACCAAGAAGATCCAGGAAATCATCGAGGAGGTTCGCTTCCTCCGCGACAAGTATCACACGCGGCATTTTCACTTTACCGATGAATCCTATCCTCCGGCCCTCTTCCGCAAGCTGACCCGGCAACTCAAGGAACACCAGTTGGGCATTGCGTGGACCACGCACATCCGCTTCGAGAAGAGCCTGTTGGACGACGAGGTGTGGCAGGATGCCGAGGATTCAGGGTGCAAGTTCCTCCACATGGGCTATGAATCGGGCAGCGAGCGGGTCCTGAAACTCATGGACAAGGCCACGACGACCGACGTGATTGAACGGAGCCTGGAACTGTCTTCGAAACACGGGGTGTGGAACCACATCATGGGCTTCTTCGGGTTTCCGGGCGAGCGGTATGAAGACGCCAAGTTCTCCATGCAGTTTCTGGAGGACAACAGGGAACACGTGCATTCCATCGGCTTCGGCACGTTCGATCTCAGCAAGCATACCCCGGTGGCCAAGGACCCGGAGCGATGGGGCATTACGTTCTACAAAAACCCCGAATGGGACCTGGCCCTGGATTATTATTTCACCGTGAAAGAGGGGTTGGGCGTCGAGGACGCCGAACGCGTATTTGAAGAGTTCGAGCAGAACCATTACGCCGGCTGGGATTTGAAGATCTACATTCGGGAATACGTCTTTCTCTACGTGGCGCATTTCGGCACCAACAAGCTCCCAGCCCTGCAATTCCGAATCACGCCGGAACAAAGTTCCGAAGCATTGGCGAACGTCTGATGTCTTCCCTCATCCACATCGATCACGCGGCGCTGAAAGCCAAGAGCAGCCGGAAGTTGAAGACCATGCTGCTCTTTCCGCCGGAGTGGGTGCCCACGGCTCCGTATCTGGCGTTGCCGAGTCTCACGGCCGTGCTTCGGGAAAACGGTCATGAGGTCGTGCAGCGGGACATCAACATCGAAATGTACGAGTTGTTCTTCAGTGACATGTTCCTGATCTGGGTCAATGCGCGCATGATCCAACAACACAAGGCGCTCGAAGCCAAGGGCGCGGGGTTGAGTGAAAAGGAGATCGATCAGAAAGCCTGTCTGGAGGAAGCCCTGGCCTTCGACGTGATGGAATTGGCCGCCAACGCCGAGGAAGCGAAACGCATCAACCGGAGCGACGACTTCTACGAAGCCGATAAACTCGAGTGGGCGTTGAACGTGTTTCGTGATGTCATGCGGTACATCTCCGCGGCGTATTTTCCCGCTTCGCTCGTGTATTACCCCATGGAAAGCAATTTGGGTTACCGGCCCGGCGTCTCGAAGGAAGTCCTCACGTGTTTGGACGATGAGCAGGTGAACGTGTACCGGGACGTGTGCCGGCAGTTGGTGCTGTCTTCGGTCGCCAAGGAACGTCCGGACGTGGTCGGCGTCTCTATCGGGACGAAGATGCAAATGATCGCGGGCTTCACGTTCTGCAAAATGATCAAGGAAGCGTTCCCGGATATCCACGTCACCGTCGGGGGCAACGTGATCACGCGGCTTCAAGAAGACTTGGCGAAACAGGAGCCGTTTTTCTCGTCCGTGTTCGATTCGGCCATCATGTACGAGGGCGAACATGCGCTCGTGTGGTTGTTGGAGGCGCTGGTCGGGGATCGAGCGTGGCAATCACTGCCCAACTTGATGTACCGGGAAAATGGGCACGTCCGGATCAATTCGGAGATTTATACGGAAAAGACCACGGCGCTCCCGTTGCCCGATTTTCAAGGTTTGCCCCTGGATTCCTATTTCGTGCCGACGCGCATCCTTCCGTATCTGGCGACCCGGGGTTGTTACTGGGGGCGGTGCACGTTCTGCGATCACGGGCAAGGATACTTCGACCAGTATCGCGGTAAGCCGGCCCAGGACGTGGTCCGGGAAGTCAAGGCCCTCAAGGAACTCTATCAGGCCGATCACTTTCTCTTTGCCGACGAATCCTATCCGCCCGCGCTCTTCAAAAAGGTGTCCCAACTCCTGGTGGAAGAACAGGTGGGCATCAAGTGGACGACGTTAATCCGCTTTGAAGAGACGCTTCAGGATCCTGAAACCTGGCGACTGGCCGCGGAGTCCGGCTGCAAGACCCTGTACTACGGGATGGAGTCGGCTAATGAGCGCGTCCTGGAACTCATGGACAAGCACGCGCGGAAGAGCGTGATCGAAAACAATTTGCGGGAAGCCGCGAAGGCGGGGATTTGGAATCACGTCATGGCGTTTTACGGATTCCCGGGCGAGAACAGGGAAGAAGCCGAGGACACGCGCCAATTCCTGATCGACAACAAAGCGGAAATCCATTCGGTCGAGTTGTTTTACTTCGTGGCTTACCGCCATACGCCGATGGTCAGGAATCCCGATAAATTCGGCATCACGATTCAGAAGCAGGATGAATACGATATGCCCCTGGACTACTATTACACGCTGAACGAACCGGGGGGCCTGAGTTGCCTGGATGCCATGCAGTTGTGTGAGGAGTTTTACCAGAACGATTTCGAACCTTGGGCCGTGCGGATCAACGCCCGCGAGCAGATTTTTCTCTACATTTCACGCTTCGGCACGAACCGGCTACCGCAAATTTACGCCACCCGGCACAGTCCTGCCGATGCCGCCCCCGATACCGTGGCAGGGTTGATCACGTGGCCGGTGGCCAAGGTGGACCCCGAAGGCGGAAAAGAGGGGGAACCGGGCATGGCACGGGTCGTCAGCCATTCGACCTAAGGTCGTGGCCTGCTCAGCCCAACGTCAGGAAGGCGCGTGACCGTGGTGTTCCAGATACTCCTTCAGCAGTGTGTACGCGACCTGCACTTCCTTGGTCATCGCCTCCGCTTTCTTGTACATTTGCATATACTTGGTAGGATTGTTGGTCATGTTCGCGTACCGGTGCGGATGCCAAGTGACCAGAAGTTCCTGATATCGTTCGTGCAGCGTCGTGGAGTTCAGCGGCAGGGTGAGATTGAAGAGCTCAAGGGCCTTGGCAACGGGCTCTTCCATGTTTGCAGGAGGTGAAGACATAATCGTGAACCGGGTTATTCAGTTCCGAAGTGTGGCAAACGTGTCGAGGTGGTGTCAATGAGCTTCTACCTTCCCTGACCCCTCCTTACAAAGGAGGGGAATTTAAGGATGACTCCCTCTCCCTCTGCGAGAGGGTTGGGGTGAGGGTGCCGAAGGCATAGGGTGAGGAGGGAATGGCCAATCAATGAGTGAATACGGATCAGGAGAACGGGGCTGACCATGGGAAGTGCTCTGCCGGTCTTGGAGCCGACGCTGGTGCTTCAGGACAAAGGTTATCGGGAAGTCTTGATCCGCGAAATGGACGCGGGCAAAATTCCCTTGAGCCTGGGGAAGCAGTGCCCGGTCGAATGCACCTTTTGCTACGAACTCGACCATTCCTACCGCGAAACCCAGGACCCACCGAAAACCACGCAGGATGATTGGGAATTCATCCTCAATTACATCAATGCCAAGCCCACGGACCCCATGCAGTTCTGGTGTTTGGGCGGCAATGAGTACATGGAGTGGACCGACCTGTTCCTTCATCCCAAGGCCATGGAATGGGTCGAAGATTTTCTGAAGTACACGGACAAGAGCATCCAGTTTTTCACGGTAGGCTTTGTCCACGTGCCCAAGATTCATAAACTGGCGGAACAATATCCCGGGCGGATCAACTTTGAATTGTCGGTCATTACCCTGAGCCGGTATCGGCAACAGATGATGCCGCATGCGCCGTCCGTGCGGCACCTGATGAAAGTGTTGGATGGCCCCGCGGTCTCATCGGCCAACTTTTACGCGTTTGACGAACACACCATGTCCGAAGACGCAAAGGAGATTTCGAAAGTCAATCAGAAATGCGTGTTATGGATGGGCTGTCTCACGCCCGTGCGAGGCATCAAGGATGAGACCGCCGGTCTCATGCGCCAGGGGAGGAAGGCGCTGGGCGTGGAAGCTGAACGGATTTACGACGCTGGGTTGCCGAATATGACCACGATCCACACCGAAGCCTACGTGACCGCGTTTCTCAATCGGAAGCGTATTGTGAGCGCGTTCGATTCCCTGGAACTGGAGAAAAAAGATACGGTTGTGGTGGCCAAGAGCGTGCACAAGATCCTGAACATGTATCGAAAGCACCGGGTGCGATTCCTGTTCGTGCCGAATACGACGCTGGGCGGGGATTCCGATTGCACCGTGTTGCTCACCTTTGAAGACATCCGCGAACGGCTGACCGGTCAGAAACGACTGCATATCCCCAAATGCATCATGGAATCGGGCCGGGGAACGAACATGGATATCAAGGGAGTGACCTTGGATGAATTCACGAAGAAGACCGGAGTGAAGGTCAGGATTCTCCATAAGATCGACACCAAATTCGCCAATTCACGACTCTACCGGAACGGAACCCTGCAAAATTTCGTGGAAGACTACGTTCGGAATCCCTGGGCTGCCGAGTACGAGGCCCTGCCGTTCAGTGCGTAACATGGTGACGACCTTCGGCTTCATCGTGCGGGCAGAGACGCGGCTACGGGTTCCCCGCGTATGACGACGCCTACCCGATCGCTTCCATTTTACAAGGCGGACGTGTTCGCGGACACACCGTTCGGCGGCAATCCCGTGGCTGTGATTGCCGACGGTACGGATTTGACCGAGCGGGAATTCCAACAGATCGCCCGTGAGATGAATCTCTCGGAAACCGTCTTCGTGGTGCCCCCGACGGACCCGGCGGCGATCGTCAAACTTCGTATCTTTACGCCCACCCAGGAAATTCCGTTTGCCGGCCATCCGGTGATCGGCACCTTTTTTGTTCTGAGCTCGTTACAAAAATTTCCCTTGACGCAACCCGTGACGCGGTACGTCTTCGAATGCAATATCGGCCTCTTTCCCGTGGAATTGCACGTGGTGGACGGACAGGTGGACAGCGTCATCATGACCCAGCCCACGCCGCAATTTTTGGGAACGGCCGAAAGTATTCAGGACCTCTATGAAGTCAGCCGGGCGTTGGGGATAAACAAGACGGCGATTACGGAAACTCGCCTGCCCATCGAAGTGGTGTCGACCGGCTTGCCGGTCGCCATCGTCCCGGTCCGGACCCTGACCGCGGTGAAATCAATTCGAGTCGACTCGGCGGGCATAAAGGAAGTCTGCGATAAACTTGGGGCCAACGGCATCATGGTCTTTACGCCGGTGACCGTGGAAGAATGGGCTGACGTGCATACGCGCATGTTCGCGGCACCCATCGGAATCTGGGAGGACCCGGCCACGGGCAGCGCCAGCGGCGCCCTCGGCGCGTATCTTGTCAAAAACGGCGTCGTGGACGTCGGCCCGACCACCGAAGTGTTCATGGAACAGGGCTATGAAATCGACCGGCCCTCCCGGATTACGGTCCAGGTGTTCTCCGATGACGATGCCATCCAGGAGATCAAGGTGGGCGGCCAAGCCGTCATGGTGGCCGAAGGAAAACTCCTGTTTTAGATAGACGTTCTACATGAAAGCCGTCACCTTCCATCATCACGGCGGCCCGGAACAGCTCACGTTTCAAGACGTTGCGCTTCCTGTTCTCAAGGCCGGGGAAGTCCTGGTCCGGGTCAAGGCCTGCGCGCTCAATCACCTGGACATTTGGGTCCGTCAGGGGATCCCCGGTTACACGATCCCGCTTCCGCATATTTCCGGGTGCGACGTGAGTGGGGTGGTCGAACAAATCGGGGAAGGCACGGACGCCGTCTATCCCATCGGACAGTCCGTGGTCATTTCTCCCGGCATCAGTTGTTGGCAATGCGAGGCTTGCCTGGCCGGGAAGGATAATTTCTGCCCGACATACCACCTTGTGGGTGCCGGGGTTCACGGAGGCTACGCGGAATACGTCAAGGTTCCGGCAAGAAACCTCCTGCCGATGCCTCCCGGGTTGACCTTTGAACAAGCCGCGGCCTATCCCTTGGTGTCGGTGACGGCTTGGCACATGGTAAAAACCCTGGGGGACGTGCGACCCGGGGAAACCGTGCTGGTGATGGGAGCCGGGAGCGGCGTCGGCAGCATGGCGATCCAACTCGCCCGACGGCTTGAGGCACGGGTGATCAGTACGGTCGGCAAAGACGACAAAATCGAAAAGGCTCAAGCGATCGGCTCGGAAATGGTGATCAACCATACCAGGGAGGACGTGACTCAACGCGTCCTGACGTTCACCGATGGCCGCGGGGTGGACGTGGTCATCGAGCACATCGGCCAGGCGGTATGGGACCAGTGTTTGCGAGCATTGACGCGCGGGGGACGGTTGATCACCTGTGGTGCCACATCCGGACCGGAGAGTCCGTTGGATATGCGCTACGTCTATTCCCGGCAATTGACGATCCGAGGCTCCTACATGGGCACCCGTGACGAACTCGTGGAAGCCGGCCGCTTCATCGAAGCCGGAACCGTCCGTCCGGTCGTGGACTCGGTCTTCCCCTTATCCGAAGCCCGCCAGGCCCAAGAACACATGCTCGCCCGCAAAATGTTCGGAAAAATCATCCTCGTGCCCTAAGCTCCCGACCGACGACCTGCAAAGCTTGCCCCTCACCCTAGCCCTCTCCCTATTTCCCGCTTCATGCAGGAAATCGGGCGAGGGGGTACAGAAAATTTCCTCTCCCTTGATGGGAGAGGATAAAGGTGAGGGTGATGAGTCTTGTCGTGGGCAGGTCGGATTAGCGTAGCGTCATCCGACACGGGCTGGCCTCGTCACACCATGAGGCTGTCAGGGTACGCTTCGCTAACCTGACCTACGAGCAACTGTATGAGGGATTCCCGCCGATTCCACCATCAATTTTATCGGGTAGTCGAAGCGGACGCGTGAAGCCGGAGGCCCAAGGCTCGCATGACCTTGAGTACGGTGGCGAACTCCGGGTTGCCGTCGGGTGACAGTGCCTTGTAGAGGCTCTCCCTGCCCACACCGGCTTCGGCGGCGACCTTCGTCATTCCCTGTGCCCTCGCAACGTCGCCCAACGCAGCCGCTATCAGTCCCGGGTCGCCATCTTCAAAAGCCGCTTCAAGGTAGAGAACGACGTCCTCCTTGGTCTCCAGGTAATCCGCCGCGTCCCACGGCCGCGTCTGTATCTTTGCCATTGCCGCCTCCTATAGCTCTCGCGCCAGATTGCGCGCCTTTTCGATATCCTGATCCTGAGTACTCTTATCGCCACCGGCCAGCAAGATCGCCAAAAATTGCCCTTGCTGTACGAAGTAAACGCGATAGCCAGGGCCGTAGTCGATGCGAAGCTCTGAGACGCCTTTCCCAACCGCTCGAACATTTCCGGGATTACCCAACGACAGCCGTCTGATACGAGCGTTGATACGCGCCTTTGCCTGTTTGTCCAGAAGCCGCCTGAACCATCGGGCATAAACATCGGTCTGGCGAATCTCAGGCATTGCCTAATTGTATCCCAAAAGATACGATTAGGCAAGTAGGGGACGGCCTGCGTGTCGTTCCGCATCTTTCTTTTTATCATTCCCGCAGGTTGTTAGCGGGAATCCAGAGTCTTTGTTTTCTGTCCCTCCATTCAGCGGACCTGTCTAAAACAAAGAATTCTCCTGGATCCCCGATCAGGTCGGGGATGACAGCAAGAGGAAAGACAGAGTGGGTAGAGTGAGAAGGCCGGATGAGCATAGCGTCATCCGACACGGGCTGGCCTTGTCACACCGCGAGGCAGTCAGGTGACGCTTCGCCAACCTGACCTACAAACACTGAGGTAAGAACCAACGATCGTTGGTTCTTATTTCCGCATTTCCCCGACAATGTGCGGGAGTTCGGGAATGATGAGGGTTTCCATGGCCAAGCGGACCGCGCCGCTTGAGCCGGGAATCGAGAACAGCACGATTCCCTGATAGAGGCCGGCGGTGGCTCGGCTGAGCATCGCGGACGAACTGATTTCCTTGTAGGACAGGTAGCGAAAGAGTTCCCCGAAGCCAGGCAATCGCTTTTCCAGGAGGGCGTCTACGGCTTCAAACGTGGAATCGCGACGGGAAATGCCGGTGCCGCCATTGATGATGAGGGCCTCGAGTCCAGGCTGCGCTCCCAATTGCCGGACCAGTGTCCGGACTTCAGCTGGCTCGTCCTTCACCACGTGATAGGCCCCGATGCGATGGCCGATCTTCGTCAGTAACTCCCTAATGAGTTGCCCGCTCTTGTCGGTTTCCGGGGTCCGCGTATCGCTGCACGTCATGATGCCGCACTCGATGGAAATGGGCGCGCGTGCCTTGTGTTCGGCAGGGGGCGCCTGATGCCCGGATTCGTGCTCGCGCGGGGCGTGGTGCGCAGACATGATCAGAAGAGGACGGTTGAGGTTTCCCTAGGTCCAGATGGAGTCGGGATGACACTCAGCCACCGGTGTTCCCTTTTTGATATGCTCATCCAGGATCAAGGGCACGTGCTCTTCTTTGACTTTGGAGTACCAGGTCCCATCCGGGTAGACGACCACGGTGGGGCCATGCTCGCAGGGACCGAGGCAGGTGCTGCCGGTCACGAGTACTTCTCCCGGTTGAAATCCTCGTTCCATCAGACCCATGTTGAGATTCATCAGGATATTTTGAGAGCCCTCCGCACCGCAGGAGGGTTTCGGGTGACCCGGCGGTCTGGTGTTGGTGCACACGACAATATGATATTTCGGCTTGGGCATGACGACTCCTTTCGGTGTCAGTATGTATGAGAGTTGGCAGAATATGATGAACTGGATGCAGCCAGTGCCGGACGGTTATTTCCGAGGGCGAAACAGTTCCCACGTCTCGAGACATTCTTCCGGCAAATCCCAGTGCTTGACGCCTTTCCTGATGAAATCCAGGTAGTCGTCCTTGACGCGAAACTTGCCAATCGGATTGGCCGCGTGGGTGGTCACCAATTCTTTTTGCTCGTCTTCCGTCATGACGGTCACTTCCAGATGCCGGAACGCCCCTTCCGGGACTTCCCCGTCATAGGCATCCAGGATCTTCAGGTCTTCGTCGGTGAGTTCAAACACCGATCCCCACACGCGTTCTCCAGGCGACGGGGTGATGCTGGCCAAGCCGCATCGCCATTGCGAGGAAAAGCGCGGGAAGTGAATGGTGTGGTCCGGGAGGTAGGCCTTGAACAAAAACCGGTGTTCGGGGGCCCGTCGTTTCAACTGGGTCGTGTTCAGGTTTTCTGAGTAAATAAAGACTCGCATCCGCAATCAGCCTCTCTTTGATCAAGATAACAAACACTTTCTTCTATCACACCGGCGCGTTTGCTTGTCAAGATTGTGCATTTGTGGACCGCTTGCCCAAGAGAAACCAAACACACAGGATTGAGAGGAGTCTGAATGCCTTCGAGCGACTGGCTACGTTCGTTGACGCAGGAAGCCCCAAATTTTTTCCATCCCCATTTCAAGCAAGGTGCTCCCGGTTTCATACGCCTTGTTTTCTTCGTCATGCCGGTCCGCCCAATCCAGGGCAATGGGGAGGGGAATCAATCGTGCCGGGCCTCCGGTCAGCTTCGCCCACATGAGACTTAAGACCGTGGCGATGCGAAACGGCACGGAGACGGGCGTAACGGCCGGATCGGTCATGTCCTGGCAGAACTTGGCTGGTGAGGTCACGAGGTATTCCCTGCAGGCCGCGGGGCGAAATTCATAAATGCTGCACGATTCATCTTCGAGAAAGACGCATGGGAGACGCCGGGCGTAATAGGCTTGGTTGATAGGCTCCATATCCGCGTCCGACAACTGTGTGCGGGTTTCGGATAATTGCACGAGCCGGCCGAGGAGGCCGGCCTCGTCCAAGGCGACCTTAACCTTGGAAAGACGCTGACGAATCCGGTCTCGATGCGGGGCAGGTAATTGCTCGACCCCCTTCTTGAGCGTAAAGGCTTCCGGGGGAGAAACCGGCACCATCACGCGGCAACAGGCCCCACACCCTTTTTGACAGGAAATCGTTTGTCCCGCCTGTTGCACGTTCGTTTCTTCGAGCTTGAGGGCTCCTTCCCCCAAGGAACGCATCAACGGGACAATATCCGACACCGGAATAAAACTTGTCGGGACAGAAATCTCGGCCTGGAGGTCGCCGGCAGGCGTAGGGAGGGAAAGGCGAAAAGTGTCGAGGGGGTTCGACGAACTCTGTTGTTTCGGCATGGGACGCCACCGGGAATATTCGGATTTCGACTACAGGGTAGCGCATTGTGACGGCCACGTACAAGGCCGCTTGCCACGGTTGAGAGGTTTGGCTTATTCTGCGCGTGATGACGATCTTTCAAAAAATCCTGGACGGTGAGATTCCGTGTCATAAGGTTTATGAAGACGAGTACGTCCTGGCCTTCCTGGATATCTATCCCTTGTCCCATGGCCATACCCTGGTCATTCCGAAAGAGCCGGCTGAAACCTTGGATCAACTGTCGGATGAATCTGCCGCGGCCATCGGTCGTGTGTTGCCGCGTCTGTGCCGTGCGGTACGCAAGGCTACGGGGACCGCGGATTTCAACGTCCTGCAGAACAACGGTGCTCCGGCCCACCAAGCCATTGGGCACGTGCATTTCCACATCATTCCGAAAGAAGGCGATGGATCGGGTTTGGGAATAGGGTGGGATGCCAAGTCGCTTGACGATGGAGATGTCCTTGCCCGGAAGATCGCCGACGGCCTGGAATCCTGACCGCCTGCTGCCGAATCCGCTTCCTGAACGAAAACACGTTCGCCTCTCCGATGGCTTTCTACGAAGGATGTCTGTTAATTGGCACAAACTGTCCGTTTATGTGAAGAATGCCGCCGCTCATATGGAATGGATTGCCGCGCATTGTCCCGTCTCCTATACTGCCCGTAACCCCGTTCCCGGAAGACGAAGAGCATGACGAACACAGCCGTAGGCCTTCTTGCGCACCCCATCGGTTTCATCACCGGCGCGATTCTTTACGCCATGATCCTGGTCCTGGTGTTACAGGCACCCCGGCAATCCGTCTTACGAAACGTGAACAATGCTCAGGTGACGCCCTTGAGGCGGTTGTCTCTGTGGACCGCGGTTCTGGGCTTATTATGGAACGTGGGCGAATTAGTCTCGTTTCTCCTGCCTGCCGCTTCGCCCGGTTGGCTGCATCACCTGCTGCACGTGACGGCGCTCTCCGCCCTGGGCTTTCTCCCGGCCGTCGTGGTCCATTCATTTCTGCAATCCGTGGTGCGCCGGCGTATCGGGCGGAACCGGTACGTCCTGCTCGCGGGAGCGTATGCCTTGAGCATCGGAGCCGCCGCGTTCAACCTGCTGGCCGTCATGCCGGGTGCAACCGTCATCGCGGTCGAGGCGATGAGCCTGCTGGCCGTCGGCTTTGTCGTGCTGCTGGCGATCGTGCTCGCCGATACCGTCAGGCAACAGGGGTGGGATCACCACGCCGGGATGGTGGCCCTGGCCGCGATTGCCGCGGCTGCGATACCGTTCAGCCACCATCAATCCGGTGAATACGTGTGGTGGATGGAGTTGATCGGGCACCATGCCTCATTGCCGTTGGCGGTTGCCATTTTGTATCAGGACTTTCGCTTTGCCTTCGGCGACATTTTCTTGAAGCGGGCGCTTTCGCTCATGGGCTTGGTCGGCATTGCGATGGGTCTGTATGCGGGGCTGGGTGCCTTGCAATTGGAACAGCCGGCCTCGTTCATGGACGCGATTCTTATCGGATTGTGGGTCGGGACCGCGTTGCTCTATCCCTATGTCTCTCGCGGGGCGTCGTGGGTCGTCGATACGGTGGTCTTGCGGCGACCGGATTACGAGAAATTCCAGGATGACGTGGCGCAGGCCATCACACGACGGGACACACCGGAAGCGATCATGGATCAATGTTGCGCAATGTTGAAAGCCGTGCTGTCCACGGAAGAGATCGTATGGATGTCCATACAGGCACACGAAATTGACGATGGTTCCCCGTCGCGAAAGCCGATCGTGGCGCATGACGCTCCCCACGTGACCGTGGAGATTCCAACGGTTGATCCTCCTCGCTATTGCATCAAAATCGGGCCACTCCCTCATGGGTGGAGGCTTTTGTCCGATGATCTGTATCATCTGGAATCCCTGGCGCACCTGATTTCCCGTCGCATTACGATAGTGCGCGTCACCCATGAACGTTGTGTGCAGGCCTTCCGGGAACAGGAAATACAAAAATTGGCGACCGAATCGGAACTGCGGGCGTTGCGCGCGCAATTGAATCCCCATTTTCTCTTCAATGCCCTCACCACGATCGGCTATTTGATCCAGACGTCTCCGGTGAAGGCCGTTGACACGCTCCTGCAATTGACCGATCTCCTGAGAAGCGTGTTAAAGCGGTTGGATAAAGAATTGACGACCGTTGGGCATGAAATGGATTTAATACAGGCTTACCTGGCAATTGAACAGATGCGTTTCGAGGATCGGCTGACGGTCCATGTCGATGTTCCGGAGTCGGTACGTGACGTGCCAATCCCGGCGTTGATTGTGCAACCATTGGTGGAGAACGCCGTCAAGCACGGCATTCAGCCTTCGGCATCGGGGGGGCGGGTTCAGATTGCGGCATGGATTGAAGCAGCGGGCGATGGCCGGGAACAGAGCCTCCCGTCGCGGTTGCACCTTCAAGTATGGAACACGGGGGGCGAAGCCGGCTCCGTCCGTAATGGGAATGGCCGGGGAACCGGGCTTGGTCTGTCCAATATCAGACAACGGTTATCGCTGCACTACGGCGAACGCGCCACAATAGACGTCAAAAGCAGCGTGAAGCATGGACGAACAAAATTCTCCCGTGAACGCCGAGGCACCATAATGGACGCCAAAAGCAGCGTGAAGCATGGGACGGTGGTGGACCTCCTGATTCCACTCGATGGTCATGAGGTCACGCATGCTTCGGCACTTTCACAAGGACACGGAATCGCATGGCCATGACGTTACGTGTGATCATCGCCGATGACGAACGTCCGGCGAGACAATTTCTTCTGTCCATGCTGCGCTCATTTGAAGACGTCGAGATTGTAGGGGAAGCCCAAACCGGCATGGAGGCCATGCGATTGATTGAGCGCACCCAACCGGACTTGGCCTTCCTTGATTTGCAGATGCCGGAAATGGATGGGTTATCCATCGTCCGGTCCTTGCGCCACGGCCGCGTCCCCCTGGTGGTCTTTGTGACGGCGTTCGATGAGCACGCGGTGAGCGCCTTTGAAATTGAAGCGTTGGATTATCTCCTCAAACCTGTTGATCGAGGCCGTCTCTGCACCACGATCGATCGCGCCCGTGGAAGACTCGAACGGGACGCCTTGGCAGAGCAGGTCAGTGGCGAGCAGCCCGGACCGGGGAATCGTCCTTTGCCGGCACTTGCAGGGCAGTATATTGACCGGTTTCCCATTCGCAAACGCGACGATATTTATTTGTTGCCTGTTCATCGTATTGCGTCGGTTGTCTCCGAGGGGGAGTTGATGCACGTAACGACGATGGATAAGGAACGCTATACGATGAATTACCGGTTGAAAACGTTGGAGGCCAAGCTGGACCCCAAGCGGTTTCTTCGAGTCGGTCGCGGGGCTTTGGTCAACGTCGAGTCGATCAGAAAAATTACTCCCATGCCGGGAGGATCCTATCTCGTGACGTTGACGAATACACAGCAATTACGAGTGAGCCGCAGTCAATCTCGAGCACTCCGTGGCCATCTCTTGCAGGTATAAGGTGTTTTCTTCCCTCTCCCCCGGAGGGAGAGGGCTGGGGTGAGGGGGAAGGGGAGCCGGGAGAAATGATACAGGAACATACATTACTGGATTCCCGTTTCCGCGTGAATGGAGAAAGATGAAGGAGGTTTACAGGATGAAGCCCGTCCGGATGTTTCTCGTGATGGCCAGTGCCTTGTTGGTCATGAGCCCCCTGTTTGTATGGAGCCAGGTCGGTGATTCCACCCATGGCCATGGCGACGGTCCCACCCATGAGTTGGATCACTTGGAGGATGAACAGGTGGAAGTCCTGGAGACCGTACACGTGCATGGACTCAAGCTGAACAAGGATCAACAGCTTGGTCCGGTCCCCAAGTACACTCCGTGGCCCACCATGCCGCCGGCGTTACAAGGACAGGAAATCGATGATTGGATGAAAGCCCGCATTCTGGTCAGCAAGACAGCGGAGACCACGCTCGTGGTCCTGGTTCCCGCGAAAAAGCGCCTCATCAACCTGGCCGGCGTACAAGCCCTCAAACAGTGGACGTTCGACCCCCAAATGAACGGGGACGATTTCGTCGATGGAGAATTGACGGTCAGACTTCACTTCAGAACGCAGGAGTAACCGCGTCCGGCCCCTGGCCTCTCAGTTCATTAATTATTCCTCCCTTGAGAGGGAGTCGGAGAGCTAATGGCGCAGCCCATTGGCGAAACGATGAAGGACGCGAGCCAGATGTGCGGACGATATACCTTAGCCTGCACGCCCGAGGTGATTGCCGAAGAGTTTCAACTCCAGGCAGTCCCGGATTTCGACCCGCGCTATAACGTGGCGCCTTCTCAATGGGTCGCCTGTGTGCGAGCAGGGCTCTCGTCGCGGAAACGTGAGGCGGTCATGCTGCGGTGGGGATTGCTCCCCTCGTGGGCCGGGGACCCCGCCATAGGGGTGAAGCTGATCAATGCCCGTGCGGAAACCGTGGCGGAAAAGCCGTCCTTTCGAACACCATTTCGAGAGCGTCGCTGTCTGGTGCTGGCGGACGGCTATTATGAATGGAAACGGGAAGGCTCACGAAAGCAGCCCTACCATATCCGGTTGAACAGTGAACGTCCGTTTGCATTCGCCGGGTTGTGGGACAGGTGGACGGGTGCTGATGGGCAGACCATCGAATCGTGCGCAATCCTCACCACGACTCCCAACGAACGCTTGGCCTCGATCCATGACCGGATGCCGGTTATTTTGCCACCCGTGGCGTATGAACCGTGGCTGGATCCCGGTTTGCAGGATGCGATGTGCCTGGCCCCATTCCTGACGTCCTTTCCCGCAGACGCCATGATCGCGGTGCCGGTCAGCCGGCTGGTCAATGATCCACGAGTGGACGACGCGCGCTGCCTCGAAGCCTTGGACGAACCGTCAAGCCGTAGGGCCTGACCGGGTTGCCAGCTTGGTGATTCGCCCAACGCTTTTGATGAGGAACATCCGTGGCAACCATTGCATCGCCAAAGCCGTCAACTTTCCCTGCCAGCCGATGGTCACGACGGGGCCCTTGTCCGGCAATGCAGCCAGGGACGCATGCACCACCTGGTCGGCCGTTTGCATGCGAAGGAACCCGGGCGGACGAAAGCCGGCGGAGGCGTGAAAATCGGTCTCCGTTTGTCCCGGGCAACAGGCTTGGATCGCCACGCCGGTGTTGCGCGTTTCCTCAGCCAATGCTTCTGAAAACGACACCAGGAACGCTTTGGTAGCGGAATATTCCGCGAAATGCGGGATAGGGAGCAGGCCGGCGACGGAAGCCACGTTGATAATGGTGCCGGACCTGCACTCGAGCATTCCCGGCAGAAACAACCGGATACTTTCCACCACGGTTCGGACGTGCACGTGCAACATCTCCTGGATGCGCGGGAGCGGGTGGGAGACGAATTCCCCGTACAATCCAAACCCGGCGTTGTTGATCAGCATGTCCGGGGTTTGCCGGTATTGCCGGCTTTCCACGAATAATTGATGGGCGGCATCAGGCCTGGACAGATCGGCAATGAACACGTGGGCTTGAATGCCGTGGTTCGTTTCGAGTTCATGGGCGAGTTGCGTGAGTCGCGTCTCGTCACGGGAGACCAGCAACAGGTCATAGCCCCGGTTTGCAAGGACGCGGGCATAGGCGGCCCCGATCCCTCGTGAAGCTCCGGTGACAACGGCAAATGGATTCAAGTTCGTGCATTCGACGACGGGATGATCGGGGTTCGGCATGGGTTGTCTGTCCGGCTAAGGAGTCACGGCGGCGTTCCACGTATCGCGCTGGCTTTGGGCGTGGGCGGTATCCTGAAAGACGACGTGAATGATCATGTTCCCGAACGGTCGCCGCACGATTTTCAGCAGCACAAAGCCGTCCACAAACCCGAACACCAGTTCCTGGGCGGTGCCATCGCGAAAGACCGCCTGTTCCGGGTCAGTGGGCTGGTGGCTGACGGGATATTGTGAGGCCAGCACCTCAAAGACTTCAAGAAACCATTCCTGCGTATACGTGCCCATTTCAATGTCGATGTGGCTCAGGGTCGTCGGCGTACTCCCGTCCCCGGACGGAGCGCCTGCGCTTGGGCCATAGGCCAAGGTAAAGTAACGATTCTTTCCCAGAAGATCATAGAGGCATTGGGTCTGGCTTGAGCAGTCTTCAAGCGCCTCGACTTCTGCGGGGGTCATGCCGAATTTCAAGGCGCCGAAGCCCTGGATCGTGGCAGCCTGAACCGGCGCGGTCATGGCTAGAAGGCCCACGATGCTGAAAGCCGCAAGGGGCAGCAGCGCGGTCGTTCCCAAACGATTGGTCATGAGTGCAACTCCTTTGCAGGTGAGAAGAAGACCCATGATGCTCTGTATGACAAGGAAAAAACAACTCTCTTCCGTCATTCCCGACAAAAAGAACTGGGTTCCCGATCGGGGTCGGGGATGACAGGAAAAAACAGATCCGAATTCTCGCCAAGAGCTGCAAGGATAACAGGGTGAGGGGGGAGGGAAGCAGGCGCGCTCTGAACAAGCAGGAGGAATTGAAGAGGGCGCCTGCCCGGCAGGTGGCGTCGACCTGCCTAGAAGGTTTTATATTCGAGCCACTTGCCGTTCAAGGTGATCTTGCAACGATCTTCTCCCTGGCTTCCCTTCACCTTTTCCATATCGAGTGAAAAATCAATGGCGCTCATGATGCCGTCTCCGAACATCTCATTGGCCATCTCCCGCAAGGCATCGCCGTACACGCCAATCACTTCAAGCAGTCGATACTTGAATGGATCGCTCATGTTCGGGAAATCCGCCCGAACCGGAAACCGGCTCAAGCTGGCGGTGGATTCCTGATCCAGGCCCAACAGTTTTCCGACGGTCGCCGCCTGCTCGGGCGTCAACCGGTGATTGCCGGTCAAGGCGGCGGCGACGAAGGTCGGACTTTTCCCCACCGCTGCCGCGACGTCGGCAATCGCAATGTTTTTTTCCAGACGTTTGGCTTTTATGACTGCTTTCGCATCATTCATGATGATGGCTCCTTTCTAGTGTGTGAGTGCGGGTTCAGACGTGGTCGTCGCCTGATCGCGGAAGTTGATCTCGACGGGGCCGGACCGTTCTGTATGATCTCCTTTCCCATCCGTTTGTCCGTGCGAGGCATGGCGGACGAGAAAATGAATGATATGGTTTCGAATCTTGTAATAGTGTTCGTCTTCAATAATCGTTTCCCGTGATCGTGGCCGGGTGATGGTGACGTCCACGATTTCCGCAATCCTTGCCGAAGGCCCGTTGGTCATGAGCATGATGCGGTCGGAAAGCAGGATGGCTTCGTCCACGTCATGCGTGACCATAAAGACCGTGTTGCGGGTCGCATTCCACATCTGCACCAATTCCTCCTGAATCACGCCCCTGGTCAGCGCGTCGATTTGCGCAAACGGCTCGTCCAGCAGGAGCACCTTCGGTTCAATGGAAAACGCGCGAGCCAGTCCGACCCGTTGTTTCATCCCCCCGGACAGGGCCGTGGGTTTTTTGGTTTCGGCCCCTTGCAGGCCGACCAGCGTGATGTATTTCTGCACGTGCGCCTTGATCTCCTGAGCACTCCAGGTGGGATACGCCGAGCGGACGGCCAGGGCGATGTTCTCGAAGACCGTCATCCACGGCATCAAGGCAAAATTTTGAAAGACCACCATCCGGTCCAATCCCGGGCCCGAGACTTCCTGCCCGTTCAGGATGGCTCCGCCTTCGGTCGGCGTTTCCAATCCGGCGATGATGTTCAGCAGTGTGCTCTTGCCGCATCCGGAATGGCCGATCACGGTGACGAACTCCCCTTTGTCGATCTTGACCGTGACGTTTTCGAAGATGCAGACCGTACCGTTCCCGGAATGACTCGGGAAGTACTTGTTCATATGATCGATGGCGAGAAAAGACATAAGGTTACTCCTGATAGGTGACCAGACCGGCCAATTTGTTAAACCCCGAATCCAGGACCACGCCGACGGTCCCCACCACCAGGATGGCGAAGATGACCCCGGCAATATCCAGGTTGTTCCATTCAATCCAGCTCAGGTAGCCCACGCCCAGTTCCCCCAGCAACATCTCCGCCGGCACCACGGCGACCAGCGCACTTCCGAACGAAATGCGCAGGCCGTTCACGATGGTCGGTGCGGCTCCGGGAAGAATGACCTTGTAGAGCCGCTTGAACCACGACAACTGGAGAATGGCGGCCACCTGCAAATATTCCTTCCGCAGGGAGTTCACGCCGAAAGCGGTGGTGGCCAGGGTCGGCCAGACCGCGGCCATGAACACCACCAGGATCGCCGTCCATTTCGGATCTTTGACCGTGTACAGGAGCAAGGGCATCCAGGCTAAGGGTGAGATGGGCTTCAGGATCTGAATGAACGGGTTCAGCGCGCGAAACAGCATCTGGTTCAATCCCAAAATAATCCCCACCAGAATGGCCACCCCGGAGGCAACCAGGAACCCCACGGCAAATCGCGAGACCGTATAGCCCACCAAAAACGCGATCCCGTGATCGTTGGTTCCCTTAATCACAAAGGCCTCGTTCAATTCGACCCAGGCTTTCTCCATCACCGTCATGGGACCCGGCACCCCTTTCACCTTCTCCTTTTCCGGATTCCAGACGTATCGACCGTCGTCGGTTTGCATGATATCGCCGTTGAACTCCATGACCATCAATTCCTCGTCCGTCTTGCCCGTAGGATCGAACGGGGGACTGATGGTAGCGATGTGCCACGCGCACAGAAAAATCCCGAGAAAAAAGATGGAAATGAAGAACGGATGCTGTGTCGATTTGATACCCATGTGTATTCCAATCTGTGTTCACTGAGCCCAACACCCTCTCCCATTTCCCGCATAAAGCGGGAAATAGGGAGAGGGCTGGGGTGAAAGGGCTACGCCATGCTGTGAATGGGGAAACTCTTCACATACGCTTCCGGCTTCATGGGATCGAACGTCTTGCCCATAATGACGTGCGTTGTCATGGTCTTGGCATGCGTGGGATAGCCCAGACCTTTGGACACCTTGTCGCACTCCGCTGCGAGATAGACCTGCTCCGCGACCTTTTGATAATTCACGTCCTCTTTCAAATGGCCCCACCGTTTCATCTGGGTCAGGATCCAGACGGCCATGGAATGCCAGGGATACGGATCGAAATCGATGCGACTCGGGACCTTCTGAATCCCGCCCAACCCGTCGGCAAACGTCCCGGTCAGCACCTGTTCCAGGACGATTCTCGGCTGGTTCAAATAATTCGCTGGAGAAATGGCCTTGGCGATTTCCTTCCGGTTCGCAGGATTCGACGCGTAATGGGTGGCATCGACGATCGCCCGGAACAAGGCGAGGAACGTATTGGGATACGTCGTGGCGAATTCCTGTGAGATCGCAAACGCGCAGCATGGGTGTTTGTCCCAAATGTCCTTCGAGAGCTTGTAAATGAAACCAACGTTTTCGTACACCGCGCGTTGGTTAAAAGGATCAGGAGCCAGATAGCCGTCCACGTTGCCCGCTTTCAGGTTGGCGACCATTTCCGGGGGCGGCACCACGCGGATCTGCACGTCCTTGTCCGGATGCACCCCGCCGTCGGCCAGGAAATAGCGCAACAGGTAATTGTGCATGGAATAATCAAAGGGCACGCAAAAGCGAAATCCTTTCATATCCGCGGCCGTTTTCACGCCTTTGTGTTTGTTGTGAAGGGTAATGGCTTGCCCGTTGATATTTTCCACGGCGGGCATATAGAACGGGACCTGCGGCGACCCCGCGCCAAGAGTGATGGCCAAGGGCATAGGCGAGAGCATATGCGCGGCGTCCACGTCCTTGTTGATCGCCCAATCCCGGACCATGGCCCACCCTGCTGCCCGTTTGACTTTGGCGTTCAGACCATGCTTGCTGTAGAACCCCATGGGTTCGGCCATGATAATCGGCGTTGCACAGGTAATGGGAATAAACCCGATCCCCAGATCCGTTTTTTCCGGTTTACCCACGGGGTCCGCGGCCAAGTGCCTGCAATTGGGAAAGAGGAAGAAACTCGCTGATCAGGCCGACCAGCGCCGCGCTTCCGACACCGGCGAGCAATTGTCGTCGCGTTGGACCACTCGCCTGCAACACGGCTTTCGTCACGGCTACTTCAAGTGTCTTGGAGAGGTACTCCTCAGAAGCGAAGGTTTCCTCTCGATTGCTGTCATCCCCGACTTCCCTTCTGTCATCCCCGATTTCCCTTCTGTCATCCCCGACATTTTTAATCGGGGATCCAGAGTTTTCAGTATGATGAATGCTGTGTGCCATGGCTCCTCCTGGGATTTGAAAAAGCGTGAATGTGCCAACCGTGTTTTACGCCGACCACGAAAACAAAAAAACGCCAAGCCAAGAGTTCTGAAAACTCTCAGGCCTGGCGTCATTGCCAGAACGACTTTGACTGCTCTGTCATGTACGGGGCTTCTGTCGGCACCGTACTGTCTCTATGAAAAGAAGAAAGCAAGAACAGTGCCACTTTCTTTTTCATAACCAAGTATTGAATTTTATTAAAGTTCGGAGTTGACTTCAGACGGAGTGTGTACAGTGCATCATTGTCAGGGTCATGACATCTTTGTCCGAATCCGACAATTTTGTCAGGTTTGTATCAACACCCTCTTTTCACCGCGGGAGAGGGTTGGAGGGAAGGGACATGGTCAACGACTGCAACCAATGTGCCCCATTGACAAAAAAAGAAAAGTGCGGTTAACTACAATCGACAATGACAAAGCCGTCATTACGCTGACTGAGACAAGTTGCGCGAGGACAATGAACGTCCTTCCCCAATGAAGATGGGGAAAGGACGTTTTTTTTTGGCCGAAGAGAAGGCTTGCCGTACATCCGTCGAGTACGGGGAAACTTTCTGAATCGGGCAGTCGATCGTGTACCAAGGCAAAGGCGCCGGGAAGCCACGGAGCACCGAGTGTGCACGTGGACCTACCGGGGCCTTTTGTTTTATGCAGGCGTGAACGGAACGATGAAACGAGAACTCTCAAAGGACGACGACAAGCTCATCACGCGACTGTGGGCTATTCTGGATCGAGAGGATGCTCCCGAAGCCCGGATTGGCCAGGCCCTGGACTTGTTGAATCAAGAATCCGCAACGGGGAAGGCTCCGGGTCGTTCTTGCGAGATTGCCGAGTCATCCTCACGCCTCAAGCAGGCCGGTGATGCACCGACACCGTCGAGCGATCGAAGGAAAAAGAAACCGGCGCCGGTGCTTATTGGAGACAGCACGGCGATGCAATCAGTGGAAGCTGCCGTCCGGCGGATCTCGAACACCTCGGCGACGGTATTGCTTCGCGGCGAAAGCGGGACGGGCAAGGAATTGGTGGCGCAAAGGATTCACTCCTTGAGTGAACGTGCCGAGCAACCCTTCGTGGTGGTGCATTGCGCGGCGATTCCGGAAACCCTGATTGAAACGACCCTGTTTGGACAGGAACGTGGAGCCTTCACGGGTGCGAATCAGGCCAGAAAAGGACGGCTGGAACAGGCATCCGGCGGAACGTTGTTTCTGGATGAGGTCGGGGATATTCCTCTGTCAACGCAGGTGAAGCTTCTTCGCGTTCTTCAGGAGAAAACCTTCGAACGAGTTGGAGGTGAGGAAACGTTCTCGGTGAACGTCCGGGTGATTGCCGCGACGCATCGTCATCTCGAAGCCATGGTCCATACTGGCGAGTTTCGGGAAGATTTGTATTACCGGCTGAACGTCGTGCCACTCACGCTTCCTCCCTTACGTGCCCGGCGGAACGACGTGCCTTTGCTCATTGTGCATTTTCTCGAGAAATTCAATGACGCCAATAGCCGTCACATTCAATTGGGGCAGGACTTGGTTCACATGATGAGTGTCTACCATTGGCCCGGAAACATTCGAGAATTACAAAATTGCATTGAACGGCTGGTCGTCCTTGCAGAGACCTCGCGTGTCGATTTGGAAGCCATTCCCGAATCACTCACGCCGTATTTTGACCACATGCGAACCGTGCAATCTCAGCCCACCACCAAGTCGAACAGCCCTGCATCCCCGCAAACACTCTCCGCACGCTTGGATGCAATCGAACGGGACCGTCTGCGAGATGCCCTCAAGAAAACAGGATGGGTCAAGGCGAAGGCGGCGAGATTGTTGGGCATGACGCCGCGTCAAGTCGCCTATCGGATCGCCAAATATCAACTTATCGGAGAACCCTGACCATAGAAACCTCGCTTCGTCAATCACACAATTAAAAACATCGTCAATGACGATACGTTTGAGGATTTTAGCGAACGAAGATGAACTAATCAGGAAAGCGGAGGTTGGTGCCGAAGGCGGGATTTGAACCCGCACACCCCAAGGGGCGCTAGACCCTGAATCTAGTGCGTCTGCCAGTTTCGCCACTTCGGCATGGAGCGTGTTCTGAACGAAGTGAATGCCTCATAATTATCGGCTTTTGCCCGGATGGGCGTCAAGGCTCATGGTGCCGAAGCGGCACGAGACGGTTCGGAAAGTTCCGGGTACTGTTGACGCCAGAGGCGTTGCGGGCCTTCAAGATCCCCGGTGTCGCCGGCGATGATGATCTGTTCTCGAATGAGTCCGGCGGCGCCGAGTAAAAACGGGGCTGGAATCTGCGGGGCATTGTCTGCAATCAACACGTCGAAGCGCATACGTTTGAACAAGGGATCGGTCACGATTCTTCCCGGGGTCGAGACGACCAACCGTTTGTTCTGCATGAAGGCCTGCCGGTTGGTGGCCTCGTTGGCGGCCAGCAGTTCACGAACTTTCTGGGTACCCCCCAGCTTGGCAATGTCGTCTTTCAACGCCTCGTATTCCGGCCGCATCTCTTTCGGCATCGCGGCCTCGGGAGACAATTCGCGGATTCGAGCCTGTGCGATCTCCACCTCTTTCATCAGTGCCGCGATGTTGCCGGTATAGAGTTTCCGGTAGTCGCTCAGGGTTTCCATGTTCTTGCCCATGGTCTGCATACCGAGCCGTTTCCAGATGGGCAGGCTGTCGTACTTGGCGAGCAGGTGGTCGATCTCTTTGATTTTCCGCTGGAACTCACTCACCTGGGCCAGGAGCCGCCATTCCAGTAATTTGACTTCATCCATGTCCCGTTGTTTCTGCCCTTTGTAGGCCAGGACCGGGATGAGTTCGCGAAAGCGTTCATATTTCTGGCGAAGGGTATCCTTGTGCGACCGGGATTTGGCGAAAAATTTGTGCATTTGCACTTCAAATCCCAATTGGCCGAGTGAAATGCCTTCGGCTTGCTGGAGCATCGCAATTTCGTAGCGGCTCAACAGACTGGCAAAAGGCAGGGCGGCGTTCCGCAGGGTTTTGGCCAGGAAGCCGAGTAAGCGATCCACGGCGTCGTGTGTCGGCGCCACCAGCAGCACGCGTTTATTGTGTCGCATCAGGTTCACCGCCAGCGTGCCGAGTTTGGTCCAACGCGCGGCTTGGTCGTCATGCCAGACGGTGGTCAGAATGGCCGCCGAGGCCCCGGTCCTCGCCGAGGTATTGGTTTCGTTGTGTTCCGGGTCCAGCCACGGCGTCAGCCGTTCGGCGGGTCCCAGGGCGTAGGATTCGGGGTGCGCCGCCATGTCGCCCAGTCGCTCCGAAGCCAGGCGAAAAAATTCCGTGGTATCCGGCACGAGCGTATTGTCGAGTATGGATTGCCCTAATGTCTCCTGGGTTTGGACCAGGACAGTGTTGCCCTGTCGCCGCAACAGGAAGCCGCCGGTCGGTTCCAAATCTCCGGGTGGCACGATGGTGACGGGGACGTCTTCCAGAAACGTCGTGCCCGCGGGGACCTCCATGGCATATAGGTGCAGGGTGCCGGCTGTTCCGAGATCCTGTGTGGCGCGGGATTCGAGCAACCCGTCGGATGCGCCCGCGGCGTTTTTGTGGTCCGCCAACCGGGCGGCAAATGCGTTGAGGAGGTCAGACAGTTTCATGGCTCGCGGTTGGGATCGAGCGACTGCTGAATACAAATGGCCACACAGCCCAGTCCACCCGTGATTGGGTGCCGATCAAAGGCGCACCCTCGATTCTCGGCACAGGCCGTGACAAACGGAACGTGCTGCGCGAAATCGAGGTCGTCGAGCACGTGGATTTGCAGGCGGTCATCGTCCAGCACCGACAGGATGAGCGCACGGTTGTGATGGTCATCTTCCAATACGGCGGATTTCGGCGACGGCGCGATCTTGGCGCGGGCCGCTTGAACGTGCGGCAATTCTACGATGGCCTTGACCAGATGCTTCGGCGGATGAATCCCCCTTTGACTCAGCCGGATGTTTAAAGACGTCAGGTCGAGGACGTCCCGGTCAGTAGCCTGCGCCAGGGCGACGTTTTCGGCCCGTTGCGCGACAAACGCATGAGACATGAGCATGGTCAAGGCCAGGCATCCCACGCTCAGGACCGACATCACCGCCGTTTTCACGGGAGCAAGCCTGGTGCAATGACGCAGCATGAGGGCATTGTAGAGGACGCTTGCCGAACGTGTCCAGCGTGATGGAGCCGGGATGGCGCAACGGCTGGTGTGCCGTGCACCGGCTTCAAATTGACATTTTCCCCATACGGACCTTATGATGCTACCCTTTGGTGGAGAAGAGGAGGCAGCGTAACGATGAAGGTGATTCTTCAAGAAAATATCGACAGTTTGGGGTACGTGGGAGACGTGCTCGACGTGGCCAACGGCTATGCACGAAATTACTTGATCCCGCGTCAAAAAGCCTTGGAGGCCAACCCCCGTAACGTGAGGGCCTTGGAACATGCCAAGCGAGTGACGGCCCATAAGGCAAAGAAAGTCGAACACGAGGTCCAGGAACTTGCCAGGAAACTGTCTGGCGTCTCGCTGACGTTTCCGGTCCAGACCGGCAAGGATGACAAGCTGTTCGGGGCCATTACCATGAAGGACCTGGAAGCCGGGTTGTCCGCCGAAGGATTCGACGTGGACCGTCGAAAAATTCAATTGGCCAATCCCCTGAAAGAGTTGGGCACGTTTACCATTGGCATCAAGTTGCATCGGGACATCATCGCCAATGTGTCGGTGAGTCTTGTGAAACAGGGTGGAGAGGCCCAGGCTCAGACCCCAAGCGATGAAGCCGAGGATGCGACCGCCGCCGTTGATCCGGCGGAAGCGCCTGAACCCCAGGACGAATGATGGACAACGTTATCGGGACCCTGGAAGCCGTTCGACAAGAAGACCCCGAGGTTTACGCGGCTTTTTGCGCTGAAGAAGAGCGACAGCGTGACAAGCTGGTGCTGATTGCTTCGGAAAATTATGCGAGCCCTGCGGTTCTGGCCGCGCAGGGGTCGCTGATGACCAACAAGTACGCGGAAGGCTATCCTCGGCGGCGCTATTACGGCGGCTGCCAGTTCGTGGATGAAGTCGAAGAGTTGGCCATTGCCCGGGCCAAGCAGTTGTTCGGGTGCGAGCACGTCAACGTCCAGCCGCATTCAGGTTCCACCGCCAACATGGCGGCGTACCTTTCGGTCATGAAACCCGGCGACACCATCCTGGGTATGGCCCTCTCACAGGGCGGTCATTTGACCCACGGCAGCAAAGTCAATTTTTCTGGAAAGCTGTTCCAGGCCTTTTCCTACGGGGTCGATCGCGAAAGCGAGTTGATCGATTACGACGGGGTACAGCAAAAGGCCAAAGAAGTCCGCCCGCGCATGATTATTGTCGGGGCGAGCGCCTATTCGAAAGTCATCGACTTCCCGCGGTTTCAGGAAATTGCGAAATTCGTGGGAGCGTATCTGATGGTTGATATCGCGCATATTTCCGGCCTGGTGGCGACAGGGCTGCACCCCAGTCCGGTCCCCTATGCCGATTTTGTCACCACCACCACCCACAAAACCCTGCGCGGGCCGCGTGCAGGCATGGTGATGTGTAAAGAAGAGCATGCCAAAGACGTCGATAAGATCATCTTCCCGGGTCTGCAAGGTGGCCCGCTCATGCACGTGATTGCAGCCAAGGCCGTGGCATTCAAGGAAGCCTTGGCCCCGAGCTTTACCGCCTATCAGCAACGTATCCTGGACAATGCCAGGGCCTTGGCGGAGGGGTTCGCCGCACGGGGCTATCACGTGGTGTCCGGCGGGACGGATACACACCTGTTCCTGCTGAATCTCGATTCCAAAGGGGTGACGGGGAAAGAAGCCGAGGAGGCACTCGACGCCTCGGGGATCATCGTCAATAAAAATGCCGTGCCGTATGACGAAAGACCGCCGATGGTGGCTAGTGGCATTCGAATTGGAACACCCATCGTGTCGACTCGAGGGATGGGCGTGACTGAGATGTCGCAAATCGTGGCGTGGATAGACGAGGTCTTGCAACATCCCACGGAGAAACCAGTCCAGAACCGGATTCGTAATGAAGTCAAAGACCTGTGTGCTCGCTTCCCGGTCTTTTCGTGAGCCGTTGCTGCCATTTTCAAGCCTGTCACGAGTCTGGCAAAGGAACCAATGAAGAATCCGCCGTTACGCACCAGTCTTCCGGCCGGTGAGTCGGTGACTCTTGTTTGGGGAATGCACGGGGGTGTTCCGGGCCCGTCATGAAATGTCCGTTCTGTAATCGACTCGACGACAAGGTGATTGATTCCCGAACGGCCCGAGAAGGCGAGGTCATTCGGCGTCGCCGGGAATGTTTCGGATGTCGTCGTCGCTTCACGACGTATGAACGGATCGAAGAGAATCTTCCCACGATCGTCAAAAAAGACAACCGGCGAGAAACGTTCGATCGCGCGAAAGTCATGGTTGGTCTGAAAAAGGCATGTGAAAAGCGGCCGATCAGCAGCGACATGCTGGAGGCTGCGGTGGGCCGGATTGAAAAACGCCTGCAGGATTCTGGTGAATCGGAAGTCCAAGCCAGGGTGATCGGCGAGGAAGTCATGCGGGAACTCCATGGGCTGGACCAGGTGGCTTACGTGCGGTTCGCCTCCGTGTATCGCGAGTTCAAGGACATTGATCAATTCATGGAAACGATCAAGTCTCTTGCGCAGGACCGAGGAGCCACCTGATGGGCAATGATACTTGGCTCCGCTTCCTTCGACTCGCTCCCAACAAGCAGGCAGGCTTCAGAGGGTTCCTCCCCTTTACCTGCCCTGAGCGAAGTCGAAGGGTACGGGGAGGTCGCGTGAGGCAGGCCCCTGCGAAAGCGGGGGTGGGGTAGAGGCAGGCATGCCCGTCGCTAGCCGTTCCATTCAAAAAGCCGGACCCCGCCAGGGTTCGGCTTCCGTTCCGCAACGACAAACCAAACCATCGTCCCAACCAGTTCGCCGGCGAGCGGCTCCGGCTATCCGTGTGGCGATCCTCGGCGGAGGACGCGGCGGGCGTGCCCTGTTGGAGATTTTTGCGCAGGACCCGCTGGCCCGCATCGTTGGATTAGGCGAGACCAAACCGCGTACACTCGGGACCAAGCTTGCCCGGCAGTTGGGCGTTCCGGTGACGCAGGACTACCGTGAAATTTTGAACATGAAAGAGGTGGACCTGATCATTGACGTGACCGGCAGTCCCGAAGTCGAGCGGGCGCTACAGAAAATCCGAAAACCGAGCGTGGCGATCATCGGCGGCGCGAGCGCCAAGTTCATGTGGCAGTTGATCGACGCGCGGATTCGGGCCACGACGGAAATCGAAAAAACCTTGAGTCGGTACCAATCACTGTTCCGGCGGTACGTCAAGGAAGAAGCCGAGAGTGCGGTCGATGAGGAGCGGACGCGCATCGCCTGTGAAATTCACGATGGGTTGGTCCAAACGCTGGTCGGCGTCAATTTCAAAATGGAACGGTGTGGGGACCTGATCCAGGAAGAACCCGATAAATGCTTTGCCTTGTTGAGTGAGGCGAAGCACCACCTGAAACACGGCATTCAGGAAGCCCGGCAAGTGGTGTTCAATTTGCGACCCGGCCAATACGAGCAGCTCGATCTGCTGTCGGCGCTGACCAATTATCTCGATTTGTACAAAAAGCAACATCGTGTCCAGGTTGCGTTCTCCCATACGGGGAGCGATGCCCGATTGCTGCCCAAGACGAAGGTCTTCGTCTTTCGAATGATTCAGGAAGCTTTGCAAAATTCCTCCAAGCATGCCGGGGCGTCAAAACTTTTCGTGCAATTGAACATTCAACCGCATCACCTCTCCGCCGTGATCCAGGATGATGGGAACGGGTTTGACGTCAAGGCGGTTTTCCAGAACCCGGATAAGTGGGATCACTTCGGCATGCGCGGGATGAAGGAGCGGGCCAAGTTGCTCAACGGCGACGTATCGTGGGCGTCCCACAAAGACGAAGGGACTACGGTCACGGTGTCGATTCCGTTGACCAGAAAGGATAGCGCACGAAATGGCAAAAAAAGTTAAGGTGCTGATCGCGGACGACCATCGCGTCGTCCGTGAGGGCCTGTCCGCTATTCTGGAGACCAAGGAAGAAATCCACATCGTCGGCGAAGCCGGTGACGGCGGCGAAGCCGTGGAAAAAGCCAGGCAATTGTTGCCCGACGTGATTGTCATGGACGTGAGCATGCCGGGCATGACGGGCGTGGAAGCCACGCGGATCATCAAGCGGGAAATGCCCCATATCGGGATCATTGCCCTGACGATGTATGAGGATCATCAATATATTTTCGACCTGGTCCGGGCCGGAGCCACGGGTTATCTGCTGAAAGATTCGGATTCCACGGAAATCGTTGCGGCCATTCGCGCCATTTCCCGCGGAGAATCGCTGATCCATCCGTCGGTGGCGAGTAAAATCCTGGCCGAATTTTCGTTATTGGCCGAAGGCAAAGGCAAAAAGAAATCCTTACTGGAACACGACCTCACGGAGCGCGAGATCACCGTCCTGCGATTGGTGGCGGACGGCAAGACCAACAAGGAAATCGCCAACGTGTTGGACCTGAGCGAGAAGACCGTGAAAAATCACGTCCGCAACATTTTCCACAAGCTCCACGTCTACGACCGCACCCAAGCCGCCATCCTGGCCATCCGAAAAGGCATCATCGAACTCGAACCGCATCCTTGACCATGTGTCCTCCAGGATGCGTGCCTCGGTATGTGTTGTGGGCAAGAGGGCTGGACACCAGCCTTGTGCGCCGTATCGGTGGCTGCTTGCGGGGCTGTTTTGGTTGATGCTACCATTCTTCGTAGTTAAGGAGAGCGTGGTATGGCCAATGTGACGTTGTTAGTGTCCTCGACGTGTTCAGCTTGTCCTTCTGCCAAGAGCCTGTGGAAGCAGTTGCGGGTGAAGCACAGTTTCAGTTACCGGGAAATCGATATCAGTACCCCCGATGGTCAGGAACTGGCCGACCGCCACGCGGTGCGAGCCGTTCCGGCTACGATTATCAATGGGCGACTCACCTTTGTCGGCGTGCCTTCACGGCAGAGCGCGGAAAAGGCGTTGAGTCAACGTCGGGGTTAACCTTTAAGCACGCGACCCGGCGTGATAGGTCCTCCCAATGAACACCGCCCTTCCGTTTGGGATGGATGAAGAGGATCTGGAACTTGAGCTTCCGGTCCTGCCCCCGCTTCAAGCCGCGACGCCGCCAGACTGTCCGTTCTGTGGCGAGCCCATGACCTTTATCGATGCGGAATGGGGCTGCGCGGATTGTAACGGGGAATTGATCGGTCCTGAGACGGGATAAGACGGACGCAGATTTGCGATCCTCGCCCGCGTGTGACGCATACGCGTCGCTTCTCTTCCTGCCATGCTTCATGTCGTTACGGGTCTCTTTCAGCCGGATCTGGAACAAGCCTTAGCCTCCGCCCTCCGTTCGGTCACCACCCCGTCTTCGTCGCCGCGTCTCGTGCTCGTCCCCTCCGAGAGTTTACGCACGTACCTCAAATGGGTCTTCTGTGTGGAGAAAGGCCTGCCCCTTTTCAACGTTCACCTCCTGACGTTCCACCAGTTGGCTGCGCGGTTGTTGGAAGAACAAGGCCGGCAGGTTGCGGCCCGGCTGCGAGGCGAGTCCTTTTTCCGGGAATGGGTGCACCAACGGCTGCGCCGGCGCGACGCGGATTTTGCCGGGCTCAATGAACTGGTTTCGATGCCTGGCGGATGGGCTGCCCTCTGGGCCACACTCAAGGATCTCAAGGACGCGAGAGTAGATGCCGGGGCGGTGTTGGAGGCGTTCGGCCAAAGCCCATTCTCGACGGATTCCAGGCTGCAAGCCGTGATCCGCTTGTACCGGACTTGGTGTGAGGACCAAGACCGGCATTCGTTGTATGACCATGACGACCTCGCGGCGTTGGCGCTCGACTTGGTCTCCGAGTCTTCATGGCTTCGGCAGCAGGCCCGTATCTTTTACTATGGATTTTATGATTTGACCCAAGGGCAACTCGATCTCTTTCAAGCGGTCGTCAGGCAATACCCCACCACGTTGTATTTTCCGTTACTCGATCAACATCCTGCCTTTCGCTTCGCCCAGCAGTTTTTCGATCAATACATCCGCGGGCTTGCCGCAGGAACGATTGAATACACGGTCGAGACCACGTCTCCGTTTCGAGATTTGTTCGATCCTTCACGGGAGTCCGGGTCCCAAAAGGTCAGCGTGCCCGAGGTGCCGGTTGCGGAGAATGCTGGCGCGAGGCGGGACGGGACTCGTCACACAGGAGCCACCCTGGCGCGAGAGTCTTGTCGTCTTATCACGGTGTCCGGTGCGAACGATGAGATTGACGTGGTGGCCAAAGAGATCCTGGCCTTGGCGCACGAGCGGCAAATTCCGTTTCACGACGTCGGCGTGGTGGGACGGACGTTAACCGGATATGAAGACGTGCTCCCTCGCGTCTTTTCGGCGCACGGTATCCCCTTTCACGCGACCCTGCGCCGGCCCCTGAGCCAGTATCCGTTTTCCCAAATCCTGCTACGCCTTCTCGGGCTTCGTCTTCCCAATTCCGACCGGAATGCGACCTTTGACGTGTTGCATTCTCCGTTCGTGCATTGGCAGACCTTCTGCCCCGATCTTGCGACCCCGCGTCCCGGTGTATGGGAACGGTTGAGCAAGCAGGTTGGAATCGAACATGGCTTGCGGGAGCGGGAACGGTTGGTCCCGTTCTTTGAAACCGGAGTTCCGATGCCGCACAAGCGAAGACAGGGTGAGGATAGGATACCCGGTGAAGAGGTCCGTAATCTTTGGTACGTGCTGGATCGATTCACTCAACTCCTGGAGCCGTTCCCTGAAAAGGCGGGTTGGGACGTGTTCACGGACCGGGCCTTGGCTCTCATGGACCGAGTCCTGACGAGGCCGTCATCGGACCTGGACACCCACGCGCCTCAGGCAGCTCCTGGAACGGAGACGACAGCCGGGGTATATCAAGCGATCCGGGAGTGTTTTGCAGAGATCCGGGCGCTCACGGATGTCAGCGGGCCGGTCCTGTATGCGGAGTTTCACTCCACGCTAACGCGGTTCATGGAAGAACGGCTCGTGTGGAATCCTTCGCAAGCGGAGAACGGGGTGCGGGTGGTCGATGCCATGGCGGCCAGGGGGTTGTCCTTTCGCTACCTGTTCGTGATCGGGCTGACGGATCACGTCTTTCCCCGGCATATTCGAGAGGATGGGTTTTTCCGGGATTCGGTGCGCCGGTTTTTGGACGTCCATTTGGGATTCAAGATCCAGGAAAAAACCAGGGGGTACGACGAGGAAAAATTATTGTTCTACTTGTTGATGCACGCGGCACGGGAGGGTGTCACGCTGTTAGCCCAACGATCGGACGAGGAAGGCCGGACAACCATCCCGTCCTGGTACCTCCAGGAAGTGGGCCGTTGCGTACCGGGTCTTGCTGCCGTGGACGTGCCCAGGTCGGTGCTTCACAAATCCCAGGCCGTTTTGTACGCCGACGAGGCGCGATGGACGCCCCGCGAGCGGCTCGTACGACACGTGTTGCAACGCCATGCGCCGGTCCGGGCCACGGTGGGGGACCCGGCGTGGTGGCGGATGCTGGAAAACGGGCTGGCCGCACTCCACGAACAGGAGAACGCCCGGCCACACTTGAATGCCTACGATGGTGTGACCGGGCCACTGCCGGAATATTGGAAGGGTCTGGCTCTGTCGGCGACCAGTCTTCAACGCTATGCCACCTGTCCCTTTCAATATTTCGTACAGAACGTGCTGGGTCTTCACGTGTCGAGGCCGGTGTCTCGAAGTCAGGGTCCGGGCGCGTTGGAGGTGGGCACGCTGCTTCACGAGATTTTAGGGAAGTGGTACGACCGGTTGGAACGGCATGGGTGGTTTGCGAGGGATGCTCCTCCTGACTGCAAACCGCTGGACGTCCTGAAGCAGGTGGCAGAGATGGTGTTCCGCGAGTTTGAGCAACAGAACGCGGTCGGACCTGCGCTCTTGTGGGAGATGCGACAGGAACAGGTGATGGCTATGCTCGAACGGATTCTTGAGCAGGACAAACGGGAACTGGGAAACGAATGGCATCCGGTCCTGTTTGAAAAGTCTGTGAAAGGAGAGGTGCCGGTCAAGGTCGCAAAAGGGACAACGTCGTTTTCCATGACCGGCCGGCTCGATCGGGTGGATTGGTCGTCCTCCCGGCGCGGGTATCGAATCATCGACTATAAATTTACCGACGGCAGCGTGATGACGGATCAGGCGTTGGCCAAGGCGGTCGTGCAGGGAACTCGCCTGCAACCGCTGCTCTATATGGAATTAGCCGAGCAAGGGGTCCCCCCATTGTTGGAGGAAAAGCTCGGGCTGGGCCAGGACGGGCAGGCCGTCACCTGTGAAGGCGTCTGGTTTTACGTCGTGGCGCCCCGGGAACTTACGGAGGGACAGGGATTTGCTCCCGTCGCCTTTACAGCGGAAATGCGGGCAGGTGTCGCCCCGCAAACCGGAGCGCTGATGACCACGCTGGTCGAAGGAATCCAGCAAGGAAGGTTCTTCATCGTGCCAGGCCGGCATTGTGACTGGTGCGACGTGCGGGTGGTGTGTCACCGGACCCATCCGGCAAGCGCCCGGCGCGCGCGGGAGGATTACAAGCAGGTCCATGCGCATCGAAACATTCGCCGGCAGCAGCCCCCGAAGCCATCCGCCAAACCTGTCAAAAAAGATCATGACTCATGAAGACGGCAAAATCGTGAAAGAAAAACTTCCTGACAGCCATGTACGTCGCGGCGCCGTCATGGCTTCGGGAACCAACGTCGTGGTGACCGCGGGGGCGGGTA
The DNA here is from genome assembly GCA_965213715.1 of Nitrospirales bacterium. Lineage (GTDB taxonomy): Bacteria > Nitrospirota > Nitrospiria > Nitrospirales > UBA8639 > Bin75. The sequence goes on from OZ243914.1 coordinate 1,775,859, forward strand.
CGGGCAAGACCGCGCTACTCATCGATCGCATCCTCCACCTGTTGACCCGGGGCCACGACCGGCTGGCATTGACACAGATCGTCGCCGTCACCTTTACCAACAAGGCGGCCAGTGAACTGAAGCTGCGGGTGCGGCACCGTCTGCGGCTCATGAAGGAACTCGCCACAGGCCGGTCTCCCGAGTCTGAACTCCACGATTACGAAATCCGGTCGATCCGGATGCTTCAAGAAACCTCGGGCCTGACCGACGAAGAATTGGCAGCAGTGAGCGACGAGGCCATGCGTGAGGTGGAGCGGGCGCACATTGAAACCGTTCACAGTTTTGCCGGTCATCTCTTGCGTCTCTATCCCGTGGAAGCCGGTGTGGATCCGTCGTTTCAAGAAGACGACGGCACATGCTTTCATGAGCATTTTCATCACGAGTGGGACCAGTGGGTGCAGCGTGAATTGGACGCGAGTGGGCGTCGGCATGACGCGTGGCGCCGGGTTCTGGGACGCTACGGTCTGGACGACGTCAAACACCTCGCACGGGCCTTGACGGATGAATTGATCCCCGTGTCCGGAATCCGTACCTCACAACCGGCGATCACGCCGCATCTGCGATCCTGGCTGGCAACGTTACGCGACCGCGGCCACCTGTTGCAGGAACGGTATCCAGGGACCTTGAAGATCAACCGTCTGCTCGATGCTGCCGTCGCTTTGTTGGCGGGCGTGGATACGAAAGGTATGCTGTGGCCGCAAGATGCTGGTGAAGCTGCCGTGCTTCAACAGGCGATTCCAACGAAGACGAAGGCCTGGACTGACGAGGACCATGAAGAAGCCAAAGGGTTGCTCAAGGTTGCCCAGGCGATTGCACGGTCGGATTCGGAATCGTTATGGGACGCGGTGCAACTCCTGTCCCCGTTTGTGGCTCATTGCCGGTCCTCGTTTGTGGAAAAGGGGCTGGTGTCGTTTAACGGATTGCTCGCGCGCGCGCGGGGCCTGCTGCGCGACCACCCGCACGTGCGTGCCGAATTGAAAGAGCAGTACCAGGCGATTATCGTCGATGAATTTCAGGATACCGATCCGGTCCAATATGAAATCATCCTGTTTTTGGCCGAGGCCGCGGGCTCCGAAGCCCGGGACTGGCATCGCGTGCAACCGGCGCCGGGCAAATTGTTTATCGTGGGCGATCCCAAGCAATCCATTTATGCGTTTCGGCGGGCGGATATCGAAGCCTACGATACCGTTGTCCGCGACCACGTCCTGGCGCCGGCAGCCAAGGGTGAGCGGTATGCTTTGCAGGGAAATTTTCGGACCCATGCCCAATTGCTTGACCCCGTGAATCGCTGTTGCGCGAACGTGTTTCCGTCCACTTCCGTCGAAGGGGTACAACCTTTGTACGAACCGCTCCTGCCCGTGTCGCCGGACTCGCTGCCCTTGCCTCACGAACGGATGGAACTCCGCCTCGTCACCCTGACGCAGGAAGACGCAGACGCAGAGATGGCCAACCGGGCGGAGGCGGATGCCTTGGCATGCTGGTTGCGGGATGACGTTCTGGAAAAAGAATCCCTCATCGTGGGTGGACGTGCGGTCCCCATTCAACCGCGCCACGTGGCGGTCCTGTTTCGGACGTTCGGCCACCTGCGAATCTGCCTGGAAGCCTTTCGGCGGCACCACCTGCCTTGCTTGGCCGACGGAGAGAAACATTTTTATGAACGGCAGGAAGTGATCGATTGCAGCCTGGTGTGGCGCATTCTGATGGATCCCGGTGATGAACTGGCCGTGGTCGGGGTGTTGCGATCTCCCTACGGTGGCTGCTCCGACGTGGAGATCGAGTCCATCGTGCAACACGGATTCCTGGATGATTGGGCAGACGAGTCGTCCCTCACGCGTCTGCCGCCGATCTTTATGATTCTCCATTCATTGCACGCGGAAACCCAAGTGCTTCCGGTTCCGGAAGCGATCCAGCACGTGTTCCAATCGCTGCCTTTGGCGGAATTGGCTGCGGCTTCCAGCGACGGCGAACATGCCCTGGCCAATGTGCTCAAACTCCGGGACGTGATGTTGGCATTGGCCGTGCGGTCCGGGTTGACGCTTCGGGAAATCGTTCGCCAGGTGGGACAGTGGGTGGATGACCCGCCGGATGAGAGCGAACGGCCTCTTGTGGAAGAAGGGCTCACGTCTCAGGGTCCGGGTGGCGCAATCCGGTTGTTGACCATCCACAAGGCCAAAGGGCTGGAATTTCCCATGGTGGTCGTCGCGGGCCTGCACCGGGACGTGGATGATCGTAAAGCCTCAGTCTTGGCGTCGCACGATTGGCTGACCGACACCATCGGTCTCCGGCTCGGTCAGGCCGCCGACCTTGGAGGCATTTTTCTCGAAACCAAAGTCGCCGAACGACAGCGAGCCGAACAAGTGCGGTTGCTCTACGTGGCCATGACGCGTGCGCAACGGCGTCTCGTGTTGTCCGCGGCGCTTCACGGGCAAGGGACGACCAGGAAAGGCACGTTGCTGTCGTTAATCGCGCGCGGCCTGGATCTGGACGTGCCGGCCATGGTCGAGGCGGCACAAGAACGGTCCCAATGCAACGATCTGGTGGGGAACGTGGCCGTGACCACGACCGTCGTGCCGGCCCCTCAACGCGTGAAGCCTGTCCTGAGGAACGTCGAAGGAAAATCCCGTCCCGCTCCCCCCACGTGGAAAGCAACCATGCCTGATGGGGTGGAGCATCAGCACCGGTGGGATGGATGGCTTAAGCAGGGGGAGACGGCTGTCAAGACTCCGCTGTTTCTCTCCGCGACGAAGTCCCTCGCTATTTCGGAAAAGGTCCCCGGACAATCCGAAAGACAATCCATAGCCCCTAAGCGCAAGAAAGCGGCGTCGCAGCCGGGCTCATCCGGCCGGAGCGCAATCATAGGGACATTGGCCCATCGTGTGTTGCACGATTGGGATTTTTCCGCTGATCCGGCCACAATGCCGACGTGGATCGAAGCCTGTTGCCGTCATGATCTTTCCATGGAATGGGTCCCGGAGTCTGGTGACGTGTGTGCGGAATTGCAGGAGATCTTTGCGCACTTCGTCGAATCCGAACCGTATTCCGTGCTCCGGCAGGCTGACATTCTCGGCCGGGAGGTTCCTTTCGCCGTTCCTTGGGAAAACGCGGAGGCGGAACACGTTCCGGCCAGTGTGATGGAAGGGGTGATCGACGTCATGTATCGCCGGGATTCACAGCTTTGGATTGCCGACTACAAGACGCACCGGGTAGACGAACGCTCCCTGGGGCAGGTCGCGCATGAATACCGGGCACAAATGGAGGTCTATCGTCGAGCGGCCGAGTCGGTCTTCACCCAGGATTCTGTCCGGGCACAACTCATCTTTTTACGGAGTGGACTCAGCGTCGAGGTTTGAGTAGGATAATGGATTGTTGAAGCGTTCCGTTCAAACACGTGAGGAAAGGAGAACGTTCATGCCACTGCGCAATTGGACCATGGGAGGCCTCATATGCAGTCTCGTCTTCATCGGCGCCTGCAGCAGTACGGGGAAAGTGAACGTCACGGCCTTGAATCCCCCTGGCGGGAGCAAACCCGAAGCGGCGTCAGCCGTGAAAGCCGGCAATGAGGCCTTTGCCGCCGGGCAATGGGCCGTGGCGAAGCAGCAGTACGAAAAAGCCATCGGCGTCCAGGAGACCTTGGCGGAGGCGCATTACAATCTGGCCCTGACCCTGGATCGATTGGGCCAGCGAAAGCAAGCCGAGGAACACTATACCCAGGCCGCGAATTTCGCTCCCGGTCATCAGGTCATTTGGAATTCACGGATTTATCGCCGGTATGGTGACGTTGTGCCATCGGGCGGCGGAGGCGGTGCCATCCCTGGGGTCCCGGGACTCGGTGGGCTTGGCGGAATCGGCGGCGGGAATCCGGGCGGGGCACCACCCGGAGGATTTTAGCCGTCCCCGACGCTTGTCCCCGACTTGATCGGGGGCCAGGCGACAGGCGGGGCTCCAGCGTCTTTGGGGGTTTTTCTCCCCCGCATTTGAGGGAAAGGGCCGGGGTGAGGTGTACTCGTGAAGGCAGACGTGGTCAATGCCTCCGCTGTGTGTTCGCGGGGGGACGGCGTGTGTAGCCCACCACCAGCATCGTCAATCCAAGAAGAATCATGGGCGCGCTCAAGAGTTGTCCCATGGTGAGGGTGCCCAGCACGAACCCCAGATGGATGTCCGGTTCTCGAAACAGTTCCACAAAACTGCGGGAGATGCCGTAGCCGGCAATAAAGCTCCAAAAGACCGTGCCCGGGGGCGTGGTTTTCCTTCCCAGGAACCAGAGGATTCCGAACAGGACCATCCCTTCGAGTGCCGCCTCATAGAGTTGTGAGGGGTGGCGACAGGCCGACCCGCCCCTTGGGAAGACCATGCACCAGGAAACGTCCGTGGGCCGTCCGTATAACTCCCCATTAATAAAATTCCCCAGGCGCCCCAAGCCCAATCCAACCGGCGCAGCTTGTGCCGCCAGGTCCGCAATCGTGTACGGGGAGAATCCTTTTTTATAACAGAAGAGCCAGAGCGCGAGACACACCCCGAGCAATCCGCCGTGGAAGGACATCCCGCCTTCCCACACGAACAGAATTTTCAGGGGATTCTCCAGGTAGTACGACGTATTGTAAAAGAGGGTATAGCCCAACCGTCCCCCGAGAAACACGCCAAACGCGGCAAACACGATCAGGTCGGACAACTGATTCGTGCCCAACGGGACGTTTCGGCCGGCGGCGCGATGCTTGATCAGAAAATACGCCGCCAGCAGGCCCAGCAGGTACATCAGCCCGTACCAACGAAATTGCAGCGGTCCCAATCGAAAGAAGACCGGATCAATTTCAGGGAAGGAGAGGGACACCCACAAGGGAGGGATGAAAGAGTTCAATACGGATATCCAGTCAAAAGGATCACCCTGGCTACGGATTGGACCAAGTGCGCCCCCATCCTAGGGAGGCCTTGCCGGTTTTTCAAGGGAGCCAAGGCAACGGCACGGGATCCTTGATCAAATCAGGGACGACAGACGACGCGAGCATTTGCCTCAGTGGTTGGTGACGGGGTAAAGTTTGCAGGATCCACGTTGCGACCGGAAAAGCCTGTCCTGAGCTTGTCGAAGGGCCTGAGCCTGAGCGTTCTTCGACTTCGCTGGCGCTACGCTCAGAATGAACGGGATAGTGAAGGCGAAGGGAAGGAGCAAAAATGAGTGACGAAGCTGCAATGCACGCGAGTCCGGGAAACGCGGCGACCCCGGATGCCGTGTTGCCCGGCGTGAAGCACGTGATCGCAGTGGCGAGTGGAAAAGGCGGAGTGGGGAAATCCACGGTTTCCACCAATTTGTCCGTGGCGTTGGCGCAGGGCGGCGCGAGAGTCGGGCTGATGGATGCGGATATTTATGGCCCGAACATTCCCATGATGATGGGCGTGCCGGAGCCACCGGAGAAAGAGGGCGACAAAATCAAGCCGGCCGAAGCGCATGGCGTCAAGGTCATGTCCATGGGATTTTTTGTGCCGGAAGAAACCGCCATCGTGTGGCGGGGTCCCATGGTGCACACCGCCATCCAGCAGTTTTTTCGTGACGTCCTGTGGGGTGACTTGGACTACTTGCTGGTGGATTTGCCGCCCGGGACGGGCGATGCCCAGCTCAGCCTCTCGCAAATCGTTCCCTTGACCGGCGTCGTGACGGTGACGACGCCGCAGGAAGTCGCATTATACGACGTGCGCAAGGGCCTGATGATGTTCAAGAAAGTCAACGTTCCCCTCCTGGGCGTGATTGAGAACATGAGTTTCTTTGTCTGCGGGCATTGCGGAGAACGGACGGAGATTTTCTCGTTTGCGGGCGGGGAGCGCGCGGCACAAAAGTTTGAGATTCCCTTCCTGGGCCGCATCCCCTTGGACCCTGCGATCCGGGAGGGTGGGGACGCGGGCATGCCGATTGTCGCGGCGGATCCGAAGTCTCCGCTCACCCTGGCGTTCCAAGGGGTAGTGGCGGCGTTGCAAACACGCGTGCAGGAACTCACGAATGAAGCCACAGGAGCAACCCTGAGCGAAATGGTCAATAAATTGAAAGAGCCCATGTCATAAATAAGAAGTAGGCTCACCCTTTTCCTGTAAGAAGAAAGCTGGTCGGTTCAAATTATCCTCTCCCCGCCGCGGGAGAGGGCCAGGGTGAGGGGGCCTATGTTGAACCGGTGGAGGATCCCGATGGCGGAAATGGTCAAAGTGGCGAATACGGACGAGGTGAAACCCGGAGAAGGCATCGTTGCCGAAGTCGAAGGCAAAGAAATTGCCGTCTTCAACGTGGAGGGCACGTTTTATGCCATTGACAATATCTGTGTGCATCGTGCGGGGCCGTTAGGTGAAGGAGAGTTGATCGGCGAAGTGGTCACCTGTCCCTGGCACAGTTGGGAATACAATGTCACGACCGGGGCCTGCATCACGAATCCGTCCGCATGCGTGGCCCGATTCCCCGTGGTGGTGGAAGGCGATGAAGTCAAGGTCGACCTGGAACCGGCTTCACCGGCTTGAGTTCCCCACAAGACGGCGCAGCGACAAGAGGGAGCAAAAGGTGCGACGGGACGGGGCACGTATGAGAATTCTTCTTTTCCGCAATCAGGTGAAACCATGAAACACAAGATGACGAACAAGTCACTCCGGCTCAGCCGGCGAGAGCCCATCCGGTTGCAGCGCCGTCCTCCCAGTCTGGCCAACCTGGACATGACGAAACATGTGGGCCGCAAGGAGTACGAGACCAAACTCGCCAAGCTTCAGGTTCGTTTGAAGGAACTCTCTCTGGCCTATCAGTCACAGAGACGGCGGGCGGTGATTGTGTTGGAAGGGTGGGACGCCGCAGGCAAGGGTGGCCTTATCCGACGGATGCACTGGCCGCTCGATCCGCGCGGTCTCAAAGTTTGGCCGATCTCCGCGCCGACTCCGGAAGAATTGGACCACCACTACCTGTACCGCTTCTGGACCCGTTTGCCGCGGTCCGGGCAATTCGTCATTTTCGACCGTTCCTGGTATGGCCGGGTGCTGGTGGAACGGATTGAAGGCTATGCCACGCAGACTGAATGGCAGCGTGCGTATGCGGAGATCAATGAATTCGAGCGTATGCTCGATGACGACGGGGTCCGTCTCGTCAAGATATTCCTGCACATCACGCCCGAGGAGCAACTCGCACGGTTCCGGGCGCGTTTCAACGATCCGCTCAAACGCTGGAAGCTTTCAGCGGAAGATTTTCGTAACCGGGCCCGCTGGGCCGACTATGAAGTCGCGATTGAAGAGATGTTTCGCCGGACTTCGACCGTCCGCCAGCCCTGGCTTGTGATTCCTGGCAACAACAAGCACTACGCCCGGCTGGCCGCGATCGGCGCCATCGTCAAACAACTGGCGGAGGGAGTGGACCTAGCCCCTGTCGGCCTTGATCCTGCCTTTGAGCAGAGAGCCCGCAAGCTTCTCGATATCGATCAGCCCTCCAGACGAAAAACACGTTAGCGTGTCTCGTTCGGTTCATGTTATGAGGCGACCATGAAGAAATTGTTCAGACTTGACTCCAGGCAAGGCACCGCATGGTATCAGGTTGTGCTTGCGTTCACGGCCTTCCTTCTGCTCGCGAACGGCGGTCCGGCGAGTGCGGGAGGGGACGATGCCGCTCTTGATTTCGTGTGGGCGGAGACGTACGCCGGAGTCTTCGCCGGCTATGCTCGTATGAATAACCGGATCGTCGACGTCGATGGCTTTGCGAATTGGGGGCATCCCGGTTCGGGTTCCAATTACAACGATGACGCGTTCGCCGGCGGTGTGCTGGTCGGAAAGAAATTCAGGATCGAGGGTGTGCCGTTCAGGATTGAGGTCGACGGCACGTTCGGCGACCTGTCGGCAACCACGAACACACTCGACCCCGAAGGTCTGGACGAAACCGCGAAAGCGGAATTTCATTGGAACGTCACGACGCGCATCGGCCTCGAATACACCCTTGGGCGTACGACTGTCTTCACCACCGGCGGGTTGGCAATTGCCAGGATTGCCAATTCAGTCACCGACATGGACTTCCTCCCTGACTCCCCTCTGACGCCTCCCCCGACGCGCGTGGACCCCGACGATTCCTTCCGCGACAGTTCAACGGAAATCGGTTGGGTGATCGGGGCGGGGGTCGAAACGCCACTGGCTGATGACTGGATCTTGCGACTCGAAGGCTCATACCTGGATTTCGGATCGAGCACCTATGACGTGAACCGCTCCGCCAACAATCCGTGTGGACCGGGCAATCCTCGCAGACCGTGTCCGTACCGCGTTGAGAACAATCTTGCCCTCGTGCGCCTGGCACTCATCTACCCGTTCAGTTGGTAGCGTGTATCCCACAGCGGCATTGACTTTGCCCTCGCTCCAGCCCTCTCCCATCAAGGGAGAGGGAGTTTGGGACAATTCATCATTCGACGCTTTTCAACTTCCCTGTCACGAATTTGTGCAGCGTGCTTGAGATGAGGGTTTGGTAGGGCATCCCTTCCTTTGCCGCTTTTTTTTGCAGGCCGGTCAAATCGCGTGACGAGATCCGGATGTTGATGCGCTTGTCCTTCTGAAGGAAATCGTGGGCAGCCTCTTCCAACTGGCGTTTCGCTTCTTTGAAGTTGTTGATGCTGTTCAATTCCCCGCGTTCAAAATCCTGGAGGATCTTCACTTCTTCTTCGTCTAATTTAAGGGAATTTTTCATTAAAAGTACTCCTTTGTCGCTTTCCTGCTCGGGATGATGGTTTTGAGAAACCGTGTTCCTTTCTGCTTCACGTATGGGACCAAATACACGTATCCTTCCACGTTCAGCACGATGACCCTTTGATTCGGATAGCGGGATTCCTTGGGATGTCTGATAATATCCAGGATGTCGCCATTCTGAATGTGAAAGACAAGGTCTTCAAAACTAACGCCGCATGTCTTCTCAAGAAAGGCATTCTTTTCGTCGTCCCAGTCAAATTCATGCATGGATGCATGCCGTTTCATGTTGTGTGCCTTTTGTCAACAGACGGCAGGTCGGGTGAGCGAAGCGTAACCCGACAATCACCGGGAAGGTGATAAATGGATAGCGAAATGCCTGAATGGGGAAACGTGAACAATGGCGAGGAATGTTAGGGCGACGCCCCCTTTCTTGAAGATCTGCCCTCTGTTCTTCATAATGACGAAGGGTCCTGCGAAGGGCAGACACGCAGGTCTGCCTCTATCAGAATGCCCCACGATTTTGTAGGGAGGGTGGCCCCCGTGCTGTCCCAAATGGATGGCGCGGCTACGAAGACAAAGAAAAAAGGAAAAGAAAAGACACTGGATCCTCGATTAAAGATGTCAAGGATGACGGAAAGAGATAAAGAGAAAGGCCCTGGATTCCTATAAATCGGCTGGATCCCCGATCAAGTCGGGGACAAGCGTCGGGAATAACAGATGGGACAATCGGGAATGACGACTGAACGGTTGCCAAAGTGGTTTAAGGTCAGGATCGAGGCGGGGCCGCAGTATCGGCGTATTCAGTCACTGGTCCGGGAGAAGCGGCTTCATACGATTTGCGAAGAGTCGCGCTGTCCCAATAAATGGGAGTGCTGGAATAACCGGACGGCGACCTTTTTGCTGTTGGGCGACGTGTGCACGCGGCGGTGTCATTATTGTTCGGTGACCACGGGGCGCCCGGCTGCGGTGGATTGGGAAGAACCGGAACGGGTGGCCGAAGCCGTGCGATCGTTGGATTTGCGGCACGCGGTGCTGACTTCCGTGAATCGCGACGAACTGGCCGATGGCGGCGCCTCTATTTTTGCGGCGACCGTTCGGGCCATTAGGCGAGTGCTGCCTGCCTGTACCGTGGAAGTGCTGGTGCCGGATTTTCAAGGCAAGCCGGAGCCGGTCGATACCGTCCTGGAGGCGGCCCCGGAAATTTTTGGGCATAATATCGAAACGGTCTCCCGGTTGTTTCCGGCCGTCAGGCCGCAGGGCAATTATCACCGTTCCTTGCAGGTGCTTCGTTGGGCGAAGGAGCGGGGAGCGTGTACGAAATCCGGCGTCATGGTCGGGATGGGCGAGACCCGCGAGGAACTGCTGTCGGTTCTGCACGACCTTCGCGCAGCCGGGTGTGAGATCGTGTCGATCGGCCAGTATTTGCAGCCGACCAGGACCCATCTTGCCGTACACCGGTATTATGAGCCTGGGGAATTCGAGGATCTCAAACGGCACGGAATGACCCTGGGCTTCCGGCACGTGGAATCGGGTCCCTTGGTGCGCAGTTCGTATCATGCCGAACAACAAATCACAGCCTCTACCTCCCCTCACCCCTCCTTACAAAGGAGGGGAAGCAAAAAAGAGTTACCGTCATTCTCCTCCCCTTTGTAAGGGGAGGCCGGGTGGGGTAGAGCCGAACGTACATTTAGCCTGAAAAGATTCTTCCGTCCAATGCACATCAAACGTTGGCTTCTTCTTGCTCCGCTGCTGCTGACGCTTGTGTTGTTGCAGTCTTACTTTTGGGTGCCGACGTATGAGAAACAGGCGACGGGGAATCCGGCGCGCCTGGTGACGTATATCGAAGCCTCGTCCGGCGATGCCAAGATTCTCAACCCGATCCTGAATGCGGATACGGCCAGTTCGGGGATTGTGAATCTCACGTTTGAAGGGCTCCTGGACCTGGACGAAAACCTGAACTTCCGGGGACGGTTGGCCACCGACTGGACGATTTCCGAAAAAGCATATCTGTTCGCCGGCCCGTCCAACCGGTTGCCCGACGGCGCTGAGGTCACGGGGGCAGGTCTGGCCGACCGCCTTCGAGCCGCGCTGCAAGACGAGGCGTTTGCCGTGTTGGCTGACAATGTCCGCTCCATCGACGTCTTGTCTCCCCAGCACAGGACAGAGAAGCTCTCCGTTCAAGAGCTGGACGCGGAGGGCAACCCCGCGCGCCGGGAAGTGGAAGTGAGGTTCGACGTTCCAGAACGGGTGGTGTTTTCCTTGCACCGGGTCGACCAGGATTTTTTCCGGCGGCTGCTTCCGGTCATCGGCGACCGTTACCTCGAAAATTTTCCGTATGAACGGTACCTCACCTTCGCGGAGGAGGTCTCTCCGGAGATCAAGGCTCAGGTGTTTCAGCAATTGCCGGAACGGTTTCCCGTGGCCGAGCACAATCCCGTCATCGATTTTACCCTCCGCAAGGGCGTCCGGTTTCACGATGGCCATGAGTTTGACGCCGGCGACGTGAAGTTTACGTATGACGCCATCATGAATCCCAAAAATCTGTCCCCTCGCACGTCGGATTTTGAACCGATCAAGGCGGTTGAGGTGATCGACGCACATACGGTGCGCGTGGTGTACAAGCGGCTGTTCTCCCCGGCGATCAACGCCTGGACCATGGGCATCCTTCCCGAACACCTGCTCAACGCCGAGGCCATGCAACGGGAGATGGCCGACCGCGGCCTCTCCGCAGCCGCCCGGGAAGCGTTCGGTATGCGTGATAGTCAATTCAACCGCAGCCCTATTGGTAGCGGGCGTTTCCGTTTCGTCGAGTGGCACAGTGATGAATATATTCATCTCCGGCGCAATGACGACTATTGGGAAGGCCCCCCGGAATACCAGGACTATTACATGCGAATCGTGCCCGACCTGTTGACGCAGGAGATGGAATTCCGGTCCGGCGCGGTGGATTACTACGGGACTCAACCGCATCAGGTTGTCCGGTACAAGGAAGACGACACGTACCAGTCGTTTTCGAGCCTGGGCTTCGGCTATTCCTATATTGGCTACAACAATCGCCGTCCGTTGTTCGCCGACCCGGAGATACGCCGGGCGCTGGGCATGGCGATCAACGTCGAAGATTTTCTCCGGTATCTGATGTACGGTGAAGGGAAGCACATTACCGGCCCTTATCCTCCCAACACCCAGTGGTATGACCAGACCGTGGACCCGTTGCCCTATGATCCCGGGGCTGCGCGGGCCCTGCTGGAATCCAAAGGCTGGCGCCTCAACGCCGACGGCTGGCTCGAAAAGGACGGCACGGTGTTCGAGTTTAACCTGATCACGAACAGCGGCAATCCCATTCGCAAAAACATCATGACGATTGCGCAGAACGCCTGGAAGAAAATCGGGGTGAAGTGCAACACACAATATTTTGAATGGGCGGTGTTTCTGAAGGATTTCGTCAACACCGCGGATTTCGACGCCGTGGTGCTGGGCTGGAGCATGGGGGTCGACCCCGATTTGTATCAACTGTGGCATTCGAGTCAGGCCGGACCTCAGCAATTGAATTTTATCGGGTACAACAACCCCTTGGCCGACGACCTGATCGTTCGCATCCGGCAGGAATATGATCAGGCCGTGCAGCGGGAATTGACCCACCGCTTGCATCGACTGATCGCAGAGGAACAGCCGTATACGTTTCTCTACGCGCCGTTGGGCACACGGGTGTTGGATAAAAAGATCGTGCTGGTCCACAAGAACGAAGACGGGTCGGAAGAGTATGAAAAGATTTATCCCATTCCAAGCGGCGACATTACGTTTCACTTTCATCAATGGCGAAAGCTCGAATTCACGCCCTCGTTTTGAGAAGAACTCCCTTTCCCCTAGAGGGAGAGGGTTGGGGTGAGGGGAAATGATCAACGAATGACTGAGTCCATACGAAGATGACAAATAGATTGAACAGGTAGCCGCGCCATGCAAGCCTTTATCCTTCGCAACGTTGTTCAACGGCTGGTGCTGGTGTTTGTCGTCTCCATCCTCGCGCATTCGGTGATCCACCTGGCTCCCGGAGAACCCAGCGAGGTCGATCCGGCGAATCCCCGGATGAAGCCCGAAGACATTGCCAAGATCCGTGAGGCGTTCCACCTCGACGCTCCCTTGTACATGCAATATGCCTATTGGGTCCGTGACCTGGCATCCGGCGAACTGAAGTCGTTCAAGGACAGCCAACCCGTCCTGGGAAAAATCTGGCGCCGGTTTCTGAATTCCCTGCCGCTCTTTATCTGTGCCACGTTGCTGGTGTGGACCCTGGCGTTTCCCACCGGCATTCAGGCGGCGATTCATCGCGGCGCGGTGTACGACCGCACGACCACCTTTGCGGCCTACACGCTTATTTCCGTACCGGGTTTCTTCTTGTCCTATATCGTGATTCTCTGGGTCGTGGATTTGTTCGGCGTGCCCGTGATCGGCTTGAAAACCTTCGGCATGGATATGGCGCCTCCGCTCTTTCAGACGATGGACCGGATCTGGCACCTGGTGATTCCTTCGCTGATGTCTGCTCTTGGCGGGATGGCGATCCTCTCCCGGTACGTGCGCTCCCAGATGCTGGAAGTCGTAGGGCAGGATTACGTGCGTACGGCGCGGGCGAAAGGCGCGGAAGAGGACGTGGTGATCTACCGGCACGCGCTGCGCAACGCCTTGTTGCCGTTTGTGACCATGTTCGGGTTTTTGTTGCCCGGGCTCATCGGCGGCTCGGTCATTTTCGAGCAGATTTTCGCGTGGCCCGGCTTGGGCCGGTTGGGTTATGAAGCCATTCTCGCAAGAGACTTCCCGGTAATCCTGACTTTGAACTTTATTGCTGCGGTGCTGACGTTGGCGGGGACCTTGCTTTCAGACATCCTGTACGCCGTGGTGGACCCACGGATCAGAACGGGGCTGCAAGGGGATGGATGATGGATGGACGTGAAAGGATCGACCTGATGAGGAAGTCGTGGATAATGTTTTGACCAAGGACCCGAACCGGCCAGGTGAGGAACTGCCGCCTTCGGAAACACCGTGGCAGGAATCCCTGCGGTTGTTTCGCAAGGACCGGCTGGCGGTGGTGGGGGCCTACGTCCTGGTCTTGCTCCTGTTCGCGGCGGTGTTCGGAAAGGTCCTGACCGAATGGGTGGTGGTATTCGATCCCGAAGTCGTGCGCCTGCCGGAAAAATTTTTGCCGCCGTTGACGTTCGCGTCCCCTGACGAGGTTCCGGCCCATGACCGGCCGTTCGCCGGCGTCTATCTGTTGGGCACGGATGAGTTGGGCCGCGACGTGTTCGCGCGCATGCTCCAAGGGTCGTTCGTATCGTTGTCCATCGGGTTTATCGCGGTCGGCATTTCTCTGGCGATCGGGGTCCTGCTGGGCGGGCTGTCCGGGTTTTACGGCAACGTCAGGTTTGGTGTGATGACGGTTGATACCCTCATCATGCGGTTTACCGACGTGATGTTGTGTTTCCCGACTTTTTTCCTGATCCTCACGGTGGTTGCCCTGCTTCCGCCCAGTATCTATAACATCATGATCGTCATCGGGCTGACGAGTTGGATGGGGACGGCCCGGTTTGTCCGCGCCGAATTTCTGGCGTTGCGCAAGCAGGATTTCGTGGTGGCCGCCACGTCGGTCGGGGCCCGGGACCGGCGCGTGATTTTTGCGCACATGGTGCCCAATGCCATCGCACCCGTGCTGGTTTCGGCCACCATCGGCGTGGCCACGGCTATCCTGACGGAGTCGGGCTTGAGTTTTCTCGGGTTCGGCGTGCAACCGCCCTATGCCACGTGGGGCAATATCCTGGCCGACGGCAAGGGGTTCATCTTCGACGCGCCCTGGCTCTTTTTCATTCCGGGCATGGCGATCCTGGTTGTGGTGCTGGCGTTCAATCTGGTCGGGGAAGGCTTGCGTGAAGCCCTCAATCCCAAACTGCGGAGACGTTGACCCATGAATGCCTCATCCCCTCTTCTGGAAGTTTCACATCTCTCCACGTCCTTCTTTTCGGACCAGGGAGAAATTCGCGCGGTCGAGGACGTCAGCTTCTCGGTACAGCCGGGACAAACCATGGCGCTCGTCGGAGAATCCGGGTGCGGAAAATCCGTGACCGCCCTGTCCATCATGCAGTTGGTAGATTTTCCAGGAAAGGTGGTGGGCGGTCAGGTGGTGTTCAAAGGCGCGGATCTGCTGACCTTGCCCGGCAAGGAGATTCGCCGGATACGCGGGAACCAGATCGGGATGGTTTTTCAGGAACCCATGACCTCGCTGAATCCGGTCTTCACGGTCGGCGATCAGATCGGCGAGGTGTTGGACATTCATACCACCCTGACCAAACGCGAGATCCGGCAAGAAGTCATTCGCCTGCTGGAGAAAGTCCAGATCCCTGCACCGGACCGGCGCATCGATCAATACCCGCACGAAATGTCCGGCGGCATGAAGCAACGGGTGATGATTGCCATGGCCCTGGCGTGCCGGCCCGACCTGCTCATCGCCGATGAGCCGACCACGGCGTTGGACGTGACGATCCAGGCCCAAATCCTGGAGTTGCTCAAAGAGCTGCAACGGGAATTGGGCATGGCGATTCTGCTGATCACGCACAACTTGGGCGTCGTGGCGCAGTTCGCACAGGACGTTATCGTGATGTATGCCAGCCGGATCGTGGAACGTGCGAGCGTCCCTCAACTCTTTGCCACGCCGTCGCATCCGTACACGCGGGCGCTGTTACGTTCATTACCCAAGCCCGGCGCACGGGCGACCCGGCTCGAATCCATTCCAGGCACGGTTCCGTCGCCCCTGATGTATTGCCGGGGCTGCCACTTTTCCACCCGGTGCCCGGACGTACTGGCTCGTTGCCCTGATGAGGAACCGCCGCTCGTTGAAATTTCACCGGGCCATGAATCTGTGTGCTGGTTGCATCAACCCGGGAGTTCGTAACGCCGTGGCCGTGAACCCACAAGACCCTTCGCTCCGCTCAGGGCAAGCGCCCCAAAGCCCTCTGCTTGAGGTCACGAACCTCAAGAAATATTTCCCGGTCCGGAGCGGCCTCTTCTCGAACGTGTCCGCGTGGGTCAAAGCCGTGGACGACGTGACGTTCGACATCAAGTCCGGGGAGACTTTCGGGCTGGTTGGGGAATCCGGGTGCGGGAAAACCACCGTGGGCCGGACCGTGCTGCGGTTGCAGGAGCCCACCGGCGGCGACGTGTTGTTCGAAGGCCAAAACCTGTTCGCCATGGACGCCAAGACGTTGCGGGCCACGCGCCGCCGCATGCAGATCGTGTTCCAGGACCCCTACAGTTCGCTGAACCCTCGCATGACGGTGGGCTCTATCGTAGGTGAGCCGCTCAAGGTCCATCACTTGGCCAAAGGCCGGGAGTTGACGGAGCGGGTCTGTCAGCTTCTCGACCGCGTAGGCCTCAGGCCGGACCATTATCCGCGCTACCCGCATGAATTTTCCGGCGGGCAACGCCAGCGGATCGGCATTGCGCGCGCCCTGGCACTGAACCCGAAGCTGATCGTGTGTGACGAGGCGGTCTCAGCCTTGGACGTGTCCATTCAGGCGCAGATCATCAACCTGCTCAAGGACCTGCAAGCGGAGTATCGCCTGTCCTACCTGTTCATCACGCACGACTTGAACGTCGTGCAGTACCTGGCCGACCGGATCGCCGTGATGTACCTGGGAAAACTGGCGGAAGTGGCACCTACCGAGACCCTGTTCTCAGATGCCAAACACCCCTATACCCAGGCCCTGCTATCCGCCAACCCATTGCCGGATCCCACGGTGAAACACGAACGCATTCTGCTACCCGGCGACGTCCCTACGCCGCTCAACCCGCCATCCGGCTGCCGCTTCCACACGCGCTGCCCGCACGTCATGGAGCATTGCAAAACTACCGACCCACCCCTGATCCAAATCGGCAAACCCGAAGCCGGCCACAACGTCTGGTGCCATTTGTATTAGGTAAGTCCAACCTACTTCTTTTCTTTGTCGGTCATCCTCGACATTTGTAATCGAGGATCCAGGCGTCTTTGCTTTTTCTTGGTTCGCGAGGAAACGACCCTGGATCCCCGATCAAGTCGGGGATGACAGAGGGGGAGAGCCGGGGATTGTAGATGTTCACTCATTCGCTGACAGCATGGTCCGCCTAAGCAGGGACGACCTCGTTCTGTTCCTCCCCTTTGTAAGGGGAGGATAGGTGGGGTAGAGTCGCAGGCTTAGAACGCACTAGCACCGATCACCTTCCGGGGCCTGCTCACTTCGGTGCCGGCTCTACCTCCCCTTCGCCCCTCCTTACAAAGGAGGGGAAGGAACAGGCAAAACGTGTCAACGAATTAGTGAACACATACAGGGATGACAGCAGGAGGGGTCAGGTAGGTTTGGTAGGTCGGATTAGCGAAGCGTCATCCGACAACTCCGCTACATTCTGAGGACGATGGAGAACGCGGTGAGCACTCCGAACGCGCTTGAATATTCGATGCGGGCCGGCGTGTGAGCGACCCCGCTCTTGAAGCTTTCGCCCAGGCGGGCATAGCGCATCTTCGGGGCATGAGACAGGTATTCGATTCCTGTCCCGAGTTGAAAGGTGACCTTCTCCATGCAGGTCACGCTTAGGGCGGTCTGAAAATTGAGGGTCGTGGCAACGGCCGAATCGCTTGTTGTCCAATCAGTCGGCTCATCCAGGTCTGAACCCAGCCGCGTCCTCTGGGACCCGTCGTATTCGGCATCCAGATAATACACCCCCAGCCTGCCGTCGAACGTGAATTTCCAGCGCTCCTTGAACGGAAGGTCGATGCGGGTGCCGATGACCCCGCCGTAATACCAGCCTTCCAGGTCTTCTTTCAGGGTCAGGTTATTGACTTCGGGCGCACGATTGGACTCGTAGGCAAACGTCTCGGACTCCTGGCTCAGCCTCTTGTAGCTCGGTCCGATGAAAAGCGAAGTCCTGGCTCCCTCCGTCCGCCCGAAAAGCATCCCGGTCACAAAATCGACGCCGTGGAAGTCAACTTCCCGTTTCGTGCTGATACGGATGGGGTCGCCCCAGGCAAAATTGGGAGTGCCGAAAGGGATTGCACGGCCGTCGATCTTTCCGACCCACCCGACCGTCCTGACGTCCGGATTGTTTTCTATCATCGACACGAGTAACGCCTCCGTCTCCTGCCGAAGACAGGATTGGGAGTCCGTTTCCCGGCAACCCGCCTGTTCCTCAAACTCGGTTCGGACATCAGTCCATGGCGTTGGATCTTCGTTGTATTCATTGACGTGTCTGGAATTGTAAAACGTGAGGAAGCCGCTCAACTCGGTGAACAGGTTTTTTCCGAAGGCGTCGTAGTGGCTACCGATTGCCATGTTGACCAGCGGTCCAGCCTGGAATGAGGCGTCGTAGTGGCCGAGGAAACCGACGACCTCTTCTTTGCCGTTCGTCCTGATGAATGGGCTCGATTCTGACATGTCCAGAACGTACATGCCGCCGCCTGCCCTGGCATAGAAATTCTCCGTCAAGTCGTCCGAGACCGCGTGTGCCGGAGCACAGAACAGGAGAATAACGGGAAGTCCCGCAACGGCCCAAGGGGCCGGAGATTTTCTCTTTAAGGAAGGCATGGCAATCTCCAAAGAGTTGTACAGCTTGTTTTCCGGATCATCCAACTCTGCGGCGCAGACAGAAAATGAAATACTATATGCCATAAACGTTTTTCTGTCAGCCATGCATGTGTTCAGTCATCCCTGACTTTCCCCCTCTGTCATCCCCGACCCGATCGGGGATCCAGCGTCTTTGTTTTTCCTTTCTTTACGAGAAGAAAGATACTGGATTCCCGATTACTAACGTCGGGAATGACAGCCAGGGGGATCCAGGGTCTTGGCTGGTTTCGCCTCCGCGATTACGCGGGGTTCATCCGGCTTCCACACGTTGCGTTCGATGAAGACGAAGGCAGCGATCCATAGAAAGGCGTCCCAGAAATCGAGGAAGGTGCCGAAGAGTCCCCAATACACCGCGGCGCCCAGGATAATGGCGTAGAGGAGATATTTGGCGAGCCGGTTTGCGGTGGCAAACCAGCCTGGGAAGAACCCTTTGACGCCCGGTCGCACGTCAAGCTCCAACAAGGCCAGGATCAGCAGCCAGGTGCCGGAGTTCGCCACGTCAACCCAGGCCAGTCGGGTCGCCTGCGCCAGCGTCCCGGCTTCGGCCAGCGTCCCGGTTTGTTCGTTAATGAACAGGGCTCCGGTGATCCCGGTGCAGTTGCCTGCGGTCAGGGCCCGGTATTCGTCGAGTTCAACGAGCAGGGAGAACTGCCGGACCGCCAGGGTGCAGGCGTCCGCGATACCGGACGGCGCGTACAGGCCAAAGCCGAGCGCCTTGCCGAGATAGCCGGTAAAGGCATACACGATGACCCCGTAGCACAGAACACGAAGGCCCCTGATGACGGGGCCGATGGAGCGTGACAGTACTTCCTCGGAAAGCTGGCGGGTTTCAAGTTCGAAGAGCAGCAACAGGATCACCCACGCGGCAGTGTCGATGCTGGCGGCAAACCCTTCGATAATCCGCGCGAACGGCAGGTTGTCTTGAAAGACGTAGGCGACCGCTTCCCAATCGTTCTTGAAGAACAACGCCACGTTGGCGATGAGCGCGGTGTACACCAGAAATTTGAAAACGGAAAACCAATCGAGCCTGTTCATTGGGAGCATCGGGTTGTACAAGAATAACTTTGTAAACGGTGCCTTGCCGGAAAGACTCTACCTCACCTGGCCTCCTCTCACAAAGGGGAGGAAAAGAACTCGATCAGGGTATCCTGGAGCCCCGCCTTGCGGGAGCGGAAGGCCGGTCCGTATAATCGCCACTTCGTGCTGGCAAGGCCAGCGCACCTGGATGATACCGCTACAACAGGAATGTCTATGACAGAGCAGGCGAACAATCCGAAATCCTACCCCGTGCTTCGCAATATTCAGTATTCGCCCATGAAGCAGGGGGAGGAGCACTACATTGTCTTGTGGGACCCTTCCGGGTTGAGTGCGGAAAAACTCATCATCCCGCTCAACTTGTTCCATCTGTTCCAATTTATGGACGGGGAGCATTCCCCGGAACAAATCGGCGTCGAATACCTGAAAAAATACGGCGAGTTTCTGATGCCGGACAAACTCGACCGGCTTATTACCGACTTGGATGAAAAGCTCTTTCTCGAAGGCGATCGGTACGAGGCGGCAAAAGCCCAGGCGGTGAAGGCGTATCGCGACGCGCCGGCGCGGAAACCCTGCTTCGCCGGCAAGAGCTACGAAGCTGACCCGCAGAAACTGCGCGAACAGCTTGCCGGGTTCTTTACGTCCAAGGAGGGCCCGAGCCCCGATCCCTCCGAGCATCAGGGAAAGGCGATCAAGGGGCTGGTGGCGCCGAATTACGACGTGAGCGTGGCCGGGCCGCTGTATGCCTGGGCCTATAAGGAACTGCGGGAGGCGGAAGCGCCGGACGTCTATGTTGTGTTCGGGACGTCCCATGCCGGGTTGACGAAGCCGGTGGCCGTGACGGACAAGGATTTCGAAAGCCCATTGGGAGTTCTGCCGGTCAATCGACCGATCATGGAGGCGTTACGGGCCAAGGGTGGTGACGTGTGGTTCGAGGATGAATTGCGGCATGAAACGGAACACAGCATCGAGTTCCAGTTGCCCTTTCTGCAGGACACCGTGGGCGCACGGCAGTCCCTCTCCATCGTTCCGGTCTTGTCCGCGTTCCCGCCCGGGTGTTTGATCGATCCGGCCCTCAAGGAAATGGCCGATCAGGTTGAAGGGTTCGTGTCGCTGTTGAAAGACGCGATTGCCGCGTCGGGACAGCGGGTCTGTTTCCTCGCCAGCGCGAACCTTGCGCATATCGGCCTGCGCTACGGCGATGACAAGGCCCCCACGGATTTTTCGTTCCATCGTTGTATGCAAACCGACCTGGAAATGTTGAAACACGTGGAAAACGTCGATGCCCAGGGTTTTGCCGAATTTCTCCTCAAGGAACAGGATCGCCGCCACGTGTTGGGCTTCTCGGCGATTTACCTGCTCTTGCGCTTGATCGAGGCGGAAAAAGGCGAGGTCTTGCGCTACGACCGGGAAATCGTGGATCAATTCAACTCCACCATCACCTACGCCAGCGCCGCGTTCTTTTAAGCAAGTCCCCCTCCCTTCCCTATTCCTCCACCACGTCGATGGTCATCATGATGGGGTCCAGGGGATTGTCTTGAGGGTCCCGTTCCACGGCCACGATTTGATCCACCACGTCCATGCCTTTCCGGACTTTGCCGAACACGCTATAGGTCCGGTCCAGACTGCTCGAGTCTTCTACGCAGATAAAAAACTGAGACCCATTGTCGTTGACGTCCCGGGTACGGTCTTCGTTCCTGGGCATTTTGGCCATGGAGACCGTGCCGCGGCGGTGTGGCTGGTCGCTGGGTTCCGGGGTCAGGCCGAAACCCGGACCGCCGGTGCCGTGCAGGGTGCGGTCCGCTTCCTTGCTGAGCGGGTCACCGCCTTGGATGATGAAGCCGGGGATCACGCGATGAAACGCCGTGCCGTTGTAAAACCCGATTTTGGCGAGATTCAGAAAATTATCCACGTGGCGAGGCGCCACGTCCGTGTAAAACTGGATCGTGATATTGCCGAACCTGGTGGAAATGACGACTTGGGGATTTTTTTTCTTGAAGGTCAGGGATGCACTCATTGGCCGAATGTAGCAAGGCGCTTGACTGTTCGGCAACCGTTTTCGGGCGGCATAAAGAGCGTCCCGCCACTGTGACGGGCCGGGAGCACCGGATGGGCACAGTGGCGTCCGGCAATCCCAGCGCAACCCCACGGAGGTGGAGGAATCGAACGCAATTATTTTTCGCGCCTGAGGCCGTCGGCCGGGCGGATGCCGAGCCAGCAGATTGCGCCGAAAAATGCCGGAATTGCGGCGGTCCCGAGGGCGATGGTCCATCCGAATTCGTTTGCGATCCAGGGCGTGAGCGTGGGGGAGAGGGTGCCGCCCAGGTTGGCGCCGGTATTCATCATCCCGGAGAGGGTGCCGGCGTGGGCTTTGGATAGATCCATGGTCGAACTCCAAAACGCGCCGATGGTGAAATACAACCATCCCGCGCCCAAGGACAAGAAGGCCAAGGCAATGAAAGGATGCTCAATGACCGCCCCGGCGAGGATGGAAACGGCGGCCAGGACCATTCCTCCGGCTCCGGTCCAGGGTCGTCCCTTATTCACGCCGAATCGTCCGGACAGACGGTCCGTGACCCAGCCGCCGGCGGGACAGAAGATCGTCATGGCGATAAAGGGACTGGCGGCGAACAGGGCGCCTCGCAACACGCTGAAGTTCCGGACTTCCACGAGGTAGAGGTAAAACCAGGACAGGTACACGTAGGCGACGTATCCGAAACACGTGTAACTCAAGACCAGCCACCACACGCTTGAGGTGCGGATAAAGGCTTTCCAGGGAACGGGTGTCGCGGCTTGGGGCTCGCTCGGGACAGGCGCGTGGGCGCGGATCAATGCGGCTTCCCCGGCATTGACCCGCGGATGCTCGTCGGGCCGGTCCGTGGCGAACCAAAACCACAGGATGGCGATGAGCACGCCGAGTCCTCCGGCCCAATAAAAGGCGGATTGCCAGCCGTAATTCACCATGATCCAGGCCGTGACCGGGGGCGTGAGCGCGGCCCCGATCCCGATGCCGCTGATCGTGATTGCGATACCGAGTCCTCGTTCCTGCGGGCTACACCAATTGGCTACGGTCCGGTTGAAATTCGGGAAGGCCGCGGCTTCCCCGGCGCCGATCAGGAATCGCACGATCATCAGCGATCCCCAAATGCCCAGGGCCCCTGCGAGGAACGACGACGGGGCCAAGGCGGTCATTGCCGTAAAGAGCGACCACCAGATCACGGCCAGGGTTAGGACTTTTCTGGGGCCCCACCGGTCTCCCAGCCGGCCTCCCGGTATTTGAAACAGGGCATATCCCAGGACAAATGCTGAAAAAATCTGTCCCATCTCAACATTGGTGAGTCCGAGAGCCGGAATCATCTGCCGTGCCGTGACCGAAATGTTGACCCGGTCAATATAGGTTATAATACTTATTAAAAGCAGGAGGGCCAAAATGGTCCGGCGCGTGTGGGACGGTTTGAGGTCGGTTGAGGGCTGGGACATGAACGTTCTCTTTACGGTTACGCGCACTGTAACGGGGTTTGCCGGAGAATGCCACATCCGTCGAATTGAGCGGAAGTTACGGTTGAAACTTGATCGTGGTCCGTGATAGAGGGACTTTTCGGCATAGGGTTTTGAAGCATCTATCCTTACGCCACACAAAATCAGGAGGTAGAGGACAATGGCAACCAGAGCCCGGGAAAAACCCAAAGCCAGGGGGAAGAAGTCGGGACGGTCTGCATCCACGGCAAAGCCTAAGCAATCGAAGACCAAGACAAAGGCTTCCTCGGCCAAAGCGAAACCGGCCAAGTCCGCGAAAAACGTTGCGCTCGTGTCCAAGAAGGCGAAGCAGGTTCCGCCGAAAAAGAAGTCGAAAACGGCGATACAGAAGGGGACCGCCAAAAAGGCTCCTATAAAGAAAGTTGCCGCCAAGAAAGCGGCCGTGAAGAAGACTGCGGTGACAAAGCGTTCGGTCAAAGGAAAAACGCCGGCGGCGGTCAAGCCCAAAAAAGTCGTCGCCAAGAAACCGGTTGCCAAGAAAGCCGCCGTGAAGAAAACGGCGGCCAAGCCCGTGCAAAAACGTCCGGCCACAAAGAAACAGGTCCGGAACTCCCAAAAGGCGACGAAGTCCGCCCCGGTATCTGAAACGACGGCTGCAACGACGGTGGAGAGTGTCGTGCCCGCTGCAATGGAAGGTGTGGCTGAAGACGTCGTTCTTGAGTCGCCCTTCGATCAGGCTCAGAACAGGCTTGACTCGGATTTGTCCGGATTCGATGATGAGACGCCCGATGAATTTTCCGCCGATCTCGATGATGACATTACCGGTGACATTTCCGGCGACTTCGATGAAGACGCGGGATTCGGTCCCCTTGCCGAAGACCACGATGATGATCTGACAGAAGATTTGTCCGAGGAGTTGGAAGCCGAGAAATATTTCAGGGAAGCGGAAGCGGGTTTGGATGACGACGATTTGCCCCGTGGGTGGTAAAAGGATTGCTTAGTGACGCCCCCTGTGGTTGTCATGATACAAGGAGAATTTGATGTCTGAAGCTGAAGGTCTGCCACGTATCGGTGAGAATGCCCCTGATTTTTCCGCAGTGACCACCCTGTCTCAGGATTTTGAATTCAGTGCTTGGCAAGAACAGGATTGGATCGTATTCTTTTCCCACCCTGCGGATTTTACGCCCGTGTGCACCACGGAATTGGCGGAATTTGCCCGTCGACACGAAGATTTCAAAAAGAAAGGCGTCAAGTTGCTTGGCGTCAGCGTGGACAGTATCCATGCCCATCTGGCTTGGCTCGCGAATATCAAGGAGAAACTGGGCGTCACGATTCCCTATCCCTTGGTGGCGGATGTCGACATGCAGGTTTCCCGGCTTTATGGCATGATCCATCCCGGGGCCAGTGCGACCGCCACGGTTCGCGCGTTGTTCGTGATCGATCCCAAGCGTGTCGTCCGGGCCCTGATCTATTATCCGATGAATGCGGGGCGCAACGTGGATGAAGTCTTCCGCTTGGTCACGGCACTCCAAACGGCCGACACCTTATCCTGCGCGACCCCCGTCAATTGGCAGGAAGGTGAAAAAGTGGTCGTGCCGCCCCCTAAAACGGTTGCGGAAGTCGAGGAACGGCTCAGCCACTCCGACCGGGAAGTCAAAGATTTTTACCTCACCCTGAAAGACCCGAAGTCGTAGGGGACGTCCCCAGCCTGCCCCTACCGGGTCATAATCTTTCCCTCATGCAGGGACAACCCCCTGTGGTTGTCCGGTACCTGATGGTTAAGGTGGCGTCCATGTGGGCTGTGAGTCTCCTCTTCGTGATCATCTGGGTCGTGGGGTCGGGTATGTCCTGGGGGGTCTGCCGGGTCGAGGAGGGTACGGACCCCCGGATGATGGTGCGCGAGTTGACAGGGACCTGTAGCGAGGAGGACCGGCAAGCGTTGGCCGTATCCGCGGACGATGTGTTGGCGGCGTTGCAGCAGGGCAGCGGGGTGGCGTTGAAAGGGGTTGTCCTTGCGGGGGACCTTTCCCTGGACCGTTTGAGCCTCCAGCCGTTTGAACCGGGATTGGTCACGCATCCGGCCATTGTCGAACGCATTCAAGCCGAGCGGGTGTCCGAGGTTCGCGTCATTCACGGGCCATTCATACTTGAAGACGTAGACGTGCAGGGCATTCTGGCGACTCACCTCATCAAGTCCGGGTACATCGTCGTTCGAGGGCCGGTGAGCCTGCGGGGCAGCACGGTCCGGCGGTCCATGGACTTGTCCAGGATGGTCATCCTGGAGCAAGCCGATTTTTCCGGCATGCACATCGGCCATGAGGGATTCTTTATTCGAGCCGTGTTTGCCCGGGATGCCGATTTTACCCGGACGGCGTTCGGCACGCATTCCCGGTTTCATCAGGCCCGATTCCTGGGAAAGGCCGCGTTTACGGGAGCGCGGTTTGAGGGCCTTGCAGAATTGCTGGAGGTGTCCTTTGCGGAGGACGCCGAGTTTGGGCGCACCCGGTTTCTTCAAGGGACGGGTTTCTCCGGAAGCCGGTTTCACAAGACGCTGGATTTGTCCGGGGCCCGGTTTGAGCGTGAAGTCTATTTTCGGTTTACCGAGTTCCAGGGTGATACGGTTTTTCACCGGGCGCTGTTTCGGAACACGGTGGATTTTACGGAAGCCCGGTTTCAAGGCGACGCGGATTTTCGGGAGGCTGTCTTCGAGCAGCCCGGCTTGATTTCCGGCATCGACCTTCCCGAGTCGGGCGGCAAGGGCGGCCCCACCGGCCGGGACCGTGATTTCTTCATCCTGCTTGCTATCCTGGCCGTTCTGTGGTTGTTGCTGCTCGCGATGTGGAAGAAAAAATCGCGGTAGGAAGACCGGAACCCCGCCCTTCCCTTTGCAAGACAGCATCCACAATATATAGAAGTTTCTGTTGCCTCTCTCCACTAAAAGTGGTATATGGAATCATTCTGGCCGGGATGGGTAGATGACCGCCCCATGCCCGTCCGGTTATCTGGATCATGGAACAGGTTGAAACTGCATACGAGGTGAAACTCGAGGCCTTCAATGGGCCCCTCGACCTGTTGCTCCATCTCATCCGCAAGCACGAAATCAATATTTACGATATCCCGATCGCCCTGATTACCCGGCAATATCTCGAGTATCTTCAGATTATGAAGGAACTCAATCTCTCGTTTGCCGGTGATTTTTTGGTCATGGCCGCTACCCTGATTCAGATCAAATCTCGAACACTGCTTCCGCAAGAACCGGGCCCCGAGCCGGACGACGAGGCGGGTGACGATCCCCGGAGCGAGTTGGTGCGCCGCTTGGTCGAGTACCAGCAGTTCAAGGAAGTTGCCGGCCGGTTGTCCGAGCAGGAGCGATTGTGGCGGCAGGTCTTCCAACGGGAGCCCGAACAGAGCCAGCCGGTTCGAGACGTGTTGTCCGAGGACGTGCAGGTTTTCGATCTCCTGAGCGCCCTGCAGGAAGTTCTGGCCCAGACTGTCGTGTCCACTGGGTTGGAATTCACGCCGGATACTTTGACGGTCCAGGACCGTATCAACAGCGTGATCGAACGTCTGGAGGAGACACCGGCCTTAACCTTTGCCGCGTTGTTTGAGGGGGAGACGGACCGGTTGACCGTGATCGTCACCTTTTTGGCGTTATTGGAACTCGTGCGGATGAAACTGGTCCGCCTGACGCAAGTGGATTTCGGGGGACCTATCCGGATCGCTCGCACGTTCTTCGCGTGGCAATCCGAAGAGGACCCGGAAGGCAACGGGGCATCGCCCCGGATCAGGAACAACGATGAACACAATGGAGGTTTCGATGGGAATGGAATCCTCTGACAAAACGGATATGCTGAGCGCGGTCGAAGGAAGCCCGGTCGAAGGGATCGATGCCTTGGAATCGGCCCCGGAGCCTTCTTGTGACCCGAATGAAGGCGCGAGTCTCGCTGACGGGTTGAGTGAGCAGGAACTCAAGGGGGTTATCGAAGCCCTGTTGTTCGTGTCCCGCGAACCTCTTCTTCTCGACAAAATCACCACGGTCTTGGCGGGCCCGCCCAAGGTGTCGATCCATAACGCCGTGAAGGCCCTTCAGCAGGATTATGACCAGGACGGCCGCGGCCTCCAGATTGTCGAGTTGGCCGGCGGGTATACCATGGTCACGCGGGCTGATTGTGCTCCGTGGATCACCAAGCTGAATAAGGTCAAGGCGTCCGTCAAAGTGTCCCGGTCGGCATTGGAAGCCCTCGCGATCATTGCCTACAAGCAACCGACGATGCGTGCGGAGATTGAACAGATTCGCGGGGTGGAAACGTCGAGCGTGTTACGGACGTTGCTTGACCAGAAACTCATCCGCATCGTGGGCCGAAAAGACATCCCCGGTCGTCCGATCCTGTATGGCACTTCAAAGACCTTCCTCCAGAAATTCGGGCTTCGGGATCTTCGGGATTTGCCGCCTCTTCGTGACTTTGCGGCATTGGGGCAAGGAGAAACCCCCGAACTGTTCGAAGAAGATCTGGATGGCTCCCGGCAAGCCGGTGCCGGCCCGGTTGTCGAAGAGCCTGCCCGGGAGTACCCCGAACCCGTCGCCACGTAGTGTGGATCTGCGATTTCGCCCTATCTCTGTCGTCTGAGACGGGTTCCTTCCCTTTCCAAACCATCGCCTTTCCCGATATAGTTCTCTTGATGCGTGCGTGAGTGGCGTTCGCATCCCGCACGGGCTCGAATCCCCGAAGAAGGAAGACGTATGGACCTCGTACTCCCTGACAAACGCTCAAGCATTGGAACGGATCTCCGGCGCCTCCTTTCCGCAACGAAAGTCAAGGATGACGTGTCCACCTTACGCGCGTATGCGGTCGATGCCAGCATCTATCGCGTGGCGCCCCAAGTGGTGGTGCTCCCGGAACGCGAAACGGATATCGACTTGGTAGTGGACTACGCCGTAACCCGGGGCATCCCATTGACCGCGCGCGCGGCCGGCACCAATCTCACGGGATCGGCCATCGGGTCGGGCATCATCCTGGACGTGTCGCGTCTCAATCGAATCCTCGAAGTGAACGCCGAGGAGAAATGGGCGCGCGTGCAACCGGGCATCGTGCTCAACGAGTTGAATGCCCAACTGGCTTCCACCGGCCTCATGTTCGGTCCGGATCCATCCAGTGGCGACATGTGCAAGTTGGGCGGGATGTTGGCCAACAATTCGTCGGGCCCGCACACTCTGCGGTACGGGTCCGTCAAAGATAACGTGATGTCCATGCGGGTCAGGCTTGAATCGGGCGGGTGGCTGACGGCAGGCCGTGAGCCCTGGGACGGGGCAGGCGTCCCCCGGACACTCGCAGGCTTCCAGGGGTTGCACAAAGTCTTTGAACTGGTGCGTGACAACCTGGATTTCATTCAAGCCAAACGCCCGCGCGTCAGTAAGAACAGCGCGGGGTACAACCTCTTTGACGTGGCCGAGAGCCTCACGCATGGAGCCTTTGATCTGCCGAAGCTCTTTGTGGGGAGCGAGGGCACCTTGGGCGTGTTCAGTGAGGCGATGATCCGGCTCGTGGATCGCCCGCGTTCGACTGTGACCGGCATGATTCACTTTCGGAACCTTGAAGAAATGGGCGAGGCCGTGCAGCACCTGTTGCGGCTGGATCCGTTGGCTCTGGAAGTCATGGATGCCAACACGTTGGACCTTATCGGCCGGTCGCAGTACGGGATTCCCGGTGATGCCGCGGCAACCCTGCTTATTGAGTTTGATCGGGAGGGTGACCACGGAGGCATTGCACAACTCCACGAGGCCTGCCGGTCTTATCGTCTGTCCGGCGATCCCGTGGTCGCGACCGATCCGGAACACCAACAGAATCTCTGGAAAGCCAGAAAAGCCCTCTATCCCACGCTCTACCGGTACGACGCCAGGAAAAAACCCATCAACTACGTCGATGACGTGGTCGTGGCCGCGGAACACATGGGCGAGTTGATTCGTTACCTGGACCAGGTCTTCGGTCCCGCCAAGGTCCGGGTGGCGATTTTCGGACATATCGGCAACGGCAATGCTCACGTCGTGCCGTTGTTGGACGTGAATGACCAGCAGGATTTCCAGCGCATGGTGGACACGTATTATGAGGTACATGACGCGATTCTCGACCGGTTCAAGGGGTCCATTTGCGGGGAACACGGGGACGGCCGCGTCCGCGCCGAAATGGTCAGGCGGATGTTCGGCGACGAGTTGTATGGTCTCTTCGTGCAGGTCAAACAGGCCATGGACCCGGCCGGGATTCTGAACCCCGGCGTGAAAATCAGCGAGACCGCCTTCACCGAGCACATCGATTTTGAACGGTTGGGGAAATCCTGCGCGACGTGCGCGAAATGCAATGCGGTTTGCCCTGTCTACGACGTATTTCAATCCGAAGACATGAGTTCACGGGGATGGTATGAAATCGTCACGGCGCCGGACTACAGTTATTTGGAGTCCAAGCGCGTCGTGGAAGCATGTTTGAATTGCAAATCGTGCCGGACGGTTTGCCCGGCGGGGGTGGACGTATCCGAACTGATCCTGCAACGCCGGGCGGAGCAGCCCAACGTCCTGGCCGGGAAAATTTTTGCCTTGCACGCACAACAGGAGCGGTTCGGTACGTTGATCAAGATGGCTGCCAGCACGCAGGCGTTCTGGGACCGGCCGCTGATCCGGAAAATTGCCGAAGTCCTATTGCGACCGTTTCTGGCGCGTCTCTCCGAACGGGCCCGGCTGCCCTGGAACATGAAACTGCCGCGCCTGGCCACGTCGTTGTTACGTGAACGGCATCACGCGCTGTGTGTGGCGTCTCCGCCTGCACCATCGGGCGATGCAAGCGGCGACAACACACGGGAACACGGCTCTCCGCCGAGGGTAGCCTATTTTCACGGCTGCGCCGCCAATTACTTCGACGACGGTGTGGGCGACGCCGTGATCAACGTCCTGGCGCACTATGGGGTGACACCTGACCTGCCGTCGCAACGATGTTCCGGGACACCCATTGAAACGTATGGGCATCGAGCCTTGGCCAAGGAGGGGGCCCGGTACAACGTCAACAACTTCGCCGGATATGACGTGATCGTGACGGGGTGTGCGTCCTGTACCTTGGCGCTCAAGGATTATGCCAAGCTGTTTCAGGGTGAACCTGAAGAACCACGGGCCAAGCAGGTTTCCCGCAACGTGAAGCACATTGCGGAATACGTCATGGAATTGGACCCTCAACGCTCGAAACCGGCCGAATCGAACGGGACACGCAAGGTCACGTATCATTCGTCCTGCCACCTGCGCGCGGCCGGCGTGACCTCCCAGCCCCGGCAGTTGCTGGCGACGGCCCCGGGCTTCGACTACGTCGAGA
This sequence comes from Nitrospirales bacterium, assembly GCA_965213715.1. Lineage (GTDB taxonomy): Bacteria > Nitrospirota > Nitrospiria > Nitrospirales > UBA8639 > Bin75. The sequence goes on from OZ243914.1 coordinate 1,806,067, forward strand.
TGCAGGATGCCGACCGTTGCGCGGGCGGGGCAGGCACCTACGTCGTGAAGGACTATGACACGGCACAACGGATTTTCGAGCGGAAGCGCCGGGCGATCGAACAAAGCGGCGCGGAGGTTGTGGCCACCAGTTGCCCGGCCTGCATGATTCAATTGAAAAACGGCTTGCCCAATGGCACGGCAGTCAAGCATATTGCCCAGGTCCTGGACGAATCGGCCCGGCAGGTACGAGAATCCAAAGGAACGTAGTCAGGGATTTTGGAGAAGGAGGGTTTCACCATGGTGACGATACGCGTATTCGGACAAGTTTTGCTCCCGTGCGTGGACGAGTCCGAAATTCAATGTGAGATTTCTGAGCCGGTCAGCGTGCGGGCGTTATTAGAAGGCAATCCGGAATCCTTGGGCGGGTTAATAGAATTTCTGCAAAAAGGCGAATTGATGGTCACGGTGAATCAAAAAATCAGCACCCTGGAATCGATGATCAACGACGGCGACGTCGTAAAATTGACTCACCAATTCAACCCGGAACATGAAGGCGCCCTCTGGCACAACCCGTAAGGAACCTCTGATGTATGGCACTATCGTTTGTTATGGCCTTCTCGTTCTCTCCCTCGACGGGAGAGGAGAGAGTGAGCGCACTCAGGCGTCGGCCAATGCGGCCATTTGGCGGAATTTTTCGTAGCGGTTGGCGAGGAGTTGGTCCGTGGACGTGGTGAGGAGTTGGTTCAGTTGGGTGTGGAGGGTTTGGGCCAGGGTTTGACTGATGTGTTCCACGTCGCGATGCGCCCCTCCGAGTGGCTCGGGGACGACTTCGTCGACAATGCCTAATTTGAGCAATTCCGCGCCCGTCATTTTCAGGGCCGCGGCTGCGGCTTGCGTCTTGGCGGCATCTTCCCACAGGATCGCCGCGCAGCCTTCCGGGGAAATGACCGAGTAGATCGAGTGTTCCAACATCACGATCCGGTCGGCCACGCCCAATCCCAACGCGCCGCCGCTTCCCCCTTCTCCCGTGATGGTGGCGACGATCGGCACCTTGAGTCTGGACATCGCGAACAGGTTTCCGGCAATGGCCCTGGCTTGACCGCGTTCCTCGGCTCCGATACCGGGATAGGCTCCCGGTGTATCAATAAACGTGACGACCGGGCGTTTGAATTTCTCGGCCAACTGCATCAATCGCAGGGCTTTCCGGTAGCCTTCGGGATTCGCCATGCCGAAATTGCGTTTCACCCGCTCCTTGAAGCTTTGTCCTTTTTCATGACCGATGACGCAAATGGACCGGTCCCGGAACGTGGCAAATCCGCCGACGACGGCCTTATCGTCGCCGAACGTACGGTCACCGTGGAGTTCGACAAAGTCTTCGCACATGTGCTTCATGTAGTCCAGGATCGACGGGCGTTGGGGATGGCGGGCGATCTGCGTTTGCTGCCAAGGGGTCAGGTTGCTGAAGATGTCCTGCTCCGTCTTCGTCAACCGGCTCTGGAGAATGCGGATCAGCCGCGGGAGGGCTTTCCTCTCGGACCCCGATTTTTTCAGCTTCTCCAGCCGTTCCTCGAGTTCTTTCAACGGCTTTTCGAATTCCAGAAAATCACGCATGGCAGACTCGCGTTACTGAAACGTGACGGTTTCTTTCCCGAGAATTTGCTCGACTTCATATACCAGGTTCGAACTCGGCAACACGCCTAAATTCGGCAATGGGGCACTTTCCGCGTGCACCTGGGAATCCAGGTGGAAGTGAAAGGTGACCGGGGCCGGTCCCGGGTGACGGTGTAACACTTCGTGCAGTTTGGGGAGTTTGCCCCACGTGTCCGGCGTTTCCGCGAGTTGGACGATGACCCGTTTCACCGCCCTGGCCTGCAAGTCGTTCAGGGGCTCCAGTTTGGTTGCCTTCAAACGGGCGCCCGTATCCATGTGATCCACCGTACCGGTCGCCTGGATGACGGTATCCGCATTCAGAAACTCCGTACAGTTTTGGAACAGTTCGGGAAACACGATGACTTCGACCACCCCTTGCAAGTCTTCCATTTGGACGTACGCCATCCGGTTTCCTTTTTTTGTAGTGGTGACTTTGACGCTGCCGATCACCCCGCAGATTTTGATTTCCCGGCCTTCATGCGCCTCGTGGAGGGTGGCCGTGTTGTGTGTCGACAGCAGGCGGATGGCTTCGGCATGCTGCGCCAACGGATGCGCGGTGATGTAGAATCCGGTCAGTTCCCGTTCAAATTTGAGGATTTGGGTCTGCTGCCATTCATCGATCGAGGGTAGCGGTCGAGTCAGGGCGTCCGGATTCGAGCCATCTGTTTCACCGGTTTCGAACAAGGACGTCTGCCCCAAGGCGCGTTCCTTTTGAATGGCGCTGGCGGTATCCAGTGTCTGTTCCATAATTGCCGTCAATTGAGCCCGTTTTGCCCTCATGGAGTCAAATGCGCCGACCTTGATCAACCCCTCGATCACGCGCTTGTTGACCTTGTGCAGGTCGATCCGGCAACAGAAATCGAAAAAGGATGAAAATGGATCTTCGGCTTCCCGGCTCGCAATGATGGACTCAATGGCGCTGCCGCCGACGTTTTTGATCGCCGCCAGCCCGAACCGGATGCCTCCGTCCACGATGGTAAAGTTCTTTTGGCTCTCATTTACGTCAGGCGGCAGGATAGGAATGCCGCGTTCACGACATTCGGTGAAATAGCCCACCATCTTGTCCGTGTTTCCCATTTCGCTCGTGAGGAGCGCGGCCATGAATTCAGTGGGATGATGCGCCTTCAAGTAGGCCGTTTGGAACGTCACCAGGGCATAGGCCGCGGAATGGGATTTGTTGAATCCATACCCGGCAAAGTACGCCATCTGGTCGAAGATCGTTTCGGCTTTCTTTTCCGTGAACCCCTTGGCCTTCGCCCCCTCGAGAAACAATGCCTTTTGCTTGGCCATTTCTTCGGGCTTTTTCTTCCCCATGGCCCGCCGCAGTAAATCGGCTTGTCCCAAACTGAACCCGGCCATGAGATTGGCAATGGCCATGACCTGTTCCTGATAGACCATGACCCCATAGGTTTCCTTGAGAATGGGTTCCACCACCGGGGGGTCGTACGCAATTTTCAAGGGATCGCGTTTGCGCTTGATAAAGTCATCCACCATGCCGCTTTCCAAGGGACCCGGCCGGTAGAGAGCGAGGATCGCGATGAGATCTTCGAAGCCTTCCGGTTTGATGCGAACCAATAAATTGCGCATGCCCGAACTTTCCAGTTGGAAGATCCCTGAAGTCTTACCGGAGGCCAGCAGCGCGTAGGTTTCGGCGTCGTTCAGCGGAAGCCGTTCAATATCGAGGTGTGCTCCCGGGGCCTGGTTCACCATGGTCACGGCATGGTGAATCATGGTGAGGGTTTTCAGCCCGAGAAAATCAAATTTCACCAGCCCCACTTTTTCGATGTCCGTCATCGAGTATTGCGTGACGATTTCGTTGTTGGCCGTTTTGTACAACGGTACGTGTTCGATCAGGGGTTTCTGTGAAATCACCACGCCTGCCGCGTGCGTGGAGGCATGTCGCGCCAGTCCTTCGAGGGCTTGGGCCGTCTCCATGAGTTCCTTCATGCGTCCATCGCCGTCGACCAGTTCCTGGAGGCGCGGCTCCTGGGTCAAGGCCTCTTTCAAGGTGATATTGAGCTGTGTCGGCACAAGTTTGGCGACACGGTCCACTTCGGCGTAGGGAATATCCATCACGCGGCCCACGTCCCGGATGGCGGCTTTGGCGCCCAGTGTCCCGAACGTGATGATCTGGCACACGTGATCTTCCCCATACTTGTCGATCACGTAATTGATGACTTCTCCCCGGCGGTCCATGCAGAAATCCATGTCGATATCCGGCATGCTGACGCGTTCGGGATTGAGGAACCGTTCAAAGAGCAGGTTATAGGCGAGCGGATCCAGGTCGGTGATGGAAAGGGCATAGGCAATCAAACTGCCGGCCGCCGATCCCCGGCCGGGTCCCACCGGAATGCCGCGTGACCGGGCAAACTTGATGATGTCCCAGACCACCAGAAAATAGCCGGCGTAACCCATCTGGGTGAGCACGGCCAACTCTTCCTGGAGGCGGAGTTGGTAGGCCTCCTGGGGCAGGTTCGACGGTCGGGCTGCCAGGCGTTGGTCCAAGCCTTCCTTGGCCAGGGTTTCCAAATAGGTTTCATGAGTGAATCCCTCGGGTACCTGGTAGTGAGGAAGCGACAAGGTGTTGTTGGTCAGGTTCACCCCGCATTGTTCCGCGATGCGGCAGGTGTTCAGGACGGCTTCGGGGAGTTCGGAAAACTCCTTGACCATCTCTGCCGTAGTTTTGACGTACAGTTGGTCGGTATCGAACTTCATGCGGTTGGCGTCGCTCAACGTCTTCCCGGTTTGCAGGCACAGCATGATTTCGTGAGGGCGCGCGTCTTCCTTTTTCAAATAGTGGCAGTCGTTGGTCCCCACCAACGGAATGCCGAGTGTTTTGTGGATCTCCACGAGGCCCCGGTTGGCGATCAGTTGATAATCGAGTCCATTGGCCTGGACTTCGAGATAATAATGGTCTTTCCCGAAGATCTCGCGGTATTCCCCGGCGGTTTGCGTGGCTTTCTCCATATCCTGTTGGCCGATGAGATAGGGAACCTCCCCGCTCAAACACCCGGATAAGGCAATGAGACCCTCGTGGTGTTCCTGCAGGAGTTCCTTATCCATCCGGGGTTTGTAATAAAACCCTTCGAGATAGGCCTTGCTCGACAGCTTGACGAGGTTATGGTAGCCCTTGAGATTGGTGGCCAGGAGGATCAGGTGATAGTAGTCGTTGTGGGCCAGCAGGCCTTCGCGTTGTCGCCGGCTGCCGGGTGCAAGATAGGCTTCGCATCCGATGATGGGCTTCACCCCGTGGGCGGTGGCCTTTTCGTAGAAATCAATGGCGCCGAAGAGGTTGCCGTGATCCGTGATCGCGAGCGCGGGCTGCTGAAAGTCCCGGACCTGCTTGAGAAGCGGATTCAACTGATTCGCGCCGTCCAGCAGGCTGTATTGGGTGTGGAGGTGCAGGTGAACGAATTGAGAAGACAAGGGGCCCCCATCCCTTAGCTGACGACAGCCTATCCTTCGACGGGTTCAGGACAGGCTTGAAAGAGCTTCCCGGAGTCCGGAAATTCTAACCCTGGGTCCGGGTGCTGTCAATGAAGGGGCCCGTCTCGACCGGGATGCCGGCGGAGACGGGCCCGTGACCGGATTGAACGTTTCGGCTATTTCCCCAAGCTCAGTTCGTAGAGCAGTGCTTTCCAGCCTTGTTCTTCCGTAATGAATCCTTTGGGTTGGACAACGGGGAGCATGCCGGTACCCGGGACCCGGCCGGATTGGCCCATGCTCCCGTTTTTCAGGACCCACATCAGTTCGCCGGGCTTTCGGAGCTTATGAAATTTCGGATTCGTGAAGTTGCGGGGTTGGATCGGCAGGTTCTTGGCGGCGGCGCCGTCGCCCTTGCCTTCGGGGCCGTGGCAACTGACGCACCCTCCGACACCCAGGAAGATGGCTTTCCCCTCCGCCAGGATTTCCGGCGTCGCTTCAAATGGTGGTTTGACTTTCTTGGCTTTGGCTAATTCACCGGACGGTACGCGAGGAATCCTGATATCGTATTCTCCGCCGGCTTGCCCGTATCCGGTTGGATTCACGCTCCAGGCCGTTCCTGGAAAACCCACACACAATCCCGCAATGAACGTGACGCATAACACACTTCTTCTCACGGCACTTTCCTCCTCGATGAGTCATTGATGATGAAAGCCTCTGGGGCGAAATGGATGTAGAGACTCTTGACGTTTGTACCCCAACCAACGTCGTAGGGGCAACATTCCGTGATCATTCCCCCTCTCCTTTCCGCTTTCAGCGAGAAACAGAGAGAAGGCTTTACCGTGCTTCCCGAGGCGTTCTGAAAGCAGGCCACCCTCAATGGAATGGCTGCTGTCACTCCCGGCCCGGACCTGATTTGTGGGGAAGGTCAAGGTTTCCAGCGCCCTGTCAATACAGGTGATTCTCCGTTAGACATGTACTGTGCTAGAATGGGGCGCCATTCATTCGGGGCGGTACCCTCGCTGTCCCCCATGATCGAGGACATGACTCTAACGCGAACAGCACAGGGGCGTAGCCATGCCGTTTGACGACCGGGCCAAGGCTCGCTATTTCTCGGGCATGCGTCGCCGGATCGGCGAGCTCCGAGCCCAATCGGAACGCAGTCTGGATTTCGCCATCGACACCATGATGCTGGAACGGGCCGAAAGTTACATTCAGGTCGAGACCGGCCTGACGGAAGTCGAACGGATGGTCACGCTCATCGAAGAGGAATTGGACGAAGTCCGGGAACTGACGCATGCCCAGCGCCTGGAAGCCCGCCTCGAATTCATCGAGGATCGTTTTGAAGATTTCGACAGCGAAATCCATCAACGTCCCAAGCGGCGCCGGCGAAAGATCAACCTGTTTGATTTCTTCAAGAAAGCCACGGGAAGCGGCGACGTTGCGGCTTCTCAAGGGGAAATCAATTCCCACCAGGACGCGTATGAAGCCCTGGGCCTGGAATTTGGGAGTTCCATGACGGCGGTGACCAGGGCCTTTCGTCAAAAAGCCAAAAAACTCCATCCCGACATCAATAAAGGGGACCGTAGCGCCGAACCCGAATTGCGGCGCATCATCGAGGCCTACCAGTTTCTGAGGGCCGATTCCAGCATCCCGCGTACCGAAGCCCACGGCACGGAAAATCAAGCGCGGTAAGCCCTGCTAATCCCTCTACCTTCCCTTGCCCCTCCTTGTATCCAAGAAAAGGCGTATACGACACAGGCCCTCGTTATCTTGACGGATTTTTTTTGCGCGTGTTACAAGTCGGGACGGTTTTTCCCTTGTTTTCCCTTAACCGGCTTGTACGAAACTCCCGCGATTATGGCAACTCCAGAGGCTCCGGACGCGACCCAGTTTGAGGTGGCAATGGATTCCCATCGTACCTTGAAGGATCTTCGTGCACGGCAACCCGGCCAGCCCGTTTGTGTCGTGGGGTCCGGTGACGACCGGAAAGGCAAGGAAGGCGTCTTTCAACATTTCAACGTGCGCTTGGCCGTCGTGAAGTTCCCCGACGGCAAAACCCTGGGCTATGATCCGCTGGATCTGTTGTTGCCGTGCGAGATTCACGAGGATGGGGAAGCGTTTTTTGAAATCCGCACCTGTGCGACGTGCAACCAGGTTTTCCCGTTGACGTCCGATGAGTTCCGGGCCGAGCAGGAACGGACCGAATGTCCTGAATGCCAGCCGTAATCACCCGGGACTGAACCCGGGTTAGACGTCCCCCCATTTGAGCTTGTTCCTTAAGACGTCATAGTACGTCCGGTCGGGAAAGCGGATGAGGCGAGTCCGGTGGGGTGAGGCGCTGATCGTGAGGATGTCTTCATACTCCAGGTGAATCCCGATTTGTCCGTCGATCGTCACGGTGCCGCCTTCTTGGCTTGTCAATTGGATCTCCAGTAAGAGTTGGCTTGGGACCAGGAGGGGGCGGTGGGTCAACGTATGGGGGCTGATGGGCGTCAGCACCAGGGTTTCGAGACTGGGTTCCAGGATCGGGCCGCCGGCGGACATGGAGTAGGCCGTGGACCCGGTCGGCGAGGCAATAATCAACCCGTCCCCCCGCAGCTTCGTCACGAATTGTTTGTCGACCTGAATGCTCGTGGTAATCATGCGTCCCGAAGTTCCTTTGCCGATGACCGCGTCGTTCAGCCCCGTTCGTTCTTGCCGTTCTCCGGTTGCGTGACGGATGTGGACCTGGAGGCGCAGGCGGTGATCCAGGTAAAATTCTTCCGCAAAGATTTTTTCCAGGGAGTCGTACATCGTGTCCGGGGTGCTTTCCGTCAGAAATCCCAAGCCGCCCAAATTGACCCCCAGGATGGGGATGGATCGTTCTTCGACGAGCCGGGCCGCCCTCAACATCGTGCCGTCTCCGCCCAGCACGAGTACGAGGTCGGCTTCGGCGGCGATTTGCTGATCGATCGGTTGCGGGCCTTCGTGGAAATGGTCCCCGGAAGAGGAGCCGACCAGGACGGTTTTGTGTTTCCGTCCAAGCCAGTCGATCAATTGTTCAAGGAGGGGGCGAATCTCGGGGAGTTGGGGCTTGGTTAAGATGCCGATGACAGTCACGATTGACTCACGCGTTGATGAAAAAGACGGGGCATTGAGGGGGAACGGAACGGCCGAGGTCCGCACGCACGATTGCGAAGCGAACAAAAATTGTATCGTTCACGACGTTCCGGAGTCAATGAAGAAATGCCGTGACCGTTCCTTCCTCTTGACGGCATCGTTAGAATGTGAAACCTTATGCATCATGCCCGGTCGTGGTCTTGCCTTGACAGTTTTCAGAACAGATGGATAGACTTATCAGCGTGTGACAGTGGGATTGAACTGACCCGTAGAGGGTGAACGGTTACCCCAAAAGGAGGGAAAATGTTCGAGCGATTCACGGACAGAGGTCGCAAGATAATTATTCTGGCCCGCGAAGAGGCTGAACGCCATCAGAACGACTATCTCGGCACGGAGCATTTGGTGCTGGCTATTCTCCGTGAATCCGATGGCATTGCCCTCATGATCATCAAGAAGATGGGGCTGTCTCCCGAACAGATTCGTCTGGAAGTGGAGCGCAGTTTGCCCGGCGGCGGGACGACCGTCACCTTCGGAGAAATTCCCTTCAGTCCACGTGTCAAGAAAGTCATTGAATACGGAGTGGAAGAAGCCAGGCTGCTGGGACACAACCACATCGGGAGCGAGCATCTCCTGTTGGGCCTGTTACGGGAAGAAGAAGGGATCGGCGGCAAGGTGCTTCGGAGCCTGGGCGGGAACCTGCTCACGGCGCGTCAATTGACCGTGACCTTCTTGCGGAAATCGGGGACCCGGGAACGCGACAAGAAAAGCAGCACGCCCGCGCTCGATGAATTCGGCAGGGACCTGACCCAACTGGCTCAGGACTCCATGTTGGATCCCGTTATCGGCCGCGGCGATGAAATCGAACGGGTGTTGCAGATCCTGAGCCGCCGTTCCAAGAACAACCCGGCCTTGATCGGCGAGTCCGGGGTGGGGAAAACCGCGATCGTCGAAGGGCTGGCCCAACGCATCGTCTCCATGGACGTGCCCGATAATCTGTTGAACCGGCGCGTGATCGCCTTGGACTTGGGGTCCCTGGTCGCCGGCACGAAGTATCGGGGGCAGTTCGAAGAACGGCTGAAGGTGGTCATGAAGGAAATCGTGCAGGCCGGCAACGTGATCCTGTTCATCGATGAGTTGCATACCCTGGTGGGCGCGGGTGCGGCCGAAGGGTCGATTGATGCCGCCAATATGCTCAAGCCGGCATTGTCCCGGGGCGAGATTCACTGCATCGGGGCCACCACCATGGATGAATACCGCAAACATATTGAGAAAGACGGTGCCCTGAAACGACGGTTCCAGCCTATATACGTGAATCCGCCGTCCGTGGAAGAAACCATCAAGATCATTCAGGGCTTGCGTGATCGCTATGAAGAGCACCACGGCGTGGAAATTTCGGACGACGCGGTGGTGGAAGCCGTGAAATTGACCGACCGCTATATCACGGATCGATTCCTGCCCGACAAGGCGATTGATTTGATCGACGAGACGGGGTCCCGGGCCAAGTTGCAATCCTATTCACTGCCCCCCGAGTTGAAATCGTTGGAACAGGAACTCAAACGCGTGGCGCACGAAAAGGAAGTCGCCATTGGACTGCAAAGTTTTGAAGAGGCCGTGAAGTATCGGGAAGAAGAAGAACGGCTTCGCAAACTGTTGGAGGAGGCCAAACGCGATTGGAAGAAGAACCAGGAACAGCAGAAGCCGGTGATCGGGGCCGAGGAAGTCAGTTTTGTGGTTTCCAAAATCACGGGCATTCCGCTCTTTAAACTCGAAGAGGAAGAGTCGGAAAAGTTGCTGCACATGGAAGACTTTCTTCACAAGCGCATCGTAGGTCAGGAAGAAGCCATTTCCGCGGTCTGTCGTGCCATCCGTCGTTCACGGGCCGGGCTCAAGGAGGCGCGCAAGCCGATCGGGTCCTTTATCTTCCTGGGACCGACGGGCGTCGGGAAGACGGAACTGGCTCGAGCCTTGGCGGAATTCTTGTTCAATACCGAGGATGCCCTGATTCGCATCGACATGTCGGAGTACCAGGAGAAATTTACGAGTTCCCGGTTGTTCGGTGCTCCTCCCGGGTACGTTGGCTATGAAGAGGGCGGGCAGTTGACCGAAAAGGTGCGGCGGCGTCCGTATTCGGTGGTGTTGTTCGATGAGATCGAAAAGGCCCATCCGGATATTTTCAACGTGCTCTTGCAGGTCCTGGACGACGGGTTGCTTACGGACAGCCTGGGCCGGAAGGTCGATTTCAAAAACGCGATTCTCGTGATGACGTCCAATCTGGGCACGAAACACATTCAGAAGGGCGTGTCCCTCGGCTTCCAAAAAGTTGAAGAGTCGGAAACCCGGAAGCGCATGAAGAACGATATTCTGGATGAATTGAAACGGAATTTCAGCCCGGAATTTCTGAACCGGATCGATGAATTCGTCGTCTTCCATCCGTTGGAAAAAGAACACTTGCTGAACATCGTCGATATCCTGATCCGCGAACTCAACGAACGGTTGGCGGAGCGCGAGGTCCAACTGGAGATGGGCGACGACGTGAAGCAATGGCTGATTGCTCAGGGCTATCAACCGCAGTACGGAGCGAGGCCCATGCGGCGCACCATCCAGAAGCTTCTGGGAGATCCCTTGTCCGATGAACTCATTCGAGGGCGATTCAAGGACGTCAAGAAAATCAAAGTGGTGCTCCGTGACGGCGCTCCCGTGTTTGTTGAAGAGGAGGCAATGGCGGGCGTCTGAACCTTGGGTGCGGCATCGGTTGTCGTAAGACGACAAATCATTCACGGATTGATTCCCTTCCCCTGATAGACGGCTCTCGCTACCCCGAGTGGCGAGAGTCGTTGTTTTTTATGACGACGGTTTTCCCGTGATGCTTCGAAACGGCCAAACTCATGCAAGTGCTCCTAGCCGCGTACCGGCCCCCAGTCTCCTGGGCATCGAAACGTCTTGTGATGAAACCGCCGCTGCCGTGTTTTCGCTGGAGGGGAACCTCTTGTCGAATCTCGTGGCGTCCCAGCACGAAGTGCATGGCCGGTTCGGCGGAGTCGTGCCGGAGTTGGCATCACGAAAACACGTGGAAAGGATCGAAGAGATCACGCAGGCCGCTCTGAGCCGGGCTGGCGTGGGTTGGTCCGATCTTCGGGCGATTGCAGTCACTCAAGGGCCGGGGCTTGCCGGTGCGCTGGTCGTGGGGGTGAGTTTCGGCAAAGCCTTGGCGTATGCTTTGGGCGTGCCCTGCATCGGCGTGCATCACCTGGAAGGGCATATTGCCTCCGCGTGGTTGGAATATCCCGATTTTGCGACTCCCTGCATCGTGCTCGTGGTATCCGGCGGGCACACGCATTTGTATCTCGTTCCCCAACGCGGCGACTATCGACTCCTCGGCAAAACCCTTGATGACGCCGCGGGTGAGGCGTTTGATAAGGGCGCCAAGATGTTGGGACTCCCCTACCCGGGCGGGCCTGCACTCGATCGTCTGGCTCAAACGGGGGACCCGTCAATCGTCCGGTTCCCTCGTCCGTACTTGAACAAAGGAAAGTTCAATTTCAGTTTCAGTGGCTTGAAAACGTCGTTGTTGTACTATTTGAGGGACCGGCAGTCGCGCCAGGAGCCGTTCGTGCCGGCACACGTCGCCGCGGGCTATCAGGAAGCCATCGTGGACGTGTTGGTGGAAAAATCGTTTCGGGCCGTGCGCCGGAACGGCGTCACCGGCTTGGCGGTGGTCGGAGGGGTCAGCGCGAATTCCCGTTTGCGCACGGTTTTACAGGCCCGTGCGGACAAGGAAGGAATACGTCTGGCGTTGCCGCGGATGCATTTTTGTACGGACAATGCCGCGATGGTCGCTGCTGCCGGGTGGTGGGCCTACCAGGAACAGCGGTGGGCTTCATGGGACCTGGATGCGCAGCCCGGTTTGGCAATCGAAGCCATGACGTTGGGAAACAATTCGGGCGTTTCAGTCTAACAGGTCGGCATACTCGAAAGGGGAGTCTCTATTCCACATGCCATTGGACATCTGACCGGGTTGAAGCCCGGCCAGGTTACACGGCTCGAACGGTTATATCGCCGGCGCGTACCCGTTGAAAAAGTCATTTCTCCTGAACTGGCCCGCTCCTGCACGGAATTATCACATGAGATTCGACGGCAAATCGGGTTGCTGATCAATCGGCGGGGCATCATCGAGTCCGTCATCATCGGCACGGACCGCCAGTTGGTGATCCCGGAACTGGCGCGGAGCCGGTCCGGTCCCCGGTTATTGCGCGGCGTCCGGTTCGTGCATACCCATCTGAACAATCAACCGTTAAACAAGGACGACCTGACCGACCTGGCGATGCTTCGCTTGGATTTGATGGCCGTGCTCGGCGTGGGAAATGGCGGGGAACCCATTTCCATCTCGCTGGCTCACTTGGTGCCACCCAACCCGCAAGGCAAAGCGTATGAGGCCTGGGCCCCGCAGAGCTTGCAGGCGTTTCAGTGCCGATGTGATCAGTTCGTGCAATCGCTGGAAGCTGAAATTTCCAGGGAGACCCCAGCGCTTCGCCGGACGGACGGCGGCCCAAGTGCGTTGCTGGTCAGTGTCACGGCGGAAAGGCGATTCGATCAGGAAGAACGCCTGCGGGAATGTCAGGGCTTGGCGACGTCGCAAGGCATTCAGGTGGTCGGGACGGTGATGCAACGCTTGCCGCAAATCAATCCCAAGTACGTCTTGGGGGTGGGAAAGATTACCGAGGTGATCATCCATGCGCTGCAAAGCGGGGCCGACCTGTTGATTTTCGACCGGGATTTGACCCCGGCGCAGATCAAGGCATTATCCGAGATGATCGAGTTGAAGGTCATCGACCGGACGCAGTTGATCCTGGATATTTTTGCCAGCCGGGCGCATTCACGCGACGGGAAAATTCAAGTCGAACTCGCGCAACTCAAGTATCTGTTGCCCAGACTGTCTCAATCCAGCACGGCGTTCTCCCGTTTAGGCGGCGGCATCGGGGCCCGGGGGCCCGGCGAGACCAAACTGGAGACCGACCTGAGACGGGTGCGGGATCGCATTCATCACCTCGAACGCGAGTTGAAGGACTTGGGTCGTCAACGGGAGCAACAGCGCCCCAGGCGCCTGCGCCAAGGGACTCCGATGGTCTCGATCGTGGGTTATACGAATGCCGGGAAATCCACGTTGCTGAACACCCTGACCCGTAGCGCCGTTTCGGCCAGGAATCAGCCCTTTGAAACCCTGGATACCGTCAAGCGACGACTCAGGCTGCATTCCGGCCGGCACGTGATCCTGACCGATACGGTGGGGTTCATTCGAGACCTGCCCCAGGATCTCCTGGAAGCCTTTCGGACGACGCTTGACGAACTTCACCAAGCTGACGTACTGGTGCACGTCGTGGATGCAACCGCGCCGGATCGTGATCAGCAAATGCAGGTGGTCGAAGGACTCCTGCGTGAGCTTGACCTGCAACACGTGACGCGGATCCTCGTCATGAACAAATGCGATCAATTGCCGCCGGAAGACGTGGACGTGCTCGAACGGCGCTTTCAGGCCGGCGCTGAGCCGGCCCTGTGCGTCTCCGCGCTTCGGAAAGAGACCTTGGCCCCGTTGCGGGACGCAATTGCCGGCGCCTTGGAATCCGGCGTGCCGGTGGCGGAGGCAGGGTGAAAACTCAATCATCAGAAACCAGCGAGCGGAAATCAGCAATCCCCCATCAATCATTGACAAAGACCCGTGCCCGCCGGATTCTGAAACGCCTGCGCATGCCGGGGACGAACGCGCCGGTGGAACTCAGCTACGCCAACCCTTTTGAGTTGCTGGTCGCGACGATCCTGTCGGCCCAATGTACGGATGAGCGGGTGAACCGGGTGACGCCGGCGCTCTTCGCGGCCTATCCCGGGCCCCGGGAATTGGCCGGCGCATCCCAAGCGAAACTCGAAGCGTTGATCAAGCCAACGGGGTTTTACCGGAACAAGGCGCAACACCTGATACAGTGCAGTCAGGCTCTGGTGTCGCAGTTCCAGGGAACCGTGCCCCGGACCATGGAGGAATTGACGTCGTTGCCCGGGATCGGCCGAAAGACCGCCAACGTGGTGTTGGGCGCCTGTTTCCAGGTGCCGGGGATTGTCGTGGATACGCACGTCAAGCGCGTGTCGCAGCGATTGCACCTGACCCGGAATACCGACCCTGTCAAAATAGAGTTTGACTTGCAGGCGGTCTGGCCTGTCCGGGATTGGACCGAGGGCTCGCAACGCCTGTTGCTTCATGGCCGCTACGTGTGCCTGGCGCGGAAACCGCAATGCTCCGTCTGCGTGTTGTATAAAGACTGTGCATGGGAAGGAAAGGTGTCGCGGCCATGTTGAAAAGCATGACGGGTTTCGGCAAACGGGAGGGAACCAGCCACGGGCTTGCCGTAGCCGTGGAAGTCCGGTCAGTGAACCATCGATTCCGGGAAATCGTCCTTCGGGTGCCCAAGGGAGGGTTCGAGTGGGAAGAAGAATTGAAGGAGTTGGTGTCCCGGACGTGCCGCCGGGGACGGATCGAACTCGTCGTTGTCTACGGGAAAGGCCATGAACGCGGCAAACACGTCACGCTTGATCGTCCTTTGGCGCGGCATTATTATCGGGCACTCAAGGAGTTGCAGCGGGAGTTCCGGCTGGAGGGACACATCGACGTCGAACTGTTGGCCTCATTCAGGGACATTTTTCGCGTTGCCGAAATCCCGATCGACGACAAGCACCTGGACCGGGTGGTGAAGCGGCTCACGTCGGGAGCACTCGCGGATCTTGACCGCATGCGGTCGAAAGAGGGGAAAGCCCTCCAGGTCGATATCGCGAAACGGCTGAAGCTGATTCGCGAGGCGCACCGGTCGATCGAACGCCGCCTGCCCCACGTGGCCAAGGGCCTCCAAGAGCGTCTCCGCGCGCGCGCACCTGCCTTGGCCGGGGGCGAGCAGGAACCCTGGCTCAACAAGGAATTGGCGCTCGTGGCCGACCGGTGTGACGTGACGGAAGAACTCACCCGGTTCCGCAGTCACGGCGTACAATTCGAGGAGATGCTGAAAAAACGGGAGCCTGTCGGGCGGCAGTTGGATTTTTTGTTGCAGGAAATGGGGCGTGAGGTGAATACGATCGGGTCCAAGGCGAATGACGCGGAAATCGCCAAGCACGTCATTCAACTCAAAAGTGAACTGGAAAAGATTCGCGAGCAGGTGCAAAATGTCGAATAATCGGGGAGCGAGCGTGGCTGATGTCGGTTGAGGGTGTCTTGGTTGTGGTGTCGGGTCCTTCCGGGGTGGGAAAGACCACGTTGTGTAAAAATATCGTGGCCCAGTTGCCGAACACCATGTTTTCGGTGTCCTATACGACGAGAAAACCGAGGCCGGGCGAGCGTGACGGGGTTGAGTATTGTTTCGTCGATGAGGCAACGTTTCAAGGCTTGGTTCAGGCGGAGGCCTTCGTCGAATGGGCTGAAGTGTACGGCCACAAGTACGGTACCCCGAAACAGGCGTTGGTGGAGGCCCTGCATAAAGGGACCAACGTCTTGTTGGAGATTGATGCGCAGGGTGCCCGGCAAATCATGGAATGCGTTGCCGGGGCCGTGTACGTGTTTGTTGCCCCGCCGTCGCTCGACGCGCTGCGCAACCGGCTCTGCCGGCGAGACAAGGATTCCCCGGAGGAAATCGAGCGTCGTCTGCATGAAGCGAATGATGAAATCGCCAATTTCAAATCCTATCATTACTTTGTCCGGAATGACGAACTCCTGCAAGCGACGAAAGAATTGGAGTCCATCATTCTGGCCGAACAGGTAAAGACCAACCGGTTGAATCCCGAATGGCTGGTGGAAAACGGGTTGGTCGAACCCGTGATGATGAAAAAGAATGTGACGTAACCTACCAAAGGAGTTTTGATTATGATTGATACGCTGCCGTTACTTCCGGACGATCGAGCCGGTCAGTTTGATTCCCGCTATCGCGTCGTGCTGGTTGCCGCTCAACGTGCCAAACAACTCATGCGCGGGACCCCGCATGCACAAACGAGTAAATTCACCAAAGAAACCTCCATTGCGCTCGAGGAAGTCCTGGAAGACAACGTGCCGTATTTGATGGGACAGGAAGCGCGTGACGCGCTTCGTGAAGCCAGGAAAAGCCTGGACCGTGAATTCGAACCGGCGTTGTTGGTAGAGGCTGATGAAGATGCCAAGGAAATCAAGAAGCAACTCAGCGTCTACGTTGACGATTCGCCAAGTGAACCCGCCGGAGAACCAGCGGCCGAGGGATGAGAGCGGCCTACCGCCGGTTCCCCTCCTTTGACAATCTCCGGCTCTCCCCCTCTGTCATCCCCGGCTCGATCGGGGATCCAGAGTTGTTGTCGTTGCAAACGGAGGAAGAAAAAAAGACTCTGGATCCTCGATTAAAGATGTCAAGGATGACAGAAGGATGCAGTGAAATGTGTCAGCGAATTAGTGAATACATACAAGAATGACAGAAAGAGAAGGCAGGAAGGAAAAAAACATGGAGACCCCATGATGAGCGAAAAGGCGTTGCAAGGCAAACGGATCGTCCTCTGCGTTACGGGCAGCATTGCGGCCTATAAAGCCGTGTCCCTGCTTCGGACGCTGGTCGAGGACGGGGCGGAGGTGTCAGTGGTCATGACGCCGTCCGCCACGCAGTTTGTGGCCCCGCTGACCTTCGAAGTGCTGTCCGGGCGGCCGGTGTTGCAACGGCTCTTTGCCGGTGACCAACCCATGCCGCACCTGCAGGCGACGGAAGACGCAGACCTGATCCTGGCAGCGCCGGCCACGGCGAATTCCCTGGCTAAATGTGCGCTGGGTTTGGCGGATGACCTGCTGGGTACGGTGTTTGTGTCCGCACGATGCCCCATTGTCATGGCCCCGGCCATGGACGTTGAAATGTGGGACCATCCTGCGGTGGCAGCGCATACGCGGACGTTGCGCGAGCGCGGGGTCGTCGTGCTGGAACCGGAGGAAGGCCCGCTGGCGTCCGGCCTGGTCGGGAAAGGCCGGTTTCCTGCCGAACACGTGATTCTGGAGGCGGTGCGTTCCCGCTTGGCTCGTCAACTGGACTGGGCCGGGCAGCGCGTACTCGTTTCGGCCGGTCCCACGCGTGAACCGATCGATGCGGTTCGCTTTATCACGAATGCCTCTTCGGGAAAGATGGGATACGCAATGGCGGAAGCCGCGGCCCAACGGGGAGCGGAGGTGGTACTCGTCAGCGGACCCACGGTGCTGCCGTGTCCTCCCAACGTGACGTGTGTCCCGGTGGTGACGGCTGAAGAGATGCATCACGAATTGGAGGCCCGGTTTGCATGGGCCACCGTGCTGGTGATGACCGCGGCCGTTGGAGACTTTCGACCCCGGAACCCTTCGTCCGCAAAGGTCAAAAAACACGAGTGGACCGGCGAGCCCCTGGAACTGGAGCGAACCCCGGACATCCTGCAAGCGTTGTCACGGAAACGGACGCACCACGTGCTCGTCGGCTTTGCCGCGGAATCCGAGGACCTGCTCGCCAACGGCCGCAAGAAATTGCATCAAAAAGACCTCGATGTGCTGGTCGTGAACCGGATTACGGGACCGCAATCGGCATTCGGCAACGACACCAATGAAGTCACGCTCCTGCTTCGTCAGGGGGCACCCATTGAAGTCGAACGCCTGCCGAAACGTGTCCTCGCGGACCGCATTCTGGATACGACCCGCGAACAGTGCATCAGTGCCCCGTCCGTCCATTCCCAACAATCGCATGACGGCATCCGCCGGATTCAGTAATCCCCGGTCGTCCGTCTGCCTGACACTATGGAATCGGCTTGTCCTGCCATCGGCTTTTTTATGGTAAAGGAACGGATAGCATCGGCCAAAGAGTGACATTTATATTGAGCTGTTTTTTAATAAACCAACACTAACTTTTAGGGATCATTCTTTATGTCCAAATACAAACCTTTGGCCGTTCACCTGCGTGGGTCGGGTCAGGCGTCCGTGTCCATGACGTTCGATGCAATCGAACACATCGTCGGAACGAAACTGCCGCCGTCGGCGAGGACTGGGATGCCGTACGATAGTCGGCAATGCCTGTCTTTCTGCTCGATACCTGCGCGATGATTTGGATCGCGAACGGCGATCGCTTGCGAGAGCCGGCCGCGAGCGAATTACGGAAGACGCACGACTCCGGCGCACGCCGATAGACTTCCAGAGACTTTTTGCCTTCACGTTTCAACGCAGCCACCGTGTTTCCGTAAAAATCCGCGCTACCGGTTAATCTCGGAATCTCGCCACGGAACAATTCCGCATCCTGATCAAATACAACTGTTGCTTCCATGCCCCCGAGCGTCATGACGTTCATGGTCTGACTTATCGTTATGCCGAGAAATCCTGATTCCCATTGCCAAATGGATGTGTGTCCTCTAAATTACGAAAGAATATCACCTTCGGTTTGTGTCTAAAATCATGCCTGTTAATGTCATCACTATCAAATGGGGCGATCTTTATGGGCCCCATTATGTCAATCGCTTGTATGCGGGGGTTCAACGAAACTTAAGTGCCGCATTCAGATTCGTCTGTTTTACGGACAATTCGCAGGGGATTCGACCAGAGGTGGAAGTTTATCCGTTGCCGGAAATCAATCTTGAAGCCGCAACGCATTTCACAAACGGTCGCAAGCTGGGATTGTTTCAAAGCGGGATCGGCGACCTTGAAGGCCCATGTCTCTACTTCGACCTCGATATCATTATCGTCAGGTCAATTGACTGCTTTTTTGAATATTTGCCCGGCGAGTTTTGTGTCTGCCGCGAGTGGCTCCCGCCGAGCAAGCGCTTACTGAATAAGCTTTTGCATAATCCAGTTGGCGTGAACACTTCGATTTTCAGGTTTGAAGCAAACACAATGCAATTCGTTATTGATAGGATGAACGAGGAACCCGAGATCTTGAAAAACATCAAACTCGAGCAGAGATGGGTCACCCACGTTGTGGGAGACCAACTGAATTGGTGGCCTTCGGAGTGGGCATCCAGCTTCAAGCATAGAAGACCCGTGTATCCGTTCAGCTTTTTCTGGCCACCCGTCTTGCCCTCTGGAGCACGGGTCATGGTATTCAATGGACCATTGAAACCCTCACATGCGGTAACCGGAAACTTTGAGTTATCGCCTCGGCGTGTCTGCCGTTCTGCACAATGGGCAACTGAACACTGGGTTGCCTAGAAACGACTCATCAATAGAAGGAGTGATAGACTGACTACTGGTGACGTAGGCCATGAATTAGTCCGGCGCGGGCGCACAACTCACCGGGAATAATGGCGCAAAAGAAGGTGTTGTGCTTTAGTCAGAGATGTGTGCGATTGATGCTTGAAAAATGAAGCGATTCCGAATCATTTTGCATCTATTATGTGACTATTAAGTGATATATTTGCGTAGTTTCGCATCATTTCTTCGCATTATTGGTTTTTCCGTTGTTGACCGCTTGCGTTAAGGTATCTTTCACTAAATTATAGTATCTTCTGTAAACCAAGAATCCCCTACCTTGTAGAGAGCACATAATCTGTCCAGTCAGCGGCGCACTCAATGCCAGTAGAGATTGATGTACGGTTGCTTTATCAGCTTGGCTTTTTCGCGGAGCGCGTTCACGCGCGGTTTGTGTCCGGGCATCAGCCTTTCATGGGTTTCCGCGAAGATATGGTTGATACGATTCAGGATGTCGGGCCTATCAAACAGGGCTTCCAGCAAATCGACCTCTGCGCCTTCGATATCCATTTTGAGAAGCCCGATGTCTTCATCCAGGTTTTCAAGATACCCGATGAAATCGACTTGTTGCGTCTCAATGGCCCCATCTTTACTGATATTGTTCTTGCCGGAGATGACAGAACTCGATTGCGAATTCAAGGCGGGGTTCTCATCGAACCGGGTGTGCCGGTAGAGCAGAACCGTCACCTCGCTGGTGCCTGCCGCCGCTTTTTCGATTTTGACATTGTGTAGATCGGCAACATTGGTCTGAAGTGCCGCATAAGCCCAGGGATCAGGCTCGAAGGCGATCACCTGTTTGGTTCCCGAAGCCATCTTTCTGGTGTATTCACCAATGTTAGCACCCAGATCGATGCACGTCATGCCCCGGGAACGGTGTATCGCTTCTTCAAATTCCACCATCGCTTGTCGTCTCATATATCGTCTCATATATTTGTATTCGAAGTGGCGACCAAGCTTTCCGGGCAATTGGCGCAACGCTGCATATATCACGAGCTTCGCCTCATGAATATATTTGTGCATTTGTTGTCGAACCAGAAGCATAGAACGGTCCATTTTTGCGCTGACCTTCCTCTCAATTCTTACGGTTGAAACTTCGGCCAGTTGCAGAGAGGGTCATTCATGGTCATCGTTCAATGCGGCGCGGGCGAACAACTCATTGATGAGGGGATCGGATACATGTCGGCTTGCATCGAAATTTTCGACTTCGTCGCCGAAATCTCGTCCCGGCTTCCAGTTCGTGTTGAGACCGCGGAAATGGTAAAAGAACATGTCGTTGGGACTTGGATATCGTAGCGAAAATTGATTAGCAGACAAAAAACGAAACGTTCGCGTAAAAGATAATCTTTTCAGAACGCTTCCGTAGAAAGATCGAAAAGTCTTCTCATAGAGACGAGGAAATCGAATCAATTTGGCAAATGCCCGGTTTTTGGGATATGCCATGTGTGGCCTAACAAAATCTATGTGCTTGGGTTTGAAAGCAAATTTCAATGCGTAGCCTCGACGTTCGCGATTCCGGAACCAGTACGAACTGATACGTCGATCTGCTATCGCTGGCTGTCCCTGATGCGGCGGTACGATGAATGAGTCGAACAACACTTCGACAATGCCGTTGCTTTCGTAATCGTGCAGATATTGTTTGAACGTCTTCCCCCCCCCCCCCCCCCTCACCACCAGGTACTCATCGATGTCCAGATTCAGGCACCATGTGTCTGCCGAACCAAAACGAAGCAGGTAGTGGTTTTGTGCCCCTAGTTGGCAGAAACGATTCTTGTGACTCCGTACCGGTCCGTGGGGAAAGGGCCAGTCGACAAGCACAATGTCAAACGCCTCGTTCATTCGGGTTAGGGCCGCTACAAGGTCATCACGGTTGTTGCTGGCATTGTCGTAAAGGACAAGGCGAGACACGCCGTGCAGGCGGTGATGCCAGCGGCACCAATCGAGGATCCACGGTAGTGGATTATTCCGCTGTAATGTCATCAGGCCCAGATGGTACGTTTTTGTTGGAGAGGGCAGTATGGGCGGTGATACCTCGATTTCCACGTGGAAGGATGGGAACGAGAACTGGAGCGAAAGGTTCTTCCCTGCATTCGTGTATTGGTCACAGGTCAGTTCAAGGACGCATAGCCTTCGGTACTCTCGCTTGCGGTGAGGGAGCACATGTCCGCCGCAGGTGATCTTTAGATGCTTCAATTCATTTCGCAAATTGACCGGTGGAGGACCGATCGCTACCACTTTGCGGTCGTCGTCACATCGGAACACGTCATAGAATAGCGTCCGCGAATCATATTCACGGTAATCGGTTTCTGTCAGGCGGGTGTCATCGACCGTGCTTTGACGGGAAAGGAAGTCTCTCCGGCATACACTTTCTTCCGGTATCAGTACCGGAGTCAGTCGATAAATCAGCATTCCCATGCCCACAGTCTCCACGACTTGGCAAACACAAGATGACAGCGGCAATAGGACATCTCAGAAAGCTTTCCGGTCGCGCGTTTTGTGATGATAGACAAGACGCATTTGGAGGGATTTACATACTAAATATATACGACAGTAAACTGGTATCGTTCGTAGAAATTTTTTGAATTTCTCTTACACGATTTCAGCAAAATCGCGTAGCGCATTGCGAACGCACGGCTGTCAGGCTCAGTCTGCCGTATCGATGGCAATAAAACGGTCGCCAAACAACCCAAAAACAATACTGATGCTCGAATCGACTCATGTCACAAAGTTGGAAGGATAATGCGCCGAGGTTGAGTCGCAAAGGCATAATCGGATATAGCTGTGGCCAAGGGAATGGCTCCGATTTCCAGGTTGCCCACCGCATTGAGTGCCCGCGGATGGCTGCTCACGCAAGTTACGCCACGAGTCACCGGGCATCGGGATGCGCCAACAGTGCCCGGCAGTCGACGTAATACGGGCTCGTTTTCCCGGAGGCGAGTAAAAAGCCTTTATCGGTGTCCCATCTGAACGCTTCGTATTGCCGGAACAGAGTTGCCCGTTGTGTGGGGGACATGAAAGGAAGCCCGTTCAATATGATAATCAACAAGCAGTTCTAGCATTCGAGGATGAATGATGGCAATGATCAACATTGCTTGGTGGGGCGTGGCACCATTCTTGAAGTTATGAGATTGCTTCCAATAGCACCATATTGAAACGGGGAAATTTGATCTGCTGAGCATGTAACTCTTTCTTCATCCCGTTCCAAAAAACTTTCGCCGTTTATCGCTTTGCCAGGGATTTCCGATGAAAATCGCGCAGGTTATGCTTAATCAAAATTATGGGGGTGCGCAGAGATATTTTGTAGATCTTTGCTTGGAACTCGCTGAAAGAGGACATTCGGTATTATCTGTAATTCGCAGAAACAGCATCGTAGAATCTGAATTAATCTCGATGAAAAATATAGAGGTGGTAGCTGTCAACAACCGGTTTGGTTGGTATGATCCATTTGCGGCGAATCAGATTCAAATCGCACTCAACCGGTTTCGGCCGAATATTGTCCAAGCGCATATGGCTCGAGCGGCGTTTCTCGTGGGGAAAATCAAACCCGCCGGCGAGTGGCCGTTGGTTGCCAAAACGTCAAACCGCATGAACGGTCAGTATTACCGGAACATGGATGTAGCTTTTCCAACTACAACACAGGCCGCGAAATCGGAATACCATCGGAATATTCCTCAGCATAAATTTGCCAAGGTCATTCCCAACTTTTCACGACTTGAACCTGTGCCGACAGTTGTCAAACCTGTTCGAATAGAGAAGATTTTTGCAGCGGGCCGGTTTGTCAAGAAGAAGGGGTTTAATATTTTGCTGGAAGCTCTAGCCGAGTTGAAAGCGATAGATATGAATTTTTCCTTGAAGATAGCCGGGGATGGACCGGAATTTTCCCGGATCAAGGCACTGTCAATAGAATTGGGAATAAACGACAAGGTGCAGTTTCTGGGTCACAGAAACGACATTCCGGATTTGATCAAAAATGCCGACCTGTTCGTCCTGCCGTCTCTTCATGAACCGTTCGGAATCATTGTCCTGGAAGCAATGGCCATGGGAACTCCGATTCTTGCGACCCGTACTGATGGGCCGCTCGAAGTGTTTGATGATCATTCAGCAATACTCGTCGACATAGGTGATAAAACCTCACTCGCTGATGGACTACGACAAGCGATACAAGACCCGGAACGTTGTCGCAGTCGGGCACAAAACGCGTTAAACGCATACAAAAGCTGCTATACCGCCGATGCCGTCGTGCCGAAAGTTCTCGCTCTTTATAATGATGTTATACAGCAATTTGAATGCAAGCATGGCACTCGGCATTAGTTGCACCGAAACCGATGGAGATTTGGCTCGATCGTAATCATTCGAATGCGCAACCCAATTTGGAAATCCAAACTACGCCTCTGGTTGCCTCACCACAATCCTGACTGACGAGATTTTTACCCAATCAACTAGCAGAAAACTTTGACTTGGCGGCTTGATTAAACGAAAGTGCCGCATAGGCTCAGGGATCGGGCTCGAAGGCGATCATCTGTTTGGAGGAGAGGGTCCTCCATCGTCATTGCTCAGTCCGGCACGGGTGAACAACTAGCCACCAAAGGAACGGCTCTACAAGAAACCCATTTCGGCACAATAGCGCATGAAAACGGAAGCTGTATGTTCTGCATATGTTTCCTGATCGGATATATTGCATAGAGGATTTTGATCGCTCAACACACCGATCATCTGTTCCTCATATGAATCGTCATAAAACTTAAATCCGCTTTCGCACAAAAACAGTTGGCCGGTTTTATTTTCAATTAACACGTCATGCGCGTAGAATCCCGGCCCCAAAACCTGTCCAATCCGGCAACTGAATTCATGAAATTCTTTCATGCGCGGTGCTACGAGTTGTTTATGCAGGTAATCCAGAAGTTCAGGATCTTTCGGTGTATCCTTGGTGTGCACGGATGGATTATTTTCGCTCACGTCTCGAGCACGAATATATATTCTTATTAAGTACGGACCGATGCACATCAATCTGATACATGTAAAATAAACCGATTCTTTGAATCGGACCGTTGTGTCAATAAATTGCGCATTGTAACGTTCCTCGTTCAATTCCTGTAAATCGTCGATAATGAATGCTCTTGCGCCGGTACCGAATCTGGAGTTGCTGAACACGTTGGTTTTTTTATCAAGGTTGTGGGCCGGCACAGATATATTGTGTTCAGAGAAAAATAGATTCGCTTCCTTTTTGTCTCTTATGATCCCTGCAATTTTATGAGGGTTGAATACTGCGGTGACGTTTCGTAACAAATCATTCGGAAACTTGTATGGTTCAAGGTCATCTCGATCTTCATTGACGAGATTGACAAGGATAGTCGGTAGGCCATCGGCCAGACACAGTTCGCGCTCAAGGTTTTTATGGTCACCGATATAGGTTGATGCAATACCGTATTGCCCCAAAATTCTGCAAAATGGCGGGAAAAACCGGCGAGACTTAACCTTGCCACGAGCCCTCAAACCACGAGGACCAAAGGCAAGGATTAAAATTTTTGCTCTAACATGTAACGGTTGAACTTTTCGTATCCGATAATTTTGTATCCAAATTCCTACCTTTTTTCTTGCCGAAGAATGAGAAATGCGTTTTCTTATTGTCTCAAGTTTGCTTATTGTCGAGCCTTTTTGTACCTGCATTGCTCTTCTCTTCATGCAAAAGTCTGAGTGGAGTCTCAGCAATCGGCGGAATTGTACCTGTCGTGGTGACTGTGGGAAGGGTTGATTCGAACCGTCATCGGGTTATTCAGGCCCATGTGCTTCTCTACCGTCCAGCAGTTCCCGGTAGAGCGTGTTGAGCGCTGTTGCCTCGTCCTCGATCCGAAATCCTGTCTCAACGTGGGGTCGGGCTGCTGCCGACCATTGTTGTAGCGTGGCGGGTGAGGCAAGTGCTGCATCGACTGCCGCGCGCATCCGTTCCACGTCACCGGGGGGGATCAGGCATCCGGTTTCGCCTTCCACCACCAATTCGTCGAATGCGCCGACAGTCGTGGCGATCACCGGTACACTGCACGCCATTGCCTCCAGCGGGGTCAGCCCGAAGCCTTCCCAGCGTTGCGGGGCCACGAGCAGGTCGAGTGCCTGGTACCAGCGCGGCATCTCTTCCACCGGCACCTCCGGCAGGAACAGGATCCGGTCCTGGAGCCCGGCTCGTGCCACCTTCTCGCGCAGGCCCTGCAGAAACGGCACATGCTTGTGCGCGGCGCGGCCCATGACCAGGGCGGTCGTGCCGGTATGTCGGGGCAACACTTCGAGCATCGCGTCGACGAACACGTCCGTGCCTTTCTGTCGCCGGATGCGCCCGTAGCACCCGATGGTCACGTTCTCGGGCAGACCGAGCGCACGCCGGTGTGCGCGCCGGTCGGGGGGCGGATGAAACGTCCCGGTATCGATCCCATGGATGATCACGCGCGACGGGCGGCGCAGATAGGACGCAGATTTGCGTGACGTGGCGACGACGGCGTCCATGCCCGAGATCAGCAGGCGGGTGTAGCGCGTGTGATGCCGCTGCGAGGCGGAGGTGAACACGAGCTTCAGGTGTTTTCTGAAAACGTGACGCAGGATGAGCCCCATGAGCATCTCGGTGTTGCGCCGCGCATGCCAGACCCGGCACGTCCGGCCGGACATCCTGATCACGGACCATAGCGGGACGTGGGGGACGTGAGCCGGCAGACCCGGCCCGGTCGCCGCGATCCCGATTGAGTTGGCCTGCACCGGTAACAGCCGCACGATCGTGGCCGTGACGCCCGACAGGCGCCGCTTGAGGTTCGGCGCGATCACTTCGATCTTGTCGGGCGTCACGTCGATCCTCGACATCAGTTATCGGCCAGGTGTCGATCACGGGCCGGGTTGGGCGGTTTTCAAATCGTCCAGGGTGAACAGCCTGATTAATGACACCCCTTGCGCTTCGATTTTCTGTTTGCCATCCTGTTCCTGCCGGTCCACGATCACGAGGGCGTGTGCGACGTGCAGTTGTGCTTCCCTGGCGGCTTGGAGGGCTTGCAGGAGCGACCCGCCGCTTGTCAGCACGTCATCGACGAGCAGGACGCGATCATTGGGCTTGCTTGCGCCTTCGATTCGTTTTCCCAGTCCATGACCCTTGGCCTGTTTTCGCACGACAAAGGTATCGTAGGTTCTCGACGGTTGAGTTGCAAAGGCATAATCGGATATAGCTGTAGCCAAGGGGATGGCTCCGATTTCCAGCCCGCCCACCGCGTCGAAGGAGAGGTCGCGGATGGCTGCGCATGCGAGTTGCGCCACGAGCCACCGGGCATCGGGATGCGCCAACAGGGCCCGGCAGTCGACGTAATAGGGACTGGTTTCTCCGGAGGCCAGCACAAAGCCGTTGTCCGGGTCCCATTGAAACGCCTCGTATTGCCAAAACAGGGTTGCCAGTTTTTGTGAGGCGTCCATGAAACGCAGATCTATCATTTCATGACTGGAATTGTAAATATTCACTGATTCCCTTCGACAGGACTCTCCTTGCTGTCATCCCTGACTTTCTTCCCCTATCATCCCCGACCCCGATCGGGGATCCAGGGTTGTTGTCGTTGTGAACGGCGGGAAAAGAAAAGACTCTGGATCCTCGATTAAAGATGTCAAGGATGACAGAGAAGGACAGAAGAAGGACCGAGAAGAACAGACAAGAACAGAGAAGGAAGAAGGACGGAGAAGGACAGAGACTCTGGATTCTCGCGTGTGTAAGAAGGACTTTCCTTGCTGTCATCCCTGACTTTCTTCCCCTATCATCCCCGACCCCGATCGGGGATCCAGGGTTGTTGTCGTTGCGAACGGCGGAAAAAGAAAAGACTCTGGATCCTCGATTAAAGATGTCAAGGATGACAGAGAAGGACAGAAGAAGAACAGACAAGAACAGGACGGAGAACAGAGAAGGACAGAGAAGGACGGAGAAGGCAGAAAGGAAGAAGGCGTGAAGTGTCAATGCACTTGTGAACGGCGATCATGTTCAAGATAAAAAAGCGGCCGCTTAAGCCGGACAAAGAGCCGCAGCTCTACAACGTGTTGGAGAATTACACGGATTTCGATCCTCCGGGAAACGTCATGGTCTGCGCCATGGCGGGCGAGGAGAACATCGAGCATCACGCCAAAGTCCTTGGGGGAAGTTATGAGATCCCGCTGGACGACATGCGCCGGCTGTTGACGGACGGGGGGGTCTATATGTATCCGGAGGCCGGGGGCGTGGTGACGCGCGGGATGTTCGTGTGCCGGGTCGATCCGGCCGGGCCCAAGCAGACCTGGGTTCTGGATTTGGAGCAGACCGCCCAGGCCGAGCAACTCGCGAGGTTTTCGGATATCCCCTTGGCAGAGGCCGTGGAACGCGTGTTTTACAGGGGGCTTCCCGGGGAATTGCAGGAACGCCTCACACAGAAGAATCTCGGGCTTGATTACAGCAAGCTGGAGCGGTCGGTGGCTCGAGGGGGCGATATCCGGTATATTGATTTCAGGAAGGATTGGTCTCCGTATTTCAAGCGCAAGTGTTCGATGCCGGATGGGTCGATGGTCGAAACCGGCGGAATCGGGGAGTTTGCCGAACTCCACGGCATTACGGTGGCACAAGCGCAGACGTTGATGGAGCAGGGGGGCACGTTGGAGCTTGAAGACGGAGTCCTGGCGTGCCAGGTGATCAACAACCAATCGACGGTGGCCCGCTTCAATGCCAAACAATACGCCAAGGCCAAGGAGTTGATGGACACCAAGGGCCTTCACGTCATGGACGCGCTGAGTGAGATGGCGTTGAATGATCCCGTGCTGATGCGCGCGCTACGGCGGGTCGAACGGGAAAGCTCGGACTGACCGGGAACGCTCCGGTCATGGTCGCATGCAGAAAGAGGAGACGATGACGACGAAGAGGCGGCTTGTTGTCGCCGTGTGTGTGTTGATGGGAATAAGCGTGAACGGTGCCGCTCTTGAGCGGGCGCATGCGGACGAGGCCGTTTCGAGCAAGGACGGTGCGCCCATGGTGGTCATTCCCGCCGGTCCGTTTTTCATGGGCGTGCCCAAATGGGCACGAGACGGGGGGCTGGATGAATACCCCAATCACGAAGTCGAATTGGACGCCTATGCCATTGACAAATATGAAGTGACCAACGGCCTGTATTTGGAATTTATTCGCGCGACCGGCCATCGCACGCCGTCGCACCCCACCGACCCGTCGAAAAATTTGTGGCAAGGAGGACTCATGCCGGAGTCCATTGCTTCTTTGCCGGTGGTCAACGTCGATTGGTTTGACGCCGATGCCTATTGTCGATGGGCGGGCAAGCGGTTGCCGAGCGAAGCCGAATGGGAAAAGGCCGGTCGCGGAACCGATGACCGGCGGTTTCCATGGGGAGACGTTGAACCCACGCACAAACACCTGAATTTCAACCAGTCCTGGCAGGGCGAAAAAACCCTGGTGCCGGTGGGGATTTATGAAAAGGGCCAAAGCCCCTATGGGGTTTATGATATGGCGGGTAACGTTTGGGAGTGGGTCGCCGATTGGTATGACGCGACCTATTATTCCAAGAGTCCACGCCGAAATCCTCCGGGGCCCTCGACCGGGACCCGCCGGGTTATTCGCAGTTCCGGGTGGCAGGTGGAAACCCCACAGGTGAGAATTTTTACGCGGGTCGCCAGCAATCCGCTCGACCGGAATCATTCGACCGGGTTCCGGTGCGCCGCCACTCTTCCCACGCCGTAACGTTGCCTTGCGTGGGGTGGGAGTCAACGTAGGGCGGCCCTCCACGCGGCTTCTCCGTACTTGTAGCGGCCGCATCTCATGCGGCCTTGAGAGGCAACCAAGGGAAGAAGGCGTCATGAGATGACGCCGCTACTTGTCTGCCTATGACGATTTTACCTGCTTGACCGCAACCCGTAGTTGCTCACAAATTGTCATATTGCTATCGGCCTACAAGATGTTGTAGGATGCGCCATCTCGTAGATGAGCCAACCATTGCCTTCTTGACACAGACTCGCATTTACGTTACCTTCTCTAAGTACAATTCTAGATTGATGAAAATTTCATAAAAATCAAAGTGTTGCGGATGAAAATTGTTGTAATGGAAAGGATTGTTTTTGAAAGTTAGAGTTTTTCTGCTCTGTCTGTCAGGGGTTTTCTTGAGTGCTGGCGGCGTTCTGGCTTCCGGCACGCCGCAACCGCTGCCTGTTGCGGTTGCATCTCAGTTGCCCGTACCGGCGAGTTCCGGTGGCCTCATGTATTTCCCCCCTGGCTCCCAACCCGATTCTTCCACTTACGTTTCTCTCACCCCACCCGCCGGATCAAGTCCGGGGCAGGCTCTTTCCCGCCAAGGGAGAGAGGAGTATACGTATGAGGCTGTTCCCGTTATCGTCAATGCTGCCGTCGAACGTAATATTCACTACTTTCAAAACGTGATTCATGACCGCTTTCAAGAATGGTTGACCAGATTCTATCCGTACCGGCCGTTAGTCGAGCAGATCTTTGTTGAGTTGGGCTTGCCGAAAGAATTGGTGTACCTGTCGTTGGTCGAGAGCGGATTTAACCCAAGGGCCTATTCGCGCGCGCGCGCGTCGGGTCCGTGGCAGTTTATCAAGAGTACGGGCCGGATTTACGGCTTGAAGGTCAACTGGTACGTGGATGAACGCCGGGACCCCATCAAATCCACGGTTGCGGCGGCCAGACATTTGCGGGACCTGTATGACATGTTCGGCTCGTGGCCCTTGGCGCTTGCGGCATACAACGCCGGAGCCGGGAAAATCGGCCGTGCGATTGCAAGAACCGGGACACGGGATTTCTGGACGATTGCAAAGACCCGCTACATTCGACGGGAAACCAAGCACTACGTCCCCAGGTTCATGGCGGCGATGATTATTGCCACGCGCCCCTCGCTGTTCGGGTTTCACGCTGATTTTCAGCCGGTTCATGAATACGAAGAGATTCACATCGACAGGTCCATCCATTTGCAATCCGTTTCCAAGGAGGCACGGCTCCCTTTTGAGGAACTTCGGCGCTTGAACCCCGAACTCCGCCGTAACGTTATTCCATCGAATCAAGACGGGTATTTGTTAAAGGTTCCCGTGGGCACGTCAGGGCAGGTGGAGCAGGTCAAAGCCCGGTTAAAGACGTGGACGCAACGTCCATCTCAACGGACGTGGTATCGTGTGCGACGGGGAGATAGTCTATCGGTGCTTGCACATCGTTTCGGGACGAGCGTGAGGCAATTGAAAAATCTCAACGGTCTCTCGGGGAATGTCATCAGGGTCGGGCAGCGGCTGCGCGTCAACCGGGCCGTCGCGACCGGGGCCGTGACGAAGGCCGGGGAGGCGACGTGGTATCGCGTGCGCTGGGGAGATAGTCTATCGGTGCTTGCGCATCGTTTCGGGACGAGCGTGAGGCAATTGAAAAATCTCAACGGTCTCTCGGGGAATGTCATCAGGGTCGGGCAGCGGTTGCGCGTCAACCGGGCCGTCGCGAAGGCCGGGGAGGCGACGTGGTATCGCGTGCGGATGGGCGACAGCCTTTGGAGTATTGCCAAGCGGTTTCGGGTATCGGTGAAGGACCTGAAGGTCCTGAATAATTTACGAAGCAGTCTGATTCGGGTCGGGCGGCGGTTGATGATCGCTTCCTGATCCATCCCTCCTCGTTTCTCAGTCCCCGGTTGCGTTCCCTTCCTGACTTTCTTGTTGTCCGGGTTCCTCTTTTGCGGCTTCAGGTTCGTCCGCGGGCGGCTCAAGGATCTTGACTCGCAAGGTGGCTTCATTCGCATACGGGGAATTCGGATATTCATCCAGCAACTGTTTGTAACGGGCGAGCGCCTCGTCATTGCGTGTTTCATGTTCCTTGAGTTTCGCGAGTTCGAACAGCACCTGGTCCTTATTGAGCGTTTGCGGCATTTGAAGCACTTGCATGTACGCGGCGATTCCCTTTTCGCGGTTCCCGCTTGCCAGGTAGCTGGCCCCGAGTCGTTGGTAGACCAATCCCAGCAGGGCCGGAGAATTTCCTGCCTGGTCGATGAAATGTTGATACGCCTCGATGGCACCGGCGTCATCGTCTTGTTCGGCCAGGGCGTTTCCGATCATATACCATGCGGAGCGGGCGCTGGCGGTGCGAGGGAACTCCTCGATGATCCGCCGGTACAACGCGATGGCTTCTTGCAGCTTCTCCGTGGCCTCATCAACGTCAACAAGGGAACGGTCGAGGTAGGTTTGGGCGGCTTGATGTTCAAGGACCAGTACTTCCTGTTCCTGTTGGTGTTGTACCAGGTACAGGGCCCCGAGAAGGATCACCACGGCGATTGCGACGACGATTCCGGTCATGAGTGCCCGGCGATGGAGTTCGGCAAAGAGCCATATCCGTTCGCTTCGGGACAACAATTGCGGGTTCTCCGCGCCCACCTGTCTGCTGATGTGTCTGATTTTGTAGGTCATGGTCCGGTTTCGGCATTCGTCCTCTGACGAAGGTTGCACTCTAAAGGGTCGCACCCCTATTTCTCAAGGGTGCCGTCGATTTTTGTCCCGGTGGGCGTTCGGTTCTCCTGACAGTTGACACGGTCTGTTTGGCTGATATAATGAAAAACGTTGGATTTTTGAATGTATGGAGTGTGGGGCGGATAGCTCAGTTGGGAGAGCATTGCCCTTACAAGGCAGAGGTCGCAGGTTCGAGCCCTGTTCCGCCTACCATCTATCTCAGACTATCCAAATAGAACGTCGGACGTACAGCCTGGCCGGTTGATGAGCCCAGGTAGGGAGTGCGTTTCGACAGCACAGTCAAAAGACTATCCCTCTTACGTGAATGGGGCCGTCGTTCAGCCAGGTTAGGACGCCAGATTGTCAATCTGGAAGTCGCGGGTTCAAATCCCGTCGGCCCCGCCATTCACGTCGCCGTGGCCGTTCTCACTTGCACGGTGAGTTTTCAATTCATCACGTGACATCACATTTCAGGCTGAGCGTCATATCTGATGTTTTCAACCAACCCTCTTGAACTGTTTGGTTCCCTGGGAACCATCTCCATCATTGTCCTCTTGGTCCTGCTGGTGTTTTCCGTTCTTTCGTGGGGCATCATCCTGTACAAATGGCGCATGTTCCGGCTGATCAAAGCAGAGGAACGGCGGTTTCTTCAGGCCTATCAGGAAAAAAACGCACTCAGCGAAAGGGAACTGCATCTCCTTCAAGGCGTAGCCGAAGAATTGCCGCATAGTCCCAGCGGGTCAATGTTGCGTGAAGTGTTGAATCGCGTGGGGCCTCTTGCCGGTCACCATGCGGACGACGTCACGGTTGCAGCCAGGGAGACGGGCCCGTGGCCGGACCGCCAGTATTTGGAGAAGGTCGTCCAGTATCTCATTCAGCAACAAATCGCCCAACAGGAAACGTACTTGCCTTTCCTGGCCACTACGGGAAACATTACTCCCTTCATCGGGTTATTGGGAACGGTCGTCGGCATCATTAACGCCTTTCAGCAAATCGGAATCGAGGGTACGGCCAGTATCGCTTCGGTCGCGCCAGGTCTTTCCGAGGCCCTCCTGGCAACCGCTGCAGGACTGTTCGCTGCGATCCCTGCGGTCATCGGATATAATTTCTATCTTACCCGAATTCGGAAAACCATATTCGGTGTCGAAGCCTTCGGCATTGAATTTCTGAATGCCCTTGACGCGCTTGCGCTTACCGGTACAAGAGGTCGAAGCCGCCCGTGATTGTTGAGTCCCGGAATCGCCGGTTTCTTTCCGAAATCAACGTCGTGCCTCTCGTCGACGTGGTGCTTGTGCTGTTGGTGATCTTTATGGTGACGACGCCGATGTTGCACCGGGGCATTGATATTACGCTTCCGCGTTCGCAATCGAATACGGTCGTTCCCATGGAGCGTCTCGTGATCACCATTGAACCCGACAGACGGGTTTACCTGGGGAAGGACCTTGTCACGTTGCTTGATTTGCGCAAACGTCTGAATGAAGCCAAAGCCCTGAACCCGCTCGTGTCGGTGTACCTTCGAGCCGACCGTCACGTTCCCTATGGACGGATTATCCAGGTCATGGATGAAGTCAAGGGGACAGGGATTGAACGGTTGGGCATGGTCACGAACCCCCAGGGGAGTGTGGTGGAAGAAGAAGTCTTCGAGTAAGTTGGAATGACGCAATGTCGTATGCCGCACCTTTCAGTCTCTTGTCATTGCATGTGCCGGACCATGACGAATCAGTGGCAGAACGGCTTCGGTGGCCTCTTGCCGGTTCGGCGCTCCTTCATGCAGTCGTGTTTATCGCGTTACTGGGTCTGCGTTTCGGCTCATCGTTTGGACAGTCCGATGGATCTTACGAGGTCACGCTTGTTACGCTTCCGGAAATTGCAGCGTCTCCGGCTGCTCCACCGGTCACAAAGGCAAAGGCCAGAAAGGCTCCGGCGGCCGCACCGCAGAAAAAGGCGGTGATTCCTCCAAGCAAAGCCGTCCCGCCGCCGGTTTCAACGGACCCCGAGCCGGTTCCGAAACAGCACGTCGACACGCTTCCCCCTCCGCCCTTGGAGGACGCAAGAGACGTTCCCAAACCTGAACGGGTGACGGAGTCGCTCGTCAGTGCCCTTGATGCCGTGGTCGTGCCAAAGGCGCAAGTTGTGCCATTGTTGCCGCAAGAGTCCGCGCCGGTCCGGCCTCCTGTTCCGGTCGAGCCGTCGCCTGCCGTGGAGAAGGACGTGCCGGTATTCAAAGCGCCTCCGCCACCTCCGAAATTGGTTGCCGGCAAGTCGGCGCCGAAACCTCCTGCTCCCACTCCTGCTCCGAGCGTTGATCTCCTGGCCCCGAAATTGAAGCAGGCCGTCAGTGCGACGTCCGTTCCCAGAAAGCCGGAGCCGGTTGCCAAACGCGTGAGCCCGGCCGT
This sequence comes from Nitrospirales bacterium, assembly GCA_965213715.1. Taxonomy (GTDB): domain Bacteria; phylum Nitrospirota; class Nitrospiria; order Nitrospirales; family UBA8639; genus Bin75. The sequence goes on from OZ243914.1 coordinate 1,840,311, forward strand.
CGCACCGCAACGCAAGCAAAAACCGGATGCACCCCGGGCTTCTGCATCACCATCCATTACCGTGCCTTCCCGGGCCCCTCGCTTGGCAGCCGTTGCCCCGCCTGAGGTGCGAAAAAAGAAGACCCCATTGCAAACGGAACGGAAGAGCAGTACCGTGGAGTCGTTCCAGGAGGCGATTCGATCCGTGCGGATTCCTCAGAAAAATCTCAAGGGCAGGACGGTATCCGCAAAGAAAGCGGGGCCGCTCGTTTCCGAAACGGTATCCCCTGCGAAGGCAGCCGAGGCTCGAAACCAATCGCTCTCCAAGGTCGTGCCCCCTCAGGCTCCACAATTAGCCGAAGTCCAAGACCCGGTCCCTTCTGAATCCACGGTTTCCGATTCCGCGTCCGAGCCTGAGACTTCGCTCGAGCAGGAGATCGACGTTTTCATTCCAGATGCGTCGTCAGCTTTTGATCCCCAGCCGGTTTCCAAATACACAGCAGGTGGAGGGAAGAAAGCGCGTGGTCTGTGGCAGGCGGGATTGTGTTCCCCAAAGCATCCCTACTGGAAAAGCGTGGAAGCAAAAATTGATAACATTCATGGAAACATTTATCGTTACCGTTATCGTGTTGAGTCCCCGGCTATCCTGACTTTCCGTGTCACGCGAAATGGTCAGGTGGAGGATGTGGACGTCGTCCGGTCCTCCGGAAACAAAAGATTTGATTCGGTGGCCAAAGATGCGGTCCTGGCGGCCAATCCGTTACCGCCTTTTCCCACGAACATGACCAAACCCTTTTGCCAGGTCCAACACGAGTTTCAGGTGAGGCCGAATTGATGATGAAAAACGCCGTACATTTGATGGTACTCGTCGGTTTTCTCGTTTCGCCGTTTGCTGTACGTGCGGAGGATGAGAAAGCCGATAAGAAACCCGAAGTGTTTTTGGAAACGAACCGGGAATTTCAGAAAATTCCCATCTGGATCATGGGATTCGCCGGCAGTGAAAACCCGCTCGAGGATGACGCCGGAATCAGCAAGCAAGTCGACGCGATTCTTCAGGCTGATTTGCGGCGCACCCACGTGTTTACGGTTATGAAACGCGCAACGGACACGCTTCCGCTTTCGAAAGCCGGGTGTCAGGCAAAGGCGTCCATCGCGAAAGCCAAGGCCAGCGCCGCTCCGGTGGTCACCTGGGGACGAATCGGCCGAAAAGATGGAAAATTGTTGCTGGAGGCCTGTGCCTACGATGGTGGGGAACCGGATTCGGTCGCGATTGGCAAACGGTATACCGGTAAGCCGATTAACGTGAGGCTCCTGCGGTCGATGGTACACCGGTGGGCTGATGCCTTGGTTGCGCATTACACGGGGGATTCCGGCATCGCCCGGACCCAGATCCTGTATGTATCCGAAGATAAGGCGGGCAGACGGCATATCTACGAGATGGATTACGACGGGTTCGGTCCCAGGCGCGTAACGTCGGACCCCGTATTAAGCCTCATGCCGACCTGGTCGCCGGACCGCCGCGCCGTTGTGTATACGACCTATCACGGCAACAACCAGGAAATCGTGCGGCTTGAGTTGGGCAAAGGATTGGGTCAAGAGAACAAACGAACCCTGGTGCCCTCTCAAGTCTTGAATATTACTCCGGCGATTTCCCCGAATGGACGACTGTTAGCGTATGCTTCCGCCAGGGATTCCGCCAAGAAGGCGAACTCCGACATTTTTATGATGAACCTGGGCACGGAAAAGAAAACACAATTGACCAGGAGGTCCAGTGCGGAATTGTCGCCTGCGTGGTCGCCGGACGGACGAGAGCTGGCTTTTACATCAGACCGGACCGGCAGGCCACAAATCTACATTATGAGGGTTGACGGCAAAAAGATCCGCCGGTTGACGTTTGATGGGTCTTATAATGCGGCACCGGCTTGGTCTCCACGGGGAGATTGGATCGCCTACGTCTGCCGCCTGCCCGGCTATGGGCTGAAGTTGTGCCGGATTTCCGTGGATGGGAAACGTCGCGTTCAAATAACGAGTGGCCCCCCTAGGCAAATTGATGATTCTCCTTCATGGGCGCCGGATGGCCGTCACCTGGTCTTCAGTTCGACGCGAGGCGGGCGGAGTCACGTTTTCATGGTTCAGGATGATGGCACAGGGTTGGAACAGTTGACGAAGGGCGGGATACATCATAGTGCTCCTGCCTGGTCTCCATTGCCGGAGTAATGATTGCCCGAAGAAATCGTAAGGGAGTGAAAAACCATGTGGATTGATCGTGTTTCTTTCTTCACCTCAACACGCATAACCGGCCATCACCTGAAAATGGGGCTGTGTCTGACCTGTCTGGTCTTCAGCCTGACCTCCTGCGCCCAGCAGTCGGACCTTGTGAAAGTTGAAAAAGACCTCGGGGGAAAAATCACCAAATTGGACAAGGAGAAAAAGGCCTTGGCCCAAGTCCTGAAGGAGGCCAAGCAGGAAATCGCAGATGCCTTGCAGCAGCAAAAGTCCGAGTTGAACCAGGAACTGGTCACGGCCCAGGGGCAATTGAACGAGACAATCCTAAAAGCCCGGGCGCAATTGAACAGTAATTTGCGAAACCTGCGAGAGGAAAGCCTGCCCAAAGCCAAAGGTGATTTGGAAACACAAATCCATCAGGTCCGCAGAAGCTTTGAGAACGTCGTGAAGCGGCAAAGTCAACGGATCAGCGCGTTGCAGAAACAGCGGGAACAACGTGAAACGGAATTGTCCAAGAAGATTGACACCGTGGGGCTGCGCCTTGAGCAAGCCTTGCAGCAGCAAGGGCAAACGGTCAAAGACCAGTTCGCCGCGTTTCAAAAGTCATTGGGCGAGTTCAAGAACGCCTTGAACGATGTCAAAAAACAGTTCGATCAGGAGGCGAAACGGGCAAAAAAATCCGAGTCGCAAGTCAGACAGGATTTCGACAGGCACATGCAAGTCTTTCGCGCCAAACTCGACGCCGATACGAAGTCGTTGAAGAAGTATTTGGAAACCGAGGTCAAGACGTCAATTGAATCTATCAATGCCGCATTGAATGAGGGTAACCGGAACTTGAAAACCGACATTGACGCCCAAGCCGCTCGCTTGTCCGAGTTTAACGTCAAATTGGGCACTGAACTGACGGAGCTGCGGCAGACCGATACGTTGCACGGCAAGAATCTGGAGGAGGTGACACGGTCCCTGGCTCAACTTCGTGACGTGTTGGGGACGACTGGAACTCAACTCGGGACAAAGCTGGACAGCCAGGGCAAAGGGTTGGAACACACGGCAAAACAGATTGAGCGGTTAGAGGGTCAGTATGCGGCGTTGGCCAAAAAAATGGACGCCGACCTGAAGGGCCTTCACGGGTATTTGGACAAGGACGTTCGGCCAAGCTTGGAATCGATCGCCAAAGCATTCGACCAGGAAAAGAATCGAGTCTCCCAGGAATTCATAAAGGTTTCGTCCGGTCTCCAACGCGTCGAACAGGCCAACGCCTCGAACGTGACCCAAGCGCAACAGCAATTGGGCGGTCAAGCCAAACACGTTCGGGAATTGAGTCAATCGGTGGCAGGGATGCGAGAGGTCTTGGATTCCATGGCCAATATGTTGGGCAACCGCACCGACCAGCACATGAACCAGCTTGGGCAGTTGACGGCACGGTTGGCACAAATGGAAAAAGAACAGGCGGCCGAAGCCGCCAAGCAGGCAACCAATACGCAAGCCGTTTCAACCCATCTCAACGAAGTGACGGCGAGCGTGCAGTCGGTCGGGCAATCGTTTGAACAATTCAAGAACCTGATGTCAGCCAAGCTGAAAGAGCAGGCCCGGCAACTGTCGAAATCGACGGGAGGGTCCGCCGGCGTCTCGAATCTTCAGCAGGGCTTGAAGGCCAACGTCACGCAATTGAATGAATTGACCAAGTCCGTCGCGCAGTTGAAAGAGGTGGTCAGGTCCATGGGCGAAAAGCTGGGATCCAAGGTGGATGCACACGAATCCCAACTCATCGAGGTGGAGGAGGCTCTCAGAAAATTCCAGGCACCGGCCGGCCCCGCGCCCTCCAAGCCAAAGAAGTCGTAGACCCACGGGGATTTCGTCACAACGCGTTGCCTATGGAGTCTGTTGAATCCAGAATCAAAGTCCTCCCGGAATCCGTGGCTTCTCAAATCGCCGCCGGAGAGATCGTCGAACGTCCGGCGTCAGTCGTCAAGGAATTACTCGATAACAGCGTGGATGCCGGCAGTACGGTCGTCTCCCTCGACGTGGTGGACGGCGGGAGAGCGCTCATTCGCGTGATCGATGACGGCGAAGGGATGAGTCGAGCCGATGCGCCGTTGGCTTGCCAGCGATTTGCCACCAGTAAAATCAGTCATCCACGCGATCTGACGGGCATCGCCACCTATGGATTTCGGGGGGAGGCCTTGCCCAGCATCGCCGCGGTTTCACGCTTTCGTATGGTGACGGCGAGGCACCATTCACTGACGGGGACCGCCGTGGTGATTGACGGAACGGGCGTTCAATCGGTCGAAGAGCGAGGTGCCGCCCCGGGGACACGAATTGAGGTCGAAGAATTATTTTTCAATACACCGGGCCGGCGAAAATTTTTGAAGACGACGGCCACGGAGTTCTCCCACATTGCGCACGTTGTTCAGCAAGCCGCCTTGGTCAACCTTCACACGCAATTTCGATTGACGCACAATGACCACGTGGTATTCGACTATCCCAAGGTCGCCACGTTGGAAGATCGATGCCTCCAGGTGTATGGCCCGAGACTCATGGATATGATGTTGCCCGTCCATTACGAGCAGGCCGAGGTGCGCGTACGCGGGATGATCGTCAATCCGCATCATGCGAAAACAGGGCGTACGCCACAGGAAATGTTTGTCAACCGGCGTCCCGTCAAGAATACGACGATTTCCCATGCCGTGTATGAGTCGTATGGCTCTTTTTTACCGAAAGGACGGCATCCGACGTTTGCCCTGATGATAGAAGTCGATCCCCGCGAGGTGGACGTCAACGTGCATCCATCAAAACGGGAAGTGAAATTTTGCACCCCGGACTTGATCCATCGAGCGGTCAAGGCTGCGGTTCGCGGTCCGTTGCAAAAAGACGTGACGGGGTCCTTTCCTCTTTCATCCGGCCACGATGAGCGGGAAGTTGGTGTCGTCGAGAAGGAGACGACCGTAGAAAGCGGCGAACGGTTTGTCACACCGTCGCCCCTTCCCATGGCACGCGACGTGCGATCGAGTTCCGGGACGGGACAACACCACGCAGCGGATCAGGTCAAAGAATCACCGGTGCTCTATCAGCTTGGGCCGGAGGTTCAGATTTTCGGACAAATCCATGCCACCTATATCGTCGCGCAAATTGGAGACGAATTGCACGTGCTGGACCAGCATACGATTCACGAACGTGTGCTGTTTGAACGTTTGTGGAGAGGTTGGGAGGGTTCCGATATCCAGACGCAATCGCTCCTGATTCCCGAACCGGTGGACGTCCCGGTCACGGCGGCGGCGCGATTGACGGAAATCCTGCCCGAGTTGGTCAACGTGGGGCTTGAACTTGAAAGCTTTGGCCCGTCCTCCTTTGTCATTCGATCGGTGCCGGCGCTTGTCGGGCAGATGGACTATGGCGCCTTACTCGAAGATATCATCGAGGACCTGTCGGAGTGGAATTCCGTGGATTCACTCGAAAAACGGATCCGCTCCGTCCTGGCGTCGGTAGCCTGTCAAGGTGCGGTCCAGGCCGGCCGCCGGATGGAGCAACCCGAAATGAAGCACGTGGTGGACGAGTGGCTTCGTGAAGGGAGCCCCATGACCTGCCCCCATGGCCGAAGAATCTCTTTGCGGTTTGGCAGTGAAGAACTGCACCGGATTTTTCGGCGTCTATGAATCCACCGTTTGAACGGTGCCTTTCTTCGCACCACGAGCTCCGGAATCTCATCGAGGCCGCCATGGCGTCACGGCCACTCGTTGTGCTGGCAGGTCCGACGGCCATCGGCAAGAGTCGAATCGCCATTGACGTGGCTCAAGCCTTGGGCACGGAGATATTGACCGCGGATTCGACCCAAGTCTATCGAGGCATGAATATCGGGACGGATACCCCTTCGGCAGAGGACCGGCAAGGCGTCCCCCATCGGCTCATTGACCTGGCGGAGCCGGATGAGCCGTTTAACGCCGGGGCGTTCCGGCGGCGGGCTCTTTCGGAAATCTCACGTCTGTACGAAAAAGGCCTTCTCCCTTTGGTGGTTGGTGGGACGGGGCTCTACGTCCGCGCGTTGTTACACGGGTTATGGTCCGGTCCTCCCAGCGACCACGCTCTTCGCGGGCAACTCGAAGAAGAAGCACGGGTCCGGGGCGGGGAATCGATGTATCAGGAATTGGGTCGCGTGGATCCGGTCACGGCTCATCGCCTGCATCCGCGTGATACGGTGAAAGTGTTGCGGGCGCTGGAAGTCTACCGGCAAACCGGCATGCCTCTTTCGAAGGCCCACGAAAAACACGGCCGGGAGAACACTCCTTTTCGGGCACTCGTGTTGGGATTGACCATGGAGAGGGCCGCCCTCTATCAACGCATTGATCAGCGAGTCGACGCGGAGTTGGCAAAGGGGTTGGTCGAAGAAACCCGGGCTCTGCTGGCCAAGGGATACTCCAGAGGGCTTGTTTCGATGAAAAGTTTGGGCTATCGTCAGATGGCGGGGTACCTGGAAGGAGAGTATTCGTTCGCCGAGGCGGTGAGGCGATTGAAGCGGGACACCCGTCATTTTGCGAAACGGCAAATGACGTGGTTCAGAAAAGAACCCGGTCTGGCGTGGATTGAGGTACACCCGGATGAATCCGTTCGATCGGTGGCTCAGCGCATCCTCTCGCTGATTGAAAGGTTCCTGTACACACTTCGAGCGTAATCGACAAGGATAAAGCCTGTGCCAGCACAACCACGTGCCGACGTTGCCGTTATTGGAGGCAGCGGCTTGTACGAAATGGAAGGTTTGGAAAACGTGCGGGAAACGCGCGTGTCCACTCCCTTCGGCCACCCTTCGGATGCCGTGATGTTGGGAACATTGTCCGGTAAACGCGTGGCGTTTCTCTCTCGTCACGGACGGGGGCATCGCATCATTCCTTCCATGATCAACTATCGGGCAAACGTGTACGCGCTCAAATCACTCGGTGTGACGCGGATTTTATCCGTCAGTGCGGTGGGGAGCATGAAAGAAGGCATTCACCCCGGTCATATGGTCCTTCCCAATCAATTTATCGATCGGACGACCAAGCGAATGAGCACGTTCTTCGATCAGGGGCTTGTGGCTCACGTGACGTTTGCCGACCCCGTTTGTCATGCCCTGGCGGACGTCTTGGGCGAGTCGGCCCGGTCGACGGGGACCAACATTCACATGGGCGGAACGTATCTCTGTATCGAGGGGCCGCAGTTTTCTACAAAAGCGGAATCCTTGTTGTATCGGCAATGGGGCGTGGATATCATCGGGATGACCAATGCGACGGAAGCCAAGCTCGCGAGGGAGGCGGAAATCTGTTATGCAACCTTGGCCTTGGTCACGGATTACGATTGCTGGCATGAAAGTGAGGAGCCCGTCTCCGTCGAAGCGATTTTGAGCGTGATGCAGGCGAACGTCGCCCAGGCCAAAACGTTGCTCCAGGAGGCCATTCAACGGACCGGGGGCGCAAGAGCCTGTCCCTGTGCGACGGCGCTTCGGCAGACTATTGTCACGGCACCGCAAGCCGTGACGGCTGCCGTGAAGCGGCGCTACGGTCTCTTTTTGAAACCAGCCAAAACAGGAAACGGGAGAAGCTGACATGGGTAGATTATTGGTGGTCGGTTCTGTGGCGTTTGATACGGTGCGCACGCCTTTCGGTGAGGCCACGGAAGTGCTGGGAGGATCGGCCACGTATTTTTCCACGGCCGCCAGTTTTTTCACCGACGTCGATTTGATTGCAGTCGTGGGAGAAGATTTTCCGGATGAATACGTCACCTTTTTGAAGAGTCGAGGGATCGACGTGTCCGGGCTCGAACGCCGTAGCGGCAAGACTTTTCGCTGGCAGGGTGAATATACGTACCAATTGAATGAGGCTCATACACTCGACACCCAACTCAACGTGTTGGAATCCTTCCGCCCTAAAATTCCCGATCACTATCGAACGCCCGACATGTTGTTCCTGGGGAATATCGACCCCGAGCTTCAAATGGACGTTCTGAATCAAGTCGAACGGCCACGAATCGTCGCCTGTGACACCATGAATTTTTGGATTCATGGAAAGCGCGACGCCCTATGGAAGGTGTTGGAAAAGATCGACGTGCTGGTCATCAATGACGGGGAAGCGCGTGAACTTGGTCAGGATTTCAGCCTTGTGAAAGTGGCGAAAGACGTCCTGGCGCGCGGGCCCAAATATTTCATTATTAAACGTGGGGAGTATGGTGTCTTGATGTTTCATGAAAAAGGCGTCTTTGGTGCACCGGCGTTCCCGTTGGAAATGGTCAAAGATCCAACCGGCGCCGGTGATACGTTCGCAGGCGGCTTTATGGGACACCTGTCGTCGACGGGAGATTTCTCCGATGCCGGTTTGAGGCGGGCCATTATTTTCGGAAGCGTGATGGCTTCATTTACCGTTGAGGGTTTCAGCCTCGACCGCTTGCGGCAACTGGAATATCAGGACGTCGAAACTCGTTTCCGGGACTTCAAGCGTCTCACCCATTTCGATGATCTTTCGTGAGCATTCAACGTTGTGCATGCTTCGCCGGTGCCGCCGCGGTTTCTTTTTCGGGGCAAGGCGCATAGAGTGGCACAGCAGACGGACGTTTTCGAAAGATAGTTCGGTCACGTTTAGCGTTGGAGCGATATGACGTCACTAGGCAACAAGTTCCAAACCGCCCGCGAAACCCTGGGGCTCACGCTTGAGCAGATGGTCTCAAGGACCCGGATCCTGGAGTCGCATTTGAAAGCCTTGGAGGCGGATTCTTTTGAGCAGTTGCCCGAACGCGTGTTCACCAAAGGCTTTATCCGGGCGTATGCCCGCTCGCTTGAACTCGATGAAAAAGAATGTCTGCGGTTGTTTGAAGAATGTTCCGCCTCGTTCTACCAAAAAGAAAAAGAGGACGAAGAGATACGGAAAAGGTTGCTGTACAAGGAAGACATGCAGAAAACGAGAGCGAGCCGGACCATGGTTGGTCTTCTCGTTGGAGGGCTTTTTCTGCTGGGAGTGGTGGTGTTATTCCAACAACAATTCCCTTCAGGATCCATCGTTTCCCGGTTTTCGCAACAGTCCGTTGACCCGCGCGACGAGGTTGTCTCGAAACCGGGTCGCGCGAACGAAGTCGTCGAGGACCGCCGGTCTTCGGCGACCGTATCACAAGATGGCGCCTCACGCGTCGCACCCACGGAGCCGGCCCCGGAGATGGACGCCGGCGGGACCTTTGCGGAATCGACGGTTGACGACGGGGCGTCCATGCCGTTCGTGTTACCTCCGGACTTTGCGCCTGCCTCCGCCACGGATTCGGGAAATGGTCCGTTGGTTCTTGAGATACGGACGTTGGAGGTGACTTGGGCCGTGATTCGTTCAGATCAGAATGAGCCCCAGGAAATCTTATTGCGGGCCGGTGAGGTGATACGGCGGCGGGCCCTCGACCGGTTTCTGTTGACGCTTGGCAACGCCGGCGGGGTCGAAGTCCGCCTGAATGGCCAGTTGCAGGGGCCGTTCGGTGAACACGGGGCCGTGGTGAGGGACGTGGAATTAAGACCGTTACGGTCACTTGAGATTCTTGACAGGGAGAACCCACATTGATATGTTCGGCGGGTTTTGAAATTGATTTTGATGAGGGTGTAGTATACAAACGTCGACGTTCTGAGGGCCCGTACCCTCAATCCGAACGGCCTTCCAGACAGGGGATGCAATACGGACTTATTATCAAAGGAGGGATTCATGAAGCGGTTTGTAGCCATTTGTAGTTTGTTGACGGCATTTGCCTTCGTCGGTGCCGACTTGGCGTTTGCCGGTGCCGAAAAGGACCCCCTCAAACCACGGGTTCCGAAGGCAGAACGCGGAAAAGCCAAGAAAATTAAACCACCCGCCGAATTGTACAAGAAAACGAAAAAAGCCTCCGACGAGATCGTGGCCGAAGGCAAGAAAATCTTTGAAGGTAAAGGCACGTGTGTCAATTGTCATGGGAAAAACGGAGACGGCGCCGGTCCGGCCGGAAAAGTGTTGAATCCCGGCCCGCGGAACTTTACCAACTGTAAATTCCATAAGAAACGCAAAGATGGTGAATTGTTCTGGATTATCAAGAACGGCAGCCCGGGAACCGGCATGGTGTCCATGATTCCAGCGACCATCACCGAAGAAGAAGCGTGGAAGGTGTTGGCTTACGAACGCAGCTTCTGTAAGAAATGGCGTAAGTAGTCACCCTGTGATTTGCGTGTAAATTGAAAGCCCCGTTCAGGGTTGAACCTGAACGGGGCTTTTTCTCTTGACCGGACGTGCAACCCTTACCCCGACTTTTTTCATTCAAATCCCTAAGCAGAGGACTGCTGGCCGTGACCGTGGGCTTGATGAGTTGGGTCGCCGGCCCGGCCCTTGGTCTGTCGGAAGAAGTCCAGCCTTTGCGACCGAGGGTTCCCGTGAGTGAGCGACCATGGGCCAGAAAGTTGGTTCCGCCGTTCGGTTCCACGAAAACGGTTTCTCCCGAGATCGTGGAACAGGGGAGAGTGCTGTATGAAGGAAAAGGGGCCTGTGTGTCGTGTCATGGGAAAACCGGTTTGGGAGATGGTCCGGTCGGCAGGCGGTTACAGCCCGGTCCGCGGAATTTTACCAACTGCAAATTCCACAGGAAACGCAAAGACGGTGAACTGTTCTGGATCATCAAGAACGGCAGCCCCGGGACGGGCATGGTGCCAATGATTCCGGTGACGATTACCGAGGAAGAAGCCTGGAAAATTTTGGCCTATGAACGAAGTTTCTGTGAAGACTGGCAGCCCCGCGCGCGGTGACGACCGCCGGTTGACACCCGTGAGAACCGTTGACTAGACTCGTCTGTCCAATGAATTGTCCAACGCCTGCCCTGAGCGAAGGCGAAGGGTGTCGAGGAGAAAGCAAGAATGGCAAAAAAACGAACGATAGAGGAAGATAAGACAATCCTTGAAAAAAAAGTCAAGGAAGGGCGCGCCGGCAGCGAAAATCACGAGGGCGATCCTGACGCACGACAGTTGCGAAAGCGCCTCAAACGGGCCCAGCGAAAGATTCGTCTCAAGGCGTCACGGATAGCCACGGCTGCCGGAAACAAGGCCAAAGCGGCCTAGCGGTGAAACCCGGATGACGATCGACCTGCCGCATTTTCACTGAAAGGGGAACGTTCATGACTGATGATGTGCAATCTGCCGCCGAAGATGCTCAAACGCCGGATGAGGATACGAAGCCGTCTCCCAGGATGAAGCAACGGATGAAGTGACGGATGAATACGTGGACGCCGTCTCGGAATCCTTGATGGGAGGCGACGCTGTTGCGACGGCGGAGAACGCGGACGGGGAGGGCGAGGAAGAGGCGGAGGAGGAAGAGCCTGAAATAGAAGAAGAGAAGGTCAAAGATGAAATCGATATCCAAATCGATCTTCTCCATGATCCGGATTGGGTCGTCAGGCGTGAAGCCGTTGTCACCCTTGGCGAAATGGGCGACGAACGGTGCGTGGAGCCCATCGTCATGGCGTTGCGTGACGGGGATTGGCAGGTCCGGGAAGCGGCGGTTGAAGCTATTGCCGGAGTGGGGTCTCCCGCCGTCGAGTTGTTGGTCCGGTACATACGGGATTGGGAGGCCCGGAAGTACGTGATCCAGGCCATGGGGAAAATCAATGACGAGCGGGTTCTGGATCCCCTGGTGTCGATGCTGCACAACGACGAGTTCAAGGATGACGCCACGAGAGCCCTTATTGATCTGGGGAAACCCGCCGTGCCCAAATTGATTGTGGCCTTGACCGACAGGGAAGAGTTCGTGCGCAAGCAGGCTATTCTGGCGCTCGGCCAGATTAAGGATTCGGACGCCGTCGATCCCCTGATCGCCATGCTGCAGGATCAGGATTGGCTGACGCGCCTGACGGCCGCCGCCGCCTTGGAACAAGTCGGAGATTTGCGTGGCAGGGACGCGATCAAACCGTTGATGAAGGATCCGGATCTTGTCGTTCGGCTACGGGTCGAACGGATCCTGGCTGGGTGGAAAAAAGAACCGGCCAGCGCCTGACCCCCCTCACCTCAGCCCTCTGTGCCTGTCCGGGTTTCGCCCAACCGTACGTACGTTTACGCCTACTACAGGAGAGCGTCCAGTTTTTCCTGCGCTGCTTCCCAGATGTCCAGGGAGACGGCTTCGCCGTCGGTCAAGGATCGTCGAAGGTCCCCGATGTTTGCCATGGTGTCAAGCAGGGCGTCCGAAGTTTCTCCTCCGGGACTTATCTTGATGGCTTCTTCCAGGTAATCAAGCGTTTTCTCCAGTTCGGCAATGGCTTCATCGGGGTTGCCGTCCAGGACTTTCGATTTTCCGTCCAAAAACTCTGACGCGGCCTGCAACACTTTTTTTTGAACGAGCAAATCCTTGTCGACGAGGCCGACCGTTTGATCCACCACTTCTTGTGATAATTCCTGAAATTGTCTGTGGATTTCCTCGGGCGGTTGTTGCCCCAGGTACATTCCTGCCCAAAAAGCGGCCCCCAACAGCAGGCCGATGGCCAGAATTTTTTTCCCCGTGTGGCGTCTCTCCATAGGATGCATCTCCCTGTCAGGCCCTCAATTATAGACTTCACGGACGGGTAATAAAAGAGGGCGATTTTCTCTGAAAACGGAAACTGAAGGAGTGGTCAGGCGTTCCCGGCGGGTGGGTCGGTCTTGCCTAAGACCTTGGCGGATTCGATGGCAAAGCGGTCGCCCACGATCCGGGCTACGCGGTTCATGTAGTCAGTCAGGGCTTCAACCTGATCCGGCTTCAGGTCTTGTCGAAATTGCGGGAGCAGCCCCCACCGGGTTTCAAATTCCTCACCGGAAATCGAGGCTACCACGCTGATCAGTTTGATCATGCGGGTGCCGGAAGGACCGGTAGAAGGACTTGAGGATTGACCGGTCGCCGGGGCCTGCGTTTCCGGAGACGATTCGGTTTCGGATTCCGGTGTTTTCCCTTCAAAGAGCGCGGTCAACGCAGGGATGACGGCACCGATACAGAGGCTGGTCGTCGATATGATGGCCTGGTTGTTGGCGGCGCCGGCCCGTCCGGCCACGCGTTCGCCGACGTGTTGCAAGAACGCATTTCGTTCTTTGCTGTCTTCCGAACACACAAATTTATAGGGTTCGTAGGTCTCGCGGCTTTCAGCCACGGCCCGGCCGATGGCCACGACGATTTCCTGCTCATCGATTTGAGCGGAACTCAGCGAGGGCGCCAACAGGGTTTTGAGCCGTTCACTCACGTGATCTTCCAGGCTGTTCATGAATTCGGGTTGCTGTTGGATGGAAACGTGGAACGCGGAGATGCGGTCCACCAGGTTGAACAGGACCTTCAGGAATTCCAGGTAAATCTCCCATTCCTGCTTTTGACTGAACGTGGACGTCGCGGCCGGATCACTTCGTTTAATCAGCGTCACGGATTCCCGGCACACGTCCAGGATGGTGTTCGACAAGTCCTTGAGAATGGGTTCGTGTTCTTGGATGGAATGCTTCATGAATTGAAAAGCCTGAGGCGTATCTAACAAATGGAAGGAGGGCTTCGCAAGTAGGGGCAGACTTTCGTGTCCTTTCCTTCTGCCATACGTGGCAGACGTCCCCGGCATTGCACAGGGAAAGGCCCTATGTTATACACGATGGATGGAGTGGGTCTTGAGTCCATTCCCGTTGATCAATTTCCCGCATACCCGTGATGGACTCCGTCAATGCCGGCTCCAAACTCTACGTATTGAAGCGTGATGAGGCGCCGCCCAAACCTCTTTCCCGTGATTACGCCCGGGAATTGAATCCCCAACAACTTGCTGCAGTGGAAGTCGTCGAAGGTCCGGCGTTGGTCATTGCCGGTGCCGGCAGCGGCAAAACCCGGGTCCTCGTGTATCGCGTGGCCAGGCTGATCGATACGGGTATCGATCCGGCTTCCATCCTGCTGTTGACGTTCACGCGAAAGGCGGCCCAGGAAATGTTGGGGCGGGTGGGCCTGCTGATCGGCCCGCAAAGCGAGCGGGTCGTGGGCGGGACGTTCCACTCCGTGGCGAACGCGCTGCTCCGGCGCTATGGCCAAACCATCGGCTTGGAGCCGGGATTCACGATTCTGGATCGCGGCGATTCCGAAGACCTGGTCAACCTGGTTCGCGTTCAATCCGGTCTCACTGAGACCGGAAAGCGCTTCCCCCGCAAGAAGACGATTGCCGACATGTTCAGCAAATGTGCCAATACCATGCAATCGCTCGAGGACGTCCTCCTGAAAGAATACAATCATTTTGGAGAATTTCTCGGTGAGCTGACCAAACTGCACGAAGCGTATGAATCCACCAAGCGCCAGCGGCAGTTGGTCGACTATGACGACCTGCTGACCCGCCTCCTGGAATTGCTGACGCTGGATGAATGCGCCAGGCCGATGATCTCGGAAACGTATCGCTTCATTCTGGTCGACGAGTATCAGGACACCAACCGGCTCCAAGCGGACGTCGTGCGGAAACTCGCCGCCACGCATGAGAACGTGATGGCTGTTGGGGATGATTCACAGTCGATCTATTCATTCCGCGGCGCCACGGTTCGGAACATCATGGAATTTCCCGGGTTGTTTCCGGGAACCCAGGTTTTCAAGCTGGAAGAGAATTACCGGAGCACGAAACCCATCCTGGCGTTGGCCAACGAGATCCTTCAAGGCGCAACGGAAAAATACAGCAAAACGTTGTTTACCCAAAAAGAGCAGGGTGAACGGCCGGCCCTGGTCCAAGCAATCGGGGAGGGTTCCCAGTCCAGGTTCGTGGCGCAGAAAATTCTGGAGTTGCGGGAAGAGGGCGTGCCGTTGGATGACATCGCGGTCCTGTTTCGCTCCAGTTTTCATGCCTTTGATTTGGAAATCGAGTTGGCCAAACGGGACGTGCCTTTCGTCAAGCGAGGCGGATTCAAATTTCTCGAGACCGCCCACGTCAAGGACGTGCTGGCACATTTGCGTGTCGTCCACAACCCCCTGGACACCGTCAGTTGGACCCGTTCGTTGCTCTTGGTGGACGGGGTGGGACAAAAGCGGGCGAGGGACCTGATTGCCAAACTGGCAACCAGCGAGGCGCCGCACGAAACGTTGCGGCAAGGAGGCGGGCGGACCGCGTTGGGGTTGAGCAACCTGGCGGCGGCCTTGGAGGCCGTCGGCAGCGTCGAGGATGGATCGCCGCCCGACCAGGTCAATCGTCTCCTGGAATACTATTATCCGATCCTCAAGGAGCAGTACGACGACTATCCGAAACGCATCCGGGATTTGGAGCATCTCCTGGTGATGGCGGAGCGCTATGGGAATTTGGATGGATTTCTTGCCGACGTGACGCTCGAACCACCGGACCAAAGCGTGACGGGTATCGACGCCCCGGACCGCGATGATGAACGGCTCGTGTTATCCACCATCCATTCCGCCAAGGGGCTGGAATGGCGATGCGTGTTTGTCATCTGGCTGGTGGATGGACGGTTCCCGTCTTCCTATTCATTTCTGGCTGATGAAGAACTCGAAGAGGAACGGCGGTTGCTCTACGTCGCAGTGACGAGGGCCAAGCAGCATCTGTATTTGACGTTTCCCGTGCAGGTCTATGATAAAGTCACGGGATCGGTGCTCTCGAAACCGTCACGATTTCTCGATGACGTGTCCGCTTCCCTGGTCGAATCCTGGAGCGTGGTTGAAGAGAGCGAACCCTGGAGGTAAACAATCGTGATGACGGGAACAATGAAATGGATTCTCGCGGTACTCTTGTTGGGGGCCGTATTGGGCCTGAACAAGTTCGCTCATAGTGCTCCGCCCCCCGGCCGGACCGTCAATACCTGGCAAAACCTGATTGATCAAGCCGAAGCCCTGCACCTGCCGACGGGGTTTCTCAAGGAGATCGACCCTGATTTTGTCACGGTGACGTTCGAAGACCTGCGAACCTATGCCGCTGAATACCATCCGGAAGACCATCGCATGATCTTGAACCTGCGGTTATCGTTCAACAAGGCCGGTGGGGCCTTGATGGACTTGGAGGGTATGACCCACCATGACGTCAGCCTCCTGTATCATGAACTCCTGCATGCTTACCTGGATTACATTTTCAATGGTCCGGGGTCCGGGAAGTTGAGTCCCCAGGCCAATCAGGTCCTGTCCTTTGCCCGCGAGCAAATGCGCTGCCATTACCGTTTCGTGCGCATCAATCCGATTCGCCAGCGGAGGGATATGACGGAAATCCGGTTTCTTTCCCAAGAGGATTCGTGGGAGGTATTGAACGAAACCTGGGCGGTCTTTGTCGGATGGCAAATCTGGACGAAACTGGAGCAGCAGGCCAACGGGGCCGGCGCATGGACCGGTCCTTTGATTGATGCGTGGGCAAGGTTGCTGTCCGAGGCCAATAGGAGCGGAGAATTACTCGGTTATTACGAACCGGACGACCCGGAGGAACGCCGGGTGGCTCGCAAACGGTTTATTGCGCCCTCCAACGGCCTGACCCCGGAAGGAACCAAACTCCTGCTGGCCCTCGTATTGGAAGAGCCCGAGTCCGTGGTTAAGGAAGGCGGCTCTGTCATCAAAGCCTCTAACGATACGACCGCCGAAGCTCTCTCGTGTGATTAGTGAGGATGGGTCGAGCGTAATCCGGCAATCGCAGATCTGGACAATCACCAGGCAAAGATGGTAGCGTCGTCTCGGTTACACTTCAGTTCATCTTTGCACCGAAAAGAAGGCGCCTGTAGCTCAGTGGATAGAGCACTGGCCTCCGGAGCCAGGTGCCGCAGGTTCAAATCCTGCCAGGCGCGCCAGAACGTTACGCCTTTTGAGTGGGTCGTTAGCTCAGCTGGTAGAGCAGCTGACTCTTAATCAGCGGGCCACAGGTTCGATCCCTGTACGACCCACCATTTTTTCTCAGTTTTTTCACAACACACGGAAGCGAGCCGAATTTCTGCCCGCTTCCGTGTGTTGTGTTCCCGCAGGAAAAGCCGGACGTTACATGCCTCCATTGAGCATTTTGACGTGGCCCAGCAGGATTTTCGAATTCTGAATGTCGGGGTTGTCTTTGCCGAGGTCCTGGGCTTTCTTGAATTCCATGGCGGCTTCCTTGTGCTTATCCGATTTATCCAACGCCAGCGCAAGGTTGTAATGCGCTTCCGCTGAATTCGGGTCGGCCTCGACCGCCTTCTGGAAATGACCGAGCGCTACGTCCCAATGCTCCTGGTTATAATGCTCGATCCCTTCATTGTTCGCCGCATGGGCTTTGGAGTCGGCGGCGGTCATGAGCGCCGGAGGACCGCCGGCAAGGGCCGTCCCAGCCCCGAATCCCACCAGGGCGATGAATGCGACAAGAGAAGCACCAAGCAACAATCTGTAGAAATTCTGCATCATGAAACCTCCTGTGTGAAATATGAATGAACGTGCATCATGTTATAGCGGTTGCTTTCTTACCAATAAATAAATCGGTACGGCCCGTAAAACCCGTACTGGCCCCAGTAGGGTCCGGCGTACCAGTAAGGATATCCGTAACGTCCGGACCTGGGAGGCAGTTGCCCGGCCTCAGGCCACACCTTGAGGAATTCAATGGTAAGCGTCGGATACGTATAGTCCATTTCATCCAGCAATTCGGTGGTGGTGCCGGAAATCTTCCCGACAATCGTGATGCGAGTGCCATTCGGTACGGTGGCCGGGTCCAGGAAGTCGGTTTGAAACGCCAGGAAGCGACCCTTGGACTGCGTGCGGTCCATGGCCGGTTCATTGTTCTGTCCTGTTGGGAGTTGAAGCACGGTCAGGCGGGTCCGGTCCTTGAGGCGGGTCGCGTCCAGGATCTCACCACCCAGAACCATGAGCTTTCCCACGTGAGCCGCCGGTGCATCTTTGACCTGCGCAAACGAAAGCGTGGGGTCAACCTGCTTTTCGATCTCCAACGGGATAATCGACTGCCCGGCACAGGCCGGAAAAAGAAAAACCGCGATCGCGAGCATTCCGAAACGGGCTTTGGATAATACCCTCTGCATGAGAATAGGTCCCCGAACAGCGTTCCCGACCTGTGCTCTTCAGCCTACTCCCCCCCATTGGGTTTTCTCAAGCTTTGCACATACGAAGACCGCCACCTTCCAAGACGGCATTGACGTGCTTCCCTTTCTCGATTTTGTCGAGGTGCTCAGAAAACGAACACTGCAGGGCTGCCGGATCGACAACGGCAGCGCAACGGATGCAGGAGGGCTCGCTTGCCTACGACGCAGCCTTGTCCGGCTTGGTCGCAATCGCAAAGTCGAAAATGCCGGCTTCTCGCACGGCATCCATGACCTCGATCACTTCACCATGGGACACCGCTTCATCGGCGTTGATCACGACCGCGGGTTTTTCTCCATAATACAGGAGATCATGGAGTCGCAGTTCGAGTTCCGAGATCGTGCAACGGTCCTTATTGAAGAAGAGGTCGCCCTTATCGGAGATCGTCAGCGTGACCTGTTCGGGAAGATCATCCGCTGCGGAACTGGCCTTCGGCAGGTTCACTTCCATGCCTTTCTGCAGGGTCATGGACAGGGTCGAGATCATGAAGAACACCAGGAGAAAAAACATGGTGTCGATCATGGGAATAATCTCGATCCGGGCCTTTTTCTGGCTGCTTCTCGACAATTTCATGGCGTCACCTGGGCAGCCGTGGTTTGCAGGGCCGATTCATTGCGCGTGGCATAGTGTTCGATCTGCTCGGTGATCCGTTCCGTACGAACCAGGAAGTAGTTGTAGGGGATGAGGGCCAGCACGGCAACGGTAATGCCGCCGGCCGTACAGATGAGCGCTTCGGCGACGCCGCCGGTGACGGCATGCGGGCTGCCCATGCCTTCAATGGCCATGATACCGAAGGAATCAATCATCCCGATGATGGTGCCCAATAACCCCAGCAACGGGGAGAGCGTAATGATGGTGTCCAACGAAGGCAGCCCTTTTTTCAGGCGGCTGATCTCGAGCATGCCCGTGGCTTCCATGGCTTTTTCCGGAGCGTCGGAGCGCGAGCGAATGCCCGATGCCAATACCCGAAACACGGGGTGTTGAGTCTCCTCGCTGAGAGAGAGGGCATCGTCGTATTTTCTCTGGGTGACCAGCGTAATCATCTCATCGGCCTTCTCCGCGGAAGGTAACCGGTAAAAAAACCAAATGCGTTCAAGAATAATGGCCAGGGCCACCACCGAACAGATGATGATGGGAAGCATGAGCAACCCGCCGGCCATCAGGGCTTTGATGAAACCAAATTCAAGCATGGCGTGAGATCCTTATGGTTGTGTGAGATCCTTAAGTTGACAATGGGTTAGCCGTGTTCTTTTAAAGAAAACTTCAGGGGAATGACCACAACGCTACGAATGGGGATGTTCCCGTCCCGTGCGGGGCGGAACGCCCATCGTTTGACGGCTTTCAACGCGGCGTCATCCAACACTTTATGTCCGCTGCTCCGTGACACGTCGACCTGACTGGCCCTGCCGTTCTTCTCAACCGTCACGCGAACGAGGACCGTTCCTTCCCACCCGGATTTTTTGGCGATCAACGGATACAACGGATGAATTCTGCGCAACACGCCCACGCTGGTCTGCGTTTGAGCCGCACCAGTATTCGCGGCCTGCAGGGTTCTCCGTGAACCGCCGGAAGCCGTTGACGGTAACGACGTGCGGACGACGTGCCGGTTCGCGGCGCCTTCCAGGGCGGCGACGGTCGAAAATCCGGGGACGAACAGCGATTGGGGATCGCTGACAGCAGCCTTGGTTTTCGCCGCGGTCCGGGTCCTCCGTGTCGTGGTTTTGGTCAGGTTTCGCGCCTGTAAGGTGTCCGTGGCACGGCTATCCTGAAGGAGCCGTCGTTTCACGGTCTGGGGCGGTTGTTGGGGCGGCGGTGGCGTCGAGGTGACCTTGGGCATCTCGACGGGTTGAGCAACCTCAAGCGGTTTCGGCGTGGCCTGAAGCTGTTTCCGGACGGGCTGCGGTTGCATCCGCCGTTGAGGCTGGAGCAGGTTTGGGGCTTCAGGTTCGGGTGCCGGCTCAGGGGGCGGCGGGATTTCAACGAACGTGACCTTGACCGTCGGCGGGGGTTTTTCCACGTCAAGGGAAAAATGCACCAAACTCACGAGCACGAAAAAGACTCCGTGCAGCACAACGGACCACGTCCCGAACCGCAGGGCAGACGAGCCCTGCTCAAAGTCATTCATGGAGGCGACGTGGTTCACGATCCGACTTTTTTCAGCAGTTTCTTGACCCGGTCGTCCTGGCCGCCGAGTTCAATGTACTTCCGGTATTGTTCCAGAGCGCGGTCCGTATCCTTGCGGTGAAACTCGTAGAACACTCCCAGGTTGTAATAGCCTTCGACCAGTTTCGGGTTCAACTCCAGGGCGGCCAGGTAGGCCTGCTCGGCCTCATCGAGCTTGTCGAGGTTGGCCAGGAGCACGCCCAGGTTGAGTTGCGCTTCAGAATGTTTCGGATTCAGGCGGACCACCTGCCGGAAGTGGTTCACGGCCTCTTCCGGTTTGTCCTGAGCCTGCATGAGGTACCCCAGGGCATAATGGGCGTCAAGCAAGTCAGGCGTGATTTCCAGGGCTTTTTGGTATGCCTCGATCGCCTGTGAGTCGTTCTGGGACTTTTCAGCCAATTGGGCCAGCAGGAGCCAGGCGTTGGCGTCCTGCGGGTCCAGGCTCGTCACTTTTTGCAGTTGCTCTGTAGCCTGGTTCGTGTCGCCCTGCATGTCATAGAGGGTCGCCAGATTGAACCGGGCGGTGACTTGATTGGGGTCTTGTTTCAGCACGGCCTGGTACGCACCGATGGCCTGTTCCTGTTCTCCCAGTTGGTCATAGGCAAACGCCAGGTTCAGTTGTGCGTCGGCAAAGCCCGGATAAATCTCCAGGGATTTTTGCAGCGCCGTTTTCGCGGCCTCCAGGTTCTTCTGGTGTTGATAGACCAACCCGAGATCAAAATAGGCCCTGGCGAAATTCGGGTGCAACTCAACGGCTTTTTTCAGGTGGGTGACGGCCTGATCGGGTTGCTGCAACCCCGTGAACGAGACGACCCCCAGGAGATGATGCGCGGCTGCAAAGCGGGGAAAGATTTCCAACGCTTGTTGCAACGATTGGGCGGCTTGCTGGAACTCGCCATTGTTGGATTGGAGAGCACCCTGGTTAAACAAAGCTTGGGCTTCATCCGCGGCCCAGCCCGTGAGAGGGGCAAGGCACAACGCGAGGCCCAGGATACCGATAGACATGATTCGCAAGAGTTGTCTGTTCATAACGCCTCTATATGGTTTGTAAGGGGTTGGTAATGAAAACGGAATTCCCCATGTTCACAGTCAGGCATCTCTCCTGTTCCCCTCCTTTGTAAGGAGGGGTGAGGGGAGGAAAAGGAAGTGTGCAGGCTACGAGCCTGCATGAGGGATCCTTGTCATTAGAACGCATACAACGCCCTCAGGTAATAGTATCCACCGTTGAATCCAAATGGCGAATACTCGGGATACCTCGTGCCCGAAGCCCCAGTTGATCGGCTTGGATACGAATCGAGCAGGTTTTGCGCCCCTGCCGAGACCGTCAGCCCGTTTTTCATGGTGTACGACGTTTCCAGGTCCACGAGCCACTGCGCACTGGCGTCGACACGAGTATCAGCATCACCGTCCGTCGTAAATTCCGTAAAACCATCGTACCAGTGAACCCGGCCCAGGAACCGCCATGGCCCCTGCCTGTGATCGCCCGTCAAGGTGAACCGGAACCACGGCAGAGTTTTTTCCAACTGGATTACCCGCTTATCACGCTGTGTCAATGAATTATCATAAATGGCACCAGGATTATTGATATCGGTGACCTCGGTCCGGTTATAGTTGCCTGCGAACGTCCAGAGAGTATTCCCGCCGGCTATCTGCATCGGGTAGGTCGCCACGATGTCCACCCCGTTCGTAGTGGTATCGAACGCATTGGCATAGTAGGCCACCTTCTCAATATCTCCGAAGCCCATGCGTGCAGCCTCAGCAAGCTCAGCTGGAGTCAAAGCAAGTTGGGCGCTCCGTGCAATACGGTCCCGTACCGCAACCCGGTAGTAGTCAACGGTCACGTTTAGTGCACCGACGTCCACGACTGTGCCCGCGGACAGGTTGAAGGATTTTTCCGGCTTCAGTTCCTCAGCCCCTTTCAACTGTGAAATCGGATGGCTCGCCGGATAGGTTCCTACGTTAGCGAGTCTCCCTTCGACGAACGCCGTGGTCACGTTTTGAATGTTCGCCTGTCCCACGGTTGGGGCACGGAAGCCCGTGCTGACCGAACCGCGAAGCGCCATCATGCGCGTGGCTTGCCAACGGGTGTTGAACTTGCCGTTCAAGGTATCTCCAAAGGTCTCGAAGTCCTCATACCGTCCGGCCACACCGACCAGCAGGTCCTTGGACAAGTTGGTTTCCAGATCCACGTAGGCGGCGTAGCTGCCCCGGTTAAATTTTCCCGCGATATCGGGCGAGAACCCGGTAAATCCGTTGGATCCGACGCCAAAGCCCTGCGAGGCAAGACCTCCGCGACTGGTGTCAATATACCAGGAATTCTCCCCGCCGGCCGTGACCTCGAATTGCTCCACCCGGTACTCCAGGCCGATGCCGAGGTTCAGGGGCGAGGCGAACATGGTGTTCTGCAACGCCTTGGAGAGGTCGAGATTGATCACGTGATCCGTCTCCGTGTACATGCCCGGGTTGTATTCCGTGGGAATATTGGTTCTCATTGTGGCGAGTTGCGGGTTGATGGTGTTCCTCATGAAGAAGTCCGTGCTGTGTTGCCCGAGCACGGCGCTGAGATCATAGTGCCAGTCGTCCAGCCAGAGATTGTCGCTGGACAGGTCTCCGCGGATACCCCCGGCCACGCTCCAGTCGCGCACGGTCCCCCCGAAGAACGGGGTGAATCCGCCGGGAAACTTCTCGTTGAACATGAAACAGTTAGAGGGAAGATCTTCGATTTCTTGCCTGTAGTTAGCCGCGTCGTTCGCTGGTACGGCAGGACAGCCCTCGCCGGTCAGGTCCGCGACCTTGACTGTATCAGTATACCTCCCACTCTCTAGACCGTCCTTAATCTGTTTTTCATATCTCTTTTCTTCGGTGTCTGTGGGGTCATCCGGATCGACAAAAGGAATATCAGGCATCGCGTTTATTTTGTATGTACCATCATCGTCGACCACCGGACCGTCGAATACCCCGCCTCGCGTATTGGGATTACGGTAGTAGAAGCCGCCTTCTATTTTGCGTTGGGCATAGTTGGCCCAGCCGTAGAGTTCGGTCTTGCTGTTCAGTTTCATCCCGAGGTTCCCGAAGAGTTTGTAGTCATATTGAACCTCGGGTGCGCCCCAGACCATGGCATTGGGTTCCCGCGTGTACTGGCTGCTGATCACGTCCCTGTTACCCGCGTCAATCAGGCCCTGCGCATCGGAGCGCTGTTGGCTGCGGTCGGTCCAGTCTCTCGCTCCATATTCGAAGCTGAAGTTGGCAAACCCGGATTGGATGAACGGGAGTGGTAGGGGTATGCCTATGTTGGCCGCAATACTGCTGCTGTCGCCGTCTCCCGCATAATACTTGCCCCAGCGGGCTTCCACCGTGCCGCTGTCGGGTGCGTCTTTCAACTGGAAATTCATCACGCCGGCCACGGCATCGGACCCGTACTGCGCGGCCGCACCGTCCCGCAGGACTTCCACGCGCTTGAGGGCAATGGCCGGGAATGATGCCAAGTCAGTCGCATGCGCTCCGTCCGAAATACCGCCGCCCAGGAACGTGAGCACGGAGCCCCGGTGCCGGCGTTTGCCGTTAAGCAGGATCAGGGTGGAGTCCGGGGGCAGGCCGCGCAGGTTCGCCGGGCGTACCAGCGTGGCGGCGTCGCCGATGGGTTGCTGGTTGACGTTGTAGGACGGCACGGTCGCTCTCAGGAGAGAGTTCATGTCCCTGACTCCGTAGTTCCTCATCGACTTCCCTTCAATCACGTCCACCGGTACCGGAGAATCATGGGCCGATCGCGTTGGAACCCGGGACCCCACCACGATCACTTCTTCGAGTTTGATCACGTCGTTGTCCGGATCTGCGGCTCCCTGTGCAAGGGCCTGCGGGACCGGAATGGCCAAGAAGAACAGGCACAACAGGAACATGGATGAAATGAATCGATAATCGCTCATGAAACAATCTCCTTCGGCAGGTTATTCTCAGTTTGTCTCTTCTTTATATTCCTCGAGGTCGAATGTAACGGGCAGATCGACTGCGGAAGAAATGGGGTCGTCTCCAAATTTTGCCGGATCGAATTGCCACGTTTTGACGGACTGTGCGGCGCTTTCGTCAAGCTCGGGGAATCCCGAACTTTCTTGAACCTTGACGTTTTCCACGTCCCCGCCGGCACTGACGGTGATTCGTAACACGACCGTGCCTTCCCAGCCTTGCTTGCGAGCCTCTTGCGGATACAGGGGACGTTCGGATTTGACCAGCCTGGCGGGTTTCTTCACCTTCGCGGGTTCAGGCTCCGGTTCGGGTTCGGGCTCAGGTTTCGAGAATTGAATTCCATATTCCTCAAGGCTGAATCTGATGGGCAGGTCGACTTTGGTGGAAACGGGAAATTCGCCGTCTTTTGCCGGATCGAATTGCCACGTCTTGACTGACTCCGTGGCACTCTCATCAAGCGAGGGAACCCCCGAGCTTTTTTGCGTGGCGACGGTCTCCACGTCTCCGCCGGTACCGACGGTGACTCGTAACACGACTGTCCCTTCCAAGCCCTGCTGTCGAGCCGTTTGCGGATACGGGGGACGTCCGGATTTAATGAGCCTGACGGTTTTCCGAAGTCCCTTGCGGTCTGCAATGGAATCCCGGGGGAGTTCGGGTTCAGGTCTGTCTTGCGGGACAATGGACGTTTTGGCAATCGTGGAGACCGGGAGGCCGTTGAACGGCGTGGCCGCGGTCGTGTCGAGGGCGGCCAGACTGATGCGGCGGTTTGCAATGGGATCCCGGGGGAGTTTCGGTTTCAGCCTGCCTTGCGAGACCGTTCTGGGGATCTCGTCGACCATGGGGTTATTGACCGTCACCAACGTCATGGTGTCGGGTTTGGGTATGGGCATGCTGATTTTCCGTTCTTCCTGCTCGGCCAGCGTGTCGGCAATTTCAACGGCATCCAGAAATTCGACTGATTGATCCGGCGAATCCTGTGCCCAAGTGGGAGGACAGATGACACATCCCAGTAATGGCATTAGAATAGCCCCCAAAATTTTTGGAAATGCAGATGACATGTTGACCATTTTTCTCAGTGCAGGAAATTGCACTAATTGCTAGAAATAGAAACGTAAGTATAACATATAAAAAAACAAGATAGAATCCCCCCCCACTTTTTTTTTCGGGATTATTCACTTTGCAGATGGGGCCATCCATGGCATGCCGGGCTGTTGAAGGGATGGCCCCTCCTCACGGTTGCTTCTTTCACTCAGGGGTTCGATTCATGACCCTATTCAGGTATACTGGCTGAAAAGCTAGTGAAACGTGTCAACGCATGCCTGAATATTGACCATTTTTCAGAGGTATAGATCCCATTATGTTTGTGAGACTGCTCAATCTGCTGTTCGGAAGCAAAAACGATCGTGAGTTGAAGGCGCTGTACCCTCTCGTCGCGCGAATCAATGAATTGGAGCCCGGTTTGCAATCGCTTTCCGACGAGGCGCTGGCGGATCAGACCCAGCTTTTCAAAAAACGCCTCGATGCGGGAGAGACGTTGGATGCGTTGCTGCCGGAAGCCTTTGCCGTATGCCGCGAGGCCTCCCGGCGAAAAATCGGCCTGCGCCATTTCGACGTCCAACTCGTGGGCGGCATGGTGTTGCACTCGGGGAAAATTTCGGAAATGAAGACCGGCGAGGGGAAGACGCTGGTCGCGACCTTGCCCACGTACTTGAACGCGCTGGCGGGAAAAGGCGTGCACCTGGTCACGGTCAATGATTACTTGGCCAAACGGGATACGCAATGGATGGGACCCGTGTATCGCGCGCTGGGTTGCACCATCGGCGTGATCCAGCATGAATCCTCGTTCCTGTTCGATCCCGACTATGAGGCGGCGGATAAACGGTTGAACTATCTTCGTCCCTGTACCAGACCCGAAGCCTACCGCGCCGATATCACCTACGGCACCAATAACGAGTTTGGGTTCGATTACCTGCGGGATAACCTGGTCATCAACGATCTGAGCCAGCGCGTTCAACGGGAGTTGTCGTACGCGATCGTGGACGAGGTGGACAGTATCCTGATCGATGAAGCGCGGACCCCGCTCATCATTTCCGGTCCGGCCGAACAGAGTACGGAACTCTACAACCGGATCGACCGGCTCATCCCCAGGCTCAACGCCGAACGGGACTATACCATCGAGGAAAAATCACGGACGGTGGCGTTGACGGAAGAAGGGAACGCCCGCGTGGAAAAATTGCTGGCCGCGGAGGGCCTGTTGGCGGGCGACAACCTGTATGACCCGAACAATCTCGACGTGGTGCACCACGTCATCAAGGCCTTGCAGGCCCACGCCATTTATAAGTGCGACGTGGACTACGTGGTCAAAGAAGGGGAAGTCCAGATTGTCGATGAGTTTACCGGCCGGTTGATGCCGGGCCGGCGGTGGAGCGACGGGTTGCACCAGGCCGTCGAAGCCAAGGAGGGCGTGAAGATCGCCAATGAAAATCAGACCCTGGCGTCCATCACGTTCCAGAACTATTTTCGCATGTATGACAAACTGGCGGGGATGACCGGAACCGCGGATACGGAAGCCGCGGAGTTCGCCAAGATCTACAACCTGGACGTCAACGTGATTCCGACGAACCGCGCGATGATTCGCCAGGATCATTCGGACGTGGTGTATCGCACGGAGAAGGAAAAATTCGAGGCGATCGCCCAAGAAGTCATGGAGTACCACGAGCGGGGCCAGCCCGTGCTGGTGGGGACGATTTCCATTGAGAAATCCGAGCGGCTCGCCAAAATTCTCAAGCAGCGAGGCGTGAAACATCACGTCCTGAACGCCAAGTTTCATGAAAAGGAAGCGGAGATCATTTCTCAGGCCGGAGGCAAGGGCGCGGTGACGTTGGCCACCAACATGGCCGGTCGCGGCACGGACATCATCCTGGGGGGCAACCCGGACGCGCTCTACAAGCAGCAGGTGGTGTACCGGGGAGAAGACCTGACCGACGAACAGAAGCGCGCGGCGCTTGAACGAATTCAAAAACAATGCGAAACGGAAAAGGCGGAAGTCCTGGAGTCGGGGGGCTTGCACATCGTCGGCACCGAGCGCCATGAAAGCCGCCGGATCGACAACCAGTTGCGGGGCCGCTCCGGTCGCCAGGGCGACCCGGGGTCGTCCCGCTTCTTTTTGTCCCTGGAAGACGACCTGATGCGCATCTTTGCTTCGGAACGGGTCTCCAACTTGATGTTGAAACTGGGGATGGAAGAAGGCGTCCCCATCGAACACCGGATGGTCAGCAAGTCCATTGAAAACGCCCAGAAGAAAGTCGAGGGGCATAACTTCGACATCCGCAAGCATATCCTTGAATACGACGACGTCATGAACAAACAGCGGGAAATCATCTACGACCATCGAGCCGGCGTCCTCGGGGGCAGTTCGATTCAGGATGACGCGGAGGAGTGGCTCGTGGACGTGGTGGACGCCTTGATCAATACCCATTGTCCGGAAGAAGCCTATGCCGAAGCCTGGGACCTGGCGGGGTTGCATGAAGCCCTGCTCGCGCAATTCGGCACGGACGTCATGGCGAACGAGGACGTGTCGGACATGGGACGCGACGGCCTGCGGGACGAAGTGCTGGAACGCGTCCAGGCGCTTTTCCGGCAACGGCAACAGGAACGCGAAGAACAAATCGGGCCCGAGCTTCGCTCGCAGCTCGAACGGAGCCTGGCGTTACAGGTCATCGACCATCATTGGAAGGAACATCTTCTCGGCATGGATCAGCTTCGGGACGGCATCGGGCTCAGGGGCTATGGGCAAAAAGATCCGCTGGCGGAGTACAAACGTGAAGGGTTCGACATGTTTGCCGCCATGATGGACCGCATCAAGTCCGATTCCCTGGAGCGATTGTTCAAAGTCCAGGTGGTCAAAGGCGAACGTCCGTCCATTGAAGACGACATGCCCTCGCCCACGCCTCCCCCCATGGTCTTCAACCGTGGCGGCGACGGGTCCTCGTCACGACCGGTCCAACGGTCCGCGGCCAAAGTCGGCCGAAACGACCCCTGCCCCTGCGGCAGCGGCAAAAAATACAAAAAATGCCACGGGGCATGAAGGTTAAGAATTCTCTTCATTCCTTTTCCCAAAGGAAACACGTCGCTCCCGTAAGGGGTGATAGCGCCGTGCAACGCTCCGGGATACCGGAGATCAGCATCTGTGGGCATTGCTCGCCAGCCATCCCCGGGGGTGCCTTGTGACAGGCGACCGGCTGCTTCTTGAAAACCCGCCCTGCGACGTTTCTGTTATTTCTCCACGCTCTTTTGCCGATAGATTTTTGCCCCTGAAATAATTCCGGCCTTGAGCCGGTTCGACCAAAAGGGGCATGGCACAATTGCATCAACAATCGGCTGACATTTCCTTGACTAACAGTTGAGGGATAGCTAATTTATAGATCTTTTGGCCCATGGGGGGATGGGTCAAATGGGGCTGGCGCCGGCGGATTGAAGATGTTCACTCATTCGTTGACAGCATGGTCCGCCTAAGCAGGGATGACCTCGTTCTTTTCCTCCCCTTCGCCCCTCCTTACCAAGGAGGGGAAGGAACAGGCCAAACGTGTCAACGAATGACTGAGCACCCACAAGGATGACGAAGGCATGGAATCACCGGATTCACCTTTGATGCGGCGCATCACCGCGCTTATTCGGGAAGCGGGTCCGTTGACGTTTGCGCGGTTTATGGAACTGGCCCTGTATGATAAAGAGTATGGGTACTATATGACGGGTGGCGGACGGGCGACCTCCACGACTTCTCCAATCGGGCGGGCAGGCGGTGATTTCTTCACCGCTCCGAGTCTTTCTCCCATCCTGGCCAAGTGTCTGGTCCGTCAACTCGAGGAGATTGACGAACGGCTCGGGCATCCCCCGGTGTTTCATCTCGTGGAGATGGGACCGGGCGATGGGACGCTGCTCAGGGATCTGTTGCAGGAATGTCAAGAGCAGCAGGCCTCGCTCTTCCCCCGCTTGGCGTGCATCCTGGTCGAACGCAGTCCGGCCTTTCGCCGCCGGCAACGGGACATGCTGGCTGCTTGGCAGGAGCAAGGAGCCGGGATTCAATGGGTTGACGGTCTTCAGTCGATTCCGGACGGCAGTCTGACCGGCACGTTGCTCTCGAATGAATTGGTGGATGCGTTTCCGGTCCACAGGGTTCGCATGGAGGAGGATGGTCTCCGGGAATTATACGTGATCAGCCGCGACCACGCGTTGCAGGAACGATGGGGTGAGCCGTCTACGCCTGAATTGGCATCGTTCCTGTCCGGCTTGGACGTGGAGTTGCCCGTGGGGTTTACCACGGAAATCAACCTGGAAGCCGTGAAGTGGATCAAACAGGTGGGCGGGGTGCTTGATCGCGGGGTCGTCATCACGATTGATTACGGTCACACCGCGCAGGACTATTATGCGCCCGAACGAAAGAACGGGACCTTGATGGGGTACTACCGGCACATGGTCACGACGGATCCTTTCACCAGAATCGGGGAGCAGGATTTGACGGCGCACGTGAATTTTTCGAGCCTTGCCCGAACCGGTGAGCAGGTTGGGTTAACCACAACGGGGTTTACGAACCTTCAGCATTTCTTGATGAGCTTGGGAATCGAGGAATTGGTTGAGGGATGCGAGCAGGAATCGGCAGTGGTCCGGGCAGCGGCCCAGTTGTTGCGACCGCACGGCATGGGCACCACGTTTAAAGTCCTGATGCAACACAAGGGGATTGTCGTCCCGGCGCTGCGCGGCTTACGCCACCGGGCGTTTTTTGAGTCGGTGCTGGAGATGGTCCATTGAACGTCAACGGTGTCGTCACGCGGGTGAAGATCTGAGATGGGCGGCGAATCGGTTCCGTTGAATTATATCCCCATCGCCATCTTTGCCGTGCTGGCGCTGGGCTTTGCCGTGGTATCGCTGGTGGCGGGATGGATCGTGCGGCCCAGCCGGCCCTATCGCGCGAAACTGCTTCCCTACGAGAGCGGGAGCCCGCTCTTTATGGATGCCCGCGTGCAATTCCCGATGCGGTATTACATCATCGCGATGTTGTTCGTGGTGTTCGATATCGAAATCGTCTTTATGTTCCCGTGGGCCGTGGTGTTTCGCAAGTTGGGATTGTTGGGGCTCATTGAAATGGGGGTCTTCATCGCCATCCTGGTGGTCGGGTTTTGGTACGTCTGGAAAAAAGGGGCGCTGGAATGGGATTGAGCGTGACGAAGGATAAGAAACCATGAGTATGCTTGAACGCCAGTTTGACTCCAACATCATTACCACCAATCTCGATTACCTGGTGAGTTGGTGCCGGAAGTCGGCTTTGTGGCCGATGACGTTCGGGCTGGCCTGTTGCGCGATCGAGATGATCGCGTCGGTGTCCTCGAGGTACGACATCGACCGGTTCGGGGCCGGGGTCTTTCGAGCCTCTCCCCGGCACTCCGACGTCATGATCGTCGCCGGAACCGTGTGTCGAAAGATGGCGCCCGTGATCCGGCGGATTTACGATCAAATGGCCGAACCCCGATACGTGATCTCCATGGGGTCATGCGCGACCTCAGGCAACCATTACAACAGTTACAGCGTGGTGCAGGGAGTGGATCAGATCGTGCCGGTAGACGTCTACGTGGCGGGCTGCCCCCCCCGTCCGGAAGCCTTGCTGGACGCCCTGATCAAGCTCCAGGAGAAGATTCAGAAGGAAAAAGTGTTCGTGAAATAGGCAGTTTAATCACTCACTTCAACCCATTCTATGCATCGAGTTCTTGAAACCCTGCACGAGCGTTTTCCCGAGGCCGTGCTGTCCGTGCGCGAAGATCCGCAGCGGGGAGACCTCTCGGCCCAGGTGCGGGCGCAGGCTCTCGTGGACGTGGCGCGGTTCCTCCACGATGATCCCGGGATGGCCTTCGATCATATTACCGATATTTGCTCGGCCGACTATCCCGACGACCTGGAACGCTTTGAGGTCATCTACCACTTTCTCTCCCTTCCGCATCACGCCAGGATTCGCTTGAAGGTCCGGTTGCCGGAAGATAATCCCGCCCTCGGGTCCGTGACGTCCATTTGGAAGGGTGCGAATTTCCTGGAGCGCGAGGTCTACGATTTGATGGGGATCAGGTTTGACGGACATCCGGACCTGCGCCGGATTTTGTTGCCTGAGGACTACGAGGAGGGGCATCCGCTCCGGAAGGATTTTCCCACCGAAGGCAAGGGGTGGAGAAGTACCTTTGATTTTATTCCCCGTTTGGATGAACCGGAGAGTGAATGGACCGAACGCGAAATTCCGCAGGATCAGCGGCACGTCTTTCTGGCCGGTGATAAGCCTGAAGCGGCCAAGCGCACGACCGAACTGTTGCTGAACATGGGACCGCAGCATCCCAGCACGCACGGCGTGTTACGCGTGGTGTTGGAACTGGACGGCGAGCGAGTGGTCAAGGCCATTCCCGACATGGGGTATTTGCATCGCGGCGTGGAGAAGCTTGCAGAAGGGCTCCATTACATGCAGATCGTTCCGCATACGGATCGCCTGGATTACGTGTGCGCCATGACGAACAATTACGCCTACGTGCGTGCCGTTGAAAAACTGGTGGGTGTCACGATCCCGGAGCGGGCCGAATACATCCGGACGATCGTGGCCGAGGTCCAGCGGATCGTCGGCCATCTCTTCTGGTTGGGTACACAGGCCCTGGATATTGGGGCCATGACGGTGTTCTTCTGGACGTTCCGCGAACGGGAAGTCCTGCTCGACTTTTTCGAACAACTCTGCGGCGCGCGCCTGACGCTGAATTATTTTCGGATCGGGGGAGTGGACGGCGATCTCACGCCGGCGTTGACCGGCCGCCTGCGCGAATTTCTGAAGACGTTTCCCGAACACGTGCAGGAATATGACACGTTACTGCAACGGAACCGGATTTGGGTGGCCAGGACAAAAAACGTGGCGGTCATTTCCGCGGAGGACGCGATCAACTTCGGGCTGACCGGGCCGACGCTGCGCGGGTCGGGCGTCGCCTATGACGTCCGCAAACTGGAGCCGTACGGCGTATACGACCGGGTGGAGTGGGACGTGCCGGTCGGCAAGGGTGGGGACACCTATGACCGGTATTGGATTCGCGTCGAGGAAATGAAACAAAG
This sequence comes from Nitrospirales bacterium, assembly GCA_965213715.1. Classification (GTDB taxonomy): domain Bacteria; phylum Nitrospirota; class Nitrospiria; order Nitrospirales; family UBA8639; genus Bin75. The sequence continues at coordinate 1,872,770 of OZ243914.1, forward strand.
CGCGCGCATCATTGAGCAATGCCTGGACCAGTTGCCGGACGGTCCCATCATAGCGGATATGCCCCAAGTCATTCCCCCGGCCAAACCCAACGTCATGCGGGACATGGAAAGCCTGATCCATCATTTCATCATTTTTACGCAGGGGTTCAAACCGCCGAAAGGGGAAACGTATTGCGCAACCGAGGTGCCGAAGGGCGAATTGGGCTTCTTCCTGATCAGCGACGGGAGCCCGCGGCCTTATCGGATGAAAATCCGCTCGCCGTCGTTTGTGCACATGGGCGCGTTTGATTTTATGGCGCGCGGCTATCTCATTTCTGATATTATCACCATCTTCGGCACCTATGACATCGTCATGGGCGAGTGCGACCGGTGAAGAGGAATTGAGGATTGCTGATTGTGGATTGAAGATGCATGAAAAGCGCTCAGGGCAGGCAGAGGCGGGGAACAGGAACAGTGGCCTGGAATGGGGCGGGACATTTTGATATGTGGACAGCATGATTTTCGACAAGCATCAAGACACCGTGAACGAAATCCTGAGCCGGTATCCGGTCAAGCGCTCGGCAATGCTGCCGTTGTTGAACTTGGCGCAGAAGGAAGAAGGGTACGTGAGCCAGGCTGCGATCAGGGAGATTGCCGGGATCCTGGACCTGACTCCGCCCAAAGTGTTCGAAACGGCGACGTTTTATACCATGCTCAACCTCAAGCCCATCGGAAAGTTCCACGTCCAGGTGTGCCGTTCATTGATGTGTGCGCTGGTCGGGGCGGACCCCCTGATCGAATGGTTGCGCAAGCACTTGGGTATCGGCCTGGGCCAGACCACCGGGGATAAGCTGTTTACCCTCAGCACGGTGGAATGTTTGGGGTCGTGCGGAACCGGGCCGATGATGCAAATCAACGACGACTATTACGAGCGGCTCACGGAAGCAACAGTCGGGCAGATTCTCAAGGACTTGCGGGAAACCGGCGACTGTTCATTGAAAAGCGGTCCTTTTATGGTGCCCGCACGGGGCGAGGGCGTCGTCTCGTCATGAAGACGTTTGCGAAGATTCTCCTGACCAACATGGAGCAGCCCGGCTACACCGGGTCCCTGGCCGACTATGAAAGGGCCGGTGGGTACAAGGCATTGAAAGCCGTCCTGGGAAAGATGCCGCCCAATGACCTTATCGAGATGGTGAAAAAATCCGGTCTGCGGGGCCGGGGCGGGGCCGGGTTCCCGACCGGAGTGAAATGGGGGTTCATTCCCAAGGATTATCAGGGTCCCAAATACCTCTGTTGCAACGCCGACGAGAGCGAGCCCGGCACGTTCAAGGACCGTCAATTGATGGAGCGGGATCCCCACCAGATCCTCGAAGGCATTGCCGTCTCCTGTTACGCCATTGGCGCGGAAACCGCCTACATTTATATAAGGGGCGAATTCCGGCTGGCGGCGAAGATCCTGGAGCAGGCCATTGCCGATGCCTACCGGGCCGGGCACCTGGGCTCCGACATTTACGGCAGCGGGATCACCGTGCATGTCTCCGTGCACGCGGGGGCAGGCGCCTATATCTGTGGCGAGGAGACCGCGCTGCTCGAATCGCTGGAAGGCAAACGGGGGAAACCCCGGACCAAGCCACCGTTCCCGGCCACGCACGGCCTCTACCAGAAACCCACGGTCGTCAATAACGTGGAGACATTGGCGAACGTCCCGCACATTGTGAATCGGGGAGCCGAATGGTTTTCCTCCATCGGTGTCCCGCCCAAGAGTACCGGAACCAGGGTGTTTTGTTTGAGCGGCCACGTGAAACGTCCGGGGAATTATGAATTGCCCGTGAATGCGACGTTCCGGGATTTGATTTTTGAACTCGGCGGGGGGATGCGGTCGGACAAGCCACTCAAGGCATTCATACCGGGCGGAGCCTCGGCGCCGTTTTTGACCCCGGACCACGTGGACGTGCAAATGGATTTCGAATCGGTGGCGATGGCCGGGTCAATGTCCGGGTCCGGCGGGATCACCGTGATGGAAGAAGGCACGAGCATGGTATGGGCGGCCCTTCGCCTGATGGAATTTTTCTATCACGAGTCATGCGGGAAATGTACGCCTTGCCGGGAAGGCAGTTCGTGGATCGTCCAGATCCTTCAGCGGATCCTGAACAAACAGGGACGCCCGGAAGACTTACGGACGCTCGCGGAAATTTGTGAGAACATCGGCGGTCGAACGGTCTGTGCCTTCGGTGATGCGGAAATCGCCCCGGTGCAGAGCACGTTGAAATATTGGCGGAATGAATATGAAGCCCTGATCGAGGAGGCTGAGGCGCTCAAGGGGAGCCGGAAAGAAATCCCCGTCCTGAGCGTCGCGCAGACGCGCGAAGTCGAAGGAAGCCTGGCGTAGGACCCGGTATGTCGAACACCCCGAACCTTGTGACGATCACGATCGATGGAATCCGCGCGCAGGTGCCCGAAGGGACGCTCGTGATTGAAGCGGCCCGTCAGGTGGGCATCATGGTCCCCCACTTTTGTTATCATCCGAAGTTGGTGCCGGACGCGAACTGCCGGATGTGCCTGGTGGAAATCGAAAAAATTCCGAAACTCCAAACCTCGTGCAGCACGCGCGTGGCCGAAGGCATGGTTGTGCGGTCGTCGGTGCCGCACGTCGAGTCCGCGCGAAAATCGGTGCTGGAGTTGTTGTTGGGCAATCACCCGCTGGATTGTCCGGTGTGCGACCAGGGCGGCCGTTGCGACTTGCAGGACTTTTCGCACGAGTACACGCCTACCGTCAGCCGGTTCAAGGAACTGAAGCGGATCTTCCCGAAACAATACCTCGGCCCGGTCATCGAGACACAGATGAATCGTTGCGTGTCGTGTATGCGGTGCGTGCGGTATTGCGACGAAGTCATGGGCGCCCAGGCGCTGGCGGCGGAAGGCCGCGGCACGCTCACGCAGATCACGCATTGGTCCGGCAATGAACTCGAATGCGACATGTGCGGCGGGTGCATCCAGATCTGCCCGGTCGGCGCCATCACCAGCCGGTTGTCCATGTACGATTATCGCCCGTGGATGCTGAAACGAACGGAAACGATTTGTTCCTATTGCGGAGACGGGTGCCAGATTACGGTCCAGCGCAAGGACGACCAATTGATCGAAGTCAATTCGGCGTTGGGCGCCGGCCGGAACAACGGAGACCTGTGCGTCCGCGGCTATTTCGGGTACCACGCCGCGGTGCATCCCGGCCGTGTGCAACGTCCGCTCGTGCGCGGGACCGACGGCTCCTTTGCCGAAGTCACGTGGGAAGAAGCATTGGAACGCGTGGCCCGGCAGTTCACGGCGATCAAGGCCGCACATGGGGCCGATGCGATCGGCGGTCTCATCACGACGCGCTGCACCAACGAAGACCTGTATCTGTTCCAGAAATTCATGCGCGTGGTCATCGGGACGAATCAGATCGACAGCAGCGCACGGTACGGGCATATCAACGGCGTGCGGGCGTTCCGGCGGATACAGGGCACTCATCGCTGGACGATTCGCTACGAAGACGTGGGCCAGGCCGGCGCGATCATGCTGGTGGGCACCAACGTCAATGAGTCCAATCCCATTACGGCCTTGCACGTGAAACAGGCCGTGAAGCGTGGAGGCGCGCAACTGATCACGCTTGAGTCATTGCTCCCGGTCCGCTCGACCGTGAGTCATGTTGCGACGCAGTCCCGGCATCATTTGCAGGTGCGGAGCGGGCGGTTCAACGCGGCCATCCTGGGGTTGTTGAAGGCCGTGGTCGAATCGGACCTCGTGCATGAAGAGATCACCCGTGAGGCGCCGGAGTTTGTGCAAACAATCCGGACCCACGTGGCCGGCATGTCCTGGGATGCGATCCAGGAGCAGTCCGGTCTCCTGAAAGAACATATCGAAGCGGCGGCCGGGACGTACACGCAGGCCGAACGCGCCGTGATTCTGGTTGGCAGGGAGGTCCTCCGTTCGTTGAATGGGGAAGGGATGGTGACGAATCTCCTGGATCTTCAGATCCTCACGGGGCATCTTCGGCGACGAGGCTCGGGCTTGGGTTGCCTGGCCGAAGGGAACAACGACCAGGGCGCCGTGGAAATGGGGGCCGTGGCTGAATATTTCCCGGGTCCCGCGGACCTTCACGACGAAGACATGCAAAAGACCTTGACGCGGACCTGGGGGCAGGCGGTACCAGCCGGCGCGCCGGCCACGTTGCCGGAGTTGTTGAACCGGGCCCGGACCGGCGACGTGAAATCGTTATTCATCGTGGGAGACAACCCGGTCGAATCGTTGCCGGCGGACGCCGACGTGACCGGGGCGCTGGATGCGTTGGAATTCCTGGTCTGTCAGGAGCTGTTTTTGACGGAAACCGCGAAGCGGGCACACGTGGTGTTTCCCGCTTGTTCGGCCATGGAAAAGGACGGTACGTTCACCAATACGGAAGGTCACGTCCAGCCCGTTCGCCAAGCGACCGAGCCGCTGGGAGAGAGCCGGCCCGATTGGGAAATGTTTTCGGCGCTGTCGGTCTTGATGGAGTCTCCCATCGAATACAATGAGGTCAAGGAAATCTTCAAGGAAATCCGTGGGGTGATTGCCGGGTATGGTCTGCTGGGCCCGTCATCCACCCCGCCCAACGTTGATGCGGAAACGGTCGCGCAATACGTGACGAGCGGGTTCAAGGAGGACGTCGATCAACGATACGCGCTGCATGAGTCGCCCGCCGCACCGGAAGGGATGATGACGTTACGGTTGGTCCAGTCCCTGTATCATTCCGGAAAATACAGTACCCGCGCGAAGGGGCTGATGGAAATTGAAGGAGAAGGGGTGCTGCAAATCAATTCCCGTGAGGCCCGGCGCTTGGGGATTGACCAGGGCCAGGCCGTCCGGCTCTCGAACGATGGCGGGCAAGCCACCGTGTCCGTGAAGCTGAATGACCGCGTGCCCGATACCGTGGCGTGGTTCCCCGAGCATTTTGATGAATCCGTCCGCGCGTTGTTTTCGCTGACTGTTGATCCGCAGACCCACGTGCCCGTGTGGAAAACGGCTCACGTCACGCTGACAACGTGAAGACGTACAACACGATCTATCGAGGAGCGTTCCCGTGTTTGATACCAGCATTAAATTGGCGTTGACCTTATCGCAAATTGGGGCCGTGATGGGCGTGGTCCTGCTGACCGTGGCGATCCTCACCCTGTTGGAGCGGAAAGTGCTCAGTTGGATGCAGGACCGGATGGGCCCGATGGAAGTCGGACCATACGGGGTCCTGCAACCGGTGGCCGACGGGTTGAAGCTGTTCTTCAAGGAAGACATCATCCCGGCCGGCGCAAACAAGATCCTGTTCAGTCTCGCCCCCATTCTGGTGTTGGTGCCGGCCCTGATCGGGTTTGCGGTCATCCCGTTCGGGCCGAACTGGACGATCGACGTCATGGGGGTGGAATTCAAGCCCTTCGTGATCAGCGACATCAACATCGGCGTGCTGTACATCCTGGCGTTTGCGTCCATCGGGGCCTACGGGGTCATTCTCGGCGGGTGGGCCTCCAATAGCAAATACTCGTTGTTGGGCGGCCTGAGGTCCGCGGCCCAGTTGATCAGCTATGAACTCAACGTAGGGCTGGCGATCGTCGGCGTGCTGTTGTTGGCGGGGAGTTTGAGCCTGGTGGAAATCACCGAAGCCCAGGCCGGCGGGTTCTGGAACTGGTTTGCCTTTGATCCCTTGCCTTTTCCGCAGTTCATCGCCTTTGTGATTTTCCTGATCGCCTCCGTGGCCGAAACCAACCGGTTGCCTTTTGACCTGCCGGAAGCGGAAAGCGAACTGGTCGCGGGGTTCTTCACGGAATACAGCGGCATGCGATTCGCGTTTTTCTTCATGGCGGAATACGCGAACATGATTCTGGTGTCATGCATGGCCACCGTCCTGTTCTTCGGCGGCTGGCACGCGCCCCTGCCGTTCTTGCAGGCCCCGGGGATGTTCGCCTGGGTGACGGGGATTTTCTGGTTTACGGCGAAAGTCTATTTTTTCCTGTTCCTGTTTTTCTGGATACGGGCGACGTTGCCCCGGTTACGGTATGACCAGTTGATGCGGTTCGGGTGGAAAGTGTTGTTGCCTATTGCCTTGGGGAACATTGTGATCACGTCGTTGCTTGCCTACATCTTCCCCAATTAGGTGGGATCCCCGACCGGGTCGGGGACAAGGGCCGAGGAGCCGGGTCGATGAAACTCAAAAAATGGATTCAGTCGCTGATTTTTTATGAAATTCTTCTGGGGATGAAGGCGACGCTCAAGCATTTCCTGAACTATCGTCCCATCACCCTGGAATATCCCCACGTCAAGAAAACGCTGCCCGAGAATTACCGGGGTATGTTGGGGTTGCTGCGATACGACGACGAGACGGAGAAATGCGTGGGGTGCGACCTGTGCGAGGCCGCCTGTCCCTCTCGCGTGATCCGCGTCGTGAGCGCCGAAGTGCCCGGGGAACCCACTAAGCGGTACGCCAAGGAATATGACATGGACATGACGCGCTGCCTGTTCTGCGGGTTATGCGTGAAGGCCTGTCCGGTGGATGCCTTGGGCATGTCCCAGGAATTCGAGTGGGCCGTGTACGACAAACGCCATTTGCAATTGAATAAAGAGCAACTATTGGCAATCGGAGATCGAGCGTTTCCGGAACGGGAAAAACGGTTGGAATTTCAGCATCCCAACGTGGCCTATTTCAACGTCTCCTTCAAGGACATTCCGGAAAAGGAATTTTGATTTTCGCCTGATTTGCCTGTCCCGATGACTATTTCTCTATCCGTGCGACATGCAGGCGTTGTGAACGGGAGTTACGTGTAACGGTGGCGACATTCGTCTTTTTGTATTTTGCCGCAGTCATCGTCATGGCCGCGTCGCTCGTTGTGGTCCTTCGTCATCCCATCTACAGCGCGCTGTCCTTGCTCGTCATGTTCTTTCACGTGGCCGGGCTTTACGTCACGCTGCACGCTGAATTTCTCGCCGCCATTCAAATCATCGTGTATGCCGGGGCGATCCTGGTGCTTTACCTGTTTGTCGTGATGCTCTTGAACGTGAAACAGGAAGAGCCGTTCAACCGGCAAGGGCCCGTGGCGTTGTTCCTCGGGGTGGTGTTGCTGACCGAGGCCGTGTTGCTCGCGGTGAGCCGGGGCTTCGCCGTCGGGACGCCGGGTCCCGGACGCGAGGAGCCGGCCGTGGGGAATACGGAATCCATCGGGGAACTCCTGTATTCCACCTATCTGTTCCCGTTTGAAATCGCCTCGCTCATCCTGCTGGTGGCCATGATCGGCGCAGTCATTTTATCCAAGAAAGGCATCATGGAATCGCAATGAGCGTGCCCGTGGAATTCTACATGGTGTTGAGCGGGCTGGTGTTTGTCATCGGGCTCGTCGGCGTGCTGGTCCGGAAGAATCTTATTATCATCCTGCTGTCCATCGAATTGATGCTCAATGCCACGAACATCAATTTCGTGGCCTTTTCCGCCCATTTCGGCAACCTGTCCGGGCAGGTCTTCGTCTTTTTTGCCCTGACTGTGGCTGCCGCCGAAGTGGCGGTAGGCCTCGCGATCATCATTGCTCTCTACCGTCATCACGCCAGTATCAACGTCGATGATTTTCGCCTCTTGAAGTGGTAGTGCCATGTGGTATGCCCTGATCCCGCTCCTGCCCCTCCTGGCCTTCATCGTGCTCAGCTTCGCCGGGCACGTCCTGAAGGAGCGTGCGCACGTGATCGCCGTGCCCGCGGTCTGGTTGTCCTTCCTGTTGTCGCTCCTGGCCTTTTCCGAAGTCGCGGGCGGGCGCGTGCTGGAAATTCCCTTGTACACCTGGGCGGCTTCCGGCGATCTCACCATCAGGCTTGGGCTCTACGTGGATCAGTTGACTGCGGCCATGTTGCTGTTGGTGACCATCGTCAGCGGATTGGTGCACGTCTACACCATCGGGTACATGCATGGCGAGCCGGGCTACGCACGGTTTTTCGCGAATATCGCGTTGTTCACGTTCTCCATGTTGATGTTGGTCATGTCCGACAACTTTGTCCAATTGTTCGTGTTCTGGGAAGCCGTCGGCCTGTGTTCCTATCTGCTGATCGGGCATTGGTATGAACGCCATTCGGCGCGGGCCGCGGCAACCAAGGCGTTCATCGTCAACCGGGTCGGGGACTTCGGGTTCCTGCTCGGGATTCTCCTGGTATTCGTGGTCTTCGGGACCTTGCAGTACCAACCGGTGTTTGCCGAAGCCGCGAACCAAGCCGGTGCCATGGTTGACTTGTTGGGCGCGTTCGGTGGCGGATGGGAAGTCTCCGCGATGACCCTGATCTGCCTGCTGCTGTTTGTGGGTGCGGTAGGCAAGTCCGCGCAAGTTCCGTTGCACGTGTGGCTGCCGGATGCCATGGAAGGGCCCACGCCCATTTCCGCGTTGATTCACGCCGCGACCATGGTCACCGCGGGCGTTTTCATGGTGGCACGGTTGGCCCCCCTGTACAATCTGTCTGCCGCGGCCATGACCGTCGTGGCAATCGTGGGCGGCCTGACCATGTTCGTGGGCGCGACCATCGCCTTGACGCAGAATGACATCAAGCGCGTGGTCGCCTATTCGACCTTGAGCCAACTCGGGTACATGATGATGGCCTGCGGCTTGGGAGGGTACGTGGCCGGGATCTATCACCTGCTGACGCACGGCGCCTTCAAGGCGTTGCTCTTCCTGGGATGCGGGTCCGTTATTCTTGCCGTCCATCACGAACAGGACATGCAACGCATGGGCGGCTTGAAGGACAAGATGCCGATCACCTACTGGACGTTCATCATCGGATCGTTGGCCTTGGCTGGATTCCCGCTCACTGCGGGATTTTTCAGCAAGGACGCATTGTTATTGTCCGCCTGGAACGCGGGCATGCTGGGACAGGTCCTGGCCGTGGCGGGGATCCTCACCGCTGGGTTGACGGCGTTCTACAGTTTCCGGTTGGTGTTCGTGACCTTTTGGGGTGAGTCCCGCGTGGACCCGCATCACGTCGATCACGTGCATGAACCATCATCAGTCGTGACCGTTCCTTTGTTGGTGCTGGCCGTGCTCAGCATTGTCACGGGGTACTTGGGCATTCCGGAATTTCTGCAACCGGCCTTCCCCGGCAGCGAAGGCGCGGGCCACCACGGCGGAGCGGCCACGGGCATCATGCTGGCGGCCACGTTGGCGGGGGTGCTCGGTATTGCCGCGGCCTACGTCTTGTACGTGAAGTCGCCGGCCTTGCCCGAACGCCTGATGCACCAATGGCATGGGTTGTATCGCGGCTCACTCAACAAGTGGTACGTCGACGAAGCCTATGACAAGGCGATTGTGACTCCCACGTTCACGCTGGCGGAGCGGATGTGGAAAAAAGTGGACGTGGCCATCATCGATAACGCCGTGAACGGCGTCGCCCGCGGGTTTGCCTGGTGGGGATGGATGGCCCGCCTGGTTCAAACCGGCGAAACGCAAAATTACGCGCTCAGCATGGCCATGGGCGCGGTCATTATCCTGACTGCGTACTTGATATTGTAGGGGACGGCCCTTGTGCCGTCCCGCGGGTATGGCGCGGGAGAGGACGGCTTCTGTGCCGTCCAGAAATGAAAGGTTCCTGATCGATATGTCTTCCGGCGGATTTCCTTGGCTGACCCTGGTTGTCTTCCTGCCCTTGTTGGGCGTGGTCGCAGTGCTGATGGTCGAGGAAGCCCTGGCCAAGTGGGTGGCCTTGGGCGTTTCGTCGCTGGTGTTCCTGGTCTCGCTACCGCTGTGGATCCTGTTCGATGAATCCACGCCTGCCATGCAGTTCGTGGAGTCGCATCAATGGATCGCGTCGCCCTCCATCAACTACACGGTGGGCGTGGATGGGATCAGCCTCCCGTTGGTCATCCTGACCACTTTGCTGACGCCGCTCTGCGTTCTGGTTTCCTGGACCGCGATCGAGACGCGCGTCAGGGAATTCATGATCAGCCTGCTCGTGATGGAAACCGCCACGATCGGCGTGTTCGCCGCGTTGGACTTCGTGCTGTTCTACGTGTTCTGGGAAACCATGCTGATCCCCATGTACCTGTTGATCGGGATTTGGGGCGGTCCCAACCGCGTGTACGCGGCGATCAAGTTTTTCCTGTATACCCTGGCGGGCAGCGTCCTGCTGCTCGTGGCGATTATCGTGCTCTATTTTTACGCCGGGAAAGAATCGTTCGATATCCTCACGCTGAGCAACGCCGAGTACCCGGCCTGGCTGCAAGCCTGGTTGTTCTGGGCCTTCTTCGCCGCGTTTGCCGTGAAAGTGCCGATGTTCCCGTTCCACACGTGGTTGCCGGACGCGCACGTGGAAGCCCCGACCGCGGGCAGCGTGATGCTGGCGAGCGTGTTGCTGAAACTGGGGGCTTACGGGTTCCTGCGTTTCTCATTGCCCATGCTGCCAAACGCCACGCAGCAGTTCACCTCGGTGGTGCTGCTCCTGTCGGTCGTGGCCATCATTTATGGCGCCTACATGGCCTTTGCCCAGGCCGATCTCAAAAAACTCATCGCGTATTCCAGCGTGAGCCACATGGGATTCGTCACGCTGGGAATTTTCGTGTTGAACGCCCAGGGGATCGAAGGCGCGATTTTGCAAATGGTCAACCACGGCATCACCACCGGCGCGCTCTTCCTGTGTGTGGGCATCGTGTACGAACGGACTCACAGCCGGGAGATTTCCGACAATTCAGGCCTCGCCGTGTCCATGCCGGTCTACGCCACGTTCCTTGTGATCTTTGCCCTGTCCTCCGTGGGGCTGCCCGGTATGAACAGCTTCGTGGGCGAATTCTTCGTGCTGCTCGGGGCTTTCCTGTGGAGCAAGGCGGTCGCCACCGCCGCGGCCTTGGGGGTCATTCTTGCGGCGGCCTATATTTTCTGGATGTTGCAACGCGTGATATACGGCACCCCGGCGCAACATATGACCTCGAAACTTTACGACGTGACCTGGCGTGAAATCGGCATGCTGGCACCCTTGGCGTTCTTCGTGTTCTGGATTGGGCTCTATCCCAAGCCGTTGATGGACGTGATGCACGCCAGCGTCGATCATCTCGTGCAACAACAGGCGAAAGTCATGGTCGTGGACGCCGAGCCTCCATCCTTCTCGCCAATGCCTGTGACGTCAGATGAGGCATCTCCTCTCCCCTCGATGGGAAAGAAGCGAGAGGAGGTAGAAGTGCGCGTTGTGTTTCCCTCTCCCTCGATGGGAGAGGACTGGGGTGAGGGTACAATGATGGAGTCGAAAACGCGATGATGATTCCCCTCTCAGATCTGGTCACGATCCTGCCGGAACTGATCGTCGTATCCGTTGCCTGTCTCCTGCTGGTCCTGGACCCGGTCACCCCGTCGAACAAAAAAGACCTGCTGGCCTGGATGAGTGTGGCCGCGCTGGGAATCTGTTTCGTCGTGACCGCCGTGAGCATGGGCGACCGGGTCTTTGCGTTCAGCGACCTCGTGGTGGTGGACGGGTATGCCTCGTTTTGGAAACTCTTGCTCTACGTGGTGAGCGGCATGACCATCCTGCTTTCCATCGGGTACCTCAAGGAAGAACGGATCGACCTGGCCGAATTCTACGGGTTCGTGTTGCTCTCCCTGACGGGCATGATGATCATGGTGTCCGGCGCCGACCTGCTGGTGATCTACCTGGGCATCGAGTTGATGTCGATCTCGCTCTATATCATGGCGGGCTTCAAGCGGTTTGAAGCCAAGTCCATCGAGTCGTCGGCCAAGTATTTTATCCTGGGTGCGTTCTCGTCGGGTCTCCTGCTCTACGGCATTTCGCTCATCTTCGGGGTCGCGGGCAGTACGCGACTCGTTGAAATCGCCGCCGCCGTCGATGCGCGGGGACTCGACGACTCGCTGATCCTCATTGCCCTGATGCTGATCATCGTGGGGTTCGGCTTCAAGGTGGCGGCTGTGCCGTTTCACATGTGGACCCCGGACGTGTATCAGGGTGCACCGACCTCGGTCACGGCGTTCATGGCCGTGGCGTCGAAGGCTGCGAGCTTCGGGGCGTTTCTCCGGGTGATGCTCGAAGGTTTTGGCGGCATGAAACCGCATTGGAACGGGCTCATCCTGGGTGTGTGCATCCTGACCTTGATCCTGGGGAACCTTGTGGCCATTGTGCAAACCAACGTGAAACGCATGCTGGCGTATTCGAGCATCGCGCATGCCGGGTACGCGTTGATCGGGTTGGTGGTTGCGGGCTGGATCGGAACCGAAGCCGGAGTGCAGGCCAAAGGCGTGTCCAGCATGATGTTGTACTTGGCCGTCTATTCCTTCATGACCCTGGGTGCCTTCTCCATCGTGGCGATTCTTCGACGAGGCGGGAATGAAGGAGAAGACCTGGATGACTTCACCGGGTTGGCCAAGCGTCACAAGGGTGTGGCGTTTTTGATGTTGCTCTTCATGGTCTCGCTTGCGGGTATCCCGCCGACCGCCGGGTTCATTGGGAAATTCTACCTGTTCATGGCCGCGGTCAACGCCGGCCTGACGTGGCTGGCCGTGGTCGGCCTGATCTTCGCCGCGGTGTCCGCTTTTTACTACCTGCGCATCGTCATGGTCATGTACATGCGCGAACCGTCACCCGACCAGGAGAACGACACGCGCTTAGCCCTATCCCCCACCGCCACCGTCGTCCTGGCCCTCGCCGCCGCGGGCGTCGTGCTGTTCGGCCTCTACCCCTGGCCCCTCGTCTCCCTCACGGTCTCCGCCTCGCTGCCCTGATAATGAGCTGACATGACTCCGTTGTCATCCTGAGCTTGTCCTGAGTGCAGAGAAGAACCTGCGAAGGATCTGCTTGTTTTTTTCCTGTCATCCCTGACTCGAGCGGGGATCCGGCATTGACTTTATATCGCAAACTGGTTATGTGTCTAGTCAGAGTTGGCTGTCAATATCTGGAGGATGTATGAGCAAAACGTGGCAGGTACAAGAAGCGAAGGCACGATTTAGTGAACTCCTTGAGACCAGCCTTGCCGAAGGGCCTCAAATCGTGACGAAACGGGGCGTAGAGGCGGCGGTATTGGTTCCGATCAACCAATGGCGACGATTGGAGCAAATGGCAAAACCCACCTTGAAGCAATTGCTCCTCGCGTCCGAACCGCAAGCCGACCTCCCAGTACCGCCTCGCACCAGACAACCCCATCGGCCGGTAACGGGTTTCGATTGAACGGATGTATCTCCTCGATACCAATGTCGTCTCGGAAACGCGTCGCCCTCGTCCCGACCGCGGTGTCCTGAACTGGCTCACCGGTGTACCCGACGAAGAACTGCACGTCTCGGCGGTCACGATTGGGGAACTCCAGGCAGGTATCGAGATCACCCGTGAGCAGGACTCCGTCAAAGCGGAAGAACTGGAAGCTTGGCTCGGCAAGATTCTCGCTTCCTACAACGTCTTGCCGGCGGATGCAGCTATTTTTCGAGTTTGGGCCCGGTTCAAGCATCGGCAGTCAAACACCTTGATGGAAGATGCCTTGATCGCGGCCACAGCCTTGGTTCACAGACTCACTGTCGTGACCCGCAACACCGGTGATTTTGCCCAACTCGGTGTGGAGACGCTGAATCCGTTCAAAATGTGAATCACGAATTGGGAATGGTATGTATTCAGTCAATCATTGACAGAATAAAGTGAACTTATCCATTTGACGCTCCTGAAACGTTGTCTGATGACGGCACGAAATGTATAATTTGTACAAAATGTACAAATTTGTACGTTTTGTACAAATTGTACAAAAATAAAATTTTGTTCTGTTTTGTACGTTTTGTACAAAAGTTCCTTTTTGTAAGCAATCAGAGCAGGGAAACCATGATCAGGAAAGTCAGTACGGTTGAATTGAGAAAAGATCTGGCGGAGATTCTGGCCAAGGTGATTGGGCGCAACGGGCAGGTGATCGTCGAGAAACGGGGCAAACCCCTGGCGGCATTGGTCAGCGTGGAGGCTCTCGAATTGTTGAAGCAGCAGCAGACGACCGCTGCCGGCGCTCAGGGCGCCCTGGCACTGACCGGGGCCTGGGGCGAATTGAAAGAGCGGGAGATGGATGCCCTGCTTGCCGGCATCCGGTCCGAACGGGGCGGAGACGCCTGCCGCGCGGAGGGCAAAGCCTGATGTATCTGTTGGATACGGATATCCTGGCTAACCTGATGGGGCGTTGTCCTTCGACCGCGTTGATTGCGAAACTGGCGTCGGTGCCGCCTGAGCAGCAATGTACGTCCAGCATCACCCTTGAGGAGTTGATCGTCGGCGCGAGCCGGTTTGGCCGGCGATCGGCTGCTTTATTGAGTCAGATCGACGTGCGGCTCATCCCCAACCTGCAAGTCGTGCCATTCGATGCCGCGGCGGCAAGGCGTTATGGGGAATTATCTGCTTCGTCGGCGCGCAAAGGATCTCCGTTGGGTGAGACGGCTTTGCGCGTTGCGGCCATCGCGGTGGTCCGGGATCTCACGCTGGTCTCCGGGAATCCCCAGTACTTCAAGCGGCTTCCCGGCCTCTCCGTGGAGAATTGGTTGGAGTAACCCCCCGCGTCGACACGTCGGCGGTATGCACCCTCACCCCAACCCTCTCCCAGGGGGAGAGGGAGAAAACTTGTATAAACCGGGGCTATGCGTTACGGCTCGTAGGTTTGGCGTTCCACGATGGGTTTGATGGCGGCGTCCCCGAGCAATTCCACACCGAAGCGCGTTCCTTCACTCACTTCATTGGCGTAGAGCCGGCCTTTGGGTGCCTCAATGTCGATCGGTAAGTCCGTGGTGCCGTTGGGGGTGATCGTCACGGTATATTCTTTCTGAACCATGGGATGCCAGACCTGGACCGTATAGGTTCCCGGGGGAATGCCGGGAATGACATACGAACCGTCTTTGGCGCTGAGCGCGTAGTAGGGGTTTTTGACCGCGAACCCCCAGCTTTCCATATACGCGTGAAACCCGCATTGCATCACGAACAGGTTGCGTTGTTTCCCCATTTTGATGGGTTGAGTCAGGACCTTGCCGGCCCGGTTCTTGACCTTCTTGCCGGCCAGCAATTCTGCCTTGCGCAGTTTTTTACTCATCGGCAGGGGCACGTTGAACAGGACACGGGCACCGAACTTCGACGTTTCATAGCCTTGAATGTCGTGAAAGACCGGGTCCAGGTTCACCACTTCGATGTCGTGCTTGTCCCGGACGATGGTGATATACGGCTCGAATTTGCAGTCGATCGCCTCAATCCTGGGCGGGACGTAGTCGAATGATTTCCCCTTGCGCAGTTCTTCGATATAGATGACGACGTTTTTGAATCCGCCGTTGGGGCCGATGACAAAGGGTTGCAGCAGACGCCATCCCGTTCCGGTCGAGATGCGGCCGCAATACACGGCGTCCGGCAAGGTCACGAGGTTATATCCCTTGGGTTTGGGGACTTTCCCGAGTAACTTGACCGTCCCCTGCAACGTTCCGCCATCGGGTACGGGGACTTCTTCATATCCCCAACTCGGGCCGGCACTCAGGCCAATCGCCAATCCCAAGCCAAGGAGCAATCGCACCGGTTTCATAGAAAGCCCTCCTTGTCAGTTGTCAGGACTCCATTCGGAATAAACCACACATTTTACCATTCATGAAATCAAGATGGAAGAACCGCGTGTGAGACCGGCCTTTTCCCATTCTTTGGCGAGAGCGTCTGCGGCTTGACCAGTATGAGGAAAACCCACTAGACTAAAGGAACTCTGGTTTATCGCACTCAACCAAAGATTCCTTCAATCGACGCGATCGTGTATGAGAAAGAAAAGCTGGATCAACGTGAGTGTTGTGAGTGTTGTGTGGGTTGTGGCCGGATGGAGTCTTCTGTATTGCGGGACGGCGGCCTTGGCGGAGGTCGCTCCGCCGGCAGGGCCACCGGCGTCTGTCGTTCCGGTTCAAATTCCCTATAATGCTCCGCCCGAGCCGGAATTCCCGGAAGTCGAGCAGGCCACCCCTGCGCCGGAGGTCCTGTCTGACAAGGAACTGCAACGGGCGGAAGCCTTGTTGCCGTTATTGGAAGGACGGCAGGAACTATACGTGATCGGTGAGTTCGTCCACTTGGGGAAACCGGTCGTGCCCGTCTTGGTGAAAGCCCTCAAGCTGCCCGGAAGCCGTCTTCGGTATAACGCGATTGAAACATTGTCGATTATCAAGGACCCCCAGGCCGTCCCGGATTTACTCGACGTGGCCAAGGATGGTGAGGAAGTCACGAGGGTACGAGCCCATGCCCTGCGCGTTGCCGTCCGGTTGGCGCCCGTGGAGTCACTCCCGGCGCTGCAAACGCTGATGAAGGATCCCGCGGATACCGTCCGGCGAGCCGTGGCGTTTGAGTGCCAGCACGTCAGACGTCCGGAATCGGTATGGCTCCTTATCGACTTGCTGGGCGATGCGGAAAAATACGTTTCCATTACCGCCCGTGATTCACTGTGGCGGTTGACCCGGCGCGGAGGGCCGCCGCATGATTGGCAGGGTTCCACGCATGAACAGCGGATCGAGTGGTCCAAGGAATGGAAGGCGTGGTGGGAGGACGCACTCAAGAATCGCGGGGCCGCGCCAAACAAGCCGCAGTCCGAGCCCGTTTCCTGACGACGTGACGTTCGGGACTCAGCCGGGGAGGGAGAAGTCCCAACGGAGTACATCATGGCCACGTTACCGATTGCCAAAATAGGGAATCCCGTTTTACGGAACATTGCGGAACCGGTTGATCCGGCGATCATCCCCACGCGCGCCTATCAGCAATTTATCGACGACATGTTCGCCACCATGGACGCGCACGAGGGGATCGGGCTGGCGGCTCCTCAGGTTTCGCGGTCCGAACAACTCGTTGTGATGCGTTGTGACGGCCAGGAGGCGTTTCCCGAGACGGTCCTGATCAATCCCCGGATCGTCTTTTACGGCCCGGCTCAAGCCGAAATGTGGGAAGGCTGTCTCAGTGTGGACGGGTTGCGCGGAAAAGTGACGCGGCCGTCATCCATCCGGGTCCAGGCGCTGGACCGGGATGGCCGTTCCGTGGACTTCGAGGCATCGGGTTTGTTTGCCGTGTGCATCCAACATGAGATGGATCACCTGATCGGCAAACTCTTTGTGGACCGGATGACGGATCTCTCCACGCTGACGCAGTTGAGGGAATTCGACGCGTATTGGAAGCAAGAACCTTCACCCGTCATCTAGGATGTCTTGCGGTATCGGGCGCATGGCGGCGTGGTGTCCTTGCTCATTCCTCGCCTATCCAGTCTGATAAGCCTCGGGTTTCGCGGCGGGACGCCTTGCCCTGCATCCCGCTATTACCGGACATCGGAGTGTCGTCCCCTCTGGTTTGTTCTCCGCCGTCAATATGGACCTGCTCTCACGCGGCCGTTTCGGATGCTCGCCGCTTGGTGTAACACACAGTGAACATTCTCATTCGTATTCTCGGGTATTTGCGGCCGCACCGGTCCCTGGCCCTGACGACCCTGTCCTTCGCCACCCTGACCACGGCGTTCGATCTGTTGCCGCCCTGGCTGGTGAAAGTGATCATCGACGACGTGATTCAGGCAGACCAATTCTCCTTATTGCCGTGGGTGTTGGGCGGATTGGTGCTGGCCTACGCGTTCAAGAACGTCGCGAACTCCCTGCGTATCCGGTTCAACAACGTCCTCGAACAACGCGTTGTGGTCCAACTCCGGCAACAGGTGTTTCACGCGCTCCAGCGGCTCTCGGTCAGGTTTTACGAGGATCGCTCGACCGGAGAAATCATGTCGCGCATCATGAATGATACCGAACACGTGGAGCGTATTTTCATCGATGGGTTGGAGGGCATGCTGACCGCGTCATTGACGCTGATCGGGATTACCGTGATTCTCTTCGTGGTCAACTGGCAATTGGCGCTCCTGGCGCTGGTGCCCATCCCGGTCTTGATGGTGTCCGCCGTGAAATTTTCACGTCGCGTTCACGGGTATTACCACGAAATTCGACAGAACACGGCCGAATTGAGCGGCTATCTCCAGGATTCCCTGTCGGGCATCCGGGAAACCATGGCCTTCAATCGTCACGCGTTCGAACGGGAACGGTTCGACGCCAGAAATCGCGAGGTCAGCCAAAGCAATCTCAAGGCCATGTTCCTGTGGTCCGTGTATTCACCGGCGATGATTTTTCTCGGGGCCATGGGCACGGTGCTCATCCTGTGGGTGGGGTCGGTGGAAGTCGCACAGGGGGATCTGAAAGTCGGAGAACTCGTGATGTTCGTATCCTATCTGGCCTTGTTCTACGTGCCGGTCAACCAAATCCATTCCGTCAACCACATGCTTCAGCACGCCCTGGCGTCCAGCGAACGCATCTTTGACGTGCTGGATGCCGAACCCGACGTGCAGGACCGGCCCGGGGTGGTGGCGCCAACAGCCCGTTTTGGCGGGAGCGCGCAGTTCGAAGGCGTGGACTTTTCCTATAAGCCGGAAATTCAGGTGCTGCACGACGTTTCCTTCGGTGTGGCGGCTGGCGAGCGTATCGCCCTCGTGGGTCCGAGCGGCGCGGGCAAGAGTACGATCATCAAACTCCTGATGCGGTTCTACGACGTGACGGGCGGCACGGTGGCTTTGGACGGTGTCGACGTGCGAAACATGCCGCTGGCGTTTTTGCGCTCACAGGTCGGTCTGGTGCAACAGGAACCGTTTCTCTTTAACGGGACCATCCGCGAAAACATCGTCTACGGCGATCTTTCTGCGACCGACGAGGCCATTGAACGCGTTGCCGTCGCGGCTCGGGCTCATGATTTCATCATGGAACTTCCTGACCGCTATGATACCCGGATCGGGGAACGGGGCGTGAAGTTGTCCGTCGGCCAAAAGCAGCGCGTGGCGATCGCCCGGGTGCTGTTGAAAAATCCGCCCGTCGTGATCTTCGACGAAGCCACGTCGAATATTGATACGGAGACGGAGGTCGAAATTCGCGAGGCGTTGACCGTGCTTATCCAGGGTCGCACCACGATTTTCATCGCGCATCGTCTGACCACCCTTCAACAGGTTGACCGGATTCTCGTGCTCGAGCGGGGCCGGATTGTCGAAGAGGGAACCCACGCCGAATTGTTGGACCAAAAAGGGCTGTATGCCAGTTTGTATGAAGCGCAGTTTCAGATTTGATTTGACACCCGGGCCAGGGTTCTCG
Organism: Nitrospirales bacterium; assembly: GCA_965213715.1. Taxonomy (GTDB): domain Bacteria; phylum Nitrospirota; class Nitrospiria; order Nitrospirales; family UBA8639; genus Bin75. The sequence continues at coordinate 1,891,891 of OZ243914.1, forward strand.
AGTTTTTTCGACTCTTTTTCCGGACATACCACGCGTGGTATGCTAAGGACTCGTATAATGTTATTGACAGGTTACGCAATCTGTGATAGACGATGGCAGAATTATTATTCCAGATAGGTCTTCATACATGACATGTATTTTATAAGCTCTGCCGCAGAAGGCGAAAAGGCTGTCTGCGGTTTTTTTTTAAGACCTTTCGGTAAATCCACGGTGGGGTTCCGTGAGGAAGGGAGGTGCTCATGAGTGATCGGAAATCGGGAACGGTCAAGTGGTTCAACGATCGAAAGGGCTTTGGGTTCATTCGAGTCGAAGGAGAACAGGATGTCTTCGTGCATTATTCGGCTCTTCAGGGGGAGGGCTTTAAAACACTCAAAGAAGGCGAACCTGTTGAATTTGATTTAGTGGAGGGAGCCAAAGGTCCCCAGGCGGCCAACGTGGTGAAAACAGCCGCAGCTCAGCAATCGGCCTGATACCATTTTTTAGAGAATCGATTTTCGCAAGCGAAGTGAAACCCGAAAGGGCGGTTAATCCCGCCCTTTCGGGTTTTTTATTGCGGTACGTTGCCCGGGGAATGTTGGGTTGTTGACGGCCTTTTTCCATGAGGCGTATAGTTGAACGCCTAAAGAATGGCGAAAACGTGATGTCATTTTTGCCGGCAATGCTTATTCCGCAAGTTTGGAGAGGAGGACAGATACCATGGCACTTCGTTTAGGGGATGAAGCCCCAAATTTTACTGTTGAAACAACGGCAGGAACGATAAATTTTCATGAATGGCTGGGTGATGGATGGGGCATTTTATTTTCCCATCCCAAGGACTTCACCCCGGTTTGTACCACGGAACTGGGGACCGTGGCGAAAATCACCGGTGAGTTTGCCAAACGGAACGTCAAAGTTCTTGCGGTGAGCGTGGACCCATTGGATTCCCACAAGGGCTGGATCAACGACATCAATGAAACGCAGCAATGTACGGTTCAGTATCCGATTATTGCGGACCCCGACCGGCAAGTGGCGAATTTGTACGATATGATCCATCCAAACGCGTTGGACAATATGACCGTGCGCTCGGTTTTTGTGATTGGACCTGATAAGAAAGTCAAGTTGACGCTCACCTATCCGGCATCGACCGGAAGAAATTTTGATGAGATTCTTCGTGTAGTGGACTCGTTGCAACTGACGGCCAAGCACCAGGTGGCTACCCCAGCCAATTGGAAGGACGGGGAAGATTGTATCATTGTCCCTGCGGTGAAGGATGAGGAAATTCCCGCCAAGTTTCCCAAGGGCCACCGGGCGGTTAAGCCGTATCTTCGGTACACGCCACAGCCTAACAGATAGGCTTTCGCGCAGGCCTCGTTCATTCCGAAAGCGCCGCCCTGTTGTGAAGGGCGGCGCTTTTTTTTCTTCACCTTCCCGTCATCCTCGATTCCCGGTTGCAAGCGCGGTGACAGGCTGTTTTTCATCGAGGAGCCAGTGTGTGTTCTTCTTTTTCTCTCTACGATTCCCGAAGGAACTTACGGTTGATAGGTTTCGAAGCGTGAGACCGTTGCCTGAAAGCCTGCGTGGCATTTGCGGCAACGAAATTGAACGATGTTCCGGTCCACGCTGACTTCCGTGACGTGTAAGGCTTCCTGATGCTGGCTGGCACAGGTTTCCAACTTGGTGCTCGCGCCTTCTTCGCTCCATTCCGTGTCCCCGATGACGCGGGTAATCGTTCCAACGGTCAGGCGATGCCGGGATTTGCAATTCACGCAGAAGATGCCGATGGTGCCGGGCAGGGTGAACAGTTTGAAATTCAGCGAAAGGGGGTGCACGGAAAAGCACTGTTGCAAAAATGCGCCTGATTGAAAAACGTGACCCATACGGTTTGACCTATTGTTGCCGTTCACTCATCCGGAAGCCAAGCCTTGGAAGCGAGATTGGGTCAGGCCGAGAAGGAGCCGGTTGTTCGGTGACCTCGCTCCTGTTGCGACGAGGTCAGAGATCAGTGTCAGCGCATGCTTCTCGCATCCACCGTTGGAGGATCTTGGACGTGTCATCAAATGTAAGGATGTAGTGATAACAGTGAGGTCTGGTGCCCGGATTCAGCGGGTTGCCGCCGCCGCCAAGGCCCATCATGGCGGTCACGCCTTCGGTGGCCTTGAACACGCTTCGCCCCAGCTTGTCGACGCCCATGGGGTCGAGTTCATCCTGCGTGAGCGCATAACGATAGATCCACATCGATTGGCCCCTTAACGCCGAGGTCTTTTTTTTCCACGGTTCCCCGAGCTCTTCAACGATATCTTCCGGTGTCGCTTGCTTCAAAGCCCCATTGAGGTACGACTCTCGTCCGGAGCTACAGGCTGCGAGGGACAAGGTCAGGAAGAGCACGATAGACCAACGCACCCGTGTGGAGACAAGCGGGACGTTTCGGCATGTCTCAGTCATTGGTCCCGGGTGTGCCGTGAAGGCATTTTGTGCATGATGGTTCGATAGAATGCATACACTTGGGCGCACAAACCCGTCACGATGAGGGTCAGCGCGATGGGCAACCATATTGAATCCGGTTGGTTCAGGCCTTCGATCCCGAGCAGGAATCCCGCCGCGATCGCCATAATGCCGATGATGCGTGCAATGACAATATTGGGTTGAGTCAGGAACGACACGTCTCGTCTCCCATAAATCGTGTCCGGCATTCTGCCACAACTCGTTCCCTGCGGCAACGAGCCGCGAGGAACGCGCGGGGCCGGTCGGTTTGAAACGTATGCTGCCAATCTTTTAAAAAGGAGGAGTTGCATGACGACACCAGTGCAGGATGAGGCCATGGACGGACACGGACCACTCTTCGAAATCGGCGTCAGTTTTCGCTACGCGCAAGAACATGAATGGGTCATGCAGGCGATTACGGGGTTTTTATCGGCCTATTTCATGGAAGATCCCGGCTTTCGACTGAAGCGACATCTCCACGAATTGGAAACGGGCATGTACGTGTGGATTTGTGAAGCTCCGGGAGAAACGTGTATGCGGCGGTTGATCAAACGCTTGCAAGTCGATATCCCTCCGTTTGAGCTGTGCCGGCGCGATTCGGATTCCGATGGGCCCATGCGTCACGTCATCGATTTGCCTGCACTGCCGGCCGAACACGAGAGCAATCCCTGAATGCCGACAACGGAACGCCCGTGAACATTCATCGAGCCATGATCTATCTTTTTTCCCTGGTCCTCTTGCTTTCAGGCGTGCACGTCTCAGGCCTGCACGCTTTGGCGCAGGGTCCCAGTCTCCAATCTTCCAAGCCGACGTTGTTGGACGGTTTCGGTTTCTCCGTATCCGTTGAAGGGGATCAGGTCCTCGTCGGTGCCCCTCATGCGAAAGGTGCCCGTGGGCAAACGGGAACAGCGTCCTTGTTCATGCGTGAGTCCGGTACAGTCCTGCGAGAGTTCGCCCCTCTTTCGCCGATGGGTGATGATTTGTTCGGCCTGTCCGTGAGCCTCACGCCGGACTCCGTGATTGTGGGCGCCCCCAAGGGAAAAGGGGCGTTACGCCGGGCTGTGGGATCGGTGACGGTATTCGACCGCAACACGGGAAAATCGCAGCAGGTGATCGTCAGTCCCAATGAATTTGCCGCGGCGTTCGGGCATGCCGTGGCTGCCCGGGACGGGCTGGTCGCCGTCGGCGATCCCGGAGCGAGTACCATGACGGATTTTGAGGTCGGGGAAGTCCATCTGGTTGACGTGGTCACCGGAGAAGTCCTCCGGACGTTTGTCTCTCCGCATGCGGAAAATCGAAACGCCGACGGGTTCGGACATGCGGTGACGTTTTTGGGTTCCATGCTGGCGGTGAGTGCTCCGCTCGGCGGCACGGACCCGGTTGATCATGGACAGGTGTTTCTTTTCGATTCGAACAGTGGAAAGTTGCAGCATACCCTGGTGTCGCCTGATCCTCAGACCCATGAATATTTTGGATGGGCCTTGGCGAGCGACGCGGAGTGGTTGGTGGTTGGTGCCTTGGGACGAGGGGACATGCAACCGGAAGCCGGAGTCGTGTATCTCTATACGAAAACCGGCGAATTCCTGCGAACGCTTGAAGCCCCGGAACCCGGGAAAGGCGATCACTTTGGCGAAGCCGTGGCGTTGCTCCCTGATCACGTCATCGTCGGCGCGCCGGGACATGATGCCGCCGGAATTGATGCCGGGTCGATTTTCGTCTTTGACCGAAAAACCGGAACGTTGCAATCCATGATTGTCAACCCGTTGGACACAACCGGCGTGGCTGACCTCTTTGGGCTTTCTTTGAGCGGCGCAGGACGTGATGTGGTTGTCGGGTCGCCTTATGGGGACCTTGAGGCGATGCCCGACGCCGGGTTGGTCCATCAGTTTCGTCTGCCCATGTCTCCGGAAGGAATGTAGGGCGTCACGGGAGCCGCCATGCCTGCCGTCCTCCACCCGTATGATAGACAGGACCGGGCTTCTTCGTTATGATCATGTGCATGCCTCTTACATTGCAGGAGTGGCGACAGGCTCGAAAATACTCCGTCGTCAAGTTGGCAGGCGATTCCGGCGTCGAGGGTTCCGTCATCGAAGCGATCGAAGCCGGCGAAACAGATCCATCCGTCTCAACGGTGGAGGCATTGGCCAAGGCCCTCGCGATTCCTCCTTCCTGGTTGTACAGTGCTCCCCGCGCTCTCGATTTGTTGTTGGGCGATCCCGACGAAGAAGACTCACTCTATCCCAACCTTGACTCCCCTGATCCCGTGACCGAACAGATTCTCCGCGGGAGTCGAGCCGAACGGGATTTGTACGTGCTCCTCACGGCCCTGCTGCGACATGGCGAACCCAAACTCCTCCGTGCCGCCGAAGTCAATCTTCGAAGCCTGCTCAAGCAGGCCAAAACGGCGACGGTCCCCTGGCAGAATCGTCCCTCCGGTCACTTTGAACCGCCGAGTGACTGAATGAAGACAAGACCTGTGGCGCAAGTTCACTCCCGTTGTACGGCGTTTCTTGCATTCGTCGTTTCCTTTTCAATACGATAGAGAGTTGCGCTTTTTCATGTGTTCTCTTCTTCTGTACGAGAACGAAGTCATTAATCATGCCCGAAAACGTGAAAGAGGAATAAGAGATGCCCAAAAACAGTGGCCTCCGGAATATGAAACCGATGACGGGTAGGGAAAAAGAATCAACCGGCTTTGAAGAGACGGATGCCCCTTTGCTCGCGGAGAAAGGTTCTTCGCAAGAGTTTTCCACGTTGTTTCCCACGATGGATGAGGAGACCGTTGAGCAGACAGCCGTCTTTCAAAATGAAAGCCTCGAATCCCAAATGAAGACGGAGCCTGTGCCCCCGGCCGATGAACCAGGAGACGCGTTGCCGGAAACAGAGAAAGAAATCGATCTGACTCCCGGTACGGCCAGCAGGATAGACGATCCCGTTCGTTTATATCTCAACGAGATGGCCGGTGTGTCTCTGCTTTCAAGGGAAGGGGAGATTGAGTTAGCGAAGAAGATCGAAGAGGGGAAAGAGGAGATGACGCGGGCGATTGCGGGGATGCCGATGACCTTGGAGACGCTGGAGACGTGGCGGGGGCGGCTGAAGAAGCGGGACGTGAGCGTGGGGGCGGTGGTGCTGGTGCATGACCCGGGCGACGACGACCTGGAGGACCCGGAAGTAGCGGAGGCGCAGGAAGAAGAAGAATTACGGCACCAGGCCCTGGCGGACTTGGACGCCGTCCGGCGGTTGGGGAAGACGCTGCGGCGGCTGTATGACCGGCAGCGGGCGGCCCCGGCGGCGCAGCAGGCGCGGTGGAGTGCCAAGGTGCGGGACGTGCAGGCACAATTGGGGGCGCGCGTGGACGGGTTGCACCTGCAACCGGCAGTGCGGGAAGCGCTCGTCAGCCAGATCAAAGAGGCGGGCCGGACGGTGCGGCAAGCGGAACGGCGGCTGCGGGAGTGCTGCCAGCGAGTGGGGCAGCCGGGGCCGGACGGGCTGAAACTCCTGGGGCGGTTGAGCCGGGCGGGAACAGGGGCGGCCGCCCTACGACGGCAAGTGGGGCTCAGTGAGGCCGTGGTGCGGCAAGTGGTAGCGCGGAGCCAGGACGCGCGGGCGACGCTGGACCACGTCGAACAGCACGCCACCTTGCTGCCGACAGCCGAATTCACCCGCGCCCTGGTGGCCTTGGAATGGGCGGAAGACAAGATGAAACGGGGCAAAGCGGAACTCATCGAAGCGAATCTGCGGTTAGTGGTGAGTATTGCGAAGAAATACACGAACCGGGGGCTGCAGTTTCTGGACCTGATCCAGGAAGGAAACATCGGGCTGATGAAAGCCGTAGATAAATTCGAATACCAACGGGGGTACAAATTCAGCACGTATGCGACGTGGTGGATTCGGCAAGCGATCACGCGGGCGATTGCGGACCAGGCGCGGACGATCCGGATTCCGGTGCACATGATCGAAACGATCAACAAGCTGGTGCGGACGTCGCGGCATCTGGTGCAACAATTGGGGCGGGAACCGACGCCGGAAGAGATCGGGGTACGGATGGAGATGCCGTTGGAGAAAGTCCGGAAGATTCTGAAGATTGCGAAAGAACCGATTTCGTTGGAGACGCCGATTGGGGAAGAAGAAGACAGCCACCTGGGGGACTTCATCGAGGACAAGAAAGCGGTGTCGCCGTTGGAGGCGGCGGTGCGGTACGACTTACAGCGACACATTGGGAAATCGCTGGAATCGTTGACGGCGCGGGAGGAGAAGGTGTTACGGAAACGGTTTGGGATTGGGGAGGCGACGGACCACACGCTGGAAGAAGTGGGGCAGGACTTCGAGGTGACGCGGGAGCGGATTCGGCAGATTGAAGCGAAGGCGTTGCGCAAGCTCCGCCACCCGAGCCGGAGCAAGAAACTACGCAGTTTCGCCGAGGGCTTTTAGCGCGTACATGGGCCCATAGCTCAGTTGGTCAGAGCGGCTGACTCATAATCAGTTGGTCCCAGGTTCAAGTCCTGGTGGGCCCACCAATTTTGCTATTTGCAGGAGAGATGCGGTAAGGTGTCCGATCATGAACGACTCACTCCTTTCTAACCCGCAGAGGCGTTTTTGAATTTTCAACTATCCCTCCTGGTGCAACTCCAGCAGCTTGACCTGAAGCTGCACGATCTCGAAAAACAACAACAACAGATTCCCGAACGGCTTCACGCGGCCCAAGCACCGGTTGACGAAGCGCGGAAGCGCGCGGAAGACCTGAAGGCCATGCTGGAGACCATTGCGGTGGAGCGGCGGAGCGGTGAAGATGACTTGAGTGCGCATGAGAGTCACGTGCAGAAAATGCGTGGGCGGTTGAACGAGTTGAAAACGAACAAAGAGTATCAGGCCCATTTGTTTGAACTTGAACTGGCCAACAAGAAAAAGGATGGCTTGGAAGAACGAGTTCTCCTGGCCATGGAGCGGGGGGAAGAGAAGCGGAAGGAATTGGACGAAATCGAAAAACGGCTTCAGGAACTCCTTCAATCCCTGGAACAGGAAAAAGGTGAACTGGAGGCCTTATCGGCGAAACTGGCTGATGAGGGCACGCACATCGAGCAAGAAAAGCAAGGCCTGATCGCCTCGCTGGAAAAACAGGTCTATCATCGATACTCAATACTCAAATCTTCCATGAAGCTCGTGGTGGTCGCCACCATCCAGGGTGAAACGTGCCAGGGGTGTCAATTACACATTCCTCCCCAGTTAGTCGCCAGTGTGAAGCGGGCCGACGACCTGCTGACCTGTCCCTACTGTCATTGCATTTTATATTATGAAGCCGCGCTCCATGAATCGCTCGATGTGGGCAACGAAGAACCCGTGGCTCAAGAACAGATGGAGGGATGAGTCTTTCCTGAACGTTCTTTCCCCGTCTCTTGTTTCCGCCACAGGCATTGCGTATCATGATTCCCGGGTATGAGGGCGTGGGTCAGGTGGCCGCTTGCCTGATTTCAGGTGAGAGGAAAGTCCGGACTCCACAGGGCAGGGTGCTGGGTAACGCCCAGGCGGAGCAATCCGACATGAGCGCCACAGAAAATACACCGCCCCGGACCGTCCTCGGATGGCCAGGGGTAAGGGTGAAATGGTGGGGTAAGAGCCCACCGCGTCCGCGGCGACGTGGATGGCAGGGTAAGCATCACCCGGAGCAAGACCAAATAGGAGGACGCGCCGAACGGCCTGCTTGGCTTTGCACGGCAAACGCCGTGTAGGAAGGTGAGTCGGGACGTTTGGGAGAGGTCGGCCCGGCCGAAGTTCTCGGGTAGGTCGCTGGAGGCTTATGGTAACATAAGCCGTAGAGACATGGTCACCGCCGTATGGATGATCGATACGGAACAGAATCCGGCTTATCGACCCGCCCCCGTACCTTTCTTCCGCCAACGCAAGAATGTGTGGCAGGCATGTTGCCATGCCCTGAATGCATCACGGCGCATTCGATCGTTCGGGAACCCGTTTGACTCGATCGGATCACCCCTGTTACCATGCGGACTTTCTGAGCATTCGTTTTCCGTCCCCATCGTCTAGCCTGGCCTAGGACGCCGGCCTTTCAAGCCGGCAACACGGGTTCAAATCCCGTTGGGGACGCCAACCCTTCTTTCCCGATAGTTCCATTCCAGTCACTCGAAGCCACGTAAACCCGGGAGAGTGGTTTCGAGTTTTTTAAATTCTTGCATCTTCATTCCAATGTTGCGGGGGCCGTTACCGTCGTCCGCAAGAGTGGCGCGAATCCGTCGACGGTTCTTGCGTATGAATTTTTGACGCTGACGGATGGCCGCGCGGCAAAGAGGACAGACGTCAAGGAGGACGAGGCTGATCGGGGCGGCTGGACGAATGGCCCGCCGCCCCCCCCCTCGGCTATCCCCCTGGGTCCCCCCTCACCACTGGGTCGTGACTTCCAGCCCGACGGTATGGACCGTCTGGGCCGCGTCCAGCTCCCGGCGCGTGGCCTGGAGCGCCAGCGAGAGCGCCGACTGGGAGGTGGCCGGCACCAGGCGCCAGCCGAGGGTGTAGTCCCGGGCCCCGGCGGCCAGCCCCACACCCACGTGCGGGCTGCCGGTAAACCGCCCGCCAAAGGCGGGAAGCCCCAGGCCGCCTCCGTGGCCCACCGGCTGCTGGTGGCGGCCGCCCCCGTGCGCTGGGTCAGCGGGGCCGACGCAAACAGCGCCTCGAGCCCGCCGGTGGCTTGGCCTCCCCAATCCTGCCGCAGGGTCACCGAGGGCCCCCGGGGGGTGGCCGGGTCGGGATCATACACGAACGACGCCGCCACGCCCTGATCCCGGAACTCCTCATCCCGGTGCGTGAGCAAGGTGCGCCCCTCCACGTTCAGGGCCAGGCCGACCTGCGGAGCCTGCCAGGCCAGCCCGCCGCCGAGTTCCACTCCGAAGCCGGTCTCCGCTTCGCCGCCGTCATGGCGGGCCCCCACCGCCAGGGTCGGGGTGAGCTGGCCCCAGCGGTCCAGGGCCATGAGCCAGCGGCCCTCCAGCCCGAGCCGCAGCCGGGTCACGTCGGCCGCGGATGCCGCGAGCCCGCCGGTCACCCGCTCCGACGTAGTCTCGGCCCACAAGGCATCCGAGGTCACAGCCAGGGCCGGGCCGCTGCCGGTCTCCGGCGGGGCGAGCACCGTGCCCCGCAGGCCCATCTGCGCCATGGTCCAGGCGATGTCCGTCGTGAGGGTGCCCCCGGTCTCCGGGGTGAGGGTGACGTCCCCGGCCCCATAGCCGGCGGCCCCCCAGAGCTTCAGGCGCTCCGAGGCCTGGAACGCGGCATAGGGCACGGCCGCCGTCAGGGTCGCCTTCACGGCCCCGGCCCCCTCCCGCACGGCCCCGTCGCACAGCAGCGCCCGCATCGACGCCGGCACCGCTGCGCAGGCCTCGGGAGGCGCGGCGTCCTGGTCGTCATAGCCGCCCGTGCCCTGACTCTGGAGCAGGGAGACCCCGACCAGCCAGCGGTCCCGGGCGTAATCTGTGCCGAGTTGGGCCGTAGTGGTTTCCCCGTCCAGGGCGAAGGCGCCCTCCCGGCCGTCAAAGGTGGCCTGGGCGGCCCGGCCCCAGAAGGCCATACTCCCGCCGTGGGCATCCGGCTGGCTGGTGGCGGAGAAGTGGCTGCCCAGCAGGACGTCCTGCAAGGTCAGCGCGCGGATGCCCGAGCCGCCGGGTCCCGGCACCCCCGTTGCCATCGCGTCCCGGCCAAAGCGTGCGGGCGCCCCCGTGTCCATCTCGCCCCCGCCCCCGGGCGCCCCGGCCCCCGCCCCCGTTAGCCAGGGCCGGGAAGAGCTGCGCCGCGAGGCCCGCCAGGAGCGACGTCCCCGGGGCCGAATCGTCCGGTGCCGGGTTGTTGGCTCCCGGCGACTGGAGGGTGAAGGCGTGGCCGGCCAGGGTGCCGTGGGCCCCTGGGGTCCGAGGGGCCGCTAAGCGGCTCGCAATGCCGTCCAGGGCCTGTTGGGCCACGGTGCGCCCGAACCGGCCCAGCCACGCCTTGGGCATGGGGTCCGAGTTCTCGATGGTGCCCACCGCGACGCCGTCCGCAATCGCCACCGCCACGCCGGGCGGGCCGTTCACCTTCGCGTCGAACAGCACCAGCTCGAAGGTCTCCGGGTCCTCGTCATGACTGTCGTTGTAGAGGCGGACGTAGATCCGCGTCTCGGTCTCGCCCGGGTTAAACCGGGCCCATATCGACCAGGCCCGCTCCCACGCCAGGTAGTCCTGGCCCGCCACGGCCGACACCGGCGTCGCATCCCGTGTCGCGTACCGGACGGTGACCGGCCAGTCCACCGGCTCGCTCAGCGTCACCGTGAAATACCCTGTGCGCTGGTTCTCCTTGAGCGTGGCATCGGCAATCGAGATCGTGGGCCCTGCCGAGGCGGCATCGTTGTCGGCCACCGCCACGGTGGCCGTATGGTCCGGCGCTGCCGCCACCGTGTAGCCCGTGCCGGTATCCACCGTGGCCGTGACCGAGCCATCCGGCTCGTCCGCGCCGTCGTCCACCGTGGCGACTTCGACGGTCGCACTGCCCGTGACCGGGACGGTGACTGTCCGCGAGCCGGTCTCGCCCGAAGCGGCGAAGTCGCCGCTCTGGCCGACCGTCAGCGTGATGTCGAGCGGGGCCGCCGGTACCGGGCTGGCCGAGACCGTAAAGGAAGCCGGGGCGCCTTCCGTCACCCCGCTGCCGGCGGTGAGGCTGATCACCGGCTCGTCATTGTCGCGTACCGTCACCGCGGCGCTGCCCTGGCCCGTAGCCACGGTATAGCCCGTGCCCGTGCCGAGGGTGACGCTCACCGAGCCATCGGCCTCGTCGGCTGCATCGTCCACTGTGTCCACGGAGAGGTCGACGCTGGCCTCTCCCGCCGCCAGTGTCACCGTCCGGTGACCTGCGCCGGGCGTATCCAGATACTCACCGCTTTGGGCGACGGTGTAGGTGACTGTCAAATCGGATTGCGGTGCCGGGTTGGCCGTGAGGGTGAAGGTGGCCTGGCCGCCCTCATCCACGGCAGAGCCCGCTGAGAGGCTGAGCTCGGGGGTGACCGGCGTGCCGGGCGTGGCCGGTTGGACCTCGGCCGGTTCCGGCTGTTCCTGCGGTGCCGCCGCCAGGCATTGGAGCGCCGGCGCCACCGGCGCCCAGCGCTGCAGGCCGCGGTCCGCCTGTGCCTGCGCCTCGGCGATGGTCATCGGGGTGTTGCTGTAGGCGTTGTCCACCCCGAAGGCGGCCAGCACCCGGCTCCAGCGCTCGACATGGCCCGGCGACGTCCGCCAGGTCTCGCTCGCAGCCTTCTGGGCGTCGGCCAGCAGGGCGTCGGAGACGCAGGCGGGTGTCTCGACCTGCGCCGCCTGTGCGTCCTGTTGTGGCGAGCCCTGGCCGGCTTCGACGGTGATGGTGACCCAGTCGAAGCCGTCAAGGATGCCGCGCCGCCTGCTCGTCGTTGACGTGCCGCCGCTCGAATTTGGACGTACCTCGAGCAGCACCTTTGGTATCGCGGCCAGCCTGAAATGCATGACCGTGGGCGCCGCCGGGGCGGTGAAGGTGGCAGTTTGGCCGTCCCTCTGCACGCCTCCCTGGACGAACGTGGTCGAGTTCGGGCCGTCCACCTGCCGCCACCGCCAGGCAAGATCGGTGCTGGCCCAGGGCCCGGTGGCGGTGCCTGAGAGGGTGACCTGTTCCCCGGCGGCCACCGTCTGGTCGGTGCCGGCATTCGTCGCCGGCCTGAACGGGGCACCGGGGTTGCCTTCCATCCAATGTGTCGCCAACGCCAGATTGTTCTTGAACACGCGATCCGGCAGCACAGCGAGCCTGTTGTCATTCAGATACAGAACCCTGAGATTTGTGAGACTGTCAAAGATGCCCGCCGGCAGCGTCGGCAGCTGGTTTCTGTCCAAATCCAGCGTCATCAACCCCTTGAGGTCGTCGAAGATGCCCGCCGGCAGCGTTGTCAGGCTGTTTCGATCCATCCGCAGGCGCCTCAGATTGGTGAGCCCGTCGAAATCGCCCGCCTTCAGGCTGCTCAACCCCTTATTGTATAAATTCAGGGGGTTGCTGTGGACGTCGCCGCTGATGGCCGCCAGGTGTGTGTCGGTCACGTCGCGGCAGTGGCGGACGCCGGGGATCATGCGGACAATCTCGTCGCGCACCGCCTTTGTGCGCCCGCAGATGCCGCCATCAAACATCCTCGCCACAATGTCAAAGGCGGGAATTGAAGCATCATCCTTGCGGCCGGTGGCGTAACGCCGGGTCCTCTGGTCGTAGAACGGTCCATTGAAGGAGTGCCGTATCGTGAAATGCTCGTCGTTATCGTCATCGTCATGAGGCACGTTGACAATAATCGTCTTAGTCTTGCCCCCGGGTTGCAGCCAGTCGGCCCGGGTCCATGTCACGCTCGCCGGAGTGAACGTCACGTCGCCGTCGCGTGCTTCCGGGCCGAAGTTGTGATGCGGCCACTGGTAATGGACGCTGGGCGTGACCGTGAAGGTTTCCCCTGGCTTCGGGGGCTGGTGCAGGGTCAGGTTGTATGACGTCTTCCTGCCTTCATCGACATTGAGGCAGCCGTCGTACTTATAGGGGCAACTCGGGATTTCGATCCGGCCATGGGTGACCTGGATGTCATGGGTGATCTGGGCATCGAATACGCCATCATCATCCCTGTCGATCTTCACGATCAGGGTGTCGGGCCTGAGGGCCGTTTCAAAGACCAGTGTTCCGGAAGGATTTCGATCGCTGCGGGTTCTGCCGGTGATCCCCACGGTGTAGCCCGTGTTCCACCTGGCAGGCTCGATTTGCATGTCGTAGGTCGTTCGGCTTGCGGATTTCATTCTGGGCTGTGACCAGTCTGGATCACCGAATCTGATCGGTTCGTTGCCGAGCAGGAACCGATACGAGCGCTTCGTCTGCGTTGTGATTTGCACATGGACTGGATCCAGAGGCTGCTGGTTCAGCTTGACGGTAAAATTGCGATCGCGATCCAGGCTGAGCATTATGGGCTCGGTGGCGGTATCCAGGTCGATCACGGGTAGCACCTGCGCCTGAGCGTGCTCGCTTTCAGCGAGCCCAAGCCCAAGCCCCAGCGCCAAGCAAAGCACAGCCGGCGCCAGGCCGCGTAGGAAACGGTGGACAGACGCGAGGGGCTGGCTGCGCAAGAAAGCCGTGCGCCGGCGAGTATCCGACCGCCGGCCAGGGGCCGGATTCTTTAGGCTGCTAGCCCGTGCAGACGCAGATGAGGCTGCGCGCGGCATGCATCCCTCTGCCGAGCGTCGCCTGTTCGGTTTGTCTGTCCTGTCTGCCGAACCGGGCGTGCAAGCACTGGGCAATGGCTGGATCATGGCGGTCCACTCCTTATTCATGAATTTTAGACTGTCTGTGTTGTCCATTTGTTTGCCGCGGCTTCAGTCAGGCCTCTGAGCAGTGATGACGCCTCAACGCCGATGGAAAAGCCACTTATGGTCAGAAACATAAAGATTTTTATATGAAAAGTAAAGAATGTGAATTTGGTTTTAAAATGGTCGGTCATAAATGTGGGGTGTGGAGATCACTGGGCCAAGATGGAGTCGCCGATCAAGGGAAAGACAACGGCAAGGGCGCAGTCGTGACGTTCCGGCCATGAGGGCAGACCCCATCAGGCGCTGGAGGGAAAAACTCCCAAACACATGAACGCAATGTGTCAACGAATGACTGAACGCATACAGGGATGACGGAAAGGAGATGCAGATTCCTTTCGTCGCTCGGAAAGACCATAATGATGATATGCTCGAACTGCCAGGTGACGTGTAATTGACAGGAATGCCGCTTATTGTCATGATAATGAGCAATTACTCAGCTTGATGTCATGACTATGCCGACCCCCATCATTGCGCGTTATTTCGACGCACGAGAGATTTTGAAACAGAAATCCTGTTTCCTGTTCGGCCCCCGCCAGACGGGCAAATCCACCTTGATCCGCCAGCAACTCGCGGATGTCCGCACCTATAACCTGCTCGACCAGACGCTCTTCATCCGTCTCGCCAGAAATCCGGCGTTGATCCGAGAAGCGCTTACGCCTCAAACCCGGACCATCGTGATCGACGAAATTCAAAAGATGCCGGCCCTGCTGAACGAAGTCCAACTCATGATCGACGAGCACGGCATTCGCTTCTTTCTGACGGGCTCGAGTGCCCGGACGTTACGCCGCAAAGGCGTCAATCTCCTTGGCGGCCGGGCGCGCTCCCGTGTGCTGCATCCGTTTGTGAGTGCCGAACTCGGCCGGCACTTTCGGTTGGACCGGGCGCTGGAATTCGGCTTGCTGCCGTCGACCTATTTTTCCGATGCGCCGGCTGAAGACCTGGCGGCCTACGCGGGGGACTATCTTAAGGAAGAAGTCGCGGCCGAGGCCCTGGTCCGCAATATCGGGGCCTTCAGTCGCTTCCTTGAAGTGGCGGCGCTGTCGCACGGCCAGATGATCAATTTTTCACAGATTGCGAGTGATGCCCAGGTGCCGGCCTCCACGGTGCGCGAGTATTATGGGATTCTCACCGATACGTTCCTTGCGTACGAAGTCCCGGCATATACGGCAACCCGCCAACGCAAGGCGATCTCCACGGCCAAGTACTATCTGTTCGACATTGGTGTGGCGCGGCACCTGCAGGGGCGGCGAGGGCTGGCCGTGGGCACCATCGAGTATGGTGAGGCGTTCGAGAGTGTGGTGTTGCAGGAGATCAAGGCCTTCTGCGAGTACCACCTGCTCGACCCGCCCCGGTACTGGCGTTCCAAGTCCCAATTTGAAGTGGATTTTGTGGTCGGTAGACTCGCCATTGAAGTGAAGGCCAAAAAGGCCATCTCCCGTCGGGACCTGCGTGGCCTGATGGCGCTCCGCGAAGAGCAGTTGATGGCGCACTATGTGCTGGTGTCGCTGGAGCCGGCGGCGCGTCAGGTGGACGGCATCGCGATCCTGCCGTGGCACGAGTTCCTTGATCGGTTGTGGGGCGGTGAGTGGATGACCAGCATGGGGTATCCGTCGCGTTCTACAGAGACTGGCCGCACCTCGTGAGAGGGTCGTCCCGATCCATGCGTACGCTTCACTGTCAAGGAGACCGTTCTAAAGTAGAATATCCGGCCTGTTCGACCTGCCGTCTGAACCTGGCGGGCGGGAGGCTTACCAAGCCGCGAGAAGCCCCGCGTGATGTTGTTGGCATACGCCCAGTGCTCGGCAACCGGCTTGACGATGGGGCGTAGAACATGTTCTGATCTCAGAACCATAGTAGCCGCTGAACCGGGTTTCAGCGGCTTTTTTTGACGTGGAGCTGGGAACGGAGGAAAATCATGAAGCGGCATATAAAGCATGGGGCATGGTTGACCGTGGTCATTGGACTGACGGGGATGTTCCTGGGATGGCACCCGGCAGCGGCTGAATGGAAGTATGAGTCGACCGAACCTCCGATCGAATCCAAATTTGAGATGATCGAGGGAAAGGATGGAGCCCCGATGATCAAAATCCCCGAAGGGGAGTTTCTGATGGGGGCCAATGACGGGTCGAGGAATGAACGTCCGGAACATCCGGTGTGGTTGGACGGTTATTATATCGATCAATTTGAAGTGACGATGGAACGGTATCAGAAGTTTCTCGATGAGACCAATCACGAGTTGCCTCCATTGTGGGACGACTATGCGGCCCTTGAAGAGGCGAAAGATCGTCCGGCCGTGGGCATGGCGTGGGACAGCGCGAAAGCCTATTGTGAATGGGTGGGCAAGCGGCTGCCGACCGAAGCCGAATGGGAGAAGGGTGCCCGGGGTACCGATGGCCGCCGCTATCCTTGGGGACACATGCAGCCGTTCGTGGATATTGCGCGGTATAACTTCGGCACGACCGGATGGGTCAGTTATAAGGTGACATTGGCCCCCGTGAAAAGCGGAGTGACCGGAATGAGTATCCGTCATGGATTGAAGGAGGGGACGAAGAGTCCCTATGGGTTATACCACATGGCGGGAAATGCTTCGGAATGGGTGGGGGATTGGTATGACCGGACGTACTACGAAGCGAGTCCGGCAAAGAATCCGACCGGCCCCAACGAGGGAGAGCGGAAAGTCTATCGAGGCGGGTCGTGGGAAGATCCGCCCAAATGGCTGAAAGTGACCGCCCGGCGAAGCGCCGAACCGAATTTTCCCATCGACGCGAACGACCTGACAATCGGGTTTCGTTGTGCGATGGACATAAAAAAATGAACCATATTTCTATGATCCGAAGCCGACTATAGGTTCTGTTCTCTGAATAACGAATTTTCTTCCACTGCAATGTTGACAAGAGGAGGCGGTGGTTGAGGAACTCAGATTCAATGTTATGAGGGTATCCTTCTTGCAAAGTTGACAGATTGCCGTAACTCTTTTTGTTCCCATTTTACGAACACCCCGTGGTTTCACCGCAGTTTCTGCAGACCAGACACATCCCGTTGCGGACTAATTTGAACTGTTTGCAATTGGGACAGGGGTCGCCTTCAAACCCTTTCTGAAACGCCGTCTCTATTTCAGTGGCAAAGGTGAGGGTTTCCCGCTTCATCTTGAGTTTATGTGCGACTTTGCCGTTTCCCTGGCCGTTTCCATTTCCAACGTCCCCTTGAATGCGTTGCCGCGCGGGGAATAATTCCGGATCGATGGCTGTCGTTGTGATGGTCCGGGGATCGGCTGGTTCGTCATCCGTGCATTCGGGGTCCTGTTTGACGGAATCCCCGCGCAGATCATCCTGGTTGACCTGTGCGAGTTCTTTCTTGTCCAGATAGGTAATGGCCAATTCACGGAAGATGTAGTCGATGATCGAGGTCGACATTTTGATCTGGTCATTGAGGTTGACCGGACCGTTGGGTTCGAAGCGGGTGAACAGGAAGGCCTCGACGAATTCTTCGAGCGGCACACCGTGCTGGAGGCCCAACGAAATGGCGATGGCAAAACAGTTCATGAGGCTGCGAAATGCCGCCCCTTCCTTGTGCATGTCGAGAAAGATTTCTCCGAGTGTCCCATCATCGTATTCACCGGTGCGGAGATAGATTTTGTGGCCGCCGATCATGGCCTTTTGCGTATATCCTCCACGTCGTGAGGGAAGCGGACGCCGTTTGGCGAGATACCGGACCAGTACCCGTTCCGTCACCTGCTGGGCCGCTTTCATGACGTCGTCATGACGTTCGGATTTTTCGCCAGGGTCCGCCGAGGCATTCAAGGGTTGGCTCAGTTTGGACCCGTCCCGGTATAACGCCACGGCCTTGAGCATCTGCTGCCATCCCATGAGGTACGCGTCTTCCGCGTCTCTGACGGTGGATTCCGAAGGCATGTTGATGGTCTTGCTGATGGCTCCACTGATGAACGGCTGGGCCGCGGCCATCATCCGGATGTGTGCCTGCATGGAGATGAACCGTTTTCCGATGCGCCCGCACCGGTTGGCGCAGTCGAAAATTGGAAGATGTTCGTCTTTGAGGTGGGGCGCCTTTTCCACCGTCATGGTCCCGCAGCAAAAATCATTGGCCGCGAGAATTTCTTCCTGGGTAAAGCCCAACGCATTGAGAATCCTGAATTGGGGATCGTTGAGTTGGTCGTCGGAGAAGCCGAGGACGTTCCGGCAAAACTCCTCACCCAACGTCCATTTATTAAAGGCGAATTGAATTTCAAAGACCTCATCCAACGTCGCTTCCAGGCGGTCGAGCACTTCCGGGGTAAACCCCTTGGCGCGGAGTGATTCGTGATTCAAGAACGGAGCCTGTTTCAGGGTTCGGGTGCCCGTGGCATAGGTGATGATGTCGAGGATCTGCTCTTGGGAATAGCCCAGTCCCTTTAGCGCCGGGGGCAGGCTTTGATTAATGATCTTGAAGTACCCTCCGCCGGCCAATTTCTTGAATTTGACGAGCGCAAAATCTGGCTCGATTCCCGTGGTATCACAATCCATGACCAATCCGATGGTGCCCGTGGGGGCGATCACCGTGGCCTGCGCGTTTCTGAAGCCGTGGGCTTCACCCAATTCGATGGCGTGGTCCCAGGCTTCCTGCGCGGCCTGTACCAGTGCGGCGGGCGCGGAAGCCCGGTCAATGCCCTTCGGCGTGATCGTCAGGCCTTCATAGTCGTCAGGTTTGGCCTGATAGGCCGCCCTTCGATGGTTTCGCATGATCCGTAGCATCGGCTCGCGGTTTTTCGCAAACCCGGGGAATGGGCCGAGTTCTGCCGCCATCTCCGCTGACGTGGCATAGGCTTCGCCGGTCAGGATTGCGGTGAGGGCGCCGCAGATCGCCAGGGCCTTGGGAGAATCGTAGGCAATGCCCTTTTGCATGAGCAGGGAGCCGAGGTTGGCATAGCCCAGCCCCAACGTTCGAAAGTGAAAACTCTTCTCGGCAATGGGCCTGCTCGGGAATCCGGCCATGAGCACGCTGATTTCCAGGACGATTGTCCAGAGCCTGATGGCGTGTCGATACGCCGGGATGTCGAATTCACCATCCGGCGTCATGAAGGCCCCCAGGTTCAGAGACGCCAAGTTGCACGCGGTATCGTCCAGGAACATGTATTCGCTGCACGGATTGGAGGCGTTGATGCGCCCGTCCTCCGGGCACGTATGCCATTCATTGATCGTGGTGTCGTATTGAATGCCCGGGTCGGCACACATCCAGGCCGCCCAACAGATGCGATTCCACAGGTCCTTGGCTTTGAGCGTTTTGGCCACGGCTCCGTCTATCCGGCGGGTGAGTTGCCACTCACCGTCTTGCCGGAGCGCATCAAAAAATCCGTTGGGTACCCGAATACTGTTGTTGGAGTTTTGCCCGGACACCGTTTGATAGGCTTTGCTGTCCCAGTTCGTATCATATTCATGAAACACGAAATGGGTGTAGCCTTCCTGGGCATAGGCAAAGACCCGTTGGATATAGGCTTCAGGCACGTTAGCCTGCCGAGCCGAGCGGATGGCCTCCTTGAGCGGACGGTTACGTTCGGGGTTGAGTTCGACCATATCCGGACCGTCGCCATTCTTTTGATGACAGGTTTTCAGGATGGCGTTCAACTGACCGGCGCAGATCTTGGATCCGGTGACCATGGCGGCCACCTTCTGTTCTTCGATCACCTTCCAGTCGATGAACTCTTCGATATCGGGATGGTCCAGATCCAGACACACCATTTTGGCAGCCCGCCGGGTGGTGCCGCCGGATTTGATCGCGCCCGCTGCCCGGTCTCCGATCCGGAGGAAGGACATCAGCCCGGAAGATTTTCCTCCACCCGACAACGGCTCGTTTTCTCCCCTGAGCCTGGAAAAGTTGGTTCCGGTGCCCGACCCGTATTTGAATAAACGGGCCTCGCGGACCCACAAGTCCATAATTCCCCCGTCGTTGACGAGGTCGTCATTCACGGATTGGATGAAGCAGGCGTGGACTTGGGGCCGTTCGTAGGCGTTTTGGGACAGGTTCAGTTTTTGGGTCTGGGGATCGACGAAAAAATGGCCTTGCGAAGGGCCGCTGATGCCGTAGGCATAATGCAGGCCCGTATTGAACCATTGCGGCGAATTGGGGGCGGCCATTTGTTTGGCCAGCATGTAGCACAGCTCGCCATAAAAGGCCAGGGCGTCCTCGTTCGTGTCGAAATACCCATGGGTCTCGCCCCACTGTGTCCAGCAGCCCGCCAATCGATGAAATACCTGCCGGGCATCACATTCGCCCCCCGTGACCGGGTTTCCTTGCTTATCCTTGATGGGCTGGCCATCGGCATCGACCTGCGGCACTCCGGCTTTCCGGAAATACTTTTGGGCGAGAATGTCCACGGCCAGTTGAGACCACTGATCCGGGACCTGAATGTCATCGAGGTGAAATACAACGGAGCCGTCCGGATTTCTGATTTCCGAAGACCGGGCGGAAAACGGAATACCTTGGTATGGAGATTCTTCGGCTTGGGTGAAACGGCGTTCGATTTTCACCGTTTAACAACCTTCAAAGTTTAATTCATACCTTTTAGTTGGAATGTATTTGCTCAAGATGACACTATCCTTAGAGCATGGCTTGAGGGGCCAATACTAAATATTGTGCTTCTTGTTGTCAAGACTGGAATACAGTGTATAGCCTGGGAACAACGAAAATGCTTGAGATTCAGAAAGTTATAAGAAAACATTTTGTGTTATGCACAGGATGAGAACGGTATTTTCCGGTCATCCACAGGGTTCTTCCAGCTTGCGTGGCGATGATACAGAGGATTTCTCCGGTCGTTGAATCTCGATTTTTGCCGGCATCCATACTATTCTACCCGTTGTGCAAGGGGACAGGCTATCGATCTGGAATCACATCTTAACCTTGATTCATGATACCAAAGGAGGCGTGGCTCATGTACGTGTGGAGCAAACGGATTGTCATTACCTTGTTGGTGGCGTTTGGTGTCCTGCAAGTGGTCTTTTGGAACACGGCCACGGGTGACAGCACCAGTACCCTCACCACGCGCGCGACGCACTGGCTGGGAATTAACTATTTCCTGCTGGTTGTGTGGATATTTGTCTGGATATTCGACCAAGCGCGTGTCCGCGGGAAGAACGCGTGGGTCTGGTTGCTTCCCCTATTCATTGCCCCGCTGCCTACCCTCATGGCGTTCGTCCTGATCCTGCAGCGACGCCTGAAATAGCCGGGGATGCCTATCCGATCATGACCCTGGATTCCGGGAACCGATATCGTGGGGTGGTGGTGGTGTAAACGGCGAACAGACCGATGAGGAGCGGCCCAAAACGGCCGATCAGCATCGAGGCGATGATCACCAGCTTGCCGAAGTCGGTGAACAGGGCGGAGAAGCTTCGTCCATCCCCGTCGCCCAGGGACATCCCCACGATTCCCATGGCCGAGGTGACTTCGAACATGATGCTTAAAAACGGGCGTTCTTCCGTAAAGGCGAGGACCAGGGTGAACAGGGTGATGGCTGTGAAGGCCAGGATCGCAAGACAGAAGGCGCGGACTACCAATTCCCGGGATATTCGTCGGTGAAAGATTTCAATGTCCTGCCGTCGTCGAAGGACCGCCCAGATGGTCACCCAGATGATGGCGAACGTCGTCGTCTTGATCCCTCCCGACATACTGCCTGGTGAGCCGCCGATGGTCATCAACAGCAGCAGAAAATAGAGGGTCGCGTCATTCATGGCGCTGATGTCGATAGTGGTGAAGCCCGCGGTCCGGGACATCGCGTGGAAATGTGCCGTGGCCAGGCGTTCTCCGATGCTCAAGGGTTGAAACGTCTGTGGATTGTTCCATTCCAGGATTGTGATGCCGAGCGTGCCTGACACGAGGATGATCAGGGTGACGACGACCACCAGTTTGGTATGCGTCTGGAGCCGGAAGCGTCGGCCCTTGAGATTGTCCCACGCGTCCTGAAAGAGAATGAAGCCGATGCTTCCCAGAATGACCAGGATCGTCACGATGAGATTGATGGACAGATCGGTTCGATAGGAGATCAGGCTGTCGGAGAACAGCGCAAATCCCGCGTTATTGAAGGCCGAGATGGAATGGAAGAGACCGGAGTAGAGGGCTTCCCCCCACGGCATGTCTTGTGAAAAGCGTAAGGTGAGAAAGAGACATCCCAATCCTTCCAACGCCACGGTCGCGATGGCGACGATTTTGACGTAGCGAATCGACCCGGCCATGTCAAACGTGCTCAGCGTTTCAGCCAGCATCATCCGGTCTCGTAGGCCGATGCGATGTCCCAGGGCCAAGAGGATGATCGTGGCCAGCAAGGCGTACCCTAGTCCGCCGATTTGAATGAGCAGCAAGATGATGAGTTGTCCGAAGGTGGTGAATTCGTGCGGGGTGTCCAGCACGATCAACCCGGTGACGCATACGGCTGAGGTCGCGGTGAACAAGGCGTCGATGAACCGTAATTCCATTCCGTCCGGGGTCGCGAACGGGAGCATGAGGAGGGCTGCGCCGATGAAGATCAGGGCCGAGGCGGCCAGCGCCACGACCTGACCGGGCAAGAGGCGAATGGACGCCAGCCGGCTGCGAAGGGAAGAAGGGACCGTTTGGGACTGTTCAAGAAATGGCATGGGGCCGGCATCGCGTATGTCTGAGGGCGGCTGTTCGCATCCGGGAACGTGCCGCTATCCCCTGAAGGGCATGCGGAGGCCGGAAGCGTTCAGCAGCGTTGCCCGTTAAAAAGGCAGGGTTTGTAGCGGGTCGCGTCAAAATCAACGTCTTCTTTATAGACGAGTTCGTTCCCATTGACTCCATCCTGTTCGGGATCGTTCCACATCGTGTGGTTCCACCAGTAAAACAGGGGGTAGGACTCAAGATAGTACACGGGATTGCCATACACGCTTCTTTGGTGCTCCCAGACTTTTCGCCCGACCACGTAATCGACTTCTTCCGTCCCTTTCAATGAATACAAGAAGATGACCATGCGCGATTCATGATCGTATATTTCCTCGAGCCGGGTTTCTTCGTCCGGCTCCACG
The DNA here is from genome assembly GCA_965213715.1 of Nitrospirales bacterium. Classification (GTDB taxonomy): domain Bacteria; phylum Nitrospirota; class Nitrospiria; order Nitrospirales; family UBA8639; genus Bin75. Next base: position 1,914,755 of record OZ243914.1, read on the forward strand.
GGAAGGGTAGGCTGTGCTACGCTCAAGCCTGGCAGGGCAAGCAGCAATGCGAGAACGGTTGGTGCAATCGGAAACGGGTGGGTCATACGGCACCTGAGAAGAGACGTCAAACAACCATTCCTCCGGTCACTTGTATCCATTCTACTCCTAACCATGCCCTTGGGCAATTTGTTTTTGTGATTCACGCTCAATCGGCCCCTGCACCGTCAACGGTTGTGGGCATGCAGGCAGGTTCTCTATAATGTTTCTCCTTGAAGGGACCCTTGAAGGCATGAAGAAAAAAGTTGCTTTTTACACGGCAGGGTGTCGTCTTAATCAATCGGAGACCGCGGTCCTGACCGACCGGTTTACGAACATGGGGTACGAACAGGTGGCCTATGGAGAGCCGACTGACGTGCTGGTGTTGAACACGTGTAGCGTGACGGAAAACGCAGAGGCCGATTGCCGGCGGGTCATTCGCCGGACGTTGCGCCATTCGCCGCGGGCGTTCGTCGCGGTGACGGGATGCTATGCACAGACCGGGCTCAATACCTTACAGCATCTTCCGGGGGTGGATCTGGTATTGGGCAACCAATATAAAATGTTGCTGCCGGACTATCTGGAAGAGATGCCTCGCGTGCCAAAACGCGCGTCGACCTTTGTCCGGCATTCGGGATCGATCAGCCGTGAGGATTTCGTTCAGGACGGGGTGGGGGAATACGCGACGACGCGAGCCAATTTGAAAATCCAGGACGGCTGCAATTTCATGTGCTCCTTTTGCCTCATCCCATTTGCCAGGGGACGGGAACGAAGCCGGCTGGCCGACGACGCGGTGCGCGAGGCTGAACAACTGGTGGAACGGGGCCATCAGGAACTGGTCCTGACCGGTGTGAATATCGGGCGATTCGCCAATGGAGGGCTTCTCGACCTGATTCAACGGTTGGAACGCATTCCCGGATTGGCCCGCATCCGAATTTCTTCCATTGAACCCACGACCATTCCCGACGCGCTCATCGAGTATATGGGCACCTCAAGGAAATTATGCCGGTTTTTCCACGTGCCCTTGCAGAGCGGGCATGATGGGATTCTGTCGGCGATGAACCGTCGGTACACCGTGAGCGAGTATCGGGTTTGGGTGGAAGACGTCGTGCACAAGATCCCCGGCGTCTGCGTTGGCACCGACGTGCTCGTCGGGTTTCCCGGAGAAACTGACCGCGAGTTTTCGGCGACCTGCGACGTGGTCCGTGATCTGCCATTGGCGTATGCTCACGTGTTCAGCTATTCCGCTCGACCGGGGACTCCGGCCGCTCGTTTGGGCAATCCCGTGCCTTCGACGGTGATCAAGACCAGGAGCCGGGTGCTGTCGCGGCTGTCTGCGGCGAAACGGGTGCAGTTCTACCAACAATTTCTCGACGGGGATTGTCTGGTGTTATTTGAATCCATGGGCAAGGACGGTTTATGGACCGGCCTGACTGATAATTTTATCAGGGTGAGCGTGGCCGGTTCCGGCTCGTTGGCGAACCAGATACGGCAGGTCAGACTGACCGGGGTCATGGAACATGCGGCCTTGGGGAAGTTGACGGATGCGGACCGGCCGCGGCCAAGGCGATTCCCGATTCCGGTGTTCCAATCTTTTGAGGAGCCTGCGGTCCCAGCGCAGTAAAATCCCGAGCAACGGGTCAAGAGGTCCCCCAGTGCCCTATCGCGTCTACGTTCAAACGTTCGGCTGTCAGATGAATGAGTATGATACCGAATTGGTGCGGTCGCTGTTACAAAAACGGGGGTTTGCCTTTACGGAGCATCCGGAACAGGCTGACGTGGTGCTGATGAATACCTGTGCCATCCGGGAAAACGCGCATAACCGGGTCTACGGCCGTCTGGCCGAGTGGAAGGCGATGAAGCAATCACGGCAGGTGGTCATCGGCGTTCTCGGGTGTATGGCCCAGAATCTGAAAAAAGCATTGATGGAGTCGCAACCCGTCATCGACGTGCTTGCCGGGCCGGATTCCTATCGACACCTGCCGGACCTGCTGACGAAGGCCTTGGAACACCGCGAACCGTCGATGGCCGTGGACCTGTCGGAATACGAAACCTACGAAGCGATTCTTCCGGAACGCAAGCCCGGGGTCAACGCCTGGATTGCGATCATGCGAGGCTGTGATAATTTCTGCAGTTTCTGCGTCGTTCCCTATACTCGTGGGAGAGAGCGGTCTCGCCCCAGGCAGGGGATTCTGGAAGAAACGCATGCCCTTGCGGCTCAAGGGTACAAACAGGTCACGCTTCTGGGACAGAACGTCAATTCATATCGGAGCGACGAGGTCACGTTTGCCAAACTTCTTTCGGACGTGGCCGACGTCCCTGGCATCGAACGCGTCCGCTTCACGTCCCCGCATCCCAAGGACTTTCCGCCTGACCTGATTGAGGTGGTGGCGCATCACCCGAACGTGTGCCGGCACATTCATCTTCCGCTTCAAGCGGGAAGCGACCGCATCCTGGACCGGATGGGACGGTCGTATACGCGGGCAGAGTACCGGGCATTGGTGGCTGAGATCCGGGAGCAGGGGGACATGGCTCTCAGCACGGACATCATTGCGGGGTTTTGCACCGAGAGCCACGAGGAATTTCTCGAGACCTATGAGCTGGTGCGGGAGATCGAGTTTCAATCGGCCTATATCTTCAAGTACTCGGAACGACAGAACACCATTGCCTATCGAAAATTCCCCGATGACGTACCCGAACCCGTCAAATCTGAACGGGTCACGCAATTAGTCGATCTCCAGAGAACGATTTCCGCCGGGAAAAACCGGCAGGTGATTGGAACGGACGTGGACGTGCTGGTGGAAGGCAATGCGAAAAAATCTTCCCGGCAGTGGATGGGCCACACGGAGAGTAACGTGACCGTCGTCTGGGACAAAGACGCGCTTCCCCTCTCACTCGGAGATCGAATCACGATCAAGGTGGAGGACGCCTCAGCTTCCACGCTTTTCGGGACCCCTGTTTCCTCCCTCGCCTCCGTCGGCTAAACGCATCCGGCCGTCCCAAGAGACACAGGCGTCTTGCGTGAGCGCCGAGTTGACCCGGCTTCGCCGGGCCTTGTATATAATGGGCTCCCTTGGAATGCACCATTCCAAGGACCACTTCCATCAAGCAATCGGTTCGCGCCCGTAGCTCAATGGATAGAGCATTTGACTACGGATCAAAAGGTTAGAGGTTCGACTCCTCTCGGGCGCGCCAATTCAGCACCCCGCCTCGTTCAGTACCCCGCCTCGGTGTGAGCGGTGGGGTTGATTTGCCAGAGGCTCCAATCCACGGCTTCTCGAAGTTCCTGCATGAGTGGATCATTTGAACGGTCGGTCCATGCCTTGAGGGCGAGTTGTTGCAGCGGTTCGACCGACTGAAAATCCGGCATTTTCCCGATGGCTCTCACGACTTCCGTCTGCACGCGAAGGTGGATGTCGGGTGCTTGCAGCATGGCGAGGAGGGGCGGCAGGATCGCAACGTTGCCGCTGTGGGCTCCGATTTCTCCAAGTGCTTCCGCTGCTGCAGCCTGAATATCCACCGATGGATCGGATAGGAGATCTAAGAGGGTTGGAATGGCAGGTTCACCCATGGCCCCCAAGGCCACCGTGGCAGGGACGGCGAACTCGGTTTGGGTTCTGATCCGTTGAAGGGCTTGCCGCATGGTGTCTCCCGGCACGTGGCCGGCGAGTGAGAGAATTTTGAACTTCGTCGCCTTGTCGGTTTTGGAATCGGTCAAAAAGGAAGAGAGCCGCTTGGCTTGTTTCCATTCCGCGGCAAGGTCAAGCGGGAAGTCACTGTCCCGCAATGCTTGGCTCAGGTGCTGCAACGCGAATTGGCCTGCATCGTCGTGTCCGCCGGCTTTGGCCTCCTCCCATGCGTTTTCAAAGGTCGTCCGGATCTCATACTGCCAAGGCCCTTTTTGGCCATCGAAAAAGTAGCTCAACTGGCAGGCCGGGCCTTTCCAATGTCGAGAAGGCATCCCTGCTTGCTGGATTGCCCCATCGGATTTCCTGACGCCCGACCACGGCTTTCGCTCATCGCACCGCACTTTCAGCACGGCGCCATTCGTCTTGCTCTCAGCCGTGATGACCGTGAACCCGGTTGCGGTCAGCCGGTCGGCTGCCGCCGTCTCGATGAGGGCCGGGTCAACCAAGCCTTTTTCCGTCAGCGCGATCGCTTGCACGAAAATGGTCTCGACTCGTTGAAGCTGAGCTTTTTGCTGCGGGTTGAAAAGAATCCGTTCGGCGGAAACTTGGGGTGGAACGTAACAGATTCCTAAAAGTGCGAAACCGATAAACCAGGATAATGGGGTACGCATGCCGGATGTGCTCCATTCTGAAAGTCAGGACGCGCCGTCCTCTCGGTGTGGCCATCTGCATACCAAGGAGAACGTACGAAATGCAAGGGAGGGGAAACGGGTGGGGATTAACGCCGACTGTTCCGGGACCGCCGTTTGGTCCCTCCCCTTTGTAAGGGGAGGTTAGGTGGGGTAGAGGGCTTGTTCAAGGGACTCGCCAGGGCCAGCATGCATTCAAGTCGCGGATTGTCCCGGTCCAGCTTTTTATACAGATGGATTTCCATGATCCGGTTGTCATTGAGGTTCATGGCTTCACAGAGGGAGTCTTGCGCGATTTTCAGCCCGCCGTCGATATCCCGTCGTAACAATGTCGGAAAGTAAAAGTGGATGGTCAGCGTCAGGAAATGTGCCTGGGCCTTCTGCAAAAAAGCGGTCCATTCGGATGAAGAGGGAGCCGTCATGAACAATTGGCCGACCGTGACCTTGTAGCGACGCCCCGTTGCCGACAACACGCGGCGGCCGTTGACCGTGGCATATTGCCGGTTGATGCTGGGGGGAAGGGGCAGGGTGAGCGAAAGGGCGTTGCCGGTCAGGGAGAGACGCGTTCCAGGCAGGGAAATTTCTGTGGAGAGACGAGGCCGCTTGGGTTTCTTCCGAGATCCCGATGAAGCGTTAATGGCGGTGTCCTGCAAAAATTGGGCAATGGAGGCGCCGGTCACCCTGGCTGACCCTCCGCGACGGTTTTTCACAACGTATTGAGGAAGGTTTCCCGATCGATCCGATAGGGGCACGGGTAAGGTCCGCAGGGGGGTTAAAGAAATTCGTCCGGGTGCGTGGAATATGTAGATCCCGGTGGCCTACAGCAGGTTGAGCATTTTCCCGAAGTTTTCTTCCAATTGCTCATCGTGCTGCATGAGATAGCGACGCCATTCGGAAGGATTCCAGATTTCGAACCGGTGAAACATGCCCACGACCACGATTTCCATGTCATCTTCAAGGGGGATGACTTTTCTCAGCCGTCCGGGGATAAGGACCCGGCCCGTCTTGTCAATTTCGGAAGACGCGGCTTCAGCCACGACGTAATGCATGAAGAGCCGGCTTTGATCCTCGTCAAACGTCTCCTTGACGCGCACAAGGACTTGTTCCCACTCTTGCACCGAATAGGCGGACAACGGAAGATCCTGCCCTTTGACGAAAATCACGCGGTCTCCTTCGACCTGCTCGCGTAAAGGGGTCGGGAAAATGAAGCGACCTTTCTCGTCGAGTTTACAATGATATTGTCCGGCAAACATGGTGCGTTTCCTTTCCAACAGCCATGGGAGCGCTCTGCGCAGGCAGAGCTCAGGTATTTAGACTAGATAAAACCATCTATAAAGTCAAGAGGTTCTTTTCTCGCGGCTCACGATTCATGGGCTCTCATCCTGGCCAGGGTTTGAACGTAGACGGCCTCCGCACCGGCTTTTCTGAGCGCCTTGGCGCATTCATTGACCGTGGTCCCCGTGGTGAACACGTCATCCACGAGCAGCGTGGTTTTGCCCTCAACCGCAGAAGGGGTCGCCACGGCAAAGCATCTCCGAAGGTTCTTGAGCCGCTCCCTTCGCGTGAGAGACGTTTGGGGAGGGGTGGGCTTGGTCCGTCTGAGCACGTCGATGAGAACGGGAAGATTCCATTGTCGGCCCAAGTGGTGGGCCAGCAGGAGCGCCTGATTATATTCCCGTTCGCGCAGCCGGTCGGGGTGTAACGGGACGGCGATCAGGACGTCGACGTTCGAGGGGATAGGGTGGGTTTGGGCAATCAGGTGAGCCAAGGCCGGGGCTAAGTGAGTTTTGCCCCGGTACTTCAATAGCCCGATGGCTTCCTTCAATGGGGATTCGTAGGCGTAAGGCGTCCAGACCCGGTGATAGGCCGGCGGGTGTTTTCGACAGGGTCCGCACAGGTGTTCGGAACTATGAGTCAGCGCGTGCGGAGAAGGAAAAGGATGCGCGCAGCGAGGGCAACAGGGTGAACGGATGGGCTCAATCCGGTTCCAGCAGCGTTGACAAAAAAAGGGAACAGGGTCGTCCTCCAAGGCCTTGTCGCATACCCGACAATTCATGGGAAACACCATGTGGAGGACTCGGCGAAGCAATCGGGCGGTCATGTTTTTCCCGGTCCGGGACGTGAGCGGCAATCTCACAAGCCTCTCCGATGTTCCGCACGTCCCGTCAGCTCGTGTTGTTGGCCCTTTCCATCATGTGCTATACGGAATCGTGATGACAAGGTCGCCGTCACATGCTCGCAGTGTCGAGAGAGGTCTCGGTGTCTACGATCACCTTGGATCGTGTCTGCAAAGTCTATGAACGGGGCAGCGTCATGGTCTCCGTGCTTCGGGATGCGGACCTTCACGTTGCCTCCGGAGAATTCTGTGTGATCATGGGCCCAAGCGGAAGCGGGAAAAGCACGCTTCTGAATCTGGTTGCGGGTCTCGATACCGTGACTTCGGGAGCCATTCGTCTCGATGACCAACCCACGCACGGGTTTTCTGATGCGGAGTGGACCCGGTATCGGCGGGAGATGATCGGCATGGTCTTTCAGGCGTTTCATCTGGTTCCCGGGTTGACGGCCGCCGAAAACGTCGGGTTGCCCTTACGGCTTCAGAAGACGTCGTCGGCAGTCATTCGAGAACGCGTTGCAGAGACGCTTGAGCGGGTGGGGGTTTCCCACCGGGCCGGGCACCGGCCCTGGGAATTATCCGGTGGAGAACAGCAACGCGTGGCCTTGGCCCGCGCTCTCGTCCATCGACCGCGCATCCTGCTGGCGGACGAACCCACGGGCAATCTCGACTCCCGGACCGCCAAAGAGATTGTGGCGCTGATCCGGCGCATGTCCAAAGAAGCTGCCCAGACCGTGGTGTTCGTTACGCACTCGGAATCCGCCGCGAAGGCCGGGGATCACGTGTACGAACTGGAGGGCGGGCAATTGTATCCCATGTCCCATGTCTCCGGAACGACGTGAGATGGATCTTTCAACCACGATTGCCAACGTCCGTTTTTCAACCTGCCTGATGAATGCCTCGGGGGCGTTGTGCGTGACCCGGGAAGAACTGGAAGCCTTGGGCCGGAGCCGGAGCGGGGCGATCGTGACCAAGTCCATGACGCCGGCGTTCCGGCAGGGCAACCCGGAGCCCCGGTATTACAGTTTTCCCGGGGGCTCCATCAATTCCATGGGGCTGCCCAATCTTGGCTATCCGGCCTATGCCGACATCATTCCAACCCTTCGGCAGTTCGGGAAACCCATTATTGCAAGCGTTGCCGGGTTGAGCCCGCCTGATTTTCTCGAAGCGGCCCGGGCGATCACGGCCGTTTCACCCGATCTCATCGAAGTGAATCTCTCCTGCCCGAATATTCCGGGAAAACCGCAGATCGGCTATGACGTGGAGGCTTCCCGTGCGTTACTCCTGGAACTGAAGGACATCATCACCGTCCCGATGGGCGTCAAGCTCCCTCCGTATTTCGATCCGGTGCACCATGAGGCCGCGGCCCGGATGTTACAGGATGTGGAGGTTGATTTTCTGTCGCTCATCAATTCCGTCGGAAACGGGTTGGTGATCGACCCGGACCAGGAACGTGTGGCGATCAAGCCCAAAGGCGGGTTCGGGGGGCTCGGGGGCTCCATGATCAAACCCGTCGCCCTTGCCAACGTGCGGGCATTTTGGAAGTTGTTTGACGGCAGGATGCCTATTATCGGGACCGGGGGGGTCGTTTCGGGCACGGACGTGTTCGAACATATTCTATGCGGGGCGTCCGCCGTGCAAATCGGAACGGCTCTCGTTGACGAGGGGGTCGGCGTGTTCCAACGGCTGGAAAAGGAACTCGGCGAAATCTTGCAACGGAAAGGCTACGCCTCCCTCTCGGACTGTCGCGGAACGTTACAGGAACTCTGAGTCGGCCTCGGGAAAGACGGAAAGATGCACGTCGATGACGTCCAGGCTTGGCAACATAGTCATACATTCGGACAGGACCTGAAACGCCCGGGGGAGCGGCGGACGCTGCTCGTCATTGCCGTCACCGGCACGATGATGGTCGTGGAGATCATCGCGGGCGTCCTGACGGGGTCCATGGCGTTATTGGCCGACGGCTTGCACATGGCGTCGCATGCCGGAGCCCTCAGCCTCAATGTCTTCGCGTACGTCTATGCGCGACGTCACGCACGCGACGAGGATTTCAGTTTCGGCGCCGGCAAGGTCAACGCCCTGGGAGGGTTCACCGGTGCGGTCCTGCTGGCCCTGTTCGCCCTGCTGATGGTTTGGGAGAGTGTGAACCGGCTTCTTCACCCGGTGCTGATCATCGTTGATCAAGCCATTCTCGTGGCCGTTCTCGGGTTGGCGGTCAACGGAGCCAGCGTCTTCATTCTTCGGGTGGACGACCACCACGACCACTCCCATCACGCGCACCACCATGACCACAACCTGAAGGCAGCCTATTTGCACGTACTGGCGGATGCGCTCACGTCTCTTCTGGCCATCGTGGCCTTACTCTCCGCGAAATACCTAGGATTGCTTTGGATGGATCCGGTGATGGGCATTATCGGTGCCATCCTCGTGTCCAGTTGGTCATTCGGCTTGTTGCGAACCACCAGCGGAATTCTCCTCGACAAGCAGGGGCCTCAAAGCATCCGGGACCGGATCAGGAACAGTATTGAAGCGGATACAGACAGTAGAGTCACCGACCTGCATCTATGGTCTATCGGTCCGAGTATCTTTTCTGTGGTGATCGCCATTGTGGCCCACGATCCCGCAACTCCCGCGCAATACAAGGAGCGTCTTCCCAAGAATCTCGGGCTTGTCCATATCGCCATCGAGGTTCATGCATGCCCGTCAGGCGGCCGGGTGGAAGGAAAATGAATTCAGGGGTTCCCTCAGTGGGCTTTGCCGGTGGGGATGGTATTCTTCGGGATAAGCCGTAGGGACATGGCTTGCCGGAGCAGTTGGGCCACGTTTCGCACGCGAAGCCGTCGCATCAGATTGAACCGGTGGACTTCAACCGTCCGGACGCTGATGTTCAACTGTTCGCCGATTTCCCGATTTGTGTGACCTTGGGCCACGAGACACAGAATTTCCTTTTGCCGGGCAGTCAGCGAGAGCACTTCGCCGGGTCTTTCCTTGGAATTGTTTCTGCTCTCCTGAGAAGCCGTTTTGGTCATAAGGGATTCGCACGTACTTTGTGCGCCGAAGTTCTTGATTGAAGGTGTTGTACGTTACCACAACTGGAATTTAGGAGACAACATTTTTTGGAACGGATATTCCTGTTTGGCACGCTGGCCTTCAGACATTTGACGAGCCGGCCTTTCAGGACCACGCTCACGGTCGTCGGGGTTGCCGTTGGCGTGGCGGCTGTGTTGGCCATCTACCTGGCGAATCAAACCGTCTTCGAATCGTTTCAGCGAACCGTCACGCGGGTTGCCGGCGAGGCCACGATTCATATCTCAGGGGCGGAACGTCGACTCGATGAAACACTGGTCGAACGGATTCGCCTGCATCCTGACGTCCGGGCCGTCCATCCGTATCTTTCACAATCCGTCACGCTCGAAACGGCTGACGGAGATCCCCGGACCAGTATGGTATGGGGCCTCGACTTATTGGACGTACTCGGTAGGGAGACGGGTATGCAGCAAGCCTCCGGTGACGCGGAATTCTCGCTGGATCCCTTGCTCAGCCCGGACGCGATTTTTGTCGATCGCGAGTTGGCGACCAGTTTGGGGGTGTCCCGGGGTGATCCCGTGACCGTCCACGTTGGGCCACGTCGATTCGGGGCCACCGTGAGCCGGCTCTTGACGTTTTCCGGCGATGAAACACGATGGGATTCCATGGTTATCATGGATATTGCCGCCGCCCAAATACAATTGGATCGACTCGGCCAACTTGATGGGGTGGACGTCGTGACTGCACCCGGCGTTCCCGTGGACCACGTGATTCAGGACTTGCAAGCGCAGTTGGGGCCGTCCGTCCTGGTCAGTCGTCCATCCCAACGCAACGCCCAGGTGCAACGGATGCTCACCTCCTTTCAGTTGAACCTGACCACGCTCAGTATGGTCGGGCTCTTCGTCGGAACGTTCTTGATCTACAACGCGGTCGGATTTTCCGTTGTCCAATATCGACGGGAGATCGGGATCCTGCGAGCGATAGGCATGTTTCGGCGACACATCGTCCTGTTGTTTCTGGGTGAAGCGATCATGACCGGCATTGCCGGAGGATGCCTGGGTTCCGTGTTCGGGAGCGGGTTGGCGCATTGGCTTGTGGGACTCGAACGGGAAACGGTTTCCGAACTCTATGGCATCCCGACTCTTGGCGAACTGCTATTGACGTTGCCTGTGTTCTTGGGAGGAGGCCTCTTGGGCATGGTCCTGTCCGTGATCGGGGCGTTGGGCCCGTGCCTGGAGGCAAGCCGGACCGCACCGGCGTTGGCCATTGCGCCCGGACAATACGAAACCACGCGACATCATCATGGTCGATGGACTTTCCTGGCCGGAGGGGTGCTGGGTCTGGCCGGGTTGCTCTCTTTGCCCGGTCCGGTCAACGGCCTTCCCGTATTTGGATATGCCGCGGCGTTTTGCGTCCTGTTGGGATGCACGCTCCTCTCTCCTCTCGGCATTCACCTGCTGGGTTTGGTGGCCTCTGTCCGGTCACGCCGGAATCCTGACCGCGACGGGACCGAACGGTGGGGAGAGACGTCGAAGGCAGGCTTGAATTCAGGGTCCATGACTCGCTTGGCCGTGGATCAGATCGCCAGGTCTTCGGGTCGAAACAGCGTGACGCTCTCCGCTTTTATGGTCGGCATTGCCATTGTCGTGGGTGTCGGGGTGATGATCGAGAGTTTCCGGGATACCGTTGAGCGATGGATCGATCAGACCTTGATGGCGGATCTCGTCGTGACGCCACATGAGAAAGGATTGGATGCCGACCCGCGTGAGAACGTTTTTCGCCTTTCCCCTGAAATGGTCAGGCTGGCCGGGGAGGTGCCGGGCGTGGCAGCCGTGGACCCCTACCGCCAGGTGCGCATTCAAGTGGGAGCCACCCAGGCTTACCTCGCAGCACGCGATCTCGCTCTTCACGCGGAACGGAGTCGATACCTGTTCGTGGACGGCGATTCTTCCCGCAGGCTTCGTCAAGCCGTTGCCGAACGGGGTGTCGTGGTTTCGGAAGTGTTGGCCGGGCGGTTGGGAGTCAATGTGGGTGACGTCCTGTCTTTGCCGACCGGCGTCGGGCAACAGGATTTTCCCGTGGCCGGCGTCTTTTACGATTATGCGACGGACGGCGGAAAGATCGTGCTGGACCGGTCGCTGTATGAGCGATGGTGGGGTGATCGCACGTCCACGGTGTTGGCGGTGTATCTTGAGCCGGACGCGAACGCTCAACGTGTGCGGGGCGACATGAAGAAGGCGCTTGGTTCGCTCATACCGGTGTCGATCATCAGTAACATGGAACTCAGGACGCATATCCTCGAAATCTTTGACCGCACCTTTCGGTTGACCTACGGGTTGGAACTCGTCACGGTGATCGTCGGCCTGCTGGGGATTATCAATACGCTCCTGACGACCGTAATCGAACGGCAACGGGAGTTTGCCACGTTTCGCGCGATCGGCGGCAGTCGCAGGCAAGTCCAGGGATTGGTGGTCCGTGAATCCCTCTGCCTGGGTTTCCTGGGGTTGGGTCTCGGGTTACTTGCCGGGATCTTGCTTGCCACTCTCTTGATCAATGTGATCAATACACAGTCCTTCGGCTGGACCATTCACATGACCGTACCCTCCAAGACCATCCTGGAAGCCTTTCTGGTCGCAGGCTTGACGGGGCTGTTAGCCGGATATCTTCCGGCCCGCTGGGCCACCCACGGCGCCATCGCCGACGGATTACGGTACGAGTGAGGGGCGGATGACGAAACCCGCTCTGATTTGCTTTTAGGTGATCGGAACAACGGAATCAGTGAGAGCAGGTTTTTCTCCCGCCACTTCGAAGCCCATGTCTGTGAGCATCTGTTCGACTTCATGGGCGGGGTCGCCGGGGGTCGTGAGGTAGCCGTTGACGAACAGCGAATCCGCCACGTACAGGGCCAGGGGTTGCAGGGACCGGAGATTGAACTCCCGTCCTCCTGCCGCGCGCAGCTCTCTTTGCGGATGAACAAAGCGGAACAGGCAGAGGATTTTCAGGCACCGTTGCGGGGTCAGGTGTCTGGCGTCGGCCAAGGGGGTCCCGGGAATCGGATGCAGCATGTTCAACGGGATCGAGTCGGGGTTGAGGTCTTTCAGGGCCAAGGCCAGGTCCACCAGATCTTCGTCGGACTCGCCCATGCCGACGATTCCCCCCGAACACAATTCGAGGCCCGCGGCGCGTGCGTTGCGTAAGGTGGTCATCCGGTCCTGATACGTGTGGGTCGTGCAGATGGAAGAGTGGTAGGCCTCGCTCGTGTTCAGGTTATGGTTGATGCGGTCCACTCCGGCGGCCTTGAGTTGTCTGGCCTGGGGTGCCGTGAGGAGTCCCAGGGAGCAGCAGACCTGCATCGGCAGTTCCTGCTTGATCCGCTTTACTGCCGAGGCGATGCCCTCCACTTCTTTCTCAAGTGGGCTTCGTCCGCTAATTACCACGCAATACCGTTCCGCTTTGGCTTCATGGGCCCGGCGGGCGGCTTTGAGCATTTCTTCCGGTGACACCAACGCATAGCGGTCGATGGGAGCCGTGGAAATGCTGGATTGCGAACAATAATGGCAATCTTCCTGACAAGCGCCGCTCTTGGCGTTGAACAACATTTGGATGGTGACTTTTCGACCGAAATAGGTGTGACGAATCGTATACGCGGCGTTGACGAGGGGTAAAAGTTGGGCGTCGTCGGTTTGGAGGAGTTCCAAGCCTTCTTCACGGGTGACCGGATGGCCTTCCAGTACCTGTTCCGCAAGCACGTCGAATCGAGTCATGCGCGTATTTCCTCGGCAATCAAACTATGGTGTCAGCTTGCTTGATGCAGCCTCTTCGGCGATTCTGGGGGCTGCGACAACAGAGTCCTCAGGGCTTGCGAATCATATTCTGTTGACGGGATTTGCGGGGCGTCTCTCCACATGTTCTCAAGACCGTAATACGTGCGACTTTCTTCACGGAAAATGTGCACGATGATGTCTTGATAATCGAGAAGGACCCAGTTCGCCGCGGTTTCTCCCTCTATCGTACCGTGGTCTCCGAAGCAATGAGCCATTTCCTGCCGGATAGTTTCGGCGATGGCTTTGACCTGCCGCCCTGAATTTCCGGAGCAAATGACAAAATAATCGGCAATCGAGGTGAGGTGTCCTATTTGCAGGACCATGACGTCGGAGGCTTGTTTGTCGAGGGCGATGCCTCCGATAACCAAGGCTTTGTGTTTCGTGTCTGAAATAGGGCAGCTCCTTAACCCAGGACGTACAAATTGTGTTCGATTATATAAGAATGCACCGGGGGTGGCAACCAGTCCGTGACACCTGCACCCTTCCTGATGCGTTCTCGAACATCGGACGAGGACACCTCGCAGGGGTCAATTCGCAGGAACGTGATCGTCGTTTGCGGGCCGATGGGGTGATCCACGCGCTGCTGTTGTCCCTCATCCAAACGCTCAAGTTGCGCGGCCGGCAGGGGAGGGAACAGCGTCAGCGAGGCCACCCGGGAAAAGGAAACGTGGGGCCGCGACAACACCAGAAAGTTCATCGAGGCCAATAAGGCATCGGCCGATTTCCATTCTCCAATCTCGAGAAACGCATCAAGACCGATAAGAAACCAGAGTTCTCCCTTCACGGTTGCCCGAAGCGTTCGGACCGTATCGATGGTATAGGACGTCGCCGGCGCGTTGGCTTCCACGTCGGAAACCGCGAAGTCCGGCAGATCCGCAACCGCGCGTTGCACCATGCTCAATCGATGGTGTGCCGGGGCCAACGATTCACCCGATTTGTGAGGAGGCGTTCCCGAAGGAATGAAAATCACCCGGTCGAGCGCCAATGCCCGTTGCGCCTGTCCGGCAATCGAAAGGTGGCAGTTGTGAACGGGGTTGAACGTGCCGCCCAGCAAACCAATTCGTGTCAGGGGGGAGTCGCTCACCGCGTCACGACGGAGGATTGGGATTGAGGCGGTCAGCCCAAAAGCGCAAGGTTGTCCCGGTGGATGACTTCTTCATATTCGTGAGTGCCGGCCCCCTGGGAAATCTCGTTGGTTCGACGCCCCTTGATGTCGGTGACGACGTCCGATGAAAAATTCACCAATCCTTTGGCAAACTCTTTGCCATCCGCGTCTACACAAGAGACGGGATCACCTGCCGCGAACGTACCGTTCACGTCGACGATCCCGGAAGGCAACAGGCTTTTCCCCCGGGTGGTGAGCGCCGTGACGGCGCCGGCATCCAGCACGAGGGTTCCCTTTGACCGGAGCGTATAGGCGATCCAATGTTTCCGGCTGGGGAGCTTCCGGCCTTGAGGAAAGAACAGGGTGCCGTGGTCTGAGCCGGCCAGGACGGTTGACAGCAGGCCCGGGGTTTCACCGTTGAGCAACAACGTGGGGACTCCGAATTGACGGGCCAGTTTGGCCGCCTGGATTTTCGTGACCATGCCCCCGCGGCTTTCCTGGCTCTGCGAGGTTCCCGCTCCTTGTTCGATCTCCGGAGTGATGTCCGTCACGTGTGAGATCAACGTCGCTTCCGGGTCGCGTCGAGGGTCCCGGGTGAACAGCCCGTCGACGTCAGACAGAATAATCAACAGGTCCGCATCGACCAGGTGGGCGACCTGTGCCGCGAGGGTATCGTTGTCACCGAAACGAATCTCGTCCACCGAGACGGCGTCGTTTTCATTGATAATCGGAATGCTCTCCAACTTGAGTAACGTCGTCAGCGTGTGCCGTGCATTGAGAAAGCGCTTGCGATCGGCCAGGTCTTCATGGGTGAGCAAGACTTGGGCGATGTGTTGTCCGGCTTCCTGAAAACAGGTTTCATAGGCGTGAATGAGATGGCTTTGTCCGGCCGAAGCCGCGGCTTGTTGCAAAGGCAGGGTTTTCGGATAGGCCTTGAGGCCGAGTTTCCCGATGCCGGCCAGGATTGCCCCCGATGACACCATGATGATTTCCCGTTGTTCCTGCTTGAGACCGGCGATTTCAGCGGAGAGGCGTTGAATGTGGTCGAGCCGCAAACCCGCCGGGGCGGCGAGGATGCTGCTGCCGATTTTGATGACGAGCCGTTTGACGTATGAGCCGATGTGATCCCTCATGCCGCCTCGATTGCCTTAAGGCGTTGAGCCATGAACGTCCGTAAGGTGTCGAGCCCCTCGCGTGTGGCCGAGGAGATGGGAAAGAAGGTCATCTGTTGGTCCCGGCAATGGCGCTCGATCTCCCGGCGGCGCTGCCCGTTGCCTTGGGTGTCGATTTTGGTTCCGACGACGGCGAAGGCACGTGTCCCCAGGGTGCGATCGAAGGCGGACAACTCTTCCTGCAACACACGTAACGTGTTCACGGGATCATCCGTGGTCCAGTCGGAAACATCAATAAGATACAACAGGAACCGCGTTCGTTGAATATGCTTGAGAAATTGATGGCCCAGGCCCTTGCCCCGATGGGCACCTTGAATAAGGCCGGGAATGTCGGCCATGACGAAACTGTCGTATTCGCCCATGGGGACGACTCCCAAATGGGGTTGCAGAGTTGTGAAGGGGTAGTCGGCAATGTCCGGCCGAGCGGCCGAGAGCGTGGAAATCAGCGTGGACTTTCCGGCGTTGGGAAATCCCACGAGTCCGACATCGGCCAGGAGTTTCAGTTCCAGGTCGAGGTGCAATGCTTCACCGGGCGTCCCCTCTCCAAACGTCTGGGGTGCCCGGTTCGTGGAGGTGGCAAAGCGGGCGTTGCCTTTGCCGCCTTTCCCTCCCTTGGCCACGATCACGCGCTGTTCGGGTGTCACCAGATCGGCCAGGAGTTCGTGGGTGTCCGTGCATCTGATGACGGTTCCGACTGGCACGGTGATCGTGACGTCGGCACCGGTACGGCCATGACGATTGGCTTTTTGCCCCGGCGCTCCGGATTCGGCCTCATAGTGGCGCCGGTATTTCAAGTCGAGTAACGTGGTGACGCGGGTCGATGCCGTGGCCACCACGCTTCCGCCGTTTCCGCCGTCACCGCCGTCCGGACCGCCATGGGGCACGAATTTTTCCCGCCGGAAACTACAACCGCCGTTCCCGCCGTTGCCGGACCGTACAAAAATTTTTGCGTGGTCGATAAACATGCGGCACCACGATTGTCATAGGAAGATGGAAGAGAAAGAGCCCGGGGAGGAAGATGGGTTGTTTATGTTGAGGCGGGATACACGCTGATCTTACGGCGCGCTTCGCCTCCTTCGATTTTTACGATTCCGGCCACTTTGGCAAAGAGGGTATGATCCCGGCCCATCCCGACGTTATAGCCGGGATAAAATTTCGTGCCTCGTTGGCGAATGAGAATGTTGCCGGGTTGTACCCGTTCATCGGCGTATCGTTTGACGCCCAGGTATTGAGGATTGCTGTCGCGTCCGTTTCGAGATGAACCGCCGCCTTTTTTATGTGCCATGCCCGGTCCTTTTGCTAGCCCGTGATGATGTCATCGACGCGGAGTTGGGTGAATGATTGACGATGTCCGCGGGTTTTCCGGTAATTTTTCCGGCGTTTTTTCTTGAATACCGTGATCGACCGGCTTCGGCCGTTCCGAATCACCGTGGCTTGGACGTGCGCCCCTTCGATCGCCGGTTGTCCGCGAAGGAGTTCCTCACCCGTTGCAATGAACCGGACGGGCTTCAACTCCAAGGTTTGGCCGACTTCAGCGTGCAGCGTTTCGACCTGAAGGATCGAACCACGTTCGACCCGGTATTGTTTTCCGCCGGTTTCCAAGATCGCGTACATAAGAGCGTTACCCTTTCATTGCCTGCACATGTATCATGCACCGGAAAGGGGTGTCAAGGCGGGTCGGGAAGTCGAAACGGCCGGATTGACAGGCTGGGACCACCTCGTTATAAGCTAAGGATATGAGAATAGCGAGTTGGAAGCAGAAAGGTGGGGCATGGTAACGCCGAGTGAAAAAATCTGGATGGACGGAACCTTTGTGAATTGGGACGACGCTTCCGTCCACGTGCTGACGCATTCCTTGCACTACGGCCTGGGTGCCTTTGAAGGCATCCGTTGCTACCAGGGGAAAGCCGGATCGATGATTTTTCGCTTGCGCGAGCACGTGGACCGGCTGTTCGAGTCGGCGCATATCGTGATGATGAACGTCCCGTACAGCCGCAAGGACGTGTTCGAGGCCATCGTGGAGACGGTTCGGATCAATAAACTGGACTCCTGCTATATCCGTCCCTTGCTATACGTGGGCTATGGGGAAATGGGGCTGTATCCCGGGAACAATCCCGTCAAGCTGGCGATTGCCGCCTGGCCGTGGGGTACCTATTTGGGAGAGGACGCCCTGGTGCATGGAATCCGGGCCAAGGTGTCGTCCTTTACCCGCCACCACGTCAACGTGTCGATGACCCGCGCAAAAGTCTCCGGATACTACGTGAATTCCATCCTGGCCAAGTGTGAGGCGAAAAGCGCGGGGTACGACGAGGCCATTCTCCTGGATACGGAGGGCTACGTGGCCGAGGGGACCGGCGAAAACGTGTTCATCGTGTCAAAGGGCGTGCTCAAGACCACTCCCTTGACGTCCATCCTGGAAGGGATCACTCGTCATTCCATCCTGGAGTTGGCCAAGGAGAAAAACATTCCAGTGGTGGAGGAACGGTTTACCCGGGATGCCTTATACGTGGCCGAGGAAGTGTTCCTCACGGGAACAGCCGCCGAAGTGGCGCCGGTTCGGGAAATCGACGACCGTCAGATCGGAACCGGAAAACGGGGCCCGGTCACGGACCTTCTGCAGAAAACCTTCTTTGACATCGTAAAGGGCGAAGACGATTCCCACGCCCAATGGCTGACGCCGGTGTAAACCGGGTGAGCCGCACGCGTAACCCGCCACCAAACTCCCTCGCTCTCAAGGGGCAAAGGGGGCAAGCTTACTGCGGCGAGTGTTCAGAGTGCTCGTCGGAGGATTCCGTGGGGGCACCCGATGCGTCGGGAGCCTCGGTTTCAGGAACGGCTTCCGTGCTGTCCGGAGTGGAGGAAGTTGATTCGCCGGACGTGGCGGGAACGTCAATCACCGACGCGACGTGTTCCTGTTTGGACAGTAACGCCAGCCCGAGGGAAGTCATCATGAAAATAACGGCCGCCGCGACCGTGACTTTGCTCAGAAACGTTCCCGGCCCGCGACTGCCGAATACCGTTTGACTGGATCCGCCGAACGCCGCGCCGATTTCGGCGCCCTTCCCTGCCTGAAGCAGGATCGCGGCGATCATCAAAAAGCAGACGATGAGATGGAGAATGACGGTGGCCGTATACATGGATGTTTCCAGATGGTTATTTCGTCATGGATTCAAGAGGCGATCCGGCAGATCTTAGCAAAGCTTTCAGGATCAAGACAAGCTTTTCCGACCAGGGCTCCATTCACCTCACCCGATCCAAACAGTTCAGGGGCATTTTCAGGGGCCACGCTTCCGCCATAGAGGATCCGCGTGGTGTCTGCGATTTGCGGCCGTTCCTTCTTCAGGATGGTGCGAAGAAAGGCATGCACGTCTTCAATGTGGGGGACGGTCGCGGCGTACCCGGTGCCGATGGCCCAAACCGGTTCATAGGCGATGGCGAGTCCGGTGATACGTTCGGCCGGCACGCCGGCTAACGCGCTCAGCATTTGCTTTTTGACCACGTCTTGGGTCTGACCGGCCTGTCGTTCCTCCAGTGTTTCTCCCACGCAGAGAATGGGAGCGAGGCCGTGTTGCAACGCGGCCTTCAGTTTTTTATTGACGTGGGCATCGGTTTCTCCCAGGAGTCGACGGCGTTCCGAATGTCCGACGATGACCGATTGGCAGCCCACGTCTTTCAGCATACGACCGGAAACCTCACCCGTATGGGCTCCTTCTTCTTCCCAGGACAGGTCTTGCGCGCCCAGTTTGAAGGGGTCGCCGGCACGGAGGATTTGCCGGATGCCGTCAAGAGCGGTAAACGGGGGCATGAGCAGGATTTCCACGCGGACATCCTGTTCCAGGGTTTGCCGGAATCGATGGACAAATTCGACGGCCTCGGCCGTCGTCTTGTGCATCTTCCAATTGCCTGCGATGAGTCTGGGGTTCACGAACGCGGTGACCGTAAGAAAGCAGGGTAACAGGAAGGAGCAGGACCCATTAGCGGGCCGGTAGGGCCGCCAGCCCTGGCATGTTTCCTCCCTCCAACAAGGTGAGGGCTGCACCGCCCCCCGTTGAAATAAACGACATGCTGTCGGTTTCGCCGGCGCGGTGGATGGCCAAGGCCGTCGAGCCGCCTCCGACGATGGTCAGGGCATAGGCATTGGCGACGGCATGGACCATGGCTTGGGTGCCCCGGGCAAAGGCGTCTCGTTCAAACAGACCCATCGGCCCGTTCCAGAGGATGGTTTTGGCATTTTCCACCGCCTCGGTAAAGAGTTTGACGGAGGCGGGCCCGATATCCAGTCCATACCATCCTTCGGGGATCTCTTGAGTGGGAACGATTTTTGTTTCGGCGCCCGGGTCCAGGCTAGCCGCCACCACGCAATCCACCGGCAGATAAAATTTGATACCTTGCTCGATGGATCGTTCGTACACGCCTTTGGCGAAATCCAGCATCTCGTCTTCAACCAGGGACCGGCCGATTTCGAGGTTCATGGCTTTCAGAAACGTAAACGCCATACCGCCGCCGATCACAACCTTGTCAACTTTGGTTTCGAGGTTTTTGATCACTCCGATTTTTCCCGAGACTTTTGCCCCTCCCAAGAGGGCGACAAACGGGCGGACGGGACTTTCCACGGCCCCTTCGAGATACTCCACTTCACGTTTCATCAAATATCCGGCTGCGGACGTTTTGATGAATAAGGGAATCCCCGCGGTGGAGGCGTGGGACCGGTGTGCGGTGCCGAACGCATCATTGATGAAGACGTCACCCAATGAAGCCAGTTCTGATGCGAACGCTTTGTCATTGGTTTCCTCTCCGGGATGAAACCGGACATTTTCCAGCAAGAGGACGTCGCCGGGTTGCAGTTGGCTCGCGAGTTTTTTTACAAGCGGACCGGTGGAGTCCGGGGCGAACGTCACTTCCTTCCCCAACAGGCGTTTCAGGCGTTTGGCCACCGGCACGAGGCTGAGTTCCGGGCAGACCTTTCCGTTGGGACGCCCCAGGTGGGAACACAGAATCACGCTCCCGCCTTCGTCAACCACGTGGTTGATGGTGGGAATCGCCGCGCGAATCCGGGAATCGTCCGTAATTTTTCGGTCTTCGTCGAGCGGCACGTTGAAGTCCACGCGGATAATGACCCGTTTCCCTTGCAGGTCGACCTGATCAATGGTTTGTTTGGTGATATGCACGATACTTCCTTTCCTCCCGGCTTGGTGGGTTGCAGGAGGACGAAGCCTGAACGCTTAGTTCTTCGAGGCTAAAAATTTCACCAGATCCCTCAACCGGCAGGAATAGCCCCACTCGTTGTCGTACCAGGCAAAGACCTTGACGAACCGGCGATTCATCACGGTCGTGAGGGGTGCATCGACAACCGCCGAATAGGAGCTTCCGTTCAAATCAATGGAGACAATCGGATCTTCGGAATACCCCAGAATACCGTTGAGCGGACCTTCGGCAGCCCGGGCAAAGGCGGAGTTGACTTCGGCGGCGTCACAGTCCCGTTCGGTCTCCACGGCCAAGTCGATCAGTGACACATTGGGGGTGGGGACGCGAATGGCGATCCCGTCGAGTTTGCCCTTCAGTTCCGGGATGACCAAATGTACGGCTTTGGCTGCACCGGTCGAGGTTGGAATCATCGAGAGGCCCGCGCTTCTGGCGCGCCGCAAGTCCTTATGAGGCAAATCCAGCAGTTGCTGGTCATTGGTATAGGAATGAATCGTGGTCATATAGCCGTGGTCGATGCCGAATTGTTCAAGCAGGACTTTGGCCACCGAAGCCAGACAGTTGGTCGTACACGACGCATTGGAGATGACGTGGTGCGACTGGGGATCATACGATTGTTCGTTCACTCCCAATACAACCGTGAGGTCGGCGTTTTTGCCCGGAGCCGAGATCAATACACGGCACGCGCCGGCTGATAAATGTTGGCTTGCCGCTTCCCGGTCGGTAAAGCGGCCGGTTGCCTCGATGACCACGTCGACGCCGAGCGTTTTCCAGGGCAATTCCTTGGGGTCCCGTTCGGCAAAGACGCTGATACGTTGGTCGTTGACCAGCAGGTGATCGTCTCCGGCTTCCACTGTTCCCGGAAACCGTCCATGGACCGAGTCGAACGTCAACAGGTGACTCAGGGTTTTCGAGTCGGTCAGGTCGTTGATTCCGGTGACGTGAATGGACGGGTCACCCAGGGAGGCTCGAAAAAAGTTTCTCCCGATCCGTCCAAACCCGTTAATGCCCACACGTATAGCCATACGATCCTGTTTGTGAAATGAGCTAAAAATTCGTCAGGAGAGGGTAAAACTACATAATACGTTCGGGAGCAAATGAAGTCAAATCTTCATGGCTTCCTTGACCTCTCCGAGCGTTTGACGGGAGATCTCGGACGCGCGTTCGCACCCGTGCCTGGCCACTTCGTCGAGTCGCGCGGGGTTGGCTTCGAGCGAGCCGCGAGCTTCCCAAATGGGAGACAGTTGCGCCACGACGCGGTCCGCCACGAATTTCTTGCAGTCGATGCAGCCGATAGCCGCCGTGCGGCATTCCTGGTTGACTTGCTCAATGACCGCGGGTTCGGAATACATCTTGTGGAATTCGAACACCGGACAAATCTCGGGGTTCCCCGGGTCGGTTCGTCTCACCCGTGCCGGGTCGGTGACCATGGTCTTGAGGGTTTGCCGGACCGTGGGTTCGGTGTCCGACAGGTTGATCGTATTCCGGTAACTCTTGCTCATTTTGCGACCATCGGTGCCGACGACTTTGGGAAATTCCGTGAGCAGTTCCTTGGGTTCCACCAGCACGGGGGTATAGAGACTGTTGAACCGCCGGGCGATTTCGCGGGTCAGTTCCAGGTGGGGGAGCTGGTCCTTGCCGACCGGCACGGCATTGGCTTTGTAAAGCAGGATGTCCGCAGCCTGCAGAACGGGATATCCCAAAAACCCATGCGTGGAGAGGTCACGTTCCTCCAGCTGTTCCTGTTTTTCCTTATACGTGGGGTTCCGTTCAAGCCACGAGACCGGGGTCAGCATCGAGAGGAGCAACTGCAACACGGCATGTTCCGGCACGTGCGATTGGATAAAGACCGTGGACCGTTCAGGGTCGATCCCCGCCGCGAGCCAGTCGATCAGCAATTCCCGGACGTAGGTCCTGACGTGGCCGGTGTCTTCGTAATTGGTAGAAAGTGCATGCCAATCCGCCACGAAGAAGAAACACGTATGGGTGTCCTGAAGCGTTTTCCAATTTGTGAGGGCTCCCAGATAATTCCCCAGGTGCAGGCGCCCACTGGGCTGCATGCCGCTTAACACGCGCATCGTTCACTCCTTCACAAGCAATTACAATACCAACCTTGAGAGAATACTGCCGGTTATGAATTGGAAGATCGTCCCGATAAAGCTGCTCACCACGTGAATCCGTGAATCAAAAAAAATCAGGCCGAGGATCACCAGCATGCCGTAGGGCTCCAGGCGGCTGAGCAGGGCGGCCGGTTTGAGCGGCAGGCTGCTCAAGAGGATCCGGCCTCCGTCAAGCGGGGGAACCGGAAGCAGGTTAAACGCAAAGAGTAAGGTGTTGATGATGATCGAAAACAGGGCCATGGCGGCCAACGGCAACAGGAGCATTCCCAACAGGTCGCTTCGGGGAGGCACGCCCGGCTGTGGGGGCCAATTCTCCTGTAGCGTGGGATCGATGGTGAGCAGGACGTTCAACAGGATGCCGCTCAGAATGGCCAGGACGAAGTTCATGGCCGGACCGGCTGCCGCCACGAGGGCCATGTCGCGCCGAGGGTTGCGCAAACGTCCCGGCGTCACGGGAACGGGTTTCGCCCAACCGAACAGGAACCCTCCGGGCATCAACAGGCAGAGCAGGGGAACGATAATGGTGCCGAACCGGTCGATGTGGACGAGTGGATTGAGCGTCAACCGGCCGTGCTCCCGAGCCGTCGCATCTCCGTAATAATTGGCGACCCACCCGTGCGCATACTCGTGCAGGACCACGGCCACCATGAGCGGAAGGATCACATAGGACAGGGTATGAAAAAATTGGGCCATGAAGACAGCATGCTCCTCAATTCAATTGGACGAACCGGCCATTCCGAATTTGGATCATATACACTTTACGCGTGAGGATGCCACCCTCATCGAATTTTTCCAAACCGCCCAGAGTGGGAAGATCATGCCGGACAAAGAGTTGGATGCGGACGTCAGGCCCCGTCGTAGCCCCGCGATGGATCGTATCAAGGACCACGTGCATGGCATCGTAAGCCTGGACCGCAAAAATGGATGGATCAGACTGAAACCGTTCACGATAGGCGGTGATAAAACGTTGGGTTTTCGGATCGGTGGTCTCAAGAAACAGGGCGTCGCCGAACAGCCCCCCATCAATTGAACTGCGTCCCCACGTCAGGAGATTGGGGTGGTTCCAGGCATTCGTTCCCAACAGGGGGACGTTCACGTCGAAAAAGGCGAGTTGCGCGGCCAGAAACGCCACGTCGGTCGGATGGCCCGGCAGAAACAAGGCATCGAATCCGGGAGTATAGATTAACGGCACGTCTTCTTCATTCCCGTTCTCAGGTGCCGTGTCTTTCGTGAGCACATCATTTTCCGGATTGACCGGCTCCTTGGGTACCAGCGGCAGCATTTCTCCATAGAGGCTCAAGTCCGTCTCTTTCATGCGAATGATTTGACGTGACGCATCGGTCGTTCCCGGCTGATACCACTCCGCGGCAATCACCTCTCCTCCATTTTGAACCGCGGCCTGTTGAAAAATGTGAAGCAACGTTTTCCCATGGGGCGTCTGCGGGACCAGGATGCAAAAACGCGTATACCCGAACTGCTGCATGGCATAGTCCACCAGCCGGTTGATCTGGAGGGAGAGCGTCATGGCGCTGCTGAACCAATACCGTCCGAATTGCTTGACGTTGGGCAAGGTTGCGGTGGGTGAAATAAAGGGTATGGCCGCGAAGTCCGGGATATCGGCCAGGAGTTGAACCTCTCGGGTCAACAAAGGACCAATCAGGGCGATGGGGTCAAATTCGTCGAGCAGTTGTGACACATCGCGACGAAGTTGGGCTGTCGGAAGGGCACTGTCTTTGACCACCAGGCCGACGGCGTTGGAATTCCCAAGGGCCTCATCCTCTTCCAGAGCCAACCGGATGCCGTTGAACGTCTCGGTTCCAAAGTGTTTCATTTTTCCCGAGAAAGGCAACGTCGCCGCGATCACGTGGCGATGAGCTTTGATTCCGGCAGTGACGGTCTGCAGCAGCGCGGTCGCGGTCCGGGCATAGGGATGATCGGGAAAGCGTTGAAGAAAGGCGCGGATGTCCCGTTCGGCCATTGTATGGTCGTCTCGTGACTTGTGGAATTCAATGAGGCGGATTAAGGCCAGATCACCGGGAGACGTGTCCGGAAAGGCATCCATGACCTCACCGAGGGATGGTTCGTTCATTTTTTCCAGGATGAGATGCTGAACGTAGTCCAGGAGATCCCGTCGTTTCTCCGCCCCCGATTGTTCGGCATGATGCAATGCGGTTTCAATGGCTCGAAGGTACTGACCGGTTGACTCGTATGCCAGGCATAACCGGTAGAAGGCCTCGGCGCGTAGGGTTTCGTCCGAACTCAGATCCAGGACTCGGGACAGGATGGAAATGGCCCGTTTAGGCCGTTGTCCTTCGGTATAGAGGGTGCCCAGCCTCAACCGGGCATCGTGGGCCAGTGTTGAGCCCGGAAATTCTTCGAGGAATTGTTCGAGGGCGGGAATGGCCTGGTTGAATTGTCCCTCGGCTTCCAGGGCGATCGCATGCAAAAAAGAGAATTGCTCGATGAACACGGGCGTGTCGGATTGATCGAGAAACCGTTCGATCAATCGAATCGCCTCTCCGGTGCGTTCCTGTTCGAGTTGAGCCTTGATTCGGGCGAGACCCTGTTCTTCGGTCAGTTCCACGGGCAACACCTGTGCGAGTGTCGCCCCCGGCCAGAAACCGAAACTGAGGAGAAGCAACCAAAGAAGGGTGGAGGACAAAGAGAACGTGGCGATGTTCATGAGACATTGTTGCGCAATGTGGTATATAAAGCCAGGGTCGCTGACTGTCAAGAAAGGCAAGACACGTATGAGTGACGAGCCGGCACTGCAACCGTTGCGTATCGAAGCCCTGATCGACCAGCATCTGACCAATTTGAGAGTTGAGGGCGGCGTCGCCAACAATACCGTCCAGGCCTATCGACGCGATCTCGAAAAATTGCGCGCATACCTGGCGTTGGAGGGCATAACCAATCCGCTGGCCGTCCCACTGCATTTGACGGGATTTCTGAATCATCTGTGTGCACAACAGTTGTCTCCGGCCTCGGTGTCCCGGTGCCTGGCGGCTATCCGCGGGTTTTACCGGTTTCTGAGTGCGGAGCATGGAGCCCCGGAAGTGCTGTCCCAACTACCCGGGGCACCCAAGCAATGGGCAAAATTGCCCAAGACGTTATCCGAATCCGAGGTGACGGCCTTATTGGAGTTGCCGGTCGGGCAAGGATTGGAGGAAATTCGGGATGCCGCCATGGTGGAGTTACTGTATGCGGCCGGCCTTCGGGTCTCGGAACTGATCTTGCTTCCCCTCTCGGCGGTGAACGTGGAAGTGGGATACGTGCAGGCCACCGGCAAACGTGATAAACAACGCCTGGTGCCCATCGGCGAAGTGGCTCGCCAAAAGCTGGTGGCGTATTGCCGGGAGGTACGGCCGGTCTTGTTGAAAGGTCGATCCTCGCCGGCGTTGTTCGTGACCAGGCGGGGGGGCGCCATGACGAGGCAGAGCTTTTGGATCATTCTCCGGCGGCGGGCGCTGCGAGCCGGCATTCACAAGCCGATCTCTCCACACATGTTGCGTCATTCGTTCGCCACGCATTTGCTGGAACACGGTGCCGATCTGCGCGCCGTTCAGATGATGCTGGGCCACGTCAACATTGCCACCACCCAAGTTTACACGCACGTGGAACACAAGCGGTTGAAGCAAGTCCATGACGAGCGGTTCCCCAGAAAACAGCGTCGCGGCTCGCCCGCGAAACCGGCTTCCCAGGAATAAAGGGCTCTCGCTTGAGGGACGGGACTGACGTCGGCCTACGTTGCAAAAGAAAACCCCCTATGGCAGGCTTGGCTGCCGGTCGAATTCGTTGATTGCCGAAGGAGGAAAAGCATGAAGTTTAAGCGGCAAGTCCATTACGTCAAAGGGGTTTTTGTCTGTCCCAAGTGCAATCAAACTTTTGTTCAAGAGCGGTGGGTCGAAGAGTGGCGTGTGCGCTGTCATCGCTGTGACTATCGCGGCACCCTGACCCATGTTTCCGTGGAAGAACACATGGAAGAAGAAACCGAGCGCATGTGACGACCGAACTGCCTGATCACTCTCAGTGGACCGTGTATTGGGAGCGTGAGTACACGACGGCTATTGCGCCGGAACGGTTAAAACTCGATTTTCATCCTCACCGGCCGTTGATGACCAACATGCCGCTACACGAGCAGCGTGAACTGGCCGCCGGCGGTTACAAAGTGCTTCCTGATGATTGTGGGCCGGTGCGCATGGTGGGCCAGTACGGGTGGCTGGTCCGGTGTCCGGTGGATTGCAAGCTTCGACGGACGAAAGACGGTTTGAAATGGCAGGCGCCTGAAATCCTTCCGGAGGAACGGCTGCTGGGTTACAAGTCTTTTTCCGGGATGTACGTGGACACGATTCTGAACAGCGGGTACGCCAAACTTTGTTGTGGCATCCGGTTTTATTATCCCAAGCAGATCGGCATAATGTTGAAGGATATTCCCAACCACTTTTACCACTACCCGGAACGCACGTTTTCCGTCTGGGAAGGGATCAAGTCACAGGAATACAAGCTCACGCCCAATCTGTACGACTTCCTTCCGGATTACGACGCGTTTGTGGCCAACGTCCTCCTGCAATTGGAAAAACCCACGACGCTGAAACGCGGCGACCCCGTGGCCCTGGTCGTCCCCGTCCTGCTCCCCAAGCAATTCCGCCTGGAGGAACTGACTCCTGACCGGAAACGTTCGGTCCCCTCCGGGTAGCGGTGATCCCCAAACGGGCCGGTCATGGCTCTTCCCGATTTTCATGAGGTGGAACGCGCGGCGGGTCGCCTGAAGGGCATCGCCCGTGAAACGCCTATCCAGACTTCCCGGCAACTCGACGTCCAGTCTCACGCCACCGTCTTTTTGAAGTGCGAAAACTTTCAGCGCGTGGGGGCGTTCAAGTTTCGAGGGGCGTATAACGCCGTGACGCAACGCTCATCCTCGAAGCCCGTGGTGGCTCTGTCCTCCGGGAATCATGCCCAGGGTATTGCGCTGGCCTGTCGTCTGTCGGGGAAGGACGCACACGTGGTGATGCCGGAACCGGTAAACCCCATCAAACGGTCGGCGGTGCAGGAGTACGGGGGCATCGTCCACGTGCCTCCTCATCCTCGCGATGCGGACTCGTTTTCTCAAGACCTGGTGCGGGAACTGCACGGGGAATGGATCGAAGCCTTTAACGATCCCGACGTCATTGCGGGACAGGGCACTGCGGCCTTGGAGCTGCTGGGCCACGTGCCGGATCTCGACGTCCTGCTGGGCCCCATCGGCGGCGGCGGATTGTTATCCGGCACGTGCTTGGCGGCGCATGGTCTGAATCCCAGGATCTGGGTCTACGCATGTGAACCGGCTGGAGCCCTGGACGCCCTGTATTCCGTGCGGGAAAATCGTATCGTGCCGCAGGAGCATCCGCAGACCATCGCGGAAGGATTGCGGACGAGTGTGGGGACCCTCACGCTGCCCATCCTGCGCGACCATCTGGCCGGGTTCTTCGTGGTGGAAGAAGAGGAAATCGTCGCGGCCATGCGGTTCGTCTATGAACGCATGAAGCTGATCATCGAACCGGCCAGTGCCGTGGCCGTGGCTCCGCTGCTCCGGCAGGAGCCTGCCTTGCAAGGCAAACGGGTGGGGGTCATCATCTCCGGCGGCAACGTGGATTTGTCCGGCTACTTTGACGGGCTGCCGGGTTCCTGAGCCTTTTAATCAGAAGAGGCTTGAGGGAGCGAATTCCGGAGTTCTTCGAGGTTTTTGATCACGAGCAGGTCGCCGTTGGCCGTGGCGACGTCGATGCCTTGTGTGCAGACGGTGCGGCATTGATCGGGTTGACCGGCGTGCTTGAGCGATTGCGCCAGCGCCAGAATGGCTGCGGAGTAGGTGGGTTTCACCTTGAGGCAGCTTTCCAGGGCGGAGACGGCTTCTTCCCAATTTTCATCCCCCATATACGCTTTGCCCAACCCGAACCAGAGGGTCTCGTCATTGGGATCCATTTGCAGGACTTTCTTGAATTTCTCGATCTTGGGATCTGCCATCGTGGTTCCTGTTGTCTATGCGCAAACGTCCAGGGTGCGCTCTTTGTTCGTGGACTGTAGCAGAGCGGTCTTCGCGTTGTCTAACCACGGACCCTGTGCTACGATCCAGTGCCCGTTTTCGCCTCTGACATTTTAGCGTGAAAATAAACCGATGAGACCCCAAGTTTGTCATTCCTGTATGTGTTCAGTCATTCGTTGACACGTTTTGCCTGTTCCTTTCCCTCCTTTGTAAGGAGGGGCGAAGGGGAGGGAAAGAACGAGGTCGCCCCTGCTTAGGCGGACCATGCTGTCAGCGAATGAGTGAACACATACGAGGATGACAGAAGAGACAAAGCTAAGGATTTTGTATGGGCCGCGTGGGAATTGTGACGCATCCGGCGTATCTGGAACATGATATGGGCCGGTCGCATCCGGAGTCGCCGGAGCGGCTGCGCGCCATCCTGGCTCGACTCGAATCCACCGGGACGATCGCGAAGTTGACCCGGATTCCTCCACGCGAAGCCGAGGAGGAATGGATTACCCGCATTCATGATCCGGTCTATGTGCGGCGGCTGGAAGCCAAGGCTCCGGGCACGGGCTATGCCTCGCTCGATCTCGACACGTCGCTCTCGCCCGGTTCGTTGCCTGCCGCGCATCTTGCCGCGGGTGGAGTGCTGGCGGCCGTTGATGCCATTATGGCGAACCAGGTTGATCAAGTCTTCTGTGCGGTTCGTCCACCGGGGCACCATGCCGAGGCTGATCGCGCCATGGGGTTTTGCTTGTATAATAACGTCGCGATTGCGGCCCGGTATATCCTGGAACGTTACGGTCTCCGGCGCGTGCTGATCGTGGATTGGGACGTGCATCACGGCAACGGCACGCAACACGCATTTGAAGACGATCCATCGGTTCTGTTTTTCAGCACGCACCAGTATCCTCATTATCCCGGGACCGGCGCGGAAACGGAACGCGGCCGGGGCAAGGGAGAAGGGGCGACGATTAACGTGCCCCTGTATGGCGGGCAGGGGACGGATGAGTACCGGGAAATTTTTCTCAACGCGTTGGTTCCGGCGGCGGCCGCGTTTCAGCCCGAGTTCGTGCTGATTTCGGCCGGATTCGATGCCCACCGGGATGATCCCCTGGCAAGCATGACTATGACGGATGAAGGGTACGGCGAACTCACTCGCATTGTGGGGTCCATTGCTCAAACCCATTGTCAGGGGCGCATCGTGGCTTGCCTGGAAGGCGGCTACGACCTGAGGGCGCTTGCCGCTTCGGTTGAGCAGCATATTCTGGCGTTGATGGACGCGTAACGCATGGCAAGCACGCGACGAAGACGATGGGGCAGAGGCCGGTGGTTTGTACGGTTGGGTCTGTTGGTGGCCGTTTCCGGCTTGCTCTATTATTTTTATACGGAGATCCGGCCCACCGTTATTTTCGGATTACGCGACGACTATGCCCATGCCATTCCGTTCCAGGACGTGCCGGCAGGGTTGGACTCGTTGAGCGCGGAGTCATGCGGGCAATGCCATCAGGCGATTTATGAAGAATGGAAAACCAGTATTCACGCCCATGCCTATCAAGATCCGTTTTTCCAGGCCTATTGGAAAAAAGACGGGTACGTCTGGGTCTGTCTCAACTGCCATACGCCATTGGAAAACCAGCAACCCACGCTTATCAAAGAGATCCCGAACAACAGAGTCGAAAAGGCGGTCGAGGTCGATAATCCGAACTACGACATGGCCTATCAAGCGGAAGGTGTCACCTGCGCGGCCTGTCACGTGCGCGACGGCAAGATCCTGGGACCGTTTGACGATTCGGCGGCTCCTCACCCCACGGAATATGATCCCGCCTTTCGCACGACGGCCATGTGTTATCGATGTCACAACGTCGTCTCCGGGCCCTTTCAATTTTATAACGTAGGGCCCTGCGGCACCTACGCGGAATATGAGGGCGAGTTTTTCATGAAGGAGCAGGGGTTCACGTGCCAGCATTGTCACATGCCGGAAGTGTTCCGTCCGGTGGCCGAGGGCGGACCCATCCGGCAGGGCCGCCGCCATCTCTGGCGCGGCGGGCATGATCCTGACATGATCAAACGGGCCGTCGCGATCCAGGTCAAAGCCGACCCTCCCACCCCCAAGCAAGGCGAAACCGTCAGAATGACCTTGACCCTGATCAACGCCGGGGCTGGGCACAAGATTCCCACGGGCGATCCCGATCGTCACTTTACCGTGGAATTCTACGTCAAGGATCCGGCGGGCCGGATTCTCGATCAGCAAACCGATACGATGGGGCGATGGATTCTCTGGCAACCCGTCATTCTGGAGGTGTATGACAACCGCCTGCTGCCGTTGGCCAGCCGCGCGTATGAGTTTTTCTATGACATTCCGGAAGGCCGGTCGGATCTGGTGGTGGAAGCCCGGGTCCGGTATCATATTTTGACCGACGGCCAGCATGCCATGTTGCGGGAAACCTACGGGTTGCGGTCTGATGACCCGTACCGGTATACGATCTATGAGCGTCAATTTCCAATGAATGACACATTGAAAACGGCGTTGCATGCGGAAACGCCGGTTGAGACACGGTTGGGATGCGCCGCTCCGGAGAACGGGGTTCATCCCGAGAAATCTGCCCCCCCGCGGGGTCATCAGGAGCTTTTAACGATAGGTTGATTTATGTGGAGCACGTACCTCATCGATACGGAAACCTTGGCCCTCAATCTTGGCCGGGAGGATTTGGTGATCATTGACGTGCGCGGCCAGGGTGCGTACACCTCGCACATCCCCGGGGCCGTGCATAGTACCTGGCACGAATACAGTGATCCTCAGGCCACGGCCAAGGGCCTGTTGGATCCCGACGTCACCCGGTTGGAGAAGCGGTTGCAGGCCTTGGGCATCAACAATTCGAGCGACGTCGTGGTGTATTCCAATCCCTTTGATAATTGGGGCGACGAAGGCCGGATGTTTTGGATGTTGCAGTATCTTGGACACAAAAGCGTCAAGGTCCTGGACGGAGGCTGGCCCAAATGGACGTCCGAACATCGACGCTATGAACATGACCCGGTTCGTCTCAAGCCGGGCAACTTTACGGCTTCGGTTCAGCCGGACGTGATGATCGACAAACAGGAATTGAAAAAATTGGTCAAAAGTCCCCATCGGGACACGGTAATCGTGGATGCCCGGAGCGTGGAGGAATATGCGGGCAAGGAAATCGACGGGTTGCCGAGACCGGGGCATATCCCATCCTCGGTCAATATTCCCTGGAACGGGTTTCTCCGTCAGGACGCTACGGTCAAGCCCGTGCCTGCTCTTCGGGAAATGTTTCATGCCTTCGGCATGAACGAACAACAGCAAGTGATTACCTATTGTTTGGGCGGGCTCCGGTCGGCGTGGATGTATGTTTTGCTGAAGTTGGCGGGCTATGAGCGGGTACGAAATTATCCAGGATCATGGTGGGAGTGGAGCCGCGATTTTGCGGCCCCCGCCGAAAAAGACATGAAGTTGCTCTACCAGGTCACGGGTAAAGAAGAAGAGGCGTCTTGAAGAAAACGCGATGGCATGCGAGGATATGAGAATAGAAGCACGCAACCAGGAAATGATCGTTTCTCTAACCGTTTAATGAGGAGGTGTGGAATGGCAAAAAACCTTTTGTTCGCCGCATTGACAGTTTCGGCGTTGTTGGTCTTGATGGCGGCACCGGTGTTCGCCGATGGGAATCCGCACGTGGCTGAGGCGATTGCGCACGCGGAAGAAGCGGCCAAACATGGCGGCATGGGGCATGCCGATGCCGTGGTCAGCCATGCGCAGGAAGCGCTCAGCCATGCGGAAATGGCCCAGAAGGAAGTCAAGAACCCTCATCTTGAAGAGGGCGTCGGCGAATTGAAAGAAGCCATCGCGCACGGCGGCCAGGGGCATGCCGAAGTGGCGACCAAACACGCAAAGAGTGCCGTCATGCATCTGAAGGAAGTCCATTGATTGTATCGAACAGGTCAAGGCGGTTTGAACAAACGGGCAGGGAGTTCCTGCCCGTTTTTGTTTTGAGGACGGGTCAAAGAGACAACAGATGAACGTCGGGTATTTTCAAACGCATCCTGAATTCGGGGAAGTGGACCGCAACATCGAGCAGGTGGCTGCTCGCCTGGGTTCGGTGGACTGCGACTTGCTCGTTCTACCGGAATTTGCCTTTTCCGGGTATCAATTCGTCAGCCGGGAGGAAGTCCTCGAGTTATCGGAACGGGTTCCGGACGGTCCCACCACCCAAGCCTGTCTGGAGCTGGCCCGCCGGCACCGGATGCATCTGGTCGTGGGCCTGCCTGAGCAGGCCGAGGGACAGTGCTACAATTCGGCGATTGTGGTGGGGCCTTCGGGGTTCCTGGGCAGTTACCGCAAGACGCATTTGTTCTGCGAGGAAACGTTGTTCTTCAGCCCAGGTGACTCGGGGTTTCGGGTGTGGGACATCGGCCCGGCCCGCATCGGGGTGATGATCTGCTTTGACTGGTACTACCCGGAATCCGCCCGTACCCTTGCTATACAGGGGGCAGATATTGTGTGCCATCCCTCGAATCTCATCCTACCACACTGCCCTGATGCCATGGTGACGCGGTCCCTGGAAAACCGGGTCTTCAGCGTCACGGCCAACCGGACCGGCCAGGAAGCTAGGGGAGGCAAACCGCCCCTGACCTTCATCGGAAAAAGCGAAATCGTTTCACCGGCAGGCCGCATTCTTTCCCGGGCTTCCGCCGAGACGCCAGAACTCACGGTGGTCGAAATCGACGTCAACGAAGCCCGCAACAAGTCGATCAATCCCTACAACGAATTATTGAAAGACCGCCGCCCCGGGCATTATTGCTCCTAAACCACGATCAGGATGATCGTCCCGAGGACAACGCGGTAATAGCCGAACACCTTGAGTGAGTGTCGTTTGACGTAGGAGAGAAACGCCGCAATGACGGCCCAGGCCACCAGAAAGGACACCACCATGCCTATGAACAGCGCCAGGAGATCCTGGGCATTGAAAAGGTGGTACGATTGTACAAATTTGTAGCCGGTGGCGGCGAACATGGTTGGAAGCGCCAGAAAGAAGGAAAATTCCGTGGCAACTTTTCGGTCCAACCCCAGGAGCAGTCCTCCTACAATAGTCGAGCCCGAGCGCGACA
The DNA here is from genome assembly GCA_965213715.1 of Nitrospirales bacterium. Classification (GTDB taxonomy): domain Bacteria; phylum Nitrospirota; class Nitrospiria; order Nitrospirales; family UBA8639; genus Bin75. Next base: position 1,948,791 of record OZ243914.1, read on the forward strand.
TGCCCGGAATCAGCGCCACGCACTGGGCGAGCCCGACCCCCACGGCCCGAGACAGGCCGATGTGTTCCAATGCCCTGCAACGAATGGGTTTGGGCCAGGTTTCCACGATGAGAATCACGACCCCGCCCATGATAAGACTCAGGGCCACGGTTCGCGGCGAAAAGAGGTGCTCCTCGATCCACTCATGGGCCAGTAAGCCCACCAAGGCCGCCGGCAAAAAGGCCGTGCCCAAGCCAATGAGAAACCAGAGATGCGTGTGAGTGTCAATTGACGTTCCGACTAAATCCATCAAGGAAGAGGTGGAGGTTTCAAGGTTGTGTCGTAAGTCGCGCCGTTCCTGGTTTGCATGCCTCAGCAAGGAACGGATTTTGGTGCGTTCGTAGGCTACGACGGCCAGTACGGCCCCCAACTGGATGCAGATTTCGACGCTGACCGCCACGTGGCCGGTGAATCCCAACCAGTGCCCGGCAAGGATGAGATGGCCGGTCGATGAGATGGGAAGATACTCGGTGAGTCCTTCCAAAATGCCGAGCAGAATGGCTAAGCCTGGTCCGAATTCTTCCATGGGTGACGGCGGCGGTTCGTGCGTGAGTTGTAGGGAACAGTGGAATGATGCTGGTCGAAGCCTGTGCCCTGTTGACAAAACATACCAGGGATTTCATAGTAAATACCATGGGTTCAGAGCGAAGCCCGCACGTTTTCAGTCGGACGAAAGGGCGGTTTTGATGCCGAAAAGAACAAATGAGAATGCCGGGCGTAACCGGGTTTGGCGGTATGGGATGTGGGGCGCGAGCCTCCTGTGCAGTACCGGCCTGTTCCTGGGCGGTTGCATGGTCACCAAGGACAAATATGAAACGGCCGTGGCCGAAATGGAAGCCGCCAAGATAGAACTGGAAAAAAGCCGGATGTGGTATGCGTCCCTGAAACAGGAAAATGACAAATTACGAGATGATCATCAGCAGGCGGCTCTTGATTTGGAAATGCTGAGTGCTGAAATCCACCAGATCAAGGAGGGGCAACAAAGCGAACGGGACCTGCTCGCCACTCGTGAGGCGGAGTTGGAGAGGGACCGTGAAGCGATGACCAGTAAACTTCTGGCCGTTCAGCGTGCGCATCAACAGTTGAAAAGCCAGAACCGCGTCTTGCGGGATAGGGTGCGCCGCTATGAACAAGATCTTAAAGAAGCCCGTGCAGACGTCGCGCGAAGCGCGGCGCAGGCTTCCAAGGCCTCGAAACAGACCGGCACGGAGAGCCCACCTCTGGCATCCAAGGCGTCTGCGTCCAAGCCTGCTCCACCTCCTGTCGCCGTACCGTTAAATGAGACGGTGACACCCGTCAATATCAATACGGCCTCAGCGGATGACTTGGAGTTGTTTTTAGGACTCACCAAGGAAGAGGCCGACAAGGTTGTGTTGAATCGTCCCTACCGGCTTCGCGGAGAGCTGGTCTCCAAGCAAGTGGTGCCCAAAGCCACCTTCGACGTGATCAAGGACAGAATCACGGCAGCCCCCCAATAAGCCGTCTTTGTACCTCTGCGTCGGCTGTGAGATCCAACGGCCGACCGGCTATTCCATGAAGCTAACAGCATGCAATAAGCCTGAGTAGCTGAAATCATGGAATTCATTGCCATCCTTGCCGTCGTAGCAATCTTTCTTCTCTTCAAGAGTCTGTCGAAGAAACGGCCCGGTAATACGATCACCGGCAAGGCATATGTGACCGATGGTGACGGGATAAGGGTATCCGGGTACACCATACGTCTTGCCGGCCTCGATGCACCCGAGTGGGATCAGTTGGCGAGACACCAGCACGGCTATTGGTTCAATCAAGGAAGGCGCGTCAAGAGTGCATTGATTCAAGCTATCGGCGGAAAATACGTCCGAGTCAAGGTCGAGGGATACGACGACTACGGCCGCGTGATTGGCACCGTGACGTGCAACGGCAAAGATGTTGGGGAATGGCTCGTCCGAAAAGGATACGCAATCTCTGCATACGGAAACCAGTACGAGCACATCGAACGCGAAGCCCGCAGTGCCAGACGTGGGATGTGGGGTCATGACGAGGCCTACGACCCCAGGGCATGGCGGCACAGGTAACCAGATACCAAGCGGCAAGCCGAAGCCCCCTCGCCGAACGTAGCGGAGCTATGAGCACGCACGTGCGAACGACAACAGCTTCTTGGAAAACGTTGTGCTCGTCATCTTCGGCCTCTCAACAACCACTCAGTTTTTCCGTGGATCTCTGCATCTGGGGCAGTAGGGCCGGGCCAAGCGGTGCTTCAGAAATACCATGCCAGGCTCATCAGGAGGCCGACGTCGTCCGCGTCAATACGCGTCGGGACGCGTATCCCCACGTCGCTGAACAGTTCGACCCAGCGTTTGCTGTTGTACTGCGTGTAGCGCGTTTCGATGCGTAGCCCGAGTTGCTCGCTCAGCATCTTTTCCACGCCGGCGCCGTACGTCCAAGCCGTATAATCCAGGTTGCGGTTGTCCGTTCCCTCTACAAATTCCGGCCGGGTCAATCTGCTTCCAGAATAGTCAAACAATGCTGGCGTGACAAGCCGTTCGTTTTTCCATCCGGCGCATCCCCTCTACTGCCCGCGGCCGTTCACGATCCGTCCATCCACCATGTGGACCGAGCGATCGGCTTGTGCAGAGAGGCGTTCGTTATGGGTGACGATCACGAATGCGGTCTTGCGTTTCTGGTTCAATTCTCTCAACAGGGCGAACAGGGCTTCTCCGGTATGCGTATCCAAATTTCCCGTCGGCTCGTCTGCGAGGACCAAGTCCGGGTTGTGAATGAGTGCGCGTGCCACGGCCACCCGTTGTTGTTCCCCCCCGGACAGTTCACCGGGTTTGTGGTGCAAGCGGTGTTCCAAGCCGACTTGCGACAGCAGCGCGCTGGCTTTTTCGACGCACTGTGCAATGGGCTGTTTTTGCATCAGGCTGGGCAGGTAGGTGTTTTCGATGGCCGTGAATTCAGGCAGGAGGTGATGAAATTGAAACACGAACCCGATGCGCCGGTTTCGAAACCGGGCAAGCTCTTGTTCCGACAAACGGAAGATATCCTGAGATTCATAGCACACGGTGCCTCGCGTCGGTCGATCAAGGGTGCCCAGAATATGGAGCAAGGTGCTCTTCCCTGCTCCCGACGCTCCAAGCATGGCCAGAAGTTCGCCTTGCCGGACTTCGAGATTGACGCGTTTCAGGACGTCGATGGTTTGATTGCCCAGGACAAACGATTTGGACAAATCGTTCACTTGAAGAAGGGGTGGAGCTGAACCGGAAGAAGGACTCATGGACGCTACTCGTATCGAAGGGCGCTGACCGGTGCCAACTTGGCAGCCTGCCACGACGGATACAGCGTGGCGGCAAAGCTGATCAGAATGGCGGAAAACGACACAAGGAAGACGTCCCAAGCCTTCACGTGGACCGGAATGCGTGAAAGGAAATACACGGTTTGATCGAAGGTAAAATAATTTTCGATGAGGTAGAGAAAGGTGTATCCCAGGGGGATGCCGATTGCCGTGCCGGTGAGGCCGATGACCACGCCGTTCAACATGAAGATCCGCATGATCGCCTGGGGGGTGGCGCCCATGGCTTTCAGGATGGCGATCTCGCGCTGCTTCTCGTTGACGATCATGGTGAGTGTCCCCACGATATTGAAGGAGGCGACCAGGGTAATCAGGACCAACAACAAAAACATCATGGTTTTTTCGAGACGCAGGGCTGAAAAGAGATTTCGATTCAACAGCATCCAGTCTCTCGCCATATATCCCTTTCCGAGTTGTGCCGCGATCTGTTTGGCCACGGCGTCGGCGGTGAACACGTCTTCCACCTTGACTTCAATGCCCGTTGCGGTCTTCCCGAGACTGAAAAATCGCTGGGCCTCCTCCAACGAGATGAAGGCCAGCGAGGAGTCATATTCATACATGCCGGACTTGAACAAGCCGACGACCTGAAACGGGCGAATTTTCGGCGTCATTCCCAGCGCGCTGATCGGGCCCACGGGGGACACGACATTGATCCGATCACCGACGGCGACCCTCAGCCGCAGGGCCAGTTCCTTGCCGACTATGATGCCGGGTTTCCGCCCGGCTTGGGCAGACGCGCCGGATGGAGCCGGTTCCGGTCGCTGCCGGACGGCCAAATCCTGTAGCGTGCCGGACTGCACGTTTTTGGCTAATTCCGTGACTTCGGCTTCTTTTTGCGGATCGATCCCGCGCAGGACAATCCCGCGCACGCTGGTTTTTGAGGTCAGCAGCACCTGTTGGTAAATGTAAGGCGTGGCCGCCACCACTCCCGGCACGGCCTCCACCTGCCGGATCACCTCCGAATAGCCCGCCATGGTTTGCTTTCCCCGTGGCTGGACCACGACGTGCGAGGTCGTCCCCAAAATCTTCGCCTGCATGTCTTCCTTGAAACCCGTCATGATCCCGAGGGTTCCGATGAGTGCGGCGACACCCAACGTAATGCCGGCGATCGAAATGAAGGTGTTGAGCGATATGGTCCGGGTTCGCCGTTTGGCCCGCAGGTACCGAAGTCCCACGAAGATTTCATACGGCAAGGTCACGATGGTTTCTCCGGTCGAAGTTGCGGAAAGAGAATCACGTCGCGGATCGAGGCTTGGTTCGTCAACAACATCACGAGCCGGTCGATGCCGATTCCCTCTCCCGCCGTCGGCGGCATTCCGTATTCCAGGGCGCGCAGGAAATCCTCATCAAAGTAATGCGCTTCATCGTCGCCGGCTTCCCGTTGGGCGACTTGGGCTTCGAAGCGTTGGCGTTGATCCAGCGGGTCGTTCAACTCGGAAAACCCGTTCGCCAGTTCGCGTCCGGCGATAAACAATTCAAACCGGTCGGTGAGGTGTGGGTCCGCGTCCTTCCTGCGCGAGAGGGGCGAGATTTCCGTGGGGTAATCCGTGATAAACGTGGGCTGGGTCAGCCGGTGTTCGACGGTTTCCTCAAAAATCAGGTTCAGGATTCCGACCAAAGAAGCGCCTGTTGGAACGTCCAACCCGAGTTGACGGGCCGCCGCGGTTGCCGCGTTCTGATCTTCGAGCACGTCGCGGTCAAGGGCATTGTATTCGACGATCGCTTCGAAATAGGGAAGCCGGCGCCACGGGGGAGCCAGGTCAATCGCATGTTCCTGATACTCCAACGTCGTGGTGCCGAGGAGATCACGCGCAAGCGTGCCGAACAGGTCTTCGGTCAACGCCATGAGGTCGCGGTAATCGGCATAGGCCTGGTAGAACTCCAGCATGGTGAATTCCGGATTGTGGATGGTCGAGATGCCTTCATTGCGAAAGTTCCGGTTGATTTCAAATACGCGCGGGAACCCTCCCACAATCAATCGTTTGAGGTAGAGTTCCGGCGCGATGCGCAGGTAGAGATCCCGGTCGAGTGCGTTGTGGTGCGTCACGAACGGGCGGGCCGTGGCACCCCCGGGGATGGGCTGCATCATCGGCGTTTCCACTTCGAGGAATCCGTGTCCGGTCAAATAGGTGCGGATGCCCGCCATGATCCTGCTGCGTGCTTCAAAGACGGCGTGGACGTTCGGGTTGGCGATCAAGTCCACGTAGCGTTGGCGGTAGCGGGTTTCAATGTCCGTCAAGCCGTGCCACTTTTCCGGAAGGGGGCGAAGCCCTTTCGAGAGAAACGTCAACATGCGCACTTCGACGGTCAACTCGTCGGTTTTCGTGCGGAACAGCCGGCCGTCCACCCCGATCCAATCTCCCAGATCCAATTCCTGCGACAGGCGATAGGCGTCATCGCCCAACACGTCTTTTTTCAAATAGACCTGGAGCCGGTGCGCGCCGTCCTGGAGCGAGGCGAACGCAGCCTTGCCGAACCGGCGAAGCGCCACGATGCGTCCTGCGATACGGCAGTCAATCGCCTGTTGCTCGAGTTCGTCCTTGCCCGTTGTCCCATGTGCCTCCAGGAGGCATTCGACCCGGTGCGTCGTCTCGAAGCGGGTGCCGTAGGGTTGGACTCCCATGGCCTTGAGGCCGTCGAGTTTTTGAATGCGTTGCGCGCGTTGTTCGTTCGATTCATCCATTAGGGCATTCCATCCGTCGCATGGCAATCACGTTGTTATGAACCAGAGGCGGCCTGTTTCAGATAGGCTTCGATGAAGGGGTCGAGATCCCCGTCCATGACCGACGTGATGTTTCCGGACTCGTGGTTCGTGCGGTGGTCCTTGACCATTTGATACGGTTGGAACACGTACGACCGGATCTGGCTGCCCCAGGCGATGTCTTTTTTTTCGCCGACGATGGTTTGAAACTCGGACTCCTTTTTGCGTTGTTCCAACTCATATAACTTCGCTTTCAGGACGCGCATGGCGCCCATGCGGTTTTGTAATTGCGAGCGCTCGTTCTGACATTGCACGACGGTCCCGCTGGGAATGTGCGTTATGCGAATGGCGGTTTCGACTTTATTGACGTTTTGTCCGCCCGCTCCGCCCGCGCGAAACGTGTCGATCTTCAGATCTTTGTCGTCGATCTCGACTTTGACGTCGTCATCCAGTTCGGGATAGACCGAGACGGCGACAAACGACGTATGGCGCCGTTTGTTGGCGTCGAACGGAGAAATCCGCACCAAACGGTGCACCCCGGCTTCCGATTTCAGGTAGCCGTAGGCATACGGGCCTTCGATACTCAAGGTGGCGCTTTTGATGCCGGCTTCGTCGCCGGGCTGGAGGTCGATGCTGCCGACCTTGAATTTTTTCTCCTCGGCCCATCGGACGAACATCCGCATCAACATGTGGGCCCAATCCTGCGATTCCGTGCCGCCGGCACCGGGGTTGATCCCCAGGATGGCGGATCGCCCATCATGTTCGCCGGCCAGCAACTGCTCCGTGCGCAGGTGCTCCAGGAGCGTTTCCAGCGTTTCAATGCCCTGGGTCAATTCAGCGTGGAGTTCGGCATCCTCTTCCGTCCCGATGAGTTCGAACGTGGCTTCCAGGTCGGCCTGCCTTTGCTCGAAGTCCGTGAGGCGGGCAAGGTCCCGTTCAATCGCGGCTTTGCGCCGTCCCACCTTGGTGGCAACGTGCGCATTTTTCCAGAAATCGGGTTGAGCGCTTTCCTGTTCGAGTTCCTCGAGTTCGTGTTGTAGTCGAGGCAGGTCAAAGACGCCTCCGTATATCTTTGACGTGGGTTCCGGTGGTTTGCAGACGGGTTCGAATGTCCTCAAGCATGCCTGGCTCCTTTGCGTTGCGTTGAAAAGCGGGTGTCACCCGCGGATGGTCCGTCGATAAAACGAGCAAACGATAACAAAATCAGGGCCATTATAACACAGGCCCACGCAAACACATCGCCAAATTCGGTATAAACCGTCGAGGGTGCGCTCAAGGGGATCGAGCCGATGATGGCATGTTCGGCAAAAATGGGCGTCGTCGTGAGAATGCGTCCGGCCGGATCGATCAATCCCGACACGCCGGTATTAGCGGCGCGGGCGAACGCCATGCGGTTTTCCACGGCGCGAAAGACGACCATGCCGAAATGTTGATGCGGGGCCACGGTTGTTCCGAACCAGGCGTCATTGGTGATCGTCACGAGGAAATTCGCACCTTCAAGAGCGAGCCGGCGCACAAGATCCGGAAAAATGACCTCGAAGCAGATTGCGACCCCGAACCGGGTCTGCCGCTTGTCTGGTCCCCGTTCAAAGCCCAGCAGGGTCGGCCCCGGTCCCGGCTCAAAATCACCGATGCCGACGACCAATTTGTCCAGGAAAAAAAGTATCCGTTGCAACGGAATGTATTCGCCGAAGGGAACGAGGTGTTGCTTGTCGTACCGGCCGGAGATTTCCCCTGAGGGGTTTAACAGGTACGCGCTGTTGAGCAGGTACGGGGTCCCGTCGCGTTGACGCCGGAGGGCCGGACTTCCGAACACGAGCGGCACTTCGGCGTTTTTTGTCACTTCGGTCACGAGCGACCGATAGTCCGGTTCTTGTTCGAACAGAAAAGGCGTGGCGGCTTCAGGCCACAGGATCAGTTCGGACTGGGGGCTGACGGTTTCCGTGAGCCGGCGGTATCGTTCCAATGTTTCCACGCGATAGGCCTGGTCCCATTTGTGCGCCTGGTCGATATTGGCTTGCACGATCCCGACGGTGAGTTTGTCCACGGGAGACACGTGCAGTTGGCTCATCCCATAGAGCCAGACCCCGAGGAGGGCTGCAACGGTGACGGCGAGCGGAAGCCAAGGCCGGAGCATGCGCGGCGGATTTTCGGTCAACGCCCACCTGATGAGCAAAAACAGGGAGATGTTCACCAGCACGATGAGAAATGACACGCCGTAGACGGCGGTAATATTGGCGATCTGGATGAGCGGCAACCATTGAAATTGAGAGTAGCCCAACAGGCCCCAGGGCAATCCGCTGAATGCGTGGGTGCGCATGTACTCCAGGGAGACCCACAAGCAGGGGGCCGCGAGCCAGGTTGCGGCAGGCCATCGTTGTTCAAGCCGGACAAGGCTCCAGGCATACAGGCCGACGTAGAGTCCCAGGTATCCCGCCAAGAGAAGCATGAGGACGATACTGATGGGCAGGGGGACTTTGCCGTAGAGGTGCATGGCGGTCACCACCCAATACATCGTGCCGATAAACGCCAGAAAGCCCGTTAACCATCCGCGCCAAAAGGCTTGACCCGTTGTGGCGCCGATCAGCACCCGGTGGAGAGGCAGGAGGGCAATCCAGGCAAACAGACCCCAGGGAATCCCGTCAATCAGGTTGGAAACGGAAAGTGCATACGCCGTACCCGCGAGCAAACAATAGCACCACACACGCGTTCTTGACATAAGACTGTACAGTAGGGGGAAGCGACGGGGAGATGCAAGGAAGGCCCGTTCCGGCGTGTTAAAACAGGCCGATGGCGTGAAGGAGGACAATCGTAACGGCAATAGGGGCGATGACGCGGGTCGAGACTTGCCAAATGAGATAGCCTGTTTCACTGTTCATGTTGAGTTCATCACGGCTCATCTGCTTGGACATCACCCAACCGGCAAAGAGGGTCATGCCGATCCCGCCTAGCGGCAGCATGAGGTTGGAGGTGAGAAAGTCGATGTGGTCGAAAAAGGTCATCCCCGAGATCGTGACGTCTGACCAGAGATTGAACGAAAAGGCCGTGCCGAATCCCAAGAGCCACGTAGTGAGACCCGTCAGGAAAGCGGCTTGCCGGCGGGTCATGTTGAATTTTTCGATCAGCATGGTCACGGTCGGTTCAACCAATGAAATGGCTGAGGTCCAGGCGGCAATCAGGAGCAACACGAAAAAGAGTGTTCCGAAGAACGTTCCTCCGGTCATGTGGCCGAAGGCGACGGGAAGGGTTTCAAAGATGAGACTTGGTCCGGCTCCGGGTGCGAGGTCATTCGCAAAGACAATGGGAAAAATTGCCATGCCTGCGACGAGGGCCACCAACGTATCGGCGACGGCGACGGCGACGGAAGTACTGGCAATGGAAGTGTCCTTGGGCAGGTAGGACCCATAGATCATGATGGAGCCCATGCCCAGGCTCAACGTAAAAAACGCGTGACCCAGTGCCGTGAGCATGCTGGTGCCTGAAAAGTGGCTGAAGTCGGGCGTGAATAAAAAGGCGATTCCTTCCATGAAATAGCCGGTGGTCATGGCGTAGCCCACGAGAACGAGTAACAGCATAACCAGCACCGGCATGAGATAGGTGACGGCTTTTTCCAATCCATGACGCACCCCTTGGGCGACGATCCACGTGGTAATGATGATGAACGCCGTATGCCAACCCACCTGCACCAAGGGATTTCCAATAAAGTCTCCAAAGAGACTCGATGCCCCGTCTCCGCTGAGGTTCGAGAAATCACCGGTCGCCGCATGGAGAATATACCCGATGGTCCATCCGCCGATCACGCTGTAATAGGAAAGGATCAATACGGCGGCAATGGTGCCGGACCATCCGATGACCTGCCAGCCTTGACTGGCGTTGGCTTCCGCCGCCAGCGCACGCATGGTATTGACCGGCGTTCGTTTGCCGCGACGCCCGAGCATCACCTCTGTCATCATCAGCGGAATCCCCAAGGCCGCCACACAGAGGAGATAGACGAAGACAAAGGCACTACCCCCGTTTTCCCCTGTAATGTAGGGAAATTTCCAGATGTTCCCGAGGCCGACCGCGGAGCCGGTCGCCGCCATGATAAAGGCTAAACGGGACGACCATTGGCCGTGGATGGGTTGTTTGTCGTGGGTGGGCATCGCTGTACTCTTTCGGCTGTTCCGGTGCGCTTTCAGGAAGACCGGCTCCCGTGCCGGCCCGGATTTCTTGTTGCAGACGGAGTGTAGATCGACGTGTCCCGAGTTTCAAGGATCTTCCGCGACGTTGTTGCAAAGCGGTGCCGACCGCATGTCAACTTGAGATTGGATCGGTTGCCTGACTATAGTGAATCACTCGCGGCGGATTGCATGAAGCCGTCGAGCCGAAGAAGAACGTGACCGACGAGCAGAACAATACACGCCGGGTGATCGTCCTCGCGCCGATGCCGCCAGAAAAAGCGGCGTATGCCCTGGCCCGGTACAGCCGTTCCCCTGATTCCATTGAAGACAGCTTGCGGTGGGTCCACGGGCACTCGTCCGAGAAGTTTTGGGAACAGTTCTATTTTGCCTACGGGCATGCCTCGATCGCCGACTTGGGGCACGTGACCGTGTGCCTGGAAGGTATTTCCGAATTAGCGGCCATTCGCCTGGAAGATGAGCCGCTGTGGGATGGACAGGCCAAGTCCAGCCGGTATCAGAACTTTGCCGTGTCCGGCTGTTACGTGCCCGCCGCCATTCAGGATTCCGAACCCGAGGCGTTCTATCGCGGGATTCTCGGCAGCCTGTTCAATCTCTATCGCACGTTTCATGATCCCTTGCTGGAACATCTGGAACGGCATTATCCCAGGCCCGACGGCATGGGCGAGGCGAATTACGGCCGAACCCTGGCCGCGCGCGTGTACGATATCACCCGGTACCTGCTGCCCTTGGCCTCGACAACGAACGTCGGGGAAGTGGTCAGTATCCGGACGCTGGAAAAGCAGATCACCCGGTTCTTGTCGATGCAACTGCCCGAACTCCAGGCCCTTGGCGAGGAGTTGCAGGAAGCCTGTGCCAAACCTCCTTCCAATGTGTGGGGAGAATTGGACGGAGAGACCGGCGCCTCTGCGGAACCGCTGGCTCCGACGTTAGCCCGCCACGCCAAGGCCAACGAGTACCAAACGGAGGTCTACCGGGACCTGTCCAGGCATGCCAAGAAGATCTTTCGCAAGGCGGGCTTGGATCAGCCGTCGGCCTGGGCCGAGCAAACGGTGCCGGTTGATCTCATCGAGCCGCATTCGCTGATGGATGAACTGGTCACGAGCGTGTTGTATCGCGTCAGCCAGGCGCCGTATCGCCGTATCCTGGAATTGGTGCGGGAATGGCCGGAGCAGGAAAAGCAGGAAACCCTTGAAGTGGCCTTACGCCGTCGCGGGCCTTATGACGAATTGATCAAGGAGTTTCGATGCGGGTACCCCCTCATCTTCGACGTCTTGATGGACATCGGCGGGTGGCGGGATCTCCACCGGCATCGACGGTGCCAGCAGATCCAACAGAACTTTACCGCCGTGCACGGCTATGAGACCCCGCCCTCGTTGTATGAGGCCAACCTGGACCGGGAATATCACATGGCCATGGACGCGGTTCAACAGGATATCGAACGGTTGAGGGGCATGGATCAGGAAGCCTCGATTTATGCGATTCCCTTCGGGTTCAGGGTTCGGTGCGTCTTTAAAATGGACTATGCCCAAGCCGACTATATGTGTCAGCTCCGGTCAGGAGTCAAGGGCCATTGGTCTTACCGCACGGTGGCCTGGGAAATGAAGCAACAAATCATGAAACAGTATCCTCATCTGGGCGGATTGATTACGGCCACTCCGCCCGACGTCGAGGATACGCTGACGCGGTGAGTCCGCTAGCCCTGGCTCGATCTCTGCCTTCCCTCAACCTCCCTTAATATAAAGGAGAAAAAGGAACAAAAGGAGGGGAAGGAACAGGCGGCATGTGTCAACGAATGAGTGAATACAGACGGGCATGACAGCTTGAGGAAAGGGATTCCTTTGTATATGAGCGAAGAACAGACAATCGAACAGGCCATCCTCGGAGGGGATTGGGATGCGGTGCGCGACGCCGCGACGGCTTGGACGCAGAGCGAGACCGCTGGGCCCCGGGCGTTTTTTGCCTTGAACGTCGTGTATTTGTTGAAGGGGGAGTTTGCCCTTGCGTGGAAGACCTATGCGAAGTCGTTACAGGAGGAGGCGGATATTGCGAACGTCCGCGACTGGGTTGATCGCCTGAGCAAGACGTATCCGGAAGAAGGCATTGTCCATCTGGTGCACGGGATGTTTCTGGCGCAATCCGGTCAATCGGAGCAATCGATCACCAGTTACCAAAAGGCAATCGACTTGGTCCCGGACTCGCCCTTTCCCCATTTTTTCCTGGCTCAGATTTATCAACGGATGGCCCAAACGGATAAGGCCATCAAGGCCTATCGCCAAGCCGTCAAACTGGATCCGGCCTATTTGGCCGCCCGGTTGAACCTGGGCGCGGCGTATCAGACGCACGGCCAGTTGGAGATGGCCATTCCCCAGTACCGGGAACTGATCAAACTTGCGCCGGAGGATGCTTTGGGGTACGTGAATCTGGCTTGCGCGTTGGCCGAGCAGGGAAAGATCGACGCGGCCATTCGTGAATATAAAACCGCGGTGCAACTCAATTCCGAAGACTTTGAGGTCCACTATGCGCTGGCCGGGGTCTATGAACAAAAAGGTCGGCGCGACCTTGCCCTGCGTGAATATCGGGAAGCCTTGCGGATCAAGCCGGACTTCGGAGCGGCGGCCACGGAAATCGGGTGGATGCTACTGGACAGGGGCCAGGTCGATTCGGCGCTCGATAGTTTCAGTGTGGCCATCAAGGCCGATCCCAACGACGCGAGGGCGACGTTTGGCGTGGGGCGCGTCTATGACCTCAAACGCAAACCCGAGATTGCGGGGGATCATTATCAGCAAGCCCTGCAATTGGAAAAAGATCCCGCCAAGAAAACGGCCATCCTGAATTTTATCGACAAGATCGTAGGCGGTTATCACGACTGAGGAAAAGAAGAGCTCTCGTCCCTCGTGGAAGAGGGGCGGGTGAGGGGAAAGCACCCGATGTTCAGAGTTCCTGAATGGATTGCCGGAGCAGGGAAAGCTGTTCGGATGAATTCCCGGTTTTTTCCAATTCCGCCTTGAGTTGATCTTTGAGGTAAGAGGAATACCCGATCCGGTCCAGGAAAAAATCCAGAAACGTGCCCGACAACGCGCTTTCCTTCTTGAGGGCATTGACGTCCTCATCACTGATCGGCACGTACGTGCTTCCGATGTGCAGAATGACTTTGTAATAGTCTCCTTCACTGCGGCGTTCGAATCGTATTCCGTCCATGTCCGTGTCCTTGGTTTCTCAGGCTCGTGGGAGGGACCCATTGTATGCAAACGGATGACGTGATGACAAGGGAAGCACTGGTTCGCGTGATTCTTGACCCCCCATAGACCATATGATAGCGTACTAAATTCTGATCTTTATCTTCACAACAGATCTGCCAGTCTTCAGATCCATTACTCTAAGAGCCGTTGATGTTCATGATTGAACGGTGAGTCCATTGACGTTATCTCATCCGGGAGTTTTTCATGTCACGAGTGCATAATTTCAGTGCCGGCCCGGCCATGTTGCCTGAGGCCGTCTTACAGCGAGCCCAGGCCGAATTGACGGATTGGCACGGGGCGGGGGCCTCCATTATGGAGATGAGCCACCGTGGGAAAGAATTTGTTTCGGTCCATGCCGAGGCCGAACGGGACGTCCGTGACTTATTGGGCGTGCCCGAGACGTACAAGGTGCTCTTTCTGCAAGGAGGCGCCACCGGGCAATTTGCCGCTATTCCCATGAACCTGTTGCGCGGGAAAAATAAGGCGGATTATATCCTGACCGGGTCTTGGGGCAAAAAAGCCATCGGCGAGGCCAAGAAATATTGCGAAGTGAACGTCGCGGCTTCGTCCGAAGGCGAAAAATTTACGACCATCCCCCCGTTCGACCATTGGGCGTTGAACGCCGATGCGGCGTATGTCCATTACACGCCTAATGAAACCATTGAAGGCGTTGAATTTCACTGGATTCCCGAGACCGGCGACGTTCCGCTCGTCGGTGATCTGTCTTCGACCATTTTGTCCCGTCCCGTCGACGTCAGTCGGTTTGGGCTGATCTACGCCGGTGCCCAAAAAAACATCGGGCCGGCCGGCGTCACGTTGGTGATCGTGCGGGAGGATTTGATCGGCAACGTCCTCTTGATGACCCCAGGCGTGTGGGATTACGCGCAACAGGCCAAAGCCGATTCCATGTTGAATACTCCACCGACCTACAGCCTCTATATCGCCGGGTTGGTTTTCCAATGGGTGAAGGAGCAAGGAGGGCTTTCGGTCATGGCCGAACGCAACGAACGCAAGGCCCAGAAGCTGTACGCCGCGATCGATGGTTCCGGGTTTTACCGGAACCCGGTGGATCCCCCATGCCGGTCATGGATGAACGTCCCGTTCGTCCTGGCCGATCCGGAATTGGATGGCGAGTTTCTTGCGGGAGCGGCCCAGGCTGGATTGACCACGTTGCAGGGCCATCGTTCGGTGGGCGGTATGCGCGCCAGTATCTATAATGCCATGCCCGAGTCCGGCGTGGATGCATTAATCGACTATATGACGGAATTTGAAAAACGGAAAGCGTAGGGACGATTCCATGAACATTTTGGTCAGTGACAGTTTGTCGCCGCGAGGAGTGGCCGTGCTTGAACAGGGCGGGTTTCACGTCGACGTGAAAACCAAGTTACCCAAAGAACAGCTTCTGGAAGAGATCAAAGCGTATGACGGCATTGTCGTTCGTTCAGGGACGAAAGTAACGGCTGAGGTGATTGACGCCGGCAGCCGGCTCAAGATCATCGGGCGTGCCGGGACGGGCCTCGATAACGTGGATTGTGAAGCCGCCACCCGTCGGGGCATTGTCGTGATGAATACGCCCGGTGGGAATACGATTACCACGGCGGAGCACACGGTCGCCATGCTGGTGTCCATGAGCCGGAAAATTCCCCAGGCCGTCCTGTCGACCAAGGGGGGGCAGTGGGAAAAGAGCAAATTCATGGGGACGGAGTTGTACAACAAGACGCTCGGCCTCGTGGGGTTGGGGCAGATCGGGACTTACGTCACCAAACTGGCACAGGGCTTGGCCATGCAGGTGATCGGCTATGATCCCTACCTGTCTCCCGGCCGGGCGCGGGAGTTGGGAATCCAGGCCGTGGCCTTGGACGAGTTGTTCAGGCGGGCCGATCTCATCTCGGTCCATACCCCGTTGACCAACGAGACCCGGTCTTTGATCAACGCCCAAGCCATCCGGCAGATGAAAGACGGCGTCATGATCGTCAATTGCGCGCGTGGCGGCATCATTAACGAGGAAGATATTTACGAAGCCCTCAAAAGCAAAAAGGTCGCCGCCGCGGCCTTCGACGTGTTCGAAGAAGAGCCCGTGAAGCCGGATCATCCCTTGCTCACCTTGGACAACTTCATCTGTACGCCTCACATCGGGGCGTCGACCGAGGAAGCCCAGGAAAGCGTCGCCGTTTCGATTGCCGAACAATTTGTCGATTATTTCAAGAAAGGCGTGGCCCGGGGTGCGGTGAATATCCCGTCGGTTCCGCCCGACGCCTTGCTTCAACTTCAGCCGTATCTCAGCTTGGCCGAACGGATGGGGTTGTTTCAGGCGCAACTCATTGATGAAGGCATTGAAGAGGTGACGGTGGAGTACCGGGGAGAAGTGGCGGAACTTTCTTTGGTGCCCCTGACGGTCGCGATCCTGAAAGGTTTGTTGACCCCGATTCTCCACGATACGGTGAACGCCGTGAACGCCCCCTTTATCGCGAAACAACGCGGCATCGAAGTCAAGGAAGTGAAGTGGAGCGACGCGGGCGATTATACGAGCTTGATTCGTCTCCACGTGAAAGCCGGCGCACAGATGCATCAATTGGCCGGGACCCTGTACAACAAAAAGGATGCCCGTATTGTGGAAAGCAATGCGTACCCGGTCGAGGTGATTCCCGAAGGCCATATGCTGTTGATCTACAACGTTGACCGTCCCGGTGTCATTGGCACGGTGGGACGTATTCTCGGGGAACACGAGATCAATATTGCCTGGATGCAATGTTCTCGTGCGCAGAAAGGCAGCAATGCGTTGTTGATCCTTGGTTTGGACGCGCCGCCGCCGCTTCGCGTGCTGGACAACATCAAACGCGAATCGGACATCGTTTCGGCTCGCTTAGTGGATCTGTCGGGCGTCTCGTAACGTTCCGCTCTTGTTCGATGGCTCGCCGCCTCCAACCACGGCCGGAGCGCCACACGGTTTCTGCAGGGACAACACCCCGTTCCCTGATCCCGATCGGGATGACGACCCTGTTGCCTGACGCCGCTGAACGCGTTCGTCATTTGGAACGCGCGTTATTCGAGGGGTTTGCCCGATGGGGCTACCGCGAAATCATCCCGCCGACTTTTGAATACCTGGACGTGCTCTCCGCCGGGTTGCCGGCCGATATCCTCGAAAAATGTTACAAGGTCGCCGATTGGACAACCGGACGCATCTTGGTGCTTCGTCCCGACGTGACCGCGCAGATTGCGAAAATCGTGGCGATGGGGATGGCCGGACGGCAACTGCCCCTTCGGTTGAGTTATCGCTCCACGGTGTTTCGCTATGAGCCCGAACATGCCGGCCGGGAACGGGAAGTGTTCCAGTTGGGGGTTGAATTGATCGGGGTCGACGACGCGTCAATGGACGCCGAAATTCTGACCTTGCTCATCGAGTCGCTGAAAGCCGTGGGACTGTCCCATTTCAAAATCTCACTCGGACACGTCGGTTTCTACCAGGCGTTGCTGGCGCAGTCGGGACTCTCGGAACAGGGGCGCAAGCAAGCGGAACTCGCCGCGGCGCATAAGGATTTGCCGAAACTGGAACGCATTTTGAAAACGGAACGTGTCCCATCAACGCAGGCCCGGCCTATCCTTGAAGCCCCGGGGCGTTATGGGCGGGAAGAGATGTTGGAATGGGGCCGGACCGTCGCCGGTCGTAATGCCCGGTTGCTGGCCCCCATTGAACGGTTGAGCCGGGTCTATGCGCTGCTCGACGCGGCCGGCGTCAAGGAGCACCTGCTCTTGGACCTGGGGGAATTTCGCGGCTTCGACTACTATGACGGAGTCGTGTTCGACGTATTTTCCGACAACGTCGGCTGTGAACTGGGTGGGGGAGGACGCTATAACCATTTGATCGGACAATTCGGACAGGATCTCCCTTCTACGGGATTTGCCTTGGACCTTGATCGCCTGTTCAGGGCGTTGGGGAAAGAGGGAGAAAAATGGGCTCCGGAAACGCCCCGCGTGTTGGTAGCGGCTCCGCATTCTCATTTTGGAGAGGCGTTCCGCACGAGCCAGTTCCTTCGTTCGCACGGGTTGGTGGTGTATCAGGAAACCGTGCCACGGTGGGATTCCACCCGGCTTCACAAGATTCGAACGCGCCTTCGGGCTTCCGGCGCATCCTGGGCCGTGATGGTGGGCCTGTCTGCCCTCTCGAGCCGGGAAGTCGGGGTGTTGGCAAAGCAGGCCAAGACTTCACGAACCGTTTGTCTCCAAGACCTTCCTGCCCTGATCCTTGATGGTGCCCATGCTCACGTCTGACGTTTCCGATCTCCGGTTGCCGCCTCAGAATCTCGATGCCGAGCAATCCATCCTCGGGGCCGTTCTGCTGGAAAACAGTGCGCTCAGTAAGGCGCTTGAGGTCATCGTCGAAGAAGACTTTCATCGTGGGGCCCATCGAATCATTTTTGCGGGGATGATCGAACTGGCTGACCGTAATGAAGTGGTTGATCAGATCACCTTGACCGAATTCCTGAAAACCAAGGGTCAATTGGAGCAGGTCGGCGGTGCGGCGTACGTGGCCGAATTGGTGCAGGCGGTGCCGAGTGCGTCGAATATCCGGTACCACTGCAAAATCGTCCGGGAAAAATCGTTGTTGCGCGGGTTGATCCGCACCGCCACGGACATCGTGACCAAAGGCTATGACGGACTTGGGGAGTCGGAGGACCTTTTGGAATACGCGGAACGGGAGATCTTCCGGCTGGCACAGGGTCGTTTGGGCCGGTCGTTTGAATCCATGAAACAAGCCGTCATCGAAAGCATGGAGGTTGTTGATCGATTATATTACCGGAAAGAAAAAATTACGGGCGTCCCGACCGGGTATCAGGTCATTGACGATGTCACGGCCGGGCTCCAGCCGTCCGATCTCATTATCATTGCCGGTCGCCCGAGCATGGGGAAAACCAGTCTGGCCTTGGGCATGGCTGAACATGCCGCGATTCGCGCGGATCTGACCGTGGGGATTTTCAGCCTGGAAATGTCAAAAGTCCAACTCGTGCTCCGGATGCTCAGTTCCCAGGCGAGCCTGGATTCTCATGCCCTGAGGACAGGGCAGGTCGATCGTCATGCGGAGTGGAGTCAACTCGTTGATGCGGCAAATCGCTTGGCCAGTGCCAAGATTTTCATTGATGATTCCGGAGGGGTGACGGTCCAGCAAATGCGGGGTAAGGCCCGGCGCCTCAAGGCCGAACACGGCCTGGACCTGTTGATCATCGATTATCTGCAACTCATGCAGGGACGCAGTGATTCCGAATCGCGACAGCAAGAAATTTCCGACATCAGCCGGTCACTCAAGGCATTAGCCAAGGAATTGGATATTCCGGTGGTGGCGCTTTCCCAGTTGAGCCGGGCCGTGGAAAACAGGACGGATAAACGCCCCGTCCTTTCTGATCTTCGTGAATCCGGGGCCATTGAACAGGATGCGGACGTCGTGATGTTCATTTATCGTGAAGAGGTTTATAATCCGGATACAGAGGAAAAAAGAAACATTGCCGATATTTTGATTCGGAAACATCGCAATGGCCCGACGGGCGACCGGCAACTGACGTTTCTGGAGCAGTATGCAAAATTCGGCAATCTTGAGACCCAGCATCTCTAATTTTTCTGATGGATAAACGGTTCATGAGACGTCCGGGACGAACCCACAGAAGTTGTGTTGACGGTGCTGGAGGCGTGGCCCCAAGGTCCAGCGGGTGGCAAGAACGGGTGTTGGTCACGTTCCTCCTCATTCCTCTGCTGGTGGTGTCTTGTGCCGCGGTGCCCGAATCCGGGCACGACGACGCCGTCCAACCCGAATCCGCCCCTCTTCCGTCTCCGGCGTACTATCATTTTTTGCAAGGGTATCTGGCGGAACTCACGAATGATGTTTCCAGGGCCGTTGCCGAGTATCGAGCCGCGCTGCACTTTGACCCGGAATCGGCATTCCTGCGCGTGCGGTTGGCCGCCTTGCAATTTTTATCGGGGAACATGCCACAAGCGATGGCCATGTTGGATCAAATCGAGTCAGCACAGGTGCGAGATGCGGCCGTGTTGATTGAAATGGCCAGGATCTACGCAGGCGGAGGCCAGTTTGACCGCGCATTGGGGTTGTATGACGAAGCGGTTCGTTTGAATCCTGAGCGAGGGGAGACCTATTTTGACAAAGGCGTCTTGCTGCTTAATCTCAAGCGGCCTCAGCAGGCCGAAACGGTCTTCACCCAAGGTCTTGAGCATGCCCCGGAGTCTCATTTCGGACACTTCTACCAAGGAAAAGCCTTGGAAGCCCAAGAGAAACGAACGGAGGCCAAGGAAGCCTACCGTCAGGCGATCAACCGGGCCAAGCGGTTTGAACCCGCCTATCAGGCCTTGCTTAAGCTGTATGAGTTCGACGAGGATCTTCCGGCGGCGATTCAGCTCTACCATGAGTTCGAGGTCTCGGTCACGCCTCGCGACAATACGTTTCGCAAGGACTTTGTCCGTTTCCTGGTCAAACACAAAGACTATGACCAAGCCTTGGGCCTTCTGGACCAGATGATCGTGGATGAGCCCCAGGACGTTAAGGTGCAAATCCAAAGGGCTCTGGTCTACGTCGAAATGAAAGAGCCGCGCCGCGCCGTCACGGAGTTGGAAGAAATCCTTCAAGCTCATCCCTCCGAGCTGCGTGTTCGAGACTACCTGGGATGGCTGTACGAACAAGTCGACGACGTTGAAAAGGCGTTGGATGCCTATAGGACGAATATCGATCTGGATGCGACGTTTTACGACAGTCGCATTCACCTCGGCATCTTACTGTATCAACTCGCGCGCTATGATGAAGCCGTGCAGCATTTGACCCAAGCCGCCGGGCTGAAACCCAGCAACTCGGAGACCCATCTTTTGCTGGGATTGAGCTACCTGCAAGCCAATGAATTCGAACGGGCCACGTCTGCATTTGAAAAGGGACTGGAATATCACCCCGACGATGAAAATTTGCGGTTCAACCTTGGTGCGGCCTATGACAAGCTCAACCGGTTCTCCGACGTCATTCGAGAAATGGAAGCGGTGCTGGCTCTCAACCCCGATCATACCGACGCGCTCAATTACCTCGGCTACAGCTATGCCGACCGGGGTATCAATGGGGAAGAGGCCGTGGAGTTGACGCGACGCGCCGTGGCGCTCAAGCCGGACAATGGCGCGTACGTCGATAGCTTGGGGTGGGCGCTCTTCAAAGTCGGAAAAGTGGCTGAGGCTCTTCGGGAACTTCAGCGAGCGGCCGAACTCGTCGAAGACGACCCGGTCATTTTTGAACATTTGGGAGAAATTTATTTGCTCCAAAAACACCGGGACGCAGCCAAGGATGCGTGGATCCGTGCGCTGCAATTGGATCCTCACAATGAGAAGCTCATCAAACGATTTCGTGAAGTGGGTTTTGGCGATCCGTCCCGTTTGCCGGAGGAGCCGTTGAAGGAAGACGCTCAAGTGAGCCCATACGCGGACCCCGTCATATCCGGGGTTCCCGTTCCTCGGACGGGCGGACACATGGGGCAACCCTCCGCACAGCAAGGACACCGCTGAGACACGGCGTGATGGTTGCATCGAGACAGAACAAGGAGAAGAGGGCACGTATGGTTCATGCGATGCGTAATCGGTACGGATTCAGTTTGACGGAGTTGATGATCGTCGTGGCGATTATCGGCATTTTGGCCGTGATTGCCATTCCGAATTTTCTGAAATATCAGGCCCGGGCCAAACAATCGGAAGCCAAAACCAACTTGGTGGCGATCCATACCAGCGAGATGGCCTATTTTGCCGAAAACAATGCCTACGTCGATGATTTCAATGCGATAGGGTTTGCCGTCACGGGCTCCTCTCAATTGTATTACTACGAATTGGGGAACAGCAGTTCCGGAACCCTGCCGCCCGGATGCACGGCTTCGACCTTGGACAACGTGTCGGACACGGGATTTACGGCCGTGGCAACCGCCAATCTTGACGGCGATTCGACTTGTGATGTGTGGACCATCGACGAGAAGAAAACGTTGGTGAACGTCACGAATGACGTGGCCTTGTAGCCGGTTTTCCGTTGAAACAAACCGGCCTGCGGAGTGAGGGCTTCTGCCTGGAACCGTTGTTCCCTGTTTGCTTTTCTCTCCCCTCTTCTCTTTTTCCTTCTTCCATGTGAGTAATATCCTTGACTCTCTTCAAGGGGGTCTGTTATAAGCCAACAACCCTCAATCACGGGGGCTCATAAGTCACGTTCTTAGTCGTTGGACCTGCACACGTCTCTCGACGCACCCTGTCGATACCAGTTAGTCTACCCATGGATCTTCTGATAAGTTTTCTGGGGCGGTTGTCCCAGAGTTTTTTCTCCTCTGTCCCCTACCAGGCCCAACCCCGTTATTGGAAGCCGCACCACTCTTTCCTGAAGCTTATCTCCAACAACCGTGGCGTTGCGGAAGACGTGGAACGTGCGCAGGGCCGAACCGTCCCATCAACCATTGGCCACGCGGAAGCCGTAGAAGAAGCCTTGTCGCGGAGTGCGAAGTGGCTTCTCGACCAACAACATCCTGAACATGGCTATTGGGTGCAGGAATTGGAGGCGGATACGACCTTGACCTCGGAATATGTCATGTTGCGCCGGTATATCGGGGCCATTGATACGGAGCAGGAAGCCAAAATGGTTCGCTATCTTCAAGGCGCGCAACTTGAAGACGGGGGATGGTCGATTTATACCGGAGCTCCCATGGACGTCAGCGCCTCGGTCAAAGCCTATTTTGCCTTAAAATTGGCCGGGGTCCCCCAGGATGATCCGGGGATGCGTCGAGCCCGACAAGCGATCCTGGACAAAGGTGGGGTGGTGTCAGCCAACGTCTTTACGAAAATTGCGTTGGCCTTGTTCGGGCAATACGATTGGAAAGGGCTTCCGAGCATGCCTCCCGAAGTCGTGTTGGCGCCCAAGAAATTTGCCTTTAACATGTACGCCATCTCGTACTGGTCCAGAGCCGTCGTTATTCCCTTGCTGATTGTATTTGCCGTTCGCCGGGAATGCCGGATTCCCGAGGAACGGGGGATTGAAGAGCTGTTCTGTACGCCTCGCGATCAAATCAACTATCGTCATGTGCCGCCGTTTCAAAAAGATCCCGAATTCATCAGTTGGCGGAACTTTTTTGTCTGGGTCGATCGGATTCTGAAAATCTATGAAAAATATCCGCTTCGGTCCGTACGGAAAAAAGCGATGAAGCGAGCCGAGGCGTGGTTACTGGAACATATGCAGGGTGACGGGGGACTTGGGGCAATTTACCCGGCCATGGCCAATTCGATCTTTGCCTTGATGGCCCTTGGGTACCCGGTGTCGCATCCGTTGGTCCAGAAGGCTCTTCGAGAAGTCGAGGCGTTGGAAATCGACACGCCGGCCTCAGCGGAAGGACCCTCTACGCTTCACTTGCAGCCGTGTCATTCTCCAATTTGGGATACGGCGTTAACCATCAACGCGCTCGTTGAAAGAGGCCTGCCCGTTGACCATGAAGTGCTGTCACGTGCCTCTTCCTGGTTGCGTTCCCGACAAACGCAGAAGGTGGGAGATTGGATCGTGTCTTCTCCCAAGGCGACGCCAGGCGGATGGTATTTTCAGTTTGAAAATGAATTGTATCCCGACGTCGATGATACGGCTGCCGTTCTGACCGCCTTGGCGAAAGTTTCGCCTCTTCAGCCTGCCGACCGGGATGAGACCGTTCAGTGTGGGCTGAAGTGGGCGTTGGCCATGCAAAGCTCCAACGGCGGGTGGGGCGCCTATGACCGGGACAATGATCAACTGATTTTCAACAAGATTCCCTTCGCGGATCATGAGTCGTTGCTTGACCCTCCCACGGCGGATCTCACGGGCCGGTGCCTGGAGATGCTCGGTGCCTTGGGCTATGATCGATCCCATCCTGCCGTGGCCCCGGCGCTTGAGTTTCTTCGACGGGAGCAGGAAGCCGACGGCAGTTGGTATGGGCGATGGGGGGTCAATTACCTCTACGGGACTTGGTGCGTCGTCGTCGGCCTTCAGGCGATCGGAGAGGACATGTCCGCGCCGTGGATTCGACGCGCCGTTGCGTGGGTCGAGTCCAAACAGAATATGGACGGCGGATGGGGAGAATCCTGCTTGTCATATGCCGACCGGGCATGGGCCGGGAAAGGCGAAAGCACCCCCTCGCAAACGGCGTGGGCCCTTCTGACCTTATTGACCGCGGGTTTGTCCGATTCCTTGACCGTCGCAAGAGGCATCAATTTTTTGCTTCGCCATCAACGTGATAATGGGACGTGGTCCGAGCCGTACCACGTCGGCACCGGATTTCCCAGAGTGTTCTATCTTCAGTATCATGGCTACAGCAAATATTTCCCCATGTGGGCGCTGGCCATGTATCGTAACGTTCGGATGCACGGTCAGACGAGAGCTCAAGCGTTGCAAGGCGTCGCGCAGTCAGCCAGGCAACGCCAGCCCTGATTGGCGTCATCTTTTCTTTACTTCAACGGTTCCCGGAGTCCTTCCTGGAAAATATCGCCGTCTTTGCCGCGACCCCTTGGGAATTTAACGCCATTGGGCGCGCGTTGCCTGCAAGCCGAGTCGAACGGGTCAACGGAGTCAAGTGGCGTCGATGGGCGGACGCTTCCCGTTTCGTTGCCGTCATTCAAACTGGGATCGGGTTGGTCAACGCGCGGGCCGCGTGTGAGGCGGTGTGCCCGAAAAGACCGTGGACCGTGTTTATTTCATCGGGGTTTGCGGGCGCCTTGGTTCCTGCACGAATCGGCGACGTGGTGATTCCCGAGCAGGTCGTTTGTGCGGATTCGAACCTCACGGGTTCCGTTCCCGATTCCTCGATTCTCTGTCCTGCCTCGTATCGACAACAAGCGTACAAAACGGCGCAGTTATCCGAGAGCGCGGTTCTCTCCGGACGTTTGGTCACGGTTGGAAAGATCGTCTCGTTGGCTAGAGACAAACTGGCCATTGGCAGAGCCTTTGAGGCAAGCAGTCTTGACATGGAAAGTGCGGCTATCGGGGCGGTGGCTGCCCGGCATGGTATCCCGTTCTGCGTGATCCGGTCGGTTTCTGACCGCTTGGAGGAAGACTTCCCCTTCGACCTCAATCTGTTTCGCCGGGCGGGTACGTTTGTGCAAGGGGTGTGGGCCGTTGCCACAACCCCGGAAACGTGGTCGGGGTTCAATCGACTGCGTCGGCAAAAGAACGTGGCCTCGGCCCGGCTGGTTCAATTCTTTGAAATCTTTTTCTCCATGACGGAAAATAGGCCCTGAAGCGTCAACGTGAGTCGAGACCGAGTGGCCGATTCCGTCAATATTGAAAAATTCCGTATTGGCCGTATGGGTTGCCAGGAAAGGAAAGGATTATGCCTGAGCTACTTCCAGGAATAACGAGAACGGTTGAGTTACGCGTCCTTCTCTTGATCGGCGCACTGGTTCTTGGGTTGTCGGTCATTGGATTTGTTTCGTCGCTTGCAGCAGCCGAGGAGGCAGGTTCAGCCATGGAGGCTATGAAAGGGACCATCGATCAGGCCGTGAACGTCTTGAAGGATGAGTCTCTCAAGTCGCCGGAAAAATTCCGGGAACGATTGGAAATTCTGGAAGACATCATCGAGAAGCGCTTCGATTATAGAGAAATGGGAAAACGGGCGCTGGGGAAACATTGGCGGCAATTCAGCGAAGCCGATCGAGAAGAATTTGTACGGCTTTTTCAGCACTTTTTATCCAAGACGTACGCCGGAAGCATTGATGACTACTCCGGCGAACAGGTTCAATATCTCAAAGAACGGAGAAAAGGAGATTTTGCAGAAGTTCAAACCGCCGTGACCTTGGACAAATCAACCGTCTCCGTTTCCTATCGCTTACTGAAGCGTTCGGGAACCTGGAAGGTGTATGATGTGATCATGGACGGCATCAGTTTGGTCAAGAATTTTCGGGGCCAATTTGGACGTATTGTCGAGGCCGAATCGGCCAAGGGGCTTCTTGAGAAATTACGAACGAAGACCGCCGGCTCCAAATCCTAGGGGTATTTCTTGACAGTATGCCCAGATTTTGCGAGACTGAGTGTCCACGTTACTGAATTTTACCTGAATCCTGAGCGTTTTAGTGCATTGCAATGCATTGTGGGATGTGAGGTGGAAGGTATGTCTCTCCTGAAAGGAATCGAAAAGCCGTCCGATCTCAAAAAATTGTCGCCTGAGCAACTTCCGGGTTTGTGCCAGGAAATTCGCGATCAAGTTATTTCCGTGATCTCGAACGTAGGCGGGCACCTCGCTTCCAATCTCGGCGTTGTTGAATTAACCGTCGCGCTTCATTACCTGTTAAACACACCCGATGATCTCATTGTCTGGGACACCAGCAATCAAACGTATGCCCATAAGCTGTTGACCGGTCGACGAGAACAGTTCCACACCATTCGGCAATTCGGCGGGTTAAGCGGGTTTTGCAAACGGGAAGAAAGTGTCTATGACACGTTCAATGCCGGTCACGCGGGCACGGGTGTTTCCGCAGCCGTAGGTTTTGTGGAGGCCCGGGAACAACAAAAACAGTCTCACAAGGTCGTTTGCGTTGTGGGAGACGGCGCGTTGACTTCAGGGTTGACCCTCGAAGGGCTTCAACAAGCCGGTGATAGCCAGAAAGACCTGTTGGTGATCTTGAACGATAATCAAATGTCGATTTCGAAAAACGTCGGGGCAATATCCGCCTACCTGAACCGGACCATCACCGGTGAGTTGGGCGTTCGCCTGCAAGAAAAGGCGAATCGCCTCATGGAGACAATCCCTCGCATTGGCGGGCAGGTGAAGAAAGTGGCCGGTCGGGCTCAATCGTTGGCTAAAGGATTGGTGTCCCCCGGGATGCTCTTCGAGGAATTAGGGTTTCGTTACGTCGGTCCTCTCGACGGCCACGAGTTTGAATATTTACTGCCGACCTTGGAGAACGTGCTCAAGCTGGAGGGCCCCACTCTATTGCACGTGGTCACGAAGAAGGGATTGGGCTATAAACCGGCGATGAACGATCCCGTGTGGTTTCACGCCAGTTCACCCTTTGACCTCGATACGGGAAAACCCAAGGGCAAAGCCGCAAGACCTTCGTATAGCAGCATTGCCATCAACACGCTCGTTCAACTGGCCAAAGAAGATCCGCGTATCGTGGCGATTACGGCTGCGATGTGTGAAGGAACGGGATTAACGGCCTTTGAGAAACTCTTCCCCGACAGGCTGTATGACGTGGGGATTGCCGAGCAACATGCGGTGACGTTTGCCGCGGGAATGGCGACGCAGGGCATGCGTCCCGTGATCCCGATCTATTCGACCTTCTTGCAACGTGCCTACGACCAAGTGATTCATGACGTGGCCACGCAGAACTTGCCGGTGACGTTTTGCATCGATCGAGGCGGACTCGTGGCCCAGGACGGGACAACGCATCACGGGGTGTTTGATTTTGCGTACCTCCGGCATATGCCCAACATGGTGATTATGGCTCCCAAGGATGAAAATGAATTACAACATATGGTCAAGTCCTGTATCGATTCAGACCAGCCTGCCGCCGTCCGGTATCCTCGGGGGTCGGGGTTGGGTGTGAAAATGGACCAGGTCCTGGAACCCCTGCCTTTGGGCAAGGGTGAGGTGTTACGAGAGGGGACGGACGTCGCCCTGGTTGCGATCGGTGTGGCCGTGCATCAAGCGATGGAAGCGGCTGAGCGGTTGGAGCGGGAAGGGATTTCCGTCGCGATCGTGAATGCCCGCTTTGTCAAACCGATCGATGCCGATTTGATCGGAACCGTGGCAAAGCAGGTGAAATGCCTGCTCACCATAGAGGAAGGCTCAGTGATGGGCGGCTTCGGCTCCGCGGTGCTTGAGGTCCTCTCCGAGGAAGGCATTGCCAACGTCCCGACGAAATGTCTGGGATTGCCGGATTGGTTCATTGAACAAGGCCCTCAGGATTTACTCCGCGACAAATACGGCTTGACGGCTGACGGCATCTATCAGCAAACCAAGCAATTGTTTGCGCGCGTTTCCGTTGGATCGGTCTCGACCTGAAGAAGGGTTTCGATGCGGATCACGCGAAAAAAAACCAGACAGATTCAGGTAGGTTCCGTCAAAATTGGAGGGGGAGCGCCCATTGCGGTCCAGTCCATGACCGTTCCTCATCCGAGTGACGTCCAGGGAACTGTCGAGCAAATTCACCGGATGGAAGAGGTCGGGTGCGAGCTTGTGCGGGTTGCCGTTCCCGATCAAGATGCGGTGACGGCCCTTCCCAAAATCAAAGCCCAGATTTCGATCCCTTTAATCGCGGACGTGCATTTTGATCATCGTTTGGCGCTCAAAGCAGCCGAAGTCGTGGACTGTGTTCGCATCAACCCCGGAAACATCGGGCCGTGGTGGCGATTGGCCGAAGTGATCAAAGCGGTGCAAGACCGGGGCATTCCCCTCAGGGTCGGGGTCAATGGTGGTTCGTTGGAACGTCCTCTGTTGGACAAGTATGGGTATCCCACGGCCGAGGCCCTGGCTGAATCGGCATTGAACGCTGTCCATGCCATTGAGGATATGGGCTTCACGAACATGAAGGTGTCGTTAAAAGCCTCGGATGTGCACATGGCCGTTGACGCGTATTGGTTGTTTGCCCATCAATCGGATTATCCCCTTCATATCGGGATCACCGAGGCGGGGACTGCCAGTACCGGCGCCGTCAAATCCGCCATCGGATTGGGCTGGTTGTTGTCTCAGGGGATCGGCGACACCTTGAGAGTCTCGCTAGCCGCCGACCCTGTGGAAGAAGTGAGGGTTGGTTTTGAGATTCTCAAGTCCCTGGAGCTTCGTCATCGCGGGGTCAACGTCATAGCCTGTCCGACCTGCGGCCGTGTCGAAATCGACGTGGTGCGACTGGCCGAGGAACTGGAAAAACGGCTCAGTCATATCAAAATGCCCTTAAACGTGTCCGTCCTGGGCTGTGTGGTGAATGGTATTGGCGAAGGGAAAGAGGCGGACATCGGTATTGCGGGTGGGCAGGGGATGGGAATCCTGTTCAAAAAAGGAAAACTCGTCAGAAAAGTGCCGTCAGAGCAACTGATGGACGTCCTCATCGAAGAAGTCGAGTTGATGGCGTTGGAACAGAATGACTCGGAAACGTCTTCCTCGTCTTCCTCCGCCGCCCCTGTTGC
The DNA here is from genome assembly GCA_965213715.1 of Nitrospirales bacterium. Taxonomy (GTDB): domain Bacteria; phylum Nitrospirota; class Nitrospiria; order Nitrospirales; family UBA8639; genus Bin75. The sequence goes on from OZ243914.1 coordinate 1,977,424, forward strand.
CATGGAACCTCACACGGCATCCGGTCGTGAACTCCCGGTTTTGTCTTCACGCTAATTCACCAGTTTCCGGGCATGATGCCGTGCGGCGGGTCGTCGTGGGTGCCTGGTGTTTCCTTGTCAGGGTTCGGGGACCCCGTTATAATACCGTCCGGGCGCCGTACCCAAGTGGCTAAGGGAGCAGTCTGCAAAACTGCGATTCAGCGGTTCGATCCCGCTCGGCGCCTCCACAACCAGTTCTATCCGGATTGACGCATCAGGGATGACGGTCGTTCTCCAAGGGGTGAGAGTCTGTGCTTGCAGTCCCGGGGCAAGACAATGGGGCATGACTTGAGTCAAATGGAAAGGAGTACGTGAATACCATGGGTGTGCCGCTCTCCCAGATGATGACCGTCACCGGCTACGTGTTGTCGCAAAAGGTCAAGGGCGTCAAACGCTATCCGTTGGTGTTGATGCTGGAACCGCTTTTTCGATGCAATTTGGCCTGTGCCGGTTGCGGAAAAATCCAATATCCCGAACACGTCCTGGACCGGCGTTTAACGCCTGAGCAATGTTGGGCGGCGGCTGAAGAATGTGGCGCCCCCGTGATCAGTATTCCCGGCGGGGAGCCGCTCATTCATCCCGAGATGTCGGAAATCGTTCGAGGATTGGTGCGTCGCAAGAAATTCGTGTATTTGTGCACGAATGCAATCCTGTTGGAACGCAAAATGGACGAGTATGAACCCTCCGACCGGTTGATTTTCAGTATTCACATGGATGGATTGCGCGAGGAGCATGATCTCGCGGTCTGTCGTGACGGGATCTATGACGTGGCGACGAAAGCGATCAAAAGTGCCTTGAAAAGAGGATTTCGCGTCACGACCAACACGACCCTGTTCAACGATGCCAATCCGCCGCGGGTGAGAGCCTTTTTTGACGAGATGATGGATCTGGGAGTAGAGGGGATGATGATTTCCCCGGGCTATAGCTATGAAAAGGCGCCGGACCAGCATGGTTTTTTGAAGCGCCAGCGGACGCGCCAACTTTTTTCTGACCTGCTCGGGAAGAGAAAACGTCGCTGGCGATTTAACCAGTCACCGCTGTTCCTGGAATTTCTCATGGGTAAACGTGATTATCAATGTACCCCGTGGGGAAATCCCACCTACAATATTTTCGGTTGGCAGAAACCCTGCTATCTCTTGCAGGATGGGTACGTGTCGAGTTTCAAGGAATTGCTCGAGACGACGGAATGGGAACGGTACGGCGTGGGGCGCCATGAGCAATGCCGGGATTGCATGGTGCATTGTGGGTTCGAAGCTTCGGCCGTGGAGGAAACGTTTGGTTCGTGGTCCGGGTTGGCCGGGACCGTGAAAGTCATGTTGTTCCCGAACGTCACCTGATGCCCTTCTTGCCGGTTTCCACGGTACGGTGTTTATGTCTCAGGATGGGCTTGAAGATCCTTCCGCACAAAGCCTTCAGGGAGCAGTTTTTCATCCCGGCTCCCAGCAGGAGTTGCAACGCGTCATTGAATTGGCTTTCGGCTACCGAGGAGACATTACTCTGGAATTGAAATCCCGGGAACGTATCAACGGCTATCTGTTTAATCGCGTGTTGAATGGTCCCCACTCCTACGTGGAAATGTTTCAGGCTGCGCATTCAAGTCCGCGGAGAATTCCCTGCCACGAGATTCACGCCTTTCATTTTACGGGACATGATACGGCCTCCGGAGAATCCTGGGAAACCTGGATTCGAACACGCCGGCAGGAGAAGGAGAAATAGCGGTACGGACTGGACCTTTTCAGGTCATGATTATTGACAGATGAAAGCCCCTTATGCTAGAAGTCACGGACCTTTTTACCCGGCATTTCCCTTCCTGTCACACGGTTGCTTAAGGATTGAGGTGTGGTCTTTCCAAAGGAAAAACGGATCATCTGGATAGGCTCTCCGAAGTGGCAAGTCCCGGACTCGATTCTACGCAGCCCGTCATACGCTATCCCGCTCCAATATGACCATGTTTTGGCTCGTCGAGGGGGCCATGGCGCTTAAGAACATGACCGTCGGTCATCCTGGCTGTGCAGACAGATAGGGGGAAGAAGGCCAAGGGAAGTTTTTCCGGAATGCATGATGTGGGGAACGGAACTTCCTTGTAAGGTTGAGGAAGGTTTCTCAGGGAAAAGAAGACAGCAGAAAGCAGAGATTTTGACATACAGATCGTTTTTTGATCGACCAAAGTGAATATAGGGGGGGTTATGGAGAAGGATACATGCCGAAAAATGATGAGTCTTGTTGCCGTCGTGGCATTGGGATGGACGTTATCAGCCTGCGGAGAAGCCAAACCGCCTGCCCCGCCGCCTCCGGCACCGCCGGAATATGCCGATAAGCATATGCCGGATGGCTATTGGAATAATCCGGAGATTGTTGAGCAAGGGAAGGCGATCTTCACCGGCGCTGAAAATATCGACGTGAATTGCGCCAGTTGCCACGGCAAGGACGGGAAGCCCGTCAAGGCCGGGGCCCGTGATTTTCGCAAAGGGGACTTTATGAAGCTGTTCTCTGATTCCCAATGGTTCTGGCGCGTGTCTGAAGGGGTCAAGGGAACCAAAATGAAGGCTTGGAAATCCAAGCTGTCCGAAGATGAGCGGTGGAAAGTGATTGCTTTTGAAGCCACGTTCGGCTTGAAAGGCATGGAGTACAGTGTTGCGCAAAAGAAATGGGTGCCTCAAGGCACGGCGGATTCTGCGGCTCCAGCTCCGGCGGCTGAAGAGGTGGCTCCCGCAAGTGAAGAAGCAGCGGCTCCAAATGGCGAAGCAGCGGCTCCAAATGGCGAAGCAGCAGCTCCGAATGGCGAAGCAGCAGCTCCGAATGGCGAAGCAGCCGGAGGAGAATCAGGAACGCCAGAGTAACGCGGGGGATTCCCACGTTTTTGCGGCATTAACCGGAAGGAGGGCCACCACCCTTGAAAACCTTAATCCGCAGTTCTGTGATATTGCTAGGACTTGTGCTGGGCGGGCTTGCCGTCGCCTATGCCCAGGCTCCGGCTCCCCCACCTGTGGAGTTTCCCTATACCGGGAATCGGACAGGGGTGTGGATTGTGGCCCAACTTCATATATTGTTTGCGGCCTTCATCCTGGGTGCTCCGATATTCGCCGTGGTGTCGGAATGGTTGGGCTATAAAAACCAGGACCCGAAATATGATCGACTGGCCAAGGAAATCACCAAAGTCACGGTAATCCTCTATAGTATGACCGCGTTGACGGGCGGGCTGTTTATTTTTGTCCTGCTGGCTACCTACCCCGGTTTCACAACTTGGCTTATCCAACATTTTTTCCTGATTTTCGCCGTCGTGTATCCGGTCTTGTTTATTCTCGAGACGATTATCCTGTATACGTACTTTTACTCTTGGGATACACTGAAAGGTGAAAAGAAAGCCCGGCATATTGCCTTAGGGGTCTTGTTGAACGTCGTGGGCACGGTTACGTTGTTCGTCATCGACGGTCCGACGGCGTTTATGAACACGCCTGCCAAATCCGCCGAAGGGGTCTCGTTGATTCAATTCGTTCAATCAGCGGGTCTGTGGGATAAGGTTGCCAATTACAGTTGGATGCCCCTGAATCTCCATCGGTTGGTCGGGAACGTGACGTTCGGCGGGTTTATCGCGGGTCTGGTGGCGGCGTATATGTATATGGGCGCCAAGACGGATGAAGATCGCTCGTACTACGATTGGATGGGATTCGTAGGGAATATGATCGGCGTGGGCGCCCTCCTGTTCCTGCCCTTCATGGGGTATCTGCTGGCGTATGAACTCTGTGATTATGACGCGTCCATCTGCCCGTACATGATGGCGGACCAATTGTCGATGTTTTTTGAAATGCAAGGCGCCATGGTCGGCCTGATCTTCCTGGCCAGCAATTATTATATCTGGTTGAGTATGAAGCGGATTGAAGGAGTGGAACGGGTCAGGATTTCCGGCATGGTTATGATTGCCGTCCTTCTGATTCCGTTGGTCATGGGGATTGCGTGGAAACTGTTTCCGCCGCCTGAATGGCAGTCACTGATTTTCCTGGCGGCGCTGATCGTGTTGCCGCCGGTGTTGAGCCGGCTTCCCGGTCTGCGGTTTACCGTGTCCTCCTTCACCATGATCAAGGTCGGCTTTCTGATGATCGTGATCGCCAATGCCATCTGGATGACGCCTCACGGATTTGTGGCGACACAGGCGTTGGCCACTGAAGAAGTGGAACTCCCCTCGTGGGCCAGTGAATTGGCGTTGATGCCGGCTAAAAACGCGGCCGCGTTTACATTGGTCTTTCTGACCATTGTCAACTACCTGCTCTATAACCGGGCCATCAGGAGCGGCACCATTATTTGGGGGAAAATCGACTTTGCGTCCCAGTTCGTCCTGATTTTCCTGGCGTTCAGTGCGATTTGGACCATGGGCTTGATGGGGACGGTTCGATCCCTCACGAGGAAGTATTTTCACGTGTATAACCTTGTGCCGGACTTTACTCCCGAGGCCTTTACGCCTACGTTGGCCTATTCCGCCTGGTGGATTACGGGTGTGACCCTGGTCTTTTATCTCGTAGTGAGTTTTGCCATTATCGTGACGTTAAGAACCACCGGGCAAAAATCCGAGGCCCCGCAAGCGGCTCCGGTGCCTGCCGGTGCGGAGTAACGGAGGTGGGAAGCGAGTATGGCTGAGCAAAGTTTGACGCGGAACATCATCAAAAAAGGCACCATTGGCGTCCTTCTGGGGATTATCCTGGCAGGAGTGGCCAGGGCCACGCATTTCCCTTTCGTCTTCCAGGTCATGTTCTTTATTTATGCCATGCTTGGTGCAGGTGTGTTCATCCTGCTTGATGCGCCTTCCCTGAAGCGTCTTGAGGGCATAAAGGCTATCATCGGCCTGGTGCTGTTTTACCTGGTGCTTTCCGGGGTCTACATCGGTGGAGCGAGTGGTCTGCCTCAGTACAACCCGGAAGTCGAAAAAGGAAAAATCGAGAAGATCCTGAAAGCACGCCGGGCAAGAACCCAGCAAGGCAAAGCCGAAGAACTGATCGCACGGGCCAAAGCCCTGAATGAGCGCGCCGTCTCGATCGAACAACAATTGAAAATCTTGGGCGGTGGCGTACAGGTCGTGGAGGAAGCCGAGGTGCCCACCTCAACGGCTGCGGCCGGGGATTTGGTTGCGCTCGGTAAAGAGCAATGGGAACTGCAAGAATGTTACAACTGTCACAAACTCTTTGGGCAAGGCGGCAAGAAGCGGGGGCCCGAGTTGGACAATATCGGCAATCTCATGACGCCTGAAGCCCTCAGGGAAAAAATCCTCGATCCCAAGAGTTGGAAGGCCGAAGGATTCGACAAGCAATACAAGAAAGGCAAAATGCCGAACAAATATAAAGACTTGATGTTTGAAGAAGAGATCGACGCGCTGGTGGCCTTTTTGGCGACATTGAAAGATGCATCGGTCAATACGCCGAAGCCCATCAAAATGAAATAACCTCATTCCAGGTGGTCGATGCAACCCAAAATTAAGGCAAAAGCGCGGTGCGCCGACGGGGAAGTCGGCAGTATTTCCAAGGTCATCGTCGATCCGTTATCCCTTGAGATCAGTCACGTGGTGGTGAGGGAGGGGAACGGGCAAGGCATGGACCGGCAGGTTCCGGTCGGCCAGATCGAGGATATCCCGAACGAAGAAGAGATCGTTTTGCGGGGGTCGCTGGAGGACTTCAAGGCCTGTCCCGTTTTGGACCGCGATGCCTACGTCACGCATCATGACGTGGAAATCCCGCATTTGGAAGACCGTCTTCACGTGGAGCCCGGTGAAATTCTCGTGCCCTATCCCCGGCTGGAGCAGGGGATGCCCCGGCGCAGCTTTTTCATGAACATGACGCATGCTATCGGAACGTTGATTGCTCTTCCCTTGGCGTTCCCCGTTTTAAAATATCTCATGAAGCCCATGTATAAGCCGTTCGATAATTCCTGGTTTTCCGTCGGGAACGTTCGGAAAATCAAAAAGGAAAACATCGGCTACCAGTTCAAGTTTACCCGGGGCTTCAAGGAAGCCTTTATGCCCGAACAGCAGATCGAAAAAAACATCTGGGTTGTGAAGGCCACGCCTGAAGTGCAAAAGGCGGTCTACAGCGGGAAAGACAAAAAGTTTTATGACCATAAGGGAGACGTGGTGTGGGTGAATAAAGCCAAGGCGCCCTACATCGGGTTTTCCGGAAAATGTCCGCATTTGGGATGCGGGTACAAATGGCGCAGGACAAAGAATTTTCCGGATGGCGTCTTTCTGTGTCCCTGCCATTTGAGCATCTATGATGAGGCGGGCAAAGTGCTGGATGGTCCGGCCCCGCGGCCTCTCGACGTCCTGCCGATGCAAGTCAATGCCGCCGGCGAAGTCCAAATCATCGACGTCGAATATAAGGCCGGAGTGAAAGGCCAAATCCGGCTTCTGTAGCATCGCTCATGAGCGACCATACCACCAACGCACCCAACGTCTTTGAAAAAGTTGTCGACTTCGTCGATGAACGGGTCGGCCTGAAAACGATTCAGGCCAAGATGTTGAATGAACCCGTTCCCGGCGGGTCTCGATGGGCGTACGCGTTTGGGTCGTGTTTGTTGTTCATCTTCATTATGCAGGTGGTGACCGGGATTCTGTTGATGTTTTACTACGTCCCGAGCACCGATCACGCGTACGCAAGCACGCAGTACATCATTCATGAAGTGGACTACGGATGGTTTCTGCTGAGTTACCATTTCTGGGGTTCCTCGGCCATGGTCGTGATGGTGTTCGCCCATATGTCGCAAGTGTTCTTGTGGGGGGCCTATAAGAAGCCCAGGGAATTGATTTGGTTGGTCGGGCTGGCCCTCTTCGGGTTGGTCATGGCATTCGGGTTTACAGGTTACCTGCTTCCATGGGACCAACGGGCGTACTGGGCGACGGTCGTGGGTGTCGAGATCATGGATAAGACCCCGATTATTGGAGATTTCCTGAGCCGTTTTTTGAAAGGCGGACCAACCCCGGGTCAAATGACCTTGAGCCGGTTTTTCGTCATTCACGTGATGGTGCTGCCGGCAGGCTTGATGGGGTTGGCGGGTCTTCATCTCTTTCTGTTCAGGAAAGCCGGACCGGCCGGTCCGTTCCGTGGAACTCCCGAACAAATCAAGGCGAAGACGGATTATTTCTTCCCCAGACAAATCTGGAAAGACATCGTGGCCATGGCCACGGTCTTCCTGATTATCTGTACGTTGGCGTTCATCGAGCCGGTGGTGTTGTTGGAAGAGGCCACACCGGACCCGGGGGACTACCATCCTGAACCTGAGTGGTATTTTCTGTTTCTCTTTCAGCTATTGCGCTTGAAAATCTTTGGCGGAGAATTCGGCCAGTTTCTGGGTGCCGTGGCGATACCCGGAGCATTTATGGGATTCCTCGCGGCGTTGCCGTTTCTCGACAGGAATCCTGAGCGGAATATTTTTAAACGGCCGATTGCGTTGCTCGGCTGGATTGCCATTATGGCAGTGATCCTGATTTTCACCGTTTCCGCGATTCTGAACAGAGAATTTTTGGATTAATCATCATGTCGAACGCCAAACTCGGTCTCCTGGTTTTGTGGCCAACCTTCTGGACGGGCTTTCCCCTGAAGATGGTGGCCGCATTGCTTATGTTGGCTGCCGGCGTTCATCCTTGGGAAGGCATCGGTCTGGAAGCGTTGCTGGTGCTTTCCGTGCCCATCGATATCTGGGCGCTCGGCTTGTGTTCACGAACCGTTTTTCTGGAACGATTGAGCGTGGACCCGCCCAAGGGAACGGGCCTTCGCTTGTGGGGGCTGTGGGCCGTTTTTTCCGTCGTGTATCTTCCCCTGTTGTTTATCATCCTGGGCGGCATCAAGTCTCTGGCCCAATCCGCGGTCCACGCCACGTTGCATTTTGTTGAAAGCAACGTCATCGTGATTCCCATCGCGGAGAAGATCAGCCTGGAATTGGTCATGTGGGGATTGCCGGCCACCATCGCCTTGGTCATCCTGGTCTATGGCTGGTTGTTCGGCTTGGGCGCCTTGGCTCAACGTTTTGTTCGCGCGTCCACGCCAGTCGATGGGACGTTCCAGGATATCGTCTCGAAGTGGGACCTTCTCAGGATTCCGCGAGATCAACCACTGTTGCTGACGGCCTTTACGGGAACCGGCGTCGTGTTGATCATGGTGTTTTGGGGCTTGATCCCCGTGAGTACGCCCCACCCTCATGAAGAATACGAATTTGTGGAAGTTCAAAAGGTAGAAAAAAAGGTCGTTCCCAAAAAGGTCATAAAAAGCGCCGAGCAGGTCCTGGCGCGTGCCGAAGCCACGTTGAAAGAATTGGAAAAAGAGAATCCCGTGGCGGAAACGGTGCAAGGGGAGAACGTCGCGGATGGCCAAGAGAAGTCGGCACCCGAGGCGACACCGGCAGCTGCAAAGAAACCGGCGGCAACGGGTGCTGCGGGGGGCGACGGGCATGATCACGATCATGGCGACCATAAGCATTAACGAACCAATGAGGGCTCACATATGAAAAACCACGGCATAATCGAAAATCTAAAGTCCTTGGTGCCAACGGTGAAACCCTCGTCTCTCTTCGGATGGAGTCTCTTTTGGGCGCTCGTGCTCCTCCCGGCGCTTGTCTGGGCCCAGGACGCAGCCACCCAAGCGATGTCCGTCGAATATCGCGACATTCCGGGACTCGGAAGCCGGAACGTGGTCTGGGTTGTGGCCCAGCAGCATTTGCTGCTGGCCGGGTTCGTATTGGGTGTGCCGATTTTTGCCTGGGTGTGTGAAATCGTGGGGTGGAAGACGAAGGAAGCCCGGTACGACAAACTGGCAAAAGAGTTTACCAAGCTCCTGACTTCCGCGTACGCCACGACGGCTCTGTTCGGGGGTATTCTGCTCTTTCTTCTGATCGGGCTGTATCCGAAGCTCATGGCGTATTTGTCCGATATCTTTTTCCCGTCCTTCATCGTGTATTGCCTGCTGTTCCTGTTGGAAACCGCCACGCTGTACCTGTACTGGTACGGATGGGACGCCATGCAGGGGAATAAAAAGACGTTCCATCTGTTTTTGGGACTCCTCCTGAACGTCTTTGCCTTGGGTATCATGATCGTTCCCAACGCGTGGGCCACGTTCCAGGCGAGCCCCGTTGTGGTCGCCGAAGGCACGGCGATTGAACGGGCCTGGGCGGCCACCTGGAATCCAACGTGGTGGCCGGTGAACATCCATCGACTCATTGCCAACGTGGTGTTGGGCGGGTTTATTTGCGGTGCCTATGCCGGTATCCGCTACCTTCTGGCGGCCAGCCAGGAAGAGCGGGAGCATTATGATTGGATGGGCTACGTCGGAAACTTTATCGGCGTATTCGGTATGCTTCCCCTTCCCTTTGCCGGATATTGGCTCATGCGCGAGATCTATCAATACAACCAGCAGATGGGGATCACCCTCATGGGCGGTTTTCTGGCTTGGCTCTTCATCCTGCAAGCCATGCTCATCGGGGTGCTGTTCCTCGGAGCCAATTACTATTTTTGGATGGGTATTACCTACCGGATTCCCGGTTCCGAGCGAAGGTACAGACGACCGATTCTGGCCATGCTGGTCGTGCTCATGGTGTGCCTGGGCGTCTGGATGACCCCCCACTCTCTGGTGGCCAGTCTCGAAGAGGCCAGAAAAATGGGCGGGACCCATCACCCGCTGCTTGGCGTGTTCGGGGTGATGTCCGCCAAAATGACGGTCTCGAACCTCATGATCCTGGTGACCTTTATGAGCTTCATCATGTATTGGCGGGCTGGAAAGCAGGAAACGGCCGGGTGGGCAAAGATCGCCAAATCCGTGATGGGCGCCCTGCTGGTGCTTGCGGGAATTGCGGTGATCGTGCTCGGGGTTTGGGGGTATTTCGTGCCTGCCATTATCCGGATCAATTATTTCTCCGTTGCACAGGTGTTGATCGTCCTGTTTATTATGCTGACGTTTACGCCTTTGACGGCCATCCTGATGAAAAGCGCCAAAACCACAACGGAAATGGTCTGGGGGCAAATGCCGATCCGGGCGGGGTATGCGTTGGTATCCAATGCGGTCATGGTCATTTTGTTGATGTCGCTGATGGGCTATGCCCGGTCATCGTCCAGGGTGCACTGGCACATCTACGGCGTGATGAGGGATACGTCGGACTACGCCTATTCTCCCGCGTTGGGCTACGCGGCCGCCTTCATGTCCCTGAACACGTTTGTGTTCTGTTTGTTAGTGGCGTTCATCTTTTGGGTCGCCACGATGGGTGACAAGGGGAAGAAAACCCCTGGCCAGAAAGAACCTGAGCCGGCGAAAATCCCGGCAGGTGTGGCACCGGCCATGGCCGGCGGTTCCCCGCGGGAACAGGATTGAAGGGGAGCCTCGGCGTGATTGAGAACCTATTGACGTTGGCATGTCCAAACCGGAGCGAGAGAACCCATGAGTGAAGTGGTATTACTCCAATTGATCGGTCTCACGGTCGTAGGATTCGGCATTTGTATCCTGCTCTTCATCAAGGCGAAGTTTCTCAGGGTGGTCGGCTTCGTGGTGATCGTATTGGGGACGTTTACCCTGATCGCCTTGGGGGTGCCGCAGATGGCCTCCCTTCCTCCGGCGATCGAGACCTTTGACATTGCCGAAGTCAAAACGCCGGATGACTTGGCCTCGATCGGTCAAAAGATTTTCTTCAGCAAAGGCCAGTGCGCCTTGTGTCACTCCATCGGCCCCAGTGAATCAGCCCGGTGCCCGGATTTGAAAGGCATCGGGGCGAAACTCGCGCCGGAATTCATCTATGAAAGCCTCACCGACCCGCAAGCCTATATTTATCTCGATTTCAGGCACGAAGGTCTGCCCAAGGAATATCCGGCACGGATGCCCTATATCCATAAGAATCCGATTGCCTTGTCGCAACAAGAGATTTATTCGGTCATTTCCTTTCTCCAGAAAATGAGCGGGGAACCCATTAGTATCAAGGTCGAAGACGTGATGAAGATCGGCAAGGAAAGCGAAGTGGAAGTCGCTTCCCTCACCGTCAATGGAGCACCTTAACCAAAAGGGTGAACGATGAAGGGTCCTCTTGCGAAAACGGCTATCCTGTTGGTGGGAATGTATGTGTTTCTCAAGTTCATACTCCCATTGTTTACGGCACCGCTCCCGGCCAGTTTGATTTTTCTGTACCTGGCCCTGACCTTTGCCTCTGCCATGATTTTCTACACCATGAGCGGGGGAAGCCTCGATGAATTCATGGGGCCGGTCGGACGGTTTCTCACCGGCTCGGGACAGGCGGGGATTGCCGGGACCGCACGCATTCTGGTGTTCGTGTTGTTTCCCTTGTTGGTGGGGTGGCAGGCCTACACCCGGCTTGCCCCAAGCGATTTGCCGCCTGCGGAAAATCGAACCATTCATCCCGCGCCTCCCGGCGAGTTCGTCGGATTGGCCAACCCGTACCCGAGTACCCCGGAAAACATCATGATGGGAAAAGGCTTATATGCGGCGTTTTGTTCGCCTTGTCACGGAGCCAATTTCGATGGGAAAGGCCCGGCGGCCGTGGGCTTCAATCCGCCTCCGGCGAATTTCAGCGATCCCGGAACGATCGCTCAATTACAGGAATCCTATCTTTTCTGGCGGATCAAGAAAGGCGGCGTCGGGCTTCCGGTTGAAGCGATGCCTTGGAAATCGGCCATGCCGCGCTGGGAAGTGGAATTGCCGGACGAATGGATCTGGAAAATCATCATGGGGGAATACGACGGTGCCGGCCAGTCTCCACGGACTTGGGAGGAAGAGGAGTAGGTCACGGGTTGAGGTCGCGCCCTCGTAGGTCCGGCGATTGCCGGAAACGTCGAAGGGAAGGATCCAAGGAGCAGGAAAATGGGATATAAGAAGATCTTCAACGTCGCGCTTGGACTCACCCTCATGGTGACGGGAGTCGGGGCTTCCTGCGTGTTCGCGAGCGACCCGCCCCCGGAAGGCGAAACCGGAAGTGTGGCCGTTCGTCTGTCCTTGACGGAGGGCGCCGTCCCGGCGAATGATCCGAATGCCGCCGTATGGAACACGATCGAGACCGCGGAATTCAAGTTGGCTCCCCAAGTGCATTGGCCGGACCGCATTCAGGAAGTCACGGTAAAATCCGTGAAGGTTCGCGGGGTCCACAACGGCGAAGATATGGCAATCCTGCTGGAGTATGCCGACCCGTCTGAGGATGCCGCAGATGCCGCCGCAATCGAGTTTATGGTCGGCGATAAAATGGCCCATTTCGCCCATGGGCAGGAAATGCTTCAGGTCGAGGGGGGAGACGTCAATATCTGGTATTGGAAGAAAGAGCACGGCAAAGCCACCGATATGACGGCGAAGGGTTTCAAGACGATTCGACCGCAGGAAAACCAGAACGTCTCGGCAACGGGAGCCTGGCAGGACGGAACGTGGCGCGTCGTGTTTTCCCGGCCCTTGCGAACCGGCGACGAGATGGACGTACAAGTGACGCCGGGAGAATGGCGAAACGTGGCATTCGCGTTTTGGGACGGGGAAGTCGTGGATGGAGCCGTGAAAGAAAAAGGGTCACAAAAAGCCGTTTCATCATGGTGGTATTTTCGAGCCGAGCCGCCACCGGACAATTCCATTTATGGATACGTCGTGTTGGGTATCGTGCTTGCTGCCGGCTTTGAGTTTTTCCTGGTGAGAAAAATTCGGAGGGGTAACGAATCATGAAGGGAGAGCAAGGCATGCAGCGGGTACTGAGCAAGGTCGCCATCGTGGTTGTCGCGGTGTTTGCCGTGATGAGCGGCTGCGCCTTGTTTGAAGATGAACGGACGGCAAAAGGCCGAAAACTCTATCGTCACTACTGCATGCATTGTCACGGTGAAAGCGGACAACAACAGGAGGGTTTTAACTGGGAACGAATGCCGGACCCCCGTCCTCGTGACCTGTCGGAATCCGAAGCGATGTCGACCTTCTCCGACCAGGAAATCTTCGACACAATTTCCCGGGACATGCGCGATACCACGTTGCAGGAAGTACTCGATGATGAAAATTACTTCGCGGTCTCAACCATGCCGACCTTCAAATATACGCTCTCCGAAGAAGAACTCTGGGCCGTGGTCGGTTACGTGCGTACGCTGCACGGCGGGTCGTTGACGTTTGACGTGGAAGGCCGGAAAGCCGAATTGGAATCCCGGTTCAAGGCGGCCGAGACGGCCCATGAGCAAGCCAAACAGGTCATGGATGAAGCCTTGGCGAAACAGGAAGCCGAAGAAGCCGCCAGGGCCGAGGCCGAGGAAGAAGTCGAAGAAGATGATGAAGATATGGATATGGAAGACGACGAGGAAGATCTAGAGGACTACGAAGAGGAAGAAGAGGAAATCGTGCTTCCCGAAGAAGAGGCCTATGAAAAAGTGGCGGAACAATTTGAAGTCGTCAAGGCCGCGTGGGAAAATTTCTCGAAACGTCCCAAGATGACTCAAATTGCGCGTCCCGACTTAACTGTGGCGGAGACGGAAAAAGTCGCCTTGGAAGAAAAAGGCAAAAGCCTCTATTTCAACCAATACGGGTGTAACGGATGTCATAGTATCGGAGACGTTGGTGGCCTGGTCGGACCGGCTTTGGATCGCGCCGGATTCCGCCTCAATGATACATGGGTCTATCGCTGGGTCCGTTACCCGCAAGGCATGAAAAAGCACACGCGCATGCCGAACTTGGGACTTGATGACCCGGATGCGCGAGCCGTCACGGCCTATCTCGAGACCCTGCGTGCCCCAAAACCGGATAAGCCTGTTCCACCACCTGAATAACGAAGCCAACACCGCGTCGTCCATGTACGTGGTGACTCATGCAACCGGAGAATTCGCATATGCAACGGCTCCTTTTCCTTTTGCTGGCACTGGCTCTCGGGGCCTGCTCGAATCACAGCGGTGCTCTGGGCCCAGTCATGGAAGACGAGGGCATTAATTTCGAGACCAACGCGGAGTTCGCCGGTCCCAGGCTTCGCGTGTTCCTGACCCTGCAGGATGGTCGCGAAGTATCTGTCAACACGCATGATGATGCAATCTCCGGGGTAGCTGAACCCAGCCCGATCCCCGGTCACCAGGCCACCAGCTGGATCCTGTCCAAGGAGGTGCCGGAGGGGACCTCGCTCGTCTATGCCCTGGCGAGCTGGAATCCGGATGATCCGCAAGACTACCTGATGGCAGGCTGGTGGGCAGAATTCAATGGAGAGCATCCACCGAACCTGACCTACCAGAACCTTGAAGAGTACTCCATCCTGGATGGCACGGAGTTTCATTCGGAAGCGCCCGCGGGATTGCTGGTCAGCGGCAGCGCGTCCTATGAGGGTCCGGCTGGTGGCATTTACTACTACGTGCCCTCTACCACCCTGGAGCAGAAGCCCTTCGTATTTGACGGCTGGGAGGCCATGGCCTCGCTGAACGCGGATTTCGAAGCGGGGACAATCAGCGGGTGCGTGGGATGCACCGGCGATCTCGAGGTCCGCACCGCACTTGTTCCAGCATCCCGTGGCGATGTCCATTTAGATATCTCCGATTTCGAGATGCACCTGGAAGCACATCCCTACGACGGCAAGCCGGATTTTGACGGGGGCACCGTGCAGATACACCATCCCACGCGCCGGATTACGCCTACCGAGGGTAGCTGGGGCGGCAGCTTCTCCAGAACGCCGGACAGTGACGGCAAGCCGCGGATCGTTCATGGCTTCGCATATGGCGATTTCGAGGAAAATGACGGCAGTTCCGGAGGCTTTTTCGGCTCCTTCCTGGGAGTGAGCGAGACCTTTCGCGAATCCGATCCCGAGTAGCCCTCTAGGGGGCCTTGGGGCACAACACTTAATCCCCGTCCACTCGCCGGACGCCAGTTTCCCGCATCGATCACCAGACAGGACACCGAGTCTGACCTACAGTGTTCCTGCCCAGATCACAACCAGGAGAACAAGGCCGATGACCGTGTGTTGTTTGAACATGGAAAACGCCTCAGAGGGGGAGACCTGACCGCGCAGGCGAAGAACTTGTTGACTCAAGAATCCTGCAACGCCGGCGAGTCCCACATAAAACACCGCATTCAGATTTTCCAGCCAACCCGCTGTTGCCAAGAGTCCCAGCATAACCGTCTCGATGATGCCCACGGCGGCCCATACGTGAGAATCAAACAGGATCGCCGATGAGTTCACCCCGATACGAAGGTCGTCCTCAATGTCCTGAAGCGCATAAATGGTATCGTAGGCCAAGGCCCAACACATCGTGGCGGTAAAAAGCAGCCACGTCGCAGGATCGAGTTGATTGCGAACGGCAGCCCAAGCCATGACGGCACCCCATCCGAATGCCAGCCCGAGAAAGAGTTGAGGGACACGAAAGAACCGTTTCGTAAAGGGATAGATTGCGGCCAATGCCAAGGCGACCGGGCCGAGCCGTATGGCCAGCGGATTCAGGAACAACAGGAGGCTCACGGCTATGGCAAGAAGGACGCCGAGAAACAGGACGGCGTGCCAGGGGCGAAGGGCCCCACTGGCGAGAGGCCGGGTTTGGGTACGCGTGACTTGCTGGTCGAACGAACGATCGGCCA
Source organism: Nitrospirales bacterium (assembly GCA_965213715.1). Lineage (GTDB taxonomy): Bacteria > Nitrospirota > Nitrospiria > Nitrospirales > UBA8639 > Bin75. The sequence continues at coordinate 1,992,987 of OZ243914.1, forward strand.
AATCATTCATAATGACTCCGGCACTTCGCATGATGAACGATCCTGCCACGAAAAGAACGACCAACAGGCCTGATGGCCTGCCCTTTGACGCCAGGACCAATGCCCACAGGGTTGGAATCATAAGCAGGAGAGTGCCCGTTTGATTCGACAGCCTGATCAGGGAACACAGTTGAGCGAACGAAAACCGGGGGGGGGATGCCGTGTCGGATCTGCCGGCCGGAGAGAACATCACGTCACGGTAGCGGAGCAACAAAATTCCTGTCAATCATGCTTGACAACTCACTGACCATGCGATGTTTTGTTTCTGATGTCACAATGATCATGCGCGGTCGGTCTCACCCCGACGTATTTTCCATGTCGTGTCCCGGCATGGTCAGTTGACACGACCCGTTTCAGAAAATAAGATGGCCGTCGGGTTGGAAACAGCCGTCTCCCGCCACGTTCGCGATACGTGCTCTTCAAGGCCGGCGTAGCTCAGTGGTAGAGCAGCTGATTCGTAATCAGCAGGTCGGTGGTTCAATCCCACTCGCCGGCTCCATACATTGCACCAGTGGATGCCCCCAATTCATTGGGGCCTTATTGAAGGATAACGCTTGCAATAGATGGAAAATATGGCATGATAGAGTCGAGATGGCTTCGTCACGATAGTTGCGTTCAGCCTTCATTCATCGTGCGGGAAAGAAGGTGTCGATGAAATTAAAAGCCGGCAATTTTGTCGTCTATCGGAAAGAGAAAACCTCGACTCATCCCAGTCCGCGAGCCGAGAAGGTCTTCCCCGCTCAACACGGTGACACCTATTCTTACGTGATCAGGAAATTCTGGAAGGTGCTCCGGGTCTTTGATGACGAGACGATTGAAGTCGAAACCCGTCGCGGGAAACGCCGCACCTTGGCTCACGGCGATCACCGTCTGCACAAAGCCGGACTGTGGCAACGGTTGTTCTTCAAAGACCGGTTTTTTTGAAACCCCCTTAGGTATCAGGGTGGCTTTTCCCTGACCCTAGTGCAGCAAACAGGACGCCTCCGACCAACACGCCAACCACAAACACCATACCGAACGTCAACCCCGTTTGCACTTCAGACAAATTACGGAGCAGTGTGTTTAACAACGGCGACGGGGGAAGGTTGACGTGCCCCTCCCAGCCCAAGGCTTCATCCATGGCGGGATTTTCTGCCGACGGCTGATGGTCGGCCTGATTCATCGACCCTGAAGTCAAAGACGTCATTATGCTCACTCCATTTGAACTGAGGTCTCGTTGACAGATTTCGTCAATATGGTGTCAGGCTCGCGGGTCCGTGTCAAGGTCTTGTCCTGAATCCTGATTCCTGTGTTTCTTCTGTCATCCCCGATCCTCGATGACTAACGTCAAGGTGCGTCCGGGAAACGTCGGCCTGTTGCGTGTTCTCCAACTCCATCACCCGTTTATTGAGTTCCGCAATTTTTTGGGACTTTCGAATACGCGCCGGCATGGATGCCAGGCTGTGAATCCCGATACCCAGGCAAAGGGTGGTCAGTAAAATCAGGACGAGCGATCCTTCGAACGTCCACTTGAAAAATGTGATGGAAACCGGTTGGTCGTTTTGGAGAGAAAAGGCAACGGTAAGAAAAAGGAGAACGAGGGTCGCAATTAATGGAAAGGACATTGGTCGGCACCCATGGCCGTATCAGGGAATGTTTCTTGAGTATATACCGAATGGGCCGTGAACGTACACCCCGAGGTGAAAGAAATCCAATTTTCCGGTGGCGAAGAGCCTGGTTCCTTCGAGGTTCTCTTCGGGCGTTGCGTTGATGCCGGGAGATGCATTTGGTAAGCTCAATCCCCACGTTTTCTGTTTCTTTCATTCACTGTCGAATTGACCATCGAGGGACGAACAATGGGCAAGTTGAACCATGCGTTGATCAGTGTGTCCGATAAGACGGGCGTCGTGGAGTTTGCCAGGGGATTGGTTGAACTCGGAGGCACCATTCTCTCTACGGGAGGGACGGCCAACGCCATACGCACGGCCGGCGTGCCGGTCACGGAAGTTTCATCGCATACCGGGTCTCCGGAGATCCTGGGTGGACGGGTCAAAACTCTGCATCCCAAGATTCACGGGGGCCTGTTGGGCCGTCGGGGGCGGACCGAGGACCTTCGGCAAATGCAGGAGCAGGGGATTGAACCTATCGACGTGGTGGTCGTCAACCTCTATCCCTTCGAGTCGACCATTGCGAAACCGGACTGTACCTTCGAGGATGCCATCGAGCATATCGATATCGGCGGTCCGTCCATGCTCCGGTCCGCTGCCAAGAATCACGAGGACGTCGTGGTGGTGGTGGACCCGGGCGATTATGGTCGCGTGTTGGAGGCCTTGCAGGCCGGGTCAGTCCCGTTGACGCTTCGCCGTGAATTGGCCGGGAAAGTGTTCCAGCACACCTCGCGGTACGACGGCCTGATTGCAAATTATTTAAGCCGGCAGGGCGAGGGGGCAGACAAATTTCCAACACGTTTGTCAATCACGTATGAACGGGCCGCAATCCTGCGATACGGGGAAAATCCGCATCAGGAGGGAGCATTTTACCGGGAAACCGGCGGCACGGAACCCTCGATTTCCCTGGGTCGTCAACTGCACGGCAAGGCCATGTCCTATAACAATTATCTGGACGCCAATTCGGCGTTGGAGTTGGCGAAAGAATTCGACGATGGGGCCGTCGTGATCATCAAACACAATAATCCGTGTGGCGTGGCCCTCGGGTCGACTCCGGTCGAAGCCTATCGAAAGGCCAGGGAAACCGACCCGGTTTCCGCCTTCGGAGGGGTGATTGCCTCCAACCGGCCCGTGGACCTGGACATGGCCAGAGAGGTGACGGCAACGTTCGTCGAAGTCCTGATTGCTCCTGAGTTCACCGACGAGGCCATGGCCGAGTTGCAACGGAAAAAGGACTTGCGGTTGTTGACCGTGGGTTCGCTCGAAAGCCGGACCCGTGAAGGCTATGATTTGAAAAAACTCGTCGGGGGATTGATCCTTCAGGATCGTGACCTGGGCGCCCTCGCGGATCTGAAAGCCCTGGCGGTTCCGACCAAACGAAAACCCACGGATGACGAATACGCGGCCTGTGCCTTCGCGTGGAAGGTATGCAAACACGTGAAGTCCAACGCCATCGTGTTTGCCAATGCCACGCAAACCGTGGGCGTCGGGGCCGGTCAGATGAGTCGCGTCGATTCCGTCAAATTGGCCGAAATGAAAGCCAATCTGCCGATCAACGGGTGCGTCATGGCCTCGGACGCCTTTTTCCCGTTCCGGGACGGACTCGATGCGGCTGTCAAGGCGGGTGTGACGGCCGTCATCCAGCCGGGCGGCAGCATCCGGGACGAAGAGGTGGTCAAGGCTGCCGATGAACAGGACGTGGCGATGATTATGACCGGCATGAGGCACTTCCGTCATTGAGCCGTGATTTATTACACCATTGGGCGCATGGCGGCGTTGTGTCCTCGCTCAACCCTCGACGATCGAATTTGATATCTCTCGGGTTTCGCTACGGGACGTCTTGCTCTGCATTCCGCTAGCACAATAAACCAGAGGCTCAATAAAGCGTATTTTAAGGTCATTGAACCCTATGAAGATCCTGGTCATCGGCGGTGGCGGGCGCGAGCATGCATTGGTCTGGAAACTGGCTTCGAGCCCGCGAGTCAGCAAACTCTATTGCGCGCCCGGAAACGCGGGAATCAGCCAACTGGCCACGTGTGTGCCGATTCCAGTCACGGATTTGGCCGGTCTCAAAGCGTTCGCTGAAGAGAAATCGGTCGATCTCACCGTCGTCGGCCCCGAAGCGCCGCTGGCGCTGGGCATCGCGGATGTGTTTCGAGAAAATAAACTCAAGGTCTTCGGTCCGACCAAGAACGCCGCCAAGATCGAATCCAGTAAAACCTTCGCCAAGAACTTGATGATGCGCCAGGGAATTCCAACCGCGGAGGCGAGTGCTTTCGAGAGCGTCCGTTCCGCGCTGGGCTACCTGGAGCAATGCGCGCTTCCCATCGTCGTCAAAGCGGACGGGTTGGCCCAGGGGAAAGGCGTGGTCGTGGCCCGGACGGCGCAGGACGCCAAGGACGCGGTCGTCAACATGCTTGAACGTCGAGCCTTCGGCGACGCCGGAAACCGGGTGGTCATCGAAGAATGTCTCGAAGGAGAGGAACTGACCCTGATGGCATTTGCCGATGGGAAAACCGTCGTGCCCATGCTGGCCGCTCAGGATCACAAGCGGCTCGAGGAGGGCGATACCGGTCCCAATACCGGTGGCATGGGGGCCTATGCGCCGGCACCGCTGGCCACGCCGGCCTTACGTTATGCGATCATGCGAGACGTGTTGCACCCTGCGATCGAAGGGCTGTCGCGCGTGGGCAGTCCGTTTTACGGGGTTTTGTACGCGGGCCTTATGGTCAAGGACGGGACGCCGTACGTGCTGGAATTCAATGCGCGGTTCGGCGATCCCGAGACCCAAGTGGTGTTGCCGTTGTTGAAAACGGACCTCGCCGACGTCCTCGAAGCGGTCGTGGAGCACCGGTTGGATCAGATCCATCTCGATTGGTCGGAGGAATCGTCGGTATGTGTCGTCATGGCGTCCGGCGGGTATCCCGGCAAGTATCCGAGTGGCCTGCCGATCAACGGGCTTTTGGAGGCTGTCGCTGGTGACCGGGTTTCGGTCTTCCACGCCGGGACAGCCTTAAACGGCCAAGACGTCGTCACGGCCGGCGGGCGAGTGTTGGGGGTGACGGCTTGGGGTCCTTCCCTCAGGGCGGCGCGTGACCGGGCCTATGATGCGGGGAGGCACATCACGTTTGAAGGGCAATATTTCCGCACCGATATTGCCGCACGAGTCTTGACGTAAACTATCTTTACTCGGATAAGACCCTCGTGGCCAAAATCTTTCCGGTTCCGGCAGATCCTTCTCCCTCCTTTTTTGTTCCGATTGTGGATCTCGTTCATCGAGGCGGCCTGCTGGCCGTCGGGACGGAAAGCTCGTACGCCTTGGCCGCATCGGTGTCCAATCCCACGGCTCTGGCCCGCGTGATCGATGTAAAAGAACGGCCTTCCGGGAAACCCCTTCTTGTGCTGATCGGAGAACGGGACCAACTCGATATGCTGGCCGGGTCCGTTCCATCCTGGTTCCACGCAATGATCAACGAATTCTGGCCAGGGCCGTTGACCGTCATCGTTCCGGCCCAACCCGGGCTTTCTCCCGTGTTGACAGCCGGGACCGGGACCATCGGGATTCGAGAACCCGCGCCGGCGTTCCTGCGGGCCTTATTGCGTCACACGGGTCCGTTGACCGGGACGAGCGCCAACCGGTCAGGACAAGCCTCGTGCTTGACTACCGATGAGGTCGAAGCGGCACTCGGTCACGACGTCGATCTGATTCTGGATACCGGACCGGCCACGGGAAACTGCCCTTCCACCCTGCTGAGTGTGGTGGATGAGCCGGCCATTCTCCGGGCAGGCCCGGTTTCCGTGGAAGACGTCCAACGGGTCTTGTCGAACATCGGGCTTCTTGTTCCCGTCAAGGGACTCCCGTAGAATAAAGCATGGCCTGAGTTTCTCGAAGGGAAAGGAACGTTGCGCGCGAGTGCATCGAACGGTGAAAGGCTGATGATGATCGATCTGCGAAGCGATACCGTGACCAAGCCGACTCCGGGCATGAGAGCCGCCATGGCTGAGGCAGAAGTGGGTGATGACGTGTACGGTGAAGATCCGACGGTCAATGCCCTGGAAGCCAAGGCTGCCCGATTGTTGGGAAAAGACGCGGCCCTGTTCGTGCCTACCGGGGTAATGGCGAATCAACTGTGTCTTCGTCTCCATACCCGTCCGGGCGATGAAGTGCTCGTGGAAGGCACGGCTCATATTATTCGTTATGAAGGGGGATCGGCCTCGGCCTTGTCGCAAGTCCAATTATGCTGCATCGACGGCGACCGGGGCCGTGTGACCGCCGATAATGTGCTCGCGGCCATCCGGCCTCAAGACGTCCATAATCCTCCGACGACGCTCCTGTGTCTGGAACAGACGCATAATTTCGGAGGGGGGGCGGTCTATCCCCTGTCCACGATCCGGGACATCACGAAGCGGGCGGGCGACCGGGGCCTGGCGTTGCATTTGGACGGCGCACGGTTGTTCAATGCGGCGGTGGCCACCGGGGTATCCGCCGCCGAATTTGCGCAGCCGTTCGATACCGTCTCGTTCTGCCTGTCCAAGGGGTTGGGGGCTCCGGTCGGCTCATTGATTACCTCGACCAAGGACCGGATTGCCAAGCTTCGGCGTTTGCGAAAAATGTTCGGCGGCGGCATGCGACAAGCAGGCATTCTCGCGGCCGCGGGCCTCTATGCTCTGGAGCACCACGTGGACCGGCTTCAGGAGGACCATGAGAATGCCAAAAGTTTTGCCCTGCAACTGCAACAGATTCCAACGGTGTACGTGGAGCCCGACCACGTCGAAACGAATATCGTGGTGTTCGAGGTCGTGCGAAGCGACCGTTCGACCCGGGAACTCCTGCACGCGTTCAAGGAAACCGGGGTCCTGTTGAATGCCATCGGCGATCACCTGTTTCGTGCGGTCACCCATTTGGACGTGTCGCATGCAGATGTGGAACAGGCGACACATAGAATCGGCACGGTGCTGGCGGACGCATGAGACACATTCGGTCAAGGACATTCTTGCAAGCGTGTAGGCATTCCCTCTTGGAAATGCGCCCACTGACAAAGGGGAGGGAAAGAGGGTTTCGCATTTCTAGGGACGAGGACCGATGAGGCATATGCCGGTAAGCATGGTTCGTTATGGCAACGCGTGACCGGGATTGGCCGGGGTATACGGTGTGGTTCTTTTGCCCCGGCTGCGAGCGGCTCTGGACGTATCAAGGCTCCGACGTGGTCGCCTTGGACCGGAACATGGCTTTGGGGCCGGCCGTGGCCAGTGAAGGGATTCACAGTCAAACGTGCGTGAACTGTGACGGGTCGAAAAAATCCCCGGCTGCGGAGATTTGAGTGTTTGGATTTAACAGCGGGGCCGAAGGCTGAGTTCAGTGGAGTTCTCGTACGATTAAAAAATAACAACTAGACGGAGCTTTCCTCTGTATTTGGAAAGGGGAGAGTGATGAGTATGTGAGAAGAATATTGGTGCTGGATTGGGACTTCACAAATATCCCAAAATAGGTTATATTTCAGAAGGTTAAAAAATAGGAAAAAGGTAAAATCTGGTAGCAGTGAAAGCTATGGTGCAGAAAGGCCTTCAATTCCATCAAGGGCGTTTTGAGGTTAAGCCTTTTATCAAGGAAGGCATAGATCTTCCTCGGCCGTGTTTTAAAACCGATCTTGGTGCACTGTTTGAGGGGGACTGTCTGAAATTTCTGCCGACTTTACAAGATGGATGTGTGAACACGGTTTTTGCCGACCCTCCTTTTAACCTAAACAAAAAGTATGGCAAAGAATTTGATGATAACCGACCAGAATCTGAATATTTAAATTGGTGCTATCAATGGATTGATGAATGTATTCGGATAATTATGCCGGGTGGATCGTTCTTTCTTTATAACCTTCCTAAATGGAATATCATGTTTGGAGCTTATATGATAAATGCTGGTTTGGATTTTAGGCATAGTATAGCTATTGACATAAAGAGCACACTGCCTATTCCAGGAAGGCTTTATCCTAGTCATTACAGCCTACTTTATTTTACTAAGGGTAAAGTAAAAACTTTTCGGAAAATCAGGACGCCCATTGAAACTTGTAGACATTGTAATGGCGAAATTCGTGATTATGGAGGACACAGGAGGGCTATGAATCCTAACGGTGTTAATTTAAAGGATGTGTGGACGGATATTCCCCCTGTTAGGCACTGGAAGTTTAAATCCAAGAACAGGAAAGCTAATGCGCTGTCTACCAAAATTCTTGACCGGGTAATAGAGATAAGCACTGTTGAAGGCGATGTGGTGTTGGATCCCTTTGGAGGAAGTGGTACGACTTTTTCGGTCTGCGAAAACAAGAAGAGGCGGTGGCTAGGGATCGAACTTGATTTTGCGGGTGAAATAGTTTCCCGCCTTCAGGACTGGAATGTTCATCATCATAAAAATGACGACTTCGTTGAAGGGTAGGATATTAAAAGACGGCGCGCCCATCCGTTCCTTTGGGAATCCTGCGAACCTCGGAACTTTCCGCATCTTGTTCAATAACTAAAATTTCCAAGATACCTTCTTGGCAAGGTATAGCACTCCATAGAGGAAAATAAGGCTTTAACTCGTCATAGTTTCCTATTCGATCTGTCAGAAATGGGTAAAGTTTTCTGGAAGGAACAACAAGAATACCCGCTACCAAACTTCCTGTTAAAAGCCCAAGAGCCATTTTGTTTAATGATCTATGACTAGAAGACACATTTCCTGTTTCCCACTCAAAAGCCACAAGACCTTTTGAAGTTTTACAGGCTGCATCCATATTTCCTGGTCTGACGCGACATCCAACAGGCCAGGGATGCTCTGGCTTCCATCCTTTTTCGGCTAGATATTTGATGGCAGCAGCCTTTATTGGTTTAACCCCATTGCCTTCACCGCGTTTTTTCCCGCTCTGTGGGCGAATAGTAAAAAAACCTGATCCGGGAGGCCAATCGACTAACTTTACGGCTTTCAATATTTGCTTTCTTGCTGATTTCCATTCATTTGATTCAGAAAACCGGCCGTGATGGATGAGCTTCTTAATGTGTGAAATTTTCATTTCGCCTCCTTACTGTGGAGGCGTCTTTTCTTTATTCCTTTAAGAAGCCTGGACGGATCCTCTCCAATAGCTTCTGCGATTTTCAGAAATTCAATAACATCCAATCGCCGCTCACGACGTTCATATTTTGACACGAATGATTGCGGTTTTTTTAGCTTTTGGGCGAGGACTTGCTGCGTTAAGTCTGCCGATTTTCTGGCTGCAATAAGGCAGTCCAAGAATCTTTCATATTCATCTGAATAGATAGCTTTCAAGAGAAGGCCCCTACAATTGGTTAAGTAGGAATGGCCTTTATAAACCTAAAATAGGATTATCCCAAATCAGGTTATTTAGGAGGAAGTAAATTGTAGGGGATCAAAAAGAAGTATTACTAAAACCGCGGGGCCCACGATTCTTCAAGTGCTTCATCGTCTTCTTCATTTGAAGATTCTATAGGAGATAACACGGTAAGAGTTTTTCCATAGCTTCCGAGGCCCACCATTTCTTCAAACATTTCAATGGATCGTCTTCCACCAAACCAATTTTGAAGGTTGACGGTCGTTTCCTCTTCTGAGCCAGATTGAACATTTTCAATGTCTTGATTAAATCTGCTTGTCGCCGAAGAACGGGGAAGTGGCGTTCCTTTTTCAAGCCAATCCAGATCACCAAAGTTCTTTAGGGAGTCTGAAAAAAAGCAACAGTCAACGGTGCTGCCCGTGCTCATAATCACGGCTGTGGGAAATTCTGCGCATTGAGAATATCGTATGGCAGTGGCTGGGAGAGAGGTTTTGCAAAAAGCAGAAAGAGCTTCAATGCCGGCTAGGCCATCTTCGAATCTACCCATAGCTTCTAAAAAGAGTGATCGAGGCATAAGAAGACCGGCAGCAAAGTGGTCTGCTTCTCGTTCGTAATCGTCTTGGGAGATAAACCCGCTTTTCGATTCGTGGATATCGTGCCCATAAGGAAAAACATGGTCAAGATGACCTTCCAAAAGATAATGGGCTAGCTCGTGCGCGATGCTAAAACGCTGGAAGCCTTCACTTTTGATATGGGTGGCATAGAGAATTCCATAGTTTTCCCCGTTTCTAATCAGCATGCCGGAAACACCTGGAGCAGATGGGGGGGTTGCTTTTATCTCAATATCTAGAGATTTTGCAATTTCAAAAAGATTAACGGGGAGGGAGTTAATGCCGTGTTCGCGCAAGAAAAGTTCAGCCTTTCTTTCAGCAAATTTGAGGGAATCCTGGAATGTCATTACGGTTTCTTTTTTTGTTTATTACGCTCAGCAAGATCAGCCAGGAACTTTTTGGCGAATTCCTGGTCTGCGGTGGAGAGTCGGGAAAAGTCGCGAAATGCTGCATCAACCGTGTTTCCAATTGACTGCAGGTCATCGGTTCGCCCTAGAAGGTAGTCCGTTTTTATCTCTAAGGCGGTCGCCAGTTGCCGGAGATTATTAAATGACGGTTTTCTAGTGCCGGCCTCAAAATGAGAAATCGCGGATGGTTGGAGTCCTGCACGGGTTGCCAATTCAGCCTGGGTTAAATCACGGAGTTCGCGGGCAGTCCGCAATCGCTTCTGAAAAATTTCCGATGAGGTTGACTTGTCCATGACGAAACCGTAAAATAAAAAATGACGAATTGAGAGTCAGGCCGTCGATATTTTTTTGGCAAAAGGCATGACGAATTCGTCATATAATACACGGCGGAAATAACAATATCAAGAAGGGAGGCGAGATTATGGCTGATCGACAAGTGACGCGAACACGGAAGGATTCGGAGGGTGACATTTTGGCGCTTTGTAATTCTGGTAGCAGTTGGTCTCCACATGAGAAACAGGATGCTATCTCGGATATCGAGAACAGAATCCATACCTATTTCGTCCTATGGAATGGTGGCCAGAGAACAGAGATCAAGGTTGTGAACAGGTCAACGGGAAAATATCTTCGCACTGACAGCGATGCAACAACCCGAAATAATCTTCGAGATTTGCCTGACTGCTGATTGTCAATTAAAAAAGAAAGGACTTTAAACCCATGGGAAAGAAACGCGACACACAGACATATGCGCTGTATGATGGGCCAAAGAAAGTTTATATTGGGACGACCAATGACTTGGAGAGGCGTGCGGAGCAGCACCGCGATAGTGGCAAAGATTTCACGCGGGTTGAACCCACATCGCGCCGGATGACCGAGGAAGGAGCCAAGGCAAAAGAAGCCGACCAATTAGAGGTCTATCGGGAAGGGCATGATGGCCGGAATCCTCGCTACAATAAAGATTCCGACGGTTAGGCGTGATTTGGCTTTTCGGAGATTATTGGCTGGGGGAAGATACGGCGAAAAAATGTAAGGCAAGATGGTGGGCTTCTTTTTTTCGCCTGCTTTCCTTTTTCCAGTAAGCTGTCTGAAGAAGGGCTATTCCAAGGGAACGGCTTTGCCCTGCACGTCGGTTTCCCCTTTCGTCACCGTGGTTTTTTCCAGGGTCCATTCCGAGGGCGTAATCGTGAGGGTGTGGCCTCGCAAGGTATAGAACTCGCCCTGTGAGATCACGAGCCGGCCATTTTCCTCAAGCGTCATGTTGAGGATTTCTTTCCCGCTGTCCTGATGCCGCATCACCAGACTCGTGGGACTTCGTTCGAGGGCATAGGCCTGGCCTTCATTAATCGCCAGCGTGCTGTCCGTGAGTTTGGCCGGCATTTTCCCTCCCGTCTCAAACAAGGCAAAATTTACTTTCGGGAATCCGCCGGAGGAACGTGGCTCGATATCGATTTGTGGCACGCCTTCGACTTCAATTGTGCCGTTACTGTTACGGTACAGGTGAGGTCCGATCTGAATGTCCATGCGAATCCTTGCTTAAAATGTGGTCGTTCGGTCCAGGTTCCGATACTGGATGGCCTCGGCCAGATGCGACGGTTCGATAGGTTCTGAGTCTGCCAAATCCGCAATCGTTCGTGCAACACGCAATATCCGCGCATAGGCGCGGGCCGAGAGACCCAAGCGAGTCACGGCCTGATCCAGGAGTTGCTTGCCGGCCTGGTCGAGCCGGCAATGCGTTTTCATGTGCCGGGGTTTGAGTTGGGCATTGGCAAACAGATGCTCCGCGGCATACCGGTTCGCCTGGATATGCCGGGCATCGGCCACGCGTTTCCGAATGGCGTCCGAGTATTCAGCCGGTTGATCGTGCGCCAAGTCAGACACGGGCACCGCGGGCACCTCCACGTGAATGTCGAGCCGGTCCCGGAGCGGGCCGGACAGGCGGCTCCGATACCGGCGGATTTGGTGTGCGCTACAGATGCATTCCCGCGTCCGGTCACCGTGATATCCACACGGGCAGGGGTTCATGGCAACGACCAACATGAACCGCGCCGGATATTGGAGCGACGCATTCACCCGCGTGACGGTCACGGTCCCCTCTTCGAGCGGCTGGCGTAAGCCGTCCAGGACCGACCGCTTGAATTCCAGCACTTCATCCAAAAAGAGCACCCCGTTGTGCGCCAAAGAGACCTCCCCCGGCCTGGGAATGGTGCCTCCTCCGATCAGGCCTGCGTCCGAGACATTGTGATGGGGGGCGCGAAAGGGTCTCGTGGTCATCAGCGATTGGTCTGTCAGCAAGGTGCCGGCCACGCTATGGACCCGTGTGGTATCCAGGGCCTCCTGGATGCTGAGGTGGGGCAGGATCCCGGGCAGGCGTTGGGCCAACATGGTTTTTCCCGAACCCGGTGGTCCGATAAGCATGACGTTGTGCCCCCCGGCTGCGGCGATTTCCAGGGCACGTTTGGCGTGGAATTGACCACGGACTTCCGAGAAATCTTCTTCTGGGATGGTTGAGGCCTGGAAAAACGATTGCGGGTCCGTGATGACACGGGTGAGCGGGTGTTTTCCCGTTAAGGCTTCCACCACTTCGGGAAGTGTCCGGGCTCCATAGACTTCGACCTGGTCAATGACCGCAGCCTCACGCGCGCTTTCGGCGGGGAGGATCAGCGGGCGTTGACTCTGACACAACAGCCCGATGGACAATCCGCCCCTGATGGGCTTGATCCGGCCGTCCAGTGACAGTTCCCCAACCAGCACGTAGCGTTGAGCCGTTGCCTGGTCAATGATGCCTTCGGCCACCAACATGCCGACGGCCATACTCAGTTCGAGTCCCGCGCCTTCTTTTTTCAAGCCGGCAGGCGCCAGGTTGACCGTAATCTTTTTGGGTGGGAGGGCGAAGCCGGTATTTTTCAGGGCCGCGCGAATACGGTCCCGGCTTTCCCGGACGGTTGCGTCGGGCAGGCCGACGATGGAAAATTGGGGAAGGCCGCCGCCGATATCGACTTCGACCTCGATCAAATGGGCGTCGAGTCCAAGCAGCCCGGCACTGAAGACTTTTGCAAGCACGGCTGTCTCATGTGAAGGGTGAGTGAAACGCGGAGCGCGCGACGATTCCAGGATTATAGTTATGGATCTTGTAAATTTTCAACTTAACGGTTCAGTTTGGTGGACGTGTAGGTTGACTACAGGAGGCGCGCGATGACGACTCGGAACGGTAATCGACCCCGGACACCCCACAGAAGGGATTGGTGGTGCATCTTCATGCTGTTACTTTCATGTTTGCCGGGTGGGGCCGTCTCTGGGGTTATGGCGCAGGATGGGATTGTCATTTCACCTGCCCCGGATCGTCCCACGAAATCCGGCCGGACGCCGGCTGCTCACATTGGATCGATCATGGCGCTGCTGGCCACGTTTCATGAGGCCGGTGTGTTGCCGCCGGAATCCAGCCGTGAAGCCGACCGGCTCATCCATGCGTTGATCCAATCACAGTCGCTGTTTCTCAACAATCGGGATTCCGTTGTGCGGGACACGTTTGTCTCCGCATTATCCGATAAATTCGGCGCGAAAAAGGCCATGTCGTTGAGTCAGGCGTTCGCGGTAACGGGTTGGACCTCGGAGACGCTGGAGGCGCTGGTGGACGGCTCCGCGGCATGGTCCCCGGCCGATACCTCGCGTTTGGCGGAAGCATTCCGTGGCTATAACCTGTCAATCACCGATTGGGCGTTTGTCAGGCAGGTCTTTGCAAAGGCCAGAGACAGGCTTCTCAGACAGGGGAAGCAGGTGCATGCGGTATTCGCCGCCCAACGGGCATCCATGCCGGGCGCTCGACACCCCCGGCCTTAACTCCTGCCCGCCTCAAGGCGGATGAAGCAGAGCGGGTCGCCGACGATGGCGGTCGGGTAAAGTTGTTCTTCCACGTGAAACGGAATCCGGTGGCGAGTAAGCCAATCCGTTATCCACGTGACTTCTTCCACAGTAGTGGAAAAAATGCCGGGACGTGAAAGTTTGGGGAGGCACGCATCCAGCAGTTCCTGGATGCGGGTTCGTTCCCGTTGAAACGCCGCGGGATCGAACCGTACGGGGTCGGCCCGCCCATAGGACAATGCCGAGGTCTCCGGAAAACATTCCGGATCATTGAGCACGCTGGCCATCCAGAGGTGATCAAAGGTGCCCCGGGCCGTTTCGGCAGGGCCTGCCTGAATGGTCAGCGGCAGGCCGGCACATGCCTCGTTGAGAGCGCGTACTTCACGTTCCCGAAGGTTATAGGCTTCGACGGTCCGATTCATATCAAGGGTTTCCAGCACCAGGATGGGCAGTTCGGCCACTCCCGCTCCCACGTAGAGGCTGTTTCCTTTTTGAGAAAGCCGGTGTTTAAGTGCTTCGGCGATCCTGATTCCCATGGTTTGGCATTTGTTCTTATGGGCTTTCCAGAAAGCCTTGCCGCCTTCTTCGCAATACACGTCGCCAAGTGTGTCATAGTCCAGCTTGGAAAAGACGTCCTTGATCGCGTGCTTCGTTCGGACGTGGAGGGAATGATCGCCGGGATTTTTCATGTACAGTAAAATAACTTAAGGTTAAAACCCCATGTGCCGTTGACTCGGATTCAGGGAATGTGCTGAAGTATTTTCCTTGTTACGCATCAGGAAGGCAATCTCAAACGTCTTGATGAGGCGTCAATATCCGATACGTTCCCGGCATTCTTCATCGGGGATCAAGGATGACAGAAGGAGATTCCAACGAGAAGTGCCCATGGACGTCCTGGCTGAAATACGGCGCGTGATTGATCTGGAAGTGCGGATGATCAATGCGCTCAACCCGGCTCTGGGTCCGGCGTACGAAGAGGCCGTGCGTTGGATTTTCGACTGTCGAGGGCAGGTTGTGGTCACGGGGGTGGGAAAATCCGGCATCATCGCCCAGAAAATTGCAGCCACGATGGTCTCCACGGGCACCCCGGCCGTGTTCCTGCACGGCGCTGATGGGCTGCATGGCGGCATCGGAATCATCAACAAAGACGACATTGTGTTGGCCGTCGGGAAATCGGGGGAAAGCGACGAATTGCTCGCGATTCTTCCGGTCGCCCGGAAAATCGGGGCGAAGGTGATTTCGATAACCGCCCAACCGCATTCGTCGATGGCCAGGCATTCCGACCTGGTCCTGCATATGCCCATAGAGGAAGAAGCCTGCCCGCTGAACATGGCGCCGACGTGCAGCACGACCGTGGCGTTGGTGGTCGGCGACGCCCTGGCTGTGACGCTCATGAAATTACGCGATTTTCGGCCCGATGATTTTGCCGTCAATCATCCCGGCGGACAACTGGGGAAACGGTTGCTCCTGACGGTAGGTGACCTCATGCGCTCCGGTGAGGCCAACCCGGTTGTGCATGGAACGAAAGACGCGCGGTTCATGTTGACGGAGATGACGCGACAACGGGCGGGTGCCGTCTCGATCATTGATGATGAACACCGGTTGCTGGGCCTGGTGACCGACTATGACGTCCGTTGCGTGTTGGAAGCGCAACAAGACATGTTTGCCCTGGCGATTCAGGACATCATGAACGCGGCCCCGGAGTTTGTGTATGAAGACGACAACGCGTACACGGCCCTGGAAAAAATGGAAAAACGCACGAAACCCATTTCCGTGTTACCGGTCTTGAACCGGCAAGCACGAGTCGTCGGCATGATCCATCTCCATGACCTCGTGGCCCGCGGGCTGTAGGGAGCGCGCGCCGGTTACTTCACCTTCGTGCCGGGCTCAAGGTCAACGTCCTCGAACGTGACCAGGCCCTGGACGTCCTGATCGCCTGCCGCCAGCACCATCCCCTGTGATTCCACGCCCATCAGTTTCGCCGGTTTCAGATTCGCCACGACCACAATCGTTTTTCCGACGACGTCTTCAGGGCTGTATTTTTTCCCGATGCCCGCCACGATCTGTCGTTGTTCGGTACCGAGATCCACCTGGAGTTTGAGCAGTTTTTCCGATTTCGGGACGCGTTCGGCCGTGAGGACTTTGGCGACTCTCAACTCGACTTTTTGAAAGTCCTGTATGCCGATCAGGTTGTCTTCATCTTTCGTCGGAGGAGCGGCTGCTTCCGGTTGGGGCTTCGCAGGGGATGGCGTTGCGGCTGCGTCGACTCGCGGGAACAGGGCTTTTCCTTTGACCACGGTGGCGCCTGTCTCCTGGTCGCCCCAGGCCGTTGAATCCTTGAGGAGCGGTTGGGAAAAATCATACGGCAATCCCAGTTGCCGGGCGATTTCCCGTGCGGTATCCGGCATGAAGGGATACACGGCCAGGCAAAGGAACCGAAGGGTTTCCGCCGCGTGAAAGAGGACAGTCCGGAGTCGTTGTGCGTCGGCGGGATTTTTGGCGAGCACCCACGGCGCGGTTTTGTCGATGTATTGATTGCCGAGTTGGACCAAGCCCCATATCGCTTCGAGGGTACGGTTGAATTCGATCCGCTGCAAGTGATGGGGCACTGTTTGGTGCACCAGGGATTCGGCTGCGGATTGCAAACCGGTTTCGAGTCCGGTGACGGCGGAAGGCTCCGGAACCGGCACGGTGCCGTGACAGAACCGCTGGATCAGGGTCACGGTCCGGCTCAGCAGGTTGCCCAGTCCATTGGCCAGGTCGGCGTTGATACGGCCGATAAAGGACTCGTGCGAAAAATCTCCGTCCTGTCCGAACGGAATTTCGCGGAGCAGGAAGTAGCGAAACGCATCGGCGCCGAATCGATCGACCACGGCGTACGGGTCAATCACGTTGCCCCGGCTCTTGGACATTTTTTCGCCGTCTACCGTCCACCAGCCGTGCGCGAAGATCGTGCGGGGCAGGGGGATATCCATGGCCATGAGCATCGTGGACCAGTACACCGCATGCGTCGTCAGGATGTCCTTGCCGACCAGGTGCACGGTCGCGGGCCAGAAGTGATCAATCGAAGGCTGCGGCGGCAGGTATTCCAGTGCCGACACGTAATTCACCAGCGCGTCGAACCACACGTACGTGACATAGTCGGCATCGAAGGGCAGTTCAATGCCCCAGGACAAGCGGGCCTTGGGACGCGAGATCGAGAGGTCTTCCAGGGGTTTCTGCAAAAATCCCAGCACTTCGTTGCGCCGGGAGTCCGGGCGAATGAACGTGGGGTTGGCGTCGAGATGGTCCAGCAGCCGTTGCTGGAACCGGCTCATGCGAAAAAAGTAATTGCTTTCGCTGAGTTGTTCCACCGGACGGTGACAGTCGGGGCAGCGACCGTTATCCACGTCTTTCTCCGTCCAGAACCGTTCATCGAACGTGCAATACCAGCCGGTGTATTCCGCACGATAGATGAGGTCGGCGTCATACAGTTGCTGCAGGAAGCGTTGGACCACGGCCTGGTGCCGGGCGTCCGTCGTGCGAATGAACCCGTCGTTGGAAATGGCGAGCTTCTGCCAGAGGGTGCGAAATTGCGGGGCCAGCCGGTCGCAATGCTCCTGCGGTGCAATCGCGGCTTTGGCCGCGGCCTGTTGGACCTTTTGCCCGTGTTCGTCGAGGCCCGTCAGAAAAAAGACCTCTTCTCCGGCAAGACGACGCCAGCGTGCCAGCACGTCCGCCGCGATGGTGGTATACGCATGCCCGATGTGCGGCACGTCGTTCACGTAGTAAATCGGCGTGGTGATGTAGAAGGGGTCAGGCATGTCCATACATAGCACGTTCTTCAGGCGGCGTCACGGTGGATGGTCTGGTGAAAGCGGAACAGGAAATTTTCCAGGCAGAGTTGGAGATTCAAATTCTGCGTGGGTGCTTGTTCGAGGGTTTGCAGGAGGTCCATGAGTTCCACGACGTCCGCGGGGGTCAAGGATTCAGCCAATTGTTGAAGCCACGGGATGCGGGATTGGTGCAGGAGGAGATCCTGCTCCGTCCCGAGGGTCACCAGCAGGAGGTCGTGCAGTCCGTGTGAGAGCCAATCGATCACGTCCGGGAAGGCGTGGGCCTTTGAGAGATCTTCGGCTTGTTGGAGCACGGCCGTAGGATGGGCGAGGGACTCGTGCCGGCACAATTCAAAAAACCGGTCGTGGCGGCTGCGCAATTCGGACAGATCCGTGCGCAGGGCCACCCCGATCCGGTTTCCGGACACGCGGGAAAGGAATTGGGCGTCCTCAATCGCCGCGGCCTGTTTCAGGGCCAGGGCTCCTTCGAATTGCTCGGGCGTCGCGGGCGAAAATCGTAGCGTCAAACAGCGTGACCGCACGGTGGCCAACAGGCGTAAGGGCTGGCTGGTGACTAGGATAAACAGGCTGTGTTCCGGCGGGTCTTCGAGCGTTTTCAGCAACGCGTTCGCGGCATTGGCGTTCAGGCGGTCGGCATCGTCGATGATGCAGATCTTGCGTGCGCTCAACAGTGGCCGGTAGATCACGTGTCGTTCGATTTCGCGGACCCGGTCGATTTTGATTTGCGGGTTGGCTTTGTCCTGTTCCGGTTCAATGATCAACAGGTCGGGATAGATGCCGGAGTCGATTTGCTCACATGCGCGACAATGGCCGCAGGAATCCGGTTGCGACGAGGACGGCGGTGTTTCGCAGGACAGGGCCTGTGCGAACCGTAGGGCCATGAGGCGCTTGCCGATGCCGTCGTCTCCTGAAAAGAGGTAGGCATGGCCGATGGCCTGCTGGGCCAGGGCCGTCCGGATTTTCCTTTTCGGTCCGTCCTGACCGATGACGTTGGCAAACGGCATAGGGGTTAGGAAGGCGTGACCGCGAGGCGTTGTTGCTTCAGCCCCCGTTCGAGCAAGGGGGTGACCAACTTTCTCAGGTCCCGGGCGATCACTTGGGCTGACCGGCCGGCGTTGATCGTATGAATCCGTCGTGGTGCGTGTTGGGCCAAGGTCAGAAACCCTTTCCGCACGCGTTGGTGGAAGGCCGCGGTTTCATGATCCAAACGATTCACGTCGGTGCTGTTCAAGCGCCGCCGCAATCCTTGGGCCACGGGCAGGTCAAACAAAAAGGTCGCATGAGGAGTCACGCCCTTGGCGGCCCACCGCGTGAGGGACCGCAGTTCGGGTAACGGCAGCCCTCTGCCGTACCCCTGGTACGCCAGCGTCGAGTCGGAGAAGCGGTCGCAGATGACCACGGCTCCGTGCTCCAAGGCCGGCAGGATCAGGTTGGCGACGTGTTGACTGCGGGCCGCCAGGATCAGGGCGACTTCGCATTCCGGGACCAGTGGATCGGTTGAGCGCCGTTTGCGCGTGGGCCGGAGAAACACCTCGCGGATGTGTTCGGCCACTGGAGTGCCGCCGGGTTCACGCGTTTCGACCACCTCGAATCCTTGGTCCCGGAGATAGTGGGCGAGGGTTTGGGCCTGGGTGGATTTGCCACTCCCTTCGATCCCCTCGAACGTGATGAAAAGACCTGTTCGACGGGGACGTTTCGGCGCGGACGGGGTTCCCTGCGATCGCTTGTTTGCCACGGCGCATCGTAATCTAACCCGTTGATATTCGCAAGAAAGGGGGTTGCAGGAAGGCTTCCGGCTTTGTAACATGCCAGTCACGATGTCCAGTGCAGTTTTCAAGCGATATTTTCTGACGGGCCTGTTGGTCGTCACGCCGATCTGGGGGACGGTTCTCGTCCTCAAGACCCTGTTCGTCACCGTGGACAGTATTCTGGGGAACATGCTGGCCGAAGTGGTCACTGAAGACTACTACGTGCCTGGGTTGGGGATCCTGACGCTGCTGTTTCTGATTCTCTTTGCGGGGTTCATGGGGACGAATTACATCGGGGGCCGGTTGGTGAAACGGTGGGAGGAGTCGCTGGAACGGGTGCCCGTGGTACGGGGAATTTACGCGACCTTGAAGTCGATGATGGATATCCTGTCGTTCAAACAGCGGAAGAAGTATAACAAGGTGGTGATGATTCAATTCCCCAAGGACGGGAACTACTGTTTGGCCTTCGTGACCGGGGAAACCAGGGAAGAAGTCCAAGCCCTGGCGCCGGAACCCTTGGTTCACGTGTACGTCCCGACGTCGCCGAACCCCACGTCCGGATACTTTTTGTTGGTCCCGGAGCGTGAAGTGGTGTCCGTGGACATGAGCGTGGAAGAAGCCATGAAATTAATCGTCTCGGGCGGGCTCTATTCTTCCGGAAAACCCATGAACGTGCCGGCCTTCGATGCGTCGCGCGAGTCCCCCGCCTTTTCCGAGCAAAAAGTCGAAGTCAGGACGGGGTAGCCTCCGCGTTTTTCACCGCGCCTCACCATGAGGCATCATCCATGAAAAAGTTTTCCGCGATTGTCGTCGCAGCGGGTCGGGGAACACGCATGCGATCCCGGACGACCAAGGCGTTGCATCCCGTGGCCGGGCGTCCCCTGCTCTGGTACATGCTCTCGTTGGCCAGGCGGGTGGCGGACGCGCGCGTGGTGGTGGTCATCGGACACCAGGCCGACCGGGTCCGGGCGTTTCTGGACCAATCCAAAGCGGATTTCGAACCGTTCGACGTGGCCCTGCAACCTGAACAGTTGGGTACCGGTCATGCCGTGCGACAGGCCCAAGCCGTCCTGATGTCCAACGGGAAAGCCGCGAGCAAGCATTGTCTCATCGTGAACGCGGATACGCCGTTGCTGAGTCGAACGACCGTGCGGCGATTGTTGGCCCGTCATGAAAAAGAACAAGCCGTTTTGACCCTCTTGAGCACGGAGTTGCCCAACCCGCGGGGGTATGGCCGCGTGGTCAGAGACGAAACAGGGCAGGTGGTCAAGGTGGTGGAGGAAGCGGATGCGGCCAGGGCCGAACGAGCTATTCATGAAGTGAACGCCGGCACCTACGTCGTCGAGACGTCGTTCCTGTTCAAGGCTCTGGCCCGGATACGCGCGCAGAATGCGCAAGGCGAATATTATCTGACCGACGTCGTGGGCCTGGCCGTGGCCGAGGGTCGCAAGGTGGCGGGGCTGAAGACCTCCGACTCCCAGGAATGTCTCGGGGTCAATACCCGTGAGCATCTCGCCGGTGTCGAAGAGGCGATGCGCGACCGCATTCGGGCACGATGGTTCAACGCGGGCGTGACCATGCTCGATCCCCGGACCACGTTCATCGATGATACGGTCACGATCGGCATGGACACCGTGCTCCATCCGGGCGTGACCCTGGAAGGGCAAACGAATATCGGACCCGGCTGCGTCATTCGCTCCGCTTCCCGGATTACGAACAGCGTGCTCGGGAAGGCCGTCACCATTCAGGACAGTTCAGTAGTGGACCAGGCGGTCATTGAGGCCCATGCCGCCATCGGGCCGTTTGCGCATATTCGTCCCGGCGCGGTGCTGAGGAAGCAAACCAAGGTCGGCAATTTCGTCGAAGTGAAAAATACGGAACTGGGTGCCGGGTCCAAGGCGAATCACCTGACCTACCTGGGCGACACGACCGTGGGGAAACGGGTCAATATCGGTGCGGGCACCATCACGTGCAATTACGACGGTTACAAAAAGGACCGCACGACAATCGAGGATGAGGCATTCATCGGCAGCGACACGCAACTGATTGCGCCCGTCAGGGTGGGCAAAGGCGCCGTGGTCGGGTCGGGTTCCACGATTACGGAAGACGTTCCCGCTGAGGCGCTGGCGCTATCGCGGAGTTCGCAGGTCATCAAGGAAGAATGGGCCGCCCGGCGCCGCGCCGGTTATTCGAAAAAGTCCTCGCCTGTTCAGAAATTTTCCCGCGGGAAGAAAAAAGGAGCCAAGAGTAATCCAGAAGAATAGATATAAAATGTGTGCGATTTTGATGATAAAAATGCCATAAATTACGCATAAATGTATCTGAATATATTACAAAGTGATGCACTTTAGCCACAAATAGCGCATGTGTGGAATCATAGGATATACCGGGGATGACAATGCCGCCGGGGTGCTCATGCAGGGGCTGCGGCGGCTGGAGTATCGCGGGTATGACTCCGCGGGGATTGCCGTGTTGCAGCATGGCCGGATCGAGATCCGGCGAAGCGTGGGCAAATTGGTGCACCTGGAAGACGCGCTGAAGGAAGAGCATCTCTCCGGGATAATCGGGATCGGGCACACGCGATGGGCCACGCACGGCAAGCCGTCTGAACAGAACGCCCATCCCCATCGGTCAGGCAACGTCGTCATTGTGCACAACGGCATTATCGAAAATTATCTGGCCCACAAGCGGAGCTTGGAAACCGCGGGGTACCGGTTCGAATCCGAGACGGATACCGAAGTCATCGCCCATCTCCTGGCGTTTCATATGGAAGGGGGGCATTCCCTCGAACAGGCGTTTCGTGCGACGGTACGGGAATTGCGGGGGAGCTATGCCATTGCCGGCATGTGCGTGAGCGAACCTCAGACCCTGGTAGTGACCAAGTCGGGCTGTCCGCTGGTGCTGGGGCAAAGCGACAAAGCCGCCTTCCTGGCCTCCGACGTGACGCCGTTGCTGGCCCATACCCGAAAGGTGACGTATCTGGAAGACGGCGACGTCGGGACGTTGACCCCGCTCGGCGTCACGGTGACCGGTGCGGAGGGGCAACCCGTCAACCGGGACGAGGTCCGCATCGACTGGAACGCGGAGGCCGCGGAAAAAGGCGGGTACCCGCATTTCATGCTTAAGGAAATTCACGAGCAGCCCCAGATCATTCTGGATACCCTGCGGGGGCGCTACAGTTACGACTCGGGCGAAGCCGACCTGCCGGACCTGGCGATCACGCCGGACCAGTTACGGGATGCCCGGTCGATCTGGATCGTCGCGTGTGGAACGTCCTGGCACGCCGGCCTGGTAGGCAAATATCTGTTTGAAGAACTCGTGCACAAACCGGTCCAGGTCGATATCGGTTCGGAATTCCGGTATCGCAACCCGATGGTGCAGGAAGGCGACGTGTTCGTCGCCATTTCCCAATCGGGAGAAACCGCGGATACGCTGGCTGCCGCCAGGGAAGCCAGGCGGTTGGGCGCGTACGTCCTGTCGATTGTCAACGTCGTGGGCAGTACGCTGGCCAGGGAATCCGACGGCGTGATTGACACCAGGTGTGGCCCGGAGATCAGCGTGGCATCGACCAAAGCCTTCACCGGCCAGCTCATGGCTCTGTATCTCCTGGCCCTGCACGTCGGGCGCGTGCGCCAGATCCTGGGCGTGGAAGACGGGCAATGGTGGCTGGATCAATTCATGGCCCTGCCCGGACATGTGGAAGGGGTCATCAGGCGGGAAGCCGAATTCACGGCGATGGCGGAACGGTTCCACCGGAAGAACAACTTTCTTTACCTCGGACGCGGAATCAATTATCCGATTGCATTGGAAGGCGCACTCAAGCTCAAGGAAATCTCCTACATCCACGCGGAAGGCTACGCCGCGGGAGAAATGAAGCACGGTCCCATTGCCCTGATTGACGAAAACATGCCGGTGGTGGTCCTGGCCCCGCGCGACCGGCTATACGAAAAAACCGTGAGCAACCTGATGGAAGTCAAGGCGCGAAGCGCGCCGGTCATCGCGTTCGTGAGCGAGGGCGAAGAAGAACTGGAAGCCCTGGCCGATTGCGTGTTCAGAATTCCCGCCACCCATGCGTTACTCTCTCCGGTTCCCTTTACGGCCGCGCTGCAATTATTGGCGTATCATATGGCGACGCAACGCAACGTTGACGTGGACCGCCCGCGAAACCTGGCGAAAAGCGTGACCGTGGAGTAGATCATCGAACGTGAGGACCTGCGAAGGATCTGCTGTTACGGGCGCGTGTTGTCGCAACGGCGAGATCGGCTCAGAATGGGAATTCTGAAATGACAATGCTGGCGAGGCCAGCCTTCTATTCTGTCAACGCCTGTCCTGATCGGGAACCGGGGTTCCCAATCCACTGCCGCTAGAACTGCACGCCGATATTGAGAGCGCCCGTGTACTCCCGGCTCCCGCCACTCCCGGCCCCCGGGGCCTCTCGGGCGGAGAACGCGGCATTGAGGACCCAGGGGCCTCGTTGCCAGACGGCGCCCAGGGTCAGGAGAAGGCTGTTCGCCTGCGCTTCGGCCCGCAACCGCTCCCCCGAAACCCAGGTGGTGGTGGCAACGTTGCCGAACAGGCGCTCCAGGTCCAATGACCCCCATAAGGACAGGTCGCCGCCCCAGGCGCTACGCACGGTGTCGGCCTGCACCCCCAGGCTTCCCCGGTAGCGATCCATCACCGGCACCGATACCTGCGCCCCCACGGTATCGGTAAACCGGTCCACCTCAACCCGCGTGTGGGCCAAGCGCACGTGCGGCGTCCAGTGTAGCTGCTCCCCCCACTGCATGCGACGCCCGGCCTCCGCGTGCCATGCCAGCCGGTCGGCATCCAACTCCGAGATCAGCCGCCCGACGGTGTCCGAGGCGATGTCCAGGGCGTAATTCGTCCACGCGAACCGGCCGGTGGCGTAGTAGTCGTTGGGGTTGTGCCAGTACGCATCCAGCCCCAGGCCCGCGCCCTGTGCCTGAATGTCTCCGCCCTTTACCGGCGAGGCCACATTTGCGGAGCCGGTGACGTAATGCAGCGAGACCCCGAACCGCCAACGCTGGCCGTGCAGCCGGGTCCCGCCTTTCACGACAAACCGCTCCGCGTCGTAGTTCGTGCTCACGGTCGAGTGATCAAAGTCCCGGGAGCGGGAACTGCCCAGTAGTTCAACCCAGACCGGGAGTCCGGGCGCAAACCGGTAGCCGCCGGCCAAGTCGTCCGTGTGCAGACCCAGCAGGAAATCAGGCAGGGCCTCATACAGGGCTGCGCGCGGGGCATACTTCTCCATGAATACCGGGGGGGCAGGCTTCGGTTCAGGTTCCGGCTCAGGCTCAGGATCCGGCTCAGGATCACGATCCGAAGGCGGTGGCGGTGGAACTCTGCAGTTGGGGCGGGTCCCGACCTGTCCCTTCGGACATCGGCCGGCCGCCTCCGCGAAGTCCTCTGCGTTGAAGTCCCGGTCGGCAATGACTCCCGCCGCACGGGCGGCTATCATCCACGGATCCGTGGTGCGGTCCGTCACCGTTCGGCCCCGCGCCTGCAGCGTGACATCCCAGGCCCCGTTGTGGGCCACCACATCCGCAACGACACCCGTCGCAGCCTCGTGCAATACCACGTCGTTGACCGCAATGGTGGTCCCACCGCCGTCATTGATGATCCAGCCACCGCCAAGGGCCGTGGCCAGCCAGCCGTCATCGCCGGTCATCTGTGCCCCGTCAGGGTTCAGGTCCACGCGCAGCTTGGGCAGGATCTCCGGCATGGCTTCGTTGACGTCCATGGTAGCCGGATTGTCGTCGACTGCAGGTACGGTGCCTGTGGCCAGGATGGCGATCCCGGAACCGGAGGTGATGCTGCCTGAAGGCCCGATGATGACCTTGCCGCCGCCGGCCAAGTACACGCCCTCGGCCGCACTCGTGATTGCACCGTTCACCGTGACCGTCTGCTGGCGATAGCCATCGTCGCCTATGGCCGCCATACGGGCCGGGGCCCCGTTGCTGATGGTGCCCATCTGCACACCTCGAGCCCCTGCACCGCTGACGTTGATTAAACCGCCCACCGTAACTGCCATGCTTCCGGTAGCCGCTGTGCCATGGTGGAAGCCTACGATGCCGTGACCACTGGGTCCGGTCGTGGTGATGGTGTGGCCCTCGCCAGTGCTGATGCTGAGATCACCGGAAGCCGTGGGGAACATCCGCCCGTAAATGCCATAGGAGTTGGTGCCGGCTGTTATGATCGAGCCGCCTTGCGCATCGATTTGGACGTTGCCGGTACCCTGATGCAGTCCGTAAATGCCGTGGGAATGGGTAATGGGAGGGTTTGGCGCACTCAGCAAACCCGTACCTTCCGTCTTGATGGAACCACCCTGTACACCGATGTTGACGTTTCCGTTTGATGCATGCCACCCGAAAACGCCGTGGGAATTGGCACCGGTCGTGGTGGAGTCGCCCTGCAGGTCGATCTCGATATTGCCGGTACCCTGATGCAGTCCGTAAATGCCGACGGCACTTGTTCCGGCCGTGGTGAGGGAGCCACCCTGCACGTCAATATCGATATTGCCGGTGTTCTGATGCAATGCCTGAATGCCATCGGAGCCGGTGCCCGTGGTGGTTTCCGTCCTGATCGTGCTGTCGTGCACATCGATCACGATATTGCCAGGATCAGTCCTGCTGGTATCAATCCTCTGAATAAAAATACCATCTGCTTCAGAGCCTTGGGTTGTTATTGAGCTGTCCCTGATAGTAGCCGTGACGCCGCCGGTCCCCAGTTGATGAAAGGCGTGAAGGCCGTACGCCGCATTCCCCGCCGTCGCAACGGAAGCCCCGTTTGTATTGAGGATGATGTCGCCACCTTCACCCTGAGCCTGATTTTGTCTTATCAGATAGGCACCGCTCCCCTGAGTATTGATCATGGTACCTGTCTCCAGGTTCACGGTCAGGGCGCCGGTTCCCTGGTGGTCAGCCCGCAGGCCATCGGCACTGTTACCCTGTGTCCCGATTTCGGTATCCTGCAACGTGATGGTGAGGGCGCCATCACCTCTCAGCCTGCCAAAGATGCCGTGGGTATTAGGACCCATCGTATCGATCATCGAGGCGGTGGTGGTCATGCCGGTAGTCGTCCCGGAGAAGTTGAGGTCGATGTTCGCGTTGCCATCATGGAAAGCCTGTACGCCTGAAATGGCTTCAGTTGCTCCAATTCCGGTAAAGTCGATATCGACACCCATCGCATCAATGTCAATATTGGTGGTCGAGGAGCTTCCTTCCATGCATTTGATATGATTCCCTGTCCCGGGCGTGCTGCTGCACATGCCTGCCGCAAAGGCATCACCACCGGCTATGGACAGCGCGGCCAGGCCAAGAACTGTCAGTGCACGTAAATGCTTGCGGACTTGATTCTCGAAGGAGTGTATTTTTTGGTGCCAGGCTGGAGCGCCTTCAGGTGGCTGGTGGCTGGTGGCAAAAGCCATCAAGCTAAAATAGAGCGAATCGGCCGGGTCTCTGGCAATGGCTGGGGCATGACGTACATTCCTTAACATGAAATAAAAATTACCATGAGATAAAGATATTATATTCTATAGGCCAGGGATCAAATTAAAGAATGCGATGGGAAAAGTAAAGAGCGGAGGCGTGATTTTTGAATTATTGGTTTTGAATATTTGAGGTTGCCTGGACGGTGAGGTTTGGTCCTGTTCCCGAACCAGAGTTGTTGGTTGTACGACCGGAGGAGGAAGGAAAAAAGAAAAAACTCTGGATCGCCGATCGGGGTCGGGGAGGACAGAGGGGGAGGGCGTGATGGTGGGGAAGGGGCGTTGGTTATCGCCGGGCAAAGGCAAACGTATGGGTCACTTGTTCACGCCCGTTTTCGAAGACCGTCCATTCGTGGTTGATATGGCGGCTGTCGATAATGGTGAGGGTGAGTTCGTGCATGTGCTTGTCCTGCATGGAATGCATGCCCGTGCCGTCGATATAGGACATGGTAATGGAATTTTCCATCACCGGGCTGCTCGTTTTCAGCCGTGGCTGGTTGCCCAACAGGCAGAAATGCGTCATGACCATCTGGTGCC
This sequence comes from Nitrospirales bacterium, assembly GCA_965213715.1. Lineage (GTDB taxonomy): Bacteria > Nitrospirota > Nitrospiria > Nitrospirales > UBA8639 > Bin75. The sequence goes on from OZ243914.1 coordinate 2,020,492, forward strand.
CGTCCTGCGTATAGAGCGAGACCATTTCCCTGGGGGTGCCGGGGAAGATGCGTTCGATCACCGCCGTGCCTCTTGCCGTTAAGGCATATTCCACGGTGATGGTTTCCTGTCCGTCGAGTGTCTGCTTGCTGCCCTGCCAAGTCCCCACCAACGTCTTGACCAGTTCAAACGGCATGGGAAGCTGGGAAGGATGTTCAGCCAAGGCCTGGCCGGACCAGAGCCCGCACAGGCTTCCCGTCAGCACGAGCAGGAGTACGTACGGCCGCATGCCTCTCGTCCCGGCGGTTCGGATTTCAGGTTGGGGAAGGCTTTGCTCTCGCGCCATGATTTACTATAAAACGTCGGCACCGGAGAGTCAAAACGAATTCCGGCGAATTCGGAGGCAGGATTGTGTCGAAGCAGCGGCAGGCGGCAGAAGGCCGGCTTGAAGCCATCTGGATCAAGCGCATGAAGCGCGGCCCCATGGATTGGGTGGAGCAGGCGACCCTGGAGGCGGGCAAGGGGCTGGTCGGCAATGCGAATCAGGGCGGCAGGCGACAGGTCACCATTCTCGAACGGGAAATCTGGACGGAGTTGATGAGGAAAGTCTCTGGCGCGTTGCCGCCGTCCGCGCGCCGGGCGAACTTGTTGATCCACGGCCTTAGCTTATCCCGTTCCCGGAATCGCGTCCTCGGGATCGGGTTGTGCCGGATTCGCATCCTGGGTGAAACAAGGCCGTGTGAACGCATGGAGGAAGCCTGTCCCGGATTGCAGGCTGCCATGTCCCTGGCCTGGGCCGGTGGGGCGTTTGGCGAGGTATTGGACGACGGCGAGATTCTGGTCGGCGACCCGGTGCGTTGGATGGAGGAATGAATGAGCCGGTGTCATGAGCGTTGAAGAGGCCGGTCTCTGGGCCTTGTTTGTGAGTGCCTTCCTGGCCTCCACTCTTTTGCCCGGCGGGTCCGAGGCCGTGTTGGCCATCCTGGCCGTCCGGGATGCGTATGATCCGTGGCTCCTGTTGGCCGTGGCTTCGGCCGGCAATACGTTGGGCGGGATGAGCACGTGGGCGGTCGGCCGGTTCTTCGGGTGGTGGTATCCGGCCTCACGGTTCACCCAACCCAAATATGACCGGCCTCTCCGGTGGCTGCGGCAATGGGGGAGTCCGGCCCTGCTGTTGTCCTGGGTGCCCGTCGTGGGAGATGCGTTGTGTCTGGTCGGCGGGTGGCTCCGCGTCCATTGGCTTGCGGCGTTGGTATGGATCGCCATCGGGAAAGCCTTGCGGTATGGCGTCATCGTCTATGCGGCCTCGTGAGCCGTTTTCTGCAAGACGGAGCACCCGGCACGTGGTACGCCGTCAACGAGCAACGGGTCAGGGCTGCGGAGAGGGCATGATGGTGCCCACGTGAACCGGTGCGTGCGGTCCGTCTTTGCAATAGCGTTCCAGGGTTTCGTGAATCACCCGGAACGCCAGCTTCGACCAGGGAATGTCTTCACGGTTGAACAGATCGACTTCCAGGCTTTCCATCCCCGGGCCGAACGCGGCGTGTTTCATGGTTCCGCGAAAGACGACGTACACTTGGTTCACGTGAGGAATGCTGAATATCGCGTACAGTTGGGAGACCTCGACCTCGGCTTCGGCTTCCTCCAGGGTCTCGCGCGCTGCGGCTTCCTCCAGGGTTTCGTCTTTTTCCATGAATCCCGCGGGAAACGTCCAGAGCCCTACACGCGGCTCGATGGCCCGTTTGCACAGGAGAATCCGGTCTTCCCATTCGGGAAGACACCCCACCACGATCTTGGGATTCTCATAATGAACGGTGTGGCACCGTTCGCAGACGAACCGGAGCAACGTATCTCCCTCGGGGATTTTCGTCACCAGTGGGGCGCCGCACATGCTGCAATAGTTCATGGCGTTCATCGGTCGGGTCGAGGGGCCGGATTTCCGATGACAACGAGCCTGTCCTCGACGTCTTTCTCTGACTTGCTCGTTCCCATCCGGTATGTTTGAATACATGCTCTCAAGTTGACCTATCATAACAGGAGCAAGGTGGTTCGTGAAGGTTCCCTTGTTGGATTTACAGGCGCAGTTTCAGCAGATCCGTTCCGATGTCCTGTCGGCGATTGAAGCGGTCTGCAATGAGCAGAGCTTCGTGCTCGGGCCACGGGTCGAGGCTTTTGAAACGGCCATCGCCGGGTATCTCGAGTGCCGTCACGCCGTCGGGGTGGCCTCGGGAAGCGACGCCTTGCTGCTTTCTCTCATGGCGGCGGGTGTGAACCCCGGCGATGAAGTGATCACCGTGCCGTTTACCTTTTTTTCCACGGCAGGCGGCATCTCGCGTTTGCACGCGGTGCCGGTGTTCGTGGACGTCCTTCCCGATACCTTGACGATGGATCCCGAACAGCTTGAGCGGAAGATCACGCCTCGGACAAAAGCCATTATCCCGGTGCATCTCTTCGGTCAGTGTGCCGATATGGAGTCCATCATGGACCTGGCCGGTCGACACGGCGTCAAGGTCATTGAAGACGCCTGCCAATCCATTGGTGCCAGCCGGCACGGTCGCAAGGCCGGAACGTTCGGGTATTCGGGGTGCTTCAGCTTTTTCCCGTCCAAAAACCTCGGAGGCGTAGGTGACGGCGGGTTGATCGTGACGAATGACGGGGACCTCTGCGAACTGCTGTTTGCGTTGCGGGTGCACGGCAGCCGCTCGGATTACCATCATGACCACATCGGACTCAACAGCCGGCTCGATGCCCTGGAGGCGGCGGTGTTGCGTGTCAAGTTGCAACATCTGGACGAATGGAATGCCAAACGCGCCCGGAACGCGGCCACCTACAATGACCTGTTCACACGGGCCGGTCTATTGGAGCACCTGACGTTGCCGGTCACGGACCCGCGCAACGTCCACGTCTTCAACCAATATACCCTGCGCGCACAGAACCGCGATGAACTGATGGCCTATTTGAAGCATCACGAAATTGGCCATAAAGTCTATTACCCCGTTCCCCTGCACCTGCAGGAATGTTACCAACCGCTCGGCTATGCCAAGGGCGATCTTCCGGTGTCCGAGCAACTGGCGCAAGAAGTGGTGTCTCTGCCGGTGTATCCCGAACTCACCAACGCCCAGATGGAAACGGTGGTAACGCGGATCACCGAATTTTACAACAGCCGCTAAGCCCGTTTTATCCGAGGACCATGAGGAGGGGTGTGCCGGTGAGACCCATTGCCTGCTCAATGCCCTATGGCGTTCACCATGATCAGTGCGCCGGACGTCGTCAATTTCCGTGACGTCATGTTTCGCGTTTCTTCGGCGGGTATTGCGCTCGAATGGTGCTGCTGAGTCCGCCGCGAGCCGTAAAGATGCCGGTCACGACGGCCCATTCAGGCCGGCAGGCGTTGACGAAATCCTGGAGTATCCGGTTGACGGCGTTTTCGTAAAAGATGCCGACGTTGCGATAGGCGTGGATGTAGAGTTTCAGGGATTTGAGTTCGACGCAGGCTTTCTGTGGCATGTAGTGAATCGCGATCGTGCCGAAGTCCGGGAGCCCGGTTTTGGGACAGATGGCGGTGTATTCCGGGATTTCGATTGTGATCTCATAGCCGGGATATTGGTTGGGCCATGTTTCCAAAGGGGGGAGTGGCGCGGTCATTCCGCTTTCGGCGTGCCGTTTCGTGTATCCTTTCTGGCTGCGCTTCATGGATGCCCCGTTTCTTGCGATTCACGCCCCGTTTCGTGGGTGACGTACGCCACTGTACCGTGCCGGGCCACAATTCTGCAATTGGAATCGTGCGAGACGGCGGCAAAAACCATCGACGTGTTGAGAAGCGTGTGAGGCGTCTGGTATTTTCCCGGTTTGACCGGGTTTGTGCTTCCCCCAACCCCAGCCTTTCCCTCAAGGGGAGAGAGCGTTGGGGGTGCCAACGAATGAGTGAATGGATTCGGGTACGACGTCATGGCCGTGATTGACAGCGATGATTTTGTGAAGGCGCTCCAGGATATGGGGTTTGATTTCTTTACCGGCGTGCCCGACACCATCCTGGGCGGGATCATCGAAGTGTTGAGCGAACGACGGCTCTATACGCCGTCGGTGCGGGAAGACGAGGCGGTGGCCATGGCTGCCGGAGCCTTTCTCGGCGGGAAAATCCCCGTGGTGCTGATGCAGAATTCAGGGCTGGGGAATGCCTTGAACGTGTTGATGTCGCTCCATCTGATCTACCGGATCCCGTGCCTGCTCATCGTTTCCTGGAGAGGCTTTGAAGGGAAAGACGCGCCGGAACACCTGGTGATGGGGCAAACCATGCCGCACTTGATGGACATGATCCGGATTCCGCATCGAACGGTGGCCGCGGAAACGCTGGTCGAGGATCTGCGATGGACCGCGCAGACCTTCATGGATCAACGCGTCCCCGTGGCGCTGTTTTTGAAAAAAGGCGTGGTCAAAACGATTCAACCCTGACGCACGTACGCATGCTCCCTATTTCCCGCTTCATGCAGGAAATGGGAAAGGGAGTGAAAGGAAGCCCCGAAATGATGCGACCTGAAGAAGGCGTGATGCAGAGCAGAGCCCAGGCGATACAAGCGCTGTTTGACGTCGTCGGCGATCAGCCGGTCATCATTTGTAACGGGTTTCCTTCGCGGGAAGCCCAGAAGATCAAGGACCGGGACGGGAACTTTTACATGATCGGGTCGATGGGCGTGGCTGCGTCTATCGGGTTAGGGTTGGCCCTGGCTCAACCGGACCGGCAGGTCGTGGTGTTCGACGGCGATGGGAACGTCCTCATGGGTATGGGCACGTTGGCTACGGTTGGCGCCTTACGCCCCAAGAACCTGACGCACGTCGTGTTCGATAACGAAGTCTACGGGACCACCGGCAACCAGGCGTCCTATTCGCGCGTCGTGCGGCTGGATCAGGTTGCCAAGGCGGCCGGGTACGCCACCGTCGAACGGGTCTGGGAACGGGAAGACATCATCTATGAATTCACACACATGCTCGCCAACGACGGCCCGCATTTCCTGCTGATTAAAGTGAACGAACAGATAGAAGACGCGGACCGTGTTGCGCTGGATCCGGCTGACCTTACGCAACGCTTTCGCGCGGCCGTGGAACACATGTAAAACAGAACCCTCTCCGTCCGTGAGGGAGTAGGGGTGAGGAAACACAGAATGATGGTACGCTCATGATACTGCTCAATCCAGGTCCGGTAAACGTGTCGGATCGCGTCAGAAACGCCTTGCTGGGGCCGGATATCTGTCATCGGGAATCCGAATGCGCGGAATTGATCGGCGACATTCGTCGCAAGTTGTTGGAAGCCTTTGTCCCTGGCGCGGAATCGGAGTACACCGCGATTCTGCTCACCGGCTCCGGCACTGCCGCGGTGGAAGCCGCCATCATGTCCTCCCTGCCGCCGGGGAAACGGCTGATTCACGTCAATAACGGGGTGTACGGCGAACGGATTTCCTCCATCATCGCGACGCAACGCCTCGGGATCGTGGAAATCAAGTACAAGTGGGATACCGTGCCGGACCCGCAAGCCATTCTGAGAGCCCTGAAGCAACAGCCGTCGGCGCATGGGGTGGTCATGGTGCACCATGAAACCACGCTGGGACTTCTCAATCCGGTTCACGAAGTGGCCGACTTGGTCGACAGCCGCGGGGGGGTCTTTATCGTGGACGCCGTCAGTGGGTTGGGCGGGGAGACGTTGGATATCGCCGGGCGGCACATGTATATGGTGGCCGGGACCGCAGGCAAATGCATCCAGGGATTTCCGGGGGTCTCGTTTGTCCTGGTTCGCAAGGGCTTCATGGAAAACGTGCTGAAGTACCCCAAACGCACGTGGTATTTGAACCTGGCCAATTACTACAAGGACCAGGAAAACGGCACGGTCCCTTTTACGCCGGCCGTTCAGGTGTATGCCGCGTTCAACGAAGCCTTGTCGGAACTCCTGGAAGAAGGCGTGGCCAATCGCCTTCAACGGTACGCGCAAATGGCCGCGCTGATCCGGGAACGCATGGCCGCTCTCGGGGTGCAAGCCGTCCTGCCCCCCGAGTTTCAGTCGAATTCGTTGACGGCCTTTCATGTGCCGGAGGGCCTGGTCCTTCGACATGGCTCAGGACGGGCCTATGACGTGCTGCACGATCGCCTGAAGGAGCGGGGCTTTGTGATTTACGCCGGGCAGGGCCATCTGGAATCACAGATCTTCCGCGTGGCCAATATGGGGGCCTTGCAGGCATCCGACGTCGAAGGGTTTCTGGGTGCCTTTGAAGAGGTGTTGACGCACGCGAACCGGGCGGCATGAAAGCGGTCATCCTGGCGGCCGGCCGCGGGCGGCGGCTGGACGTCGTGACCATGCATCGTCCCAAGTGCTTGATCGACGTCGGGGGCAAACCGCTCCTGTATCGCTATTTCGATGCCTTGGCGCATCTGGGCGTAACCCGCATCTGTATGGTGGTCGGGTACAAACAGGAACACATTCGTGAAGCGGTGGCGTCCTATCCTGCCACGGTGGACGTGACGTTCCTGGTCAATCCCGACTTTCAACGCGGCAGTATCGGCTCGTTGTGGACGGCCCGGGAGGCCATGGATACCGACGTGGTGATCATGGACGCCGACGTGCTGTTTCATCCCGCCGTGCTCGAGCGACTGCTGAACTCATCGCATGCCAATGCCTTGTTGATGGATGAAACCGTGACGCAACACACGGAAGAATGTATGGTCGTGACGCGAAAGGGACGAGTGACGGCCTTGTCCAAACAGGTGCCGGATGAGTATGACCTGGCAGGTGAGGGCGTCGGGTTTTTGCGCGTGGCGCAAGCTGCCGTGCCGCAATTGTTGCGATCGGTGGAAACGCGTGTGCGCCAAGGCCTGCTGGACATGGAATACGAAGATGCGTTGGCGGACTTTTTCCGCGAAGTCCCGGTCGGGATCGAGAAAATCGGAGGCCTGCCGTGGATCGAGATCGACTTCCCCGAAGACCTGGAACGCGCGGAACAGGACGTCCTGCACCGGCTCTAACTCCCTTCGCCCCTCCTGACCCTTCGACTTCGCTCAGGGCAGGCAAAGGAGGGGGATTGGGGAAAACGAAGCGTTGGAAATTTCCAACGAAGTCCTGAGCCCATCTATGGACAGAACGCTCAGTCAATCCGAAACCGGCACGATCGACACAGCCATTGTCCTGGCCTCGTCAGGCGTGTTTGATTTGGGAGCACATGACGAGAATCCCGTTGCCGGCGCGTTGACTCGCGTCGGTGGGATGACGCTCTTTCAACGGACGATTTTCACCCTTCAGCGCACCGGGATTTCACAGGTCCTGACCTTGGTGGGGCAGGAAGAACAATCGCTTCGTTCACTGATTGACGGCGATGCTCGCCTGCACGCCGTGATTCGCTGGCTTCCGATTCGGGAGTTTCCGCCGTTGGACCCGGAGACGTGGGAAACCCTGGCGAACGAAGTGAAGGGATCATGTCTCATTCTCGGTTGCCACATGGTGTTTGCGCCATCATTAATCCAATCATTGAGGGAGGAAGGGAGAGAGGGACGGGCCGTGGTGGCGGTCGGCCGGCCGGGTGAATCCGGGTGGAGCGGGAATCCGGGAGTGGTGATGCGGACCGATCCCCATACGGGCGGGCATATCCCCAGAGTCGTTTTTTGGGACCGCCAACGCGACTGGCCCGCGGAGCTTGACGAAGGTCAGGAACTTGCCCGGGTTGCGGATATGGTCGTCCTCCCGTCCCGGCTGTTAGGGATATCGGGGTCCTGGAGCACTCCGGAAACGAGTCCGGTCCGTTTGGCACTGGAGCAGGCGGCCGCAGAGGGCGTCGTGCAGACCCTGTCCGCGTCATCCCATGCCTATCAGGATACGCGGGGCCTCGAAGGACTCCGGAAGGCGGAACACGTCCTGTTTCGTTCGTTGCAAAGCGTGGACGGCACTATGGATGGAGTTGTTGACCGCTACGTGAACCGGAAAGTTTCCAGGCCGTTGAGTCGGCTGTTCATGCAACTGAGATGTTCTCCCAATGTCATTACCCTGCTGTCGATGATAATCGGCCTCGGTGGGGCAGCGTGTTTTGCGATAGGCTCGTATGCGGGAGGGATTGTAGGGGCTCTCCTGTTTCAACTCGCTGTGATTCTCGATTGTTGCGACGGAGAAGTGGCGCGGCTCACCTTCGCGGAATCCCCGTTGGGACAGGCGTTGGACCTTGTCTCCGACAATATCGTTCACGTGGCCGTGTTTGTGGGGATTGCCTGGGGCACGTACGCCCAAAGTCCCGTGCATGCCGGCTCCCTGCCGCTGATCCTGGGTATGATGGCGGTGATCTCGACCGGGTTTGCTTTGTGGTGTGTCAACCGGCTCCAGTCCCTGAAAGCCAACGCCTTGTCCTGGCGACGCTTGCGTCAGGTCTACCGGACTCGTTTGGATTTCATCCTTGAGCGCGTGACCAATCGAGATTTTTCCATCGTAGTGCTGATATGCGCCTGTTTGGGCGTGCTGCCGTGGTTTTTATGGCTCGTTGCGGCCGGGACGAGTGTGTTTGCGGCCATGCTGGCTTGGAACATGTACCAGGCGCTGTCCATTCATCGGTCCTGACCTGCAAAACCATTCAACAACGCCGCAACTTGTTATTCCGAGCGTAGCGCCTGTCCTGAGCGTAGCGTCAGCGAAGTCGAAGGAAGGAATTTCCTTGCCGTCATCCCTGATCCTCCCTCTCCGTCATCTTTGTCTTTTCTTTCTGTCATCCGTGCTTTTTCTTTTTGTCATCCTTGCTTTTTTTGTCATCCTTGCGTACGCGAGGATCCAGCGTCTTTTCTTTTTCCTTCATTCGGAACGGCAAAGACACTGGATTCTCGATTAAAAATAGCCTGTCCTTGACGTTAGTAATCGAGGATCGAGAATGACAGGAGGGGAGAGTCAAGAATGACGGAAGGAGGCAGTGAAATGTGTCAACGAATAAGTGAATGCATACGGGAATGACGGCAGAGGAAACTGTGGGGTTTACATGATTCGACTGGTATTTCTTGTCGCGGGTGTTGTCGTTCTGGGAGGGCTGCTCTGGCATATCGGCTTGTTCCGGATCTGGGGAACGGTGGAACGTGTCGGGTTGGTCGCGTTCTGCATGATTCTCGTCCCGTTTTTGGTGGTGTACCTGCTTGATACGTATGGCTGGTCTCTGACCCTGGGGCGATGGGCGAGCCGGGTGGGGTTTGTCCGGTTGTTCATGGTGAGGATGGCGGGTGAAGCCATTAACGCGACAACCCCGACGGCCATGCTGGGCGGAGAGCCCATGAAGGCGTACCTGCTGACGCGCTATGAAATCCCCATGGTCGAAGGGTTGGCCTCCGTGGTGACGGCCAAGACGGTCATGACCCTTGCGCAGATCCTCTACATGGTGTTGGGGTTGAGTGTGACGCTCTGGCTCGTTGGAGGAACCGAGTACAACGTCCTGGTGGCGTTCGTCAGCGTAGGCCTGTTGGGGTTCGGCGTCTTTCTGTTTCTCGTGGTTCAACGCTACGGGCTTGGAAGAGGGTTGTTGGCAGTGGCCGACACGTGCCGGATCCGGTCGCAACGCCTGGAGGCGTTGCGCCCGTGGTTGTTGGAGTTGGACCGCACGATCCGCACTTTTTACGGACAGCGCCGCCGGACGTTCATCTTGTCGATGGGGGTCCACTTTACCGCGTGGTTGACGGAGTTGGTTGAAGTGCATGCCATTCTCTATTTCCTGGGAGCGGAGGTCGGCTGGTTGTCGTCTTTGTCGATTGCCGCCATGACGGCGCTGATCAAGGGAAGCGTGTCGTTTGTTCCCGGGGGGCTCGGGGTGCAGGAAGGCGGGTATCTGGTTTTCCTGATGGCCTTGGGGTACAGCGAGGTGACGGGCCTCACCTTTGCCGTGATCCGTCGGATTCGTGAAATTCTCTGGATTCTGGTCGGCCTTCTCTTTCTGGCCGTGTTGCGAGGCAAAGCCGGGCTTGCCGCGGCTTCATGAGTGGTCGTTTTCGTATCAATGCCGGAAAGGAGGCTCACGCTTCGGGATGACAGATCCGTTACGCTGCGTCAGCTATCCCGGTTGACCATGTAATCGGCCACGACGAGGAGGGCACGCTTGGCACTGGAATCGTCGAAGGTCGTGAGATTTGAGAGCGCGGCGTCGATATATTCCCGGGAACGGGCCCGGGTGTAGCCCAGGGAGCCATGTTCGTGCATGGATGCGGTCAGCCGGAGCAGATCCCCTTCCTCTATGGTGTTACGTTCAATTTTGGCGACGATGCTCTTTCGTTCGTCAGCCGGCAGACGGGGTAACACGTGGATCAGGGGCAGGGTGACCATCCCTTGCATCAAGTCCTGCCCGAGGGTCTTCCCGAGGTTCTGTTCATTGGCCGTGTAATCGAGCCAGTCGTCGGTCAATTGAAAGGCAATCCCCACGTTCAAGCCGAAGAGATACAACTCTTCCGCTTGCATGGACGAGACGCCGCCCATCAGGCCGCCCACCTTGCACGCGGCCGCCAACAAGGCGCCGGTCTTGTACTCGACAATCCGGAGGTAGTCCACTTCAGACAACAGCGGTTGCCGGTTGGCGCACAGTTGCAGAATTTCTCCTTCCGCCAATCGCTTGCAGGCCAAGGCCATGGCGTCATTGACCTCATGGTTTTTGAATGCGGCAATGTGATGCATGGCGCGTGAGTAGAGGTAGTCTCCGGCAAGGATGCTGGCCCGGTTCCCCCATATGCTTCGAGCCGCGGGCCGGCCACGGCGAAGAGTCGCTTCATCCAGCACGTCGTCATGCAGCAGGGTCGCCGTATGGATGAACTCGATGAGACTGCCGAGAACCAGGTCCTCTTTGGGGATATAGCCCGTAAGCCGGGAGCAGAGACTCAACAGGAGGGGGCGAATGCGTTTGCCGCCCCCGTCCAGAATGTGGGCGGCAATTTCATTGATGAGCGGAGCTTCGGAATTCAGGTTCCGGCGAATATGAGATTCAATTTCTTCGATATCCGGGCGATACAACTCCCAGACTTCGTCCATCGTCAGGGAACTTTGAACGACTGGTTGTCCACCGCCCATTCGAGCGATCCTATGGGAGGGTCTGGTCTTTGTCAAGGCAGTGAGGGCGGACCAATGCATGCGCCCCCGTCGTGAACCGGCATGTTCACGGCCGTTGATGCCGGAACGGGATATCGCAAGACTGACTGCGTGGTTTTGTGTCGTCTGCCTTGACACTTTTTTTCCGTATCCAGTAGATTTCTTTCTCGTCCCCGGTTCTCTTTTGAAGTCCTTTTTCTTGTCCTGGTCCGGACGAATCGGCCGGTGAGGCGGAGTTGAGGAAGTATCGGATCCCCGGCCCGTCGTGAGCCGTTTGCGAGGAACGCCCCTGATGAGCGATCAACGATCCCCATATGGACTGCCTCTCAAACAGGGTCTCTATGACCCGCGGTTTGAGAAGGACGGGTGCGGCATTGGGTTTGTCGTCAACATCAAAGGACACCGGTCCCACAGCATCGTCGAGCAATCGCTGGACGTCTTGAAGAACCTGTACCATCGCGGAGCACAGGGGTGTGATCCCTGTACCGGCGACGGCGCGGGCATTCTCTTGCAAATCTCCCACGAATTCTTCCGGCGAGCGTGCCAGGACGTCGGCCTGCAGTTGCCCGAATCGGGCGGCTATGGGGTGGGTATGGTGTTTCTGCCGCAGGACGAACCGCTTCGCCGGCAATGTGAAGGCCTGTTTGAGTCCATCATTCGTGAAGAAGGGCTGCGGTTTTTGGGGTGGCGGGACGTCCCGGTCAAGCTGGAATACGTCGGCACCCTGGCGCAGCAGACCCTGCCCCACATCCGGCAGTTTTTCATTGCGCGCGATATCCTGAACGAGGCGCAATTCGAGCGGAAATTGTACGTCGTCCGGAAACAGATCGCCCGGGCGATTCGCGAGTCCGCGTTGGTGGAACGCGGGCGCGTGTATATGTGCAGCCTGTCCGCCGGCACCATCGTCTATAAGGGCATGTTGTTGCCGGAGCAACTCGGTGGGTTTTTCCCGGACCTGGCTGATTCCAGCATGGTGTCGGCCCTGGGGCTCGTGCATTCCCGTTTCAGCACGAATACCTTCCCCACGTGGTCGTTGGCGCATCCGTACCGGTACGTTGTGCACAACGGCGAAATCAATACGTTGCGCGGGAACGTCAATTGGATGCGGGCGCGGCAAGGACGTCTGGCGTCCGACCTGTTCGGAGACGACCTCGAAAAACTCTATCCCATCGTCTACGAGGAGCAGAGCGATTCGGCATGTCTGGATAACGCGGTGGAATTTCTCGTGATGGCCGGCCGGTCCCTGCCCCATGCCATGATGATGTTGATTCCCGAACCCTGGGTCGGAAACCCGCATATGGATCTGAACCGGCGGAGCTTCTATGAATATCACGCCGCGATGATGGAACCTTGGGACGGCCCCGCGGCCGTGGCATTTACGGACGGCAAACTGATCGGCGCCACGTTGGACCGGAACGGGCTGCGGCCCTGCCGGTACCAGGTGACGACGGACGACCTGGTCGTCCTGGCATCCGAGGCCGGGGTCCTGCCGACCGACGCAAAAAACATTCGTGAAAAAGGGCGTCTGCAACCGGGCCGCATGTTCCTGGTGGATACGGTGCAAGGCCGCATCATCGACGACGAAGAAATCAAGGCGGAAATGGTCGGGCGGCAGCCCTACCGTTCCTGGGTGACCCAGTACCGGGTGTCGCTGGACGAGCTGCCGGAGCCTTTGAGCGTGCCGCAGCCGGATCACCCGACTCTCCGCCAGCGCCAGCAGGTGTTCGGCTATACCATCGAGGAACTCAAGATGGTCCTGTCGCCGATGGGGATCAACGGCGAAGAGCCCGTGTCGTCCATGGGTACGGACACCCCATTGGCGGTGTTGTCCAACCGGCCGCAACTGTTGCCCAAATATTTCAAACAACTCTTCGCCCAGGTGACGAATCCCCCCATCGATCCGATCCGGGAACAATTGGTCATGTCGCTGGTCACGAACATCGGGCCGAAACCCAACTTGACGGCCGAGACTCCGGAGGCCTGTCGCCGGATTAAGGTCCAGCAGCCGATTGTCACGAACGCGCAGTTGCAGAAGATCCGGGAGATCGAAGATCCCCATTTCGTCAGTAAGACGTTGCCCCTGTTGTTCCGTGTGGCGGATGGGCCCGATGGGTTGGGCACGGCCGTGGACCAACTCTGCCGGGAGGCGTCCAAGGCCATCAAGCAGGGCTTCAAGTTTTTGATCCTGAGCGATCGCGGGGTGAATGACGAATGGGCGGCAATTCCCAGCCTGCTGGGGATCGCCGCGGTGCACCATCACCTGGTGCGCGAGGCCACGCGCACGGAAGTCGGCCTGATCCTGGAGACCGGCGAGCCGCGGGACACGCATCATTTTGCCTGCCTGATCGGATACGGTGCCGGCTTGGTGAATCCGTACCTGGTGTTTGAAACGTACAAGGACCTGGAGCGCGAAAGCTATCTGCCGGAAGGCATTGACGCGGAAACCGCGTCGGGCAAATTCATCAAGGCTATCAACAAGGGCCTGCTCAAAATCTTTTCCAAAATGGGCATTTCCACGGTGCAGTCCTATTGCGGCGCACAGATTTTCGAAGCTATCGGGCTGAATGAAGAACTCGTGAAACGGTATTTCACGGGCACGCCCTCACGTATTCAGGGCATGGGCATGCGGGAGATTGCCGAAGAAGCCTTGCGGCGTCACCGGGTGGCGTATGAACCGGTTCCCGTCCGGCAGTTGGACTTCGGCAGCGAGATCCATTACCGCATCCAGGGCGAACATCATAATTGGAACCCGGAAACCATTTACTCGTTGCAGCACGCGACCCGCACCAACGACGCCAAGACCTACGAAACCTATGCTCAACTGGTGAACGACGAAACCCGTCGCCGGTCGAATTTGCGGGGTCTGTTCGACTTTAAGTGCCTGCCGGAGCCCTTGCCGCTGGAGGAAGTGGAGCCCGCCAGTGAAATCGTGAAACGCTTCACCACCGGCGCGATGTCGTATGGAGCCATCAGCAAGGAAGCCCATGAAACGCTGGCGGTTGCGATGAACCGGATCGGTGCCAAGAGCAACACCGGCGAGGGCGGGGAAGACGCGGAACGCTTTATCCCGTTGTCCAACGGCGATTCCAAGAATTCGTACATCAAGCAGGTGGCCTCCGGGCGATTCGGGGTCACGGCACATTACCTGGTCAACGCGAAGGAGTTGCAAATCAAGATGGCGCAGGGGGCCAAACCCGGGGAAGGCGGCCAACTGCCCGGACACAAGGTGGACGAAGTCATCGCCAGGATGCGGTTTTCCACGCCCGGCGTGGGCCTCATTTCTCCACCGCCGCATCATGACATTTATTCGATCGAAGACTTGGCCCAACTCATTTTCGATTTGAAAAACTCGAATCCTGACGCGGACGTATCCGTGAAACTGGTCGCGGAAGTCGGCGTGGGCACGGTGGCCGCGGGGGTGTCAAAGGCGCATGCCGACAAGGTGTTGATCAGCGGCGATGCCGGCGGCACGGGGGCGTCGCCGTTATCGTCCATCAAGTCCGCGGGAATTCCCTGGGAACTGGGCTTGGCGGAGACGCATCAAACCCTCGTGCTCAACGACCTGCGGGGGCGCATCAAGGTCGAAACCGACGGGCAGATGAAAACCGGCCGCGACGTCGTGATCGCCGCGTTGCTCGGTGCCGAGGAGTTCGGGTTTTCCACCGCACCGTTGATCGTCGAAGGCTGCATCATGATGCGGAAATGTCATCTCAATACCTGTCCAGTGGGCATCGCAACCCAGGATCCTGAACTCCGCAGACGGTTTGCCGGCCAACCGGACCACGTGGTGAATTTCTTCTTCTTCGTGGCGGAAGAGGTGCGACGGTTCATGGCGCAACTCGGGTTCCGAACGTTTCCGGAGATGATCGGTCGTACCGACAAATTGAAAGTGCAAAAAGCCATCGACCATTGGAAAGCGAGCGGCCTGGATCTCTCGGCCCTGCTGTGGAGCCCTGACGTGGGGGTCGAGGTGGCGACGTACAACGTCCAGTCGCAGGACCACGGCCTGGACAGGGTGATGGACGTCAAATTGGTGCAACTGTGCGAGCCGGCGATCGAACGGCAGGAAACGGTCACGCTGGATCTGCCGATCCGCAACACCGACCGGACGACCGGCACGATCCTGTCCAGTCGCATCGCGCGGAAATACGGGGAAGAAGGCTTGCCCGCGGATACCGTGACCATCAATTTCAAGGGGTCGGCCGGCCAATCGTTCGGCGCGTTCTTGAGCAAGGGCATCACGCTCAATCTCGAAGGCGAGTCCAACGATTACTTGGGCAAGGGGCTCTCCGGCGGCAAGATCATCGTGACCCCGCCGAAGGGCGTCACGTTCGAACCCGAGCGCACGATCCTGATCGGCAATACGTCGCTCTACGGAGCCACGCGTGGCGAGTGTTATTTCTACGGGACGGCCGGAGAGCGCTTTGCCGTGAGAAACAGCGGCGTCCGCACGGTCATCGAGGGGACCGGGGATCACGGGTGCGAGTATATGACGGGGGGCGTGGTTGTCGTGCTGGGCAGCACCGGTCGCAACTTTGCCGCCGGGATGTCGGGTGGGGCAGCCTACGTCTGGAATGAAGACGGAAAGTTTGAATCCCGGTGTAACCTCGGGATGGTGGAATTGGAAAAGGTCGTCGAGCCTGAGGACGTTCAGATCCTGAAGACCCTGATCGAGAATCATGCGCGCCATACGGGCAGTCGCAAGGCCCGGATGATTCTGGATTCCTGGCCGACGACGCTTCGCCACTTCATCAAGGTCATGCCGTTGGATTACAAGCGGGTCCTGGCCGAGCGCAAAGCGGCGAAGAAAAAAGGTCCCCAGGAGGCGTTGGCGCATGGCTGATCCCCGCGGGTTCATGCATTTTGCAAGGGAAACACCGGCACGGCGTACGGTCGAACTGCGGGTATTGGATTGGCGGGAAATGTATGAACCGTTCCCCGAGGACAAGCTGCGTAACCAGGGCGGGCGGTGCATGGATTGCGGCGTGCCCTTTTGCCAAAGCAACAACGGATGCCCGGTTATCAACCTGATTCCCGAATGGAACGATATGGTGCATCGAGGCCGGTGGAAGGATGCCCTCAAGGCGCTCCATTCGACGAACAACTTTCCGGAATTCACCGGCCGGTTGTGTCCGGCACCCTGTGAGTCGGCTTGTGTGCTGGGTATCAATGCCGACCCGGTTTCGATCCGCGTCATCGAATGGAATATCATTGATCGCGGGTTTGATGAACACTGGATCGAACCGGTCCTGCCGGTCGTCAAAACCGGCAAGACCGTCGCAGTCGTCGGGTCAGGCCCCGCGGGTCTGGCGGCAGCCCAACAATTGGTCCGGGCCGGACACAGCGTCACGGTGTATGAAAAAGCGGACCGCATCGGCGGCCTGCTGCGCTACGGCATTCCGGATTTCAAAATGGAAAAGTGGGTCATCGACCGGCGGCTGGACCAGATGATTGCGGAGGGCGTAAAGTTCGAAACCAGCGTGAACGTCGGTGTGGACGTCACGGCCGAGGCTCTCGCCGGCGGGTTCGACGCGGTGTGTTTGGCGCTCGGGGCCGAACAACCGCGTGATTTGCCCGTGTCGGGTCGTGACCTGGACGGGGTCCACTTTGCCATGGATTACCTCACCCAACAGAACAAGGTGGCCGCCGGCGACGACTTGCCCGTTGGGCAGATCACCGCCAAGGATAAGCGGGTCGTGATTATCGGCGGCGGTGACACCGGCTCCGATTGTTTGGGCACGGCGCATCGCCAGGGTTGTCAGTCCGTGCATCAGTTCGAGTTGTTGCCGGAACCGCCTCCTCAGCGTGCGGATTCCACGCCGTGGCCCCTGTGGCCCATGCAGCTTCGTTCCTCGCATGCTCATGAGGAAGGCTGCGACCGGCAATGGAGCGTCTCCACCACGCAGTTCTCGGGTGACAACGGCCGCGTGAGCGCGCTTCACGCTCATCGCGTCTCGTTTGAGGGTGGAACATTCATTCCGGTCCCCGGTACGGAATTCGAGATGGGCGTTGATTTGGTGCTCTTGGCCATGGGCTTTACCGGGCCCGTGAGGAACGGCCTGCTCGACAGCCTGGGCGTCGAGTACGACGCGCGGGGGAACGTGGCGGTGGACGGAAATTTCATGAGCAGCAAAGCAGGGATCTTCGCCGCCGGGGATACGAAACGTGGGGCCTCGCTTATCGTCTGGGCCATTGCAGAAGGCCGCAAGGCCGCGACCGGGATTGACGCCTACCTCAAAACCGGGAACAGCCTGTCGGCCGCCTCACGCTCACGTTCGTAATTGCCTGCTCCCGTCACTCCTGTCTGTGTTCCGTCATTTCCTTCGACAAGCTCAGGGCGAAATGCGCGTCAGGATGTTCCGGTGTCATCTTTCGGTGGTGCGGGAGGCTCCTTGGCCGGGGCTTCTTGTTCCGGAGGATCGAGAATTTGCCGGATGGCCTGAATCAATCGACGTTCGATGATCGCGACTTCGTCTTCGCCTATCTCGATGATGGTGCCTCCCGGCGTCATTTCTTCATATTGAGCTTTGACCTTGAGAGCCGTCTGGTTGTCGGGTTGTGCTTCAAATTCCATCAGGTACTGGTTCCGGTATCCGGACACCTCGATCGAGGGCGAGGGTGAGGTTTTGCGTTCAGTGACGAACACCGATTTTTGATCGGTCTCCATTTTAGCCATCAACGTGTAGCCGTTGCTCTCCAGGGCTTGCAACGCGGCTTTGGTCACGTCCGGCATCTTGTGAAAAAACGTCTGCGCCTTCACGGCCTGAGAGTTGACTTGCAGTGATTGCCGGAAACGGTCACGGAGCGTGCGCAGCCATTGGGCGTCGTTTTTGAATTTTTGACCGTCCGTGTGCAATTTCTGATTTTCTTTGGTTAAGGCTGTGACTTGCTGGATGAGTGCCTGGTTTTCAGTGGAGAGACCTTGCCCCGTTTGTTGCGCGAGTTCGAATTGTTTGCGGAGTTTTTGGGTCTCCGCTTGCAGCTTCCGGTTTTGGCTGGTGATGGCCGTGACCTGTTGCAGCAGGTTTTGTTTTTCAGTGGAAAGGCCTTGCCCCGTTTGTTGGGCGAGCTCGAGTCGTTGCCCGAATTCGTTCTCGTTCGCTCGAAGTTCCTGATTGAGCCGGTCGATCTGTTCCTGCAGGACCCGGTTTCCCTCTTGAAGGGTCGTCATCATGCTTTCTTGCTTGACGATTCGTTCCTTGAGTTGGTCGTTTTCCTCGATCAGGGGCGTGTTGTCGGGCGGGCACCCGGCCAACAGGACAAAGCTGGCAAGGGAGATCCGGATCAGATTTTTGTGCAGGCTGGAAATGGCTGGCTGTTCGAGTGTCACAACGGGGTCCTCGTAGGCGCTTGCTCCAAAGAGAACGTGTTACACTTCATTGCGAAACTCGACCTCCTTTTTTGAATTGTAGGTTTCTTAAAGAATGAATGCAAATTTACGCTCAGGTCTATCAGGTTGCAGCATCATCGCTCTTTGTCGAAGACGCGTTGCGGGAACAAGTCCGGACGGGGGAACTGCCGAAGGGTCCGCAAATCGAACTGTGACGTTACGGCTCCACCATGATATCGATCACGGCGGGATTGCTGTCGGCCCCTTGGACGTCCGTGACCCTGAGGGTGAAACGAAAGAGCCGGGGTTCGACTACAAACGGCGCAAAAAACCGGGCTTTTTCCGAATCAGGATCGAGCAGGGCGATCCGGCTGCCCCGAATTTGCGTCCAGGAGTATTTGAGGGAGCCGCCTTCCGGGTCATAGCTTTTGAGGCCGTTGAGCACGATCCGTTCACCTGAATAGACGGTCTGGGTCTGACCCGGGTCCGCCACGGGGGGCTGGTTCGGGTCGGTATTGACTTCCACGAGGACGTCCAGTTTCCGTTCAACTCCATCGTTGTTGACGGTGACGGTCGTTGCGCCGTTGCCGACCAGCCGAAGCCGGCCGTCCTTGTTGATGGTGATCACGGACTCATCGTCCACGTGATAGGTTGTCCCCGAGGCGGCGCTACGAATCGACCGCGTCGTGCCGTCCGAATACCGGCCGACTACGGGTAGATCGATAAACTTTCCGAGAAAATCCAGTTGATCATAGACTTTCACGGCGCTCGCTCGCCCGAATTTCAAGGGTTTGTCCGTCCTGAAATCGATTTCTTCCAGCGAGCCATGGGGTTGGATGAGAATGAGCACCTCGTCAAAGACCGCCCAATCTTCGTCATCGGCTTGCCGGTTTTCCTGTTCAGCCACGGCCAACAGGCGAAAGAGCCCCGTGGCTCCTTGGGGTGGTTGCACGTTCGCTTCGAATGGCGGGTCGGTGACGACGCCCGCCAGCTTTTCATCCACGAACGCCTTGAGCATGTCTTCCCGTTCTTCGTACCAATAGAACCGGATTTTCGTCACGCCTGTGACCGTCCCGACGTCGATGACAACGGACACGTCCTGATTGGACGGGTGGCTGCTCTCGTTCTCAGGTTGTACGATGGAAAACGCCCCGGCCTCCGGCAGGGTGTCCGCAACAGGCAGGGTACAGAAGAAAAACAGGCTCAGAGCAACGAAGAAGCGAAAAGTCATGGCTTCCGTCTCACGTACGACTGTCGACCGACTCTGTTTCCACTCTACCGTCGAAAAAGATCCCGATGCAAGGAAAAAGTCGGCAATGGTTCCGGCTATTTCCTTGTCCTCACTATTCTGGTATATTCCGCCCGCCCTGCACCCTAAAAACAATCTTGCGTCCTATGGCGGCATATGCTATAAGTCGCATTCACCGTGCAGCAAAGTGATGTAGACAAGTGGGTTTTCTGGAAAACGTGAGTGGCCTTGAGGTTTTAGCGCGGCACTTTTTATTAACGTCATTTTTATAGTGAGGAGGTAGGCAATGCACAAGGTGCTTCTATCCGTCCTTTTCAGTCTCATTCTGGTGGCAACCGGTTCTTCAGTCGCCCTGGCCTTGCAGTCCGGTGGCGCGATGGTAGGCGACCTTGAAACCGGGTCCATCGTTGGTCAACCCTTTACAAGTCTCGACGTCGATCTTGAATACACGGCCTTAATGATCGGCGGGAAAAAAGCCTGGTATCCCGGAACCGCGATTCTCGACCTGAGAAATCAAGGCACGGGCGGCCGGAGAGGCCAACCCGTCCTGATCAAGGTCACCAATGCCTTGGATGGTGACCATGGGTTCAACCTGTCGGCCGATTCGGCTTTTGCCGGTCCTACCTCGTTGCAGGTCAAAATCGTTTTGAAGGCCGGGGAAACCAAGTATATCGGTGTTCCCATGAGCGACTTGACGTACGTCACCGCTTCCGGGAACTTGAAGGTGAAATGCCAGCTTCATGCTGCACACCTTGGTTCCAACCTTGTGGTCTTGAAGTAAAAGCGAAAAGCGCCAGTGGAAAAAAGCCCCGTTCCCTGTCCAGGGGAACGGGGCTTTTTGTCGTCTGATTCCAGTTCTTATACTTCTTCTTCGTCAGGGCCGCAGTCGATGTTCGCGTTCAGGGGAATGCTTTGAGCGGCAAGAATCCGTCCATCAAGGAACAGCAGTAAAAACCTGTTTTCCGTGGGCGTCGCTCCATCCTTTTTTGTGATGAAGGTATTGATGTCGATGATGGTTTCCCGTTGCGTTTCCCTTTTGCTGTTGTTCACCACCCAATGATAGTGACTGGCTTGGGGGAAGAGGTTGGCGACAAAATGATCGATTGCGATGGGCATGACCGCGGACGACGCACCCGTTGAAAGTGAGAACGAGAGAGATAGGGCCATGCCTGCGATGAAGAAGATCCGGAACGTTTTTTGCTTCATGGCAACATCCTCCTGATCAAAGGTGAAGGGGAGGCGGTTTGAGAAGTGTGTATGAGACACTATAAATTATATAGGCCGGTTGGTAAATGGTGTGTCGGGAAAAAGAGGGGAAGAAGAAAGGAAGGCACAGCTGGTGGGGAGAGGGAGAAGAGGCAAGGCGGGAAAGAGAGATGGTAAGAGCTTATGAGTTCCCAAAAGACACGTGTGGTTGATGCTCCGTTGACTCCGAACAAGAAGCGCATCCTGTTTCTGGTGATCATGGCGTTGTTGTTGATTTCCGGGGCGTTGCTGTTTAATGCTCCGAAAGGCATGGAAATTATCGAAGTCCGGTTCCCGGGCGGTGCCAACCTTCAGGCGGAAGTGGCCGAGACCCCCGAAAAGTTGTTGTTCGGGTTGGCGTTTCGAGAAATGCTGCCTGATGACCACGGGATGATATTGCTGTTCGAAGAGTCCGGTCTGCATAAAGTCTGGACGAAACAGTACCGGTTCAACGTGGATTTGATCTGGGTGAATGAAAGCAAGCACGTGGTTCATATCGTCAAAGCCGCGGGTCCCTGTGCGAGCGATCCCTGTGAATGGTATGGGCCGCCGGCTGAGCGGGCCCGGTATCTGATTGAGGCGAACAGCGGATTTGTGGACCGGGCCGAAGTAGCATTGGGGCAGGAACTCGTTTTTGCCTTGAGGATGTAAGCTGTCGGAGAAAGGATTGACGGAAAGGGTTGGGCCTATCATGAACGCTCCATCAGTGGACAATTTTGTGCGGGTCGGCAAGGCGGAAGACGTGCCGCCGGGTGCCTCGAAAGCCGTCAAGGTCAACGGCAAGACCATTGCGCTCTTCAACGTGTCCGGGACATTGTTTGCGATCAACAACGTCTGTCCGCATCAGGGGGGGCCGCTACACAAAGGCAAGTTGAAGGGATACGTAGTTGGATGTCCATGGCATGATCTCCAATTCGACGTGCGTCACGGGTTCGGGACTGACGGCGGAGGGCAATGCGTCGCAACGTATGACGTGCAGGTTCGAGATGGTGACATTTTCGTCAGTTCCGCGTGCAGGCAATTTTAAGGTGAATGGTCATGGGGATGGACAACTTGATGGATGCACAAGACTCTGATTGCAAATCGTTGTACGCGACGGTCGGCGTTCCGTTGACCGTCAACCTGTGGGAGGATCGCACGCGGGGCGAGCAGTGGGTGCCGGCATATGATCCGGCACAATTCGTGCTGACCGCGGATGAGTTTCTCCGGACCACCAGCAATAATGCGGTGGATTCGGGCAAGCGGCAATTTGAATTCGAGCCGCTCCAAGCCGGGACGCACCGTTTGGAATTTCAAAAACGGATGGCCTGGAAATTTACGACCGAAGCCCGGCGCGTGTTCGTGGTCCACGTGCAGGAGCCGGGCTCATAGCGTTTGTTGTCCCATGCCCAATATCGCATACGTCAACGGACAGTTTTTTCCTCTTGAACGGGCGACCATCTCGATCGAAGACCGGGGGTTTCAATTCGGCGACGGCGTGTACGAAGTGGTTCGCACGTATGGAGGGGTCCCGTTCCGGTTGCATGACCACCTCTCCAGACTGGAGTCGAGCGCCAGGGCCGTTTCCATTCCGGTCCCGCTCTCCCGGACCGACTGGGAGGCGTTGATTCGGGAAGGCCTTCAACGGAGTGACTTGCTTTCTTGCCTGGTGTACATCCAGTTGACACGCGGGGTGGCTCCGCGAGCCCATCTGTTCCCCAGCCCGGCGCAGCCCACCGTGGTCGTGACGTTTCGAGACGTTCCCGAAACAGACGGCGTTCTTCGACAGCAGGGTGTTTCGGCCGTCACCCTGCCCGATCTGCGGTGGGGCCGGTGTTCGATCAAGAGTTTGAACTTGCTTGCCAATGTTCTGGCGAAGCAGGAAGCGAGCGATGCCGGGGCCAAGGAAGCGATTCTCGTGAAGGACGGGTTGATCACGGAAGGTTCCTCCAGCAACGTCTGCCTGGTCAGGGACGGGGCCATCATCACGCCCCCGTTGAGTGATCAATTATTGGCCGGCGTCACTCGGGCCGTGGTGCTGGAATTGGCGAGAAAAGCCGGGATCGTCGTGGATGAGCGGGAGGTTCCTCAAGAGGAATTGACGCAGGTCGATGAACTCTTTCTGATCGGCACCACGATCGAGGTGCTGCCGGTTGCCGCGCTGAACGGGGTTCCTATTGGCGATCGAGGCGATCGAGGCGGGCGAATTCCGGGACCGGTGACTCAAGTCGTGAGCGATGCCTTTCGGCGGTGTCTTCTGTCCGAAACGGGCCAGGGGTAAGAGGCCGGACCCCTCCGTATTCCATCATTTTTTTCACGATCAGGTACCCTTGACACCTCTAGCGTGTTTTCAGTAATTTTTCTTCTCCCATTTGTGAACAGACTAGGACTAAAGCATAATTTTCCTGCCTGGAGATGAAGTTTACTTTCTGAAGGAGGCGGTTCCATGTTTTATTTTAATCCTGTATCCATGAAGCGATTTGCCTTTCCGGCAGTGGGAAGCCTGTTGGCCGTGGCATGCCTGGTGCTTCCTCTTGCCAACGCTGAATCCGACGTTGCCGGTTCAGCCGCAGTGATCCAAACCTCGGGGATGAATCACGAGTCCCCCGCTTGGGCTGAACGCCTCAAAGGGCAGACCATTATTGAGAATGCCCAAGAGGGGAGAGCCGAGCGCGCCGCGCTTGTCGAAAAGCAGCATGAGCGGTTGATGCAGCAAATGCAGGAGGAAATGTCCGAATCCAACTCGGGCGGGTACAACACGATGTCCATGATGCACCAATACGGCGCAGGCAAGGGCAACTACCTGTTGGCGTCCGACGGCGACGTCGAACCGGTCGCCATGACGGGCGGCGGGAAATGCCCGGCCACGGCTCCGGTGAAGCATTACGACGTTTCCGCGATCAACGTGGAAATCACGTTGAATCAATGGTTGGATTATTATCCCGGCTATATGTACGTGCTGACGGAAAACATCGAGAACGTTCGGGAAGAGGAAGCCAAGAACGCGGAAGCTCGCGAGGAAGAGGGGCACCATAATCCCGGTGGGGTGAAGAACGGGATTCAGGGGCAATACATCCAACCCCTGGTGATTCGCGGCAACCAGGGTGATTGCGTGAGAGTCACGCTCCGGAACCAGTTGGAGTTCGGCGAGGACGTGAGTCTTCACGTCAATGGATCGAGCATGGTGGTGAGCGAAACCGGTCAACCCGCGACGACGACCAATCCTGACGCCATTGCCTATGGCCCCGACGAAGAATGTGAAGAGAACTGTGAAACCACGCCCGTGGAAATGGAATGGTACATCCATCCTGATACCCAGGAAGGGGGCCGGCAGTTCCACAGCTACAGTAATGATCGTGAGTTGACCGTGATGGGGCTGTTCGGGGTGTTCGTGGTCGAGCCCGCGGGTTCGAAGTATCTGGAGCCCTTGGGAACGGGTCCGGCGACGGATATGCCGAGCGGCTGGCAAGCCATTATTCAGAACGGCATGGGCCCGGACTTCCGGGAATTCGTCTTGATTTATCATGAGGTGGGTGACGAAGCCTTCCGGCCGGTGAACAAGCATGGAGACTTCCTGCCGCAACGCGATCCGTTGACCGATGCGTACCGGCCCGGCGCCCGGGCGCTGAATTACCGGAGCGAACCGTTCGGTATCAACAACATGCACGTGCAACACGAATACTTCGGTTTTGAAGATGAATCCATGGCCTACAGTTCCTATACCTTCGGTGACGCCGGTCCGACGATTCCCAGGAGTTATTTGGGGGATCCCGCGAAGTACCGGCTGGTCCACGGCGGGTCCGAGGTGTTCCATTCCCACCATCCGCACGGCGGAGCCATTCGGTGGGCCCGAAGCCCGCGAGCGGTCGATCAGATGCCGATGTGGCACAAGGGCCAGAACGGGCCCGTGAAGTATCCGCTTATTCGTGCCAAATCAGACCGGGTGGACGTGGAAGTGATCGGGCCGTCCGAAGCGCTGGATCTGGAAACCGAGTGCGGCTCGGGGCTCTGTCAATATCTGGCCGGCGACTTTCTGTTTCATTGTCACGTGGCGCACCACTACGTGGCCGGCATGTGGGGGTACTGGCGTGTTTACAATACCCTGCAAGTGCCCGGCATCCAAAACGACGTGATGGCACCGCTTCGTGAGTTGCCCGATCGTCAGGGGCGGATTGCCAGGCCGGTGACCTCCGATCAATTGGTGGGCACGACGGTGGCTTGGTTCGGAAAGAAATTCAACATAGTCGATAATTCCCAAAAAACCGATTGGAACGCCGACCCGGCCGTGGTTCGGATTTACGATTGGGTCGAAATGCAGTTGCCGACTCGCGGTCTTCCCGGTCACACGGAAGACGAAATCGGCCAACTCAAATCGTATGACGCGACCGTGATCGATTGGACCTGGGATGGCGAGCGTGCGATGAGTGAAAAAGAAAGCACGACCGAGAATCCGAAATATCATCCGGAATGGCAGGGCTACGAAGCCGGGAAGCGCCGGCCCATCTGGTTCGAGCCGGAAACGGGGAAAGTTGCGTGGCCCTGGCTGACGCCTCACTTCGGCAAACGGGTGCCGTTTTCTCCGGACCGGAATCCCGCGCCGTGGCTGGAAATGATCCACCTGGATGAAGACGGCCAGTCGTCCGTGAAGCCGGCGAAACCTGGTGAAAACGGGCGATGGAGCCTGTGTCCGGACCGGGCGGGTTCCCAGCAGTACAACATCCACTTCATCAAGCTGCCGATCGAATTGTCTGCGGCTCAGGGCGATCAGCCGTCCGTGGTGGACCCGAACGGGTTGCTGTACGTGGTGCACGATGAAGAGGAAGCGATTCGGAACAACAATGATTTGAAGGTGCCGTTGGTTTTCCGTGCCAATATCTATGACTGCATGGATTGGATGTTGACCAGCGAGTGGCTGGACGACGACTTTACGAATTTCCAATCTTCGAAGATCAACACGCACTTCCATTTCGTGCAGTTCGATAATCAGGCCTCGGATGGCGTGATTTCAGGATTTTCTTATGAGCAATCCGTGCGGCCCTTTACTCAATTCGAGAAGAAATCGGACAAGGGGTTGCCGGTACCGATGAATGCCAAATTCACCAAGGCAGCCGGCAAAGGTGACCGGACGATTCATGTGACGAACGCCCAGCAGTACCACGTCGGCACGGTGATTCTCGTGGGGGCGGATAACGTTGCCGGTTCGGAAGTGAAGCGTATCGTCGCCATCGGGAGTTCCGGCGGGTCCGCCTCGACGGGCGGTGCGAGTGGCGGCATGTATACGGTGAATCCCGGGGATACCCTCGGGGGCATCGCGATGCAGCATAGCACCGACGTGGCGACGTTGGTCAGCATGAACGGGTTGGCGGATGCCAACGCGCTGAGCGTCGGGCAGGAATTACAGGTGCCCGGTGCCGGCGGCGGTGAAGCCGCGGCAGGCGGTGAAGGCCAGACGATTACGTTCAAGACCCCGTTGGAGCATGATCACCCGGTCGGGGACATCGTGACCGTGGAATTCGTGCGGCAACGCTTCTGGGCGGATGCCGACGTGGGGTCCGTGTTCTGCCATGATCACGCGTTCGGTGGGACCACGTGGCCGCATGGCGCGGTGTGTTCGTTCCTGATCGAGCCGTTCGGATCGACCTGGCATGATCCGGCGACCGGTGAGGCCAAACGGACCGGTCCGGTGATGGATATTCACACGGTGGAGCCCGTGGGGTATGGGGTCAGCGGCAGCTTCCGTGAATTGATGGTTCAAATCATGGATACGGTGCCTCATACGGTCAACGTGGTGACGGCCGGGAATCCTCCAGGACAACCTGTGGAAGTGGCGTTGGAAGCCGGGCGAACCGTGTCCTTCCAAATGCCGGCGAATGACCTGATCAAAATGACGCCGATGCCGTTCCTCAACGGCGGGACGCATACCACGGGAGGCGCCTTGAATTTCCGGGCCGAACCCTTTGCCCAGCGGCTGGCCAACAACCCGGAAACGTCGCAGTTGTTCAGCAGCGGCACGCACGGGGATCCGAGTACGGTCACGCTGCGGGCGTACCTGGGTGATGCCATCGTCTTCCGGCTGATCGATGTGACGATGAACGAGAGTAACGTGTTCACCGTGTCCGGTCACAACTTCCTGACCGAACGGTACGCCGGCGACGCCAACCGGAAGAACTCCATTCACATCGGCATTGCGGAACGGTACGACCTGGTGGTGCCGCAGGCCGGTGGGACGAGACTTCAGGCAGGCGATTACATGTATTTCAACGGCCGGAGTTCAAAACTGTCCGAAGGCTCGTGGGGGTTGATCCGGGTCTTGGACAAAGAAGTGCCGGACTTGAAACCGTTGCCGAATGCGGCATACGGCGGACCGGGCATCAAGAAGACCTTGCCGGTGTGTCCGGCCGATGCCCCGGTGAAGAATTTCAACGTTGTGGCCATTGATTATCCGCAGATGGCGTTCAATCCCAACGTGGAAGAAGCCATCGAAGTGGACTTTGAACGGACGATCGAAGTCAAGAACCCGGATGCCAAGATCTACGTCCTGGAAGAGGAAGTGGCCAAGGTATCCGGAGAATTTCATCCCATGCCGCTGACCTTGCGGGCCAACCTGGGTGATTGTCTCAAGGTGAAACTGACCAACAAGATGAAAGAAGGCCGGGCTTCATTCTCGGCGTTCTCCCTGGCGTTCGATCCCAAGGATTCTCAAGGGGTGAACCTGGGCAACAATCCTGGTGATCAAACCGTGGCTCCCGGAGAAAGCCGGACCTATACCTATTATGCGGACCCGGCCGTCGGGGAAACGCAATCCCTGGTGTGGGATTGGGGCAACGTGGCCATGAACCCGCGGAATGGGTTGTTCGGCGGGATCGTGATTGGTCCCAAGGGCTCCCAGTATCGCGATCCGAAGACCGGGGCCGACATTTCCGAGAAGAACAGTTGGGCTGCCGACGTGATTGTCGACCGGACGGTTCCCGGAAATGAGCACCGGGCCAATTATCGTGACGTGGCCCTGTACTTCCAGGATGAAGACAACATTATCGGCACCAGCTTTATGCCGTACGTGCAAAACGTGGCCGGATTGGTCGGCGTCAATTACCGGAACGAACCGTACCTGTATCGTGAAGAACAGGGGTGCTCGTTAGGACGGATGTTCCAACCCTGTAACGTCGATGAACCGAATGAACCGGCTACGCCGATTATCGAGGCTCATGCAGGCGACCCGGTCAGGATTCACGTGTTCGGGGCCAGCAATGAGCAAAACGGTATGTTCACGCTGGAAAAACATGAATGGCCCATCGAGCCGTTCATGGAAGGGGCCGATCTCATCAGCGTTGTGGAATTCTCCGGGTCCGAGGGGATCGACGCGTTTGTTTCTTCGGCCGGCGGCCCGTATTCCATGCCCGGCGATTACGTGTACAGCAATGCGCGTTTGCCGTATTCCCAGTCCGGGCAATGGGGGTATTTCCGCGTGTTGTCCAAGAATGATCAAAGAATCCTCCCGCTCAGCGGGGCTTCCCCCGGAGTCAAGGAAGCCAAAGAGGGGCAACCTGAAGAAGGTGGCATTCGACCGATCTCGTTCAAGCAATAACACGGGGTTGGGTGCAGAGGCATATGGAAAAAACGGGGAAGCCGGTGTCGGCTTCCCCGTTTTTTTTCCATGATTCTTGATCGCGCGTGTCAGTTTTCCGTATACCGGGGTATTGATCGAGGGTAAAGGGAGGCATTCATGGCAGTACGGACGTGGACGTTGGGCTTGGTCTTGGGATTGTTCGTGTCTTCGGCATGGGCGTATGAGGAGATATCGGTCACAAATGGGGGGATCATCAAGGGGCACGTGACGATCACCGGTCACACCCCGAGACCCATGGCCTTCAATCTGGTGACGATCCCGGACGCGGTGTATTGCGGTCGCATTTCCACGGGTACGGGTTGGCGGATCGTGGAAGATTTCATCATCGGGGAGGGCGGCAGCCTCAAGGACGCGGTCGTGATACTGAACGGAATTGAACAAGGGAAGCGGTTCGAGGTGCCCAAGGTCTTGATCGAAGCCATGGACTGTGATTTCCTGCCATTCGTGAACGTGTTGCGCGACCAGGATGAAATCACGGTGATCAACATGGACCCCGTTGAACACGATATCCAGGGGTACGAAACCGCCCGGATGCGGGGCGCGAGGGTGTTGTTCAATCGACCGTTACCCATGAATGCGTTTCACAAGGTGCTGGGCATGTTGCACAGTCATAAGCATTTGCCGGGCAAGCCCATGATTCAAGAGGTGCACCTGAGGAAGGGCCGCAACATTTTTGTCATGCAATGCGGATTCCATCCTTACATGTTTTCGTGGGGCGTGGTGGTCAAAAATCCTTATTATGCGATTACCAAGGAAGACGGACGGTTCGAACTCACGGACGTGCCTCCGGGGGACTATACGTTGACGGTCTGGCACGCCGGCATGAAAACATACCTGGACCAGAACATTACCGTCCCTGCCAACGGCACGGTCACGCAGGACTTCCAATATGAAGCCGTGAAGGGACGAAGAAGCGTGCATGAAATACAGAAAAATCCCCACTTCGGCCTGGAATTGCTCGGGGAGGGCGTGGAAATCATTCCGTCGGTCAGGCTGCAACAACCCTGACGGTCAGGAGCGTTGATGAAGGCTTTTCTGGTCACCGGCTTGTGCGTGATTCTTTCGATTCCGGCTTCCTCTCTTTGGGGATATGAAGTCAAAGAAATTGCCGGCGGCGGAACGGTTCAAGGGACGGTCACCCTTTCGGGATCGGTGCCGGACCCGAAGGCGTACAACCTGGTCATATTCCCGGACCCTGAATATTGCGGGCGGATCTCCAATGGGAACGGATGGCGGCTCCTTCGTGATTTTCTGGTGAACGAGCAGGGCCAGGTCCTGAACGTCGTCGTGTTGCTGGAAGGCGTGACGGCGGGTAAACCGTTTTCTCTTTCCGTGCCGCGGGTCGAAGCGCGGGATTGCCGGTTTTCACCCTTCACGACCGTCGTGCGAAGCGGGCATGGAATCGAAGTGGTGAACATGGACCCCGTGATGCATGACATTCAGGCCTACGAGACCTCGACTGCCATGGGGACCCGGGTGTTGTTCAATTCACCGCTGCCTTTCAATCGCCGGCATCAACGAGGCGATCTGCATGCGACCCATGACCATCGGCCCGGAGAGTCGCTGGTCCGGCAGTTCCAGTTGAGCAAAAAACGCCGGACGTTCGTCATGCAATGCGGGTTTCACGCGTATATGGAAAGCTGGGCCATTGCGGTGGACAATCCCTACTACGTGCTCACCGATGAGAACGGACGGTTTTCCCTCGAAGACGTGCCGCCCGGGACGTATGACCTTCGGGCGTGGCATCCCGGCGTCAAGCAGGTCATGAAGAAGCCGGTGACGATCGAACCGGGTACGACCCTGACCATTGATTTCCAATTGCCTTCGCCGGGACGGCGAAAGACCGCGCTCACGGTCCGGACGCCTCCCCGGTTCACTCCCGCGGCGTTGGGCCGGGAATTCACGATCGAACCTCTTCTCGAGCGCCAGTAGGAAACAACGAGCCGTCATGGTCTTCCGTTCAAGCCGAACCGGGTGGGCCCGGCTCCTTTCCGTTTTCCTGTTTGCCATGTTTCTCTTGCCGCTGTCCGAGGTCCGTGCCTCCGGTCGGGATGTCCGGGCTACACGGGATTCCGGAGATCTGGAATTTTCGGCCCGTTTGACGTGGCGTACCAATGGAAAGACCTCACGTGCGCAATTGTTCGTCAAGGGGGATCGCTACCGGATCGAACACCGGGGAGGGGTCAAAACGGATATGGGCTATGCCACGGTCACGATCGTCCGGCTGGACAAACAGCAGGTGTGGTACATTCTTTCCCAACGCCGTTTGGTGATGGCGGTTCCCTTGACCCTGGATTACGTGCTCCCCCTGGCGGTGACGTTAGACGGAGAAGTCTCCCGGTCCCGAATCGGCGATGCCATGGTCGGCGAGCAGCAGGCCACGTTGTACGAAGTGGTGGTGGGCCGTCACGACCACCGGGAAACGTATTATCAATGGGTCGATGAAACGCGACAGTTGCTGTTGAAACTTGTGAGTTTGGACCGGGATTGGTCCGTGGAATATGGCCGGGTCGTGCTCTCGAAACAACCGGAGTATTTTTTTGAAACGCCGTTGGGGTATCGAACGTTTCAAGCCACTGAAAAACAGGCGGATGAGGGATAAAGGGCTATGACGCTTCGGCAATGGACAATAATGTTCATGGGCGCTGCCTGCGGTGTCCTGTTGGCGGCGGGGTCCGTGGCAGGACAAACGTCCGCTGAAGAGCAGTTCGGTTTGGCCGGGCAGGCATTTGAACGGGGCGATTTTCAGAAAACCCTGGAACTGGTCGAACCGCTTCTCGATGACGCAGAATGGCGGCAGGCGTCCTCGCGGCTCAAGATGTTGGGTTTGGTGCGGCTCGGTAAGACCGCCGAGGGCATCGAGGCCTATGAGGCATTCGTCAAGGCGAACGGAAAGGACGAAGGGCTGCTGCGGGAACTTGCCGTCCAGAGCATTCTCCCGTTCCGGTCGGATATGCGCGAGCAGGTGAGAGGGGCAGCCTATTCGGCGTTGAAGGAGATTCCGTCCGATGAAATGGTTCCGTATTTTCAGGATGGGCTCAGTGACGGATCGGGCATGATTCGGGTATTGGTTGCCGAGGGTATGGGCAAGTTGCCGTCCGGACGACAAGCAAAGAGCTTTCGCAACGCGCTCAAGGATAAGGCGGGCCTGGTCAGGGTCACGGTCTTGAAAGCGTTGGGCCGATGGGGCGAGCCCGGGTCCGTTGCCCTGATCGTCCCGTTGTTGAAGGATGAGCACCGGGTCGTGCAGGTTGCCGCGGCTGCGGCCTTGTATCGACTCGGGCAGAAAGAACATTGGCGGATCGTGGAGCAGGCGACCAGCGTGCCGGAAGGCTATGAACGAGGAGGCGCGCTGCGAATGCTCGGTGAAATCGGGGACCCCAAGGGGTTGCCGCTGCTCGAACAGGGGCTTCGTGACAAACAACCGTCGATTCGTGCGGCAGCCGCGGCCTCGCTGGGAAAACTCGGTTCACGTCAAGGCATTCCTTTCCTGATCAAGGCCCTTGCCGATCCTGTGCCGGCCGTCCGAAGCGTGGCGGCCGTGACGTTGGGGAAGCTCAAGGCCGAACGGGCGGTCTCTCCTTTGACCCGGGCCTTGCAGGATCACAATATGGGCGTGCGGGCCGCGGCCATTGCGGGGTTGCTGCAATTGAGCAGCCCGTTCAGCGTCGTGGCCGGAACCGTGCGGGACTTGATGGGGCAACAGAATCCGGGCCTGCGTTCTTCCGTGGCCAAAGCATTGGGACATGGCCGTGCCCGCGACGTGGTGGGGCCATTGCTGCTGCTGCTCAACGACCCCGTGCCGAAACCTCGGATTTCAGCGGCCAGGTCACTGGGCAGGGTCGGTGGACGAGAATTGATTCCCCGCCTCAAACCGCTCATGAAAGATCGAAACGAAGCCGTTCGCGCCACCGCTGCCGGAGCCATTGCGCGTCTCCTCTCGGCTGCGCCCGAAGCGTGATGTCCCCGGAACCCCCGCTCCCCACAAGCGGGAAAGGGTTGGGAATTGACGGGAGAGAAAGGCATGAAAAAGGCCACCATGAATGGGGGATTCTTGCGGGTATGGATGGCGGGTCTCCTTTTGGTTCCTGCGTTTGGGCTGGCGAGTGAGCAACGTGAGCACTCTGTGCCGGGCATCCATTGGTCGGGATGGGGCGCGCAAGCCTTTGAGCGTGCTCAAACCGAAGACAAGCTGATCCTGCTCGATCTCACGGCCGTGTGGTGTCATGCCTGCCACGTGATGGATGAGACCACGTACGACGACCCCGCGGTAGCCAGTCTCCTGAATACGGAATTTATCCCGGTCAGGGTCGATACCGACCAGCGTCCGGATATTGCGGCCCGGTACAAACACGGCGGCTGGCCCACCACCAGCATCCTGCTGCCTTCCGGAGAAATTCTTTTCCAGGCGAATGTCCTGCCTCCCGATGCCCTGCTCGAAGCGTTGCGCACGTCGGACACCTTGTACCGGGAAAACAAACGGGATATGGCCGAACGGGTCGTCCAAATCTGGGAACGGGTGGAATCGGCGCAACGGGCAAGCCGGCAGCCTCAGGGGCGCATTTACCCGGAGATGTTGCCCTCAATCCTCGCAATGATGAAATTGGAGTATGACCCTGTGTCCGGCGGGTTCCGGGACGCCCCAAAATTCTTTGAACCCGAGGCCATCGAGTTGGCCTTTTCCCGTCATTTTTGGCAGCGCGATTCGGAGTGGCGGCAAAGGGCGTTGTTGACCCTGGATCAGCAGTTGAAAGTGTATGATCCGGTCTGGGGCGGGTTTTTTCGATATGCCGAGGAAGCGGATTGGTCCCACCCGCATTATGAGAAGTTACTTTCCATTCAAGCGACCAACCTGCTCAATTACCTGGAGGCCTATCAGGTCACCGGCCTTTCGCAGTACCGCGAAGTCGTTGAAGGGACCATGCGGTACGTGGAGCGGTTTCTTTCCGGCCGGGATGGTTTTTATGCCAGCCAGGATGCCGACGTTCGCAGCGGTGAACGTTCAAGTTCCGGCGTCAGGGGGAGCGAGTTTTTTGCTTTGGATGAATCGCAGCGCCTGGCCTTCGGCAACCCTGCTGTTGACCGGACGATTCTGACTGACTGGAACGCCTTGATGATCAAGGCTTCTCTCAGGGTTGCACAGGTTCTGGGAAACCAGGAGGCGCGGGATTTTGCCCTCACGACCCTCAGGCGGCTGTACAAGGAACGCCACCAACCCGGCCGGGGCTTGGCGCATCTTCTTCATGACGGTCATCCCAGGGAGTTCGGCTTGCTCGCCGACCAGGTCTTTTTTGCGGACGCCTTGCTCGAAGCCTTTTTGACAACCGGTTCGTCTCATTATCTGAAACAGGCTGAAACGGTCGTTGAGGAAGTCATCCGTTTGTTTGAAGACAGTCAGGGGGGAGGTTATTTTGACCGGACGCCGTCTGCGTCCTCATTGGGATTGTTGAAATTTCCCCATAAGGATCTCCCGATCAATGCTGCGCTGTCCATGGTCTTTTCCGACTTGTTTTATCTGACCCAAGACCCGCGATACAGGGAAAAGGCAGAGCTCATTCTGCAAATGATTCTGGAAGCCGGTTCCCTGCCCGTGGCCCATGCAGGGTTGGCCCTACACCGGTTCCTGTACTACCCCGTGCACATTGTGGTGGTGGGTGAAAAGTCTGACGTTGCAGCCCGGCGCCTCTTTGACCGCAGCCTGGCGCTCTATGCTCCGGGAAAACTGGTCCGGTTTTTGGATCCCCGCGTCGATTCCCTTTCCATCGGTGAAGTCATCTTCCCCAACGTGACCGGCCCGTTTGCCTACGTATGCACCGATCGGTTGTGCTCCAGCCCCATTGCGCAGGCCGGGGAGTTGCCTGACCGTTTCCAGGAAATGTTCACGGCACTCATGGAGACGCGGAAACCGTTCTCGACAAGCAACAGCTCGCCTTAACATCGCCGTTCTTCCTCTCGTTGCCTTTTCCTTCCCCTTCTTTCCTTCGACTTCGCTGACGCTACGCTCAGGGCAGGCATTGACACATTCAGTTGTCTCCTTCTGTCATCCTTGTATGCGTTCAGTTATTCGTTGACACGTTTTGCCTGTTCCTTCCCCTCCTTTGTAAAGAGGGGCGAAGGGGAGGTAGAGGAAAGGGGAGGAAAAGAACGAGGTCGTCCCTGCTTAGGCGGACCATTCTGGCAACGAATTAGTGAACACATACAGGGATGACAGTGACGGCTGGAGATTTGACGTTTCAACCGACTGAGACTAACAACGATAATGATGATGTTCATATGATTGCTGGGGCTACAAAGGATGATGATTATCTGTCCTTCGGCTATTGGGTACAAACGTCCACGAAGTCTGATGGAAGCATGGCCTATGGCGTGAATACGTTCGCCGGTGGGTCGATGACCTACGGCACTGATTCAACAGCAAGCGCGGCCCTCCTTGCGTTGCACGGGAAGGCCACCTATGAAGGACCATCGACGGGCATGTATGCACTGAAAGCCTTAGCGGTGGAAGATGGTAAGGTTGTGGGAACGCCGTCAGAGGCCGGACAATTTGTGGCCGATGCTTCCCTGACAGCGTATTTCGGTACTGGAGGGACTGCGGGTGCTGATGGGAAAATACCTGGGGCAGTAGTGTCTGCTGCTGATTCCTTTACCATTAAAGGTATGGTTGAGAACTTTCAGAATGCCGATGGTGACACCATTGATGGGAATTGGATAGCCTCAATCTCAACGCCGCTGATTTTCAAGTTGAGCAGGGCACTGCCACCAAAACCTTTACAGGGACCACTGGTGAAGGTTCAATGGCAGGTCGATGGAGCGGCGGCTTCTTTGGGCCAACCGAAGACAGCGCTACCAACGCTGTGATGCCTTCCGGTGTCGCTGGGAAATTCACAGGCCACTTCGACAACGGCCACGTGATCGGGGCTTTTGGGGCGACCAAGAAGTAAGGTTATCTTGGGTTTGCTGGGCTCCTGGGGCTTCCGTCCATGTTGTCCCCGTCTCTGCCCGGCATGGTGGGCCTGGGTGAGAGCAGGACGAGGGCTGAGTATGTCACCCATTCTCAGCCCTCTCCCACCATCTGGCAAGACGCATCAAAGACACCTCTTTCATACCATACCTCCGCTCTCTTTGTCACTAGTGCAGCCATTTCCTTCGGCTTCACGACGTGACGCTCAGGACAGGCGCTGACACGTTCCGTTGTCTCCTTCTGTCATCCTTGACATCTTTAATCGAGGCTCCAGAGTCTTTTCTTTTTCCTTCGTTTGCAACGACAACGACCCTGGATCCCCGATCGAGCCGGGGATGACAGCGGGGGAGAGCCGGGGATGACAGCAAGGAAGCTTGTCGAAGGAAATGAGTGAACACAGGCAACCAGGTCTGACATTCAAAATGACCCGCTATCCCCAGAGCGGTTGACTTGACACCCTCGGTTCAGGTTGCTATAAAACCGGATTGTTGCGTGACAGAAGATTCGAGGACTTTCTCGCCTGTCGTATGAGTTTGAGGCAGCCAGGGAGTTGAAAGCCTTCAGGTTTTTCCCCCCGAGTCGAACAAAAATTATTCTCAACGAGGAGGAATATCTATGAGGACTCGTCAGTTGCTTACTTTGTCTGTTTTCCTCGGTGGGTTGCTGGTTGCAATGCCACTGATTGCTCAAGCCGGCGGAACCATCAAGGGAAAGGTCATGTATTCCGGTAAGCCCATTGCGCCAAAAGAATTTGCCTTTTCCAAATTTCCCAATCCGGCCTTTTGCAAACAAAATCCCAGCCAAAAAGGGGATGACACGCGGTTGTTGAAGGAAGTCGAAGTGGATGGCAACAAAGGGCTCAAGAACGCGATCGTGTCGGTTCGCGGGATCAAGGACAAAGGCTTTAAGACGACGCCGACCGTGATCGCCAAGTTGTGTGAGTTCCTGCCGTTTACCGGTGTGTTGGTGAACAAGGGGAACTTCATCGTGGAGAATACCGATGCGGACGCCAATGATCCCAAGTCCAAGGAAGGGGTGTTGCATAACCCCCATAGCTTTGACGTGCTCGGTGCGAAATCCTCGACCCTGTTCAATATCGGGTTGGCCAAAAAAGGCGACAAGCTGGACAAGAAAATCAAGATGCGGATGGCCAGGAAAGGTTCCGTGCTCCGGTTGCAATGTGACCAGCACGAATTCATGCAAGCCTGGTACCTGCCCGTGAGCAACGGTCATTTTGGCGTGTCCGGCGGCGACGGGTCCTTTGAGATCAAGGACGTTCCCGCGGGCAAGCACAAGGTTCTGGCCTGGCACCCGGTGGCCGGCAACGTGACCATGGAAGTCGAAGTGAAGGACGGCGGGACCGTTGAAGCCAACTTCGACATCAAAAAGAAAAACAAGTTCAAAATGTAAATTCGTTTTTCCTCTTTGCAGTCGTGAAAAGGGCGGTAACGGTTCATCGTTGCCGCCCTTTTTGCGTTGTGCGCGTTCTTGCGTTTACCGGTTCCTGCCCGTTACTATCTTCTAGGTTCCTCAATCGATTTTCCTTTCCCCTTGGGAGAAGGCCACAGTGAGAGAAAGGACGGCTTGTGCCTCGGGAGCTCTCTCTCGCAGACATATTTCAGACCGGGTATTACTGGGAGACGAAAATTCTCCTCACGGCGATCAAGCTGGATCTTTTTTCAGCCTTGGACGGCCGGTCCGATTCTCCCTCTGATTTGGCCAAGCGTTTATCCCTGGATGAACGGGCGTTGAGTCTCGTCTTGAACGCATTAGTGGCGATGCGGGTCCTGACCAAACACGAGGGTCGATTTGCGAATACCGGCGTAGCCCGGAAGCATCTGGTGAAAGTCAGCCCGGATTACGTGGGGCATCTGCTGGTT
The DNA here is from genome assembly GCA_965213715.1 of Nitrospirales bacterium. GTDB lineage: Bacteria > Nitrospirota > Nitrospiria > Nitrospirales > UBA8639 > Bin75. Next base: position 2,057,810 of record OZ243914.1, read on the forward strand.
TTACACGACTCGGAATGGATGAATTGGGGAAAATTGGAAGAGACCGTCAGGACCGGGACGTCTCCGGTCCGGCAGCACGTCTTTGAAACCGACCCGGAGATGGGTGCCAACGTGCTGGCGGTTCTGGACCGGATCGGCCGGGGGAGCGGCGTCACCCTCGCGAAGGTGCTGCAACTGGACGGCGTTGAACGGGTGCTGGACGTCGGCGGGGGAGCCGGGACGAATGCGATTGCCTTTTGCCGGGAGTATCCCGGTCTCAGCGCCACGGTGTTTGATCTGCCTTCCACCCTCCAGGTGACCGAACGGTCGATCAAGGAAGCCGGGTTGGAGGATCGCATTGCCGTCATGCCGGGCAATTTCAATACGGATTCATTGGGCGGCCTCTATGATCTGGTCCTTTTGTCCGACGTGCTTCATTACCAGGACGCGCCGGCCAACGCCGCATTGGTCCGCAAGGCCTTTGCCCACCTCACGGACGCGGGCCGGCTGGTCATCAAGGACCGGTTTTTGGACCCGGATCGAACGAGCCCGGCCTGGACCACGGCCTTTGCCGTGCATATCCTGGTCAATACGGAAGAAGGGCAGTGCTTCACGACCCAGGAGGCTATGGCATGGATGACCTCGGCCGGCTTTGCTTCCGTCACGGAACTGGAACCGCGGGCGATTGTTCAGGGAATCAAATCAGGAGAGGATTAAATGGCTGAATGGTTACGAGAGCCGGGGTTTGTGGGGACGCATGCGACCATGGGGGCTGACGTCAGTCAGTTGATGGCCACGTTATTCACCGGGCTGTTTATCGTCGGGTGGGTCCAGGCCAAAAAGAGTCAGGCCGGCAGTCATCATTGGTTGATGCTCGGCGGGATGATTGCCATGCTGGCATTTTTCGTCAGTTATTATTTGTTTCGCCAGCTTGGCGTGTTGGCGTTTGAGGGCAAGGAGGGGTTCGGCGGGTCGCAGGCGTTGTACGACAACGTGTTCGTTCCCCTGTTGACCTTTCACATTCTCCTGGTCGTGATTGGGTTGGTCATGGCTATCTACATGATTGTCCTGGGATTTCGCTCTCAGACGTTTATCAACGGCCGGCGTCAGTTGCAGGAGGCCGTCCTGCAAACGACCGGGAGAAAAATAGCCGTCATCTTCGGCGGGGTGACGGCGCTCGTGTTGCTGTTGTTTTTCAGTCGCGTGGCGGCCAGCGGTTTTTCCATGGGTAAATTCGGCGTCTATCTCGGACTGCTGATCCTCATTGCCCTGGTGTTTGGCGTCGAGGTGGCCATTCAACGTCTGTGGCCGAATGGGGCGCGACGGCACCGGATCCTGGGCCGGTTTACCATGGTGGTGTATTGTGTGTTGTTCCTGACCGGCAGTATTACCTATACCATGCTGTATATCCTGTATCCTGGGCGAATCGGGTAGGCTGATGATGCGATGCCTCTGCGGCTCGGATTTCCGATGTGAGGTCATCGAGGAATGGGATGACGGCCAGGTCTTTCTTCGGTATCGCTGTGCACGATGCGGGTTTGGTGTGGGAATCGAGACGGACCATCGAAACGGCAGTGCGTTGTTCGACCGTCCGGCCTGGACGGATGAGGCCCGGCATCGGTTGGACCGGCTTCCCCCGTACGTGGAGCCTCTTGTCCGGCAGGACGTGGAGGGCTATGCGGATCGAAGCGGCCTCACCGTGATCTCGACCGGCGTCATGCTGGAGGCCGGGACCCAGGGGATGGTGTCCTGGCATCCCGAGGCCAAGCAACGATTGTCGCGGGTTCCGGGGCCGGTTCGCGCAATGGCGCGCGTGGAGTTGGAGCGGACGGCCCAGGACCGAGGCCTCCCCGAAGTGACGGTGGAGTTGATGGAAGAAATCAAGGCCCGTTATTTCGGCATGGCTGCCCCGCAGGGGTAGAGTGAGGCTTGCGTCCTTCGAGAAATTCTGATGCTGCATCGACTGGCACTCCGGGTGATTCCCCAACTGAACGCGACCGTCACGGACCCCGACGTTCGCAGACGGAAGCGCTGGGTGATGCTCGCTCCGGGGTTCGTGGCGTTTGTCCTCTATCGTCTCTTGAAGGACGTGCTGCCCTTATCCGACCCGCTGGCGTTGTTGGCGTTCAGCGGCGTCCTTTCGACGCTCACCGCGTATTGGGCCTATGCGATGGGACGCGGGGAGACGTTGCCCCGGATTTGCCGGACCGATCATCCCAGCCGTCTGTTCTGGGTCGGCGGATGGATCGGGTTCGTCTACGGCGTGCAACTTTCCTTACTGGTGTTGGCGATTCTGGCACTCTTTGTCGATTACAATTTTCTGGTTCATCCCGAAGGCCCGGCCATGATGGCCCTGATTATCCCCTGTACGTCGGTCACTCGTGACGCCTTTGAAATCGGGCACGTGGTCCGAATGGAAGCCCAAGGCGCCAGACTGGTGACCTTTCCCGACGGCGGATCGTTTCGTGCATTGCTTCAGCGCGACTTTCTTCATGTGGCCCCATGGGTGGGCGCGGGAACCGTTGCCGGTGGGGCCACCGCGGTCCTGTCCCGTCTCGGCTGGCCCGGCAACGGGTGGGACGCCGGTCCGGCAGTCCTGGTCTGTATCGTGGCGGCGTTCTGCGCTCATGGGGCTTTCTTGTCCGGGAAACGTCCTCTCGATCACTTCCCTGACCGCTTCAGAATAGAGTCGTGGTTGGAGGCCTGCCGGTTCTGGACATGGCCGTGTTTGACTTTTGCCTTCACTTACTATTTAGTGCAATTCGGCCTCATCACCTTTGTCTTGCAAGTTGAGGAGGCGGCCCTTTTCGTTCACTTGGCAGTCGGCGGCGTGACCGCGGGGATGATGGCCGGGTATGGCTATTTTCTGGGTGCCCGGGTGTTTGTCGAGACGCAAACACAGGGCGGTCTCTCCGAAGGGTTGAAACGTTGTCCGTTCGTGATGGAAATTTTGGCCAAAACCGGGTGGGTGACGTCAGAACGGAAAGGGGAGCCTGTCGACGTGAGTCGGGGAGACCCCTCGCGAGAGATACTTTCATGAAAGCCGGCGTGTCTCTTTTCCTGTTGTGTGTGCTGGGTCTTGTGCTTGTCTCGCCGATGCCGGGGTGGACTGGACAGGATGCTTCCGCCCTGACCGAAGACGTCTATTACAAGACCGGCGGAATCCCTCAAAGCCCTCCGGCCACGGAAACCGGGTCCACCTACCCGCAGTGGCAACCGCTCAATAACCGGATCATCATCTGGCTCGTCACGCAGCAGCATACCTATTTCGGCGGGTTCGTTCTGGCCTTGCCGCTTTTTGCGTTTCTCCTGGAGTTGCTGGGTCTGACGCGCCGTGATCCACGGGCCGCCCAACGGTACGACGGCCTGGGTCGCGACATTCTTCGCGTCGGGGTGGTTTCGCTCTCGGTGACGGCCCTGCTCGGCAGCGTGATGCTCGGGGCGTTCATCACGTTCTATCCCGTGTTCATGACGTACATGGGGTCCACGTTCAAACAGATGATGCCGTTGTATGCCGCGGTGTTTTTGGGGGAATCCTTCCTCCTGGTGTTGTACTACTATAGTTGGGACCGCCTGGCCCAGGGTGCGGGGAAATGGGTGCATTTGTCGATCGGGGTCGTGGCGAATGGCATGGGCGTGATGTTGCTCCTGCTGGCCAATGCCTGGGCGTCGTTTATGATGGCGCCCGCGGGCGTGAACGCCGAGGGACAATTTCTGGGGAACGTCTGGCATTTGTTGCATTCGCCGTTATGGAATCCGCTGAATGCCCATCGGTTCCTGGCCGATATCATGTCCGGTGGGGCCGTGGTCGTGGCGTATGCCGCGTACCGGTTTTTGAAGACCCGGGCCCGGGAGGAACGGGCCTATTATGATTGGGTGGGGTACGTGTTCATCGTCGTGGTGGTGTGTGCGTTGCTTCCCATGCCCTTTGCCGGGTATTGGCTGATGCGTTCCGTGTTCGAATTCCGTCAGGAGATGGGGATGACCATGATGGGCGGATTGTTGTCCTGGCTGTTCGTGGTCCAGGCCACCACCATCGGTGCGCTGTTTCTCGGGATCAATTATTACATCTGGCAGTCCCTGGGACGGTTGCGTGACGGGGAGCGGTATCATCCGTATTTCAAATTTATTCTCGGCGGACTGATGGTGTCGTTTCTGGTCTGGTTCACTCCCCATACCATTGCCATGACGCCAAGCGAAATGAAAGCCATGGGCGCGGCCCAGCATCCGGTGATCGGACAGTTCGGGGTGATGTCGGCGAAAAACGGTGCCATCAACGTCATGATCTGCCTGACCGCCCTGAGCTACCTGTTATATCGCCGTGCCAACCGCATCATTACCGTGCCGTGGGCCACGGCGGGAAACGTGGCAATCGGGGCGTTGTTTGTCGTGGGCATGGCCAATATCGTCTGGGTCTCGGTGTACGGGTTTTTCATTCCTGCCCACGTCCGGGTCGGTCTCTCCATTCCGCAGGGGGCCACGACGGCGACGGTCCTGCTCGGAGGGTTGGGGCTCAATCATTTGCTGTTGAAGGGGAGCACGATTCGGGGGCCCATCCAATGGGGCGGGATCTCCGTGCGCGGGATGGTGGCGTTGTTCGGGGTCGCCGCGACCTTTTCCTGGGTGATGGGGTTGATGGGGTATATCCGGTCGGCCGGCCGGTTGGGATGGCACGTGAATGAACTGATGGCCGACGTTTCCCCTTGGGCTTTTACGCCTGCCATCACCTTTGCCGCCAAAATGGTGACCATCAACATGGTGTTGTTCTGGGCTTCGGTGTTTTTCATGTTTTGGCTGGCCACCCGGGACCAGCGGCCGGCCGTCGTGGAAAAGGACGCGCCGAGCATGTCGTTCGTGCAGGCGTTCTCTCGAGAGGAATCCGTATGAGGACGGGACGCCTGTTCGTCACCGGCCTTTGCCTGTTTGTGTGTTGTGTTCCCCTGCTGGCTGACACGGCTTTTTCGCAGGTCGTGACGCTCGAAAATTTTGACAATCCTGACGAGGAGCCGTTCCCGAAAGGATGGGACGGGTCCCGAAGTACCATCACCGCAAGAGAGGCCTATGCCGTTCACCGGGAAGGGGACACCGCGTTCCTGAAAGGCAAGGGAGCGAACCAGCGCGTGTATACCAAGAACATTGATTGGGATCCCCGCACCCACCCTATTCTCACGTGGCGATGGCGCCTGCACGCCGTCCCGGAGAAGGCGGAATTCCTTGCGGCGGTCTTTGCGAACCTGGATACGGATCTGATGTTTATTCCGGTGTCCACGAAGTACGTCTGGAGCGGCACGAAAGCCAAGGGATCGATCACGGACGGCGGCATGTTCGGCGCGGCGGAGGTCGTGGTGCGTTCAGGCGTGCAGCCGGTGGGTGAATGGGTGGAAGAAGAGGTTAATGCGTACAAGGATTTCAAGGAGATCCATCAACATGAACCGGCCGAGCGGGCATGGGGTCTTTCCCTGCAAAGCGGTCCGGGGGTGGAAATCGATTTCGGTTCGATCACGGTGCGGGCGGAATAACGCCTCGCGGTCGCATACCGGCAAGGAGATCGGCAATTTCTAAAGGAACCATGATAGACGTGGGCCTTGGCGTGGCGGTCATGGGGACGGTTGGGGTGCTCATCGGCCTTCTTCTGGGCGGCTCCTTTCTCTATTTCGCGTCGGTACTCGGAGTTGTTTTGGGGGCAGGGATCGGTCTCATTGGCGGACGCCGGTTCTTTCTGGGTATTTTTGTCGGTACGTTTTTGGGTGGTGCGCTGGCCTGGGCCGTTTCCGGACCGGAAAATATTACGGTCGGCGCGGGGTCCGGTGCGGCGATGGGCGGATTTTTGGGGATTTGGATCTCCATGTTGATCGACGTGTTTTGGAGAAAACCGGGTCCGGTCGCTGCCGACCACGAAGCGGAGGCGGGGACGGGAGGCGGAGGCGGTTAACCGTTTATCGGGGATCGGGGTTATGGAAAATCGCGGGGTGCTGATCGGTTCCATCATCTTTGTGTTTGCTTCGTTCATCCTGATGATGGTGATGCTGATCTATGAAACGTATAAGGGGCAGCAGGAGTTGGACCGGCTGGTGTCGAAGTCGCAGACGACCAAACCCCGGGTCATTGCTCCGTTGAAAGTCCAGGATTTTTCCATGTACCGGACGCTGGTCGGCAATGAAGGCCGTGAGATGGTCGAGATTCCCGAGGGCCCCTTTACCATGGGAAATGATCAGGGAGACCCTGATGAAGCCCCGGCTCATCCGGTATACTTGCGAACGTATTTCATCGACTTGAAGGAAGTCACCCAATCGGAATACGCGCGTTTCGTGAAGATGACCAAGCGGGAGCAGCCGCAGGTGCCGGTCTTTGAAGAAGACATTACGAAACTCGTTGATCCGGACTTTCCCGTCGTGGGGGTCGGCTGGAACGATGCGTTCGGGTATTGTCGATGGGCCGGGAAACGGTTGCCGACCGAAGCTGAATGGGAGAAGGCCGCTCGTGGCGAAGGGCGGCGGCTCTACCCCTGGGGGAATGAGTTCAGCTACATGGTTTCCAATATTGACGGGGAAGAAGACGGGTTTCCGTATTTGTCGCCGATCGGGTCTTTTGAGGGCGGACGGAGTCCATATGGGGTCTACGATATGACGGGCAACGTGGCGGAATGGGTGGCGGATACCTATGACGACCAATATTACCAGAATTCGCCGTTTCGCGATCCTCCCGGTCCGGACAGTACGGAATTCAAGGTCATTCGCGGCGGGACTTGGCGCGATTCCAAACTCAACGCGAGATTGACCAAACGGTTTTCAGCTAAAATGTGGCGAACCGACGCGACAATCGGCTTCCGGTGTGCCCAGGACGTCGAGACCGTCGAACCACCATCCTGACGGTCTCGGGCGTGGCATTGAGGTTCCGCGATCATGGACGGGAAACTGAAACTGATTCTGCTTGCCGTGATATTGTTCATGGTGGGCATGCCGGTATCGGGCATTCTGCGCGGGACCAAGGCTCCGCCGCCTGACCCCGAACTTGCAGCAGTCGTCAAGCCCGTTCAGGAACCCGGCGATTCTCTCTCTGACCCTTCCCAACCAATCCTCCCCGAAGACATGGTGTTCATTCCTCCAGGACAGTTCGTTCAGGGGACCAGCCAGGGCGGGTTCAATGAACGCCCCGAACGCCTTGTCATGCTTGACGGATTTTGGATCGACCGTTATGAGGTCACGAACCATCACTATCTCCAGTTTGTGGAACAGACCGGACACCGCAAACCCGGCCCGCCTTCCCGCTATGCCAAACGGTTGTCCCAATTGCGTGGGCCCAACCAGCCGGTGGCTTACGTTTCCTGGCATGATGCCGATGCGTATTGCCAATGGAGGGGAAAACGCCTGCCCGGGGAAGCGGAATGGGAAAAAGCCATGCGAGGGATTGATGGCCGGTTATGGCCTTGGGGCAATTCTCCGCGAATCCACAAAGCCAACCTGGGAGGGGTGGAGGACGGCTATGAAGCCACGGCGCGGGTTGGCTCGTTCCCATTGGATCGAAGCCCGTACGGTGTGCATGACGGTTTTGGAAACCTGATGGAATGGACCCATAATTGGTATGAAGAGCAAGCTCGTCATCCCAATGATCCCGAACCCGAAGAGGCGAATTTTGCCGACCGTGGCGGGTACAAGACCCTGCGCGGCGCCGGATATACCAGTTATGGCAACGATTTGAGGATTACGGCCCGGAGTTTCATGGTTCCCGATTTTCGCGACGAAACCATCGGTTTCCGCTGTGTGGCGTCTGGGCAAAAACCGCCGGCCCGCACGCTGGCTGCCGGTCCCCGGGAGTAGCGAAGGACCAGAGGTTCTCTAGAGGAAATCAAAGTAGTAGAGGATCAGAAAGACAGCCAAAAGAATATTGACAACCATTCCGGCCAACACTATAATGTCGAACAATTTTGCATTATTGCGCATCGTCTTACCATATCCGCGAACAGTGGTTGTTGAGTATCACATCTTGAAGAAATGTGTCAAGAGTATAATTCATTAAGGTCAAACATCTAGAAGGAAAATTGAGATGGCAAAAAGTGATCCACTTCCGATCAAGATGGGCAAGGCGATTTTCTATGTGACCTGTGCCGTGAGCTTGTGGTTTTTTTATTGGTTTGCCGGCATGCAATGTCCTTGCTGAAGAAGGGACCTGAAGGGGAGGAGTTTCTATGCAAACCGTTTTGTACCTCATCATTTCGATCGTGATTTCCGTGGCATATTTTCAGTTCGTCGACTGGGTTCTGATGGATATGCAGGGGTTGGATTATTTCTACATTTTGAGGTAAGCAATATCTCAGTCGTCATTCTGAAAAGTGCAACTATAAAGGATTATTGTTCTTTGAATAATTTCAAAGAAAGAAGGAGGTTGGTCATGGGTCGCCTCACGAGTGGACGGGCCGGGAAGAAATTCCTGGCGGTCACCGGTCTTTTTGCAATGGGAGTCATGTTGTTGCTCCCGGTTTTTGTGGCACTGCCGGCGTTGGCCGGTGGGGGTGCTCCCGCAGCAGGCGGGCCGCCTCCGGATGTCGTAGCCGCCCAGGAAGCCGACGGCGCAGAAGGCGAGGAAGCGAAAGTCGAAATCGGCAGGGACGTCTACTATAAAACAGAAGGTCCTGTCGTTGGTGCGCCGGCTCCCAAGACTCAAGATACAGCGGAATTTTATCCCCGGTACAACTTCGAAAGCCGGGTTCTTCTCTGGGTCGCCAACCAGCAGCATCTGTATTATGGCAGCTTTGTGCTGGCCGTCCCGATTTTCTGTATGTGCATCGAGTTTGCCGGGTTGGTGAGTAAAGACAAGGCCATGGCGAAGAAATACGACCAATTGGCTTATGACTTCATCAAAATCAGCTTGACTGCGTACTCGCTGACGGCCATCCTCGGTGGTATTCTCATCTTCACCTTCCTGACGTTGTATCCCTCCTTCTTTGGTTATCTGTCCAGTATTTTCCGTCCCGTGATGCATATCTATGCGTTGATGTTCGTGGCGGAAAGCGGAACCCTCTATATCTATTACTACGGGTGGGACAAGATGAAAGACGGGATGCTGAAATGGCTGCACTGCAGCATGTCCGTCGTGCTGAACGTGATCGGAACGGTGTTGATGTTCCTGGCCAATTCATGGATCGGGTTCATGATGTCGCCCGCGGGTGTCGACGAGCAGGGCCGGTATCTCGGTAATATCTGGCACGTGCTGCATACGGCGCTCTGGAATCCCCTGAACGTGCACCGGATTCTCGGGAATATGGCTTTTGGCGGCGGCGTGGTGGCGGCGTATGCCGCTTACCGGTTCCTGTCGGCGAAGAATGACGAAGAGCGCGCGCATTACGATTGGATGGGGTACATCGCCATGTCCCTCGGGGTTGCCTTCCTGATCCCCCTCCCGTTTGCCGGCTATTGGCTCATGCGCGAGGTATATGCCTATCGTCAGCAAATGGGTATTACCTTGATGGGTGGGTTGTTGGCCTGGTTGTTCATCATTCAGGCCACGATGATCGGCATTCTGTTTCTGACGACGAACTACTACCTCTGGCAGGCGCTCGGACGAATGACTGGAGGTGAGCGTTTCCAACGCTATATCAAGTACTTTGTGTTTATTCTGGTCGTGGGTCTCTTGGTCTTTATTACCCCGCATACCATCGTCATGACGCCGGCCGAATTAAAGGCCATGGGCGGTCAGCAGCATCCGGTATTGGGGAACTATGGCGTGATGTCGGCTAAGAACGGCGGCATTAATGCGATCATCATGACCACGATCGCCAGTTTCATATGGTATCAACGCGGGAACAGGGTGCCCGCGGTGAAATGGGCGAAGTTCGGAAATATCTTCCTGATCACGTTCTTTGTGGTAGCCCATTTGAACAATATCTGGGTGGCCTGTTACGGGTACTTCATTCCTGCGAACGTGCGAATAGGTCTCTCGGTTCCACAGGTCGCCGGTACACTGTCGTGCCTGTTTATCGGTTCGGCCTTGAACCTGGCCATGTTAAAGCAGTCCAGGGAGCTTGGCCCGATCCGGTGGGGTCAGATTGCACCGCGTTCGCAATATGCCCTGATCATGCTGGCAACGGCCTTTACATGGATGATGGGACTGATGGGCTATATCCGGTCGTCCGTGAGGTTGTTCTGGCACGTCAATGAGATTATGCGTGACAATTCGCCATGGGCGTACACGCATACCATTGGTTTTGGGGCCAACGTGATCTCCTTTAACGTGTTGTTCTTCTGGATCACGATCATGTTCGTCTTTTGGCTTGGGGCACTAGGAGCCAAGAAAGCGCCCGTGCCTGCGACGCAGCCCGTTCCGGGTGCCGCGCCGCAACCTGCAACTGGTCATTAATCATTAACTTTGCATGAAATACGTGATGATGAGGCTATCCTGACTTTCAGGATAGCCTCACTTGTGGAGGGGCAAGGTGGTTGAATTAATTACGGAAGCAATCTCGATTGGATGGCCGGCATTCGCCTTTTTGATGGGGCTGCTCTTTTATTTTCAAGCCAAAGCAACCGATCCCGTTCAAAAAAAGAATGTCACGTTCAAGACGTTTATCGGCATGCTATGCGCGCTCATGGCTTTTATGGCCATTGCAAATTACAAGAACAATTTCTATGGAGAAAGCCGCTTGTTGCCCGTCTCCTTGGTGATGATTACGTTTTTGGCCTATATCATGGGCATCTACTTCACCAATATCGGGGCACTCATGAAAATCGGCGGCTTTATGTTTTTCGTGGCTGCGGCCTTGTCCGGCTATGGGAACTGGTTGCCCCAGGTGGAAGGGGGATTCCCGCCGCCGGAAGTCAAGCTGGACTTCCAGAGCATGACGGCCCAGCAATTGGGCGATGAAGGTGAAAAGATTATCTTTGGCGGTCTTGGCCAAAGTAAAGTTCAGGGCGCAATCGGGAAAGGCCAGTGTCCCCTGTGTCACGGTTTCAATCAGGGCTTCCTGAGTGAGCGGGCTCCGAATCTGTGGGATATTCCGGCGCGGGCCGAAGAACGGCTGAAACACGAAAAGTATTTCATGAACGATCCCGGTTCCCGGGATACCGCGCAAAAAGAAGCGTTTGATGGTTCTGGGACTGCCACGACCGGCCAGGAGTATATTGCCGAATCGCATGCTTGCCCCAGTTGTTTTGTCGTGCCCGGATTTGGTGTGAAAGGGACGAATGACAAGGAAAGCCCCATGCCGAGAATTCACAAGCCTCCGATTTCGCTGACCATCGGAGAATTGGCGGCCGTGGATACGTGGCTGTACGTCCGGGAAGGGAAAGAAGCGCCGGCGTATGAAGAAATTCAATTGTCGTATGAAAAATTCATTCCCGAAGCTGACCGGCCCAAGGCGAGTGCCGACGGGGACGAGGGCGCCGCAGGCGGTGTGCTGGCGACCGGTGAAGAGCCGATTACGGACCTCTTCATGAAAGCCGGGTGTCCGGCCTGTCATACGATTCCAGGGATTGAAGGGGCAACCGGAAAAGTCGGTCCCTTGTTGATGGAAGGCAGTAATGCTCCACAACGGCTGAAGGATCCGGGGTATGCAGGTCATGCCACGTCGGCCCGTGAATACATTACCGAGTCGATCCTGAATCCCAGCATGTACGTGGTGAAGGATTTTCCGGACAACCAGATGCCGAAGGATTTCGGACTCAAACTTAGTGCGGGAGCCGTGAACAAAATTGTGGATTACCTGTCCAGCTTGAAAGAAGGGCAGGATCCACCGGCATTGGAAGATTTTAATTAATCGACTCTGTGAACCAGAAAACAGGAGTTTAATACGATGACCTGGTTAAAGTTAGTCGAAGGCTACATGCCGATGCAGATGATTTCGGAGTTGGCCGGTTCGATTCTGGTGTTTGCGCTGATCAACTGGTCGCTGAATCGGGCGGGTATGGGCATTCCCAAGTTCTGGGCGGGGGTGGGGGTGTGGATCTACATCCAACTCTATTTGAAATACCGCATTTATCCGCCGATTCCCTTCAGTGTGCGGGCCATCTACGGGACGGTGTCCGCCTGTGGCGTTTTCATGTGGGTGTCGGGTTCGGAAGATGCGTGGCAGGAGTTCAAGCGGCCGGTGATGAACGTGATGGACGGGATCAGCGGGTTTCACAAGGCGGTCCGCACCGTGGCGTTGATCGTCATTCCGCTGGCCTTGGGGGGCTTTGCCTACAGCTCGTTCCTGCCCAGTTTTGATGAACCCATCGAATTGCGGACGGTCCATCCGGCGCCGCCGGCCACGACGAAGGTGCATGGAAAGACCTTTGTCTTGCAGGTGGTGGAGAATCCCTATCGCGTGAACAACGAGGGAAAATACGATCAGGCGTACACGGATGCGCGCATCGTGGAGCAGTCCATGGGGCGGTTGATGAAAGACGTCAACGACCCGGATTACAACCCGTGGGATCCCAATGCCGAAGGGTACACCAAGTACGTGCGGGAAGGGGGCGAGATCTTCTTTCAGAACTGCCACTTCTGTCACGGGGACAACCTGAACGGCCGGGGCCTGTGGGCCTATGCCTTCAACCCGATTCCGGCGAACTTCACGGACGCGGGGACGATCGCACAGTTGCAGGAAACGTTCGTGTTCTGGCGGGTGTCGAAAGGCGGGATCGGCCTGCCTGGGGAAGGGTTCCCGTGGGCCTCGGTGATGCCGCCCTGGGAGCAACACCTGACGGTGGATGAGATCTGGAAAGTGGTCATGTTCGAATATTGGCACACGGGCTACTATCCCCGGACCTGGGATTAAGCGGAGAGGAGCGGAGACGAGCCATGAGCAAGAGCAGATATGGAAGGAACTTGGCCCGGTGGGGCGTGTGCGTGAGCGTGAGTCTGCTGCTGGGGGTGGGCCTTCCCCTGAGCAGTGGCGCCCAGGAAGACCTGCCGGAAGGCTTCAAGCAGCAAGGCCTGCCGTCGCCCCCGCCTGCGGAACAGATTGAAGCGGGCAAGCGGGTGTACTTTACCAAATGCGTGTGGTGTCATGGGGTGGACGGTGCCGGGGACGGCCCGGGAGCGGTGCGGTTGTGGCCGCGCCCGCGGAACTTCAACGCCGGCACCTTCAAAATCCGGCACACGGCCAGCGGGCAGTTGCCCCTGATTGACCTGGACCTGCTGCAAACGGTCACCCACGGCCTGCCTGGCTCGGCCATGCCGTCCTGGGAAGGCATTCTCACCGAGCAGCAACGGAAGGACGTGTTGGCCTTCGTGACGACCCAACTGGTCCAGGACCGGTCGTGGCAGGATGAAGAATTCGAAGAACTGTTTGTCCTGCAATTGGACCAACTCACCCCGAAACCGAACACGCCGGAGTCCATCAAGCGCGGCTCGGAATTGGTGGTGGAAAAGAAATGTGTCGAATGTCACGGCATGGAAGGCCGGGGAGACGGGAATGCCTTCAACCTCAAGGATGACTGGGGCTTCGGCATCCAGCCGGCGGACTGGCACAAATGCTGGAACTTCCGCGGCAGTCGCCAGGATCCGTACAATGTCCGGAACATCTTCCGGACCTTCTCCACGGGGTTGAACGGGACGCCGATGCCCTCGTTTGCCGACAATACCAGCGTGGATGAGCGGTGGGATATCGCCAACTACGTCAACTCGCTGTGTGAGCGTGAGCACGAGATTCCCGCGCCGCAAGGGCAGGTGAGCGATGAAACCGCGCAAACCTTCTCCACGACCCCGCCGTTGCCGATTGACCCGCTGACGGACAAACCGAAGAGTAACTTTGTGGTTCCGTCCAAATTCGTGGAGGGCGACCTCCCCACGGATGAACACGACGAGCGGTGGAAGCTGATTCCCCGGCGGTGGTTGGCCATGGGTGGGCAGATCACGCACAAACCCCGGAATTTCGTGAACCGGATCGACGACATGTGGGTGCAAGCGCTGTATAACGAGACGCACATCGAATTCATGTTCCGCTGGGACGACCGGACCAAGAGTATTCAGGAGGATGAGGTCGACTGGGACCCCACGGAAGTGAACCTGGGGGACTATGGCGTGGAGGAACAGTCGCCGCAGGGCACGACGTTTGCCGAAGATCCGTTCCATCAGGAATCGATTGCGGCGAAGCAAAAAGACGGCTATACCGTGTACAACGACGGGGTGGCGTTCCAATTCCCGGTCAAGTGGCAGGAATTGCCAGCCCCGCGGAAGCCGCGGTACTTCTGGGGCGACGAGCGGTTCTCGGTGGACCTGACGAAATGGACCGCGGATGGCACCTTGGGCGTGTATGAAGGCACGGGCTGGGACCAGGACCTCACCGAGCTGGACTTCCAGGAAGAAGTGGAGGTCGTGAAAGCGGAGTGGGCCAATGGCCGGTGGACCGTGATCGTGAAGCGGCCGATCAAAGGCGACTACGAAGAAGTGGCGTACCTGGAGCCTGGCAAATATATCCCGATGGTGTTTTTTGCCTGGGACGGGCACAATGGGGACGTGGGCCGGAAGATGGCCGTGTCGGCGTTCTATTACCTGGTGATGGAGCCGCAGATTCCGGTGACCACGTACATATATCCGGGGTTGATCACGTTCGGGATCGTCATTATCGAAGGCTGGGTGATGGGCCGTCGCGCCAACCGGCGTAAGGCAAAGGGCCAGGCCTAGGCCCACGCGCCTGATTGAGAGAACAGGGAAGGGGGTGGACGCCAGTCCACCCCCTTTTTTTATTGCTTGCCTTTCTTCTCAGGAAGAGGCTGTCACGGACCATAGGTGGGGCACAGGCTACAGAGAAAAAGGAAGGCGTGAGTCGTGATCGGAGACGTTGCGGGTGTGGTGTTAGCCGGCGGGAAGAGCAAAAGAATGGGGACGGACAAACGTCATCTGTCCGTTCACGGGAAACCGCTCCTGGATAGGGTCACTTCCGTTTTACTGGAGCTTTTTCCCGAAGTGCTCGTGGTCTTGGCTGAAGAGGATATTTCGAGACAAGACGAGAGAATACGAATGGTGACTGATCTTATCCCTGATTGTGCTGCGGTAGGGGGGCTGTATACCGGTCTGTACCATTCCCGCTGTCCGCGTGTATTTGTTGTGGCCTGTGATATGCCGTTCATCAATCCAGCCGTCATCGAGCTTTTTCTTCAGAAGATCGATGCTGCGGATATTGTCGTGGCGCAATTGGTCACCGGGCTTCAGCCTCTGCACGGGTTGTATTCAAAACAATGCCTGCCGGTTTTGAAGGACATGATCGATGCTCGGGACCTCCGTCTTCAAAACATTGCCGGTAAGCCGGGACTGGCCGTGCATCGCGTTCCCGAAACGGAGATTACGTGTGTGGACCCCCAATTGGTTTCCTTTCTGAATTTGAATTCGCCGGCCGACCTTGAGTTTGCGAACAAAATCAGTCCCGGCTAGTTTCCATGCATGGAGAAGGCATCGAATAGCCATGATCCCAGCCCGTTCGTTGCTTGCGAGGCCCGGAAAGCCTGTGTTACATTCCGAATCCTCTTCTCCCTGAGTTCCCACTTATTTTTCGATACCAGCATGTCTGTCGGAATCGTTCAAGAACAGGTTGCCTCTGCCATTACCAGTGCCTTGCTGGAGGCAAGAAAACGCGGCGCCTTGCAATCAACGAATTTTCCCGAGCCCGTGCTTGATTTTCCCAAGCGCGAGGAATGGGGAGATTTGTCCTCGAACGTGGCCATGAGCCTGGCGAAAGAGGAGAAGCGTCCTCCGTTGGAAGTGGCTCAAGTGATTGCGGATCAACTTCGGACCTCGTGTCCTCTTTTGGAAAACGTGTCGGTCGCTCCGCCCGGATTCCTGAATTTTACGCTTCGCCCGGACTGTTGGTTTTCGGTACTCGAAGAGATCGAACGGACAGGCGACCGTTACGGCCACGGCACGGCGGGACAAGGGCAGCGAGTGCTTTTGGAATTTGTCAGTGCGAATCCTACGGGCCCCTTACACGTGGGACACGGGCGCGGAGCCGCGCTGGGTGAGGCGTTGGCAAGATTGCTGCGAGCCGCAGGGTATGCAGTCGACAAGGAGTATTATAGCAATGACGCGGGTCGCCAAATGAAACTGTTGGCCGACTCCGTATACGCACGGTACCTGGAACTCCACGGCCGTGAGTTTTCGTTTCCCGAGGACGGGTACCATGGAGACTACATCAAAGCCCTGGCGCAAGCGTTGAACCGGGAAAAAGGCTCGGAAATCTTGACCTTAGCCAGTGACGCCGCTCGCAGGGAATGCGGGCAATGGGCCTCTGAGCAACTCGTACGGGCCATCAAAGACGATCTTGAGCGATTCGGGGTGAAGTTCGAGACGTGGTACAGCGAGGCCTCGTTGTTTTCTGCAGGGAAAATCGAGGCGGCTTTGCAGGATCTCGAACAGCGTGACCTGGTGTTTATCCGTGACGAGGCCACGTGGTTCCGGTCTTCTGAATTTCAGGATGAAAAAGACCGTGTGGTTCGCAAGCAGGATGGTGACTATACCTACTTGGCTTCGGATATCGCCTACCATTTCGATAAGTTGCAGCGGGGCTACGAATGGTTGATTAACATTTGGGGTGCGGATCATCATGGTTACGTTCCCCGCATGAAAGCCGCGGTCACAGCCTTTGGCTACGGCGACGATCGTTTGCGGGTGGTGTTGGTCCAGATGGTGCGGTTATTGCGGGGCGGGGAAAAAGTCGAGATGTCCAAACGGGCTGGCGAATTTATCACGTTACAGGACGTGGTCGATGAAGTAGGGGCCGATGCGGCCAAGTTTTTTTTTCTGATGCGTCGTTCGGATACGCATCTTGAATTCGATCTTGAATTGGCAAAGAAACAGTCTTCGGACAATCCCGTCTATTACGTGCAATATGCCCACGCGCGATTGGCCAGCTTGTTCAGGACGGCCCGTGAACGGGGGGTTCCCTTACTGCCGGTCGGCGATGCGCCGTTGGCCGCGTTGGTCCAGCCGGAAGAACTTCGGCTGGTGAAGCAGTTGTCGAGTTTCCCCGGATTGATTGACGCGAGCGCCAAGGCCTTGGAGCCTCATCGCATCACGTTTTATCTTCAAGAACTTGCAGGGCTGCTTCACGTTTTCTATTACAAGCATCGCGTGCTTCCGCCCAAGATCGATGGCGTCAAGGAAGATGAAGCCGATGAGGATGGGGAACCGGGTGAATCGGTTCGGGAAGACTTGTCCAGGGAACTGACCATGGCCAGATTGGTCTTGTTGAAACAGGTTCAAACGGTGATTAAAAACGGACTCGGGGTATTGGGCGTCAGTGCCCCGGAAACCATGTAAGGAACCTCTGATGTATTGCATGATCGAGCGGAACTTGAGGCATGTTCATCTTTTCATCGACGAACCTTCAATGGAGTGAGTGCGTATCGTGATTGCTTTTTCCGTAGGTCAGCAGGATCCCCGGTGCGCGGCCCGGGCTGGGGTGCTGTCCACCCCTCACGGCCTTGTTAACACCCCGGCGTTCATGCCCGTCGGCACGCTGGGCACGGTCAAGGGCATGGCGCCCGATGAACTGCGGGAATTGGGCTTCGGGTTGATGCTGAGCAACGCCTATCATTTGTATTTGCGACCCGGCCACCGGCTCATTCAGGAGCAAGGCGGGCTTCACGCGTTTACGGCATGGGACGGTGCGATTTTAACGGACAGCGGGGGCTTTCAGTTGGTCAGCCTGGCGAATCTGCGGACGATCACGGATGACGGGATTTCTTTCAGATCGCATTTGGACGGGTCTTTGCATCATCTCACGCCCGAGTTGTGCATGGAAATTCAAATGGCCTTGGACTCTGACGTGATGATGACGTTGGACGAATGCCCGCCACATCCATGTTCAAACGAGCAAGCCAGGAGCGCGGTGACGCGGACGACGGCATGGGCGAAACGGTGTGCCGTGGCTGCGCGTGACCGGCGACAGGCGCTGTTCGGTATCGTGCAGGGAGCGCTGGATGCCGATTTGCGCCGGCAATCTGCTCGTGAGTTGGTTGAGATCGGATTTGATGGGTACGCCATCGGTGGGCTATCGTTGGGGGAAGATAAGCCTGCCTTGCTGGCCATGCTTGAAGTTTCGGTTGCCGAACTGCCTCCCGCCCGCCCTCGTTACCTGATGGGTGTCGGTCTTCCCGAAGACCTTGTCGAAGGCGTCATGCGCGGAGTGGATATGTTTGACTGCGTGATTCCGTCTCGTCATGGGCGGACGGGGTGGTTGTTCACGACTCAAGGACGGGTCTTGATCAAGCGTGCGCAATATGCGAAGGATGATGCCCCGATTGATGCGCAGTGCGAATGTCCGGTCTGCCGGAAGTATTCCCGAGCCTATTTGCGGCATCTGTATCTGTCCAATGAAATGTTGGGGGTGCGACTGAACACGATTCACAATCTTTGGTATTATCGAACGCTCATGGATGCGATGCGTTCAGCGATTCAAGACGGCGTCTTTCCGGCGTTTCGCCGGGCTTTCTATGAACAGCGTCGTGAGGATGACAAGAGTGCCGTATATGCAGAACTGGTCGGTGCGACGGCTGTGGCCGAGGGATCAGCAAGCGGAAAGGACCGGTAAATGGGCATGGAGATCGGCTCGATAGCTTGGGCACAGGGAATGGCGCCGGAGGGAGCGTCGGGGCTCTTTTCTCTGGTGCCGTTCATTTTGATTTTCGTGGTGTTTTATTTTTTGTTGATCCTGCCGCAGCAAAGGAAACAAAAACAGCACAAGGAGATGTTAACCAAGTTGAAGAAGGGCGATAAGGTGATCACGTCTGCCGGTATGTGGGGGTCCATTACCC
Organism: Nitrospirales bacterium; assembly: GCA_965213715.1. Lineage (GTDB taxonomy): Bacteria > Nitrospirota > Nitrospiria > Nitrospirales > UBA8639 > Bin75. The sequence goes on from OZ243914.1 coordinate 2,076,514, forward strand.
GGTTGGATAAAGAGACGGCCACCGTGCAAGTGGATGACAATACGAAAGTGAAGATTCAACGTGAGAACATTTCCCGGTTACGGGCGGAAGACGAAGGGTAGAGGACACGCATGAAAAAAATTCGTGGTCGCTTGTTTCTCGTGTGGTTCCTGTCCGCGGTGTCCTTCTATTTGTTTCTGCCTTCATGGCCGGGCCTGTATGACCGGATTCCCGAGAGCGTCAGGTGGCTGGTTCCCCCTCGCGGCGTCTCACTCGGTCTCGACCTGCAGGGCGGCATTCACTTGGTGTTGGAAGTGGAAGAGGACCGGGCCGTCGAGATTGCCGTTGACCGTGCCGTCAAAGCTATGCGTGATCTGTTGACCGACAAGGACCTCGGCTTCGACACCGTTGAACGGGTCGACAGTCTCCAGGTCCGGCTTGAGCTGTCGAGGGAGGACAGGGTCGAAGAAACCGCGGAGTTGATTCGTGATGAATTTCCTTCATATTTTCAGGTTTCGCAAGAAGGCCGTATCCTGGTCGTCGAAATCCTCGACAGCGAAGTGAATCGGATCAAGAACGCGGCCATCAATCAGGCCTTGGAGACAATTCGAAATCGGATCGATCAATTCGGCGTCACGGAGCCGCTCCTGCAACGCCAGGGGCGGACGGAACTGGTGATTCAACTTCCCGGGGTCAAGGACCCCGAGCGGGCGAAAAGCCTGATCCAGGATACCGCCTTGCTGGAATTCAAAATGCTCGACGAGGAGAATCAGCCGGGACTCGGGTTGCCGGTACAGGTCAAACGCAGTGAAGAGGCGGACATTGAAGAGAAATTTGCCGGCAAGGTTCCCGAGGGTTCAGAAATTCTGTTTGAACCCATCCCCGATTCCAAGGGCGGCCCTCCGGTCTTCAGCCGGCCGTATCTCGTGCAGAAAGAGGCGGCCCTGACCGGGGACGTGTTGCAGGATGCACGTGTCAATTATACGGAATTCAGCGAAGTCTACGTGGGGGTGACGTTCGACAGCAAAGGTGCGAAAGAATTCGGGCGGATTACCAGTGCCAACGTGGGTAAGTTCATGGCGATTGTGCTGGACGGCACGGTCTATTCGGCGCCGCGTATTAACGAACCCATTCTCGGCGGGCGGGCCCAGATCACCGGTAATTTTACCACGGACGAGGCCAATGACCTGGCCATCGTTCTTCGAGCAGGTGCGCTTCCCGCGCCGATGAAAACGATACAGGACCTGACCGTAGGGCCTTCGTTGGGACAGGATTCCATTGAGAAAGGGCTGAAGACGACGCTGATTGCCGGCCTGATCGTGCTGATCTTTATGGTGATCTACTACCGGATGTCGGGGGTGATTGCCGATGCGGCCCTGGCGTTGAATCTCCTGTGTTTGTTGGGCGCGTTATCCGGGCTCAATGCGACGCTGACGTTGCCGGGGATCGCGGGTATCATTTTGACAATCGGTATGGGGGTGGACTCCAATATTTTGATTTTTGAACGTATCAGGGAAGAACTGAGACAGGGGCGCCCCGTTCGCTTGGCGGTCGATGCCGGATACGACAAAGCCTTCTTGACGATCGTTGACTCCCACGTCACGACGTTGATTACCGGATTGGCGTTGTTTTTATTCGGTACCGGCCCCATCAAGGGGTTTGCCGTGACCCTGTGTCTGGGTATTGGGATCAATCTGTTCACCGCGTTAATCGGGACCAAAGTCGTCTTCGATCTCATCAATCGGCGTAAACTGGAACGGTTGAGCATTTAGCCTGTCTTGAGGTGGACCATGTTGGAAATCATCGGCAGAACGAATATTGATTTCATGGGGAAACGCCACGTCGCGTTCGGCGTCTCCGGCTTGCTGGTCCTGTTGGGCTTGATTGCCCTCGTTCAGGTCGGGACCGGAGCGGCCAATCTCGGCATCGACTTTGCCGGCGGCACGGCCGTCCAATTGAAATTTGAGAATGCGGTCGGGATTGAGCAGGCCCGCCGGGCACTTGGCAAGCATGGTTTGCAGGATGCTGAACTCCAGGAATTCACCCAGGACCATAAATTGCTGATTCGCGTGAAAACGGAAGACACGCTGGAACAAAAAATTGCGGAAAAAATCGTGGAGGTCTTTGAAACGGAATTCAGCCAGAACAAGTTCGTGATCGATTCCAGTACGGAAATCGGTCCGACGATCGGGCGCCGGCTCCAACAGGACGCGTTGCTGGCGATCACGATTTCCCTGATCGGGATCATTCTCTATGTGGCCACGCGTTTTGAATTGCGATTTGGCGTGGCCGCAGCCGTTGCCACCTTCCATGACGTGTTGGCCGTCTTGGGCATCTATTATTTCCTCGACAAGGAAATCACCTTATTGGTCGTGACGGCGTTATTGACCTTGGCCGGATATTCGCTGACCGACTCCGTCGTGGTCTTCGATCGTATTCGGGAAAACCTTCGAGCCCGGCGACGTGAGACTATTCTGAACATTATCAATGCCGGGATCAATCAAGTACTCACCAGAACCTTGATCACGACCCTGACCGTGGTGTTGGTGCTCGTTCCCTTGACGATCTTCGGAGGGGAAGTGCTCCATGATTTTTCGCTTGCGCTGTTATTGGGCGTGCTTATCGGCACGTATTCCTCCGTGTTCGTGGCCAGTCCTCTCCTGTTGATGTGGCCCGGCGGCAAGGGCCGGCTTCTGAGTCGAGGCGCCTGAATGCGCCGTTGTCCGGTGCCCCATCCTTGACAAGGGTTGCCCTCTCTGAAAACATTCTTCAAGCATTCAGCGGTTAGGCACCAGTCCGTCTTTTGGAGTATTCCGGCGATGAAACGGTGGCTTTGGTCACAGAGTCTCCAGCGCAAAACGATTCTGGGAATGGTCCTGGTCGGCCTGCTCCCTCTTGCCCTTTCCTTATTCCTCACCTACGTCGAAGAGCGCCGGGCCCTTCGGGAAATTACCGGGTCAAACTTCAAGGGCATTGCCGTTGAAGTGGCGCGAAAAATCGAAACCCAGATCATGCGGGGCATCAATGAGGCGCAACAGTTGGCTACCATCCCCTTTATTCGCGCTGCGGTGAAGGAAGCGAACCGGAGTTATGAAGGAAGAGAGTCGGAGAAAATCAAGGCCTTTATCGAAGAATGGAAAGAACGGTGGCGGACGCGAAAGAATCCTCATGAATTTCCCGCCTTTGTCAACCGGATTGCCACCAATTACCTGGTTGACTGGCACGCCGTTCGCAAGTCGGACTACCTGGGCATTCTGGTGACCGACAATCAGGGCGCATTGGTTCTCAGTTCCTTGCCTCAAGTGCGCTTTTACCACGGGGATACGGAATGGTGGGAGGCCGCGTTTCAGCAGGGCCAAGGCCAGATTTACGTGAGTGATTTGACCTTCGATCCCTCATTTGGAACCCACGTTCTGAACGTCGCCGTTCCTATATTTGATCAAGGCCGTCATCAGGTTCTGGGAACCGTCAGTATTGTCCTTCGACGGGATTCGTTGTTCCGATCGATTTCCGAAGTGACCGCGGGCGTCACCGGCCATGCCATGCTCATCGACGTGGATGGGACCCCCTTGATTTGTCCGGTCCTGTCGCTGGAGCAGCATACCGCGAATCCCGCCATGGTGGCCGCCATTAACGAAGAGCAGGCCGGATGGGTTCACGTGACGCAGGATACCCATGGCGCGAAGGATTCCCTTGTCGGATACGCTCATTTGCGGATTCCGGAAACCTTGGCGACCGAGAGTTTTCGGGGCAGGCAATGGCTGACGATTGTGCGGCAGAATCCCCAGGAGACCTATGCCCCCTTGCAGCAACTGCTGGTGAAGGTGGCGATATATGGCGTCGTGGTGTTGGGGATTTTGTGGTTGGCGGGCCTGATCGTGGCCAGAAAACTCGTGAGCCCGATTCAAACCTTACACGAAGGCGTGCAGCGAATCGGCGCAGGCAATTGGGATCATCCTCTCGTCCTGAAGACCGGCGATGAAATTGAAGCCCTGTCCCATGCCTTCAATAAAATGGCCGTCAACCTGAAACAGTCGTTCTCGCAGTTGAATACGCAAATGGGGGAAATTCGTCTTCTCGAGGAACGCTATCGTGACTTGATCGAGAATTCTCCCGAGATGATTCATCAGATCGACAAGACCGGTCGCTTTGTGCACGTCAATCAAACCGAATTGGAAAAATTGGGCTTCACGTTGCTGGAAATGCTTTCGATGCATTTGTGGGATATTCTGCCTGCGGAGAAGAAGGCGGAAGCACTCGACTACGTCAACCGGCTGCCCACGCAACCTCGAAGTTCGCTTGAAACGGTGTTTCTGACGAGAGACGGGACCCCGATCGACGTCGAAATTCATTCCACGGCCCTGATAGATTCGGACACGGGCGATCTGGTGTACACGCGTGCGTTCGTGAGGGACGTGACTGAACGGAAGGCGCTGCAACGACAGGTTGACCGGTATACCACACACCTGGAACAGGAAGTGGCCGCTCAAACACAACAACTCTCCGAATCAGAAAAGCGGTATCGTGTGCTCTTTGACCGCTCGGCGGATTCGATCTTCATGGTGGACCCGGCTGGCGGCATCGCGGCGGTGAACGAACGTGAGCAAGAGGTGTTTGGCTATAAACAGGAAGCGTTGCTTTCTCAATCCTTACTGACGCTCGTGCCGGATTCGCATCAGGAAACGGTCAGGCAGTTGCTGGACACGGTGGTATCCGACGAAGAGAAAATCCAGGCTACGGAATTGGAAGTGTTTGACGCCCCAGGGAAGTTGCGGTCCGTGGAAATGGACGTGATTCGCGTGGGAGAAGGCTCGACGCTTTCGATTATGGTCCAGCTTCGTGACATTACGGAACGAAAGCTGTTGGAAGAACAACTCCAGCGGTACAGCGAAGAATTGGAGGAGAAAGTTCAGGTCCGGACTCTGGAGATTCAGAAAACGCAGAAATACCTGGAAAGCTTGCTTGAAAACGCCAATGACGTGATCTACACGCTTGATCGTGATCAACGGTTTACCTACGTGAATAACAAGGTGGAGAATTGGGGATATCGCAAAGAAGATCTGCTGGGACGGCCGTTCTTGACCTTACTCGCCAAGCGTCATCGCAGTCGTCGTCTTAAAGACATTCTGGAACTGGAGGTTAAACAGGAATATGAAGTGGAGGTGATCAGTCAGAACGGGGAGCTTCGGTCGGTGTTGGTCAGTGTGTCGCCATTGGAAAACGCACGGCACAACGTGATCGGTGTACTGGGCATTGCCCGGGACATTACGGACAGAAAGCTCATGGAAGAGCAATTTCGAAACGCCGAGCGATTGGCCTCCGTCGGGAAACTGGCTGCCGGGGTGGCGCATGAGATCAACAACCCGTTGGGCGGGATTTTGAATTGTCTCTATAACATCAGGAAAGGCACATTGCCGTCCGAACGCCAGGAAGAATATTTTACCTATATGGAAGACGGGCTTCGGCGCGCTCAAAAAATCGTCAGGCAATTGTTGGACTTCTCCCAACAGCACGAGCCGGAGTTTTCCATGAATGACATGAATGGATTGGTCGACCGTGTCCTGGTGTTGACGAACCACGTCATTGCCGAGAAACGCCTTCAGTTACACAAAGTCTATGACGACGACCTGCCGCCGTTATTTGTCGATCCGCAAATGATCGAACAGGTCTTAACGAACCTGATTCTCAATGCCGTCCAGGCGACCGACGAAGGCGGTTCGATCATCCTGCAAACCCGGGTCGCCCACGAGCGCTGTGAAATCGACGTGGGGGATACCGGGTCGGGCATCGCCCCCGATGTCAGGGCCCATATTTTCGATCCGTTTTTTACGACGAAAGGCACGGGTGAGGGCACAGGCCTGGGGTTGTCGGTGAGTTTAGGTATCGTGGAACGGCACGGTGGCCAATTGAGCGTGGAAAGTGAGATCGGAAAGGGAACCGTGTTTACCGTGAGCCTGCCCTTGAGTGCCAACCGGGCCGCATTGGTGAAGGTCTCCTGATGTCCCCGTCGATCCTCATCATCGATGACGAGCCATTGATGCGGTTGTCCATGTTGGACGCGCTTAAAGCCGAGGGCTATCAGGTCCGGGAAGCATCCAACGGCGAGGAAGGCATCAAGCACATTCACGCGAGTCACTATAACTTGGTGATCACCGATTTGAGAATGCCTCGAAGCGATGGCCTTGAGGTGGTCCGGGCCTGCAAAGAATCCTCTTCTGAAACCGAGGTCATTGTGATCACGGCACATGGCTCGGTTGACACGGCGGTGCAAGCCATGAAACTCGGGGCCTATGATTACGTCACCAAGCCGTTTTCCATGGATGAATTATTACTCGTTGTGGGGCGCGTGACCAAGGTCCAGGCCTTGCGGCAAGAGAACACGGCCCTTCGCCAGGAACTCGAAGGAAAATTCAATTTCGACGGCATGGTGGGTAAAAACGAACAGATGCGGCAGGTTCTGGAAAAAGTCAAACTGGTCGCCACCACCGATGCCACCGTGTTGATTTTTGGTGAAAGCGGAACGGGGAAAGAAGTCATTGCGAACGCCATTCACCGAAACAGCCCGCGCGCCGGACAGGCCCTCATCAAAGTCAGTTGTGCCGCGTTGCCGGAAACCTTGCTCGAAGCCGAATTATTCGGGCATGAGAAAGGCGCCTTTACCGGAGCCTTGAAGCAACGGCTGGGCCGTTTTGAATTGGCCCATAAGGGCACCTTGTTTTTGGACGAGATCGGAGAAGTGTCCCCGATGGTCCAGGTCAAACTCCTCCGGGTTTTGCAGGAAAAGCGGTTCGAACGGGTCGGGGGCACGGAGACCATCGACAGCGACGTTCGGCTGGTGTGCGCCACGCAAAAAAATTTGAAGAAGGAGGTCGAAGCCGGACGATTTCGTGAAGACCTGTTCTATCGCCTCAACGTCGTACAGGTCGCCCTTCCGCCCCTGAGGGAACGGAGGGAAGACATTCTCGTTCTGGCCGAACATCTTCTGCAACGGAGCATGGGCCGGATCTCGCGTGTCATGAAGGGGTTTTCCGCGACATCACGGGACGTGCTTCTCCGTTATTCCTTTCCCGGTAACGTTCGTGAATTGGAAAACACAATTGAACGGGCGGTGGCGCTGGCGCAGGAAGGCGATGAAATCCATGTGTGGGACCTCTGCGGCCAAATCGGGTGTCCTTTTCTGGGAGGGCCGGTGCAGTCCGCATGTGCGTTTTGTCAGGAAGGGTTGTCGAACGCGACGAATGCCCAGCAACAAGGCACGCTTGCCGAAGTGCGTGAACGGTGTGAACGGGACTATATCCTGGCCGTGTTGGAGCGGGAAGGGTGGAGTCGAACCGCGGCCTCAAAAGCATTGGGCCTTTCGCGCAAAGCCTTGTGGGAAAAATGCAAACGCTACGGTCTCGCCACTCCGGACGGCGATGACGGCGACGAGCCGTCCGGCTAAAGAGGATTCCGGTCGAGGTCAGTCTTCCGACCCGTCTCCTCCTTTCCACAATTTTACTGTGCGGTCCCAGGACGCGCTGGCGAGATACCGGGCATCCGGGGAAAAGGCAATGCCTCTGACCGGGCCGTTGTGGTCCTTGATCACGCGAACCTGTCGTCTGGTCTGAATGTCCCACATCTTGATGGTGTGGTCGTCGCTGCAGCTCACCAGGAGTTTCCCGTCCGGAGAAACGAGCAAGTCTCGCACCCATTCCGAGTGCCCTTTTACGGTATGGATCTCTTTCATGTTGGGCATCTCGAAATATTTGATCGCCGTGTCCCGGCTTCCGGTGATCATGGTCTTGCCGTCCGGTGTGAACACGATCGCGCCGATCCAATATTCCATGGGTTTTTGAAAGCCACCCTGTTCATCCACGAAAAATCCTCGTTGTTCGGTTTCTTCGTCATCGGGTTCGTCCCTCCAATGGCCGTCATGCACGAGTTTTTCTTCCCCGCTGGGCAGGACTTCGTATAACTTCAATTTGCCGATATCACTTCCGCCAACCAAGTGAATGCCGTCCGGAGAAAACGCCGTGCAGACCGTCCAGTGATGGTCATATTGATCTTTCCCGAGGAGCGTCATGACTTCGGTGCCGGTGGTGATTTCCCATATTTTGATGTCTTTATTCTGCCCGGCCCGGGCCAGCATCAACCCGTCCGGGGAGAAGGCGAGGCTGGCAACCGCGTGATCGTATTGTGTAAACAGCAGGCGTATGGTTTCCCCCGTGTGAGGGTTCCAGAGCCGGATCGTTCTGTCGTCACTGCCGGTGGCGAGGATCTGGCCATCCGGACTGAAGGCGACTTGCCGGATATCGTTGGTGTGTCCTTTCAGGGACTTGAGCAGGCGGCCGGTTTCAATTTCCCAGATGCGGAGAAACCGGTCTGCGCCTCCGCTGACGAGCGTCAAGCCGTCGGGGGAATACGCCACGTCCCAGACGCCGTGGGAATGTCCTCGAAAAGTCCGGATTTCATGAATGCCGGCCTTCCAATATTCCAGGGCGTCTATCGGTGGCAGTTCACGTTTGGGTTCTTCCGTGAAGGTTGGGGGGGCCATGTGTGGGAGTGGGGGTTGAGTCATAAACCGAAATCCTTTCAGTGTAATCTCCGTCACTGGGGCCTTGCGTTGAAAAAAGGGGCCTGCCTATAATGCCAATGACGTTTTCGGAAAAGGATACTAGCGAGCCGTTACCGGCGTCGTCAAGCCAATGCGGCTGGCGGCACAAGACGATTTCCGGCTTGTGGGCACGGGCCGTCAAGACCACAGTCGAGACAGGTAAGGAGTAAGGGGATGGACATTCGATTTCAGCCGGCGTTGCTTCAAGAAGTCATCGACTCGTTCGCCGAAAAAACCGAGCGGGAGGGAGATCCCACCTATTACAATGAGTTCCATGAAGTCGCCGACCCGATTTACGAGAAATTTTCCTTGGACGACCGTGAGCCGGAATTCAAGAAACTCTATCAGCACCTTTTTGCCAAATGGGGCTTCGCCGACATTTTGAGAGACGGCTTCGAAGAATTTCCCGATTTGAAGGAAAAAGTTGGCATCGTGCTCGTTCGAGGCGTGCTGAAAGAAGATCAGGAAGGTGTGGACATTCTCAGAAAATGGGGGACCGTGGAGGAGAAGCTGGCTCGTCAATTTGAGGAAAAAGGGCAAAAGGGCGTCGGGATCAAGTTGATCCCCCGGCGGTTTTACGACCCGGCCATTAATCGGTATCTCCGCCATGAATTTACGCACATCTCCGATATGCTTGACTCTGCGTTTGGATATGATCCCGACACAAAAGTCGGCATGAATCCTGGTGAAGAGCATCTCCTCCTCAATCGGTACCGGGTCCTGTGGAGCTTGCACGTCGATAGCCGGATCGCCCGGTTGGGGAAGGAACCGATGTTCAGCCGGGAGTACCGGTTACGGGAATTTCGTTCCTGGTATCGGAAGATCCCTCCCACGCAAGTTGAATCGGTGTTCGAGGGGCTTTGGCAGACGGAATATTTCACGCATGCCGAATTGGTGGAAATGTCTCAAGATACCGTCCGCGTGATGGAACGGGCCGTGGAGGTCGAAGAAGGTGAACTGCCCGCGGACGTGCCGGCCAAACCCTTGCTGATGCCAGGATTTCCGTGTCCGCTCTGTCGATTCCCCACGTATTCCTGGGTCGAGGAGCTTGAAGAAAAAGTTGAACTCTACGTGCTGGATTACATCAAGGAAAATCATCCGGGATGGGACGTCGAGTATGGGGCCTGTGACCGCTGCGTAGAGGTCTACAGGCTTCGTGCCGCAGGCGTCGTGTAGTCGGCAGCCGTCCCTGCCGGTTCGTCTCTCGCATCGCGATGAGGAATCGAGAGCCTCAGTTGCGTCGGTGCTCACCCAGTTGACCGTATGAAGCAAGGGCCGGTGCATGGCACAATCTCCTCCGGGGTCCTCCAAGCCTCCTGAGCCGTCCTACGGGCGCAGGAATTTTCTCAAACAGAGCGTTGTTGCCTTGGGCGTGACGGTGCATGAGTACGTCAAGCACCGGGACGCGGAAGACGTCCAGGAGGAACAACCGGAAAAAAGACGAACCGATTGGTTGCGGCCACCGGGCGCGCTGGAGGAAGCCCTGTTTCTTGAGAGTTGCACGGGTTGTGGAGAATGTGTCGAAGCCTGCCCGCACGACAGCATCCGCGTCCTCAAAGACCACCACGGTTCCGACGGTTCTGAGCGAAGAGAGACCCCGGTCATCTATCCGGATGAGCAACCCTGTTACCTTTGCGAGGATTTTCCATGTATTGCCGCCTGCGAACCGGAGGCGCTTCGTCCCGTCGGCGGTACCGGGGACGTCAACCTGGGCATCGCCGTCGTTTCCCAAAGGACCTGTACGGCCGGGCAGGGCTGCAATGCGTGCGTGGCCCCGTGCCCGACGCAGGCGCTTGAGATGGATTTTGCTTCGCTGGCCATCAGGGTTGAAGCGGCTCGATGCGTTGGGTGCGGGATTTGCGAGCATATTTGTAAAACCGTGAATGATCATGTGGCGATCAGGGTCGTTCCGGCGAGAGTAGGGGCATGACCTTAAGTTGACAGGCGTAGACTTCACGGGTCCTCGAATGGGAGCAGGTATTGTTTCTGGATCATGTGCGCGTTCAGCCCCGGTTCTTGCCGGTTTTAGAACTTGACTTCGATCAGCAGTTGGCCTATTATCTGTCCCCACTTCGCCGGTGGCGAGGAGTCTCCGGATCAGTTATATTTATGTTAGAGATGGGAACAAAGATTGTTCCTGTTGAGACAAGCGGAGGTTTATGACCACGAAAGTCACGCAAGAACAGAACGGGGGGGGAGCAACGTCTTCACCAGTCGGGTCGTCGGTAAAAGACTCTCCAGCCGTTGAGCGGGCTTTAGCCAGAAGCAAGTTGTATCTTCTTCTGTCTTGGAGCTACCTCTATCCCGAAGACGATGAATTTTTGGATTATCTGCAAAGCGGAGAGTTGGTAGAAGATGGACGAGCCGCACTCAACAGTTTAAAAGCGGCTTTGCCGGCTCCTGCAAAGCAGGAAGCCGAGGAAGTCTTTCAGGAAATCTCGGATCATTTCGACGAGGTCGAGAATTGGGTTTCATCAGAGGGCGTGAATTGGGATATGCAGGACCTGAGGGATGAACACCGGAGGGTCTTCAGCAACGTCATCGCTTTGGACTGCCCACCGTATGAGACCTTGTTCGGCAATGATCACGTCTTTGGCCAATCCTACGTCATGGGAGATATTGCCGGATTTTATTCGGCCTTTGGCGTCCAGCTTTCTCAGGACATCCACGAACGCCTGGATCATTTGAGCGTAGAACTTGAGTTTTTGCATTTTCTGGCCTACAAGGAATCGTATGCGTTGTGCCATGATGGCCCGGAAAAACTCAAGACCGTGGTCGAGGCCGAAAAGAAATTCGTGAAGGAACACGTGGGAAGATGGGTGCCGTTATTCTCGGGCATGTTGAAGAAAAAGGCTGAGTATGGGTTCTATAAACTTGTGGCGGATTTGACTTCTCAATGGGTGGCGTTTGAAATTGCCTACTTGGGTGTCACCCCTCAACCATACTCGGAAACGGATTATCGTCCGGCTAATTTTGTCTCTCCGGAAGGCATCTCCTTCGAATGCGGAGCACAAGATAAAGGCAATGAACTCAGTCTCCTGATGGATGAAGTAGGGGCTCAGTCCTATTTGGACAAAGAGAAGCCGGAATCGGGACAGTCCGGTTCGGCGTAAAAGTGTGCAATACGTTGTTGAGTAGTAACCGTAGCGTAGTTCTAGAGGAAGTGGGTAGTCCGCAGTTATTTTTGTTTTAATCTTTATCAAAGGAGGATGCGTCATTATGAGAGTGGTGCAGACGCGTAACAAAGGATTGGTGTTCGGCATTCTTCTCTCTGCCTTGGTCGTCGGCGTGATGCTGACGATGGGGCAAGTTCCGTTGGCCGTCAGCCAGCCTGTGACCATTCCGGTGGGGAGCATCAGCGGGCCGATTCCGATGGACGCGGCCAACCCGGTGTGGGAAACGGTGCCGGGGATCGTGGTGCCCTTGAGCGGGCAAACGATTACGACGCCTATGCATCCCAACATCTCGGTGAAAACCGTCATGGTCAAGATGGCCACCAACGGCAAAGAGATCGGGGTCTGGGCCAACTGGGGCGATCAAACCCTGAACAACACGACCATTGGCCCGCAGGATTTCCGGGATCAGGTGGCGGTGCAATTTCCCGTCCAAACGTCGGGCGCGCCCCCGTTCCAATGTATGGGGCAATCCGGCGGCACAGTGAACATCTGGCGCTGGAACGCGGAATGGCAACGGGACATGGGCGCGGGCGTTGCGGGGATGTGGGACGTGGACCAACAATATCCCTCGATTGCGTGGGACTTTTACTATGAAGAGCCGGCCGGGGGCGTGACCTATCCGGACCGGATCGGCCGGAGCTTGGGGCCGTTCAATCCGGGGATTTGGTCGGGGAACATCATGTCGGACCCGGATTTACGGACCAGTTCGGTGGAAGATTTGAACGCGAACGGGTTCAGCACGTTGACGACGCAGGCGTCGCAAGACGTGATGGGGAACGGCCTGTGGGAACCGTACGGCGCGTTGAAGGGCGGGTGTTGCAGCGGCCCGACGTGGCGCGTGGTGATGAAGCGGGCATTGACGACGAATGACGCAAACGACGTGCAATTCGGGGCCGGGGCGAGCATCCCGGTGGCGTTTGCGGTGTGGGACGGCCAGAACGTGGAACGGAACGGCATGAAGGGCATCTCCACCTGGTTCACCGCCAAAATGCCGTAAGCTGTCCTGCATTGATTTGAAATAAGGAAGTGAAGAGACCCTGACGTCCTCCTTGGAAATGGGGAGGACGTCAGGGTCTTTTTTTTGTGTGATGTTATGCGGGACTTGGCCTGCCGGCGTGAGGTACATGAGCGGATGGTCTGAAAGTCTCAGTCCTTTCGTAGAGTTGCATAAGAAACCGGAAGCCGTGTATAAGCATGAGAGACCCTTCAGTGTATGAATTGACTGACGACGCTGATGACCGGAAGATGCACCTTCATGGGACACGAGACAATTTCGTGTAAGGAGGCAATGTGAAAATTTCTTTACTATTTCCTCCCAGTTGGCATCCCTCGCAACCCTACCTGAGTCTTCCGTGCCTGACGGCTTTTCTTGACCAAGCCGGTATTACCGACAAGAGTCAACGGGACCTGAACATAGAACTTCTCGATACGATTCTCTCAAGAACGTATGGCCTGGAAGTCTATGAAAAACTCGTTGCAAAACTGAGGCAATTGGAGGATTCGCGTGAAGGCGAGACGGGACCGGGGAGCGATGAACATTACGGTCGAATTGTGGAAGCCTTGGATCGATTTCCCCATTTGATCGACCAGATTGAACCGGCCAAAGCCTCGCTTCGCGGGGAAGAGTTTTATGACATTGAGCGGTATCGGGAATGCCTGTTTTTAATCGATCGCTGGTTGGAGGTGGTGTCTTCGGTGTATTTCCCAACCAGAATTACCGTTGTCGACAACCAGTTTTCCTATTCCATCTATTCCTCTCGGGACATTCTCAAGGCGGTTCATGACGAAGAGCAGAATCCCTACCTCGACCTGTACCGACAACATTTTCTCTCTTCCATTATCGATGAAAATCCCGGGTTGGTCGGCGTATCGATTACCGCCACGTCTCAGATTATTCCCGGCCTGACCCTATGCCGGCTTATCAAGGAAGCGAATCCCGACATACACGTGACCGTGGGTGGAAGTATCTTCACCAGGTTGGTGGACAACCTTCGTCGAGGTGACCGGCTGTTCCAGGTCACGGATGATTTTATCGTGTTTGAGGGAGAAAAGGCGTTATTGGAGTTGGTGAATCAATTGGAAGGGAAAAAGAATTTTGCCAAGGTTCCCAATCTCATCTACAGGGAAAACGGAAAAGTCATCGTGAATCAGCCGTTCTATTCGGAAAATTTGGCTGAACACCCGGCTCCCAATTACGATGGATTTCCACTCGACCGGTATCTGGCTCCCAAAACGGTGTTGCCGGTGCAGTTTTCACGAGGGTGTTATTACAAGGATTGCGCCTTCTGCGCCCTGACATTGGATCATCAGAATTTCCGCCAAAAAGATCCCATTAAGGTCGTGGACGAACTCGAAGCGCTTTCTCAAAATTATGACACGCCGTTTTTCTTCTTTACCGATGAATGCCTGGCCCTCTCGCCGACGCGGCGGCTCTGTAAAGAAATCCTGAAACGACAATGCGACTTTCAGTGGACGGCCGAATTGCGTTTTGAAAAGAATCTCTCGAGAGAATTGCTGGCCCTCATGCGGGATGCCGGGTGCCACAAGATCGTCTTCGGGTTGGAGACCTACAACAAGCGTATGATGGACTTTATGCAAAAGGGTATTACTCAGGAGAACGTCGACCGGATTTGTTCGGACTGCGTTGACTTGGGCATCGGGGTCCATTGCTACGTCATTGTCGGTTTCCCGACCGAAACGGAAGACGAAGCCCGGGAAACCATGAACTTCGTGTTGGACAATACAAAGTTGAATTCGTCGTATGGGTTTTCATGCCAGCCCTGTCTCTTTGATCTTGAAAAAGAGGCCCCCATTATGAACGATCCGGGAGGCTACGGCATTCAACGGATTATGCGCCCCGCTGCTGAAGATTTGAGCTTGGGCTTTTTCTATGAAGTCAAGGAGGGCATGACGCCCGAACAGGCTGAAAAGCTGTATCAGCACGTGTACGAAAAAATCAGCGAGGTGGTCGTGGAGTTGCCGTTTAATTATTCCATGGCCGATGGCCTGCTCTACATCGCTCGACATAAACGACAACATGCTCCGGAATTCACTGCCGTTTCTTAATCGCGAAGAGCCGTCTGTGTGTTCTCAGTGCTGATCTGACCGGAAAGAGAAGAAAAGGCTGAACGGATATGACGGCAGCGTCGACAACGGGGCACGAAAGCGGGACGAACTCCGGAATCCTGTTTGAATACGCGCTCAAGTTTCTCTTGCTGTCGGCGTTTTTGGAACTTGTGCTGTATCGCTTGGCTTCCCGGCTGGGCATGCACATGGCCAAGCTGGCCGAAAAATCCGAAGCCGTCAGGTTGACCTTTCAGACGCTCTCCTCCCTGGGGTTTATTCTTCTTAACGTCACCTCCATCCTGCTGTTTCTGGTCTTGTTCATTCTGCTGATTCAGAAAGTACGGCAATCGGTATGGACAGGGCAGTTTGACGGGTTCCTGGTCCCGGCCGTCTCCCTGCTCATCGTGTTGACCGTTGTCTATCTTCTGTTTCCGCCCGCCATGCTGGGGTCGGTGGTCTATAATGTCGTGTCCTTCGTGATCCTGGCCATCCTGATGGCGGAATTTTGGGCAACGCATCATCTGTGGGCGCAACGTATTACCGTAGGGTGTTTTTTATTCGGCATCATGGGTTGGATTTACTACCAGACGGTGTCCACCACGTATGGTTTACTGGGCATTGTCTCTGCGCCGCCTCTCGTGCATGAAATCAGCCGGGGAGGCGAAGCCCTCATGGTCCTGGCCAGTATTCTGGTGTTGTGGTCGTACGGCAGCACGTCGCTCTTTACCAAGAACAAGACGCAACGGAAGTGGGCGATCACACTGCTGTTGAGCGGGGGCACGACGTTTTTCGTGGTGCTCTACATCGATTTTTTCCTGTCGCTCTATAGCCCCGTGCTTGCCGAAGACGCGAGAAAGGCCGGTCAGGGAATTGGCTGGGTCTTTCAAATGGGCATGGGGTATACGTTTTATTTGCCCTTTGCTCTGTATATGGCAGGGTTTACCTGCTGGGCGTATACCGTCATCAAACTGGTATTGATCGGTCGCCTGGCAGGGTATGGCCTGGGATTGATGTTCATGGCGGGATATGCCTTGCAATTGTCGCATTTGACGTTAATGGTCGTCGTCGGGCTCATCCTGATGACGCTCGACAAGCGGGGCACGCTGAGCAAATTACGCAATAAAGCAGGCGCCGTGGCGTATGCCCCGGTGACGCCTGCATTCAGTCAAATACGTTGAGAGGATATGTAACGATCATGGAAGCAGAACGTGTGGCAACACAGGAAGAGGGTGGCGTGGCCGAGCCGCAAGCCCAAGAGCAGCAGTTGACGCCGGATGAAGAAATTGCGGAGCTTGAAAAGTTGCTCAGCGAAGAGCCGGACGATTTTCAGGCCCGTTGCCGGTTGGGCGAGTTGTATTTTGGGAAAGGGAAGCTGGAAGAGGCCTTGACCGAAGTTAAGAAGGCCATCGAAATGGCCGAGGGGTTGAGAACGGAAATGGATCGATCTCTGGCCATGTATTATTCCAACTTGGGTACGATCTACGGCACCAAGGGGATGATGGACGATGCCCGTCCCCAATACGAACGGGCCCTGGAGTTGAACAAATATGACGTACTGGCCCTGTTCAATTTGGGAAGGCTCCATAACGACAGAAAAGAATACATGCAGGCCAAGGAGTATTTCGAGCGGTTAATCGAAATTACCCCGGAAGATCCGATTGCTTGGTATAATCTGGCAGGCGTCTATGAAGAGTTGGATAATCCGCAGATATCGGATTACAACACTCTGGATATGGCGGTGCAGGCGTATATGAAGGTTTTGGAATTCGATCCCAAACATTTGGAGTCCAGTTTTAAACTCATGGACATTGCTTTTACGTTGAAAAAATCAGACATGGCTGTAAAAATCATGGAAGAAGCCGTTGAACACAGCCCGGATGAGCCGTTGGCGTACTACAATCTCATCAATACCTATGAAAAGTGTAAAATGTTTGAACAGGCGGAAGACGCGCGCCAACGGTTAAAGCAGCGATTTGCAAAACGAGCCCGTGAATAACGGCATTCCTGTGTTAAAAGGAGAAGACCATCATGTTTGGGAGTTTAGGTTTTACCGAGTTGATTCTGATATTGTTCATTGTGCTGATCATATTCGGTGCCGGGAAATTGCCCCAACTCGGTGAAGGGGTCGGAAAGGCGATTAAAGGCTTCAAGAAATCCGTGAATGAAGCGGAAGCCGTTGATCTTGAGGCGCAGAATATAGCAGACCAACAAGCTCAGGCCCAGGTGAGTCCGCAAGGTGCGGGCGCGGCATCACCGGCGGCCACGGCCCCGCAAAGCGAGCAACCGGTTTCTCCGGTACAAGCCGCTCAGCCGGAACCGGCGGAGACACCGAAGAGTTCATGAACTGCGGTTCCCGGCACGAGCACGCATACAGGAGCATGGTATGGAGACGAGCGTAGAATCCCTGGTCGGAAAAATTGAAACGTTTGCGGGAAATGGGAAGTCCCGGAGTACGGGTGACGGGAAACGTGCGAAGAAAGCCGGCATTCCCTTACCCAATCACATTTGCGTTGACAAGGAAGGGCGCTGGCTCTACATCGCGGAAAACGGGTCAGACCGGATACGGCGGGTTGATTTGGAGGCCGGGACGCTTCATAACTATGCGGGTATCGGAGAGACTTGTTACAGCGGAGATTACGGCCCTTGCGGCGAAGCCGGACTGTATCTGCCCCTGAGCGTGGCGATTGACTCGAATAACGATCTGTACATCTGTGATTCCGGCAGTAACCGTATACGCAAAGTTGATCACGAGACTGACGTCATCACGACGGTCGTGGGTTCCGGAGACTCCGGCTTTAACGGCGATGGTCCGGCGTTGGAAGTCAACTTGACGTATCCCGGGGCCATTGCCTTCGATGTGGAAGGCAACCTGTATATCGCGGATACCCAGGCTCACCGTATTCGCAAATACGATCCTCGAACGGGCATGGTGACCACGATTGCCGGGACGTGGTCCAGAGAAGATGAAGACTGGATCAGCCCGTTGACTGCACAAAACCTGGTCGTGTTGTCCGGTGACGCGATCGGCATCGATTTCAGCGACGATCAAGGCTGGCTTCGCCCGCAATGTTCCGATAATTTGGACCTGTCGCCGTACCTGGACGACGGCCGTCCGGCGCTGGAAGCAAAGCTGTGGGACGTGGTGGCGATTGACGTGGACCGGCACGGAAACGTGTACATGACGGATAAGGCCAGTAACCGTATTCGCAAGGTTGACGCGCAAACGGGTACGATATCGACCGTAGCCGGGGTGTGCCGTTTCGGGTATGACGGCGATGGAAAGCCCGCGGTGATGTCCATGTTGAACGTGCCTGAGGCGGCCATTGTCGATGAAGAATTCAACGTGTATATTGCCGATTCGATGAATCACCGCATCCGTAAAGTGGATCCCGCCACGGGCATGATCGAGACCATTGCCGGGAACGGAGACAGCGGGTACGAGGATAAAAACATGGGCGGCTGCGGCGCCGCGCGTTTTGTCGCCAAGGAAGACGCCGGGATGCTGAAACATGGGGACGGGAACCTCGCCGTGGATGCGGTGGTGAATGCCCCGTCGGGCTTGGCCCTTGACGGCCAAGGCTATCTCTATATTTGCGAACGCAACGAAAATAAAGTTCGGCGCGTGAAACTTTGGTAGGGATGACAGGTGAGTGACATGGTCGCATCACGCAATGGACACGGTCCCGTGAAATCGAAACGAAGACTTCCCCGTTCGCTGATCGTGATAGGATCGGGCATTGTGTGCCTGGCCATGGCGCTTGGTTGGTTCGGGATCCCCGCGGTGAGTTCTCAAGGGATCGTGATCCGGTCCCATTTTACGGACGGTCCGCTGCCTACGAAACCTGGTGATGCGGCATGGGAGACGATCGCGCCCATTCCCATTCCCCTTAGCGGCCAGATCATTACTCGACCGGTTTGGCCGGAACCCAGCGCCAAGGTCATCTCGGTCCGGTCGGTTCATGATGGCACAGACATCGCATTCTTGGTGGAATGGCAGGATGCGACCAAAAATGAACAACTGACCCCCGGCGTCTTTCGTGACGGAGCTGCGCTGGCCCTCCCCTTGGGGAACGCGCCGGCGTTTTTCTGTATGGGCCAATTGGATCACTACGTCAATATCTGGCATTGGAAAGCGGATTGGCAAAGCGACGTGGACCGCCGGAAAGCCAGGGCCAAGGAACGTGGACGCAAGAAGAGAGGCATTCGCAAGTTCGAAGTGATTCCTCGACGTCCCTCTTCGGTCGAAGATCTCATCGGCGGCGGGTTCAGTACGTTGACGAGCAAGAGCCGGCAAGGCAAGGTCAAAGGTGAAGCGGAATGGGACAAAGGGTTCTGGCGAGTGGTGATGAAGCGTCCATTGACTCGAGACGGGGATGACACGGAAAATGAAGCCCTCTTGATTCCCGGCCGCATGCAAGCCGTGGCTTTTGCCGTCTGGAACGGCGAGAATAAAGAAAGAAACGGACAAAAGGCTGTGGCGTCTTGGCTTCAACTGCTCGTCGATCCGGTCGGCGGCACGAAAGCTTCGACGAAATCCTGAGCCGTCCCAACACTGTCTTCATGTGGTTCTCCAATTCATACCATGAAGGGCGAGTGAGGATGATCGGATGGTCACGTCATATCGTTTTGGCACTTTGCATCAGTGGCGTTGCGGGGTGGGTATTCCTCTCTGTCCCGGAGTCCGTCGCCGAAGAAATGACCGAGGATCGAGCGTATGCCTTGGCAGAAGAATTCGGGCTCGACGTTGGCGAAGTCGATGAAGAAATCAAGGAAATTCTCGGCCTGACCAAGGCCGAAGGCGTGGTGGTGTTTGGCGTGATCGGAAGCTCACCGGCGGATCGTGCTGGCATCAAGGTGAAGGCCGTCATCAAGGAAGTGGACGGAAAAGACATCCGGAACATGCTGGACCTGGGAAAGGCGCTCGAAAAAGCGATGCCGACCCAGAATTTTTCCGTGGCGACGTTTGAACCGGCCGGCATCGATGATCAGGGTGTCGGTGGCGGGCTGAACTTCCACTTCGTACGTGTTGAGAAAGATTGACCATGCCGTCTTTTCGAAACAGCCGGACCAAAGGACAAGTGAAGAGCGGTTTGCTGATCGTCCTCATTGGTATCCTGTGGATTCCGGTGCCTTGCGCAATGGCGCAGGAAGCACCCAAGGTTCCTGAAACCCACAAGTGGATCAAGGAAATCGAAGAAATCTTTCTGCCGTCAGATCATTGCAAGCAATGCCATGATCGTCACTACGAGGAATGGAAAGGGATGCGCGAGCAAACCCCCGACCTCAAAACGTTCGGGCGGGTGGACGGGGCCCTGTTGCACGGGACTGCGCTCACGTCTCCCGTGTTTCAAACCGTCCTCGGCCTGTGGCTGCAAACGGGACCGACCGCGGAAGAAAAAACCCGGTGTCTCTCGTGTCATGCGCCGGCCGTAACGGTGTTCCCGCAACATACGGAAAAGTTCATCGCCCAGGTCCTGTCGGAAAAGCCGAAAAGACGGGGCAGGCGGGCGAAGAAGACCCATGGTGCGGAAGGGATCAGTTGTTCGTCCTGTCACCTGATCGATTCGGTCAAGGAAGATCACGGGGAGTTTCCGGCATTCAAGATCAATCCGGGAAACATCTTTTTCGGCCCCTATGCCGATGCCGAAGAAAATTTGGTGCACCCCTCGAAACAGGCCCAGGTCTATAAAGGCGCTCAATTTTGTGCCTCCTGTCACTTCAGTAAAGTCAAGGATGTGGCCAAGGCCGAACTGCCCGGACAAATTCTGAAAGGGACGATTTGTCAGGATTGCCACATGGAGCGGTCCACGGGGAGTTCTACCTCGCAACGCGGCTCGCTCACGCGGCCCATCGGACGGCATTGGTTTCAAGGGATTGTGATTCCGGGCATCATGCTCAGCAATCGGAACCTGCAAGCCGAATGGTTTCCGCGCGTGGATCTTGAGGTGAAGCCGTCCGCGAATGGTGTGGAGGGCAGGGTATTGGTCAGGAACGGGAGTCTTCCTCACGTATTTCCTGGCGGTGACCCCGTGTTGAAGCAGTTTTTTGTGACCATCACGGTCAAGGACGCCGAAGGGCACGTCCTTGGGACCAAGCAGGAACGATTTGGTTTGCCGTTTGACAAGATTCTTCGTGGGCCGATTCCCAACCCACTCGTCAACGGGGGAACGACGCGGAAAGTGCCATTTTCCATACGGGTCAAGGAGGGGGGCGTGCCGAGTTACGTGGAGGCCTCCTTGAATTATGCGTTGATTCCCGAACCGAGCCAGGCATTGCTTGACCAGTATCTGGGGACCCTGAAAAACGAACGGGAGAAAAAGCAAGCCGCTGAGATTATCAAGGATTACTCATCGCAACGGCTCCTGACGTTCCGGACGAAATCCTTATAATTGGCCTTGTCGTTTCACGCATGCCAACTTGATCGATTGAGGGCAACTTCATGCAAAAATGTATCCATGCACTCAGTTGGGTTATCGGCACGTTCATGGTGGTCACCGTGTTCACGGTTGCCGTTGATGCCCCCGTGTCCCAAACAGCGGCCGCCGAGAAAAACACGAAAAAGCCGATGGCAAAGGCGTTCCCGCATTCCCAGAAATGCAAGCGGTGCCACCTGCGCGTGTTTGAAGAATGGGAGGCTTCTGCCCAATCCCGGTCGATTTTGAGTTCACCGTTTCGTGTCTCGTTGGAACGGTACCGTTCCAGTTCCGGTGACGAAGAAGGTAAAATGTGTTTTCGATGCCACGCGCCGAGCGTGTTGGAATATCCGGAGCATACGCGCGTCTATATCAAGGAAATAGAATCCGGCGATCCCAGGTTGGACGGGGTGGGATGTTCGCAATGCCACCTGATCAAGGACGTGGACCCGGAACAGCATCCGCCGCACCCGACCTATCAACTGGAACGGACCGTCTTCGGCAGCTATAAAAAACCGGCCGAAAACCTGGCACATCAATCCGTTCCCACGGAACTTTACAGCCAATCACAATACTGCGTCACCTGTCACGAAAATTTACCGGGCCATGAGAAACTTCCGGACTTACTGGGTTCGTGGCAGGAGACCAAAACCCAAAAGGCGGGAAAAAATTGTCAGTCTTGCCACATGCCCGAAGCCTTCGGCGAGTCGGCCAACGGAGAACGGAATCGGAAAATTTCGAACCACAGTTTCCCCGGCCGGTTTGGCAAGGTCCGTGCTGATGCCGTGGAGGTGAAGGTCGAGACCGAAGTCAAAGGCGAAGAGTCGGAAGTCAGGGTCACGGTCCAGAGCCTTGTCCCCCATAACCTGCCGTTACCTCATCCGGGGTGGTCCCGTGTGGAACTCGATCTGACGATTCTGGGGAAAAATCTGCGGAAAGCCTACAGGGAAAAACGCTACTATGAACGGGTGTTTGGAACCAAGGACGGGAAACCCACCGTCTTCGACTTCGAAGCCACGACGGTGTTGAAAGATAACGTCCTCAAGCCCGAAGAACAACGGGTCGAAACCTTTACCTTCCCGACTCCCATGAACGCCCCGTCCATGGACGTGATCGTCACCATGACCTACGCCCCCATTTACGGGCCTGACGCGTTCGTGAAGGAAGTCGAGCAGCAGGCCGCCCTGGGGAAAAAAGATCGAGCATTCGAGCCAGTCCAAATCATTCGCTTTAAGGAAAATATTCTCCTGGAAGACTTCAAGAAAACCGCGGGATAACCCCGCCAACTCCCTCTCCCCTGTCGGGAGAGAGCCTGCCCAGGACTTGGAACTTCTCAGGTCACCGCACCCTTGGACGCCGATGAGACGGTACGGGCGTACTTGGCGAGAACTCCTCTCGTGTACTTCGGCGGCGGCGCGATCCATTGCTGCAACCGGGCATCCATGTCATCGGGGGACAGTTGCACGTCGAGGCGCCGGTTGGGCACGTCGAAGGTAATCGTGTCGCCATTGCGGATCGCGGCAATGGGACCGCCTTTGGTGGCTTCAGGTGTGACGTGGCCGGCCATCATGCCGTGCGTGGCACCGGAAAACCGGCCGTCCGTAAGCAGGGCCACGGTTTCGCCAAGCCCGGCGCCGACGAGCGCACTGGTCACTCCCAGCATTTCCCGCATACCCGGTCCCCCTTGGGGCCCTTCATACCGGATCACGACCACGTCGTTGTCCACGATCTCTCTGTTCTGCACTGCGGCAAAGGCGTCTTCTTCGCAATCAAACACCTTGGCGGGACCGGTATGGGTCAGCTTGCTGTGCCCCGCGACTTTGACCACGCACCCGTCTGGAGCCAAGTTGCCGTGGAGAATCACCAGACCGCCCGTGGCCTTGATCGGCTCTTCCGGGCGATAGAGGACTGCTTGCCCCGGTGTTTCCGAAGCGGTTTCGGTTTCTTCCTTGATGGTGCGTCCCGTAACGGTCACGCACTCGCCTTTGAGCAGGCCGGCCTCGATCAAGCGTTTGGCTACGAGACGGGTGCCCCCGGCCTGGTACAAGTCGGCGGCCATGTACCGGCCGCCCGGTTTCAAATCCGCGATCAGGGGAATGCGCTGGTTGACCGCGTCAAAATCGTCAATGTCCAGGGCCACCCCGATTTCATGGGCCACGGCCAACAGGTGCAACACGGCGTTTGTTGACCCGCCGGTGGACGCCACGGCGGCAATCGCGTTTTCCAGGGCGTCCCGCGTGATAATGTCCTTGGGCCGAAGGTTGCGTTTTAACAGGTCCATGACGAGATGCCCGCATTGAACCGACACGGACTCTTTCTGGTCGTCCAAAGCGGGAACGCCGTTGAAGCCCATCGGGGAAATGCCCATAAACTCGAAGGCAATCGACATGGTATTGGCGGTAAATTGCCCTCCGCAGGAGCCTGCCCCCGGGCAAGCGTGACTTTCGAGATCGTGCAGGTCGGTATCCGACATGGTCCCGCGTGCATGGGCACCCACGGCTTCGAACACTTCCTGGATCGAGACGTTCCGGTCCTGGAAGCGGCCGGGCATGATGGAGCCGCCGTACAGCATCAGCGACGGGAGATTGAGCCGGGCCAGGGCCATGACGGTGCCGGGAATGGTTTTGTCGCATCCGGAGATCGCGACCACGGCGTCGAACAAATGCCCGCGCACCACCAGTTCGATGGAATCGGCCACGACTTCACGGCTGATCAGGGAGGTCTTCATGCCCTCGGTGCCCATACTGATACCGTCCGATATCACGATGCTGTTGAACTCGAGGGGCACCCCGCCGGCCTCGCGGATACCCGCCTTGATCTTGTCCGCAATGTCGCGCAAATGGAAATTGCAGGGCGTCACTTCTGACCAGGTATTCGCCACGGCGACCAACGGTTTGGCAAAATCCTCATCCCGAAGCCCCACGGCCCGCAACATGGCCCGGGCCGGTGCTCGTCCTGGTCCTTCCGTCAACTCACGACTTTTGTGTTTCAGATCCGAAACCATACCGTCCTCCAACGCTCGTTGTGTTCACGTCCTCAGGAAAACCGAATGTGGCATAGCGGAAGCGGTCCGGTCAATTTTGGGATGTCTGGCCGGAAGCCGCAATAGCAGGAGGGGCTTTCTGAAATGAAAATTGGAAACTTTACAAAATGAATGAACATTGACAATGTTTGCAAATGTTACAAAAATAAATAAATGCAACAAAGTTTACAAATATTACAAAAATAAAAAAATGTAATAAAGTTTACAAAATGTAAAATATGTACAAAATGAGAGAAATATTCAAAAAGAACCGAAGTCACAGGGGGGGCGGGTCTCCCCCAGCCGTCATTCCCGTATGTGCTCACTCATTTGTTGACAGCATGGTTCGCCTAAGCAGGGACGACCTCGTTCTTTTCCTCCCCTTTGTAAGGGGAGGATAGGTGGGGTAGAGTCGCCTGCTTCGGGCGCCTTGGGAAATTCCTCATCCCGGAACCCCACGGTCCGTAACATGGCTCGGACCGGCGACCGGCCGGGTCTATCGGTCAACTCACGACTCTTGTGTCTCAGATCCGAAGCCATAAGTTATAGCTATTTTTTTCATGGTTTTCTCAATTTTTGTTACGACAGCCGAAAAGAACAACGCATGTGGCATAGAGTGCGGTCTATGTAACCGTCTCTTATCTTCTGGATCGTCAGACGTGAGCCTTGGCCTTGGCCATCATTTGGCAGTAGGAGCAGACGTCCGCGGACGTGGGTTGTCCGCAGGTCGTACAGGGGTGGAGACGTTGACGATCCTGTTCGGTAATCGGCCCCGTTGTTTCTTGCTGTTTGGCCTGGCGATCCAAAAAGGTCAGGTAGAAGGTGTGCTTGGTGCCGGGCGAATCGGCTTCCAGTCGATTCAAGGCGTGTTTGTAGGCCAACATCTTGGAGCCTTTGGCCATGGGGCATTCATCCACGATGTAGTCGATGTGATGGATGACCGCGTAGGCCGCGATTTCCCGCTCGGTCAGGCGATACAGGGGTTTGACCTTCTTGGCGAACCCGTCGAGTGACGCCGGCAACGCCGGCGTTTGTTTGTCCAGGTAATCCGTCTGCCAATGCAGGACGTTGCCCAGGAGCCTGGCCGCTTCATCGTCCAGGTTATGACCGGTTGCCATGACGTCATAGTCCTGTTCGACGGCCACGCGGTTGAACTGGTAGCGCTTCATGGTGCCGCAGGTGGCGCAGGTCGGTCGATGAACCAGGGTTGCCAACTCGCGGATGCCGGCCCCTTGCTCCTGTTCCACCGTATGCACGTGCAGGTTCGCTTGGTAGGCGGCGGCCACGGTGTCGGTGAAACGTTGGACCTTTTGGCGGGATAGGATCGAGTAATCACCGATGCCCAGGTCCACGTACAGGGCGTCGGCGCGATAACCCAGTTTCAGAAGGATAGCCCAAAGGGTGAGGCTGTCCTTGCCTCCGGATACGGCCACCAGAATGCGGTCGCTGGTCGTGAACATCTGGTGGGATTTGACGGCTCGACGGACTTGGGTATGGACAAACTCGGTCAAGCAGTCTTTGCACAGGGAGAGATTGTGTCTGGGCATTTTGATGACCGCGGGATGAGGACACTTTCGGCAACGCATGGCGTGGCTACCCTCCGGAGATCACCGACCGGATTTCAATCGAGTCGGAGTCGTCAAGCACCGTATCTTCCGTGACCAACTCGTCTCCACGGATGACCAGGTAGGCTTCGGGGGTCAGGTCGAGCCGTTTCAGGAGCTGTTGAACCCTGGTGGGTCCCGGCACTTCAAGCTCCTGGTGCGGATTGGTCACGAGGACTTTCATCGCGGGGTGTATCATAAGGCCGTGAGAAGCTGGTTTGCAATGAACCGTTGACCCTCCGCTGCTCGCTGCCGTCATTTGGCAAGACCTTCTGCAAAAGAGTATTCTCCCTTGTCAAAACGTTTGCCGGAAAAGCCGGAGTGCATCGTCAATTTACGCATATGTCCGCGAATCGCAACTGCAGAAGCATAGGATGAAAAGGTGATGGCTATGTCAGGGCAGCAATCAATTGAGGAACTCAGTATCAACACCATTCGGACGTTGGCAATGGATGCGGTCCAAGCTGCAAACTCCGGCCACCCCGGCACACCCATGGCCTTGGCACCCGTGGCGTATTGCCTGTGGAACCGGTTTTTGCGTTTCGATCCTGCTGATCCAACTTGGCTCAACCGTGATCGTTTTGTGCTGTCCGTTGGTCATGCATCCATGCTGCTGTATGCCATCCTGCACCTGTGCGAAATCAGGGAGGCCGGGGATGGGCAGGAACCGGGTAAGGACTTGGCGGTGTCCCTGGACGACATGAAACGGTTCCGGCAGTTGGACAGCAAATGTCCGGGTCATCCCGAACAGCATTGTACGACCGGCGTAGAAACCACCACCGGTCCCTTGGGACAGGGATTGGCCAATAGCGTCGGGATGGCGATTGCCCAACGGTGGATGGCTGGGTACTTCAATCGTCCCGGGTTCGACGTGATTGATTTTGACGTGTTTTCTCTGTGCGGAGACGGGTGTTTGATGGAGGGGGTTTCCAGCGAGGCCGCCTCGTTGGCAGGGCATCTCAAGTTGTCGAATCTTTGTTGGGTGTACGACAACAACCGCATCACCATCGAAGGCAAAACCGACTTGGCCTTCAGTGAAGACGTGGCGGCACGGTTCCGGGCCTATGGATGGAAAGTTTCACACATTGCGGACGCCAACGACCTGAACGCGTTGGCGCAGGCGTTGGAATCATTCAAGCACGAAACCCAGGCCCCGAGTCTCATTATCGTCGATAGTCACATCGCGTTCGGAGCACCCAATAAACAGGATACGCATAGCGCGCACGGCGAACCGTTGGGCGAAGAGGAAATTCGTTTGGCGAAGAAAAACTACGGGTGGCCGGAAGACGAGAAATTTCTGGTGCCCGAGGAAGTCCTGAGCCATTTTCGATCCGGTATCGGCGTGCGCGGACAAGCCGCACGGGACGCTTGGACAACCATGTTTCGCGCGTACCGGGAACAGCATCCTGACCTGGCGGATCAACTCTCGACAATGGAAAGCCGCCAACTGCCCGAAAGCTGGGACCAGGATTTACCGGAATTCCCCGCGGACCCCAAGGGCGTCGCCAGCCGCGCGGCTTCCGGCAAAGTCCTCAATGCCATTGCCAAGAAAGTTCCCTGGTTGATCGGTGGGTCTGCCGACTTGGCTCCTTCCACCAAAACGCTCCTCACGTTTGAGGGGGCCGGAGCGTTTCACGTCGACGGGGGGCGCAATATGCATTTCGGTGTTCGGGAACACGCGATGGGTTCGATGTTGAGCGGGATGGCGCTTTCGAACGTACGTCCCTACGGTGCCGGGTTTTTGATCTTCAGCGATTACGGGCGACCCGCGATTCGTCTTGCGGCCATGATGAACCTTCCCGTGATTTACGTGTTTACGCATGATTCGATCAGTCTTGGCGAGGACGGACCCACGCATCAACCTATTGAGCACCTGGCGTCGTTACGCGCCATTCCCAATCTCGTGCTGATCCGGCCCGGGGATGCCAATGAAGTCGTGGAAGCGTGGCGGGTCATCATGCAGCTCCAACGGCAACCCGCGATATTGGTCCTGACGCGGCAGTCCATTCCAACGTTGGACCGGACGCGATGTGCACCGGCCAGTGGCCTTGCCAAAGGCGCGTATGTCTTGGCGGATGCCGAGAACGGCAAACCGGAAGTGCTGTTGTTGGCTTCCGGGAGCGAAGTGTCGCTTTGCGTACAAGCGTATGAAGAACTCAAAGGACAGGGCATTCATGCGCGAGTCGTGAGCATGCCGTCTTGGGGACTCTTCGAGCAGCAAAGTCAGGAGTACCGGGACAGCGTCCTTCCTCCGGAGGTGACAGCCAGGGTGTCCGTCGAACAAGCCACGACGTTCGGCTGGAGTAAATACGTGGGATCAAACGGTGCAAGTCTCGGCATCGACACCTATGGCGCATCGGCTCCGTACAAGGCTCTCCTTGAACATTTCGGATTTACCGTGGACAGGGTTGTCGCTGCCGCTAAACAGCAGGTCGGGGCTACGGTTAACGCAGATGTCCGGTAATTTGTCCGGTTTGTGTCTGCCCCGCCTACCAAGTCCAGTTCAGACTCAGGGCGACTCCCTGCGCGGGGGCGGTCCGGACGGCCTCCCGGTGCGTGGCCGTTAGTTCCAAGGTCACATCCGTGCCCCGCGTGGGCAGCAGGCGCCAGCCGAGCGTCACGTCCCGGCTCGTTGGGCCCCAGCCATACTGCACGTGCGGCACCCCCAAGCCGGCCTGGAGCGGCACGCCCCAGCCGAAGTCCGCGGTCAGGCGTAGTTCCGCCGGCCCCGGGGCCTGCAAGAGGGCGACCGGGTTCTCCGTCCAGAACGTATTAGCCCCGGCCATGCTTCCCGCACCCCCTCCGGTTCCCGTCCCCCCATACGTCTGCCTGAGCGTCAGCGCCGGCCCGGCCGCCGAGTTCGGGTTCGCAGCCCACTGCACCGTGGCCGAGCCACCCCAGGTTTCAAACTCCCGGTCACTGTGGGCCAAGAGCGTCTGTCCGACCAGGTCCAGGGTCAGGCCGTGCGCCGGCGCCTCCCAGCGGACGCCTCCCTGCACTTCAAACCCGAAGCCTCGTTCGGCATCCCCGGCATCCTGCCGGAGGCCCAGATCCAGCCGGGGCACGACCGCGCCGCCATCCGCCAAGGGTTGCTGCCAGGAACTTTCCAGGCCCACCCGGAGTAAGACCACGTCCGCCTCAATTTCCGCCAGGCCGTGGGCCGTCTCCGCGTCGGCCATCGTGCGGAGGAAGCGGGCTTCCGAACGCACGGCCACGGCCAACCCTCCG
The DNA here is from genome assembly GCA_965213715.1 of Nitrospirales bacterium. GTDB lineage: Bacteria > Nitrospirota > Nitrospiria > Nitrospirales > UBA8639 > Bin75. Next base: position 2,105,595 of record OZ243914.1, read on the forward strand.
GTCGGGGCCGGCTCCAGGAGCCGCCCGCGGAGTCCACCGGCGGCCAAGAGTAGAGAGGTGTCCGTCTCCACCTCCGGTTCCGTCGGAAGCGTCAGGCCCACCGTGCCCCGGCCATAGCCCATCGTGCCCCAGAGAGAGAGATGCTCGGTGACGTCCACCCCCACATACGGTGTCACCAACGTCAGGCTGGACGCCAAGTCCCCCTGGGCTGTCGTCTGCGCGGCGTCCCCGTCCCCTTGGGTATGGGACACGGCCACGCCCAGGACCCAGGCGCCTTGAGCCCAATCCACCCCCAGGGTACCGGAGAGGACATTCCCCTCCACGTCCTGGGCGCCGGCCTGCCCGGCAAAGTGAGTCCAGGCCCCCTGGCCCCACAGGGCATAGGAGCCGCCGGTGGCCGACGGATCACTGGTCAGGGCAAAGGCACTCCCGGCCAGGATGTCACGCAGAGTCAATTGCTGCCCCCCGGGATTGAGACGGGGATCTGACGGCGCCAGGGCGGGGGCCAGCTGAGCTGTCGCTGGAGCGGCCTTCTCCCCCATGCGATCCAGGGCCAGCCCGGCCACGGTGCCGGTGAGTCCGGGGGTCCGCGCCGCGGAGAGCCGGGCAGTCACGCCGGTCACCGCCTGGCTGGTGACGGTCCGGCCGAAGCGGGCCAGCCAGGGAGTGGTCAAGCCCGTAAGATCGGCACCCACGCGCACCCGGATGGGCGGCAAGGCCCCCGAGGCCAGGGCCGCATAGCCCCGGTCATTCGACTGGACCGTGCCCCGGAGCGTCGCGACGCCATCGGCCCCGGCCGTGACCGTAACGGTTTGCGGGGTCTGCCAGGTGGCGGGGGTAAACCGCAGGGCGACCGGGGTGACCGTGGCCACGCGGCCCTGGGAACTGGCGAAGGTGACAGTCACCGGGGCCGTGGGTTGGGAGGTCAGGTGCACCGACACGGTGGCCTGCTCGCCGGTCTCGGCCAGATGGACGGTGGTCGGCGATGCCCGGAGCCCGGCGGTGTCATTATCCGTAATGGTCAGGGTATGGACCTGGGTCTCACCCAGGGTATAGCCCTCGCTATCGGTGAGGGTCAGGATGACCGTCTCGGCCCCCTCGTCTGTGCGGTCGTCAATGAGCCCCACGGGAATGGTCACACGGGAGGCCCCTGCGGAGACCGTCACCGCCCCGGCCAGTGCCGTGAAGTCGCGGCCGGCGGTGGCGGTGCCGGTGACCGTGTAGTGCACGGTGAGGGCGGCGGCCGGGGCCGGGGTGAGGGTCACCGTCACGTCGGCCGTGCCGGCATCTTCGCTGGGGCGGGAGGTGTCAGCGGCAAACGCCACGACCGATGTGGCGGGTGTCGGGTCCTGGTTTTGCCCATCTGGATCATCCTCTCCCTCCTCGTCATCATTCCCATTCCTCGGACCGGGCGGATCGGTGGTGTCGGTCTCGTCGTCGGTGATGGTGATGGTCACACTGGACGGACTGTCTGTGTTGACCCCGGCCGGCACCGTGTCGAGGGCGAGAGTGAAGGTCTCGTTTGATTCGACGTCCTGATCCTCCGTGGTCTGGATGGTGAAGATATGCGTGCCGGCGTTGGCCGGAATGATAAGACTCACCGGACTCTTGCTGTAGTCGGCATTGCCTGCCGTGCCGTTCGTGTAGGTGATGCCAACTTCCGTGGCGGAATTGCGAACCGGGCGGATGTTCAGCGTCACACTCACGGCATCACCCTCCGAAACACTGTAGGCCGAGGCGCTGAAACTCACCGTCGGCACCGGCGGCGTCTCGTCGTCGTCGACCGTGACCGTGACCGAGTCCGTCACACTGCCATAGCCGCCGCCCGAGGCGGTGTGGGTGAGCGTCGCGCTGTCGTTGTTCGCGTCGTCGTCCTGTGCCGCCGAGACCGTCACCGTCTGCGGATTGCTCCAGCGATTGCTGTTGCCGCTGGCGTTGAAGGTGAGCGAGGACGGGTCGACCGTCACATCCGCATTATTCGAGGCGATGTTGACCGTTACCGTGCTCGTCGGCTCCGTCGCCAGCCTCACCGTGTAGCTGTCCGTGCCGCCTTCAGAGATGCTGAGCGTGTTCTTTGAGATCTCCAGTGCCGGCGTGCCGGGCGGCGGATCGTCATTGTCGGTGATGGTGAGCGTGTAGGCCCTCGGTGTGCCCAGCGTGTAGCCCGTGCCAGTGGTGAGTGTCAGGATCACCGTCTCGGCAGGCTCGTCCGTGCTGTCGTCATTGATGACGACCGGGATGGTCGCCGAGGCCGCCCCGGCTGTGACCGACCGCGTGCCGGAGTTCTGGATGGTGAAGTCGTTGCCGCTGCCCACCGTGGCCGTGCCGGTGATACTGTAGCGGAGCGTGAGACCGCCCGAAGGGGCGGCCGAAGTGAGGTTGACCGTCACATTGTGCGTGCCGGCGTCCTCGGCCGCGCTCGATGACGCGGACGCAAAGGATGCAACTGGATCGTCATTGTCGGTAATGGTGAGCGTGTGGACCGTCGTGCTGCCCAGGGTGTAGCCCGTGTCGCCAGTCAGTGTCAGGATCACCGTCTCGGCAGGCTCGTCCGTGCTGTCGTCAAGGATGACGACCGGGATAGTCGCCGTCGTTGCCCCGGCCGCGACCGACAGCGTGCCGGAGCCTTGGATGGTGAAATCGTTGCCGCTGCCCGCCGTGGCCGTGCCGGTGACGTTGTAGGACAGCGTAAGACCGCCTGAAGGCGCCGCCTGGCTGAGGTTGACCGTCACATTGTGCGTGCCGGCGTCCTCGGCGGCGCTCGAAGACCCTGAGGCGAACGATGCCGCTGGTTTTTCGGTGGCTGTCACCGTGAGGTTCTTGCTCACCGAGTTGGCGCCGTAGTCTCCGCCCGAGGTCGTGTGCGTCAGGGTCACCGACTCGTTGACGGTGTTGCTGTCCTGCTCCGCCGAGATCCTCACCGTTTGTGCCGTGCTCCAGAGAGGGCTGGTCTCCGGGTTGAAGGTGAGCATGGTCTGGTCGCCGGAACTGCCGCTGTCGGTGTCCACCGTGATGCCGCTGCCCGTGCCACCCACCGTCACTGTCACCGCAGCCGTCGGCCGCGTCGCGAGTTTCACCGTGTAGTTCGCGCTGTCGCCCTCGCCTACCGACAGCGAGGCCGGGTTGAGTACGAGGCCCCTCGTGTCATTGTCGTTGACCGTGATCGTGGCCGAGGATGGGCTCCCCACGGTGTAGCCGGTTCTGGCGTTCACCGTCACCGTCACGCTGCCGTTCGCCTCGTCGATAAAGTCGTTCTGCGTGGGGACGTTCTGGGTCGCCGAGCCCGACGTGTCGATGATCACCGCCCGCAAGCCCGGTTCGACCGCTATGACGTCGCCGTTCTGGGTGATGCTCAGATAGACGATCAGTTCCCCGGTCGGCACCGGGCTCGCACTCACCGTGAACTGCGCGCGCGTGCCCTCCGTCACCGCAGAGCCGCCTGTGATGGTGATAGTGGGCGAGACGACCGTGTTGCTCACCGTGAAGCTATTGTGATTCGTCCCCGTGGGCGTGGGGTTGGCGGCCAGTGCGTTGCCGCTCGTGTCCTGGACGTTGTGGTTGCTTGCGAATCTCAGCGTCACCGTGGCGTTGAGGTTCTCAAGGTCGCCGCCGGAGGCGGTGACGTCGTAGGCATTCATGCCCGAGACCTGCGACACGCCGGTAATCGAGGCGGTCGTGCCCGAGACTTGGAAGGCTGCCGCGTCCACGTTCTGCACCGGTTCGTCGAAGGTCACCCGCCAGGTCAGGCTGTCGGCATCGGTCGATCGAGTGGACGGCGTCTGGCGCGTAATCGAGGAAACTTGCGGTGCGGTGGTGTCGGCGTCATCGTCGTTGACCGTTGTCGTTGCCGAGGACGTGCTGCCCACCGTGTAACTGTCGCTTTCCGCGACCGACACCGTCACTTCGCCGTTGGGCTCGTCCGTGCTGTCGGCCACCGTGTTGACGGTATAGGTCGCCGAGGTCTGGGAGGCCCCGATGGTCACCGTCTTCCTGCCTTCGTCGCCCGCGGCCACGAAGTCGCTCGTGTCATCGTCCGAGACGTCGAGTTGTACCGTCAGGGCCCCGGTCGGCGCCGGGCTCGCATTCACCGTGAACTGCGCACCCGTGCCTTCCGTCACCGCCGAGCCGCCGGCGATCGTGACCGTCGGGGTTGTCGAGGTCGTGACGTCGTCATTGTTGATCGTGTAGGTGGCCGTGCCGGCGGTCGGGGAGACCACCACGTTGTACGGATTGCGCAGTTCGAGGATCACCGTCTCGTTTTCCTCCGGCGTGGTATCGCCGAAGATGCGCAGCTTGACCCTTTGGTTGTCGCTCCCCCCTCTGCTGTGGAAGGTAAAGTTATGGCAGTTCTGGGGGGTCATCGTCAGCTTCGCGCCGCTGGAACCGGTGACGATGTCGAAATCCCGCGTCTTGCCGCCAGATGTCGTGCGGAAGGTTGCCGTGCCGGTGTTTTTCACGCAGAAATCGAATACGGAGGTCACCGAAGGGTGTGGGCTCACAGAGATCGTGACGTCCACATCCGAATGGTCGGAATTTCCCTCATTGCCCGAGGAAGAGTCGAGGCTCAGAGATATGGTCGAAGTCTGGGCCTGCACCCCTGTTGCGAACATCGCCAGTAGCGGCAGACACAGCAGGGCCGAAAACAGGCCTCGCCGCAGGCGGCGGGCGATGGGGGATACGAAGCGGTCGGAGGGATCAGCGGGCCGCCGGGCTAAACTATGGCAGCGCGGCTGCGTCTGCGGCAATGACTGGGGCATGGGGGTGCGTCCTCTTTTTTTCGGTCGACATCTGCCTCTGTCACGTTCGTTTGGAAGGGAAAAGGCTGAAATTTTATCAATAGGTCTAGAACTAGGCATTCTTTTATGTACATGAAGAAATGGGAAAAGTAAATACCGGAGAAGCAATTTTTGACTAATCAGACATGAATGTGTGGTGCAGCTTGGCTGGCGGGGATGTCGTGATTTCCGGCAATGGCTGGGTCATGGCGCACGTTCCTTAACATGAGATGAAAGTTATCGTGAAATGAATATGTAATACTATATAGGTAAATACCAATAATACAAAAATGCGATGGGAATAGTAAAGAGCGGAGGAAGGTTTTTTAAAAATCAGTTGTCAATAAATGAGTGAATACATACAATCCTTGCGAAGGCTGGGTTCGGGAGTCTTTGTTTTTTCTTTGCTTGCAGGTCGGATTTTCTTTATACCAATGACTTCTTCTGTCGCGGTTGAATCAGGTCCATGAATGCAAACAGCCAGGAACGCTCGCGTGCCGCGGGTATGAACCGCCAGACGTTCTCGGTGGGATCATGCGACGAGGCCGTGCGTGCCGCGTTGGATGATTTGCAAACCAAGGCTTTTGTCCACAGGCTCTGGGCCAAGGATCCCGTACTGTGGCATGAGGCTTCTGCGCATCAAGCGATCATTCGAAATGCTCTTGGTTGGCTGGCCGTTTCCGAACATCAGATCCGTTCCGTCCCGCAATTGCAGGCGTTCGCAGATGAAGTCAAAACCGCCGGGTTCGCTCATCTCCTCCTGTTGGGCATGGGCGGGAGCAGCCTGTGTCCTGAAGTGTTCCGGATGACCTTCAGCGTCATCCCCGGCTATCCTGAACTGCACGTGTTGGATAGTACCGTTCCTTCCCAAGTGAGGAGTTTTGAAGAAAGAGTCGATCTCGAACGGACGCTGTGTATCCTGGCGAGCAAGTCCGGTTCGACGACCGAACCGTTGATGTTCCAGAAATATTTCTTTGAACGAATGCGACGGATCAGGGGAGACCGGGCCGGCGAGCATTTCGTTGCGATTACCGATCCGGGCTCGCAACTGGAGGGCTTGGCCCGTGCACTCGGGTTTCGCGCGATTTTCCCGGGTGTTCCAGACGTGGGAGGACGCTATTCGGCCTTATCCAACTTCGGCATGGTGCCGGCCGCGGTGATGGGTGTGGACGTCGAGGCCCTTCTGCGGCAGGCCGAACGCATGCGGCAACAATGCGGGGCGAGCGTGCCCGCCCCGGACAATCCCGGAGTTACGTTGGGGGCGGTTCTGGGGACGTTGGCCCGAGCCGGTCGTGACAAGGTGACGTTCATCGCCTCTCCCGCCATTAGTGCTTTGGGGGCCTGGTTGGAACAGTTGATTGCCGAAAGTACGGGGAAAGAAGGAAAAGGCCTCATCCCGGTGGATGACGAACCGTTGGGCGGTGCGCACGTCTACGGCGACGATCGTCTCTTCGTCTATATCCGGTACGCGGATGGGGCCGTTCCGGAGCAGGAAGCGACCGTCGAGGCCTTGGAATCGGCCGGCCATCCGGTCGTGCGCATTGATTGCACGAGTCTGATGAATCTCGGACAGGAATTTTTCCGGTGGGAAGTGGCGACTGCCACAGCAGGGGCCTTGTTGGGTGTCAATGCGTTCGATCAACCCAACGTCCAGGAAAGCAAGGAGTTTACCACGTTCTACCTGGAAGAATTCAAAAAGAACGGATGCTTGCCGGAAGATTCACCCGTGATCACGGATGGCGATGTTTGTCTTTTCACCGATGACGCGAATCATCAAGCCTTGAAGGGCGCGTCTTCGCTGGTCCAGGTCATGGCCGCACACCTCTCTCAGGTGCGAACCGGCGATTACGCGGCGATCAATGCGTACCTGGAACGGACACCGGCGGTTCATGAGGCACTCCAGCGTCTTCGCGTCCTCATTCGTGACACGAAACGAGTCGCCACGACGTTGGGGTATGGCCCCCGCTTCCTCCATTCCACCGGCCAACTCCATAAAGGCGGTCCCAATTCCGGTGTGTTTCTTCAGGTTACGGCCAATCAGGGCGAGGACTTGGCCATTCCCGGTGAGCCTTATTCCTTTGGGACGCTGGTTGCTGCGCAGGCTTTGGGGGACATGAAAAGTCTTTGCATGCACAACCGGCGGGTAATCCGGATTCATCTTGGTCGTGACGTTGAAGCCGGTCTCAGGCGAATCCTGCAAGCGGTCGAGGTGGCGCTGTCCGGGCCGTCTCATGACGACCGGAGCCGTTCCTGAAGAAGAGCCCGTTTGGCTTGAATATCTCGCCGGCTTTACACCAACCGCCAATGTTGGCCGTCGGTGGCGATCAGCTTGTCGGCTTCAACGGGGCCCCAGGTGCCTGCGGGGTATTCGGGCAGGCATCGGCTGCCTTGGGCGTTCCAGCCGTCGAGAATGTCGGTAATCCAGGCCCATGAGATTTCCACGGCGTCGCGTCGCATGAACAGCGACGCATCTCCGGCTATCACGTCCAACAGCAACCGTTCGTAGGCTTCAGGCGATGGCGCGGTAAAGGCATCGCCATAGTTGAAGTTCATGTCCACGGGATGGGTTGCGGTTCGGCTTCCCGGAATTTTGGACATAATCCTCAACGCCATTCCTTCATGGGGTTGAATGCGAAACGTCAGGACGTTGGGGGCTTGGTGCGTTTGAGGCGAGGCGTTGAAGAGAATTTCCGGAATGTCCTTGAATTGCACGGCAATTTCCGTGGCGCGCCGTGGCATGGCTTTCCCGGTTCGCAGGTAAAAGGGTACGCCCGACCACCGCCAATTTTCCACGTGGCACCGAAGCGCCACGTACGTTTCCGTTGTCGAATCCGGCCGAACGCCGGCCTCGTGCCGGTACCCGTGAACCTCTTGGCTCTTGATCGTGCCTGGGGTGTATTGCGCGCGAACGGTGGCGTGGTCCACGTCCGTTCCGCGGATGGGGCGGAGTGAACGGAGCACCTCCATCCGGGCATTGCGAATGACGTCCGGGTCCAATGAGTAGGGCGGTTCCATGGCAATCAGGCAGAGGAGTTGGAGGATGTGGTTCTGCACCATGTCCCGGAGTGCTCCGGCGTGTTCGTAATAACTGGCTCTGGTGCCCAAGCCCTCCTCTTCGCTTACGGTCATTTGCACGTGGTCGATGTATTTATGATTCCAGATGGGCTCGAAAATGCTGTTGGCGAACCGGAGCACCATGATATTCTGAACCGTTTCTTTCCCGAGATAATGATCAATACGGTAAATTTGAGATTCATCGAACACGTTGCCAATCGTCGTATTAATGGCTTTTGCCGATTCCAGGTCGTGACCAATGGGTTTTTCAACGATGACCCGGGAAACACGATCCGTCTGGCCGGCCGGATAGACCAGTCCGGCATGTCGTAGCCCTTCACATGAAGGTCCGAAGGAGGCCGGCGGAATCGCCAGGTAGAAGACGCGGTTGCCCGGTAAATGGAATTGGGTCTCGATTTCTTCGATTCGTCCGCGGAGCTGTTCATACATCGTGAGATCTTCACTGGCTCCGGAAAAATAATGTAATCGTCGCTCGAAGTTCTGCCATGCGTCCCGTTGGAGAGACTGGCGGGAGAATTGCTCGACACCGCCGTATGCCACTTTACGGAATTCATCGTCACTCCATGGTTTGCGTCCGATTCCGACCACGGCATAGTTCGCGGGAAGCAATCCGTCCAGTCCCAGATTATAAAGAGCCGGCAGGAGCTTGCGCTTTGTGAGATCCCCTGATCCCCCGAAAATAACGAGGGTGCAGGGCTCGACTTGGGGGCTGGAGTTGGTCCTGGTCATGCCGTCTTGTTCACGTTGAGGATTTCACTTTGTGGCCGCCGAATGCATGCCGGAGCGCTGCCAGCATTTTTTCCGAAAACGACTCTTCCTGCCTGGACCGGAAGCGGGTGAAGAGCGCCGCGGACAGGGTGGGGACCGGCACGTCCTTGTCCATCGCTTCCATCAGCATCCATCGACCTTCGCCCGAATCCTGAACGTATCCCTTCAAGCCTGCAAGCGTGGGATCATCCTTGAGGGCCGTGGCCCCGAGTTCCAACAGCCATGAACGCACCACGCTCCCATGCATCCACAGGTCGGCAATCTTGGGCAAATCGAGATGGTAATCGCTTTTCGACATCAATTCGAATCCTTCGGCATAGCCTTGCATGATGCTGTATTCAATGCCGTTATGAACCATTTTGACGTAATGGCCGGCCCCATGGCCGCCGACGTGCGCCCATCCGTCTTGCGGGGCCAGGGTGGTGAACACTGACTTGAGCCGCTGTACGATCGGTTCTTCACCGCCAATCATCAGGCAATAGCCGACCTGGAGTCCCCAAATGCCTCCACTGGTTCCGGCGTCGATGTAATGAATCCCCTTGGTCTTCAATGCCGCGGCCCGGTGGACGTCATCGTGGAAGTTGGTGTTGCCCCCATCGATGATCACGTCGTCGGGTTCCAGCAGGTCCGCCAGGGCCTGAACGGTCTCTTCCGTGGGCACGCCCGAAGGGACCATCATCCAGACCGCGCGAGGCTTGGTCAGTTTTGACACGAGGTCTTGCAGCGAAGATGATCCGGCCGCGCCGGTTTCCTCAGCCTGCGCCATCAAGCCCTGTGCCCGGTCAAAGACTCGCACGTGGTGATCGTCCTGCCGAAGCCGCGTCACCATGTTCATACCCATTTTACCGAGTCCGATGAATCCGATTTCCATGTGTGGTCCCTTCCTTAACGTGTCAATGTGCTTTTAGGCGTGTATGAGGGGACAATAGCCCGTTGCGAACTGGACTATAGCTTACCGTTGGTTATTCTGATATTGCAAAGTGACAGGGCAGGTGAGACGCCTTATAATTTAGCGGTATGGACCTCGAACCCGTTTCTTCACCTCCTCGGCCGGATCCGGTGTTGTTGGAGACGACGCTGCGGACCCGGCTGCCTTTTCGGGCCGAGCTGGTTCGTAGCGTGCCGTTGTGCGGCGATGCGTCGAATCGGCGGTATTACCGGCTTGAATTAACCCAGGCTCCCATCTCTTCGCTGATCCTCATGCAGTTGGCGGATCCGGAGGGATTCAAGGTTTCGGAAGAAGCCGTCAGCACCGCCGCCGCGGATATCCGCGAACTTCCGTTTCTGAATATCCTGCGGCCCATGGCCCGGTTGGGGATCCCGGTTCCCGTGCTTCACTTTTATGATGAAACTGCCGGGCTCCTGTACCTCGAAGATTTCGGGGATCTGACCTTATTTCATGCCTGTCTCAAAGATGGGAAATCCGCCGTTCAGACATACTATCCGCTGGCTGTCGATACGCTGGTTCGGATCCACCTGCAACTGACTGCGCATGGCGCCGGCACCGGTGACTGCCAAGCGTTTTCCCGCTCGTTTGACGCGCGGCTGTTGATGTGGGAGTTCGAGCATTTTTGGGAGTACGGTATTCAGGCCAGGTGTGACAACACGCCGATGTGTGCGGATGACGAAAAGGTGATTCGAAACGGGTTTTCCGCTATCGCTGAATGGATGGCCACGCAACCCCGGGTGTTTACGCATCGGGATTATCACTCGCGGAATCTGATGGTGGATGGTGAGCGCCTGGGGGTCATTGATTTTCAGGATGCCCTGTTGGGACCGGCTACCTATGACTTGGCTTCGCTTCTCCGGGATTCCTATGTGGCATTGGATGAAGGCTTTGTCGATGAGATGATCGAACGATACGTCACCGGGATGCGTGCGGGACTCGATCCGGACGGACAGGAGCGGTTGCTGTTGACGGATCGAGCGGCGTTTCGGCGGCTCTTCGACTTTACGAGCATTCAACGCAACCTGAAAGCCGCGGGCCGGTTCGTGTATATTGACCGGGTCAAGGGGAACCCCAAATTCTTGGCGGATATTCCCCGGACGTTGGGCTACGTGCGACGGAACCTGGAAAAATATCCCGAGTTGCAACCGCTTCTTCTGCACCTCATGCCTTATATTCCCGAATGGCGGTGACGACGATACCATGAAAGCCATGGTTTTGGCGGCGGGTCTTGGTCTGCGGCTGCGTCCTTTGACGGAATCCGTTCCGAAACCGCTCTTGCCCGTGGGCCCCTATCCCCTTCTGGTGTGGAATCTTCTGTTGCTGCGTCGCCATGGCGTTGAACGCGTGATGATCAATGTGCACTACCTCGGCGAGCAGATCAGGGACACATTGGGCGATGGTTCGCAATGGCGCATGCAGCTTTCGTATTCGGAGGAACCGGTGTTGCTGGGAACGGGTGGTGGCATCAAACAAGTCGAAGCGTTCTTTGAAGACGCCCCGTTTCTCGTGGTGAACGGGGATACGATTGCGGATCTGGATTTGTCCGAACTGGTTGCGCGTCATCACAAAGAAGAGGCGCTCGCCACCATGGCAATCCGTGATGATCCCGACGTCGAGCGTTGGGGCGCGGTTGAGACCGGTGAGGAGGACCGGGTCTTGCGCATTCAGGGAAAAGGACGTGCGGCTCAAGAAGACGATGGCTCCTCGTGCCGCCGCATGTTTGCCGGGATCCACGTGCTCGACCCATGTATGCTGCGTCACGTCCCGCAAGGCAGTTTCTCTTCAATCATTGATGCCTATGTGTGGTGGCTGCAACGGGGAGCCATGGTTGCCGGGTACGTGTTTTCCGGGTACTGGTCGGACGTTGGGACACCCGAACGCTATGCTCAGGTTCAGCGTGACGTCGAGGCGGGCGTCATCACCGTTCCCGCATGAGAACCGGAGATGAAGACGTTGATCCCGGAAGAGCTTCTCCCACTGCTTCAGGATCTGGGTGAACAGGTTCTGGAAGGGGCTCCTTTTTCGCAATGCGTTTCGGGCCTCTGTGGTCAAATGGCTCAACGTTTCGAGTCTCCCCTGGTGTGGGTGGCGATACGAGAGTCCGGCGGAGACCTCTCGGTCTATACGCGGACCGCTGATCCCGGCTTGAACCCGGATTCGTTTTGTTTGACTGATGAGGAACGGCATGGCGTGGACTCCGTCCTGAGTACGGACAGGACGCTTCATCTTCAAGTGGAGCGTGACCGGGTTGGCGAGACGTCTTGTCGCGTGGGAGGGAGATCTTACCCGGCGCAACTCATGATTCCGCTCCGCACGCGGGATTTGGTGGTCGGTGTCCTGGCTCTCTATGGCCCACGCCGGGACACGTTCGATGCGTCTACGATTCAATGGGTCGAAATCCTTGCGAGGCACGTCTCGATCATCTTGGCCTTGGCCATGGTTCGCAAAGAGACGGCGGCGCGGGTATTTCACTTGGCCCATCACGATCCTCTGACTGATTTACCCAACCGGATTCTATTCGCCGATCGACTCAAGCAGGCCTTGGCGTGGGCGAAACGTTATGGCCGGGGAGTCGGTGTGCTCTTCGTAGACCTGGACCATTTTAAAGCCATTAATGATGCCCTGGGTCATGAGACAGGGGACGCGCTGCTCAAAATCGTGGCAGATCGTCTGGTGCGTTGCGTGCGTCGTACGGACACCATCGCCCGGCTCAGCGGCGATGAGTTTGCCATGGTATTGTCTGACCTGGCTCAAGGGCAGGATGCCGGGTCCGTGGCACAGAAAGTCCTGAATGCTGTCGGCCGGCCGGCAATCGTTGGTGACCGGACAATTCCAATCACGGCCAGTGTGGGCATTGCGTTGTACCCTGTCGATGCCACCGAGCCCGATGCGTTGATTGCACAAGCTGACCGGGCGATGTACCGTGTCAAAAAGAAAGGCGGGCAGGGCTATCAATTCGTGTCCGTGGAAATGAACGTGCCGGTGCCGGAACGGCTTCCGTTGGAAAAGGGCCGTGACTCAAAGCGTTGACAAAAAGCCACGTTTGTTGACAAAAAGCATCAACCAGCCCGCATCGAACGTACTCGACCTGTTTCTTCGATGTTTTTTTCATCCGGTTATATTGTTATCTTGATTTTATCTTGAAAATGCTTTTGGCCAATATTGACAAGCCTTTTCGTCATTGGTGGCTGGTTCGTCCGACGTTTTTTGAAGCAACGGGTCACCTTGCCCTTTGGTGAATTGGCCCGGCTCTTGCATGTCACTGTTCAGGTGAGGGAGAACCCTCGTCTTTGGAATGGAAGAAACACATTGTTATGCACGGATAGGGAACAACCAGCATCCAGGAGGATACATTATGAAAACACATCAACCAATCACCATAATCGCATTGTCGTGGTTGCTTATGTTGACGTTGGCTTGTGAAAACAAAGCGATTCGTAGCGTCAGCGGAGTAGAAGATATTGCTCCAGTCGATGGATCACATGAGCTTGCCGGTGATCAGGATGAGAAAGACTTTTTCGGAGATCCTGTGGTTCAGCTTGAAGAGGAATCCTTGGGGGGGGACGGCTGGGCAGCCGCAGCATTACCACGCGATGATTCTTCTGCGAACAAAGAGGGAGCGGGTTTGGCTGGAGAGTCAGGTCAGACGGGAAGCCAATCTTCATCCGGTCTCTCGGCCTCGATGAGCCAGGGAGCCGGAGAATCTGCTTCGAGGGGTTCCGGGATGCCAAACAGCGAAGGTCCGTCACGGGTTCCGGCCGGGGATCAATTGGCGGCATCAGGCCCCTCGTCCGGTACTTCTACCGCCCCTGATGATGGCCAGAGAAAGGACATGCCTGTGTTACAGGATCTCAAGGATATCTTTTTCGCCTATGACAGTTGGCAACTTTCCAGGCAGTCTCATGAGATCCTGGAATCCAACGCCAAGTGGCTCAAGGCACACCCCCATGCTCGCATTACCATTGAGGGCCATTGTGATCAGCGCGGAACGCAGGCTTATAATTACATCCTCGGCCAAAGACGGGCTGAGACAGCCCAATGGTATTTGTCCCAGTTAGGGGTTCCGTCGCATCAAATGACCGTGGTTTCCTTTGGGAAAGATCAACTCCTCTGCTACGTGTTTAGTGCCTCGTGCTTCCAATCCAACCGCCGGGCACATTTTTCCAGGGAGGTGAATACCGTTTCACTCAACTAGAATCATGAAGACGGTCCTTTCTCCTGTCTATCCGTTCTGCTTCTTCGGTACGATGTAGAAGCCTGAGCAAAGCGGCATACTGTTCCAGACCGGGAACGAGCAGGGGATGATCAACGCCAAAGGCCTTCTCTCTGATTTTGAGCGCCTGTTCAACCAGAGGGAGGGCCTTTGTATATTCTTTCCTGGTTTCAAAGACCGAAGCCAGGCTGCTTAAGCTGATGGCCATGCGTGGGTCCATAGCTCCGACCGAGGCTGCCCACACCGGAAGCGCCCGCCAGAAATAGGATTCGGCCGCAGCCAGATCCCCCCGAATTCGATACAGTTCACCGACGTTATGCAACGCTGTGGCAAGCTCGCTGTCCGGTTGTCCCTTGGCTTCGGCTTCGCGAAGTGCTTCTAACAGGACGAATTCATCCGCTGCATCGTCATGTTCTCGTATCAGGTTTGGCTCAGGGCTTGAGGCCGGAGGCGAAGGCACCTGTTCTTCACAAGCCATAAGGAAGAGAAACAGGAAAAGCCCGGCGAGTCCCGTATGCACAATCGGTTTCAGCATGATGGGATGAGAACGATCCGGTCGGTTCGCCACCCGTCGAGGGCCTTGTGAAGAAGAGAACCGGTCTGGACTTTTGGACATATCCACGGTAGCCTACGTAGTATCAAGGTGATGGAAACCCGAACTGGTTGATGATTCGGCAGGAAACCCCGTGAACATCTTGCAGCAAATCGAAAATTTTTTTCGCCGGGATTTGTGGCTTCAGGACTCCGCAACCCTCCAGGGGTTGGCCGCGTTGTATATCAAGCCCTTGCGGTTGATCGTCGTGGCGATCTCGGATTTTCGTGACGGTGTGCTCAGCATCCGAGCCACAAGTCTTGTCTCGACCACGCTCTTGTCCCTCGTCCCATTCCTGGCGGTCACGTTTTCCGTGTTGAAAGCCTTCGGTGTCCATCAGCAATTCGAGCCGCTGCTCGTCCAAGGCTTGGAACCGTTGGGAGAAAAAGGCGCGGAAATCGCCGGTCACATTGTCGAATTCGTCAACAATCTCAAGGTCGGGGCCTTGGGGGCAGTTGGCTTGGCCGGATTGTTTTATACCACGTTTTCCCTGATCGACAAAATCGAAGAAGCGCTCAATTACATCTGGTGCGTGCGCGATGCGCGACCTCTGGCAAGAAAGTTTACCGACTACTTGAGTGTGGTCCTGGTGGGACCCGTGCTCGTGTTCACGGCTGTTGCCACCATTGCCTCGGCCCAAAGCCACTGGCTCGTGCAGACGATCTTGAGGGTCGAACCCGTGGGAATGGCCGTGCTCTGGATAACGGCTTTCATGCCCTTTGTGTTGATTTGCCTGGGGTTTGCGTTTTTGTACAAGTTCGTTCCTCATACGCAGGTGACGGTTGCGGCGGCCTTGGTCGGTGGGGTCACGGGCGGAGTGTTGTGGAAAATCGTCGGGATGCTGTTTGCGTCTTTCGTTGCCGGAGCGGTGCGTTACAGTGCCATCTATTCCAGTTTTGCCATCCTGATTCTATTTCTTCTGTGGCTCTACGTTGGCTGGCTAATTGTCCTGGTCGGTGCGCAAGTGGCCTATTATTATCAACATCCCACCGCCTATCTGAGTCGCCTCCGATGGAAACAACACACCTCGGCTTTCCAGGAACACCTGGCTCTGACCATGCTCGTCCACGTCACGCGCCAGTATATGGCCGGTGCTCCACCTTACCAAACCCCGCAACTAGCGGCGAAATTGAGGGTGCCTCTCTCCGTGCTGGAAACCCTTGTCGAAAACTTTGTGAGTCACAATTTGCTCTATCGAACGGCTGAGCCCAAAGGCATGACATTGGGCCGACCACCGGAACACGTCACTGCGTTGGAAGTCCTCCAACTCGTCGCCCACCAAGAACCGGCCGACGAGCCACAAGAAGGCCACGATCCCATCGGCGTACTCCTGCGCCAACGGGATCAAGCCGTCCGTCAGGCCTTGGCCGGTGTGACGCTTGCAAGGCTTGCCGCCGAAGAACCCGCCGCCCTGCTCTCTCCAGAACCATCTTCCGCCTTCGCGGATCAACCTGTTTCGTAACGTTGTTTTATTGACGTGTTCCGGCGAGGGGAGTTGTAGGATAACAACAGTTCCGGTAGGCTCGTTTCTCATGAATTCCGGAAACAATCTGACGATTGCCTTGATCCAGATGGCTTGTGGGGCTGTTCCCCAGGACAATCTCGGTGCTGCCATTGCCAATATTGAAGAAGCTGTTCGGCGTGGTGCCAAGGTCGTCTGCCTGCCTGAACTGTTTCGTTCGCAATATTTTTGTCAAACGGAAGATCCGGCGTTGTGTGATTTGGCGGAGCCGGTGCCCGGTCCCTCGACCGAGGCGTTGGGGCGGGTGGCGGGTCAGCACAACGTGGTGCTCATCGTTCCGGTTTTTGAACGACGGACGGCGGGGCTGTATCACAATTCGGTGGTGGTGATTGACAGTGACGGGTCCATGGCGGGTTTTTACCGCAAGATGCATATTCCCGACGATCCGGCCTACTACGAGAAGTTTTATTTCACCCCGGGAGACAGGGGCTTTCAGGCGATTCAAACGAGTGCGGGGACAATCGGCACGCTCATCTGTTGGGACCAATGGTATCCCGAGGCCGCGCGGCTCACGACGCTGCAAGGGGCCGAGATGTTGTTCTACCCTACCGCCATCGGGTGGCATCCATCGGAAAAAGTAGGGGAAGGTGAGTTGCAACGAAGCGCCTGGCAGACCATTCAGCGTAGTCACGCGATAGCGAACGGCGTGTTTGTCGCCGCGGTGAACCGCGTGGGGCACGAGAAACCCGGTGCAGGTGGAGACGGCATCGAATTTTGGGGGAGTTCGTTCGTGTGTGATCCGTTCGGTACGGTTCTGGCCGAGGCGTCGATCGACAAGGAAGAAATTCTTCTTGCCGAAGTGAACGTGAGCCGGATTGAGGAAGTCCGGCGTCATTGGCCATTTCTGCGTGACCGGCGGGTTGATGCGTACGGTGGCATGACGAAACGGTTCTTTGATCAGAGTGACAATGGCGAGTGTTAACAGACCTCTCTCAACCCATGGTCCGGTTTCTTCTCGAATGAAGGTGGTGAATCAGAGCGCCGTTCAGGCGGGGTTTCGCATGCCCGCGGAATGGGAACCGCACGAGGCCACGTGGTTGGGGTGGCCTCATAACGCGAACGATTGGCCCGGGAAACTGGCCACGATTCATTGGGTGTATGGCGAGATCGTCCGAAAATTAGCGGATGGAGAACGGGTTCGCATTCTCGTTCAGTCCCGGACCCATGAGGATCGTGCGCGGAGCATGTTGATGCGTGCTGGAGTCGATCTTGCCGTTGTTGAGTTTTTTCGGATTGCCACGGACCGTGGGTGGACTCGTGACTTCGGTCCGATGTTTGTGACGCGGGACCGGCCGGTTTCGGAAATGGCTATCGCACGGTTCCGCTTCACCGCGTGGGCTCGCTACCCTGATTGGAAAAAGGACGATCGAGTTCCGGTGAAGCTGGCCTCACGGTTGAACTGTCGACTGTTTCCCGTCATCCACAAAGGGCACCAGGTGGTCCTGGAAGGGGGGAGCATTGACGTGAACGGGGCCGGGACCGTGTTGGCCACTGAAGAATGTTTGCTCGACCGTCACGTCCAAGTCCGCAATCCGGGGTTTTTCGCAGCGGACTATGAGTCGGTGTTCAAGGAATCCCTGGGTGCGGTCAATGTCGTCTGGTTGAACAGAGGCATCGCCGGGGACGATACCCATGGGCACGTGGATGACGTGTGTCGGTTTGTCAATCCGGCGA
Organism: Nitrospirales bacterium; assembly: GCA_965213715.1. Classification (GTDB taxonomy): domain Bacteria; phylum Nitrospirota; class Nitrospiria; order Nitrospirales; family UBA8639; genus Bin75. Next base: position 2,123,163 of record OZ243914.1, read on the forward strand.
CGGTGGTGTTGTGTCAGGAACGGAACAGCCGTGACGCCAATTATCGCGTGCTGGCTGAAAACCGGGAGCGCCTGGAGAATGCGACGTTGGCGGATGGAACGAAAATCGAGGTGGTGCCATTCCCCATGCCGGCCCCGCTGTTCTTTGACGGCCGGCGGCTTCCGGCGAGCTATGCCAATTTTTATATCGCGAATACGGCAGTCCTGGTTCCGACGTTCAATGATCCTCATGACCGGGTCGCCCTGGGCCTGTTGAGTGAACTGTTTCGGGACCGCCCCGTAGTCGGGATTCACGCGGTCGATCTGGCATGGGGGTTCGGGACGTTACATTGTCTGACGCAACAACAACCTGCCTTGCCCACCCGGTAACCGTTTTTCGTTCCTTATGTCCGAACCGTTTACATCGCCTGCCTCGCTTCGTCTTGGATGGATCGGGACGGGTGTTATGGGTGCAGCCATGGCCGGGCATCTTCTGGCCCAAGGCCATGCACTCACTATCTTTTCACGAACGCGAGCAAAAGCCGAAGACCTGCTTCAACGAGGGGCGCGATGGGCGGATTCGCCCGCGCGGGTCGCTGATGCGTCCGACGTTGTGTTCACGATGGTGGGGTTTCCCCGGGACGTGTCCGACGTGTACTTGGGAGATGAGGGTCTTGTGCATCAGGCTCGAACGGGAATGGTGTTCGTGGATATGACGACGGCTCCTCCAACCCTGGCCGTTGCGGTCGCTGAAGCCCTCAAGGCTCGCGGCGCGCATTTCCTGGATGCCCCGGTTTCGGGTGGAGACGTCGGGGCACGCAACGGGTCGTTGTCCATCATGGTGGGCGGAGAGGCCGGCGTCATGGAAGCGGTCCGGCCGCTGTTTGAGGCGTTAGGCCGGACCTTTGTCCATCAGGGTGCAGCCGGTGCCGGCCAACACACCAAGCTCTGCAATCAGATCACGATCGCCGGAACGATGATCGGGGTCTGCGAGTCTTTGTTGTACGGCTATCGCGCGGGATTGAATTTGGAAACCATGTTGCAATCCATCAAGGGCGGTGCCGCGGCATGTTGGACGTTGGACAACCTGGCCCCGCGAATCCTGGTTCGAAATTTCGATCCCGGGTTCTTTGTCGAACATTTCGTGAAGGACATGGGTATGGCCCTGGAAGAAAGTCGGCGCATGGGGCTTGTCCTGCCCGGGCTTGCCTTGGTCCATCAGCTCTATCTTGCCGTTCAGGCGCATGGGCACGGACGTTCAGGCACGCATGCCTTGATGGTGGCGTTGGAGGAATTGTCGAACGTGTACGTCAGTGCCAAACCGATCGAGCCTTAGCGTTCTCTTGCTGATGCGCACCGTTGACGATCTCAGAACAATCCTGGCCCGGATCGATGGCCGGGGCTACAAGGCATACAAGGATCTTCAGGGCGCCTATGCCTTTCCTGGGTTCGCCTTGTTTATCGATTACGTGCAAGGCGATCCCTTCGCGTCTCCTTCCAAAATTCGAGTGCGCGTTCCCTCTGCCGCAGCCGAGTTCCCGCCCGGCCTTTTTTCGAGTCGTGTCCGTCGCGTGGCGTTACAGGATTTTTTAATCCGTGAAGTGCATCACGCGATTCATGAAATATGTCAGGGCAACCGGGGAATCGGCAAAAGCGGCCTCGTTGCCATCGACGTGGGTGGCCAGGAGGTCTTGGAACGGACGGCCCTGGTGGTCACTCCGGAATGGGTCGAAGTGCGATTGTCACTCGGTTTGCCGGCGCAAGGTCGTACCGTGCTCGGCCGTCAGGCCGAGGCCATGTTGTGCCGGGAAGTGCCGGAAATGACGGCACGGGCCTTGAAGTGGAGGGCCGTGGATCAGGAGCGCGCACGCATGTTTGTCGATTGCGTGGATAATCAGGAATCGATCCGCCGCCAACTCGATTCGTTGGGATTGGTGGCCTTCATCGCCGATGGGTCGCTTCTTCCCAGGATCAGTGGGGCATCCGATCGTCCGCTTTCACGTGAACGGGCCCAACCATTTCGTGCTCCCGCTTCGTTGCGTGTGTCGATCCCCCTCCTGCATCCGGTTTTTCAGGATGGCAGGTTCGTGCATTCGTTGACGGGGTTTGGAATTCCCCAAGGCGTCACGTTGATCGTCGGAGGCGGGTATCACGGCAAGTCTACGGTCCTGCGTGCGTTGGAGCGTGGAGTGTATCCCCACGTGCCGGAAGATGGACGGGAGTACGTGGTGACAACGGAGCGGGCCGTCAAAATTCGCGCCGAGGATGGACGTCCTATCGAACGGGTGGACATCAGCGGGTTTATCAAAAATCTTCCTTATGGACAGGATACCGCAAAATTTTCAACGGACAATGCAAGCGGGAGCACCAGTCAATCTGCCTCGATTATCGAGGCCGTCGAAGTCGGGGCCACCGCGCTGTTGCTGGACGAGGATACCTCCGCGACGAATTTCATGGTGAGGGACGCCCGCATGCAGGCATTGGTTCATAAAGAGCACGAGCCCATCACGCCCTTCGTGGACCGCGTTCGTGAATTATATGAACGGCATGGGGTTTCCACAGTATTGGTGATGGGAGGTTGTGGCGATTATTTCGACGTGGCCGACACCGTTGTCGCGATGCAGGACTACCAGCCGTTCGACCTGACGAAAGAAGCCCGACGAATCGCGCGGGAGTTCCGGACCAAACGGGAAATCGAAACAACGTCGCCGTTATCCGGGGTGACGTCCAGGGTTCCCCTGTGGGAGAGTCTGGATTCTTCCCGCGGAAAACGCGAGGTAAAGATTGAGGCCAGGTCCGTGGATGCCATTGCCTATGGGCATGAGGTGATTGACGTGAGCGGCGTAGAGCAACTTGTGGACGTCAGTCAGGCCCGGGCGGTAGGCTATGCGCTCCATCTTGCGTCACGCCGTTCGATGAAGGGGGGCTTGCAGGCGGCCGTCCAAGGTCTGGTCGAACTTTTTGACGACGCCGGTTTGGACGGACTCGATCCCTTTCACCAGGGTGAACGACATCCCGGCAATTTCGCCCGTCCTCGCGCCTTTGAAATCGCCGCGGCCCTGAACCGGCTTCGGACGCTTCGGATCAACGACTAGATCCTGAATCGACGCCCGCTTTTGAAGGAAAAGTGGTTCAACGTCCTTGTGAAGAAAGACCGCTCAACGTGCTGCTCCCGTCGCTCCAAATTCTGGCTGCCGGCTTGCGTCAGGCGTGTGGGCCACGGTATGTAATCAGAAGGGCAGGCCGGATTGGCATAGCGTAACCCGACAGCCAGGCTGTTGTCCGGCGTCTTGCCCCATGCCGTATGCCGTCCGGAGAGGCCGTCAAGAAAAGAAAGCGTCATGAGACAACGCGGCGACAAAGACAACAATAGCGAAGGGTTGTGACGCATGCGACCGGGGTTTGCCGTTGATATCGATAACGTTGTGGCACAAGCCGAGCAGGAAGTTCAGCGTATTTTTCATGAATTGACGGGTAAGGAGTGGCCTTCCGAAACGTATGCCAGTGCCGGCGGGCTCGATACGAGCAACCTGCCCCCGGATCTGATCGAACAGATTTTCGATTATTTTCATGAGCGCAGTATTCCAACGCTTCCGTTGGTTCCCGGTGCGCGACGGGTGCTGCGACAACTTCAGGAAGATTACCGGATCGTCCTGATCACGGCACGCCGGCCGACGGCCCGACCCCAAACCCTGAACTGGCTGGAAGAACACGGCATTCCGTTCGATGAACTCCACCATGCGAAAGACAAGCCGGAAGTCGCGGAAGGCATTGTCGTAGCGGTGGACGATCATCCCGATCACGTGAGTGATTATTTGGCGCAGGGCGTCCGCGTCTTTCTGATGGATCAACCCTGGAACCGGACGTTTTCACCTCCCGGCATCACCAGGGTGTCCGGCTGGGATGAGTTATGGAACAAACTCGGTATGCGTTGACCCAGGCCCAGAAATCGAATCCCTCGCTCCCTCCTTTGAAAGCCTTCTTATAACAGGAAACGGTCGTGCAGTTCGAAGTCTGATCCCTTTCAACTCTTGTCGAGTGCCCGTTCAATGTCCTGAACGATTTGGGCTGACAGTGGTTTCAGGCCCGGTCGATAACGGGCAATCACGTCTCCTTGTCGATTCACCAGAAATTTCTGAAAGTTCCACTCGATCTCCCCGGGGAACGGGCTTTGCGTGGTCAGGTACTGATAGAGGGGGTGCATGCCCTCTCCCTTGACGCTGATTTTGCTGAATAAGGGAAATTCCAATGCGTATTTGGTGTAACAAAAGGATTTAATTTCTTTGTCGGTGCCGGGTTCCTGTTTCCCGAAATTATTCGCTGGAAATGCCAGAATTTCCAGGCCCTCCTCCCGATAGCGTTCATACAACGTTTGCAAGCCTTCGTATTGAGGTGTATTGCCGCACATACTGGCGGTATTGACCAGGAGCAGGACTTTTCCCGTAAACGTGTTCAGGGCCAAGGGGTTCCCGTCAATATCGTTCAATGTGAAAGAATGGACAGGGGCCATGGCGTCCCCAAGCAAGGGGGCTCCGGCTGCATACCCCGGTTTGCAGGCACCGAACATAAGGGCGAATACCATAAAGCCGGTGAAGGCGATCAGCAGCGTGAGATGGGAAGCACGTTTCATGGACAACTCCTTTCCCCGGTAAGATCCCCGGTTCAGCGTGCCGGGGACAAGCGACGGGGGACATGTTTCAGGTGACCACAGCGGCTCTTATCCAACAAACAGAATAGACCTATTGTACTGCGAAAAGAGAACGGTTGCCAATCAGGAAAGAGGCGGTCCGCTCGCTCTTCTTTGCATTTCCGGGCCAACCGGCAGGTTTCTTTATATCCAAATCCTGAATGATTATTCCATTTAAATTTGGAATGTCTATTCCATTTCAGGACATTGACAATTAATTGAAATTGCGTATATTTTCGCGAAATTTTACCCGTTCCCTGCAGGTAGGGTCACGGGCTTGGCTCGCGACAGAATTCCCATACATCAATGAAGTTGAAATGCTTGAATCCTGTATTCATAGCGTTCGGTCTCATCTGGAAAGACGTCAGGGTAAAGAATCCTGCTGCGCCAATGATTGGTCTCGTCGGGGGCGGCAATGACGTCAAAGTTTAAAACGAATCACCTGATGCTTCCATTGTTGCTGATCGCGATGGGTGTGCCGTCGGTTCCGCCCAGTGGGGCGGAACCGTCAACTGGCGAGCCGGACATGGCTTCCGAATCCGTGCACGGGGTACTGGGAGAGGAGAACCGGTTTCCCTCGGCTGCCACCTGTAAAACGTGTCATGAGGATCATTATCGTGAATGGTCGGTATCCCCGCACGCCTATGCTCAGATGAGTCCCGTGTTCAATGCCATGCAGGGCACCATCCTCAAGCGGACCAACGGAACCAATGGGGATTTCTGTATCCGGTGCCACACTCAAGTCGGGATGAACCGTGGAGAGCCTGTATTCATGAGCAGCATTGACCGGCATCCGGTCTCTCGAGAGGGTGTGACCTGTATTGTTTGTCACCGGATCAATCAAGCCTATGGGAAAGAAAGCGGCCGGGTGAAGATAGTGGAGGGCGACCTGTTCGAACCGGTTTACGGACCGACGGGTAACAAGGAACTCCAGCATGTGCTTGAAAATGAGGCATATCAGGTCACCACCGAACGGGGCAAACCGGGCCGGGCCATTCACACCGACGTGAAGAAATTTTTCCAACTCGTGACCCCCGGGTTTTGTGGTGTCTGCCACGACGTCAATTTGCTCAATGGATTTCGTCTGGAGGAAACCTTCAGTGAGTATAAGACGTCGCCGTCTGCGAAGAAAGGCGTCACCTGCCAGGATTGTCATATGGGAAAGGAGCCCGGTCGATCGTCGGGATACGCCGTGGCGCCTGCCGCCCGGGTCGGAGACGTCGAGACCAAGCCGCGGAAACGCACCAATCATATGTTCCCCGGGCCGGATCATTCGGTGATCCATCCCGGAATTTTTCCACACAATCCGGACGCTGCAAAGGCCGCCACCATCCGGGAGTGGCTGGCGTTTGATTATGAGGCCGGGTGGGGGACAGATGAGTTTGAGGATGCGGTTCCTGACAGCGCGGTGTTCCCCGAACGCTGGAATTCCGTTGATGAACGGTATGACGCTCGTGAAATTCTGGACCAACAATTTGTCTTGTTGAACGAATACCTGGCTCAGCGAAAACGGGTGTTGCAGGCAGGATTTAGGCTTGGGGAAGTTGTGACTGAACGGGCCGATGAACAAGGAATCCGGTTTAAGGTACGGGTGTGGAATGGCACCGCCGGTCATGGAGTGCCAACCGGTTTTGACGCAGAGCGTGTCGTCTACTTGCAGGTGACGGTGACGGACCGTGATGGAACGGTCATCTTCAAGTCCGGTGACTTGGACCCCAACGGTGATCTTCGTGATTCGCATTCACGGTACGTTCACAATGGTGAACTGCCGTTGGACCCGTATCTGTTCAATCTGCAATCGAAATTTGTCACCCGGAACTTCCGTGGCAGCGAGAGCGAACGGGTTCTCCCGGTCAATCCTTCATTTGATCCGTTGCCGTTTATACGCCCGCTCACGCAATCAAGCGTTCTGCTGGGACGTCCGGTGAACGTGAGAAAGCACAGGAGCAGCATTGAACCAAACGGGAGTCGGTGGGCGTTTTACGAGATACCGGGTGCCCGGTTAACGGGCAAAGGTCCCTATGCTGCCGCGATCAGGCTGGTTCTCGGCATGGTGCCGGTCAATCTGATCAGTGACATCGAGGAGGTTGGGTTCGATTATGGAATGAGTCCCCGTGACGTCGCCGAGGGAGTCCTGGACGGACACGTCACGTTATGGGAGCGCGACGTGGTTTTTGACGTTTTCTCAAAGGATCGTACCTCCGGCCAATGAAGAGAGGAGTCAGTCTTTCCACCGTCGTGGTTCTGGCGTTCCTGATGGGTTTGTCACCGGCATGGGCCGGCTCGGAAGGGCAAGGCGAGGCAGGAGAACGGTCCGGGGAGATGGAATCAGAAAGCCGGTTGTCTGATATTCCTCTTCCGCTTCAAATGGAAGACGTGCCGCACCGTCCAACGCTTCTTCTGGAATTGGGAGAACCGTTTCTTGGGCCCGGGCCGTTGGGTCCGGAAGTCGAACTGCCCACCGGTGCGGTGTGGCGTCCGGCCCTCTGGGTATTCGGGACACACCGGATGGCCGTGCAGACCGTCGATGACGGCGCGACGCGCATTTCTGAATGGGCACACCGGCTCGACCTGTTCGCCAATCTCAAGTTGTCGGCTTCGGAGCGCCTGTTGATCGGATTGCGTCCCCTGGATCGTGAGAACCGTTTTACCGGCGTGTCGTTCGAGCCTGATGGAGGCTTTCAGGACGAATGGAACTCGGTGGTCAGGACGATGTTCTTTGAAGGGGACTTGGGAGAGATGGTTCCGGCTCTTGACGTTGAGGATACCGGGATGCTCGACGTTGGGTTTTCGGTTGGCCGGCAAGCGGTGCTTTTTCAGGATGGCATCCTGATCAATAGCGGGGGGCTGGGCAACCCCGACGCCGTTTCGCTGGTCCGGAACAACTTGCAACTCCCGGGTACGTCGAACGTACGGATCAGTGCCTTTTATGCGTGGGACAACGTGTACCGGGACGATAACCGGCTCGACCGGGATGCCCAACTTTTCGGCCTGTTTACGGAAACGGACTTTTCCATGACGACGGTTGACCTGGATCTTGTCTACCTCGCAGCGGGGGCGGATACGGGCGATGCCGTGTTTGCCGGGCTCCGGGGCGTTCAGCGCATTGGGCCTTTCAATACCACGTTGACCCTCAATGCCTCGCTTCCCACAACGCGCGAAACGCCGCAAACCAGCCGTGGTACGTTGGTCTTCAATGAAGTTTCCTGGACTCCGCCGCACACACAGGATTTTCTCTACCTCAATGCGTTTTGGGGGATTGGAGAATTTTCCTCGGCTATTCGTGGGCCTGAAACCGGTGGCCCGCTCGGGCGAACAGGGATTTTGTTTGCCGCTGTGGGATTGGGCCAGTATGGGGCTGCACTGGGCAACCAGGCCGACAATGCCGCCGGAGGCAGTCTCGGGTATCAGGCGTTTTTCAACCGGACTCGCCAACAGCTTATTGTTGAGTTGGGAGGGCGGAAGCATACGAACGATCAGGTCGACAATGGGGACGCCTATGCCGCCGGGCTTCGGTATCAACATGCCATCGGCCGTCACGTCGTTGCCCAGGTCGATGCCTTTGGCGCGGTGCAGGAAGGACGCGATCCGTCCTATGGCGCGCGCCTCGAATGGCTCACGAAATTTTGAGGATGCTGAATGTCTCGCTGATAGCGGGCACGGGTTGCCGGTACACGTATGACGGGCTATCGACGTTCTGGCGTCGATAGGAACAAAGACTGATCCGGGAAGAGAATGATGGAATGGATGATACAGGGAATCGGGGGCGGCATCGTCGTGGCGGGCCTGTTTCGCCTCGCCTGCTTGCTCGTCGGGTTCTGGCGCCGGATCGGATACGGAAAGCAGCAGCGTCGCTTTGCCCGTGAAGCGTTCTGCCGTCGCGTACAGGCAGCGAAGTCGCGGCATCTGGATCGTAAGCGTACAGAGTTAGCCGTCACGTCTGCGGGTTCAGGTATTGAAGTCGTCTTTGTCAGGTCAGGGAAGACGTGCACGTGGGACCCGAGCATCGGCTCATTATTGGAGCTGGCAAAAAGAAATAACGTCAATGTGCACGTTGGATGTCGCGCCGGCAAGTGCGGGAGATGTCTGACGGCCATCAAGTCCGGAGCCGTCTCGTACGTGGCATCCTTTCAGCATAGACCGGCGGACGGCTGGTGCGTCCTGTGCTTTTCCATTCCAACCGGCACGCTGATTCTGGATGCGTAATGCATTCACAGGCGTGAACGTGAATGCCCTGCAGAACCATTTCAAGAAGTGACGGGCGGATGCATCGCGTCAATACTGCGATCCGGTTGGTTGTGGTATGGTTCAGTCTCGTGCCGGGATTTGTGGTTTTCTCCAATGGTGAGCTTGCGGCCAACGAGCTTTCCGGGGACGATCTCCTGAGCATTGTGGGACCGGATGAATGTGGCGAATGTCACAAGGCGGAGGTTCACGTTTGGAGAGAAACCCTGCACTCCACAACCTTTAAGATCCTCACGCGCAAGAAGCGGGCTAAAGAGATTGCCGGTGCCATGGGAATCAAACGCGTGAAAAAGGCCGCAGCCTGTGTGACCTGTCATTTCACGTCCGGCTATAGAAAGAACAAGGTGAAAGCCATCGCCGGCATCTCCTGCGAGTCCTGCCATGGTCCGGCAAAGGCCTGGCTCACGGTTCATGGTGACTACGGCGGAAAGAACGTGACCCGTGAACAGGAGACGCCCAAACACAAGGCCGAACGTCTTGCCGCAATCAGGAAGTCCGGCATGATTCGTCCAGGGAATCTGTATCGTCTTGCGGCAAACTGCTATCAATGTCACATCGTATCCGACGAACAAGTGGTGAACGTTGGAGGGCATGGCCCCGGGAATGACGGTTTTGAACTGGTGTCGTGGGCCTTGGGTGAAGTGCGCCACAAGTTTCTCCGTTCTGAAGGAAAAAAGAATGAAGACGTATCCCGGGAGCGTCAACGGATGCTTTACGTTGTGGGGAAAGCCCTTGATCTGGAGTACAGTCTTCGTGCCCTTGCCAAGGTGACGAAAACAGGGAAGTATGCAACCGCGATGATCACGCGCGTCGAACGCGTCGTGAAGACGCTTCAGACGATCGATGGGGTGAGTCCTATCCCGGAAGTCCAGAACATCCTGGAAATCATCCGGAGCATCGACCTGAAGGATGACAAATCCGTCCTATTGGCCGCGGCCGACGCGATTGGCGTGAC